>NZ_CM172594.1:0-4322647 GCF_057621555.1 Providencia sp. LY12 | reverse complement strand
GTTGGACTCCCCTAACAAGGTCAATGAAACAAGAATTACGGATTTCGTTAAGAATTTTTTTACTGGCAACTATTCCATTAGTCACTTTTCGTGGTCACTAAGAGAATAGGGGGCCAGAGAAGGTGTTTGACTAACTTTTACTCACCATATCTATCCACAGCATATTCCTGATCCTCTGATCAGAAATAGACCTGCGATCATACCGCAAAATTCACTCAAGATCTCCATTCTTTTACACAGTTTTTATGCTTTTTATCCACAGGCAAATGTGATAAGGCGGCTCTGGTAGGGGAGAATTTTGCTGGGTGATCGCGGGCAACGACAAATTTTCCACATGTCTGGGGATAACTTTAGCCTATATATAGAAATAATCTCCCAAGATCAAAAAATATTTTCGGATCCCGCTAAGATCCTTGCGCTTTAGGGAGGAGTCCGTATAATCTTCCTCCCTGTGTACACTGCGAATGTCATTTTTTATGATGAATTTAGGCAGCATGGTTTTATGGGTAACGTCAATAAACGCTTGAGTTGATTGAAAGTTAAACTGTTAGACTTGCCTAAAAGGCAGCATAAATGAGTTCCATACGTAGCTTGTCACGGCACATATCGGCAAACCGGTCAGCCAGGTTTAAATAAAAAGTGGTTTGATTACGTCATTTTATTGACGTGACCCCCTATGTTTTATTACAATCCTGCCTCTTTCTATATTGTTGCGATAGAGGCACAGGTGTAAATCAGTTTCCACTGGTTGCCAACGCGTTTACTGAATCAGTAATAAATTTTAAAGTTAGGTAGAAATCGTTATGAAACGCACTTTTCAACCGTCCGTACTGAAGCGCAACCGTTCACACGGTTTCCGTGCTCGTATGGCCACTAAAAATGGTCGTCAGGTTCTGGCTCGCCGTCGTGCTAAAGGCCGCGCTCGTCTGACCGTTTCATCTAAGTAATAAAGCTAGCCCTCTATAGTGGTTACGCTCGCTTTTACCCGGGAGTTACGTTTGTTAACTCCCAGGCATTTCGACAATGTCTTCAAGCAGCCGCAGAGGGCGAGTTCCCCAGAGATAACAATCCTTGGTCGCCTTAACGAGCTGGGGCATCCCCGCATCGGTCTTACCATCGCCAAAAAAAATGTTAAACGTGCTCATGAGCGTAATCGTATCAAACGATTAGCCCGTGAATATTTTCGTTTGCATCAACATGAGTTGCCTTCAATGGACTTTGTGGTTCTGGTTCGCAGAGGGGTAGCCGATCTCGACAATCAACAGATTACGGAATCATTGGATAAGTTATGGCGTCGTCACCGTCGCTTGGCTCAAAAGTCCTGATCATGCTGATCAGAGGTTACCAACTGGCTATTAGTCCGTTGTTAGGACCTCGTTGTCGTTTCAATCCCACATGCTCTAATTACGGAATTGAGGCATTGCGCAGGTTTGGTATGCTAAAAGGTAGTTGGTTAACTGCCAAACGCGTATTAAAATGCCACCCTTTACACGCTGGTGGAGATGATCCTGTCCCACCTAGAAAAACTGATGATAATAGAGAATTATAACGATGGATTCCCAACGCAATCTTCTACTCATCGCTTTGTTGTTCGTGTCGTTCTTAGTTTGGCAGGCTTGGGAGAGCGATAAAGTTGCTCAGGAAACCAAGGCTGTTCAAGTTTCTCAGCAAAAGACGGACATGCCGAGCAGTGCAAGCAATGATGGTCAAGCGGTCACAGGTAGTGAACAAGGTAAGCTTATTGCCGTTAAAACCGACGTACTTGATATTCGTATCAATACTCGTGGTGGTGATATCGATGAGGCTGACCTGTTAGCCTATCCAGCAACCCTGAATTCACCAAACCCATTCCGTTTATTGGAAACCACACCAGGTTTTGTTTATCAGGCTCAAAGTGGTCTGATCGGTCCTCATGGTCCAGACAACCCAGCGAATAACAATGGTCAACGCCCTCTTTATACTTCAGATGCAGCAAGCTTTGAGTTAAAAGATGGTCAAGACGAATTACGTATTCCGATGTCCTTCACCGATAATAACGGTGTGGTTTATCAGAAGACGTACATTCTGAAGCGTGGCAAATACACTGTTGATGTTGAATACAACATTCAAAACCCAACTGCACAGCCTTTAACACTTGCGTTCTTCGGACAATTAAAGCAAACCATCGCTTTACCAGAACAACGTGACACTGGCAGCAGTAACTTTGCTCTACATACCTACCGCGGTGCGGCTTACTCTTCTGATGAAAATAACTATAAAAAATATAGTTTCAGTGACATCGAAGATAAAAACTTAAGCCTGACAACCAAAGGTGGTTGGGTCGCAATGCTGCAACAATACTTTGCAACTGCGTGGATCCCAGCTTCTTCTGAGCAAAGCACTTTCTACACCATTGATCTCGATAAGAAATCAGCCATCGTTGGTTATAAGAGTGAACCTCTGACCATCGCATCAAATGGTGCTGCGACCTACTCTTCTACACTGTGGATTGGTCCTGAAATTCAGTCAGAAATGGCGGAAGTTGCTCCTCATTTAGACTTAACCGTAGATTACGGTTGGTTATGGTTTATCTCTCAGCCACTGTTCAAACTGTTGAAATTCATTCACGGTTTCGTTGGTAACTGGGGTATTGCCATCATCGTTATCACCTTTATCGTCCGTGGTATCATGTACCCGCTGACGAAAGCGCAGTACACCTCAATGGCGAAAATGCGTTTACTGCAACCTAAACTGGCTGCAATGCGTGAGCGTATTGGTGACGATAAACAACGTATGAGCCAAGAAATGATGGCGCTGTACAAATCAGAAAAAGTAAACCCACTGGGTGGTTGTTTACCGCTGCTGATTCAAATGCCAATCTTCCTTGCGTTGTACTACATGTTGATGGGTTCTGTTGAACTGCGTCATGCACCGTTCTTTGGTTGGATCCAAGACTTGTCTGCACAAGACCCGTACTACATCCTGCCAGTGCTGATGGGTGTGACGATGTTTGTTATTCAGAAGATGTCACCAACTACCGTGACTGACCCAATGCAGCAGAAGATCATGACTTACATGCCAGTCGTGTTTACTGTGTTCTTCTTGTGGTTCCCATCAGGTCTGGTTCTGTACTATATCGTGAGCAACTTAGTCACCATTATCCAGCAGCAGGTTATTTACCGTGGTCTGGAAAAACGTGGCTTACATAGCCGTGATAAGAAAGCGAAGAAATAATCTAAATTCCAATCGAGTTTAGAGGGCTTCACAAAGCCAGATTCTATAGTAACATTGAGGCGATCCATTTAGGGTCGCCTCAATTTTTTTAGTCATAGACAGAGAAACATCATGCAAATCAACGATACTATCGTCGCACAGGCAACCGCTCCCGGTCGTGGTGGGGTTGGAATTTTACGTGTATCCGGCCCGCAAGCAGCCCTTGTTGCTGAAACAGTACTCGGAAAGTTACCGAAGCCGCGCTATGCCGATTATCTGCCATTTCGTGATGCAGATGGCTCTGTTCTTGACCAAGGGATTGCTATTTATTTCCCGGGACCTAACTCTTTCACTGGGGAAGATGTTCTTGAACTACAAGGGCATGGCGGTCCTGTTATTCTCGATTTATTACTCAGAAGAATTCTGACCATTGCCAATATCCGTATTGCCAATCCGGGGGAATTTTCTGAGCGTGCATTTTTAAATGACAAACTCGATTTGGCGCAAGCCGAAGCAATTGCCGACCTGATTGATGCGAGTTCAGAACAAGCGGCACGCTCCGCGATGAACTCTTTACAAGGGGCTTTTTCATCCCACATCCACCAGTTAGTGGAAGCGCTTACTCACTTGCGCATCTATGTGGAAGCGGCGATTGATTTTCCGGATGAAGAAATTGACTTCCTATCTGACGGTAAAATTGAAGCCAAATTAAACGAAGTGGTGACGGACTTAGAAGATGTTCGCTCACAAGCTCGTCAAGGGAGTTTGCTGCGCGAAGGCATGAAAGTGGTGATTGCAGGTCGTCCAAATGCGGGTAAATCTAGCTTATTGAATGCGTTAGCGGGGCGTGAAGCGGCGATTGTGACGGATATTGCGGGGACTACCCGTGACGTCCTACGTGAACACATTCATATTGATGGTATGCCGCTGCATATTATTGATACCGCCGGTTTACGTGAAGCTAGCGATGAAGTTGAACGTATTGGTATTGAACGCGCATGGAAAGAGATTGAACAAGCCGACCGTGTTCTATTTATGGTAGATAGCACCACGACGGATGCCACTGAGCCACAAGAGATTTGGCCTGAATTTATGGCTCGCTTGCCAGAAACATTACCAGTCACGGTTATTCGTAATAAAGCAGATAAAACAGGGGAATCTGTAGAATTTGTTGCTGATGCCCGTTACCCACTGATCCGTTTATCTGCTCGTGAAGAAAAAGGCATCGATTTGCTGCGTGATCACCTCAAAGAAACCATGGGCTTCAATAGTAATACAGAAGGTGGTTTCCTTGCCCGTCGTCGCCACTTACAAGCATTGAACAATGCCGCAACCCACCTTGCACAAGGCTATGACCAGTTAGTGAACGCTCGCTCCGGTGAGCTGCTGGCTGAAGAGTTACGCTTAGCTCAGCAAGAACTGAGCGAAATCACCGGTGAGTTTACCTCCGATGATTTGTTAGGGCGTATTTTCTCGAGTTTCTGTATTGGTAAGTGATTAAGATAAATAAAAAACCATTTTCCTGACATCGGGAAAATGGTTCTAGCCCACAGACATTGCATGTAAATTCATTTAGGCGGTGAGTGAATACTGGTTAGTCTATCACCCGGCTCGGATGGGTAAACACGGTGGCTTTACCTTGGCGGCAGAAACCGACCAGCGTTAAATTGGCTTTTTCGGCGACTTCAATCGCCAATGATGTTGCGGCTGAAACCGCAAATAGAATTTCCGCACCGCAGCTTGCGGCTTTTTGTACCATTTCATAACTTGCGCGACTAGACACTAAAATAGCGCCTTGCTGCCAATCAGAACGGCTTTTCATTCCCAGTAGCTTGTCTAGCGCAACATGGCGCCCCACATCTTCACATCCGCCCACTAAGCGACCTTCAGGAGAGATCCACGCAGCCGCATGAGTACAACCGGTTAATGCGCCAATTTCTTGAACTGTCTTCAATTCTTGTAGAGCGTTATCGAGATAAGATAATGAGAATGTTTGAGTGAATGGCAGCGGAGTGATAGGCTTAAATATCTCATCGAGCTGTTCTGTACCACAAATACCGCAGCCAGTTCGCCCAGTCAGATTACGACGACGCTCTTTGAGCGCCATAAAACGGCGGCTTGATAACTCAATATGAACTTCAATGCCTCGGTGACAACCTTGCGCAATATCAATTCCGCGAATTTCATCACGGGATTGTATTATCCCTTCTGATAATGAAAATCCGACAGCAAAATCTTCCAGATCTTTGGGTGTCGCCATCATTACCACATGAGATATCCCGTTATAAACGAGAGCGACAGGGACTTCCTCCGCAACGAAATCATTAACCAGTGAACCGAGGTTATTTTTTTGTTGCACGATTGTGGATTGAACACCGATCATTTTAGATAATTTGGGGTTATTTGTAGTATTTGTTTCATACATTAGATGAATTCCTATCACTAATGATACATAATATTCGATATGGGTAAAAAGAATTTACACCATTGATCAGGCAATGAACCTGAATACGTAAGGAAGACGTTGAATAAGAACAGTTTACCTCAAATTTTGTGACGAAGTTAGGTAAACATGAGCAATGTATATGAGGAGATCCCCCATGCAAGTCAGCAGAAGGCAGTTCTTTAAGATCTGCGCTGGCGGTATGGCAGGTACAACGGCAGCAGCGCTGGGTTTTGCTCCAGCAACTGCATTAGCCTCTACACGCCAGTATAAACTACTGCGTGCAAAAGAGACTCGAAATACCTGTACCTACTGTTCTGTCGGCTGTGGGCTGTTAATGTACAGCCTAGGTGATGGCGCGAAGAATGCGAAAGAAAGCATTTTTCATATCGAAGGGGACCCGGATCATCCGGTAAACCGTGGTGCACTTTGTCCTAAAGGTGCAGGATTAATCGACTTTATCCACAGTGAGAGTCGACTCAAGTATCCAGAAGTTCGCGAACCAGGCACTAATGAATGGAAACGCATCACTTGGAACGACGCGTTTGACCGCATCGCCAAGTTAATGAAAGAAGACCGTGATGCAAACTTCATTAAACAGAATAAAGATGGTGTAACGGTCAACCGTTGGTTAACCACCGGTATGCTGTGTGCATCAGCGGCAAGTAACGAAACAGGTTTTGTAACCCAAAAATTTAGTCGCGCCCTCGGCATGCTTGCCGTGGATAACCAAGCGCGTGTCTGACACGGACCAACGGTAGCAAGTCTTGCTCCAACATTTGGTCGCGGTGCGATGACCAACCACTGGGTTGACATTAAAAACGCAAACCTGATCGTCGTTATGGGCGGTAATGCGGCAGAAGCGCATCCAGTCGGTTTCCGCTGGGCGATGGAAGCGAAAATCCACAACAAAGCAAAATTAATCGTTATCGATCCACGCTTTACCCGTACTGCGGCTGTGGCGGATTTTTACACGCCTATCCGTTCAGGTACCGATATTGCCTTCCTGTCAGGTGTTATCAAATACTTGCTGGATAACGAAAAAATTCAACGTGAATACGTTGAGGCGTACACCAACGCCAGCTTAGTTATTCGTGAAGACTTCGGTTTTGATGACGGTCTGTTCACCGGTTACGATGCAGAAAAACGTCAATATGACAAAACCACGTGGAACTACGAGATGGATGAGAACGGCTTAGCGCTGCGCGATCCGACTCTGAAAAACCCACGTTGTGTTCTGAACCTATTGAAAGAGCACGTGAGCCGTTATACCCCAGAAGTGGTTAACAACATCTGTGGTACGCCAATCAAAGACTTCTTGCAAGTCTGTGAATACATTGCAGAAACTAGCGCGAAAGACAAAACAGCGTCCTTCTTATATGCGCTGGGTTGGACTCAACATACCGTTGGTGCGCAGAACATTCGTACCATGGCGATGATCCAGTTACTGCTTGGTAACATGGGTATGTTAGGTGGTGGTGTGAACGCACTGCGTGGACACTCCAACATCCAAGGTCTGACAGACTTAGGTCTGTTATCTCAGAGCTTACCGGGTTACCTGACATTACCATCAGAAAAACAAACAACCTTAGAAAGCTATTTAGCGGCGAATACACCAAAAGCGACCGTTGCTGGTCAGGTGAACTATTGGGGCAACTACCCTAAATTCTTCGTCAGTTTAATGAAAACTTTCTATGGCGATAAAGCGCAGAAAGAGAATAACTGGGGCTTCGACCTGTTACCTAAGTGGGATCAGGGCTACGACGTTCTACGTTATTTTGAAATGATGGATAAGGGCGAAGTTAACGGCTATATCTGCCAAGGCTTTAACCCATTAGCCTCATTCCCGAACAAGAACAAAGTCTCGAAATCGCTTTCTAAGCTGAAGTTCTTAATTACTATCGACCCGCTGAACACAGAAACTGCAAACTTCTGGCAAAATCACGGCGAAATGAACGATGTGAAACCGGAAGAGATTCAAACCACCGTGTTCCGTCTGCCATCTTGCTGTTTCGCTGAAGAAAACGGTTCAATTGTTAACTCAGCACGTTGGTTACAGTGGCACTGGAAAGGTGCAGACGCCCCAGGTGAAGCTATCAGTGATGGTGAAATCCTGTCAGGTATCTACCATCGCCTGCGTCAAATGTATGAAACTGAAGGCGGCGCAGCACCTGAACAGGTTCTGAGCATGACTTGGGATTACCTCGACCGCGATAATCCAACGCCGGAAGAAGTGGCTCAAGAAAGCAACGGTTACGCATTAGAAGACCTGAAAGATGCTGACGGCAACGTGATTGTGAAAAAAGGCGAACTGCTTAGCTCGTTTGCTCAATTACGTGATGACGGTACGACGGCAAGCGGTTGCTGGATCTTCTCTGGTAGCTGGACTCCGAAAGGTAACCAAATGGCTAACCGTGATAACTCCGACCCAACGGGTCTGGGTAACACATTAGGTTGGGCATGGGCATGGCCACTGAACCGCCGCGTGATTTATAACCGTGCATCGGCTGACCCAATGGGTAAACCATGGGATCCGAAGCGCCAAATCCTTGAGTGGAATGGTAGCAAGTGGGTAGGTATGGATATTCCAGACTACAGCACAGCAGCGCCAGGAAGCGGTGTCGGTCCATTTATCATGCAGCCTGAAGGTATGGGTCGTTTATTTGCGCTGGATAAGATGGCTGAAGGTCCATTCCCAGAGCATTACGAACCAATCGAAACGCCGCTGGATACTAACCCGCTGCATCCAAATGTGGTGTCAAACCCTGCTGCTCGTGTGTTTAAAGACGACTGGGCGCAAATGGGTAAAGCGACTGAGTTCCCATACGTGGGTACCACTTACCGCTTAACTGAGCACTTCCACTATTGGACGAAGCATGCGCTGTTAAATGCCATTATCCAACCTCAACAGTTCATTGAAATTGGTGAACGTTTAGCGAAAGAAAAAGGCATCGAGCAAGGCGATACGGTTAAGGTCAGTTCTAAACGTGGTTACATCAAAGCGAAAGCCGTGGTCACTAAACGCATTAAAACCCTGCAAGTGGATGGAAAAGACATCGATACCATCGGTATTCCAATTCACTGGGGCTTTGAAGGTGTTGCAGTGAAGGGCTTTATCACCAACACATTAACGCCATATGTGGGTGATGCGAATACTCAGACGCCGGAATTTAAATCATTCCTTGTCAACGTGGAAAAGGTGTAAGGAGATAAATTATGTCAATGCAATCTCAGGACATTATTCGTCGCTCGGCCACCAATTCCCTGACGCCCGCACCTCAGGTGCGGGACTATAAGGAAGAAGTTGCAAAGCTGATTGACGTCACAACCTGTATCGGCTGTAAAGCGTGTCAGGTTGCGTGTTCCGAATGGAACGATATCCGCGACAAAATCGGAACAAACGTTGGGGTGTATGACAACCCAACGGATTTAACCGCTAAGTCATGGACAGTAATGCGCTTCTCTGAAGTGGAAGAGAACGATAAATTTGAATGGCTGATCCGTAAAGATGGCTGTATGCACTGTGCTGATCCGGGCTGCCTGAAGGCATGCCCATCAGAAGGCGCAATCGTTCAGTACAAAAACGGTATCGTGGATTTCCAATCTGAACACTGTATCGGCTGTGGTTACTGTATCGCGGGTTGCCCGTTCAACGTGCCACGTATCAACAAAGAAGACAACCGCGCATACAAATGTACGCTGTGTGTTGACCGTGTTGAAGTCGGTCAAGAGCCTGCGTGTGTGAAAACATGTCCAACTGGCGCTATCCATTTTGGTAGCAAGGAAGACATGATTGGCATGGCTGGCGAACGTGTTGAAGAGCTGAAAACTCGTGGTTATGCAAACGCAGGCTTATACGATCCACAAGGTGTGGGCGGTACGCACGTTATGTACGTATTGCACCATGCGGATAAGCCGCAGTTGTATCACGGATTACCAGAAAACCCGACCATCAGCCCAACAGTTACCTTCTGGAAAGGTATCTGGAAGCCGATTGCTGCGGTTGGTTTTGCGGCAACATTTGCGGCGGCAATTTTCCACTATGTGGGAATTGGTCCAAACCGCGTCTCCAAGAAAGATGAAGAAGAGGCTCTAGAAGATTTGCATAACGCAATGTCGTCTGACACTTCGAAATCAAAAGAAGGGGAGGATCAGAAATGATGCCAGATGATAACGACAAAATTATTCGCCACAAACCGATTGAAAGGATCAATCACTGGGCGGTTGTGATTTGCTTCTTGTTCACAGCTATCAGCGGACTGGGCTTTTTCTTCCCATCGCTGAACTGGTTTATGAACATTTTAGGCACGCCACAACTGTCTCGAATTCTGCATCCATTCGTGGGTACGGCGATGTTCTTGCTGTTCGTCTTCATGTTTTTCCGTTATTTCCACCATAACTTCATTAATAAAGAAGATATCAAGTGGGGGAAAAATATCGGTAAGGTACTGAAAAACGAAGAAGCTGGTGACGTAGGCCAATATAACCTCGGTCAGAAAGGGGTGTATTGGGTGGTCACTATCTGCTTACTGGCATTGGTTGTCACTGGTGTGATTATGTGGCGCCCGTTCTTTGCGGACTATTTCCCAATTCCAGTGTACCGTGCAGCGATTCTTATTCACTCGCTGTCAGCCATTGGCTTGATCCTGATGATTGTTGTGCATGCGTATGCGGCAATTTGGGTCAAAGGCTCTGTGCGTGCGATGGTTGAAGGCTGGGTGACACGTGGTTGGGCGAGAAAGCACCACCCACGTTGGTACCGCGAGCTAGTTGCTAAAGAAAAACAGCAACAAGAGCAGCAAGAGAAAAACTAAGCGTTTTTGTCTCGATGAATCAAGCCCACAACATTGATTGTGGGCTTTTTTTATAGCGAAGTTTGAGGCAATTAATCACGGATTGTGAAGCTGTAAATCAGCGCACATCCTAAGAGAATTAATACGGCAGAAAACCCGACATACTGGTAATTTACCGATAAAATCCCGCCAGCTAATCCCCCCGTAATAAAAGAGAGTACCGCCAAGAGTAAAACTTTTTTGCTACTGTCCCCAGGTACATTTTTCAAAAAGGCATTAATGCAGGATGTAGTCATGCCAGTAACATAGGTGGAATGGATCCCAACGGTTCCCGCCTTATTAAAATAACCATTTTGAATGCCCATCGATAAGCTGATCAGCAAAATGGCTAAATCAGGTGAATACAAAGACTGGATGAAAAAATAAATAGTGAAGACACCACTAAATATTAAAAATACCAGACCTAGAACAAAGCGATATAACACAATTGCGCTATGCTTGAGTCTGATCCAAGAACCCAAAAATGTTCCTGCAAAAAATCCTAATATGGAAATTGCAGAGAGTAGTAACATGCCAATATTCATTTTGGCGAGGTAAATCATACTTAAAATGCTATTTCCCGTTAGATGGCCAGTAAATACCTCAAAGATGACAAATGAGCAGGCATCGACAAATCCGCCAATAAAGGCAAGCAATAAAAAGAAGGGTGTGTGAGACTTCGCTTCGAAGTGAAATAATGCCGTCATATTATTACCCTTTATACGGATAGAGAGCTCACCATTATAGGTGCGAATTGGATTAACATCATGGAAATAACAGTAGTTATATCAAATAAAAATGTCCTAATACCAATTTGTTATTTCCACATACAAACCAGGGTTAACAACGGTGAATATTCGGAGGGCTAGAGTAGCCTATCAGCGACTTTTGTTTTATCCTGACGGGTAAAACGGCAAGACTTGCTGGTTAATCGAATATTTTCTTAGAGGCTTGCGGGGAAATGCGAATAGGCAATTTCTCGGAGTAAGTTGTTATAAAAAATATAAAAGAGAGAGAGCAATGGGTATTCGTATCGTCCCGAAAGAAGAATTAGGTCAAGAGAGATTAAAAGAGAAAGGCATCGGCTTTATTCCGCCTGTTTTATTCCCGAATTTAAAAAGCCTTTATCAACGTCGTGCAGAAAGATTAAAAGAGTTAGGCGTTGGTGAACATCCTTTTGCAGATTATCTGAACTTCGCTGCGGAAGTGGCAACGGCACAAAATAATGCGCAACATGACAATCCATTAGAGATGGATATGGAAGCGGTTTTAGCGCGTTCAATGGCAACGAATACTGCACCATTAGATGCAAAAACATTCCCACGCACGGATCACTGGCACAAATTATTACGTTCAATCATCGCCGAATTGATGCCGATCGTGCCAGATTCTGTCCGTACTGCCTTGGAAAACTTAGAAAAAGCATCAGAAGCTGAACTCGAAGAGATGGCAACTGCGCTGTTAAACGAACAGTTTGAAAAAGTCCCTGCGGATAAATCTATGTTCATTTGGGCGGCATTGTCTGTCTATTGGGCACAAATGGCGGCCAATATTCCAGGTAAAGCTCGCGCAGAACACGGAGATCACCGTCATTACTGCCCAGTGTGCAACAGCATGCCTGTTTCTAGCATTGTACAAATTGGGACTAGCCAAGGCTTACGTTATTTGCACTGCACACTGTGTGAAACAGAGTGGCACATGGTTCGTGTGAAATGCAGTAACTGCGAACAAACTCGCGACCTGAATTACTGGTCACTGGATGATGAAAATGCGGCAGTGAAAGCGGAAAGTTGCGGTGACTGTGGTAGCTATCTGAAAGTCTTATACCAAGAGAAAGAAGCCAAAGTGGAAGCGGTAGCGGATGATTTAGCTTCGATCATTTTAGACGCACGTATGGAAGAAGAAGGCTTTGCTCGTAGCAGCATTAACCCGTTCTTATTCCCTGGCGAAAAATAATCTGTTAGCTGCACAGTAAGAAAGAGAAGAGTGACTATGGATGAATCAAATGTCGCGCTATACCGCCAATTACCTGCCATCGATAAGCTTTTGCAATTCGATGAAGCGCAGGTGTTGGTAGAGAAATCGGGTCTGCATTGGGTTACGGAATGTCTTCGTGAAATGCAGGAACAAGCGCGAGCATCTATCGCACAAGACGGATGCTTACCGGATTGGCACGGTGATTGGTTAGCAGAACTTTCTGTTCGCCATCATAAATTGCAACACAGTGCGCTGAAAAACGTCTTTAATTTGACGGGAACTGTGTTGCACACCAATCTAGGACGTGCGGTGATGTCCAACACCGCCATCCATGCGGTCTCGCAAGTGATGAGCTCGCCAGTCACGTTAGAATATTCTCTTGATGGTGCAACGCGAGGGCATCGTGACCGTGCTATTGCTGACTTACTGTGCCAACTAACAGGGGCAGAAGATGCCTGTATTGTGAATAACAATGCGGCGGCGGTTTTACTGTTATTAGCCACCGTTGCCCCGCAGCGGGAGGTGATTGTCTCTCGCGGTGAGCTGGTGGAAATTGGGGGCGCATTCCGCGTCCCCGATGTGATGGCTCAGGCAGGCTGTAAATTGGTTGAAGTGGGTACCACGAACCGAACCCATTTACGGGATTATGAAAATGCCATTAATGACCAAACTGGGTTGTTAATGAAGGTGCATACCAGTAACTACAGTATTGAAGGCTTTACCGCAGAAGTTGAAGGGGAAGAGCTGGCCGTATTGGGGCAAAAATACCAATTACCAACGGCAATTGATTTAGGCAGTGGCTCGATGATTGATATGACCGCCTACGGATTACCTGCGGAGCCGATGCCACAAGCGTATTTATCTCAAGGCATTGATTTGGTCTCTATTTCAGGAGACAAATTACTGGGAGGACCTCAAGCGGGGATCATTCTTGGTAAGAAAAAATGGATTGATGCTATTCAAAAACACCCCTTAAAACGCGCCCTTCGCGTGGATAAAATGGTGCTAGCTGCGTTAGAAGCGACGCTAAAACTCTATCTAACCCCAGAAAAACTCACCACTGAACTGCCAACATTACGTTGGTTAACTCGTTCCCAAGAAGAAATTAGGCAGAGTGCCGAGAATATCCTCGTGAAGCTGCAAGCCTATTATGGGGATCGTTTCTTTGTCGAAGCTGAGCCTTGCTTATCGCAAATCGGTAGCGGTTCTCTTCCTGTTGACCGATTACCCAGCTATGCGATTACATTCGCGCCTCTTGATGGCAAAGGCGGTAATTTAGAGCGTCTTGCCAACCGTTGGCGTCAATTACCTCAGCCTGTGATCGGACGTTTAAAAGAGGGCAAATTGTGGCTAGACCTACGTTGTCTTGAGGATGAACACGAGTTAGTGCAGGCGTTATTGTCATGATTTTTGCGACAGCCGGTCATGTTGACCATGGTAAAACATCGTTAATTCAAGCGCTGACAGGCGTGAACACCGCGCATCTTCCAGAAGAGAAGAAACGCGGAATGACCATCGACCTTGGCTATGCGTATTGGCCGCAATCTGACGGTAGCTCAATCGGTTTTATTGATGTTCCCGGACATGAAAAATTTCTCGCGAACATGTTGGCGGGGATCGGTGGGATTAATCATGCCCTACTGGTGGTGGCGTGCGACGATGGAATAATGGCGCAAACCCTTGAGCATTTGTCGATTTTACGACTTGCGGGTTGCCAAGATGTCTCGGTGATTTTAACCAAAGCCGACCGTGTTGATGAGTTGAGAGTGGCAGAGGTCACTCAGCAGGTTCACGCGGAACTGCGTCGCCAAGGCTGGTTGAATGCGCCACTATTTATTACTTCAGCAAGTACAGGGCTGGGCATTGATGCATTGCGTCAATACTTACAGCAACTGCACCAACAACACAATTCTTCTACTAACCTGCAACAGCGTTTCCGTTTAGCCATCGACCGTATTTTCCATGTGAAAGGGGCGGGGATTGTAGTCACAGGAACGGCGCTAGCGGGTAAAGTGAATGTGGGTGAATCCTTATGGGTGACGGGGGCGGATACTCCAGTCCGTATTCGTGGGATTCATCGCCAAAACCAAGTGGCTGAGTTTGCTCAAGCAGGGGATCGCGTTGCGCTGAATTTAACGGGGAACATCGATAAAGAATCGATAACCCGCGGTGATTGGCTGCTGGCGGAGCAACCTGCTTTTATCGCTTCTCGAGTGATAGTGGAGTTGACCTGCGATGCGCCACTCAAGCATTGGCAACCCGTGCATCTTTACCACGGTGCAAGTCACATTACAGGGCGGGTCTCTTTGCTGACGGAATCAGGCGAAACTCCGATGTTGGCCGAGCTGATTTTAGATACGCCACTGTGGCTGGTGGATAATGACCGATTAATTATTCGCGATATTAGTGCGCGACACACCTTGGCTGGTGCGCGTGTTATTCGCTTAGTCTCTCCGCGTCGTGGTAAGAGACAACCTGAGTTTCTCGATTGGCTATCCCGTTTATGTGCAACGGATGATGAGCTGGCGCAGCTTAACCTACAGTTACCCAGCGGTGAGCTAGACTTAAACAGTTACGGTTGGTCGCGTCAGTTAACTCAGTTGGCATTAGATTCCTTACTGGAACAAGTTGATATCGTCCGTGTCGGCGATGTCGTACTTTCTGCGTTTAAGGCGCAGGTTGCCAAGGATAAATTGATTCAATCCCTCGAAAACTTCAATGAAGTTCATAGTGACCAGATTGGTGTGGGTAAAGCGCGATTGAAACGGATGGCGCTACCCACGATGGATGAAACCTTGGTATTCAAATTGATTAATGATTTGATTGCCGAGGGGGTGATTAAGCAGACTCGTGGCTGGTTGCATATGCCGCAGCATGGGTTAGTGTTTGATGCCAAGCAGCAAGGTATTTGGCAACAAGTGGAAGGGCTGTTCTCGCATCCTGAAGCTCGTTGGGTACGCGATATTGCCGTAGAAACAGGTCACGATGAAGATACTATTCGCCGTATACTGAAAAAAGCTGCACAAATGGGGATGATCGTAGCGATTGTGCGCGATAGGTATTATAGCAGCGAACAGATCCGCCAATTTGCCCAAATTATTTTGCGTCATTGTGCTGAGCACGAGGTGATTTTTGCCGCTGATTTTCGTAATGAATTGGGTATTGGTCGCAAACTTGCGATTCAAATTCTCGAATTCTTTGATAAAAGCGGCTTTACTCGTCGTAAAGAAGATGGGCATTATTTACGAGACAAAGGCATTTTTGTTGAATAAATTGTAGGGTTTCCGCCATTATAATGCTGGCAGTTTTATTAACCTCGATACCTTTTTGTGAATTGTGGAAGTCAAATGAATAAAAAACTAATTGCGAGTATTTATCTGGCGCTGATTTTTATTGGCTCGCTGTTTTTAGTCTTTGAAAAAAGTGGAGTTATCTATCCTGGTCTGATTTCCATTTGTGTTTATGCTGTCATATTCGGTGTTTTATTTACAGTCACTGCTCGTTTGGTTTTCTCTGCAATTATTACGAGTACCCTGTTTATTATCATCAAAATCTTTAATCAGTTAAAAGTTCACTATTATAAAGAGCAACTTTTCTTCACTGATATTAATTTGATGACGGATACCTCCAACTTAGGGACATTAGGTCACTATTGGTTGGCGGGCGTGGCGGTACTTGCGTTATTTATTCTGCTTATCATCAACGGTGTGATCAGTTGGCGCTTATCGACACCATGTAAACGCAAGATATCACGTGTGGTTAGTGTGCTCATGGTTATCGTGGGTTACTTTGGGGCGGATTGGGCAAGTACGCATTACTTTGATAAATGGTCACAAACGCTGCCGAAAGGTCGTGGTACAGTGACTAACTTGGTGATGTCTGCACAGAATGCGAAATACAAATCACCGCATTTTGTGGGTGATGCGAGCTATTTTGAACAAAAAGCGGCGAATGTTTCTTTGGCGAAGAATGAACAAACCGAAAAGCCTGACATTCTGCTGTTATTACAAGAATCCACAGTTGACCCTAAAGTTTATGATTTACCTGCGGGAACGAAACTGCCAGAGTTATTTATGTTCCAGCAAGATGCCAATATGATTGCACATAGTCCGATGCGTGTACAAACCTTCGGTGGTGGAACATGGTTATCTGAGTTTTCTGCATTAACGGGGTTAAATAGCGATGATTTCGGGGCACAAAAAAGCGGTGTGTTCTATTTTGTGGTCGACCATTTAAATAACAGCTTATTTAAAGAGATGAAAGCCAACGGTTATTACACGGTTGTCCTGACGCCATTTAATAAAGGGGCTTATCATTCTGGTCACGCTTATGAAACGATGGGCGTTGACCGTATCATTCAGCCTCAAGAGTTAGGTTATCCAGGCAAGTTGCAAGATAATTTATGGACGATCAGCACGGAAGATATGCTGAAGTACGTGAAAGAAATTTTGGCAACAGAAACGGACAAGCCCGTCTTTATTTTTGCATTAACCATGTATGAACACGGACCTTATAAAGAAGGTCACAGTGATGACTATGGAATTAAAGATAAGCTAGATAATAAAGATTCCGCAGGCGAATTTAGCCATTATATGGAAAAAATCGTCCATTCTGATGCGGCCATTCGTGATTTCGTTTCGTTTATGGAAACGCGCCAGCGTCCACTGATGTTCCTCTATTTTGGTGACCATCAACCGGGGATCAGTTTAGACAAATATAAGTCCACATTATCGTCTCCTGCTTATGCGACACAGTTTACCCTAAGAGATAATCTCAAAGCGGGTACCGCAATTAAAACAGGTGAGTTAACGGACATTTCATTCCTTGGTGGAATGTTATTGGAACGCGCAAATTTGAAAGTTTCGCCGTTCTATGAAGCGAATATTAAGATGCGCCATTTATGCGACGGTAAACTGAATGACTGTGAAGATAAGCAGTTACTCGATGGTTATCGCCACTATGTTTATCATGTGCTCGGTGTCGCCAATAAAGATGAGACCAAGTAGTTTATCTCTAATTAGTGCTAGAATGTTGATAAACCATCATTTAATAACGTAAGAAGATAACGAATATAAAATATTTGGTCACGGGAAGTGCCGGGTTTATTGGTTTTAGATTGTGTCAAAGACTGCTAGAAAGTGGGCATGAAGTTATCGGTATCGATAATATGAATGCCTATTATGATCAGGGATTGAAACAGTCTCGACTGCATATTCTTGAACAATATCCGCAGTTCCGGTTTATTCATCTTGATATCACTGACCGCGAAAAAGTGCTGGTGTTGTGTACTCAAGAGAATTTTGACCGCGTTATCCATCTTGCCGCACAGGCAGGAGTGCGTTACTCATTACAAAACCCATTTGCCTATGCTGACAGTAACTTGAATGGGCATTTAGCGATTTTAGAAGGTTGCCGCCAAGCGAAAGTGAAACACTTGGTGTATGCCTCTTCGAGTTCAGTGTATGGCGTGACCGATAAAATGCCATTCACTACCGACATGTCCACCGATCACCCTATTTCGTTATATGCCGCGACCAAAAAAGCCAATGAGCTAATGGCACACTCTTATTCACATCTTTATCAGCTGCCGACGACAGGCTTACGCTTTTTCACCGTGTATGGTCCGTGGGGACGCCCTGATATGGCGCTGTTTAAATTCACCAAAGCTATCTTAGCGGGTGAACCTATCGATGTTTATAATAACGGCGATCTGAGCCGTGATTTCACTTTCATTGATGATATTGTCGAAGGTGTTATTCGCGTTTCAGATATAATCCCGCAAGCAGACCCGCAAAATCGTTCTGATTCGCCAGCGCAAAGCAGCGCACCTTACCGCATTTATAATATTGGTAATGGGCAGCCTGTGAAGCTGATTGATTTTATTTCTGCATTGGAAAATGCGTTAGGAAAAGAAGCCATTAAGAACTTCTTACCGATGCAAGCGGGAGATGTTTACACGACATGGGCAGACACCGAAGACCTATTTAACGTCACCGGCTATCGCCCACAAGTTTCTATTGAACAGGGTGTTCAGGCGTTTGTTGATTGGTACAAGTCGTATTATCACCGTTAATATCGGTCATCAATACTATTTACCATCAATATAGTTTACCACCTGAAATATCCGCAGAAGGATTTGAGAGGCAAGTTTGAAAATAGCAATCGCAGGTACCGGCTACGTCGGTCTGTCTAACGCCATGTTACTGTCCCAGCACCACGAAGTGGTGGCGGTCGATATCATCCCTGAAAAAGTGGCGATGCTTAACAATAAGCAATCTCCGATTATCGATACCGAAATCGAACAGTTTCTAACGGAAAAACAACTCAATTTCCGTGCAACCGAAGATAAAGTCGAAGCCTATACGGGTGCACAATACGTGATTGTGGCGACCCCGACAGACTACGACCCAAAAACGAACTACTTCAACACCAATTCCGTGGAATCCGTTATTCACGATGTGAACAAACTGAACCCAGACGCAACCATTATCGTGAAATCCACTATTCCAGTGGGCTTTACGGAACGTCTGCGTGAAGAGTTTGGCTACACCAACGTGATTTTCTCCCCAGAATTCTTACGTGAAGGTCGCGCACTGTGGGATAACCTATACCCATCCCGTATCGTGGTGGGTGAGCGCTCTGAGCGTGCACAAATTTTCGCTGATTTGCTGTTAGAAGGCGCGATTAAAAAAGATGTGCCGGTGCTGTTTACTGACGGTACCGAAGCCGAAGCGGTTAAATTATTCGCCAACACCTTCTTAGCCATGCGTGTGGCGTACTTCAACGAATTAGACACTTATGCAGAAAGCCGTGGCTTAAATGCGCGTCAAATCATTGAAGGCGTCTCTTTAGACCCGCGTATCGGCAGCCACTACAATAACCCATCATTCGGTTATGGCGGCTACTGCTTACCGAAAGACACCAAGCAGTTACTGGCGAACTACGACGATGTGCCAAATAACCTGATTAACGCTATCGTGGAATCTAACCGCACGCGTAAAGACTTTATCTCCGATGCGATTATTGCTAAAGCACCGCGTAAAGTGGGTGTCTATCGTTTAGTGATGAAAGCGGGCTCTGATAACTTCCGTGCTTCTGCCGTACAAGGTGTGATGAAGCGTATCAAAGCGAAAGGGATTGAAGTGGTGGTTTACGAACCAGTACTCAAAGAAGATGAATTCTTCCGCTCGAAAGTTATCCGTGACTTAGAAACGTTCAAAGCAGAAAGCGACATTATTCTGGCAAACCGTATGGTGCCTGAACTGGATGATGTGGCGGACAAAGTCTATACCCGTGACCTGTTTGGTAATGACTAAGATTAAAATAGTCAGCGGTGATTTATAATGAAAATGCCCCACAGGTTGGGGCATTTTTTATTTTTATCCATTGTTATTCAGAGAGATAACTTTCCATCACCATTCCGCCTGCACCTTGGGCGACGATTTCATAAGAATCATTAGCTGGGTAAATGCGCGGTTTGATATGCGGGAAAATCGAGAGTTTTTGCTCAATAGATTTTTTGGTCATCTCAAAGAAATGGTTTTTTGGCGTGAGGGTTCCCCCACAAACCACCACATCCGCTTGGGTAATTAATACCGCGTTGGCAATCGCGATACCGTAGTAATAAGCGGCTTCTTCTAAGGCCTTAAGGCACACCTCATCATTCTGGGCAAGCGCCTGAAAAATAGTGTGATAGTTAATTTCATCTTCGGATTTGACGAGTTGGTTAATGACCGAGGGTTTGCCAAGTCTTAAATGCTGAATCACGCGAGATTTAATGGCGTGTAAGGAACTGTACTGCTTTAAACAGCCAAATGAGCCGCATTCACAACGCTGACCGTTGATGTCGATAGTTGTGTGTCCAAAAGCTTGGGCGGTGCTTATTGGCGTTGGGGCATATTGGTTGTTGATAATGGTTGAGCTACGAATGTCGGTGTCACAAGTGGTGAGTAAGAACCGCTGGCTGTCAGAAGCGTAGCGTAAACGGTACTCCGCAAAGGCCGCGAAGCTGATACCACTTCCTAACAGAACAAAGCAGGGAACACGCTGGGTAATATACTGATATAGCGCCTGAATTCGTGCGCTGTAGTCAGAGTAAGGTACTTTATCGCGTTCTAAAATATGGTCGATGGCAATGCCGATACCCAGTATTTTTTGAGTATCTAACTGATGCTCAGCAAGTAGGTCGTCCACGTTGTCCAATAGATGGTCAAGCATGTTTTCGGCGGTTTCGAGGTGCTCATACTTGATTTTGACTTTGCCAAGAATGTCTAACTTCAGATTTTGCAGAACAATCGTAGAGTAGATATCACTCATCTCAATGCCAATTAAGTAGCCATCAGCCGGATTGACACTGTACAAAATGGGTTTGCGTCCTCCTGTTGATTCCCCAAGTTCCGAAGTAGAGAGTAATTGGCACTTACTCAGTTCATCGAGGAGCCTAGCACAGGTCGCGGGTTTCATATTCGCGAGGGAGGTTAGCGCTTCCGCCCGGATTGGTCCGTGGTTAAGGATCAGCCTATACAGCGTTTTGAGTTTTTGCGTTTTGGAATTTTTGGATGTGCGAAATTCGTTCAATAAACGGTGTAACAATGGCTCCCCCTCCTGTTTTCGCTAGTGGAATATCCAGCTATAAAGCTAATCATTCAAGATTAACAGATTCACATGGCGAGTACTTTAACAGATATCATGTTTATCAACATTTTCTCAAAATGAGATTAAGATCGCTGTTAGATTTTCTAATTACGTTATTATCCCAACCATCTTCTTTATTTGATTTGATTGCGGAGCGCATTATGCACAACACCAAAGATATCTTAGAAAGCTTAAGTTTTATCCAATCTCGTACGGATATGAAGCCCACTGTTGGGATCATTTTAGGGTCTGGATTAGGCCCATTTGCTGATACGTTAGAAAATGCGGTGCATATTCCTTATAGCGAAGTGCCACATTTTGCGAAGTCTGAAGCGGTAGGTCACGCGAACGAGTTAGTGATCGGGACGATTGCAGGTAAAACAGTGGTGGCGATGAAGGGTCGTTTCCACTATTACGAAGGTTTTTCTCTGGATCAAGTGACGTTCCCTGTGCGTTTAATGAAAGCGCTGGGTGTGGAAAAATTGATCATTACAAATGCCTGCGGAGCGGTGAATACGAACTTTAATCCGGGCGACCTGATGGTTATCACTGATCATATTAACCTGACGGCGAATAACCCATTAATGGGACCAAATAATCCAGAGTTGGGCGTACGTTTCCTTGATGTCAGCGAAGTTTACAACAAAGAGCTGCGCCAAACGATTTTGGATGTTGCGAAGGAGCAAGGCGTGTCTCTGCGCCAAGGTGTGTACGCATGGTGGACGGGTCCAACTTATGAAACGCCAGCCGAAATTCGCATGATCAGAACTCTTGGGGCTGATGCGGTGGGGATGTCGACAGTACCTGAAGCGCTGGTGGCTCACCATTCTCAGATTAAAACAGTCGGTATTTCCTGTTTGACCAACATGGCATGCGGTATTTTAGAACAGCCTTTAAGCCATGATGAAGTGATTGAAACGGCAGAAAAAGTGAAGGCAACCTTCTTAAAATTAGTAACGGGTGTGATTGAGCGCTTCTAGCTTTTTATCAAATTAAGATTTTCATCAAATTAATAGAAAGACAGTGCGGGAGCGGTTTTCCTTTGGGGCATTATCGCCGAACTGAGAATGTTACCCGCCAAATTCACTCCAAACGGAGTCTAGTATGAATATTAAGTCTCGTTTAAAGGTCATGCTTTTTCTGCAATATTTTGTTTGGGGAAGTTGGCTGGTGACATTGGGTGCCTACATGATGAAAACCTTGGATTTTTCAGGGGCTGAAGTCGGTATGGTGTACAGTTCGAAAGGGATTGCCGCTATTTTGATGCCCGGATTAATCGGCATCATTGCGGATAAATATATTCCTGCAAACCGCCTGTATATGCTTTGCCATATTATTTGTGCCGGTTCGTTGTTTTACGCTGCGACGGTGGCGGATCCTTCAGTGATGTTCTGGGCAATGTTAATCAATGCGATGGCATTTATGCCGACTATCGCCCTGTCGAACACCATTAGCTACTCATCGCTAAGTCAGTATCAGCTAGACTCTGTTGCCAATTTCCCGCCAATTCGTGTCTTTGGTACCGTAGGGTTTATTGCGGCGATGTGGAGTATTAGTTTACTGAAATTTGAGTTGAGCAGTATGCAGCTGTATGTGGCGGGAAGTTGCTCGTTGCTGCTCGCGATGTATTCCCTGACATTACCAAAAATGGCGGTAAATAAGCAGGCTATTACCACCAGTTGGATGAGCAAGCTTGGGTTAGATGCCTTAGTGTTGTTCAAAAAGCCGATTATGGCGGTATTTTTTCTGTTTGCGATGCTACTGGGTGCGGTTCTGCAAATTACCAATACCTTTGGTAGCCCATTCTTGCATGATTTTGCACGTAATCCGCTGTATCAAGACAGTTTGATTGTTCAGTACCCGTCGATTTTGCTGTCAGTTTCCCAAATGGCGGAAGTGGCGTTTATTCTCGCTATCCCATTCTTTTTAAAGCGTTATGGTATTAAAACCGTCATGCTGCTCAGTATGTTGGCATGGACATTGCGATTCGGCTTCTTTGCCTTCGGTGACCCATCGACTATCGGCTTGATGTTCTTAATTATGTCGATGATTGTGTATGGCTGTGCGTTCGATTTCTTTAATATTTCCGGTTCTATTTTCATTGAACAGGAAGTGGATCACCGTATGCGTGCCAGTGCTCAAGGGTTGTTTATGACCATGGTGAATGGTGTGGGTGCCTACTTTGGGGCGATATTGAGCGGATTGGTCGTTGACTACTTTAGTGTGGATGGCGTGAAGGATTGGCAGTCAATCTGGCTGGTGTTCTCGTCCTACACCGTAATATTGGCCGTGATCTTCTATTTCTCTTTCCATTATAAGCACCAGCGTGAGAAACCGTTGGAAATGGCAAAAGCGGGTTAAGATTGAGTTTGATTTAATAAAAAAGCCAGCGAATTCAGTGAATAAGCTGGCTTAAAGTTACTCTGAAAAGTGAATTTTATTCGATGTTTTGAATCTGTTCGCGCATTTGCTCGATCAGCACTTTAAGTTCAACAGCAGAGTTAGTCACTTCACTATTAATAGACTTAGAGGCAAGGGTGTTTGATTCACGGTTAAACTCTTGCATCATGAAATCAAGACGGCGACCGCTGGCTTCTTTTTTCTTCAGAATATTGCGCGTCTCTTTGACGTGAGCTTCCAGTCTGTCTAACTCTTCGGCGACATCAACACGCTGAGCCAGCAAAATAAGCTCTTGCTCTAAGCGATTACTATCTACTTGGATTTGCGCGTCGTCTAACTTGCTTTGCAGGCGGTCACGTTGCCATTGCAGGATTTCAGGCATATGTTGGCGAACTTTGGCAACTTCAACCAAAACACCATCCAGACGTTGCTCGATAAGGCTATGCAGCGCTGCACCTTCTGCTTCACGGCTTTGGATAAAGGCATCGATGGTTTCATCTAAGCCTGCCATTAGCTGTTCACTAATTGCGTCTAAATCTTGTTCACCAGCGGACATCACACCCGGCCAGCGTAAGATTTCTAACGGATTAATCTCACCTTCGTGGCTGTAATTTTTTACCCAGTTTGCTGCGCTAATCAGCTGGCGAGCTAAATCTTCATTGAGCAGTAACTCACCACGGTGAGCACCATCTAAGTCAAAACGTAGGTTACATTCGACTTTACCACGGGTTAGACGGGAACGAAGGCGTTCACGGATAACTGGCTCTAAGCTGCGAAATTGCTCAGGTAAACGGATATAGGTTTCTAAATAACGCTGGTTTACGGAACGCAGCTCCCAAGCCGCATTCCCCCATTCACCCTTGATATCACGGCGGGCAAAAGCAGTCATACTACGGATCATAATTCGTTCCTATCATTCATTAAGATAACAGGATTATAGCGCTATGACGGATGACAGGATAGGCATTATCCGATTAACAACGTATAATACGTGCCAATTTGAGTTGATAACGGAGATAACACCATGCGCCCAGCAGGTAGATTAGCAGACCAGATGCGCCCAATAAAAATTACGCGCAATTATACAAAGCATGCGGAAGGCTCTGTTCTTATTGAGTTTGGCGACACTAAGGTGTTATGTAACGCGACTGTTGAAGAGGGTGTTCCTCGTTTCTTAAAAGGTCAGGGGCAAGGTTGGGTAACCGCAGAATATGGTATGTTACCTCGCGCAACAAACTCCCGTAACCAACGTGAAGCGGCAAAAGGGAAACAAACCGGTCGTACTATGGAAATTCAACGACTGATTGCGCGTTCATTACGTGCTGCGGTTGACCTGAAAAAACTTGGCGAACACACCATTACGTTGGACTGCGATGTTATCCAAGCGGATGGCGGTACACGTACTGCGGCGATTTCAGGCGCGTGTGTTGCCTTGGTTGATGCACTGAACAACATGGTTGCTCAAGGTAAATTAGCGAAAAGCCCTCTGAAATCCATGGTTGCAGCGGTATCTGTCGGTATCGTTAACCAAGAAGCGCTGTGTGATCTTGAGTATGTTGAAGATTCTGCTGCAGAAACGGATATGAACGTCGTGATGATGGATGATGGTCGAATGATTGAGGTACAAGGTACCGCAGAAGGTGAACCATTCAGCCATGAAGAGCTGTTGGCTCTTCTAGCATTAGCGAAAACGGGGCTAGACACCATTTTCGAAGCTCAGCGAGAAGCGCTGAAATAAATTTATTATTAAATAGGCGGCTGAAAAGTCGCCTTTTTTATGCCCGCAGTTTATTGATGAAGTTGTTTACTGATAAAGATAAACCGCAAAAGTCGTTTCAAAAAAAGACCAATACTAATTAATGAGGAGAATGACCAATGAAAGCCTATCAGCGCGATTTTATTGAACTTGCCATGAAAAAACAGGTACTGAAATTTGGTGAGTTTACGCTGAAATCAGGTCGTAAGAGTCCCTATTTCTTTAATGCGGGGCTGTTTAATACAGGGCGTGACTTGGCTCTTGTCGGTCGTTTTTATGCACAAGCGTTAAAAGAAAGTGCGATTGAGTGTGATGTAATTTTTGGTCCAGCCTATAAAGGTATTCCGATTGCGACCACAACTGCAGTCGCATTGGCAGAACATCACGATATCGATATGCCATACTGCTTTAATCGTAAAGAAGCGAAAGATCACGGGGAAGGCGGCACATTAGTGGGTAGCCCGCTACAAGGACGTGTTGTGGTTGTCGATGATGTGATTACGGCAGGTACGGCAATTCGTGAGTCGATGGAAATCATCAAACAGCAAAAAGCAACGTTGAGTGGCGTGTTGCTGTGTTTAGACCGCCAAGAAAAAGGGAAAAGTGAAATTTCTGCAGTACAGGAAGTGGAACGTGATTACGGATGCAAAGTGTATTCGATCATCACAATGAGCGATTTAATTACGTATTTAGCAGAAAAAGAAGATATGCAACAGCATCTTGCTGCGATGAAAGCGTATCGTGAGCAGTATGGTATTTAATTGAAAAAAAGCCCTCGCCCAATAATGGGCGGGGTGAGTAGTATAAATAAGCGGTTATTGTAACTGAGCCAAAATTAAAGGCCAGCGAGCTTCGAACTCTACCGTTGGACGGTAACGAAACTCAGAACGTACGAAGCGGGACAGCATACCTTCACAGAAGGCTAATAGTTGAGAAGCTAATAGTGATTCGTCATGGATAAAGCCTTGTCCATCACGAATTTTTTTCTCTTTTAATACTTGTCGCAGCTGTGATTCGATACGTTCGAATAATTGGTTAATGCGCCCTTGCAGCCTATCTTGCTCGAACATTAGCGCATGACCCGTCATTATACGCGTTAATCCAGGGTTTTTCTCTGAGAAACCTAAAATTAGCGCTAAAACCAGTTTAATTCGGACAAGTGTATCTTTTTCGTCCGTTAAAATCAGGTTGATGCGGGAAACAAGTGAATCTTCAATAAATTCAATTAAGCTGTCGAACATCTTCATTTTGCTTGGAAAATGACGATATAGCGCAGCTTCTGAAACACCAACTGTTGCAGCGAGTTTTGCCGTTGTAATACGCTGGCTGCCATCGCTACTTTCTAACATTAACGCAAGAGCCTGCAAAATCTCATCACGTCTGTTACGTTTTTGTATTGTATTCTCTGCCATGTCTGATAAGACCCCTGCTAAAACAGCAAGACAAACTATCCAAAATTTCGCTCTGAGTAAAGTCACACTCAGAATAAAACAGGTTTAAAATATGTAGAGATTATAATCAAATCTAATCCATTCACGAGGTGCAAAAATACCGTACTGATTGTTTTTATTCATAAATATAGACGCTTGTAGGGCGCCTATATTCGGTATTTCAACGTGAATAGGTTCGACTTATTGTCGGCCCATTATTGGCGACCAGAATGACCGAAACCACCTTCACCTCGTTCAGTCGCGTCAAAGTCATCCACAATATTGAATTGCGCCTGAACAACAGGAACAAAGACCATTTGTGCCATACGTTCACCCGGTTCAACGGTGAATGCTTTGTCGCTACGGTTCCATACTGACACCATCAGTTGACCTTGGTAGTCTGAATCGATTAAACCAACTAAGTTACCCAGTACTACACCATGCTTATGACCTAAACCTGAACGTGGCAGAATTACTGCGGCAAGTTGCTCGTCTGCAATATGGATAGCTAGACCCGTTGGGATCAATTCAGTTTGACCCGGTGCTAAATCGATAGGTGCATCAATACATGCACGTAAATCTAAACCCGCAGAGCCAGTGGTTGCGTAAGTTGGCAGTGGAAACTCGTTCCCAATACGGGCATCAAGAATTTTCAGATCGATCTTTTTCATAACGTTGGAGTATCTCGTCAAGTAAATGGTGGCTTAATTCAATTTTACTACTGTGTGGTAATCGAACATCACCGTGGGCATCAAATAGATGTAGTGCATTGTTATCACTATTAAAGCCATTATCCGCTAAGGAAACGTCATTCGCACAAATTAAATCAAGTCGCTTTTGTTGGCGCTTTTGTCGTGCATATTCTTCGACATTTTGGGTCTCTGCCGCGAAACCGACTACATAAGGGCGATTTTGCGTAAGTTTTCCTACACTTGCCACAATGTCAGGGTTTTGTACAAGGGTAATGGAAACTTCATTCCCTTGTTTCTTAATTTTATTCTCAGCGACGGTTTTAGCTCGGTAATCTGCAACCGCAGCACAGCCGATAAAAATATCTTGCTCAGTAATAGACTGGTGTACTTGTTCATACATCTCAAGGGCGCTCGTCACGTTAATGCGGTTTACACCATTCGGTGTTGCCAGATTAACAGGACCTGCTACTAGAGTGACCTTCGCTCCGCGTTCACTGGCAGCTTGCGCGATGGCAAAACCCATTTTTCCAGAACTATGATTACTGATAAAGCGTACAGGATCCAAATCTTCACGGGTTGGACCTGCCGTAACCATGATTGAAATCCCCTGTAGGTCTGAACGTGATTGCTGACCTAAACATGATTGAAAGTGCTGACCAGCCAATTTCACGATAGCTAATGGGTCAATCATACGCCCTGGCCCCACATCACCACATGCTTGGCTGCCTTCATCAGGACCCCAAATCATACACTGGCGTTGTTGCAGTCTGATTAAATTATCCTGTGTTGCTGCAGCGCGATACATTTGTTGATTCATCGCAGGCACGACGGCAATAGGCGCCGCAGATGCAAGACAAACGGTCGTAAGTAAATCATTCGCCATGCCAGCGCTTAATCGTGCGATTAAATCGGCAGTAGCTGGCGCTAAAATAATTATATCAGCCCATTTTGCCAATTCAATGTGACCCATTGCGGCCTCAGCGGCAGGGTCTAGCAAATCATCAGCGACCGGATAACCGGAAACGGCTTGCAAAGTAAGAGGTGTAATGAACGCTTTTGCCGCAGGTGTCATGACAACACGTACAGATGCCCCTTCATCACGCAGTCGGCGAGTGAGTTCAGGGATTTTATAAGCGGCTATTCCACCACTGATACCAAGAACAATTCGCTTACCTAATAATGAGTTAACTGAAGTTTGTTGAGTCATGGTCTCTGTCCGATTTGGTCAACATGGGGGGCATCTTACCATATCAATGAGCTTGGTGAGAGAGCCGATTTTGTATCCCGATGCTATTTTTGCGAAGCGCTACGCAAAGGCTAGTTTATATGGTTGCCCTGTGTATGTTGGTTGACTACAAAGAGGGCAACGACGTGAAAGAGGATGAGTCGATGCACGAATACATGGAGCTTTTACCACGAGAAAAAATGTTGGCATATGGAGCTGCATCATTATCTGATGCAGAGTTATTAGCTATTTTCTTACGTACAGGAACACGAGGTGAACCCGTTTTACAACTTGCTCAGCGTTTACTTCATGAGTTTGGTTCACTCTATCTATTAGTGCAAGCTGACTACGCAAAGCTGATTGAATGCAAAGGCTTGGGGGCTTGTAAATTAAGTCAGTTGCAAGCCGCTAGCGAACTCGCAAGGCGTTGTTTTTCTGCGCAAGTGCTTTGTGATGACATCATGGATAACCCCAATACATTGAAATCGAGGTTGCTTGAATTGTTTTCAGGGCAGGAGCGAGAGGTTTTCATGGTGCTATTTTTGAATAACCAGCATCAGGTGATTTGCCAGGAAGAGATGTTTAAAGGCACTATCAATCGCGTTGAAGTGCATCCAAGAGAAATTATCCGGTTTGCCATGAAAATGAATGCCAGAGCGATAGTGCTTGCTCATAATCACCCATCAGGAAACCCTGAGCCAAGCATGGCAGATAAGTACGTTACTGAGAAAATTCAGAGTGCTTGTGACATGATGGGGATTAAATTACTTGATCATTTTGTGGTTGGACACAAATCTTGCACCTCATTTGCAGAGCGTGGATGGCTGTAAAATCATTTTTTTGACTAAAAAATGACAACTTTTGCTGTGTTGGGCTTGAGTGAAAACGATTGAAAGCGTATACTACGCCACCTTTAAGGATCTCGGGTTTGACGAGAAGAGCCTATCTCAGTAAATTTTTTTGCTAAGATAAAGATATTTTGTTGATCACTTAAAAGTTTGCTGAGATGGGCTCCTAAGCCTGACGAGGCAGTCAAGCCCAGAACAAAAAAGCTCGAGCTGATTAGATTTTTGGAGAATAGACATGTCACGAGTCTGCCAAGTTACCGGCAAGCGTCCAATGAGCGGTAACAACCGTTCACACGCATTAAACGCGACCAAACGTCGTTTTTTGCCAAACCTGCACTCTCACCGTTTCTGGGTTGAGTCTGAGAAACGTTTCGTAACACTGCGTGTATCTGCTAAAGGTATGCGTGTTATCGATAAAAAGGGTATTGATGCTGTTCTTGCTGAACTGCGTACCCGCGGTGAGAAGTACTAAGGAGCTAAAAAATGGCTAAAGGTATTCGCGAGAAAATCAAGCTGGTTTCTTCTGAAGGTACAGGTCACTTCTATACCACTACGAAGAACAAGCGCACAATGCCAGAAAAACTGGAACTGAAAAAATTCGATCCAGTTGTTCGTAAGCATGTGATCTACAAAGAAGCAAAAATCAAATAATTTTGCTTTCTGCGTACGAAGAACCCAGCTTAGGCTGGGTTTTTTTATGTCAAAAATTAGCCATAAAGTGGCTATCCATAGGGATATTGATTAAAAACTATAACCATTAATCTGAACGTAGTAACATATTCAGTATTCATGGAATTAATAACGCATTTTATTGTCAAATATCCATATCAATTTATCTACTAGACCTGATTAAGAGCTCCTGGTGAAAAAACAGTATAAAAAAATTCTTGTAATCAAGATGCGGTTTCATGGTGACATGCTACTGACGACGCCTGTTATCAGCTCATTAAAGCAAAATTATCCTGATGCCCAGATTGATGTTTTGCTTTATCAGGACACCATTCCCATTTTGTCGGAAAACCAAGAGATCCATACACTATATGGTATGAAAGGTAAGAAAAGCGGTGGTTTGAGCAAAGCCTGCAACTTTTTAAGTCTACTGTTTAAATTACGTCGTAATCAGTACGATTTGGTGGTTAACCTTGCCGACCAGTGGATGGTTTCGTTACTCGTTCGCGCCATTCCCGCAGAAACTAAGATTTCGCACGATTTCGGTCATCGTGATTCGAAATTTTGGCGAAATAGCTTTACGCATCTCACTCCCCCTGAAGGGGAGCATGTTGTTTTAAATAATCTTTCTGTATTAAAACCGTTAGGGATCCAAGAACTTAAAACAGACCTAACCATGTCTTATGCGGAAGATGATTGGAAAAAAATTGATCAAAGACTGTTAGATCTTGGCGTTCACAGTAGCTATGTCGTGATCCAGCCAACCGCCCGACAAATTTTTAAATGTTGGGATAATGAAAAATTCTCAGCCGTCATTGATGCATTGCAGTCTCGTGGCTATCAAGTGGTATTAACGTCAGGCCCAAGCAAAGAAGATTTAGCGTGTGTGAATGAAATTGCGGAGAATTGCCAAACCAAGCCAACGACTGAGCTTGCAGGAAAAACATCCTTCCCTGAATTAGGCGCATTAATTGCACACGCTGCTCTTTTTATTGGTGTCGATTCTGCACCAATGCATATTGCTGCCGCGGTTAAAACTCCCATTGTTTGCTTATTTGGTGCCACAAACCATATTTTCTGGCGTCCATGGAGCGATAATGTGGTGAAATTCTGGGCGGGGGACTATGAAAATATGCCACCTAGAGATGAACTAGACCGCAATAAAAAATATCTCTCCGTGATCCCTGCGAGTGATGTGATTGAAGCAACGGAGCAAATGCTACCGATGAATATGCGCTCAATGATGGGAAGGTACTAAGATGGTATTGGCATTTTGTCTGTATAAATATTTTCCATTTGGCGGGCTACAACGCGACTTTTTACGTATCGCGATGGCTTGCCAAGCTCGTGGACATCAGATTCGCGTTTATACCCAGTCATGGGAAGGTGAACGCCCAGAACAGTTTGAAATTATTATTGTTCCTACTAGTTCAGGCACTAACCATGGACGAAATGCCCAATATTGTGAATGGGTAATGGCACATCTGAAGCAACATCCTGTAGATAGAATTGTTGGCTTTAATAAAATGCCGGAGCTGGATGTATATTTTGCTGCGGATGTTTGTTATGCGCAAAAAGTGGCTGAAGAAAAAGGCTTTTTCTATAAGCTGACCCCACGCTATAAACATTATGCTGCTTTTGAAAAAGCCGTCTTCCAGAAAGGAAAGGCAACGCAGCTAATGATGCTCACTCCTCATCAAATTGCCCATTTTGAAAAGCATTATGGAACGGAAAATAACCGTTTTCACATGCTGCCTCCGGGTATCGCCGTTGACCGAAAATATAACCAACAGATTGCGGATGCTAAGCGTATTTATCGAGAAAAGAATCAAATTCCGGAATCTGCATTTTTACTGCTTCAAGTTGGGTCTGATTTTAAACGCAAGGGCGTTGATAGAACGCTCAAGGCGATGGCTGCACTGCCTGAAAACATCAGAAATAACACACTTTTGATGGTGGTAGGGCAAGACAAACCCGCTAAATATCAACGATTAGCGGAAATGTTGGGAATCGCTAAACAAGTTTCATTTTTTAGCGGACGCAATGACATTGCGGAGCTAATGGCTGCTGCGGATATTTTGATGCATCCGGCTTATCAAGAAGCGGCTGGGATTGTCCTGCTTGAAGCGATTGTTGCTGGATTGCCAATTATAGTCACTGAAGTGTGTGGTTATGCGTCCTTTATTGACAAAGCACAGTGTGGCGTGGTGGTCAATGAGCCGTTTGAACAGACGGTTTTAAATCAGGCTCTATGCGATAGTCTGCAAGATCCACAGAAACGAGCTCAGTGGATAAACAATGCGAAATACTATGCGGATACAGAAGATCTGTATAGTTTACCGGAAAAAGCGGCCGATATTATTTTAGGATGCTCTAATGGTTGAGTTAAAAGCGCCTTTTAACGAATTATGGAAAGGTAAAGACCCATTTGTTGAAACAGATAAACTGGATGGCGAAGTTTTCCGTGCATTGGAAACGCGCAGAACATTGCGTTTCCAGCTTGATGATAAAAGCTATTTTATTAAGATTCACTATGGCACGACGCTAAAAGAGGTTTTGAAGAATTTATTTTCATTCCGTTTACCTGTCTTAGGTGCAGATCGTGAATGGAATGCAATTCATCGATTGACTGAAGCTGGCGTTGATACCATGAACGGGCGTGCTTTCGGGCAAAAAGGGTGGAACCCACTTCGACGTCATTCATTTATTATTACTGAAGACCTCACTCCAACAGTGAGTTTAGAAGATTACTGCGCTAATTGGGCAACTCAACCGCCTAAATTTAGAATTAAGCAAATGTTGATCCAGCGAGTTGCCGAGATGGTACGTAAGATGCATCGCATCGGAATTAACCATCGCGACTGTTATATTTGCCATTTCTTACTGCATCTACCGTTCACAGAAAATTTGCAAGATTTAAAAATTTCAGTCATCGATTTGCATCGCGCACAGCTACGGTCGTCAGTTCCTACCCGCTGGCGAAATAAGGATTTAATTGGTTTATACTTTTCGTCACTAGAAATCGGCTTAACTCAACGAGATATTTTTCGGTTTATGAAGTTTTATTTTGAAATGCCGTTGCGTGAGATTTTGAAGAAAGAGCAACGATTAGTGCGAATCTCTGAGCAAAGAGCAGAAAAAATTCGCCAAAGAAGTTTAAAATATCGTTTATAAAAGATACTCAATATTAGCATCATAGACAGTTATTCAAACATTGTGATTGATTAGGTAAAAGGTAACGACATGATAAACAATGATATGATTAAATCATTGATAAAAATAAACGATAATCAAAACAGTGAAGATAGTTATTTTCACATTGGCTATGGTGTTGATGAGAAGTTTTTATACGGTGTCGGTACGTCAATTGCATCGGTTCTTCTCAATAATCAAGAAACAAATTTCCATTTTCACCTTTTTGTCGATAATTTGCCTGATGAAAAACTATTCCGTGGATTAGTCGAAAATACTCCACATAAGTTAACTATTTACTTTATTGATAACGAAAAATTTAAGCAGCTGCCGCTTCCATCTAAAGCGTGGAGCCATGCAATCTATTTTAGATTGCTCATTATTTCATATCTCTCGGATACCATTGATAACTTGTTATATCTTGATGCTGACATCATTTGTAAAGGCAATATGGCAGAGTTAAAGACTTTACAATTTGATGAAAATACCTTTGTTTATGCAGTGAAAGATAAATTCTGTAGTGAAAAACAGCGTTTATCGATCGATATGAGCAAGTATTTTAATTCAGGTTTTTTATATATGTCTCTCAAGTATCTGGCTGAGAGCGATATTCCAAATAAAGTTATTGAGTTAGTTGAAAAAAATGATTTCTCACATCCGGACCAAGATGCATTAAACGTTTTACTCAACGATAAGTTAGTCAATATTAGTGAAAACTATAATTATATGTTTTCTCTTGATTGGTATATTACGAGTAAAGGGCATCTGACTAAGATCCCTGATAGTGTGGTTTTTATTCATTTTGTGGGGCTAACCAAGCCTTTCCATGAGTGGGCAAATTTCTATGAAGAATACGATTATTTAGAGCGTGCCCGCAAGAATTCACCTTGGAAAGATATACCGTTATTAAAGCCAGAAGGCTATAAACAGTTGTCTCGTAAGAAATCTCATCTAAGAAAAAATGGTAAATATCTTCAGTTTATCATGACGACAATTCAATACTTAATGAAAAAAGCGTCCCATTAGATGTTGCATTAAAAAAGCCATCAGTATTGATGGCTTTTTTGTGTCATTTTTTCACCAAAACGTTATTTATCAAGATCGCAGTGAGTATGTTGTACAAAATAAAGATATCTAAGAAGATAAATTCAAATAGGCAGTAGACTAAAAAATAGCCAATAGATGATACCAATAAACCAATATTAAGAATATTTTTTTCGATTTGAATGCTTCTAACAAGGTCTCTAATATTAATAAAGAACGTAATGCTAAATAGAATTAATCCAATAAAGCCAATGTTATAAAGTATATTAAGAAAGAAAGGCTCATCATTGTTATAGAAACTTTCATTTCTATTTTTCGAGAATCCCATACCACCTTTAAATTGAGGGGCATCGTTGTCTTTCAAAAACTGGTCATAAGCGACAGAGCCATAACCAATACCAACAAGTTGATTTTGTAGTGTTTGAGTAAAAATAGGAAGGCGTGAAAGGACAATCTTGTCTCTTGTAGAGGTGATATTTTGTGCAGATACGGTTTGCTCTACCTTATTTTTAACCTGTGGTATCGTAAAGTAAGAAACTACAATTATTGTTAGGCCTAGTGTGGCGAAACCAATAGAACTTAATATAAATTTTTTATAGTTACTTGAAAGTAAAAATAAAATAATAATAGATTCAATAACAACAGAAAGAAACCCGCCTCGGCTGCCAGTATAGAGTAAAAATAAAAATGCCATAACAGATAGGAATAGCATTGAAATTTTTAATATTTTCTTCTTAAAAAGGAATATAGCGCTAAATGTAAAAGGGAAAAGTAGTGTCATATAGTGAGCAAACCCATATCTCAGTTGAAGATACATTGGCATGTCACTACCTTTTATAATTTTTAAAATAGGCGTAATAAAAAGAATAAATGCTAGGGTGGAAATTAAGGCATATGTGATGACTTTCTGGGATTTATTCTGATCATTTTGAAATACAATCAAAAATAAAGTAATAACAAAAATATAACGCCAATCATCAAATATCGCTTTGAGTGCGTCAGCGGTAAAACCTGAATATGTAAAGAAGGTCGCGCAAAATAAGCACCAAGCTAAAAAAAGGAATAAAAATTTTCGACCGCTAATGAGTTGGCTGAGTCCACTGAGAACGTTAATTTTTTTTGTAATTGCAATATATACAGTAAATAGAAAAAGCAATGCAGTTGATATGTTTAAAATTCCTTGGGTGTCATTCGTGAACATGCCAAGAGTCATTATAACTAGAAGTACAAAAGGAAGTTGGTTGATGGCATTACGTGTGTTATTCACAAAAATTCCTACATTAGTACGTTTAAAGTGCTCAGATTATGAGTAGTCTTAGGGTGAAAATATCCGAATAGATACCTATAAGCCATTGGTAAAAGAAATAAAAATAGATATATCTATTTTTATATTTGTCTGCTAATCGTTATTGCTTGTCAGGGCTACTATCTGAATCTTAGTCTATCTGTGCGAATGTTTTTAGGTGTAGACACCTAGATACTGAAAAAATTAATGAGTTATCAATATATTGGGTAGCATTCACACTTAGATAATTTTTATTTATGTTATAACAATAATTATCCATGTTATAGAGGTAATATGCGATTATTAATTAAGTTTTTCGCCAAATTGAGAGATAACAATGCCAGAACTTCCCGAAGTTGAAACCAGTCGCCGAGGTATTGAACCGCATTTAGTCGGCAATACAATCAGTTATGCAATTGTGCGTAATGAACGGTTACGTTGGCCGGTAAGTGAACAAATCATGCGTTTATCTGATGAAACCGTGATTAGTGTCCAGCGTCGGGCAAAATATCTGCTTATTGAACTGCACAAAGGGTGGATTATTGTCCATTTAGGAATGTCTGGCAGTGTGCGAATTCTAACGGAAGAGATACCCGAAGGGAAACATGACCATGTAGACCTTATCTTGGGTGACGGTAAAGTACTGCGCTACACTGACCCTCGACGCTTTGGTGCATGGCTTTGGTGCGATGATTTAGCATCTAGCTCCGTTCTCGCCCATTTAGGTCCTGAGCCTCTCTCTGATGAGTTCAATCCTAAATATCTCTTTGATTTAGCAGCTAAACGTAAGGTTGCAGTCAAACCTTGGTTGATGGACAACAAAGTCGTTGTTGGGGTAGGGAATATCTACGCTAATGAAGCGCTTTTTGCATCAAGAATCTCCCCAGAAAAGCTGACTAACACACTGACACTCAATGAAATTACCGAACTGGTTACACAGATTAAAAAAGTGCTGCAACGTTCAATAGAGCAAGGTGGAACCACCCTCAAAGACTTCTTACAGTCAGATGGAAAACCGGGTTACTTTGCTCAAGAGTTATTTGTGTATGGAAAAAAAGGCGAGCCTTGCTCTTTGTGCGGAACCTCGATTGAAAGTATCAAACAAGGACAGAGGACAACCTTTTATTGCCCTCAATGCCAGAAATAATCGCTAGATTTTGTTAAGTTTTTTCAACATAGCCTCAGCAACAACAGGCGGTAAAAACGACGAAATATCTCCATCATGAAGCGCGACATCTTTAATTAATGAGGATGAAACGAAAGATAAGCTTTGTGATGGCAGTAAAAATACTGTTTCTAGCTCCGGAACAAAATGGCGGTTCATATTAGCCAGCTGCCATTCATATTCAAAATCTGCCACTGAACGTACGCCGCGAATCAAAATATTCGCATTGTTTTTCTGTGCAAAATTCGCCATTAACTCAGAAAATCCAACCACTTCGACATTCTCTAAGTGTGCTGTAACTTGCTTCGCGAGCTCAACACGCTCTTCCAGATTAAACATAGGGCTTTTGCGTTGACTATTTGCGATAGCGAGTAAAACGTGATCAAACATCGCAGCGGCACGGGTGACGATATCGACGTGTCCAGAGGTAATCGGGTCAAAGGTTCCCGGATAAATAGCTTTATGGGTCATGATATTGCTATCTCTTTGTTTATTATTGCTTATCCTAATATATCGATAGGAATAAGTGACGGTGAAATCCACATTAACGGCAATTGCGTTCTCTTGCAACAATCACTGGTAAGCATCCATTTATTTTAAGTCTCATTTTAGGCACAGATTCTACACACTTTCAGTAATGGTTTATGGTAAGATACCGCCAATTTTGGTAAGTGAATCAGATCGAATGTTATTGCGTGTATATCAGGTACTTCTTTATCTCATCCAGCCATTGATTTGGATACGCTTATTATTGCGTAGCCGTAAAGCCCCTGCGTATCGCAAACGCTGGGGGGAACGCTATGGTTTTTGTGGTGGCAAAGTTGTTCCTAAAGGTATTTTATTACACTCAGTTTCTGTGGGGGAAACCCTTGCGGCAGTACCGTTAGTGCGTGCACTTCGCCATCACTATCCATCACTCCCTATCACTGTGACAACAATGACGCCGACAGGGTCAGAGCGTGTTCAGTCGGCATTTGGTGACGATATTAGTCACGTTTATCTCCCTTATGACTTACCAGGCTCAATGAGCCGTTTCCTTAATCAAGTTGATCCTAAACTGGTGATTATTATGGAAACAGAACTCTGGCCAAATATGATCAACCAATTGCATAAGCGTAATATTCCATTAGTTATCGCGAATGCTCGGTTATCTGAACGCTCCGCTGCGGGTTATCAAAAGCTTGGTAGCTTTGTGAAGCGTATGCTGCAAAATGTCACGATGGTGGCAGCTCAGCATCAAGAAGATGGTGAACGTTTTATTCAATTAGGGTTAAGACGTAAGCAGTTAGAAGTGACGGGAAGCTTAAAATTTGATATTTCCGTTACCCCTGAACTGGCTGTTAAAGCGATTACCTTACGCAGGCAGTGGGCCGCACATCGCCCTGTATGGATTGCGACAAGCACCCATGAAGGTGAAGAAGCCATTGTTTTGCAAACTCACCAACAGTTGCTGAAAAAATTTCCTAATTTATTACTCATTTTAGTCCCAAGGCATCCAGAACGTTTCGCAAAAGCGGAAGAGCTGACGCAAAAAGCAGGGCTAAGCTTCATTCGTCGTAGTAGTGGCGTTATCCCATCTCTAGAAACCCAAGTGGTTATTGGCGATACGATGGGGGAATTGATGTTACTGTACGGAATTGCAGATATTGCTTTCGTTGGCGGGAGCTTAGTTGAAACGGGCGGTCATAATCCACTTGAAGCAGCTGCGCATGCATTGCCTGTTTTAATGGGACCGCATACTTTTAATTTTAAAGATATTTGCGCGAAATTAACCCAAGCAGATGGGTTGATCACCGTGACGGACAGCGAATCACTGGCTCAAGCCGTCACGAGCCTGCTATCCGATGAAGATTATCGACTGTATTATGGTCGACATGCCGCAGAAGTATTACATGAAAACCAAGGCGCATTGCAGCGTTTACTTAAATTGTTGCAGCCTTATTTACCTCCTAGAGAACAGTAATATTCAGCAAAATATTGATAACTTGAATATTACTATAATGAGTAATAACAATTTCTCTCATTTCTGATTATTTTGTTTAAACTATAGTAAACTACCCAGTCACGTTTTTGCATACTCAGCCGAGCGAGAGGTAGCACTCTACAAGCTCGACGTAAAATAATGCGTATTTCCCTTTAACTTTATTGATAATTTCGCTGAAAAAAGAATGCCGACAACCAATCAACCAACTTCAAATAAGTATGTGTATCTTTGGATCATTGGCTATGCCATTGCCTGGATCCTTGCGAGTTTCTTTTTTGACCCGACCGTTCCTTACGATACGGTCGAAGCCGTTAACTGGGGAATGAATGGTGAGTGGGGATCCCCAAAAAACCCGTGGTTTGTCGGTACGATGATGTGGCCTGCCATCCATTTGGGGATTTCTTATAGTTTTTATTGGTATTTCAGCCATTTTATCGGTATTGGATTTGGGTTACTTGGGGTATGGAAACTTGCCTACCGGTTAGCAGGGCGCCGCGACCTTGCATGGTTTGCGATGCTGATGATGAATTTATCAGGTGTCATTAATTTCGATATTATTCCTTATAATGATAACTATATTTTAGTGACATTCTGGCCTTGGGTGATTTATCTCTTCCTGCGTGCCGTCGAAGATAACCCACTGTGGTGGCTACCTTTTGCTTTAGTTGCCGGCCTGGCAACAATGGGGAAATACTCCACGCTAGCTTTAGTTGGCTCCGTTTTCTTGCTCACCCTTTTTGTGAAACAAGCACGTCAAAGCTATCGCTATCCGGTGTTTTATCTAGCGATAGCACTGTGGTTTTCGATGATCTTGCCAAACTTCTTCTGGTTGATGGCGAGTGATTTTTCAGCTGTTAAATGGGTAGATTCGCAAATTGACCCGGGTTTTAACTTACACACCACGGAAGCTGCGTTAAGTGTGTTTTACCCGCTGATTATCGCAGCGATTATCTTATATTGTTGCGGCGGAAAAATCGGTTGGCCGAAAGCTTTATCGAACCGCATGGCAAACTTCATTATTTTATTTCCATTAGCCGTGATTTACGGTTGGTTCTCGTTCCATGATGGTGGGCGAATTACTGAGTGGTTACAGCCATTTATGATGGCCTGTGCGCCTTTATTTGTCGGCTCAATCACTGTAATGCCGAAAAAGTCACTGAAAAAACCGTTGATTGGTTTGGCGGTGGTTGGCGTCTTAATGGTATCTGGCTATCTCGTTGTTCAAGCAGGAAATATTCGCGGAGCGGGTCAGAAATTTATTGGCGTGAAAACCTTAATCGCTGAAGGTGAACAACGTTGGTATCAACGTTACGGAACACCAGTCAAATATGTTGGTGGTGAGGATAACCTACATCAATGGTTTATTATCTATGCCCAAGATAGACCGCATGTTATCCAGCCTTGGACGTTAGAAAACCATATGCCACCGAATGTGTACAATCGTGATATCACTGAAGCAGAAATTCGTGAGCATGGTGCTATTTTATTAGGGCGCAAATATGATGATTGTGCCCACGAAGATTTCGCCAAAGTACGCAAGTTCTGGCCTCAATTTACGATTGAAAAAGAAGATGTGATTTATCGCTCTGAACCGGATGCTGAGCCGAAAACTATGTGTTTTGGGTTTATTGCCCCAGAGAAAAAATAAATCTTTTATGCAGTGAAAAAAATAATTAAGCGGTCAAATGACCGCTTAATTTTTATGGGAGATAGGTTTTAGATAATGCTCTGAGTGGGCTATAACTCGGTGCGCAGCTGTTGGAATACAGTATCGGCTTTAATGCTATCCATTCTATTATCTACGCTTTTTATCTCATTTTGCCCTTTTCCATAACCACCAATTAAACCGGGGTTTGTTGGACCAAACAGCGTAAAATTCGGTTTATCCAGCGCGGCGGTTAAATGGCTTAAACCTGTATCGACAGAAACTACTGCCTTTGCGTCTGCAATCTGTTGCGCGACTTGTGCCAGCGTTAATTTTGGTAAAACTTCAACAAAATCAAAATCCTCAGCTAGTCTCATCGCTCGTTGATGCTCATGCTCTGCACCCCAAGGGAGTTTCACTCTCAGCCCAGTTTCCTTCATTAACTGAATCAGTTCACGCCAATGAGACTCAGGCCAATGCTTATCATCGCGGGTTGTGGAGTGCAAAAACAGCACATAGGGTGTTTCAGTTTCGTCGGTTGACTGCAAGAAATGGCGAGCTATCGCGTAATCTCCTTGGGTCCTAGGGCAAGTGTACCCGAGGCTTTTAGCAAATAATTGGCGAATACGCTCTACCGCATGTTGCTGTTTACTAATGGAATAACGATGGTCGTAGAAGAAGCTAGCAATTGGCTCGCGGATACTATGGCGGTCATAACCATGTTTAGAACCGTGAGCAAGGCGAGTGACTAGTAACGCACTTTTAAGTAACCCTTGCGCATCGATCACTGCATCGTAGCGGGTTTCCTGTAATTGGCGACGAAATGCTGCACGTTCGGCACGAGTTGGCGCAGAAAACCAATTTTTTCGCCAGCGACGGATTGCCACCGGAATCACTTTATTCACGGCGCTATGCCAGGTGGGGATTTGAGCGAATCCCTCTTCGACCACCCAATCAAATTGGATATTCGGTATTGCTACCTGCGCATCGGTTAATGCAGGCAGAGAGTGCAAAACATCTCCCATAGATGATGTTTTTACTAATAACACTCTCATTATTTAATACCTATATTTAAACGCGTGAGGGCATCCAGTACCATTTGCGGTTGAATATCAATTAAGCTCTGATGATAGCCACTTTCGCCGTCACCTTTACGCACTTTGTGGTAACCCGTAATCAGGCGGATAACTTCCGCTTTATCGGACAGTGGTGGAGTAAAGTCAGGGCTGCTTGGGCCATAGAGTGCGACTAACGGTTTATCGAGAGCCGCAGCTACATGCATTAAGCCAGAATCATTACTCACAATGGCTTGGCACGCATCAATAAGATTAACGGCTTGTTCTAACGACGTTTTTCCTGCGAAATTGAGGCAGTAATGACGAGCGTCATCCGTTAAATTTTGGCGGATTTCTTCACCTGCTTCATGGTCTTTTTGAGAGCCAAATAACAGAACTTGGTAGCCTTTCTCGCTAATTAATTTCTGGGCGAGCGCCGCATAGTGATAGTGTGGCCAGCGTTTTGCGGGACCAAATTCAGCGCCTGGGCAGAAACCAATAATTGGACGAGAAAAATCAATATTAAATTGACTAACAGTATCGCTAACTTGCTGTTTATCAGTGACTAATTTAGGCCATAGAATTGGGGCGGGAATATCATTGGCAGATTTGATGAGCTGCTTGTCATACGCTAATGCTACATAGCGTTGCACCATCAGCGGAAATGCTTGTTTATCTAATGGGCGTAAATCATTGAGCAGCCCATAACGCATTTCACCACGCCATCCCGTTCTTTTGGCGATTTTTGCAAAGAACGGCACCAGAGCAGATTTCAATGAATTAGGTAAAACAATCGCCTGATCGTACCCATTTTTCCGCAAATTGATGCCTAATTGACGACGTTCGCCAATTTCGAGCTTTCCATGGCCTAATGGCATGGAAATCGCTTCAGACACTTCGGGCATTTTCGCCAATAACGGACGGCACCAATCCGGTGCCATCACATCTATCTGAGCATGAGGATGCAGCGCCTTGATCGTACGATAAAGGCTCTGTGACATCATCATATCCCCTACCCATGAGGGGCCAATCACGAGTATTTTCATAGGCTCAGTTTTCATAGGTACGGTTTTCATAGGCACTGTTTTCATAAAAGACGATTACGCGTCTTTATTCAGCCATTGCATATATTCGGTCACGCCTTCAGCAACGGTTTTAAACGGTGCGGTGTAACCTGCGGCGCGTAATTTAGTCAGATCCGCCTGAGTGAAGCTTTGGTAGCGACCTTTTAATTTCTCAGGGAATTCAATGTATTCGATAGATACATTTTTATCTTTATGGAATTCAGTGACGGCATCGGCAACAGCTTGGAATGATTCCGCGCGACCTGTACCACAGTTGAAAATGCCAGAAACGTTATTTTCCCAGAACCATAAATTTACTGCTGCCACATCGCCAACGTAAATGAAGTCACGACGGAAAGTATCGCTTCCTTCAAACAGTTTCGGGGTTTGCCCTTCATTAATTTGTTTGTTTAAGTGGTAAGCCACGCTCGCCATGCTGCCTTTATGGTTTTCATTTGGTCCATAAACGTTGAAATAGCGGAAGCCACACACTTGAGACTGAGCTTCAGGCATGATGCTGCGGACATATTGGTCGAATTGGAATTTAGAGTAGCCGTATACATTCAGTGGTTTTTCAAATTCACGTTCTTCGATGAAATTATCGCTACGTCCGCCGTATGTCGCTGCGGAAGAGGCATACAGGAAGGGGATTTCACGCTCTAAACAGTAATGCAGCAGTTCTTTAGAAAATTGATAGTTATTATCCATCATATACTTACCATCCCACTCAGTGGTGGATGAGCAAGCACCTTCATGGAAAACAGCGTCAATATCGCCAAAATCATCACCCGCAATAACGCTCACGATAAAGTCTTCTTTATCCATGTAATCGGCGATATCGAGGTCAACAAGGTTGGCAAACTTAGTACCATCTTTCAGGTTATCCACCACCAGAATATCGGTGCGACCCATTTCATTCAGGGCTTTAATAATATTGCTGCCAATAAAACCAGCTCCGCCAGTGACTACGATCATCGTGAATACCTCAAGTGGGTTAAGAATAAATAGATACAAAATTGGGGTCTATAATAACACCTCTTTGTGCAGACAACAGTATATCGACCAGATAATTGTCCTAGTTGTCATACCTCTTTAAAGGGCATTATCGTGATCTTGCCTACAAACTTAACTTATTTGCTCACCAGATATCGCTAGTTCTAGTGACTATTATTAAACTCTGTAAACAACTTCTTTACAGGAACAAATCATGTCAGAACAATTTTACCAGCAGATTAAACAACAATTGGTGCAAATAGAAGCTGAAGGCTTGTTTAAACATGAGCGCATTATTACGACCTCTCAAGACGCGGATATTGAAATCCAGGGTGGACAGCGCGTTATTAACTTCTGTGCAAATAACTATTTAGGCTTAGCCAATCATCCCGCGTTGATTGAAGCGGCAAAACAGGGTATGGATAGCCATGGCTTTGGTATGGCATCGGTTCGCTTTATTTGCGGTACCCAAGACAGCCATAAAGTTCTTGAAAAGAAAATCGCGGATTTCCTTGGAATGGAAGATGCGATCCTTTATTCCTCTTGTTTTGATGCCAATGGCGGGCTTTTCGAAACGCTACTGGGACCAGAAGACGGCATTATTTCTGATGCGTTAAACCATGCTTCCATTATTGACGGTGTTCGCCTGTGTAAAGCCCAGCGATATCGCTACAGCAATAACAATATGACGGAATTAAAACAGCGCCTTGAAGAAGCGAAAGCTGCGGGTGCGCGTCATATTCTGATTGCGACTGACGGTGTTTTCTCGATGGATGGCGTGATTGCTGACTTGAAAACTGTCTGTGACCTTGCAGATGAATATAACGCATTGGTCATGGTAGATGACTCTCATGCTGTTGGTTTTGTTGGTGAAAACGGTCGTGGTAGCCACGAGTATTGTAAAGTGATGGGGCGAGTTGACATCATTACTGGCACACTGGGAAAAGCATTAGGTGGTGCATCGGGTGGTTATACTGCCGCCAAAAAAGAGGTTGTCGAGTGGTTACGTCAACGCTCTCGTCCGTATTTATTCTCTAACTCTTTGGCACCCGCTATTGTTGCTGCGTCCATTAAGGTGATCGATATGATGACCGAAGGGCAAGAGCGCCGTGAGAAATTGTGGCGTAATGCGGTGTTATTTAGAGAAAAAATGACGGCTGCAGGATTTACATTAGCAGGCGCCGATCATGCAATCATTCCTGTGATGTTGGGTGATGCCAAAATTGCTCAGCAATTTGCTTCAGAACTATTAAAAGAGGGTATTTATGTCACTGGATTTTTCTATCCGGTAGTTCCGCAAGGGCAAGCGCGAATTCGCACGCAAATGTCTGCTGCACACAGCGAAGAGGATATTTTACACGCTGTTGATGCATTCACCCGTATTGGCAAAAAGCTTCAACTAATTTAGTTATAAATTTGATTTTCTTATGAAATTAATGCAGTTGTGAAATTAAAGTGGTCATTAAATTAATGTAATCATAAATAAAAGGTCGCCTATGAAAGCACTGTCCAAATTAAAAGCAGAACCAGGTATATGGATGACAGACGTTCCGAAACCGGAACTGGGACACAATGATGTGATGATTAAAATCCGTAAAACCGCCATTTGCGGTACGGATGTTCATATCTACAACTGGGATGAATGGTCGCAAAAAACGATTCCAGTTCCGATGGTGGTGGGTCATGAATATATAGGGGAAATTGTTGAGATTGGGCAGGAAGTTAAAGGGTTTAAAATTGGTGACCGTGTTTCTGGCGAAGGGCATATTACCTGCGGTCATTGCCGTAATTGCCGAGGTGGGCGTACCCACTTATGCCGTAATACCATTGGCGTCGGTGTAAATCGCCCAGGATGTTTTGCTGAGTATTTGGTGATCCCAGCGTTTAACGCCTTTAAAATTCCAGACAATATTCCCGATGAAATTGCAGCAATTTTTGACCCATTTGGTAATGCGGTACATACGGCACTATCGTTTGATTTAGTGGGGGAAGATGTGCTGGTTTCGGGCGCAGGTCCTATTGGTATTATGGCGGCAGCAGTTTGCCGACATGTTGGTGCTCGCCATGTGGTGATCACTGACGTGAATGATTATCGCCTTGAATTAGCGAAAAAAATGGGTGTCTCCCGCGCGGTGAATGTGAGCCGTGAAAATCTTAAAGACGTCATGAATGAACTGGGCATGAAAGAAGGCTTTGATGTGGCGCTAGAAGTTTCAGGGGCGCCCGCTGCTTTCCAAACTATGCTAGATACAATGAATCATGGTGGCAGAATTGCGCTATTAGGTATTCCTCCATCATCAATGACAACAGACTGGAGCCAAGTTATATTTAAAGGTCTGTTTATCAAGGGAATTTATGGGCGTGAAATGTTTGAAACTTGGTATAAGATGGCGACACTCGTGCAATCAGGCCTCGATTTATCACCAATCATAACTCATGAGTTTTCTATTGATGATTTTCAAAAAGGCTTTGATGTGATGTGCTCAGGGCAGTCAGGAAAAGTGATTTTAAACTGGGATTAATGCAGAATTAGCTTATGAGTTTAAAGGGTTTATTGGCGAAGGCCTTTAAACCCTTTTCTATGTTTAGTCTTACCCGTTATGGTATTTTCTTTTCTGTAATCAGGGGCTGTAGGGTTTTATCTTGATAAATGGCCTCGACCACAAACATGAGTAGCTCAATGCCCTGAAGTCGGGTGGTTGGGAGTTCGATATCGCATACGCCTAACTCTGCGGGACTGACTGATTTTTCAGGTTGCTCCGCAGCATCGTTGGTCAGTTCTGGCTCCGCAAGAGTTGGTGTAGCATCATCAGAATCTACCGTTGTTTTAGCCGCTTCATGAGGTTTTGCCTCTGATTTGAATGGCATTTTTGTCTCTGGCTTTGTCACTGGCAGAGTTGGATTAACGCCTTCAGGTTGCATTCTGAGCGTTTTACGTGGTTCGCCAGTTGCTGGCTGATAGCCGACCAGTGAACTGACAGGCACAAGCTCAATATCAGAGGGAACCAGTGGAATAAATTTTTGTAAGGCGCGCACGGTTGATGGATGCGGGTGACCAATAGCCACCGCGCTGCCATGTTTACGCGCGTAAGCAATGGCTTTATTCAACTGTGTACGGGTTTCTTCTTCAGATTGGTGATTATCAATAAAAATATTGCGCTTCGTAGAGGGAACGCCAAATTCTTTAGCAGCATTCAATGCTTGCGTATTACCAATCGTGACGCTATCCAAGAAAAAGAGGTTCGATTGCGACAGTGAGCGCATCACATTGCGCATCCCAGAAAGGCTGGAGGTCATCTCGCTGCCCATATGGTTATTCATTCCTTTAGCGTGAGGAACTCGGCTAATGGCATTTTTGATGATGCGGTCAACCTCTTCAGCACTCATCGAGGGTGCCAAAGTGTCTTTTTCGAGAGGCTGTTTACTCAATGGTTTCATGGGCATATGGATTAAAATATCCCGCCCTTGCTGATAGGCGGTTGCTGCGACTTCAGCACCATGAGGTGAGTTAGGTAAAATAGCAATGCTAATGGCCGCCGGTAACGCTAGGATTTGATTATCTTCTTTGGCTCGGTAACCGAAATCATCAATGACAATAGCGAGTTTGGCGGCACTCGCCTGAGAGCTGACCAGGATAAGGAGCAGGCTAATCAGTGATTTCATCGGCGAGTGTTTTAACATAATTATTTTCCTAACTTTTTATAGCCTAGCATTTTATAGGTAGTGTGAAAGGTGGTTGTACTACCTTCCTAGCCACGGGCGAGGGTTGACGGTTTTACCTTGTCGGCGAATTTCAAAGTAAAGTGCAGGGCGTTCTTGACCGCCACTACTTCCCACTAACGCAATTGGCTGACCTGCGCGGACTTCTTGTCCCACATTTACCAGCGCACTTTGGTTATAGCCATATAGGCTCATATCCCCTTTACCATGCTCAACGACAACAACCAAACCATAACCTTGAAGCCAGTCAGCGAGTAGTACACGACCATCCGCAATAGCCTTAACTTGGGTGCCTTCATTTGCGGCGATCACCATCCCTTTCCAACGTAATTCGCTGGAGATCACATCTCCATAATTATGTAGGGTGGAACCGCGTACTGGCCAGATAGCTTGGCCTGCAGGACGACCTAAACCGCCTGTTCGAGACATAAGTGATTGTTCACTTTCAGATGGCTTATACGTGGAGCCTTTCTGTTTGGCTTTCCTTTCCTTTTCAGCTACTTGAGCACGAATTCGCGCGGCTTCACGAGCTTCACGCTCAGCGCGTGCTTTGGCTTCGCGTTCTGCTTTAGCAATTTTGTCGCGTAGTCTGGCTTCGTTCTGCTTTAAGACCGCGAGATTTTTTTGATCTTCTTTTAATGAGCTTTCTAATACGGTTAAGGTTTTTTGCCGTGACGCTTGCGCATTATCGAGCTTTTGTTTTTCTTGCTGCTGGCGTGTGAGCGTTGTTTTCTGCTCAGCTTGCTTTTTTTGCTCTAATTGTTTCTGTTCGTGCAGCTCTTTGGTGGTTTCTTCTAGATCAAGAATATTTTTTTCACGAGCTTGGTTGAGGTAACCATAATACGCAAGAATTCGCTCTTCCCGTTGACCTTCTTCACCCTTTAAGAGTAGTGATAAACCTTGGTGTTTACCAAGTCGGAATGCAGCATCTAACTGCTCAGCAAGTAGTTTTTCTTGCTCATTTTTTTTCTTTTGCAGCCGACTGATATTGCTAGATAAGGCGGATATTTCTTTATCTAGCTGTTTTAATTGGTTTTGTGTTAGGTGCAAATCACGGCTTGCTGCTGAAATACTTTGTTCTTGCTCTTTAAGTTGCTGAAGGAGATTACTTTTTTTAGTTTGCTGTTCTTTAACGCTTTTTTCTTTTTCAGCAATGCTTTTTAGCAGGTCATTTAATTGACCTTTATTTTCGGTGATCTGATTCGCGAGCGCGACGTGAGAAGGCGCCAAAGTGAATAACCCCAAACCAAGCAGGGCGGGGATCATTGCCTGACGAACAAAAAACGTCTTTATTCGATGGGATGTATGGGCCATTGTGATAGATCACCTCAATTAAATGCAATAACTGATTATTTCATCTGCAAGTCGTGCTTTCCAGTGTTCTCTTAAAAATAGTCATAAAAACGCTTAAAAATTAAGAATATTGCTATTATACCATTTGATACTAAGTCAAATTATAGGCGTATTATCACTGAATTTTACTGTATATACTCTATTTAGATGGGAATTAATTTAGCGTCAAAGTCTAGTCGGAGCATGTTTATGTTAAAATGCCTGCGTACAGCTTTGAGAAAAAAATTCTTTTTTCAGTAAAAAGGTGTTAACTCTGCGAGTGTTTTCGCAAAAAAGACATTCTAGTTTGCGCTAACTGGCTGTAATTAGCTCAGCACAAAGGTATACTCTGAACCCTTTGATATTCGTTTTTAACTAACGGGAGTAATTGCCCCCCATGATCCAAGAAATCATGCAATTTGTCGGTCGTAACACGTTTGTTAGTCTGACTTGGATAGTGTTATTTGTTGCCGTGGTCGTGATGACCTTCAGAAGCCTATTCTCTAAAACTAAAGTCATTGCGCGCACTCAAGCGATTACAATGATCAATAAAGAAGAAGCAATTGTTGTGGACTTACGTACTCGCGAAGAGTTCCGCAAAGGGCATATTATTGATTCTATTAACTTAACACCATCTGAAATTAAAGATAATAATTTGGGTGAGCTGGAAAAACATAAACAGAAATCTGTGATTATGGTTTCTGCAAGTGGAATGGAAGCAACTAAACCTGCTGAACAGCTTGCTCATCATGGCTTTGAAAAAGTCTTTGTCCTGAAAGAAGGGATCGCTGGTTGGGCGGGTGAAAACCTACCACTGGCTCGTGGTAAGAAGTAATTATCCGGCACTGTAAAATGTGCCGGCAACTGAATATATCTCGAAACTCTAATATGGAAGTAAGGTAATTATTATGTCAGAACAAAACAACTCAGAAATGGTATTTCAAATTCAACGTATCTACGCAAAAGACGTTTCATTTGAAGCACCTAATGCACCTCAAATCTTTCAAAAAGAGTGGCAGCCAGAGATCAAATTAGATTTAGATACTTCTTCAACTCAGCTAGCTGAAGGCGTATATGAGGTTGTTCTGCGTGTGACAACTACCGCTACTCTGGGCGAAGAAACTGCATTTCTGTGTGAAGTTCAGCAAGCGGGAGTGTTCTCCATTGATGGTATCGAAGGCACTCAAATGGCACATTGCTTAGGTGCATACTGCCCGAATATCCTGTTCCCATATGCGCGTGAAACTATCACGAACATGGTGGGTCGTGGTACTTTCCCACAATTGAACTTAGCGCCAGTTAACTTTGATGCACTGTTCATGAATTACTTACAGCAGCAACAAGGTGAACAAGCGCAGAACCCTGAAGTTCAATAAGGTCGCTTAATGAATACTGCTTCAATGACAGTGATCGGTGCCGGCTCGTACGGCACCGCTTTAGCCATTACTCTTGCGCGTAATGGTCATCAGGTGGTGTTGTGGGGGCATGACCCAGCACACATCCGTAAATTAAACCAAGAACGTAGCAACCAAGCATTTTTACCTGGTGTTTCTTTCCCTGATAGTTTATCTCTCGAAACGGACTTAAAAAGCGCCGTTGAAGCGAGCCTGAATATCTTGATTGTGGTACCTAGCCATGTATTTGGTGATGTGCTCAAGCAAATCAAACCGTATCTAAAAGCGGGCTCCCGCATTATTTGGGCAACCAAAGGGTTAGAGAGAGATACCGGGCGTTTGTTGCAAGATGTAGCGCGTGAGGTATTAGGAAACGAAATTCCTCTGGCGGTGCTTTCTGGCCCTACCTTCGCCAAAGAGCTTGCAGCTGGTCTCCCTACGGCTATTTCAGTCGCCGCATCCGATAGCCAATTTGGTGATGATTTACAAAAATTATTCCATTGCGGTAAAAGTTTCCGTGTCTATAAAAACCCTGACATGATTGGTGTGCAACTCGGTGGCGCAGTAAAAAACGTTATCGCAATTGGCGCAGGGATCTCCGATGGTATGGGCTTCGGGGCAAACGCACGTACAGCGTTGATCACTCGTGGGTTAGCTGAAATGAGCCGCTTAGGTGTATCACTGGGCGCTGATCCATCCACATTTATGGGTATGGCAGGACTTGGCGACCTAGTGTTAACCTGCACCGACAATCAATCCCGTAACCGCCGTTTCGGTATGATGTTGGGAAATGGTGTCAGTGTGGAAGAGGCGGAAAAAGAGATTGGGCAAGTGGTTGAAGGCTATCGTAATACCAAAGAAGTGAAAGCCCTTGCGGAGCGTGCCGGTGTTGAAATGCCAATCACGGAACAGATTTATCAAATTCTCTACTGCAATAAAAATGTGTTAGAAGCCTCCCAAGCATTGCTCGGGCGTGCAACTAAAGATGAAATTGCAGATATGCCTAAGTTACCAAGCTAATAATAATATAGAAGAGAGCCATTATGTCGCGTGAAGAACTGGATAGAATTTGGGGTTACATTAAGGAAGAAGCCAAGGCGCTTGCTGACTGTGAGCCTTTGCTTGCCAGTTTTTTTAACGCGACATTACTGAAGCATGACAACCTCGGTAGTGCGCTTAGCTATATGTTGGCGAACAAGTTGAGTTCACCGATTATGCCCGCAATGGAAGTCCGCGAAATTGTGGAAGAAGCATATCGTAATGACGAGCAGATGATTTTCTCTGCGGCGATGGACCTTTCTGCTGTCCGTTTACGAGACCCTGCGGTTGATAAATATTCTACGCCACTGCTGTATTTGAAAGGTTTTCACGCCCTACAAGCCTATCGTATTGGGCATTGGTTATGGGGTGAAGGGCGTAAAGCGTTGGCCGTTTATCTACAAAACCAAATTTCGGTCTCTTTTGGGGTCGATATCCATCCAGCTGCCCGTATTGGCTGTGGGATCATGCTCGACCACGCGACGGGGATCGTGATTGGTGAGACGGCGATTGTCGAAAATGATGTGTCTATTCTTCAGTCTGTTACGCTAGGCGGTACCGGTAAAACCTGTGGCGACCGTCATCCTAAAGTACGTGAAGGGGTGATGATTGGCGCTGGCGCTAAAATTCTGGGCAATATTGAAATTGGTCGCGGCGCAAAAATTGGCGCTGGCTCTGTAGTGCTGCACCCAGTTCCTCCTCATACCACAGTGGCGGGAGTTCCTGCGCGTATTGTCGGTAAGCCAACAAGCGATAAGCCATCGCTGGAGATGGATCAAAACTTTAATGGCAACGTTGATGGTTTTGAAGGCGGGGATGGGATTTAGCTGGTGAAAAAAGTGCAAGATTCGAGTTCAACTCAGTTTGTTGAGCTACTTAGGTGCCGCTATTCTCAGCTAAGTAAGAAACATTCACCTGTCTTTTTAGAAGTAGACTTGCTTAAAAATCTCGATCAGTATAATAGCCATTCAGATGGATTAACTGATGTCCGTAATATTGAAATAGAGAATTAGGCATCATATTAAGATTAAAAAAACAAAGGAGCTTAAGCAGCTCCTTTGTTGTTTTAGTCTTTCAGCAGCGCACCCGGATACCCAAGCTGGCGCCACGTTTCGAAAACTACAACGGCGACCGAGTTAGAAAGATTCATACTGCGGCTTTCAGCCAGCATCGGGATACGAATTTTCTGCTCGATTGGCATATTGTCGAGAACATAAGGCGGTAAGCCGCGAGTTTCTGGTCCAAACATCAAATAATCATCTTCCCGATAGCTCACATTGCTGTGGCTCGGTTTACCTTTGGTTGTCAACGCAAACACACGAGCGCCCGTTGGCGACTGATTATTATCAGGATTTAACCCTTCACTTTCTAAGAATGCGTAATAGTCATGATGATGTTTGATATCCGCAAATTCGCTGTAATCTAGCCCTGCACGGCGTAAGCGTTTGTCATCCCAAGTAAAACCGAGGGGATGGATCAGGTGCAGACTAAAGCCTGTATTGGCGCATAAGCGGATGATATTCCCAGTATTTGGTGGGATTTCAGGTTCGAATAAAACAATATGTGGCATAACGTTAACGGCTATTGGTCGGGATGAAAAAGATGATGCAGAGTTTACGCGCAAATTTGGAAAGATGCATTAGTTGTGTAGGTATGAGAGTGAAAGGCGAGCGGGTGGCTCGCCATTCGATTAATACTGGTAGACATAATGATAATCGTCAGATTTTTCATCAATGCCATTAAGAATGGTGCCAGTAATTTCAATATTATTTTGCTTGAAATGTTTAAGTGCGCGTTCAATTTCTTTAACGGTATTCACGCCATAATAGGCCACTAAAAGTGATGTGCCGGTATATTTTCCGATGATAGCGGGATCTGTAATCGCAAAAATGGGCGCAGTATCCAACAAAACCATGTCATATTGATGTTTAACTGAGTCCAATAAATGCTTAAATTGCTCGCTCATAAGCAGTTCTGAAGAGTGCGAGGTGCTTTTCCCTCGACTAATAATGTCTAAATTCTCAATAACTTGTTGGTGTGTCGAGACTGGATTTTCCCTATGTTGGGATAAAAACTCTGAAAGCCCAGATTTATTTTCTAGCCCAAATGTTTTATGGATATGTCCTTTGCGTAAATCAGTATCGATAAGCAGAATTTTTTTACCTGCATTGGCGAGGACGACAGCCATATTTGCAGTAATAAAACTTTTTCCTACATTTGGGGATGCACTTGTCACCATCACAATATTATTGTCTTGGTTCATAACAGAAAAATAGACACTTGTTCTTAATGAACGAATGGACTCTATTGCCATATCTGCTGGTTTTTCAATGGATAGGGGCTTTTTACTTTCGCGATACCGTGATTTTTTTTCATCCAACGAGAATGGAACGGCGGCATAAACACGGAGGTCTAGCGCCTCGAGATCTTCCGTGTTCTTAATTTTATTATTGAGAAGCTCTTTCCCGATCACAAATGCACAACCTATTACGAGACCTAATAAGGAGGCCAGCGCCATGATTAAGCTTTTCTTGGGAGCAATGGCTGCGGGATAAGATTCTGCGGAGTCAATAATTCGCACATCGGCAGTGATCCCTGAATTCAGCACACTGAGTTCGCGTTGCTTGGTCACCAACTGATTATAAATAGCTTGCTCGGATTCAACATCACGAGTTAAACGAATAATTTGCTGCTGGGTGTTTGGCAGCTGTTGAATGTTTTTGCTGGCTTTTTCTTTCTCAAGTAGCAATTTTTGGCGTGTATCGAGTAAGGCTTGATAAGCCGGGTGGCTGCGGGTATATCGTTGTTGAAGCTCCACTTCTTTAAAAGTAAGCTCATTTAGCCTTTCTTCTACATGCAATGCACTCTCAAGTGCAGATTTGGCCTCTAGCGTTAGGTCAATGGACTCATTTTGTTTACGAAACGTATTTAACTGATTTTCATAATGATCGAGCTTGTTTTTTATTTTTGGTATGTAATTATCTAGAAAAATCAACGTGTTGTTTGTGGCTAGTTTTCTGTGTTCTCTATTTTGATTAATATAATTCTGAATAACATTATCCAAAATCTCGATATTTTCTCGTTGATTTTCCCCTTTAATTGTTAAGTTAATGATACCAGAGCCTTTACTGGCTTCATTCATACTGAGACGGCGTCGCAAATTTTCGATAGCAGAATAACGATCATTTTTTATTAAGGTCAGTTTTTCCCCACCTTGAGCTGTAGATGAATCAATCAATAACTGAATTTCTCCCTGCTCTAAAGGGGTGCCAATTTGCCCATGATAAGTTTGGCCAGCAAGATTTAATGTATATTGGTGACTATCTAGAAAGGTTAACGTGGCGGGCTGGCCGATTAAATCTGAAGGCAATTGGTACTTTGCAATATGAACAGCGGCCGCATCACTTAGAAATCTGGAAAATATCTTTGAAGGTAAAATCCGAATATCTAAATTCAAATCTGACACCGTTTCGCCTAACACCATTCTGGATTTAATGACTTCAATTTCTGAATCGATTTGCCCGTTATTGCCACCAAAAAGTATTCCATCGTTCATTTTTTCTAATAGTGATGCTTGGTTTACTTTATCGTACTGTAATGTAGCATTCGCTTGGTAAATAGGAGAAGCGAGCCAGCAATACACTCCGGCACTTAAAATGGCGGCAATAGTAAACGCCGCTATCGTTAGCGTGTTAGATTTCAGTGTTTTTAATATAGCGAGTAAGTCGATTTCATCGGTGTTCGGCACATGCTTTTTTTCTGTATTGTTCATAGAGTTAGTTTTTAAATAAGTTTAAATAGAGGTTAAATCTTTCCTTGCCACGACTCGGCTGCTTTTTCCATAAGCTGATAAACATGCACAAACATCTCCTCGCTATGTTTATAAGGATCTGGGATTTCGGTTTTATTTAGCCATTCACCAAATAGCATGACTTTTCCTCGGGTTTGCGGAAATTGCCGATAAAGTTTTTGGGTATGAGTGTTTTCCATTACGAGGATCAAATCCGCCATCTGGCATAAATGCCCGGTCAAACGACGAGAACGATTATCCTCCAAAGAGAGGTGATGGCTTTTTGCTATATGACGAGCTTGAGCATCAGCCCGTTGATTCTCCAGCGCAATCAGCCCTGCGGAGTGGATCATTTTTTGGGGGAAAAGCTCCTGCATTAAACGCTCCGCAGTGGGTGACCGGCAGATGTTCCCCATGCACACGATAAGAATGTTATTGAACATAAGTATTTGATTAAAAATAAAATTACCATGCATGAATACGCTTAGTCCCTTCGGCAAGCTGGTTGTATGAGGCGATGGTTGGCAGTAATTGGGTGATTAAACGGTTCCACCGAACAACGGGTGCTGCTGTTACATAAACAAGGTCATAAGGTTGTAATTTAAATTCAGTTCCCATCACGAGTGATGTCGCATCGGAGAGGTCGAGTTGATAAATTTCTGCCATTTTAGAAAGGGGGTTTTCGTCTTCAGAATCTGCTATTGGTGTGGGTTTATGCGTTGACCGAATGACAAAAATCCCTGTTGCACTTGCGGTTGTTTGGTTGAGCCCATTGGCTTTACTTAGCGCTTCAGTGATGCTCATTCCTGCACGGTCGATAGTCAATGTTGATGGTTTCCCCACTTCTCCCATCACAAAGACCTTTTGCGCATCATTACGGGGAACATAGAGAACATCGCCAGATAGCATTAAGTAGTTTTGGGTTAAATCACCGTATTGGATTAGAGATTGCAGCGAGATTTTTATCTCTTTGCCTTCGCGGGTGAGGATCACATTGTCCCAGTCCGCTTTTTCGGTTAACCCGCCTGCGGTATTAAAGGCTTCTAAAATAGTGAGAGGGACATTAGTGATGGGCAAGGAACCCGGCTTAGTCACTTCGCCAGACACATAAATTTTTTGCGAACGAAAGGCGGCAATGCTGACATCGATTTGTGGTGCTTCAAGGTAAGCAGCTAGTCGGGTACTGACTAATTTCCTGATTTCACTGATTGTTTTACCAAGAACGGAGACTTTTCCAATATAGGGATAATAAATGGTGCCATCTGCGTGAACCCAATTCCCTGAATCAGCAGCGCTGCGATAGGAGCCCGCGGGGATAGTGAGTTCAGGGTGATTCCATACGGTAATTGCCAGCACATCACCCACGCCAACACGATAGTCGTAATCGGCTAGCTGCTTTTCAAGCTGAGGATTAGATTTTGCAATCACGGGGGCAACTTGCATTTCACTTATCAGCTTAGGGGAGATAGGGTAAATATCCACAAGCTGGTTGATATCTTGCTTACCAGTATCAATAACCCTCTTTCCTGATGTGGAAATATAGGCTCCCGGGACGAGATGACACCCAGAAATTAGGATGCTCATTGTGATAGTTATGAAAAATTTACTGAACATGATAATAGCCCTAATCAGGATGGATAATGGTAATTTTTAGCAATCGAAGTTACACGACATAAAGTCAGCTCGGGATAATAGTTCAGTTTTAAATAAAAAACCAAATAATTCATCCAAAAATCGATGTTATATAAAAATATAATAAAACAAAAAATGATATTGATGAGATGGATGTTTTGTGAGTGAGAGGTGGTTTGAGGAATAGACCAGAAGCGAACTAGGAAGTGAGTAGGTTAACTGTATGGTGAGAATAGAGTTTGAGGGAATAAAAAATGGAAAATAAAAAGGCGAGCTAGAGGCTCGCCTAATTGATGCTATATCAAGAATGATTTAGCTTTGATAACCGTTAGGATTCATAGATTGCCAGCGCCATACATCATCAGCCATATCCTGAATGTTATATTTGGCTTTCCAACCAAGCTCGCACTCTGCTTTTGCTGGAGTTGACCAATATTCAGCAATATCTCCTGCACGACGTTCAGCAATTTTATAAGGGATTGGTTTACCGACAGCTTTTTCAAAAGCAGCGATCACTTCCAGCACGCTGGTTCCGGTACCTGTACCCAGATTATAGATATAAAGCCCTGAGTTTTTATTCATATGATTTAACGCAGCAATATGCCCATCAGCTAAATCCATCACATGGATATAATCGCGGACGCCAGTGCCGTCTTTGGTGGCATAATCCCCGCCGAATACAGCAAGTTCTTTACGGCGACCGACAGCCACTTGAGCAATAAACGGAGTCAGGTTATTTGGGATGCCATTCGGGTCTTCACCCATCAAGCCGGAGTTATGTGCACCAACTGGATTGAAGTAGCGTAGTAAGGAAATGGACCATTCGCTATCAGAGATACTGAGGTCAGTTAAAATACGCTCAACCATATATTTGCTCGTACCATATGGGCTATTGGTATTTCCGACAGAGGATTCTTCAGTTAACGGGGTATGTTCAGGCTCACCATACACAGTCGCAGAGGAGCTAAAAATTAAGCTTTTAACACCTGCCTGACGCATGCTTTGCACTAAAACTAAGGTGCCATTCACATTCACATCATAGTATTCAATCGGCTTTTCGACAGATTCACCTACTGCTTTTAACCCCGCAAAGTGGATCACTGAGCTAATGGAATGCTGAGCAAAAATGGTTTCCAAAATAGCTTCATCACGAACATCGCCTTGATAAAACGTCGGTTTAGTTCCCGTGATAGTTTCAATGCGATTAAGCACCTCAAGGTTAGCATTATGAAGATTATCTAAAATAATCGGCTGAATACCTTGTTGGATCATTTGTACGCAGGTATGGCTGCCGATATAGCCAAGACCGCCGGTGACTAATACGCAAGAACTGCTCATGGTTGCATCCTGTCTATATATTCCAAAATTGAGATTATGAAAAATGGGTTTTATTTAAACTCATATTGCACAGTATTGGCGATACCTTGTTCCAAAGTAACAGGTGGAACAAAAGAGGTATTTCCAATGTAATTGGATTTAAATTGTGTACGAGCACAGAATTTTTTCACACGAATACTACTAACTGGGAATTCTTTCCCTGTGAGTTTAGAAAGTACATCAAAGCAGTAGCCACCTAAAATCCCAACTGGATATGGAATGCTGATATTAGATTTTGGCTTATTAAGGGCACCACAAATGACCGTTGTTAATTCGTTCATTGTAAAATCAGGCTTATCGATGTAATTGAATACATGCTTTCCTTCAGTGAAGGTGGTTGCGAATGTAATAAACGCTGCAATATTTTCTACATAAGCCATTGATTTTTGGTTGTTACCAGAACCGATCATTAAGAATCGACCAGACGCAATTTGGCGGAATAGGTTATAAACGTTACCACGGTTATTTTCACCAAATACAACGGTCGGACGAATAGTGACTAAGATATTGTCCGCAGATTTTGCCTGCCATGCATCGTAAACGTATTCAGCTTCTAACTTAGATTTACCATAGTGGTTAAATGGATGATATTCGCCATCTTCCCCGGTTTCTTTTTCAACAAAGCCATAAACAGCAACCGATGAGGTGAAAACAATATGTTTGATACCCAATTGTTCAGCGACATCACAGACGTTTTTGGCACCATCAACGTTCACTTCATAGTAAAGGCTAATAGGGTGAACGTTATCTTTGTGTTTTGCCGATAGGTTAATAATAACGTCACTACCTTTCAGTGGTTCGATAAGCGTTTCAGGTTTGGTGACATCGCCAAATTCCCATTTTTCAGGGTGGGCTTCACTTTTTTCAATATCAACAATTTTGAAATCGATATTTTTAGATTTTAATTGGTTTGACAGACGTGTTCCGATAAAACCGGAACCACCGATGATAGTTAGCATAAATTATCTTCTCTTTTTTAAGGCATTGACTATGTAATGAGAAAAGTAATACATGGATTTTATTAGTGAAAATTGCAGCTCATTACGATAAATAAACCATTGCCATTGCATGGTTTTTATTTTATTCGCGGATATTGATTTTTTAGATATTCTATATTTTGCGAGAGGCTCTTGAATACAATATGCTTTTCTTGATTTATTTAATATATTTAGCCACATTACATAATCCTCATGGCCAAGTTTCTTTTGAAAAAATGTACCTAGCTTTTTTCTGTTATATATACCTGTTAGGTTACCAATAAAGTTAGATTTTAACATGTCAGTATATTTAATTATTGGTGGAGATTTCCTGTGTTGTAGTATGATATTACTATCATCGGAAAATGTAGTGTAATTGGAACATACAACATCCCATCCACTATTTAGTAGAAGCATTTGTTTTTCTAGTTTATTAGGGCTCCAAATGTCATCACTATCTAGAAAGCAAATAAAATCACCTGAACAATTTTTGATTGATATGTTTCTTGAGGAAGAAACTCCAAGATTAAATTCATTTTTAATAAGTTTGATTCGGCTATCTTGAATTGAATATTTTTTTATAATCTCAAGCGTCATATCATTAGAACAATCATCAATAATTATTAACTCCCAATTTAAATATGTTTGAGATATAACGCTCTCAATTGACTCTAAAATTGTTTTTTCTGCATTATAGGCTGGCATTACAACTGATATTAAGCTTGGCATACTTTAATTTTCTCAGGAAAAATAATGTAATTAACAATGATAGGATAGACGATGTTAGCTGTGCTATTGTTGCTCCAATAATTGAAAAGTAATGAATGAGAGAAAAACTGATTATACAATGAAAAAATGAAGAGATTATTACTTGATACATGATTAATTTTGTTTTTTGATGAAACATTAAATAATTATTTAATATCATAACTATAGCTGATGAAGTAAATGATAAGATAAAAAATGGGAGTAGTTCCATAGAAGGTAAATATCTATCATCAAAGATAAATGAGAATAAGTAATCTATAGAGAACAAATAAAAAATAGAGCCGATAATTATTATTAAGATCACTAGAAAAATACTTCCTTTAGTATTTAAACCATTGCTCATTTTATAAAAAAAAGAAGGTTGAATTATTTTATTTATAGTAATGGTTATTACACCTAAAACAGAGCTAATTTGAAACCCCAAGGAATAGATGGCTAGATCATTTAATGATAGTAAACTCCCAATATAAAACTTATCAACATTTCCTTTAATCCATGAGCTAATCATTGAGATGCATAAAGGAAGGCAAAATAAAAATATCACTTTAAATGCTGATAATTCTGCGTTAGCTAAAATTATATGGTTATATTTTATTCTTATAATATAAATAAGAATAGATAGTGTAATGAAGTATGTTAATACAAGGGCATAAATTCGACTCTGAAATGTTGGCTCAAAGAGTATAAAAAACAAATATAACGTGATTACATTAATTACACTATTGAATAACAGTATTGCTCCCGCATATTTGAATTTACCTTCTAATCTAAGTAAAGTAGTAACAAGAAAAAGAATAGCATTAGTAAAGGCGATAAAGATAGTTAAAGATAAAAACGAGTCATAAATAAATATGAAAAGAAAGATAATTAAAGATAAATATAGAACAAATAATAAATATGACTTTATGTATATCGATAATTTGCTGGTTTTAAAATAATTAGATGATAGCCATCCTTCAAAAGCAAAACTAATAATAAAGCTAAAAAAAACATAGATAGAAATAAATAACTCAATATTACCATATTCACCTAATGACACATGACGAGTAATAAATGGTATCATGAGGAAAGGGAGAGCTTTATTTATAATATCAAATATAAAATAGAGTAACTTGTCTATATTCATTTTCTAGTTGTCAAAAATAAAATTTCTATAAGGTAAATACGCACTTTCAATTCCATATCGTAAGTCTGTAAGGATAAACTTAAAGTAATTTACGGAAAAATAAGTAATGAAAAATAATAATATTATCTCTTTGGTTATTTTCTTTTTACTTATATAGTTATAATTAAAGGCTATATATAATAATGATACATTTGTGGAAAATGATAGTCGATTAATAAGGACTCCATTATCTTTAAATATCAATGTGAATAGAAATGTCATCAAGTATATATTTTTACAAAAATTTAAGTCTTCTCTCTTACATAGGCTATTATTAAAAATAAATAGAAAAAGCACACCACCTAACCTATATAACTGTGAAATCAGAGACATTGGTTCATTATAGCGTGTAGAATAAGTTAGTATTTTATTAGCATGATAATTATTAAAGGTTATAGTATTATCAATAAACCAAATAAGTACGTTAATTAAATCAAAATAGCCTACTAGAAACGAAAATAGGATAACAAATAAAAAGTTAGGTCTACTGATTTTTATTTTTTTTAGCGGGTAAATTAAAAGCATGATAAAACTTGACACATGAAATAAGGTGCCAATAAAAGAGTAAAAATAGTACTTTCGCAAGTTTAATATATAGTTAAAAGCTAGTAGGTAAAAAGGAAGAGATAAACCTTGCCTAATTGTTGATGTTAATGAAACTATAGAATATAAGATAAAGAAAAAAAGAGAAAGTGTTTTACAAGAGTTATTCTTTATAGCTAAATGGAAAAATAATAAAGTAAGCATAAAAAAAGATAGTGACGCTTCTGGATAATTTAAGCCTAACCATCTAAATAATTTAAAGAAAAATTCAAATAAAAAATCAAAATTTATTTTTTCTTCATAGTTATATATGTGCTGATACTCAATAAAATCAGCTCCTACATTTAAACGTCCACCTATGAAAAATATAGCAATAAATGTTGATACTATATAACAAGTATAATCAAAGTTTTTATAAACAAGTGATATTAGAGTAAGTGTTATTAGTATAACAAAAAATAATATATAAAATTCCATAAGTTAAATGTACTGAATTGAATTATATTTATCTTTAGGTATAGACTGTTGCTTTATTTTTCCTAAAGGCTTAATTAATTCAGGTAAATCTTCAGTACCAATAATTTCCACATTAATAGGATAATGAAAGTTATAGATAGATCCTGAACATATTGTAATAGCTGTATTAAATTCTATATTTTTAAAGTTTAATATTTCAATTGGAAAAGATGATGGGAAGACAATTATGTCTTTTTTAAATAGTTTTTTATAGTCTGTCCTATCTCTAGGATGCGGCTTTATATATATTTTTTTATTTGAATTTTTAATGATGATATCATGATAGATTTTTATTTTTTTACTTTCTGACATGAATCCATCTTCACTAAAGGGTTGTGTTAATATTATTAAATTATTATCACTGCTTAATATTTCAGGTATGTCAAAAATATTATATATCTCTTGCTGTTGTTTAAGTGTTAGTGAATTAAACAGGTTTTTTAAATCTAATTTTTTAGTCTTATATTTTATATCATGAGGGGCTTTATCTGGATATTGCAGATAAATATTTTCAATCATATTGCTTCTTCCATATCCAGGAGTTACACCAAGAATCTTTTTTAAGATAGGAAAGTTCGGATAAGCGCCAACAAGATAGTTTCCATTTCCGTGTTCATAAAGATTTAGTTTGAGATTTCTATGTATAAAATATTGAGAGATAACACTTTGGTCTACAAAAACATTGATTGAGGTATTATTATTTGTAAATTTTTTCAAAAAATGGTTAAGTGATATTTTAATTCTATATTTAAAGAGAATGAATTTCAATATTCTATTTTGTTTTAGTGATATTTGAAGGCATTCACTAAAATATTCTAGTTGAATTATTTTTTTGAAAAAAGAACTATTTTCTAATGCTTTTTCAATGATTATGACAGACTTTTCTTTTTCTTTATTATAGATATTGGCACAGACTAATAATGTAATAAAATGCTCCCATGTGGTCTTACATACAAAAACATTTTTTTTCATTTTTTCACCTGATGAAGCATTGTCATCCATTGATTTGTTATATTGCATATTGATAGTTCTTTAACAGAAGATTTAGCATTTTCAGCTAAATAGTTTATTTTTTTTTGATCGTTTATTAGCATTTCTATATTTTTTGCTAAGGAATCAGTACAACCATTCTTAACTAGAATTCCATTATGGTCATGCTGAATTAAATCTGATGGTCCATTTGGACAATCAAATGATATACATGGTAAGCCACATTCCATTGCTTCACCCAATACCATAGGGAAGCCTTCAAATCTGGATGAAAGAATGAAAATACTAGAGTATAGCATTTCTCTTTTTATATCATTAGATTTTCCCATTAAATAAATATTAGAGGCTCCTAATGAATTTATTTTTTGTAATAATTTCTCATGTTCATTACCTTCGCCAAAAATATTTAATCGCCAATTTTTGTTATTTATTTTTGAGAATGCATCAATTAGTATGTCGAAACCTTTTTGCTTCTCCAAACGTCCAACTGCAATCAGTGTATGATTTTCTAAATTAGAGACCGATGTGCTCTCGAAACTTAATGGATTATGGATGGTTATTACATTATTGAAAATTTGGCTAAACTTTTTTTCATCTTTAGTTGTTAACACAACTATTTTATCAAATTTTTTATAAATTAAATTTCTGATTTTTCTTACTAAATAATTATAGTAATTAAAATGAACATGTTCGTATGCTATCCAATTACTTTCTTTTTTTGAAAAGTATAATTGAAAGGCAGTAGGAAATGAATTTGCTATTATAAAATCAAACGAGTTTTCTTCTAGATAATTCCTCAATTTTTTTATATTTGTTAAATGCTTTAATAGCCTTTTTAGTGACCCTGGTTTTCCATCATAGTGCAAGCTTTCATTCAAAAATGAAATTTTTATTTTTTTATCTATATCGAAGTGACAATAATCATTTGATTTGTATAAACTTAGTATTTCTACTTCTATATTATGTTTAGATAGAGCGTTTGATAGGTTTGCTATAACTCGTTCTATTCCGCCAATAAAAGTGATATCGGCAAGGATAAATAATATTTTCATTTAATTCTCATTATTTTCAAAATCAAAAAAAATTTTAGGGCTATTATTATCTTTGGCTATAAATCCTTTGATAATTTTCAATGCGTTTTCTTTTGAATTATTTTGTGAGTATGGATTAATTGAGTTTTTAACAATAGCTTGGAATTCATTAGATTGGCTATAAAGAATAGACTCAACTATTTTGGATTTTATACATACACAGTCAATTGTGCTTTTTGCTTTAATTCTACCGCCTTGACGAAAACCAATATTTATTGTTGGTATTTTTAATGATGGCATTTCTATTATGCCAGATGAGGAATTTCCGACTAATCCACATGAATATTTACATAAAGCTAAGTATTCTTCAGGTAATAATGATGTAATATAACGAGTTTTTTTTTGTTCGCAAAATTCGCTAATTAAAGATGAAATTATATTTGATCCAGTATCTGAATTTGAACCAATGAAGATATAGTCATAAATATTTGAAAGTTCATTAAGAGCGCTGAGAAGTTCAGATACTTGTTGCTCTATAGGGGTACTCATTAGAGTTTCTGGATGGAAAACAACTACAAAATACTCTCTATTAAGAATGCCATATTTTTTTTCTAACGCGTTTTTAGTTGGCAAAGATAATGATAAACTATTTTCTGCGCCTAAAGAGCCTATGTTAAATACGGAATTAGGGTGTTCACCTAATTGGATGATGCGTTGTCGATATTCATCGGTCGATGCTAAATGTAGTTTAGACATTTTAGTAATCGAATGTCTTATGAATTCGTCATAGTTACCTAATGTTTGTTCTCCCCCATGCAGGTGGATAATTGGTAAATTATGCATTGCAGCAGCAATAGCAACAGAAAAGATTTCATATCTATCACCTAAAATCATAACAGCATCAAAATGGTTATCTTCAAAATACTGCCCAAATTTATCTAAACATATAGCCATTGATTTTAGTATTTTTTGATTGTTAGATGTATTTAGCTCTATATCAATTAATTTATCAATTACAAAACCATCATCCTTTATATTCTTATAAGTTAAACCAAATTTCTCATCGCAGTGCATACCAGTAGCTACTAATGTCAGTTCAATATCAGGGTCATTTTTTAATGCAATTAATAGTGGTTTCATTATGCCATATTCAGCTCTTGAGCCGGTAACATATAATATCTTTTTCATTTTAAAGCATCACCTAATTCTTTTTCTAAGTGTAAATAAGCTTCTTGAGTGAAATGCAAACCATCATAGGTAAACTCAGATTTTAGATTTCCAAACGCATCATAAAAATCACTACTTAATCTTATGTATTTGAGTTTGCCATTATATTTATGTATTTCATTATTTAGATACTCATTTAGCAACTCAATGACATGATTATTTCTATCTATACGGCCTCTAATTGGTGGTACAGACAATATATAGATGTTAGCAGTTGGATTAATTAATAATATCTTTTCTACCATGTTAGTAATCCAGAACCACGTTTTTTCGGGTGTCCAATCGTTTAGAGTAATGTCATTTGTTCCTGCAAAGATAACAATAGTATTGCCGATGCTTGTAATTAAGTTTTTATCTAATATTAATTCAATGTATTTTTCTGAGCTAATTCCAGAAATCCCTAAATTATTAACTTCTTTTTCATTTAATTTTTCAATATTCCAATTGTCAAATATAGAGTGCCCTATTAAAGTAATTGGATATTCTTTATTAAATAGCTCTTTTTTTTCATTAATCCTATTCTTTATATTCTCAAGTAAGGTTTTTTCTTTTTCTTTTTTTGACTGAATACAAATGGCAAGTTCAAAGTCTAAAGCATCATCAATATCAATAGAGTCTTTTTTAGACATAAAGTATGCTGTGGCCTTAGGACCAAAGAAATGTTTTTGTTTTAAGTAAGAACTGTTATATCCAATAAATATCGCTCCATTAGGGGTATAATATTGCGAATCTTGTCTTCGATAATTACTGAAGTCTAGGTTAAAATGTTTTAACGAGTTATCTGAATCAATTGGTTTAATTAAGTCTGTACTTTTTTCACTTTCAGTTACTGAAACTAGAAACTCATGTTTATCATTGGATTCAAAAATACCTATAGCCTCTTTAATATGAGACTCATCACGGAATGGTGATGTCGGTTGTAATAATACAAAGTAATCATACTGAGGTATTTTTTTTAATATATTATCAATAACCATGAATGAGGTAGCTTGATCTGATGCTAATTCCTTATCTCGAATAATGACTTCAGCACCATATTTCTCTGAAATTTCTTTATATTCTATGGAGTCAGTTGATACGATAACTCGTTCGAATAATTTTGAATTAATAGCGGCTTCGATTGTATAAGCTATTAATGGTTTACCTAGTAGCATCAAAATATTTTTATTTGGTAATCCTTTTGAACCAGAACGAGCTGGAATAATGGCTATCTTTTTTAATGTCATAAACTACACCTCTTGAGGTAAATAGCCTGAATGTTTAATTAATTGATCTTCTTCAAAATTATTTTCAGCTTTTGTACCTAAGATATCGTACCAGTACATAGGGCTGATACCATTTCCAGGGCGCTTTGTTGTTATATTTTCAATAGTGTAGATCTCACCTTTTGTAATATTTCTTTTGGCAACTATTGATTTTCGTGCAACAATTTTATTTTTTCTCTCTGACTCAGTTACCTGCTTTTCTTTGCTTCCTAAAGCTAACTCTATAGTACGAATGCCTTGGCATAATAAATATAGCTCATCAGGGGTAACTGAGGCTTTATGGTCTGGGCCGTCAAAATTTTTATCTAGAGTAAAATGTTTCTCAATAAAAGTAATACCAAGAGGTACTGATGCTATTCCTGCATAATATCCAGGAGAATGGTCAGAAAAGCCTATTTTATAATCTTTAAATATTTCTTTAAATCCAGTAATAGCATTTAAGTTTACATCTTCAAAAGGTGTTGGATATTCGGTATTGCAATGTAATATAGTAATATCTTGTGCTTTTATTCCATTCTGATGAAGCACATTAAGAGCCATTTTTATTTCATCTATAGTAGCCATTCCTGTAGAAATGATAATTTCTTTATTAGGAATTTCTAATTTCGCAATTTTTTCTAAATAAGGTAAATTAAGTAGCTCACCGGACGGAATTTTCCATTTTTTTTGATTTCGTGATGCAAGAAAATCTATGGAGTCAAAGTCAAATGGAGTTGAGAAGACATCTAAACCTAGTTGCTTGGCATATTCTTCAAGTTTTATGAATTCCTCATATGGTAGTTCTAATTTTCTGGTCATCTCTAACTGTGATTCATTAGAGCCAGTTACTTTTATCTGGTATTCAGCTTTTGGTGCAATCTTAGATATTAATTGATCTGCTTTAAATGTTTGAAATTTTACTGCATCAACACCCGCTTTATATGCCTCATCGACCATTTTTTTGGCTAATTGATAATCACCGTTATGGTTACAACCTATTTCAGCGACAATAAAAATTTTATTCATTCTATATTTCTCTAATTAGTCTTGTGGGTGAACCTGCAACAACAACGTTATCTGGGATATTGCGAATAACTACAGAACCGGAGCCAATAATGGAACACTCGCCTATATTGATCTGCCCATTTACTACAGTACAACTTCCGACAAAAGTCTTCTGTCCAACATTGACATCACCATTCAATACAACATTTGTTGAAATGTTAGTGCATATTCCAATTGTATTGCCATGTTCAATTAAAGCTCTAGTATTAATTACGGCGCCATCTAATATTGTTGTTCCACTATTAATGATACTCATTTTCCCTATATAAATCCCTGTACCTAAATACACACTCTTAGATAATATTGCTGTGGGATCTATAACATTAATAAGTTCTAGTTTTTTTTCTTTTAAAAGAATTAAAAATTCATGTCGGACAACAGGGTCTCCAATACCAATAAAGTATACATAATCTGACGGATTGCTAATGTGATAGATGCTTTTAGCTATAATTGGATAGCCTTGGTGAGTTCCTATTTTGTAGGTATCTACAAATCCTGATAATGAGTATTGGTGTTCATCTAAGCTATCAATAATAGATTTAGCAAAACCACCAGCACCAATGATAATTAATTTCTTTTTTGTCATGATTTTCTGATTCTATTTTAAGACGTAAGAAACCATGTTTAACTACATAATAGTAGTTATTAGATCCCATAGCTACCGCACTGGGTTATCGGGTCCCAGAGCGCCATTGAATTTCAAAATTTAGTGTTTATTAATTGAAAATGCTGCATTTTTTTCAGGTCTGCTCAATTAATAAACACTGCTTATGATAGCTTTCCCATATAGGTCGACTTGTGCCGTAAGCACAATCAATCAAAAGCCCTTAATAATAGCACTAAAGTATCGGAGTGACTATCGGTGTGAGGCGCCTAAAAATCGCTACTTTACCAGTAATCTTCTGATCACCTTTTTGAAACCATTAAGTGAGTTATTAGTATATAGTTCTATCAAAAATTGTTAATTTCACATTGGGTGGCATATTGGTTTGAGTGGTATCTATACTTAGGGGCTAATCTGATAGTCAAGAAAAAGCATGTATACGGCTAGATAGTATAAAAAATAATGATAATCACAGCTGTAACTTGATGTATGTTATTAATATATAAATAGATCACGCCCATGTGGTGTAGGAAAAGGTAATTACTCGAATAACGATATAATCAATGAAATATAATATTTATAAGAATTGTCTGAGCTATTTCTTACTTACAAGTATATGTGGTAAACGCGTATAGGCAAATATCGCCAAATGTTTGAGACACTAATTTCATCACTATTTGTGAATATGAATAAGTTAATTATCAGTCAGGTTGAGTTTGGATGGGAATATTAGGCGAAATAAGATAGGAATATATGGCTGATATATAAAAAGGCCTTTGGCGCATGAGCACCAAAGACCTTCATAATCCAAGATTAGCGCCCGTGTTCTGGCAGCCAAATCTGTAGGCGTAATCCACCTAGCGGGCTGTCGTCAGCTTTTACCCAGCCTTTATGTTGGGAAATCGCTGTTTCAACAATTGCTAAGCCAAGCCCTGTACCGCCGGTTTCTCTGTCGCGAGCTTCATCGGTGCGATAGAAAGGTCGGAAGATATGCTCGCGGTCAGCAGGGCTAACACCTGGGCCATCATCGTCGACAGTAATTAAAATACCGTTATTTTCTTCTTTGAAATCAACCGCAATATGGGTGTTTGAGTAGCGCAGTGCGTTACGCACTATGTTTTCAAACGCACTGCCAATGGCGGATGGATTGCAATATAACGGCCATGAGCCAGGGTGCGATGTGACATCCAGCGTCTTGTTCATCTGCTCCGCTTCGAAGCTTGCATCATCTAGAATATCTCCCCATAACTCATCGGCTTTGATGTGTTCGCGAAGAATTTCATTTTTATGCTGGCTGCGAGAGAGAACCAGCAAGTCATTGATCATGCTATCTAAACGGTGAGTTTCTGTTTCGATGCGCTCCAGTTCTTTACTCTCACCATGGCGGCGACGTAATAATGCCGTCGCTAGCTGTAATCGTGTGAGTGGGGTGCGCAACTCGTGAGATATGTCAGAAATCAATCGCTGTTGAGCGGTAACCATGCCATCTAACGCACTGATCATCTGGTTAAAACTGTTACCCGTAGATAAGAATTCTTGGGGACCCGATTCTAGCTCTGGGTGTGGGCGCAAGTTACCTTTCGCCACATCGTCCGCCGCCATTTTTAATTTACGGGCAGGGCGAGCCAAGCTCCATGATAGCCACAATAGCAACGGTGCGCTGATTAGCATGGTGGCAATCAAGAGTAAAAATGGTCTGTCAAACAAGAGATTAATAAAGTCTGATTGCGGGCTGCTAGCTGGGCGAACTAAATACAGTTGGTAGTGATCTTCACCGTCTCGAATAGAAAATGGACCTAGAATTTCTGCGCGTCCGTACTTTTTCTTCTTCGGATGGTCGGCATTATCGGATTGACCAATAAAGTTGCGGATCACCTGCATTTCACTCGGCATCGCACCAATCACGCGGCCTTCACTGGTCACGATAATCAGCCGTTGCCCTGGGGGCGCCCATTTTTTGATGGCGTTGGAAATCCGTCGCCACCAAAGTAGGTCGTTCATCGGTGCTTGAGCGAGTTCGGCTTCGATGTGTTGCTCAAGCATCTCCCCTTGGCGTTGCTCACTTTCCATCAGGACGGTGAGCTGCCGAGAGTCGAGCTTAGGCACCATCAGCACTAGCATTAATACTAGTGCGAGGGTAAACCAGAAAATCGCAAATATTCGAGCTGTTAAGCTGTTGATCATGTGGCAGAAACCATCAAGTAACCGCGTCCACGCAAGGTTTTAAACCAAGGTTGACCATCGGTGCGTTCTGGAAGTTTGCGGCGCAAGTTTGAAATATGCATATCAATCGCACGGTCAAATGGCGTGAGGCGCTTACCCAAAACTTCTTGGCTTAAATGCTCTCTTGAAACCACTTGCCCTAAATGCTGGGCTAATAGATAGAGCAAAGTAAACTCGGTGCCGGTTAAATCAAGGATTTCGTTATCGAAGCTGGCTTCTTGACGACCCGGATTGAGCTGTAATTTATCCACTTGTAAGGTTGGGGTGTTGCTGTTGTCCCCTTGAGTTTGCTCGCTCCAGTTTGAGCGGCGCAGTAACGCACGAATCCGCGCTACTAACTCCCTATCGTTAAATGGTTTTGGTAAATAGTCATCGGCACCGAGCTCTAAGCCCAGCACTTTATCTAATTCACTGCCACGCGCCGTTAACATAATGACGGGTGTTTGGTGAATTTGGCGTAACTCTTTTAATGTCTCAATACCGTTTTTCTTCGGCATCATGACGTCGAGTAATAATAGGTCAATGGATGAATCGATTTGCTGTAATGCTTGCTCACCGTCATAAGCGATGACAACATTGAAACCTTCCATTTCCAGCAGTTCTTTTAAAAGCGACGTGAGTTCACGGTCGTCATCAACTAATAGGATTTTATGCATTAATTAAGTCCTCCAACTGCCAAAATACGATAACAATCTTCACGATTCCATGACTTTACGTTCTTTTACATGCTCTGACGCTAGTTTGCAGCCGACCGCGTATATTTAACTCCATTGAATCACGAGCATCGTTCGGAGACAAGGTATCTAAATGCAAAGAATAGTACACAGAACAAAACACAGTTCAGTACATAAAACAGCCGCATACGTTTTAGCTTCTGCATTTGTTTTCGGGCCAGTCGCTGCGTTTGGTGAAGCATCTGAAAGTAGTGTTGATGATGAACCATCATTAGTGCTTCAAATGCAACCGGACCAGCCACTACAAACCACACATATTGCTATTCAGTTTCAGATCCCTGAATCATTAAATAGCGACGAACGTGCCAGTGAATTTATGTTTAATGGTATCACGTTGAGTGAGAAACAGCGCCAACAGCTTCGTGACTTGATGGCTACCCAGCGCCACCGTCATGGTGAAAATGTTGCCTCAATACAAGAACGTGAGTCATTACACAAACTTATTATAGCGGATCGCTTTGATGATAAAGCTGTCCGAGCGCAACTTGAGAAACAATTGCAAAAAGAACTGGATGAACGCGTTGAGATGGCTCGTATCCATCACGAGCTTTACCAGTTACTGACGCCAGAGCAAAAGGCGCAGCTTGAGCAAATTAATCAGCATAAGTTCGCTGAATATCAAGTTATGCAGTAGAGATTCCTAGTAGTGAGTGTAGTTGAGTTTTTTAAAGCCTGTAGTTGAGTTTTTAAGTTGTATCGTTGAGTTTCGAAGTAAGTAGTGAAGTAGCAATAACTGAAGTTTTTCCTTGCCATAGACACCATCCCTGTCTTTATAGCCCCTTTTTAAGGGGCTTTTTTTTGTGTTAAATGGAACTATGTTAACTATAGTTGACAGTGTGAGTGTGATAACTATAGTTGACAGATAGCGAGAAGGGAGGCTCTATGCTGACCGTACTAACGACAGATATTTTTAATAGATGGATGCATGACCTGAAAGATATTCGAGCAAAAACAAAAATACAGGTAAGAATTCGGCGTTTGAAGCAAGGCAATTTTGGTGATGTTGAATCAATAGGTGATGGTTTTTCTGAATTAAAAATACATGAAGGGAAAGGATATCGCGTTTATTTAAGAAAGATTGATAATACAATCGTATTGTTAATCAGCGGTGGTGATAAATCGACGCAGCAAAAAGATATCGACAAAGCCAAACAAATTTTTCGTGAAATTGAAGGTGATCTATGAATATTAAAATAAAAGAGTATGACATTGCTGAGCACTTAACGAACGAAGAAGAAATTCAGCTGTATCTTAATGAAATATTAGAAGAAGGCGATACGGCACTCATTCTTGCAGCATTAGGCGATATTGCGAGAGCGAGAAATATGACCCAATTAGCAAAGGAAGTAGGAATGAGCCGAGAAGGGCTATATAAGGCACTATCTGGTGAAGGTAACCCTGCATTTACCACTATCTTGAAGATAGTTCATTCACTAGGACTAAAGTTGCAATTTAAGAGCGCAAGATAACCCTCTTTTTTACTCTTCTATTACTATCAGTAATATTTTTATTACTGATATGTTGTCTATACATTCACTTTCCACGTACTATCTTCATTTCCAGCGATTATTCCGAACACTTGCAAAATAGATTTTCACACATCCAAAGAGGTCATATTGCGCCATGATCCAGAAACTTACTGCTCAAGATTATAAAAAAATGCCTTGGAAAAATGGGCAAGGATTTACGTTAGAACTCGCAAGAAGCCACGGGGAAGGGCTAGAAAATTTTGACTGGCGAGTGTCGATTGCAGACGTAAAATCCGCGGGCTCATTCTCTTTCTTCCCAAATAAACAGCGCATTATTGGCGTATTGGAAGGCACCGGGATTGTGTTGCAGATAGATAAAAACCTGCCAGTTTCTTTATTACAAAAGCAATTTCACGCCTTTAATGGTGAAAGTGATGTGTATGCCGAATTAATTAATGAAGCCATCCGCGATTTTAATTTGATTTACAACCCTGAAAAGTATTCAGCTCGGCTGCAATGGGTATCTTGTGAGTCAGCAAACTCGTGGATCAGTAATGGAAACTGTGTGCTGATTTTTAACTTACAGGGCAAGCTAGAGTTGCAGGTAGATGGGCAGCACTCAGTCTTAAATGATTTTGAAACCCTATTGGTCGAAAAATCAGGTACTCCTACGCAATATATTGCCTCTCCTGAGCATCATGGGGACTTTTGTGTGATTGAGTTATTCGAAAGATAACGCTGCAAAGCCATTTAAGTCATTTTAGAGTGATTTAACTCAGTCAAATCGCGACTATTTAGTTAGCGGATAATTCTGATAATTTCACTCTTTGGACAAAATTGTTATCAAATTCATAGATTGCTTATTTAATGGCTTTATTCTTATTGTGATTTTAAACAGAATCTTTAGGCTATATCTCCTAATCGTTATTAGAACGAGAATGGTTTATTAAAAACAGTAATATAATTTTTGTAGCAAGGAAAAAAAAGAAGATGAAAATGAAGGCGCTTGTTGCGGTCGCAGTTTCTGCGGTCATTATGACTGGCTGTAAGAGTATGGACACTGGGCTGATGACCAACTCTGGAATGCAATTATTCCAAGCTGCAACATTATCTGATGCAGATGTTAAAAAATTCAGTGATGACGCTTGTAAAGAGATGGATGCAGAAAACAAAATTGCTCCAGCTTCAAGCAAATATACTCAACGCTTAAACAAAATTGCTAAAGCACTGGGTAGTGAAGTTGACGGTACTCCGGTTAACTATAAAGTTTACATGACTAAAGATGTGAACGCATGGGCAATGGCAAATGGCTGTGTACGTGTATACAGCGGCCTGATGGACATCATGAACGACAACGAAGTTGAAGGCGTTCTGGGTCACGAAATGGGTCACGTTGCTTTAGGTCATACCCGTAAAGCAATGCAAGTTGCTTATGCAGCAGTTGCAGCACGTACTGCGGCAGCCGCATCAGGTAACGATGTTGCGACTCAATTAAGCTCTTCACAGTTAGGTGAGCTGGGTCAAAAACTGGTTAACTCTCAGTTCTCTCAACATCAAGAAAGCCAAGCGGATGATTTCTCTTATGATCTGCTGAAAAAACGTGGTGTGGATACTAAAGGCTTAGTGACTGGTTTTGACAAATTAGCAAAACTGGGTAGCAAAGAAACTAGCATGTTTGACTCTCACCCACCGTCAGATGAGCGTGCACAACATATCCGTGACCGTATCGCGGCAGATAAAAAATAATTTTTATCTTGAATGATATTAATGGGGAAGCTAAGGCTTCCCCATTTTTTACCTAACATCTGAGTTTTATATATAACCTGCATTTTATCTTAATTCTGGTGGTGAAAATAAAGTCACAAATCAGAACTTATCCAGTTGTACTCTTGTTCGACGCTGCATATCTTATTAAGAAAATACGATTAAGAATTTTTTTTATCATTGTTTTATTTGTGCTCGATAAGAGAGCAAGGAAAAAAGATGGAAAAAACACAGCGAGTTTCTCTACTGGCGAAAGGAATGGGAATGCTGTTGTCCGGTACTTGTCGTTTATTAACGGGTGTCCGTACACGTTGGGTCGGATGCCAACCGGCTATTACCCCCCGCATCTACTATGCTAACCACTCAAGTCACCTCGACGGGTTGGTTATCTGGTCAGGGCTGCCTCCTTTAATGCGCCATTTTGTTCACCCTGTTGCCGCGAAAGATTATTGGGATGGCACACCATTTCGTCGCTACCTCGTCAATAAAGTGTTTCGAGCCGTCTTGGTTGATAGAAAAGGGGACAAACCTGCAAAAGAGTCTGTCCTTGGGCCGCTAGAAGCGGTGCTTGCTGCAAACCATTCATTAATTTTATTTCCAGAGGGAACTCGAGGAGATGGTGAGGAACTGGGTAGCTTCAAAAGCGGAATTTATCATTTAGCAAAAAAATATCCCAATGTTGAAGTCGTCCCGGTGTATTTGGAAAATTTAAATCGCGTGCTACCGAAAGGAACAAAGCTCGTGGTTCCAGTTATCTGTTCAGCAACGGTTGGGAAGCCACTATCCCCACTGACTGAAGATGAAAATAAGGCGGATTTTTTGCAAAGAGCGAAAGTTGCACTTGAGGAGATGATGCCATGAGTCTTTGGGATCGTGAATTAGCACTGCTGTTATCCGGTGTCTTCGGTATTTTGATGGTCGCCAGCGTGATAGGCGGTATTCTGGCATACCGTTATTCAGGGGAAAAAAGTAACCCAACCATTGATAACTTAAATGCGCGTATTCGTGCTTGGTGGGTGATGTGCATCGTTTGCGTTTTGGCGGTGGTACTTGGGAATATCGGGGTCGTGATCCTGTTTGCATTGATCTCTTTCTTTGCATTAAGGGAATTTATTACGCTAGCACCGACTCGCCGTAGCGACCATGAAGCGCTATTTTGGTGTTTTTTCGTCTTCCTTCCTCTGCAATATGTGCTGGTTGGGATTGAGTGGTATGGGATGTTCTCGATTTTTGTACCCGTGTTTGTCTTCTTGTTTTTACCGACGCGAATCGCGTTGGCGGGGGATACTTACCACTTCCTCGAACGCACGGCGAAAATACAGTGGGGTATGTTGGTCACGGTATTCTGCTTGAGCCACGTACCGGCATTATTGATGCTGAATATTGAAGGTTACCAAGGGGAAAACGTTAAGTTGCTGCTGTTTTTAATTGTGGTCACGCAAATCTCTGATGTGCTGCAATATGTCTTTGGTAAGTTACTGGGTAAACACCCTATTGTGCCTAAGCTTAGCCCAAATAAAACCGTCGAAGGATTTATTGGCGGAATATTAACGTCAGTGTTAATTGGTATCTGTTTGTATTGGGTGACGCCATTTAGTTGGTGGGCCGCAGGGCTTATGTCATTGGCGATTACGTTAATGGGCTTTGTGGGCGGCCTGTGTATGTCTGCCATTAAACGCGATAGCGGGATCAAAGATTTTGGTGCCATTATCGAAGGACATGGTGGAATGTTAGATAGAATTGATTCCCTATGTTTTGCCGCACCAATTTTCTTCCACCTAACGCGTTATTTTTATACCTAATAGCCTGTTATAAATAGATTTTTCTATTTTTCAATAACCGCAAAAGCACCGTAGGGTGCTTTTTTTATGGGAAAATGCTCTGCATCTTGCAATGATGGGGTCGTGCTGAGATTAACATGGTATCATCGAGACTTAATTTGTACTTCGAAGTAAGATGATTACGTTGAGTGGGTTAGTTTTCGTCATTTGAGCTAAAATTATGTAATCGAGATCACAAGAAAACATAAAAGTCGGCGGGAAAACCCATGCATAATCCTTGCTTTGTCGTATTATTCCAGCTGTTGAATCAATTCAGCAAAATTATTGGCTGAGTTTTAGCGGTTAATCCGTCAGCAACTTGTAGTGAATATCAGAGCAGTGCGGTGGTTTTTTCATAGATTTGCAATTTATGTTCATTAATCAGAGGTCATCATGGTCAAGCAGATTAAAAGAATTGGAGTGTTAACGAGCGGTGGAGATGCACCGGGTATGAACGCGGCGATCCGCGGCGTAGTACGTGCAGCTCTCGCAGAAGGTTTAGAAGTGATGGGTATTTTTGATGGATACCTCGGCCTTTATGAAAACCGTATGAAGCAATTAGACCGTTATAGCGTTTCGGACATGATCAACCGTGGCGGTACATTCTTAGGCTCTGCGCGCTTCCCTCAATTCCGTGATGAAAAAGTCCGCGCAGTGGCGGTTGAAAACCTGAAGAAAAACCACATCGATGCATTGGTTGTTATTGGTGGTGACGGTTCTTACCTTGGTGCTAAATGCCTGACTGAACTAGGTTTTCCATGCATTGGCTTACCAGGCACGATTGATAACGACGTTGCTGGAACAGACTACACCATCGGTTATTTCACTGCGTTAGAAACTGTGGTTGAAGCAATTGACCGCTTACGTGATACATCGACTTCTCACAAACGTATCTCTATCGTTGAAGTGATGGGGCGTTATTGTGGCGATCTCACCCTCTCTGCGGCAATTGCAGGTGGCTGTGAGTTTTTAGTTCTGCCAGAACAAGAAATGCCATTTAACCGTGAGGAGTTACTGTCAGAAATCAAACGTGGGATTGAAAAAGGCAAGCGCCATGCGATTGTCGCGATCACCGAGCACGTTTGCGATGTGGATGAGTTAGCAAAATACATTGAAGCAGAAACTCATCATGAAACTCGTGCAACTGTATTAGGTCACATTCAGCGCGGTGGTTCTCCAGTGGCTTATGACCGTATTTTGGCTTCTCGCATGGGTGCATATTCTATCCAACTGCTGCTTGAAGGCTACGGCGGGCGTTGTGTGGGGATCCAAAATGAAAAATTAGTTCACCATGATATTGTTGATGCGGTCATGAACATGAAACGCGTCTTCAAGAAAGATTGGCTGGAAACAGCGAAAAAACTGTACTAATTTCTCACCTCTATTATTGCAAATCTCACCGGTATGGTTGGCATTATGCTGACCATATCGGCGAAGATTGCCCTTGTTCCCCTCGATATTCCTCTTATTTATAAGATTTACCTTTTCGGTATTTCCCGTTGCCGTGGGTATCTGTCAGCCTGATTCCGTATTCAATTAATGGAGAAAAGGATGATGGTACGTTTCTGGCAAAGTTCACGCTATCCCATAGCGGCATTTTCTTTATTGTTATTAACTGCGGGAGCATGGGCGAAAGATATCCAAATTTTAAATGTCTCTTATGACCCGACTCGCGAATTTTATCGCCAATATAATCAAGAGTTTGGTGATTATTGGAAAGCAAAAACGGGGGATACAGTGACGGTGCGCCAGTCTCATGGCGGTTCCGGTAAACAAGCCACTTCGGTGATTAACGGATTAGAGGCTGATGTGGTGACGCTAGCCTTGGCATATGATGTGGATGCGATTGCACAAAGCGGCAAAATTAATCCGGGCTGGCTGAAAAAGCTCCCTGATAACTCCGCGCCTTATACTTCAACTATTGTCTTTTTAGTGCGTAAAGATAACCCGAAAAATATCCATGATTGGAATGATTTGATTCGAAAAGACGTTTCGGTTGTGACGCCGAACCCGAAAACATCCGGAGGCGCACGCTGGAATTATTTGGCGGCATGGGGATATGGATTAGAAAAAAATCAGAATGACCCAGAGAAGGCAAAACAGTTTGTGAAGCAGCTTTATCAAAATGTTGAAGTGCTAGACTCTGGGGCGAGAGGGGCAACCAACAGCTTTGTAGAGCGTGGAATCGGCGATGTACTGATTGCGTGGGAAAATGAAGCGTTGTTAGCCATTAATGAGTTAGGTGCGAAGGGGGATTTTGAAATTATTACCCCGAGTATTTCCATTTTGGCAGAGCCAACCGTTGCTGTTGTCGATAAAACAGTGGATAAGCGAGATCATCGTGAAGTGGCACAAGCCTATCTGGAATTTTTGTATTCACCTAAAGGGCAAGAAATTGCCGCAAAAAACTATTATCGTCCGCGAGATGCTCAAGTAGCCAAAGAATATCAAAACCAGTTTCCACAATTGAAATTGCTCACCGTGGATGAGAATTTTGGTGGTTGGCAACAAGCGCAGAAAACGCATTTTGCTAATGGTGGGATCTTTGATGAAATCATTCGCCGCTAATCGCTAACGATTTAAAGACCAAATTAAGCTCCTAACCGTCCGCTATCATGGCGGAACGGCTAGGAATTTATAACTACCGAATGTTTATCGCTACCAGCTATATTTCACGCCTAGCTGACCGAGATACATCGTTTGTTTATTACTGTTTCCTGATGTTTTTTCACCACCTTTCGGGTATTTCCATTTAGTGGGTTCATAGGCAACGCCGCCCCATAATGCTAACTTCGGTGTCATTTTGTATTCCACTTGAGTTCCGATACGGTAGCCATTACGTAGTTGCTGAGTGATTGAGCCTCTATTGTTGTATTCATTATCATTAATGAGATAGCGGAAATAAGGGGAAATGCTCCAGTCTTGATTAATAGTCACGGGTAAGCCAAGGCGAATTTGGCGTTGTAAGGATTGGGTGGTGAACTCATTATCCCACGCTTTATCGCTGTAATAGCTGATTTTGGCTTTAATGCTATCGGTGAGTTTGTAGCTCACGCCAACTTCAGATTCAAATTCGTAGCTATTGGCCACATAGAAATTACTGTAGTAGTAAAGTGCACCCCAATAATTAAATGTCCATCGTTCATCAAGGTTAATTGAACCAGAAGGCATAACCCAATAGAGGCTGTTGGATGAGCGTGCTTTAGAGCCTGGCGTTCCATCATTAGATTCTTTGCGGTAGGTGAAATTGACATCGAGGTTGGAAATTTTATCTTTAATGAACTGTTTGGTTGCACCGATTTGGGTTCGATTACGAATGTAGGAATCTCTGGAATTGGCGAAGTTTTTTCCGTGATTTCTTAAGGTTTCTCGGTGTTCGAGATCAAACGACCAAGTGGATGCCGGATTACTCAGCGATAACTTACCTATCATACTGGCTTTGTCATACACTTTGTTATTCAGTGAATCCCGCTGACCTTGATACTCTTCGAGCTCGACATACACATTGGTTTTAACGTGCCAATGATTATCACTGGATTGAGAATAACTGGCAGTAGGGAAAATGATTGCTGTGCTAAGAATTGCAGTATTAAGAATTAAACCCGTTATAGACTTCATATTCATCCTTTATAGAAGGCTTTAATTATTTAATGATTGAAAATCGATGGACTCACAGATTAATTATAATAAGGCAGAGTATGTCGGGCTCTGTGGATAAGGATCTAATTATAATTAATAAGGAGCCATTGATTTTTATTACACAACTAATTTACAGAATAAAGAATATCAATCATGAAAAGTCGGCGAGCCGACGCAAGCAATCTAAATGAATTATCTTGAGGTTGTCTATGGTTAATTTTTGATGGTATAGGTATTTAAATTAGTGGGTTAGCTAACTTTTCATTACCTAGTAGATTGTGTTTGTTCGATTTTTATTTATATTTTAAATGAAATTGAAGTTTGTCTGATACTTATATTTTTTTTATTTTACAGTAATTTTTCAAATGTAAAGTAATGGTTTATGTTTTTAATTAATGATTTTTTAAATTCTTTTTTTATTATTTTTTATTTAATGGAATGCAAAATAAAACCGTCTATTTAATGTTAAATTAAAATAGACGGTTAAATAAAATAATTAAATGCAGAATTTAATTATTTAGCTTTTTTTGCTTCAGCTGCTGCTTTAACAATCACCGCAAAAGCATCTGCTTTTAAGGACGCGCCGCCAACTAAAGCACCATCGATATCTGGTTGAGTGAATAACTCAGCTGCGTTGCCTGCGTTAACAGAACCGCCGTATTGAATGATTACTTGCTCAGCGACAGCTGCATCTTTTTTCGCAATGTGGCTACGAATAAATTTATGTACTGCTTGCGCTTGCGCTGGAGTTGCAGATTTACCCGTTCCGATTGCCCAGATTGGCTCATAAGCGATAACCGCGCCTTGGAATGCTTCTGCACCTAATGTGTTCAGGACTGCATCGATTTGACGAGCACAAACTTCTTCAGTCTTGCCAGCTTCGTTTTCTGCTTCGCTTTCACCGATACACAGAACTGGGATTAAACCTTGTTCTTTCAGCACTGCAAATTGTTTTGCAACGAACTCATCACTTTCTTTGTGATAAGTACGGCGCTCTGAGTGACCGATGATGATGTATTTTGCACCAACATCTTTCAGCATTTCAGCAGAAATTTCGCCAGTAAATGCGCCAGACAGGTTGACGTCAACGTTTTGTGCGCCTAATGCAATGCGGCTGCCAGCGATAGCGTGTTTAGCCTGAGTTAAGTACATTGCTGGTGGTGCAATTGCTACGTCACAGCCATCAACGCTGCTCAGTTCGTTACGCAGGCCAGCAATCAGTTCATTGACCATCTGGGTACTGCCGTTCAGTTTCCAGTTACCCATTACCAATGGATGTCGCATGTTATTTCCTCCAACCAAAAAGTTTGAATGATTTATCGATTAGTTTTTCATCACGCGATCAAAGTGTTACGCGCAACGAGACGTTTCTGTCGCTGTTCCTGCATTATAGGAACAATGGATAATAATAGCTTTGCTTTTCATCATGCTTATTGCTAGAGCGTGATCATCATCCATTTCGCGTGTTTGTTGCTCTCAATTATTTACTGCTTTCGCTTGCTTGTTGCTCTAGCTTAATCGGTTCAACAGCAAAAGTAAGCACATTATTGTCACTTTTTACCAAAATATATCGTAATGCACCTAATCTCGCTTCTTCTGCGCGAATTGGGGTTTTATTGGCCATAAACTTGTTCAGCGCGGCGGTCAGCTCAGGGGCTTTATCCAAAGAAACATTAGGGTCAAATTGATGAATAATAGCGATGATATAGCGCTCAATTAATTGGCGACTTTCTTGGGCGTCAGCTTCGTTGTCAGTAGGCAATAATGTGATTTGTAAGCTTTTAATTTTCTCACTACCCCGTTCGAGGACGGCAGATGAGTATATTTGTTGATTAATCCGTGATGCGGCACGAATGTAGGGCGCGGATATATCTTGGCTAGCAATCACTTTGTATTCGTGAAGATACAAATCTTTATAGGTTTGATTAAATTGACTACGTAGCTCTGGGATCGTGAGATTAAAGGTTGGCGCATCAGGCGCTAAATAGGCGACGCTTAAGTTGGTATCAGGTAACGTCGGTACCTTTTGGGAGAGTGCCATTTGTGGAAAATAGCACACAAAAGCGGTTATGATGATGGACATGGAACGGAATATTGGTTGAGCCATTTTTTCTGCCACTTATTCTTCAGAGATTAATATTGTATCAGGATTACACACAATGACATTACTACAATGGGCTTTTTCCTTTAAAGGCAGAATTGGACGACGACCATTTTGGGCGGGTGTTGCAGGCTGTTTTATTTTGATGACCCTGATTTCTCTCTTTCAAAACGCGTTTTCATTACCGGATGTTGTTGTGGTGGTGTTGTTTATTTTATTACTGTATCCCCTTGCTGCAATTTTCACTAAGCGCCTTCATGATAGAGGTAAACCGGGGGGATGGTTTGCTTTAGTCGTGTTAGCCTTTGCCCTTTTTTCCTTCGATGTCAGTCAATTGGCGGAAATTTGGCAATGGGGCATTGGACGCTTTCTTCCATTGCTGATTACGATGATGATGCTGATTGATTGTGGCGTTTTTGTAGGAATGGAAGGTGAAAATCCGTATGGAGAAAAGACAGATAAGGTTGATTATCTGTCTTAGCAGTTAGGCTATTACCAGTACTGTTCGCTAGTAATATGTCCCGGTTTACGGCGTAAATGTTTAACTAACCCGTGGGTTTCTTTGAGTTTATCCCGTGTATCTCGCACCATTTCTGGGTTGCCACACAGCATGATGTGGCATTTATCTGCGTCAATCGGCAACCCAACAAACTCTTCCAATTGATGATCTTCAATTAATGCGGGAACCCGTCCATATAGTGAGCCGGGGACGTGTTCACGGCTCACAACAGTGACAATGCGTAGTTTTCCTTGGAATTGCTGCTCTAATTGCTGCATGAGCGGCAGGTAACTCAGATCTTTTTGGTAACGCACGGCATGCAGTAAGACGATTTTTTCAAAGCGTTCTAGCCCTTTATTCTCTTGTAAAATAGAGAGAAATGGACCAATAGCCGTACCTGTTGAAAGCATCCAAAGATGTTTACATTCTGGGATTTCATCTAGCACAAAGAAGCCAGAGGCCTCATCGGTGATTTGCAGTGTATCGCCGATTTGTAGCTCAGCTAGCTTCGGGCTCAGTTTTCCATTGGGAACAATGACAAAATAGAATTCAAGGCGGTTGTCACTGGGGGCATTCACATACGAGTAGGCGCGGGCAACGCGTTCCCCATTAACTTCAAGGGCGAGTTTAGCAAATTGTCCTGCAATAAACGGTTGAATAGGCGCATCCACCACTAAACTAAACAAGGTTTCTGTCCAATATTTGGCCTCAACCACCCGACCTGTTACCCAATTCGCCATAAATTTGTCCCTCTTATCGAAAAAGCCTCAGAGAAAGTATTCAACAGTGTGAATTATTTAAGATATACATTGCTGAAGTTAATAGGATTTCATACTAGATCAGTTCATTGTTTATGCTTATCGATAAAGTGTTTTAGTGGATTATTCTGTAAATGGGGAGTTTGGTAATTTTAATGTACAGTTAAGTTGACAGAGGTGGCGAATATTACTGCCAACGCAAAGTAAATTAAAATGGTGTCCTACCTCGAAAAATTCATAAATTTTGTTATCTTTATCACACAAGAACAACATCAATTGTTTGCTAGTTATATAATTCCAATGTAATGGGCAAAACAACGAATAAAAATCTATTATTTAATCCTGAGTGCAACTGTTCGTGTTATTAAACTTTAATAATGCGGCGCTATTGTGTGCTCAGGAATTGTGAATGTCTGAGAGCAAAATGAGAAAGCTTGAAAATTTTAATCTGTTGCTAATGTTGATTGCCCTCGCTGCGGTTGGGCAAATGACTCAAACTGTTTATGTTCCCGTTATTGCTGAAATTGCGGTGTATTTCGGTGAACCTTCGGGTGCCGTACAGCGCGTTATGGCGGCGTATCTGTTTTCTTACGGTTTTTCCCAGTTACTGTATGGCCCGTTATCTGACCAAATTGGTCGCCGTCCGGTGATTTTAGCCGGGTTATCTATCTTCTTAATTTCAACGATTGTCGCTATTTTCGCCCCAACATTGACGGTATTGACAGTAGCGAGTGGTTTACAAGGTTTAGGTACAGGGGTTGCTGGAGTAATGGTGAGAACCATGCCGCGTGACCTGTATAAAGGCACTGCACTACGTTACGCCAATAGTTTGCTCAATATGGGGGTGTTAGTGAGCCCACTGTTAGCCCCTATGTTTGGTGGGATACTGGCGCACTTTTTTGGTTGGCACGCCTGTTATATTTTCTTATTCCTATTGGGTGGCGGAGTGTTGTTCAGTATGTATCGCTGGATGCCGGAGACTCGTCCTATTTCACCTGAAAAACATAATTTAGTGGCGTCATACCGTGAATTATTATCTAACGGTTCGTTTCTTTCGTATTTGACGATGTTGATTGGTGCTCTGGCGGGGATCGCAGTTTTTGAAGCTTGTAGCGGTGTATTGATGGGTGGTGTCTTAGGGCTAAGCAGTATTACCGTCAGTATTCTGTTTATTTTGCCTATTCCTGCGGCGTTCTTTGGTGCTTGGTACGCGGGGCGTGAAGGTAAGAATTTCTCCACCTTGATGTGGCAGTCTGTACTGATTTGTTTAGCTGCGGGCATCATGATGTGGGTACCAGGTTGGTTTGGCATCATGAATACATGGACACTGTTGGTACCTGCCGCCATTTTCTTCTTTGGTGCTGGAATGTTATTCCCGTTGGCGACTACTGGTGCGATGGAGCCATTCCCATATTTAGCCGGTGCCGCAGGGGCATTAGTGGGTGGTTTACAGAACGTGGGTTCTGGTGTTGCAACGTGGGTGTCTGCGTTAATGCCACAAAATGGCCAGTTTAGCCTTGGTTTGTTGATGTTCTTGATGTCGATGCTAGTCGTATTGTGCTGGCTGCCATTAGCGCGTCGTATGAGTCATACCGAGCGTATGGTTTAATTTAGAGTGTTGTTTTAGATTTATGTTCAGGGGGCAAATAAGCCCCCTGATTTATTATGCTGCTAATGGTATGAAATGCGCTGCTTCAATCCATTGAGTGGCCTGTTGTTGTGCGCCAATTGTGTCCTCTTTCATTCCTGCCATTTGTGAAGCGAGCGAGTTAAATTCCACAGGGCGATCGTAGTTTAGAAATTCCTTATTTTCTGAGAGTGTATTTTGGGCATTCTGTCCAATGAATATAGAATTAGCAGCTACGTCATCTTGTAAGTGGATATCGGAATATATTTTAATGCCTGCGATCTTTAAATCTGGGGTACTGTCTATCGTGCCTTTTACCGTCAAAATACCATCTTGAGCTGAAAGGTACCAAGGCTCTATAGGTGCATATTCTTGAATTTCACCTTGCTCATCATAAAGGCAGATGGTTGCCCAGTAGATATTGTTTGATGATGCAAATTCGCCAATATCAATTTGTTGATTAAGTTGCACATCAGACAGTAACTGAACATCGGATAGTACAGCCCGCTGAGGGAGTGATGCGAATGAATTTTCTTCATATAAATCAAAATGGTTGAGCGGAGTAAATGTTGCTTCAGTATCCACAATGGGCTGCGATGGGTCTAATGAAAAGTATTGCAGGTTTAATCGCCCTTTTTCGACCCATTTTGCACACAATGTTCGACTATCTTCACTCACCGACCAAAACAGTCTGCTACCACGCCAATAGTTATCTATCTGTAATTGTTCCGGCACAGTTTTTCCATCACCATAAATAAATAAGCGATTTGCTAGGGATTCAGGATTTTTATAGTGATAGAGCGTTGTGTCGTTGTTTTCTTTAGATTCGATAATCTCAATGCTGACTAATTCCCCCTTATTGGGAATGTTCAAATTAAGTTCGTTATCCCTCAAGGAAATTTTTAGGGATTCGGTGAGTAGACCGGATGGTGTGACATAGGTGATCGTCAAACTATGAGGGGAATCAGAATGATCCTGTTGGATCAATTGCCCGATAGTTTGAGTCACGGTGAGGTAGCTATAGGGGTGCTGTGAGCTATTAGGTAAAGGAAGAAATATGCCATTAAGTTGGTAGACGGAGACATATTCGCCTGGGACTTCACTTTCGTTAATTTTAGATAAAAAATGTTGAGCCAAGTAAATATAGTAATCTGAATGCGCTAAGAATGCGTCGTATTGATCGCTGTAATGAGGACAATCACTCGGATACATTGCGGGTATAATCTCATATTCTGGCTCGTCTTTACGGAAGGTTGTGTATTGCTGGCGATATGAATCATATGCAATGTTCTTACCATGACTTTCCGCTGGATATGGGTAACCTGCTTTTGTGGTATGGTCGAGTGCAAGACCATGCCCAAACATTTCATGCCATAAAATACTGGGTTTTGATATTCCGCCACCAAAGTTATGGGTTGCTAACCCAATCACACCTGATGTGCCCCCCTCCATAGATAGCGGCAGGATAGCGATATAAAAAAATTCGCTATACAGCTCTGTTCTCCGCGCTGCTTTTTGGCTCTCTAAATAAGAGCTCTCAATTTGTGACATTGATGGTTCTTGGATACTGCTTGGAGCGTCATATAAAAGATGAATCAGCGTCGTTCTATCTGTATAAATCGCATCATCTTGAACGATACAAGGGTATAAAGCCGATTTCTGAGGGATAGGGGGATAGCTATATAAGGTTAGCTGGTGAATGGGTAATTTGGCGAGCGCTTCTAATCCCCAACTGAGAGGAGAATAAGAGTAAGTACCGTGTCCATCTTGGTAAAGCGTTTTATGCGCGACATATGCAGTGATGGGCTTTATCTTTTTGATTCTAGGAAAAAAACTTCCTTCAGCGGTATAGAAGGGAAATGGTGTACCTTCACCAGGCATTGCGTATTTAGCTTCAACATTTTGGATGCCATATTGAGTTATTGGTATACCCCCCGCGAGAATTTGTATCTCCATATCAGGTTGAATCCATTTTCCCTTTATCGGCGCGGTATAGCTGTAACGGTGCCAATCTTTAGCTTCGAAGCTAGGCGTATTAGGCGGTGGGGTGAGAGCGGCGGGAAGGTTTGATGGACCCGTTAAAACCACTTTCTCTAATTCAATTCCCTCTTTATCTCGAATAATGGCCACAATATCGGGCGCTGTAGCCTCAGAGTCACTGGTAATATCAATTTTTAATAAAGCGGGTCGGTCAGCCGTTAAACTGAAGTATTTAGTATGGGGCTCAAGTAAGTGGGTTTGTGCTAGCTGAATATTGTGAATTTGCATATCGCTTGGCACGGGGTGATGGCGCATCTGAGGCTGATGATAAACCGGATCTGGTAACGTAAAAGTACGCTTACTTGGAAGGGACAGATAAGGCGCTTCTTCAGATTGTAGCTGAATAGACATAGGGGCAGAAACAGAGCCATCTTTCATAATGGCAATAAAATCAAACTGGTCATGCCCACGGAAAGATTGTTTACCATCAGGTATATATTGCCATTCTCCGGTTATTTCGTTTAATACAACCTCTCCAAATAATGGCTCTTCAATAAGCTGAAAATACACAATTTCCTCATGAAATGGCAAACTTCCAGACAGCACACCTACGTGAAATTGATTGGCGATACCATGGGGATTTTCTGCAATAAGAAGAGGGTGTAACTGCTGATTTTTTAGCTGAAATTGGGAAACAATCATGCCGCCACAGGTGATGACAATCTGGTTATTTTTATAGTGAGCTGAGATAAGTGGGAGTTCAAGATCAGCGAGTTGCTGATTAATATAGTCTTCGATTTCGGCAGCAAGCCCCTCCCAGGAATCGTGTGATGATAGGCTGATATCATCCAGTCTTAAAACGGTGTTCAGCCGTGAGTTATTAATCTGAATTGAAAAAGAGTGGCTATTTTGTAACGTCGCTTCCGTGAGTGCGAACGAGCTTATAGACGTAGAAGGTAATGACAGTGCCTGCTGGTAGCCATCAGGGTTGAATAAAGAATGTGGGGCTGGTTGTTCAAGCGAGGTATTTTCTGTGGTAATCAAGGGAGTGTGATGAATGAAATCATCAGGAATAAACTGTACTGATTCTTGCCCTGAAAAGCCCCAACCTAAGCGGATATTGGGGGCATTATCTTGTGTCGTGGTGGTGATTTTAAAGTGAACTTGCTGCCCCTTTTGGGTATGTTTAATCACGATTTCGCCACATTCATCTTGAGCATTAATTTGATGAGTGTACTGATCAATATCCAGTGTGAGGTTATAGGGATGATATTGCGTATCCACATAGAGGATAAGGCGTTCAGATTTAGGCACGGTGAGAACGCCTTCATAAACCCAAGTGGTTGGCTCTATTTGTTGAGGTAATCCGCTGAAATAGTAAGTTAAATTATCTAGAATATAGTATTTTTGCTCGGAGCTATCTTCATCGGATGCAGGGGTGGCAGTGACGGATATCCCTGGTTGAGAATATTGAGTGAAAATCGTTGTATCTTGCTCAGACGCTGGAGAGTCTTGTATGTATTCTAGCTCGTCAAGAAGCAATTGAACTGGCTTCGAGATAAGCGTTGTATCATTTTCAATAATCAGTAAGCCGCCACCAGTCAATTCAAGCCAATGTCGTGCCAGCTCTACTTGCAGATCGTTAGCATCACCCGCAAGAATGAGCATGCCATAATGACGCTCTGATTGGCCGCTTGGAAGTAGTAACTCAACAAATTGCGATTGAGAACGAGGCTCTCCATCGCGCCATTGATGAGGGGAGTTAAAGCTATCAACCCATAAATTATGCAATGGATGGAATTTAAACCCTGAAAAATCATCTTCATCTAGAGTGCTTAATAGATAGTTTTTTCGCTGTTCTCCCGGTAAACGAGGCTTATCCAGTAACCAGTTTGTGATATCAAAAGCGGCTTGTCCTGAATGTGTTTTCTGAGGATCGTCTTGTAGCCCTCCTAAGTAAAAACTGTCTGTGTGGATTTTTGCAACTCGTCCGCGATTTTTGTATAGACCAAGCTCTAAATATCCATGCTGTTGTGCTTGGGATGTGAGTTGTGCACTGGATTGATTGGTGTGCATCAATGCATATTTTTCCCGGTTATCCATAACCTTCACTCCTGAAATAATCTAAAAATAATTATTTATAAAATAATTCATAAACATAGTTATTGCAGGGACGAATTCTAGATAAGCAGGTGGGAGCTTTCTAATTTATTATTCATCTATGAGTGATGTTTTTATTTATTAGCGAATTACTTGAGATGTTGCGATTCGTAGTCGCGAGTAATAAAAAAGCAGTGCCGGAGCACTGCTTTGACGGTTTGTTTAGCAATATATTTTGTTTAGCGATATATGTCGTGATATCGAAAAGTTAAGCGCGGTCTTCCCACTCTTGAGCACGAGCGACCGCTTTTTTCCAGCCTTCGTATTTATAATTGCGCTCAGTGGTTTCAATACCCGGTTTAAAGACACGTTCAATGTTGGCTTTACTTTGCAGTTCATCCAAACTTTCCCAGAATCCAACGGCGATACCCGCTAAGTAAGCGGCACCTAACGCGGTGCTTTCACGGACTTCAGGGCGTTCTACAGAGGTACCGAGAATGTCTGATTGGAACTGCATCAGGAAGTTGTTCGCAACGGCACCACCGTCCACACGTAAGGCTTTTAGGCGTTCACCAGAATCGGCTTGCATCGCATCGAGGACATCGCGGGTTTGATAGGCGATGGATTCCAATGTGGCACGGATAATGTGGTTGCGGTTTGCCCCACGGGTTAAACCAAAAATAGCGCCGCGCGCATACGGATCCCAATAAGGGGCGCCTAAACCGGTAAATGCAGGCACCACATACACACCATTGCTGTCTTTAACTTTGGTGGCGAAATATTCGGAGTCCGTAGATTCATCAATCAGTTTCAGTTCATCACGTAGCCACTGAATAGAGGCGCCGCCCACAAACACCGCACCTTCAAGGGCATAGTTCACTTCGCCTTTAGGACCGCAAGCAATCGTGGTTAATAGACCATGATTGGAGCGAACTGCGGTATCACCGGTATTCATCAAGAGGAAGCAGCCAGTTCCGTAGGTATTTTTTGCCATACCGGATTTTACGCACAGTTGACCATACAGTGCTGCTTGTTGGTCACCCGCAATGCCCGAAATTGGGATACGCGTACCGCCTTTACCCCCAATGTTGGTTTGTCCGTAAACTTCAGAGGAAGGGCGGACTTCTGGCAGCATGTTACGAGGAATATTTAATGCTTTAAGGATTTTGTCATCCCATTCTAAATTACGAATGTTGAATAACATGGTACGAGAAGCGTTGGTATAGTCAGTGACGTGGACGCGACCTTGACTCATTTTCCAAACTAACCAAGTATCGACAGTACCGAACAGTAATTCACCTTTTTCTGCGCGTTCACGAGCACCTTCGACGTTATCGAGGATCCATTTTACTTTGGTTCCTGAGAAGTAAGGGTCGACCACTAAACCCGTATTTTGGCGAATATACTCTTCAAGTTCTTTATCGTTCGTTTTTAAATGGGTACAAAAGTCAGCGGTACGGCGGCATTGCCAAACAATCGCATTATAGACGGGTTTACCTGTCGCTTTCTCCCAAACAATCGTGGTTTCACGTTGGTTGGTGATACCGATACCTGCCACTTCATCGGTACGAATATCGGCTTTAGCGAGAACTTCAATTAATGTCGAACTTTGCGTTGCCCAAATTTCCATTGGGTCATGTTCTACCCAGCCTGGTTTTGGGTAGATTTGCGTGAATTCGCGCTGGGAAATACTGACGATATTTGCATCATGGTCGAGAACGACAGCTCGCGAACTGGTTGTGCCTTGATCAAGAGCGACAATATATTTTTTAACGATATTGGTTTCTGTTGTCATAATTTAAACCTGTTCAGCAATGGGTTAATCTGGTTTTAGGTAAACCCAGTTTTAGAAATAAGAAACGGTATTAAGAGGATTTTTTCTCTTCTTCATCAGACTCGCAAGTCATGCAAGGCAGATGGCGACCAATGAGTTTACGGTAACCGAATGCCCCTAGCAGACCACCAACAATCGGTGCAGTCAATGGGACAAGGAAATAAGGAATATCACGTCCGCCTGTCAGGGCAATATCACCCCATCCAGCCAAATAAGCCACGACTTTCGGACCAAAGTCACGAGCTGGGTTTAAGGCGAATCCAGTCAATGGACCAAAAGAGCCACCGATAACCGCAATTAAGATACCAATTAATAATGGTGCTAATGGGCCTTTAGGAACGCCGTTACCATCATCGGTTAAACCTAAAATTAGGCAGACTAAAATGGCAGCAATCACCACTTCAATAAAGAATGCATGGAGTACGCTGATTTGTGGTGCAGGGTAAGTAGAGAATACACCCGCAGTAAATAGACTTTCTTGCGTGCCACGAACAATATGGTGAACTTGTTCGTAATCGAAAAAGACAGGGGAATACATTGAGTAAACTAGGGCAGCAGCACAAAAGCCCCCTAGCATTTGAGCGATAATGTAAGGAATCACTTTTCGCTTATCGAAACACGCGAATAACCATAATGCTAATGTGACGGCAGGGTTTAAGTGAGCGCCAGAGATGCCCGCAGTTAGGTAAACTGCCAGCGCGACGCCGAAGCCCCAAATCACACTAATTTCCCAAAGACCTAACTGGGCACCCGCAATACGTACAGCCGCGACACATCCTAAACCAAAAAAAACCAACAGAGCAGTTCCAAGAAACTCCGATATGCACTGACCTGTCAGTGTTGAAGGTGTCATTTTGCTCATAATTATTCATCCTGCAATAGTCAATATAGGGGGCGTTTTGCACGAGTAAAATTTTCTTCGCGAAAATTTATTCTGTTAATTTAGCGAGAAAAAAGATAATCGAATATTGCGATTTGTGAAAACTGTGTGTCAAATCACCAAAAAACGAAAACAAACAATCATTTTTAAGGTCGAATTCAAACATTTGAATAGTCACGGTCGAAACAATTAAGAGAATAATGTTTGTAATCAAGTGTAAGTCACTGGACACAGAGGATCATGCTACTTACAATCGGGGGAAAGCGCTTATAAAGGGAGATCCGAACATGTCATTTGAAGTATTTGAGAAACTAGAATCCAAAGTTCAACAAGCCATCGACACCATCGCATTAATGCAAATGGAAATTGATGAACTGAAAGAACAAAACAGTGCATTAAGCCAAGAGTTACAAGCCAACAAATCAGGTACTGAATCACTGGTTCGTGAAAATGAACAGCTGAAGCAAGAGCAGGCGACTTGGCAGGAGCGTTTACGGACCCTGCTCGGCAAGATGGAAGAAGTCTAATCTCCTCGTCATACTTCGCATTGTAGGGGTGTTGGCTGCACTCAGTTATCCTAGTCACATACTTGTGTATGCTCCTAGGAATACCTTCGTTTGCCGCCTACCTACAATACGAATTATTTAGAGGTATTTAGAAGTTTGTTTTCTGAAAGAAGTGAAAAACAGAAAATAGAAAACAGAGCAGAAAAGAAAAAGGCAGATAGTGATATCTGCCTTTTTTGTGGAATTTGGTGGGAATTATTCGTCGATGGCTTCGTCGAAATCGTCGTTGGCTGCTTGGGTAAGCGGTTCTTCGGATAAAATCATGCCCGTGTTATCGGCATACAGATAATCACCGGAGAAGAATGTCACGCCGCCAAAATTAACGCGGATATCGCTTTCGCCGATACCTTCGTCAGGGCAACCCGCAGGGATTGCAGCAACTGCTTGGATGCCGAGATCTAACTCCATTAATGCATCCACTTGACGGACGGCACCGTAAACCACAATACCTTCCCAGCCATTGTCTACCGCTAATCGAGCAAGTTCAGCGTCAATCAGCGCTTTACGCACTGAACCACCGCCATCCACCAGCAAGATGCGCCCATGGCCGTCTTCTTCCAGCAAATCATACAGAATGCCATTATCTTCAAAGCATTTTACTGTAATGATTTGACCGCCAAATGAAGTACGTCCACCAAAGTTGGAGAATAAAGGTTCTACTACATTAACGCTTTCTTGGTAGATGTCGCAGAGTTCGGAAGTATCATATTTCATAGGATTTAGGTCTTTTTTGCTGCAAGAGGAAGGTCAGTATATCCCTTTTAGTCACTGATTGGCAAAATTCCCGCCAGAAAATAAGCGGGAAAAGTCAAAAAAACAGCAAATAATTGAGACTATTTACTCAGGATAACCCCAAGGGAGAATAAAACGTTGGTGACTAAAGCGATTTTCACCATATTTTCTAACATTGGGCGCATCCCTTCTGGGGTAGGATCAGAAAGCACTTTGCGCACATGATTCATCAGCATTGGTACCGCCAATAAGAATAACCAGCCCGCCCAACCTGTTAAATAGAGTAAATTGAAAAATACCAAACATAAGATGGAAACGATGATGATAATGGCGTGGTACATGCGCGCGCCTTGTGGACCTAAACGCACTGCCAACGTGTTTTTACCCGCTTTAATGTCGTTTTCAATATCACGCATGTTATTGATATTTAAAACAGCTACAGACAGTAAACCGCAAGCTGTTGCTGGTAGGATAGTGATGATATTAAAGCTATTCGCTTGTAGGTAAAAAGTACCAATCACACTTAACCAACCAAAGAAAATGAGGACGGAAATATCCCCAAGGCCAAGGTAGCCATAAGGTTTTTTACCGACGGTATACGTAATGGCAGCCACGATAGCCACTAACCCTAAGCCAAGGAATCCGATGGCATCTTCTGGTTTTTCGCACGCGACAATAATCAACAATAGACCGGAAAGGCAAGCCGCGAAGATATTCAGCTTCAGCGCTTTTTTCATATCTTCTTTGGTGATGACGCCTTTTTGCATTCCACGCAGAGGTCCGATGCGTTCAGCGGTGTCTGAGCCTTTAATCGCATCGCCATAGTCATTGGCGAGGTTAGATAAAATTTGTAATAAGCCCGCTGTGATAATAGAAAGCAGAGCGACAGGCCACTTAAAGTTACCCGTGAAATAGGTCAATGCGGATCCAGTGACGATGGCAATCACCCCTAATGGTAGGGTTTTTGGTCGTAAACTTTCTAGCCAAGCTTGTTTGCGGCTGATTGAAGATGAGTTCATGTAATTTATTCACCGTACTCGTGATATTTCAATGGGTAACGTGGCTTTGCTGCTGAGTGACCGTTTGAATTATTGGGAGTAAATGTTCTTATTAAGTTGGATTTTATATGTCAAAAGTGCAGCAAGATTGCTGCACTTTAGCTAACATCCATTAAGGATACATGAAAACCTGATAATTAATAAGATTATAAAATAAATCTACTCAGGTCTTCGTCTGCTACCAGTTCGTCTAAGTGCTGGCGGACATACTCAGCATCGATTGTAATGCTTTGTCCGTCGCGCTCGCTGGCGTCGAAAGAGATATCTTCCATCAGACGTTCTAGCACAGTATGTAAACGACGCGCACCGATATTCTCGGTTGATTCATTCACTTGCCATGCAGATTCTGCAATTTTACGAATACCATCTGCGGTGAATTCAACGCTAACACCTTCTGTTGCCATCAACGCTTTGTACTGTTCAGTCAAAGAAGCATTAGGCTCAGTTAAGATGCGCTCGAAATCTTCAGTGGTCAGCGCCTGAAGTTCAACACGAATTGGCAGACGACCTTGCAGTTCCGGAATCAAATCAGATGGGCTAGAAACTTGGAATGCCCCAGATGCGATAAACAGGATGTGGTCAGTTTTCACCATACCGTGTTTGGTTGAGATGGTGCAGCCTTCGATTAATGGTAATAGGTCACGCTGAACCCCTTCACGGGACACATCTGGACCTGAACTTTGACCGCCGCGTTTACAGATTTTATCAAACTCATCAATAAACACGATACCGTTTTGTTCAACGGCTTCAATGGCTTGTTCTTTCAGCTCTTCAGGATTAACCAGTTTTGCCGCTTCTTCTTCCACCAGCAGTTTAAAAGCTTCTTTGATTTTCATCTTACGAGGCTTCTGTTTTTGACCTGCTAAGTTTTGGAACATAGATTGTAGCTGGTTGGTCATCTCTTCCATGCCTGGAGGAGCCATGATTTCAACGCCCATTGGTGCTGCGGAAACTTCAATTTCAATTTCTTTATCGTCTAATTGACCTTCACGTAACTTCTTACGGAATGCTTGGCGTGCTGGTGATTGCTCATCAACAGGCTCTGCTTGTCCCCAGTTATTTTTTGCTGGTGGGATCAACACATCAAGAATGCGTTCTTCCGCCATTTCTTCGGCACGATAACGGTTTTTCTCGATAGACTGTAAACGCACCATTTTTACCGCAGAATCGGTAAGATCGCGGATGATAGAGTCAACTTCTTTACCTACATAGCCCACTTCCGTGAACTTAGTGGCTTCAACTTTGATGAATGGCGCATTTGCCAGTTTGGCTAAACGGCGTGCGATTTCGGTTTTACCTACCCCGGTAGGACCAATCATCAGTATGTTTTTTGGAGTCACTTCATGGCGTAAATGCTCATTTAACTGCATACGGCGCCAGCGGTTACGCAGGGCGATAGCAACAGAACGTTTAGCTTTATGTTGACCAATAATATGGTTGTCGAGTTCGCTGACAATTTCGCGTGGAGTCATTTCGGACATGCTAGCAATCCTTATGATTTTGAAGAAATTTCTTCAAAGTTGACATTATGGTTGGTGTAAATACAGATATCTCCCGCTATCGCGAGGGCTTTTTCCGCGATTTCGCGAGCGCTTAAGTCTGTATTTTCGAGAAGGGCGCGTGCTGCTGATTGGGCATATGGACCACCAGAGCCAATCGCAATCAGGTCATTTTCAGGCTGAACGACGTCGCCATTACCCGTAATAATTAATGAAGTGTGTTCATCAGCGACGGCAAGCAGTGCTTCTAATTTGCGCAGCATGCGGTCGGTACGCCAATCTTTGGCTAATTCCACCGCCGCTTTAGTGAGGTGTCCTTGATGGAGTTCAAGTTTGCGCTCGAACAGTTCAAAGAGTGTGAATGCGTCTGCGGTGCCACCGGCAAATCCTGCAATGACTTTGTCGTTATATAAACGGCGAACTTTGCGGACATTGCCTTTCATGACGGTATTACCCATCGTCGCCTGTCCATCACCACCGATTACAACTTGGCCATTACGGCGAACACTTACGATTGTTGTCATGAGTTAGCCCCTGGTTGTATTACAAAAAGAATGCAGTTGATTTCATTTTTTGATAGATAAATTTCAAGTGATAGTGGTCTATTCACTATCACTTGAAAGAGATTGATCTCAAAAATAACTGCTTACGAGTACGTTAAAACAGTAGATGGGGGGGCGGCGGGGATTTTTCAACCCCCAGAAGCACGAAGAATACAACCACTCACGCCAACGCCTGCTGCACGGTCACGCATGCTTTCAGCGGTGGACTTAGAATATGGGCCTAATACGATGCGATGCCAGCCACCACCTGCGGTGACGCGACTTTCGATACCCGCAAATGCGAGAGTGGCACGTACTGACTCAGCCTGCTCTGCTGTTTTAAATGAACCGCATTGAACGAGCATATTCTGCATTTTATTCACCGGAGCCGTTTCAGGTTTAGGCTCAGATTTCACTTCCGGTTTTGTGACAGGCTGAGCTTGCTGAACTGGCGCAACTGGACGTGTTTCCGGTTTTTGCTCAATAATCGACGGTTTGCGTTGGGTTGGAGCTTCAACGGGCTTAGCTGGTTCATTGATCACTACTTGTGAGCGCGGTACCGGCTTACCATTAAATGGCACTTCTTGCAGGTTGGTCACAGGTTGACGACGATCAGAATCCATTTGTTCTAACAACTGGCGCTGTTCGGTAGTGAGATCAGACTGACGAATATTGCCGCTATTTGTGCTAGGTTGCGATGGCGAAGTGTAATCTTGCCAAGGCTCTTCCAGCTCCCTTTTATAGCGCCAAGGTTCTTCAGGTTTAGGTGGCAGCGTGCTACCCGGTTTTGCAGCTTGAGTGGGGAGTGCAGTTTGAGGCGCTTCTTTTTTATTATGAGTAATAAAAAATAGCCCACCTACGAATAACACCACAATAGCGACCGCCACAATTAATGTGGTTAGCGGTAGCCCTTGGGCCTTCTTCGATTTGCCTTTGCTTTTTTTACGAGCGGACGACCGTCCTCGAGCTACATAATCTTTTTGTGCCACGCTATTAATTCACTAGTTGTCAGTTGTTAATCGTTATTTAGGTCATATGTTACTTAACCTTAACGATTTTGCCTAGCATTTAGGCGCTTTTGTACTCTCTCTAACGATTAAATCAGAATCTAGGAGACGAGAACCTGCAGTGACACTATTTCCGTGTAGCTGTTCTAGTAATAATAGCATCGCATGGCGACCAATTTCCCTGCGAGGGTGATTGATGGTCGTCAGTGCGGGTAATGTATATTTGGCTTGCTCAAGGTTATCAAAGCCGACAAAAGAGATATCGTCTGGAATGTTCAGACCCATTTTCTTCGCTTGCCACATGGCACCGAATGCCATGATATCAGTATGGCAGAAAACGGCAGTCGGTGGCTCTGGTAAAGAAAGTAATGTTTTTAATGCTTCAGCGCCGCTTTCATGAGAGAAATCCCCACGTACAATATAGCTCTCTCTTAGCCCTTCTCCGGTGCGTAACATGGCTTTTTTATACCCTTCTAAGCGGTATTGGCTATGTGGCATCTCTTCAGGTCCTGCGATACAAGCAATACGTTTATGACCTTGTTTTAGCAGGTAATGGGTAGCATTGAAGGCCGCGGTGAGGTTATCAATATGCACCGTTGGGAGTTTTAACTCTGGCGCGAATTCGTTAGCCATCACAATTGGCGGTAGATTTTTTTGTTCTTCGGTTGAGACGTCAAACGGTAAGTTAGAGCCCAACAGAACCATGCCATCAATCTGTTTGGTAATGATCAGGTTGATAAAGGCATTTTCTTGTTTCTGTTGATGTTTACAGTCACCAATCAGCACAAAGTAACCTTCGTGAGCAGCCACTTCTTCAATACCGCAGATCACATCGCTGAAGAATGGATCGCTAATGTCTGGGACGATCGCGAGAATAGTTTTGGATTCATTGCGTTTATAGCTGCGGGCAAGGTTATGAGGATAATAGCCAACATCTAAGACGGCTTGCTCAACTTTTTGGCGTGTTTGCAGGGAGACTTTTTCAGGGTTCATCAATGTCCGAGAAACGGTGGCTGTTGATACGCCAGCTGCGTTCGCGACATCTTTCATGGTCGCCGTATTATTGTGCTTTTTACTTTCCACAACGCCTTCCTTTGTCTATTTAATCGATTGCTTTTTTTTGAATGGCGCGAACACGTCATTTTGTTAATTAAAAGACATTCTAAAGAGTTTCACAATAATATCTGTTACCTAGTTTGCATAAAAAGTGTGACTTGCATCATTTTTTAGAGCTGCCTCGCAAAATTTGAAAATAGTTATAGTGATAACCACTTAATCCAAATTCTTAATCCATGCGTTTATGGCAAAAAATGACGGTTTAGTTATTGGAGTCAGTTAGTTACAGCACCCCTATTTCGGGTAAATGAGTGCTGTTAACCGTCCGTAGGATCTACGTCAATATTCCATTTTACCTTGCGGCTTTCCGGTTGTTTTAGTAACTCAGGTAATAATTGCGCCATAAACTGTTGCAGATAGGCGCGTGATGGATGTTGCAATAAAAGCTGCCAGCGAAAACGTCCGCCTCGTTTGGCTTGAATAGACGGTGCAGGACCTAAAATCCATAAGCGTGAGTCACTTTGTGGGTGTTGGCTAATATATTGGCGAACATTCTGTAAAAACTGCCTTGAATCCTGATTATTATGATCTTCAGACCGAATAAGAATGTGGCTAGTAAACGGTGGAAGCATTGCCACTCGGCGCTCTTCAAGGGCTTCTGCAGAAAAGGCGTTATAGCCACTTTCTAGTAAGGTGAGCAAAAGCGGGTGCTCAGGGTGGTGAGTCTGTAAGAACACTTCCCCCTGCTTACCTGCCCGTCCTGCTCGTCCTGAGACCTGCACATATAATTGTGCGAAACGTTCGGCGGCTCTAAAATCGCTAGAAAATAAGGCGCCATCAACATCCAGCAATGCCACGAGAGTCACATCTGGAAAATGGTGTCCTTTCGCCAGCATTTGTGTGCCAATCAAAATTCGCGCGCCGCCTTCATGGACCGTGTTCAAATGTTGCTCCAGTTCCCCTTTGCGGCTGGTGGTATCACGGTCAATACGGGTGACAGGCACATCCGGAAATAGCTCGGAAATTCCTTCTTCTAGCTGCTCGGTTCCCATTCCGACAGGCACTAAATGCGTTGATCCACATTGCGGGCATTGGCGCGGAACAGGGCGCTGGCTATCACAGTGATGGCAACGTAACTGATGAAAATTTTGGTGCAAAGTATAGTAATGATCACAACGCTGGCATTCCGCTATCCAACCGCATTCATGGCAGATAAGTGCAGGCGAATAACCTCGGCGGTTTAAAAATAAAATCACCTGATTATTTTGTGCGAGGTGATTTTTAATATGTTGGATCAGTAAATGGGATAGTCCAAATTTAAGCGGCTGCCCTTTTAAATCAATCAAATGCTGCTCAGCGGGACGGGCGTTTCCTGCACGGATAGTGAGATTTAATTGACGATATTTATTCTGTTGAACATTGCTCAGTGTTTCGAGTGATGGCGTCGCAGTTCCCATGATAATTGGGATATTTTCTTTTTTTGCACGGAAAACCGCCAAATCACGGGCATGGTAGCGCCAGCCATCTTGCTGTTTATACGAACTGTCATGCTCTTCATCGATAATAATAATGCCAAGACGGGCAAATGGCGTGAACAAGGCAGAGCGAGTCCCGATGATAATGCCGTTAGAACCTTGCTTTGCCCGTAACCAAACCGCTAAGCGTTCACTGTCATTGAGTGCAGAATGCAGCACATCCACAGGAACGTTAAAGCGTTCACGGAAGCGATTAATGGTTTGTGGTGTTAAGCCAATTTCGGGGACTAATACCAAGGCTTGTTTACCTTGAGCCAGAATATTTTCTAACACACTCAGGTAGACTTCGGTTTTTCCCGATCCGGTGATCCCCGCCAGTAACCACGGCGAAAAATTATCATCTTCTGCGCGAATTGCGCCTACAGCAGTGGCTTGTTCGCTATTGAGTCGTAAACGTTCTCCGCTGACGGCAAACTGTGATTGCCATTTTTCCGCAACTGGTTGAACAGGGTGCAACTCGGCATACTGTTTTTTCTTTAATGCTTGCAGGGCGCTTTCACTGATTTCAAGCTCACTAACTTGATGGCGATAAACCGGACGGCGGCGTAAGAGCGCTAATGCTTGCTGCTGTTTTGGGGATCGTTTTAGCTCATTCAGATCCGCCGCTTGGCCTTCTTCAGTTACTTGCCATTGCCAGATCGGTGTAAATTCAGCGGGTTTCCCTTGGCGCAATAGGGTTGGCATCGCGTGAAATAGCACTTCGCCAATAGGATAATGGTAGTATTGAGATGACCATAACAGCAGCTGCCAGAGATCGTCGGGGAACAGGGTTTTTGAATCTAACACCAGCTCCACGGCTTTGAGTTGGTCTTCGGGAAATTCGCTTTTATCGCTCAGATTAACAACCACACCAAGGGCTTGGCGTTTGCCAAAAGGCACCATAACTCGTCCACCGATGACGGGGACTGGCATATTTGCACCCAAGAGATAATCAAATGTGCGATTTAATGGAACAGGTAACGCCACCTGAACGACGATCATAGCTGGATTTCCGTCTGTTTTTTGTACAAAAATATGAGGGTATTCTGTTAGAGTACCACAAAAATCATGCTATTTTCATTGCGTGATAAACAGATTTTCTGTATGATCCGCCGCCTTTGGTATCAATTAATTTTGTTTTGCCAATAAACTAAATTTAATCAACACGACGTGTGGTGTCCGGCGTTAGGGCTGGAATGGCGACACGGCCTTATTAGAGGTTCTCCCATGAAAAAAGGTATTCACCCTAAATACGAAGAAGTTACTGCAACTTGTTCTTGCGGCAACGTAATGAAAATCAACTCAACAGCTGGTCACTCTCTGAACCTGGACGTTTGTGGTAACTGCCATCCGTTCTATACTGGTAAACAACGTGATGTTGCTACCGGTGGTCGTGTTGATCGCTTCAACCAGCGTTTCAGCATCCCAGGTGCTAAAAAGTAATAAAACCTGTCACGTTGAAGTTGATTTAACGTATTCAGTAAGAAAACCTGTTCAATTGAACAGGTTTTTTATTGCTTAAAATTTACTGAATTAGGTGTATTAAAAACGGTAGGCGATCCCGAACATAAAGTCATGGCTGGCGAGATTGATGGTGGATGTTTCCGTCGCGTTTTTATCGAGGGCATTTGCCATGGATATTTTGTATTTACCTGCTTCGGTAAATCGATAGCCCAAGTCAAATGAGAGGTTATCGTTGAAAGCATATCGGCTACCCAGCCCTAAACTCCATGCTAGTTTATTGATTCTATCTGACTTTGATTGATTTGAACTTTGTTTAAAACCAAAAATTTCGAATTCTGACCGTTGTGTATTTTCATACCGTGTACTTGCTAATCCGAGCCCAAAAGAAATATAGGGCGTGAATGCGGTTTGATTTTTCATATCATAGTAGCTATTTAACATAACGGTCGTTAGCGTCGCTTCGTTTTTCATATCAGAAGAGCCAGAATTACTGGCTGAACCAGAAAGTGCATTAAGGTTATGAGTATCGCTAACTTTTCCTCGCATACCCACTTCTACCTCAGTGCGTACAGGCACTGAAAATTGGTCATAAAAATCATAGCCAATACCGATAAAATTACCAAAAGCAGGGTGACTTTTATCATTAAATTTTAGTGTTCTGAAATCAGATTTTTTTTCATTACTGTATTCGAATTTAGAATCATATATATTCAGGACAGATACACCAATTTTACTGGATATATATACCCCGTTATTACTGGATGCTATTGCTAAATTAGCAAACAACAAGCAACTTGAAGCCAAAAGTAAATTTTTCATAATTAAGCACCAGTGAATGATTTCGGATGGAAACCTTACTGGAGTATAAGTGATGCAGGCGAGGTTATAGTCAGAGTAAGAAACTTCGAGGGATTACGCTAAACGGAGAGAATAAAATGAATATTTTTCAGGGTAAAATTCTGTAAAATACAATTCATTAGAAATAAATGCTCATCGTAATTGTAATATTTAGATTCAACAGCTGAAATAAGTAGGTTGGCATCTCAAGAATATGTATTAAGATGCCAACTGAAAATCCTTAGAAACGGTAAGTTACACCAAACATAATGTCATGGCTTCTGACTTTCACTTTTGAGGTGTTTTCTTGGCTATCAGCGTAGTAACTCGCTTCAGATTTTCCAGCATCTAAGAAGCGGTATCCCATATCCAATGAAACGTGATTATTCACTCGGTATTGCGAACCTAAACCGACGCTCCACGCAAAGTTCGTGGTGGTTTTAGATTTGGTGAATTTTTCATGAGTGAATTGGTTCATGCTAACAATATGTTCATTGTAGTCGTAGCGCATTTTGTGGTTAATGCTTGCCATACCTAACCCGACGCTCACGTAAGGGGTAAATTTGGTGTCATTTTTGAAATCATAATAGGTATTGAGCATTACCGTATTTAAGGTGATATCGGTTTTGACATCATCCGAGCTACTTAAATCGACGTGGTCGTTGTAGGACGCCAAGTTATGGCTTGTGGACGCTTTTTCTCTCATCCCAAATTCAAGTTCGGTACGCAGAGGTAACGTGGTGGTTTTAGAAAAATCGTAACCGACGGCAATGTTGCCACCGAAAACAGAATCATTGGTATTTCCGAGATTGGTTTTTTCAAATTCGTTATCGCTAGTGAGCCATTTTTGATTTGAAACTTGGACAATTGAAGCCCCGATTTTACCTGAGACATACAGGCTTTCTGCCCCTGCAAAGGCAGCACTAGACACCAAACTGAGTAGAGATACGGCAATAATTTTTTTCATTATAAATTCCATTTAGCTATGTATTCGAATCACGCAATATGAGTATAGATAACTATTAAATTTATCTATGCAGGATCCCCATAAAACTTGATATACAGCAGGCTTTATTGTTTTTTAATATAATTAAGCATTTAGCTGTAAAAATAGTCTTTAGAGGAAAGAAAAATCGCGCTTTATCTGACGGATGGCTTGTTCTTGAGATTAATCCATGGAAAAACGCGTACATTGGTTATCGGCAACAAATGAAATTGCTTAACAGCATGAAGATAATGAAAATAAATGATGGGGGATCAGCGGGTAAGAGTGTTATTTAGGTGAAATAGATTGCTAAGATAAGTCACACTCGACCCACATCAGTAAGTCGAGTGCTAAAGAAAGACGCAGAGGGATTAATATTCCCAAGTTTCTGGGTCAATACCCAGTTCGCGCATGATCTCTTTTGCTGCTTCAGGGATCTCATCATTGCGTTCTTTACGCAAATCATCATCATCCGGCAGCGGTTGACCAGTAAACGCATGCAAAAAGGCTTCGCACAGTAATTCACTGTTAGTCGCGTGGCGCAAGTTATTGATCTGACGACGAGTGCGTTCATCAGTTAAAATTTTCAGTACTTTTAAAGGAATTGATACTGTAATTTTTTTGACTTGCTCGCTTTTTTTGCCATGTTCAGCATACGGACTGACATATTCACCGTTCCATTCAGCCATGAGATACCTTGGATATATTCATTGATAATAAAATAATATACGAGTGTCAGTTTCCTGATCCTGAAGATGAATTTTTTTCAAGATACACTCAGCATACGGGTTAAGAATAAAGGGCTTAAGTTATTATTTAATGCGTATTAAAATCAATAAATTAAGTCTTTTTATATGCCGGTAATGTGGTCTAACTATCCATTGGCACATAATTATTATGGCTGATTATTCCATTAGTTGTTATAAACGTAAAGAGGTTTAGACGTCCAGACATGTTGACGTCTAAATTTGCTTTGAGTATGATTTGAACTATCCCATACTTGGAGAGACACTCATGACATACAAAGCATCCACTATCGCGATACATAATGGACTCAATGAAGACTCGCAATTTGGTTGCGTTGTTCCTCCCATCTATTTATCTAGCACCTATAATTTTACAGATTTCAATGAGCCAAGAACCCACGACTATTCCCGTCGCGGCAATCCTGGGCGAGATATTGTACAGCGAACACTGGCACAGCTAGAAGGAGGAAGTGGTGCCGTGATGACTAACAGCGGGATGTCGGCTCTCCATTTATTATGCACGGTATTATTACAGCCGGGTGATTTACTCGTTGCTCCTCACGATTGCTACGGCGGCAGTTACCGCTTATTTAACAGCTTGAGCCAAAAAGGGGCTTATCAGGTTGAATTTGTTGACCAAAGCGACGAATCAGCGTTGCAAACGGCATTAGCGAGAAAACCCAAACTGGTACTCATTGAAACCCCAAGTAACCCGTTACTGAGAATTTATGATATCCAACATATTTCGAACCTTGCACATCAAGCAGGGGCTTTGGTGGTGGTGGATAACACATTTTTAAGCCCTGCATTACAGCAACCATTAGCGTTAGGTGCTGATTTTGTTGTACATTCTTGTACAAAATATCTCAATGGTCATTCAGATATTATTGCGGGTGCTGTGATTGCAAAAGAAGAGAAATGGGCTCTAGAATTAGCATGGTGGGCGAATAATATTGGTGTCACTGGCGGTGCATTTGACAGTTATCTGTTACTCAGAGGTATTAGAACATTACTGCCTCGCATAAAACAGCAGCAGCATAATGCGGGTGAAATCGTAAAATATCTTAAAACTCAGCCGCTGGTGAAGAAAATATATTATCCTGCCTTGAGTGATCATCCGGGACATCACATTGCTGCCGCGCAACAATCTGGCTTTGGCGCAATGTTAAGTTTTGAATTTGCAGGCGATGAAGCGCAACTTCGTCAGTTTTTACAGGCGCTGAGCTTGTTTACATTAGCGGAATCTCTCGGTGGTGTAGAAACCTTGATTTCCCATACGGCGACCATGACCCATGCAGGCATGTCCCCTGAAGCGCGAGCCGCAGCAGGTATTACTGATAGTTTACTGCGCATTTCAGTTGGTCTTGAAGATAGTCAGGATCTTATCGCAGATTTGAGCCACGCATTTAAGGTTGCGTCATAACGTTAGCGGAGTTTTTGATGAGTGCAATAACAGCATTTGAGGTGATCCCTTGTCACCGACAGTTACACAAGTTTGGGGGAAGTAGCTTAGCTGATGTGAAATGTTATCAGCGTGTCGCCACCATTATGGCGAACTACAGCCAACCCGGCGATTTAATGGTTGTTTCTGCGGCAGGGAGTACCACAAACCAGCTGATAAGTTGGCTTAAATTAAGCCAGAGTGACCGTATTTCTGCCCATCAAGTGCAACAAGCGCTACGCCGCTACCAGCAAGATTTGATCAGTGGTTTACTGCCTGAAGAGAAGGCTAATGAGCTCAATCAGCTATTTGTTGCGGATTTAGAACGACTCAGTGGGCTACTGGATAAACCTATCAATGATGCTACCTACGCAGAAGTTGTGGGGCATGGTGAAATTTGGTCTGCACGTTTAATGTCTGCCGTGCTTGAACAGTTTGATATGGCAAGCGCTTGGCTAGATGCACGTACATTTTTACGCGCAGAAAGAGCAGCGCAGCCACAGGTGGATGAGGTTCAATCCCGCCATCTCCTACAGCAATTACTGGTGCAACATCCTCAGCGCCGTCTTGTGGTCACAGGGTTTATCTCCCGTAATCAAAAAGGTGAAACCGTCCTGTTAGGACGTAATGGCAGTGACTATTCGGCTACCCAAGTAGGGGCATTAGCGGATGTCGGCAAAGTCACCATTTGGAGTGATGTGGCAGGGGTATACAGTGCGGATCCTCGCAAGGTGAAAGATGCATGTCTATTGCCGTTATTGCGTTTAGATGAAGCGAGTGAATTGGCTCGCCTTGCTGCGCCTGTCTTACATACGCGTACTTTGCAGCCTGTTTCCGTCAGCAATATTGATTTGCAGCTGCGCTGTAGCTACCAGCCGGAGCAAGGCTCCACCAAAATTGAGCGTGTATTAGCCTCGGGGACGGGAGCAAAAATTGTCACCAGCCACAACGATGTGTGCTTAATTGAGTTGCGAATTGCCCCAGGGCGCGATTTTAACCAAATCTGCAAGGATGTGGATTTATTATTAAAACGCGTACAACTTCGCCCATTGGCGCGAGGCGTTCACCATGACCGCGCTATCTTGCAACTGTGCTACACCTCGGAAGTGGTGGAAAGCGCGTTGAATGTATTGGAAGAAGCGGCATTGCCTGGGTCTCTTTCATTACGTGAAGGTTTTTCACTGGTGGCTCTGGTTGGCGCTGGTGTGTGTAAAAAACCGCTGCATAGCCACCGTTTTTATGAAGAGCTTAAAGGGCAGCCGGTTGAGTTTATCTGGCACTCAGAAGATGGCATTAGCTTAGTCGCGGTACTGCGTACTAATCAAACTGAGCATATCATTCAAGGCATGCACCAAAGCTTATTCCGCGCCGAAAAGCGCATCGGCTTAGTATTATTTGGTAAAGGCAATATTGGCGCCCGTTGGTTAGAGCTGTTTTCGGTTGAGCAGCAAAATATTTCTGCTCGCAGTGACTTTGACTTTGTTTTGGCGGGTGTCGTGGATAGTCGCCGCAGTTTATTGAATTACCAAGGTATTGACCCAAGCCGTGCATTAGCTTTCTTTGATGATGAAGCGGTCGAGCATCAGGACGACAATCTGTTTTTATGGATGCGAGCGCACCCTTATGATGACCTGATTGTGTTGGATGTCACAGCCAGTGGCGAGCTTGCTAATAGTTATGTGGACTTTGCGAGTTACGGTTTCCATGTTATCAGTGCAAACAAACTCGCAGGGGCAGCGCCTACTCAGCAGTATCGTGAAATTCGTGATGCATTCGCCAAAACGGGGCGTCATTGGCTCTATAATGCGACCGTTGGCGCTGGGTTGCCGATCAACTACGCAGTGCGCGATCTCAAAGAAAGCGGTGACGCGATTCTGGCGATCAGCGGGATCTTCTCTGGCACATTATCGTGGCTATTCTTGCAGTTTGATGGCTCAGTGCCTTTCAGTGAGCTTGTCGAGCAAGCTTGGCAGCAAGGATTAACGGAACCGGATCCGCGCATCGATTTATCTGGGCAAGATGTGATGCGCAAGCTCATTATTCTGGCGCGAGAAGCGGGCTATGATATCGAACCGGATGATGTGCGCGTGGAATCGTTAGTGCCAGCGCAAGCGGAAACAGGCTCACTGGATGAATTCTTTGAAAATAGCGCCGTGATTAACGAGCAGATGCAGCAGCGCTTAGAAGCCGCGAAGGAGCTGGGGTTAGTGCTACGTTACGTGGCGCGGTTTGATGCAGTGAAAGGTAAAGCAAAAGTGGGTGTCGAGGCGGTTAAACCTGAGCACCCGTTAGCCTCTTTATTGCCGGGGGATAACGTTTTTGCCATTGAAAGCCGTTGGTACCGTGATAACCCATTGGTGATCCGTGGACCAGGTGCGGGTCGCGATGTGACCGCCGGTGCTATCCAATCTGACCTGAATCGACTTTCTCAGCTTTTATAAAATCAGTAACGCACGGGTTAGATAAACGCGTGCGTTCTCTTCATTTCCCAAATTTTCCAATTCCTATTTTATTCTTAAATAAGATTCATGACTTAAAAGTGCTGAATCGACGATAGATTGCGCTGACGCAATACTTAAATAAGAAAAATTAATAAAAATGGTGCCGTAATTAAATTTCAGAAAAATCACCCAAAGCGCTTTTTTTCTGATATGAATATAGGGTACAGGGTGAAATTCGCGGTCTGCATCACAAAACATAATTCTAGCCGACTGAAATTTTATTACAGGAAATCCAGCGCAGTTTGTTAACCGTTCATGAGAAGCGGGGTGGCATCCTGCCAACAGCACAAGATCAGGAGTCCCATGAATCAGCAATATTCCGCAATGCGCAGTAATGTCAGTATGTTGGGTAAGCTACTCGGTGATACCATCAAAGACGCTCTTGGTGAAGATATCCTCGATAAAGTCGAATCTATTCGTAAGCTATCCAAATCCTCCCGCGCAGGTAATGAAGTTCAGCGCCAAAAATTATTAATGACCTTGCAAACACTGACCAACGACGAGCTATTACCCGTTGCGAGGGCATTCAACCAATTCTTAAACTTAACCAACGTGGCAGAGCAATACCACAGTATTTCTCCCCACGGTGAAGCGGCGAGTAACCCTGTTGCCCTACAGAAATTATTTGGGCGTTTAAAAGAGCACGATTTTAGCCACGGTGATATTCAAAAAGCCGTTGAAGAGCTCTCTATTGAGCTGGTGCTGACCGCCCATCCAACCGAAATCGCCCGACGTACCTTAATTCACAAATTGGTTGAGGTGAACACCTGTTTATCCCAGCTCGATCATGATGATTTAGCGGATTACGAACGCAACAATATTATGCGTCGCTTACGCCAACTGGTGGCGCAATCTTGGCATACCGATGAAATTCGTAAAATTCGCCCTACGCCAATCGATGAAGCGAAATGGGGCTTTGCGGTTGTTGAAAACTCGCTGTGGGAAGGGGTTCCGGCATTTTTACGGGAATTTAATGAACAGCTTGAAGAGTCCATTGGGGCCGGTTTACCCGTAGAAGCAAACCCAATCCGCTTTACGTCATGGATGGGCGGTGACCGTGATGGTAACCCGAATGTGACCGCGGAAGTCACTCGTCACGTTCTGCTATTAAGCCGCTGGAAAGCTGCCGATTTATTCTTGAAAGATATTCAAGTCTTGGTGTCGGAGCTTTCTATGACGGAAGCGACGCCAGAACTGCGTGCGCTGGCGGGCGGCGATGATGTGGATGAGCCTTATCGCCAAATTGCCAAAAATCTGCGTAGCCAATTGTTCTCTACATTGGAATATTTAGAGCGCCGAGTGAAAGGCGAGCAAGTTTTGCCACCAGCGGATTTACTGACGGATAACGCGCAACTTTGGGATCCGCTGTATACCTGCTATCAATCGCTCGTTGCCTGCAATATGAGCATTATTGCTAATGGTTCACTGCTAGATACGCTACGCCGTATTCGCAGCTTTGGTCTGCAATTGGTGCGTATCGATGTGCGCCAAGAAAGCACTCGCCATACTGATGCGCTGTCTGAGCTGACAGAATATTTGGGGCTAGGTAACTATGGCAATTGGTCAGAACAAGAGAAGCAAGATTTCTTACTGACTGAGCTGCAATCGCGCCGTCCGCTGATCCCACAAGATTGGCAACCGACAGCAGAAACGCAAGAAGTATTCGAAACTTGCCGCGTTATCGCTAAAGCGAAAAATGACTCTATCGCCGCTTACGTGATCTCGATGGCGAAAGTGCCATCCGACGTTTTAGCCGTCAAACTCCTGCTAAAAGAAGCGGGTGCCTCCATTAAATTGCCGGTTGCGCCACTGTTCGAAACTCTGGAAGATTTAAATAACGCCGAAAGCGTGATGACTAAGTTGCTTAGCATTGAGTGGTATCGTGAGCTGATTGATGATCGCCAAATGGTGATGATTGGTTACTCCGACTCGGCAAAAGATGCGGGTGTGATGGCAGCGTCATGGGCGCAGTATCGTGCACAAGATGCCCTGATTAAGTTGTGCGATAAAGAAGGCGTGAAACTGACACTATTCCACGGTCGTGGCGGCACCATTGGTCGTGGCGGTGCGCCAGCGCACTCTGCACTACTTTCCCAACCACCGGGAAGCTTAAAAGGCGGGTTGCGTGTGACGGAACAAGGCGAAATGATCCGCTTTAAGTTTGGTCTCCCGCAAGTGACGATTAGCAGTTTAGCCATGTACGCGAGCGCTATCCTCGAAGCCAACTTATTGCCACCGCCAGAGCCAAAAGAAGAGTGGAAGGCAGTAATGAATTCGTTGTCAGATGTATCTTGCGCGATGTATCGCGATTATGTGCGTGAACAGCCTGACTTTGTCCCGTATTTCCGTGCGGCGACCCCAGAGTTAGAGCTGGGCAAATTGCCATTAGGTTCTCGCCCTGCAAAACGTCGTCCTACTGGGGGTGTTGAGACCCTTCGCGCTATTCCTTGGATTTTCGCGTGGACACAAAACCGCTTGATGTTACCCGCATGGTTAGGGGCAGGTGCGGCGTTGAAACATGTCATCGAAAAAGAAGGCAAGCAAGCGGTACTGGATGAAATGTGGCAAGAGTGGACATTCTTCAAAACCCGTATTGCAATGCTGGAAATGGTGTACGCGAAAGCCGATCTATGGTTAGCGGAATATTATGACCATTGCCTCGTTGAGAAACGTTTATGGCCACTGGGACAAAAGCTGCGTGACCAGTTATCTGAAGATATTAAGAGTGTTTTAGCGGTCTCTAAAGATGAAGCGTTGATGGCGGATTTACCGTGGATTGCTGAATCCATCGCGCTACGTAACGTCTATACCGATCCACTGAACGTATTGCAGGCTGAGCTATTGCATCGCTCTCGTCAACAAGAGCATCCAGACCCACGTGTGGAGCAAGCGTTGATGGTGACCATTGCTGGTGTTGCGGCGGGTATGCGTAATACGGGCTAGCAATTAATTTCTGTCAGTAAAAAGGCTGCCAATTGGCAGCCTTTTTCATTTACGGTCGAACGTTATTTTTTGTTTTGATCATTATGGATCAAATGATAAGGCGAACGTGCCCGTGGGTGGATAAAGAAATGGTTCGTTGGGGCATTGTGAGTTTTGATATGAACCATGGAGACGTTGGTGGATTTTCCTACTTTATTGTGGAATGCATAAATCACAAAAGGCAGCAGGAAGATAATTACAAAACTGACCGCGAGCAGCGTCACGTAAGTCGTATCATCTGCTCCGCCCGGCAATGAACTTGGTGGGAAGAATGACACCACAAATGCCAGAATTGAGATCACTAACCCAACAAACGCGATTAACAATTTAAAGCTTTTACCGCCCGGAACGTTGAATGCCCGTTTTTTATCAGATTGTTTGCAGACTAAATGCATATAACCGAGGAACAGCATAAAGTAGCTACACAGATAAATAACAACGGTTAATGCCAGTGCTATCAGGAAGGACATATTTCCGCCGCCACCCGTGTTAGTGAGGACAATAATCGCCACCGTGGTGATCAGTAATTGGGAAATCACTAACGTAACTGGCACGCCATTTTTATTCACTTTGGCAAAGCTTTTCGGCAGAATTCCTTTTTGTGCAGCGACATACATCCCACGGGAAGGTCCCACAATCCAAGAGGCAATTTCCGCTAATACGCCGAGTAACAGCAACGCAGCAATAATCCGTACTGCCCACTCTAAGGTGGAATTAAAGTGGGTAACGAGAACCTCAAAGGTTTGTACCACACCTGCAGACAGGTTGATTTCGCTGTTAGGGATCACGGCAGCAACCGATAAACCGCCAATAGAGCTTAAGCAAATCGCCGCAATCATCAATAAAAACATTGCCGCAGGATAATCTCGACCGGGGTTTTTCATTTCGTTGACGTGGGTTGCTGAGGCTTCAACACCCATGTAGCTGAGAATAAAGGCGACAAAGACCACTAACGTGCCGATTTGAGTGAAGTCAGGAATAAAGGTTTTTGTGCTCATCTCGATAGCTAAAGGTGCACCGCTTGCCAAGTAGCTAATCGCTAGCCCAACGAGAATGAGAGCCGGTAATAAAATCCCAGCAAAGAAACCAACTTTTGCGATACTTGCTGTATATTTAGTTCCACCAAATTGAGTAAAGGCGAGAACCCATAAAATCACCAGAGCGCCGATGGTTTTGGTGATGGGATCAGTATTAAGTTCTGGCCAATTTAATATGTAGGATAGGGCGCCGAGTACAAAGTACAGCATCGGAATAAAACCTATCGCAATTTGCAGATAACCAAATGAAATTGCCGCAAATCCCCAACGCTCTCCCAATGTGTTGGAAACCCACGCGAAAATCCCTCCTTCTTCCCAACCTTCAACGGTGGCCATTTCGGCAGCACATAAGGCTACGGGGATGAACCATAGCAATCCCCCTAAGAGTAAAAAGAAGACTAAACTGAAACCCGATGTGGCGAATGTCGGATATTCATAGACCGCCATCACCATAGACGCGGTGATCGCAAAAAAACCTAACAAGGTGAGTTGTTTTGCGGCTGGAGCTGTTGTTGACGTCGCCATGCCTATTCTCCTGTCATATGTTTTACGAAGTCAGTCGGCGCATAAATGAATACGCCGACTGGATAAACGACTAAGGATTAGCTGTGATTGAAACCGCCGCTTTCTTCTTCAGAAAGTGGTGTACTGACAGGGTGTTTCTCGAAATATTCGAGGGTGCGTTTGAAATCTTCGATGAGCAGTGAGGCGAGGTCTAGGCTGACACCATGACGGACTAAAATACGTTGGATCACCAGGTCTTCGCGGTTTGCAGGCATTGAGTAAGCGGGAACTTGCCAGCCGCGACTACGTAGTTTGTCTGCAATATCATATAAAGAGTAGTTACTAGTTTTCGCTCCGTCTTTTAATTTCCATGCCAGCGCTGGGATACCTTTGGCACTATCGCCATCAAAGATCATCTCAAATGGACCCAGTTTTTCAATTTCACGGGCAAGGTATTGCGCGGTGGCATAGCAAGCATTATGAATTTTAGCGTAGCCTTCGCGACCAAGACGCAGGAAGTTGTAATACTGTGCAATGATTTGTCCACCTGGACGAGAGAAGTTTAATGCGAAGGTTGGCATGTTACCGCCAAGGTAGTTCACATTGAAAATTAGCTCTTCTGGGAGGTCTTTCGCTTCACGCCAAATTACCCAACCGGCACCTAATGGCGCTAAACCAAATTTGTGTCCAGATGCGTTGATGGATTTAACGCGAGGTAAACGGAAATCCCATTCCAGTGTAGGCGCACAGAAAGGCGCGAGGAAACCACCACTTGCACCATCCACGTGAATAGGAATGTCTAAGCCCGTTTCTTTTTGCAGTTTATCCAATGCATCATGAACTGCTTTCACTGGCTCATATTGGCAAGTGAACGTCACACCTAAAGTCGGAACGACACCGATAGTATTTTCATCAACGCGTTTGAGAACTTCTTCAGGGCTCATGATCAGGCGGTCGCCTTCAAGTGGAATTTCACGCAGTTCGACATCAAAATAACGGGCAAATTTATGCCAACAAATTTGGACAGGACCACAGATTAAGTTAGGTTTATCGGTGGGTTTTCCTTTGGCGGCTTGTTTTTTACGCCATTGCCATTTTAACGCCAGACCCCCTAACATTGCGGCTTCTGAAGAGCCAATCGTTGAGCAGCCTAATGTATTGAGTGCGTCAGGAGAGTTCCATAAGTCAGCGAGCATATGCACGCAGCGGTTTTCAATTTCAGCGGTTTGCGGATATTCATCTTTATCAATCATGTTTTTGTCGATAGAGAGATCCATCAAACTGCGAATTTCGTCATCTACCCATGTTTGGCAAAATGTCGCTAAGTTTTGTCGGGAATTACCATCTAGCATTAGCTCATCACGAACTGCACTAAATACATTTCTCGGGTCGCTTTCTTTGATTGGGAATTTCGTTTTTGGTAAGGATTGGGATAAATCAAATGAAGCATAAATATCATCTAATTCACTATATTTTGAAGATACTGATTTATTATTCATACAACGAATCTCCTCAATAATTGAGATGTTATTACTAGGAATGATCAATAATCTTATATTTTCATATAAGCATAAAAATAAATTAGAATAAAGTTCTTTAAACGAAAGTCTTATTTTAATAGCGGTTGTTTTGATTATTTGTTTTTATGGTAAATATGATTTAAATTCGAAGTTAATCAGGTATAACAATTTATCAACATTGTTAATCTGGGTTTTCACTACGTCATTCAATGTGAAAAAATGAGTTGCATCAATGGGATATGTGGTTTCTTTGGTTTTGTAAGCTATTGAAAAATAATATTTTCATTATCAGGTAAATAATGGTGAATAAGGATAAAATAGCGTTTTATGTGATTTTTAATGATATTAATCAGCGCATCACTAAACGACTATTTGTTTTGGATTGATCTAATTTCGGTTTTTTAATTAAATATTTACTGTATTTTAATTCTATTTGGACATATTCAATGAATTATTTATGTCATAATTTTAATATCTAGTCTAATAATGATTAGTTTGAGTCTGCATTAACTATGTAAAATGGAATTATAGAGAATGGCGATAAATAGAATAGAGGGAAGGAGAATATGACTGGGTTAATTCACGATAAATGAATTAACCCGATAAGTGATAGGAATGAAGTGGTTACTTCAACCTAACACCCAATTATTTTGGTCTAACGCCTAATGTGTGGCAAATGGCGTAAGTCAATTCAGAGCGGTTTAAGGTGTAAAAATGGAAATCTTTTACGCCTTCACGACTTAAAATTTTCACCATGTCCATGGCAATTGATGCACCAACAAGATTGCGACTTTCAGGGTCATCATCTAAGCCTTCGTACATTCTATTCATCCAACTTGGGATGCGCACATTGGTAATTTTGGCAAAACGTTCTAGTTGGCGGAAGTTAGAAACTGGCAAAATTCCCGGTACGATTTCCACATCAATGCCCGTTGCTACGCAGCGGTCACGAAAACGTAGGTAGCTTTCAACATCGAAGAAAAATTGGGTAATGGCGCGGTTGGCTCCGGCTTCAATTTTTTTCTTCAAATTGATTAAGTCTGCCTGAGCACTTTTAGCTTCAGGGTGTACTTCGGGGTAAGCGGCGACGGAAATGTCAAAGTCAGCTTCCGTTTTCAGTAACTCAACCAAGTGCTCAGCATACATATCGGGCTTACGGCTGTTATTAGGAAGGTCTCCCCGTAATGCCACAATATGGCGAATACCGTTATTCCAGTAATCGCGCGCGATGGTTTTTAGTTCATCAGGGCTGGCATCGATGCAGGTTAAGTGCGGTGCTGCCACTAATCCTGTTTTATCTTTGATATCTTTAATGATGCTATGGGTTCTATCTCGCTCACCGGAGTTAGCACCGTAGGTGACAGAGACAAAATTCGGTTTTAAGACCTTGAGCCTATCGATAGACTTCCACAATGTTTGTTCCATTTCTGCTGAGCGAGGTGGGAAAAATTCAAATGAGACATTAATCTGCCCATCTAATTCAGCTAAATTTTGGTTCAACGCCTCGCGCTGATTTGCGTGAAAGAAACTCATACCCTGTGACCTCGCCTCAAGAAACTCATTATTTAATGATTATTTTCGTTATTCGATTATATGCACTCTTTTGTACTTCTATACGTTTAGACGTCTAAATAGAGATTACGCGATATTGAGTGAGAGTCAACTCCTAAATCAAATTTGGAATTGATGTTTTTTCAGACGCAACAAGAGAAAAATTCATGATGGGAAGATGCGGAGCCGAGTGACTCCGCATGCAGTACAACATTATTCAGTAAAACAGAAGTGCTCGACCATTTGGCTGATGAGTTGGCGGGTTGGTTCAATAAAGCTCATATCGATGAACTCATCAGGCTGGTGGGCTTGTTCAATAGAGCCGGGACCCAGCACCAGTGTTGGACAAAGTTCTTGGATAAATGGCGCCTCCGTACAGTAGTTCACAGTTTCCGCTTTTTTACCTAATAGCTGCTCAATGACTGCCACCATTTTATGATCTGTGGGGCATTCATAGCCGGGGATTGGTGGGTGCATCTCTTCAATGGCTAAGCGACCCGGCCATTTTGCACGAACGGGTTCGAGAGTTTCATTGAGTAGCTCGTCCAGATCTTGCAACGTTAAACCTGGCAGTGGGCGAATATCCATATGTAATTCACAGCAACCACAAATTCGGTTCGCTGCATCACCACCATGAATATGACCGAAGTTCATGGTTGGATAAGGGATCACAAACGCAGGGTTGTTATAGCGCTCTTTCAATGTATTTCTTAAGGTCATTAAGTGAGAGATAGATTCATGCATTAATTCAATGGCATTAACGCCTCTATCTGGATCACTGGAATGCCCAGATTGACCTGTAATACGAATGGCATTGGAAAGATGTCCTTTATGCGCGCGAATAGGCTGCAATGAAGTTGGTTCACCGATGATGGCGAAATCAGGACGCAACTGCGTGCTAGCGGCAAAAAAGCGAGCACCAGCCATCGAGGTTTCTTCATCTGCCGTGGCGAGAATATGCAAAGGGCGCTTTAAGGTGCTGAGGTCAACATCTCGCAGTGCATCAATAATAAAGGCAAAAAAGCCTTTCATATCTGCGGTGCCTAGCCCATACAGTTTGCCATTATGTTCGGTGAGCTTGAACGGATCTTTACTCCAGCGACCATCATCAAATGGCACGGTATCCGTGTGACCACATAGCATCAACCCTCCGTTACCTTCGCCAATCGAGGCTAACAGGTTATATTTATCTCGGGTATCAGGGACCGGTTGAATATTCACAGTAAAGCCTAAGGTTTCTAACCATCCACCTAATAGCTCCACCAGCGCTCGGTTACTCTGATCGAGTTGCGAATCGGTCGCACTAATCGACGGAGTGGCGATTAATTGACGATAAATCTCAATAAATGCAGGTAATTTAATATTCACTGTTGACAGCCTTTATCCATAATAGTATCAATATTCATGCACTTTATTTGAATAAAAATACACATTAAACTGTTTGGGTCACGAGTACAAGGTAGAAAACACATGTTGAACACACTCATTGTCGGGGCCAGTGGTTATACTGGAGCAGAATTAGCCGCTTACTTACAACGTCACCCCGATATTCATCTTTCTGGGCTGATGGTTTCCGCACAAAGTGCGGATGCAGGTAAATGCTTTTCTGATTTACATCCCCAGTATAAAGGCATTATCGACCTTCCGGTTCAGCCGCTTACCGATGTGGCTGAGGCAGCAAAAGGGGTCGATGTTGTTTTCCTCGCGACCGCCCATGAAGTGAGCCATGACATCGCGCCCCAGTTTCTTGAAGCGGGTTGCGTGGTGTTTGACCTTTCGGGTGCTTATCGTGTTCAAGATGCGGCGTTTTATCCGCAATACTACGGTTTCGAACATACAAATACCCAGTGGTTAATGCAAGCAGTTTACGGTTTAGCGGAATGGCAGGCAGATAAAATCCGTCAAGCTCAGCTGATTGCGGTACCGGGGTGTTATCCAACGGTTTCTCAACTTTCATTAAAGCCGCTGATTGAAGCGGATTTGCTCGATGAGAACATGTGGCCAGTCATTAATGCGACCAGTGGCGTTTCAGGGGCAGGGCGCAAAGCTTCCATGACGAACAGCTTTTGCGAAGTGAGCTTACAGCCTTACGGTATTTTCACTCACCGTCATCAACCTGAAATCGCGACGCATCTAGGTAGAGATGTGATTTTCACGCCACATTTAGGCAATTTTGCACGGGGCATACTGGCGACCATCACTTGCAAAGTGAAAGCCGGCGTTACAGCGGAGCAAATTAGCCAAACATTTAAAGATGTGTATCACAACAAACCGTTAGTTCGTTTATATGACAAGGGGGTTCCTGCACTGAAATCGGTGGTTGGCACGCCATTTTGTGATATCGGCTTTGTATTGAAAGGTGAGCACCTGATTTTAGTGGGTACAGAAGATAACCTATTAAAAGGTGCCGCAGCGCAAGCCGTTCAGTGCATGAATATTCGGTTTGGTTTCAACGAAACGCAGTCATTACTTTAATGCTCTTATGGCAATTTATTAAGGATAAATCCCCATGCAACCTTTAGTCATTAAATTGGGTGGTGTGTTACTCGATAGCGAAGAAGCCTTAGAAAGATTATTTACGGCGATCCAAACCTACCGTCAAGCTCATCAACGTGAGCTGGTGATTGTTCACGGTGGTGGGTGTTTAGTCGATGAATTAATGCAAAAACTGCAATTACCCGTCGTGAAAAAGCAAGGATTGCGCGTTACGCCAGCAGACCAAATCGACATTATTACTGGTGCGTTAGCCGGAACGGCGAATAAAACCTTGTTGGCATGGGCGATTAAACATCAATTGCAAGCGGTGGGTTTATCCCTTGGGGATGGACACAGCGCAGTGGTTACGCAAATTAATGATGAGTTAGGCCATGTGGGTAGCGCGAAAGCGGGTGATGCGAAGTTACTGAAATTATTACTGTCTGCGGGATATTTACCCATCATTAGCTCTATCGGGATCACCGAAGAGGGGCAACTGATGAACGTCAATGCAGACCAAGCCGCGACAGCGATTGCCCAAGCACTGAATGCAGATTTAGTCCTGCTTTCTGATGTGAGCGGTATTTTAGATGGTAAAGGTCAAAAGATTGATGAAATGACCACCGCCAAAGCCCAGAAACTTATCGATCAAGGCATCATCACTGATGGAATGATAGTCAAAGTGAATGCGGCTTTAGAAGCGGCTTCCACATTGCAACGTCCGGTGGATATTGCAAGCTGGCGTCATGCGGAACAGTTGCCATCATTATTTAATGGCACCGCGATTGGCACACGAATTCTTGCTTCTTGAATGAAGAACTGAGCAAGCAAACAGACAAATCAAACATTTATTTTAAAAGAATTGGGACAGGTAATTTATGAAAAAGGGCATTAAGAAGATTGTATTAGCATACTCCGGTGGATTAGATACGTCGGCTATCATTCCATGGTTAAAAGAGAACTACGATGACTGTGAGGTCGTGGCATTCGTTGCTGATGTGGGTCAAGACAGAGAAGACTTAGTCGGTGTTGAGAAAAAAGCCCTGCAATCAGGTGCTTCTGAATGCTATGTGGTTGATCTGCGCGAAGAGTTTATCAAGGAATATATCTACCCAGTACTGAAAACGGGTGCATTGTATGAAGGTAGCTATTTACTGGGTACGTCAATGGCGCGTCCAATTATCGCTAAAGCGCAAGTTGAAATCGCATTGAAAGTTGGCGCAGACGCAGTCGCGCACGGCGCAACCGGTAAAGGTAATGACCAAGTGCGTTTCGAAAGCACTTACACCGCTTTAGCACCACAACTGAAAGTTGTTGCGCCATGGCGTGAGTGGGACTTACGTTCCCGTGAAGCTCTGCTGGATTACCTGAAAGAACGTAATATTCCAACTACCGCTAGCTTAGAGAAAATCTACAGCCGTGATGAAAACGCATGGCACATTTCTACCGAAGGTGGCGTATTAGAAAGCACATGGAATGCAGCCAACCAAGATTGCTGGGTATGGACGGTTGATCCGAAAGACGCACCGGATGAAGCTGAGCTGGTGACTGTGGGTGTGAAACACGGTGAAGTGGTTTCTGTGAACGGTAAAGCCCTGTCTCCATTGGGTTGTTTAGAAACATTAAATACGCTGGGTGCAAAACATGGCGTGGGTCGTATCGATATCGTAGAAAACCGTTTAGTGGGTATGAAATCCCGAGGTTGCTATGAAACCCCAGGGGGCACCATCATGATGGCTGCGCTGCGTGGTGTTGAGCAATTAGTATTAGACCGCGATAGCTACAAGTGGCGTGAGCAGTTAGGTCTGGAAATGTCTTATGTGGTGTATGACGGTCGCTGGTTTGCGCCACTTCGTCATTCTCTGCAAGCAGCGGCAGAATCCCTGGCTCAGGATGTGACGGGGGAAGTGGTTCTGAAACTGTATAAAGGGCAAGTGACTGCTATCCAGAAGAAAGCGGATAAGAGCCTGTACTCTGAAGAGTTTGCAACATTTGGTGAAGATGAAGTTTACGATCATAGCCATGCTGGTGGCTTTATCCGTCTCTATTCGCTCTCTTCACGTATTCGTGCGCTGAAAGAACAGAACAAAGCAAAATAGTTTTATCGGTATGACCCCGACAGCCAAATCAGGCTGTCGGGCAGACACTTATTTTATCAATCAGGTAGGGACTCGTTATGGCACTTTGGGGTGGACGTTTTAGTCAGCAGGCAGATCAACGGTTTAAACAATTCAATGATTCACTGCGTTTTGATTATCGCTTAGCTGAGCAGGATATTATTGGCTCAGTGGCATGGTCAAAAGCGTTGGTCACGGTTGGCGTACTGTCTGATAGCGAGCAAAAATCTCTCGAGCAAGCACTCAATGTGCTATTGGCGGAAGTGCAAGCCGATCCTGAGATTATCTTGCAAAGCGACGCCGAAGATATCCATAGCTGGGTCGAAGGTAAACTGATTGATAAGGTCGGTGATTTAGGGAAAAAACTGCACACAGGTCGTAGCCGTAATGACCAAGTTGCGACAGATTTAAAACTGTGGTGTAAAGGCCAAGTGGCGCTGTTATTAGAAGCTGTGACTGAGTTACAAAAAGCGTTGGTCATCACCGCTGAACATAACCAAGATGCAGTGATGCCAGGCTATACCCACTTACAACGTGCCCAGCCAGTGACATTCGCTCATTGGTGTTTAGCGTATTGCGAAATGTTGTCTCGTGATGAAAGTCGTTTGCAAGATACTTTAAAACGTTTAGATGTCAGCCCATTAGGGTGCGGGGCGTTGGCGGGTACAGCCTATGATATTGACCGCGAGCAATTGGCATCATGGTTAGGTTTTTCCTCCGCAACGCGTAATAGTTTAGATTCGGTGTCTGATAGAGACCATGTGTTAGAGCTGTTATCCGACGCAAGTATTGGTATGGTGCACTTATCACGTTTTGCTGAAGATTTGATTTTCTTCAATAGTGGCGAAGCCGGGTTTGTAGAGTTATCGGATAAAGTGACTTCAGGTTCGTCGCTGATGCCGCAAAAGAAAAATCCTGATGCATTGGAGCTAATTCGTGGTAAATGTGGCCGTGTTCAAGGGGCATTAACCGGCATGATGATGACACTGAAAGGATTACCGCTTGCCTACAACAAAGATATGCAAGAAGACAAAGAAGGGTTATTCGATGCCCTTGATACATGGTTAGATTGTATGCATATGGCGGTACTTGTTCTGGATGGCATCCAAATTCGTCGTCCTCGTTGTGAAGATGCAGCAAAACAAGGCTATGCAAATGCGACCGAGCTGGCTGATTATTTAGTCGCAAAAGGCGTTCCATTCCGTGAAGCTCACCATATTGTGGGTGAAGCTGTTGTGGCTGCGATAGCGCAGGGGAAAGCATTAGAAGAAATGGCATTAAGTGATTTGCAAAAATTCAGTGCAACTATCCAACTGGATGTGTATGAGATTTTATCTCTGCAGTCTTGTCTTGATAAGCGATTAGCAAAAGGTGGGGTATCTCAAAAGCAGGTAGCAAAAGCCATTGTAGATGCGAAAACTCGCTTGAAGATGTAAATAAAGAAAATGTAGTAAAAAATGGGGGGTAGCATGGCTACCCCAATTTCCATAACGTTTAATTTTAACTATATTTAATTGTTAACATACCCATCTGTTTGTCTTCATTCAGCCAATCATAAGAATAGACACTTCGACCGCCATTCAGGACTTTCCAACCTTGAGTTTTTACTAACTTTTTCAGGTCAATGCTATTGGCAACCATATCGTCATTGTCATTCAGACAATTTAAAGTGACATTATTATTATTTACTTCATTCAAGCAAGAGGCATAGACAATTGAACCTGTAAATTGGATGGTACCGTTATGTTCGCTGTTTTCTGCATAGGCATTAACGGCGCTAAAAGCAGGAACGAGTAATAATGCCATGACTGCGCGAGAGAAGGTTTTTTTAGCGATTGATGTTAAATTTTTCATAATAGTATCCCCTAACTGATTTGTGTTTAATCAATTTTTTTAAGTGGCTTAATTTAATAAATTCGGTATTGCGTAAGGTATATATTGGCTACTTTTATTTTTTCAATTACCTCGTGCTATTTGATGGAGCGTATAATAATTCAATTAACTCGATTAAGGTGTAAATATTGAAAATCAAATGTATGGAAATTTTAAAATTAAATTAAACAATATGGGATAAGTTAAATATAGTATAAGTAAAAGCACTCACCCATAAAAAACTATTTAGTCACCAATTTGCTTATAATTATGGTATAAAAAACCTTTTTATTCGATATTTTCGAATGAAAAATTCAAGTTATGAGATTTTAAAGCACTCATTCATTGAGTGATTGATAATATATATCAAAATCTATGTAGATCACTTTAATATACTCTTTTATATGTATTTACAAACTTTAATTAAATGTGAAAGCGAATATAACAAAATGTTTCATTACTATGGGGTAATACTTAATAAAGCTATTCTATTTATAATTGCTATTACCTTATTTTCGGGTATTAAGTTCCATTAGTGTGTTTTGAACCATTCGCTATTATCATTTTTTAGAAGGTTTTCGATAATCATTCTATATAGAAATATAAGAGAAATTATCTAGATGGCTAAGTATCAATATTCCGTACTTTCATGATAAACAATATGCGTTTTACATTTGATATCATCTGTATTGAACATTCCTTAGTTTTAAAGTGACTTAATGTCTTTTGTAGCGGAATCCAATGCTCACAATGCTTATCACGTTTTTTCTTCTTACCTTAATTAACTTATCTAAACGTCTAAAAGGTGTCTGACTACGAGTTAAGCTGCCAATTTTTACGTTGGCGTTATTTGTTTTGCGTTTGATTACAGTAATTATTTGTCTAAATGATTCGAAATTCAACGTTCGAAATATTAGTAAATATTACTGAAAAAACAATGGGTTAATAACGATTGTTATCATATCTAAGAGCAATAGTGTAATTTACCTTTATGGATATTAATGGCCGTTCAATTTATTGGAACGAAGTGCTATTTTCTGTATCAATTTGCATTATTGTACTAGTTTTATGTCATTGTTAAATTTAGGTTAGGTAATTATTTATTTTAAAATAGTAATATTTAGTGATTTAACTTGGATAATATTACTCGGAATAAGAGTAATATTGTTTGATACTTCTGTTCGGTACTATTTTTCTCAATTAAATTATAGAAATACATTTACTTTCTTATTCTTACAATTTGTTTCATTTTTACATGAGATAAATCTTAAAAAGGCAAGGGTGTTTTTTAATTTTATTGATAGATGAAATATTATCTATTCTTTATAATGATTGGTATTATCTATATAGTCAGGCATAACGAGAGGAAAAAGGCGGATGAATATTCGTGATCTGGAGTACCTAGTTGCACTTGCTGAGCACAAGCACTTTAGACGTGCTGCGGATTCTTGCCATGTAAGTCAGCCTACGCTGAGCGGTCAAATTCGTAAGCTTGAAGAAGAGCTCGGCGTGATGCTATTAGAAAGAACCAGCCGAAAAGTGCTTTTTACTCAACAAGGTTTATTGCTCGTTGAGCAGGCAAGAACGATCTTAAGAGAGATAAAAGTTCTACAAGAAATGGCAGCTTTACAAGGTGAAAGTATGTCGGGGCCTTTACATATAGGGCTGATCCCAACGGTTGCACCTTACTTACTTCCGCACATTATTCCTGAATTACATCGTGTGCACCCTAAACTAGAAATTTACTTGCACGAAGCACAGACTCAGCAATTATTAGCTCAGTTAGATAGTGGTAAGTTGGATTGTGCCATCTTGGCAGAAGTCAAAGAAACGGAACCATTTATTGTGGTGCCATTATTTGAAGAGCCAATGAAACTCGCAATTTATGAAAATCACCCATGGCATGCCCGTGACACGGTTGAAATGGGCGAATTAGCGGGTGAGAAATTATTGATGTTGGAAGATGGTCATTGTTTACGTGATCAAGCGATGGGGTTCTGTTTCCAAGCCGGGGCAAAAGAAGATACCCATTTCAGAGCGACAAGCTTAGAAACGCTGAGAAACATGGTCGCAGCGGGTAGCGGAATTACATTACTACCAGATTTGGCGGTACCTCATGAGGCTTGTCGTGATGGAGTTTGTTATTTGAACTGTATCGAACCTGAGCCAAAACGCCGAATTGTATTAGTTTACCGCCCGGGCTCTCCATTGCGTGGACGTTATGAGCAGCTTGCTGAAACAATTTACAGCTCGATGGATAAGTATTACAGAAATAAAAAGTAAGCGATAAAAACAAAAAAGTGATTGCGGGAATAAACCTGCAATCACTTATTCTAAAGCCAATCATTCAGTGTAAAGCGTAGTGACTCGCTAAAACAGTCGATTTAGACCATTCAATGCTGCAACTCGGAACGCTTCTGCCATGGTTGGATAGTTAAATGTGGTGTTAATGAAGTATTCGATGGTATTCCCTTCACCTTTTTGTTCCATAATCGCTTGGCCGATATGAATAATCTCAGCCGCTCTCTCACCGAAACAGTGAATACCTAAAATTTGAAGTGTTTCTCTATGGAAGAGAATTTTCAAACTACCCACATTCATGCCCGCAATCTGTGCTCGTGCTAAATGTTTAAACTGAGCACGACCAACTTCATAAGGGACTTTCATTGCCGTCAATTCTTGTTCTGTTTTACCCACAGAACTAATTTCTGGAATGGTATAAATACCCGTCGGAATATCTTCAACTAAATGGGCATTACCTAAGCCAGAGGTAATTGCGCGAGCCGCAATTCGCCCTTGGTCATAAGCCGCAGAAGCTAGGCTTGGATAGCCAATCACATCACCAACAGCATAGATGTGCTCATTACTGGTACGATAAGCATGGTCAACTTTAACTAAGCCACGACCATCGGCTTCGATTCCCACATTCGCCAGACCGATATTATCCGTATTACCAGTACGGCCGTTCGCGAACAGTAAGCAATCCGCTTTCACTTTCTTGCCCGATTTAAGATGAACAATAACGCCATCATCTAAACCTTCAATCTTTTCATATTCTTCGTTGTGACGAATAACCACGCCACTGTTCCAAAAATGATAAGACAACGCATCAGACATCTCTTGATCAAGGAATGCCAATAAATGATCGCGAGTGTTGATCAAATCGACTTTGACCCCTAACCCACGAAATATGGATGCGTACTCACAACCAATCACACCCGCACCATAAATAATCACATGGCGAGGTTCGTGGGAAAGGCTGAGAATGGTATCGCTGTTATAAATTCGGGAGTGGGTAAAATCAACATCAGGCGGGCAATAAGGACGTGATCCAGTCGCAATGATAATTTTATCTGCACTTAGGACATCACAACTTCCATCTGCATAGCGCACGCTAACATGCTGATCATCAACAAAAGTTGCTTCACCAGAAAACATTTGGCAACCATTGCGTTCATAAAACCCTTCACGCATGCGAGTTTGCTGACTTATTACGGTTTCGGCATGAGTAAGAATTTCAGAAAAAGAGGAGCGTAAACTGCGGGAATTATCACTATATAGAGGGTTTTGATTAAATTCGATAATGCGACTCACAGCATGACGAAGGGCTTTAGAGGGAATCGTACCCCAGTGGGTACAGCCGCCGCCGACACTATTATAACGTTCTATAACAGCAACGTTTTTTCCTTGTTTAACCAGCCCCATAGCGGCACCTTCACCACCAGGACCGGAACCAATGACAATTGCATCAAAATGGGTATGTTGTTGCATGAGGTAAGCCTGTTTTAATTCTAGGGACGTTGTGATAGTAACATTCGTTTGCCATCTTGTCTCAATTCGAAATCCTAAAGACAAATAAGTATAGGAAGTAGATAAAAATAAAGAGGTGCAAAGTATATAAAAAGTTTATAGGAAAAAAGTCGATAAAAGACACAGCCTAGAAAAAATGAAGCTGGGTGAAATTCTGAAAATGGTGAAATTGATGGGAGAGTCATCTTTTCATTAAACTAGATTAATAATTTTCAGGTATGCTTAACGGATGGGCGTATTCAAAAGTGATATTTTGATCTATTCGCGGCGTTTTAATTGTAGAAAACTAGGAAAATCGTGAGCAACACTATTGGCGTTAGAGCAAAACAAAAAGAAAAAACACGTCGTTCGCTCGTGGAAGCGGCATTTAGCCAATTAAGTGCAGAACGTAGTTTTACTAGCCTCAGCTTACGGGAAGTCGCTCGTGAAGCGGGCATCGCACCAACTTCGTTTTACCGTCACTTCAAAGATGTTGATGAGCTTGGATTAACCATGGTTGATGAGAGCGGTTTGATGCTACGTCAACTGATGAGACAAGCGCGCCAACGTATCGCAAAAGGCGGGAGTGTGATCCGCACATCAGTCTCCACTTTTATGGAGTTTATTGGTAATAACCCTAACGCGTTTAGGTTACTATTGCGTGAGCGCTCAGGAACTTCTGCTGAATTTCGTGCTGCGGTCGCACGAGAAATCCAACATTTTATTGCAGAATTAGCGGATTATCTTGAATTAGAAAATCGTACGCCGCGTTATTTCACTGAAATGCAAGCCGAGGCGATGGTCACTATCGTGTTTAGTGCGGGTGCTGAAGCGCTTGATATTGATGAAGAAAAACGTCGACGCCTCGAAGAGCGGTTAGTGTTGCAGCTACGTATGATAGCCAAAGGCGCTTATTACTGGTACCGCCGCGAGCAAGAAAAACAAAATGATACAGACCCTGACTTAACCAAAGAGTAAAGGAGAGACAATGACGGAACACAAGAATTATGAGAGGAGCACATTACTGCTATCTTTAGTAATTGGCTTATCGACTCACGGAACGTTCTCTACCCTGTTTAATTCCCTTGTGGAATTTTCTATCTTCCCAATCGTCACATTAATTTTGGCTGTTTACTGCTTACACCAGCGTTATTTAAATCAAGCGATGCCAATGGGATTACCAAAATTTGTCGCCGGCAGCTTTTTCTTAGGTATGTTTGGCTACGCAGCGATTTTACGGGTCCAACATCCTGATGTCGGTTCTAACTTTATCCCGGCCACGGTGATTGTCATTATTGCGTTGTGGATGTACACCAGCTGGAAAGCACGTAAAAAAGAGCTACACGAACAAGCTCTCGAAAGCGAAACTGAACATTAATATCAGTTTTGAATAAAAAGAAACGCCGCAACATAATAGTGCGGCGTTTTTTTATGGATAATTTATAGGGAACAATTTATAGAGAGTATTAGCGTCGAGTGAGTAACACACCACTTTCCATATGATGGGTATATGGGAATTGGTCAAATAAAGCCAGTTTTTCGACTTTATGGGTTTTGGTGAGTTCCGCTAAATTATCGCACAGCGTTTCAGGGTTACAGGAGATATACAGAATATGGTCATATTCTTGTACCAGCTGAACAGTTTTGTCATCCAAGCCACTGCGTGGTGGGTCGACAAAAATAGTATTGCACTGGTAATCCGCTAAATTAATCCCTTCTAAACGATTAAATTCACGAACGCCATTCATGGCTTGAGTAAAATCTTCCGCAGACATTCGGATAATCTGCACATTATCTATTTTGTTAGCTTCTATATTGTATTGCGCCGCATGCACTGAAGGTTTGGCAATTTCAGTCGCTAAAACACGATTGAAGTTTTGAGCCAGCGCCAGTGAAAAGTTGCCATTACCACAATACAACTCTAATAAGTCGCCAGTTGAATGTTGAGTCGCATCAATCGCCCACTCTAACATTTTAATATTCACCTGTGCGTTTGGCTGTGTGAAGCTATTTTCCACCTGGCGATAAATCATGTTTTTCCCTTTTACAGGTAAAACTTCATCGACATAATCGTGGTCGAGCATGATTTTAGTTTTAGAGGCGCGGCCAATAATTTGAACATCAAAGCCTTTCGCCGTTAAATCGGCTTTCAATTGTTTGGCTTGTTCCGTCCATTCTTCCCCTAATTTTTTATGATAAAGCAGAGAAACAATCAGCTTATTACTCAGCGTTGATAAGTAATCTATTTGGAATAATTTATGGCGCAGTAGTTCAGTGCGTTTTAATAAAGGCAGAAGTTCAGCCATCATGTCGTTGATTAGCTGGCTAGCAACTGGAAATGACTCAATTCGAATGCGTTCTTTGGTCTCTTTATCAAACATAATATGAAATAGGTCATCACCTTCGTGCCAAATTCTAAATTCTGCACGCATCCGATAATGGGAAGTTGGAGATGAATAAATTTCAGGTTCAGGCGCAGCATAAGGGGCCATCAAACTCTTCAGACGGTCAACTTTCTCTGCAAGTTGCAGTTCGTAATCTTCGGTGTGCAAGGTGTTTTGCATCATATGGCCCCATAAAACAGTCAAAATTCACATCAGGGGCGAAATTGTAGGGCAAGCAGCGAAGATGTCCAGTTTTCATTATCGATTCATGGACAGTGATAGCTATTCAATTTAGGATTATGTGCTGTGGTTGAGGGAATTTGGTGAGAGTCCAGAACTGACGCGCAACGGTAATTAAGGTATTCCCGTCATTCTTCAAACTACATGGGTGTTGGCATCGCTCAGCTATCCTAGTCACATACTTCAGTGTGCTCCTAGGAATATCTTCGCTTGCCACCTACATGCAGCTTGAATTATTTAGGGGATATAACAGGTCGAATTTTTATTTTATATATCGCTTCATATATAGAAACCCAACTTGTCACTTTATAAGTCCGATACCTACCACACTTCTTATCGCTTTGTTGAATCTCAGCGCGGATCTGATTTTCGGCGTCGCGGAATGTTAATTTAATTGATTTTCCGAGTGTAAACATAATGAATAATAACAAGTCGCTATCGCTTTCGGTGGCAGCTCTGGCAGTGTTGTGCGGTATTTCCTCTTTGGCAAGTGCAAGCTCTAATTCGTCAGATGAAATGGTGGTGTCTGCTAACCGTTTCGAGCAACCTATCTCTTCTATATTAGCGCCAGTCACTGTAGTGACCCGTGAAGATATTGATCATTGGCAGTCAAATACCGTGATTGATGTATTGAGACGCCTGCCGGGTGTGGATGTTGCACAAAATGGTGGAATAGGGCAACAAAGTTCCCTCTTTATTAGAGGAACAGAATCACGCCATGTTTTGGTTTTAATTGATGGTGTTCGTCTTAATCAAGCAGGGATTTCTGGTTCTTCAGATATGAGCCAAATTCCAATCTCGCTAGTGCAGCGTATTGAATATATTCGTGGCGCACGTTCAGCAGTTTATGGCTCTGATGCAGTGGGTGGTGTGATTAACATTATTACTCGCCGTAATAATGAAGGAACCACACTGAATGCTGGAATTGGTTCTTATGGCTATCAAAACTATAACGGTTCAACGCAACAAAAAATTGGTGAGAATACAACCGTTACGGGCGCGGCGGCTTATACATATACAAAAGGGTTTGATGTAGAGGCGAGAGGTAGTACAGGGAATTACCCAAATGGATATCCTCAGTCAGATAAAGACGGTTTCTTAAATAAAACACTATGGTTGGGAATTGAACATCAATTCTCTCCGAATGTTTCGGCTTATGCCCGTGGTTATGGTTATGATAACCGGACTGATTATGATGGTAGCTATGATACCGATTACACAAACATGCAGCATTACCTTGTTGATACACGTAAGTTCTCGAGTCGAACTTATGAAACAGGTCTGAAATACCATCAAGGCAATTACTCAACATCACTGCTAGGAAGTTATAGCCACTCTAAAGATTACAATTACGATCCAAGATACGGTCAATATGGACTGTATTCTAATCTGGATGAGTCTAAACAATATAATCTGCAATGGGGTAATAACTACCAATTTGGTAAAGGTAGTCTAAGCACTGGCGTTGATTATCAACGTCAAAGCGTTGAGCCAGGCGGTTACACAAATACGAGTAAAAAACAAACCGTTAATAACACGGGAATCTATCTTACGGGGCAATATGCACTAATAGATTCAGTGATTGCTGAAGCAGCTATACGCTCGGATCACCACTCAGAGTTTGATTGGCATACAACATGGCAGTCTGGGCTGAGTTGGGAGTTTTATGATGGCTACAAACTTGTTGGTTCTTATGCCACCGCCTATAAAGCACCTAATTTAAATCAGCTATATGTAGATAACCCTTCATGGAAAATGAAAGGAAATCCAGACCTAAAACCTGAAGAAAGCCAACAATGGGAAATTGGCTTAGAAGGCACAACAGGTCCTTTATTCTGGCAAATCAATGCGTACCGTAATGATATTGATAATTTAATTGCATATAAGTCTGGTGCACAGTTCAATTCTTATGAAAATATTGGTAAGGCTGAAATTAAAGGTGTGGAATGGGTTGGCGAGTTTGATACGTGGATGTTCCATCACCAATTTACGTATCAATATATTGACCCTCGTAATAAAGATACCAATAAGGTATTGGAACGCCGTGCTCAGCAACAAGTTAAGTATCAGTTAGATTGGAATATAGAAAAACTCGATATGGGCTTGACCTATCAATATATCGGCTCGCGACATGATACAGCTTATTATGAGAATGGTAAGTCAGAAAACCTAAAACTCGGGGGTGTAAGTCTTTGGGATATCACAGCTGCATATCCAATCACTTCACATCTCACAATTCGTGGTAAAATAGCTAATATGTTCGATAAAGACTATGAGACCGCGTATGGTTATCGCACCGCTGGAAGAGAATATTTCCTCACAGGAAGCTACAACTTCTGATAACAACCTATCTGTTCGCCCGACCATTCTGGTGTTTGACTCTGGAGTGGGCGGGTTATCTGTCTATCGTGAAGTCAAAAAACTGATCCCGAATGCGCACTATATATATGCATTCGATAATGAAGCCTTCCCTTACGGGGAGAAAAGTGAAGAGTTCATTATTGATAGGGTTTATCAAATCGTTAATGCCATCGCGAAAAAGCATCCTCTCACCATTGCCGTCATTGCGTGTAATACTGCAAGCACAGTGAGCTTACCTAACTTAAGAGCAAATTTTGCTTTCCCAATTGTCGGTGTCGTTCCGGCGATTAAGCCCGCAACTAAACTGACGCGTAATGGTGTAGTTGGTTTGTTGGCAACTCGGGGTACGGTGAATCGTGAATACACAAAAGAGCTGATTGAGCGCTTTGCGACAGACTGTAAAGTGATCTCTTTAGGTTCAGCGGAACTCGTACAATTGGCAGAAAGAAAATTGCATGGTGAAATATTGCCGCTGGATGAAGTGGCTCAAGCCGTCAAACCGTGGATTAAAATGAAAGAGGCCCCAGATACGGTGATTCTTGGCTGCACTCATTTCCCTCTTATAGTAGAAGAGTTAGAAAAAGTGCTTCCAAGTGGAACTCGATTCATTGATTCTGGCGCCGCGATTGCCAGAAGAACCGTTTGGCTCATCAATAATCAGGCTGAAGTTACGGATTCAAATGAAGAAGACTTCGCTTACTGCTTATCAATGAATGACAGTTTACAAGAATTACGCCCTGTTCTTGAGGCAGAAGGCTTCAAATCGGTGCAAAAACTGGCAATTTAAGCCAAATTCGCTGAAAAGCTGAGCGAACGAAAAAAAATATCAAAAAAAGGGTTGCCAGATTTTTCTGACTCCCTATAATGCGCCACCACTGACCGGGAACAAGCCAACGCAAAGCGCGATGGACACTGAACCGGCAGCGAGAGAATCTGAAAAGATTAAGTGAAAAAATACTTGACTCTCAATGAGGAAAGCGTAATATACGCCACCTCGCGACAACGACCTAAGTTGATAAAAACTGAGTCGAATTTCTAAAGAAATGTCGCACCGCTCTTTAACAATTTATCAGACAATCTGTGTGGGCACTCACAGGACACTATCAAAAAAATATTTGATTTTAAGTCTTGAAGAGTGACTAACACGTTAATTCATATATATGAACTAATAGGTAATTTGGTTTCTTCGGAAATCAAACGACAGTAAACATTCTTTGAGCATCAAGCTTTTTAATTGAAGAGTTTGATCATGGCTCAGATTGAACGCTGGCGGCAGGCCTAACACATGCAAGTCGAGCGGTAACAGGGGAAGCTTGCTTCTCGCTGACGAGCGGCGGACGGGTGAGTAATGTATGGGGATCTGCCCGATAGAGGGGGATAACTACTGGAAACGGTAGCTAATACCGCATAATCTCTTAGGAGCAAAGCAGGGGAACTTCGGTCCTTGCGCTATCGGATGAACCCATATGGGATTAGCTAGTTGGTGAGGTAATGGCTCACCAAGGCGACGATCCCTAGCTGGTCTGAGAGGATGATCAGCCACACTGGGACTGAGACACGGCCCAGACTCCTACGGGAGGCAGCAGTGGGGAATATTGCACAATGGGCGCAAGCCTGATGCAGCCATGCCGCGTGTATGAAGAAGGCCTTAGGGTTGTAAAGTACTTTCAGTTGGGAGGAAGGCGTTGATGCTAATATCATCAGCGATTGACGTTACCAACAGAAGAAGCACCGGCTAACTCCGTGCCAGCAGCCGCGGTAATACGGAGGGTGCAAGCGTTAATCGGAATTACTGGGCGTAAAGCGCACGCAGGCGGTTGATTAAGTTAGATGTGAAATCCCCGGGCTTAACCTGGGAATGGCATCTAAGACTGGTCAGCTAGAGTCTTGTAGAGGGGGTAGAATTCCATGTGTAGCGGTGAAATGCGTAGAGATGTGGAGGAATACCGGTGGCGAAGGCGGCCCCCTGGACAAAGACTGACGCTCAGGTGCGAAAGCGTGGGGAGCAAACAGGATTAGATACCCTGGTAGTCCACGCTGTAAACGATGTCGATTTGGAGGTTGTTCCCTTGAGGAGTGGCTTCCGGAGCTAACGCGTTAAATCGACCGCCTGGGGAGTACGGCCGCAAGGTTAAAACTCAAATGAATTGACGGGGGCCCGCACAAGCGGTGGAGCATGTGGTTTAATTCGATGCAACGCGAAGAACCTTACCTACTCTTGACATCCAGAGAACTTAGCAGAGATGCTTTGGTGCCTTCGGGAACTCTGAGACAGGTGCTGCATGGCTGTCGTCAGCTCGTGTTGTGAAATGTTGGGTTAAGTCCCGCAACGAGCGCAACCCTTATCCTTTGTTGCCAGCGATTCGGTCGGGAACTCAAAGGAGACTGCCGGTGATAAACCGGAGGAAGGTGGGGATGACGTCAAGTCATCATGGCCCTTACGAGTAGGGCTACACACGTGCTACAATGGCGTATACAAAGAGAAGCGACCTCGCGAGAGCAAGCGGAACTCATAAAGTACGTCGTAGTCCGGATTGGAGTCTGCAACTCGACTCCATGAAGTCGGAATCGCTAGTAATCGTAGATCAGAATGCTACGGTGAATACGTTCCCGGGCCTTGTACACACCGCCCGTCACACCATGGGAGTGGGTTGCAAAAGAAGTAGGTAGCTTAACCTTCGGGAGGGCGCTTACCACTTTGTGATTCATGACTGGGGTGAAGTCGTAACAAGGTAACCGTAGGGGAACCTGCGGTTGGATCACCTCCTTACCATTGAAGTGTACTTGTGAAGTGCTCACACAGATTGTCTGATAGAAAGTAGAGCAAAAAGCGCGTCTGCGAAGCTGACTGTAGTGTCCCCTTCGTCTAGAGGCCTAGGACACCGCCCTTTCACGGCGGTAACAGGGGTTCGAATCCCCTAGGGGACGCCAATTGCGCGGAGAATGAGTGAAAGACGTTCCCCACAAATAATGATTAAGCCAATTACGTTGTAGTTGGTTTAACAATTATGCTCTTTAACAATCTGGAACAAGCTGAAAATTGAAAACAACGCACATTGTTTATCGCTTAAACAATGTGAGAGTCTCTCAAAAATCTCAACGTGAATGTGTTCAATTGACCGTCGGGTCAGTTGGTAAAGACACCTTCGGGTTGTGAGGTTAAGCGACTAAGCGTACACGGTGGATGCCTAGGCAATCAGAGGCGATGAAGGACGTGCTAATCTGCGATAAGCGTCGGTAAGGTGATATGAACCGTTATAACCGACGATTTCCGAATGGGGAAACCCAGTGCAATTCGTTGCACTATCGTTTGATGAATACATAGTCAAACGAGGCGAACCGAGGGAACTGAAACATCTCAGTACCTCGAGGAAAAGAAATCAACCGAGATTCCCCTAGTAGCGGCGAGCGAACGGGGAGCAGCCCAGAGTCTTAATCAGCATTAGCATCAGGAGAACGGTCTGGAAAGGCCGGCAGTAAAGGGTGATAGCCCCGTATCCGAAGGTGTTAGTGTTGTGAACTCGACGAGTAGGGCGGGACACGTGTTATCCTGTCTGAATATGGGGGGACCATCCTCCAAGGCTAAATACTCCTGATTGACCGATAGTGAACCAGTACCGTGAGGGAAAGGCGAAAAGAACCCCGGCGAGGGGAGTGAAATAGAACCTGAAACCGTGTACGTACAAGCAGTGGGAGCACCCTTGTGGTGTGACTGCGTACCTTTTGTATAATGGGTCAGCGACTTATATTCTGTAGCAAGGTTAACCGTATAGGGGAGCCGTAGGGAAACCGAGTCTTAACTGGGCGAATGAGTTGCAGGGTATAGACCCGAAACCCGGTGATCTAGCCATGGGCAGGTTGAAGGTTGGGTAACACTAACTGGAGGACCGAACCGACTAATGTTGAAAAATTAGCGGATGACTTGTGGCTGGGGGTGAAAGGCCAATCAAACCGGGAGATAGCTGGTTCTCCCCGAAAGCTATTTAGGTAGCGCCTCGTGAACTCATCTTCGGGGGTAGAGCACTGTTTCGACTAGGGGGTCATCCCGACTTACCAACTCGATGCAAACTACGAATACCGAAGAATGTTATCACGGGAGACACACGGCGGGTGCTAACGTTCGTCGTGAAGAGGGAAACAACCCAGACCGCCAGCTAAGGTCCCAAAGTCATAGTTAAGTGGGAAACGAAGTGGGAAGGCTCAGACAGCCAGGATGTTGGCTTAGAAGCAGCCATCATTTAAAGAAAGCGTAATAGCTCACTGGTCGAGTCGGCCTGCGCGGAAGATGTAACGGGGCTAAACTATGCACCGAAGCTGCGGCAGCGATATGTAAATATTGTTGGGTAGGGGAGCGTTCTGTAAGCCTGTGAAGGTGTGCTGTGAGGCATGCTGGAGGTATCAGAAGTGCGAATGCTGACATAAGTAACGATAATGCGGGTGAAAAACCCGCACGCCGGAAGACCAAGGGTTCCTGTCCAACGTTAATCGGGGCAGGGTGAGTCGACCCCTAAGGCGAGGCAGAAATGCGTAGTCGATGGGAAACGGGTTAATATTCCCGTACTGGTGATAATTGCGATGGGGGGACGGAGAAGGTTAGGCTGGCCGGGCGACGGTTGTCCCGGTTTAAGGATGTAGGCAGGTGAATTAGGCAAATCCGGTTCACTATATGCTGAGGTCTGATGACGAGTCACTACGGTGGCGAAGTAGCTCATACCCCGCTTCCAGGAAAAGCCTCTAAGCTCTAGATTATCATTAATCGTACCCCAAACCGACACAGGTGGTCAGGTAGAGAATACTCAGGCGCTTGAGAGAACTCGGGTGAAGGAACTAGGCAAAATGGTGCCGTAACTTCGGGAGAAGGCACGCTGGCATTAGGTGAAGTGGTTTACCCATGGAGCTGAAGCCAGTCGCAGATACCAGCTGGCTGCAACTGTTTATTAAAAACACAGCACTGTGCAAACACGAAAGTGGACGTATACGGTGTGACGCCTGCCCGGTGCTGGAAGGTTAATTGATGGGGTTATCCGTAAGGAGAAGCTCTTGATCGAAGCCCCAGTAAACGGCGGCCGTAACTATAACGGTCCTAAGGTAGCGAAATTCCTTGTCGGGTAAGTTCCGACCTGCACGAATGGCGTAATGATGGCCAGGCTGTCTCCACCCGAGACTCAGTGAAATTGAACTCGCTGTGAAGATGCAGTGTACCCGCGGCAAGACGGAAAGACCCCGTGAACCTTTACTATAGCTTGACACTGAACATTGAGCCTTGATGTGTAGGATAGGTGGGAGGCTTTGAAGCGTGGACGCCAGTCTGCGTGGAGCCAACCTTGAAATACCACCCTTTAATGTTTGATGTTCTAACGTAGCCCCGTAATCCGGGGTGCGGACAGTGTCTGGTGGGTAGTTTGACTGGGGCGGTCTCCTCCCAAAGAGTAACGGAGGAGCACGAAGGTTGGCTAAGCATGGTCGGACATCATGCGGTTAGTGCAAAGGCATAAGCCAGCTTGACTGCGAGAGTGACGGCTCGAGCAGGTACGAAAGTAGGTCTTAGTGATCCGGTGGTTCTGTATGGAAGGGCCATCGCTCAACGGATAAAAGGTACTCCGGGGATAACAGGCTGATACCGCCCAAGAGTTCATATCGACGGCGGTGTTTGGCACCTCGATGTCGGCTCATCACATCCTGGGGCTGAAGTAGGTCCCAAGGGTACGGCTGTTCGCCGTTTAAAGTGGTACGCGAGCTGGGTTTAGAACGTCGTGAGACAGTTCGGTCCCTATCTGCCGTGGGCGTTGGAAGATTGAAAGGGGCTGCTCCTAGTACGAGAGGACCGGAGTGGACGCACCACTGGTGTTCGGGTTGTCATGCCAATGGCATTGCCCGGTAGCTAAGTGCGGAAGAGATAACCGCTGAAAGCATCTAAGCGGGAAACTTGCCTTGAGATGAGTCTTCCCTGACTCTTTAAGGGTCCTAAAGGAACGTTTAAGACTAAGACGTTGATAGGTTGGGTGTGTAAGCGTAGCGATACGTTGAGCTAACCAATACTAATGAACCGTGAGGCTTAACCTGACAACACCGAAGGTGTTTTCGAGAAGAGAGATTGAGTTGATTCAATGAGAGTGGAAACCGGAAGGTAGACACACAGCTTGTTCAAGATTGATATTCTGGTTTAAGAGAAGACTTAAACGGGAATAAACAGAATTTGTCTGGCGGCAATAGCGCGGTGGTCCCACCTGACCCCATGCCGAACTCAGCAGTGAAACGCCGTAGCGCCGATGGTAGTGTGGGGTCTCCCCATGTGAGAGTAGGGAACTGCCAGACATCAATTTTTAAGGTTGTGTCAGTGCTGACTGACCGTACCATATTGCTGATATGGCTCAGTTGGTAGAGCACACCCTTGGTAAGGGTGAGGTCCCCAGTTCGAATCTGGGTATCAGCACCATGAATACTAAAATAATTTAAAAGAATTTACCTAGCGGCAATAGCGCGGTGGTCCCACCTGACCCCATGCCGAACTCAGTAGTGAAACGCCGTAGCGCCGATGGTAGTGTGGGGTCTCCCCATGTGAGAGTAGGGAACTGCTAGGTTTTAAATATAAGAAGCCACCCAATAGGTGGCTTTTTGCTATCTAACGATCTGTACTTTTCAAAACTCTTCTCAATTTCTTACTTATCATATTATTTCCACCTACATGCTATTCACTGCTAGGTCTGGCTGATAGACTTATAAAAACTTAGATTATTATTTGAAATGAAGGTAGCAATGAACCTGACCGCCGAACTCAAATCACTTAATAGCTTCGGTATTGATGCCAAAGCTATTAAGGTGAATATTGTACAAAGCGCTGATGCGCTGTACCAACAGTGGACAACAGCAAAAAATGACAATCTTCCAGTACTGCTATTAGGCGGGGGAAGCAATGTGTTATTTACTGAAGACTTTGAAGGTGTGGTCATTGTAAACAGAATTAAGGGGATCGAAATTACTGAGTCTGCAGATGCTTGGCATGTACACGCATCCGCGGGGGAAAACTGGCATCAACTACTTGAAACATTGCTTCATAAAGGAATATATGGCGCAGAGAATTTAGCGCTGATCCCTGGATGCGTAGGTTCTGCACCGATACAAAATATTGGAGCTTATGGCTTAGAGCTAAAAGATATTTGTGAATATGTGGATATCCTCTGCTTAAATACAGGTCGAATCACTCGAATCCTTGCTGAAGAATGCGGTTTTGGATATCGAGACAGTATCTTTAAACATGAATATCAGAATTCACATGCGATTATCAGCGTTGGATTGATTTTTGCTAAGGAATGGTCACCAAAGCTAACATATGGTGATTTAGCTAAGCTCGATCCTAATACTGTAACGCCTTCTGATGTGTTTGATACGGTATGTGCGACTCGCAGAAGTAAATTACCGGATCCCGCTGTAACAGGTAATGCTGGTAGTTTCTTTAAAAATCCGGTCGTCTCTGGTGAACTCGCGGAGACAATCAAAGCTAGCTATCCTAATTGTCCTCAATACGCTCAGGCAGATGGAAATGTGAAATTAGCGGCAGGTTGGTTGATTGACCAATGTGGCTTAAAAGGTTATGAACTAGGTGGTGCTGCAGTTCATACACAGCAAGCTTTGGTATTGATCAATAGAGAGAATGCGACAGGAAAAGATATTGTGGAGCTCGCTAAGCATGTCAGCCACACAGTTGCACAGCATTTCGATATATTTTTGGAGCCTGAAGTTCGTTTTATAGGACGAAATGGAGAGGTCAATGCGATGGACTGTATACAATGAAAGAGATGAGTATTCCATTACAGGTTATCGATATTTTGGCGGATGGACAAATTCATTCAGGAGAACAACTGGGTGAACGCTTAGGAATGACGAGAGCGGCAATTAACAAACATATTAAAACATTGCGCTCATGGGGTCTTGATATTCAAACTGTGACTAGCAAAGGATATCAGCTTCCTTCGCAAATTAACCTACTGAGTAAAGAACGCATTGAACAGTATGTTACTGACTCTAATGTTATAGTTGAACCGGTTATCGATTCAACTAACCAATATATGTTGGATCGAATCCCTCATCTGCAATCTGGGGATACTTGCTTAGCTGAATACCAAAGTGCAGGAAGAGGTCGTCGTGGGCGCCAATGGATTTCGCCATTCGGATGTAACCTTTACCTTTCAACATATTGGAAGTTAGAACAAGGTCCTGCTGCTGCGATTGGTTTGAGCTTAGTGGTTGGTATTGTGATTGCCGAAACCTTAAATAAATTATGTGGAAATAAAGTCAAAGTTAAATGGCCTAATGACCTCTACATGAATGATAAGAAGCTTGCTGGAATTCTGGTTGAACTAACCGGTAAAACTGGTGATGCAGCGCATATTATTATTGGTGTTGGTATCAATATTGGTATGAGTAAAAATATCATTAAAAAAGAAGAAACAATTAATCAAGCTTGGTCTGCATTAATTGATGAAATTGAAAATATTGAGAGAAATGAATTAGCAGGAAATATTATTAATTCATTAAAAGAATCATTACATATATTTGAAAAACAAGGATTGAAACCATTTTTATCTCGGTGGTTTGAATTAGATAACTTTTTAGATCGCAAAGTTAAGCTATTGATTGGTAATGATATTGTTATTGGTGTTGAAAGAGGGATAAATGAGCAGGGTGCTCTGTTATTACAAAAAGAAAATGGAGAAATTATTCCCTATATTGGCGGTGAAATATCATTAAGATCGAATGAGAGTTAATTAAATTGGCCGGATAATACCGGCCTTATTAACTATTTTCTTAAGCGTACATTCCGAATAGAATGATTTTCGCCCTTAGTCATAATTAAACTTGCCCGTTCTTTAGTTGGCAAAATATTCTCTTCAAGATTTAAACCGTTAATCTCATCCCAAATAGAACTTGCCACATTGATAGCTTCTTCTTCACTGAGCTTAGAGTAATTATGGAAATATGAATCGGGATCAGAAAACGCACCTTGTCTAAATTTCAAAAAGCGTCCGATATACCATTGCTTCAGTAATTGAGGATCGGCATCAACATAAATGGAAAAATCAACAAAATCAGAAACAAAGACATGGTGAGGATCTTGAGGGTAGTCCATATCACTTTGCAGGACGTTTAACCCTTCTAATATTAAAATATCAGGTTGATCGATAACTTGTGTCTGATCAGGAACTATATCGTAGGTTAAATGCGAATAAACAGGCGCTGCAACATTGCGTGCTCCTGACTTGATTTGAGAAACAAAGTTAACCAACTTTCTCATATCGTAAGACTGGGGAAAGCCTTTTTTCTTCATTATATCTTTGTCGCGTAAGACTTGGTTTGGATATAAGAAGCCATCGGTAGTAATCAAGTCAACTTTTCGATGTTCAGGCCAACGGGTCAGTAGCGCTTGTAGCAAACGGGCGGTCGTACTTTTTCCTACAGCAACACTACCAGCGATACCAATGATATAGGGTACTTTTGCACCATTAGTTCCTAAAAATTGCTCTAACACCGCCTGACGGCGCAAATTGGAACTTATATAAAAGTTCAGCAGACGCGACAGAGGAAGATAAATTTCGATGACATCATCCATGGAGAGCTCTTCATTAATACCTTTCAGTTCAAGAAGCTCACTTGATGATAATGTTAGAGGAACAGAATCACGCAAAGTGGCCCAATGCTCTCTATCGAACTCTAAATATGGTGTCGTCATAAAATTTTCTTTTTGTTTCATAAGCCAACATCTGCCTATTGTGTGCAGGTTGGACAGGCTGCTAAAGCATCTGTATCCATAGAATTTGATAGCATCATAGCGAGTGAAGGGAAGTAGGCGTAGGTTTTTTTGTGTTTTATGTGAATTTTTTTTGACGTATGCAAAAAAAAGCAGGATTTTTGCTGAAAAACTAAACGATCAAAACAGGAGGAAAACTGTGATAGTGAATAAAAAAATTATATTTTACGAAACCAAACTTGATAACGGTGCTTTACTCCTCAGATTATAATCGATTATAGTTAATGGCTGCTGTTGATGTTTTAATCTTAAAATAGATAAAAAATCAACAAAATCGCAAAAAGTGAATAAAATATGAGCGAATGAACAAAAAATTAAATTTTTTTGTTGCAACCTGCGCTCACTCTTCCTAGAATGCGCAGCACTTGATGCCGGCATAGCTCAGTTGGTAGAGCAACTGACTTGTAATCAGTAGGTCCCGAGTTCGACTCTTGGTGCCGGCACCATTAAAAATTTGGATAGGTGGGATACCCAAGCGGCCAAAGGGAGCAGACTGTAAATCTGCCGTCACAGACTTCGAAGGTTCGAATCCTTCTCCCACCACCATCTCCAATAAGCTTCTATAAGCTTTGCGGAAAACAGTTTAACAGCTGATAACTCAGGTAGCCGAGTTCATTGCGGGCATCGTATAATGGCTATTACCTCAGCCTTCCAAGCTGATGATGCGGGTTCGATTCCCGCTGCCCGCTCCAAGATGTGCTGATATAGCTCAGTTGGTAGAGCACACCCTTGGTAAGGGTGAGGTCGGCAGTTCGAATCTGCCTATCAGCACCACTTCCCCGATGTTCTCAATTATCTCCTGTTTTGTCTCCTGTAAAGAAAGAATACAAGCGAATTTAATCCTTGCTTGGTTGATGTGGTTTAACCACCGATTCCGTGTCTTAGAGGGACAATCTAATGTCTAAAGAAAAATTTGAACGTTCAAAACCGCACGTTAACGTTGGTACAATCGGCCACGTTGACCATGGTAAAACTACCCTGACAGCAGCAATCACTACTGTTCTGGCTAAAACTTACGGCGGTAACGCTCGTGCATTCGACCAAATCGATAACGCACCAGAAGAAAAAGCGCGTGGTATCACCATTTCTACTTCTCACGTAGAATACGATACTCCAACTCGCCACTACGCACACGTAGACTGCCCAGGTCACGCCGACTATGTTAAAAACATGATCACTGGTGCTGCGCAGATGGACGGTGCAATTCTGGTTGTTGCTGCGACTGATGGCCCAATGCCACAAACTCGTGAGCACATCCTGTTAGGTCGCCAAGTAGGTGTTCCTTACATCATCGTTTTCCTGAACAAATGTGACATGGTAGACGACGAAGAACTGTTAGAATTAGTTGAAATGGAAGTTCGTGAACTTCTGTCTCAATACGATTTCCCAGGCGACGACACTCCAGTTGTTCGCGGTTCAGCACTGAAAGCGCTGGAAGGCAACCCAGAGTGGGAAGCGAAAATTGTTGAATTAGCAGGCTACCTGGATTCTTACATCCCAGAACCAGAGCGTGCAATTGACAAGCCATTCCTGCTGCCAATCGAAGACGTATTCTCAATCTCTGGTCGTGGTACAGTAGTAACAGGCCGTGTTGAGCGTGGTATCATCAAAGTTGGTGAAGAAGTTGAAATCGTTGGTATCCAAGCAACGGCTAAGACGACTTGTACTGGTGTTGAAATGTTCCGTAAACTGCTGGACGAAGGTCGTGCGGGTGAGAACGTTGGTGTTCTGCTGCGTGGTACTAAGCGTGAAGAAATTCAACGTGGTCAAGTACTGGCTAAACCAGGTTCAATCAAGCCACACACCCAATTCGAATCAGAAGTTTATATTCTGAGCAAAGATGAAGGTGGTCGTCATACTCCATTCTTCAAAGGCTACCGTCCACAGTTCTACTTCCGTACAACTGATGTAACCGGTACTATCGAACTGCCAGAAGGCGTAGAGATGGTAATGCCAGGCGACAACATCAACATGATCGTGACTCTGATTCACCCAATCGCGATGGATGATGGTTTACGTTTCGCAATCCGTGAAGGTGGTCGTACTGTAGGTGCGGGTGTTGTTGCAAAAATCATTGCATAATACCGCTCTTTCTGAATAAGAAAGAACCACAGAAAAAGGGACGTCTTAGGACGTCCTTTTTGTTTTTATATGACTCATTAATTTGTTTTATTTTCAAAAATTGCAATTAATGATAATTGAAATGCCAATCATTTTCATTTAAACTTACTGTATGTAATTTGTGCAGGTAAATGATCATGTATGTATGCCTTTGTGAAGCAATCACTGATAGACAAATCAGGAACGTGGCGCGTAAATATCACGTCACCTCTTTGAAAGGGCTACGTCAAATTTTGCCAGTAGGGCGCGAATGCGGAAAATGTATCCGACAAACGCGTGAGATTTTGCAGGAAGAACTTCAGCATCTTGAAGAGCAGTGTATTGAACACGTCGCATAACCTTTTCAAATATTCCTCTATTGTTTAATTAAAATTCGCCACACAGAACACTGTGTAAATATTATCCATATCATCAATTTCAGTACTACACTTATAGGACTGGAAGCGATGGAGGGTAAAAATGAAAGGCGATAAAAAAATGATAGCCCACTTAAATAAATTGCTGGGCAATGAACTTGTTGCAATTAATCAATATTTCCTACATGCCCGAATGTTTAAAAATTGGGGGCTAACTAAACTCAATGAAATGGAATATCACGAATCGATTGATGAAATGAAGCACGCTGATAAGTACATTGAGCGTATTTTGTTTCTCGAAGGTATTCCGAATCTACAAGATCTCGGTAAGCTGAATATCGGTGAAGATGTCGAAGAGATGCTTGCATCAGATTTGAAATTAGAACTCGATGGCGCCAAAAATTTAAAAGAAGCCATTAGTTATGCGGATTCAATCCATGACTACGTTAGTCGAGACTTAATGATAGAGATTCTTGCAGATGAAGAAAATCATATAGATTGGATTGAAACTCAGCTGGAATTGATCAAACGTTTAGGTATTCAAAACTATCTTCAAGCACAAGTTATCGAAGAATAGTTTTGTATGATTGGCGAAAATATAATTAGGCCCAGTGATGGGCCTTTTTTATATCTGCTAAATTTGCACATCAGAAAATTCGCACATATTTTCCCCGATTGCTTGCGTTTCGCGATAAATTACGTATAATGCGCGGGCTTACTGATGAGTAAGCCCTAAATTTTAGGACTGAAATCTCAGTATTGAGTCAACGATTTGTTGCTCATTTAGACAATACTCCCGATATGGGGGTTACATCAAGAACGATTACACTCCCCTATCAATCGAAATGGGTGCGAGGAGTAATCATTTACGTTTATAAAATAGTTGGAGCTCTGGTCTCATGCAGAACCAAAGAATCCGTATCCGCCTGAAAGCTTTTGATCATCGTTTAATCGATCAATCAACTGCGGAAATCGTAGAGACTGCTAAGCGCACTGGTGCGCAAGTACGTGGTCCTATCCCGCTGCCGACACGTAAAGAGCGTTTTACCGTTCTGATCTCTCCGCACGTTAACAAAGACGCGCGTGATCAGTACGAAATTCGCACTCACAAACGTCTGGTTGACATCGTTGAGCCAACCGAGAAGACCGTTGATGCTCTGATGCGTCTGGATCTGGCTGCCGGCGTTGACGTGCAGATCAGCCTGGGTTAATCAGGTCGTCGAACGATTGAGAGGTTGAAACAATGATTGGTTTAGTCGGTAAGAAAGTGGGTATGACTCGTATCTTCACTGAAGATGGCGTTTCCATCCCTGTAACTGTTATCGAAATTGAAAATAACCGCGTTACTCAGGTTAAAACTGCAGAAACTGACGGTTACAATGCAATTCAGGTTACTACTGGTAGCAAAAAAGCTAACCGTGTAACTAAGCCTGAAGCAGGTCATTTCGCTAAAGCTGGCGTTGAAGCTGGCCGCATTCTGCGTGAATTCCGTACTGAAGAGGGTACTGAATTTAACGTAGGTCAAAGCATTAGCGTTGAAATTTTCGCTGACGTTAAAAAAGTCGACGTTACTGGTACATCTAAAGGTAAAGGTTTTGCCGGCACAGTTAAGCGCTGGAATTTCCGTACTCAAGATGCTACTCACGGTAACTCCTTGTCTCACCGTGTTCCGGGTTCTATCGGTCAGAACCAGACTCCGGGCAAAGTGTTTAAAGGCAAGAAAATGGCAGGCCAACTGGGTAATGAACGTGTAACTGTTCAAAGCTTAGATGTAGTACGTGTTGACGCTGAGCGCAACCTGCTGCTGGTCAAAGGTGCTGTTCCAGGAGCAACTGGTAGCAACCTGATCGTAAAACCGGCTGTCAAGGCTTAACGTCGAGGAGATAGGAATGGAATTGGTAATGAAAGACGCGCAAAGCGCGCTGACTGTTTCCGAAACTACCTTCGGGCGTGATTTCAATGAAGCGCTTGTTCACCAAGTAGTTGTTGCGTATGCAGCTGGTGCTCGTCAAGGTACTCGTGCTCAGAAAACTCGTGCTGAAGTTTCTGGTTCTGGTAAAAAACCATGGCGTCAAAAAGGCACAGGCCGTGCACGTTCTGGTTCAATCAAGAGCCCAATCTGGCGCTCTGGTGGTGTTAGCTTCGCAGCTAAACCACAGGACCACAGTCAAAAAGTTAATAAGAAGATGTACCGCGGTGCTCTGAAAAGCATCCTGTCTGAATTGGTACGTCAAGATCGTCTGATCGTTGTCGAGCAGTTCTCTGTAGAAGCGCCTAAAACTAAGCTGCTGGCACAGAAACTGAAAGATATGGCTCTGCAAGATGTTCTGATCATCACTGCTGAATTAGATGAAAATCTGTTCTTAGCAGCACGTAACCTGTACAAGGTTGACGTTCGTGATGCAGCAGGTATCGACCCAGTTAGCCTGATTGCTTTCGACAAAGTGGTTATGACTGCTGATGCTGTGAAGCAAGTTGAGGAGATGCTGGCATGATCCGTGAAGAACGTCTGCTACAAGTACTGCGCGCGCCGCACGTATCTGAAAAAGCTTCTACAGCGATGGAAAAAAGCAATACCATCGTTCTCAAAGTTGCAAAAGACGCAACTAAAGCAGAAATCAAAGCTGCTGTACAGAAACTGTTTGAAGTTGAAGTTGAAGGTGTTAACACTTTGCTGGTTAAAGGCAAAACTAAACGCCACGGTCAGCGTTCTGGTCGTCGTAGTGACTGGAAAAAAGCTTACGTTACGCTGAAAGAAGGCCAGAATCTGGACTTCGTTAGCGGCGCAGAGTAAGTCGGAGGAGTAAAGAACAATGGCAGTTGTTAAATGTAAACCTACGTCTCCGGGCCGTCGCCACGTTGTTAAAGTGGTTAACCCTGAGCTGCATAAGGGTAAGCCTTATGCTCCGCTGTTAGAAAAAAACAGCAAATCCGGTGGTCGTAACAACAATGGCCGTATCACTACCCGTCATATTGGTGGTGGCCATAAGCAGCATTATCGTTTAGTTGACTTCAAACGCAACAAAGACGGTATCCCTGCAGTTGTTGAACGTTTGGAATATGATCCAAACCGTTCTGCGAACATTGCACTGGTACTATATAAAGACGGTGAACGTCGTTATATTCTTGCACCAAAAGGCCTGAAAGCTGGTGACCAGATTCAATCTGGCGTTGATTCAGCTATCAAAGCTGGTAACGCACTGCCAATGCGCAACATCCCTGTTGGTTCTACAGTTCATAACATCGAACTGAAACCAGGTAAAGGTGGTCAGTTAGCGCGTTCAGCAGGTACTTACGCTCAAATCGTTGCTCGTGATGGTGCTTATGTCACCCTGCGTCTGCGTTCTGGTGAAATGCGTAAAGTTTTAGCTGATTGCCGTGCAACCTTAGGTGAAGTTGGTAACGCTGAGCATATGTTACGAGTTCTCGGTAAAGCTGGTGCTAGCCGCTGGCGTGGTATTCGTCCTACCGTTCGCGGTACTGCGATGAACCCAGTTGACCATCCACATGGTGGTGGTGAAGGCCGTAACTTTGGTAAACACCCAGTAACACCATGGGGCGTTCAGACCAAAGGTAAGAAAACTCGTAGTAACAAGCGTACTGATCAATTCATCGTACGTCATCGTTCTAAAAAATAATTAGAGGATAAGCCATGCCACGTTCTCTCAAGAAAGGTCCTTTTATTGACCTGCACTTGCTGAAGAAGGTAGAGAAAGCGGTGGAAAGCGGAGACAAGAAGCCTCTCAAGACTTGGTCCCGTCGTTCAACGATCTTTCCTAATATGATCGGATTGACCATCGCTGTCCATAATGGTCGTCAGCATGTTCCAGTATTCGTAACCGACGAAATGGTTGGTCACAAACTGGGTGAATTCGCACCGACTCGCACTTATCGCGGCCACGCGGCAGATAAGAAAGCTAAGAAACGTTAAGGATAGGAGGAAGAGATGGAAACTTTAGCTATGCATCGCCACGCTCGTTCTTCTGCCCAGAAGGTTCGCTTAGTAGCCGACCTGATTCGCGGTAAGAAAGTGTCGCAAGCTCTGGAAATTCTGACCTACACCAACAAGAAAGCTGCTGGTTTAGTGAAGAAAGTACTGGAATCTGCTATTGCTAACGCAGAGCAAAACGATGGCGCTGACATTGATGACCTGAAAGTTGCGAAAATTTTCGTAGACGAAGGTCCAACTATGAAACGCATCATGCCGCGTGCGAAAGGCCGTGCAGATCGTATTCTTAAGCGCACCAGCCACATTACTGTGGTTGTGTCCGATCGCTGAGACTCTGGAGACTAGCAATGGGTCAGAAAGTACATCCTAATGGTATTCGCCTGGGTATTGTCAAACCTTGGAACTCTACTTGGTATGCGAATACTAATGAATTCGCTGACAACCTAGACAGCGACTTTAAAGTACGCCAGTACTTGAATAAAGAATTGGCAAAAGCGTCAATTTCACGCATCGTAATCGAGCGTCCTGCTAAAAGCATCCGTGTGACTATTCACACTGCTCGCCCAGGTATCGTTATCGGTAAGAAAGGTGAAGACGTTGAAAAACTGCGTAAAACAGTAGCGGATATCGCTGGTGTTCCTGCGCAAATCAATATCGCCGAAGTTCGTAAACCAGAACTGGACGCTAAATTAGTTGCTGACAGCATCTCTTCACAGCTGGAACGTCGTGTTATGTTCCGTCGTGCTATGAAGCGTGCAGTACAGAACGCAATGCGTCTGGGCGCTAAAGGTATCAAAGTTGAAGTCAGTGGCCGTTTAGGCGGTGCTGAAATCGCTCGTACCGAGTGGTATCGTGAAGGCCGTGTGCCACTGCACACATTACGTGCTGACATCGATTACAACACTTCAGAAGCGCACACCACTTATGGTGTTCTCGGCGTTAAGGTATGGATCTTCAAAGGTGAGATTCTGGGTGGTATGGCTGCAGTTGAACAAGCTGAGAAACCAGCTGCTCAACCTAAAAAGCAGCAGCGTAAAGGCCGCAAGTAAGGAGCGTCGCTATGTTACAACCAAAGCGTACAAAATTCCGTAAGGTGCACAAAGGCCGCAACCGTGGTCTGGCGCAAGGTACGGATGTTAGCTTCGGCACTTTCGGTCTTAAAGCTGTTGGCCGTGGTCGTCTGACTGCACGTCAGATCGAAGCGGCACGTCGTGCTATGACCCGTGCTGTTAAGCGTCAAGGTAAAATCTGGATTCGTGTATTCCCAGACAAGCCAATCACTGAAAAGCCACTCGAAGTTCGTATGGGTAAAGGTAAAGGTAACGTAGAATATTGGGTTGCCTTAATTCAGCCTGGTAAAGTCCTGTATGAAATGGACGGTGTGCCTGAAGAGCTGGCTCGTGAAGCATTCTCTCTGGCAGCAGCGAAACTGCCTATCAAAACCACCTTTGTAACTAAGACGGTGATGTAATGAAAGCACAAGAGCTGCGCGAAAAAAGCGTAGAAGAGCTGAACGCTGAACTTTTAAACCTGTTACGTGAGCAATTTAACTTACGTATGCAGGCTGCGAGTGGTCAGCTGCAACAGTCTCATCTAATGAAACAAGTGCGTCGTGATATCGCACGCGTGAAGACTTTACTGACTGAGAAGGCAGGTGCGTAATGAACGATAAAATCCGTACTCTGCAAGGTCGTGTAGTTAGTGACAAAATGGAGAAATCTATTGTTGTTGCTATCGAGCGTATGGTGAAACACCCTCTGTATGGTAAATTCATCCGTCGTACGACTAAATTGCACGTACATGACGAGAACAATGAATGTGGAATTGGTGACGTGGTAGAAATCCGCGAAACTCGTCCACTGTCTAAGACTAAGTCTTGGGCCTTAGTTCGCGTTGTAGAAAAAGCTGTTCTGTAATAGAATAGATTTTTCGTGATGAATAAACGGCTCTTTTTGATCGAGCCGTTTATTTTTTCCTGTCCAACACGAAGATGTGGTGTTATAATGCCGCGCCCTCGTAGTATGGGTATATTTGAACGGCCTCTTCATAATGAGGTGGCTCAGTAGTAGTTGACATTTAGCGGAGCACTAAAATGATCCAAGAACAGACTATGCTGAACGTGGCCGACAACTCCGGTGCACGTCGCGTAATGTGTATCAAGGTTCTAGGTGGCTCGCACCGTCGCTATGCACATGTAGGCGACATCATTAAAATTACTGTTAAGGAAGCAATTCCACGCGGTAAAGTTAAAAAGGGTGATGTCCTGAAAGCGGTAGTGGTGCGCACCAAGAAGGGTGTACGTCGCCCTGACGGTTCTGTCATTCGCTTCGATGGTAATGCTTGTGTGTTATTAAACAATAACAGTGAGCAAGTAATCGGTACGCGTATTTTTGGGCCGGTAACTCGTGAACTTCGTAATGAGAAGTTTATGAAAATTATCTCTCTGGCACCTGAAGTACTCTAAGGAGCGAACTATGGCAGCGAAAATCCGTCGTGATGACGAAGTTATCGTGCTAACTGGGAAAGACAAAGGTAAGCGCGGTAAAGTAAAGCAGGTTATTTCTTCTAGTAAAGTTATCGTTGAAGGTATCAATCTGGTTAAAAAACATCAGAAGCCAGTTCCGGCTCTGAACCAACCAGGTGGCATCGTTGAAAAAGAAGCGGCTATTCAAGTTTCTAACGTTGCAATCTTTAACGCGGCAACTGGCAAGGCTGACCGTGTAGGCTTTAGATTCGAAGACGGCAAAAAAGTCCGTTTCTTCAAATCTAACAGTGAAACTATCAAGTAATTTTTGGAGTATACGATGGCGAAACTGCATGATTACTATAAAGACGAAGTAGTTAATAAACTCATGACTGAGTTTAACTACACTTCTGTCATGCAAGTCCCTCGGGTCGAGAAGATCACCCTGAATATGGGTGTTGGTGAAGCGATCGCTGATAAAAAACTGCTGGATAACGCAGCAGCTGACTTAACAGCAATCTCTGGTCAAAAACCATTGATCACCAAAGCACGCAAATCTGTTGCAGGCTTCAAAATCCGTCAGGGCTATCCAATCGGCTGTAAAGTAACTCTGCGTGGCGAACGCATGTGGGAGTTCCTTGAGCGTCTGATTTCTATTGCTGTACCACGTATTCGTGACTTCCGTGGCTTGTCCGCTAAGTCTTTCGATGGTCGCGGTAACTACAGCATGGGTGTACGTGAACAAATCATCTTCCCTGAAATCGATTACGATAAAGTGGATCGTGTACGTGGTTTAGATATTACTATCACCACTACTGCGAAATCTGATGATGAAGGTCGCGCACTGTTAGCAGCGTTCAACTTCCCGTTCCGCAAGTAAGGCAGGTTACTCATGGCTAAGAAATCTATGAAAGCGCGTGATGTTAAGCGTGCTAAATTAGCTGAGAAATTCTTCGCAAAACGCGTAGAACTGAAAGCTATCATCTCTGATGTTAAAGCATCTGATGAAGATCGCTGGGACGCTGTTCTCAAGCTGCAAACACTGCCACGTGATTCAAGTCCTTCTCGTCAGCGTAACCGCTGCCGTCAAACTGGGCGTCCGCATGGTTTCCTGCGGAAATTTGGTCTGAGCCGTATTAAAGTCCGTGAAGCCGCTATGCGCGGTGAAATCCCGGGCCTTAAAAAGGCTAGTTGGTAATTGTCACCATATTGAATCACGGGAGTAAAGACAGATGAGCATGCAAGATCCCATCGCGGATATGCTGACCCGTATCCGTAACGGTCAGGCCGCGAATAAAGTTGCGGTCACCATGCCTTCCTCCAAGCTGAAAGTGGCGATTGCCAAAGTGCTGAAGGAAGAAGGTTATATTGAAGATTTTAAAATTGAAGGCGACATCAAGCCAGAATTGGAACTGACTTTACGTTATTTCCAAGGTAAGGCTGTCGTAGAAAGCATCCAGCGTGTAAGCCGCCCAAGTCTGCGCATCTATAAGAAAAAAGATGAGCTGCCACAAGTTATGGCTGGCTTAGGTATCGCTGTTGTTTCTACCTCTAAAGGTGTCATGACTGATCGTGCAGCTCGCCAAGCTGGTCTTGGTGGCGAGATTCTCTGCTACGTAGCTTAATTCGGGAGGAAAGAATGTCTCGTGTGGCAAAAGCACCCGTCGTCATTCCTGCCGGCGTAGAGGTAAAACTCAACGGTCAGGTTATTTCGATCAAGGGTAAAAACGGCGAGCTTACTCGTACTATCCATAATGCAGTTGAAGTTAAACATGAAGATGGCCACTTAACTTTCGCTCCGCGCGAAGGTTTTGCTGATGCATGGGCACAAGCGGGTACTTCTCGCTCACTGCTGAATGCAATGGTTATCGGTGTTACCGAAGGCTTCACCAAAAAACTTCAACTGGTCGGTGTTGGTTACCGTGCAGCAATCAAAGGCAATGCAGTAAGCTTGTCTTTAGGTTTCTCGCATCCGGTTGAACACGCACTGCCAGCAGGCATTACTGCTGAATGTCCAACACAAACTGAAATCGTACTGAAAGGTGCGGATAAGCAAGTGATTGGTCAAGTTGCAGCAGAACTGCGTGCTTACCGTCGTCCTGAGCCTTATAAAGGCAAAGGTGTTCGTTACGCCGATGAAATCGTGCGTACTAAAGAGGCTAAGAAGAAGTAAGGTAACACTATGGATAAGAAAGCAGCTCGTATCCGTCGTGCGACCCGCGCACGCCGCAAGATCCAAGAGTTGGGTGCGACTCGCCTGGTGGTACATCGTACTCCACGCCATATTTATGCGCAGGTTATTGCACCTAACGGTTCTGAAACATTGGTTGCCGCTTCTACTACAGAAAAAGCTATCAATGAGCAAGTGAAATTCACTGGAAACAAAGATGCAGCAGCAGCAGTTGGTAAATTAATTGCTGAGCGTGCACTGGAAAAAGGCATCACTGTTGTTGCTTTTGACCGTTCTGGTTTCCAATATCATGGTAGAGTCCAGGCACTGGCAGATGCTGCCCGTGAAGCTGGCCTTCAGTTCTAAGGTAGAGGTGTAAGATGTCTCACATCGAAAAACAAGCTGGCGAACTGCAGGAAAAGCTGATCGCGGTAAACCGCGTAGCTAAAACCGTTAAAGGTGGCCGTATTTTCAGCTTTACCGCACTGACTGTAGTTGGTGATGGTAACGGTCGCGTTGGTTTTGGTTACGGCAAAGCGCGCGAAGTTCCGGCAGCAATCCAGAAAGCGATGGAAAAAGCCCGTCGCAGTATGAAAACCGTTGCTCTAAACAACGGCACATTATTCCACCCAGTGAAAGGTACACACACCGGTTCTCGCGTGTTTATGCAACCTGCTCACGAAGGTACCGGTATTATTGCCGGTGGTGCAATGCGTGCTGTTTTAGAGGTAGCTGGAGTTCGCAACGTACTGGCTAAAACCTATGGTTCCACTAACCCAATCAACGTGGTTCGTGCAACACTGGATGCTTTAGACAGCATGAAGTCTCCAGAAATGGTCGCAGCTAAGCGTGGAAAATCCGTCGAAGAAATTCTGGGGTAATCAGCCATGGCTAAGACTATTAAAATTACACAAGTTCGCAGTTCAATCGGTCGTCTGCCGAAACATAAGGCAACACTGGTCGGTTTAGGTCTGCGTCGCATTGGTCATACAGTAGAGCGCGAGGATACTCCTGCTGTTCGTGGTATGATCAACTTGGTTTCCTACATGGTTAAAGTTGAGGAGTAAGAGATGCGTTTAAATACTCTGTCTCCGGCTGAAGGTGCCAAGCACGCGCCTAAACGCGTAGGTCGTGGTATCGGTTCTGGTCTGGGTAAAACCGGCGGTCGTGGTCACAAAGGTCAGAAGTCTCGTTCTGGCGGTGGCGTACGTCGTGGTTTCGAAGGTGGCCAGATGCCTTTATACCGTCGTTTACCGAAATTCGGTTTCACTTCACGTAAAGCAATGATCACTGCGGAAATCCGTCTGTCTGATTTTGCTTCTGTTGAAGGCGATGTTATTGATCTGAACGCACTGAAAGCCGCGAACGTTATTGACATCCAGATTGAATACGCAAAAGTTATTCTGTCTGGCGAAGTGAATCGTGCAGTTACTGTACGTGGCCTTCGTGTTACTAAAGGTGCTCGCGCTGCAATCGAAGCTGCCGGCGGTAAAATTGAGGAATAAGTGACAGATGGCTAAACAACCAGGATTAGATTTCCAAAGTGCCAAAGGTGGAGCTGGCGAACTAAAACGCAGACTTTTGTTTGTTATTGGGGCGCTAATTGTTTTCCGAATTGGTTCTTTTATTCCAATCCCTGGTATTGATGCCACTGTGCTTGCCAAATTGCTCGAACAGCAACAAGGCACCATCATTGAAATGTTTAACATGTTCTCTGGTGGTGCTCTTAGCCGTGCTTCTATCTTTGCTCTGGGTATCATGCCGTATATTTCGGCATCGATCATTGTCCAGTTATTATCTGTGGTTAACCCACGATTAGCAGAGATCAAGAAGGAAGGAGAAGCAGGTCGTCGGAAGATAAGCCAATATACTCGCTGGGGTACTCTGGTATTAGCAATATTCCAATCTATTGGTATTGCAATGGGTCTACCGAATATGCCAGGGATGCAGGGATTAGTTCTTGATCCAGGCCTCCCATTCTACTTCACGGCAGTTGTTAGCTTAGTCACAGGAACTATGTTCCTTATGTGGTTAGGTGAGCAGATAACTGAAAGAGGTATCGGTAACGGTATTTCAATTATTATCTTCGCTGGTATCGTTGCGGGTCTCCCGCCGGCTATTGGCCATACCATCGAGCAAGCTCGGCAAGGCGATCTGCACTTCCTCCTGTTGCTGTTGGTTGCGGTATTAGTATTCGCGGTAACTTTCTTTGTAGTGTTTATGGAACGTGGCCAACGTCGTATCGTCGTAAACTACGCTAAACGCCAACAAGGACGCCGTGTCTACGCTGCACAAAGTACACATTTACCGTTAAAAGTGAATATGGCGGGTGTAATTCCTGCAATTTTTGCTTCCAGTATCATACTATTCCCGGGTACAATAGCGTCTTGGTTTGGTGATGGAACTGGCTGGGACTGGCTGACTACAGTATCTATGTACTTACAGCCTGGACAACCGTTATATGTGTTGCTTTATGCCTCTGCGATCATCTTCTTCTGTTTCTTCTATACTGCGTTGGTTTTCAACCCAAGAGAAACAGCAGATAACCTGAAGAAGTCCGGTGCATTTGTACCAGGAATTCGTCCGGGAGAGCAAACGGCCAAGTACATCGATAAGGTAATGACACGATTAACATTAATCGGTGCTCTTTATATTACCTTTATCTGCCTAATCCCGGAGTTCATGCGTGACGCAATGAAAGTACCTTTTTACTTTGGTGGTACTTCCCTCTTAATCGTGGTTGTCGTTATCATGGACTTTATGGCTCAAGTGCAAACTCTGATGATGTCAAGTCAGTATGAGTCTGCATTGAAGAAAGCAAATCTAAAAGGTAAATAATCACGCGAGTGATTATGGTTTGCTTAGAAGTTACGGAGAGTAAAAATGAAAGTTCGTGCTTCCGTCAAGAAATTATGCCGTAACTGCAAAATTATCCGTCGCAATGGTAGCGTTCGTGTGATTTGCAGTGTTGAGCCAAGACATAAACAACGTCAAGGCTAAGAAAAAGCATTTTTTTCTTGCAAAGTTGGGTTGAGCTGGCTAAATTAGCCAGCCAATCTTTTTTATCTAAGATACATTATTGTTTGAGTATCCTGAAAACGGGCTTTTCAGCACAGTAATGTATATTTTAACTTAGGAGTGCATAGTGGCCCGTATAGCAGGCATTAACATTCCTGATCATAAACATACCGTAATCGCTTTAACATCGATTTTCGGCATCGGCAAAACTCGTTCACAGGCTATCTGTGAAGCAACTGGTATTGCTGAAAATGTTAAGATCAGTGAGCTGTCTGAAGAACAAATCGACAAGCTGCGTGACGAAGTTGCTAAATACGTTGTAGAAGGTGACTTACGCCGTGAAATTACCCTGAGCATCAAGCGTCTGATGGACCTTGGATGTTACCGTGGTTTACGTCATCGTCGTGGTCTTCCTGTGCGCGGACAGCGTACTAAGACTAACGCTCGTACCCGCAAGGGTCCGCGTAAGCCGATCAAGAAATAAGTCGGGGTATTGAATAATGGCAAAGGCACCAGTTCGTGCACGTAAGCGTGTAAGAAAACAAGTCTCAGACGGTGTGGCTCATATCCATGCTTCTTTCAACAACACAATCGTTACCATTACTGACCGTCAGGGTAACGCATTAGGTTGGGCAACTGCCGGTGGTTCCGGTTTCCGTGGTTCTCGCAAATCCACTCCGTTCGCAGCTCAAGTTGCGGCAGAGCGTTGCGCAGAAGCTGTGAAAGAATACGGAATCAAAAACCTGGAAGTTATGGTTAAGGGACCGGGTCCGGGTCGCGAATCAACAATTCGTGCTCTGAACGCCGCTGGTTTCCGCATCACTAATATTACTGATGTGACTCCTATCCCTCATAACGGTTGTCGCCCACCGAAAAAACGTCGCGTTTAATACGTTTCGTTTTTTTTAGGACTGTTGGAGAAAGAAAATGGCTAGATATTTGGGTCCTAAGCTCAAGCTGAGCCGTCGCGAAGGAACAGACCTCTTCCTGAAGTCTGGTGTTCGCGCGATTGACACCAAGTGTAAATTAGAACAGGCACCTGGCCAGCACGGTGCGCGTAAACCGCGTCTGTCTGACTATGGTGTTCAGTTACGTGAAAAACAAAAAGTTCGTCGTATTTACGGTGTTCTGGAACGTCAATTCCGTAACTATTATAAAGAAGCAACTCGCCTGAAAGGCAACACAGGTGAAAACCTGCTGACCCTGCTGGAAGGTCGTTTAGATAACGTCGTTTACCGTATGGGCTTTGGCGCAACTCGCGCAGAAGCACGTCAAATGGTTAGCCACAAAGCTATCATGGTAAATGGTCGTGTAGTTAATATCGCTTCTTATCAGGTTTCCCCGAATGACGTTATCAGCGTTCGTGAGAAAGCTAAAAAACAGTCTCGTATCAAGGCTGCTTTAGAGCTGGCTGAACAGCGTGAGAAGCCAACTTGGCTGGAAGTTGATGCTGCTAAAATGGAAGGTGTGTTCAAACGTATTCCTGAACGTACTGACTTGTCTGCGGACATTAACGAACACCTGATCGTCGAGCTTTACTCCAAGTAAAGCTTAGCACCAAAGAGAGGACACAATGCAGGGTTCTGTGACAGAGTTTCTAAAACCGCGCCTGGTAGATATCGAGCAAGTGAGTTCGACGCACGCTAAGGTGACCCTTGAGCCTTTAGAGCGCGGCTTTGGCCACACTCTAGGTAACGCACTGCGCCGTATTCTGCTTTCGTCTATGCCGGGTTGTGCGGTGACAGAGGTTGAGATTGATGGTGTACTGCATGAGTACAGCACCAAAGAAGGTGTACAGGAAGATATCCTGGAGATTCTCCTCAACCTGAAAGGGCTGGCGGTAAAAGTTCAGGGGAAAGATGAAGTTATTTTAACCTTGAATAAATCTGGCATTGGCCCTGTGACTGCAGCCGACATCATCCATGATGGTGATGTCGAAATCGTCAAGCCACAGCATGTGATCTGCCACCTCACTGACGAAAGCGCATCTGTAAATATGCGTATTAAAGTTCAGCGTGGTCGTGGTTATGTGCCGGCTTCTGCCCGAGTTCATTCGGAAGAAGATGAGCGCCCAATCGGTCGTCTGTTAGTCGATGCTTGCTATAGCCCTGTAGAGCGTATTGCCTACAATGTTGAAGCAGCTCGTGTTGAGCAGCGTACTGACTTGGATAAGTTAGTAATCGAAATGGAAACTAATGGTACAATCGATCCTGAAGAGGCGATTCGCCGTGCAGCTACCATCCTGGCTGAACAACTTGAAGCTTTTGTTGACCTACGTGATGTACGTCAGCCAGAAGTTAAAGAAGAGAAACCAGAATTCGATCCTATCTTACTGCGCCCAGTTGACGATCTGGAATTGACTGTCCGCTCTGCTAACTGCCTCAAAGCAGAAGCTATCCACTACATCGGTGATCTGGTACAGCGTACAGAAGTTGAGTTGCTTAAAACTCCGAACCTTGGTAAGAAATCTCTTACTGAAATTAAGGACGTCTTGGCATCTCGTGGTCTTTCTCTGGGCATGCGCTTAGAAAATTGGCCACCAGCAAGTATTGCTGATGATTAGGATCACAGGTTAAGGTTTTACTGAGAAGGATAAGGTCATGCGCCATCGTAAGAGTGGTCGTCAATTGAACCGCAACAGCAGCCACCGCCAAGCTATGTTCCGTAACATGGCAGGTTCTTTAGTTCGTCATGAAATCATCAAGACGACTCTGCCTAAAGCGAAAGAACTGCGTCGCGTCGTTGAGCCGCTGATTACTCTTGCCAAGACCGACAGCGTAGCTAATCGTCGTCTGGCATTCGCACGTACTCGTGATAACGAGATCGTTGCAAAACTATTTAATGAACTGGGACCTCGTTTCGCAGCTCGCGCAGGTGGTTACACTCGTATTCTTAAGTGTGGCTTCCGCGCAGGTGACAACGCTCCGATGGCTTACATCGAGCTTGTTGACCGTGCTGTTGAGTCTCAAGAAGCAGCTGCAGAGTAATCTGTAATTGCTTTCAAGAAAACCGGGTGTATTGCCCGGTTTTTTTGTACCTGCTATTCTAACCCTCCAAATTAATTCTTTTCCATCCTTGAATTTTTATTTTCTATCCATACTTATAGGCATAAGCAAATGAGCATGTATAAGATAGGTCAAATAGCTAAGTTGGCAGATGTTACACCAGATACGATCCGTTTTTATGAAAAACAGGGGCTGATGGGGCACAAAACGAGAACGGAAGGCGGCTACCGGTTGTTTACGGAGCAAGATTTACAGCGCCTACGTTTCATCCGTTATGCTAAGCAGCTAGGGTTTACACTCGAAGCGATTACTGAGTTATTATCGATTCGCGTTGACCCCGAACATCACACTTGTCAGGAGTCAAAAAATATCGTTGATATTAGACTGATTGAAGTGGAAAAGAAGATCCAAGAGCTGATCATTATGAGGGACTCATTGAAAACCTTGAGTTCAGCATGTTGTGGTGATGAACATGCATCAACATACTGCTCTATCATGGAGATTTTGGAAAAAGGCGCATCAAAGATTTATTAATTTAAAACTGATTATGAAGGTAGATTATGAATAAGTATCAGCATAAGCGTGGTGAAATTAAAGATAATGCCATTGAGGCACTGTTACATGACCCTCTATTTCGCCAGAGAGTTGAGAAGAATAAGAAAGGCAAAGGAAGTTATACAAGAAAAGGAAAATCAAATAAGGCTGGTAACTGGGAGGCCAGTGGTAATCGGTTAATAAACTTATTACCACTGGCCTTTTAGTTATTTTTTATTCTGTTCTTTCAGTAAGTCACGAATTTCAGATAGTAAAACTTCCTCTGTAGATGGTGCAGCAGGCTCTGCTGGTGCAGCTTCTTCTTTTTCACGACGAACTTTGTTCATTACTTTGATCGCCATAAAAATAGCAAATGCGACAATAACAAAATCAAAAACAGTTTGGATAAACATCCCATAATTCATTACGACGGCAGGTACACTTCCTTCCGCTTCTCGAAGTACAAGGCTGAATTGTTTAAAATCTACGCCACCAATGATTAATCCAAGTGGGGGCATGATCACATCGGCGACTAATGAAGAAACAATTTTACCAAATGCAGCACCAATAATAATACCGACTGCCATATCCACAACATTGCCCTTCATGGCAAATTCGCGGAACTCTTTTAAAAAACTCATGTACGACCCCTTCCCTTTATTTATTAACTAAATGACTAAACGTGTGGAACCACGTATCAAAATTATAGTATCTAGAATTATCAACCTGCAAATTTTTACTATTTATTTTAGATAATTATAAAAAGAACGGACTTGGCTGGAACAGCTTTTCCACATCCGGAACATATTTTTTATCGGTAATAAACATAATGACATGGTCACCTTGCTCGATAATATGGTAATCACTAGCAATGATAACTTCTTCCTCTCTTACGATGGCACCAATAATTGTGCCTGGAGGAAGTTTAATTTCTGATATTTTTTTACCAACTACTTTTGAGGTGTTCTCATCACCGTGGGCGATCGCTTCAATGGCCTCTGCGACTCCTCGGCGTAGCGATGAGACACTGACAATATCCGCTTTTCTGACGTGACCAAGTAAAGCTGAAATGGTAGCTTGCTGTGGAGATACTGCAATATCAATAACACCACCTTGAACTAATTCAACATAGGCAGACCGTTGAATTAATACCATGGCTTTTTTGGCTCCCATTTTTTTTGCAAGCATAGCGGACATGATGTTTGCTTCATCATCATTGGTAAGAGCAATAAACACATCCATTTGTTCAATGTGTTCTTCAGTCAGTAACTCTTGATCTGAGGCATCGCCATAAAAAACAATCGTATCGTGGAGCAATTCAGCCAATTCAGTTGCTCTTTCCTGATTACGTTCAATCAGTTTAACGCTATAGTCTTTTTCCAATCGCTTAGCTAAACCAGCACCTACGTTACCACCACCCACAATCATTAAACGCTTGTATGGTTTTTCTAATCGCTGAAGCTCACTCATTACTGCTCTAATATGTTGAGTGGAGGCAACGAAGAAAACTTCATCACCCGCTTCAATAATGGTTGAGCCTTGAGGACGAATCGGCCTATCTTGACGGAATATGGCGACAACGCGAGTATCAATGTGCGGCATGTGTTCACGTAAGCTAGACAATGCATTACCCACCAGAGAACCGCCATAGTAGGCTTTTACAGCGACAATACTTACTTTACCTTCAGCAAAGTTAACGACCTGTAGGGCGCCCGGGTATTGGATAAGTTTATAGATATATTCAATAACCAGCTGTTCTGGTGATATCAGATAATCAATAGGGATTTGCTCTGCCAAAAAAAGCTTGTCAGCTTCGCGGATATATTCGGTTGCACGAATACGCGCGATTTTATTCGGTGTATTAAATAGGCTATAAGCAATTTGGCAAGCAACCATGTTGGTTTCATCCGAGTTAGTCACTGCAACTAACATATCCGCATCTTCAGCTCCAGCATCTCTAAGAACTCGAGGGTGGGAGCCATGCCCATTAACGACGCGTAGATCAAATTGATCCTGTAGCTGACGCAAGCGATCGGCATTGGTATCAACAACGGTAATATCGTTATTTTCATCCACTAAGTTTTCAGCGAGTGTCCCACCGACTTGCCCTGCACCTAGAATAATGATCTTCATAGCATCTTCCTATCTCAGAGTCTTTGTTAAATATTACTGTACGTGCTTGAGTAAGCGGGCGTAAAAGAAACCATCGCCCCCAGTTGCGCTTGGTAATATTTGTAGGCCTAATTCTGTACCATCATTCATACTTGCATCAGTATGTTTAGAAAGGAAATGCTGAATTTGCTGGCTATTTTCTTCAGGCATGATGGAGCATGTGGCATACACTAATGTACCGCCAGGTTTTAAGTATGGCCATACAGCCTCTAAGATTTGAGCCTGTAGCTGAGATAGCTCTTGAATATCTGAATCGCGTCTTAGCCATTTAATATCAGGGTGGCGCCTAATAACTCCCGTTGCAGAACACGGAGCATCAAGCAAAATACGATCGAATTGTTGATCTTTCGCCCACTCTTCAGGTTTCGTACCATCCCCTTGAATAACAATAGCTTGTTGCTTCAATCTTTGCAGATTTTCTTTCACTCGTTTGAGTCGTGACTCATCAATGTCTACAGCAAGAACATGGGCTTTAGGAGCTAGTTCTAAAATATGTGTTGTTTTTCCGCCCGGAGCGGCACATAAGTCGAGAATATTCTCGCCATTAACTGGAGAGAGTAATTCAGCACAGCCTTGCGCAGAAACATCTTGCACTGTAGACCAGCCATCTTCAAAACCAGGTAAACCGGTAACGGGAGCCGCTTCTTCTAAGCGAATTGCACTTGGATGGGATGGGTGCAAGTGTGCTGTAATTTCCGCTTGTTCGAGTAACTCTAAATATTGCGCGGCAGTATGATGTTGAGAATTAACTCTTAACCACATCGGGGGACGTTGGTTATTGGCATCAACGATATTTTCCCAGTTATCAGGGTAGGCAGTTTGAATGCGTTTTAATAACCAACTAGGATGTAAATATTGGCTATTGTTATTTGTATTGCGCTCTTCTAACTGAACTTGCTGACGCTGAAAAGATCGTAGTACTCCATTTATTAGGCCTTTCAATTGTGGGCGCTTTAATGCAACAGCACCATCCACGGTTTCTGCTAAAGCTGCATGTGCAGGGATGCGTGTATAGAGCAATTGATAGATCCCAACCATGATGAGGTAATGCAAAGTTCTTTGCTTGCCTGTTAGCGGTTTTTCCATAAGCTGGCTAATAAACCATTCGAGCTTTGGTAGATAACGTAAAACACCGAAGCAAATTTCTTGCAGTAGTGCTTTATCTTTATCATTAATATTACGTTGAAGATCAGGTAAAACGGTACTTAACGATTGTCCGTTATCTAAAACCTGACTAATGGCGGTCGCAGCGATACTACGCAAATTATATTTGTTTTTCATAATTGAAAGAGAGTCTATTAGTTATTTAAGTAGCATTACCGGATCTGCATTTTCAGGTAATGCTACCAATATATTAGTCTAGCAATTGCTCAGGTATGAACCATTCGCGGCGGGAGTTAAGGATATCTTGCGCACTCATCGCTTTTTTACCAGGTGGTTGTAGCTGCGTAATATTTAATATCCCATTGCCAGTAGCAACACTGATGCCTTTTTTATCGGCACTGATGATAGTACCTGGGCGCTGATTATGCGCTTGAGCGATGACTTCCGCTTGCCATACTTTGATTAATTGCTCTTGAACCATGAAATAACTCATTGGCCAAGGGTTAAAGGCACGAATACAGCGTTCAATGTGTTCAGCAGGTAGTTTCCAATCAATTCGCGCTTCATCTTTAGATAATTTTTCAGCGTAATTGGCAAGTGAATCATCTTGTTTTTCTGGGGAACAATGGCCCGAAGAGAGTAAATCTACTGTATGAATGAGCGCTTTAGGCCCTGTCATCGCCAGCTTTTCATATAAAGTCGCACTCGTATCTTCAGCCGTAATCGGGCAAGTGGCTTTATATAACATATCTCCAGTATCAAGACCGGCATCCATCTGCATGATCGTGACACCAGTTTCATGGTCGCCAGCCCAAATAGATCGTTGAATTGGAGCTGCACCTCTCCAGCGTGGTAACAATGAACCATGAACATTCAAACAGCCTAAACGGGGAATATCCAAAACGGCTTGTGGCAGGATCAAACCATAAGCAACGACAATCATCAGATCAGCATTTTGATCTTTGATCCATTGTTGATTGTCTGGATCACGTAAAGTAACGGGCTGGAAAACAGGTATTCCATGTTCTTCCGCAAGAATTTTCACTGGGCTCGGTGTTAGCTTTTTGCCTCTACCTGCAGGTTTATCGTGACGAGTTAATACACCAACAACGTTATGATTGGTTTCTAACAATGCAGCCAAGTGTTTAGCTGCGAAATCAGGCGTACCTGCAAAAATAATTCTTAATGGTTCTGACACGATCCTTTCCCATTTATAGTAATAAAGACTAACTTATTATCAAATCAACGATTTTTAGCTTCTTTAGCTCTCAGTCTATCAAGTTTTTCTACTTTCTGGCGGATACGTTGGCGCTTTAACGGTGATAAGTAATCAACGAATAGTTTTCCAACTAAATGGTCCATTTCATGTTGAATACAGATAGCCAGTAGACCATCAGCTTCAAGTTCAAATGAAGTACCGTTATAATCAAGAGCACGCACTTTCACTTTCTCCGCCCTTGGTACAAATCCTAGCTGTTCAGGGATTGATAGGCAGCCTTCTTCTATACCTGTTTCACCTTCTTTATTAAGAAGCTCAGGATTGATAAGTACAAGGCGCTCATTACGTGATTCAGAAACGTCAATAACAATGATGCGCTGGTGGATATCCACTTGCGTTGCTGCGAGCCCAATGCCTTCCTCGTCATACATCGTATCGAACATATCATCAATAATACGCTGGATAGATACATCAACTTTTTCAACTGGTTTTGCAACGGTGCGAAGGCGCTCGTCTGGGTAATGTAACACGTTTAAGACTGACATAAATTTTTCGAGTAGTTTCCAAAATTTGAAAAGTAATTACCGTCTATTCTAGACATTTATCAGTCATATTGACAGTATTGGTTATGATTTGTTCGTTTCCAAATGTGCTAACTTATCTGTCAGGAAGACAAAATGAATGAACAGGAAATATGGCTAAGGCTTTCGCAAGTTAGCCGCGTTGGGATAAAAACAGCACTAAAGATAATATCTAAATTAAAACAATTGGATAAAGTAAATCATACAGGCTTAAAGGTCTGTGGGCTGAATGAAATGCAGCGATTGCAATTCTTAAATGTCCCTTTAAAGCGTATTGATTCAACTTTGAAATGGTTGGAAGTCAAAGAAAATCAATTAATTACATTTTTAGATGCGCAATATCCTTTTTTGTTAAAGCAGATATATAACCCTCCTTTATTACTGTTTGTGTCGGGACGAAGTGAATTATTATCTGAAAAGCAAATTGCCGTCATAGGAAGCCGGCAAGTTACTGCATATGGTAAAAAATGGACTGAAGCATTTGTTAGAAAATTCATCGATTATAATTTGGTGATCACTAGCGGTTTAGCATTAGGAATTGATGGTATCAGTCATAGAACTGCAATAGAAAACCAAGGAAAGACAGTCGCAGTATTAGGAAGTGGACTTTCCCATATTTATCCAAAACAACACGTTGATCTAGCAGAACGAATTAGGTCTGAAGGGGTATTAGTTTCAGAGTATTTTCCTGATGCTCCTCCATTAGCAAAACAGTTTCCTCGAAGAAATCGTATCATTAGTGGGCTAAGCAAAGCAGTATTGGTTATTGAAGCGGGTATGAAAAGTGGGTCGTTGATTACAGCTCGATATGCAATTGAACAAAATCGAGATCTATTTACACTGCCTGCACCATTAGGTAACTCAGCATTTAGCGGCAATCATTGGTTGATACAACAAGGGGCATACTTATTGGTAGAGCCCGAGGATATATTGCTACATTTAGAATGCTCACCAAATTGGATACAACCAGAGCTAGAGATTGAAACCACTGCTGAGCCAGAGTTAAATCTGACAGAAAGTCGGATTTTAGGTATGGTAGGCTACCAATCGACCCCTGTAGATATTATCGCGACTGAGTTACAGTTACCTATCACGCAAGTGATTTCAGCCTTAACTGAACTGGAGATAGATGGTGCAGTTATATCAGTGGCTGGTGGATATATTCGAGTCAGTTAGTTGTTGAAGAAGAGAATGGATTAAACAAAAACATGTCGAAGCAATTGCCTTTTGATACAGATAAAAATGAATACTGTCCTGAATGTAACTCTTTGCTGGTTATTCGAAACGGAGCTCATGGGCCTTTTTTAGCGTGCTCTGGTTACCCTCAATGTCATTATATTAAGCCATTAAGAGCTGTTGCTGAGACTCACATTGTCAAAGTATTGGAAGGTCAAAGCTGTCCTAAATGCGGATATGATTTGGTGTTAAAACAAGGGCGTTTTGGGATGTTTATTGGCTGTAGCCACTATCCTGAATGTGAACATACAGAGCTCATCGATAAACCGGATGAAACTAAGGTTCCTTGTCCTCAATGCCAAACAGGTAATTTACTACAAAGAAAATCCCGTTTTGGTAAAACTTTTTATGCTTGCGATAATTATCCTAACTGTCAGTTTATCCTGAATAATAAGCCTGTAGTGGGAAAATGTCAGTCTTGTGAATACCCATTACTTATGGAAAAAAAGGTTGGACAGGGAGTAAGATTGTTCTGTGCCAGCAAACGCTGCGGTCAGTTACAAGAAGAACTATGAGTTAAAACTATGCAAAATCAATCTACACCTGCAATTAAAAATATTATTGAAGCATTGAAACAACAACAAGTTATCGCTTATCCAACTGAAGCCGTTTTTGGCTTAGGATGTGACCCTGATAGTGAAGTTGCGGTAAATAAATTACTTGAATTGAAACAGCGCCCTTGGGAAAAAGGGTTAATTTTGATCGCTGATAATTATGAGCAGCTCAAAAATTATGTCGATGACAGCAAACTTAATGAGCAGCAGCGCCAAGCGATGTTTGCTACATGGCCAGGGCCTGTCACCTGGGTGATCCCGGCAAAGAAAACGACACCAAAATGGTTAACGGGTCAATTTGATACTTTAGCTGTTCGTGTGACAAACCATGAATTAGTGAAAGCGCTTTGCAGTGAATATGGCAAGCCAGTTGTATCAACGAGTGCAAATTTGAGTGGGTTGGAACCATGTCGAACCACAGAAGAGGTGATTGCGCAGTTTAAAGATACGATCCCCGTTCTTGATGGGGCTGTTGGTGGAAGATTAAATCCATCAGAAATTCGAGATGCTTTAACTGGGCAATTGTATCGTAAAGGATAATGATTAATGGGAATGTTTGCAGTTTTTGGTAATCCGATTCAACACAGTAAATCACCCTCAATACATCAAATGTTTGCTAAGCAGGTAGGCATTGATCTTGAATACCAGAAAATACTTGCTCCCGTAGAAGATTTTGAAGCTTATTTATCAGACTTTTTTGAAAAAGGCGGACAGGGTGCAAACATTACATTGCCGTTTAAAGAAAGGGCCTTTCAATTTGTATCAGAGTTAACGGAAAGAGCTCAAACCTGTGGCGCCGTAAATACCATTAGAAAGCTCGATAATCACCGCTTTTTGGGTGACAATACTGATGGTGCGGGATTGTTGCTTGATTTACAGCGCCTTGGGTTTGTATCGTCTTCAAGCAAAATATTAGTTATTGGAGCTGGTGGCGCAACTCGTGGCGCTTTATTACCTCTACTTGAGTACGGCTGCGATATTACGTTGACTAACCGAACCTTTATAAAAGCAGAATCTTTGTCTCACCAGTTTTCGGCTCTTGGGAAAATACAGAGTAGACCAATGGAGAAGCTCATTTCGGCGGAATTTGATCTGATTATTAATGGTACGTCTTCAGGAGTGACTGGAGAGATTCCTAAAATCAGTCCTGAACTGTTTTCTGAACAGACCGCATGTTATGACATGTTTTATCAACGAGGTTTAACACCCTTTTTGTCATTCGCTAAGCAGCATCAAGTGAATAAGCTAGCTGATGGCTTAGGTATGCTGGTTGGGCAAGCGGCATTTGCGTTTAAACTTTGGCATGGGGTGATACCAGAGATTGAGCCAGTATTAAAAGAGTTAAAAAAGGAACTTGAATAATGAATCAAGCGATTCAATTTCCAGACAGGGAAGTATGGGACCCGGCTATCAATAAGGTGCGTTTTCCTGTTTTAGTTAATGGACTACTTTCAGAGTGTGTTGTTTCACAAGCCCTACTTATTAAACGATATGGCCAGAATGAAGCTCCACTGGCGCTTTTTCAACATTATCGCTGGGATATAGAAGAAGAGTTCGAGGCCTTGATTGAACAAGGACTCGACAATGAACATGGCTTCTATGAATTGCTGGACGATAAGTAATTATTTTTCCACTCAACATAATTATTAGCTGAATAACGTAAATGACTAAGTTCAGCTTCGGTGAGCTTTCGAATCGCTTTGGCTGGGCTTCCCATATATAAGTAACCAGACTCTAACCTTTTTCCCTGAGTGACTAGGCTATTAGCGCCGATCACGACATCATCTTCAATAATAGCCCCATCGATCACGATAGATCCCATACCGACAAGAACTCGATTACCTATCGTGCATCCGTGCAGCATGACTTTATGTCCAACAGTGACATCTTCCCCAATGATTAATGGATTTCCATCAGGATTGCTGGTGGACTTATGGGTGACATGTAACACGGAGCCATCCTGAATATTCGTTCGTGCCCCTATAGAGATATAATTCACATCGCCGCGTAGCACTGATAGTGGCCAGATACTTACATCTTCGGCTAAGCGAACATCTCCAATGACGACAGAAGATGGGTCAATAAAAACATTTGTAGCGACTGAAGGGAAGGTTTCTAAATAAGGTCTTAAAGATGTATTCATATTCGTAGCCATAAAACGTAGATGGATATAAAGGTAACTATAAGGAAGCTCTTAATTAAGAATCAAATAATTAAGAGATGACAATATGAATAGAATTATACGGCAAAATAGCTGTTTTTATAATCATAGTGATAGTAAAAAAAGCATAATGATGAAATTATCTGCAAACGATATTTTTTTTAAAAAAAAAGGTTGTGTAATTTTTCGAGCTCCCTATAATGCGCATCCGTTGTCACGACAAACCGGCTCGAAGAAAACCTCGAAGCCCCGTGATAACAGAGGTGAAGAAAGAAAATAGTTGAAAATAATCGCTTGACTTTCTAAATAAAAAACGTAGTATACGACACCTCGCGACAACGACCTAAAGTCGATAATCAAAAGATTAAGTCGCACCGCTCTTTAACAATTTATCAGACAATCTGTGTGGGCACTCACAGGACACTATCAAAAAAATATTTGATTTTAAGTCTTGAAGAGTGACTAACACGTTAATTCATATATATGAACTAATAGGTAATTTGGTTTCTTCGGAAATCAAACGACAGTAACATTCTTTGAGCATCAAGCTTTTTAATTGAAGAGTTTGATCATGGCTCAGATTGAACGCTGGCGGCAGGCCTAACACATGCAAGTCGAGCGGTAACAGGGGGAGCTTGCTTCTCGCTGACGAGCGGCGGACGGGTGAGTAATGTATGGGGATCTGCCCGATAGAGGGGGATAACTACTGGAAACGGTAGCTAATACCGCATAATCTCTTAGGAGCAAAGCAGGGGAACTTCGGTCCTTGCGCTATCGGATGAACCCATATGGGATTAGCTAGTTGGTGAGGTAATGGCTCACCAAGGCGACGATCCCTAGCTGGTCTGAGAGGATGATCAGCCACACTGGGACTGAGACACGGCCCAGACTCCTACGGGAGGCAGCAGTGGGGAATATTGCACAATGGGCGCAAGCCTGATGCAGCCATGCCGCGTGTATGAAGAAGGCCTTAGGGTTGTAAAGTACTTTCAGTTGGGAGGAAGGCGTTGATGCTAATATCATCAGCGATTGACGTTACCAACAGAAGAAGCACCGGCTAACTCCGTGCCAGCAGCCGCGGTAATACGGAGGGTGCAAGCGTTAATCGGAATTACTGGGCGTAAAGCGCACGCAGGCGGTTGATTAAGTTAGATGTGAAATCCCCGGGCTTAACCTGGGAATGGCATCTAAGACTGGTCAGCTAGAGTCTTGTAGAGGGGGTAGAATTCCATGTGTAGCGGTGAAATGCGTAGAGATGTGGAGGAATACCGGTGGCGAAGGCGGCCCCCTGGACAAAGACTGACGCTCAGGTGCGAAAGCGTGGGGAGCAAACAGGATTAGATACCCTGGTAGTCCACGCTGTAAACGATGTCGATTTGGAGGTTGTTCCCTTGAGGAGTGGCTTCCGGAGCTAACGCGTTAAATCGACCGCCTGGGGAGTACGGCCGCAAGGTTAAAACTCAAATGAATTGACGGGGGCCCGCACAAGCGGTGGAGCATGTGGTTTAATTCGATGCAACGCGAAGAACCTTACCTACTCTTGACATCCAGAGAACTTAGCAGAGATGCTTTGGTGCCTTCGGGAACTCTGAGACAGGTGCTGCATGGCTGTCGTCAGCTCGTGTTGTGAAATGTTGGGTTAAGTCCCGCAACGAGCGCAACCCTTATCCTTTGTTGCCAGCGATTCGGTCGGGAACTCAAAGGAGACTGCCGGTGATAAACCGGAGGAAGGTGGGGATGACGTCAAGTCATCATGGCCCTTACGAGTAGGGCTACACACGTGCTACAATGGCGTATACAAAGAGAAGCGACCTCGCGAGAGCAAGCGGAACTCATAAAGTACGTCGTAGTCCGGATTGGAGTCTGCAACTCGACTCCATGAAGTCGGAATCGCTAGTAATCGTAGATCAGAATGCTACGGTGAATACGTTCCCGGGCCTTGTACACACCGCCCGTCACACCATGGGAGTGGGTTGCAAAAGAAGTAGGTAGCTTAACCTTCGGGAGGGCGCTTACCACTTTGTGATTCATGACTGGGGTGAAGTCGTAACAAGGTAACCGTAGGGGAACCTGCGGTTGGATCACCTCCTTACCATTGAAGTGTTTTTGTGAAGTGCTCACACAGATTGTCTGATAGAAAGTAGAGCAAAAAGCGCGTCTGCGAAGCTGACTGTAGTGTCCCCTTCGTCTAGAGGCCTAGGACACCGCCCTTTCACGGCGGTAACAGGGGTTCGAATCCCCTAGGGGACGCCAATTGCGCGGAGAATGAGTGAAAGACGTTCCCCACAAATAATGATTAAGCCAATTACGTTGTAGTTGGTTTAACAATTATGCTCTTTAACAATCTGGAACAAGCTGAAAATTGAAAACAACGCACATTGTTTATCGCTTAAACAATGTGAGAGTCTCTCAAAAATCTCAACGTGAATGTGTTCAATTGACCGTCGGGTCAGTTGGTAAAGACACCTTCGGGTTGTGAGGTTAAGCGACTAAGCGTACACGGTGGATGCCTAGGCAATCAGAGGCGATGAAGGACGTGCTAATCTGCGATAAGCGTCGGTAAGGTGATATGAACCGTTATAACCGACGATTTCCGAATGGGGAAACCCAGTGCAATTCGTTGCACTATCGTTTGATGAATACATAGTCAAACGAGGCGAACCGAGGGAACTGAAACATCTCAGTACCTCGAGGAAAAGAAATCAACCGAGATTCCCCTAGTAGCGGCGAGCGAACGGGGAGCAGCCCAGAGTCTTAATCAGCATTAGCATCAGGAGAACGGTCTGGAAAGGCCGGCAGTAAAGGGTGATAGCCCCGTATCCGAAGGTGTTAGTGTTGTGAACTCGACGAGTAGGGCGGGACACGTGTTATCCTGTCTGAATATGGGGGGACCATCCTCCAAGGCTAAATACTCCTGATTGACCGATAGTGAACCAGTACCGTGAGGGAAAGGCGAAAAGAACCCCGGCGAGGGGAGTGAAATAGAACCTGAAACCGTGTACGTACAAGCAGTGGGAGCACCCTTGTGGTGTGACTGCGTACCTTTTGTATAATGGGTCAGCGACTTATATTCTGTAGCAAGGTTAACCGTATAGGGGAGCCGTAGGGAAACCGAGTCTTAACTGGGCGAATGAGTTGCAGGGTATAGACCCGAAACCCGGTGATCTAGCCATGGGCAGGTTGAAGGTTGGGTAACACTAACTGGAGGACCGAACCGACTAATGTTGAAAAATTAGCGGATGACTTGTGGCTGGGGGTGAAAGGCCAATCAAACCGGGAGATAGCTGGTTCTCCCCGAAAGCTATTTAGGTAGCGCCTCGTGAACTCATCTTCGGGGGTAGAGCACTGTTTCGACTAGGGGGTCATCCCGACTTACCAACTCGATGCAAACTACGAATACCAAAGAATGTTATCACGGGAGACACACGGCGGGTGCTAACGTTCGTCGTGAAGAGGGAAACAACCCAGACCGCCAGCTAAGGTCCCAAAGTCATAGTTAAGTGGGAAACGAAGTGGGAAGGCTCAGACAGCCAGGATGTTGGCTTAGAAGCAGCCATCATTTAAAGAAAGCGTAATAGCTCACTGGTCGAGTCGGCCTGCGCGGAAGATGTAACGGGGCTAAACTATGCACCGAAGCTGCGGCAGCGATATGTAAATATTGTTGGGTAGGGGAGCGTTCTGTAAGCCTGTGAAGGTGTGCTGTGAGGCATGCTGGAGGTATCAGAAGTGCGAATGCTGACATAAGTAACGATAATGCGGGTGAAAAACCCGCACGCCGGAAGACCAAGGGTTCCTGTCCAACGTTAATCGGGGCAGGGTGAGTCGACCCCTAAGGCGAGGCAGAAATGCGTAGTCGATGGGAAACGGGTTAATATTCCCGTACTGGTGATAATTGCGATGGGGGGACGGAGAAGGTTAGGCTGGCCGGGCGACGGTTGTCCCGGTTTAAGGATGTAGGCAGGTGAATTAGGCAAATCCGGTTCACTATATGCTGAGGTCTGATGACGAGTCACTACGGTGGCGAAGTAGCTCATACCCCGCTTCCAGGAAAAGCCTCTAAGCTCTAGATTATCATTAATCGTACCCCAAACCGACACAGGTGGTCAGGTAGAGAATACTCAGGCGCTTGAGAGAACTCGGGTGAAGGAACTAGGCAAAATGGTGCCGTAACTTCGGGAGAAGGCACGCTGGCATTAGGTGAAGTGGTTTACCCATGGAGCTGAAGCCAGTCGCAGATACCAGCTGGCTGCAACTGTTTATTAAAAACACAGCACTGTGCAAACACGAAAGTGGACGTATACGGTGTGACGCCTGCCCGGTGCTGGAAGGTTAATTGATGGGGTTATCCGTAAGGAGAAGCTCTTGATCGAAGCCCCAGTAAACGGCGGCCGTAACTATAACGGTCCTAAGGTAGCGAAATTCCTTGTCGGGTAAGTTCCGACCTGCACGAATGGCGTAATGATGGCCAGGCTGTCTCCACCCGAGACTCAGTGAAATTGAACTCGCTGTGAAGATGCAGTGTACCCGCGGCAAGACGGAAAGACCCCGTGAACCTTTACTATAGCTTGACACTGAACATTGAGCCTTGATGTGTAGGATAGGTGGGAGGCTTTGAAGCGTGGACGCCAGTCTGCGTGGAGCCAACCTTGAAATACCACCCTTTAATGTTTGATGTTCTAACGTAGCCCCGTAATCCGGGGTGCGGACAGTGTCTGGTGGGTAGTTTGACTGGGGCGGTCTCCTCCCAAAGAGTAACGGAGGAGCACGAAGGTTGGCTAAGCATGGTCGGACATCATGCGGTTAGTGCAAAGGCATAAGCCAGCTTGACTGCGAGAGTGACGGCTCGAGCAGGTACGAAAGTAGGTCTTAGTGATCCGGTGGTTCTGTATGGAAGGGCCATCGCTCAACGGATAAAAGGTACTCCGGGGATAACAGGCTGATACCGCCCAAGAGTTCATATCGACGGCGGTGTTTGGCACCTCGATGTCGGCTCATCACATCCTGGGGCTGAAGTAGGTCCCAAGGGTACGGCTGTTCGCCGTTTAAAGTGGTACGCGAGCTGGGTTTAGAACGTCGTGAGACAGTTCGGTCCCTATCTGCCGTGGGCGTTGGAAGATTGAAAGGGGCTGCTCCTAGTACGAGAGGACCGGAGTGGACGCACCACTGGTGTTCGGGTTGTCATGCCAATGGCATTGCCCGGTAGCTAAGTGCGGAAGAGATAACCGCTGAAAGCATCTAAGCGGGAAACTTGCCTTGAGATGAGTCTTCCCTGACTCTTTAAGGGTCCTAAAGGAACGTTTAAGACTAAGACGTTGATAGGTTGGGTGTGTAAGCGTAGCGATACGTTGAGCTAACCAATACTAATGAACCGTGAGGCTTAACCTGACAACACCGAAGGTGTTTTCGAGAAGAGAGATTGAGTTGATTCAATGAGAGTGGAAACCGGAAGGTAGACACACAGCTTGTTCAAGATTGATATTCTGGTTTAAGAGAAGACTTAAACGGGAATAAACAGAATTTGTCTGGCGGCAATAGCGCGGTGGTCCCACCTGACCCCATGCCGAACTCAGCAGTGAAACGCCGTAGCGCCGATGGTAGTGTGGGGTCTCCCCATGTGAGAGTAGGGAACTGCCAGACATTAAATTAAAGCTTATTGCGAAGCAATAAGTTGCTGAAAGGCAAAAAGAATAAGTGGAGCGGTAGTTCAGTTGGTTAGAATACCTGCCTGTCACGCAGGGGGTCGCGGGTTCGAGTCCCGTCCGTTCCGCCACTTAATTTAGGGGCGTAGTTCAATTGGTAGAGCACCGGTCTCCAAAACCGGGTGTTGGGAGTTCGAGTCTCTCCGCCCCTGCCAGTTACCAATTAAGTAATAATAAAAGAAGTATCTATTGATAACCCGATTATATTAATCGGGTTTTTCTTTTTATATCCCTCTATTTTCTTCCTAGCTATGAAATTTCCTAGCATTTATCCTATCTACCTATCTACCTATCTACCTATCTACCTATCTACCTATCTACCTATCTACCTATCTACCTATCTACCTATCTACCTATCGTTAAATATTCCATCTAAGTGATAAAATGTAGCAATAAAAAAGAGCGATAGTTCGCCCTTTTTCGAATTCTCTAATATTTATTGAGTATTTGGTATTGGTGTTTTAATAAGTTGATTAATTAGAACTTGCTGATCATTTTTTTTCAGCCAAATTGCGTATAAAGGCTTAGCAATAACGTTATTTGAGAGTGTTTTTAACGTTGGATAATGTTGGAGCCAATGTGTTGGTAAAAATGCCGCTGAAAGCGATACAGGCAACAATTGACGCGTAATTTCTGCGGACGTCGTAATCATTACAGGGGAATCATCTTGAAGTAGCGTTGGCTCATTCTTGGGATGAAAATCAGCCCCCCATTCTAGCTTGATAAAATTATACTGAGTAAGGGCTATATTCTTTTGGGATGCCATTAATTGAAGTTGAATAGAACCAATGATGGTACTTTCAAATTCATCCATTTTTGGTGGCTCGATCGCTATCAGTAAGTCTAATTCTCTAGAGTGTAACTGTTTGACGAGTGATTGGCGTGTAGATACGCGAGCTTCTAATCGTAGCTCATCATGTTGGTTATATAAAACTTCCAACCAACCAGTGAGATAACTTTCCCATAATGATGAAGTAGCGCCGATAGACAGCTCTGTATGCTGGGATGCGTGTGATATCTCTTTTTTGGCTTGAAGCCATGTATTCATTAGAGATTCAGCATAAGGAACTAAACGTTCTCCAGCAGCAGTTAAACGAATATTATTTCGGTGTCGTGTGAATAGACTTGTACCTAATTGGGTTTCTAACTGTCTGATACGAAAGCTAACGGCAGACTGCGTTAAGTAGAGAGATTCTGCGGCTCTGCCGAAGTGTCTGGTTCTACTAACTTCTAAAAAAGTTCTTAATAACTCGCTGTCCACACGCATCTCCAATAATTTTTGTCGTGATGATTCAAATGTTTTGTTTTACAGATTGTCAATGCTGTCTAATACTCCGCGCCATATAGAGTTGACCGTAATCAGTTAGGAGTGTGTCAGATGGCAGATAGCTTCATCACGACTAATCGTTTTTTTGATAATAAACATTACCCACGTGGCTTTTCTCGTCATGGTGATTTCACCATCAAAGAAGCTCAGTTGCTAGAACGTCATGGTCAAGCTTTCAATGAGCTTGATACAGGAAAACGCGCAGCGCAAACAGAAGAAGAAAAATTATTCGTCGCTGTTTGCCGTGGAGAGCGCGAACCTACAACCCTTGAAGAAAAAGTATGGGTGAAATATTCTAGCAGAATTAACCGTCCAAAGCGCTTCCACACACTATCGGGTGGTAAGCCACAGATAGATCCATCAGAAGACTATACTGATACGGATGATTAATTTCATTAGTATTAAAACAGTATAAGCATTAAAACAAATAGGGACTTAGGTCCCTTTTGTTGTTTATGTCTAAGCATTAACTTTTGTCTTAATTCCTTCAGCTTACTTGTTTTTGCAAATGAAGCAATAACTTATCCATTACCCGATACCCTAGCGCCTCTAGTAAATGTTCACGTTGTATATTCGGTGAATAGCTAAGATCTGCAATTGTTCGCGAAACTCTAAGAATCCTGTGCCAAGCGCGGATAGATAGCCCTAGTTTAATAAGTGCACTCTCTAAGAATAGTGCATCTTCAGCAGCCAGTAGGCAGGTTTTTGTTGTTTCACTTGCTGTTAGCTGACTATTAATTTTACCCGCTCGATTGATTTGTTGGTTTCTTGCATCAATAACTCGTAAGCGAATTTGTTTGCTAGCTTCGCCTTGGTGCGTTTGTTGACTTAAAGTACCTAGAGGGAGTAGAGGGATCTCAATAGAGAGATCAAACCTGTCTAAGAATGGCCCTGAAATGCGTGATAAGTATCGTAGTACTTTCGTTGGAGAGGTACGGCTCATTTCTCCTTGGTAATGCCCAGTGGGGCTAGGGTTAAGTGCTGCGATTAATTGGAAGTTAGCAGGGAAACACACCTTAGCTTTTGCTCTTGAAATGACAATTTGATGAGATTCTAGCGGTTCTCGTAAAGAGTCTAATACGGAGCGTGTAAATTCAGGTAATTCATCTAGAAACAATATGCCGTGATGGGCGAGGGATATCTCTCCTGGCTTAGGTAAGGAGCCACCACCAATCAAAGCGGTCATTGATGTATTGTGGTGAGGGCATCTAAATGGTCGTGTAGGCCACTTATTTATGGTTTCCATGGTTTGGCTAAGGCTATGTAATGCTGTGACTTCCAGTGCTTCTTGAGGCGTTAAGGGCGGGAGTAAAGTTATCAACCTGTGAGCTAACATAGTTTTACCTGTACCGGGAGGACCTAGCAGTAATAAATTGTGTCCACCTGCTGCGCTGATTTCTAATGCTCGCTTTCCTTGCTCTTGACCTATGATATCGCGAATATCATTTTCATGGTCAAAGGGATAGGCATGTTGAATAACTTGTTGATTACTCGATAGTGTACTTTTTTGATGCAGGTAATGACAAAGTTCCAGTAAAGATGTGGCAAAACTGACGCTTCTATCAGCTAATAAACTGAGTTGATACTGATTATCTTTCGATAGAATTAATTGCCTGTTTTGGTTTATTGCTGCTTGAGCGGCAGGGATCCCACCGTTGACATAGCGTATATCTCCAGAGAGCGCTAACTCACCAAGAAACTCATGATCTTTCAATAACTGATCAGGAATTTGTCCTGATGCCGCAAGTATTGCAATCGCAATAGCTAAATCATAACGACCACTTTCTTTAGGCAAATCTGCTGGCGCTAAGTTTACCGTCATTTTTTTTACTGGATATTCAAAGCCACTATTAACCATAGCACTCCGCACCCTATCTCGCGCTTCTTTAACTGCTGTTTCTGGTAACCCAACTAAAGTTAACCCCGGTAGCCCATTACTAATATGCGCTTCAACAGTCACAAGAGGAGCGTCTAATCCAATAGATGCTCGAGTGTAAACAATAGCTAACGTCATAAATCACCTCTTTGATTGACTAGCATAATATTCTGTTGTGAATCAGACGTGTTTTTCTATTGTGATTTTGATATTTGCGAAGCGACTCGATAATTAAATTGTTTAATTGCATGGGTGTTTCATTTTTTCTCGATGCGTTTTGAAGGCTTTAATTTAGCTAGTTACATTCATTTTGTTTTTTGAATAACAATAGTTTCAACAGCAAATTGGTTAAGTGAGATTAATTTTTTGGATAGGCTTGATAGCGTACATTTCACTAAATCAGAGACAGAGAATTGAACTAAATCATGGGTAAATATTATTGCTAATCGCTAGGTTTTTGCTTTATTAATAGTTGTTTAGTCTGATTTAATTATAATTCATTGAATTTAAATGAAATAAAAAACTTAATCATTAAAAAAATAAATAAGAGTTGTCAAAGTAATTTTAAAATGATAGTTCTTTAATAAAGATAACGATTAAAGTTGAAAAGATTAAACACATGAACAAATTCATCCAAGTGATTAGCCTAATTATTAGCGTGGTGGTGATTATTATCCCACCGTGCGGGGCTGCACTTGGACGACGAAAGCTGAAATAATAGCTAAATCTTACGAGAACCCCGCACCGAAAGGCGCGGGGTTTTTTTTGACATAAAATTTATGCAAACCAACAAAGATAATAAAAACATAATAAATACAAGTAAATAAAAAGGCAGATAGGTGATAAACATGAACGGAGCACAGTGGTTAGTTCAAGCATTAAGGACACAAGGCGTTGATACTGTTTTTGGATATCCAGGTGGCGCTATCATGCCTGTTTATGACGCGTTGTATGATGGTGGTGTGGAGCATTTGCTGTGTCGCCATGAGCAAGGCGCAGTTATCGCTGCCATCGGCTATGCTCGTTCGACAGGAAAAACAGGTGTTTGTATTGCGACTTCAGGTCCTGGAGCAACAAACGTGATTACAGGATTGGCTGATGCATTGCTTGACTCAGTCCCTGTTGTTGCTATCACCGGGCAGGTAGCTTCAGAGTTTATTGGTACAGATGCCTTTCAGGAAATTGATGTTTTAGGATTATCTTTGGCCTGTACAAAACATAGTTTTTTGGTGGAATCCATAGAGGACTTACCTCGTATTCTTGCTGAAGCTTTCGCAATCGCAAATAGTGGGCGTCCCGGACCAGTACTGATTGATATTCCGAAAGATATTCAGCTGCAACGTGCAGATTTATCGCCCTATTTAATGCCTGTAGAGCAACAAGACTCGACTTCTGAGGATACAATCCAACAAGCAAGAACGCTGTTGGAACAGTCAGAAAAACCGATGTTATACATTGGTGGTGGAGTCGGGATGTCAGGGGCTGTAACTGAATTAAGAGCCTTTATAGAACACACAAAGATTCCGTCAGTTGTCACCTTGAAAGGTTTAGGTGCAGTACATCCAGCAGATAAAAACTATCTAGGCATGTTGGGGATGCACGGTACAAAAGCTGCCAATATTTCAGTGCAACGTTGTGATTTACTCATCGCGGTTGGTGCGCGTTTTGACGATAGAGTTACAGGTAAATTAAACACTTTTGCTCCTAATGCGAAAGTTATTCATATCGACATTGATCACGTTGAGTTGGATAAATTACGTCAAACCCATGTTGCCCTATTGGGTGATGCGAAAGTGTTATTACCTCAATTGATGGTGACAAAAAATATCACAAGTTGGCAGGAAGAGGTTCAACAGCTTAAGCAGGAGTTTGGTTGGCGTTATGACCACCCTGGTGAACCAATCTACGCCCCATTATTACTGAAACAACTATCAGACAAAATGAAACCCAATACTGTTGTTACAACAGACGTTGGTCAGCACCAAATGTGGTCTGCTCAACATATTGTTGTTGATGGGCCAGAGAATTTTTTAACGTCAAGCGGATTAGGAACGATGGGTTTTGGGATCCCAGCAGCGGTGGGTGCTCAAGTCGCTCGCCCTGAAGATACCGTTGTTTGTGTCTCTGGCGATGGCTCTTTCATGATGAACGTGCAAGAACTGGGAACTATCAAACGTAAGCAATTACCCGTTAAGATTTTATTGTTAGATAACCAACGATTAGGAATGGTTCGTCAATGGCAAGAGCTGTTTTTCGAGCAACGCTATAGTGAAACCATTTTGACTGACAACCCAGACTTTGTTGCATTAGCGAGCGCTTTTGGCATTCAAGGTCGCCGTATTAGATGTAAATCAGAAGTGGACGCAGCACTCGATGAGCTACTGACAAGTGAGGGCGCGTTTTTATTACAGGTATCAATTAATGAATTAGAAAATGTCTGGCCATTGGTTCCACCAGGGGCTAGTAACGAAAAAATGATGGAGAAACCGTTATGATGCAACATCAACTCTCGATATTAGCCCGTTTCCGCCCCGAGGTTTTAGAGCGTATTTTGCGAGTAACTCGCCATCGTGGATTTCGGATTAGTTCTATGAATGTGGATCAATTATCAGATAGTGATAATGTAAGTATCGAACTAACTGTCAGCAGCCAGAGACCGTTGGCACAGTTATGTGCACAGTTAACGAAGTTGGCTGACATCACTGAAGTTGAAATAAAACAACAAGAATCGCGACTATTACGCACACAAAGTGCAATGTAAGGAATAGATAAAATGACTAAGAAAGCTGACTTTATTTGGTTTAACGGTGAAATGACGCCATGGGCAGATGCTAAAGTTCATGTAATGTCTCACGCTCTGCATTACGGAACTTCCGTATTTGAAGGCGTCCGTTGCTATGATTCACACAAGGGACCTGTGGTTTTCCGTCATCGTGAACACATGCAGCGTTTACATGATTCTGCGAAAATTTACCGTATGCCTGTCAGCTACAGCGTTGATGAGTTAATGGAAGCTTGTCGTGCAACTCTGCGTAAAAATAACTTAGTCAGCGCCTATATTCGTCCATTAGTTTTCATTGGTGATGTGGGCATGGGGGTGAACCCACCAGATGGTTACAGTACAGATGTTATTTTAGCCGCATTCCCATGGGGAGCATATTTAGGTGAAGAGGCATTAGATCAAGGAATTGATGCAATGGTCTCTTCATGGAATCGTGTTGCACCGAATACTATCCCTACTGGTGCAAAAGCAGGTGGTAACTACCTGTCTTCATTACTGGTTGGTAGCGAAGCGCGCCGCCATGGCTACCAAGAAGGTATCGCTCTGGATGTTCATGGTTATCTTTCTGAGGGTGCAGGCGAGAATATCTTTGAAGTAAAAGATGGCATTTTGTATACCCCGCCATTTACGTCATCGGCGTTACCAGGGATCACCCGTGATGCCATTTTGACATTAGCGAAAGATATGGGAATTGAAGTGCGTGAACAAACGTTGTCTCGTGAATCTCTGTACTTAGCGGATGAAGTCTTTATGACAGGAACCGCAGCTGAAATCACGCCAGTTCGCAGTGTTGATGGTATCCAAGTTGGTATCGGTCGTTGTGGCCCTGTGACGAAGAAAATTCAGCAAGCATTCTTTGGCTTATTTAACGGTACAACAGAAGACAAATGGGGCTGGTTAGATCCAGTAAACCCTCAATAATTAAATATTAAAAATTACAGGCGGTCGTTCCCCGCCTGTTTTAAAACTCGGGAGTTAAGATATGCCTAAGTACCGTTCAGCAACAACCACTCATGGCCGTAATATGGCAGGAGCGCGAGCATTATGGCGCGCGACAGGTATGACCGATGATGATTTTGGAAAGCCAATTATTGCCGTTGTAAACTCATTTACTCAGTTTGTTCCAGGTCATGTGCACTTACGTGATTTAGGCAAGCTCGTCGCAGAACAAATCGAACAAGCGGGCGGCGTCGCGAAAGAGTTTAACACTATTGCAGTGGATGATGGGATTGCAATGGGACATGGCGGTATGCTGTATTCCTTACCTTCCCGTGAGCTGATAGCAGACTCGGTAGAATATATGGTGAATGCGCACTGCGCAGATGCCATGGTATGTATTTCCAACTGTGACAAAATCACCCCAGGTATGTTAATGGCATCCTTGCGCCTGAATATTCCCGTGATTTTTGTTTCCGGTGGACCAATGGAAGCAGGAAAAACCAAGCTTTCAGATCAAATCATCAAACTTGACCTTGTGGATGCGATGATCCAAGGCGCGAATCCAAATGTCAGTGATGAAGATAGTGAAAAAATTGAACGTTCAGCATGTCCAACATGTGGGTCATGCTCAGGGATGTTCACTGCGAATTCAATGAACTGTTTAACCGAAGCATTGGGTCTTTCTCAGCCAGGAAATGGTTCATTACTTGCGACTCACGCTGATCGTAAAACGTTATTTATCAATGCAGGTAAGCGAATTGTTGAGCTGACTAAACGTTATTACGAACAGAATGATGAAAGCGCATTACCGCGTAATATCGCGACAAAGGCTGCATTTGAAAATGCGATGACATTAGATATTGCGATGGGAGGCTCTACAAATACTGTTCTGCATTTACTGGCAGCTGCACAAGAAGCAGAAGTAGATTTCACCATGGATGATATTGACCGCTTATCTCGTCAAGTCCCTCATTTATGTAAAGTTGCACCAAGCACACAAAAATATCATATGGAAGATGTACACCGTGCTGGTGGTGTGATTGGTATTCTTGGGGAGCTGAGCCGTGCAGGTTTATTGCAGGAAGATGTGAAGAATATTCTAGGTCTTTCATTACCAGAAACATTAGCTCAGTACGATGTTATGTTGACGAAGGATGAATCTGTAAGATCTATGTTTTCAGCGGGACCTGCAGGTATTCGAACCACCCAAGCATTTTCTCAAAATTGCCGTTGGCCATCGCTAGATACTGACCGTGAAAATGGTTGTATCCGCAATCTTGAGCATGCTTATAGCTTGGATGGTGGTTTGGCGGTACTTGCTGGCAATATCGCCGAAGATGGCTGTATCGTGAAAACGGCAGGGGTTGATGAAGGTAGCTTAACTTTCCGTGGACCTGCAAAAGTGTTTGAAAGCCAAGATGATGCGGTAGAGGCTATCTTAGGTGGAAAAGTTGTTGCCGGCGATGTTGTTGTTATCCGTTATGAAGGTCCTAAAGGCGGACCAGGTATGCAAGAAATGTTGTACCCAACTTCTTATCTGAAATCGATGGGATTAGGTAAAGATTGTGCACTGATCACCGATGGGCGTTTCTCAGGAGGAAGTTCAGGTTTATCAATCGGGCATATCTCTCCTGAAGCGGCAAGTGGCGGATTGCTGGCTCTGGTACAAGATGGGGATATTATCGATATCAATATTCCAAAGCGTACCATGTCCCTAGATGTTAACGACAGTGAGTTAGCAAAACGTCGCGAAGCAGAATTAGCGCGCGGAGATAAAGCCTATACTCCGCGTAATCGTCAGCGTGAGGTTTCTTTCGCTTTGCGTGCTTATGCTTCTTTGGCGACGAGTGCGGATAAAGGTGCTGTACGCGATAAGTCTAAATTAGGAGGCTAATTGTGGCAGCCGCAAAACCATTACCTGCGGCACCGACAGGTGCCGATTATCTCAAGGCGGCGCTTAGTGCGCCTGTCTATGAAGCGGCACAAGTGACGCCACTTCAAGAAATGAGCAAGCTCTCTTCACGTCTGGGTAATACGATTTTAGTCAAACGTGAAGATAGGCAGCCAGTACACAGTTTTAAATTACGTGGCGCTTACGCCATGATTGCGGGCTTGACCGAAGAGCAAAAAGCTAAAGGTGTTGTCACAGCATCAGCAGGGAATCATGCGCAGGGCGTAGCGTTGTCGGCTAATCGTGTTGGCATTAAGGCCAAAATTGTTATGCCAGTGGCAACCGCAGATATCAAAGTGGATGCTGTTCGCAGTTTTGGTGGAGAGGCCATTTTATACGGCGCAAATTTTGATGAAGCTAAAGCTCACGCAATTGAGATAGCAAAACGCGAAGGATATACCTTTGTACCGCCATTTGATCATCCGTCTGTGATAGCAGGTCAAGCAACTATTGCACTAGAACTCCTTCAGCAGGATGCTCACCTCGACCGTATTTTTGTGCCTGTTGGGGGCGGTGGATTGATTGCTGGCGTCGCTGTATTAATCAAACAGTTGATGCCTGAGATTAAGATTATCGGTGTAGAAGCTGAAGATGCAGCCTGTCTAAAAGCGGCATTAGAGGCTGGTCATCCTGTTGATCTCCCTCGTGTTGGTTTATTTGCGGAAGGCGTTGCTGTGAAACGCATTGGTGACGAAACCTTTCGCCTATGCCAGCAGTATGTCGATGATGTGATTACCGTAGATAGTGATGCTATTTGTGCGGCACTGAAGGATATTTTTGAAGATGTGAGAGCGATTGCAGAACCGTCGGGGGCGTTAGCGTTGGCGGGACTAAAAAAATATGTTCAGCAACATAACATTAAAGGTGAAAGGCTGGCGCATATTTTGTCAGGTGCAAACATGAACTTCCATGGTTTACGTTATGTCTCCGAGCGTTGCGAATTAGGTGAACAACGAGAAGCGCTGCTTGCGGTGACTATTCCTGAACAGAAAGGTAGTTTTTTGCGATTCTGCCAATTGCTTGGTAACCGCTCAATCACTGAGTTTAATTATCGCTATACAGATGCTGACCCAGAGCGTGCCTGCATTTTTGTGGGTGTTCGCTTAAATGGTGGTGAGCAAGAGCGGCACGACATTATTCAAGGGCTGCAAAATAATGGTTATGAAGTCGCTGATTTATCGGATGATGAAATGGCGAAGTTGCATGTGCGCTATATGATTGGTGGGCGCCCATCGAAGCCATTGGATGAAAAGCTGTATAGTTTTGAGTTTCCTGAATCTCCAGGGGCGTTATTGAAGTTCTTAGAAACACTAGGAACTCACTGGAATATCACGCTATTTCATTATCGTAGTCATGGAACGGATTATGGGCGAGTGCTGGCGGCCTTTGAGCTTTCGGGGCCAGAAGTACGCTTTGATCGCCACCTTGATGCACTAGGATATGAATATCATGATGAAACAGGGAATCCATCCTTCCGTTTCTTTTTAGCGCCTCAAGATAGCAGAAAAACATTAGATTGAGTGTTCTGGGAGCAATTCCCAGAATGCTTTAATTAATGGTTCACTCAGGCGTTTGCTGAGCAGGCAAACGCCAAGTTCAAACGGTTCGACCATCGAAATATTATCAAGTTGAGAGACACGGCTACGAACTGGCTCGGGGCTATTATCAACGACGACACTTGGTATTAATGCAATACCACACCCCAATGCCACCATAGATACAATCGCCTCATGACCTGAAACCGTTGCGTAAATCACTGGATTATGGATACGATGGCGTTTAAACCATAATTCAATACGTTTACGAGAAGGTCCATGTTCAGGAAGAATGAAAGGCACTGTAGACCAATCAGGCTCCTTTTCTGTCACCATACTCCGTACCGCACAAGGCAGTGATGGGGCAATAAGCACTAGGGGGATTTCCCCAATTTTTGCGAATCTCACGTTATCGGGCAATTTTTCAGGTTTACCTGCGATGCCTAAATCGGCTTCTTTGGTTTCGACTTTTTCAACGGCATCTGCGGCATCGCCCGTAGTGAGTTTTATTTCAACGAGTGGATGCAAAGCACGAAATTTATCAAGTACTTGAGGTAAATGACTATAAGCGGCGGTGACTGAGCAAAATAGGCGTAATTCCCCGCTTAATGACGGGCTTTGCTGGTTGAGAGCATGTTTTAACTGCTGATATTGCAACAGCGTTTGCTGGGCAAATTGCTTGAGATGCTCACCCGCTTGGGTCAGTTTTACCGAACGGTTATCACGGATGAACAGAGGATGACCCAATTGATCTTCTAAACGCTGAATTTGTCTTGATAGTGTGGATGGGCTGACATGCATGGCCTTTGACGTTCGACCAAAGTGGCAGCTTTCTGCTAAGTGTAAAAACAGTTGTAGATCACGAATATCCATTTTGCCCTCTGATGATAACTTGATTATCGTTGCAAATATTGCAACATTACATTGTTAATATATCAATTTAAGCAATGCTCATCATCGCATATAGTAAATCCATAACTGCTCAATAATGAGCAACAGGTAACGAAGTTGCCTGATAATACGAACACAACAGAACACTGACCGAATAATGGAGTAAGACCATGGCGAATTATTTTAATACATTGAATTTACGTGAGCAGTTAGCGCAATTAGGCAAGTGTCGTTTCATGAAACGCGAAGAATTTGCGGATGAAGCTGGCTATCTGAAAGGTAAAAAAATCGTCATCGTCGGTTGTGGTGCTCAAGGTCTGAACCAAGGTTTGAACATGCGCGATTCTGGTTTAGATATCGCTTATGCGCTGCGTCCAGAAGCGATCGCAGAAAAACGTGCGTCATGGCGTAAAGCGACAGAAAACGGTTTCAAAGTTGGAACTTATGAAGAACTGATCCCTGAAGCAGATTTAGTTGTTAACTTAACGCCAGACAAACAACACTCTACGGTTGTTCGTGCCGTTCAGCCAATGATGAAACAAGGCGCTGCACTGGGTTATTCTCATGGTTTTAACATCGTTGAAGTGGGTGAAGAAATCCGTAAAGACATCACGGTTGTGATGGTTGCACCAAAATGCCCAGGCACCGAAGTTCGTGAAGAATATAAGCGCGGTTTCGGTGTTCCAACACTGATTGCTGTTCACCCTGAAAATGACCCGAAAGGCGAGGGGATGGCAATTGCGAAAGCATGGGCAGCAGCGACTGGCGGCCATCGTGCGGGTGTTTTAGAGTCCTCTTTCGTTGCTGAAGTTAAGTCTGACTTAATGGGTGAGCAAACAATTCTGTGTGGTATGTTGCAAGCAGGTGCGTTACTGAGCTATGACAAAATGGTTGCTGATGGCGTAGAGCCGGGCTATGCAGGGAAATTAATTCAGTTTGGTTGGGAAACAATCACGGAAGCACTGAAGCAGGGCGGCATCACCCTGATGATGGATCGCTTATCTAACCCAGCGAAAATCCGTGCTTATGCATTATCAGAACAACTGAAAACCATCTTAGCGCCACTGTTCCAAAAACATATGGATGACATTATTTCTGGTGAGTTTTCATCAACAATGATGGCTGACTGGGCGAACAATGATAAAAACTTGCTGACATGGCGTGAAGAGACCGGCAAATCATCTTTTGAAAACTACCCAGAATTTGCAGGTAAAATCGCAGAGCAAGAGTATTTTGACCACGGTGTTCTGTTAGTTGCGATGGTTAAAGCGGGTGTTGAGTTAGCGTTCGATACCATGTTAGAAGCGGGTATCTTAGAAGAGTCAGCATACTATGAATCACTGCATGAGCTGCCGCTGATTGCTAACACGATTGCACGTAAGCGTTTATATGAAATGAACGTCGTTATCTCTGATACTGCGGAGTACGGTAACTACCTGTTCTCATTCGCAGCGGTTCCAATGCTGAAAGAGTTTATGACCAAGTTACAAGCGGGTGATTTAGCAAAACCAGTTGCAGATAACGGAACAGATAACGCGCAATTGCGTGATATTAACGAAGCTATCCGTAATCATCCTATCGAGAAGATCGGTAAAGTTTTACGCGGGTATATGACGGATATGAAGAAAATTTCAGTTGGAAGTTGATTTTTCTTCACTATTCGCGTGATAGGTGCGTTGGCTGCACTCGGTTACCCAAGTCACATACTCAATGTATGCTCCTTGGGATAACCTCCTTTGCCGCCTTCCTCTAACGCGAATAGTTTAGAAAAATATTTCTATGTAATAATAGAACAAAGCAAAACCACATCGCTCTGCTGAATGATGTGGTTTTTTGTTTTTTATAAATAGGCAGGATCGTTGCTCAAGAGTTGGGTCGGTTTCTGCTACAATCTGTAGCAAATTCCTTTTTGAATAACTAAGTGATACAGAGAAACCATGCGATTAAATCCTAGCCAGCAACAGGCGGTTGAATATGTAGATGGTCCGTGCCTTGTTTTGGCAGGGGCAGGCTCAGGTAAAACACGGGTTATTACCAATAAAATTGCGCATTTGATCCGCCAATGTGGCTATCAGCCTCGGCAGATTGCGGCGGTGACATTTACCAATAAAGCCGCGCGCGAAATGAAAGAGCGTGTGGGACAAACATTAGGTAAAAAAGAAGCCCGAGGGTTAATCATTTCTACATTCCATACTTTGGGACTGGAAATTATCAAACGCGAATATAAAGCGTTAGGTATCAAAGCCAATTTTTCTTTGTTTGATGACCAAGACCAAATGGCGTTACTCAAAGAACTCACGTTTGACCTGCTTGAAGAAGATAAAGATCTTCTTCAACAATTGATCTCCGCGATCTCAAATTGGAAAAACGATCTTATTTCTCCTCAGCAAGTGGTTGGGCAAGCGAGAACGGAAAAAGAGCACCATTTTGCTGAGTGCTATCGCCGCTATGAGCTGCATTTAAAAAGCTGTAATGTCTTGGATTTTGATGACTTAATCAGCAAACCAACATTGCTGCTGTATCATAATGAAGAAGTTCGGGAGCGCTGGCAGCAAAAAATTCGTTATTTGCTGGTGGATGAATACCAAGATACGAACACCAGCCAGTATCAGCTCGTGAAATTACTCGTGGGCAGCCGTGCTCGCTTTACCGTCGTTGGTGATGATGACCAGTCGATTTACTCTTGGCGCGGTGCGAGACCGCAAAACTTAGTGTTACTCAGCCAAGATTTTCCAAAACTGAATGTGATTAAATTGGAGCAAAATTACCGCTCATCAGGTCGTATTTTGAAAGCGGCCAATATTTTGATTGCCAATAACCCTCATGTCTTCGAGAAAAAATTATTTTCTGAGTTGGGGTATGGGGCGCCATTAAAGGTGCTGACAGCGAATAATGAAGACCATGAAGCGGAACGCGTGATTGGTGAATTAATTGCTCACCACTTTATTAATAAAACTCAATATAAAGACTATGCGATTTTGTATCGCGGTAATCATCAGTCGCGTATTTTTGAAAAAATGCTGATGCAAAACCGCATTCCTTACCGAATTTCAGGTGGGACATCATTTTTCTCACGACCTGAAATTAAAGATCTTTTAGCTTATTTGCGGGTGCTGACTAACCCTGAAGATGACAGCGCTTTTTTGCGCATTGTGAATACACCGCGCCGAGAAATTGGCCCTAAAACTATCCAAAAATTGGGAGAATGGGCGAATCAACGAGGCAAAAGTTTGTATCACGCCAGCTTTGATTTAGGTCTGGAACAGACTTTAACAGGGAAAGGGTTGGAAGCGTTGCAACGTTTCACTCATTGGATGGAAGGGATAGTCCGGATTTCGGAGCGTGAACCGTTGATAGCGGTACGGGATCTTTTACGGGAGATGGATTACGAAAGCTGGTTGTACGAAACCTCTGCCAGTACCAAAGCCGCCGAAATGCGAATGAAAAACGTCAATCAATTGTTTACATGGATGAGCGAAATGATTGAAGGGGATGAGCTGAATGACCCAATGACGCTCAATCAGGTTGTCACTCGTTTTACGTTGCGCGATATGATGGAACGTGGGGAAGATGATGAAGATTCAGATCAGGTTCAGTTGATGACATTGCACGCATCTAAAGGTCTTGAATTTCCATATGTTTTCTTAGTTGGGATGGAGGAAGGGTTATTGCCTCATCAAAGTAGTATCGATGAAAATAACATTGATGAAGAGCGTCGACTGGCCTACGTGGGTATTACGCGAGCGCAGAGAGAGTTATTCTTTACTCATAGCCGTGAGCGCCGCCAATATGGTGAACTGATCCGCCCTGAACTGAGCCGCTTTTTAATGGAATTACCGCAAGATGATTTGGTGTGGGAGCAGCAACGAAAAGTGGTTACTGCCGAAGAGCGGATGCAAAAAGGGCAGTCCGCTTTAGCGGATATCAAGGCGCGCTTAGGGTTAAATAAGAAAACCGATCAGTAGCGAAAGAGTCTAAGAGAGTTCCCACGACAAGGTGGGAACCTATCATCACCAATTTAGAACCATATCAATTGGAGCTATTACGTTCTTCTAAGGCCAATTGCCAATTCACATACCCTTGCCACTGAACCTCTTGCTGTAGATTCTCAGCTCGTAAAGGGTGCTCCTCAAGCCAGCGGTACGGCAATGCGATGGTTAAATCCTGTCCATTAGCATTAAGGCGCAATGCTGGTAATGTATCATCACGTCTACGGCTGGCGAAAATAATGGCTAGTCGTAATAAACGGCATAATGCGTAAGTTTGCTGAATGGGTAGTGCATTTTGTTGGCTCAGGGAAGCGAGATCGATTTGACCTTGCTGGTTCTTGAGAAGAACCGCGAGAAAACGTTTTTGCGCGGGAGTGAAGCCTGGTAAATCAAGGTGAGTGATTAAATAGCTTGCATGCTCTGGACCTTTGCGAAAATCAACACTTAGCCCAATTTCGTGTAATGCACAAGCGCTGGATAACAAATCACGGCAACGGCTATCTAACTCCCACTCTTTGGCAACTTGGAGGTAGAAATGTTCAGCAAGCTGACACACGCGGTTAGCTTGCTCAATATCCACAAGGAAGCGTCGCTGAATATTGCGTAATGTGCGTGCGCGAATATCTTGCTCAATAGGTAGTTCAAGCATGCCGTACACTAAGCCTTCGCGAAGAGCGCCGCCGGCTAATGTCATATTTTCGATATTCAGTGCCTTGAAAATCGCGATCAGAATCGATAAGCCACTCGGGAAAACGAGGGCACGTTCAAACGTGAGGCCCTCGATTTCAAGCTCTTCTAACTTATGGCACTGGATAGCTTTGTGCTTCAGTTGCTGTAATTTACTCAGGGTGATGAGTTCATCCATCCCTTGAGCAATCATAATTTCCTGAATCGCCTGTACAGTGCCTGATGCGCCGACACAAATTTTCCACCCGTGATTTTTAAGGGCATCTGCGATAGGCGCAATGACATGTTGAGCAGCCGCTTCGGCTTGAGCAAAGTTTTCTTCTGTTAGCGTTCTGTCGCTAAAGTAGCGTTCAAGCCAAGTCACACAACCCATTTCGAGGCTATAAAGTAACTGAGCTTTAGCGCCTGTACCAGTGACAAGTTCGGTGCTGCCGCCCCCGATGTCAACCACTAAGCGTTGCTCTGGACCGCCGGTTGTATGGGCGACGCCTTGATAAATCAAGCGAGCTTCTTCTTCTCCTTGGATCACTTTCACGGGATTTCCGAGGATCTGGCTGGCTTTCTCAATAAAAACATCGGCATTTTTGGCAAGGCGCAATGTCGCGGTTGCCACAACTCGAATTTGCGAGTTAGGAATATCTTGCAGATGTTCTGAGAAGAGACGCAGGCATTGCCAGCCTCGCTCCATGGCTTGCTCAGATAAAACATTATCTTTATCTAAACCCGCAGCCAGGCGAACTTTCCGTTTAACCCGAGAAATAATCTGAATGCTACCTGCGGTCTCGCGAACAACCAGCATATGAAAGCTGTTGGAACCCAAATCGATAGCGGCATACAGAGAAGAAGATTTCAGCATAGGGTATTTACTCAGCCTGCACGTTTATGGTTATTACGTGGGCCATTATGGCGACGCGGCGCATTAGAATTGCGGCGTGGACCACTTGGGCGCGGACGATGACGGCGTTTTGGTGCCGGCAGGTCGCTCAGCAGTGCATCACTGTTATATTTACTGACAGGGATAGAGTGCTGAATATACTCTTCGATTGCAGGTAAGTTTAGTGCGTATTCTTCACACGCTAAGCTGATAGAATTTCCGCTTTCACCCGCACGACCTGTACGTCCAATACGGTGTACATAGTCTTCGCAATCGTCAGGTAAATCATAGTTAAATACATGAGTTACTGATGGTATATGTAATCCACGAGCGGCAACGTCAGTCGCAACTAAGATATCAATTTGACCTTGAGTGAACTGATCTAAAATACGCAGACGTTTTTTCTGAGCGACATCGCCAGTCAATAACCCGACACGGTGACCATCAGCTGCAAGGTGAGCCCAGATATCATCACAACGATGTTTCGTATTTGCGAAAATAATGCAACGCTCAGGCCACTCTTCTTCGAGTAGCGTTTGCAGCAGGCGCATTTTTTCTTCGTTGGATGGATAAAATAACTCTTCTTTAATACGGTGACCGGTTTTTTGTAGTGGTTCAACTTCCACATATTCCGGGCTGTTCATTTGTTCGAACGCTAATTCTCTAACACGGTAAGAGAGCGTCGCGGAGAACAATAAGTTGAGTCTGTCCGCTGCGCCAGGCATACGGCGGAATAGCCAGCGAATATCTTTAATAAAACCGAGGTCATACATACGGTCAGCTTCATCCAAAACAACAACTTGGATAGCCGCTAAATCAACGTGACCTTGTTTTGCGTAATCAATAAGGCGACCCGTTGTTCCAATAAGGATATCAACGCCGTTTTGTAGTACGCGTAATTGTTCGTCATAGCCATCACCACCATAGGCTAGACCCATTTTCAAACCAGTGTACTCAGCGAGCTCTTTAGCATCGGAGTAGATCTGTACGGCTAATTCGCGAGTAGGTGCCATGATCAGCGCACGTGGCTGATTGGTTTTTTTCCCCTCAATTGCCGGGTGAGTTAAGAGAAAATGAAATGTAGACGTTAGGAATGCTAACGTTTTACCTGTACCTGTTTGTGCTTGCCCCGCAACATCTTTGCCTTCGACAGTATAAGGCAGGGTAGACGCCTGAATAGGCGTGCAAAAGTTGAAGCCTTTTTTATTAAGTGCTTCAATGACTTTTGGGTGCAATGCGAAGTCGGAAAACTTCTTTTCTGTCAAGTGTGCTTTACTCATAGTATGTTAGAATATCAGTTATCGGTTGGTTTACGAAAGCGTATCTTTTGAAATAAAGCATACTGCTGCCAATTAATGTTACACTATGTCTGTAAAAATGATCCTTTGGAGTACAACATGAGCGACAAAATTAAACATATTACTGATGCAAGTTTTGAGTCAGACGTTCTAAATGCAAGTTCACCTGTTTTAGTCGACTTCTGGGCTGCATGGTGTGGACCTTGTAAAATGATCGCGCCAATCCTTGATGAAGTTGCTGAAGAATATACAGGCAAAGTGACTATCGCAAAACTGAATATTGATGATAATCCAGCGACTGCCCCAAAATTTGGTATTCGCGGTATCCCTACACTGTTATTATTCAAAAACGGCAGTGTAGCTGCAACTAAAGTTGGTGCTTTATCTAAAACTCAACTGAAAGAATTTCTAGACGAAAATCTGTAAGTTATAGCTTTATATAAGCCAAAACGTTTAGCGGCGCATTTATTTTATATAGAGAGTCGCTAGACGTCCCCATTTAAGCATGATAAGTTATCCGCATTCCTCATAGAGTACCCGTAAGAATTACCTTGTTTGCCTTTGCTCTTTTCTGAAACGTCTAGCTTGCAGTTCTGTTCAATGCCAATTTTAGTTACTGATTATTAATATAAAGTTGATAATTCATGGTTGTATCACTGTGGCTTAAGTCTTGAGTAAAATAAATGGGCTGTATTAGGGATAAGATGTTGTCCTAAAATGTATAAAAAACTATTGCTAATATTGATTACGTTTCTAATAATATGCGGCATGTCATCTTGATGATTATAACGCTTTCGTTAGTCACAACACCTTCACAGCAATATTAGTTGTAGCTAGCACAAATTTTAATGCATTGTTGTTGGTTATGAGTCCATATCTATCAACAGGGCACTATAAAGTTAAACTGGCGCTTCATAGGTTCACTATACTAAATAGGTTCACTATAAAAGTTGCCTCCAATTTACGTTCATAGTTCGAGAAATACCCCGAGTTAAAGAACCCACCATTATGAATCTTACCGAATTAAAAAATACGCCAGTATCAGAACTGATTACGTTAGGCGAAAACATGGGGCTAGAGAACTTAGCCCGTATGAGAAAGCAGGATATTATTTTCTCAATTTTGAAGCAGCATGCTAAAAGTGGAGAAGATATTTTCGGCGATGGCGTACTGGAAATATTGCAGGATGGATTTGGTTTCCTCCGTTCAGCAGACAGTTCTTACCTCGCAGGCCCTGATGATATCTATGTTTCCCCTAGCCAAATTCGCCGCTTTAACCTACGCACCGGCGACACCATTTCAGGAAAAATTCGTCCCCCGAAAGAAGGTGAACGTTATTTTGCCCTCTTGAAAGTTAACGAAGTTAACTTTGACAAACCTGAAAACGCCCGCAGCAAAATCCTTTTTGAAAACTTAACCCCATTACATGCCAATAATCGTCTGCGCATGGAGCGTGGTAACGGTTCTACTGAAGATTTAACTGCGCGTGTATTGGACTTAGCCGCACCTATCGGCCGTGGACAGCGTGGTTTGATCGTTGCACCTCCGAAAGCGGGTAAAACCATGTTACTGCAAAATATTGCGGCTAACATTGCCCACAACTATCCTGACTGCGTATTGATGGTTCTGCTAATCGATGAGCGTCCAGAAGAAGTTACTGAGATGCAACGCTTAGTTAAAGGTGAAGTGATCGCTTCAACATTTGATGAGCCAGCTGCGCGTCACGTTCAAGTTGCTGAAATGGTTATCGAGAAAGCGAAACGTCTGGTTGAGCATAAAAAAGACGTTATCATTTTACTGGATTCTATTACTCGTCTTGCTCGTGCATACAACACCGTCGTACCTTCTTCAGGTAAAGTATTGACTGGTGGTGTGGATGCAAACGCATTACATCGTCCAAAACGTTTCTTCGGTGCTGCTCGTAACGTTGAAGAAGGTGGTAGCTTGACTATCATCGCAACCGCGTTAGTTGATACCGGTTCGAAAATGGATGAAGTAATTTACGAAGAATTTAAAGGAACAGGTAACATGGAATTACACCTGTCCCGTAAAATTGCTGAAAAACGTGTTTTCCCTGCGATTGATTACAACCGCTCTGGTACACGTAAAGAAGAGCTGCTCACCTCTCAAGATGAACTGCAAAAAATGTGGATTCTGCGTAAGATTATTCACCCAATGGGCGAAATCGATGCAATGGAATTCCTTATCAGCAAATTAGCTATGACTAAGACTAACGAAGAGTTCTTTGATTTTATGAAAAGAGCATAGTCTCGTTAGGATTATGAGTATAGAAATAGGCGCTCTAATTAGAGCGCCTATTTTTTTTATCAATGAACTGTGAGTATTCACAAAACAATAGTCTTTATTATTTATCAACATGAGCATGAGTTACTTTATTTATGTGTAAAATAAAATAATTAACGGATACTAGCTTATTCACTAGAAGATGGTATTTTCTACATTAATTTTTATACTTAAGTAGAACCAATGGCTGATGTTTACTCGTTTAGATGGAAACAATCATAAATCATGGTTAACAAATCTGAGATTGTGTTTTATGGCATGCATCTTGCTTTATTAAAGGATAAAATCTTTAGGTTAAATTTGTCACACAAAACTATTTATTTATGCTGAATTTGAGCTGTATGTTTTTTTCGGCATGTTTTGTGCATGTTAAAAACAAGAAAAATGTGTTTTAGCGTACGATTGATTTTTGTTCGAATACTGTGTGATGGACTTCTATCACAGCAACCAAAAGTTTTAGTGTTTAAAAGTTAGATAGAAATATAAGAGAGTAGAACAGTGGATAGCACACACTTTATGAGTAATCTCTTCTATGTCTTTTTGTTTACCTTAGCCTTTATTTTTGTCGCGCGTATCGTAGCTAAAAAAATTGGCTTGGTTGATAAACCGAATTTCAGGAAGAAACACGTAGGATTGGTTCCGCTGGTTGGGGGGATCTCTGTTTTCTTTGGCGTTTGCTTCGCGTTTATGATCACAGAAGAATATATTCCCCATAAGTGGCTATATATTGCTTGTGCGGGGCTCTTAGTGTTCGTTGGTGCACTGGATGATAGGTTTGACATCAGTGTGAAGTTACGTGCTGGAGTTCAAGCGATTGTCGCCGTGGTAATGATGACTGCGGGTGGGCTGTCACTGGAATCTCTAGGCCATGCATTTGGTCCTTGGGAACTGGTACTTGGGCCATTTGGTTATATCGTCACCTTATTTGCCGTTTGGGCTGCGATCAATGCCTTCAACATGGTTGATGGTATTGATGGCCTGTTAGGCGGCTTGTCCTCGGTTTCCTTTGGTGCCCTTGGTTTCTTACTGTATCAAAATGGTAACTATGCGTTAGCGTTTTGGTGTTTTGCGTTTATAGCGGCTATCCTTCCTTATATCCTCATGAATATGGGTGTTTTAGGGCGTCGCTTTAAAGTGTTCATGGGTGATGCGGGAAGTACGTTGATTGGTTTTACCATTATTTGGATCTTGGTAGCATCAACACAAGAAGACGTTCATCCAATCAACCCAGTGACTGCATTATGGATTATTGCTATTCCGCTTATGGATATGGTGGCAATTATGTACCGCCGTATTCGTAAAGGTATGAGTCCATTTTCACCGGATCGTCAGCATATTCATCACTTGATTATGCGTTCAGGTTTTACCCCGAAAGGGGCATTTGTAATCATCACATTGGCTGCGGCAATTCTTGCGTGTATTGGTATTATTGGCGAACGCCTCTCATTCGTTCCTGAATGGGTAATGTTGGCATTATTTTTGCTTGTATTTATGATGTATGGTTACTGCATCAAGCGAGCATGGAAAGTCGCCCGTTTTATCAAACGAATTAGACGTCGTGCGCGTAAGAGTGCGGTCCGGTAACGACAAACGAACTATAGAGGTTCTGTGCAGTGAATAACTCAGAAACGCAACCTAATCAACATCAAACCTCGCTTGAAGCGGAGTTAGATATTCGTGATTTATGCCGCTCACTATGGCAGGGTAAAATTTGGATCGTCGCATGTGCAGTGATTTTTGCTGCGATTGCACTGGGAGCGTCCTATTTTATGCAGCCGAAGTGGAGCACAACGGCTATCACGGATTTACCAACTGTGAACAATCTGGGAAGTTATTATTCTCAGCAACAGTTTCTGCGCAACCTTGATTCTCGTATTAATGCGGTGGGGCAAGAAGGGCAATTACCAACGATTGCCAAAGAAGCTTATGAAGAATTTACCAAACAACTTGGTTCTTACGATACTCGCCGCCAATTTTGGTTAGGTACTGAGTATTATAAACAGCGTTTGGAGAATGATCCGAAAGCGGATGCGGCATTGTTGGATGAGCTAATCAACAATATCGAATATACGCCAGCTGATGCACTCAAAAACCCAACAGATAGCGTGAAGTTAGTGGCTGAAACAGCAACAGACAGCAACCAACTTTTACGTGAATATATTGAGTTTGCTAATCAGCGCGCAACCACAAATTTGAATGATGAATTGAAAGGGACTTGGGCAACCAAAACCCAATCAATGAAAGCGTTAGTTAAACGTGAAGCGATGGTCGCAACGGCAGCGTATGATCGTCGTCTAAATAGCCTTGAACAAGCCCTAAAAGTAGCGGAAAAACAAGGCATTTCGCGTAATCAAACCACTGCGCCAGTGGATGAAATTCCTGACTCAAAAATGTTCATGTTAGGGGTTCCATTACTGCAAGCTCAAATTGAGACGTTAAAAGCAACTGGTCCAGATTTTGATACAGATTATGATCAGAATGTGGCGATGTTATCAACGCTGAATGTTGAGCCTGTTCTTCAAGATAATTTCCACGCGTATCGTTATCTGCGTACGCCTGAAGATCCAATCAAACGCGATAGTCCGCGCAGAGCATTCATTGCCGTTCTGTGGGGTACAATTGGTATGTTAGTAGGTGCCGGAGTGGTACTGTCTCGCCGTCGCCCATCGTAATGTCATATTCGCCACCGGCGGCAAGGTCGGTGGCGAAATAGCATCATTAAAACTAAAGAAAGCAGTAAACTGCGAAGAAAATATAAGAGAGTCACTGTGAAAGTATTGACTGTATTCGGCACACGGCCTGAAGCCATTAAAATGGCTCCATTGGTTCATGCTCTTGCTGATGATGCAGACTTTGAAGCGAAAGTGTGTGTCACCGCTCAGCACCGTGAAATGCTAGATCAAGTACTGAACTTATTTGAGATCACGCCCGATTATGATCTCAACATTATGAAACCAGGTCAGGATTTAACCGATATTACTTGCCGTATTCTGGAAGGATTAAAGGCAGTATTTGCGGATTTCCAACCCGATGTTGTCCTTGTTCATGGCGATACCGCCACAACAATGGCAACCAGTCTTGCGGCATTCTACCATCGCATCCCTGTCGGGCATGTTGAGGCTGGACTGCGCACAGGGAACCTCTACTCTCCATGGCCAGAAGAAGGTAACCGTAAAATTGCGGGGCACCTTGCTCAGTACCATTTTGCACCGACAGAAAACTCGCGCCAAAACTTACTCAACGAATCCATTCCCGATAGCCATGTTTTTGTGACGGGTAATACGGTCATTGATGCGCTGTTGTGGGTCAAAGAGAAGGTAATGGGTAACCAAAACATGATGGCTGAATTAGCCGGAAATTACCCATTTATCGATCCAAATAAAAAAATGTTGCTTGTAACGGGTCACCGCCGTGAAAGTTTTGGTGGTGGTTTTGAGCGCATTTGCCATGCATTAGCGGATATCGCTCAAACTCACCCTGATGTTCAAGTGGTTTACCCTGTTCACTTAAACCCGAATGTGAGCGAGCCTGTAAAACGTATTCTGCATGGTATTGATAATATTATCTTAATTAGTCCCCAAGAATATCTGCCGTTCGTCTATTTGATGAACCACGCGTATCTGATTTTAACGGATTCCGGCGGTATTCAAGAAGAAGCGCCATCTTTAGGCAAGCCTGTTTTAGTTATGAGAGATACCACCGAACGCCCTGAAGCTGTTGATGCAGGAACAGTCCGTTTAGTGGGTACAGATACACAAACCATTGTAAATGAAGTTAATCGGTTACTGACAGATGAAGCGGAATATCACGAAATGAGCCGCGCACATAACCCGTATGGTGATGGTCATGCTTGTCAGCGTATTCTTGCAGCATTAAAAAGCAATCAGGTGAAATTATGAGTTTTGAAACTATTTCTGTTATCGGCCTCGGTTATATCGGTTTACCAACAGCGGCAGCCTTCGCATCTCGTAAGAAGCAGGTTGTCGGCGTAGATGTCAACCAGCATGCTGTTGACACTATCAATCAAGGTAAAATCCATATTGTGGAACCTGAGCTGGACGTTGTGGTGAAAAAAGCAGTTGAAGACGGTCACTTAAAAGCCTTCACCAAGCCACAACCCGCAGACGCATTTCTGATTGCTGTTCCGACACCATTCAAAGGTGAACACGAGCCTGATTTGGTGTACGTGAAAGCGGCAGCTGAATCTATCGCACCAGTCCTGAAAAAAGGCGACTTAGTGATTCTGGAGTCCACGTCTCCAGTAGGTACGACGGAGCAAATGGCACAGTGGTTAGCAGCAGCTCGCCCTGATTTGACCTTCCCTCACCAAGCTGGTGAAGAAGCAGATATCGACGTGGCATATTGCCCTGAGCGCGTACTGCCAGGTCAAGTGATGGTTGAACTGATCAAAAACGACCGTGTTGTCGGCGGGATGACACCTAAATCTTCACTGCGTGCTAGCGAACTGTACAACATCTTCTTAGAAGGTGAGTGTGTAATCACTAACTCAAGAACAGCTGAAATGTGCAAGTTAACGGAAAACAGCTTCCGTGACGTCAATATCGCATTTGCTAACGAATTATCGCTGATTTGTGCAGACCAAGATATCAATGTTTGGGAACTGATTAGCCTTGCAAACCGTCATCCTCGCGTGAACATTTTGCAACCGGGCCCAGGCGTTGGTGGTCACTGTATCGCAGTAGACCCATGGTTTATCGTGGCACAAAGCCCAAAACAATCTCGTTTAATCCACACTGCTCGTTTAGTTAACGATGGCAAGCCAATCTGGGTTGTTGATCAAGTGAAAGCCGCAGTGGCTGATTGCTTAGTGGAAACTGGCAAAAAAGCGAATGAAATCAAAATCGCATGTTTCGGTTTATCGTTCAAACCAAATATCGATGACCTGCGTGAGAGCCCAGCAATGCACATCACCAAAATGGTTGCGAACTGGAACCCAGGTAAAACATTTGCGGTTGAACCACATATTCACGAATTACCAACTGCACTGAAAGGTATTGCGGAGCTGGTTTCTATTGAAACTGCTGTGAGCGAAGCGGATGTGATCCTGATGTTAGTCGACCATAACCTGTTTAAAGGTATCCAAGGTTCTGCTATCCCACAAAAATGGGTCGTGGATACAAAAGGAGTATGGCGTTGAAACGTATTTTAATTACAGGTGGAGCCGGTTTTATCGGCTCTGCTGTTGTTCGTCATGTGATTGAAAACACAAAAGACCACGCGATTGTGGTTGACTGCTTAACTTATGCGGGCAATTTGGAATCATTAGCGGAAGTCGCCAATAGCGAGCGCTATGCTTTTGAACAAGTGAACATTTGTGACCGTGCAGCATTGGATAAAGTGTTTGCTGAACACAAACCTGATGTCGTGATGCATTTAGCTGCAGAAAGCCACGTTGACCGCTCAATTGATGGTCCAGCGGCATTTATCGAAACCAACATTGTGGGTACTTACACCCTGTTAGAAGCGGCTCGTCATTACTGGTCTGCACTTGAAGATAGTAAAAAAGCGGCTTTCCGTTTCCATCACATTTCAACTGATGAAGTGTATGGCGACTTGGAAGGTCCTGATGGCTTCTTTACGGAAACTACACCGTATGCACCAAGCAGCCCATATTCAGCCTCAAAAGCGTCTAGCGACCATTTAGTGCGTGCGTGGCAGAGAACGTATGGTTTACCGACCATGATCACCAACTGCTCAAATAACTATGGTCCTTATCACTTCCCTGAGAAGCTGATCCCATTGATTATTTTGAATGCGATTTCCGGTAAGCCGCTGCCAGTGTATGGCAAAGGTGAGCAAATTCGTGATTGGCTGTTTGTGGAAGACCATGCGCGAGCGCTGCATTTAGTGGCGACTCAAGCACAGCCAGGTTCAACCTACAATATTGGCGGTCATAACGAGCGTCGTAATATTCAAGTGGTTGAAACAATTTGCGAATTACTTGAAGAGCTGCACCCGCAGAAACCTCAAGGGGTTGCTCATTACCGCGACTTAATCACGTATGTGAAAGACCGTCCTGGTCATGATATGCGCTACGCCATTGACGCCGATAAAATTGAGCGTGAATTAGGCTGGACACCAGAAGAGACGTTTGAATCCGGGATCCGTAAAACGGTTCTGTGGTATTTAAACAACGAAACTTGGTGGCGTCGTGTGCAAGATGGCTCCTATGCCGGTGAACGTCTGGGCTTAGGCAGCTAGGAGGCAATATGAAAGGTATTATTCTGGCTGGTGGCTCGGGAACGCGTTTGCACCCGATCACTCGCGGCATCTCAAAACAGTTGCTGCCTATCTATGACAAGCCAATGATCTACTATCCGCTGTCAGTGTTAATGCTGGCAGGGATCCGCGAAATTCTAGTGATTTCGACGCCGGATGATTTGCCAATGTTCCAGCGTTTGCTGGGCGACGGTCATGAGTTTGGTATCGAATTGAGCTACGCGGAACAGCCTTCTCCAGATGGGCTGGCTCAAGCGTTTATCATTGGTGAAGAGTTCATTAATGGGGACTCTTGCTGCTTAGTGCTGGGCGACAACATTTTCTTCGGTCACTCATTCAGCCCTAAATTAATGTCAGTCGCGGCACGCCAAAAAGGCGCGACAGTGTTCGGCTATCAAGTCATGGATCCTGAGCGTTTTGGTGTGGTGGAATTTGATGACAATTTTAAAGCGTTGTCTATCGAAGAAAAACCAAAACAGCCAAAATCAAACTGGGCAGTAACGGGTTTATATTTCTATGATAACCAAGTGGTTGATTTTGCTAAACAAGTAAAACCTTCTGAGCGCGGTGAATTAGAAATTACCTCTATCAACCAAATGTATTTAGAGCGCGGCGAGCTTAGCGTTGAACTGCTTGGTCGTGGATTCGCTTGGTTAGATACTGGAACTCATGACAGCTTAATTGAAGCCGGAACATTTGTTCAGACCGTTGAGAAACGCCAAGGCTTTAAAGTGGCTTGTTTAGAAGAGATTGCATGGCGCAATGGCTGGTTATCTGACGACCAAGTCAAAGAAGCGGCAACTCGCCTAAATAAAACGGGCTATGGCAAATATTTAGAGGACTTACTTCGTGTCCGTCCGCGCCAATATTGATCCCCTAGATTGGGAGTCTGATTTTTTCAAACGTTCAACGGCGAAACTGGATTTCGCCGCGACTGATGCGCAGATTATTCTTTCTTATCAATTGGATAAGTTTGATATTGTGCAAGCGAAAGTTGCGGCATCCGAAACAGCTAAAATCGATGAACTTGCCAGTATGGGATTCAGTTTTGTTGAAGGCGAAATTGATTTTGCGTTAACTATTGGCACAGAAAATGCTTATCTAAACACAGCGTTATCAGAGGCGGATAATGTGGTTGTTGCACAAACAGGGGATATTGTTTCTCTGCGCGACACCGCGGCCTCTGTGTTTAGTAACAGCCGCTTTAGAACCCCTTGGTACCATGAAGGGGACAGCGGTCGGTTTTATGCATTATGGATAGAAAAAGCCGTTCTCGGCACCTTTGACCACACCTGTTTACTCCTTAGAGATAATGCAGGTGATATTTTAGGTTTCGTTAGCCTACGCAGCCTTGATGCAAATACAGCGCGAATTGGGCTGTTAGCGGCAACGCCAAGTGCAGCAGGACGCGGTATCGGTCGGAAATTAATGTCAGCAGCGTATCAGTGGTGTGTGCAACACCAAAAAAGACAGTTAAATGTTGCCACACAAATGAGCAATGTTGCGGCGTTAAATCTTTATTCACGTAGCGGTGCGGCTATCGCCAGCACAGCATATTGGTTATACAGGGGACAACATGATTCCATTTAATAAACCACCCGTTGTAGGTACTGAAGTTGAGTATATGAAGCAGGCCATGGCAAGTGGCAAACTGTGCGGGGATGGTGGTTTCACTAAGCGTTGTGAAGAGTGGATGGAGAAACGTTTTAACTGTCCGAAGGTCCAGTTAACGCCGTCTTGCACCGCTTCATTAGAAATGGCAGCGATCCTGATTGATATTAAGCCAGGCGATGAAGTCATCATGCCAAGCTTTACCTTCGTATCGACCTCTAACGCATTCGTGTTACGTGGCGCTAAAATTGTGTTTGTGGATATTCGTCCAGATACGATGAATATCGATGAAACCAAAATTGAAGCGGCAATCACTGATCGTACACGTGCAATTGTTCCTGTTCACTACGCAGGCGTGGCTTGCGAAATGGACACCATCATGGCGATTGCGAAGAAACACAATTTATTTGTGATTGAAGACGCAGCGCAAGGCGTGATGTCCACCTATAAAGGTAAAGCACTGGGTACCATCGGTCATATTGGTTGCTATAGCTTCCATGAAACCAAAAACTACTCTTCGGGTGGTGAAGGTGGTGCGACCTTAATCAATGATAAGGCGTTGATTAACCGCGCAGAAGTGATCCGCGAAAAAGGTACAAACCGCAGTCAATTTTTCCGTGGTCAAGTGGACAAATACACTTGGCGTGACATCGGTTCAAGCTACCTGTTATCTGACTTACAAGCAGCCTATTTATGGGCGCAGTTAGAAGAAGCAGACAAAATCAACGAACGCCGCTTACTGCTGTGGGATCGCTATTATCAAGCGTTACAACCACTGGTGGCTGCAGGTCGTTTAGTGTTAGCATCCGTGCCGGAAGGGCTGAAGCATAATGCCCATATGTTCTATATCAAACTCAAAGATGTGGAAGAGCGCACAGCGTTCAATGACTATATGAAATCCCATGGTATTTTGACGGTGTTCCATTATGTGCCACTGCACACCAGCCCTGCTGGACTGGAATTCGGCTATTTCCACGGTGAAGACAAATACACTTCGGTTGAAAGTGACCGTTTAGTGCGCCTGCCAATGTTCTACAACATGACAGACGACGAGCAACAAGTGGTTATTGAGCGAATCAAAGCGTTCTTTGCCTAATGTCACTCGCTAAAGCATCGGTTTGGACTGCTGGGTCTACCCTGATTAAAATCGGGGTGGGCCTGTTGATCGTGAAATTATTTGCAGTCTCATTTGGCCCTAGTGGTGTGGGTCTAGCGGGGAACTTCCGCCAATTAATTACGGTGCTAGGCGTATTGTCTGGCGCTGGGATCTTCAATGGCGTCACAAAATATGTGGCAGAACACCATCAAGATCCGCAGAAATTACGGGCTGTGCTGGGAACGTCTTCAACGATAATCCTCGGATTTTCAACGTTACTGGCGATTATTTTCTTGCTATGTAGCGCCCCTATCAGTGCTGCACTATTTGATACTGAGCAATACAGTGGCGTGATCCGCATGGTTGCCTTGATTCAAATGGGTATCGCGTATGCGAACTATTTCTTGGCGATTTTGAAAGGTTACCGAGACGCTGCAGGGAATGCGACGGCCATCATTTTTGGTAGCATAATCGGCGTAGTCGCCTATTATTTATGCTATCTGATGGGAGGTTATGATGGCGCACTTGCAGGGCTAGCATTGGTACCCGCTTTAGTGGTATTGCCTGCGGTTGGGATGATTATTCGACGTAAACAATTTGCGTTGTCATCACTCAAACCCGCATGGGATAAAGCCATTGCCACTAATTTAGGTAAGTTCACCATCATGGCAATGCTCACGGCAATCACACTGCCTGTTGCCTATATCATGATGCGAAATTTATTGGCACAGACTTATAGCTGGGATGAAGTGGGATTATGGACGGGCGTTACCACGATTTCGGATGCCTATTTACAATTCATCACAGCAACATTTTCGGTCTATTTACTGCCCACGCTGTCCCGTTTACAGCATAAAAATGAAATTTCTGCCGAAATTGTTAAGGCATTGAAGTTTGTATTACCGGCTGTTGCCGCCGTGAGCTTTACGGTTTGGCTGCTGCGTGATTTTGCGATTTGGCTGCTGTTCTCAAAAGAGTTTACAGGGATGAGAGACCTGTTTGCTTGGCAGCTGGTCGGCGATGTATTGAAAGTGGGTGCTTACGTCTTTGGTTATCTCGTCATCGCGAAAGCAGCGCTGCGTTTTTATGTTCTTACGGAAGTAAGCCAATTTGTTCTGTTAACGGGCTTTGCCCATTGGTTTATTCCTGAACATGGCGCCGTGGGGGCGACACAAGCCTATATGGCGACCTATATCGTATATTTTACTCTCTGTTGTTGCGTATTTTTGATCTACCGTAGGCGAGCATGACAACCTTAATACATGTACTGGGATCTGATCTCCCGCATCATAATCAGACGGTTTTAACGTTTTTTAATAACGTTATTTGCCAAGAGATGGCACCGTCACAAAAGCCGCATTTTATGGTGGTGAGCCAGGATGCGCAGCTTGCTGCTGCCTATCCGATGCTTGAAATTGAAGTTTTTGACAGCAAACAATCTATTGCAGATAGCGTTATTCGTCGCGCGAAAGCGGAGCGTCGTACACGCTTTTTCTTCCATGGGCAATTTAATGCGCCAATTTGGTTAGCACTGCTTTTTGGCAAGATAAAATCCCATCAATTCTGGTGGCATATTTGGGGTGCTGATCTCTATGAAGAATCTAGCTCACTGAAATTCAAGCTGTTTTATATTCTACGTCGTCTGGCTCAAAAAAAAGTGGGGCACGTTTGTGCAACACGGGGAGATTTGTGCCATTTTCAGCAGTCGAATCCTAATGTGCCATCATCGGTTCTCTATTTCCCGACGCGTATGGATCCGGCATTGACGCTAAACGAACGTCAGCCTCGTGAGGGCGAGCAATTAACTATCCTGCTCGGTAACTCAGGTGACCGCTCTAATCGTCATGTGGAAGCGCTGAGCGCGATTAAACAGCAATTTGGTGACAAGGTGAAGGTGATAGTCCCGATGGGCTACCCAGCGAATAACCAAAACTATATTGCCGAAGTTGAGCAAGCAGCACAAAGCGAATTCCCTCAGGGGCAGGTGGATATTCTTAAAGAACGTATGGCGTTCGATGATTACCTGAATTTGCTGAAAACCTGCGACCTTGGCTACTTTATTTTTAATCGCCAACAAGGGGTTGGAACGGTTTGTTTGCTTATTCAGTTCTCTATTCCTTTTGTCATTAGTCGCCAAAATACCTTCTGGCAAGATTTAACGGCGCAGAATGTCCCAGTCTTTTTCTATGGTGATGAGCTGACTCTGCCATTAGTGGATGAAGCACAACGCCAAATGAATTCGCTGAATAAACAGCATATTGAATTCTTTGCGCCTAACTTTACTGATGGCTGGAAACAGATCCTCAGCATTGCGGAGGCGAAAGCATGACATTGCTTGAATTGGGTGGCTTAGCGCTTATCTACCTAATCTCTATTATCTTTATCGGCACGCTGATGTATAAAGAGTTTTTGCGCGTGCGCTTTAATTTTAATATTTTCTTTACCTTATTGTATTTGCTGACGTTTTACTTCGGATTCCCGTTGACTTGTGCATTGGTTTTCCAGTTTGACGTGGCAATCGTCCCCGCAGATTACTTGATGTATGCCATGTTGGCGTCAACCAGCTTCTACGCCATTTACTATGTGACGTACAAAACGCGTTTAACTAAGCGCGTGGATACCCAGCGTCGCGCCGTATTTAGTATGAATAAGGTGGAAACCAATCTGACCTGTCTACTGCTGATTGCCGTGGCGGTGGTTACTGTAGGCATTTTTTTCATGGATAACGGTTTCTTGCTGTTTAAGTTGAAATCCTATAGCCAGATATTCTCCAGTCAGGTATCGGGCGTGGCATTGAAGCGCTTTTTCTACTTCTTTATCCCTGCAATGCTGATTGTTTATTTCTTGAAACCCACGCAAAAACGCTGGATTTTCTTCTTGATCAGCACGGTTTCATTCGGTTTCTTAACTTATGTGATTGTAGGCGGAACCCGTGCCAACATTATCTTGGCATTTGCCCTGTTCCTATTTATCGGGATTGTCAGAGGCTGGATCACGCTTTGGATGCTGGCAGCGGCGGGTGTGGCAAGTATTGTTGGGATGTTCTGGTTAGCTCTCAAGCGTTACGGTCTTGATGTGAGCGGTGCCGAAGCGTTTTACACCTTCTTGTATCTAACTCGCGATACGTTCTCGCCATGGGAAAACTTAGGATTATTGCTCAGCTATTATGACCAAATGGAATTCCAAGGTTTAGCGCCGATTATCCGTGATTTCTATGTGTTTATTCCAGCATGGGTATGGCCTGAACGCCCTGATACGGTATTAAACTCGGCTAACTATTTTACCTGGGAAGTGCTGAATAACCATTCTGGGTTAGCGATTTCGCCTACGTTAATTGGCTCGCTGGTGGTCATGGGGGGCGTGCTGTTTATCCCGCTGGGCGCTATCGTGGTGGGCATGATCATTAAATGGTTTGATTGGATTTATGGGTTAAGTCTAAAAGAATCCAACCGTTACAAGGCTGCGATTATGCAGGCATTTTGTTTCGGCGCCATCTTCAACATGATTGTATTAGCTCGTGAAGGGGTCGATTCCTTTGTCTCGCGCGTAGTCTTTTTCTGCTTAGTCTTCGGGCTATGTTTAGTGTTAGCTAAATTACTGTACTGGTTATTTGAAAGTGCCGGTCTTATTCGTACCAAAGCCGCTTTATATTTAAAAAGTGGTCAACGGGAAAGCCGTTAAAAGGAGCATCATGGAACAGTCGTCAATTCCTCAATATAGCATCAGAGGTCATAATATTTGGGGCTTTAAAAACATGGCCCATTTCTTGGACTATCTGTTTGCTGACGGTAAGACCAAAACAGGCACATTAGTGGCTATCAACGCAGAGAAAGTGATGATCGCAGAGCAAGATACTGCGCTGAATACCTTATTAGGGCAGGCGGAATACCTTTATGCAGATGGGATCAGCATTGTGCGTGCTATTCGCCGTAAATATCCAAAAGCCGAGGTTTCTCGTGTGGCAGGTGCCGATTTATGGGAAGGCTTAATGGAGCGTGCAGGAAAAGAAGGTACCCCAGTATTTTTAGTGGGCGGCAAGCCAGAAATTCTTGAGCAGACCAAAGCGAAGCTACGCGCACAATGGAATGTCAACATTGTGGATTCCCAAGATGGCTACTTTACGGCAGAAGACCGCAGTGCACTGTTTGAGCGTATTCACGCGAGCGGTGCCAAGATTGTGACCGTGGCGATGGGCTCTCCTAAGCAAGAAATTTTTATGCGTGATTGCCGTGTTGTGCATCCTGATGCTTTGTATATGGGCGTCGGTGGGACTTATGATGTGTTCACCGGGCATGTTAAGCGTGCGCCTAAAGTATGGCAAAACTTAGGGCTAGAATGGCTGTATCGCTTACTTTCCCAACCAACACGAATTAAACGACAGTTTAAATTGCTGAAGTTTTTAGGCTACTACTACGGTGGTAAGCTTTAAGCGCTTTTCTGACTGAATAAACCCGCATAATGCGGGTTTATTTATTTCTGGCGCCCCCATTCTATCTTCAAATATACCTGCAATTGCTCAAAAATAGATGCAACCTAAGGGATCTCACGGTATCTTGGGGGATTGTATTTTTTATTTTATTTTCGACAACCAGCCGCGATGACTAAAAAGTTATGGCTATTAGAGCTGCGAATATCGAATGGTTATTATCGACAGGGGAAATTATGGATAAGCCACAGCAAGGTCTTCAGCGAGGGCTAGAAGCCCGTCATATTGAGCTGATTGCTTTGGGCGGAACAATTGGGGTTGGGCTATTTATGGGCTCAGCGAGTACGTTGAAGTGGGCGGGACCATCCGTATTGCTGGCGTATATTATCGCAGGGTTATTTGTCTTCTTCATCATGCGTTCTATGGGCGAAATGCTCTTTCTGGAGCCAGTCACTGGTTCATTTGCTTCATTTGGTTATAAATATTTAAGTCCTTTTTGGGGATGTTTAACCGCGTGGGGTTATTGGTTTATGTGGGTCGCGGTTGGAATTTCAGAGATAACCGCAATAGGGGAATATGCAAAGTATTGGTTCCCTGATGTGCCCCAGTGGATATTTGCGATGGTTGCTGTTGCGTTGGTGGCACTGGCAAACCTCGCCGCAGTGAGGCTATACGGTGAGCTGGAATTCTGGTTTGCGATGATTAAAGTGACCACGATCGTCGTGATGATTTTGATTGGTTTGGGGCTAATTTTCTTTGGTCTTGGCAATAATTTCGAACCGATTGGATTGGCTAACTTGACTGAGCATGGCGGATTCTTCGCTGGAGGCTGGAAAGGTTTCTTATTTGCGCTGTGTATTGTGGTGGCGTCTTATCAAGGTGTTGAGCTCGTCGGGATCACCGCAGGAGAAGCCAAAAACCCACAAGTGACACTGAAAAAAGCCATCAATAATATTCTGTGGCGCATTCTTATTTTCTATGTTGGCGCTATTTTTATTGTGGTGACACTGTTCCCGTGGACGGAAGTCGGGCAACAAGGCAGCCCGTTTGTGATGACGTTCGCTAAAGTGGGAATTGTCTCGGCAGCTGCAGTCATTAACTTTGTGGTGCTCACCGCAGCGTTATCTGGCTGTAATAGCGGAATGTACAGTGGTGGACGTATGCTATACGCGCTGGCGAAAAATAAGCAGTTACCAAGTGGACTATTAAAATTGACGAAAAACGGAGTGCCAGCGCGTTGTGTCGGTTTTACTATCTTATGCTTGGTCGCAGGGTCGAGCTTGAACTACATCATTCCAAATCCTGAGCAGGTGTTTGTGTATGTATATAGTGCGAGCGTCTTGCCAGGAATGGTGCCTTGGTTAGTGATCTTGACCAGCCAGCTACGTTTTCGCAAGCAGAACCAGCAGCAGATGGCAGGGCATACGTTTAAATCGATTCTGTTTCCATGGGTGAACTACGCCACACTGCTGTTTTTAGCCTGTGTGCTGGTGGGGATGGCGATTAATCCAGAAACGCGTTTGTCACTAATTGTTGGGGCTATCTTTTTATTGACGGTTTCAGGGCTTTATTTTGTAATCCGCTGCCTGAGCTGTAAGGAAAAAAGTCCATCATAGAAATTGTTTTCGAGCCAGAAACGCCAAAATAGGCGAGAAAGAGGGAAAAAATGCTCTCTTTCTCGACGAAATGGATAAAAGGCAAGCAATCGATAATTTTATTGAAAAAAGGACTAGACAGCAGGGGGATAAATCCGTACTATCCTCTCCCGCAACGGCGTTAAGCGCCCGTAGCTCAGCTGGATAGAGCGCTGCCCTCCGGAGGCAGAGGTCTCAGGTTCGAATCCTGTCGGGCGCACCATCAAAAGGTGACAAGCTACGGTGGCAAAATAAAGTTGTATGTAGTAGTATGACAACACTTTGAAATAAGTGAAGTTATGGTGGCTATAGCTCAGTTGGTAGAGCCCTGGATTGTGATTCCAGTTGTCGTGGGTTCGAGTCCCATTAGCCACCCCATTTTTTTTGTGACATTGCGAGGGTGGCGGAATTGGTAGACGCGCTAGCTTCAGGTGTTAGTGTCCTATGGACGTGGGGGTTCAAGTCCCCCCTTTCGCACCACGAAAAAAATGATGTCGAGTTACTGCCTTAAGCAGTTAAATTTCGGCGAGTAGCGCAGCTTGGTAGCGCAACTGGTTTGGGACCAGTGGGTCGGAGGTTCGAATCCTCTCTCGCCGACCAATTTAAAGAACCCCGCTCAATCGAGCGGGGTTTTTGCATTTTAAAACCTTAACCATTTCTAACCTGATTATTTTCTCTTCCGGCTTCTTATCTTCTTATCTTCTTATCTTCTTATCTTCTTATCTTCTTATCTTTATCCATGAATCTGTTTTTTTATTGTCTTTATTCTTGAGATCTCCGGTATCGCTCTTAACAAGAATGACTCTTATCTAAATATGCTTATAACGTTATGTTTTTAATGAATAAAAATGTTTGTCTCAGATCCGATACAAACCCCTATTTCAATGTCGTCAAAAAGAGACATTTTACTAATTGATTTATATGAAGAAATTAATAGGCATTCTAAGCTGTCTCTAAATTGAGACAAAATAGCTGAATCGAACAGAATGGGATTTGGTAAGAATGAGGTGTTAAAAAGTCACAATAAGTAAGAAATAAAAATATCGTTTAAAAGCAGGGGAGTTACGAGGTGAGAAAAGAAAAAATTGGAACGATATAAAAGTTGGCACGCATTCTGCATTATCTATTATGTAGATGCTCATCCCACTTATTATGACAGCCTAGCTTCATAAACCCAGGGATGACGCAAAGCCGATTATCGGTGCCTATTGTCCAATTTAGATGATCAAGAGCTAATCCTCTTACCATCAGCGAACGGACGAAACGTTGAGTGAGGCACCATCCGTCTGTAGACCTGATTGTTATTTACACCTGCTTCGGCAGGTGTTTTTTTTTGTATCAATCTTGGGTTGTCATTTTCTTTCCTAACCTGATGAGCATTAGGAAAGAAACATTATCTTCTCGCTTACGCTTTTTTCTCTTTGCTTAACCACTTGCTGATCCAGCGAGTTACATAGGTATAGGCAATAATAATAAAGGTAATAATAAAGATATCTTTATTCAGATCGGCGGTATTGAAGCCAATGATCGAAATAAAAATAAACGGGGATAAAATCAGAAGTAGCAGGTCAAAAAAGATCTGTAAACGATTTTGGCTCGCTACAATCCAACGCCAGAGAGTTTTCACTACATTCATATCTTTATCCTGAATTCATTCAAAACGAAAATGTATACGATTATTTATACACTATGTGACCCTTTTATAACATAGCAATATGCGGTTTGCCTTGATTCGCTAAAAGTGAATCTCACTGCGACTATCTTTTTGAGATAAATAGTAAAGATCCAAATCATAGATATAAAAAACGCCTCGGACTGGGAGGCGTTTTAGATCAAAGCTTAACGAGTGAGTTAAAAATTTATCCCTTTGCTCGCTCTTGTTTGAGGGAGTGAGTGAGCGCCTCTTGGCGAATTTTCGCCGCTTCATTCGGTTTGTGTAGCTTGTCATAAGCGTCGGCTAACCAAGCTGCATCATAAGCATCAAAACGCTGTGCCAATGCGGCTTTAAAGTAGGTTTCTGCTTTTTCCCATTGGGCATGTTGAAGCGCAAGGATCCCTAATGTGCTATTGAGTAATGGTGTCGCGCCAGACTGTTTGACGAGGCTTAACAGTGTTTTTTCAATCGCTTCAGGTTGCTCGCTTTGTAATTTCGGTATCAGCAGCAGTAAACGTTCGTCATATTGCTGCTTCAATCCATCAATAATCATCTTTTCTGCGCTACGCGTATCACCACATTCAATTAAATGTTCGGCTAAGAAAGCTTGTAATGGCACTTCATGGCGAACTTTACGTGGCTGAGCTTTCCACCAATTTTTCAAGCCATCGCTACCACCTTCAGCCATACATTGGTTCATGAGCCCTTTGTACGCTTTGAGTTTTAACGCTTCAAGCTCATCTTCATTATGTAACTGGACTTTTGCCATAATCGGCAGCAGCTCAATGAGTGCTTGGTATGCGCCGGTACCTAAGTAAGCTTGTTCAGCTAAACGTAAAATTTCTGGGTGGCGTGGTGCTTGGTCGAGCAGCTTGTCGATGCCATTACGGGCAGCATGAATTTCGCCTTCCGCCAATTGGATGCGAACACGGCTAATATCCACGGGAAGTTGATCTTTACCTGCGGCTTCAGCAGCCCTATCTAAATATTGATGGGTGCGATAACTATCCCCACGTTGCTGGGCGGCTTCAGCTGCCATCAAGTAGTTAATGACTGGCTGCTGAGAAAAATCAGCATGCTTACTCATTAGTTTCTCGACTTGCTCCAAATCACCTTCGGCTAATTTGAGTAAGGCTTTTTGCGTTTGAGTGTGCGCTTTATGGTATTTATGACCGCTAAGCCAGCCTTTTGTCCGTGAGGTGGTGCTCATAAAGCGGCGGTAGCACCATCCAAGGAATAACAGAACAAATTGCAGCAGGATAAAACACAGCACAAGGCTGGTGACGCTGGTCGTAATATCGTAGCTATCGGTACGAATAAATACATAGCCTTGGTGACCTGCTAATAGAGGACCCAAGATAATGCCCGCAATCAGGACGATAAAGAGAACAAAGACTTTAATCATGATCACCCCTTATGCTCAGGGGCGTTTGCCGCATCCGTTACAGGAGCTTCGGCGGCAACGTCCGGTTTGTCGGTTTGCGTATCTGTAGGCGTTGTTGCCTCTTCGGCAGCTTTATCCGCTTCTTTTACCGCCTCAAGCGCGGCATCCTCGGAAACGCCAGTGGGTTCTGCATTTTGAGATAACAAATTGCGTACTCGCGTTTGCATCACTTTTTCCAGCTTCGCTTGGCTTTCTAAAGCTTCAGGCATATCGGCATCAATCGGTTGATTGATTAAATCATCGAGTTCCGTCAAAAAGGCTTTAGTGGCTGGTGCGTCCACATCAAAGTAAGCGCGTACCCACGTAGAAGCTTGCTCAAGGGATTGCTTGTACGTCTCTTCTTGATAACGCGGCACGGCTTGAGCTGCGATAAGTAATTGGGAGCGAATATTTTCACGCAGATAAATATCTTGGTTTGGGGCTAGCAACGGTGCTTCGGAGCCATCACGAGCGCGCACAGTGATAAAATCGCTGGTGAAACTTTTCCAGCTGCGTGCGAGGTTATCTTTCCAGTCTGCAATATCGTCACTGACATCAGTGCCGGTATCTTCTGGCGCATCGCCATTATTTAAATCGGCGAGGCGTAAGTTATCGACATCATTACTGAGCTGATTCAAGCGCAAAATAATGCCGTCATAGTCAATTTGGTTGATGGCAGCTAGCTTGTTCATATCATTGGCGATAGCTTTACGAATATCCAGCAAACTTGGGTCATTCATTTCCGCTAAACTGGTATCTGCGCTTTTTAATAGTACGGCAGCGGTGACAGGATCATGGTCATTCCATAATTTGCGACCCGCCATTTTTACCATAAAATCAGCTTGGGCAATCAGCCAGTTTTTTACGTCTGAGCTGGAGAGTGCGGTGACGTGAGCTTGTAATTCTTGCATGCGACGATTGAGTTGATCTTCATAATCTCGCGCATGGTTTTTTAGCTCGGTGTTGGTCGCGATGAGCGCATCCACACGTTGTCTATCGGCATTTTGTTGTTCAACTAATTCACTGACTTGCTGTTTCAGTTGGTTATTATCATGAACCAACTGAGCATTACTTTGCTGAGTAAAGTAGTACATCCCGCCGCCCATGACGACGATAATGGCGATAGCGATCGCACTGACTGCAAGACCAGAGCGTTTCTGTTTGGATGAAGGCGTCGGCTGACGAGTCTCTTTTTTCTCTGTCACAGCTTCATCATTAACAGTGTCGGTAATTTTGTCTTGTTCCGTCATAAATTAGCATCCCATATCGGTTGAAATTAATGCTTCAAGTAAAGCGTGATTATCTGCGCTAGTTGCCACACAGACCCGACGCCACCCACTTTGGCGGGCTTTTTCTGCAATTCGTTCGCTGACAACCAGTAGCCGGCGGGAATACCACCATTGTTGCATATCTTCAGCAATCAAATCGTTAAGTAGGGTCAACATTTCACCACTTGTAACCACGATGTCGGTGATATCCATGTTAAACCAAGTTTGGTTAAACTCAGTTTTATCATAGTGTACAGGTCGCCTTGCGTAGCATTCGCAGTAATCAACATCTGCACCTCGAGCGCGTAATGTTGAGGCAAGGAGTTCACGACCGCCATTACCTCGAAGGAGTAAGGCACGTTTTCCCACTAAATTTTGCAGGTCAGGGTGGGTGAGTAACACCTCGCTGGTTTCTCCTGCTTCAGCCCAACGGATAATTTGTCCAGTTAGTTGCTGAAAATAGTGACCTGTAGATTGTCCTATACCATAGTAGGATAACTTATCTGACCAGTCTCGTCCTGCTTGTTCCAGTGCTAAATTTGCATACCAGACGGCATTTTTAGATAAAAGAAAGACAAGGTCGTTTTCTGATAATCCATCTAAGCGAGAAGACAAAGTATTGAGCTGTGAACCCGCTTCAATCGTAATTAAGGGAGCCGGGTAAGCCTGCCCCCCAGTAGCATTAATGGCTGTTATCAACGCGGAGCCTGATGGCTCTGGGCGAGTAACAAGGACCCTCATGCTGGTGCATTGCCTTTATAGACTTCAGTGAGAATTTCACGGGCGCCATTATCAAGCAACTCTTCTGCCAGAGAAATACCGGCTTGGATTGCGTCGGTAGGCGCGATTAAGCGTTCTCCACGAATGACTTGGCTACCATCTGGGGCTCCAACGAGCGCACGTAGCCAGATTTTATCCCCTTTCCAAATAGCATAGCTACCAATAGGCACTTGGCAACCGCCTTCAAGGCGCATATTCATGGCGCGTTCAGCAAGGACACACACGGAGGTTTTATCGTGATTCAATGCGGCGAGTAAGTCACGGGTGCGTTGATCATCTAAGCGGCACTCGATACCTACGGCGCCTTGCCCAACGGCAGGTAAAGATTGTTCTGGTTCCAGTGCAGCTTTGATTCGCTCATCAAGTTTTAAGCGTTTTAGACCTGCCACTGCAAGGATAATGGCATCGTATTCGCCGTTGTCGAGCTTAGACAGGCGGGTACCGACGTTGCCGCGTAGGTCACGGATAACTAAATCTGGGCGTAATTCTCGTAACTGGCACTGACGGCGTAAGCTGGATGTACCGACGATGCTGCCTGCTGGGAGTGCATCAATATTGGCATAATGGTTAGAAACGAACGCATCTCGTGGATCTTCGCGCTCACAAATGGTGACCAAGCCTAACCCTTCAGGGAACTCTACAGGTACGTCTTTCATTGAGTGAACGGCAATATCTGCGCGACCTTCAAGTAACGCTAGCTCTAATTCTTTGACGAATAAACCTTTTCCACCGACTTTCGCTAATGGGGTATCTAAAATAATGTCCCCTTTGGTGACCATTGGGACTAACTCTACCTGTAAGCCGGGATGGCGTTGCTCTAATTCTGCTTTTACGAAATAAGCTTGCCATAGCGCCAGAGGGCTTTTACGCGTTGCGATACGCACGATATTTGTTGATGTCATTTCACTGTTTTCTCAGGCGAATATCGCCGCAGATTAACCATACAATTGGCGTTAGTTTTAACATGTTAGCGGTAATTTTTCCAGTTGGTCGCAGAATGAGCGATATAAGAAGAATGAACGGATGAGATGTATCAAGTGAAGTTCGCTTTTTTACATCTTTTTTGTGAGCCTCTTGGAAAAAAATGACTTAAAAGAGGATCTAGATAACAAATCTCTTTAGCTATTCGTGCTTTTTTGGAATTGCAGTGGGTGATATTTTGAAGGAATTTTGTTGAAGCGTGTAAGCGCAGACCCTGCCAGCACTGGGCTGAATTTAGATTAAGGCTGCTTTTTTGTTATACAACCCATGATGGTGATATTATTCCATTGAAAAACAAGGGATATTTCTGCAATGCAAAAATAAAAAGTCTTTTTATACAATATGTTGAAAAATAATTTGTATTAAAAATAGACGGGAAAAATTATGTGATCTACTTTACCCTTTTGCTCCAAGGTGTTAAATTGATCACGTTTCCGACAATCCCTTTGAAAAGTAATTTAAGTTTTTCTCTATCTGTTGGGTGCTGGGAAAATTCCCCCAGGTTTGTCATTACATTCTTTCAGTCAGGCGTAACCTTTGTACCTCTATATTGAAACTTTAAAGCAAAGACTTGATGCGATAAACCAATTACGGTTGGAACGCGCGACGGCTTCTATGAGTGAAACCTTTTCGAAGGTTTACAGCTTGTTGCCTGTCTTGTTTCATTATCATCATCCCATGATGCCGGGTTATATTGAAGGCGACGTCCCTCATGGCGTCTGTTTCTTCTCACCAGATGCAGAACAACTCAAATGGTTACAACCTTTCGAACGCTTCTTATCCACAAACAACCAAGCTAATGGTGAATTGCCAATTACAGGCATTTACTCGATGGGTAGTACCTCCTCTGTGGGGCAAAGCCACTGCTCTGATATTGATGTGTGGGTTTGTCATCCTTCTTGGTTAGATAACGAAGAAAAACGATCTTTACAGAAAAAATGCACATTAATTGAACAGTGGGCTGCCTCGCTGGGCATTGATGTCACTGTCTTTTTAATCGATGAAAATCGTTTTCGCCATAATGCAAGCGGGCATCTTGGTGGTGAAGATTGTGGTTCCACACAACACATTTTATTGCTGGATGAATTTTATCGTACAGCGGTGCGTATGGCTGGGAAACGTCTGTTATGGACAATGGTGCCTGTTGAAGAAGAGCAACACTATGACGAATATGTCATGGGGCTGTATGCTCAAGGGGTACTGACACCGAACGAATGGCTGGATTTAGGCGGCCTCGGTGAATTGTCAGCCGCGGAATACTTTGGTGCCAGTTTGTGGCAGCTATATAAAAGCGTCGATTCTCCGTATAAAGCGGTGTTGAAAAGTATTTTACTGGAGTCCTACTCTTGGGATTATCCGCACGGTAAGTTGTTAGCGTTAGAGTTTAAACGCCATTTGCATGCAGGTGAAATCGTCTGTTACGGATTGGATTCATACTGTCTCATGTTGGAGCGCGTAACCCGTTATCTGACTGAAATTAATGATTCCACGCGTTTGGATTTAATTCGTCGCTGCTTCTATCTAAAAGTCTGTGAAAAGCTTTCGGAAGATGAAGATGACCAATGTTCTGGTTGGCGCCGTGATGTGCTGTCCCAGTTAGTGGAGTCGTGGGGATGGAGCGCCGAGCGTCTGGCTGTGTTAGATACGCGTAGCCAGTGGAAAATTGAGCGTGTGCGTGAAGCGCATAATGAGCTGCTCGATACGATGATGCAAAGTTACCGTAACTTAATTCGATTTGCCCGTCGTAATAATTTAAGTGTTAGTGCTAGCCCACAAGATATTGGGGTATTAACCCGTAAGTTATATGCTGCGTTTGAAGCGCTACCCGGTAAAGTGACATTAGTAAATCCACAAATTTCCCCAGATCTTAGCGAAGAGCACTTGACATTTATTTATGTGCCTGAAGGACGTGCCAATCGTAGCGGCTGGTATCTGTATAACCAAGCGCCGCAAATCGACACGATTATCGGTCATCAACCTTTAGAATATAACCGCTATCTGAATAAGCTGGTGGCGTGGGCCTATTTTAATGGGTTACTGACTGAAAATACGCAAGTTCATATGCATCATGGCAAATCCCAATGCGATGAACGCAAATTACTGGAATTAATGCATGATGTATCGAGCCATTTCCCAATAAGATTGCCTGCTCCAACTCCTAAAGCGCTGTATAGCCCATGTGAAATCCGCCACTTAGCCATCATCGTTAACTTAGAAAAAGACCCGACACAGGTCTATTCTGAGCAGGTGGTGCATGTGGATTTCAGAAAGCTGGATATTTTCAGTTTTGGTGAGTCTCAAAAGTGCTTGATCAGCAGCATCGACCTTCTGTATCGCAATTCATGGAATGAAGTTCGTACCCTGCATTTCAGCGGTGAGCAGTGCATGTTAGAAGCACTGAAAACCATCCTCGGTAAAATGCACCAAGATGCGGCACCACCTGAAGCGGTTGAAGTATTCTGTTATAGCGAACATTTACGTGGGCTTATTCGTACTCGCGTACAGCAGTTAGTGTCAGAGTGTATTGAATTGCGCTTATCCAGCAATCGTCATGAACCTGGTCGCTTTAAGGCATTACGCATTGCAGGGCAAACATGGGGTCTGTTCTTTGAGCGTTTAAACGTCTCTGTACAAAAACTCGAAAATGCCGTTGAGTTCTACGGTGCAATCTCCCATAACAAGTTGCATGGTTGGCCAGTAAAATTACAAGCGAAAGGGGATAATCATCTTCCTGCGGTTGTGGATGGCTATGCCAGCGAAGGGATTGTGCAGTTTTTCTTTGAAAATACACCCGATAATACAGGGTTTAATATCTACGTATTGGATGAAGCTAATCGCGTGGAAATTTACTCTCATTGTGAAGGTTCCAAAGAAGAGCTAGTGCGCGATGTCAGCAAATTCTACTCTTCCTCCCATGACCGCTTTACCTACGGTGCAAACTTTATCAATTTCAATTTGCCGCAGTTTTATCAAATTGTGGAAGAAGAAGGCAAAAAGCAAGTTATTGTCTTCTCTGACGCTTCTTGGCCATTTACTGAAGATGAAGAGGATGATGAATATCCCTCGCCACCACAATTAAACCAATCTGAACAGCTAGACCATTCTAAACAGCATGCTCAATACTATTAATTTTATTATGTTGATTTTATTATGATAAAAAACAGACAGAGTAAGTTATAGACTCTGCCTGTGATTTTTGGTGTGTGTATTTAGAACGAGAATGGGAAGTGACTTTGGAAGGTAATGGCATTGCCCAACATGGACAAAAACTCTTGACCTGAGCGGTCGCAAATCCACTTTCCATCTTTATAATCATAATGATAGCCACCTTGTTTGGTTGCTAACCAGATTTGGTGGAAGGCTTCTTGTTTGTTGATGATGATTTTGCTGCCATCTTCAAAGCTTAAGGTCATGACGCCGCCATTAATTTCACTATCAATATCTGCATCGCCATCGTAATTATCTAAATGCTCTTCAATCGAGCTGAGCAATTGCTCTGCTAACTGATGAAATTCGCTATCGTTCATGATGTATTTCCTGTTTATACTTTTATTTAGGCGAAATTATAGGGTTGAATGTATTCGAGGGTCAAACGGCGCACATCTTACTTGTGAGATGCCATTTGAATTATTTAACGTATATAATATTAATATGTTTGATAAACAGGCGTGATTTGAAAAGCGACACCTGTTACTGTGTGAAATATCAGATTGCAAAATTTAGTCTTACAGGCGAAACATCATAATGAAAAAAAGTTTATTTGGACTTAGCGCACTTCTCGTTTTATTCACCCTTTCTGGCTGTGGCTTAAAAGGGCCGTTGTATTTTCCGCCTGAAGACAACGCAGCGGCGCCTGCTAAATCTGACGTGCAACCTAAAGCTCCAAGCAGCTCGAACCAAGAGCCTGCTGCGACCAAACAGTAAGCCTCTGCTATGGAACGTGAATTGCAGTTCTCAAAAATGCATGGCTTAGGCAATGATTTTATGGTGGTGGATGGCGTCACACAGAACGTCTATTTTTCACCTGAACTGATTTGCCGCCTAGCGGACAGGCATACCGGCGTTGGTTTTGACCAGCTTTTACTGGTCGAAGCCCCTTATGATCCTGATCTCGATTTCCATTACCGTATTTTTAACGCAGATGGTAGTGAAGTTGCACAATGTGGCAATGGAGCGCGCTGTTTTGCCCGTTTTGTCCGTTTAAAAGGTCTGACAAACAAACAGAAAATTAAAGTGAGCACCCAATCTGGGCGTATGACTCTCACAATTAATGAAAATGATGATGTTTGTGTGAATATGGGCGAGCCTGATTTTGAACCGCAAAACGTCCCTTTTCGTGCCGTGAAAGCGGAAAAAACCTATATTATTCGAGCACAAGAACGTACAGTGTTTGCGGGTGTTGTCTCAATGGGAAATCCGCACTGTGTGGTACAAGTGGACAGTGTCCAAACCGCAGAGGTAGAAGTGCTGGGTCCTGCATTGGAAAGCCACGAACGCTTTCCTGAACGTGCCAACATCGGTTTTATGGAAATTGTCAGCGCAGACTATATTCGCTTACGTGTTTATGAACGTGGTGCGGGGGAAACCCAAGCGTGCGGAAGTGGTGCATGCGCCGCAGTTGCCGTGGGTGTAGGACAGGGCTTATTAGCTAACCGTGTTCGTGTCGATTTGCCGGGCGGTTCCCTCGATATTAGTTGGGAAGGTCCCGGATCACCGCTGTATATGACAGGTCCTGCGACCCATGTTTATGATGGAGTGATCCAAATTTAATCTTGATTGAGTGGAGAGAGGGGAATAATGGATAAGCCTGAACAAGTGCCTGAGATTGCTCAGTTAATTGATGAGCAAGATGTGGTGCAATATTTAAAACAGAACCCTTATTTCTTTATTCGCAATGCGTCTCTTGCTGAACATATCAAGGTTCCTCATGCCGTTCAGGAGGCTATCTCGCTTCCTGAATTGGTGATGAGTCGTCAACGTCAGAAAATCAAAAATCTCGAACAGGATATCCGCTTTATGGTGGAACAAGCCCACGAAAATGGGCAACTGTTCGATGAGCTTCTTTATCTCGTCATTGAAATGTCTTCCGCAAATAGTTTGCGGGAGATGCTATTTGTGCTGAATCGCTGGGCTAAAAAGCTCGGGCTATCAGGAGCTTCTGTACGCTTATTTAGCGATAGTTGGCGATTATCTGCGCCATTGGATGCCTACGAATTGGTGCTCCCACGCCGTGTTTTTGAACCGGTACGTATTCAGCGTTTTGGGGATAACCTCAATTATCTTGGACGGCTAAATGGCCCTGAACTCCAACTTTTACTTCCTGAGGCTCAAAATGTGGGCTCAGTAGCGATTTCGTTGTTTGGGCATCATGGGGAATCTGGCATGGTGATATTTACCAGCCGTGACCGTGAGCACTATCAACAGGGTATGGGTACAGTAATGCTGGAAAAAGTGGCTCAAATTCTACCGAGGTTATTATGTCAATGGATAGAACGCCTGTAGACATTCAGCCTGAAGGGCTGATGATTCAAGTGGAAGCCTTTTTGCGTTACCTCCGTGTTGAACGTCGATTGAGTCCAGTCACGATAACGAATTATCGTCGCCAATTAGGTGCAGTTTGCCAAATTTTAGGTGAACTGAAAGTGAGCCAATGGCAGCAGTTGGATATGACGATAGGGCGCAATATTGCCGCGAAGAGCCGTCGAACAGGCTTGCAAGCAGCGAGCATGGCATTAAGGCTGTCCGCACTACGTAGTTTTTGTGATTGGATGGTGCAGCAAGGCGAGCTACCGGCAAACCCAGTTAAAACCATTCATGCTCCTAAAGCGAAAAAACGTCTACCGAAAAATATGGATGTGGACGAAGTTTCCCAACTGTTGAATATGGACAGTGGCGACCCGCTCGTGGTGCGAGACAGAACCATGCTGGAAGTGATGTATGGCGCGGGATTACGTCTCTCTGAGCTGGTTGGTTTGGATGTTAAGCACCTTGACCTCAATTTAGGCGAGGTCTGGGTGATGGGGAAAGGCAGCAAAGAACGTAAAATTCCCCTAGGAAAAACGGCAGTGAGTTGGCTAAAACGCTGGCTTGAAATGCGCGAATTGTATGAGCCTGTTGATGGCGCGGTATTTATTTCCACGAAAAGTGGTAAGCGTATCTCGAATCGCAATGTGCAAAAGCGGTTTGAGCAGTGGGGCATTAAACAAGCGGTAAATAGCCATATAAATCCCCATAAATTACGTCACTCTTTTGCAACTCATATTCTCGAATCAAGTGGTAATTTACGTGGGGTACAAGAGTTATTAGGTCATGCTAATCTCTCTACCACCCAAATCTATACCCATCTTGATTTCCAACATCTCGCTAATGTTTATGATGTGGCACATCCGCGAGCGAAGAGGGAGAAATCTTAATGCACTTTTACCGTCCGTTATCACCCATCAAAGCAATGACGTTTGATTTGGATGATACGTTGTACGACAACCATCCCGTGATTGATAAAACGGAAGAGGAAGTTTTACGGTTTATTCGTGAATATGACCCGCGTTTTCATCATTTTACGAATGATGACATTTATGCATTTCGCTATCTAGTGGAAGAACAAGAGCCGGATATTCGTCATGATATTACCCGCTGGCGCTGGTTATCGTCGAAAATGATGCTGTGCCACTATGGTTATAATAAAGAGGATGCCCTCAAAGGTGCGGATGATATTATGGCGCACTTTACCTACTGGCGTAATCAAATTCATGTCCCGCAATCCACCCATGAAACGCTAGCAAAATTAGCCGAAAAATTACCGCTGGTGGCGATTACGAATGGTAACGCCGAGCCGCAAGCGTGTGGGCTGGGACAATATTTTCAGTTTGTATTAAAAGCTGGGCCGGATGGGCGCTCTAAGCCATGCTGCGATATGTATCATCTTGCTTCTACGCGTTTGAATATCGAGCCAGGCGCTATTTTACATATTGGAGATAATTTGCTGACCGATGTAGAAGGGGCGATTAATAGCGGTATGCAAGCCTGCTGGTTCAACGTGGACCATACGACGTTAATGGATGAGAAAGAAGGGCGCATATTGCCTCATGTGGAAATTTGTCGGTTGGATTCTCTCCTGTCATTGGTATAATCCTTTCTCTGTATAAAAACACAGTGGTGGTAGCCACTGTTAAACCATTTCCAAACCAATCAGGTTTGAAATGGTTGTTTAGGTTTATGAAAATAAACGAGGAAAATCAAGTTATTGATTTTCGCCTGATAACACAAAGAGGGAAAAACCACGCTTTTCTCCCTCTTTGTCAGTAACCTCACAGTGGTGGTAGCCACTGTCTTGCTTTGATGGTAACTATGGACGTCTCATATCTGCTCGAAGGTCTTAATGACAAACAGCGCGAAGCGGTTGCAGCCCCGCGCACTAATTTACTGGTACTTGCAGGCGCAGGTAGCGGTAAAACCCGTGTGTTGGTTCATCGCATTGCGTGGCTTATGTCGGTGGAGAATGCCTCCCCATTTTCGATTATGGCCGTGACGTTTACCAACAAAGCCGCCGCAGAAATGCGTCACCGTATTAATCAGTTAGTGGGTACTAGCGAAGGTGGCATGTGGATCGGTACTTTCCACGGTCTCGCACACCGTTTACTTCGCCAGCATTACTTGGATGCGAATCTGCCGCAAGATTTCCAAATTCTAGACAGTGATGACCAGTACCGTTTGATTCGTCGCCTGCTTAAAGCCATGAATCTTGATGAGAAGCAGTGGCCGCCTCGTCAGGGAATGTGGTACATCAACGGCAAAAAAGATGAAGGGTTGCGTCCTCAACATGTTGAAAGCTATGGTAATCCAGTCGAAGCGACATGGCTGAAAGTGTATCAAGCCTATCAAGAAGCTTGTGACCGTGCAGGGCTGGTAGATTTTGCCGAATTACTGCTACGCGCTCATGAGCTATGGCTGAATAAGCCTCATGTTTTACAGCATTATCGCGAGCGTTTTACCAATATTTTGGTGGATGAGTTCCAAGATACCAACAGCATTCAATATGCGTGGATCCGCGTGTTAGCGGGTGAGACTGGTAAAGTGATGATTGTCGGCGATGATGACCAATCAATCTATGGCTGGCGTGGCGCTCAAGTTGAAAATATTCAGCGTTTCTTGAATGATTTCCCCGGCGCAGAAACTATCCGACTCGAGCAAAACTACCGTTCGACCAACAATATTTTGAAAGCAGCAAATACGCTTATCGCCAATAACAGTGACCGTCTCGGTAAGAATTTATGGACGGAGGGCGGTGATGGTGAGCCGATTTCCCTTTATTGCGCCTTCAATGAGCTTGATGAAGCTCGCTATGTGGTTGGGCGAATTAAACAGTGGCATGAAAATGGCGGTGCACTGCAAGACTGTGCCATTCTTTACCGCAGCAACGCTCAATCTCGTGTGATGGAAGAAGCGTTGATTCAAGGCGCGATGGCATACCGTATTTATGGTGGTCAACGCTTCTTTGAACGCCAAGAGATCAAAGACGCATTATCCTACCTTCGATTAATTGCTAACCGTAACGACGATGCCTCTTTTGAGCGTGTGGTCAACACGCCAACACGAGGCATTGGTGAGCGCACGTTGGATACGGTTCGCCAAACTGCACGGGATCAGCAACTGACACTATGGGAAAGTTGTGAGTACTTACTTCGCGAGCAAGTCCTGGGAGGAAGAGCGGCAAGCTCCATCGAACGTTTCTTAGAGTTAATCGACGCATTAGCGAAAGAAACCCAAGAGATGCCACTGCATGTGCAAGCTGACCGTGTGATCAATGACTCTGGTTTGCGTGCGATGTATGAGCAGGAAAAAGGCGAGAAAGCCCAAGCGCGAATTGAAAACTTGGAAGAGTTAGTTAACGCAACCCGCGATTTTAGTTATCAAGATGAAGACCAAGATTTGATGCCATTACAGGCATTTTTATCTCATGCGGCATTGGAGTCTGGGGACGGTCAAGCGGATGCCAGCCAAGATGCGGTGCAATTGATGACGCTACACTCAGCGAAAGGGCTGGAATTCCCTGTTGTGTTTATGGTGGGTGTGGAAGAAGGCATGTTCCCAAGCCAAATGTCGATGGATGAAAGTGGGCGCTTAGAAGAAGAGCGCCGTCTTGCCTATGTGGGGATCACCCGCGCTATGGTGAAATTGACAATCACTTACGCCGAAAGCCGTCGTCTTTATGGCAAAGAAGTTTATCATCGTCCTTCTCGCTTTATTGGTGAGCTACCGACGGAGTGTGTGGAGGAAGTTCGATTAAGAGCCACGGTTTCCCGCCCTGTCAGCCATCAACGTCTTGGCACACCGATTAGCCAAAATGATTCTGGCTATGCGTTAGGGCAGAGAGTGATGCACCCTAAATTCGGCGAAGGTACGATTATTAATCTCGAAGGTAGTGGGGAACATTGTCGCTTACAAATTGCTTTTCAAGGGCAAGGGATTAAGTGGCTGGTGGCGTCTTATGCGCGGTTAGAAATGTTGTAGATCTAAATTACATATAGCACCGCAAAGGACTGTGGTGCTAATTAAAAATAAATCCAAAAAATATAATGTTATATAAAATAATTACACCTTATATTTATATTATAAACATATAAATTAAATATTTGTTTTTTATTTTTACCTACTATAATCTCTATTTTCATTTTAATTAAATTAATTAATGGAGATTTATCATATGGAAAATGAAAGATTTGCTCGTTTAGATGAAAAGTTAGATTTAATTAAATCAAAGATGGAAAGAATTAATTATTTATTAGATGAAGCAAATGGTAGCGCACAAAAATCAATAGAAAATATGAATTTTACGAGTGATAAGTTGTCTATCTCTCACCGACGTGATGCTAGCTCAATGCAGAAAACCATGAATAAGGTTGAGAGTGAAATAAATAATCGCTCGCTTGAGCAAGCGAAGAAAGTCAGCCTAATTTCGACTATGTTATTAAAACAAGAATCTATGCTTACTGATTTGAAAGAAGATGAGGGCACTTATAGCCAAGCTGAAATTGATTTTTATATTAAAGAAGTCAATCAAGATTTAAAGAATAATGAAGTTTGGAATAAACCAGAATACTCTTTCAAGAAAGTAGACTTCACTAATCATGGCGGATTAAGGGGCATGATTTTTACGCCGATTGCTGATTTTAATAAAAAAAGTGATGAGTTAGCCAAAGCTATCTATGAAGTTGAAATGTTGATGTATGAAATTAATGAAGAACGTCTGAATATTGAGCTAGATAGGCTGGAGTCAATGAAAAAGCCAGCCGTATTAGATATTCAACCTGATTTTGAACCCGGTTTTGAGCCTCAAGCATTTGACATCCTTATTGAATCTCAATCAGGTTTTGAATCCACCTATGAAGGTTACTTCACAATAGACAGCCCAATAGATTTTGTTGAAGTACCATCACTTGCATGTGATTGTGGTGGTTTAGGGCGAACAGCTTTTTGTATGTAATGTGTTCTAATTAGAATTTTTACAGGCTGGTATTTAAGAGGTATTTGATGAAATTTGAGTACCTCTTATTTTGGAGTATCTCTAGGTCTTTGATACAGAAAATAATTATGTTATTTGATAATAAGGAATGTAGGTGTTTTAGCCCTTAGTATTGATTGAGTTATTGAATCATCAAGATTTGCGTTTTTTATTTTAATTTTTTCCGATAATCAAGTATAAAATCTCACCTAATAACCACTCTTAGATTCATCATGTCTATCAATCAACTTATTGATTCACTTTCCACACAAGGTTGGTATGTGTGGAACGATTTTCTGAATCTGTCAGAAATTCAGGCTATTAAAAGTTGTATCCCCGATACCCTGCAAGACGCGCGTATTGGCTATCAAAACACATTACAAGACAACAAAACTATCCGTGGTGATCAAACAGTGTGGCTCGAACCTGAAATGGGCGTAGCAGTCGTACACTATCTAGATAAAATGGAAAACTTGCGTCGGGAACTTAACTGTCAGTTATTTCTTGGATTGCGGGATTTTGAAACCCATTTCTGTCGCTATCCTAATGGTGGATTCTATAAAAAGCATGTGGATAACTTCCGTGGGCAAGGGCGCCGTAAAATCACCACTGTGCTATATATGAATGAATCATGGCAGCAGGGTGATGGTGGTGAAATTGTGATGTATGATATTCAAGATAACGAGCTATTTACCTTAGAGCCGTTAGCGGGGCGCATGGTGTTTTTTATGTCTGAAGATTTTCCCCATGAAGTCCTGCCTACTCAAAAAAAGCGCGAAAGTATTGCCGGTTGGTTTTTAACTGAAAAAATACTGTAGCCCTTTCTCGTCTAATGCCGCCTCTGTAAAGAGGCGGGCTGTAAATTAATCACTTTAATAATAAAACTTCAGCTTATATATAAATAATAAGTTTGTTTTTTAATCTGCCTACCTTTATTTTAAATTTATTATCTTGAGCGGCATAAAGATAATAAATATTTGTTAATTTAAATATAAATAAAGGATGAATTATATGATTAAGTTAAAAAATGATTTACTAGAAAATCTAAATTATGATGAACATGAAATAGATGAGCCGCAAATTTCGATCTGTTTTGGTGGCGATGAAATTGAATCGGTGATGATTGAGCAAATGGCTATATTAAGTTCAAAAGATGGTAGCCCAGTTAATAACAATCTGTTGAATGCATTTGAGACAGAAATTATTAATTGTGAAATTATCCTTGGTGACATGTATTGCTGGTAAGTTATAAATTGGGAAGCCACAGCTTTACTGTGGCTCCCCATAACTTAATTAACCCGCTTAAACTCTTTCCCAACAAACGTTATCGATGCATTGCCCCGCTCAATCTGATAGTGGGAATGATGACGTTGCTTATCTAGATCTGTCCTCTGCTGAGATTGAAACTCACTGAGCTTCCAATGGATTAGCTCTTTCGCCAGTTTCTTATTTGCATGCTGGCTACGCTCCGATTGGACTTTCACACTAATCCCTGTCGCGACATGCTTGGCACGTACTGCGGAACAAGTTTTATTCACATGCTGACCTCCGGCACCTTGAGATTTTGTGAATTCATATTCGATTTCACTCTCCTCTAGGGGCTGAATAGGCGCAAATGTGATTATGCTAATAAACCAGTTTTTGCGTTTATGGCGTGGTCGCAGAGGGCTTTGGCATTGCCATTGAACGGTTCCACTCCACGCGTTGACCAGCTGTTCGCTCTGTTTCCCCTCTAAGGAGACTAACACTGACTTTAGCCCCTGCTTGGATGGAAAAGACTCCAACACATCAACTTGAACATCTAACAAAGCGGCTTCTTTTAAAAAACAAGAAAACGCTTTTTCCACGGCGATACAGCACTCATCGGGTCCTTGAGCTGAGGAAAACTGTAATAATGTCATTAACAATCTCCACTCGTTTTATAGGTGATCACGGGCGCTACGCGGGCAATAACCTGAATAATGCCGACCTCAACCATGCTTTCGATAACGGTCTCAATGGATTTATACGACTGCGGTGCTTCTTCATAAATCAATTGTTTGTTTGCACAAATCACTCGGCTACCTAAAGTGGTTCGGGATAGCTGTAATGGCGTATATTTATGTGATAAACGACCTTTGCATTCCGTTCGCATCCACTTGCGTCCCGCACCGTGAGCGAGGGAGTTTAAGCTCAAATCGCTGGCAATTGGCGCGACTAAATAGCTGTAGTCACCGCGAGAGCCGGGGATCACCACGAAACCTCTATCGGATGGAGTCGCACCTTTGCGATGTAGCCAGCCGTCGATTCCGTCGATACGGCATGGCTCAACAAGATTATGATTGAGGTCGAAACGTTGCTCTCCCGAAGCCTTAACTTGCTGCATCATGCGCAGCCCAATCAATTGGCGGTTGATCTGTGCGAATTGTAGCGCGTCTTGGTGTGCTTTGAGGTAAATCTTAGCATCATCAGATTGTTCATCCAGCCCATTATGACTATGTTGTTCAACATGTTGGCGTAGAATAGATTGCCCTAAACCACGCGAGCCACTGTGCACGAGTAGTAATAATTTTTGTTTATCAAGACCGCTTTGCTCAAACAATTCTTGGTTTATGATTTTATCGACGGATTGAAACTCCGCGAAATGGTTACCGCCACCAATAGAACTGAGCGAAGTCATAAAATCATGGGATTTCATCGACTCAGGAACGTGCTCATCTAGCCACTCTTGCGGGGCATGATCCGTCATTTCAGATAGCTGTTTTTCCAGCTTATCCAAGTTAACTTTGGCACGCTTGATATCGATTTGGAACAGGCTCATGCCACAGCCAATATCATTGCCAACCAACGCCGGATAGAAGCGTTTAGCTGAGAAAAATGCTGCACCAATTGGGTAGCCACGCCCTGGGTGTAAGTCAGGCATGCCGACCACAGAAACCATGTCGGGTAAATTAGCGGTTGTTTGTAATTGTTGGATTGCTTTACTTTCAATCCATGTAGATTCTGTCGCGATATAACTAACGTGTTCACCGACAGAATGAAGAATATTGCCCATAAGCTATTAACTCATTTTTAATGTGAAAAATAAGGTGATTAGCAGGCAAGTTTTGAGAAGATAGCTGAACTAACGTTTAAAACGATTTTTAACGTCTAAGACTATTTCTGAGGTTGCCCGCAAAGAGTTTGATTAGTTGTTGTCATGATGAACCTCCTTGCAGTGAATTGATTAAATGAATGAAAACGCGGCGGATATTAACGGGAACTTTTTCCTTTTGCAATAGAGAAAAGAAAAAAAGTGTAAAATTAATCTTTATCCTAAAATTGATTATTTTTATAAATAAATATTTTATCCTTATGGTTTTAATTTTTCATTCAAGTATTTTTCTTGATTTCTTCTCAGGTTTTGAATTAGCTCCTAAAATAAGTTTAAAATTACATTGTCTATTGATAATTTGAAAGTTAATCAATAGTATCGATTAAGTAGAGTTAAAATGCTTACTTGTTTTTATATTTCTCAATAGCTATTGATGTGTTAATAATGATTTATTTTTAAGCTGTGAATTATTGTTATTCATTTAATTGATTTATATTGTTAATCTTAATGATAATGGCCAAATAGATGTTTTTTATCTGATTTCTACTCTATAACTGGATGATTTTTTAATAAAAGCATTACTTCTTGTGAAAGAAATAATGCTTTCAACATGGATGAAATTATTAATGAATAAACTTGAAAGTAACAATAAATTCCTTGAATTACTACGGAAGGAAAAATATGAACTGGAACATGAATTTAATGTGCTGAGATATAATAACGGTAAATTAGAAGAACGTTTGGATTCTGAATTTCTTAATAAGGATAGGGATGATTTTGCTAGTGATTTAGAATATTATGAATTTAGAATTGAGCAAAGTAAGGTTTTTGATGAGTATTATGAGAATAATGCCAGGATAAAAGAAAAAGAAGCTAAAATAAAGGATAACAGTGAATTAATTTATAAAGTTGAGCATGATGATAGATCTATAAGGATAGTTAAGCAAAGCATTGTAACGAACGGTGAAGACAAGCTTATTTCAGATGGCAAATTGAATTTTGGTAAACTCTCATCTGATCCATACAATATTGATGCAACATCAAATCGTATAGTTGAAAACAGTGCTAGCATGAAGATGGAAGTCAGCGTTTCAGATCATGTTAAAAGTGCAGATACCATAAACTCTTATTATCAAGTCATATTCGGTGTCCCTGTTTATACAACAGGCTTTTAGCATTAAATGATTATTTTAGATCAGGAGGTTATCGGTTTTAACTTACTGGTTTAATTGATTGACAAAACTCCATTATTGGTTAACGGCTAAATAGATGTTTTGTTATCTGGTTTTTGCTTTTTAATAAAAGCATGACTTCTTATAAAGAACGTTATGCTTTCAATATGGATAAAATTATAAATGAAAGCACGTAAGAAAAAGTATGAAGATCTAGATTCGATAATAAAAGAAAGAAATGAATTGAAAGATAGATATGATTCATTGAAATTCAATCATAATAAATTAAGGAATTATTTAATTTCTGAGCATCCTGATAAGAATGTAAATTGTTTAGATACTTATACGGATTATTATAAATATGCCGGTGAGGGAGGTGAACTTATTAATGAATATGATGAAAAATGTAACGAGATTAATGAAATAAAAGCTAAATTAATTGAGGCCGATAAATTAATTTATAAGTATAGAAATTACAATATACTTCCGCTAACCAATCAAGCACTCTACGACAAATGGAAGTCCGAGTATGTAAAGTTGGATGACCAACATAATTTCGACACATCAATAAGTTGTATTGCTGAGGGTGTTGCTCGCATGAATAAGGACGTTAGCATTTCAGATCATGTTAAAAGTGCAGAGATCACTAACTTCTATCATGAAGCCCTATTTGGTGTTCCTGTTTATATAACAGGCTTTTAGCATTAAATTATTATTTTAGACTAGAAAGTTATTGGTTTTAACTTACTGGTTTAATTGATTGAGATGAAGGCATATTTTTATGCCTTCATCAGATTAATGATAATTAAATATTTAAGACGCGATATGAACTGTTTTTCCGCCCACAATGGTGCGCAGCACTTTCACATTTTCAATATCATCCGCTGGGATGGTAAATACATTGCGATCCAGCACGATCATATCTGCGAATTTACCCGCCTCAAGCGATCCTAAAACGTCTTCACGATGTTGAGCATAAGCAGAGTCAATCGTAGCCGAACGTAACACTTCGAGCACGGTCATATCGCGGTCATTATCCAGTCGTGGCGCTGGCTGACCATTAATATTACGACCACGGCGAGTTGCGGCGACTTTCAAATCATACCATTCGTCAAAATCATCGATTGGCCAGTCGCTACCAAAGGCAACAACTGCACCCGCATCAATAAACTTAGCAATAGGCTCTAGCTGCTGGAAACGGGTTTCGCCCAGCATGTTTTTCTCGAAAACAGCCAGCTCAGGGGTTGGTGCAGCCCATTGGAATGATAAGCACGCAATAGTTTTCAGGCGCGCAAAACGGGCATAATCTTTGGCATCCACCAGTTCATTGTGGGCAAGACCTGGGCGGATATCTTTCTCTGGGTGAGCCGCACGCATTTTTTCAATGGCATCCAGCACGATAGAGACGGCACCTTCACCGACGGTATGTAAGTGAGGATCGTAACCTGCTGCGGCGATTTTCTCGAGCAGCTCATCCAAAATTTCAGCCGTGAAATAGAGGTCGCCGTAGTTATCGGTTTCTACCCAATTCGGGGCGGAATCAGTCCCTTTGTTCACGCGGTATGGCTGTAATAATGAGGCAGTCATGGTTGGGTATTGCAGCACGCCATCCACGAACATTTTGATATTACGTAAGCCAATACCCGGTGCTGGTGTCCACTCTGCTTGGTGCCATTTTTTGGCGAACGCCACGGCTTTATCGACAGCAGCCGCAACGGCAGCCACATTCGGGGTATCATCAGGCGTGATTTCGCGCGCAGCTTGGAAGCGCAAAGTGAGTTCACCACGTTGTTGAAGTTGGTGGAACGCGCTTAATTGCTGCTCAGAAACACGGGCATCCATGACCATGGTAACGCCTTGCTGATTCAATACTTTTTGGACTAATTCAGCCACTTCAACCGCTTGCTCATCACGAATAGACGGGATGCTATCCGCAGCACGCATGGCAGGTGCATCTTCTAAAATTCCGTTGAGTTCACCATTTTCATATTTACCGATTTTGCCATCAGGTGGCTCAGGAGTTTCTTTGGTGATCCCGAATAATTCGAGGGCGCGACTATTGGCTAAGAGGGTATGGCAGTCATTAGAGAACAACACCACTGGGCGCTTAGTATTGAGCTTGTCCATATCTTCACGGTACATATCAATACCTGCTGGTAACATGCCTTGGCGTAACCATGCCGTGACTTTTAGCCAGTCATTTTCGCCGGTGCGAGGATCTTTATCTAGGTGGTCTTGTACGCGCTGTAAAATTTGGTCGATAGTCAGGGATTCGTAATTAAGATGGCAGCCGAACAGCTGAATGCCGCCCCAAAATGGGTGCATATGTCCATCAATGATCCCTGGCATCATCATCTTGCCTTCAAGGTCGATGCTCTCAGTTTCTGGACCAACATATTGATGTAATTCATCCGAAGTCCCTGTTGCAAGAATATAACCTTCTTTCAAGGCGATAGCGTCGACAACACTATCTTGACTGTCTGCGGTATAGATATAACCGTTGAAATAAATAACATCAGCAATTTTATTATTCATCGTAAACCGTCTGTATCAGGGGCTCCTACGGAGCCAGAACCAAAAAAACAATGGGGAAGATAAGCTTCCCCATAATCAACGAAAGGTACCGGAGGATTAATTGATAATCATCTCAGTCTCGGCATCAGAGATAGCAGGTGGACGACGAGTAAAACCATGAGTCAGAAGCGTGAGGTAGCCTGCCCCTGCCGCTAGCCAACATAAGCCGACTGTGAAGGCTTCTGCATCTAAACTTGTCCATAACCACAAGGTTAAAACAACCCCAATGGATGGCATGACCAGGCAAGTGAGCAGCTTGGTATTATCCAATGAGGCTTTGCGGTCAATGTAGAAATGTTTTATGACTGACAAGTTCACAAAGGTAAAGGCTATCAGCGCACCAAAGCTAATCATCGACGCAACCATACTGAGTGATAACACCAGTGACATCAATGAAGCCACAGCCACAAAGATAATGGAATAGACCGGTGTATTTAGGCGTGGGTGCAAATACGCAAAGATAGAGCGAGGTAGCACACCTTCACGACCCATTGCATAGAAAATACGCACGATACTGGCTTGCGAGGTCATTGCTGAAGCAAAGACACCGATAACATAAGCGGTAATAAAGCTCGATGCCATCAAAGAGGCGCCGATCCACTTCATTTTATCGCCCACTTGCTGCATCACCGCGATACTGGCGACATCCGTATTAGGGAGAAAATCTTGCCATACTGGGTACATTAAGTGTGCACCGTAAGAGATGGCAATAAACAAGGCTCCTGCAATAAATACAGTATATAAAATCGCTTTAGGTAGAGCACGGCGTGCGTCTTTTGTCTCTTCGGCCATGGTTGAAATAGCATCAAAGCCCAAGAAGGCTAAGCACAGTACCGCAGCACCCGCAAACAGCCCAGATACTTGTGATGACATCACGGTGAGCGGCGCCATAAGGGCTTCAACATCCAGTACCATCGCGTTTTGCAAGCAGATGTACAAGAAGATGGCGATGAAGACAAATTGCATCAGAATAATCAGCATATTCATCCAAGATACCAATTTGATACCCAAAATGTTCATGATGCTGACAACAGCGATGGTTGAGCAGATTATCACTGGCATTGGGATATTCGGGAACGCTTCGTGAACGAAGATCCCAATCGCAATGTAGTTAATAATCGGCAGAAATAGATAATCCAGCAGTTGTGCCCAACCAACAAGAAATCCAAGAGTGCCACCAAAGGTTTTTTGCACATACGAATAAGCAGACCCAGAAAGCGGGAGCGCGCTGGTCATACGGCAATAGCTCATGGCGGTAAAGAAGACAGCAGCGAGCGTAATTAAATAAGCGATAGGCAGATGCCCTTCACTTAATACAGTCACTTGTCCATAGGTGGTAAAAATTCCGAGTGGCACCATATAAGCCAGCCCGAAAAATACTAACGCAGGGGTGGTCAGTACACGTTTCATTTGAACGGTATTCTGTTGCATTTTGAAGCCCTTCCCAAAAGCCCTTAACAACGTTAACTCTGTCTGAATACACAGGCCGAGTGAACCTAAAATGCAGCCATATAACTTGAGCTATAGCACTACATGTTTTGTTTTTTACATACACAAATCATTTAATTAGGTATGTGGATAGACGCCTTGTATTCAATTTCAGAAAACCTCGCACCAGGACAGAATATAAATCACTGTCATCGTGCGCACTTTAATGAAACGTCAGTAATGAATCGGACCATTACCATCCGCTGGGGTGAATACAAGCGGCGTACAATATAATTATCAAGTTCCTATTAAGCAATCATTTATTTCAACAAATAAATATACTGTTTTATTTCAATGGGTTGATATTTGAAAGGTGTATAAATAAGGTTAAATTTAACGTAAGTTCAATATGAATCAAATTCCCGATAAAATCAAGGAATAAAAATTTTTATAATATATTGAAATATAAAAAGAAAATCTTTGATTTTGAAATTAACCCAAATAAGAGAAAAACACCCAAAAGGCAACTTATTTTTAATAAAAATAAGTTGGTTATATTAAATAATTTAAACTTTCTAGTTCCATTAAATGAAACGTGCATTAAGTGGGTAATATAATAAGCGGGTTAATACTAATTTAAGACAGATATTATGGGCACGAATGCCCATAATATGGAAAATTAAATTCTATTTTCTTCTGAGTTTCTGCTGTGTATATAAAGCATCTAAAGTAAATAAAATTAATGCAACCCAGATAAAACCAAATGTAATTAACAATTCTTGGGTCATCACCTCGCCATACACAAATACGGCAAGTAAGAACATAATGCTTGGGCCTAAATACTGGAAGAACCCTAACGTTGATAATCTTAAATGGTTAGCGGCTTCAGTAAACAGTAACAATGGCACTGTGGTAATAATCCCTGCAGCGATCAGGAGAATATTTAAATGCCAGCTGTTCATTGTCATGTCACTTGTCGGGCTATCTGCAAAAAATAGCAGGAAGATAACGCCGACAGGTAGCAACCATAAGGTTTCAAATGTCATACCCGTTTGCGCATCAACACCCAATTTTTTACGTAATAAACCGTAGGTGGCAAACGTCACGGCAAGGCTTAATCCAATGATTGGCACGGAGCCAAACTGCCAGAGTTGAATTAATACGCCAGTAAGAGCTAATCCGACCGCAACCCATTGCATTCGGCGGAAGCGTTCATGTAAAAATATCATGCCAAACAATACGTTAACCAGAGGGTTGATAAAATACCCTAAGCTGGCTTGTAGCATATGCCCATTATTTACCGCCCAGATATAAATCAGCCAGTTAGACGCAATTGTCACAGCTGTTACACCTAAAATTAAGATCTTTTTAGGCTGTTTTAAGACTTGGCGGAAATAATTCCAATGGCGCGTGATGGTCAGTAATAGCAGCATAAAGAAGAATGACCAAATAATACGGTGAGTCAAAATTTCTTCTGCAGGCACTTCTTTGATGGATTTAAAATAAATGGGGGCGACACCCCAAATAAAATAAGCGCCTAAGGCACATAGTACGCCTTTGGTAGTATTTTGTTGGCTCATGAATAGCTCTGAAATTGATATAAAGTCAAACTGAGAGATCGAAGCCAAGAATGTGAGAGGCTCGATGTGTGATGTCGTTAATGTGACATTGCTCAGGTTTTTTTACAAGCTATTAGTTAATGAGGTTATTAATTATTTACTAGGCTGTTTCATCCGCTCAGATTTTTTTACCCAATCAAATAAGTCGCAGTGGCTGTAGCAATATGCTGATTTTTCTCATTATGTAATTCACTGCGGGTGACGGCAATTTTATTACCATCGCGTAGTAAGCTGGCGCTCGCGATAAAAACCTCTCCACGCCCAGGGCGCAAATAATCAACGCGTAAATCAATTGTGCCCATTTTGGACATCTTGTCGGCAATATCTTGGTGAACGAGAGGCTCAATGCGTTGAAGGATCCGGTTGATGCACACCATACCTCCCGCCACATCTAATAAGGATGCAATAACACCACCATGGAGAATATTTTGGGTGAAATTACCAATAAGCTCGGGACGATTTTTCACGGATAGCTGGACTAAGTCATCCGTCATTTGTAGTAGTTCAATTCCAAGTAATTGATTAAAAGGCATTCTATAGATAAATGCATCGCTCATAAATTTGCTGGCTTCTTCGAAAGTATAGATGCGGTCATTCATTTTAGGATCCTTGTCTATGATGTTAATGATAAGTTAACATTATGTATGTGCTAATATCTAGAAAACAAATGAATAATCTTTCAACGGTTGATCATTTTTCGGTGTAAAATGAAACAAATTTTTTTCACCGCAGTTGAAATAGGAATGGCAAATGCGCGCTTTACAAATGTTGTTGAGTTCTGTGCTCTGTTTCTGGTCTGTTTCACTTTTTGCATCTGACAATACCAACGAACCGGCACAGCAGGATACTGAAAATCATACACCCGTTCGCGGAAGTATTATTTCGGGGTTACTGCAAAATTATGATAACCCATTCGTTCTGTATCCTTATGAACCCAATTACATCATTTATACCTATACGTCTTCGATGAATAAGAAGGCCATCGCGAGTTATGATTGGGGTGATGATGCACTGAAAGATGAAGTGAAATTCCAATTGAGCTTGGCGTTTCCTATTTGGCGTGGTATTGCGGGGGAAAATTCGGTTCTCGCGGCATCTTATACCCAGCGTTCTTGGTGGCAATTGAGTAATAAGAAAGAATCTTCGCCATTTCGTGAAACCAACTATGAGCCACAGATTTTTGTTGGTTGGGCGCTAGATAACCAATTTGCGGGCTGGACGTTACGCGAATTCGAAACGGGCTTTAACCATGAATCAAATGGTCGCTCTGATCCAACATCCCGTAGTTGGAACCGTATTTATGCCCGAGCAATGGCGCAAAAGGGTGACTGGCAAGTGGAATTGAAGCCATGGTACCGAATTCCTGAAAGTGAAAGCAGCGATGACAACCCAGACATTAATAAATATCTCGGCTATTACCGCGTAAAAGTGGGGTATGCACTTGGGGATAGCGTTATTTCAGCTGCGGGTCACTATAACTGGAACTCAGGGTATGGTAACGCGGAGTTGGGCTGGAGCTATCCAATGACGAAGCACGTGCGTTTGTATACCCAACTGTTTAGCGGTTATGGTGAGTCGATGATAGACTACGACTATCGCCAAACACGTTTTGGTATCGGTGTGATGCTTAACGATATCATGTGATCTGGGCAGACATCCCAGTCATTTCAGGGTAATATCTTGCCAATAGCTGCTCTTTTCGGGCAGCTATTTGTTTCAACCTCTAGAGGAAATTCGTGTCTACCGCTTGCGTTATCAATCAACTTTCACTGGCTGAAAATGTGCTCAACAGCACGTTCGGCTACCAATCCTTTCGTCCGGGGCAAGATGCTGTCATTGGCGGTATCCTCGATGGTCGTGACTGCTTAGTATTGATGCCAACAGGGGGCGGAAAATCGCTCTGCTACCAAGTGCCTGCGTTGGTCAAACAAGGCATTACGCTGGTGGTATCACCTTTAATTTCCTTAATGAAGGATCAAGTTGATCAACTCAAGTTACACGGTGTTGAAGCGGCTTGTTTAAATTCCTCACAAACCCCGCTAGAGCAGCGCCAAATTATGGAATTATGCGCTCAAGGGAAAATCAAACTTTTGTATGTGGCGCCAGAGCGCTTATTGACCGACTACTTTATTCAGCAAATTGGTGGCTGGGATATTGCCTTACTGGCGGTAGATGAAGCGCACTGTATTTCCCAATGGGGCCACGATTTCCGCCCTGAATATCGTTCGTTAGGTCAATTACGCCATTCTTTACCGAATGTACCAGTGATGGCGCTGACTGCCACGGCAGATGAAACCACGCGCGCTGATATTATTCGCTTACTCGAGCTTAATGACCCATTAGTCCATGTGAGCAGCTTTGATCGCCCGAATATCCGCTATACTTTAGTCGAGAAGTATAAGCCGTTAGATCAATTATGGTTTTTTATTAAGGCTCAGAAAGGTAAATCGGGAATTGTTTACTGTAATAGCCGTAGTAAAGTTGAAGAAACCGCGGAAAGATTGCAAAAACGTGGCTTGAGTGTGGCTGCTTACCACGCGGGTTTGGAGAGCGCCCAACGTGACTGGGTACAAGATGCTTTTCAGAAAGATAATCTGCAAATTGTGGTTGCGACCGTGGCATTTGGAATGGGGATTAACAAGTCCAATGTCCGCTTTGTGGCACACTTTGATATTCCTCGCAACATTGAAGCGTATTACCAAGAAACAGGACGAGCGGGGCGTGATGGCGTCGAAGCCGAAGCCATTCTCTTCTACGATCCTGCTGATATGGCGTGGCTCCGCCGATGCTTAGAAGAAAAACCAGCGGGAATGCAGCAGGATATTGAACGTCATAAACTGAATGCGATTGCTGCCTTTGCGGAAGCGCAAACTTGTCGTCGCCTAGTTTTACTAAACTATTTTGGTGAAAACCGCCAAAAACCTTGCGGTAACTGTGATATCTGCCTTGATCCGCCAAAGCGTTATGATGGGCTGATGGATGCGCAAAAAGCACTCTCCTGTATTTATCGCGTTGGGCAGCGGTTTGGTATTGGCTATATTGTTGAGGTGTTACGAGGCGCTAACAATCAACGGATCCGCGATTTAGGGCACGATAAACTGCCAGTTTATGGCATTGGTAAAGAGCAAACGAATGAACATTGGGTGAGCGTCTTACGTCAATTAATTCATTTAGGCATGATCACGCAAAATATCGCGCATTTTTCCGCACTACAATTGACGGAAGCAGCCAGACCCATACTGCGTGGTGAAATGCCATTACAGTTAGCGGTTCCACGTGTTTTAGTCACCAAAAGCCGGAATCAACAAAACAAAATTTATCATGGCAATTATGATAAGAAGCTGTTTGCCAAATTGCGTAAATTACGCAAATCCATTGCGGATGAAGAAAATATCCCGCCTTTTGTGGTGTTCAACGATGCAACGTTGATTGAAATGGCAGAGCATTGCCCGACCAAACCCGTTGAATTATTACTGATTAATGGGGTTGGTGAGAAAAAATTAGAGCGTTTTGGTGAGGCGTTTATGACACTCATCCAAGACCATCTAGAAGGTTATGAATGAGGAAACCCCATGACGCCAGATAGTCTAAAAGCCAGTTGGTTAAATCGAGAAACTGAGTTTTCGGCCTTTACCAACGGTCCGCTTTTAGATTTTTGGCAACTACGTGAAGAAGCTGAGTTTTTAGGTGTTGATGACGTTCCTATTCGCTATGTGCGTTTTATTCATGCAAAGCACCATAAAGCTGTGGTTATCTCACCGGGTCGCAGTGAAAGTTACGTTAAATACCCTGAAATCGCCTACGATTTTTATCATCTAGGATTCGATGTTTTTATTATTGATCATCGTGGGCAAGGGCGATCAGGCCGTATGCTGGCGGATCCCCAAAAAGGGCACGTTGAAAAATTCACAGATTACATTGATGATTTTGAAAAATTCATTGATTTAGAAGTGAGAGATCGTCACTATCCTAAATGCTATGCGTTGGCTCATTCGATGGGAGGCGCGATTCTCGCTGGGTATTTACTCCGAGATAGCGTGACATTTGACGCCGCCGCATTGTGCGCTCCCATGATTGGCGTGAATTTACCGATGCCCCATTGGCTCGCGAGCTTTATTGTTGAGCGTGCAGAACCGCGCCGCAGTGTGCGAAATGATTATGCGGTTTCAACGGGAAAATGGCAGCCATTACCTTATTTAATCAATGTGTTAACCCATAGCCAAGAGCGTTATCGACGTTATTTACGCTACTATGCGGATTATCCTGAATTACGTCTCGGTGGTCCAACTTACCACTGGTTACGAGAAAGTTTTGCGATTGGCAAAGAGCTGGTTGCGAAAGCGGGAGAGATTGAAACCCCTCTGATGCTCCTTGAAGCGAGCGAAGAGAAGGTAGTCAGTAATCGAGAGCTACAAGCTTTTTGTCAAAGTCGGCAAAAAGCGCAAACAGGACGAGAAGAAAAATTACCCCTCATTATCGAAGGGGCTCACCACGAAATCCTGTTTGAAATAGATGCATTGAGAGCCATGGCCCTCAATGCAATTTGTGATTTTTTTGAGCAGCATTAGCCATAATTAGGGATCTTGTATGAAATATCCGGTTGTTGCTTCCGATTTGGACGGAACACTTTTATCTCCCAATCATGATTTAACTCTGTATACCAAAGATACACTTAAGCAGCTTGTAGCGACCGAAGAAGTCCGGTTTGTGTTCGCGACGGGACGCCATCATATTGATGTTGCACAGATCCGTGATGGTCTGGGTATTGATGCTTATATGATCACCTCGAATGGGGCGCGTATTCATAATACCAATGGTGACCTCATTTTTGCGAACAACGTTGACTCGCAGATAGCGAAAGAACTGTGCTTAATGGAGTTTGATCACCCTGAAATTCTCACCAATTACTACCATGGTGATGATTGGTTTATTAACCGTGAAAGCCCTGAGCAGAAAGAGTTTTTCAAAGAGTCCGTGTTTAATTACCAACTGTTTGACCACCGCGATTTCCCTACATCGGAAGTCTGTAAAGTGTATTACACGAGTGAAGATCATGATTTACTGGTCGATCTGCAACAGCGTATTCAACGTCGCTGGCAAGATAAAGTGCATGTTACTTTCTCCTTACACAGCTGCCTTGAAGTGATGGCAGGCTCCGTTTCTAAAGGGGAAGCTTTGAAACAAGTCACGGCATTGCATGGTTATGGAACCCATGATTGCATCGCGTTTGGTGATGGCATGAATGACAAAGAGATGCTGAAGTTAGCGGGCAAGGGCTGCATTATGCAGAATGCTCATCAGCTGCTGAAAGATGCTTTACCGCAGATGGAAGTGATTGGTTCTAACCAAGATGATGCGGTTGCTCGTTATTTGCGAAGTAAATATTTAGACAACAAATAATCACTTTTGCTATGTGTATTAGCAGAAAGCCAGATAGAATAAAAAACTATCTGGCTTTTTATTTGCCTTTTGTCATGAATGATAACGAAAAGTGCTATTTGTCTAAATTAAGGCGTTTATCCTATTTTGTCTTCTGACGAGTAAATTTAAACTACTTCAAATGAAAAGCGAGTTTAGGCTGTATAATCTGCCAGATCAGCCGATAATAACGGGTATTACTGTGTCGCCAGTTGCCATACTGCACTGTTGAGGGTTACTTAGGATGAAAAGAATTGCGTTAGCGCTGTTGTTAGGATCTGTTTGTTATAGTTCATTATTACTGGCTACACCGGCGAAACCAACGACCGCCAGTGAACAGACGACGATAGAGCAAATTACGCAGTTAGCTGAAAAAGGTGATCCCGCATCTCAATTCCTGTTAGGTGAGCGTTATTTTAAAGGTCAGGGCGTTTCCCAAGACTCCAAAGTGGCAGCGGAATGGTTTATCAAAGCTGGTGATCAAGGTAATTCAGATGCCCAATTCCGCCTTGGTACTATGTATGTAAATGGTTTTGGTGTTCGCCGAGATTATGATAAAGCGATGCTGTGGTACGAAGAAGCCGCTAAAAATGGTGATACTCGCGCAGAAACCAACATGGCCACCATGTATGCACAGGGCTTAGGGGTTAAACAGGATCTGGAAAAAGCTGCATACTGGTTTAGAAAGGCAGCGCAAGGCGGTAATGTGATTGCACAGTTCAAAATCGGGCAAATGTACTCGATTGGCAGTGGCGTCGCATTAGATAATGAAAAAGCTGTGTTTTGGTTCAGAAAAGCCGCAAAACAGCGTGATGCAAATTCCCAAGACCGTTTAGGGGTGATGTACTCTGAAGGGAAAGGGGTGAAAAAGAACCTACAGCAAGCGTATGCATGGCTGTCTACCGCGGTTTATAGTGGTAATAAAGAGAGCCAACGTTTACAGAAAAAAATCGCAGAGCAGTTGAACGCAGAAGAGCTGAAACAAGCGCAAAAACTGGCTGATAACTACATTAAAACCTACGGTAATAGCGAAGAAAGCTAATTCGTCCAATATTAATTTAACGGGATATCAGCAGGTATCCCGTTAATCCGATCACAGACAGAATCAAATATCCCCAGCAAAAGCGGTAAAATCGATTATATCCCCATCCTCGGCGTACACTGAGTTGTAGCGCTTTTGTCGATAATTGACGCACTTTCAAACGGTAAACCACTAAATACAGCAGGCTGAATCCTTGCCACAGATAGAGCGTATTAAAGGCAAAACCCTTTCCGACAATCAGCAAAATCACCAATGGAATCAGAAAAAACAGAATGGAGCCTACACGCTCATACTGTGCAATTTTTAATTTGATGGATTCGTCTTGGATTTCTACTGCTTGAGTCATTACTCTGCCTTTTTTACCATAGAAAATAAGGGAGCAAGTGCTCCCTCAATAAACTTATAGCTCACCAGTACCACGAGGTGGGTTGCGACCAGAAAGGTTATTTGTGGCGCTTTGAATCGAATTACTGCGCACATCCACACGGGCTTGGAACGGTGGGAATGGCAATGTAATTCCTTGTTCTGCAAAGGCTTCTAAAATATGCTGATGGATTTCGTGGCGAGCCGGTAAACGGTGCCCCATTTCACCTGCATACACCCGCAGCTCGAAAATTTGGATCCCTTGCTGTAAGTCCACGAGATAAACTTCAGGATTCGGGTTATCCAAGATCATGGACGAGCGTTTTGCGGCCCGCAGGATAATCTCTGTCACTTTTTCGCTATCGGCATCCGCAGGAGCAGGGATGGTCATCACGATACGGGTAATGGTGTCGGTCAGAGACCAGTTAATAAACTGTTCAGTAATAAATGCCTTGTTCGGCACAATAATCTCTTTTCTATCCCAGTCCGTTAAGGTAGTGGCGCGGGTATTAATCTTAGTGATACTACCGGTTAAGTTACGGATAGTGACCGTATCGCCGATACGGATCGGTTTTTCAAACAGGATCATCAAGCCAGAGATAATATTGGCGAAAATTTCTTGTAAGCCAAACCCGAGCCCGACCCCCATTGCAGCAATAAGCCACTGCAGTTTTGACCAGTCGATCCCCAGCATTGAGAAACCGACAATAGTTCCGATGATGGTGATGCTGTACTTGGTCAAGGTACTGATGGCATAACCGGTACCCGGTGTTAAATCGAGATGCTGAAGAACCGCCAGTTCTAATAGTGCAGGCAAGTTTCTGACGAGCTGTGCAGTAACGATAATCACCAAAATAGCGATGAAAATCGACCCCATTGTGATGGCTTGAACGGTTTCGACTCCATTGATGGATGAGGTCACATCCCACAGGCGAATATTTTCAAGGAATGAAAATGCGGTATGTAATTCGGACCACAGCCAGATTAACGAGACCAGCGCTATCATAGTCAGAATGGAGCGTACCAATCCAACTGATTGGGAACTGATAGTATCAAGGTCAAGAACCTGCTCTTCGATATCAATATTCCCTTCACCGCTAGCATTGGGTAATTGAGAGTCTTCTTCCCCTTTAGCTCGCTGGGCTAAGATCTCCGCACGGCGCTGTTTTGCTCGCTCGAAGGCGAGTTTGCGGCGCTGCATCGACATCCAGCGCTGGATTGTGTGATAAACAATTAGAATCACAAACCAAATCGCAACAGAGGTTTCGAGCCGCGCTAGTAGTGCTTGAGACGTTGAGAAATAACCTAATACGGAGAAAAATGCAGCAATCACCGGCGCAATGAAAATGAGCCACCATAATGCGGTATTAACTAAGTTTTCACCGGAGCCGTGCCTGTCCAAATACAATGGAATTTTAGAACGGCGTAAGTTGTTGGTAATTAGGCTTAATGCGACGCACAGCACTAAGAAGCAGAGGCGGCCTAAGGTCGCGGAGAACTCTCTTTCGCTGTAATGTTCAAAGGTGATGATTGCCATCACTAACGGCACAATCACAAAAATGGCTAATCGATAATGGCGCATTGCGCGCTTAACCGCGTCTTTATCCCAACCAAAGTGGGAAATGAACAGCCCAGTTGGGCGTGAGAATGTTTCACTGATCATAAACAGCCAGAGCAGCGGGGTCGTTGCGCTAACGCCGTAGCCAATCGCCGCTGCCATCGGATATTGCCATGCACTTTGTAAGCCATAACCAATGGCAGACCACATCATTGGAAGGGGGAGTGCGACAATAATCGACCAGAAAATAGTACGAACGGTTAAATAGAAACGGTCTTGTGTGACTTTACCAATGCGTAGGCTGGAGCGGTCTAAGAACGCTTGATAATGGCGGCGCGTGCTAACACTGAAAATCACTAAGATAATGGAACCTAGCAGGTATAAGAACGAGTCTTGGCTCGTGACCATCACTTGTAGTGCGCCCGTTAGCTGGGAGAGAGTATCCAGTGAAAGTAGCTGGGTCATGTCAGTAACCACAAGTACCGGATAATTAATGCTAATTGGCGGGACGTCAGCGACCCAGAATAGATAACGGTTTGAGGCGTCTTTCACCTCTTTTAGCGCATCAGTTAATTGCCCCGTTGCAACATTGAGCTTAGTCAGCTCTAACATTTCGCCATCAAAGCCCGAAATGAGAGAGGTTAATAGCTCTTTGCGGGTCTTCATCAGTGATTGATAAACCTGCGACTGGGCAGGACTTAAATCATTAGCACTTTCTTGCACCGACACATCGAGCTTGGATAAGCGCTCAAGCATATCTTCATAATTTAGCCGCTGAACACGTAAATCCGCCATTTCACGGTCAAGTTGCTGGCTTTTAGGGATATCTGGAAGGCGAGAAAGTTGTGTTCGAAGCGCTTCCCCTAAGGAACTTGAACTGCTGATCCACTGGGCTTGTTCACGGATAGTGGACAGTGCTTGTCGCGCATTTCGAATGCTGGTGGAGATTTCGGCTTGGTTGGTGGTGATTGCGCTCATGCGCTGCGCTTGCTCGGTCAACTCTTGGGACATTTTGCGGTTGATATCGAGCTGTTCTTTTAAGAACGGGGTCAATTCACCCTGTTCCGCCAACATTTCTGTATGCTCTAACGCCAATATTGCTTTTTGCTGGCGTTGGGTATTTTGAAAATCACGGAGTTGCTGAAGTTCAAGCTCTAGGCGCTGATAACGCTTTTTCTCAAGCTCTAGCGCCATTCGAGAAATTTCTTGGCGGTTATTAGCTGATAACTGCGCCATTTCTAGCTCGTTCACAATCGATTTGCGAGCACTTACTTCGGCTTGAGCTAAGGTATATTGAGCTTCAGCTAACGGAGTCGTTGGCGTATTGAGCGACTGGAAACGCGTTGAGGCGTCAGTTAACTGGCGTCGAGCTTCAGACAGCTGCTGTGGCAAGAGATTCAGGGATTCGCTGATTTCACGCCCTTTGTCTTGCTCTTGCTGCATCAAGCGCCCTTGATCAAGCAATTGGCTGCTTACTTGAGTAATACGCTGCTCGAGTTCACTTAAGCTAATGCTAGTGGGGATCGCGGGCGGTGTATCCGTTTCATTGAGCAAGTTTTGGCGGATGGTTTTGATAATTCTAGGAAAATTATCAATAGCGTCTTGGTAAGACTTTGCCTTATTGTCCGCATCTCGAGCTTCATTAATCCAGCTTAATGCCCCTTGCAACGCTTGAGCAATCTCAGCATCTTTGGGGTTTTTGTTTGGATCAAGCTGTTTGAGCTCCTGTGTAATCTGTGCTTCATCTTGCGCGGAGGCTGGCGCCGCTTGGGATGAAAAAACGATTAACAGGCTAAGTAAAAAACTGATAATCAAACGCACAGTGAGGAGCTCCTTCAGCGATAGAATAACTTAATTATAGTTTAAATGATTAGCTAACAGTTTCAGTGCGTTGCTGTTCATCCGTTGATTCAGCCAACAGCTCACCCATGCGGGTTGCATAGCCTGGGATCAATGAGGCATTAAAGCGAATTTTGTTAGGCTCAAACAGATTAATAACAGTAGAACCCAGTTTAAATAGACCCATTTCTTCCCCTTTTTGTAGGAAGATAGCGCCTTCTTCACCTTGTGCTGGATACGTCCAACGTTTAATCACGCCTTCACGTTGTGGGTTAACACAACCGCTCCAAACCGTATCAATGCTGCCTACAATGGTTGCACCAACTAAAATCTGCACCATTGTGCCAAATGGGGTATCAAACACGCAGATCAAACGTTCATTACGCGCGAATAGGTTCGGCACATTTGCTGCGGTTAATGGATTAACGGAGAACAGATCGCCAGGGACGTAAATCATCTCTGTTAATAAGCCATCACATGGCATATGCACGCGGTGGTAGTCGCTTGGGGATAAATAGGTTGTGATAAAATCACCACCACGGAATTTATCCGCTAACTGATATTGACCAGCAAGCAGGGCTTCAACCGTATAGTTATGACCTTTTGCCTGAAAGATTAGGTCATTATCAATAGGCCCTAATTGGCTAACAGCACCGTCCGCAGGTTGTGCAAGTTTATGCTCAGCTTCAACAATTGGGCGCGCGCCATCTTTCAGCGTACGGATGAAGAAGTCGTTAAAGGTTGAATATGCAGTCAATTCACTTTTTTGAGCTTCATTCATATTCACTTTATAGGCTTTAGCGAACAGCTTTATTGCCCATTGGGTTACAAACCCGACGTTTCGACTAGCAAACCATCCTGCAAGTTGGGTAAGCCCTTGTTTAGGAAGTATAAATTGCAGGCGGATTTTGATTTTATCTAGCACGTTAACCTCTGAATTTTAAAGGTAAGTTAGTGAAAGGGCGCTATTGTAACTGAAACTAATCTGCTTTCTAATTATTTCACAAAGCAGATAAGATGTGAGCGCTCACTAACTTATTTTAGACTGATTTTGGGGATTATTTATCTTTAGCGGTAAAGTTACCACGCAGTTTAACTTGTTCCATACTTTCTAAAATACGGTGATAGTTTTCAAAGCGTGATTCGGCAATTTTGCCGTCTTCCATTGCGTCTCGCAGTAAACAACCAGGGTCATCTAAGTGTTTACAATCGCGGAATTTACAGCCACCAAGGTAATCTTTAAATTCGACAAATCCTTTGGTCACTTGTTCCTTTGTCAGGTGCCAGAGACCAAATTCACGCACGCCCGGTGAATCGATGACATCACCACCCTGTGGGAAGTGGTACAGCCTGGATGCAGTCGTGGTGTGTTGCCCTAAGCCCGAGGTATCAGAGACATCATTGACTAAGATCGCGGCTTCATTTTGAGGTAACAGCGTGTTCAATAAACTGGATTTACCGACACCAGATTGACCAACAAAGACTGACACTTTACCGGATAGGGTGTTAGTGAGTGCTTCCATTCCTTCACCGGTATGGCTGGAAACTTCGAGCACTTGGTAGCCAATGTCGCTATAAATTGTCATTAAATCACTGACCCACTCGCGATTTTCGTCATCTAGCAAGTCAACTTTGTTTAAGACAATAATCGGCTGGATCCCTGTGGTTTCACAGGCGACTAAGTAGCGGTCGATAATATTGAGCGATAATTCAGGTAAAATCGCAGAAACCACGACGATTTGGTCGATATTGGCGGCGATAGGTTTTAACCCATCATAATAATCAGGACGAGTTAAGACGGAGTGGCGCTCATGAACGGCTTCGACAATACCGTTCACTTTTATATCACTCTGTGTGTTTAGCGCAGGACGCCAGACAACTTTGTCCCCGGTCACTAAAGATGAGATGGTTCGACGCAGGTTACAACGCTGTATAGTGCCGTCTGAGGCTTCAATATCCGCATGTTGACCAAAGCGGCTAATTACTAAGCCCTCTTGAGCCTCACCTAATTGGCTATCATCAATCTCAATAGTTTTCTGCTTTTTGAGCCTTTTTTGATGATTTTCTTGCACGCGGCGCTGTTGGCCTTTCGAAAGTTTCTGCTTAGCCACCTGACCTCTCTCACTTAAATAATTTGGCGTCTATATTATAACCGATAGGGATATTATTGAAAAACAACATACCTATAACGGATAGAACGAAGGGTGTTATCATACCTTAACTCCACCGTATTCAGTTAGGGCATATCATGCAAAAGAATGAGAATAATTTAATTTGGATCGATTTAGAAATGACCGGGCTCGATCCTATTCGTGATCGTATTATTGAAATAGCTACTATTGTGACTGACAGTAACCTGAATATCTTAGCCGAAGGCCCTGTTATCGCGGTACATCAAACCGAAGAGCAGCTGGCATTGATGGATGAGTGGAATGTAAACACCCATACTAATAGCGGCTTAGTAGAGCGCATTCGTAAAAGTACCATTGGTGAACGTGAAGCCGAGCTGGCGACCATTGAATTTTTAGAAAAATGGGTACCAAAAGGCGCATCGCCTATCTGTGGGAATAGCGTAGGACAAGACCGCCGCTTCTTATTTAATTATATGCCAGAGTTAGAAAGCTATTTTCATTACCGCTATCTTGATGTGAGTACATTAAAAGAGTTAGCTCGCCGCTGGAAGCCTGAGATCCTCGCTGGATTCTCAAAGAAAAACACCCACCAAGCGCTGGATGATATCCGCGAATCAATTGCTGAGCTGGTATATTACCGAGAAACGTTTATTAAATAATATTGCTATCAGGGTGAGTTGGTTTTTCTCAAAGAGCCAACTTTTCCTCGATATTCATTGTAATGCAATTTGCATTACGTTTGTCATTACGATAGTCTTTGTTAAGTTACTTTGAAAGTAGGAGAAAGTGATGTCAACAATTCAGATTAGAGTCGATGAACAATTAAAGAAAGAAGCCTATCAAGCCTTAGAAAATTTAAATTTATCACCATCAGATGCACTGAGATTATTTTTACGTTACGTCGCAGAAAATAAGAAGCTTCCTTTTGCTGAGGTTTCTGTTGTTGTGAGTGACAATGATGATGATGAAGATATTCTGGCTGTCGTTCGTGAGCGTTTGAAGAAACCAGCTAAACGAATCAGAGTGAATTTGGATGATTTATAATATTGACTTCGATGAACGCGCATTAAAGGAATGGCAGAAGCTTGGTAGTGATATCCGAGAACAATTCAAAAAGAAACTGAAAAAATTACAAACTAGTCCCCATGTGGAATCAACACGGCTACAGGGGGATTTATCCGGTTGCTATAAAATCAAATTACGGGCATCAGGTTACCGTTTGGTGTATCAAGTTATTGATTCTGAAATTGTTATTTTAGTTATCTCAGTAGGTAAGCGAGAAGCGGGTAAAGCTTACACAACGGCAAGCTCAAGAGTTGCGAAAGGGATAAAGCCATAGTCGCAGTAAATATGGCTGCGCAAATTAACAAACTTAACACCTTGAAATGCTTATTTAACAAACGGCGACGACAAAATCATCACTATGATTGTTTTATCATCAAACGAACAAAAAAATAAAAAAATTGAGTTCAAACGCTTGCTAGTATCTTAATTTCTCGTATAATGCGCTCCCCGTACCGATGAAGTTTTTGTGATTTTATTGGCACGATTAAGGCACCAAGAATTGGTTATGCGGGAATAGCTCAGTTGGTAGAGCACGACCTTGCCAAGGTCGGGGTCGCGAGTTCGAGTCTCGTTTCCCGCTCCAAATTTTCTTGATGTTTTAGCTAGAGCACTATTTTCGGAATGCGGGAATAGCTCAGTTGGTAGAGCACGACCTTGCCAAGGTCGGGGTCGCGAGTTCGAGTCTCGTTTCCCGCTCCAAACTTTCTTAGTGTTTTAGCAGAAGCAGTACCCACCAAATGCGGGAATAGCTCAGTTGGTAGAGCACGACCTTGCCAAGGTCGGGGTCGCGAGTTCGAGTCTCGTTTCCCGCTCCAAATTTTTACCTCTCAATTTTCTCTGTTTCTCTTTTTACATGACGCCCAATAAACATTCTATTAAATGCTAGTTTTTTGCTTACGCATTAATACTTATTGGCCTTTTAGCGTTCATTATTTACACAAAAGCAGCTTTTGCCTTCCTTGCCCACGATCCTTTTATTATTTATGATCTTTTTAGGATCCAAGTGAGTTTTTTGCTTGCATTCATAGGCGGAGAGCCATAGAATAGCCACCCCTTAGCAATAGGGCATCCTATAAGAACTTCAGCTAAAATGGCGAACGTTCGAGTGAAAGGTAAAAAATCTTATTTTTACCGGTTCAGTTAAAATTTCTTATTAACCTGACTTTTTGATAACTTTACTTTAGTTAGTTAACTAAAATTCAGCGTTTTTTATTACTTCTCTCCATGAGAAAGTTATCCACAACCTGAGTGGATCTAGGTTCATTTTATCCTAGATAGAAATACTTTGCTGCACAGAGTTATCCACAGGTTAGTTATTGGTTAATTTTTGACTATCACAAAATGAATATTATTAATTTTAATTTTAATTCATTGAAATTAAAGTAAAAAACTATTTCTTCAAAATGTGCTTAGCACAACTTGCAAATCCTTTACCTATTGTCGGGTAAGCACTTTTTTATTTTATTCACATCAGTTTGACAATTGATAGATTAGGATATAAGGCTGGACTTTTTTTAGGCGTCTCTAGGTAAACCTTTAGTAATTGCCCGAACAAGACGTTTTTGTTGCGAAGTTTGAATTGTGACTTGGTTTTCTTCTCGACGCTTGAGTTGTTGGCCAATCGACCATTGGAAGTGCTCGTCTAACATAGGGTTGATCCCTAGACGACTCTGTAATGCGAGAATAATATTATCTTGATAGGGTGCATTACCCAAAGCAACGCTGATATTACGTAGCCATTTTATATAGCCGATACGGCGAATCGCCGATCCTTCCGTAATACGGAGAAATTTCTCTTCGTCCCATGAAAAAAGATCCAATAGCTCCGGCGTATGCAATGCGGCTCTAGGGCTAAAATCCTCTTCATCCGTCAACTGAGAAAAGCGATTCCACGGGCAGATAAGTTGGCAGTCATCACAACCATAAATCCGATTACCCATGAGAGGGCGAAACTCTTCGGGGATAGCACTATCGAGTTCAATGGTTAGATAGGAAATACAGCGCCTTGCATCAACAGTATAAGGCTCGACAATTGCACCTGTTGGGCAAGTTGTCATACAAGCAACACAGCGCCCGCATTGCTCTTCAACGGGTTGATCAACGGGTAGAGGAAGATTGACAAGCAATTCGCCAAGGAAAAACCATGAGCCTGAATGTTGGTTGAGCACCAGTGAGTGCTTGCCCGTCCAGCCTAAACCCGCTTTGACAGCAAGTGGGCGTTCCAGGATAGGTGCCGAGTCAACAAAAGGGCGAAAATTCAAATCATCGGAACACTCAAACTGGCTGCAATACTCGAGGATCCGATCACTAAGCACTTTTAAGCGTTTTTTTAATAGCTTATGATAATCGCGACCAAGGGCGTAGCGGCTGACATAGCCTAGTTCTGGATTGTTTAGCGTGCTGGCAAAAGCTGCCTTAGCAGGAAGGTAGTTCATTCGAACACTAATGACACGCAGTGTGCCGGGGTGTAATTCATGGGGTCTCGCCCGCATCATACCATGGCGCTTCATCCACTCCATTTCTCCATGATATTGTTTATCCAGCCATGCTTGGAGCTTGGGTTCTTCAAGGGTAAGATCCGTATCGCAAATACCGACTTGTTGAAAGCCAGCATCGATGCCCCATTGTTTAATATTTTGGGCAAGAAGGTCGAGATCGAGGCGTGTGGACATGGGAAATATCTAGGTAAAAGTGGATTCGCAGGCACTCTAACACGATCATTGGATTTCTCAAAATCTACGGATCGCGTTGGCACGATCTTGCTCGGAAATGTCCGATCTCGATGTTCCAACAATGTTAAATAACACAAATAGATCTGCTTGAGTTAAAATAGGCGTTAATATCAATATTGAATGAATTTTATCATTATAATTGGCTTCGCTAACTATGAAAGAACGCACAGTACAACTTGCTAATGAAGAGCAAACAGTCGCGCTTGGGTGCACGATCGCTATGGCCTGTAAACAAGGCGCAGTTATTAACCTGTATGGCGATTTAGGTGCAGGAAAAACCACATTTAGTCGTGGATTTTTACAAGCATTGGGCCATCAAGGCCATGTAAAAAGCCCAACCTATACACTCGTTGAGCCTTATGAATTAGCGGATAGACACGTTTTTCACTTTGATCTGTATCGCTTAGCTGATCCTGAAGAACTTGAGTTTATGGGGATCCGCGACTATTTTTCAGACAACTCAGTTTGTTTAGTGGAATGGCCACAGCAGGGTAAAGGCTTCTTACCTGAAGCGGATCTGGAGATCCATTTAACCTATCAAGATGAAGGGCGTCAGGCTCGGGTTGTCGCTTTTTCGACAACCGGAGAGTCGTTATTGGAAGCGTTAACGGTATTCTAAGGAACATATAGCTCATGATGAATGCATCGATGAACAGAATAACTACCAAGGGTATTTTTTCTCTTTTCTTATTATTGATGATGTTTGCTCTGGCTCTGGTGACATCAACCGCCAAAGCTGCATCTCTCTCTAATATTCAAGTTAGTAATAGCCCTTCACAGGCGCAAGTGACATTAACATTTGTTGATGGAAAGCCTGATTATTCCTACTTCCCGTTGCACTCACCAGAACGCTTAGTGATTGATGTTCAGCAACGTGGTGAAATTATTGGCTTACCACTTAAGCTACCGAAAGGGGACTTGGTGAAGCAAGTTCGCGCTAGCCAAGCACCTGATAGCCAGCACAAACGTATCGTCCTTGAGCTTTCTCAAGCGGCAAAAACTAAAGCGGTTGTTCAGCAGGTTTCTGGTCAATACCAAGTTGTCTTTACGGTATCAACAGGTAAAGGACAGACATCAAATTCATATAATAATACCGTGATGCCAGCCCAGCCAACGGCAACGCCATCCACACGTAATTCGCAGCCTGTTCAGCCGGTACAAGAAAAACCATTAAAAATGAATGTACCAGCGGTGGCTTCATCGACCACGCCATCAACCCCAGCAACGCCAACCAAAACCTTGCCAAAAGGTACTAAGCAGGTGGTGATTGCGATTGATGCGGGCCATGGTGGAAAAGACCCAGGGGCGATTGGTAAAAACGGTTATAAAGAAAAAGACGTGACACTAAGTGTGGCGCGTAAATTGTATCAAAAACTGGATGCAGATCCGATGTTTAAGCCTGTAATGACAAGGGACGGAGACTATTTTATTTCCGTCAGTGGTCGTTCAGACGTTGCTCGTAAGAAAGGCGCCAACATGCTGGTTTCTATTCATGCTGATTCAGCACCAAACAGTAGCGCTCGTGGGGCATCCGTTTGGGTACTATCTAATCGCCGAGCAAACAGTGAATTAGGTAGTTGGTTGGAGCAACGTGAAAAGCAATCTGAGCTTCTTGGTGGGGCGGGTGACGCACTTAGTGGTGCAGATCCGTATTTAAGCCAAGCGGTATTGGATTTACAGTTTGGGCACTCACAACGTGTGGGTTACGATGTTGCCGTTCATGTCATTCAGCAGCTCAGAAAAATTGGTAATATTCATAAGAAAACGCCAGAACATGCGAGCCTTGGCGTACTACGTTCTCCCGATATTCCATCCATTTTAGTGGAAACTGGGTTTATCAGTAATACATCCGAAGAGCAGCTATTGAAGTCCAATGATTATCAAGAAAAAGTGGCTGATGGTATTCACCAAGGGTTACGTCAGTACTTTTTAGCGAATCCGCTGCAAGCAGCGCCAAAATAAGTGAATTAGGTTATGGCAATCCAGATCCTTTCTCCTCAATTAGCAAACCAAATAGCAGCGGGCGAAGTGGTCGAAAGACCCGCCTCCGTGGTTAAAGAGTTAGTCGAAAATAGCCTTGATTCAGGGGCAACTCGTATCGATATCGAGATTGAGCGAGGAGGAGAAAAGCTGATCCGGATTCGGGATAATGGTTGTGGGATCAACAAAGATGAATTGATCCTCGCTTTAGCGCGCCATGCCACCAGTAAAATTGCCACATTAGATGACCTTGAAGCTATCATGAGCATGGGTTTCCGTGGAGAAGCCCTTGCCAGTATTAGCTCTGTTTCCCGCCTGACATTAACCTCCAAACCTGCTGAGCAGACTGAGGCATGGCAATCCTATGCAGAAGGTCGTGACATGCAGGTGACGGTAAAACCCGCAGCCCATCCAAATGGCACAACGGTCGAAGTGCTGGATCTCTTTTACAATACGCCAGCTCGTCGCAAATTTATGCGCACAGAAAAAACCGAGTTTGGGCATATTGATGAAATCGTGCGTCGAATTGCACTTTCTCGCCCTGATGTGGCAATTAATTTGTCGCACAATGGCAAATTAGTTAAGCAGTATCGTGCAGCGCAAGATGCCAATCAGCATGAGCGCCGTTTAGGCTCAATCTGCGGAACGGGTTTTATGCAAGGCGCGTTAGCGCTTTCATGGGAGCACAGTGATTTAGGAATCAAAGGCTGGGTAGTTACACCATCAACGACGTCTAGCGGAGTCAGTGATATTCAGTATTGCTATGTGAATGGTCGTATGATGCGCGATAAGCTGATCAACCATGCGATCCGTCAAGCTTATGAAGGTCATTTGGATGAGAATCAACAACCTGCTTATGTGCTGTACTTGACCATCGATCCAAAGCAAGTGGATGTGAACGTCCATCCCGCTAAACATGAAGTGCGTTTTCATCAAGCTAGATTAGTGCATGATTTTATCTATCAAGCGGTACGCGCTGTATTGCTTAATGCACTGACGGAAAATGAACTTCCAGGAATAGAGCCTGTATCCAACGAAGTTGAAAATCGTGCATCTGCTGGGGATAACTACTTTGCATCTCCGGCTTCACCGGAAATAGAGAAACCACAAGGATCTCAACGGATTCATGCTCAAGAGCCTTCACTTTCTTATGGTGAACCACGAAGTGAATCAGTCATGGGCAAAAGTCGCTCTTTTGCTTCGGACAATGCAGGCAAATCCAGTCCAACACCAAGCTATCAACGCTCAGAGCCAAGCTATGAACGTAAAGCGGGTGAACTGTATCAACGTTTGATGTCGATTCCCGTTGCGCCTGAAGATAAAAAACCGTTATTCCCAGAAAGAAAGCCGTTGAATGTCAGTCCTGTAGATAGCCAATCTGTAGCGAAAAGTGCGGATAACTACCAATTCGGTAAAGTATTGACAATTTACGCAAAAAACTTTGCATTAATTGAGTCTTCATTAGGGATAATCCTGTTATCCTTGAATGAAGCGAATTACTTACTCAAGCTGGCTCAATTAACGCCAGAAAATGGTGGATTAAAACCTCAACCGTTGCTGATTCCCTTAAAATTGTCACTAAAAAGTGACGAAATAGAGGTTTTGCAACGTTATAAGGAACAATTGACACTATTTGGTATCGATGCCTCGATATTTCATGGAAAAGTAACAATTCATACGGTATCGTTACCGTTAAGAACGCAAAATTTATCGCAGCTTTTTTCTGATTTAATCGTGTTTTTGTCAGCAAAAGAGAGTGTCTCGAATGAAAATATCGCGCAATGGCTAGCAAATGCGATTTCACAGGCAAAAAACGAAGAAAGTTGGAGTTTGGCGCAGGCAGTTCAATTACTGGCTGATGTTGAGCGGATCTGTCCGCAGTGGGTTACAAATCCACCGCCAACATTATTACAATTAATTAATTTACAACCCGTGGTAGCTACACTGACAAATGAGTGATTTAGTAACTCAACAAAAACCTAATGCCATCTTCTTAATGGGGCCAACGGCTTCGGGCAAAACGGCATTGGCCATCGAATTACGCAAGCATTTGCCTGTGGAGATTATTAGTGTCGATTCGGCATTGATTTATCGAGGAATGGATATTGGTACCGCGAAGCCTAATCAAGAAGAGCTTAGCCAAGCCCCGCATCGTTTGATAGATATCCTCGATCCATCTCAGCCTTATTCTGCGGCTGATTTTCGTCGTGACGCATTAAATGTAATGGATGAAATTTCGTCTCAAGGTAAGATTCCATTACTGGTTGGCGGCACTATGCTTTATTTTAAAGCCTTATTAGAAGGGTTATCACCGCTGCCATCAGCCTCTCCAGAAGTGCGTGAGGCAATTGAGAAGATAGCGCAAGAACAAGGTTGGGCTGAAGTACACCGCCGTTTGGCTGAGGTCGATCCCGTCTCTGCGGCTCGTATTCATCCTAATGATCCACAAAGATTATCCCGAGCTTTAGAGGTATATCTCATTTCGGGACAAACTTTGACTGAAATGACTCAAACAGCAGGCACAGAATTGCCTTATAATGTGTTTCAGTTTGCTATTGAGCCACAAGATCGTAAAATTTTACATGAGCGTATCGAACGTCGTTTTCGTTTAATGCTAGAAGCAGGGTTTGAAGACGAAGTGAAAGCGCTATACCAACGAGGCGATCTTCATGTTGATTTACCTTCCATTCGTTGCGTAGGTTATCGACAAATGTGGTCTTATCTCGATGGTGAAATAGATTATGATGAAATGGTTTATCGAGGGATTTGCGCGACGCGCCAATTGGCTAAACGGCAGATCACTTGGTTGAGAAGCTGGGACAATGTTCATCGGTTAGATAGTGAACAACCTCAGCAAGCGCTTGACACCGTTATTCAGGTTATTAGTGCATAGGGCTATTCTTTGTGTACAATTAAAGCGTTAAGCGTAATTTTTGAGTAGTAATTTTTAGGAATCGTAAGATTCTCATTTAAAAAACAACAAAATAAGGAAAACATAGAATGGCTAAGGGGCAATCTTTGCAAGATCCGTTCCTGAACGCATTACGTCGTGAAAGGGTTCCGGTCTCTATTTATTTAGTTAATGGTATTAAATTGCAGGGTCAAATCGAATCTTTTGACCAATTTGTTATTTTGCTGAAAAACACAGTTAGCCAGATGGTTTATAAACACGCTATCTCTACTGTGGTTCCAGCACGCCCTGTTTCTCATCATAGCGGTACTGGTACTGCTGGCGCTGGCAATGGCAACTACCACGGTGGTGCTTCTGCTGGGCAAGATGGCGAATCAGCTGAGTAAGACTGTACGCTAAAAACAAGGAAAGCATGGGTAGGGAGACTATACCTGTGTCTTTCCTTTGCAATTATTGTTTAGCCTAAGAGGTTACACCTTGTTTGATAGGTATGAAGGCGGTGAACTAGCTGTACTGGTTCATGTCTTTTTTGATCAAGAAAAAGACATTGATAATTTAGCAGAATTTGAGTCTTTAGTGACGTCTGCTGGCGTTAAACCTGTACAAATAGTAACTGGCAGCCGTAAGGCTCCCCATCCAAAATTTTTCGTTGGGGAAGGGAAAGCTGAAGAAATCGCTGAAGCCGTCGAAGCTAGTGGTGCTGATGTGGTGTTATTTAACCACACACTTAGCCCTGCTCAAGAACGTAATCTCGAACGGGTTTGCCAATGTAAGGTCGTTGATCGTACAGGGGTAATTTTAGATATATTTGCACAACGTGCGCGTACGCATGAAGGTAAACTTCAAGTTGAATTAGCTCAATTACGGCATTTATCCACTCGCTTAGTGAGGGGATGGACGCACCTTGAGCGACAAAAAGGCGGGATTGGTTTACGTGGTCCCGGTGAAACTCAGCTTGAAACTGACCGCCGATTACTCAGAGATAAAATCAAACAGATTTTATCTCGTCTCGGACGAGTCGAAAAACAGCGTGAGCAAGGTCGTCAATCAAGAAGCAAAGCAGATATTCCAACTGTTTCCTTGGTGGGCTATACCAACGCCGGAAAATCCAGTTTATTTAATCGGATGACGTCGGCAGATGTTTACGCAGCAGACCAACTGTTTGCTACGTTAGATCCTACTTTACGTCGTATTGATGTTGATGATGTAGGAACTGTCGTTTTAGCGGACACTGTGGGTTTTATTCGCCACCTTCCACATGATCTGGTTGCTGCATTTAAAGCAACTCTGCAAGAAACGCGTGAAGCCACTTTACTGCTCCATGTGATTGATGCAGTTGATGTCCGACTGGATGAAAATATCCAAGCGGTTGACAGTGTGCTGGAAGAAATAGATGCAAATGAAATCCCAACACTTTTAGTGATGAACAAAGTTGATATGCTCGACGATTTTGTCCCGCGTATTGACAGAGATGAGGATAACAAGCCAGTTCGTGTCTGGGTTTCAGCGCAAACAGGTGAAGGTATCCCTTTGTTGCTTCAAGCATTAACGGAACGCCTTTCAGGTGAGATCGCACATTTTGAACTGCGTTTACCACCGAATGAAGGTCGCTTACGGAGTCGTTTTTATCAACTTCAATCCATCGAGCGTGAATGGCAAGAAGAAGACGGCACTATTGGACTTGAGGTGCGTATGCCAATGGTGGATTGGCGACGCTTATGCAAGCAGGAGCAACAATTACCTAACTATGTTGTTTAAAAATGATGTTAAAACAGTTAGTTGACTGAATTAACCGCAACACAGTTAGGCAATGGAATTGATATTAAGAGCCCAATATCCTCGACTTGATTCAAGACGCCCATGGGTGAAATGAATGATGAGAAATATCGCTCTTAGCCCTAAAAATCAATCATAAAGAATGGAGCTAAAACATGGCGTGGAATCAGCCCGGTAATGACGGACAAGACCGCGATCCGTGGGGAAGCGGCAATAAAGGCAGCAACTCTGGCGGGAACAAAGGTGGTCGGAAACCTGGGGCTTATGATCTCGACGATCTCTTTCGTAAAATAGGCAGCAAGCTTGGCGGCGGCGGTAATAAAGGCGGCGGTGAAGGTAATAACAAACAGCCATCACAGCTGAGCGGTCGTTTAGGTATGTTAGCACTTGCTGCGGTTGTCGTAGTATGGGCAGGCTCAGGCTTCTATACCATTAAAGAAAGTGACCGTGGCGTAGTATTACGTTTTGGTGAATATAGTGGTGTTGTCGGACCTGGTCTGAACTGGAAACCAACGTTTATCGATCAAGTCGTTCCTGTGAACGTTGAAACCGTTCGCGAGCAAGCGACTAACGGTATGATGCTGACATCAGATGAAAACGTTATCCGCGTTGAAATGAACGTTCAGTACCGTGTTACCGATCCTGCTCAATACCTGTTCAGCGTGACGAATCCTGATAATAGCCTGCGTCAAGCGCTGGATAGTGCGGTGCGTGGCGTTATTGGTCAATCTGCTATGGAGCAAGTATTGACTACGAATCGAGCCTTTATCCGTGATGTTACGCAGAAAGAGCTAGAAGCAACGATTGCACCATACAAAATGGGTATTACCCTGCTGGACGTCAACTTCCAAGCGGCTCGTCCGCCTGAAGATGTTAAAGCGGCGTTTGATGATGTAATCTCCGCAAGGGAAGAAGAACAAAAAACAATTCGTGAAGCGCATGCTTACCGAAATGAAGTTCTGCCTCTCGCGAAAGGTAACGCGCAACGTATGATCGAAGAAGCTGAAGCTTACAAGGCGAGCGTCGTCTTCAAAGCAGAGGGTGAGGTCGCAAGCTTCGCGAAAATGCTACCTGAATATCGTGCTGCACCAGAAATTACCCGCGAGCGTTTATACATAGAAACGATGGAACGCGTATTAGCAAATACACGTAAAGTAATTGCTAATGATAAGAGCAACAGCATGTTAGTCTTGCCGTTGGATCAAATCATGCGTGGTGCGACGGGCAATACGACTGCGGCACCAAAAGTGAATCAGTCAGCAAGAATGACGAACTCAACGAACAATTCATCTTCTACGAGTTCAGCGCCTGCGCAGCCAAACAATCCTGTGCGTGGTGATGCAGTTAGAGTAGGGAGACAATAATCATGCGTAAGTCATTTATTTTTGTAGTGATTGCTGTTTTAGCCGTTGCCTACGCATCAATCTTTATTGTTCCTCAAACTGAGCGCGGTATTGTATTACGCTTTGGTAAGGTTTTACGTGATTCTGAGAATAAACCCATCGTTTATGAACCAGGTCTGCATTTCAAAGTTCCATTTATTGAAACTGTGAAAATGCTAGATGCACGTATTCAGACGTTAGAAATTCAAGCTGACCGTTACCTGACTAGCGAAAACAAAGACTTAATGGTGGATTCATACCTGAAATGGCGTGTCACTGATTTCAGCCGTTACTATGTAGCGACTGGTGGTGGTAACCCATTCCAAGCAGAAACCCTGTTAAAACGTAAGTTCAGTGACCGTTTACGTTCTGAGTTTGGTCGTTTAAGTGTTAAAGACATCATTACTGACTCTCGTGGTCGTTTAACTGTTGATGTTCGCGATGCACTGAACAAAGGTACAGCAACCGACGAAGCAACCAAAGATGCTGATGCTGCAATTGCAGATGCGGCGGCTCGCGTTGAAAAAGAAACTAACCTGAAGCCACTGGTTGTGAACGCAAACAGTATGGCGGCGTTAGGTATCGAAGTGGTTGACGTGCGTATCAAACGTATTGAATTACCAAATGAAGTTTCTGAAGCCATCTATGCACGTATGCGTGCAGAGCGTGAAGCGGTAGCGCGTCAGCACCGTTCACAAGGTCAGGAAGAAGCGACTAAAATTCGTGCGGTAGCGGATAAGACAGTAACAGAAACACTGGCAGAATCAGAGCGTACAGCACTGACCCTGCGAGGTGAAGGTGATGCAATGGCAACGAAACTGTTTGCTGATGCATTCAACCAAGACCCAGAGTTTTATGCCTTTATTCGTAGCCTGCGTGCTTATGAGCAAAGCTTCAAAAGTGGTGATGACGTAATGGTGCTTAGCCCAGATACAGATTTCTTCCGCTTTATGAAGGCGCCAACTAAGCTGCGTTCAACGGATTAAATGATAAACAGCTTAAGTTACGTGCAACGAGCTTAAATTACTGTTAATCTAATAAAGAAAAGCCCGCTTCGGTGGGCTTTTTTTCGCCTGTCGTTTTAAGTGATGGATTTTTCAGGGAAAATTTGAGCTGCTCAGGTTGGGAAAATTCACTTTGAGTCTACGACAGAAATAAAACTACCATTTTACTTGCTTTCTAGAAAAAAATTTTTGTAATGCCAAAATATCACTGGAACAGTTCATTTTTGATGGTAGAATTCATTTTTAAGCAACCGAGTGTATTTCGAAATGGGTAAGAACGTTGTCGTACTGGGCACCCAATGGGGTGACGAAGGGAAGGGCAAGATCGTTGACTTGCTGACAGAACGAGCTAAATATGTAGTTCGCTATCAGGGCGGCCATAATGCTGGCCATACTCTTGTTGTAAACGGTGAAAAAACCGTTCTCCACTTAATTCCATCCGGTATTCTTCGTGAAAATGTCATCAGCATCATTGCTAATGGTGTTGTTCTTGCGCCTGATGCTTTAATGAAAGAGATGAAAGAACTGGAAGACCGCGGTGTTCCTGTTCGTGAGCGTTTACGTATCTCTGAAGCATGCCCACTGATCCTGCCTTACCACATCGCATTAGACAATGCGCGTGAAAAAGCGCGTGGAGCAAAAGCTATCGGTACAACTGGTCGTGGCATCGGTCCTGCATACGAAGATAAAGTTGCACGTCGTGGTCTGCGTGTTGGTGACTTATTCGATAAAGCAACTTTCGCCGAAAAATTAAAAGAAATCATCGAATACCATAACTTCCAACTGGTTAACTATTACAAAGAGCCTGCGGTTGATTACCAAGAAACATTAGATTACATCATGTCTGTTGCAGATCTTCTGACTAGCATGGTAATTGATGTTTCTGATTTGCTCTATAAAGCACATCAGAAGAATGAATTAGTGATGTTTGAAGGTGCGCAAGGTACTCTGCTGGATATCGACCACGGTACTTACCCGTATGTAACTTCTTCAAACACAACAGCGGGTGGTGTTGCAACAGGTTCTGGCTTAGGTCCACGTTACGTGAATTACGTACTGGGGATCATCAAGGCTTATTCAACACGTGTTGGTGCGGGTCCATTCCCAACTGAACTGTTCGATGAAACGGGTGAATTCCTGCGTGAGAAAGGCCAAGAATTCGGTGCAACCACGGGTCGTAAGCGTCGTACTGGTTGGTTAGACATCGTAGCTATTAACCGTGCTGTACAAATTAACTCTCTGTCAGGTTTCTGCTTAACTAAGCTGGACGTTTTAGATGGCTTAAAAGAAGTAAAAATCTGTGTAGGTTATCGTCGTAAAGATGGCACCGTGTTAGAAACTACACCTTTAGCAGCTGATGAGTGGGAAGGCTTAGAGCCAGTGTATGAAGTCATGCCTGGTTGGAGCGAAACGACTTTCGGCGTTAAAGAAAGAGGGTTATTACCAAAGGCCGCTTTAGCTTACATCAAACGCATTGAAGAACTGACTGGTATCCCTGTTGATATTATTTCAACTGGCCCAGACCGTTCAGAAACGATGATCCTGCGTGATCCGTTTGACGTTGAGTAATAGACAGAACAGCGCTCACTGAGCGCTGTTTTTTTATCTCTCCCATTTTCCTTCCGATGAATTCCTTTTTGATAAAACGCTAAAATTTTCAGATAATATCCATCAAGTTGAACATTATGTGCCATTACAAGCATCTTTACGTGCAAGGATGGGCTAGACTAAAACTAAGGCGATATACTGTAGAAAATCGTTCAAAATGTACTTTAGATGGTAGCCAGAAAACAAATATAACGAAAATGGCAGATAAGTATTTCACGACATATTTGTAGCACCAAAAAATTTTTGAGGTGATTGTGCAGCTGACAAGTTTTACTGACTATGGGTTACGCGCCCTAATCTACTTAGCCGCTCTAGAAAAAGGGCAAATGACGAGTATTACACAAGTTACTGAAGTATATGGTGTTTCTCGTAATCATATGGTTAAAATTATTAATCAGCTAAGCCACCTTGGCTATGTAAAAGCCACCCGTGGTAAAAATGGCGGGATCGCACTGGGTCAACCGGCGGAATCAATTCGGATCGGTGATGTTGTCCGCGCATTAGAACCACTCACTCTAGTCAATTGTAGTGGCGAGTTTTGCCATATTACGCCCGCTTGCCGCCTAAAAGGTGTGCTGCAAAAGGCAATACAACAATTTTTACAAGAACTAGACCAATATACGCTAGCGGACATGGTCAAAGATAATAGTCCGCTGTATCAATTACTGCTCGATTAATGTCTCAGTAATTTATCACTCTGATGACAATGGAGGTAACAATGTCAAACGATCCTTTTCAGGAAAGAGAAGCAGAAAAATACGAATCCCCAATTCCGAGTAGAGAGTTTATTTTAGATCTCTTATCTAAGCGCACAGCCCCTGCAAACCGTGAAGAAATTGCACAGCTACTCAACCTCTCTACGGAAGATGAATTGGAAGCATTGCGTCGTCGCTTACGTGCGATGGAACGTGATGGACAGTTAGTTTTCACTCGCCGCAAATGTTATGCATTACCAGAACGCATTGACCTATTAAAAGGTAAAGTTATTGGCCACCGTGATGGCTATGGTTTCTTGCGTGTCGAAGGTAAAAAAGAAGATTACTACTTATCTCAAGATGAGATGAAGCGAGCTTTACATGGTGATGTGATTTTGGCTCAACCTTATGGTCAAGACCGTAAAGGGCGTACTGAAGTGCGTGTTGTACGTGTATTAGAGCCGCGCAATAACCAAATTGTTGGACGCTATTTTATTGAAGCAGGAATGGGGTTTGTTGTTCCCGATGATAGCCGTTTAAGTTTCGATATTTTAATTCCGAAAGACAAACAGTGCGGCGCCCGTATGGGTAACGTGGTGGTGGTAGAATTAGAAACTCGCCCACAACGCCGCTCTCAAGCTGTTGGGAATATTATTGAAGTACTCGGTGAAACCATGGGTACGGGTATGGCGGTCGAAATCGCATTACGTACTCATGAAATTCCGCACTCTTGGCCGCCACAAGTGACAAAGCAAGTGGCTGATTACAGTGAAACAGTCCCTGAAGCTGCGAAGAAAGGGCGTGTGGATCTGCGCGATCTTCCACTCGTCACCATCGATGGCGAAGACGCTCGTGACTTCGATGACGCCGTTTACTGTGCACCGAAAAAAGGTGGTGGTTGGCGTTTATGGGTGGCGATTGCGGATGTGAGCTATTATGTCCGCCCACAAACGGCACTGGATACGGAAGCCCATAGCCGTGGTAACTCGGTCTATTTCCCATCCCAAGTTGTGCCAATGCTGCCGGAAGTACTGTCTAACGGGTTATGTTCACTAAACCCAGGCGTAGATCGTCTGTGTATGGTGTGTGAAATGACGGTTTCGGCATCCGGAAAACTCTCTTCATATAAATTCTATGAAGCGGTGATGAGCTCTCACGCGCGTTTAACTTACACCAAAGTGTGGAAAATGCTGCAAGGGGATGAAGAGCTACGCGAGCACTACAAAGCGTTAGTACCTCATATCGAGCATTTACACCAATTATACAAAGCGTTAGATGCAGCACGTATTGAGCGTGGCGCTATCTCGTTTGAATCTGAAGAAGCCAAATTTATCTTCAATGCGGAACGTCGCATTGAGCGTATTGAGCCTGTAGAGCGTAATGATGCACACAAATTAATTGAAGAGTGCATGATTTTAGCTAATATTGCGGCGGCGCGATTTGTTGAGAAAAACGAAGAGCCTGCACTATACCGTGTGCATGACCGTCCGAAAGAAGAGAGCGTTATGAACTTACGCTCAGTATTCAGCGAGTTAGGTTTAACTCTGCCGGGTGGCATGAAGCCAGAGCCAAAAGATTACGCCCAAGTAATGAACGAAGTCGCTGAGCGCCCAGACCATGAGCTATTGCAGACCATGATTTTGCGGTCAATGAAGCAAGCGATTTATGATCCAGAAAACCGAGGTCACTTTGGTTTAGGTCTGAAATCGTATGCGCACTTTACCTCGCCAATTCGTCGTTATCCTGACTTAACTTTGCACCGTGGTATTAAATACCTACTGGCAAAAGAGCATGGTCATGGAGATAAGCGCTGGACGGAAACTGGCGGATGGCACTCCGATATGGACAGCATGCTGCAATTGGGTGAGCACTGCTCACTGACCGAGCGCCGCGCAGATGAAGCTACCCGTGACGTCGCAGATTGGTTAAAATGTGACTTCATGCAAGACCAAGTGGGACAAGTGTTTACTGGACTTATCACTAGCGTGACAGGTTTCGGTTTCTTTGTTCGCTTAAATGACCTATTTATTGATGGCTTAGTGCATATCTCAACCCTCGATAACGACTATTATCGTTATGATGCGGTTGGACAGCGCTTAATTGGTGAATCTTCCGGTACAACTTATCGCCTTGGCGATGAAGTGGAAATCCGTGTAGAAGCGGTACATATGGATGAGCGCACCATTGATTTTGCTTTAATTTCAACGACACGAAAAGCGAAAAACCCGGGTAAAACCACGCGGGATAAGATGAAGAAAGAAGTTAAAAATGCGACACGTTCAGCCCGTCGAAAAGGCGATGTGAGCAAAGAGAAAAACTTCGAACCTGATTCTGCATTTCGTCGTTCAGAGAAAAAAAGCAAGAAAGACAGCAAAGACGCGAAACCTGAAGGTAAAGGAAACGGTAAAGCGAAAAGCAAAAAGCCGTCCGATAAAACCAAAAAAATCAGTGCCAAGTTAAAAGCAAAACGCGTGGCGAAAAAATCCCAAAAACAAGAGGGATAAGCGCGTTTCATGATACAAGGTGGCGGGCAATCGCCACCTTTTGATTTTCCACCTATTTAATGTTCTCAACCTAAAAGATATTTATGAGCGAAATTATTTACGGCATTCACGCAGTGAAAGCCCTGCTTGAGCGTTCTCCGCAACGTATTAAAGAAGTCTATATTTTAAAAGGTCGTGAAGACCGCCGCCTGATGCCTATCGTTCATGAAATCGAAGCGTTGGGCATTGTGGTGCAAGTGGCAAATCGCCAATGGATGGACGCACAAACTGAAGGTGCGGTACACCAAGGGATTATCGCCAATGTGTTAGCCGGTAAACAGTATCAAGAAGGGGATCTTCCAGATTTACTGGAAAGCACCGAATCGCCATTTTTACTGATCCTCGACGGTGTGACTGACCCACATAACTTAGGTGCGTGTTTACGTAGTGCAGACGCAGCCGGTGTTCATGCAGTGATTGTTCCTAAAGACAAATCCGCACAATTGAACGCAACCGCGAAGAAAGTGGCATGTGGCGCGGCGGAAAATGTTCCGCTGATCCGGGTGACTAACTTGGCAAGAACCTTACGTTTACTGCAAGAGTACAATGTGTGGATTGTCGGCACCGCTGGCGAAGCTGACCATAACTTGTATCAAAGTAAGCTGACAGGCTCTATTGCACTCGTGATGGGCGCGGAAGGTGAAGGTATGCGTCGTTTGACTCGCGAACATTGTGACGAGCTGATTAGCATCCCAATGGCGGGCTCAGTTTCATCGCTGAACGTCTCTGTGGCAACGGGCGTGTGCCTGTTTGAAGCAGTACGTCAACGCATTGCCAAATAAATCATAAAATAATTTTTGCTTAATTTGTCCCCATCTCTTGAGTTTTTTATCTGGGATGGGTATAGTTACGCGTCAATTTTTTAGCCGCACTCAACAAGTTCCTTGCCTCCGCGGGCCGCGGTTAACCCAGACAGGAGGCTAATAATCCGTAAGGAGCAACTACTAATGCGTCATTACGAAATCGTTTTTATGGTCCATCCTGACCAAAGCGAACAGGTTCCGGGCATGATCGAGCGTTACAGTGCTGTTATCACTAACGCACAAGGTCAGATTCACCGTCTGGAAGACTGGGGCCGTCGTCAACTGGCTTACCCAATCAACAAACTGCACAAAGCTCACTATGTTCTGCTGAACGTAGAAGCTCCACAGGAAGCGATTGATGAGCTGGAAACTAACTTCCGCTTCAACGATGCCGTTATCCGCAGCATGGTTATGCGCTTAAAACACGCAGTAACAGAAGCTTCTCCAATGGTCAAAGCCAAAGACGAACGTCGCGGCCGTGACATGTCTGATGATTATCAAGACGAAGAAGCAGAAGAAACTGGGGATTCTGAAGAGTAATTGCTCAGGTGATCACTAATCGTCTGGTGCTGACAGGCACAGTCTGTAAAGCATTGATTCGAAAAGTGAGTCCGTCCGGCATTCCACATTGCCAGTTTGTTTTAGAACATCGTTCTGGACAACAGGAAGCTGGAATGTCACGGCAAGCATGGTGCAGAATGCCCGTCATTGCCAGCGGACAAGCCTTACAAACCCATACTCACAGTATAACGGTCGGCAGTCTGATTACTGTTACAGGTTTCATTAGTACCCATCAGGGACGTAATGGAATCAGTAAATTAGTCTTACATGCCGAGCAGATTGATTTGATAGATTCTGGAGACTAGCCATATGGCACGTTATTTCCGTCGTCGCAAGTTCTGCCGTTTCACAGCGGAAGGCGTTCAAGAGATCGACTATAAAGATATCGCAACGCTGAAAAACTATATCACTGAAAGTGGTAAAATTGTACCAAGCCGTATCACCGGTACTCGTGCAAAATATCAACGCCAGCTCGCTCGTGCTATCAAGCGCGCTCGCTACCTGTCTCTGTTACCATACACTGATCGTCATCAGTAATTGGTACAGTCCATTAACGACTAATAGAGGATAAGGTAATGCAAGTTATTCTGCTTGATAAAGTAGCTAACCTAGGTAGCCTGGGTGACCAAGTTAACGTTAAATCGGGCTACGCTCGTAACTTCTTAGTACCACAGGGCAAAGCTGTTCCTGCAACTAAGAAAAACGTTGAATTCTTCGAAGCTCGCCGCGCTGAACTGGAAGCTAAATTAGCTGACGTTCTGGCAGCAGCACAGGCTCGTGCAGCAGCTGTTACTGCGCTGGGTTCTGTTACTCTGGCTTCTAAAGCTGGTGACGAAGGTAAACTGTTCGGTTCAATCGGTACTCGTGACATCGCTGACGCAATCACTGCGGCTGGCGTTAAAGTTGCGAAAAGCGAAGTTCGCCTGCCAAACGGCGTTCTGCGTACTACTGGTGACCACGAAGTTCACTTCCAGTTACACAGCGATGTTTTCGCAGAGCTGAACGTTATCATCGTTGCTGAGTAATCAATAATGATGATAGTTGCCACTGTTAACGCGGTGGCACAATAAAAAAACACCGGGAATCCGGTGTTTTTTTATTTCTAACGTATGCAAAACTTACTGATTAACTGAACATTGGTAATCCAGCAATTCTCCCGCACTACCTAAATTAAACTGCCAAACATCCATCCGATTCGCTAATAATACCATCGAACCATCTTTCAGCTCCGTCACCGCCAGTCCATAGTTCCCCATGCTGTCATTATGTGCTTGAACATATTCATTTAGCTGCTTGAAAGGGCTTTGTTGGCTATCTAACTTTTTCGCCCAATATTCATGCCCTTCCAATTCCACTGGAAAAACATGCCACTCAGATTTAATCGCATCTGCATGTTGGTTAACTAGCTCAATAACCTGCGGTTTTAGGCAAGCAATATGGATATGAAGTTGATCTTGGGAACGCCCATATTGTGAATTAATCGCTAAAGCGAGTTTATCATCGCTAATAACGGGTTGACCCGCGGGGCTAACACTCTCACGTTCATTCCAGGCAAGCGTAAAGTAATCCGGACTATTATCTTCGAGTAATAAAGGGGATTCGATACCACTGACTCTATCGGTTGGCAGTACCAAATTATGAACCGGGCCTTTTTTATCTTTGAAGAGTACATAGCGATTGTCTAAATCCACTTTCATGCAAGATGGATTACGCTGGTCAGGATCATTGATAGCAATGCACTGCTGGCTAATGATATTCCACAGCCCATCTGCATGGTATTTAATCCATGAAATATAGCCAATAAGACTGAGTAGTAGGAGTAAAACTACGGCGGCAATAATTTTAATGAGTTTCTTTTTGCAGGTATTGTTGTTTTTCTGCATAGATTGTCCTGTTCTTTTCCCTGTTTAACTATTAAGTGTAATAAAGAACAGTGATTATACGTAGTTTATGGTGAGAAACGTCATCAAATAACGTCTAAATTGAATTTTTATTCTGAAAATAAAAGAAAGGTCGGGGTATTGTATGAAATCCCCGACGTTAAAATATAAATTAAGGTGTTCGGTAATAGCTACCATCGCTTAAGCGTGTAAAGCTATAGGTTTGACCGTTGGTTGCTGTAATTTCCAGCTGTTGAACTTCACCTTTCCCATTGGCTTTCAATCGGATTTTCTGCCCTTGCTGCAAGTTGCTAAGGGGTTTTTCTGAGCCTTCAGCTTTTGCCATGATAAAGGCATCATTTGCCTGCAAGTTATTATCACGAAATAGCTGCGCCAATGTTTTTCCTTTCTGAACGCGATAATTCTGCCATTCATTAGCTGACGGGCGTGTGGTTGGTGGCGTGGATGGCTGTGATGGCACGCTGGTGCTTGGCTGCTGTGTCAGCTGAGATGTTTGCGGCTCTTGAATAATTTCAGGTTCACTTGGCAATGATGGTGATGTATCTGGGATGTTGGTTGTCGGTTGTTCTGGCTGCGATAACACCGTATCCGGGATTGGATTAGGCTGCGAAGTCGGTGGGATCACGATAGGTTGGTTTGGCACATTGCTTGTATTATTTTGCGTGGAATTAGATTTATCGCCAGTAGGCCAAAATAAGGCAGCAATAACGATCAGCGCTAGAATAGCAATTCCATAGCGATGAAAAGTGGATAGTCTCAACATGACCCCTCCTATATTTGAGGAATAATTAATCACAGACGTTTTAACGCATACTAGCACTATTTACGCGTAAATTAACAAGTTGAAGACTAATTTAGGAGAACACTGAATAATTTAGACAGTTTTATTCTTCCGTTATCGGGTTTAGGTTTACCCATAGGAAAGGGGCTGCTATCCTTGGTTTTTCTCAAAAAATGAAATGGGTATTTTCATGGCAAACCAAAACTTTGATTCAGTAGAAGCTCAAGCGAGCTATGGCATTGGTCTACAAATTGGACAGCAATTATTAGAATCAGGACTAGAAGGCTTAGTTCCAGACGCAATTTTAGCGGGTCTGACTGATTCTTTAGAAGGCAACATGCCATCAGTTCCAGTTGAAGCTCTGCATAAAGCACTGCGTGAAATGCACGAGCGTGCAGATGCAGTTCGCCAAGAGCGTCAAAAAGAACTGGCTGCAGAAGGTCAAAAATTCTTAGATGAAAACCAGAAGAAAGACGGCGTATCGACTACTGAGTCTGGTTTGCAATTCTCTGTGATCAACCAAGGTGAAGGCGCAATCCCAGCGCGTTCTGACCGTGTTCGCGTTCATTACACCGGTCGTTTAATTGACGGTACTGTGTTCGACAGCTCCGTACAGCGCGGTCAGCCAGCAGAATTCCCAGTAAGCGGCGTGATCCCAGGTTGGATTGAAGCGCTGACATTAATGCCAGTGGGTTCAAAATGGGAATTATACATTCCTCATGAATTAGCTTACGGTGAGCGTGGTGCTGGCGCATCCATTCCTCCATTCAGCACCCTCGTTTTCGAAGTTGAGTTACTGGAAATTTTATAATTTTCTGACTGACTTACAGAAAAGAATAATCGCCTCATTCGCTTGCCATTTTGGTATAGCTAATGAGGCTTTTTTATTAGCGTAAATATTCTGCTCTTGTTACTCTTAAAGGCTTAGTGTCATTAGGGGAAATAAAATGCGCCAACAACTCTGTACACTTGCCCGAGAGGCGGGTGATGCCATCATGAAAATCTACAATGAGCATGCGCCATTGCAGGTTGAACATAAACAAGATGATTCCCCTGTCACGGCTGCGGATATTGCCGCCCATCAAATCATCAAGGAGGGGCTTTCACGTTTAGCACCTGATATCCCTCAACTTTCAGAAGAAGATCCACCAGAATGGTCTGTACGTCGTGATTGGCAACGTTACTGGCTTATTGACCCATTGGATGGAACTAAAGAATTCATTAATCGCAATGGTGACTTCACCGTGAATATTGCGTTAATTGAAAATGGCATTCCAGTCATGGGTGTGGTTTTCGCACCCGCAAAAGGGTTGATGTATTACGCCGAAGGCTCTCAAGCGTGGAAAGAAGAGCATGGGCAAGTTCAGCGTATTCATGTCAAAGCTGCGACGCCACCTGTGGTGGTGATCAGTCGTTCTCATCAAGACTCCCAATTGATGGCGTACCTCGCTAACCTTCCAGATCATCGCACTGCGGAGATAGGTTCATCGCTAAAATTCTGCCTAGTGGCTGAAGGCAGCGCACAGTTATACCCACGTTTTGGACCTACCAATATCTGGGATACAGCCGCAGGACATGCAGTGGCATTAGGTGCTGGGGCTAGCGTGGTGGATTGGCAGGGAAATACACTGGATTATTCCCCGAGAGAGTCTTTTTTGAACCCCGGTTTTGAATGTCGTTAAGATAGCGAAAATAGCAAGATAATAAAAAGTCGGGTAGCTAATGATCAACTTACCCGACTTGAACAACATGATTCAATGCTTAGTTATCTAATTGCAGCACTTTAGCTGTTGCAGTACGAATATCTAAACATGCTTTTGCATCCTGTTTTAAATCAATTCCATAAGTTGGAATGATAGTCTTCAATCGAGCTTCCCAACCATCCGCAGAGAGTTGATCTGCAAAGCAGGTTTTCAGTACGTTGAGGGCGATAAACGCCGCAGTCGATGCACCTGGTGATGCGCCCATTAATACGGTGAACGATTTATCTGCACTCGTAATCAACTCTGTACCGAACTCCAATACGCCTTTTTTCACTGGATCTGGTTTAATGATCTGAACGCGTTGGCCTGCGACCACTTCTTTCCAATCTTCACGCTGCGCATCAGGATAGAATTTTTGCAGCATAGAGAATTGATGAGCAGACGTTTGCAGTACTTGTCCCACGAGATATTCAGCTAATGACCAATCATCTTTCGCGATGGCAAGCATCGGTTCAATATTGTTCAGTCTGATGGAATCAAACAGATCCAAATAAGATCCATGTTTTAGGAACTTACTCGAGAAACCAGCATACGGTCCAAACAGTAAAGAGCGTTTTCCGCCGATGATGCGGGTATCTAAATGCGGTACAGACATCGGTGGCGAGCCTTTATCGGCTTTTCCGTAAACTTTGGCGTGGTGGCGAGCCGCCACTTTTTCATCATCACAGCGCAACCAAATTCCACTCACAGGGAATCCGCCGTAGCCTTTACCTTCCGGAATACCGGATTTTTGCAGTAATTCAATGGCGCGACCACCGGCTCCCACAAAAACAAATTTTGCGGACGTAATGGTTTTTTCGTGAGTCAGAAGGTTCTTCACTTCCACATTCCAGCGCCCATCAGGCGTCTGTGTCACATCAATCACTTCATGTTTATAGTGAAGAGAAAACCCGTTCTGTTCGCTCAGTTGCGCCATCAATAAGTGGGTTAAGGCACCGTAATCTACATCAGCCCCAGTAACGACACGGGTAACCGCAATTTTTTCATTAGGATCACGACCTTCAACCACTAATGGCGTCCACTCATCAATCTGTTTTAGGTCATCGCTGTATTCCATATTGTGGTAACAGTGATGGGCAGACATTTGACGGAAACGTTGTTGTAAAAACTTGATGTTGTCTGCACCAGATACAAAGCTCATGTGCGGACAAGGATGGATAAAGTCCCGTGGATTTTTGATTTTGCCTTTGGTGACTAAGTAGGACCATAGCTGACGAGACAGGTCAAATTCAGTGTTTACTTCAAGGGCTTTGCTGATATCTACCGTGCCATCAGGGTTTGGCGGGGTATAGTTCATTTCACAGTTTGCTGCGTGACCTGTCCCCGCGTTATTCCATGGATGGGAACTCTCTTGGGCACAATCATTTAATCTTTCGAATATCGCGATAGTGAGATTTGGCTCCAGCTCTTTAAGAAAAGTGCCGAGGGTGGCGCTCATGATCCCCGCACCGATTAGCGCGATATCAACATTTTCTGCAATGGGTTTAGTCATGGAAATCCCTATTTTTTATTCGGAGTGAAACACAAGTCTGTACCGTCTTGATACACCACATAAGCGCGTCTCCAAGGTTCATCACCAATCAGACGCCATTTGTGTCCTGTTCCGGTGTTGTCTTGAGCAAGCAGAATGTCACCTGGTTTGATAATAAATGTGGAGCCATCTTTGGTTTCGAACTCTAAGGTACCAGTGAGGGTGATTACATAGCGAGGAACGGGGTCTTTATGCCAATCCCACGAGCCACCTGAAACGGTTTCGCGGAAGGTGAGTTCACTGACGGCAATGGCAGGGCTTTGGTCATCTCCACGAGCAACACCATTCAGTTCAATGGTGCCTTCTTCAAACAGAGAGTTACCGTCTTCACCTGTCCACATACGAATACAACGGATCATCTTATTTAGCTCCTTAACTTAAGAATAATATTGCTTAATAACTAAGATAATATTCAGTGTTTCGATTTTTACCTTAACGAAAAAATAGTGAAGTTCTGAAGATAGAATATCTTTAAATCTAAAGTTTTTTAATGGCAAGGTCAAAGTTAATATTTTTAAGTGAAAGTATTTTATTGAAAAAATAGACTTTTTAATTTTATCGATGATTGTTTTTGGATGGGTTTATTTGATGTTTTTTTAATTTAAATCAAAGCGATAAAAGATAATTCTTTTTTGATGGAATAAACTCTATTTTATTCTTTTTATTATCGAGTTTAGATGCTCGGTAATGGAAAGTGTAATAAATTGTAATTTATAAAAAATAAGAGAATAAAGTATGAAAATAAGAAAGAGAATAGAAAAATAAATAGCAAAGAAATCGTTTAATGATGACTATATAAAATAGTTTAAGAATTGAAGGGCAAAAAAGCTATTTTCACCCTTTAAAAACTAACTATTTTTTGGGACTTAGAATTCCGCTTAAGGCGAGATGTTGAATAAGCATAATGGTTTTGCCATCCATGATTTCACCATTTTTGATAGCGGCAAGCGCATTAGGGAATGACCATTCGATAACCTCAATATCTTCACCTTCATCAGCGAGTCCGCCACCATCACTTTGGCGGTCTTTATCACTGTATTGGGCAATGTAAAAATGCAGCTTTTCAGTGACGGAGCCTGGGCTCATAAAGGCTTCAAACACCTTTTCGATATTATCAATTTTATAGCCAGTCTCTTCTTCGGCTTCAGCAATAATTCTTGCTTCAGGGGAAGAGCCTTCAAGTAGTCCGGCAGCGGCTTCAATTAGCAACTGTTTATATCCAGAAACGTACATTGGCATACGGAATTGACGGATCAAGATAATGCTATTTTTGGATGTGTTATAAAGCAAAATGACAGCGCCATCGCCACGGTCATACACTTCACGCTCTTGTTTTTGCCAAGAACCGTCGTGTCGCTGTAATTCATAGGTATATTTTTTGAGAATGTACCAATTATCTGACAGTAATTTTTCGCTGATATTCCTAACTTGAGGCTGTTTCATAAATAAGTCGCACAGGGATAAGGTAAATTTAATCTAGCATTACAAATAGAAAGGGAAAATAGACAGTAAATAATAAAAAGCCAGTAAGGCTGTATTACTGGCTTTTTATCGAGATGGATTATTTGATGACTTGAAGTTGTTTAACGTCGATCTCTTTAGAATTCCAGTCTTTATCAACTTCACCGCGAATTTCGATTTTATCTTTCGGCGTGACGTTCACTCCATTGAAGCGTTTTTGGCTAATTTCAACGGTGATTGTGCCCGTGCCATCGGTGAATTCGTAATGTTTTTTGTCCAGTTGTTTAACGAGATTACCGCGTAAAACAACCCAGCTGTTGTCAGATAATTCAAGGGCTTTCGCAACCGTTGTTTCACTTGCATTTGGTCCGTTAAAACCGCCTTCTTGGGTTTTCATGGTTTCAGTGTTAGTGGTGTTGGCGACTTCACCTGGACCTGAAAAACCACCAGTAGCAGCAAAAACAGGAGCGGTAGCAAGGGCAGCGATTAAGGTGATTAAAGGTAATTTTTTCATTTTTGTTTCTCCACAAGTAACCAGAAATTTGGTCTATGGGATGTATTTAACCAAGTAAATCTTAACAGGATCTTAAGAAATCAAATTAATTAAATATATTTTTAATTTGGACAATCACCACTGGTCATCATGAATTTAATAAGATAAATATAACAATATTCGATGCGGAGGTTGAGTATGCGTATTTTATTAATAGAAGATGATCGATTAATTGGCGATGGTCTAAAAGTAGGGTTAACACAATTGGGGTTTACCCTTGATTGGTTTATGGATGGTAAACAAGGTCAACAAGCTTTGTTTGATGCCCCTTATGATGCAGTTGTGCTGGACTTATCACTTCCGCATATTGATGGTATGGATATTTTAAAATTCTGGCGTAAGCAAGGGCGTGATGAGCCTGTTTTGATTCTGACGGCGCGGGATGCCCTTGAGCAACGGGTCAATGGGTTACAACAAGGAGCTGATGATTATCTGTGTAAGCCGTTTGCGCTTGCGGAGGTTGCAGCACGTTTGCAAGCGTTGATCCGTCGGCGTAGTGGGCAGCTATCACCCACTTTGGTACATGGTGATGTGGAGATGGATCCTTTAGCGATGACGGTCACCTATCAAGGAAATCCTGTGCAGTTGAAGGGTAAGGAGCTGGCGCTATTATCATTATTTTTGCACAACCCGAAAAAAGTGCTGTCTCGTAGTGCGATAGAAGAAAAGTTGTATAACTGGGATGAAGAAGTCTCTAGTAACTCGGTTGAAGTTCATATTCACCACTTACGCCGTAAATTAGGCAGCAAGTTTATTCAAACTGTTCATGGTGTTGGTTATCGACTGGGTGATGAAGCATGAAAACGTTCAGCTTAAGGCTCAAATTGACTTTGATGTTATTGCTCCTCGCGGTAATGACGTGGGGAATTGCTAGCTCATTGGCATGGTATCAAACCTATAAAACCATTAACGAATTGTTTGATACTCAACAGATGGTATTTGCAAAGCGTTTATCGGTGTTGCCGACGGATATCGACTTGCCTCAAGCATCATTGAGTAAAACCAAAAAGTTATTGCGGAAAAATCGTGGAAGCCAAGACGATGACGCATTGGCATTTGCGATTTTTACTCCGAGTGGCGAAATGGTGCTCAATGATGGGGACAACGGACGTAAAATCGAGTTTCAATTTACGCGTGAAGGATTCAGCGAGGGAACACTCAAAGGTAGTGATGATGAGTGGCGCTTTGTTTGGCTTAAATCTATTGATAATCAATATATTATTGCAGTAGGGCAAGAATGGGAATACCGCCAAAGTATGGCTAATAGCATTATGTTTTCCCAGCTCATACCGTGGCTGGTGGCGCTACCGATAATGTTAATCGTATTTTTATGGTTACTCACTCGCGCATTAAAACCCCTACGGGATGTGGCTAAACAGCTACGGCAGAGAAAGCCGGATGAGCTGAGCCCAGTGATGGTGCCGACAATTCCTAGTGAAGCAAAGCCAATCCTAGATTCTCTGAACGGATTATTCGACAAAATAAATCACATGTTTGTTCGTGAACGGCAATTTACCTCTGATGCTGCCCATGAACTGCGTAGCCCTCTTGCTGCACTGAAAGTCCAAACCGAAGTGGTACAAATTGCTGGAAGTGACGAGGCGATTCGCCAACATGCAGTGTCTAATCTTTCAGAAGGGATTGACCGAGCCACTCGGCTAGTGGACCAGCTATTAACCTTATCCCGCTTAGAGTCTTCTAATCAATTAGATGATGTGAGTGAAGTGAGTTGGCAGGAATTAATTGAGCAAGCCGTTAAAGAGAGCGAGCTGGAAGCTCGGCAAAATCAGGTAACGTTGAAAATATCAATCATTGAAACGCCGCCGCCTTTTAAAGGGCAGAAACTTTTATTGTCCGTACTCTTAAGAAATCTTCTTCACAATGCTATCCGCTATGGTAAGGCTGCCGGTAAGGTTGAAGTCAATTTGTATCGCCACTATCTGGAAGTGAAAGATGATGGTGATGGGGTTTCTTCTGAGGTATTAGCGCGCTTAGGGGAGCGTTTCTATCGACCACCGGGACAAGAAAAAACGGGCAGTGGCTTAGGGTTATCAATTGTTAAACGCGTGGCTCAGTTACACCATCTCCATGTGACGTTTAATAATGTCACGGAAGGGGGCTTTTGTGTCACTGTTCGTTGGAATGCATAAGTTAGTCTATTTTATGCACAATATTGAATGAGGTTGTTGCAGAATAATTAGCTGAATTTTAATCTTATTGTGATGTGCTTTTGCGGTTATGTTCAACAGGAACTCATGATAGTAAAACAAATTCCTAAGCGTCAACATCAGTCGACGCTTAGGAAAACATTATGTTTATGATAACGAGAGCTGGAGTGGCTCTTTTCTTATCTGTTGAATGTTGGTTTCGCTAACTCTGGTTCTGTTAATTACGGCTTTTCTAATTCGGTGACAATCACGCTAATGGCTTTATTGATCTCTTGAGGCGTTAGCGCGCCATCTTTATAAAATAAGACATTACCTTGCTTGTTGAGAATGATAATGGCGGAACTCTCTGGCGCAAGGCTCCATGCATTCTTCACGACACCATCACTATCAACAATAAATTGGGAGTAAGGAAACTCTTTCTTGCTGTCTTCCACGCTGTTTTTTACAAATACACCGGTACCAAAAATTGAATCATCCGTATTGATAATGCTGGTGGTTTGGTATTTATCGTGAGGGAATTTGGCTTGTTTAATCGCTTCGATGAGCGGAGCATTAAGCTCTTTGGCGGAAGAGCGTCCTGCAATGTGTTGAATGGTGCGAACTTTGCCGGCAAGTTGCTGGCTCTTCCACGGTTGGTAATTGAATTTTCCCGCATTATCTAACTGTAATTCGCCTTTATCTGTGACGGTAACGGCGGGTACAGGTTGATTTAATTGAATATTAATCGCGAATCCCGTTGAAGATAAACCCAGTAAGCAGGTTAATAAAAGCAGTTTTTTTATCATAAAGGTACCTTTAGAAATCATTGTCATTGTTGTGTATAGGGTGAGGATTTCTGGTGCTGCTAGTTATAGCATAGCTCATCGGATGAGTGGCAAGATGAAAATTAACAAAATCGTAAAATTCAGCATAAAGATGAGGTTTAAGTATGATTTAACAGTATATTGACAATGTCATGTTGTGTCAGCATTTTGAATAAAATTGCAATTTCCGAACCAAAACAAAATTTTCTAGTCTATGATTATTGAACGATATGCAGTGAGGTATCGTCAGAACAACATGGAGATCAGTTCTAATGAAAATTTTTAAGCATTATAACCCATCGAAAATTGCTCTATACGTGAAAACACTATTCAGAGGTAGGCTCTACATTAAGGATTTTGGGGCTTTCGAATTCAATAATGGGAAGATTTTACCGCCAAAAGTGACTGATAAAACGCATTACAATGTAATGAATGAAGTGAACAAGCAAGTGGTATTACTGCGAGCTGAGTTGGGCTAAACAGGCTATTAGCCAGCTAAGTGTTAGGCTAACAACCTTCAAGCGCCTTAAGAATAACAACGCCACTGACAGTGGCGTGTTCATATTTGGCTATCAGTGGTTATTTTGAGTATGTGACGTATCTTCACTACCCGCAGTACCTGGCTGAACGACAACCGCGGACGGTGTATTCGTGATACGCGTGACCAGCAGTTGATCAATCTTGTAGTTATCAATATCGACCACTTCAAATTTGTAGCCCGCATATTTCACATAATCAGTGCGTTTCGGCATCTTTCTCAAGCGATACATCATAAAGCCTGCGATGGTTTCGTAGTTGCTGAAATCTGGGAATTCATCGATATCAAGGATACGTTGAACATCCTCAATTGGCGTTCCCCCATCAACCAACCATGAATTCTCATCACGGGTAATAATTTGCTCTTCTTGCCCCGGACCAATCAAGTCACCCATTAAGGTGATCATCACGTCATTGATGGTAATAACTCCCATCACTAAGGCATATTCGTTCAGGATAACGGCAAAATCGACGCCACTATTTTTAAAGGCTTCTAAGGTATCAGACAGAGATAAGGTATCCGGAAGCATTAATGTGTTCTGGATATGTACACCGTCACGTAAGCTCAGGCTTTGACCATTTAATACGCGGTTGAGGAGCTCTTTGGAATCTACATAACCAATCACATGGTCGATATCCCCTGCACAAACTAAAAACTTCGAATGTGGCTGAGTGGAGATTTTGTGTTTGATGCTCTCTTCAGATTCGTCTTTATCAAAGAAAATGATGTTTTCTCGTGGTGTCATCGCCGATGGAACGGTACGGGACTCAAGTTCAAACACATTTTCAATAAGTTCGTGCTCTTGTTTACGCAACACCCCAGCGACAGCGCCCGCTTCAACAACAGCAAAGATATCATCAGAAGTAATGTCTTCATTACGTGCAGTGGGTAATTTGAACAGTTTGAAAAATAAGTTCGCTAAGCCGTTAAAGAACCATACGAGCGGGCTTAACACCACTAAGCAGAAACGCATTGGGTTAACAATGCGTATAGCGATAGCTTCAGGTTTTACCATTCCAATACGTTTTGGTGTTAAGTCAGCCACCAGAATAAATAAGCTGGTTACGATGGTAAATGACAGGATAGAAGCGGTTTGCTGTGCCCATGCCGGGGATAAGAATTTAATGAATAGCTCTTGCAATGCAGGAGCGAATGCAGATTCACCCACAATACCGGCTAAAATCGCGACGGCGTTTAAGCCAATTTGTACAACGGTGAAGAACATGCCCGGCATTTCTTGTAGTTTGAGAACGCGAGCGGCGTTAATGTTGCCTTCGTCGGCCATTAACTTCAATTTAATACGGCGAGAAGCTGCCAATGAAATTTCGGACAGCGAAAAAAATGCGCTGATTGCACATAATAAAAGAACGATAAGTAAACTGTTTAGCATAAATTATCCAACCCTCTAGGTAGTGAATTGTCACTTCTTGAAATCCTAAAGGCAATGTAAGGGTATTCCATTTCAATATTAATTAGCGCCTTAGCGCGGTGGGTATCGCGCTAAGTATAGCACTAGCCTATTTTATCTGGCTATATATTCGTCATTATAATGTCATTCAAGATGGAAGACAGACCCCAATGCCACCAAGCCCACAATAGCCGTTGGGATTTTTATACAGATATTGCTGGTGATAATCCTCAGCAAAATAGAAGGTTTCGAGTGGTCGAATCTCGGTGGTAATCGGGCGGTTATCCTGCTTTTCAGCCATCGCCTGTTGGTAAGCTTCGCGGGTTTGTATCGCCAGTTGGTACTGTTCATCTGACACGGTGTAAATTGCTGAGCGATATTGGGTGCCAATATCATTACCTTGGCGCATGCCTTGGGCTGGGTCGTGATTTTCCCAAAATAGCGTTAGCAGCTGAGCAAATGAAATGATTTCAGGGTCAAAAACCACGCGAACGATTTCAGTATGTCCGGTTAATCCGGTACACACTTCTTCATAGGTTGGATTCGGTGTGAGACCACCGCTGTAACCTGCAGATGTCGTATAAATTCCCGTTTGTTGCCAAAATAATCGTTCCACACCCCAGAAGCAACCCATTGCAAAATAAGCAATTTCCATATTCTTAGGAATAATCTCAATCGAATGATGGGTCACTGCATGGTAAGGTGACAACGCCATTGACGAGTGACGCCCCGGAAGTGCTTGAAATTCATTATCGGACTGAAATTGATTAAAAGTCATAACGATTCCTAAATACAATCTGTATAGAAATAAAGTAAAAATTGGGATAAAAACTTGTGTCAGTGGTCTATTTTACTCAAAATAAGTCGTTGTTGAATAATAAGCCAAATTGTCTATCACCCTAGGAGCAGGCGTGTCGAAATATCTTACCCTTTGTGTAGTATGCCTAACAACGGCGGTACCAGCGGTATTTGCTGCGAATCTACGCCTTAATATTGAAGGGCTTGAAGGGCAACTCAACCAGAATGTCCGTATTCAGCTTTCTAATATTTCACAAGATGAAGTCGTTGCAAATGGACGTTTTCGTGCTCGAGTAGAAAAAGCGATTCGTGAAGGGTTAAAACCACTGGGATATTATGAACCTACAGTAGAATTTAGCTATGAAGAGAAAACCCCGCCAGCACGTTCAATTTTGACGGCCAAGGTTTCTCCGGGGGAGCCTATTCTTCTACAAGGTGTCAATGTGGTGTTAGAAGGGGGAGCGAAAACAGACCCTGATTACGCCAAGATGCTGAAAAAAAGCACGCCGAAATATGGCATCATCCAAAATGATGGTGATTATGAAGACTTCAAAGGTAAATTTAGCAGCCTAGCTATCCGTAAAGGGTATTTCGATGCCATGATGGAAAAAAGCCAGCTAGGCATTTCTGTTGATCATCATGCTGCTTATTGGGATTTTGATTTTAACAGTGGTGAGCGCTACCGTTTTGGTAAATTAACCTTTGAAGGCTCGCAAATTCGCAAGGATTACCTCGAAAACCTTTCTCCTTTTAAAGAAGGGGAATATTACACGTCAGAACAGCTTGCCGAATATAACCAACGTTTAGCATCAACAGGATGGTTCAACTCTGCGCTAGTCACGCCGAATATTCAAAAAGCTCGTGAGGAGCATACGGATCTATTACCCATGGAAGGGGTCATGATCCCAAGAGCGCAAAACTTCCTTGAGTTGGGTGGTGGTTACGCGACCGATGTGGGGCCTCGCGTAAAAGCGATATGGAACAAGCCGTGGATAAACTCACGGGGACAAAGTTTAACCTCCAGCATTAGTCTCTCTCAGCCGGAACAGCTGATTGATGCCAGCTACAAAATTCCACTCAAAGCGAATCCTCTAGAGCAATATTATGCGATTCAAGGTGGGTTCAAACGCACGGATTTGAACGATACTCAATCGAATACCACCACACTGAACGTGTCTCGTAATTGGGATTATTCAAGTGGTTGGCAGTATGGCGTGAATATGCGCTGGATGTTGAGTAACTTTACCCAAGCGGATGTGACCAACACCACGATGTTGCTGTATCCGGGGGCAAACGTCAGCCGAATTCGTCAAAAAGGTGGCGTGATGCCAACCTGGGGTGATAGCCAGCGCTATTCTATCGATTACTCCAATAAAATATGGGGTTCGGATATCGACTTCCTGGTATTACAAGCCAAGAATGTGTGGATCCGTACTCCATGGGAAGGACATCGATTTGTCGTACGTGGAAACCTTGGTTGGATTGAAACCAATAACTTTGACAAAGTCCCGCCAGACTTACGTTTCTTCGCAGGGGGTGACGGTAGTGTCCGTGGTTATGGTTATCAAAAAATCTCCCCAGAAGATAGTAGCGGTAAGCTTACCGGGGCATCTAAGCTGGCGGTTGGATCCGTCGAATATCAATATAATTTCACGGGTAACTGGTGGGGAGCCACCTTTATTGATAGCGGTGAAGCGGTAGACGATTTCAAAAATAGTGATTTTAAAACCGGTGCCGGTGTGGGGATCCGTTGGGTTTCCCCGGTTGGACCGATTAAATTTGATTTAGCCAAGCCTATTGGTGACCCAGATAATAACAAAATTCAGTTTTACATCGGATTGGGGACAGAACTATGAAATGGATGAAATGGCTAAAGTGGATTGCAATCACCATTTTATTATTGTTAGTTCTGGTCGTTGGTGCGCTGTATTGGGTTTTGGGTACTAAATCGGGCCTGCATTTTGCGTTGAACTCCGCCACACGTTTTGTACCTGAACTGACTATTGGCTCCATTGATGGTGATATTAACGATTTAACGCTCTCTGGCGTGAAGTACCAAATGCCAGGTGTGGATGTGGATGCGAAGAAAATCCACCTTGCATTACGTTTAAAGTGCCTGACCAGCCGTGAAGTCTGCATTGATGATTTATCAACAGAAAGCGTGATGGTGAATGTGGATACTAGCCAATTCCCGCCGTCTGAAGAAACTCCGCCTTCTGAGCCGCTAACAGAACTGAATGCCCCGCTAACCATTCGTTTGGCTCAATTAGCGTTGGTTGATACTCATGTTAATGTCGATGGGACTGTGATTGATCTCGACAAATTCGCCACAGGGATCACATGGCAAAAAAGAGCTATCGAAATCACGCCAACCGATATTATTAACCTTGCTATAAGCTTACCGCCTAGTGAGCTGGCTGAGGCGCCAAAACCAGTTGAACCCGTCGTGCCTGAAGGTGAGCAGCCATCCCTTGGTGATCAGCTTAAAACGTTATTTTCTAAGCCGCTATTAGCGGAGCTACCTGAAATTATCCTACCGGTTGACTTGAATGTTGAGGGGATCAATGCCTCTAATTTCCAATTAAAAGGCGACACGGACATTACGATTAATAGCCTGAATTTGAAGTTAGAAAATGAAGGGCAGAATGTTTTATTAAAGCAGCTAAAAGTCGATGCACCGCAAGGTAATGTTGCGGTTTCTGGATCGATTTCTTTGCAAGAAAAATGGCCAGTCGCGCTATCCGTTATTGGTGAAAGCCGCCTTGAAGATTTAAATGGACAGAAAGTCGATTTAACGCTTAAAGGTGGACTGATGGATGAGCTGATGCTGGCATTGAATCTGAATGGTCCAATTACGGCGACACTAGAAGCTCAGACCGATTTAGCGCAGGCAGATTTTCCGATTGAGTTGACTTTAGAAAGCAAAAAATTAACTTGGCCGCTGGTGGGAGAAAGCCAATATAAGCTTGATGACACTCGCTTACGCTTAAATGGTCGTCCTTCTAGCTATGACCTTTCATTACGTTCAGCCATCACGGGGCAAGACCTACCGCCATCTAAGTTATTATTAGATGCGAAAGGGAACGAAGAAAAAATTGATTTAACCCGTTTACGCTTATCCGCATTGCAAGGTAATGCAGACCTATCCGGGGTGGCTGATTGGAGTAAAGCTATTAGCTGGAATATGGTGCTGACGTTATCAGGTATTAATACGGCGAAGCAATATCCAGAATGGCCAGCGAAAGTTGAAGGGAAAATTGCCACGCGAGGCAGCCTATATGGTGGAAGCTGGCAGTTAGAGATCCCTGAAATCACCTTAGATGGTAATGTTAAACAGCACATCTTAAAGGCGCGTGGGCAAGCTAAAGGAAATGCCGCAGGGCAATGGAATATCCCAGACTTTAACCTCTTGCTGGGCAAAAACAGCGTGAATGTGAAGGGCTCTTTAGCGGATAAATGGAACCTTGATGCCAAAATTAATGCCCCAGCATTGAATGGGTTAGTGCCAGGATTAGGCGGCGTGATCATTGGGGATCTCAAACTTCGCGGTGATTTACAAGCCCCACAAGCGCTGGCGGATTTAACGGCGCGTGGCGTGAAATGGCAAGATTTAACTGTTGAGACCACCACCATTAAAGGTAACGTAGCAACGGGTGACCAAATCAAAGGTGATTTATCTGTGGTGGTGCGCGGATTGCGCCAAGCGGATTTAGCCATTAGTAACCTAACGCTAGATGCTAAAGGGACTGAAAAACAGCATACGTTAAAACTGAATGTGACGGGCAAACCAGTTTCTGGACAGCTCGCGCTGGCAGGGGGCTTTGATCGTCAAACGGAAGTGTGGAAAGGTAACTTAAGCAATACCTTATTTGATACTGAGGTTGGGGAATGGCGCCTGAATCAAGCCATGTCCTTGAACTACAATAACACCACGCAAGAAGTGGTCATTGGTAGCCATTGCTGGGTCAACCCGAATGCTCGCGTGTGTGTACCGAAGCCGGTTAAAGCGGGTAAAAGTGGTAGCGCTGATATTGTATTAGAACGTTTTGACCTTGCAATGATCAAACCGTTTATGCCAAGTGATACTCGCGTAAATGGGGTATTCACCGGGCGTGCAAATGCTATTTGGAAAGCGGATGGTAGCCTGCCGCAAGTGAAAGTGGATTTGAGCGGTGATGGAGTCAAAGTCGTGCAGTTTGTTGATGGTGCACGTTTACCTATCGCGTTTGATACGCTGACATTAAATGCAGGTATGAAGAATGGTCGCGCGGATCTGAACTGGCTGTTGAAAATCGCAGACAACGGTCAATTTAAAGGTAATGTGCAAATTTCTGACCTCGAAAGAAAGCGCTTACTCTCCGGCAACATTGAAATTAACGCCATTACATTAGGTTTAATTAAACCGCTACTTGGCGAAAAAGACATTGCGAATGGCAACCTGAATGCAAATCTACGTGTTGGTGGCTCGGCGCATAACCCGCTAATGAACGGTAATGTCACGTTATCTGGGTTAGAAGTGAAGTCTGGGCTGATCCCGTTTGATATCCAAAATAGCCAATTAGCAGTTAACTTTAATGGTACCAGTTCCGTGATGACTGGGCAGATCAAAACGCCAGAGGGTTACCTGAATATCGATGGTGATGCGGATTGGCGCAACATTGATGCATGGCGAGCGAAAGTATTGGCAAGAGGGAATAACTTACGAGTTTCTCTGCCGCCAATGATCAAAATTGATGTGCAGCCTGACTTGATTCTGGAAGCGTCGCCGAAATTGCTGACCTTAAATGGTAGCGTCACTATTCCATGGGCGCGTATTACGGTGCAAGAATTACCTGAGTCTGCGGTGAGTGCGTCTTCGGATGTGGTCATGCTGGATGACCAGCTAAAACCGATCAATCCGAAACAGTCGTCGATTCCAATTCAAACCAATTTAAATATTAATATTGGCAATGATGTGCGTCTGGATGCATTCGGATTAAAAGCTCGGTTAACTGGGTTATTAAAAGTTGCTCAGGATAAACAAGGGTTAAGCTTAAATGGCCAGGTAGATATTCCATCAGGACGTTTCCGCGCTTATGGGCAAGATTTGATTGTGCGTAAAGGGCTGATTCAATTCTCGGGACCTGCTGATCAGCCGTTCTTAAATTTAGAAGCAATTCGTAATCCTGAAAACACCGCCGATGATGTGATTGCCGGTGTGAAGGTAACAGGACTTGCCGATAAACCAAAAGTTGAGATATTCTCTGAGCCCGCAAAAACCCAGCAAGAGGCACTTTCCTATCTGTTAAGAGGGGAAGGGCTCGATAGCGGTGATGCGAATGGGTCACAAATGACCTCGATGTTGATCGGGTTGGGGGTTGCTCAAAGTGGTCAATTGGTAGGTAAAATTGGTGAAACATTTGGAGTGTCAGATTTAGCCGTCGATACGCAAGGGGTGGGTGACAGTTCGAAAGTGGTTGTGAGTGGGAAAATTACGAACGACTTGCAAGTTAAGTATGGAGTTGGCATATTTGATTCTTTAGCGACGCTCACTTTACGCTATAGGGTCATGCCGAAACTGTTTTTAGAAGCCGTTTCTGGCGTTAATCAGGCTTTGGACCTGCTTTATCAATTCGAGTTTTAATATATGCGTATCATTGTTTATGGCAGTTTAAGGCGCAAGCAAGGGAATCATCACTGGATGACTTATGCTCAGCTGCTAGGTGAGCATAAGCTAGAAGGCTATGAACTGTATGACCTTGGATATTATCCAGCGGTTATCAGAGGGAATGGCACGATTGAATGCGAGGTTTATCGTATCAATCCGTCTATTCTGACTGAGTTAGACGAACTGAAGAAAAATTCACAAGATTATGAGCGTGAGTTAATTCCAACACCTTACGGTAATGCGTGGATTTATCTCTATAAACACTCAGTTGAAGGCCTGCCTAAAATCAAAAGTGGTGATTGGCTAAAGCGCCATGAAGAAGAGTAATCAGTAGTTTATCTGTATGAGTCATCAAGAAAAACGCCGAGCACTGAAGATTCAGTGGTCGGCGTTTTTTATGGATGTTAAGCGTGGCTCATGGCTTTGAGCATTTTTACAAACTCATCAATATGATGGCGTTCTGTCGTTGGGTTCATAAAGACCGCTTTTTCACCCGGTATATAAACAAAACGGTTATGTTCCGCATAAGTCGAACAGGCGATGGAATCCACCCAATTGGTGAATAGCCCGGCTTTACCGCGTGCTAAGAACAGATTGCGGTGCCATTTGCTATTTCTAATCATGGTTTCATAAGCGGCTTTATCGCTCGCACAACTTAATTCATAGTTAAAAATGTCCTGTGGATCCGCATTCAATTTAGGGGAATAAAGGCGAAAGCCGACACTAGGTCCTTGGTTTTGAGGCACCATGACTGCGGTATTTTCCATTTCAATTAACTGGTTGCGCATGTAGTTAGCATTTTGTAGGCAGTGAGCAATAATGGTTTGGTACCCTTCAATGCCAAGATAATGCAGCCCTGCATAGGCGCCAAAGATCCCAACTCCACTGCGGCTACATTCAATGGTGGATTGCAAGTGAGTTTGCCCTTCTAAATCATGTTCAAAGTACGTGAAGTTTTCCGGTGAGTTTTCAAGGGCTTTGAAGTCATTGCCATCACGTACCATCACTAAGCTCGAGGTGTAAGGAACATAGCCCCATTTGTGGAAGTCGATAGTGATGGAATCGGCATATTTAAGCTGTTTGAATTTTTCTACAGTGTGGCGTAATCCAAACAGTGTGGCTTCATTGATAGCAAGCGGGTTAGTATTAAAATCATAATTAATAAAGAAAATTATTGGCCAGCCGACGGCTGCATCCACGTGAATATGCGGTTTTTCTGTTACTTCGAACTCTTCACACAGGCGGTTTCGCAATTCATAAACTTGTTTTATTTCATCGACACCAAAGGTATCTGTGGTACCTGCGGTTAATAAGATCACGGGGATCTTGCAGTGAACGGTATAACAGGCGCGGATCTGTTGCTCTAAGTCATACAAGTCGATGGTGTTGTCCGAGGCGACTTTAATACGAATGGTTTTGTTTTGAATATCCACCCCCAGTAATGACAGGTTAGTCATGTTGGAGTAGTGGCCGCCTTGGGAGTTGATAATCCGGTAGTCTTGATCCACAGACATACCCAGTTGGCGAGAATCTTTTAATGTTTTGCGAATGCCAAATAGGTAACCATATAAATTACACATGGTCCCGCCTTGAGTGAACAATCCAGAAGCTTGATTTTCATCATAACCAATTAAGTTAGCGACTTGTTTAATCACTGTTTTTTCCATGGAATCGGCGACGCCGGAATATTCGCAATAAACCATGTTGGGATTGCCTAAAAGACCAAGCATAGAGCCATATAATGCAGGGTCTGAAGGCATCGCAATCACGTTTTCGACGGACAACGGGTTTTCCCAGTTTTTACATAATGCGGAAGCAAAAGCTAGCAGGGTATCTTGCTGATTTCCGGGTAAATTAATTTGCTGCTGGACATGGGATTGCTGAGCCAATTGATTGAACCACTGAGCGCCATTTGGATATTGATTGATTAACTGATTGTCTGCGAGTGTGGTTTTGCGAAATTGGGTGATAGCTTGGATTTTTGGGTCATTAAAAATAGGCCATTTATTTGGATCGCGGCTAAAAAAGTTTGCCACAATATTGTGGTACTGCTGTTCGAATTCGGGTGTGAGTAGGTTCGCACTTTGGCGAGCAAGAAGCTCTGATTGATTCACGCTAGACTCCCATTTACATTTATACAATTAATGATTTATGTAAATACTCTACACCTGAATCTATATTGATTTAAATAATATCAAATTGACTAATTCATCTGGTTTATCATCATAACATCATGATAATAAATAAGTTAAAAGTCATTCTAGTTATTTTTTACTAAGAAAATATATTCCTATATTGATAAGCCAATCACAGATTTATAATCTGAGTAATATTTAATTTTAATTGATATTATTTCGAATTTTCCGCTAAAATCAGTCAATTAATTTAATGATTGTTAAATATTCAGGAATTTAATTCTGGTTTTATTTTGGGTTATATAACTACCGATATATATATCTGAATATTATAAAATTGTGAAAAAATATTAATATTGTAAGGGGAAGGTATAGGTAAAAAAAAGCACTGGTCAAAACCAGTGCTTTTCTATCCACAGAAGGGATTAATTATTTCTTTGCAGCGCGTTCGAAAGAAGCGATGATTTCAGCTTTAGCTGCTTCTGCATTCTCCCAACCGTCAACTTTAACCCACTTACCTTTTTCTAAATCTTTGTAATGCTCAAAGAAGTGGGTGATTTGCGCACGCAGCAGTTCAGGAATGTCGTTCACATCTTTGATGTGATCGTATTCTTTGCTCAGTTTAGTGTGCGGTACTGCAACTAATTTCGCATCTTCACCAGATTCGTCAGTCATTTTCAGTACGCCAACTGGACGGCAACGGATGACTGAACCTGGTTGTAATGGGTATGGAGTTGGTACTAAAACATCAACTGGGTCACCATCTAAAGACAGGGTGTTGTTGATATAACCGTAGTTGCACGGATAGAACATCGCAGTAGACATGAAACGGTCTACAAACAGTGCGCCAGATTCTTTATCAACTTCATATTTGATTGGATCAGCGTTAGCTGGGATTTCGATGATTACGTAGATATCTTCAGGCAGTTCTTTACCTGCCGGTACATTGTTCAGGCCCATTAAAATGTATCCTTATGAGTGCTTAAAATAACGTGGGGGACATTATAGCCGCAAAGAGAGGTAAAACTCACTAGTTGGAGAGAAATTCAGTCAAAAAAGGCGAGAGAGTCTCGCCTTCAGGTCAAACGGAATGTTTGATTATTCTGCGTCTGGGTACTCACGCATGAAGGATTCCGCTTTCTCAACCATGGCTTTCGTTCCCACAAAGAACGGCACACGTTGGTGCAGCTTGGTTGGGATGATGTCTAACACACGGTTAGTACCATCACTTGCTTTACCGCCCGCTTGTTCCGCTAAGAATGAAATTGGGTTGCATTCGTACAGAAGGCGAAGTTTACCGGTTGGGTGGCTAGCGGTGCTTGGGTAAATATAAATACCGCCTTTGAGTAAGTTACGGTGGAAGTCCGCCACTAAAGAGCCGATATAACGCGTGGTATATGGGCGGTGGGTTGCTTCATCCTGCTCTTGGCAATATTTGATGTATTTCTTAACGCCGATAGGGAACTTGATGTAGTTACCTTCGTTAATGGAATACATTTTACCTTCTGCTGGGAACATGACTTTTTCATGAGACAGACAGAATACACCTAATGATGGGTCGTAGGTGAAGGCATGAACGCCAAAACCAGTGGTGTATACCAGCATGGTTGATGAACCGTAAACCACATAGCCCGCAGCAACTTGGCGGTTACCTGGTTGTAAGAAGTCAGCTTCTGTAACCGGTTGGCCAATTGGGGTAATACGGTGATAGATAGAGAAGATTGTTCCAACGGAAACGTTTACATCGATATTCGAAGAACCATCCAGAGGGTCCATTAAAACGACATATTTCGCGTTTTCTGCACGGTCACCTTCGAAAATGACGATTTCATCTTCTTCTTCTGAGGCGATACCGGCGACTTCTCCGCGCGCTTTCAAAGCCGCTTTCAGTTTTTCGTTTGCATACAGGTCAAGCTTCATCTGAACTTCACCTTGAACATTCGAAACACCGCTTGTGCCGAGAATGTCAACGAGTCCAGCTTTGTTAATATCACGATGGATAATTTTAGCGCCCAGTTTGATTGCTGACAGTAATGCAGTCAGCTCACCTGTTGCATGAGGAAAATCTTGTTGCTTTTCGACGATGAATTCGCCTAATGTTTTCATGACGAAGGTCCTGAATAAAATTGACAGAAATTTGCGGGTCTTTATTGTACCCTCGGGCGGAGAGTTTATCTAAATAAAGAAAAGATTAATAGGCTAATACATTTATAAACCTGTGATTGATGAGTAGAATAGTGACAAACCTCATGCTATTGGATGGAAAAGAATGCACATACATATTTTAGGCATATGCGGAACCTTTATGGGCAGCTTAGCCATTTTGGCTCGTTCGTTAGGGCACAAAGTGACTGGATCTGACGCAAACGTCTACCCACCGATGAGTACATTGCTTGAAAAACAAGGCATTGAACTAATTCAAGGATTCGACCCTGCGCAGTTAGAGCCAACCCCTGATATGGTGGTGATTGGGAATGCGATGACCCGTGGAAATCCATGCGTTGAAGCCGTATTAGAACGTGGTTTACCTTATACTTCAGGACCACAATGGCTCCATGATCATGTTCTTCCTGAGCGCTGGGTATTAGCCGTTGCAGGGACTCACGGTAAAACAACAACCGCGGGGATGCTGGCGTGGATCCTGCAAGACTGTGGTTATGAACCAGGCTTTCTGATTGGCGGTGTTCCGGGGAACTTTGATGTTTCGTCCCAGATTGGTAAAAGCCCTTTCTTTGTTATTGAAGCGGATGAATATGATTGCGCGTTCTTTGATAAGCGATCCAAATTCGTACATTACAGCCCTAAGACGCTGATTTTGAATAACCTCGAATTCGACCACGCGGATATTTTTGAAAATCTCGAAGCGATTCAAAAACAATTCCATCACTTGGTTCGCATTGTGCCAAGTAGCGGCAAAATCTTTATGCCAAGTAACGACAATAATCTCAAGCAAGTGATGAATATGGGGTGTTGGAGTGAACAAGAATTGGTGGGAGAAAACGGTGAGTGGCATGCCGTGAAACTCAATCATGATGGCAGCCAGTTCGAAGTGTATTACCAGCAGCAAAAAGTGGGTGAAGTAAACTGGTCTCAAGTAGGTAATCATAATATCCAAAATGGTTTGATGGCGATTGCTGCTGCGCACCATGTTGGCGTACCTGCGAAAGAAGCTTGTTTAGCATTGGATAAATTTATTAACGCCCGTCGCCGTCTTGAGTTACGTGGTGTTGAAAATAATGTCAGTGTTTATGATGACTTCGCTCATCATCCAACGGCAATTTTAGCGACGTTAGAAGCATTACGTAGCAAAGTAGGTGGTACTTCTCGCATTATTGCTGTGCTGGAACCTCGTTCAAATACCATGAAAATGGGGATCAGTAAGAATGATATCGCGCCAGCTTTAGGGCGTGCAGATGAAGTTTTCTTATTCCAACCTAGCAATATTCCGTGGATGGTCACTGAAATTGCAGAGCATTGTGTGCAGCCTGCGCGTTGGCACGCAGATATTGATACTCTCGCCAATATGGTGGTTGAGACGGCTCAGCCCGGTGACCATATCCTGGTGATGAGTAATGGCGGTTTTGGTGGTATTCATGAAAAACTGCTGGTAGGACTAAAACATAAAGCCGAAGCCAAATCTGACGAATAGTCTATAAGCGCTATCGTGAATCAAAGCCCTAACTTCAGTTAGGGCTTTTTCGTTATAGCTGCTGAAGAAGCTCGACGTTTGCGCGTTCTGGTTGCCCGGAGCAGCTTAATACCGTGCCTTGCATCTCTTTTTTAACACTTCCAAGATAACAATCCACCGAGTCTGTCAATAAGTGAAACAGACAGCCGACGGCGATAGCTTTGAGTTTCCATGAAGGAAAGAAAAATAAGACGACATAAGCAATAGCAGCCCAAATGGTGTGCATAGGGTGGAAGCCTACGCCGCAACGATCAGGATCGAATATAGGATCGGCGAGAAGGTGATCAAGGTCGATAGCCATGGTGGAAACCATTAAGAGCCCAGCAAGCTTCCAGTTTTTTCGCCAAAATAAATAGCCAAATAAAAAGGGCACTAAAAAATGGAAACCGTAGTGAACGATATTCCGTAAAATCTCAAATAACACGGGCTTATCTCGATATGAATCAGTGGAAGACGCGTCACTATAGAATTAAAAATACAAAGAGGGAACTGGGTTCCCTCTTTTTCGATATCTAAAATTTTTCGAAAGGACTAAAGTTCTTGTTCGAAAAGCACCAAAATGGCTTCGTACAGTTCACGCGTTGTGAAATCGTTGGTTGGCGTTGAGAAAATTGTATCATCGCCAGCGATGCTGCCTAAGATGCCTTCAGCTTTGCCTAAGGAGTCTAACAGGCGGGCAATTAACTGCGCTGCTCCTGGGCTGGTACGGATCACAACAACAGAGTGGTTGTAGTCAACATCCAGAACTAAGTTCTTCAGCGGGCTGGTGGCAGTAGGGACACCAGGCTCGGTTGGTAAGCAATACACCATTTCCATTTTTGCGTTGCGGGTACGTACTGCACCAAACTTCGTCAACATTCTGGAAATTTTAGATTGATTAATGTTTTCGAAGCCTTGTTCTTGAAGAGCGATCACAATTTCGGCTTGTGAACTGAATTTTTCTTCTTTAAGGAGTGCCTTAAAGGCTTTTACCAAGTCTTCTTGTTTCGACATAGTGCGCATAATTAACCCATCTTTTGGTATTAAACTGAGTTGTATTATGTTGAAAAGTGCATTTTTATGCAAGAAAATTGATTTTTTGAGTGTTTAATGAGCGATTTTAGATAAGTATTTTCTGGTAATAAGAAGGGGTTTATCTTAAATTGTTGGTTCGAAATTTAACTTAAAAATAAATTGATTTAACAATAAGTTACTGTAAAAAATTTGTTAAATAATTAAGCGGTGCTGAATAAATCGTCAAATAAAATTGGGTTTAATGTTAAATGCAATAGCAATAAAAACTATTTGTTAAAAAAGTGTCCGTTATCTCATTAACAGATAAGGAATTTGTTTAGAATAGAACTATTGTGTTGGTGATTTATCTCGCGTTAACACTTCTCTCTAACTGTTAAAGAATTGTTTTTTATAAGTAATGTGTTTAGTGCGTAGTCAGATGAATTCATATATTTTAAAGTACAATTAAGGAGTTTTAGAATGAAAGTTGCAGTCCTAGGTGCAGCAGGTGGTATCGGTCAGGCTCTCGCCCTTCTTCTCAAAAACCAGCTCCCAGCAGGTTCAGAACTCTCCCTCTACGACATCGCGCCAGTAACTCCAGGTGTTGCCGCTGACTTAAGCCACATCCCTACCGACGTTAAAGTGGTTGGTTTTGCGGGTGAAGATGCAACCCCAGCACTGAAAGGTGCGGACGTAGTATTAATTTCTGCGGGTGTCGCACGTAAGCCAGGTATGGATCGCTCTGACCTGTTCAATGTGAACGCAGGTATTGTACGTAACCTTGTTCAACAAATCGCGGTTACCTGCCCGAAAGCATTGATCGGTATTATTACTAACCCAGTGAACACAACCGTTGCTATCGCAGCTGAAGTTCTGAAGAAAGCTGGCGTGTATGATAAAAACCGTCTGTTCGGTGTAACGACACTGGATATCATCCGTTCAAATACTTTCGTTGCTGAATTAAAAGGTAAGAAAACTCACGAAGTTGAAGTGCCAGTTATTGGTGGTCACTCAGGCGTGACAATCCTGCCATTACTGTCTCAAATTCCTGGTGTTAGCTTCACTGATGAAGAAATCGCAGCACTGACTAAGCGTATTCAAAACGCAGGTACTGAAGTGGTTGAAGCTAAAGCGGGTGGCGGATCTGCAACACTGTCTATGGGTCAAGCGGCAGCACGCCTGGGCTTATCTTTGATCCGTGGTCTGCAAGGCGAAAGCAATGTGGTTGAGTGTGTATACACTGAAGGTGAAGGCGAACACGCTCGCTTCTTCGCTCAACCTGTTGTATTAGGCAAAAACGGTATCGAAAAACATTTACCAATTGGTAAATTAAGTGCATTTGAAGAGAAAGCACTGAAAGATATGTTAAGCGTACTGAAAGCAGATATTGAATTAGGTGAAAAATTCATTAATGGCTAATGCCAATTAAGAATTAGCGCTTAAATAAGGGCGGAGTTGCTTTCATGCGATTCCGCCCTTTATTTTTATACTCGATAAGTTTTCGCTTATCAAAATAAGGGGAAACCCCTTGAAGGTACAATGAATTAACCTTGCTGTTTTTAAAGAAAATAATAGTGGGCTTTATCTTTCAGTTCTGATCAAAAATAGCGACTGATTTTAGATATTCTCTTCTTCTGGCTCCCTGTTTGCTAATTCGCTTGTTTCCTCGATTTTCTTTGGCTTTTCTCGAACTTTTCTTTCTAATAAATCACCCGTCATTGGATCATAATAGCGACTGGGCCAGATTTCCGATGGATGAATACCTAAAAAGTTTGCGATGATCCATTCTCCTTTAGGCCAAGGTCTCGATAGCGCATTCGCGAGCGTTGATGAGCTCAGCCCTGCTTCGCGAGAAATCGCCGCTAGGGTTGTTCCACGTTTGCGTAAAGCTGCAATGATATCTGCTGGGTGCCAGTTTGATTTCCGTAACATCATTTTTTAATCCTTTTTTCACTCAGAATCATGTAGAGTTAGTGGTACATCTAACAGAGTATTGTGATACATTCAGTGCAATCGTTCTGTTATTGGAAATAAAATAACAGAATTTCCCAATAATAATTTCTGATTTTTTCTAAAAATTCATTTTTATGAAACTGTCGTTGTTTTTATGAAAATAACGGAAAGGTTCAGATGATTATTGTGAATTCAGCTAACACTTTGAAAATAAAAATAACTCATTTTAGTTAGCTCTCTATTTTTTATATTTTCTTATATTTATTCTGTTTATCGCGAAGATTTATATTTCTTAATAATGTATTGAATTATTTGAAAAGAATGATTTTCTTAGTCAGCACTATAAAATTCATAGATATAAAATAGTTAATACAAAGTTATTGATATAACTAGCGGATATACAAAAGAAATTATCTATATCGATATAATTTATTAACTATTATATTTGAATATTAAAAATGGATATTGAAACGATTAAGAAAATAAAGAAAGTTTATAGTTAATCGAAGTCGTCATTATGATGACAAGGAGCGTCGATAATGAACAAGGAATGGTTAACGGCCAAAGAGCTCGTTGGGCGCCAAGGGCTTCCAACAAGCACCCAAGGTATTAATGCCATGGCGAGGCGAGAAAAATGGTTGAGTCGAAAACGACGAGGTATTCAAGGAAAAGCATTGGAATACCATATTAGCTCGGTTCCCATTAATCTCGAAGAGTTCACGGTGATGTATGAAACTTCGGCAGGCTACCAAATTAAGCGTGATGAACAAGCGCATATTTGGCAAGAAGCTTATAACCAGCTTTCCCATGATGAACGCGTGAAGATCTTATCGTTTATTATGCGCAAAGGTGCTTTAGCTTTAATTCATCTTATTAATCAAAATAGCCATACATAGATTACGTACAGTATTGAATCGAATAAATTTTTAGAAAAATAACTTTGGTATAGCGACAAAAGCAGGTTGCAAAATATAAGCTAAGCGTAAAAGTGATATTATGAAAAAATTGTGGTTCACTGCGAAAGAATTAGCAGGATTAGAAGGTCTTCCATCATCACCTCAGGGAATTAACTTGATGGCGAGAAGGGAAGGTTGGAAAAGTCGTCGTAAAAGAGGTGTTCAGGGGAAGGCCGTTGAATACTATATGGAAAGCTTGCCGAGTGAGATCCAAGGTCAGCTTTCGTTTCATGAGCCATCTGCACCGTATCAAGTGCAACGTGTTGATGCACTGCAAATTTGGTCTGAGGCTTATTACCAACTGACGGAAGATGAGCGCAAAATATTTGTGAAATATATTTTGCGTCACGGGTTATCATCGCTATTGGCAAAAATAGAGCCTGAACCAGAAGATGAATAACCATAAAAAAGGGTGAAATTGCTTTCACCCTTTTCAATATTGATTTAGCTCTCTAACGGTGATTATGAATGGCGCTGAATAGCAACGTGCGCTAAACCAATCAATGCTTCTTTATACACTGAGTCTTCAAGGGCGTTTAAAGCATCAATGGCTTTTTGAGCTTCTTCCTGCGCGCGTTGGTAAGTGTATTCTAATGAGCCGCAGCGTTTCATTGTGCCAAGGACAGTGTCTAATAGATGGCGACCATTTCCTTGCTCAATTGCTTGTCTAATTAGTGCTGACTCTTCTGCATTACCATGTTGCATTGCATGTAACAGTGGTAGTGTTGGTTTACCCTCATCGAGATCATCTCCAGTGTTTTTACCTAACTGGGTATTATCTGCATCATAATCAAGAAGATCGTCAACTAACTGGAATGCGGTCCCAATGTAGCGACCATAATCTTGCAGCGCTTTCTCTTGCTCAGGCGTGGCATTGGCTAAGATAGCTGACGCGTGAGAAGCCGCTTCAAATAGACGCGCAGTTTTACTGTAGATCACTTGCATGTAGCTCTCTTCAGTAATATCAGGATCGTTGCAGTTCATTAATTGTAAAACTTCACCTTCAGCGATCACGTTGGTGGCTTCAGACATCAATTTTAAAACACGCATCGAATCAAGATCCGTCATCATTTGGAAGGATCGAGTATAAATAAAGTCACCTACTAATACGCTTGCCGCGTTACCAAATACAGCATTAGCTGTCTGTTTTCCACGACGCATATCTGATTCATCGACCACATCATCGTGTAATAAAGTGGCGGTATGGATGAATTCGATTAATGCAGCAACTTGAATATGCTTATGTTCAGAATAGCCTAGGGATCGTCCTGCGAGGATCGCGATCATTGGACGGATCCTTTTTCCGCCTCCGCTAACGATGTAATAACCTAATTGATTGATTAATGCTACGTCTGAGTTTAATTGGCTGAGGATCGCTTCATTTACTGCTGACATATCCTCGGCTGTCAGTTCAACGATAGATTCTAAATTCATTGTAATATATTCATATTATTAGTTTTTGGGGTATTCCCTAAGCCAAAAATGGGAAAACCGATATCACAGTAATAGCGTAAGCATAACACTATTAATAATAAGATTATCGGGTGAAATGCAAAAAATGTTTAAATAAGTAACAATTAAAGATATTCCTGAGAAATCAGCCGGAAAAAGATAGGGCTGATAAAAAAGTCGTATTTTTTGTAATCTAACTGCATTATAGGCTTGTGTTCTGCTGCTTTTTTGCGTAGAATTCGCGCCCTATTGTGAATATTTTATAGCGTGCTCTGGAATTGAAATATTTAGCGAGTACGCGGAAAGCGGAGTTAATATGTACGCGGTTTTCCAAAGTGGTGGTAAACAACACCGAGTTAGCGAAGGTCAAACTGTCCGCCTAGAAAAGCTGGACATCGCAACAGGTGAAACTGTTGAATTTGATCACGTTCTGATGGTTGCTAATGGCGATGAGATCCAAATCGGTGCTCCTATCGTTGAAGGCGTTAAAGTGAAAGCGGAAGTGGTTGCACACGGTCGTGGCGATAAAGTTAAAATCGTTAAGTTCCGTCGTCGTAAACACAGCCGTAAGCAGCAAGGTCACCGTCAGTGGTTCACTGATGTTAAGATCACTGTCATCGCTTAAGATTTAGGAGAGCAGATTAATGGCACACAAAAAGGCTGGTGGTTCGACTCGTAACGGTCGTGACTCAGAAGCAAAACGTTTAGGTGTTAAACGTTTTGGTGGTGAAGCTGTATTAGCAGGTAGCATCATCGTTCGTCAACGTGGTACTAAGTTCCACGCAGGTAACAACGTTGGTTGTGGCCGTGACCACACTCTGTTCGCATTAGCGGACGGTAAAGTTAAATTTGAAGTTAAAGGTCCTAACAATCGTAAATTTATCAGCATCGAAGCTGAATAAGTTTTCTGACTTTTAATTTTTGAATTAAAGCCCTGCAAAAACCTTTTGCGGGGCTTTTTATATTCAGAATATGCCATCTCTGGGTAATACCGCCATCAGGCACTATAATGGCCAGCAGACGGAGAAAGAATTATGAAATTTGTAGATGAAGCCAAAATTTTGGTCGTGGCAGGAGATGGTGGCAATGGTTGTGTCAGCTTCCGCCGTGAAAAATATATCCCGAAAGGTGGGCCTGACGGTGGTGACGGTGGTGACGGTGGTGATGTCTATTTACAGGCAGACGAAAACCTCAACACACTGATTGACTACCGTTTTGAAAAATCATTTCGTGCAGAACGTGGCCAAAATGGTCAAAGCCGTGAGTGTACAGGTAAACGTGGTGAAGACATCACGGTTAAAGTCCCTGTAGGAACGCGTGTACGCGATCTTGGCACTAATGAAGTACTCTGTGATATGACTCGTCACGATCAACGCCATATGGTCGCTAAAGGCGGTTTCCATGGGCTTGGTAATACTCGTTTTAAATCTTCCGTTAACCGTGCTCCGCGTCAGCGTACCATGGGAACGAAAGGTGAAACGCGTGAAATCTTATTAGAGCTGATGTTACTTGCTGATGTCGGAATGCTGGGTATGCCGAATGCTGGTAAATCCACATTTATTCGTTCAGTATCAGCAGCGAAGCCAAAAGTTGCCGACTATCCATTTACAACCTTGGTTCCAAGCCTCGGCGTGGTACGTATGGATAACGAGCAGAGCTTTGTGGTTGCAGATATTCCAGGATTGATCGAAGGTGCTGCGGAAGGTGCAGGACTTGGGATCCAATTCCTGAAGCACTTAGAGCGTTGCCGCGTACTGCTGCATCTTATCGACATTTGCCCAATCGATGAATCTGATCCGGTGGAAAACGCCAAGATCATTGTGGGTGAGTTAGAAAAATACAGTGAAAAACTGGCTCAGAAACCACGCTGGTTAGTCTTCAACAAAGTGGATATCTTAGGTGAAGAAGAGTCTGCCAAACGTGCAGCTGAAATTGCTAAAGGTATGGGCTGGGAAGATAAGTATTATATGATTTCTGCTGTAAACCACGAAGGTGTGAAAGCACTGTGTTGGGATATCATGGAGTTCATGAATACTCAGCCGCGTGATATGGCCGTTGAAGATGAAAACAGCCAACCAGAGAAAGTTGAATTTATGTGGGATGATTACCACAAAGAGCAGCTATCTGGTGCAGATGATCTTGATGACGATTGGGATGATGATTGGGATGAAGATGACGACGAAGGCGTCGAATTTATCTACCAAAAATAATTATCTTTGAGTCATATAAAAAGGCACAACTTGCGAAGGTTGTGCCTTTTTTATTATGAAGATTTTAAAAGGATCCTCAGGGAGATCAGTTCTTTTGGTAAAGATCGCGATAGAGGCGGCTTTCAAAGCGAACTAAAGGTACACGGCGGCTATTATATTGGCTTTGTGGCACGGCATAAGCGGAAATGAACTGGACGAATGCCACTTTTTCACCGCTTGCGGTAGTAATAAAGCCTGCAAGGTTATAAACCCCTTGTAATGCACCAGTTTTCGCTGACACCTTGCCATTGACTCCAGCCTCATCTAAACCACCACGGTAGCGCAATGTTCCATCATGCCCAGCAAGTGGTAGCATCGAAATGTAATCCAGCTGCTGGTCATTTTTAGCGATAAATTGCAAAACTTGCATCATGGTCGCCGGCGTGATCAAATTGTGGCGAGATAAGCCAGAGCCATCCACCATCACGGTATTTCCTAAATCAATACCCGCTTTCTGCTTGAGGACTTGTCTTACTGCATCAGAGCCAGATCGCCAGGTACCCGGAACACCGTAATAATCACGACCAATCGTTCTAAATACTGTATCCGCTATCATGTTATCAGACTTTTTCAGCATGATTTTTAAGAGGTCATGCAGCGGTTTGGATTCAGTTTTGACGAGTACTTGTGATTGAGGCGTCTGCTGGGTGCGTTTTTTAACCGCGCCAGACAATTCAATGCCCGCGACCTGCAACTCATTTTTGACTATGGCGCCGGAGTAGCTCGCCCCATTTTGCACTGCAAATGCGAGCGGTAATGGCTCACTACGCTGGGTTAAGCAGCCTGTTAATGTATAGCGATTTAATTCCCCAGGAACCACATCTAACTCGCAATAGCGAGCTTCTGGTGAGCCTTTAGCAAGAGTTTTGACTTCACTGAACATGTTTACAGGATAGAAACTGGCTGTTTTGATATAAGCCATTTCTCCAGCTTTATCTGAGGGATAAAGGGAAACGGAGAAACAGTTTCTATCAATGATGGCAGCGGCCGGTGGAGCACTGAAACACTGAGTCATATCATTCCATACCCAGCCTGGTGCTTTATCATGGCTCGCAAAAGCCGAAATATCGACAATGAGATCGCCATCGATTTTATGAATGCCAATCTGTTTTAACGCATTGACCATATTGCGAATTTGCTGACGTGTTAACGTAGGGTCACCACTAAAGCGAATCACCAAATCACCGGATAACGTATTGTTATTGAGCTTTCCGTTGGTCTCGAAGTTAGTGACGAAACGGTAGTCTGGACCTAGCTGTAATAATGCAGCGAGGGCGGTGACGACTTTCTGCGTACTGGCAGGCAGAGCCATTTGTTGAGCGTTATAATCAATAAGAGGGGTATTACTTCCTACTTTCTGCGCAACCAGAGCAAGGTTAGTGCCGTCAGGGAGATACTGCTTATAATCATCGATAGGGATGGCAGATGCTTGCGAAGTAATGAATGCAAGTCCTAAAGTGAAGATTAATTTTCTGGTTGATGTTAGTAGCGACATATATTTCACGCATTAGGGTAGACATACTGCACATACTAAAGTGTAATGCCCAATAAAGTAAACGATGATCCGCTATTAACTCTCAGTTAAAATAGCGAACAGTATGATAAGATAAGGCGCAAGTTGGTCTGATTGAGTTATTGACACCTTAAGTTTTTGAACACCCCCTACATATCATGGTGTTCGGTGTACTGTTGTTACAAAATCAGGAAGATACTTATTTTTAGATAGGATTGAATTAGAGGTATTTATCAAATGAAACAGATTCCAATGACGGTATTTGGTGCTAACAAGCTAAGAGAAGAGCTCGAGTATCTGAAATCTGTCCGTCGTCCTGAAATTATTGCTTCTATTGCAGAAGCTCGTGAACATGGCGATTTAAAAGAAAACGCTGAATATCATGCGGCGCGTGAGCAACAAGGCTTTTGTGAAGGTCGTATTCAAGAAATTGAATCTAAACTTTCTCACTCTCAAGTGATTGACGTTACCAAAATGGCAAATAATGGCCGAGTGATCTTTGGTGCGACGGTTACCGTATTGAATTTGGATACTGATGAAGAGTTAACCTACCGCATCGTAGGTGATGATGAAGCTGATATTAAAGTGAACTTAATTTCAGTGAATTCACCAATTGCGCGTGGACTAGTGGGCAAAGAAGTTGATGATGTCGTAATGATTAAGACGCCGGGCGGGGATGTTGAGTTCGAAATTCTTAAAGTTGAGTATATCTGATTCCTATTTCCCTGAATTGGTTATATTATTTTACTGATTTAGAGAGAAAGGCCGCAGGCGGCCTTTTTCGTCATATAAAACATGCTTTCAATGGCATTTTTATATAAATGAGCAGTTATTATTTAGGTAAACTAATTTTGCGCTCAGCCGATGGACGGTAGAGAACGAGAATTTTACCGATAACTTGAACATTTGCTGCACCAGTTTCGCGAACAATCGCTTCAGCGATCAAATTTTTAGTTTCACGATCTTCGCCAGCGATTTTGACTTTGATAAGCTCATGATGTGTTAATGAGACTTCGATTTCAGCCAAAACACCCTCAGTTAAACCATTGTTGCCAATCATAACAACTGGGTTTAAGTGATGAGCGAGACTTTTTAGGTGTTGAACTTGTTTTTTGTTAAGATTCATCGATTTTTTGCTTGGTTAGTATTGAAAATGGCATATTCTACCGCCATCTGATCACTATCACCATCTATTAATCTTATTCGATGGTAAAGAAGCAGCTAATGATTACCCGAAAGTAATCCAGTGACAAGTAGGCAGCACGTTAACACTCTCCCGATAAACAGCGCTATTTATGTGACTTGGGTAGAAAAAATGAAGCTAACTCCCTGTAACTTGAAGAATGTCGGGAAATGTATTTCTATTAGTATAGTTGGAAAGTGCAATGGCCAATAAAAAACGTTCGGCAAGCTCCAGTCGTTGGTTGCAAGAACATTTTAGTGATAAATATGTTCAGCAAGCACAAAAGAAAGGGCTCCGCTCGCGTGCATGGTTTAAACTGGATGAAATCCAGCAAAGTGATAAGATTTTTAAACCAGGTATGACCGTTGTTGATTTAGGGGCTGCTCCTGGTGGGTGGTCGCAATATGTTGTCGGCCAAATCGGTCACAATGGTCGTATTATTGCTTGTGACCTATTACCAATGGACCCAATCGTCGGCGTGGATTTCCTCCAAGGGGATTTTCGTGACGAAGCTGTACTGGCTGCTTTGTTAGAGCGAGTTGGCGATAAAAAAGTACAAGTGGTTATGTCTGACATGGCCCCAAATATGAGCGGAACACCAGCAGTGGATATTCCCCGCTCTATGTATCTGGTTGAACTAGCATTGGATATGTGCCGTGCGGTATTGGCTCCCGGGGGAAGTTTTATCGTTAAAGTGTTTCAGGGAGAAGGCTTTGACGAATACCTTAGGGATATCCGCTCCCTGTTTACGAAGGTGAAAGTTCGTAAACCCGAATCTTCGCGGGCACGATCGCGTGAAGTATACATTGTAGCGACAGGACTAAAACTATAGTACCCTGAGCGTTATTTGTTAACACAGTTGTAAGGTGAGGTTAATCCCTTGAGTGACATGGCGAAAAACCTAATTCTCTGGTTAGTCATCGCAGTTGTTCTGATGTCCTTGTTCCAGAGTTTTGGCCCAAGCGATTCGAATAGTCGCAGAGTTGATTATTCAACGTTTATCAATGAGTTAGCCCAGGATCAGGTACGTGAAGTTCGTATCACAGGTCGTGAATTGAACGTCAGAAAAGCGGATAATAGCCGCTACACAACTTATCTGCCTATGCAGGATGAGAAGTTGTTAGACACCTTGTTAAACAAGAATGTTACTGTCGTCGGTGAACCACCAGAAGAACCTAGCTTACTGACATCTATTTTCATTTCCTGGTTCCCAATGCTGCTGTTGATTGGTGTCTGGATCTTCTTTATGCGCCAAATGCAAGGTGGTGGCGGTAAAGGGGCGATGTCATTCGGTAAAAGGCTGACAGAAGATCAGATCAAAACAACATTTGCTGATGTTGCGGGTTGCGATGAAGCGAAAGAGGAAGTGGGGGAGATCGTAGACTTCCTGCGTGAACCTGCTCGTTTCCAAAAACTCGGTGGTAAAATCCCTAAAGGTGTCCTGATGGTAGGACCGCCGGGTACAGGTAAAACATTACTGGCTAAAGCCATTGCTGGTGAAGCGAAAGTACCATTCTTTACTATTTCCGGTTCAGACTTCGTGGAAATGTTTGTGGGTGTGGGTGCTTCACGTGTTCGTGATATGTTCGAGCAAGCAAAAAAAGCGGCGCCTTGTATTATCTTTATCGATGAAATCGATGCTGTTGGTCGTCAACGTGGTGCCGGTTTAGGCGGTGGTCACGATGAGCGTGAGCAGACACTGAACCAAATGCTGGTTGAGATGGATGGTTTCGAAGGTAACGAAGGTATTATCGTGATCGCGGCAACTAACCGTGCTGACGTTCTGGATCCAGCATTATTGCGTCCGGGTCGTTTTGACCGTCAAGTTGTGGTTGGCTTACCTGATGTCCGTGGTCGTGAGCAAATCTTAAAAGTTCATATGCGTCGTGTGCCTATCGACCCTGCGGTTGATACAACTATCTTGGCTCGTGCAACACCTGGTTTCTCCGGTGCGGAATTGGCTAACTTAGTGAACGAAGCCGCACTGTTTGCAGCGCGTGAAAATAAACGCGTTGTAACGATGGCTGAATTCGAAAGAGCGCGTGATAAAGTGTGGCTGGGTGCAGAGCATCGCTCACTGATGATGACTGAAGAGCAGAAAGAATCTACTGCTTATCATGAAGCTGGACACGCAATCGTCGGTTACTTAATGCCAGAGCATGACCCTGTTCATAAAGTGACTATTATTCCTCGCGGTCGTGCATTAGGTGTGACTTTCTACTTACCTGAAGGCGACCAAATCAGTGCAAGCCGTCAGAAGTTAGAAGGTAATATCGCAAGTACATACGGCGGTCGTATTGCGGAAGAACTGATCTACGGTTATGACAAAATCTCAACCGGCGCATCAGGTGATATTCAGCAAGCAACTAGCACTGCGAGAAAAATGGTGACTCAGTGGGGCTTCTCTGACAAGTTAGGTCCAGTGTTATATTCTGAAGAAGAAGGCCCAGCATTCTTAGGTCGTTCAGGACATAGCTCGACTTACTCAGATGAAACTGCACGCATCATTGACGAAGAAATTAAAGCAATTATCGACCGTGGTTATGAGGTTGCACATAAAACCTTAACTGACAATATGGATATTCTGCATGCGATGAAAGATGCATTATTGAAATATGAAACTATCGATATGCCAATGATTGACGATCTGATGAACCGCCGTCCAGTACGTGCGCCAGCAGGCTGGGATGAGGATAAAAAAGTGAACAATGTGACAGGTTCATTTGGTGCCGCAACTAGCGCATCAAAACCTGAAGCAAAACCAGCTGAAACTCAACCAGAAGAGCCAACTGAAAAATCTGATGAAAATAATTCATCCGATAATAACGATAGCAAGCCACAGTAAGCCATCGTAACAAGTTGAATAATTAAAAACCCCAGATTACTGGGGTTTTTTACGTTAAGGAAAAATAATCATGCATATTAAAGCCCGAGGTCGCCTCCTTGACTTATCCACTCCTAAAGTGATGGGGATTTTGAATGTTACTCCTGATTCATTCTCAGATGGTGGCACTCATAATCGTTATCATGATGCTCTAGACCATGTTGCCAAAATGGTACAAGAAGGGGCAACAATTATTGATATTGGCGGCGAGTCAACTCGACCTGGTGCGGCTGAAGTTTCTGTCAGTGAAGAGCTCGACCGCGTTGTACCAGTAGTGGAAGCGATTGCAAAACGTTTTGATGTTTGGATCTCTGTAGACACATCAAAAGCCCAAGTAATGGATGAGGCTGCGAAAGCTGGGATGCATATTATCAATGATATCCGCTCGTTACATGAAGAAGACTCCCTTGCAGTGGCTGCAAAACTAGGGTTGCCCGTCTGCATTATGCACATGCAAGGTCAACCAAGAACCATGCAAGATGCCCCCGATTATGTGGATGTAGTAAAAGAAGTTAAAGAGTATCTCGATCGTGAGATTGAGCGCTGCGTGAAGGCGGGAATTGATAAACAGCAAATAATCCTCGATCCAGGCTTTGGTTTTGGTAAGAACCTGTCGCATAATTACCAGTTACTAGCGCATTTAGATCAATTTCATGATTTCGGACTACCGCTCTTGGCAGGGATGTCACGAAAATCTATGATTGGACAATTATTAAATGTTCCACCTCAAGAACGTCTAGCGGGTAGCTTAGCGTGCGCCACTATTGCAGCAATGCAAGGAGCGCAAATTATCCGAGTTCATGATGTGAAAGAGACAGTACAAGCAATGCAAGTCGTTCAGATGACTCTGTCAGAAAAGGAAAAATTAGCGTATGAGTAACCGTAAATATTTTGGTACTGATGGTATCCGTGGCAAAGTGGGCGATAGCCCAATTACGCCTGATTTTGTTTTAAAATTAGGCTGGGCTGCGGGTAAAGTACTGGCTCGTCACGGCTCACGTAAAATTATCATTGGTAAAGATACGCGTATTTCTGGCTACATGCTGGAATCTTCATTAGAAGCTGGCTTAGCTGCAGCAGGGTTATCTGCTTCCTTCACCGGTCCAATGCCAACGCCAGCAGTAGCTTATTTAACTCGCACTTTCCGCGCTGAGGCTGGGATCGTAATTTCAGCTTCCCATAACCCTTACTATGATAATGGGATTAAATTCTTCTCCATCGATGGGACTAAACTGCCTGACGAAGTTGAAGAAGCGATTGAAGCGGAAATGGAAAAGCCAATTACTTGCGTTGAATCTGCAGAGCTGGGTCGTGCGAACCGTATCGTCGATGCTGCAGGGCGCTACATTGAATTCTGTAAAGGGACATTCCCGAACGAGCAAAGCTTAAACAGCCTTAAAGTGGTTTTAGACTGTGCGAACGGCGCAACCTACCACATCGCACCTAACGTATTTAGCGAATTAGGCGCGCAAGTCATCACAATGGGCTGTGATCCTAATGGGATCAATATCAATGAAGAATGTGGTGCAACCGACGTTCGTAAGCTGCAACAGCGTGTTCTGGCAGAAAAAGCGGATGTAGGTTTAGCATTTGATGGTGACGGTGACCGTATCATCATGGTCGATCATCAAGGTAATAAAGTCGATGGCGACCAAATTCTGTATATCATTGCTCGTGAAGCACTGCGTCAAGGTCAGTTAAAAGGTGGCGTTGTGGGTACACTGATGAGCAATATGGGGTTAGAAATCGCGCTGAAACAGCTGGGTATTCCATTTGAACGTGCAAAAGTGGGCGACCGTTATGTTCTGGAAAAACTCCAAGAAAAAGGCTGGCGCATGGGGGCTGAAAACTCAGGTCATGTGATTTTATTAGATAAAACCACAACAGGCGATGGTATTGTTGCGGGTCTGCAAGTACTGAGTGCCATGGTGCGTAATCATATGAGCCTGCACGATTTATGCAGCGGTATGAAGCTTCTACCTCAAATTCTGGTCAACGTACGCTTTAAAGGCAAACACGATCCTCTGCAAAGTGATGCTGTCATTGCGGCAAATGAGCAAGTGGAAAAAGAGTTAGCCGGCAAAGGTCGCGTATTGCTGAGAAAATCAGGTACTGAACCGCTGATTCGCGTCATGGTTGAAGGTGAAAACGAAGAAACTGTCACCGAAATGGCGAACCGTATTGCTGATGCAGTTAAAGCTGCAGGTTAATGCCGTATATTCTCCCTTTAGCTAATCAAAATTAGCTGGAGGGAGGCGAATAACCGAGTTGAGCATTATTTCGATAGTTTGCTGTTTTTTTCTTCAAATAGTCAAATGAAATCAAAATAGACTTGCTTGTCGGCTCAGCTTTGGTTAGTATTCGCACCTGCTCAATTCTGTAATAATGTTTTGAGTAGGTGTGCAGTATAAGGGTCATAGCATAGGCTATGCGCCGTAACTGAATAGGTAACTCAAATGTATATAGCTCTTTTAGTTGTTTTCTTGCTCGCGGCTATCGGCCTAATTGGTCTGGTCATGTTACAGCAAGGTAAAGGTGCTGACATGGGTGCATCATTCGGTGCGGGCGCTTCTGCAACACTGTTTGGTTCATCGGGCTCAGGTAACTTCATGACCCGTATGACTGGAATCTTGGCTGCTGTGTTTTTCATCATCAGTTTAATTCTTGGCAACATGACTGCCAATAAATATGGAACTGGTGCAGGTAGTAAATGGGAAAACATTAGCGAACCGGCAAAAGTCGAGCAACCAACAGACGTTCCGGCAGCACCAGCAACACCAACGAGCGATATTCCTCGTTAAGTGTGACAGATTCCGAATGACGACATTATGTCTTCATTAGTAGTAAAGCAGTAAGAAGTTAAAAATTTGAGGTTATTGATTGTCAAATTAGTAACCTCGCCTCAGTGCCGAGGTGGTGAAATTGGTATACACGCTACCTTGAGGTGGTAGTGCCTACAAAACGGGCGTACGGGTTCAAGTCCCGTCCTCGGCACCATTATTTTAGACGACTTGTGAACTCACAATAGTCAGTGTAAAATAGTCACGTTTCGAACGCGGGATGGAGCAGCATGGTAGCTCGTCGGGCTCATAACCCGAAGGTCGTTGGTTCAAATCCAGCTCCCGCAACCATTTCTCTTAGTTATACATATCTTGTCGCAACAATATCAGATATCGTTATCGTAATTTCTCATCGATTTATCTAGATTTTCAAGGTATACTAAGAGCACGGTAAACCCATGTACTATGGGTCCAGTTACAAAAGCCCCGAATTTCGGGGTTTTTTGTTATTTGACAATCGAATTAACTGGGCTTTATGCCCTTTTTTTATGTCTGGGGGTGGGCTTGTCCACATTAGAGCAAAAATTAACAGAGATGGTTTCTGCACCAGTGGAAGCACTAGGCTTTGAATTTGTAGGCTTAGAATTTGTTCGCGGGCGCACGTCGACACTGCGTATTTTCATTGATAGTGAAGAAGGCATCACTGTTGATGACTGTGCTGATGTCAGCCATCAAGTAAGTGCAGTATTGGATGTCGAAGATCCAATTTCTGTGATTTATAACCTTGAAATATCGTCACCGGGTATGGAACGTCCACTGTTCACCATTGCTCATTATGAGCGTTTTATGGGTGAAGAAGTGGCTCTGTCACTGCGTATCGCGATGCAGAACCGTCGTAGATGGCAAGGCATTATCAAAGCCGTTGATGGTGAAATGATTACGGTTACTGTAGATGGTAAGGATGAGGTGTTCGCCCTCGGCAACATCCAGAAAGCTAACTTGGTACCACACTTTTAATTAAGTTCAATGAGGCAACTAGGATGAACAAAGAAATTCTGGCTGTTGTTGAAGCGGTTTCTAACGAAAAATCCCTCCCTCGTGAAAAAATCTTCGAGGCTCTGGAAACTGCGCTGGCGACAGCAACTAAAAAGAAATATGAGCAAGAGATTGATGTTCGCGTAGAAATCGACCGTAAATCCGGTGATTTTGATACTTTCCGTCGTTGGGTGATTGTCGAAGAAGTCACAATGCCAACCCGTGAAATTACACTGGAAGCTGCACAATTCGAAGATCCTGAATTGCAGTTAGGCGAATACGTCGAAGACCAAATCGAATCTGTTGTATTTGACCGTATTACCACGCAAACCGCGAAGCAAGTTATCGTACAAAAAGTACGTGAAGCTGAGCGTGCGATGGTGGTTGACCAATTCCGTGAGCAACAAGGTGAAATCATCACTGCTCAGGTTAAAAAAGTTAACCGTGAAAACATTACCTTAGATTTAGGTAATAACGCAGAAGCTGTGATCCTGCGCGAAGATATGCTACCACGCGAAAACTTCCGTCCAGGTGACCGTATTCGCGGCGTACTGTATGATGTTCGTCCTGAAGCGCGCGGCGCACAGCTTTTTGTGACTCGTTCTCGTCCAGAGATGCTGGTTGAATTATTCCGCATCGAAGTACCAGAAATTGGCGAAGAGATCATCGAGATCAAAGCAGCAGCTCGCGATCCAGGTTCTCGTGCAAAAATCGCAGTAAAAACTAACGACAAACGTATCGACCCAGTTGGTGCTTGCGTTGGTATGCGCGGTGCTCGTGTTCAAGCTGTCTCTAGTGAGTTAGGCGGCGAGAGAATCGACATTGTGTTATGGGATGATAACCCAGCGCAATTCGTTATTAATGCTATGGCTCCGGCTGATGTGGCATCTATTGTGGTTGATGAAGACAACTGTACGATGGATGTTGCCGTTGAAAGCAGCAACTTAGCGCAAGCTATTGGACGTAATGGACAAAACGTTCGCTTAGCGGCTCAGTTACTGAAAATCCATCGTGGTGATGACAAGTGGGAACTGAATGTCATGACTGCGGAAGAGCTGAATGCAAAACATCAGGCAGAAGCACACGCTTCTATTGAAACATTCACTAAGCATCTAGATATTGATGAAGAGTTTGCTACAACACTTGTTGAAGAAGGCTTCTCTACATTAGAAGAACTGGCTTACGTGCCTATTAAAGAACTTCTGGAAATTGACGGTCTTGATGAAGAAACCGTTGAAGTTCTACGTGAAAGAGCAAAAGCTGCCCTCACCACAATTGAACTAGCTCAAAAAGAGAGCTTGGGTGATAATCAGCCAGCAGAAGATTTGTTGAATCTTGATGGTATGGATCGTACTCTGGCCTATAATTTGGCTACTCACGGTATCTGTACACTGGAAGATCTTGCTGAGCAGGGCATCGACGACCTGATTGATATCGAAGGTCTGAATAATGAGAAAGCAGGCGAACTCATTATGGCAGCACGTAATATTTGCTGGTTCGGAAACGATGCGTAAACACTGTAGCAGGAAGGAACGGCATGACAGAAACTGTAAAATCACTGGCAACGGAAATTCAAACCACAGTTGAGCGCCTGGTACAGCAATTTGCTGAAGCAGGGATCACGAAAGGTGCGAATGACTCTGTTAGCCAGACTGAGAAAGAAACTTTACTGAACCACTTAAACCGTGAACAAGGCGGAGCAGCGGGGCAGCCAAGTAAGTTAACATTACAGCGTAAAACTCGTAGTACGCTGAGTGTTCCAGTCACCGGTGGCAAAAGCAAATCGGTAAATGTTGAAGTCCGCAAAAAACGCACTTATGTGAACCGCGACGCTGAAGAAGCGCAAGCGGAAGAGCAGGCGCAGCGTGAAGCGGAAGAGCAAGCACAGCGCGAAGCTGAGGAACTGGCAAAACGTGAAGCAGAAGCGAAACGTGCAGCAGAAGATGCTGCAAAACGTGACGCGGAAGCTAACGCAAAACGTGAAGCCGAAGAGAAAGCAAAACGTGAAGCAGCTGATAAAGCTACGCGCGAAGTAGCGGAAAGAGAAAAAGTGAAACAAAGCGAAAATCAAAAACCAAGCAAAGCGGCAACCGAAAGTAACGCTGACAAACAGCGTCTTGAAGCCGAAGCTGCTGAACTGAAACGCAAAGCGGAAGAAGAAACTCAACGTAAAGTTGAAGCTGATGCGCGCCGTGTTGCTGAAGAAGCCCGTAAAATGGCTGAAGAAAAAGGCGAAGACTGGAACTCAGATAGCAAATCTGAAGATGACAGCGACTATCACACAACAACATCTACCCACGCACGTGCGGCGGAAGATGAAAGTGATGAGAAAGAAGAAGGTCGTCGTTCTCGTAACCGTTCTGCTAAAGCACCTCGTCAAAAGAAAGGCAACAAACTTTCTGAAAAAGCGGATCGCGAAGAAGAACGCGCTGCTGGTCGCTCAGGTCGCACTAAAGGTAAGCAACGTAAAGGCAGCTCTTTACAACAAAGCTTCACCAAACCAGTTGCAGCGGTAAACCGTGACGTTGTTATCGGCGAAACTATCACTGTTGGCGAATTAGCTAACAAGATGGCAGTTAAAGGCTCCCAAGTCATCAAAACGATGATGAAAATGGGTGCAATGGCAACCATCAACCAAGTGATTGACCAAGAAACTGCACAATTAGTTGCAGAAGAAATGGGTCACAAAGTTATTCTGCGTCGTGAGAATGAGTTAGAAGAATCGGTAATGAACGACCGTGACACTGGCTCAGCAGTTAAAGAAGCTCGCGCGCCAGTTGTTACCATCATGGGTCACGTTGACCACGGTAAAACCTCTTTACTGGACTACATTCGTTCAACGAAAGTAGCATCTGGCGAAGCAGGTGGTATTACTCAGCACATCGGTGCATACCACGTTCAAACTGACAAAGGTATGATCACCTTCTTAGACACCCCAGGTCACGCCGCGTTTACATCAATGCGTGCTCGTGGTGCTCAGGCGACGGATATCGTTGTTCTGGTTGTTGCTGCGGATGATGGTGTTATGCCACAAACAATCGAAGCTATCCAGCATGCGAAAGCAGCGGGCGTGCCAATCGTTGTTGCGGTTAACAAAATGGATAAACCAGAAGCTGACCCAGATCGCGTCAGAAATGAGCTGTCTCAGTACGGCGTTATTTCTGAAGAGTGGGGTGGTGACACTCAGTTTATCGGTGTGTCTGCGAAAGTAGGTACCGGTATCGATGAACTGTTAGATGCTATCTTGCTGCAAGCTGAAGTTTTAGAACTGAAAGCGGTATATGCAGGTATGGCAAGCGGTGTGGTTGTTGAATCTTACCTAGACAAAGGTCGTGGCCCAGTGGCAACTATCTTAGTTCAAGAAGGTACATTGAACAAAGGCGACATCGTACTGTGTGGATTTGAATATGGCCGTATTCGTGCAATGCGCAACGAATTAGGTAAAGAAGTTCTGTCTGCTGGCCCTTCAATGCCAGTTGAGATCCTGGGTCTGTCCAGCGTTCCTTCAGCGGGTGATGAAGCGACAGTTGTTCGTGATGAGAAAAAAGCACGTGAAGTTGCCCTGTATCGTCAAGGTAAATTCCGTGATGTGAAATTAGCTCGTCAGCAGAAATCTAAACTGGAAAACATGTTTGCTAACATGGAAGAAGGTAAAGTTTCTGAACTGAATATCGTACTGAAAACTGACGTTCAAGGTACCTGTGAAGCTATCACTGACTCTCTGATGAAACTGTCAACTGATGAAGTTAAAATCAAAATCATCGGTTCTGGCGTGGGTGGTATCACTGAAACTGATGCAACTCTGGCTGCAGCTTCTAATGCGATCATTCTTGGCTTTAACGTCCGTGCCGATGCATCTGCTCGTCGCGTCGTTGAAAGCGAAAGCGTTGATTTACGTTACTACTCCGTCATCTATAGCCTGATTGATGAAATCAAACAAGCGATGAGCGGTATGCTGGCACCTGAATACAAACAGCAAATCATGGGTCTTGCAGAAGTCCGTGATGTGTTCAAATCACCGAAATTCGGTGCAGTTGCTGGTTGTATGGTTACTGAAGGTACCATCAAGCGTAATAACCCAATCCGCGTTCTGCGTGATAACGTGGTTATCTACGAAGGTGAGCTGGAATCACTGCGTCGCTTTAAAGATGACGTTAGCGAAGTTCGTAACGGTATGGAATGTGGTATCGGTGTTAAGAACTACAACGATGTCCGTGTCGGCGATATGATCGAAGTCTTTGAAGTTATCGAAGTTAAACGTTCAATCGACGGTTAATTTTGTGAGTACCCACGAAGTATCGTGGTGACAAAATAGTATTAATGAGGGGGCTATTGCCCCCTTTATTGTCAGGAGATTAACGATGGCAAAAGAATTCAGTCGTTCTCAGCGCGTAGCTCAAGAAATGCAAAAAGAAATTGCAATTATCTTGCAGCGCGAAATCAAAGATCCCCGTATTGGCATGGCAACCGTTTCTGGCGTAGAGCTGTCACGGGATCTGGCATACGGTAAAGTCTTCGTCACTTTCTTCAACTTTGCGAATGAAAAAAGTGAAGAAGAGATGGTTGCAGACGGCATTAAAGCATTAAATGAAGCGTCAGGTTTCATTCGTTCATTACTGGGGAAAGCAATGCGTTTACGTATTATTCCTGAATTAACGTTTGAATATGACAACTCATTAGTTGATGGTATGCGTATGTCTAACTTAGTATCGAACGTGATTCGTAATGACGAAGAGCGTCGTGCAGGTACAGATAGTAAAGAGGAAAAATAATGGGGCGTCGTCGTAGCGGGCGCAATATTGACGGCGTTGTGCTGTTAGATAAGCCCACCGATATTTCCTCAAACGATGCGCTGCAAAAAGTGCGGCGCTTTTTCAACGCAAATAAAGCCGGGCACACGGGGGCACTTGACCCACTAGCGACAGGCATGTTGCCAGTCTGCCTTGGTGAAGCGACGAAATTCTCACAGTTTTTACTCGATTCAGATAAGCGCTATCGGGTGATTGCACGCCTTGGGCAACGAACAGATACTTCTGATTCTCACGGCGAAATCATCAGTGAACGCGATATCACTTTTACGGCACAGCAACTTGAAGAAGCCCTCGAACATTTTCGTGGAGATACACTGCAAGTTCCTTCCATGTATTCAGCGCTGAAACACCAAGGGCGCCCATTATATGAATACGCACGTAAAGGTATTACGGTAGAGCGTGAAGCCCGCCAAATTACAGTGTATGAACTTCAGTTTATTCGTTGGGATAACAATGAATTAGAACTGGAAATTCACTGTTCTAAAGGCACCTATATTCGAACTATCATTGATGATTTAGGTGAAATGTTGGGGTGTGGTGCGCATGTGACTTATCTGCGTCGTGTGCAAGTGGCAAATTATCCTTACGATCGTATGGTCACGTTGGAACAATTAGCTGCTTTACGGGCAAAAGTGGATGCGGGAGAAGGCTCATTTGAATCCTTGCTCGATTCTCTATTATTGCCAATGGATACCGCAGTGGTTCATTTTCCTGCAGTGAATATTACTGAGGAAACAGCCGCGTATTTCAAACAGGGTCAACCTGTACGCGGTGATGTAAAAGACCTAGTGGAAGGCGACATGATCCGTGTCACTTGTGGTTCAGAGCAGCGGTTTATCGGTATCGCTCTGATTAGTGAAGATGGACGTATTGCACCGAAGCGTTTGGTCGTTGAAAATGAACCGTCCGCATAATGGCGCTTATTGCTTTGCTGCCCTAAGCAGCGTAGAATGACGGCGCTAAATCTTGAGATGCTAAATTAGAGATTGGCTCTCATCACTTAAATTTATATTATTTTGGAGTTTATTATGTCTCTAAGTACTGAAGCGAAAGCGAAGATCGTTGCTGAATTCGGCCGCGGTGAAAATGACACGGGTTCAAGCGAAGTTCAAATCGCTCTGCTGACAGCTCAAATCAATCACCTGCAAGGTCACTTCTCTGAGCACAAAAAAGATCACCACAGCCGTCGTGGTCTGCTGCGTATGGTTGCTCAGCGTCGTCGTTTACAAGCTTACCTGAAAGGTAAAGATATCGCACGTTACACAGCGCTGATCGAGCGTCTGGGTCTGCGTCGTTAATCTTGTCAGTTTCAGAGGAAAGGGGCCAAATGGCCCCTTTTCTTCTAAAAGTTAATTGAAAGTTGAAGTAATACTCGAATTATACTTAACTAAAATGTTAAGCTATTATCGATAATTGACTGTTTTAATTAAAACCACTTAAAACTACATCCGAATTCGCGCGGCTAATGAGAGAATTGATGATTGGAATATCAATCCTCTCATTAGTCGCGAGGCTGTAGTCAGAAAATAAACCATGCTACCTGAGAATCTCTCGTAGCCTTACAAAAAGGGTAATATTTTGTTAAATCCTATTGTTCGTAAGTTCCAGTATGGCCAGCATACCGTAACATTAGAAACAGGCATGATCGCACGCCAAGCAACGGCTGCGGTGATGGTAAACATGGATGACACCGCAGTATTCGTGACTGCTGTGGCTCAGAAAAAAGTTAAAGAAGGGCAAGATTTCTTCCCTTTAACAGTTAACTACCAAGAGCGTACTTACGCTGCGGGTCGTATCCCAGGTAGCTTCTTCCGTCGTGAAGGTCGTCCTGGTGAAGGCGAAACCTTAGTTGCACGTCTGATTGACCGTCCATTACGTCCTCTGTTCCCAGAAGGCTTCCTGAACGAAATCCAAATCATTGCTACCGTTGTTTCTGTTAACCCACAAGTTAACCCAGATATCGTTGCGATGATCGGTGCATCTGCTGCACTGGCACTGTCTGGTGTTCCATTCAATGGTCCTATCGGTGCTGCACGTGTTGGTTTTATCAATGACCAATATGTTCTGAACCCAACTGCTGATGAATTAAAATCAAGCCGTCTGGATTTAGTGGTTGCAGGTACTGACAGCGCAGTATTAATGGTTGAGTCAGAAGCTGAACTGTTAAGCGAAGAGCAAATGCTGGGTGCAGTTGTGTTCGGTCACGATCAACAACAAGTTGTTATCCAGAACATCAATGAATTAGTCAAAGAAGCGGGCAAAGAGAAATGGGATTGGCAGCCAGAGCCAGTTAACCAAGCTCTGAACGATCGCGTTGCTGCACTGGCTGAAAGCCGTATGGGCGATGCTTACCGTATCACGGAGAAACAAGAGCGTTATGCTCAAGTTGACCTGATCAAAGACGAAGTGATTGCAACTCTGGTTGCTGAAGATGAAAACGTCGATGTTTCTGAAGTGTCAGACATTCTTGCTCACTTAGAAAAACAAGTTGTTCGTAGCCGCGTTATCCGTGGTGAGCCACGTATCGATGGTCGTGAGAAAGACATGGTTCGTGCGCTGGACGTTCGTACTGGTGTTCTGCCACGTACGCATGGTTCTGCACTGTTCACCCGTGGTGAAACTCAGGCGCTGGTTACTGCAACATTAGGTACTGAGCGTGATGCACAGGTTATCGACCAATTAATGGGCGAATACACTGACCGCTTCTTATTCCACTATAACTTCCCTCCATACTCTGTTGGTGAGACTGGTATGGTTGGTTCACCTAAACGTCGTGAAATTGGTCACGGTCGCTTAGCGAAACGTGGTGTGCTGGCAGTTATGCCTTCACAAGCAGAATTCCCGTACACAGTACGTGTTGTTTCTGAAATCACGGAATCTAACGGTTCTTCTTCAATGGCATCTGTATGTGGTGCGTCTCTGGCTCTGATGGATGCTGGTGTGCCAATTAAAGCTGCTGTTGCGGGTATCGCGATGGGCCTGGTAAAAGAAGGTGACGATTTCGTTGTTCTGTCTGACATCTTAGGTGATGAAGACCACTTAGGTGATATGGACTTTAAAGTAGCGGGTAGCCGTGACGGTATCAGCGCACTGCAAATGGATATCAAAATCGAAGGTATCACTCGCGAAATCATGCAAGTGGCTCTGAACCAAGCTAAAGGTGCGCGTCTGCATATCCTTGGCACAATGGAACAAGCTATCAATGGCCCACGTGAAGAGATCTCTGAGTTCGCTCCACGCATTTACACCATCCGTATCAACCCAGACAAGATCAAAGATGTCATCGGTAAAGGTGGTTCTGTTATCCGTGCATTAACGGAAGAAACAGGCACAACTATCGAAATCGAAGATGACGGTACTGTGAAGATCGCAGCAACTGATGGTCTGAAAGCGAAAGAAGCAATTCGTCGCATCGAAGACATCACTGCAGAAGTTGAAGTGGGTCGTATTTACCAAGGTAAAGTGACTCGTATCGTTGACTTCGGTGCATTTGTTGCTATCGGTGGCGGTAAAGAAGGTCTGGTTCACATTTCTCAAATCGCTGACAAGCGTGTAGAGAAAGTGACTGACTACCTGCAAATGGGTCAAGAAGTTCCTGTTAAGGTGTTAGAAATCGACCGTCAAGGCCGTATTCGCCTGAGCATGAAAGAAGCTGTTGCTGGCGAAGAAGCTCCAGCACAGCAGGAATCAGCAGAATAAGCTGACCGAAAGTGTAGCGCCTGATAAACTTAGGCGCTATCAGCCTAAATTTGCTGACTAGTGGTAATGTAAGGGCGTAGTATGCAGAACTGTATTAACTTTCGTTTTATCGATAGCCGCACCTTAGTCCGTGTGCTATCCGCGTTCATCTTTTTTATTATTATTGGATGTAGTAATAAAGATTGGCGTAAAAACGAGGTTTTTGCAGTTCCATTGCAGCCTTCATTACAACAAGAAGTGATTTTGGCTCGTATGGAACAAATCCTTGCGAGCCGATCTTTAACCGATGATGAGTACGCGCAGCTTTTATATGAGCGCGGAGTACTGTATGATAGTCTCGGTTTAAGGGCGCTGGCACGTAATGATTTTTCAACTGCGTTGTCAATCCGTCCGGATATTCCTGAAATCTTTAACTTTTTAGGAATATATTTTACGCAGGCTGGCAACTATGATGCCGCCTATGAAGCGTTTGATTCTGTTTTAGAGCTTGATCCAACTTACAATTTCGCGCGAATGAATCGTGGCATCGCATTATATTACGGTGGACGATACAAATTAGCGCAGGATGATCTGCTGGCGTATTATCAGATAGATCCAAATGATCCTTTTCGTACTCTGTGGCTTTATCTCGTAGAAAAAGACATAGACCCGCGTATGGCACAAGACAATCTTGCTGCCCGCTACAACCAAGCGGAGAAAGGGCAATGGGGCTGGAATATCGTAGAATTCTATCTTGGCAATATCAATGAAACGACATTGATGGAGCGTTTGAAAGAGACATCTACGGATAACACTTCGCTCGCTGAGCATCTCAGTGAAACTAACTTCTATTTAGGTAAGCATTACCTAAGTCTGGGGGATAAGGATAGCGCAACTGCGTTATTCAAACTGACGGTAGCTAACAACGCACACAGCTTTGTTGAGCACCGCTACGCATTGTTGGAATTGGCGCTGTTAGGCCAAGAACAAGACGACCTATTAGAATCGGGCCAGCAATAGCTGACGAACATTTCTCTATTCATTTTTAAGCCATCATCCACCCGGGTGAGGGTTTATTTGTTCGTTTAATAACACAATTTGAGCCAGTTCACATTTTAAATGATAATGACCGAAATGATTTTCGCTCCGTTATGTAAACTGGCCGCCACTAAGTATGAGGCACCTTTACATGACGACTGAGACCGATATGTCTTTTGCTGATCTAGGTTTATCAGCATCTATTTTGAACGCACTAAGCGACCTGGGATACGAAAAACCATCTCCAATCCAGCAACAATGTATTCCATTGTTATTGGATGGTAATGATGTATTAGGTATGGCACAAACCGGTAGTGGTAAAACCGCTGCATTTGGTTTGCCATTACTGCATAACATCGATCCAGATTTAAAAGCTCCACAAATTTTAGTACTGGCACCGACACGTGAGTTAGCGGTGCAAGTTGCTGAAGCACTGAGCGATTTCTCTAAACACATGAACCGTGTCAACGTGGTTGCCTTATATGGCGGTCAACGTTATGACGTTCAACTTCGTGCATTACGCCAAGGACCACAAGTGGTTGTTGGTACTCCAGGTCGTCTGTTAGACCACCTGAAGCGCGGTACTTTAGATCTTTCTAAACTGAAAGGCTTAGTATTAGACGAAGCTGATGAAATGCTGCGTATGGGCTTCATCGATGATGTTGAAAACATCATGAGCCAGATTCCAGCAGAACACCAAACTGCGCTGTTCTCGGCAACAATGCCAGAACCAATCCGTCGTATTACTCGTCGCTTTATGAAAGATCCTAAAGAGATCCGCATTCAGTCGAGCATTACTACACGCCCAGATATCGCTCAAAGCTACTGGACTGTTTACGGTATGCGTAAAAATGAAGCGCTGGTGCGTTTCTTAGAAGCTGAAGATTTCGATGCGGCGATTATTTTCGTTCGTACCAAAAACGCAACCTTAGAAGTTGCAGAAGCGCTTGAGCGTAATGGCTATAACAGTGCGGCACTGAATGGTGACATGAACCAAGCACTGCGTGAGCAAACATTAGAGCGCTTAAAAGATGGTCGTTTAGATATCCTGATCGCAACTGACGTTGCAGCACGTGGTCTGGATGTTGAGCGTATCAGCTTAGTTGTTAACTACGACATCCCAATGGATGCAGAATCTTACGTTCACCGTATCGGTCGTACCGGTCGTGCGGGTCGTGCGGGTCGCGCATTACTGTTTGTTGAGAACCGTGAGCGCCGTTTACTGCGTAACGTTGAACGTACAATGAAACTGACTATTCCTGAAGTGGAATTGCCAGATGCTGACGTATTAAGCCAACGTCGTCAGGCGAAATTTGCTGAACAAATCCAACAGCAATTAGAAAGCAGCGACTTAGATCAGTATCGTTCACTGTTAGCGAAAATGTCTCCATCTGAAGATGTAGATATGGAAACCTTAGCAGCGGCATTACTGAAAATGGCTCAAGGCGAACGTGCTCTGATCCTGCCACCAGATGCACCGCGTCGTCCGCGTCGTGAATTCAACGACCGTGATGATCGTCGTGGCGACCGTCGTGACCGTAACGACCGCAACAGTAACGGCAACGGTTTTGACCGTGCAGAGCGCGGCGATCGTAGTGCTCGTCGTGAGCGTCGTGATGTTGGCGATATGGAAATGTACCGTATCGAAGTGGGTCGTGATGATGGTGTTGAAGTTCGTCATATCGTTGGTGCGATTGCGAACGAAGCAGACATCAGCAGCCGCTACATTGGTAACATCAAACTGTTTGGTACTCACTCAACTATCGAGTTGCCAAAAGGTATGCCAAGCGAAGTGTTAACTCACTTAAGCCGTGCGCGTGTACTGAACAAGCCAATGCAAATGCAACTGATCGGTGATGCTCAACCATTTGAGCGTCGTGGCGGTGGCGAACGTCGTGGTGGTCCACGTCGTGAAGGCGGCAGCGAAGGTGGTTTCGGTGCAGGTCGTCGTAATGACCGTGGTGGCGATCGTGATGGTCGTCGTAGCGGTGGTGATCGCGAAGGCTTCAGCGGCAACCGCCGTGGTGGAAACCGTGATGGTGGCAACCGTGACCGTGGTAACTCTGCACCGCGCCAAGATGGCACTAATGCAGCGCCACGTCGTCGTAGCAGCAGCCACAACGCATAATAGCGCTATCCAGCCACGTTAATGTGGCTGAGATAAATACAAAAAACCCGCATTTTAAAATGCGGGTTTTTTTATGCAGTTAATAAGGCTTTCGCTTCTCGCTGAGGCATAGGCAGCGGTGCTCGGCTTACCACCACTTTTTTCACGCGCTGATTAAATGCCCCGTAAACAATTTCGGTAAATAGGCGCTCTTCCACCATATTCACGCCCCCTTCAATAATTTCGAGGGCTTGAACCAAAACACGATGTTTCGACGCAAAAGGGCGACGGACTTTCAGCCCCATATCGCAGACCAACTGATACAGTACAAACTCGGCTTTAAAAAAATCCCCGATAACCATTCTTTGGGCTGAAAACTCACCCGTTGCACTGTGTTCTTCATGGGTATCGAGATTTTTTAATGTCATCGAATTGGTGCGAATTTGCAGGTAAAAATCAGCCATAACCTTTTCTCCTGAGTCACTCGTTAAATTAGCCCAAGCGCCTCTTTTAAGGGTTTTAAATAGCGGCGGCTAACGGGAATATGCTCACCTGAGCATAGCACCAATTCGGCTTGTCCATTATCCCCAAATAGAATCTCGCTGAGCTGGGTCATATTTACTAAATATTGACGATGGCAACGGACTAACGACGTACGCATTTCTAATGTGCGCAAGGTTAATTCGGTAAAGCCTTCTTGTCCTTGGGTACTCATTACATACACGCCGCTCATGCGAGAAGTAACATATTGCACATCGTCTAATTTCATTAGATAAATTCGGCTGTGTCCGGTACAAGGAATAAACTTGAGCGGTTCATTGTTATCGAGAAGCTCGAGATTCTGTTTCTGTTTATTTTGGCGTAAACGGGCTAAAGTTTTTGCCAATCTTTCAGGTTCAAGGGGTTTAAGTAGATAGTCGAAAGCATGCTCTTCGAAAGCTTGGATCGCAAATTCATTAAATGCTGTCAGAAAAACAATGTGTGGGCGCTCTTCAGGATCGAGCATACGCACCATTTCTAATCCCGTCACCCGGGGCATTTGAATATCTAAAAACACCACATCAGGCTTTTTTTTGTGGATCAAACCGATGGCTTCAATGGCATTGGCGCACTCGCCAATAATCTCGATATCGTCATGTTCCTCAAGTAAGCAGCGCACGTTTTCACGGGCTAGGGGTTCGTCATCAACGATCAGTACATTCATAGCGTTATTATCATTTATTATGTGCAATGTGATTAAGTGGACATGTAGGGCAAGCGGATTTTCACGCGGGTGAATTTTTCAGGTTCATACTCCACGCCTATTCCATATTTTTCACCGTATTTCAGGCGCAAGCGTTTATCGACTAAGCCCATCCCTAAGCCGTCAGATTGCCCACTTGGCTGGTATAAACCGGCATTATCTTCGATTTCAATATAGACATGTTCACAGCGAATATAGCTGCGTATTGTAATGTATCCGGTATTTAATAACTGTGAAGTGCCATGTTTTATTGCATTTTCGACAATAGGTTGCAGCGTAAACGCGGGTAATTCCACCTGTTTAACTTCATCGGGGATATCTAAATGGATCTGCAAATTCTCTTGAAATCGCGCCTTTTCAATTTGCAGGTATGAATTGATATGCTCGATTTCCTCCCCTAATGTCGCATTCTGTTCTGGACGTTTTAAGTTATTGCGAAAGAAGGTGGAGATATACTGCACGAGCTGTCCCGCTTGCTGGCTATCTTTGCGGATCACTGCCTGTAATGTGTTAAGCACATTAAAGAGAAAATGGGGATTCACTTGTGCGTGAAGTAGTTTGACTTCCGATTGCAGTAAAGATTGTTTATTGCGCTCATATTGCCCCGCCAAAATTTGTGCTGAGAACAGGCTGGCAATTCCTTCCCCTAGCGTACGGTTAATGGAGCTAAAGAGGCTATTTTTGGCTTGGTATAATTTGATGGTTCCAATAACTCGTTGGTTTTCCCCTCTAAGTGGGATGACGAGGGTGGAGCCAAGCTTGCACGAGGGACTTAGTGAGCATTTATACGGCGTTTCGTTACCATCGGCATAAACCACCTCATTATTATCAATGGCCTGCCTAGATTGAATCGATGAGATAGGTGTCCCAGGAATATGGTGATCGGAACCTAGACCGATAAAGGCGAGAATTTTTTCTCTATCCGTAATGGCGACGGCACCAATATCTAACTCTTGGTAAATAATTTTTGCCACTTTCATGCTGTTATCCGCATTGAAACCTTTACGCAAAATACCTTCAGTACATAGGGCGATTTTCAAGGCTTGCGCGGAGAATGCCGTGGTGTATTTCTCGACGATGGCACGCCTATCCAGCAAAATGCGGATAAACATGGCTGCCCCGATGGTATTGGCAATGATCATCGGCGCGGCAATATTTTTCACTAATTCATAAGCTTCATCGAATGGACGGGCGATGAGTAAAATAATCAGCATCTGGATGATTTCAGCGAAAAAGGTAACGCAGCTGGCGGTAACAGGGTTAAAAATTTTATTAATTTCCCCTCGCTTCATATAGTAACGATGTACCAGACCGCCAATTAAGCCTTCGACAATGGTCGAGATCATACAAGCGAAAGCGCTCATTCCACCCAAAGAGTACCGGTGAACCCCACCAGTAAACCCAACAGCAAAGCCCACCGCAGGGCCGCCTAACAATCCGCCAAGTACAGCGCCAATAGCACGAGTGTTCGCTATGGAATCATTGATATGTAAACCAAAATAAGTACCGATGATGCAAAATACTGAGAAAATAAGGTAGCACATCACTTTATGAGGTAAGCGAATGGTCACCTTAAGAAGAGGGGTAACCAGAGGAGTGCGGCTGAGTGCCCAAGCGATAACGAGGTAGACGCACATTTGTTGTAGTAGTAATAAAATCAAGTCGAATTCGTACATGCTCGTCATATTTCACATTATGGGGGTGTTGGCTGCGCTCAGCTACTTAAGTCACATACTTTTGTACATGCTCGTCATATTTCACATTATGGGGGTGTTGGCTGCGCTCAGCTACTTAAGTCACATACTTTTGTACATGCTCGTCATATTTCACATTATGGGGGTGTTGGCTACGTTCAGCTCCTCTAGTCACATACTTTTGTATGCTCCTAGAGATATCTTCTCTTGCCGCCTACCCATAATGCGAACTATTTAGAGCATGGCTTACTATATAGAGCATGGCTCATTATATTTCACATTCTATATTTTACATTATGGGGGTGTTGACTGCGCTCAGTGGGCTTAGCCATATATTTTTGGGGGTATTGTATCTTATTGGGCTGGTTAAGTAATCGTCATTTAATAATTAGTAAAACATCATTATTTGACATAAGCGTCAAAGCCCCTCAGACTAAAAAAGACCGCTAAAGCGTGATTTTGCGCACAAATTTCTTAACGTTAGTGTTAATTTATTGTCATAATGAAAAAGTAGTTTCCTCCGTTATTATTCAAGGCCCACATACATAATGAAAAAAAGAACCATCATACTGATCTTGCTTATGCTGATCTTAATTGCTGCTGCGGCGCTTTTTCATTCCCATAATCAATTTTTATTATTGCAAGGGGAAGTGGACGCACCGGAGGTCATCGTGACTTCAAAAGCCAAAGGCAGAGTCATTGAACGCCATGTAGAACGCGGGGATGATGTGAAGAAAGGGCAGTTATTGCTCACCTTAGAAAGCCCTGAGTTACAAGCCCAATACGCGGCATTAAAAGCGGCTAAGGACCAAGCTCAAGCTCAACTCGACCAATCCTTGAATGGAACTCGTGAAGAGACGCTGCGTGACCTACAAGCTGCGGTTGCTCAAGCAAATTCGCAATACCAAAATGCCTCCCGTGAATTTACCCGTCTAAATAATCTTTCAGGTAAAGGGTATGTTTCAGCAAATGAGCTAGATACCGCCCGTAAAGCGAAAGATGTTGCGTTCCAACAAGTCCAAAGTGCTAAGGCGCGTTTGGAAGAAGGGAAAAACGGCGATCGTATCGAGCAGCGTCAACAATATAAAGCGGCAGTGGACCAAGCAGAGCAAAAACTGGCTGAGCTCCAAGTTCAACTGGATGACTTGCAAGTGAAAGCCCCTGTGGATGGTGAAGTCGGTCCAATCCCTGCGGAAATTGGTGAACTGTTCAATGCTGGTAGCCCATTAATCTCATTGATCAGCCTTCCTCAAGCCTATTTTGTTTATAACCTACGTGAAGACATTTTAGTGGGTGTGAAAAAAGGGGACAAAATTGAGCTGACGGTTCCTGCCTTAGGGGATAAAACCGTGGAAGCCGAAGTTCGCTATATTGCACCGAAAGGGGATTACGCGACTAAACGAGCCACCCGTGCGACAGGGGATTTCGACCTGAAAACCTTTGAAGTTCGCTTGTATCCACAACAACCGATTGAAGGATTGCGACCGGGGATGAGCGTCTTGTGGCACTGGGATAAATAACAGGTGACGCCATGAAACTCAAATTCGCTTGGCATGGTTTTGAACATGCCTTTAGCCGCGAAACCCAAATGGCGATCCGCAGCCCAGTCTTTCACTGGCTGAGTTGGCTATTCCCTTTGATGCTGTTTACGTTAATCAGCGCTAACTTCTCAGAGGGAACGCTGATGGATGTGCCAGTTTCGGTGGTCGATAACAACAACAGCCCAGTTTCAAGGCAAATTATCCGCGATCTTGATGCGGGTCCTCATGCGGAAGTGAAAGCGATTGATGGCAACTTAGTGACATCCATCAAGCAGCTGGGTAGTGCCAAAGATTATGCCTTGCTCTATATTCCCCAAAATTTTGAAGAGGATATATTGCGAGGACGCCAACCTGAATTACGCATGTACTACAATGCGCTGTTTTACGCATCTGGCAGTTATGCTATTCAAGATTTTAGCGGCTTAGTTGCGGAACTTAACGCCAAATACCGCCAAGAAATGGCAAAATCGATGGGGCAATCGCTACCAGCATTGGCGCAAGTCACGCTCTCTTACGATAGCCTCTTTAACCCAAGTGGTAGTTATATTTATTACCAACAATTTGCGGCGACCATCCATATGCTGCAACTGTTTGTGGTCACTGCCACTATTTATACTATGTCTCGCGGCACCATTCTCCAAAGTGTGAAGCCATTTTCAATGGCACTGCTAGGTAAAATGGCACCTTATACGTTATTTTTCACGACGTTACTAATTGTGGAACTGGCGGCATTGGTCACTATCTTCGATGCAAAAGTAGTAGGGAACCCTCTGTATATGATGCTGGTGGGCTTCTTCTATGTGATAGCGGCGCAGAGTATCGGGTTACTACTCTTTAGCTTTACGTCCAGCGCGATAATGGCTTACAGCTTAATCGGGATGCTGGTGAGTATTGCCTTGGCGTTTTCTGGCATGGCAGTGCCGGAACTCTCGATGATTCTGCCCGCACGAATTATTTCGAACGCGGAGCCGCTCACTCACACCTTAAACGCCATGTTTGATATTTTCTTACGGGAAATTTCGTTTGAGCGCATTGTGCAAGTGTGTCTATTTTTGCTGATTTACCCGTTATTGACGGCATTTTTGATCCGTAAACGCTTAGTGAAACGGCTTGAAACCCAAGGAAGTATCGTATGATGACGGTCTATTTTGCGACGTTTAAAAAGGTACTGCTGGGCATGCTGGAGAAACCGATGTGGCTACTGCTGCTCGTTTCTCTCTGTATTATGAGTTTGGTGTACGCGCGTCCTGTCCTGTGGGATCTGCCTGTGGCGGTTATCGATATGGATCACTCAGGCGCAAGTCGTGAGCTGATCCGCGATTTAGACGCCACGCCCAAAGTCCAGCTACACAGTTACGATAATTTAGCTCAAGCGCGGCAGGATATGATTGCGAGGCAGCTGTTTGCCATCGTAATCATCCCTACGGATTTTGAAAAGCATTTGCTTAGTGGCAAAAATATCACGGTACCGGTTTATGGGGATGCCACAAACCGCTTAGCCAGCGGGCAAATCCAGCAAGAGCTATCGAAAGCGTATCAAACGCTATTGAGCGCCTATAACACCCAGTTACTGGAAAAGGCGGGTTTCAGTCTTGAACAAGCAAAAGTGATTATTGCCCCTGTTCGCAGTGAAACCGAGCCGCTGTATAACCCCGGCATTAGCTTTGCGGCGATTATCTTCCCTGGCTTGCTGGTGATGTTATTGCAGCACTCCTTATTAATTGCGTGCGTGCGGGTCAGTATTGCCATTCGCTCCACACCAAAAGGCAAGCCCCCATTAGCGGTTTACCTTGGGGCGTTGTCGGCGCTGGTGCCTATTTGGTTATTTCTTTCGACCGTATTTTTTGCTTTATGGCCATGGATTTTGGGTTATCGGCAAGAAGCGCCGTTGTACCAAATTTGGATGCTGACCTTCCCATTCTTACTCGCCGTTATTGGGTTAGGGAAGTTGGTCACCGAATGCTTGCGTAGTGTGGAAATGATCTACCTGACATTGGCGTTTATCACCACGCCGGTGTTCTATATGTCTGGTACGATTTGGCCATTACAAGCTATGCCAGACTGGGTACGAATGATAGCCTCTGCATTGCCATCAACATGGGCGACTAACGCCATGGCGGGAATCAACCAAATGGGTCTGCCATTTAGAGATATCTTGATGGATATTGTGATGATGCTGGTGCTTGGGGTGATTTACTCGTTTATCGGTGTGTTTATTGGCATGTTGCGAGATGGTGAGTTACGCCAGATTAGTCATGCGGTGCACCGCTGGCGCAAGCATTTTCATAAATAGCCATAAATAATCGTCAGAGAGGTTGGCTTCCAACCTCTCATTTTGAAAAATTACGCCGCAATCTTTTATTCCGATACATTTTACTCTACAACGCTGAGACTTAAGTTGCACTCTTTGGGCGTTGAAACCGAAAATGTGCGTCCGTTAGCATTGGTTTTGCCCGAATAGGCTTCCCCATTACAGTCATTGATAATGATGTAATTGACTGATGAAAGTGGTAAATCATTTTCATCGGTTAATAGGAAACTCAAATTATAATCGTGGCCACCCACTTGGGAACTAATGTTGCCATTGCTTTTGGCGGCAAGACCCGCGATCACAAACTCACCTGTTTTACCTTCTTGGTTAAGTTTTCCAACCACATTATCTTCAGTTCCTGCCACAATATGGGCATTTTCAGGTACTGAAAGAATTTTTTTCCCTTTAAATACCACGCGGTAGTACCCAGAATCGGAGTAACCCACTTCTTGGTTTTTTTCGAGATCAGCTTTGGTGTACTCAAGGGATGTTGAGCATCCCGCTAAAAAAAGTGTCATGACGAGCAGGGTACGTTTTATCACGGGTATTTCCTTATTAGTCTGTGAGTTTGGTTGCTTATCTAATCTACCGTACGTCAACTGAATTCAAAGGAGATAACTCTGTATCTGTTTGGGGGATATTCTGGGTATAGACAGGTTTTTGATGAAGAATTGCGCAGGTTGTCACGCAATGGTATATTTAAACATAAAGGTGGCTACAATGTAGCTACATTATGACAGTGAGGTATTTTATGACTGCTTTATTAAAAACGACGGATGTTCGTAGTCGCATTGATGAGCAACTAAAAGCTGAGGCAACCAGTGTATTGCAAGATTGTGGGCTGACCATTAGTGCCGCGATCCGTTTGTTTCTTGAGCAGGTTGTTCAGGAGCAGGGGGTTCCTTTTGAAATTAAACGCAAACAGCCTTCTGCGAAAACTGCTCAGGCTTTAAAAGAAGCCGCGCTCATTGAGCAACAGTATTCTTCATTGGATGAGATGATGTTGGAGCTAACGAAGAGTGAGTCAAAAAACAAGCCATAAACGCGCCCAATGCCCAAGGCAGGTAGCTTATACATCAACCTTTAAAAAATCAAAAATCATGGGAACGTTATAATCGGGCTGGTAGAAGGAATATGAATGAAGCGATTGCCATTATGGAAATACTTTTTTCACAGAAAAATATTCCTCCACAGTATCTTGATCATGAGTTAGAAGGAAATGAGTGGGGTGGTGCAAGGGAATTACATATTGGAGGTGATTTCCTGCTCGTATATCAACTTTCGGATGATGGGCGCTTAGTGACTTTCATTGATATAGGTTCACACAGTGAACTATTTGGCTAATTGAATAAAAAAGGCTCTATAAAGAGCCTCTTATAAATAGACAAAAGCCCATCACGCTTCTAGAGTCAATCCGGCAATATTGCGCCAATAGCCATTACAGCTTTGGTCGGGAATGCTCAGTGGGGACTGCCCGTATTGGTTGGCTTTAAATTGCCTAATCACATCGAGGGACTCAAAGCTTTCAGGGGAAACCCGCACAATATCCACCAAATCCTGCATAGACGAAATATCGTTGCCTAAGTTATAGCAGTAGCCGCTCAGGGTTTGGATGCCATTAAGCGTGAACACTTGTTGCTGCTCCTGTGACATCACTTTGCGCCCTTGCGGGTAATTAATGCAGCAGGTTTCGCACTCATCTTTTTGGCGGTTTTCCGAACGAGCGGTAAAACAGCGGGCAGAATAAGCCAGTGGTAAGTGACCGTAGCTGAAAACCTCCACTTCAAATTTATCGCGAATACCTAGCTCTTCACATTGATTGAGCAAATTCACCAGCCAGTCACGGGAAAGTTCAACGGGCATACACCAGCGCATCATGCCTTGGCGTAGCAAAATATTCAGTGATGGAGCGTTGTAGCAGTTAAGCCCGTGACCCGCCACAAAAGGTAATTTTCGCTCTGCCAGCATGTTGACGACACCGAAATCGTGCGCTTCAATCAAAAACTCGCCATTATCGACTAACTTACTGATTTCTTTCAGCTCGGAGGGCGCTTGTAACAGCGCAAGGGTGCTGATAATAATCTGTTTACCGCTTCCTGCTAGCTGTTTCGCAAGGTCAATCCAGTCGTTGGGTTTCATATCACGGCGCTTGCTACATACCGTTTCCCCGAGATAAATAATATCCGCGTCGCTGTCTGCTGCCTGCTGATAAAAATCCTGTAAGGTTGATGTTGGCCAGTAGTACAGTACTGAGCCTAATGCATATTTCATTATGTTACCCATTAATCCATGCTGATGAATGATGTGCGCCAGTTATTGCCATTTACGGTGATACGCTCCAAGGGTGGTTTGGCTACCTTCAGAAAGGTCGCCAAGGGCTTTGAGCCATCTAGGATCCGTCACGAAACCATCTGGATTGGATTTATAGCGATTGATTGCCTGACGCCAAATCTTGGTCACTTGGGTGACATAGGCAGGGCTGCGCTGACGACCTTCAATTTTTACCGAGGCGATATTGGCGCTCATCAGCTCAGGTAGCAGCTCAATGGTATTGAGACTGGTAGGCTCTTCAAGAACATGGTATTTCTGCTCATCCACCACATAGCGCCCTTTACACAGGGTTGGATAACCCGCATTTTCATTTTTTTGGTAGCTGTCGATCAGCACATCATTCAGTCGTGACTCCATGCCATTTTCAGTCTGTTGCCAGCGAACAAAACGTGCAGGAGAGCAAGCACCGACCGTATTCGGAGATTCTCCCGTTAAGTAGGAAGAAAGATAACAGCGACCTTCAGCCATAATGCACAGGCTACCAAAAGCAAAAACCTCCAGCGGGACAGGACTGGTTTTGGCGAGCTGTTTCACTTGGTGAATCGATAACACGCGAGGGAGCACCACGCGATGCACTTGAAAGTTACGCTCATAGAAACGAATGGCTTCTGTGTTGGTCGCGGAAGCTTGCACAGAAACATGGCGCTCAATATGCGGGTATTTATTGGCCGCGTACTCTAACATCGCGATATCGGCGAGGATCAGAGCATCGGCTCCTAAGTCAGCCGCTAAATCAACAGAGTTTTGCCAGCGTTGATAACCATCAGGATGAGCGAAGGTGTTTATCGCAATATGCAATTTACGTTTACGCTGGTGGATATAACGCTCTGCTTCATGCAGATTTTTTTCCGTAAAATTCAAACCTGCAAAATGGCGCGCGTTAGTATCATTTTTGAGTCCGATGTACACCGCATCGGCACCATTATCAACAGCAGCTTTTAAGGCAGGTAAATTCCCCGCAGGGCAGAGTAATTCCATTGGCTTTTTTCTCTGTATAAAAATTTAGCAATTGGTCATTCTAGACAAGGGGTCTGGTAGAGGTTTTGATTTAGCGCAGAGAAGCTTGGAATGTTGCAGGCGAGATAGTTATTTCGTGACTATTATAAAAGTGTAGAGATTATTGGAAATAAATATTGGCGAGATGGATAAAGATTGATATAGGATCGGTATCATCACGTTATTTTTTGGCAAAATATGTCCTTATATCGGATAAATAACGATATATCTCTGACTATCTTTACATCTACACATCAATGTTATCTATAATCTTAGTCATTATAGGTATTAAAATTGTCCAAGCGGCTGCTTTAACCTGTAGTTATGCATAGTGGACAGATAATTGATACGGGAGTTAGTACTGTGTTTGGTAAAATTCGTTCTCAACTGATCACTCAAGGCCCTTCATTTTTGAAGTTTCCATTGAAAGTGACCCCATTTGTCGTACAGCGTCAAATACTCGAACAACTATTAAGTTGGCAGTTTCGTGAATCTGTTAAAGAAGGCGAACTCGATTTTCTGGAAGGGAAATGGCTGAAAGTTGAGATCCGAGATTTAGAGCTTGTTTGGTTTATCAGCTTACAAGAGGGTCAGCTGGTGGTACAAAAGCAGGCTGAACCGGATGTCAGTGTCAGCGGCAATGCCAATGATCTGGTATTGATCGCAGCCCGCAAAGAAGATCCCGATACGCTCTTTTTCCAACGTCGTTTGGTGATTGAAGGGGATACTGAATTAGGTTTGTATGTTAAAAACCTGATGGATGCCTTCGAAATTGAAAATATGCCTGCGCCTTTACGCTTTGGTCTATTACAGCTCGCTGATGTGATTAAAACGGTACAAGACAGTGAGGACGCAGAGCATAAAACGCCTGTGTTAACCTCATGCTGATACGTGTAGAAATCCCGGTTGATGCCATGGGTATCGACACGCTATTACGTGAAACCTTCCCAACTGAGGGGGAGGCAGATCTTGTTCAGCACCTGCGTGAAGATGGGTTACTGACCCTCGGTGTGGTGGCAACCAACGATGACGGCGAAGTTATTGGCTATGTCGGGTTTACCCCGGTTGATGTGAATGGTGAAGATGTTCAATGGGTAGGACTCGCCCCATTAGCCGTTAAAAAAGCCTATCAAGGCCAAGGTATCGCGGAAAAATTGGTTTATGAAGGGTTAGATAGCTTAAATGAATTTGGTTATGGGGCTGTCGTCGTTCTCGGTGATGAGGGTTACTACGGGCGTTTTGGTTTCGAACCCGCTTCCAACCACGAATTACGTTGCCAATGGCCAAGTCTACAAAAACATTTTCTTGTCTACGGACTCGAAAACGGTGCAATTGACCAGCATAAAGGCGAAGTCACTTACTCATCGCATTTTGACAATGTGTAAGCCGCTAAATAATGCTGTAAATCATCAGGCTGGTCAGTGACCAGCCTTTCTTTTGCCTGCTTACTCAATTGCTTCACTCGATACTCTAATTGAGATGCTTCAGAACGATCCCCCGCAGTACAATGAAAAACGAGGGTCAAAGGCGATTTACCTTTTAGTGCCTTGGCACCAGTTCCCGCTTCATGCTGTTGAAAACGCCGCTGAACATCGGTGGTGATCCCACAATATAACGCGTTATTTTTCTGCCGAATTAAGTAAAGAGACCAATTTTGCTGTGTCATTTTGTTTTTCTTGTCACTGAATTTAGCATTCTGTGCTGATTTATAAGGAGAATTTAGTTGGCTTGCAGCGAATTTTCTCGCGGATCATAAAGTTTATAACATACTAAATTATAAATAAAAAATGATATAAACCTGTCACAAATTTGTAACCTCAACATAGGTTATTGTTCAATTAATTTGAATAACTATAGCAAAATTAGCTAATTTTCATCTCAGAATAAAGGGCATAGTATGATCCATATCACAGGGAAACATGAAAAAACCCCTGTAAATATCAAACATACAATGAGGAAGTTTACCATGAAAAAATCAACATTATTTGCTGCTGCTTTAGCTTTAGGTGCTGTATCATTTGGTTCAATGGCGGCTGAAGAAGTTAGACAAGCTAGCGAGCCAGCAGTAGGTTATGTGTCTGTAAGTGGTGCTGCAAGTGTAAATGACCTGACTGCACAATTAGCCAAAAAAGCTGATGAAGCTGGCGCAAAATCTTTCCGCGTGATTTCTGCAAGCGGTGAGAATGAGATGAATGGGACAGCAGCAATTTACAAATAAAATTTTTTACTCGTTATACTTCGAGCCGCAGCGTTGTTGGCTGCGTTCACTCCCACTAGTCACATACTAGTGTATGCTCCTAGCGACTCGTTCACTTGCCGCCTAGCTGCAACTCGAATTATTTAGAGTAAAACGTCATAATGACTAAAGTAAAAAGTCACAATGATTAGAGTTAAAAACCTTGAGGTTATGAGATTAAAAATCTAATTATTCAAGGAAATGCTAGAAAGATTTAGCGTATAGTAGTGCGAACTAAGTACAGATAACGTTCAGAACAGCTCAAGCACGCCCAGCCATTTTTATGGGCGTGTTCTGAACGGTCTAACATGGACATTCGCAATGACACCCGAAAATACCTTACAACACATCCAGCGCTATATTGCTCGCCAACACGTTTTTTCCCTGTTTACCTCTCACCAAGATGATATTTGGGCTGCCAGTTGCTACTACGCCTTTGACCGCCAAAATATGCGTTTAATTTTCATGACATCCCCCGATTCTCAGCACGGTAAATTAATGCAGGAAAATCCTCGTGTGGCAGGGACTATCTCCGCACAAACTAAGCAAGTGGGCAAAATTCAAGGTATTCAATTTGTGGGAGAAATTCGCCAATTGGGCGGTGAAGAGGCGGATGTGCAGAAAGCATTTTATTGCCAGAGATTTCCTGTCGCCCTAGAGGCGAAGCTGCCGATTTGGCAGCTCCAATTACAGACAGTGAAAATGGTGGATAACACGCTAGGGTTTGGCACCAAATTACATTGGTTACGTGAAGCTTAGGTCGCGTGAAGCTTAACGCAGTCGATGAATAACTTGGTTACTGCTACCGCGCCATAGCAGCGCGGGGTCGTACAATTCTTGCTCGAATTTTCCATCAATCAACGTATTGACCAAGCTCACCACTTTTTGCTGTTCTAGTGTCAATTCATCCAATTTATAGCCTGTCCACATCCAGATATCCTTATCTGGGCAGACGGCTTTCACTCGCTTCACTAACGCTAAAATAGTAGGTAAGTTGGCAGGATGCAAAGGATCCCCCCCAGAGAGGGAGAGCCCTTGTCGGCGAATACGCGTATCCTGCAAATCTTGGATAATTTGGTCTTCCATCTCTTGGGTAAAAGGAATACCGGAATCCACGCGCCATGTGCTTTGGTTATAGCAGCCTCGGCACTGATGAACGCAGCCCGAAACAAATAATGTGCAGCGGGTACCGGGGCCATTGACCACATCCACAGGATAATATTGATGATAATTCATGGCATTTATCCGCTGTTAACCGAGCTGTCCATTACCCAAGTGCTTGATACGGCGCTTTACTTCCTCTTGCTTACCCGCATTAAACGGTCGGGCATCTGGGCTGCCTAAGTATCCACAGACACGGCGGATCACGGAAACGCGGTTAGTATCATGGTTGCCACAAGCTGGGCAGGTAAAGCCTTTGCTGGTACAGGAAAACTCACCGGAAAAACCGCAGTCATAGCATTCGTCGATTGGCGTGTTGGTGCCGTAGTAAGGAACATGCTGATAGCTGTAATCCCAGACATCTTCGAGGGCTTTGAGGTTGTGCTGTAAGTTCGGGTATTCGCCGTAACAGATAAAACCGCCATTGGCGAGCGCCGGGTACGGCTGTTCAAAATCGATTTTATCGTAAGGGTTAACCTGTTTTTCCACATCTAAGTGGAAGCTATTGGTGTAGTAGCCTTTGTCGGTTACGCCATCAATAACGCCAAATTCAGCGGTATCTAAGCGGCAGAAACGGTCACACAGATTTTCGCTCGGCGTGCTGTATAAGCTGAAACCGTAACCTGTTTGGGCTTTCCATTCATCAGTGGCTTGGCGTAGACGATTGACGATAGCGACGGCTTTTTCGCGCAATTGCTCGCTGTCATACACATGAGTTTGCGTGCCAAATAAGGCATTGATGGTTTCGTGCAACCCAATGTAACCCAATGAAATTGAAGCGCGCCCGTGTTTGAAAATTTCCGCGACGCTGTCATTGGCTTTTAAGCGAACGCCGCAGGCACCTTCCATATATAAGATAGGAGCTACGCGGGCTTTGACATTTTCTAAGCGCGCAATGCGGGTCATTAATGCTTTTTTAGCGATGGCTAAACGCTCATCGAGAAGCGCCCAAAATGCCTCTTCGCTACCCTGAGCTTCCAGCGCAATACGCGGTAAATTCAGGCTGATCACGCCGAGATTATTTCGTCCATCGTGGATTTGTTTGCCGTCTTCTTCATAAACACCTAAGAAACTGCGGCAGCCCATCGGTGTTTTAAAGGAGCCAGTGACATCAACCACGCGATCGTAGTTGAGGATGTCTGGATACATGCGTTTGCTGGCGCATTCTAAGGCTAACTGTTTGATATCGTAGTTAGGATCGCCGTATTTATGGTTCAGCCCATCTTTGATAGCAAACACCAGTTTTGGGAAAACCGCGGTTTTGCGGTTTTTACCCAGTCCCGCAATGCGGTTTTTAAGAATCGACTGTTGGATAAGTCGTGCTTCTTGGGATGTGCCTAACCCAAATCCAAAGGTGACGAAGGGGGTTTGCCCGTTAGCGGTATGCAGTGTATTCACTTCATACTCTAAGGATTGGAACGCATCGTAACACTCTTTTTCAGTGCGACTTTGGGCGTAAGCCTCGGCGTCAGCAATTCCCCATTCTTTGGCCACTTTTAAGTGCTTTTCATGGCTAATAGCGACATAAGGCGCCAAAATTTCATCAATGCGGTTAATGGTGGTTCCGCCATAAATATGGCTAGCCACTTGGGCAATAATTTGTGCAGTAACGGCAGTGGCAGTAGAAATGGATTTTGGTGGCTCAATTTCCGCATTTCCCATCTTAAAGCCGTTGGTTAACATGCCATCAAGGTCGATAAGCATACAGTTAAACATCGGGAAGAAAGGGGCATAATCGAGATCATGATAGTGAATTTCACCCTTTTCATGAGCAAGTACCACATCGCGAGGCAAAATATGCTGTTTGGCATAATGCTTAGCGACTATTCCGGCTAATAAATCACGCTGGGTTGGGATCACCTTACTGTCTTTGTTCGCATTTTCATTGAGTAAGGATAAGTTGCTTTGCTCAATTAGGCCGCGGATCTCGTGAGTAAGTTGGCTGCGTTTTTCGCGTTCGCTGTCTCTGTCATGGCGGTATTCAATATAAGCTCGAGCCAGATCCTTGTAAGGCCCTGACATGAGCTGGTCTTCGACCGCATCTTGGATCTCTGCGATATCCACTTTTTCGCGATTGCACAACTGCTCAGAGACAACCGTGGCAACTTGCAGGCAATAATCATCATCTTTGACGTCCACCGCAGCGGCTGCACGTCGCACCGCTTCTTGAATGCGTGGGAGATCAAAATTGACCTGACAACCATCTCGTTTTATAACCACCGTTTTCACTGTCATACTCCTTATTTAATCCCTCACAGGACTGGCGATAGCGTCCATGATCCTTTATCAGTATGGGGCATCCCTGTGAAAGAAATGTGAATTTTTACTATATATAGTGTCTAGTGAATTAATTAAAGCACAATATGTAGGATATTGCCTTTTTTTAGATGACGGTAATTTGATTTAAAACAAAGAAAAAAATAATTTATATGAATATCAAACGGGCAGGAATTAATTAAATTTAGAGATTGATTTAAGGGTTTGGGAATTTGCTCTAGAATGAATCAATTGAAAAAAAAGCGGCAGGCTAGCAGTTGATGAGGTTAAAAAGCGCATTATGATCCCCATCCATTCACTCACCGGTATTACTGCATTTGTGGCGACGGTTCAATCAGGGAGTTTTACGGAAGCGGCAGAGCGTTTAGGGATCACCAAATCCGCCGTCGGCAAGCGTGTCACTAAGCTCGAAGAACATTTGGGGATTAGCCTATTAATCCGAACCACGCGGGGAATTTCGCTCACGACGGAAGGGGAGCGCTACTTCCATGAATGCTCAGCCGCGCTGGATTTATTAGATAAAGCGGGTCAGCAGCTCCAAGAGAATACCCATACCTTGATGGGTAAGCTGCGCCTAGATCTCCCTGCCGCATTTGGGCGTAAATGCGTTATGCCTATTTTGATGCAACTGATGGATGAGCAGCCCCAATTGATGCTGAGCGTTTCGTTTAATGAGCAATTTGTCGATGCCCTTGAAGAAGGTCTGGATTTGATGGTGCGTATTGGCCCTTTACCCGACAGCGCTCACCTTGTGGCTCGTCAGTTAACCACACAAAACCAAGTTCTGTGTGCATCGCCAAAGTATCTTGAAAAATACGGGGCGCCTCAGCATCTTCAAGAGCTGGAAAATCATCGCTGCATTGTGGGGATCCGCCAAGGAGCGCCTTTCTATTGGCGCTTATGTGAAGAAGGAACTGTCATCCAGTATGCTCCACGCCCTTTTTATGAACTCGCTGATGGCGATGCGATGCTCCAAGCGGTGCTTCAAGGAAAAGGGATTGCTCAGTTACCATTGTGGTTGGTCGATGATTATCTGAAAAACCAGCAATTACAGCGCATTTTGCCAGAGTCTGAAGGCTATGAAACGCCGATTAATCTATTGTGGCCGAAAGGGCGTAGTATGCCGCCAAAAACACGCTATGTGATTGATATGTTGCTTAAGGCGGCAAAAGAAGGGCAATTTAATTAAGGGAATGGCAAGCGAGTGCTGGCGCCGAATGGGTTAGCTTCACTTTTACCCAAATGCTGATTAATGCCAGGACAGAAAACGCAATTCCCACCCAAATAATGGCAGCCACTCCCGCGTACAGAATCGCCCAGCCTCCAATCATAGTGCCAATGGTAATCCCTAAATTTGAGAATGAAATATACAGGCTATTGGCAAACTCAGGGGCTGAATTGGCTTCTTTCATTAACCAACTTTGGCTGATGATTAAACCGGATGTATGGAAAGCCCCCCATAAAATCACCAACGCCACCATCACTATCGGCTGATGCCCAAAGAGCCAAACCGCGAAATAAATCACTCCGAATAACACGGGATAAGGCAGCGTAGTCGCAATTTGGCTGCGCTGTAGAAAGTGGCTAAAAATAAAGTTACCGATATACCCGCTGATGCCGAACACCACCAATAGTGTGCTAGTCACATTGTTCGAAAATCCAGTAATTTTAATCAGATAATCGGCGATATAACTGAAACTTGCGAACATCGCGCTGAAAATCAGTGTCACCGTCAATATGCACAACCAAACAGGCAAACGCTTTAAAATCGCCACTTGTTCACGGACTTTTAGCGGTGCGGTTACAGGAGTAGACGGCACATGAATGGCGATCCCCATAAACGCCAGCAAACTGGTTAAAGCGCCGAACCAAAAGGCGGTAGTCAGAGAAAATGCTTCTGCAATGAAGGCACTGAGGGGTAATCCCAAAACCATCCCCACCGCGACACCGGAAAACACAATGGCCACGCCCTTGGCAGATTTTTCGGGCGGCATGGCATTGGCTGCAAGGTTTAGGGCGATGGCAAAAAAGACCGCATGGGTCAGTGCGGGTAAAACTCTAAACACCAAAATCATATGATAGTTTTCGGTGAGGGCATAAATGCTATTGGAGATAATAAATAGCATCATAATGACCAACAGAACGGTTTTGCGATTAAAACGCCCGAGCAATAGCGTGATAAAAGGTCCTGAAATGGCCACTACCACTGCGTAGATACTGACGAGAAAACCAACTTGTGGCGCTGTGATATGAAGCTGCTGAGTTAATTGTGGTAATAAACCAATCACCGCCACTTCGGTGGTGATCACGCCAAACACAGCCAGTGACAGGCTGAGCAGTAATAAACGTATTTTATTTTGCATATAGGTATCCGCAGGGGCTAAACATTGTCCTGAATTGAATAAGTCATAAAGTGATGTTGCGGATATATCCCGAGGGTTATCGTGACAAAACAGCGAGAAAAAGAGAAGGGCATTTTGGGATACAAAGAATAGCCTAAAAGCGGGTTGCAATTTTTAGGTGAGCAGTTTTTATATGATGAAAAAAAGCCTGCTGACAATGGGTTAGCAGGCTATCAGACTGACAATCTGAAACTGAATAAAACTATTTACGTACTGCGATAGCTTCGATTTCGATTTTCACATCTTTTGGCAGACGCGCAACTTCAACGCAAGAACGCGCAGGGAATGGCGCATTATGTTGTTTGAAAAACTCTTCGTAAGTGGCGTTAACGGTACCGAAATCATTTAAATCTTTCACAAAAACGGTCGTTTTTACGATGTTGGCAACGCCCAGACCTGCTTTTTCTAAAATCGCTTTCACGTTCGCCAGTGATTGACGAGTTTGTGCTGCGATATCTTCAGGAACATTACCGGTTTTTGGATCAACAGGAATTTGACCTGAAGTCATAACCATACTGCCTAAATCGACGCCTTGAACGTAAGGACCAATAGCGGCTGGTGCATTTTCGGTGCTGATTTCGTATGACATAATTTCTCCGTTTATCACGTAAAAAAGGGTTTGGACGCTATTATAGACATGGAACGGCATCCACACAAAGACGCAGTCTACGCCTAAATACCTTACTGATTATTGATCACGGCGTCTCTATCGAACTCTTTTTCACAGAATTTGCAGGTTAATGCCACATGTTTCGCGCGTTTTTTAATGCGGAAACTGCTGGAAACCGGCTCATTATGGCTAATGCAATTGCTGTTTGGGCACACCAGAACGCTGTCGATTTGCTCGGGTAATTTTAGGTCTAATTTTTCCACCACTTGATAATCTTCAATACGATTAACAGTAGCTTCCGGTGCATACATCGCTAACTGGTTAGCTTGTTCCGGGGTTAAAAAGGTATTTTCGATTTTGATAATGTCTTTTTTGCCCAGATTGCTGGAGGGCAAATTCAACCCGATAGTGATGCGCTCATCGGTTTTGGTGAGCTTAAACAGCTTCAGTAATTTGAACCCAATTTGAGCAGGGATATGGTCGATGACAGTGCCGCAACGGATGGCTTCAACTTGTAATTTATGGTCGTGTGTCATGGTCTTCTCCTCAGATTGCCAGTTCTTTATTTAATACCAGAGACAGCAGCGCTTGGCGCGCGTAAATCCCATTCCCTGCTTGCTGGAAGTAATAAGCGTAAGGGGTGCTATCCACATCCACGGTAATTTCATCGATGCGCGGAAGCGGGTGCAGCACTTTTAAATTATCTTTGGCACTGTGTAGGTCTTGGGCGCGCAGAATAAATTGCGCTTTGACGTTGGCATATTCTGATGGGTCTAAACGCTCTTTTTGAACGCGAGTCATATACAGAATATCCACTTCAGGGATCACTTCATCGACATTGTTATGCAGGCTGTAAGTCGCTCCTTTTTCATCCAGAATATTCAGGATATGAGCTGGCATCGACAACACTTCAGGGGAAATAAAGTAGAAGTGATTACCTTCAAACTTCGATAGCGCTTGAGTCAGTGAATGCACCGTTCTGCCATATTTCAGGTCACCGACCATCGCGATTTTCAGGTTCTCTAAGCGGCCTTGAGTTTCTTGGATAGTAAACAGGTCTAACAGGGTTTGGGTAGGATGTTGGTTAGAGCCATCCCCTGCGTTGATAATCGGAACGGAACCTGAGAACTGGCTAGATAAACGCGCGGCACCTTCTTGTGGGTGGCGCATCACAATCGCATCAACATACTGGCTGATAACAGAAATAGTGTCTGCGAGAGTTTCGCCTTTTTTACCTAATGAGGTATTGGCGCTATCGGAGAAGCCGACGACAGATGCCCCTAAACGATGAATAGCGGTTTCGAATGACAGACGGGTACGCGTCGATGCTTCGAAGAAACAGCTGGCGATTACCTTATGCTTCAGAAACTCAGGTTGAGGCTGCTGTTTTAATGAAGCTGCCACCTTAAGGACTAATTCAAGGTCAGTTTTATCTAAATCGTTAATTGAGATTATGTCGCGGTGATATAACGGATTCGGCATCGTGATTCTCCTGTATCAGCAAGACTTGCTATCTAGTAGGCCAAAAAAAAGCCCCTCAATGAGGGGCTTTTTTATCAATACGGCGGGGAAAAACAGGCTGTCCTGACCGCGTGATGGCAGTGCGGTGTCGGTGTTCTCTTTCAAAAATAGAGCAGCAGCGTTCATGGTTTCTCCCGGCAAATTGTGGCGCATTATACGCGTGTGGCATAATGACGCAAGCGTTTGCGAACAGAAAAATGAAATTTTTTGTTTTTAGCATATGTTGACATATGTATGAGTGGGCATATACTCAACATATGTTTATTCTTTCGGCATTTAAGGAGGAATTATGGTAACTAAAATTGTTGCTGTATTTAAAAATGGTAATAATCGCGCAGTTCGTTTACCTAAAGATATTGATTTTGAAGGTGTAAATGAATTAGAGATTAGTCGTGAAGGGAATCGTATTATTCTTCGTCCAGTCAAACCTAATTGGCTATCACTAAGAGATGAAGATAAAGCAGACAAAGATTTCTTACTTGAACGTGAAGACGTGATTGAAGATGGAAGGATAGTTTTGTGACAAAACTCTACATGCTTGATACCAATATTTGCTCTTTCATTATGAGAGAGCAACCCATGTATCTACTACAGAAACTGCAAGATTGTGTTATACATCGACATTCTATTGTTATTTCTGCGATTACTTACTCAGAAATGCGCTTTGGTGCGATAGGTAAGAAAGCCTCGCCTAAGCATAATTTTTTAGTCGACGCATTTTGTGAGCGTCTTGATGGGATTCTCGCTTGGGATAAAGATGCGATTGATGCAACAACTGCAATTAAGAAAGCATTAACCGAAGCAGGAACGCCTATTGGAAATAATGACACTGCAATAGCCGGTCATGCATTAGCAACTAACTCTATATTGGTAACTAACAATACCCGAGAGTTTTCTCGAGTTTTGGGATTGAAACTAGAAGATTGGTTGCAGCCATAATTATTAAATTAGTGTTTAATTTATTGGATATAGCCATTACGTTTATAAAGCCCATTTAGGGCTTTGTTTTTATATTATCTTTTCGCTACTTACCTCTGCCCCAATCTCTTTGCCACTCTCTCCAATTTCATCATCAACAGCAGTGTGATCGCGACTAGGACAATAGTCAGTGCGGAGCCGTCGGCAATATTTCCGCGGTCGGTAAGGCTGAAAATTGATACCGGCAACGTCGCCCAGCCTGGGGGATACAACATCATGGTGGCGCCCAACTCTCCGAGGGACAAAGACAGGCTCAAGGCGACAGCGGAAATCATCCACGGCATCAATAGCGGTAGGGTGACATGGCACAGGCGATACCACGGGGAAGCGCCCAAACTGAATGCCACATTCTCAATGTCCACGGAAATGCGGGTTAATCCTGTAGAGACATTGCTGAAGGTGAACGCTGAAATCAGAACAAAATGGGCGGAAAAAACAATCCAGAAAGTGCCGTTCATCTGCAAATAGCCTTGGCTAAATGCCACTAAGATCCCCAATCCAATTGAAACCGATGGAATAGCACTCGGTAAATAGAACGCGATACCCAGATATTTTTGTACTCTGGCGCTATGGCGACGTAAGGCTAGGGCTGCCCACAGACCGCAAAATAGGGCAAACAAACTGGCGCAAAAGCCAATAATCAGGCTGGATAGAATTGCTTCCCATGCAGGTCCTTGAAACGCATTCACAAAATGTTCGAAGGTAAAGCCGGAGGGCAAAATACCGTTCCATTGTCGGCTAAAGCTGGACATTAAAATCATCACTAATGGCAGCAAGAACAAACAAGAAAACAGCGTGATGGCGATGGCGGTTGAAATGGCTCGCCCAGTTTTAGACCAAATTAACATGGTTATTTTTTCACTCCGAAACGGGTTGTTGCCATGCGATACAGGCTAAATAGCCCCACAGACAGCAGAATATTAATTAGCGCTATCATGCACGCGACACTGTAATCAGATTCTAGAATCGCTTTGCTGTAGACCATCATCGGCAAGGTATTTACCCCTTTTGCCCCGATAAACAGCACGATGCCAAATTCGTTGGTGGTCAGCAGTAAACACAAACTACCACCTGCGAGTAATGCAGGAAGCGCCGCAGGGAAAATCACTTGGCTGATAACGCGGGCAGGGTGCGCCCCTAAAATACTGGCGGCTTCTAACTGGCTCTTATCGATTTGGCGCAGTGCTGCCATTAACGGGCGCATCACGAGCGGAGTAAAGACGGTGATCTCCGCCAAAATCACGCCATTAATCGAGTATAAAAAGTCCACGGGGGGCAGTTCAAAATCAAACAGCGCCATTAATGTGCCATTGAGTAACCCCGCCGAACCATAAATAAAGGTAAACGCGAGAGTGATTAAAAACGTCGGCAGTGCGATAAAGGTATCAATCACTTGGGTAATAAAACGGCTTCCGGGAAAAGGAATAAATACCAAAATCAGGGATAGAACCGAGCCAAGCACCAAGCAACCGAGAGTGGCAAAAAAGGCAATTTGTAGCGTATTAAATAGCCCGCTAATAAACCGACGAGATTCAATCACTTGCCAGAACGTTTCTAAGCTTATGCCGCCAGTGGGGCTTTGAATGGCTTGCTCGCCAATCAGCATCAGCGGGTAGAAAAATAACGTCGCTAGAACGAGCAGCGGTGGCACTATCCAATAAAACGGTTTTAGGTTTATGGATGATGGCTTAGACAGGTTGATAGCCGACATATTATTCCTCAATCAACACAGTATCGGAGGGAGAAAACCACAGTGTGAGTTTATCTCCGGCTTGCGGTAACGGGGATAAATGGGTAACAGCGACCGTTACCTTTTCTCCCGCAACATCACACAATAAATGGGTAATGTCCCCCTGCCAGCGGATGGATTGTAAGGTGGCATGTAACTGGTTTGAGGTATCTGCTCGTGGGGTGAGGCTAATATGCTGCGGGCGAATACAGATTAATTTGTGGCTATTGTGCTGCATTCCTTGGGTTTGCGCTTCAATAAGCGTACCGCCACAGCTCACACTGACTTGGGAAGGCATGGAGGAAAAGCCCAAGGCAGTTGCCGACAGAATATTGGCACGGCCTAAAAACTCGGCGGCAAAGCGGTTTGGTGGGCGATGGTACAGGGCATTTTTCTCCCCGTGTGCCACCAAATAGCCATCTTTCATGATGCCAATTTTATCCCCTAACGCGAGCGCTTCAGTTTGGTCATGGGTGACGTACAAAATGGTCAGCTCAGGTAATTCGCGGTGCAGCCTTGCAATCTCTTCCACCATATTATGGCGAATTTGCGCATCGAGGGCAGATAGCGGCTCATCGAGTAAAAGTACTCGTGGGCGAACAGCTATAGCGCGGGCGATGGCAACACGCTGCTGCTGTCCACCGGATAACTGATGCGGGTAGCGGGAGGCATAGTCGCTCATACCGACAATGTTTAATGCCTCTGCCACGCGCTCTTTGATCAGCGCTTTAGGCTGTTTTTGGGCGCGTAAGCCAAAAGCAACATTATCTTCCACTTTCATATGGGGGAAGAGGGCATAGTTTTGTACTACCATGCCCAGCCCCCGTTGATACGGGGGAAGGTGGGTGATGTCCGTATCACCCATTAAAATGCGTCCACTATCCGGTTGTGCAAAGCCCGCAATTGACCGTAACACGGTGGTTTTACCGGAGCCTGAAGGGCCAATCAACACTAGTATTTCGCCAGGTTCGATGGTCAGAGATAACGGTTTGAGTACCACATTGTTATGGTAAGAAACCCGCAGAGATTCCAGCACAATACCTGAATGGTCAGTGCGCTGGCTTGGTGTTTCTATCTTTCTTTTCATCAACATAACTCACTTACTCGCTTTCAGTCACTTTGTGCCAACGGGTAATATCGTTCGAAAGAGACACTTCAACATCGTCCCAATTCGGTTGCCACGTTTTGACGCCTTTGAGGGTTTCAGTAGCTTTATGGAATTGTGGATCGTTTGGCGTCAAATCTGAGCGTACCGGCATTCCCCATGACAGTTCGCTAACGTGGCTTTGGGCTTGTTTGTCTAACAGAAAGTTAATCAACTTTTTGCCATTTTCAGTTTCAGGACCGTTATTGACTAAGCCAACCACATAAGGCAGAACCAGTGCGCTGCGTTCGCCTTTTTCATCGGCTGGCCAAAAGATTTTCACGTTCGGATTTCGTTCCATTTGAGAAAGGTTCATTTGTAGATCGCCGTTTGCGACGTACAGCTCGCCTTTGTTCACTAACGCGGTTAATTTCCCTGTTGAGGCGGATGGACCGACGTTGTTGGCTTGTAATTTACCGAGGTAATCAAAACCGGCTTCTTTGCCACCGAAGCTATGGAACACTTGCAGCATCACGGCGGTACCATCTCCCGCTTGTCCCGGTGTGGAATATTGCAGTTTATTTTTAAAACGGGCGTCGAGGAGTTCATTCCACGTTGCTGGTGGAGCTTTGAGCAGTTTGTCGTTATAGATAAAGGTCAGGTAGTTATTCACGATGGGGGTGTAGTACTCCGTTGAGTTAGGAATACTTACCGCGGCATCCGGCGTGAATTTTGCCAGCAATTCGGTTTTAGCGGCACGTTGGATAAATGGGGGAACGGTGACGAGCACATCCGCTTGTGGGTTAGTGCGCTCTTTGGCTAAACGCTCAACGATGGCACCGGAGCCGCCTTCGACGTACTGCACTTTAATCCCTGTTTGCTGGGTAAAGGCATCAAACTGAGCTTGATACCAGCTGTTATTGCCATCATGAAGACCATCTGCGGAGTAAACCGTGACGACAGGGGCTGCCAAAACTGAGGTCGAACCTAGGGCGGCAAGGAGCAATACGGCAAGAGGGGTAGGTTTCATTTTACGTTTCATCTCCAGATCTCCAGTTAGTCGTTAAAGTTATCTGGTATATACCAGTGTTTTTTACGCTAACGGGTTTATGTGACAGAAAAATGAAATCTACCGAGAAAGCAAAAATTTATTTTTGAAATGAAAGTTAGAGGGTATCGACCTCGATGCGTAGACTATCATGACGCCAATATTCCACATCATAATCCAGAATTCGCCCATGCTGATCGTAGTTTAAACGTTGCAATAGCAGGGCTGGGCGACCGACTGCAACCCCTAATGCACTGGCTGCCTGCGGTGGCATGGCGGTGGGATAAAACGACAAATGCATACTGGTATAAATCAACCCGTAGTGCTGCTCATACACTTCAGTGAGGCTGCCATTTAAATCGTGGCTTAATAGCTCAGGTACTCGAGCGGGAAGACAGTGGTTTTCGCTGTAGCAAACGGCGCGGTCGTCTGCATAACGCAGGCGAGTGAGTAGGTAGATTTGTTCGAAAGGCTGCAATTGCAGTGGCGTCATGGCTTCGACAGGCACGGTGACAACTTTCCCTTCTAACAGCTTAGTTTTGGGTTGGCGGCCTTGCTCTAAACATAGCTTATGGAAGTTGGTATTTTGCGTTGGATCGAGCCATAAACGCTCGGGTGTCACAAACCAGCCACGGCGCTCGGAACGGTAAATAGCACCGCTGGATTCCAGTTGTGCCAAGCTTTCTCGAATAGTGACGCGGGTGGTATTGAAGATGGCACACAGTTCGCGTTCAGAGGGCAGTTTATCGCCACTTTTCAGCGCGCCGCTCTGAATTCTTGCTTGTAATTGAGCTTTGATAAGAAGGTACTGTGGCTGTTCATCCATCGATAATGTATCCGTTTTTTGTCGTAAAATTTTTTATTCATTATACACGCCAATATGAATTTTTTGTTGCAGGGCGTCTTTTCCTTTGACCTTCTTGTTCATCTGCCGTCATTATAATGCCAATCTGGTATAGACCAATGGTGAATTTAAATGACAATGAATCAATATCTGCTGTTAACGCCGGGACCTTTGACCACGTCGCAAACCGTGAAAGAGGCGATGCTGTTTGATAGCTGCACATGGGACGATGATTACAACTTAGAGGTAGTGCAACGTATTCGCCAACAGCTAGTTGAATTAGCGACAATCCAAACGGGGTATACCAGCGTATTACTCCAAGGGAGTGGGAGCTACGCCGTGGAAGCGGTGTTGGGTTCAGTACTTGCGCCGCAAGATAAAATCCTGATTATCAGCAATGGCGCTTATGGGGCGCGAATGGCAGAAATGGCGCAGTTAATGGGCATTTCACACCATGTTTATGATTGCGGTGAAGTGGCTAAGCCCGATGTGGCAGTGATTGAGCAGCTTCTACAGCAAGATAGCCAAATCAGCCATATTGCGATGGTGCACTGTGAAACCACCACCGGCATTTTGAACCCGATAGAGCAAGTGGCGGTATTAGCCAAGCGCTATCAAAAACGCTATATCGTGGATGCGATGAGCAGTTTCGGGGGGATCCCACTGGATGTGGGGGCACTGAATATTGATTTTCTGATCAGCTCGGCCAACAAATGCATCCAAGGGGTACCGGGGTTTGGGTTTGTGATAGCTCGTACCAGCGAACTGGAAAAATGTGCGGGTCGCTCGCGTTCGTTGTCCCTTGATCTGTATGCACAATGGCGCTGTATGGAACAATATCACGGGAAATGGCGCTTTACTTCCCCAACTCACACAGTACTGGCTTTTGCTCAAGCGCTGAAAGAGTTAGCCCAAGAAGGTGGCGTGAGCGCCCGTTTCCAGCGTTATCAGCAAAATCAGCGCAAGCTGGTGGAAGGTATGCGCCAGTTAGGATTCCGCACATTATTAGACGATAGCCAACAATCGCCGATTATCACGGCATTTTATTCGCCAGATGCCGACGATTATCAATTTAACCAATTTTATCAGCAGCTCAAAGCCCAAGGATTTGTGATCTATCCGGGGAAAGTCTCAAAGAGCGATTGTTTCCGTATTGGCAATATTGGGGAAGTGTATCTGCACAATATTGATGCGCTATTGGTGGCAATTAAGAATGCGATGTATTGGAAAAATAAGGATTAATCATGAACCGTATTGAAGCTGTTATTTTGGATTGGGCAGGAACGACGGTGGATTTTGGCTCTTTTGCACCGACGCAAATTTTTATCGAAGCATTTAAAGTCGCGTTTGATATGGATATTACACTGGCGCAAGCTCGTATCCCGATGGGATTAGGAAAATGGCAACATATTGAAGCGTTAGGAAAATTACCAGAGATTGATGCCATGTGGCAGGCAAAGTTTGGACGCTCAATGACCAGCGAAGATATCAATGCTATCTACCAAACGTTTATGCCGTTACAGATTGCCAAAGTTGTCGATTTTGCAGCACCAATCGACGGAGTTGTCAGCACGATTGCAACGCTGCGTGGGCAAGGGATCAAAATTGGTTCTTGTTCAGGTTACCCAAGGGCGGTGATGGAAAAGTTGGTTCCAGCAGCCGCGAAGTTGGGTTATCAGCCCGATTATTGGATTGCCAGTGATGACCTAGCGGCTGGCGGACGTCCGGGGCCGTGGATGGCGTTGCAAAATGTAATTGAATTGGCAGTTAATTCTGTCTCCCATTGTGTGAAAGTGGATGATGCAGTGCCGGGTATTGAAGAGGGACGTAATGCGGGAATGTGGAGTATTGGGCTCGCTATTTCGGGTAATGAATTTGGTAAAACGTGGGAGGAATATCAAGGCATGAGCCAAGAAGAAATTTCCCCATTACGCCAGCAAGCGGCGGAAAAACTGTATGCGGCGGGCGCCCATTATGTGATTGATACGCTATCGGATCTTCCTCGTGTGATTGACGAAATCAACGCGAGATTGGCAAACGGTGAAAGACCGTAGCGAGACTTAAGTCTCCATTCAAACTGACCAAGTAGGGGGGCCTACTTGGTCGGTAGATTTAGAATATATTTATCGGTAATTCAGGCGCAATTGTCGCTACCATCACCGCTTTAATAGTGTGTAGGCGGTTTTCCGCTTGGTCGAAAACGATACTGTAAGGGGATTCAAACACCTCTTCCGTCACTTCCAGCCCGCCATAAAGATTAAACTCTTTGGCAAGCTGAGCGCCTAATGTGGTGTCTTCATTATGAAATGCTGGCAGGCAGTGTAAGAATTTCACCTCTGGGTTGCTAGTTAGTTTGACCACGTCCATATTCACTTGGTACGGTTTCATTAAGGCAATGCGCTGAGCCCACACTTCTTTTGGTTCCCCCATCGAAACCCAGACATCGGTATACAGAAAATCAGCGTCTTTAACGCCTTCAGCCACGTTTTCAGTCAGAATAATTTTTCCGCCGGTGGTTTTAGCGATTTTCTGGCACTCTTCAATTAATTCAGCCTCTGGCCAGCAGCTTTTGGGTGCCACTAAACGCAGCTCCATGCCCGTTAATGCAGCGGCTTCTAACATGGAATTTCCCATATTGTTACGCGCATCCCCGAGGTAGGCGAATTTGACGTCAGAAAGCGGCGTATTAGGCTTATGTTCTTGGATGGTGAGCAAATCGGCTAATAACTGTGTGGGATGGAATTCGTTAGTTAATCCATTCCAGACAGGCACTCCCGCATGCTGCGCTAATGTCTCGACGGTGCTTTGCGCGTAGCCCCGATATTGCACACCATCGTACATCCGCCCCAGCACTCTGGCGGTATCTTTCATGGTCTCTTTGTGCCCAATCTGGCTGCCTGATGGTCCAAGATAGGTGACTCTCGCCCCTTGATCGAAAGCACCCACTTCAAATGCACAGCGCGTCCGTGTTGAATCTTTCTCGAAGATCAGCGCAAAATTCTTACCCGATAATAAAGGTGGCTCAGTGCCAGATTTTTTGGCGGATTTTAGCCAAGCGGAGAGTTTTAATAATGCATGAATATCGTTAGAGGTAAAATCCAATAGTCTTAAAAAATGCTTTCCATGTAGGGAGTTCATAAATCACAGCCTTTTATAATTGAATTAATATTCAATTTATATTCATAAAAATTCAAAATCAACCCCTCATGCAAAAGAAATTATTTTATTAGGTATGGTTTCACCTTCGACCCTATGGGAGAATGAGCCGGAGACTAATACCACGGAACAAGGGGTGTGGAGATGGTAGATAAAGCTGAATTTGATGCGCAGTACGAAGAAACTCGCCTGATCATTGAAGAGTTACTGGAAGATGGAAGTGATCCTGATGCGCTGTACGCGATTGAGCATCACTTCTCTGCGGACAATTTTGAATTGTTAGAAAAAGCGGCTGTTGAAGCATTCAAACTGGGTTATGAAGTGACTGATGCGGAAGAACTGGAAATTGAAACCGGTGAAACCTTGATGTGTTGCGATGTGATCAGCGAAAGTGCGTTAAATGCAGAATTGATCGACGCGCAAGTTGAGCAGTTAATGAAATTAGCAGAAAAAATCGGTGTGAACTACGATGGTTGGGGCACCTATTTTGAAGATCCAGACGCAGAATATGATGATGAAGACGGTGACGACGAAGGGGACGATGAGTCCGAAAATCGCGTTCACTAATTGATTTTTCAAATTTCAATAGCGGGTAATATCGCTGAATTGAAAGATAAGAAAGCACTGATTGAGAATATCGTCAGTGCTTTTTTGTTTTTATATCAAGATGCTAACTCTTTCACCATATAGTGCCAGCCGTAAATATCCATATAGCGTAATGTCGTGCGAGAGGTTTCATACTTTTCATCGATATAGCCACGGCGCAAATAAAGTTCCCTTGCCTTGGTATTCAAATCAGATACATACAAAGAAACTCGGGTGAGCTTGGGATCTGCGGCTGCTTGGGTTTCAATGTGATCTAACACGCGATTACCAATTCCCATACCTCGCAACTTATTATCGACACATAAGTAAGAAAGATAGGCTGTGTCTGCTCTTGGTTTGTGTACAAATAACTGGAAAATGCGCCAAATTTTCATAAAGCGGAAAAAACCTGCTTTACGCAGAATCTGTATTAATGGCGCGGGGGTAGGTGCTTGTTCTTGAATGCGTTTTACGCCATAAGTCATGCCATAAACGGCGACTAGCTTGCCATTTAATTTAACCTGAAAGTGTCTATCATAGGGGTCACTCAGACCGCGTTGCCAAAATAGAGATAACACCCCCTGACGCAGGGCTTCTGGCATATCGTGAATGGTTTTAAATTTAGAAGAAAAGGCTTCATAAAATAGCGTGTTAGCACTATCAATGTTTGCTTCCTCTAAAGGTTCAATGACGAGCGGCTCGTTATTGATCATTGAGTTCATCATCATGATTTCACCAATAAAGGGTCTGTGTGCTCAAGCGTAAATATCATCTCAGGGGAGTTCTCTTGAAAAGCATTGAGTTGCCAGTCTCCATAGAGATGACGAATCTTTAAATCGCAAGATTCAAGGGCCTGAGTAATGTCGCTAAGTGTCGGAAAAGCAATATCCGATTCGGCTCGGTATATGGAGCCATTCTCACCTTGCTGGTAGAACGTTTGATAGCGAACAATGCCGTTCTGTTCGGCAACATCGTTCCAAAGAATGACTTCGCCAAATTCTTGGGTCGAGAGTGATTCACGAGATAATTCAGGCGTCCACTCTCGCCACTCTTCAACCGTGGGATTGCGGCTATCAAATACAATCGTGCCATCAGCGGTGAGATGTCGCTGCATGGTTTGCAATGCGGCAATGCGCTGTTCTTGAGTCAAAAAAACCTGAAAGGCGTGACCAGATAAAATGATCAAATCAAATTTCATGTCCAGACAGAGCGCTTCAGCTGTGCTGTTCACCCAACGAACGTGATTGGTTTTTTGTTGAGCAATATCCAACATCGCTTGCGCGGGATCGACACCGACCAACGTGGTGTGTGGATATTGCTCCGCAATGGCGGTGAGTAACGTGCCAGTACCGCAGCCTAAATCCAAAATATGAGATGCTGAAGAGGCTAGCTGAAGGTATGCCGCGTAGTCTGCCCGCTGCAAGCTGTTATCTAAATCATAGAAGCGAGCGAGCTTGGGATCTTCATAAAGGGCGTCTTCATACTGTGAGATCATTGGCTACGGTATCCTTTTATTGGGTAGCGGGGCTATAGCGCTTTTAGCATACGAATTTCGCAGTCACTATGACCCGTATTGCCTAATGGTTCGTCGATAAAATCGAAGCCCAGTTTTTCATACAATTTAATGGCAGCTTGTAACTCTTTGGTGGTTTCCAAGTAACAGCGGGTATAGCCTTGCTGCTTAGCAAATTCCAAAGACATTAAGACGATTTGCTTGGCTAAACCTTTTCCGCGCAGTACAGAAGAGAGATACATTTTCTGTAATTCAGCGGTGTGTTCATCTCCACCGGCGACTTGTGAAATGCCGCCACCGCCAACCACTTTACCGTCCATTTCCACCACCCAGTACGCGCTACGTGGCTTGCTATACACTTCATACAACGTATCTAAAATAGGATCCGCGACCGCAAAACCTTTATCGGCGGTGAGGCCATGTTCAGCGGAAACTTCACGAATAACAGCGGCGATCCCTGGGTTATCTTGAGGTTGAATTAAACGAACTTGAACAGTTGAGGTTGTGTTTGTTGTCATGAGAATATCTCTTTCTATTTGTATTATTTATATTTTTAATTGCACTATTTACTGGTGCAATATTTATGATATTGAGTATCTTCCTAGGCTTTTCAATACTCGGAATACAAAAAAGCCCTAACTCATCGGCGACGAGTCAGGGCTAGAGATTTAAAGCTTAATGATTATAAAGAGGCGATGGTCACTTTTTGCGCTTCAATCTTCGCTTTCGCTTCGATATTTTCCGCTAAACGCGCACGCTCTTTCTCAACCACGGCAGCAGGAGCACGGCTCACAAAGCCTTCGTTTGCCAGCTTGCTTTCGATGGTATCAATTTCTTTCACCACTTTTTCCAGCTCTTTATCTAAACGAGCCAGCTCAGCGTCTTTATCAACCAGACCTGCCATTGGGATCAGCACTTCAGCGCCTGCCACTAATTTAGTCACAGAAACTGGGGCTTCTTCGCCTTCAGCCAGCACGCGAATGCTTGCTAAGCGTGCCATTGAACGAAGGAAGTTTTCGTTCTCAGTGACACGGCGAGCAACATCCGCAGAGTTGCTACGCAGCATGACATCCAATGGTTTACCCGGAGCGATATTCATTTCTGCACGAATATTACGTACAGCTACGATGGTTTCTTTAATCCACTCTAAATCGCTCAGAGCCAGCTCATCTACTTTCGCCGCATCGAACTCTGGGAATGCTTGCAGCATGATGGTGTCAGCTTCAATACCTTTCACCACTTTCACGCGCTGCCAGATGGTTTCGGTGATAAATGGAATGATTGGGTGAGCCAGACGCAGTAAGCCTTCCAGTACTTCAATCAGGGTGAAGCGTGCCGCACGAACTTGGGCTTCATTACCTTTATGAACCGCAGGTTTAGACAGCTCTAAGTACCAGTCACAGAATTCATTCCATGTGAAATCATACAGAATACCCGCTGCGATATCGTAACGATGAGTATCTAACGCTTCACGGTACGCTTTCACGGTTTGGTTGAACTGCGCCATGATCCAGCGATCAGCCAATGAGAAGCTCATTTCGCCGCCGTTTTGACCGCAATCTTGACCTTCGGTATTCATCAGCACAAAGCGGCTCGCATTCCATAATTTATTACAGAAGTTACGGTAACCGGACAGACGTTTCATATCCCAGTTGATATCGCGACCCGTTGATGCCAGCGCCGCTAAAGTAAAGCGTAGGGCATCAGTACCGTGTGCTTCAATACCGTCTGGATACTCTTTACGAGTACGTTTAGCAATTTTCTCAGCCAGTTGTGGCTGCATCATGTTGCCAGTACGTTTTTCCAGTAAAGCTTCTAATGAAATACCGTCGATCATATCCAGCGGGTCGATAACGTTCCCTTTGGATTTAGACATTTTCTGACCTTCTTCATCGCGGATCAGACCTGTCATATACACGGTTTTAAATGGAACTTGTGGCTCGCCATTTTCATCTTTGATGAAATGCATGGTCATCATGATCATACGGGCAATCCAGAAGAAAATAATATCGAAGCCGCTGACTAATACATCCGTTGGATGGAAAGTTTTCAGCGCATCGGTATTTTCTGGCCAGCCTAAAGTTGAGAATGTCCACAGACCGGAAGAGAACCATGTATCTAATACGTCATCATCTTGACGCAGTGCCACATCGGCACCTAAGTTGTTTTCGCGGCGAACTTCATCTTCATCACGACCCACGTAAACATTGCCTTTGTCGTCATACCAAGCTGGAATACGGTGACCCCACCATAATTGACGAGAAATACACCAGTCTTGGATATCACGCATCCAAGAGAAATACATGTTTTCGTATTGGCGCGGAACGAATTGGATACGACCATCTTCAACGGCTTTGATAGCGTCTTTTGCTAAAGGCGCGGTACGCACGTACCATTGGTCAGTCAGCATTGGCTCGATAACCACGCCACCACGGTCGCCGTATGGTACGGTTAAATCGTGAGGTTTGACTTCGACCAGTAAACCTAATTGTTCAAATTCAGCGACGATAGCTTTACGAGCTGCGAAACGCTCCATGCCACGGTAGGCTTCTGGAATTTCGCTGCTGTAATCGGTGCATGGGTTGCCGTTAGTGTCGAACACTTCCGCTTCATGACGAACGTTACCATCTAAGTCCATCATGTTGATCATGGTCAGTTGGTGACGTTTACCGACTTCGTAGTCGTTGAAGTCATGGGCTGGAGTGATTTTCACGCAGCCGGTGCCTTTTTCCATATCGGCGTGTTCGTCACCCACGATTGGAATACGGCGATTGACGATTGGCAGAATAATTTCTTTGCCAATTAAATCTTTATAACGTGGATCTTCAGGGTTAACAGCCACACCGGTATCACCCAGCATGGTTTCTGGACGCGTGGTTGCAACCACTAAATAGTCTTTCCCTTCAGCGGTTTTCGCGCCGTCAGCCAGCGGATAACGCAGGTGCCACATAGAACCTTTAACTTCGCGGTTTTCAACTTCCAGGTCAGAAATTGCGGTGTGCAGTTTCGGATCCCAGTTAACCAGACGCTTACCGCGATAGATTAAGTTTTCTTTGTACATACGAACGAAAGCTTCTTTAACGGCTTTAGATAAGCCTTCGTCCATGGTGAAGCGTTCGCGATCCCAGTCAACGGAGTCGCCTAAACGGCGCATTTGTTGAGAGATAGTGCCGCCAGATTCTGCTTTCCATTCCCAGATTTTGTCGATGAACGCATCACGACCGTAGTCATGGCGGTTTTTACCTTCTTCAGCCGCAATTTTACGCTCAACCACCATTTGAGTTGCGATACCCGCGTGGTCAGTACCCGTCTGCCATAGGGTATTTTTCCCTTGCATACGCTGATAACGGATCATGGTATCCATAATGGTTTGTTGGAAGGCGTGACCCATATGCAGGCTACCCGTAACGTTCGGCGGTGGGATCACGACGCAGAAACTGTCTTTTGAGGTATCACCGTTCGGACGGAAGTAACCGCTTTTTTCCCAGTGGGTATACAGGGACTGTTCGATTTCCGCTGGGTTATAAGTTTTGTCGAGGGATGGCTCGATCATTGCGTTGTCTGGTTTCTTTTCCATTTTTATCTTTGTGTTCAGTAAGTTGGCGGCGTCGCCATGGTCAAATTGAAGCCGACGCTCCGGTAAATTTTATACCGGTCACGCGCCAACTGTTTTAAAGTTTCATCGATAGGCACGAAGTCTATCACTTCATGGAAAGCCGTTGCAAAATCTGCGAATTGGCTTTGTAAATTAATCAGGATATCGCGAGGCGTATTGCCGCGTTTATTTGGCCAGCAAATTTCAATTGGCGAACCATAACGAGGTCCTTCCCCCGCCAAATTATGGGGTACAAACTGGTGAGGATCCCGTTGCCAAAGCGCCTCATCCATTTTTTCCGCTTGCAGCTGATCCTCGCAGGCAATCAGAATGCGTTTTCCGTTGCGCCACGCTTGTGCAGCAAGTTCACAAGCGAGCCATTCGTGGGCTTCGTATTCCGCTTGTGGGGAGGGCTGTTGGAGTTGGTAGAATGTACCTTTTTTCATATACCCGTCTGTACCCGTCATACTTCAATTTGTAGGGGTGTTGGCTACGTTCTCTCGCCTCGGTCACATACTTATGTATGCTCCCAAGGTCTCAATCACTTGCCGCCTACCTACAAACTGAATTATCTAGGGTATAACCGTAAACTGTCATACTTCAATTTGTAGGGGTGTTGGCTGCGTTCTTTCGCTTCGATCACATACTTATGTATGCCCCCAAGGTCGCAGCAAGATTAAATCTGTGTTGAATTATATACTTTTTTATAGCAGCCTCAAAATGGCTTAATGGACGTGTGTTCTGAGGCGTATAACTTGCTGATACCTATTGAAAAAACAATATCCCGAATCGCAGAGCCTGCTCATCGGGATATTATAATAACAACTTAATCAATGGCGATTTTTAATCGTAATCGAAATTACTCGTCACCATTTAAGCCAGCGCGGTTCAGTAAGAACTGAGCTAACATAGAAACCGGACGACCGGTTGCTCCTTTAGCTTTGCCTGAACGCCATGCAGTACCTGCGATATCCAAGTGCGCCCAGTTATATTTGCCCGTAAAGCGTGCTAAGAAGCAGCCTGCGGTAATAGCACCACCCGGACGACCACCCGTGTTCGCTAAATCAGCAAAATTAGAGCTGATTTGCTCATAGTATTCGTCAGCTAACGGTAAACGCCAAGCACGGTCACCAGCTTGCTCTGAAGCATTTAACAGCTCGTGAGCTAGTGGGTTGTGGTTGGACATTAAACCAGTGTAGTGGCTACCTAAGGCAATTACACATGCGCCTGTTAATGTGGCGATATCGATAACCAGTTCTGGATCGAAACGCTCAACGTAAGTCAGGGTATCACACAGGACTAAACGACCTTCCGCATCCGTGTTTAACACTTCAACAGTTTGACCAGACATCGTGGTTAGGACGTCACCTGGACGATATGCGTGTCCACCCGGCATGTTTTCACAGCCAGCCAGTACACCGACGACGTTAATTGGCAGTTGTAGATCAGTGATAAAGCGCATGACGCCGTAAACGGTCGCGGCACCGCACATGTCGTATTTCATCTCATCCATGCCATCAGCTGGCTTGATAGAAATACCGCCTGAGTCGAAGGTTAAACCTTTACCGACCAGTACAATTGGTTTGCACTCTGGATCTGGGTTGCCTTTGTACTCCATGATGGACATCAGAGATTCGTTCTGAGAACCTTGACCCACTGCTAAGTACGCGTTCATGCCCAGCTCTTTCATTTGCTCTTCGCCGATCACGCGAGTAGTCAGTTTGCTGTCAGAAATGTCTGCCAGTTGGCGAGCTTGTGACGCTAAATAGCCAGCGTTACAGATATTTGGTGGCATGTTACCCAAATCTTTAGCCGCTTTAACGCCAGAGGCGATAGCTAAACCGTGGGCGATAGCACGTTCACCGCTGGTCAGTTCACGGCGCGTTGGTACATTGAAGACCAGTTTACGCAGTGGACGGCGGTGTTCAGTTTTGTTGCTTTTCAGCTGGTCGAAGACATACAGGGATTCTTTCGCTGTCTCAACGGCTTGGCGAACTTTCCAGTAGTTATTGCGACCTTTTACATGTAACTCAGTCAAGAAACAAACGGCTTCCATTGAGCCAGTTTCATTCAGAGTACTAATAGTCTTCTGAATGATTTGTTTGAATTGACGCTCATCGAGTTCACGTTCTTTACCGCAACCGATCAGTAAAATACGCTCAGATAGAACGTTAGGCACATGATGCAGCAGCAAGGATTGACCTACTTTACCTTCAAGCTCACCGCGGCGCAGCAGGGCGCTGATATATCCGTCACTAATTTTGTCCAGCTGTTCAGCGATAGGGGACAGACGGCGTGGTTCAAAGACTCCGACAACGATACAAGCACTACGTTGTTTTTCCGGGCTACCACTTTTTACACTAAACTCCATGCGTTCTCCTGAATCTTAAAGACAAAGGTCGATGCTCCAGTTAAAATTAGCCTTTCGCATGATCTGGCTTATAGAGAATGAACTCTTTGTGTTAAATTGAGCAAATACCTAGTTTCGCTTATATTAAGCATATTCCGATATAGCACTTAGTATAGATAATGCTTTTATATCATTCTAGCCAAACAATAAACCAGAGTATATTTTAGTAAATGGCTGTCATAGAACGAACTTAGCCATTTTCATCCCAAAAGACAAGTTTTCACAGGCGTAATAAGCGTGATCATTATTCGATATTTGGTTCGGGAAACCCTGAAAAGCCAGCTGGCGATACTTTTTGTCCTGCTGCTTATCTTTTTTAGTCAAAAGTCCATCGACATCTTAGGTGCCGCTGTTCAGGGGAATATTCCTTCGAATTTAGTTCTTCCGTTATTAGGATTGGGTGTGCCGGAGATGGCGCAACTTATCTTACCTTTGAGCCTATTCCTTGGGCTATTGATGACTTACAGCAAATTGTACACAGAAAGCGAAATTACTGTGATGCATGCCTGCGGCCTAGGTAAAAGTGTGCTTGTGAAAGCGGCACTGGTACTTGCTGCATTAACCGCCTTAGTCGCCGTTGCCAATATTACTTGGATGTTGCCTTGGTCATCTCAGTATCAAGAGCAAGTTTTGGCGGATGCAAAAGCCAACCCCGGTTTAGCGGCGATGGTGGAAGGGCAGTTTAAAACCACTAAAGATGGCAACTTTGTGTTGTACATCGGCGAAGTCAAAGGCAATGATTTTAAAAATGTTTTCTTAGCTCAGTTGCGTACAGCCAATGAGCAGCGTCCTTCCGTTGTGGTCGCGGATAGCGGTTATATGAAAGAAGACGAATATGGTCGCCAGATGGTGGTGCTAGACCAAGGTACTCGCTACGAAGGCACGGCAATGCTGAGAGATTTCCGCATCACTGACTTCGTAAATTACCAAGCCGTTGTTGACCATAAAGCCACGGATGTCAGTACGGATAAAGTGGAACAAAAAACCATGATGCAGCTGTGGAATGAGAGCAATCCTGAGGTCAATGCTGAATTCCACTGGCGTCTAACCATTGTGTTCTCTGTGGTGGTCATGGCGTTGATGGTGGTTCCTCTGAGTGAAGTCAACCCACGTCAAGGGCGCGTACTCAGTATGATCCCCGCGATGCTGCTGTACCTGATTTTCTTCTTATTACAAAGTACATTACGTAATAGCGCAGATAAGGGGGATGTCGACCCTAAATATGCAATGTGGGCGGTTAACTTCGGTTACTTGCTATTAGCAGTGATACTGAATTTATGGGATACCGTACCAATGCGCAAAGTGCGTGCTAAGTTGACCAGAGGGGTTGCCTGATGTTTGGTGTTTTAGATAGGTATATCGGTCGAACCATCCTCAATTCGATTTTGATGACGCTGTTTTTGTTGGTTTCGCTTTCAGGGATCATCAAGTTTGTCGAGCAGCTTCGCAAAGTGGGTGATGGTGATTACACAGCAATGAGCGCAGGGGTTTTCACCTTATTAACCGTTCCCAAAGATATCGATATTTTCTTCCCAATGGCGGCATTATTGGGCGCATTGCTGGGGTTAGGCGCGTTAGCTTCCCGCAGTGAGCTGGTGGTGATGCAAGCGTCGGGTTTTACCCGTTTGCAAATTGCGATGTCTGTGATGAAAACAGCGATTCCATTGGTTATCGTTACGATGGTCATGGGGGAGTGGATTGCACCTGCAGGCGAGCAGTGGGCGCGTAACTACCGTGCAGAGAAAATTGTTGGTAGTTCTTTGGTGGTTACGGATTCAGGTATGTGGGCAAAAGATGCTCATGATTTTATCTATATCCAGCGCATTAAAGATGCGAGCACCATCCAAGATGTTTCTATTTATCGCTTCGATGACCATCGCAAATTACAGTCTGTGATGTTTGCCGCTCGCGGAACTTATGATGCAGATAAAAAGCTGTGGGTGTTATCCCAAGTTCAAGAATCTATCTTGGGTAGCCAGCAAAAAATTACGGGTTCACAGCGTTTAACTTATGATTGGAAAACCAATTTAACCCCAGAGAAACTAGGCATTGTTTCTCTGAATGCGGATTCGCTTTCGATTCGCGGTCTGTATCAGTACATCACCTATTTGAAAGAGAGTGGGCAAGTTGCTTCGGTTTATCAGCTGAGTATGTGGCAAAAAATCCTAGCGCCGCTTTCTGCGGCAGTCATGATGTTAATGGCGGTTTCCTTTATCTTCGGACCTCTGCGTACGGTTCCAATGGGTGTGCGTGTGATTTCAGGGATTGTGGGCGGCTTCTTGTTCTACATCTTAAACCAAGGCTTTGGTAACTGGAGTTTGGTCTATTCCATTCCGCCAGTACTTGCGGCAGCGCTGCCGAGTGTCTTGTTCTTGGGCGTGAGTATCTTCTTGTTAGTTAAACGAAAATAGTCCATTCCCTTTAAATTGAAAAAGGCTGTCGAATCGAATGATTTTACAGCCTTTTTTATTGCTGATGGCAACTCTCCACTTCAAGAATACACTCATTTTTTGCTGAAGATAAAATTACCGAAATTACTCAATATCGATTGAATTTTTCCTTGAGGCTTAAACAACACATACTTTGTCACTTTTTCTCCCTTGTAAAATTGAGAATTACCGAGAATGCCAATCACGTTTTTTCTACTTTTGTTGGCAATCTGTTGTGCATAAGAGAAAGCGCCGCCATTGGCACTGTATGCTTGTTCAATCTTGTAAGTATTTTTCCAGGTTGCTTGCCTGGTTGCTTGAATGAATGATTGCTTTGCTTCGTTTATGGTATCTGCGAGTAACTTTTTATACTCAGCCGTTGCTTCAATGTTCGGATTATCCGCTTTTTCATTCTTCAGTCTGGAAAGATCTATTTCGACATAGTCTGGTTTTTTAGGCTGTGGAAAGAGTTCTTGATGATTAAATACATTTCTGAGTTGCTGTACTAATTCAGAAATAGTGTTCCTTCCTGATTTTACGGAGCTGGGGCGCACTATGTTATGAGCGAAAAGCGGGATAATTTTCATCTTAGTTCCTTTGCTAATCATAAGTAATAAGGCCTAAGAGTAGCGAAAGGTCATCCTAAAATATTGCATAAAAAGCAGACGTCTATCAAAAAAAGCAGCCGTCTAACAAAAATAACAACGAATAAAAAACTGCCTGAAGGGCTCAGGCAGTTGTCACGATAAAGGTAAGTACGCGCACAAATCCGCGTTTTAGGGTAGGGGTATAACTCGCCAGTGCATTAATCGCGTCGGCGGTACCCTTTCAATTTTTCCCATACGCATGGTTAGATGATAATGAAGCAACCATATCATTCACACCAGCGGTCAACTTACTGAACTTACTACCATCTTTACGGGTCATCACTACGAATACCGCAATATTTTGCTGTGGGATCATCGCCATATAGGTATTAAATCCGCCGCCGCCGCCGGTTTTCTGGTAGATCCCCGGAATACCGTTTTTAGGCTTCATATACACCCAGCCAAGACCCAGTCCATCAGCATAACCTGCCACGTCCATCCCTTTGGCATCTAACAGCTTTTCACGGGGGAAGAAAATACCTTGTTCGCGGGCTGCGGTCGCTTTACGTAGGTTATTATCCGTGGATAAAAATTGCTGCATCCATTTTTGCATGTCTGCCGGAGTAGAATACACACCACCGCTTCCTGCTGCTGCAAGGGTGTTATGGCAAGGGCTTGGCTTGGTGCCTTCCATTAAACGGGCGCACTGACCTTTGCTTGGGGTGTAGGTGGTATCCGTCATTTTCGCCGGAGATGTCACGTATTTGCTGAACAATTGCGGGTATGACTGCCCCGTCGCTTTGACCATCGCATCAGCGAGTAAATCATAGGCGAGGTTGGAATAAGCGGCTTCAGTACCCGGTGTAAAATCGAGTTTACCGGTTTTCAGCCATGTCCAACGGTTCTCTTGGGTTGGCCAAATAAAGACAGGGCGACCCCATTTTCCACCCGGTTGTTCACGAGGCAAGCCACTGGTATGGCTCGCTAAATGATACAGTCGGATAGGTTGCCCGCTGTTGTTATCAGGCACGGTAACGCCGTTGTAGCTGTATTGCTGTAGCGGGTCGGTGATCGCTAATTTTTTATCCTGCTCTAGCTTAATTAAGATTTCGCTGGTCATTAATTTGCTAACAGAAGCGATGCGGATTAGTGAGTTAGGGCCCGGTTTTTGTCCATTACCCGGCGCGGTTTCACCGTAATAGCGAGCGAGAGTTTGGTTGTTATCAATGACGATAATCGCCATGCCTCGGGCATTACTTTCGTTATAAATTCGATTCGCATACATATCGACGATTTTGGTGACACGCTCGTAAGTTCTTCTATCGCCTTCGAATATTTGCCACTCGGAGTTACCTGCAAGCATGCCACTTGGTGAGCTTTGCGCGGTTTTTTCTGTCGTTGAGGAACAGGCCATCAATGCCGCAGACAGTGCGGATACCGACAAAATTTTAAGAAACGTTTTCTTCATGTTTGAAGCCAGCCGATATGATTGTTTATAAAAGGCTTTTCAGCCAATATTTATTTTTTCTTTGAGAAAATTTTCATGACGACACCAATTAAGATGCCAATAACCAGACCAGTGGCTATCCATCCAACAAAGCCCATAAAATATGCCTTTATAATTTTACATAAGAGTGCGGATAAACTAACAAAAATTATGCTTTGTCGCCAGTCACCGAAGGGTTAAGACAATGAAAATACTCTTAGGAAAATTAGCATAGATATTCAAATGTTGTTGAACAGAACAGGGGATATTGCGCTTTTTATAGAAAGATTTTTTCAGGTGCTTTTTTTTTAATCGAACAATCTGATTGTTCAAGATAAATGTTGCCAGTCGGCATCAGGCAAGTATAATGGCAGCGTTTTCCAAGAAACACATCACTTCGTGCCGGAGTGGCGGAATTGGTAGACGCAGTTGATTCAAAATCAACCGCCTTCGGGTGTGCCGGTTCGAGTCCGGCCTTCGGCACCATAAGAACATCAATGGACGTCAACAGACGTCTTTTTTTGTATCTGAAATCCCAGTTTTACAAGGCTTTTCCCCACTTTTCAGTCTTCCCAAGTATACTAAGGTCAACCCACATCAAGTACCTGCTGTTGGTATATGTGTTGGTATCTCTCGATTCGATAATAGTTTGTACCAACGCAAGGAGATAAATCATGGCTCTTACTGATGCTAAAGTCAGGGCTGCCAAGCCTTTGGATAAATCGTATAAATTGACCGATGGTGATGGTATGCACTTGATGGTACATACCAACGGATCAAAATATTGGCGTTTACAGTATCGCTTTGGCGGCAAGCAAAAAATGTTAGCGCTGGGTGTTTACCCTGATATTTCACTCGCAGAAGCCAGAGAGAAAAGAGATGCCGCCAGAAAGTTAATTGCTAACGGATTTGATCCAAGCGAAAAACGCAAAGAAGTGAAAGAAGAGCAGCAAAAGGAATTTAACACCTTTGAGAAGGTTGCTCGCGATTGGCACGCAACGAATAAGAAGTGGTCTGAAGGTCATAGCCATCGAGTCCTCAAAAGCCTTGAGGACAATATCTTTGCTGCTATTGGTAAACGCAATATTGCTGAACTGAAAACTCGGGATCTACTCGAACCGATTAAAGCCGTAGAGATGTCTGGACGTCTTGAGGTGGCGGCACGTCTACAACAACGTGTGACAGCCATAATGCGTTATGCCGTACAAAGTGGTTTAATCGACTATAACCCAGCGCAAGATATGGCTGGTGCAGTTGCCACTGGTAAACGAGTCCATAGAGCTGCATTAGAGCTTAAACGCTTACCTGAGTTCTTACAACGCATCGATGATTATAAGGGAAGACCTTTAACTAAACTTGCAGTCAAACTTACCTTATTAGTCTTCATTCGTTCCAGTGAACTGCGCTTTGCTCGTTGGGATGAAATCGATTTTGAAAATGCGATGTGGACGATCCCTGCTGAACGCGAAGCGATAGAAGGGGTGAAACACTCCCATCGTGGATCAAAAATGCGTACTCCTCATTTAGTACCTTTAAGCCGACAAGCTATTGAGATCTTAAAGCAAATCTATCAATTCAGTGGTAACCATGAGTTGATCTTTATCGGTGATCACAACCCTAGAAAACCAATGAGTGAAAACACGGTAAATAACGCATTACGTGTGATGGGCTATGACACTAAGACGGAAGTATGTGGTCATGGTTTCAGAACGATGGCATGTAGTTCGTTGATTGAATCAGGGTTATGGTCGAAGGATGCAGTAGAAAGGCAGATGAGCCACCAAGAACGTAATTCAGTAAGGGCGGCTTATATTCATAAGGCAGAGCATATTGAGGAAAGGCTGCTGATGGTGCAATGGTGGGCGGATTATTTGGATGTGAATAGGGCAGGACATGTGGGGGCGTTTGGGTTTGGGAAGGACCGTCTTTAATTGTAATTTATAAGAGAAAATCCACCATTAGAAAATTAAATTAGTTATCCTAATGGAAATTAAATTTTTTGATCTAATTCGTAAAAGGGAAAGCTGTTTATCTAACTGACAATTAATCGATTACTTTATTTGCTATATAAGACTTTTTAGTGCTAGTTATGCTAGATATCATTATTTTAAGGTAAATTTAATTATATAGTAATTTATAATAATTTGGGTTAGGTTATAACTAACAACAAAAGCTATGATTGTGATATTTTACACTTTTAGTTAGCATTATTAATGTTATATTTGAAGGATGTTCAGTTTTGATAAACTTATCAAGAAAAAATCAATAATAATTATGAATAGATATATGCCCCTTGAAGCAGGTGACCTTATTGACTCGCCTTATGGAATAGGCAAATTTATCCGCATTAACAACAATAATGATGCTCTTATTAAGTATTTTGATTCTCCCGTAAATTATGAAGGCATAGAGAAAACTGTCAAAGTAAAAGACCTAAAAAAAGCCGAACTCTACGCAGAAAGTCTGGTTTATCGCTACGACTACGAGCTTGCACACTGGCAGATTGCACGTGTTGTTGGTGCTGTGCCTGGAGGGGTGCGTTTGCATTTTCCTAACAAGCAGCAGGAAGACGTCAGCTTAAATGATATCTTTGTGCGCTGGGATCGCCCTATCAGCGATGCTGCCGCCCTTCTGGCCGAGCGCATTACCTATACCCCCTTCTGGCAAGATGCCCGTCTAGCTTATCAGCATCAGATGCTGAAACAACGCAACGCTTGTGCTGGGATTACTTCTTCGCTGTCGTCCAGTATTGAACTCGAACCTTACCAGTTGGCCGTCGCTCGTCGGGTGTTATCTGACCCCATTCAGCGCTATCTACTGGCAGATGAAGTCGGCCTTGGGAAAACCATTGAAGCTGGGTTGATCGTGCGGCAACACGTCACCGAAAATCAGTTCACTCACTGCGTGGTGATCTTGGCGCCCAAGGTTCTCCACCGCCAGTGGCAGCATGAGCTTTCCGCCCGTTTCCACCTAGGGGAACTGCTGAATGAGTCGATCCATGTTATTGATATAAAATGTTTTAGCGAGGAGAGTCCGCTGCCATTCTGCCCTGATATGCTGGTAATTGACGAGGCTCATCAGGTCGGTGCTTGGGCATGGGACGCAGGGCATGAGCATCAGTACGCCAGCGTTAACCAACTGGCACAACAAAGCACAAAATTGCTGCTGCTGTCGGCAACGCCCGTGACCGGTAACGAAAAGAACTTCCTAGCCATGCTGCATCTGCTGGATGCCAATAATTATCAGCTGACTGAAACTGGCCTGCTGAAATTTCAGCAGCGTATCCAGAAACGCGAAGAGATAGGTTCACTTTTCTACGCGTTTAACTGTGATAACGACAACATGACGCTGGAAGAGAACCTACATGCCTTGACCGAATTGTTTCCAGAGGATGAAGTTCTTCACGGACAAGTTGCGCAGTTGCTCCCCCATTTAGATGTGCTGCAGCCTGAGCGGAGTGAAACGCGCGATCAGCTGATCAATACAATCCGACACTACATAGGTAACCGTTACCGTCTTCACCATCGCCTACTGCGCAACCGCCGTAGCAGTCCTGGTATCAGCATCCTCATGCCCGGTTTGTCGGGCTTGTCACTGAAAAAATACACCGCCACGGACACCAACAACGACATGATGATCGCCTGGCGAGAATCGGCAGTTATGCTACATCCACAGGACTCGACGTTTGCCTCAATTTACCAGTTACTGTTTGAAGCAGCCATCGCCACACCGGAACTGCTGGCACGACTCGCCACCAGCCGTTTACAGCAGCAGTCGCTAAGTGCTACACAAGGTTTCCTCTACAGTGAATCACAACTCGCGTTGTTGCAGCACCCGTTGTTTGACGGTGAGAAGAATATCCTGCAGGAGTTGGTAGACCGTTGCATCATGGAGCGTGATAGCAAGCGTAAGCGCTTAACTGAAGTACTGGAATTACTTTTGGACAGCAACGCTAAAGAACTCCCTTACATTGTGGTGTTCTGCGATCAGCCTTGGGTGGCAGATCAAGTCTTTACTGACTTGATGATGCCGTTCATTGGTAAAATCCAGCGCCATAACCCTGATAAAGAAATTCGCTTTGGCAAGGGAAGCAAATGCCAGATCCTGGTGTGCGATCGTCGGGCTGAAGAAGGTGTCAATTTGCATGGTGGTCGTAAAATTGCGCTGCATTATGATCTATTGCTTTCACCTAATCGCATGGAACAGCGCCTTGGTCGTTTGAATCGGTATTGTGCGAATGAGAATGCGACCTCCATCCTCAGTATCGCGTTGGTGAGTGAAGCAGAAGACCTACAAAATCAGTGGCTGGCTATTCTAAATAATGTTTTCAACGTATTCGAAGATTCAATTGCCAGTTTGCAATACTTGGTTGATGAAGAGTTACAATGGCTTAGCGCCAATCTCTATCCGTTAGGAGAAGAGAGCATTATACAGCTTAGCGCACGTTTGGCGGGTGAGGATGGTCGCTTGGCAGAAGAAAAACAGCGAATCGAAATGCAGGAAGTCCTTTTGCAAATCGACGGCGATATAATCGAAGCCAGGGAGTATGCTGATGCGCTGGCGGAGATCGATGAGAATGAAGACGAATTCCGCCAATCCGCGAGTAATCTGTTGGGTAATGTCTTGAAATTTGATGCTATCCGGGATGAGGATACTCCGGCAGCACTCCGGTATCGTTTCAATCCGGGGGATTGGAATGCTGGTACCTTAGTTAGCCCCCAGAGCTTACAAAAACACTGCCTGCTCGGCTTTGATCTCAACAAGTCAGGCGGAAATTCTCCTGTGACTTGGCCATTGAGCTATAGGCGCTCAGATTCTACTCAAGGTAACATCCGCCCTGCACGACTAGGCGAACCTTTCCACGATGCCATCCTGCGACTGCTTGATTATGAAGAGCGTGGTATAGCTAGCGCGGTTCTACGCATCACACCCGGGATGGGTGAAGAGCAAAAAATTTTTTTCCGCTACGATTTCCTGATTGAGGCCGATGTTAACACTCCAGCGCAACAGCGCCTGGCTGACTATTTGATGCCACCTCAAACCATGACCCTATGGCTGAACCAGGCGGGTGAGCACATCACCGATGCGGACGTAATGACTATATTGGATGAGCCTTATTCTCCGCAGAAGCGTGGCGGGCGTCACCTTAACCTGAATGAACAGCGTTGGGCGCAGATTGCCCATTGTTTCAGTGCCAAAGAGTGGCGAACTTGGTGTAATGATAGCTACAGTATTGCCCAGCAATTGGCGGTGGGCCAGTTCGCCGCACAACAGGCTCTCGGCTTAAGCCGCCTAGAAAATTATTTGAGTAGCGCCTTGCTACACCACGCTGACCAGCAGGAGACCGGGCAGACGCTGCGCCATGGTATTACGTGGCCGAAGATCACCACCTTGGCAACACGTGCGTTAATCATTGCATCAGAAGCCCTACTGCACAAGGATTCACAGCTCTGATGAAACTGGCGCAACTGATTGAGCAATCTAGTATTACATCAGCATTGAAGGAGTGCTTGCTTCCGGATGCTACCGCCGGGCATCTCGATCGCCGGGCGCTAATTCGTGACTGGCTATACTTGGAAAAATATTCCCACCACAGCGATAACGAGTTGACGGTCCCTGATGATAGCTACCCTGGTTGGCCAAGTCTGGGAGAGTGGGAAGCCAGCGGTATTCACTGTCAACGACTAGGTCACACCTTTTTGCTCAGTGCTGGTCCTGCCTGGTGCCCGCAGTGGCTGGAACAGGGAGATATCACACCTTTTCTAGATAACGATCTGCACCAATTACGTCGCCAGGACACACGAGTGCCGATGGACCATATTCTGCGCCCAGTTTTGAAGTTTGATTACTACCAAGCTCCAGGCCAGCGAGATGCGGTACGCCGGGCGCTGTTCGCCCCGCCGGGTAGTACGCTGCTGGTTAATTTGCCCACCGGCACTGGTAAGACGTTGGTGGCTCAGGTACTGACATTAATGGCTCCGCCGCAGGGGGCTATGTGCCTATTGATAGCGCCAACAACTGCACTGGTGATGGAGCTAACAAGTAGATTCCGCGAACTGTTAAGCGAAGCCGGTGCTCGAGCTGAATCGGTCTCTGCTTGGTACAGCGACCTGCCGGCGCAGGATAAAAGTGATACGCGTCAGCGTATTAGAGTCGGGGAACAGAGACTGATCGTCACATCTCCCGAAGCTGCCTGTGGCTCACTGCAGTTTGCCCTTTTTGAAGCGGCCAAACAAGGCGGTCTACGCCATGTTATCGTCGATGAGGCGCATATTGTCGCCAGTTGGGGTAATGGCTTTCGTCCACATTTCCAGCAGTTGGGTGGATTAATCCGCGGGCTTAAACGCATCAGTCGTGAAGCGAAGTTAACACCATGTTCTACGTTGCTTATGAGCGCGACCATCACCGAAGCTAGCCGTAAAACTCTGCGTGATACTTTCGATCAGCAGATGATCGAGGTCCACGCTAGCCATTTACGCCCTGAGCCGGCTTACTGGTGCTATCGGGCGACAGACCATAGTGATAAACAGGATAAGGTGTTGCAGTCGTTAGCGCATGCACCGAGGCCTCTAATCCTCTACGTGACGCGACCGGAAGAAGCTGAAGAGTGGGCGCAGATTCTGCGGGATCAGGGGTATCAACGGCTTGCTACATTTACCGGTAATACGCCGGATCCTGCACGTCAGAGTCTGCTGGAGCAATGGAATAAAAATCAGCTGGATATCATAATTGCCACCTCGGCGTTCGGCGTTGGTATGGATAAAAATGATGTGCGTACGGTAATTCACGCCACCGTGCCAGAAAATATGGACCGTTTCTATCAGGAAGTAGGGCGAGGTGGGCGTGATGGTTTTGCTTGCACCTCACTTCTGATTTATGAACATCAGGATGTCAGCCTAGCAAAACGGCTCTCTTCTCAGAAACTCATTGGTCGTGAATTGGGCCTGGAACGCTGGAAAACGCTGTGGGAAAGGAGAGAACATGTAGGGGATAACTTATATCGTATTGATATTGGAAGGATCCATGTCAATCTTAGTTTCCATAGCGATGAAAACCAACTGTGGAATCTGCGTACTGTACTGATGATGGTGCGCGCAGGCGTGTTAGAACTGGATACTGACCTGCAAAGCCCACCGGATAAAAGCACGTTTGCTGATGTCAGTCACTATGAAGCGGCACTGGAATGCCTCTTGCAAAAGAATCAAAACTCTCTGGTGGTGCGCATCCTGATCGGTAACCATACAGGGGAAGCGTTATGGAACACGCACATTATTCCTTCACGTAAAGAGACTCGGGAAGCGGCAAGAGCTAACCATAATGCGTTAATCAACTGGCTGCACACCCCCCAGCTTATCCCTCTGTGTGAGACTTTGGTGGACCTCTATTCCTTGATGGAATTTTCCCCGGGCCACGCCTGCGGCGGTTGCCCCGCGTGCCGTAAGAGTAAGATGTTGAACAGCGGTTATATGATCCCTCCACCGCTTCAACTCAATCCGTTAGCATCATCGCCTTCAGAGCATGTGTTAAGTCGTTGGCAGGAGTTGAGCGGGCTGTCCTTTTCCAGTTGCTTTATTACCTACCCTGAGGTGACTGATGATGAATGGGAACGTGAGGGCTGGTATCACAGTATCGCGACGTTGCTAGTACAGTTGCATCGCGCAGGCGTTGTCCAGCGCATATGGTCGGAACCTGCCTTGCTACATAACGTATTCAGTGTCATCCCGCGTGGTGAGCGCCTGACCCTGCTGAGCGATGAATTGCCTGTAGGCGGTGAACCGGTGGCGGATAACGATGTGATGAGTGAACTGGCTGAATTGGTACTTCCTACGCCAGAGTATTGCACCAGTGGCTACCTACCTCCATTCACCCATGCACCATTGCAGTTGACATTGATCCCGCATGATATGCCCGATCCCCACCACCCCAGAGGGGCGCATTACGTTCACCTCGATAATCACAATTGGATCACCATCGAACAACTTCAAAGGAAACTAGACCGTGTCGATTATCAATAATGCCCATGGAGGCAGTCAGTATGCCGTGCTGGCCGCATTTTATCAGGTGCTGAAAGCCAGCACAAAAAACACGCTGCCGCGTGAAAAACTGATGGCGCTCTGTGCACCGAAAACGTTGCAAACGGGTAACGCACCGGATGCAAGAGGTAAAGCGCCCCAGGAATTAAGAGCGTGGCTGGAACTAGGTATACTGTCGGAAGAATCGGTAGACGATACAACTGAAATCAGCCTTAACTCGAACTATTTCAGCACAAAAAATATGCCTCTGCGGCAGGCTGTACGCCGCTGCTTACAGTCTCCGGAAAATAACAGTGACCTAAGTTCACGCGATCAACGTGCCGTTGACCTCACCCTGCTCGCAGCACTGCTGTTGGCACTGGATGTGTATAACAACGCCGATATCAGCACGCGTAACCTGGAAGCGTTGGTAAATCAGTTTCTGCCCGATTTCCGTATCAATAAAACTAACGAAGTTCCGATTGTTCCTGGCTATCTAAACTGGCTGGGCTACGCCCAGAAAATTACCCGCGACAGTTACGCCATCGACCCCACCGATGCCATCCGGGAAGAGTTACCGTTCTTGATGCGGCCAGGCGAACAACTGACCATCGGCGAAGCGTTGCAACGTCTGAAACAGGCACTGCCGGTGCTTGACGGTGGCACCTACCGACAGCAGGTAGAGGACCGTATCAGCCTGCATGGCTGGCAACCACTCAGTGCTAACCGAATTTCGACCTCGCTGTCGCGCGCGCTGCTGCGGCTTCAACTCTCCGGGATAATCAACATGAAGGTGGAGTCTGACGCCAGCGGCGCAATGCAGTTAACCGGCAGAAAAGGGAGTGTGTTGCGTACCGTGACCCATCTTACATTGACTAGCTCAGGAACCAACTGATGCCACAATTACAGAGCTACTGGCCCGGCGAAGAGAACGTTGCCGCCTGCATCCTGACCGAAGCCGAGTCACTAGCCGACAGCCAATTGCTGGCGGTTCATGAATCTATGCATCTCGACCGCATCGAGTTTCACAGTGGTAAGGTCATTCAGGTGGGGGAAGGGGCGCTGCTAGACTTTCTGCTTGAACATAATCGTCCATTGCCGCTGATTGGGGCTTCTGGCGTGGGGAAATCTCATTTAGTGCGCTGGGTTCATGCTCAGCTCAAACGTCGAGAAGATCACGCGAAATATCATATTATTCGTATTCCAAAAAATGCGTCATTACCACGCGTGCTTACTACCATCTTAGAAGACCTCAACGGTGAGCAGTATCAGAGCATTCGCGAGAAGGTAAACGGGGTTGGGCAGCAGTTGATCCCCAAAAATGTGGCCGAACATATAGCTCTCAAGCTGCGTCAGGCACTGAACGCAGCTTGGAAGTCTGCCGTAGAAGAATTGCAACAGGAGCAAATGGGGAAAATTCAGCTGGACGAAAGTAGAAAAAAAAAGCTGAAAGAAATCCAACAACACGCAGTATCAACTCGGCTCCCCGCGCTTTTTTTTGACAGTGTGATGACGCAGTATTTTACCGATCCTGGGGCCTGCTTGCACAATATTGCGCTGCGCTTCTGTAAGGGGGCTGACGACGACAGTATTGCCAACCTGCGTTATGAAATGTCTTCGGCAGACTTTACCTTCAGTGGCCTGAATCTCAGGCAAGTTTCATCGGCAGTGTTCCCCTACTTGGTCAACCAGCAGTTGCTTACCAGTGATGAAAAAAAGCAAGCAGCGGCTCGCGTTGTCAACGAAGTGATCCCTCAGGCGCTGGGGGACACCTTTGGAGAATTGTTCAGCTTTAACCGGGCCAGCTTCCAGGACCTGATGCGCATGATTCGCCGCCAGTTGCTGGCAGAAGACCGCAGCCTTATCTTACTGGTGGAAGATTTAGCTGCCACCTCAGCGATTGAGGACGTGCTGATCGACTGTCTGTTGGAAGAGGAGGAGTACGAAGGCAAAAAGGTGCTGTGTACTCTGAACTCTATTATTGCAGTGACCGAGGGCCACGACAGCTTTAAGCGTCACCGTAATACTTTGGGCACCCGTGCCCGCTATGAATGGGTGATCCAGCAACAGCATCCCAGCGAAAGCGATACATCACTGAAAAAACGTGTTGTCGACTTCTGCGGTCGCTATCTTAACGCAGCCCGCCACGGTGCTGTTGCGCTGGAAAAATATCACCACCAGCAGGATGGGCAGCGCTATCGGGATACTCCGGTATGGCAGGATCAGGAGGTGTTGGAAAACGAATCTGCTGCGCCCGTGCTGGCGAGTTTCGGCCACAGCAGTCACGGTCATCCACTGTTTCCATTTAATCCGGCAGCAATCGGACAGTTGGTTGAACGCCACTGTCAGGATAAAGAACACGGGTTAGTTTTTGTCCCGCGAAATATACTGAATGCTATCCTGCGTGAACCGCTAAAAAATTATCGCCAGAGCTATCTTGATGGGCAATTCCCGCCGTCAGGATATGAAGGGATTATTTGCGGTCAGGAACTTCAGCAAAGGGTGCGCCTGTCCGGTGTTAGTCAGCCCGATCGGGTCAATTCACTGCTGGCGATTTGGGGCGGTAACAGTCCCCACTTGCTTGGCCTGACACCAGCCATCTGTGACGAATTCGGCCTGCCGCAGGCTGCAGAACTGTTAGGTAATCCATCACTACTACCCGGAGGCGATGATCTACTGCAACCCGGAGGCGATGATCCACTGCCATCCGGAGGCGATGATCCACTGCCAGCCGGTGAAGCTCCAGCCATTCAGGAATGGAAAGCCGCGCTTGAAAAATGGAACCAGGGCAACACGCTCGATCAAGCCAAAGCCCGTGATATCCGTAAGTGGTTACTAGAAGCGTTGATTGCGCGTATTGACTGGTCAACCGAGCTGATCCAGACCTCGCTCACGGCCAGTTCAGCAAAAAATCAGGGAAGGATCCACTTACCCCGCGTGCTGGTGGGAAATCAGTCGCGCCCGCTTGTGACGCTTGAAGATACACCTGAGCTGTACAGCGCCTGCTTAGCGATGGCGCGCTTTAACCTTTTCCAGAACTGGGATTTCGAAGGTAGTGAGATCGATTACGCTGCCTTTCATAACTTTGTCGACCGTATTGAAACAGAAGTAAAACTCACCGTGTTGCAGGAAGAACGCGAAGAGCTTTCTAGTACTGTCAAAGACCTACAGTTGAGTTGTGCATTCCTTGGGCTGGATGGTTCTTCATCTCCAATCTCGACAACTCTAGTGCAGGCCCTGTTAAAAGAACCACAGTCTACGGACAAAAGTCATCCGCTGCTGGACGACTTCTTAACCCAGTCGCGAGCTAGCGTGATTGATGAACACCGGAACCTACGCGAGCGTTTAATCGCGCTTACTGCGGCGAAAAAATCGGGCGCCCAACCTTATGCCATTAACGGATTAATGTTGGTGGAAGCGGCAAAAAGACAACAAGTCGCCGCCGGGAAACGACCGAGTAAGATCCACGAAGTCAAAAACAGACTGGGTAGTTACCGGACCCTGCTGCTGAAGACTCAGGAGGACATTACTGAACGCCTGAGCGACGGCGAAGGCTCCAGTCTGGCAACGGTTAATATCTGTGACATCATGAAGGAGATAGTCGAATTGGCGAACAGCGCTGATGTCGTCCGCCCGGTAGGTGAAACAGTGCCGGTTCTGCTGAAGTTATTGAAGGGCTGGAAAGAACCGGAGTTGAAAAACCAGATCAGACAACTGGAGAAACTGACTCTGCCAGCCGATAACCCTCAGGTTTTGATGAGGGAAATTCTTGCCGTCAACGGCAAACAATATGAGGCATTTCGGCAGTTGCTGGAAGCCTGGAGCAAGTTTGAAGATGCTACCGGCAGCTATCTGCAGCAGCGTCACCGTGATGAGGGCGGCGACCAGATTGAGGGAGCCGAAAATGAGATCGAACAGACCCTGATAAGGCTGACTGAACAGTTAGCGCTGCTGGAGAAGAACTTAGCATGAGTGAAGTAAGCATCAGTGAAGTGGTAATCTCCAGAGCGTCGGAAGAGATTAGCGTTTTTGCACGGCGCAGCGGTGAATTTAAAACGCGCCTTGAGCGCCATCAGCAACTGAAAAAGGCTCAGGAGATACGCAATGGCCTGCTGCAGGTGGCGAAAAAAATCGATGCCCCGGCGAAAAAACTGGCGCAGATTCTCACGAGCTATCTGCTGCTACGGCAGGTTTGCGATAGTGAGAGCGGTAATCCAATTGTTGGCCTGTTTGACCGCGAAACATTTGGCAATCCACAGGCCCTGCTGACGGCCTTTCTTCAGCAGTACCGGGCGCGTACAGACGATGTTGCTCAAGCCGAGGAGTTTGGTCTGCTGGTTCTGGAAATTGAGCGCTTAGTCAGTACTCTCAATAAACATACCAGCACTGCGTGGCGTGAATACATCCGTATGTTAAAAGCGCAGTGGGAAGTGGACCAGAGGCTTTTCAGCAACCTTGCTCATCAGGAAGGGCAACGAAAAGTACAACAGCACTACTGTGACCTTGTCGCTCAGTTCACCAACAGTAGTCGTGAGCTGCCAAAAACTGCTGACGAAGTTGAGGCCATAATCGATCTGCATGAGCAACTTTGCCACCAACGCTATGCACTCAAGCTAGACGTGCCGGAAGAGGTCAATCTCTTCCTCAAAGCCGTATCAGGGCAAGGTGCCACGCTCGACATGTTGACGCCTAATGTACTCAGTTGGCTGAGTGAAGAAGATGACCCGACACGCTATCGCATAAGGCGCTTATAAGGACCCTAGTTTAATGGAACAGATTATTCGCACAGTGCTTGATGAGTTGGAGTCGCAGGAGTCGGTATTGCTCACTTGGGGTAATACCCAAGGTTTTTTCACTCAGATCGAGCTGAGCAATATCATCACTCAGGTTCTACAGAACTTCCCGCTCGACGCCGGAGGCCTTACAAGCTTTAGCATAGCGAAAGTTATGATCGATCGTGGATTGCTACTGCGTCACCAGCAAAATGGTGTTTCGGTGTTTCGTACCCGCATGGCGGAGGCAGTGCGCCTTTACAGCCAGTTGCGCCAGATGTTTCCTAAGCACGGCCTTAATAATAACTGGCGTACCGCATCGACGTTGGTGTCCGACTATCGCTTCTTACGCCGCCAACGCAAATACCCGAAGCGTAACCAGCAGGCTGCTGAAGTTTTGCAACAACTTGATGAAATAGCAGGTTTTACCTCTACGCACCGCCAGTTACTATCGGCCCTGCTCAGCCACTCGAGCGGAATGTACAACCTCGCCTACTTTCAACAAGAAGCCTGCAAAAACGTACTGCGCGGATTGCAGCAGAGCCAGCACCGCTCGACTGCTACCATTGTCTGCGCCGGAACTGGGACTGGTAAAACTTTGGCGTTCTATCTGCCTGCTCTGACCTTTATCGGCAGTGAACTGGTCGCCAAAAGAAAAGATGCGGTAAAGGCGCTAGCAATATACCCTCGCAATGAACTGCTGAAAGATCAGTTTATCGAAACGCTGCGTCAGGTACGTAAACTGAACGGTTTGCTGGAAGAAAAAGGCGTGCGCAAAGTACGTATCGCCGCTCTTTTCGGCATGGTGCCGCTAGATAAAGACGCGATTTATCGTGACTACATGAAAACGGCTTGGAGCCGGCATCGTGACGGTATGTCCTGCCAGTATATTCCCTGCCCGACGGATAGCTGTCGTGGCAAAATGGTCTGGCGCACCGCTGATCTTGAAAACAGCTTTGAACGTCTGCATTGCGATAGCTGTACGCAGACCATCGAGCCTGATGAAGTGATCCTGACGCGTAAGCGTATGAAGATCGAGCTGCCAGATATTTTGTTTACCAGCACCGAAATGCTGAATAAGCATATGGGCAACCCGTTTCTGGCATCGCTGTTTGGCATCGGCAAAAATGTCGTCCCGCCATCGATGATGCTGCTTGATGAGGTGCATACCTATTCCGGCGTCAGCGGTGCACAGAACGGCATGCTGATCCGCCGCTGGAGGCATCTGTCCGGTGCTACACCGCACTTTGTTGGACTGTCCGCAACGTTGGAGCAGGCGACGCGCTTTATGGCTTCGTTAACCGGGTTGGAAGAGTACCTAGTGGCGGAAGTTAGTCCGATCGAAGACGATATGGAGACAGAGGGCGCGGAGTACATGCTGGCTCTACGTGGCGACCCGGCGTCCCGCTCTAGCCTTTTGTCCACTACCATTCAGGCCTCCATGCTAACCAGGCGTATGCTCGACAACGCCGCAGTGCCGGTCAGCAATGGTATGTACGGCACGCGCAGTTTTGTATTTACAGATGATATTGACGTCATTAACCGCCTCTATTTCCAGCTATTGGATGCCGAGGGTCGTTACTCGAATGGCAATATCAATGCCAAAAAAGAACCGCTGGCGATGCTGCGCGGCGATGCGCCAAATGAAGAGAAATTTACCTTTGGTCAGCAGTGGCCGTTGGCTAAAATGATTGGCCATACACTCGATTCTGCTGACCGCAGCAACGTTAAGCGCACCTCTTCGCAGGATGCTGGCGTCGACCATGCTGCGGATCTGATTGTCGCTACCGCGTCACTTGAGGTCGGATTTAACGACCCGAACGTCGGTGCCGTTATCCAGCATAAAGCCCCGCGCGATAATGCCCAATTCCTGCAGCGTAAAGGGCGTGCTGGACGTCAACGAACCATGCGCCCGTGGACCGTGGTTGTGCTGTCCGACTATGGCCGTGATCGCATGGCATTTCAGTGCTACGAAAACCTGTTTGAGCCGGTACTAAAGGCGCGCCAACTGCCCGTCGGCAACAGTTACGTACTGCGTATGCAGGCGGCCTTTGCCACTATGGACTGGCTCTCTAGCCGTAACGAGTATCTTAATCAGTGGAATCGTGGTATCTGGGATGACCTATCCGTCCCGCAGGACAAAGGTAAGCCATCTGAAGCTCAGTCAAAGCTGGCCGATCTGATTGAAGACCTTCTGAACAGCCAGAAAACCCAGCAGGAGTTTAACTCATGGTTGGCTGAAGCACTGGGGATTAAGGACGAAAAACTGTTGCAGTCATTGCTGTGGCAACCCCCGCGCGCGATTATGACCGCGTTTCTTCCTACGGTACTTAGAAGACTGCGCTCCAACTGGTCGCGCCTTGGCATTGAGCAGGCCGATAACTGCCGCAAAAGCACGCCGATGCCTGATTTTATACCGTCCGCTTTGTTTAACGACCTCTGCCTGCCGGAGTTACAGATTAACCTGCTAGGTGAAGTCGGTCAGGAACCCGATGCGCACAGCATGCCGATTTTGCAGGGGATGAAAGATTTTGCCCCGGGGCGTATCAGCAAGCGCTTTGCCATCAAAAACATTCGCGAATGCCACTGGCTAGTGCCGAAAAAACTCGAGCTGAAAGATGGTTCGCATCCATTCCCGATTGATGATTACTGCCCGCCAGACAAACGGGAGTTCATGCCCGATTGTCACATTACCACTCGCACCGGCATGCAAGTTATCTCTTGCTTCCGCGCCTGGGAAGTGACTGCCAGTACGCCGTCAGATGACCTTAAATTGAGTGAAACCTCAAACGCGTTTCTTAACTGGCACAGCGAGATCCGTCCACCTCAGAACGGCATCCCTGCGGAAGTGCCATCCAACAATGACTGGCAGGATATTTTCCAGCAGGTGGAGTTTTACGGCCACCAGCAGCACTGTCCGATCGAAGCCGTGCGCTTTGCCAGCGGATCACGTGCCAATATTAAATTCAGTGACCAGCGTGAAGACCTGCAGATTGACTTCAAATTTGAACACCAAGGCGAACCCGCTGCGTTCGGCTTCTCGCTGTGGGTAGATGCGATAAAATTCCAGTGTCGGTTACCTAATTTTGATCTCGCTAGCATCAGCAACAACCGTGAACTGGTGGCCGGATTGCGCACAGCGCGCTTCGTGTATGAAGTCAGCCACGACGATGCAATCAGTGTTAATACTTTCCTCGGCGGTTGGCTGGCAGAAACTGTCCTGGCAGGTATTGGCAGCGAAGCAGTATTGAAAAACTGCACCCTGGAGCAGGCGTTCCGCGCAATGGAACACAACAGCGCAGGGATCGCCTTGATTGACGTTCCTGCTCGAATCTTCCAGACGTTGTATGATGCGCAGACCGGTGAAGAGATAGAGCAGGATCTGCAGCAAAGCTTGCGTGAACTGTTGGCCCAGGCTCCAGTGATGGCAAGAATTGCCGACTGGGTGGAACTGCTGTGGCAACCGCTGGATAACACCTGGCTAGAGTGGTTGACCCTCAACTTCACCAACACTCTGGGTGCGGCGCTGCTGCAAACAGCTATGCAGTTGTGCCCAGATGCCGACGAGAACGACCTAATCCTTGACCTCAACGGTGGGCCGGTGCGCACTGCGCTGCTCGCGCCTGACCAGCGCGAAATCTGGCTGTCGGAAACCACCGTGGGCGGTGGCGGTATCATTGAGAAGATCCAACAGATTTACAGTGAAGATCCGCGCAGTTTCTTCGAGTTGCTAGACTTTAACCTCAGCCCAGGCAACTACGAAACAATGGACAATAACGTTTGGCATCTGCTGCAAACCATGGTAAACCCGGCATCATCTCTGCCTGCGCGTATGAACGAAATGCGCCTTGCCAACAATCATGTCAGCCAGGTTCAGGCGCAGCGCAACTTGCTGGGAGAATTGCAGCGCAGCGGCTTTATAACCAGCCACAGTTTCCTGTCGGCGATTAACACCCGCCTATTACGGCCGGGGACCGATGCCAGCAGTGACGTCTTTTTACTGCAGCTGCAACAGGATTGGCGACAGCAGGAGCAGCGACTGGGCATTGAACTACCACAGCGTGTCTATGCCTTTACCTGTAGTCAGTCCAGCGCGCTTGACCAGCAACTACAACAAGCGAGTCAAGGGCAGAACAACTTGGAGAGTTGGCGTTTAAATACCTGTAATGGCCTACTGTGGCCACGCGGGCATACCATTCGTGATAGCTGGCTAACTTGGTACAACCCTTACAGCTTTGCCGGGCCAACCGAGCGCCTCCTGCTGGCCCATGTGGTGCAGCATAGTTGTGCTCAGGTGGATCTCAGCCAACCAGACTGGATGCAGCAGTGTCACCAGCATCTGGAAAATAATGGCAAATGCGAGTTAGTGGCCAAACCGGGCGATGCGATAAATGGAGCCATCGCCACTCTTTTAGTCACCCCAGTAGAAATGTATGGGTTGTTCTTCTACCCGCGCGTCAGTGCCCTGCGCCGCCACAGCAACGACACCTTCGCTATGATTGAAATTCCGGAGGCGATCCAATGAATACCCGTCGTATCTTTAAATCCAGGACCTCGCGCCAGAGTGAAGTTCTTGATGTACTCAGCTCCTTGTTGGTAGCGGAGATCGCTCAGCCCAGCACGGAATTGTGGATTGTCTCGCCGTGGATTACCGACCTCGACCTGCTGGATAATCGCACCGGCCGTTTCGACTACCTCGAACCGGCCTGGGGACAGCGTCAGGTGCAGACCTCGGAACTGCTGGCGCGTGCGGTAGCCAACGGCGGTACGCTTAAAGTGATGACCAACGAAACCCAGCATAATGCACGCTTTATCCGCCAGTTAACCGAACGCGTCGCCAACTACGGCATGCTGGGTAACCTGTACATTGGTCAGAAGGAAGTGCTGCATACCAAAGGGTTCCTCGGAGATCATTTCTTCCTAAGCGGCTCAATGAATCTGACGATCGGCGGGATCGTGATCAATGATGAACAGATTAACTTGACCACAGACAAAACCGCCATTGTGCAGGCGTTGTTAGCATTTAACGACTTTTACCAACCGGCACAGAGAGGTGTGCAATGAACAGCGCTGATAGCGAACAGTTTCTGCGAACCTTTTTCCATAGAGAAAACAATATTATCTCTTGGGAAAAAATCGCGGGTGGCCTGCTAGAAGCATCAACCCAACAGCGGTTGACCCCCTGGCTTGACGATGTCCGCAACGGATGCTTCCCGGTGATCCTTCCGCGCGTTGTAAAGGGCAGCAACGACAAAGTCACTTGGTATGCAATGGCCGATGAGGAACGAGACTATGCGGAGTTACGCGAGTTATTAGACGCGCACGTCGGCACCTCGTGGTCAGACTTTAACCGCCAGCGCACGACGCTGGATCCGAGAGATCCGGTGGAAAAAGCGTTGATAGACCACTATAGCGATAGAGTATATAAATTTAGCTCGCTTTCTCTGTCGAGGATCCCGGAGATTTTCAATGGCATAGAGCGGTTGCGCCAACAACTCGCCAGCCGCCCGAGTCACCAGCTCATACTTTTGCGCCCGCGTGGTCGTATTCTGCGTGATGTCCGTTCCGCCTTGCGTCGTCGTGATGTGCCGCAGACTCGCCTCTATCTTCAGGAACTACGTGAAGCTGGTGGCATAGGCCATATTAACGAACTGTTTATCGAACTGCGCTGCATGGCTCTGGAAGGTGATGTCAAAAGCCTGCTAGATTCGACTCAGTTGCGACAGGTCTTGGATATGCCGCACCCGTTGGTGTTGGCTGAAGAAGTGATGACGGTCTTCTATCAGCAGTTTCTGCTGAAGTATGAGCAGTTGAGCGACCTCGCCGCCCAACGACAAGCATTTAATAATTTGCTGGTGAAGAACGTACCGCGCCTGTTCCAAGTGACCCAGGGTATCAACACACCATCGGCGATCAAAAATATCCTACTGTGGTTACTTTCTGACACACAAAGTGATCCGGCAAGACTGAGGGAACAGGCACAACAAGTGGTTGCCGGTATGAGGGATGCAACAGACGATGACCGGCACTGGATCCGCCGGTTGCTGGAAGCATTCCCGGCCGTTGCAGTGGACTCCCTACCGGCGGCGAGCACCGATGAATTGCTTGCCAGAGCCGATGAATATCCTGAAAGCGTTCTGAATGAGTTACTGTTGCTACCGGTCAGCGCTCGCGGCGCAGCCATTGTTTTGAAATGTGCCTGGGTCGTAAGTAGTGCAGAAGCTGCTGTGAAGGCTGTCAGTTATCTGCAACAACTGGCACAACAGGAGCGCGACTTATTGCTGGCGAAACCGGCCTTCCAGCGTTATTACATTGCCCTACAGTTGATGCCGCCATCCATACGAACAGAACAGGATACTGCCGGTATCAGTAATTGGCAGGACTGGTTGAAGGAAGTGCTAAATAACCCTCAATGGTCGGGGGCGATAGAAACGGTAGAAAAGGCCAGCAGCCAATGGAACGCAGCAACTTTCAACCCAGAGGCATTTGTTTCGTTGCTGGATAAAACCAACAACTGCGCCAGTATAGTGTTGCGTGATGCTATCCCAGTGCTGCTCGAGTGGCTGGATAACTATCAAACCAACTCTTCCTGGCAGTCTGTCCGGTTGGCATTGCTGCAACAACTGACGCTGGACGACAATAGTTCACGCGAAGATATCTTTACTGCCTGTGAACTAGCACGCGGTTATTTAGAGGGCGACAGTAATGCGCAAGATTACCGCGAATTAATAGAAAATCTGCAGATGATGATCGAGAGTTCAGGTACCACCAGCGCTAGCGCTTGGCTGGATATACTAGAACTGTTCTTGGTCTACCCGACTGCTGACCAACTTGCCAGAGAACAATTATTCAATCTGGTACTCAACATGTTTTACCGCAACCCAGCCCGCTATAGTGAATTGCAGTGGAGCCTATTGGCTCAGTTTGTTGGTGAGTGCGGGCTTATCTGTGAAATTCCCCAACAGATTTTAGAAGACAGCGGTGAGAAAGCTGATGAGGTTCATGTCGGAGCAACATTGAATGATAAGGTAGTAGGCATTTATACATTGACGGATTCGGTAGCGCTGCGTGTGAAAACACAATTACTAGCCGATTACCCTCTGGCCGATATTCGCCTCAACAACGATAAAGGCGGCTCAACCATGCTGCGTTCATTGGCTAAAGAAGCGGATGTATTTATTTTTGCCTGGCTTAGTTCTAAACATTCTGCTTATTACGCGATAAAAGCAGAGCGAGGGGATAAGCCTTTACTGCAACCTTCCGGCAAAGGAAGTACCAGTATGCTCGATTGTATTCGTAATTATCTTAAGTCGGTAGAATTATAAAATAATACAAGTGATAAAGCATTTTCACTTATATAGAAATAATAAATAACTTTATTTTATGTTGATTTGAATAAGGTTATTTTTAATGCTGTAGGCCTTATATGCTATTTATAATAGAACTTTATGGCCTGTAATAATATATCTAATAAATAATTGGATTCTTTGTATAGTTGTTGGAATATATGGTTGTATAGCTTATTATTTTAGCTTGTATAGTATAAAGAGATTATGAAAGGGGGAAGTGTGAAATTATTTAATAATCAAATTGTTATGGATTTAATTGTGAATTCTTCGGGAGGATTTAGTTGTAGTACGTTGGCTAGAGCCTTAATATCAAAAGGATGTACTTCAAATATTGAATGCTTAGTTAACGACTGTAGAGAGTTTTGCTTGCATCTAGAGCGTCAGGGGATTCTGGTAAAGCACACGCAACTTTCATGTAGTGGTGATGAATATTTTGAATATGTGTCAAAGTGAGCATTATTTTTAGAATTTTTGTTTAAAAAGAGCGGAACGTACTTGCAACATACCTTTTTATGAGATAGCTTTGCCACAGGAATTTTTAGAGGCGATGCTGTGAACCAAGTTAATCTCATTACAACATGTACAAATGGCAAGCATGGAATGAATGGTAATTCATTGAATTTAAATGGATTTTCTTCTGGGAAAATATCTCCAGAGTTGCTCATCCAGTCATGGTGCGATGCAATTCAAGTATCATTATTAGATTTTGAAACTATTCGAGTGGAAAATTTATATAAAGGGGGCCATTGGAGTACGGCTAAAACTATCAAAAAAGATTTGTTAGCAGAGTTATGGGTACTTTCTGCTGGTTTTGGGTTACTACATAGTGATGATTATGTTTTGCCTTATAAAGCAACATTTTCATCAGGTTATAGTGAATCTATTCCTTATTATAACCAATTTTACATAGGGAAAGGATTTCATAAAACATGGTGGCATGAAATTTCTAAGCGTTCTCCATTTCAAAATGAACATCCGACCTCAATATCTAGTTTAATGAAATTAAAACCAAAAGAGTATTTCATTATTTGCGGTTCTCCTGATTATATCAATGCAATAGATGTTGATGTTTTTAACGGCCTTCAATATTTAGAAAACCCAAGAAAACAACTGGTTATAATTACTTCTAAGCCAGTTTATTCCAGGTTGAGTTCATATCAACTAAAGAGTGATGCACGTATATCACAATTACTTAAATGTAATATGATTATGTTAAATATTTGCTTAGCAAAATATTTTTTAAATGAATTTATAAAAGGTTCTTATGAAGACTTTAGTTTACTCTTAGATAAATTAAAAATTAAATTTGCCTTATTACCAAAAAATAAATCGAGAGAGATTAATAAGGTTACTGAGGAAGAAGTAAACAAATATATTAATTCAATTTTAAAAGAAAATTCTAAAATGAGTGCAACTCAGGCCCTGCGTATGTTTCGTAGTTCTGGTTATAGCTACGAAGAAAAAAAATTTAGAAATTTATTCTATGATATTTTGAATGGTAACGATTTATAATCAAAATATACTGAAGTATATAAGGTATAGCTATAGATAATTGTTTTTTTAAGGAGAATAAAGTTGTCGAAGCTGAAGTATTTTTTCCCAGATAGCCAGGATTTTATAGATCCAAGTTTCGACTTCGTTCGTGAAACACGAAATGAGAATCGAATTCGTCAACGAGATGATTACTATCCTCATGAAGTTTTTCCTCATCCTTATGACGGAATGTTAGTTTCTAAAGCAGTGGTTGATGGTCTGGGTGGTGGTGAAAGTAAATATACTAGGGCACAGCGTTTACGTTATTTTCGTAATGGAATGAAACATTTTTTTCGTCTTCCGGATAATATGGAAACAATGGGGGATTGTGGCGCCTTTACATACGTGAATGAATATGTACCACCATACAGGGTTGAGGAAGTTATTGATTTTTACGAAAACTCAAGATTTAACTTTGGTGTATCTTTGGACCATATTATTTTTGGTTATGAAAAACCCGGAGAAGAATTTGATGGGGAAATTTTAAATGAATGTAAACGCCGGCAGAGCATAACACTGACTTTAGCTGAGGAATTTCTAAATAAGTCAAAAGGAAATTGTTTTATTCCTTTCGGTGTTGCACATGGATGGAACAAAAAATCTTATCGAAAATCTGTAGAATCTCTTTTAGCTATGGGCTATACGAATATTACTATGGGAGGAATGGTACCATTAAAAACACCTCAAATATTAGAAACTTTAGAAGAGATAAAACCATTACTGAAAAATAATATACGTGTGCATTTGCTCGGAATTGCTCGACCTGAAAGTTTTTTAGACTTTGTTCGTTTAGGAGTGACAAGTATCGATTCTACTACACCTCTCCAGCAAGCATTTAAAGATAGAAAAAAGAACTATCATAATCTTGATGGAACGACATATGTTGCGGTTAGAGTACCTCAATTTGATGCTAATCCTAGTCTTAGCAGAAAAATAAAATCAGGTGTTATTGACCAAGACTTAGCTCGTAATCTTGAAAAAAAAGCAATGAATGCTTTATTTCAATATGATAAGAACGAAATACTATTACCTAAAGCACTTGAGCATGTACTAGCCTATGAACGGTTGCATTCAGGTGATAAAGAAGCTGATAAAATTAGTAAAGATTATGAGAGAACATTAAGGGATAAACCTTGGAAGCGATGTCAATGTAATATCTGCAAATCTATTGGTATTAATGTTATAATTTTTCGTGGTGCTGAACGTAACCGACGTCGTGGTTTTCATAATATTCAAGTGCTGTATAGTCGATTACAGCACACGTTACTTTTACACTCAAAGGAATTATTATGAGTGAATATCGAGTTCCTGCCTTACGCATTAGGCAAGGAGATAAAAGAAACCTATATAGCTTAGCTATAGATGGAAAACAGATTAGCAAGATTGCATCAATTTCTCGTATACGTCGAGGAGATGATAGCTTAATTGGATATCAACGTCCTGAGATTCGGAATCATATCCGTGAGATACAACGTTATATAGAAAGCTCGAATCCTATGATTCCGAATCCAATCATTATTGCTTTTGATAAACGTGTATATTTTGAAGCATTAAATAATAATGATGAAATAGGTTTTTTAGTAATACCATTATCTGAAGATGATGATTTCAAAAAACCTGGATTTATTGTCGATGGGCAACAACGCACTGCGGCATTACGCGATGCTGATATTGAGTCATTTATGATGCCCGTTTCAGCTTTTATCGCTCATGATGCGGAAGAGCAACGTGAGCAGTTTATGCTGGTAAACTCTACTAAACCGCTACCAAAAACTTTGCTTTACGAGTTAGCTCCGCACACTCACGGACGCCTACCTTCGGATCTTCAATTGCGTAAATTCCCGTCTCTTTTGACTCAACGTCTTAATTTTGGTGATGGTCCGTTAGTTGGAAGAATAAAAACTGCAACGAATCCAGATGGGGTGATAGCTGATAATTCAATGATTAAAATGATTGATTCAAGCTTACGAGAAGGCGCTTTATACCGCTTTCGGGATTCAACTACAGGGCTTGGTGACGAAGATAAAATGGTTAAACTATTGAATAATTTTTGGTCAGCAGTAGAAATAGTTTTCACTGACGATTGGGATAAAAAACCACGCTATTCTCGTTTGTTACATGGGGTTGGTATTATAGCTCTCGGTAGTTTAATGGACGAAATTGATAATGTACATCAAGAATACAAAGGTGAGCCTGGTTGGTCAGATATTCCATCAATTACACGTTTTGTGACAGAACTTAATCGTGTTAAGTCATTATGTGCCTGGAGTTGTGGAACTTGGAATTTTGGCGTTGATCTTGATGGTAACGCTATTATACGAAAATGGAATGAACTCCAAAATTTATCGAAAGATATTTCACTTTTAACCGATTACTTAGTAACGAATTACCTGAAAATTGTAAATTTAGATATTAAAATTTAACTAATATGTGTTTTTATTTCATAAAGTTGTAATAATTAATTTAATGATGGTAGATGCAATGTATATCCCCCTACCATCATACATTGATATTCAAATTTACTCACCTTTATAGATGCACCCAGCAGTACAGGTTTCTTTGACTGTTACCGCAGTTAAAATATCTAAGGAAGGTTTTAGCTGTAGCCATATCCATTTTGCTAAAACTTCACTAGTAGGATTTTCCAGACCAGGGATATCATTGAGATAGTAATGATCTAGTTTATCTAGTGTGGGCTTAAAAGCCTCCTTTAATTCAGCGAAGTCAATAATCCAACCAGTATGTGTATTGACTTCAGCTGTAACTTCTAGTCGGACGAGGAAAGAATGTCCATGTAAACGCCCACATTTATGTCCATTGGGAACATTTGGCAGGCGATGAGCAGCTTCAAAAGTAAAGTCTTTATAGATTGTGGTATTCATAAATATCTCATTATCTAAAAATTTTTAATGTATTGCTTTTATTAATTAATATCTGTTTTTTATAGATGAAATTTATTTCATTGTATATAATTCATGACTAAAATTTATCATTATAATTCATAGCAGTAAGAGGCCAGATGGTAGTTATAGTTTATATTTTATCATTATGTAGTGCTAATCTTCTTGTGGCATACTTTGGTGCATGGATTACCCCAATTAATGCATTTTTTCTTGTCGGATTGGAGATGATTCTACGTGATATTCTCCATGAAAGATATGGGATATTGCGCTCTATAATATTATCTATGGTGGCCGGAGGAGTGAGTTACTTAATTAATCCTGATGCAGGAATTATTGCTTTTGCATCATTAATTGCATTTGTATCATCAGCAATTGTAAATGCATGGGTCTATCAATTATTGATTAAAAAGTCATGGTTTAAAAAATCAAATATAAGTAATATAGCTGCCGCAGGGGTTGATTCTATACTATTTCCTTTAATTGCATTTGGTGCTTTTATGCCTGTAATTATAATTGCGCAATTTGTATGTAAAATAGGTGGTGGTGCACTTTGGAGCTTTATTTTGAAAAGTTACAAAAATGTTGGATAATAAAAACATGATATTAGCTCAAGCTATTGTGGTTTTAGGTTCGCTCTTAATTGAAGTTCCCTGAAATCGTCAATCATTCTTTGAACCACTGCTTATTAAAAAGCATCAGACGCGCGTTATCCATATGGATGAGCAAATACACTCTTTATATACAAAAGGGATGACTAATCGAGAAATTGTGGCTTATATTTTAGGTATTTTGTGTATCCTTTGAAAAAGTTCACATTTCCATAAAGGATAAATTTGCAGTGGTGAGCATATTCTTGAATTTACAGATTTTACACAAAGCAGTTTCCAGACTGATATTTCGCCTGCTGGCGGACAAACCTCTACCCATGAAAGCCCCTAGCGCGAAACTACATATTCTTCTGCTTCGCTGGGATGCTAAATTAGGAGATGCCATCGTATCTTCTTTCTTTTTTCGCGAATCACGTAAGCTCAATGCCAGATTAACTGTACTTACGGTTAAGGAGTTAGCGGAAATGCACATCAACACCTTCGGTGTGGATGAAGTCATCGTTACGAATTCGCATCCAGGACTTGGTGAACTACGCAGACTGGTGAACCGACTAAGTAATGTCGATGTCGTTGTACATCTGGTCGGACGACTGCGACCTGCCGAAATCGTTTTTATGCGCTTACTTCGCCCGGCGAGTATCTATTCTCTTGATGATTCGCTGCACTGTGTGAATCGTAAAATGGGTTTCGCTGCGAAAACGCTAAATATAGTTGAACAGTACCAATATATTCTGCAAGATCTGGGCGCGAAAGTGATCGACACTCAGTACATTGTGCCATCGCCTGCCGAACTCCCTCCAGCGGCGTTCTCCCCTCAAATTTTATTTAATCCTTATGCTAGCCGACAAGACAAGGGGCTATCCCCTTCCCGGGCAATTGCAACTCTACAAGCTATCGCCAACAAATTTCCCAGCCATTCCGTGGGCATTCTTTGCAGCCCTTCAACGTTGTACAGCGCACAGCATCTGGAAAATGCAGTTGCACGCGATAATGTAGCAGTGTTGTGCGATGGGCTAACGCCCGAAAAGGTTGCAGGATATGTTCGCCGAGCGCAGGCTGTTGTTAGTGTGGATACTGCCATTGTGCATATGGCCGTTGGCCTGAAAGCGAAGCTGGTGGCGATCTACCCGTTGATTGCAGGTCAACACAACCCATGGTTGCCGCCTAGCTCACCTTTTATACAAGTGATCTACAGCGAGCAACAGCCAGACACACTCCGTCGTACGGGCAAAAAAAATATGGATGCTTTTTCACTAACGTCATTAATAAACGCATTGCAGACTCTCTTAACGCTGCCAGCAGAAGCGAAAAACAGCATGTCGCTTAACGCAAGAGTCATCCCCGGACTAGGGGTAGCAACAGGTACACTGGCGCGACAACTGCCCTTAATCTGTGAAAAATTTCCTGAAGTAGCAGGCTGTTATGCCGGCACGATCAACCTTGAATTCAGCGTTCCTGTCACAGTTGTGCGGCCCGATCACCGTACCGCGCCGCTGGCCTGGACTCCCAGTGGACGCACCACCGAGATATTCGATCTACTACGCATTGAACTTGAGTTCAGCCATTTAACTGAACGAATCCCCGCATGGCTGTATATTGCCCACTGCTCGCCACATCGTCGGACGCCGACCATTCACGAAGTAATCGCGCCGCGCATTAATCTCAATGGCGCCACGTACTGTCGACTCCACTTACCAACTGAGGCTATTGTATTGGGCGAAAGTGGTACTCAGGCAACGGAAGCTATCAATTTGTCACTTTCATCAACCCAGTAATCCACATTCGCCTCAATATGCAAAAATAGTTTTGCCAGCAGCGAACCACCCGCTAGGAATTCAGCCACGGTTTCTCTCCGGGCTTCGGTACGCCGAAAATAGGTGTTGTAAAGTTTGAGAATGGCCACGTCGTTAATCAAAAACGCCTCGACGGCAATATCGGTGCGACGCATCACCTCGCAACCAGCAAAGTTGTAAAGAGGACGGAATCCGGGATCGATGACCTCCCCGCCAATCGGGATGACAGCATCGGTAGCCTGGGCAATAATATTTTTGATTCTCCCAGGATTACCCCAAGCATGATTCTCGTTCTCAAGCCCTATAGCTAAGGCTTGAGCAAGTATGCTATTTCCCGGCAGGGACGCGAAAATACACTCGCTATGCCAGTGCAATTTATGGCTCACCCCTGTCGGAAATAGCTCAACACTCGGTTCTCTAAACAGCAACGTATCCGCATCCAACCATGCCCCGCCCCAGCGATGCACAAACGCCATGCGAATGAAATCGCTTTTCGCCACAATAGCTTCAATGCCGTTCGCCAGCGTAAAGCTCAGCGGTTCAAAGGCCCAAGCTTTATTCATGATATCAGCATCGATGTGCTCGCTTACCGTTCGCGGTGTAAGCAGAAGAAAACGATCGCCCAAAGCTCTACGCATAGAAACCAGAGCCAGGGCAACATAAGCTGGCATAGTCTGACCCGGTGCGTTTTCCCAGTAACTGACGTAATGAATAGTGTCGGATGTCATTTCACCAATACCTTACCTTTCGCACACAGCAGCCCATTTTGCATCAGATATGTTCTGAGCATCACCAGTGATGGCGTGCATGCAGGCTGAGCCAAAAACTCATTATTTAATGCTGATTTATACAGATTAAGCCAAGTTAGCGCTGGTACATTTGGCAGGAAAGCCGGTAAACTTTCCCGGTTGTCTTCGCCAAATAACAGACGCAACGTACGTAAAATAGGCTGATAGCCAGGATCAGAGAGCAGTTGCGCGATGTTTTCATCCAGATGCTGTTTCACGCTCACGCTGTTCAGCCTATCCTCCACCGAAGCATCAGTTAATGCCACACGGGGATCTAATGCCACAGGATAAATAGCACGAAATGATCGGGCGCCATTACTCAGCGATTCATACAACACTTTGTCCGCCGTTGCCCCTGTCACCAGCACGTCATCGCCAAAAATGACATGCACGCCGCTCCAGCGATAAAAATTCTCCGCTGGGATCACGTGATCCTGCACAAGATTGACCCGATCGCGTTCGACCTGGCTAAGGCTGGCATAATTTTCACACGGCGGCGCAATCCTGGGTAGTTTGACGTTGATAATGGTAGGAAATCCTTTATGCGCCAACGTGAGATTAATTTCTTCGACCACGATGTCGTAGAGCACATTGGCTGTGGAAGGCACATTACGCCAGCCTGTTGTCATCATCACGACATTCTCTCCTTCCTCTTTGGCCTGGCAGAATAACCTCGACCATGATGAAGAGGTGTCATCCAGTTCTGCGGCAAGGTAGTCGATAACGCACTGTGCCAGATAGCGTATCTCGCCCACTCCGCCATATTTCGCACGGCTATAAATGCCCGCTAATTTTGTAGCGTCAGCACCAGTGAGCATATTGCAAAATGCTCCAGCCACATTCTGTGTCAGATAATGCAGCGCCTTACCACCAAAAATAGCGACGTAATCAGACATGTCGATCAAACCGCGCGTCAGCAAATCAGTCGCGAACGTGCGAAAACCGGATTTAACATCCTGCGTATTGATCTGTTCGCTGGCCTGGCGAAACATTGTCAACTGGGTTGCGATCGGTTCGTTGTGCAACGTGTTCCACGAAAGTGAATGCGGGGTTTTTAGTCCATTCATGGTGAACCTCCTCAGCGGGATGCTGGCACAGTGTGAAATTGAAGGTCATCCAACAGAACATCAATGCGTTGACGCTGCTGATAATAGCTGATGGATTGAAGCCCTAATGGCCTGAGCACCTCCACTAACTCGGCGATCCCCGCTCCGGCATCACGAGGATCATGCGTATCGGATCCGATGGTCAATGGAACATTGTTCCTCAGTAATTTCTTCAGCAAAGCGCGGGAAGGATAGGACCATCTTCCTGTAATTTCTCTACCCGTCGTAGGGTCAAGGCTAGATTTGCGCAGGCCCGAAGCATTCAGTTCATATGCAATACCGCTGCGTACGAGCAGCGCAATCAACGGTTCAAAGCGATGCAAAAACACATCCTCTGGGATTGCACGCAGGAGCGTGTCAGCGTGTCCAACCGAATCAAACAGGTTGCTTTCCAGCAACGCTTCAAGTTGAGCAAAGTACTTGTCCAAAAAAGAAGTTGCTGCTAACCGGTGCAGTTCCCAGACCTTCACCACCGGCTCATTGGTAACAGTGACGTAGTGAATTGAACCGATGACAAAATCCATTGGATAGTGGGCAAGTAATTGTCGGTTATAACGCTCAGTACCCGGCATATAATCGAGCTCCAGACCGCGTAGCAGTGTGATCTCGTCTTTATAGGCCTGCTGTGCCTTATCAATATCGGTGAAATAGCTCTCCAGTTCCGATTCCAGCAAACGGTTCTGCGCATCCACCGGGAACGGAGCATGATCAGTGATGGTGAGTACCTTCACCCCTGCAGCAATCGAGGCACAAACAAGTTCGTCAATGGTACCTACAGCATGTTTCGAGTAGAACGAGTGGCAGTGCGAATCAATCATGCAGCCTTCCATTGTTCAAGCAACCCGGAATGCTTCCCCATCTCTTTGACCAGCCAGTAAGGATTATTGGCGGTCGCGATAATCGCGCGAATCTGCGGGGTGTCTTCCAGCCGCGCTAGCAGTTCGGTTAACGGATGGGTATATAACGCGCACGACAAGGGATTTTCCCGCACATGGCTCGCCAGATGATGCCAGTCAATCGCATCAGAATGGATATTTGCAACACGCTCGGTCTCAATACCGTACAGAAACACATCGCCGTTGGGTTTAATTGTCACATCCATGCCATTGGGCTGGGGTGCACGGTTCAGGCTGCCAAAGGTAAAAGGTTTATCCACTTTGGACTCAATCGCGGCAATATATCCCTGCAAGTCCAGATAACCTTCCGGTGTATCTCTTGCCGGATGAACCAGATTTTTGTAGTCGATGTTAAACGTGTCAGCACCTATCAATAATTTATCTTCTAGTACGCTGACAGGACTTATGCTGGCATTAATTCCCCATAAGGCCAATTCCCTCACAAGATATTCGCGAGTAAAGGCACGATCGGTATCAATTGAGCGAAATGAAAAGCTGAGCGATGACGGTTTTTTGCGCCGAACATAGTCTATGCTAAATCCATGCGCACGCCATTTTATTTTTTCAATATGATGACTATCGGAACTGAGGCGAATATTACAGGTATCACCATTTGCTGAGACAAGACTATTGATCTTATCAAAAATCTTTTCCATTTTTTCATGACGAAAAAAACCGCTGGTAATAAACTCAAAGTTGTTGCCCCCTTGGGACAACGCTAGTAATTCATAAAAAGTATTAATATTATTGAGTGGCTCACCTTCACCACTCACAGAAATACGTTTCACGGCTGGATCATTAATGAGTGTCGACAAATTGTCTCGTGCCTGTTTTGACAACTCCATGCTCTTACCTGTTGCGTGCTTATCCGCATACATGCAGAACGCACAGCCGATGCCACAGATCTGGGTGATATCCACATAAAGCAAATGACCATGTAATTCCATGTATAATATTCTACCTTCATTTTAATAAAGAAATTGTACACGCCATTATTTATAAAACATCCATATGGTTTTATTTTAAGCAAGTGTTAAAGATTTTAAGAGGAAAGTTCTAATCCTAAATAAATCGTATGAAGTGTTAAAAAATAAACTTGGTCTTTAAGACTAAACGTCAGCCGAGGTTCTGAGTGACACAGGACTAATTCAAACTTAGTCTGACTAGCATATAACTAAACCTAACCAATTCGGCATTTTGTACCAGCTAATATTTAAACTTCAATTTTTATTTCATCATCTTAACTATCTATTTTGAGCAAAAAATCAGAAAACGTCTTGTCGATCAGATCTGTTTTTCCTGTCTCAAAATCCAAAAAGTAGACCATATCATGTTGTTTATCGAAGCATATGTAGTTACCAAAGTTATCTATTGCAAAAGCAACGAGTAATTTTGATATTTCAGCAACACCTCTGTTCAGTCTGATGATATTTTCTTCATCATCAGGATTGAATGACAAAAAGGATTTAATCATTCTCTCTTGTGATGTAGTCGTACTAAATACACTTACCGGAGGTCGGCCACCATTATATTTCTTAACAAAATCCACATAGGAATCGGTGAATTTGTAGCCAAGTTTTTCCTCGACATCTGAAATTAGGCTTTCCGTTACCAAAGGTTTTATATAACGCCATTCTTTCATTTTCTCTATCCTCATAATCAACGGTTTTCTCTACCACCGCCCCAAATGGCTTTACCACCGGTATGTCGGTTATTTTGATGCTCTTCCGTGCTGACCAGTTGCATTTTGCCTGGCTCTTCACTGTGATGCCAAGTATAGCCATCGGGAGTTTCACCATTTTCAATTTGTTCTAACTGTTCATCGGTGAATTGTTGTGCAAATTCAGGATCGTTGTCTACCTTTTCTTTAAGAGCTTGATTCGCATAATCTGCTTGCGCAGAATCTCTTGCCTGCGTCAACGGTTCGGGAAGTTGTAGATCAATGGTACTATTTAATTGCGGGAACACACCTTCAACTTCTACGCCATTCACTTCGACAGTTTTTCGTTCATATATAACGCCATCGTCACCTGTTTGACCTTCTTTGCTTTCATTTATTGTTTTTATGTAAATTTTTCCATTTTCATCGATAGTAGCATTTTCAAGTAAATTTACTGAGCACCCGAGCTTTTCTCGATAATAATCTTTTTCCTCTTGTGTTAAGGGGCTGGTTTCAGTTTCTACACATTCAGGCTTTAAGTCTGCTACTTCCAAAATAGGACGATCCAGTTCGCTTAAGTCGATGTTTATCGGGTCAATACTTTCTAATGTTTTCGACAGTTCGGGTTGTAGCTTATTTGCAATCTCTTTAATTGCCATTAAATTCATCATCATGCAAGTCCTCTCTTAGCGAATTGTGTCCACTCAGAGTAGAGTTTGATATACAACTCTCCACTAGGTACTAATGATCTGAGCAGAGGCTGAATCAACATAATCACTTGCTCTTGAGATGCGATATGGCACTTTTCGAAAACCAGGTTTTGAAGATTAGAATGCATTTGCTCTATGCTCTTAGCTCGGCAAATAGCGTTTTCTAACTTGTTCTTACAGCCTAATAAATATGGCACAAGAAATGAGAAGTCGCTGAATAGCATTTCAGTCAGACCAGAGTGTAAATACTTTCTGAGTTGAATTTTCATTTCAGTGGGCAAATTACTTCTATAGAGCTCTTCTGCCAATTGCTCTTCATTTGCTTCTGACGGCACTTGATTGTACTCACACAAAATATGGGTGAGTAGATTAAAACGAAATGTCATTTCACTTATAGCTCTGTTTGGTGCTGCTTGATAACGGTAAAGCCTTTCTTTCCCAGGAAAACGGCTAACTTTACACAGTACAGCTTCGAGCCATTCATTCTGATAGACTACTGCCACTCCCCGCGGTAAACGGGCTATTTCGTCAACTTGCTCATCCGTTAGTGCTGCAGATTTACCAGCCAACAATCGGTCAGTTTCATCCGGTAAGCGCATTAAGATTTTAGTATTGGTATTGCGAATAGCTGAAATATGCACCGCTGACGGTGATTGGTCAGCAATGATAAAGCCTTCGCCATGCGTACGCATTTCGGCGATAGCATTAGACAACATTTCGACCGATTTTTCAGCGACGCTGCCACCTTCTCCACCATTACCTGATGGGTTTGCTCGCAAAATATTGTGAGCTTCTTCTAAAACAGTGATGTGTTTTAGCTGCTGGTTCATCACCATTTTCTCCGCACGGTATTCACCAAGTTTTATGATCAACAGCCCCATCAGAAGCGATTTTGTTTCTTGTGATCCTACCCGGCTCAAATCAATGATGACGTTACGGTCGAACAGGTTAGCATCGCTGATTTCATCAGCGGCAAAGATTTGGCTGTTCAGTCCGTTAACCATTGACCGAACACGCGTGACTAATGCACCTGTATAGTTACTTTTTATTTCATCTGAGTAAGCCGATTGAGCGATTACAGATTCGAGCTGGATAAGCAAATCGGCAAAGGTCGGGAACAACGTAGAACAATACGCTGACGTAGAATCGTGTAAATCCCATCCAGAGGCTTCATAGCTTCGCAGTACTGCATCTTTGAGAATTGCAGGCATTGCTGCATACATTGGCCAGCAGACGTTAAATACTTCAATCAAGCGATCCACATGTTCAAGTACATGGGTTTGTTCCGGAAAGGAAAACGGATTGATTTTCAAAAGTTCTGTAAATCGGTTATTAGTACCTAAAACACGTACATCTTGGCGATTTCCGAAGACGTGCTTGTATTCACCCTTTGCAGGTTCAATAACCAAGAATGGAATGTCTTGTTGTATAGCTTGATCCAACAGAGCGTAAACCGTGTTGCTTTTGCCAGAACCTGTAGAGCCGGTGATCAGGGTGTGGCTTGTCAGTTGGTCAAGGTCTAACTCCACAGTTTGTGGTAAGTCGGTCCATAAATGGCGTACCTGACCCAGCGATATGGTTCGTAAGTTGGTGTCAGCGAGACCAGCGTTCAGCGTTTGTACTTTACGGCCAAATGCAGCGGTTTCCTGTACCACGACGGTAGACGTAGAACGGCGAGGAAGGCTTAGCTGTAGCGCCATTTCCTTGCTCGAGACTAAGGTAGCAGGAGTAAGGTAGGGGATGTGAGTATTCCCTGCAAAACTCGGTTCGAGTCTAGGGTGCACGAGCTGTCCCAACCATTGTGTTATCGCATTGGCTTTTTTGCCAGCCCATGTGGTCAGCGCAAAATCTTCCATAGACGACTGAGTACCGCGAGTTAGCCCCAAAAAAATACTGGATAGCGCTTCGCTGGAGGCTGCGCTATCACTGACAAAGTAAGCGGCACTGAGCCAGCCACCATGGCTTTTAGCTTCGTTGATTCGGTTTAAGTGGTGATCGACCTTATCAAGCATATTTAAAATCCCTTTGTCTGCCGTCTCAAAACTGACTTGCTGTGTTGAGCCGTGCGTTTGGGTTATGCCTTTTGTGTTGGTCGTGCTACGTGTGTCAGTCTTTGTCGTTGTAGCACTTGTTGCCATCGACTGGTTGGTCGAATGACTGCTACTTTCACTTGTTGAAGTAGAATCAGAGGAGCCGACTGTGTCTTGGGTTTGGAACATACTCGCAACTTGACCACCAGCGATCATGCCAATTGGGCCAAAGCATGCACCTATTGCCATCGCACCAATTCCCATGGCTCTGTCTTTTTTGTTCGGTGATGTCTTGCTTGTAGTTGTGGTGTGAGTCTGAGTGCTTGAAGTAGTGGTACTTTCACTGGTACCTGTTGTTTCGGTCAGTCCGAGGCTTTCGCCCAAAGAGTGGCTTAACCCTTCGCTGATGCTGAGGTTGATAGCATCACTGTCCTGAACGCCATAGCTATATTGGCGACTCGATAGCGCAGAAAGTTGCGTTGCTACTTGCTCATAGCCTGTACGAACGGTATTCAATGCTTGCATAGATACCGGCTCGGCTAAGAGCAGCCCCTCGTAAGTACGGCTTTCTGCTGCATCGATAAAACGTTCCAGTCCTTGCATAAAGTTCGTTTGGTCTTCTGTAGAAAGTCCTGGTACGCTGCTAACAGCAGTGACCGTTTTAATTGAGTCACTGTCACTGAGCCCATCTAATAGTGCGTCTACGTCGGTACCTGTGAGTGTCGTAAGTTTGCTGCCCGGAAAATGCCCTTTGAAAGTTTCTTGCAACAAATCGCCTGAGTTTTGACCGAGCATTTTCCCCGGCTCACCACGTGTGCCAATATAGAGCAGTGTCTCTATTCCGTCAGATTTCAGGAAGAGGAATACAGTGTATCCCGCTGCGCCCAATGCAGTATAAGCTGCAGTGGTGCTTTCAAGTACGGATTGCTTGTTTTCCTGTACCAGACGTTCCACACGGAAAATACGTACATCGCCGCCTCTGTTAAGTAGTACGCTTTGCTGGTTTTTCACTGGTAACACATCGTAGTGTTTGAGTTCAGCAAGATAGCTCTTATTAACTAGCGCATGAGCCGCTGATAGAGTTGTCAATGCCTTTTGTTGTGCGGGAAGCAATTCGGTTTCGGAAAAAAGAGTTTTTCTCTCCGTCGCAGATAAATTCATCGTAGACTCCATTAAATAATGACAGCCAGAATGACTAAAGCTATAGCTGCCACCACGCCACCAATCAACATCAAGGATTTCAGTACATTGTTCCCTGGTTGAGATTCAGGGCAATGAATGCTGCCCGTCGATGGTTGCTCTTGATCCGGGGTCGATTGTTTTGGTGGGTGTTGTGGCTGAGTGTTCGGCAATGTTGCAAGGCGAGCGTCTTCTTGTGCAATCGTAAACACATGCTCACGCACTACGACCATATGGCGAATACGTTCCAATGAGAAGTTGGATGTCGCATATAGCTCTTGTTTATGGTAGTAGTGAGTGTCCCATTTCACCTTGTCTTGTTCCATCTGCTGGGAATATGCGTTTTCTTCGTAAACAACAAAAAGAGTTGGATATTTGGAGAGTGTCCAAGCTATAGCTTGGGTAATAACCGCCGTTGATAGACGCTTATCATTCATTTCCATAAATAGTGAAATGCGAACAGAAGATAGGTCACCACTGTTCACGCTGTTGCTTAGCGAGCGAGATGGGGTAAACCCTGTTAAATCAACAGATGAAAAATCAGCGCTCATTGTGTTTTCCTTTGTACTTTTGACTTCTTCGTGGCTTGTTGTCGAACTGGAGGCAGGGCGGGAAAAACCAGCGATACCTCGTTCTGTTAGGTGACTTTTCACCTTAATAAGGTGCTCTAATCGTTTTAAACAGAAATTTTCTTCTGCCATATGGAGTTGCAAGGCGAAATAAGCTCCCCCCTCCCGTTCCCACTTATAACTGTCTTCACTAATTGGATATGTGGTGCTATTGGTTCGGTATTCTTCAAAAAGCGCACGTTTGTCATCTAGAAATTTAGATAATATTTGGTGGAGTAACTCTGCTTTAAAATCCCTGCTTTTTATAAAGTCGATGATTTTCGCTTTAAACTCTGTTGCTGTTAAATTTAGTGCAACAAATTCCGTAGATTCTGTCATAGTATCAGGCCTCAAAAGAACGACTGACAATTTCAGTCGGTCAGTAACGAGTTAAAACTGTAAAATGGCTTCCAGGTCTTGCTTTATAGCACTAATCTCTTCGATATCGGCTTTCGCTTGGACGATGGCATTTTCGCGTTGAGTTTGGCTTTCAACTTTTTTCTCTAGGTCGTTAAGAATGGTCGAAAACTTCGCACTGAATTCGCCTTCCAAAAATGCCAGATAGTTGTCAATCAGTTTGTCCTTGTCTTCTCTAATACGTTGAACAGCGTCGCCCTTTAAGGAAGCAAACTGATTACGGATTATGATCATCCGTTCTTTCCAAAGTTCTTGAAGGTTAACGTATTCTTCTGTTTTGTACTTAGCCACTTCGCGACGAGAAAACCACGTAGAAGGACTAAACAATTCAGGATCGTACACTTTGTCGTAGTGGCTAAAAACAGATTTTTTGCGGATATCATCTTGTTTTAATTCGATATCAAGCGAGATACTTGAAATGGAATGCTTTAAGGCCTGATAAACAGGGAGTTCCAACGTATTGCTTTCTGGAAATAATGCAGCAACATAGCTTTGATACTCTTGATATAATTCCTTTTTAATTATTTCTTGTGATCGTAAAAATATCTTATCGTACTCATTAATGCTACGATCAAACAAAAACTTAATTTCTTTCGACGTGTTATCGATTTTGAATTCTGCTTCTTTACTGCTGACGTCACCGATAAACATGTCGCCCAGCTTCCCAATACGTGCATAGATGTCTATCTCTATATCGTTCAATGTATTGTGTACATCCATCGGCAAATCGCGGCCTTCTAGTTTGAGCTGCTCTTTGTAAGCCTGAGTATTAAACCCCTTATCACGTTGTGTTTTGAGGTTGTGAATTTCAGACTGCAGCACTGAAAGTGCTTGTTCATCAACTTCCAGTTGTTTGATTAACTCTGCTTCTTGCATTCCACGTTCAATAGCTGCGGTCATGGCCAAATGAGCGCGGTTGAGTCGCATTGGAAAGCTGTATTTATTGATGTACTCATCGATAGTGGCTTCAACACTAGGTAAGCCACTGTTCAGAAGAGCACGCCACATCGCTTTGTCTTGTAAAGCGTCATCATTTTGCGCCTTTTCCTGCATTGTTGACATTACAGAGGTACTGACCGACATGTATTGCGGGAACGCCATACTTGGTTCTTCAAGCAACAGGTCGGCAATATTTGTTTTGTCGTTACGCTCAGCACGAGTTAATTCACCTTGCTTACGCAGCAAGTAAGCCATACGAGCAGAAATAGGGTAGAGATTAGGGGCATGAATACCATTCTTTTCGAGATAGCTTTTCACGTGATTTAGCGCATCTCCGATGTTTTCGCCCTTTTCAGGGTCAAATCTATCCATCTGGTTCACTACGAACAAAAAACGATCTTTGCTTTGCTTGCCGCCTTTATGCATTGTTTCGGCTACAAGTTTTAGCAGCTGAGCATCATCGTCTGTGCACAATTGCGTTCCATTCAAAACATAAATAATGAGTGGATTACGTTTCGAATCTTGAATAAATCCCAATGTTGTTCGCTGGTGTTCAGGGTCTTGGCTATTATTAGGCCCCGGAGTGTCGGTCAGCACGAGACGGACATTGCTGTTTTCTTTGATAGCGCGGATATTACCTGTCAACCTGATGGTTTTGGTTTCACCGTCAGAGTTCCACGCTTTCATGATTGCCAAGTCAACATCATCCATATGCTCAATGCGATTGCCATTGCAGTCGAAACGTTCGCCGTAAAAAGCATCGCCTTTGGATTTGTCGTCAAAAATGTGGGCAATGGTCGCGGTTGTTGCTTCGTTCGCTGCGGGCAGCAAGTCTTGCCCCAGTATAGCGTTAATAAAGGTGGATTTGCCTGAAGACATGGTGGCAACCACATACACATCAAACTCATTGTTCAATGCGTCTTCGAAGTCTTGCTTGGCTTTTAGATCGCTATTCGCTAAGTAATCAGAAAACTTTGGTGACTCTTCACTGACTCGTATCATTAGGGCTTTGATTTTTTCTAGTCGCTCTTCAGAAGACACAACAGGATTGAACTTCAGTTCAACACACATGCCTTTTTGGATTGCATTGCTGGCAGCTTCTTTAATGTCATTGAAGTCCGATTCTACGCCTGTGAATTCAATAAAGAAGTCGCTGCTTCCATTAAACAGTGCCTGCAGGTCATCAAAAATCTGTTCTACCCACAGCTGTAAGCGTTTAGAGCTATATGCCGTGATGTTCGAACTTTCAGATGGTGAATGGCCATTAATGAGAAATTCGGTTTCTACTAAAAATGGGTTATGAGTTATAGCTATGTGATTCATAGGGAAGTCTCGTTTTGATTTGATATTGATTGTTTGTTTTAATCAGGCAACATTTATACTGCGCCCATGATGAGAGCGTTCACCGTACTTAAGCCGGTGTAGTCAATAAAGGCATGCAGCTCTTCTTTACTCATCGCAGGAATTTTTCCTTTTGATATTTTTACGAGCCTTCTTCGCACATTTTTCTTCAACACTTGTGGTACGCATACTGCTGCACTTCTGAAGTGGAAAGGGTTTTCTCGAAAACGCTCTAATTCAGCTCTAAGGATATTTTGCTCTGTGCGCCGCAGTTCAACGTTATTCAGTAATTTTTTTGCTATCAAGGCTGACTGTGCCATCAGAGGTATAATTTGGGCTTTATTGTAACCGAATCCTTCCAGATATTTGCGCGCTAAAGCTACATAATGTTTGGCGGTTTCACCTTTTTCTTCGTCCAATTCATCGACTTTGTTTAGCGCAAAGATCACAGTCTGTTTTGGATTTATTTCACGAATGGTACGAATGATCTCTGCGTCATCATTGGTACCGAGCTGTGTTGCATTTAGCACGAAAAGAATTGGGCTTGCCGGGTAAGCCTTTACGGCATTAATAAACTGTTCTTTATGGCTAACATCCATGCTGTTATTGGCTCCCGGAGTATCAATTAATGTGTACCCTGCCAGCATTGAAGGTAGTATTCTCCCTGAGACCTGAACGGCTATATCAATACTTGCGATTTTGTCTGATCGGTTCCATAGCCTGATTTGCTCAGGGCATAGGATGTTACTTGTTTCAACAACGCTTCCTGTGTGGCAATAAGCTTTTACACTAGATTTAGTATTCACGGTTACAATTATGCGAGCAACTTTAGCGGTCGTCGCCTCGTTGCCTGTGGGTAGTAACTCTTTACCAATAAGGGCATTAATTACAGAGGATTTTCCCGCACTCATAGATGCCGCAAAGAGTATGAATTTTTGGGGGGTCTTCATAACATTTCGTTTTCCGTTTCGATGCTTACCTGATCTAACCAAGACCTAAGATTTTTGCGTATGTATGTATCGAGCTCACACGGAGAGATAACTCGAATATTAGGTATCCAATATTGAATAATTGGCGCTATTTGATTGTAATTCCATGCTGAAGATGAAATAACGAGAGTTCCATCCTGACGTTTTTCAATGATTTTTTGTTTTGGCAGAAGTGCTTTACGTTCAAAGTAAAATGCAACGTCGCGCGACACTTCAAGAGTGACGTTAAAAATGGGTTGCCCAAACCAAATGGTGTCTTGTCCTTTAATTTTCTCAACAATCGATGGCTCATAGTCAAAGCACTCTTTTTGGACGCATATGAACTTAATACGAGCAAGTGAGAAAGTCTTGAGTATGCCTTCTGAAGTTGCTGCTAAGTACCAACTGCCATGGCTGTAAACCATGAGATATGGTGAAACCATCCGAGACTTATCTTTGTATAAGAAGCTAACGTTTCTTCGATTTTTAATCGCAGCTTCAAAGGTTTTATGAAGCGAAGAAATAAAGTCAGCCTCAAGAGGTTGCTCTTGAAAGTGATAACAATCGCTGGTTGAGTCATTAATAAAACTGCGAAGAAACTGAGCAGCTTTAAGTGGAAGTGCTTTTTTCAGCCCAAGATCATCAACCAAGCGAACAAGATCTTGTTCGTTATATTGGCTCCGAGCAGATGCCGAAAGCAGGTAATTTCCTGTGTTTGGACAACGGTCGAGAATAGAACGTAAACGGTTAAAATCCCGGTAAATTGTTTTCGTACTGACATGAAATTTTTCAGCCAATTCAGCAATATTTAGTGCCTGTCCAGCATAAGCCATGGCGGTAATTTCGGCTAAACGGTTTGCAAGAATGTTGCTTTTCATAAAATTTAGGTCGAATACTTTAAAGAATATCGCATATATTACACAAAGGTTGAGACAGGTTGTGTCCCTTGGAAACTTTAATTTTCATTTTTCCTGATTAATTTTAGAATTAATGATTTTGCTCAATATCACACAGATCAATATCACACAGAAAAGAAAACCAAAGTTATTGATTATTTTGTAAGACTAGGTTTCCACTAACAGTGGCTTAACTGGGCGCTTTTGCCAAGTATAAAACGGTTGAACGGCTGAGCTTCATCGCACGGCATAAATGCTTAATGGGATATTGTGTTTTATGCTCGCCCTTAGCCGTAAACTAAGGCTTATAAGGTAAAATGGTAAATTATTCCAAAGCAAATCCGTCCTCACAGGCCATAAAGACGACGAAAAACTCGCTTTCACATCAAACAATATAAGCAACTTATCTTAAATAAATGGTTTGAATTATAGGCAGAGCGAAGAAACCTAGCAATATTTTTTATCTATTTAAAATAAATAGATATGAATACTCACATATAGAGTTATGCGTCCCCTGTCAATAGCAGATAAGAGGTGGGTATTATGCAACTTAGGAGTATTTTCATGTTAGTGGATTCATTACCCTTGATAACAGCATGACTTAAGCTACTGAGCACGATTGTACATATAACAGTGGGATCAGTTTGCCTGATTGATTGCCATCCGCAAGGCAATGACAAAAGTGTCTGAAGTGAAAACATAGCGTTATCAGATATGAGATTTGTCATGAGAAAGGATATCAACACACAGTGAGTGGCACGCGTTAACGATATTAATCCTTTTGATCCTCCATATCCCTTTAGCATGCTTATCGACTGAACAATACATATTCATCCATGATACTTGTTAATCCCCAATTTTCAGCTTGCCTATCAATCAACCATTCCAGAAGTTGTTCTTTGGATTTCAACTTAAGTGTATGATTCCAATCGTCTAACGGTGACCCTAACAGCAAATCATACCAACATAACCACACCAATTTCGGGCGTATTTCCGGATCATTAAATTGCTGAAATAAACTGATTAACTTGTTCGCAAAGGAGTGCTGTTTAAGACGCACACATTCACTGAGGAGTATACCTTCCAGCATAGGGTGGTAGCGTAATAGCCGTTCATCAATATGAAAACTCAGGTTTAAATCCTCTTCTTCGGTGAGCTTGTCAGGGTAGGCATTGCCATACACCAGTCGATAGAGACGAGCAGGAATAACCGCCACCTGGCAGGCTTCATGACTCGAAAAACGAATATACGACACCATCAAATAGTGACTGTTTTGAATGAGTGAATGACACATCCCCTGGCAAATGGACAACTTCGTATACCCATTTAACCAACGTTGATAATAACTCAGTAACTCTTCATAACGAGCGGGCAGCTTTTTCATACTCTGGGTACTCCATAAATTAATTCATACAACAAATATGTTTTAAATTGAATACGTTGACTTCGAAAAGGTTAACACCGAGAAGCCACAAGACGCGCTTGCAGCCATTGCTCAACTTCGCTCTTTAACCAGCGGGAGCTACGTCCCAGCTTGATAGGTTTGGGAAACTCGCCATCTTGGATCAATTTATAAAACCATTTATCCGTTAATCCAGTTAAATGGGTTATAAATTTCATATCAACAAATTGGTCATCTAATAGGGGAATTGTTTGCATGTGCATTATTGAACTCCTGTCTTTAACGTTAAAAGGCAGAAGGGATATCGATAGGTGTTTAGGGATATCTCTCTTCCAAAAGATATCCCCTTCATGTTTTTTATTGGTAGATTAACGGCTGCATCCGAAAGAACGCTCGCCATCACCATAATATTTTGTATGTTCTTTGGCTAAGTAACGACAACGCTGATTTAATTCAAATATCATCCGTTCATTGTCGGGTTTATTATTATCCAGACACGTTATGGCTTTTTCTGGGATATGTACTAAATAACGTTCAGTAGGGTAATTCACACCAATAGCACTACACCATGCCTGCTGTATTAATGCATAGAGAGTCCCTTCGGTTTTAATAAAATTACCTAGGAAAAAATAGACATCTTTATTTAATAGTAAAAGGACATGGTAATGTTTTTTGTTGCTTATCTTACCAAACTCTCTGACCCATACATAAAATAATGAACATGAATAATTGCGTTTCCATATTTTACTTTTACGTTTTAGGTCAGCATTTATTTTGGCTTTTAACGATTCAAAAAATCGAGTGATGACATTGGAATCATCTAAGTGAAATATATTTGATGAAGGAAATCTCAAGTCCACTCGAATAGCAATAACACGATTATGTGTTAGGAGAGATTTACGGATGGTGTGGTTTATCTTTTGAATGTAATGCTCATTGTAGGTGTAACTAGACATGATTGATACCTTTGGTTGGTTTTATTTCATATCTAGATATGGGTGTTGTTAAAAATAAGAATTCACACTTTAGCTAAATGACGAGCATATGGATGAGTGAGTCAGTGACAGGGTAATGTTTAATCTTTTAGGTGTGGTTATGGGATAGGTTTTCTTTATTAAGATAATACTATACCAACACGGCAAAGCTCTTCTCTATCTCATCACCGATGACCGTGACAGAGCGATTTTGAACAAAAAATGAACGCCCCTTTTTCAGATAGATCTACTCTGATATTAACTTATGCAAATATTATGGCTATTTTTAATAAGCATTTACACGATTATAGTGACTTCCAGCACATAAAACCAAGGTTTTACATGATATAAAATCACTATAAATACTACGTAAAATACTACGTAAAATACTACGCAAAATACTACGTAAAAGTATACATAGATTACTACATGGAGAGAATGTATGGTTAATATAGATGTAAATGATAATTATTTGGATTTAAGGCAATATTATGCTGTCTTATTCTGTATGCTTTCAGAAAAAACACTGTCAATTAATGATCTTTATAAAATGATATTTGAGGCAAAAAATAAAAATGTGAATACATTATTTAGTGAGTTAAATCAGCATGTCAGGGGTAGATTTAAAAATGTTGATTATTATTTAAGAGAGGTAGAGAGAAAAATCATTCCAATAGAACAACTATCTTTTTTAAGAGATGAAAGAATATCATATTTTATCTTAAACTTTCTCATGAAATCGTATAATAAACACCTTATAGAAAATGATTATAAATCAATTATGACTGGAGTGTATAATTATTCACCTTTAAATTTGATTCCAATAATGGGTAAAAATATACCTTTTCATTATATTGTTTGTTTTTTGGATTTTATAGTTTTAGTTATGCCCCCTAAAGATTTTAATGCGACAGTTTTTTACATGAAAGATAAAGCGTCATCTATTGCCAAAGAATATCCAGAGCCTTTTTCATTTTTGTCAAAAAAAACTGAAGCATTAAAATGGATAGCAGAGAGGATGATACGCGAAAATATTGCTGCTGCTGATGATGTTAATGTTCTTATTAAAAATAATGATTGGAAAGCCATTGTTTCCTGTTTTGATTCTTGGGCTATCACTTCAAGCGTAGAACGTGTAAAGTTTTTTTTATCTCAAACCAAGAAAGCATGGAGCCAAAAAAAATATCGTGATGGCGTTAAAGATAAGGCTGTGCTGAATACGTATATTTCCAAATCATCAATGTTAAAATTAAAAAAAATAGCTAAAAATCATAATAAAAATATTAACGAAATTATCGAGGCGATGATTGAGCAAATTGATCTGCCACGAGATCCACTTGAAGAACTCATAATGTTAGTTGAAAAGAAAAATTAAAATAATTTCAAATATATATTATTACCTTGAATAATAAATTTATTTTCAAGGAGTTTGTATGAATCAACACACTGAATTGGAGAAGGCTATCGCAGCCTTTCCCTTTTCATTTAAAACGCCATTTTTTAACCAACTCAGTCAACTCATCAACTACTCCCCCACCATTGGTCTGATAGGTAAAACAGGAGCAGGCAAATCCAGTCTTATTAACGCACTATTCCAATCCCAACTATCGCCTGTGAGTGATGTCTCCGGCTGTACACGACAAGCCAAACGCTTCAGTATGACGATGAACAACCATACACTCACCTTTATAGATTTACCCGGTGTAGGTGAAAGCATCGAACGAGATAAAGAGTACCACCAGCTCTACCGTAACTTACTGCCAGAGATGGATTTAACCATCTGGGTTCTCAAAGCTGATGACAGAGCATGGTCATCAGACGAGCAGTGCTACCACTTTTTAACTGAGCAATGCGGTTATCAACCAAGTCGCTTTCTATTTGTGCTGAACCAAGCCGACAAAATAGAGCCCTGTCGCCAGTGGGATGAACACAACCACCAGCCATCCTCAGAACAAATGGTTAACTTGGAACTGAAGCAACAAGCCGTAGTAACCGCCTTTAAGCCACATCATCCTGTGATGACGGTTTCTGCTGTCGAAAACTATCAACTCACTGAGTTAGCAAAGCAATTAATACAGGCGTTACCAGCACAAGCCAGTAGCGGGGTAGCTAGGCAACTGAACAACACTTATCGGACGAAATCCGTGGAAAATTCAGCACGTAACGATTTTGGACAATGTGTTAGTGATATTGTTGATACCTTAATCGATATCATTCCATTACCTCCACTGATAAAACATACGTTCAGCACCGTCAAAAACAGCATCGTATCCGTTGCTAAATCCCTGTGGAGCCTATTCTTTTAACCTCCTACGTTAATTCCTTATTTATCACTCTCAGCGTCAGTCCTGTAAAGGACTGGCGCTTTTTTATTTCTTTTTATTGGAGTTCCAACTGATGACTAATACAACTGAATATACTGTTGCAATGACACTCGTCCCCGATGAACAACGTCTTGATTTTTGGCTCCACCATTTTGGTGACGTGAAAGGCTGGGCCACGTTTGAAGTGGTGATATTTACCACAATGGGGCAGCTTTGTGATGACTACCATGGCGGGTATTGGGAATATTGTACCTTATCCAATGGTGGCGCCTTTATTTACCCTGACTTAAACAATAACCCCCTCACCCTATTCAATACCCATAATGGGCATAAAGCACAGGTTAGTTGTGAAGCTGCTGGCATTGCCGTCTGCCTTATTCTCTACAGCATTTGGTCATTTAAAACCGAAAGTGACCTGATGTGCGACCGCTTTTATCAACTCCGTGACTATGCCGCAGAGCATGCAGAATCTGCCGCTATTTTCTATTTAATTGATTAATTAGGAGTACCACCATGACTCGATTAGCTTCACGCTTTGGTTCAGCCAACAGTATTCGTCGTGACCGCCCACTCACCACCGATGAATTATACCGAACTGTACCGAGCGTATTTTCAGAAGATAAACACGATTCCCGAAGTGAGCGATATTGCTACATCCCAACTATTACCTTGTTAGATAGTCTGCAAAAAGAGGGCTTCACTCCGTTCTTTGCTTGCCAAACGCGTGTCCGCGATATCAGCCGCCGAGAGCACACCAAGCATATGCTTCGATTGCGCCGTCATGACCAAATCACAGGCAGCCAAGTCCCTGAAATTATCTTACTCAATAGCCATGATGGCTCCAGCAGTTATCAAATGTTACCGGGCTTTTTTCGATACGTTTGTGCAAATGGGCTGGTTTGCGGGGATAGCTTTGGCGAGGTCAGAGTGCCGCATAAAGGGAATGTGGTGGATAAAGTCATTGAAGGCGCTTATGAAGTATTAGAGACCTTCGAGGCGATTGCCGATAAACGTGAGCAAATGCAATCATTAATGTTGCCCTCTTCAGCGCAACATATCTTTGCCCAAGCCGCGTTAACGTACCGTTATGGTGAAGAGCATCACCCCATCACCGAAACCCAAGTGTTACAACCTCGTCGTTTTGAAGATAAGAAAGACGATTTGTGGACCGTCTACCAACGTTTACAGGAAAATTTAATCAAAGGCGGATTATCCGGTCGAAATGCAAAAGGAAAGCGTGCTCGCACGCGTTCTGTAAATGGCATTGATGGCGACATCAAACTCAATAAAGCGTTATGGGTACTGACAGAACAAATGCACTCGCATTTTTCGGGGCGTGAACGCTTATAGCCACAGTGCAACATAAACAGGGCTTAATCTGGAGTGAACACCATGAAACTCTCTGAACGGCAACGAAAAACGTTAGCCAATGTTAAGCTTAATTACAGTCTACTCTGTAATCAAAGAACATTGCTCTCATTGGAGAAGAAGGGCTTAATCCAATGGCATATCTCACAACGGTGGATACTCACTGAATTGGGTTTTACGCGATTAAATGAAGCCAAAGAAAACCGTTAGATTTCAACACACCAAATAAGCGTAACACACATCACTAAAGCTAACCCCCAAGGTTATCTTTAACGCTTACCCTACATGCTTACTGTCCCACGAATAGTCTCTCTATTCCCCTCTCCACAATCAATTGATCGGTTTCGCCGATCGATAAGGGGTTATTGATAGTATTGATCGATATTACCGATCGTATTCTATTTATTGATAGGTAAAACAGATCGATTAAGTTAAACTATCTCACGCTAAATTGTCTTTATGTCAGTGATATCAAGGTGATTGAGTCAAATCATTCGCCCCCCCTCTGACATAACGCCACTCAACCACACTTAATGTGATATTGATTAAAAGGAAATCACTCATGAAAAAAGCGTTTATTGTTTCAGCCCTAATGGGGTGCGTTGCATTACCGGCATTCGCTAACTCGGATGACAGTAAAACCGGGCTCTACGTCACCGGCAAAATGGGCGCATCCATTGTGCAGATGTCAGGCCAACAATTTGTCTACAGCGGCTATGCTGATGCAGGTGATAACGGCACAAAAAATGGGGAGAGCCATCGCACGGGTGTATTTGGCGGTGGACTTGCCTTGGGCTACGACTTTGCCAATCAATTTGATATCCCTGTCCGCGCTGAATTGGAATTTATGGCGCGTGATAAAGCAAAAGCAACCTACAACATCCGCGACCGTGTGCGTAACGGTGTCCATCAAACTCGTGATATTAAAAACCAAATCAAACTCAATACGTTAATGGTCAATGGGTATTACGACATTAAAAATAACTCAGATTTCACGCCGTATATCTCTGTAGGGCTAGGCTATGCGGCCGTGGATTTTAAAACCACCCGCGCTGATGCTTATACCCCAGGGCTCTCTTCGCATGATACTCACACGCATACCGCCAATAACTTTGCCTGGAGTGTCGGTGCGGGGATGAACTATGCCATCAATGACGATTGGGATATGGGTCTGAGTTATCGCTATTTAGATGCCGGAAAAGCCGACATCACGACAGCGGTGGGCGATGGGGAAAACACCTCAAAAGTCAACGTGAAGGCCAACGATATCCTGCTTGGTCTGACTTACCGTTTCTAACTTGACAACATGATTTATGCCTAACGGAAATACAGAACAAGGTATTTTGCTACCTATACTTCTGCATTACTCATGAACGGCTCAACACGTAATGCCATAAATTCAATTAATTGAAAGGAAAATCATCATGAAAATTAAGACAATAACACAGTTTCATTATCACGTAGGACAACGTTGCCCTGATTGTGGCTCCTCCGATGACATTATCCCTTGGGGAAATGGTTGGATGTGCCGTGATTGTGGGTGTGAATGGGGTAAAGACAACGGTTATTTATAAGGAGGACAATCATGAGCTTTTGGAAGAAAGTCGGGGCACTCGCCAAATCAGGAGCGGTCAGTGCATTTAATGAAGCCGTCGCGTTTAATGATAAGCAGCAGAAGATGAAAAATCAAAGTGATGATGAACTCATTCGCATCACACAAGACAACGGCTATTTTAGCCGCACCACCGAAGCAGATAAACGCCTCGCCAGGGCAATTTTAAGACAACGTCAAAAATAATGACTCAGGACCGAATTCGGTCCTGATTTTCTATCAAGGAATCCTCATGAAATATCCCCTTAATACACTCCTCTTACCGATTGCCTTATTGGCTTGTAGCTCGGCGTTTGCAGCAAACAAACCGCCTGCGAATACTATCTGGGAATATAAAAACGATAGCGGTAAAACATTATGGCAAGTGTGTGGCAATCAAAATAGCACCTGTAAAATTGTCGGTTCTACACCGCATTATGTGGCTGTTTTAAATCATAAATCCGCATCAGGCTGTGCGTTTGGTGATTTTTATATTGTGGCAAGAACAGACGGTTTCTGGCAACAGCGAGACACGGGCACATGTAGCCCTAACGCCTATGTCCAAAAAGGAACCATTAATAATGGTCAATACTCTACTGTGGACATTGGTGTTGGCGGAACGGTCGTGGCCCAGTATCCTATAGGTTACTGGAGTATGCAAAAAGAACTATCAGGCAAAAAACGTCCACGTTGGAAAGAGAAAGACCGCAGCCAAGGTGGTGTGAAAACGGATATGGAAGCTTATGAAAGAATGACCAAATACGGTCACCTTTCTGATGAAGAATATCAAAAAGTTAAGCAAAAAGAGAAAAAATCATAACCTCGTTTGGGCACAACTGTGTGCCCTTTTATTTCTTCATGATTAACACAATGAAAAATTTGATAAAAGGTAACTTATGAACAAAATTAATTTATTTGTTGCTGCGGGTATTTTAGCATTAAGCACATCGGCCATAGCAGAAGAACAACGCTATGCGAGTATTACGCATACAAGCTCAAATTTTATTAATCAAGGTGACTGTGGTTACTCATTTACCCTTGATAATGGCGGTAACCATATGGTTTTAGACCACGCTGAATTTGGCGCGCTTGAGATAACGCTGCGAATGAAAGGTGGACAAGGAAAAGTATTAGGGGATACGGTACTGGAAGTTGACCCCTTTGGTGATTCTAGTGCCACCCGAACTACATTTACAGGATTAGAAATCCCTTGCGAAGACATTGGTGAGTTTGAGGTCGTTAAAGCAGTGGAAGATCAGAATGGTCATAAGGTTGAATTACCACTATCTATCTTTGAGGCTAATAATCCAGAGTTAGCTAAGGTTTCGGTAGCAGGAAAATGATATGTTAGTAATGGTGATGGTTTCGTCAGCATTACTCTCAAACTATAAGGTTTATTAATTTAGCATATTGAAGATAAAAGGATTACATGAAAATATTTAAAGAAATAAAAGAAAATATTTATCTAATTGTGTTTTTATTATTATTGATCTTTAATTTTCTTATCGTTAATTTTAGTTTCCCATTTAAATACGAAAATGTTATTCTGGCATTTATTTATAATAATTATACCTTTCTGTATCCTGTGTTTTAAAATGGGGTATTCATTTCTAGATTTTGGTTTTTTATTTTATTAGTAATATATATAATATATTTTGTTGTAAGCGCTATAGCAGTTAGTTTTTTCATGAAAATAAGTAATATGGATATAACTAATTCACCATTTCTTGAGTTAATATGGACATTCTCATCTATGGTATTTATTTTATTTTTAGTTTTTCAGCCGCTTTTGTATATATTCTTTTTGAAAATGGCTGGTAAATTGAAGGGAAGTTGCTTCATAACTACAGTGCTTCTTTTGGCTGCTGCTACAATCGTATTATCATTAGTTTTACGGTGGATTTCAAATTTCATGGTGTTAGCTCTGGATATTTCTACTGATTATGAGTGGAGAGTCTCAGCACATTGCGGTCAATTGGAAATTTCAGAACCTCAAGAAAGATACTTGGGCTTCCATATTGATAAATACACAGTATATTTTTCTGATAGAGATGAAGAGTGGGGTTTTGAAGAGTTGTGATGTATCAAGGATGAACTTGGTGATGATAGATATATAAGATTACCTATAGATGGGAGTTCCATGCCTAAGTGATTTAATGATTCCGAGAAAGAGTAAAATACTTTACTTAAATAAGGTCTCTTACAGGGTACAATGCAATAATACCATGTTAAAGTTAGTGATGTTGGTCAGCTTACTAGAATAACAATTACCTGAATTGGATAACCATCAGAAAAAGTAAGAATTTCATCTGTTGGTACATACGTTGGTATAAATAAATTTATACTTTAATATTTTAATTTAGATCATGAGGTTAAGTTTTATGTACGAGTCCGGCCTTCGCACCAAAAATCAGACGCTTAAGGCGTCTTTTTTTATGTCTAGAATTTGTGAGTTGTTGGTTTTTTCTTTTGTTTTTTCATCTATCAAATTTAAGAATCAAGTAATTATTGTTAATGATGATAGATGTGCGGATATTTCGATAGTAGTTAAGGTCGAGCTACCAATATCCTACTCAATAGAATAATTCCTATGGACGAAGAATAATAAAAAACACATTTTTATCTGATGTTAAGTTATCTTCTGGGGTAGGTGGAAATTTAGTATTTTCAATTAGCTCTATACCTCGAATGCAAAGCTTTTTGTCATTATTACTATTTTTATCATGGGCAATAGCTGAAATCAATTTGCCGTCATTATCGAGATTGACCTTAATTTCACACTCTTTTCCCTTATAAAGGTCTACATCATAAAACCGACTCTGAATAGATTTTTTTAAATTTGAAGCATAAATATCCATTGGATGCTTATTAGCTGAGGCTGAGTTTAAATAAGCAGGAAAAAGAATGGCAAAAAAAAGAATGTAATTTTTCAAATTAATGATCATTTAATCGATCTATATTTAATAAAAATAATTTACTTCAACATCTTACGAAGTAAAAAATCAGCTGCATATGCGACTATAGGAATTAAAAATACACCATGTATTACATAAGATGTCATAAATATGTGACCAAATACTCCAGTGGTTGAACCTATACTGGAAAATTGATTTGGACTAGCAATATAAATATTGATGTACCAAGTGATTACCGACAGTATGTACGGTAGAACTATGTAAAATAAAAAACGATAGCCATTATTCATTTTATTTTTAATGTATAAAAAGAATAAGGGGGCTATAGATAAAAGGTAAATAGCAAAAATGATACTCAATAAGGTTTGATGTTGAAATATAGGCACTGTATTCATTGCTTTCGGATACAGCCTGAAAAAAAACTCATGAACCATTTCAAGGTAATAAAATAAAATACCTAAAGATAATGAGATATAGGATATTTTAGTAGGCATCTTATATCACTGAAGCCCATGTTTTTTTTCTAATTTACGAAGTAAGAAACTAAAAGTGTAATCTGTTAGTGGTATTAACCACACACCATAGATTATGTAGGATACTATAAAAATAGCTTCAAACTCACCGTAGCTACTGAGTTTTCTATAAAATTTAACACTGGGAATGTAATTTGTATAGAGCCATGTCATGACAGATAGTAAATATGGCAGCAGTAAAAATGTAATATGTTTATTAATTGTTTTATGGAAGAACAAAAGAATGGACATAAAAATTGCCAAGCCAATAAATACAAACGTTAACATTTCTAAGTTCTGATGGATTAAGGCAAAATTATCAACTTGTCGAAAAAACGTAAAAAAAACTTGTTTTACCATTGTTAGGTAGAAAACAAGAATGCCTAAGCAAAACGCTATATAGTTATTAGAACCCTTAATTAAGTTAAATTTAGTTTTCATTACATTGTTTTATGAGTTTACGGAAAGAAAAATCCGCAGGGTATGCAATCAATGGGATTAACCAAACACCATGCATTATATATTGAGTAATAAATAGCGCTCCCCAAACACCCGTTGTTGTTCCTAGTTTCTTTCCCAAATCAGGATCAGGTAGAATGTTGATGTAATACCAAGAGATGATTGATAGAAAATAGGGCAGAATAATAAATATAAAATGCTTATTCGGAAATTTTCTTATACAAAGCATAATGAGCAAGACAATTAAGGTAATACATAGCATATCCGTGAGTAAGCTTAAATGATCATCATATTGCCAAAATCGTCCTGGTTTAGGGAATATTTTAAAAAAAATACCTTTAACGGATTCAAGATAGAAAAAGATAATGCCTAGACAGTAAGCAATGTAGGATGCGATATTTCTCTTTTTAATAAGCGCCATTTAGCTTCCACCATTCTCGGCTTGGAAAATATAGATCCATCAATTCACTTTTGAAAGTACTTGGCCATCTCATGTATGCAACAGTTGGTAGCTTACTGAATATACCTCCACTTGCCCTCAAAGCTTCAGATATTTTTGCAGCACAGAAACCAGGAAAAACACCTCCCATCTCATCTATGATTTGTATTAAATGGTCGGCTTGTTTTTTCGGTATAGTAAATTGAACTATAGAGACATTTGGCCCACTTGCAAGGTGATAGAATAAATAATCATTCCACTCCCACATTGGATAAGGAAATTGGTCATTCGATCCCCTATGAGTTGGTGCGCCATCTTCACAGCGTCGATTATAGCAGCCTGTATATGAGCCTCCTGGATCATAAAGTATGGCGTCTTCTCCATCACCAATAATAAGCCCGATATGTCCTTCCCAGTCTATAGCTATCATCACATAGATATTAATTGGATCTTTTATAAATGCTTCGTTGATAGGTGAATTTGAGGTGATTACTGGTACATTGTGAGTATTATTAAAAACATTATTAACAGTTGATGATGGCTTAGGTGTTGTTATTAACTGCTTTTGTTCAATTTCAACGAAAGATCTTGCTTGGGCTGGCTCATCATCTTTACTGTAGCAATCAGTGATGGAGTTTATTAGCCTTGCTTTGCATGGGCAGGAGCTAAAGCTATCCAGTGTTCCTGCCATCATTCGACCATTACCCCATACATTGCTAACGCCACCAAGTATGTTGTATGTCCCAGAATGCTTTCCGCAGGTAACCAGATCGCCTTGACGTGCAGCGGATCTTCCATGAAATATAAAGGTATTGTCACCAGTTAAAATCTGACCGCCACACGTTGTTTTATCACCTACTCGCAAAAAATAGCCTATTGCCATGTTTATCACCATTCCTTTGGTTAACTTAAGTGAAATGAGATTGTTGATTATCAATCGGCAATTAACAAGCTATTTTTTATGATTCGGAATAAATACACTCAAAATGTTGCTAAGAGTGTTTCTACCGCAGGAATATCAGCGGATGCCCAATCTACATCCTTTAACTTTTCTTTAGAAAGCCAGCGAGAATCAATATGTTCTGTAAGTTCTACCGTTCTATTTGGTAATTCAATTACAAAGCAATGCATTGTGATATCAAAGTCAGGGTAGCTATGTTCGATAGTTAATAAAAACGTTGGGTCGGTAACTGTAATTTTTAACTCTTCATTTAGTTCTCGAATAATTGCAGCGACAAGTGTTTCACCGACTTCTACTTTGCCGCCAGGGAACTCCCATTTATGGCTAATATAATCTAGCTTCGAGAAGCCCCTTTGCACGGCTAGAAACTTATCTTCATTTTTCAGCACAGCAGCGACGACTTCAATATGCTTCCTGATCATTGGTTGTTCGCTTCTAATAATTCTTTATTTCGGTTTTTTAGAGTCTCAATATCTTCGTCATTATTAACGATATGCATTTTCTTGTGGCAGTTAGGGCATAGGGCTACGGTATTTTCACATGTATCATCACCACCTTTGGAAAGCCAAACGATATGATGTGTTTCCAGATAAGGCTCGCCTTTAGTATTTTTAAACGGAGCGGGTTGAAGACAAAGCTGACATTGTCCTTTCGCTAATCTTTTAGCCAAGTCAGCGACCCAAATATTTCTCTCATAATTTGTCGATTGCTGCTGATAACAAGTCGCTACTTTTCCACTTCCAGTGGCTAATTTTTGAAGCTCCTCGATAGATAATTTTTTTGCTTTGTGAGTTCTAATATTATCTATGTTGTCTCGATCTTTTTGCTGAACTTGCCGTTCGCCTGAAACTAGTGTCAACGGGAAGATATATACTTTTCTAAGCTTTCCTTGCTCATCAGGTTGTGTTTCTTGATATGGAGCGCCGTCAAGAACAACTTCACCCATATAGGTGTACTCTTGGTCTTTAAATACCTCAAATAGGTGAATGGAAACTCCGTTATTTCCTGATTCTGCCAAAGTTTTATTTTGTTGGAAGCTTAGGCTTTGATCACCTTTAGTACCCATGCCGGTATAATGAAGTACATTGTTGGACCATCGGTTATCGTAGATAGATTTGATGTGATTTGAGATAATAATTAAAGTATTTGTTTTGTGTGCACGACGCATACCGCCTTGGGGGCTACATCCAAATATTTCACAGAGCTCTGCGTTGTTAAGTTTTGTGCCTATTTTTAGATCATTATATTTATACACAATATTTTTTACTCCCTTCTTAGCATATTCAGAATTAACAAATCTTGAATAATTACTAGCTCAATTAACTTTCATACTTTACAGGTGATAGTTGAGCATTGGAATAATGTGTATGTTTAATTTTGCAGAATATCTTAACGCCTTTGGGTATATGAAAAGCTTTTTCCTTTCAAAGTTATTGTAACTGTATTATCGGGTTTAAATTAAGGTGAATACTCTATTTATAAATAGAGGTTTATAAGTAGAGACCCTAGTCCCTTGATTGAAATCGCGTTGGCTGAAATATCACCGATCTGTACTTTTCCCTTCTAAAATTGATGCAAAACAAGTTAACAAGCTTCAACCATATTCATTAAGCGCTATCATAGGAAAATCTGTGAAGTATTAAAATATCGCGCTAAGACGACTCTCTCAAGCTCGTTATTGATTCTTCTGATTTCTAAAATAACTACTGAGAAATACCTATGCAGCTTATTACGTTACCACAGGGGCTAGTCCATGATTAGTGGCTTATTTATTGGTCTACTTTTTGGCGCGCTACTCCAGTCAGGACAATTTTGCTTTGTTTCTGGCTTCAGAAATATTGTTTATCAGAGAAATACGCGTTTTCTTACGGCACTATTGATTGCTATCTCTATTCAAGCGATTGGCTTTTTTGCTTTGCAATCAATGGGGCTGATAACGATGCCAGAAGGCACATTACCCGTTACTGCCACAATCATCGGTGGCTTTTTATTTGGTGTAGGCATGGTATTAGCGGGGTGCTGCGGTAGTGGGGCTTGGTTCCGCTCTGGTGAAGGGTTAACAGGAACATGGCTCGCATTATTTGCGTTTATTGTCACGATGGCATCCGCTTGGAAAGGAAGTTTAAAGCATTGGATTGACCCGTTATTAACCCACCCAGCACAGATTGATACCATCGATAAAACATTGAACATCTCTCCGTGGTATCTGGTTGCGATATTAATTATCGTCACGATTGGCTTACTGATTTATCAGCATCACCACCCGCGCTATTCACCTCCGCCATTAGGAAAATATAAGCAATTGCCCCTTAACTTAACAGCGGTATTTATTGGGATCCTCGGGATTATTGCTTGGTATTTGAGTGCGGAAAGTGGACGTAATTTTGGTTTTGGGATCTCAGTGCCTTCTGCGAATGTGGTTCAATATCTCGTCACTGGTCAGCAGCGTTACCTTAATTGGGGAACCTTATTTGTTATTGGTATTTTGGCAGGCTCCATGATCAGCGCCAAGCTCCGAGGTGAGTTTGCATTAACATTGCCCCCTGACGGGAAAACGGTTGTGAAACGCCTAATGGGTGGAGTTGTGATGGGAATAGGGGCAACACTAGCGGGAGGATGCACCGTCACTAACTCACTGGTGGCAACCGCCTATTTCTCTTGGCAGGGGTGGATCTCAACATTTATGGTGATGGCCGGTGTTTGGCTCACAAGTTATTTCATCAGACCGACACAGTGCAGAATATAGGAAAAAAAATGAAGGCAAAATTAGCCATTTTATTATTATCGGTTTGGTTGTCGGGCTGTGGTCAGACCGTAGTAAAAGATATTAGTATTGATGAGTTATCGAAGAATCTAAATAATCCAGATTATCTTATTATCGATACCCGACCAGATAGCCTATTTTTTGGTTTTAAAGATAAAGACGCTGCGCGTGGTGGTCATATACAAGGCGCTATGCAATTTACGACGGGCTGGCTGGACTTTATTGATGAAGATAAGTTTACTCACTTCGTGGAAGAAAAAGGAATTACCAAAGAAAAAACACTGGTTTTCTATGATAGCAATCTCGATGATTTAGAGCGTGTCACCGCGGAATTTGCGGCTAAAGGTTATAAGGTACTCGCATTTAAAGAGTTCATTAAATATGCCAATGCAGATTATCCAATGGATAAATATCCCAATTATTGGATGAGTGTTTCACCAAGTTGGATTAATGCAGCGCTGAAGGGAGAAAAACCAGAAAGCTATACCAGTGACCAAAAGCCTGTCATTTTTGAAGTCTCTTGGGGGGATGCGGAGCAGTCAAAATCGTATTCTACTCATATTAAAGGTGCCTACCATTTTAATACCGACTGGATTGAAAATGGACCAGTATGGAATCTATCCGAACCGGATGTGATTGAACATAACCTATTGAAAAATGGCATCCGTAAGGATACGCCAGTGGTGGTTTATTCTGAAAACCAGATGGCAGCATTACGCGTATTATGGGCATTAAAATGGGCGGGTGTGGAAGATGTCCGCTTTCTTAATGGCGGTTTAAATGTCTGGGTTGATGCGGAGCTACCAACAGAAACCGTGATGAATATACCTGTACCGATTACGGATTTTGGAACATCTATTCCGGCAAATCCTCAGGTCAACATTTCTATGCCTGCGGAAGCAATACAAGCCCAACAAGCGGGATTAAAGCTAATCAGTAATCGTACTTGGGATGAATATACTGGGAAAATTACGGGATATGATTATATTCCACGTAAAGGCGAGCCTGCTGGGGCTATCTGGGGATTCGGCGGTAAAAACGCGAACGATATGTCTGACTATTATGATCCTGACGGCACGTTACGTAACCCAGAAGAGATATTTGCCCTTTGGAAAACGCAAGGCATTGAGCCATCAGACCACGTTGCTTTTTATTGTGGTACAGGGTGGAGAGCCAGTGTTTCATGGTTTATGACTCAAATGGCGGGATGGGAAAATAGCCAGATCTATGATGGTGGCTGGAATGCATGGCAAATGGATCCTGAATTACCAGTGCTCAATAATGCGCAGAGTAAAATCACCAAGCCAAGCGCATTGAATGACTTTGGCGAAATCGTGAAAAAGCCGGGACAATCTTGTAAAAGCTAATCAGGCCTCTGGTTACACACACAAATGAAAGCGGCTTGCATTCACACAGATACAAGCCGCCTTTTTATATGCTACAAATACGAAATTAAACTAGTACATATACTTAATGCCAAACACCGCTTGAGTATCACTGTAGCCGGAATCGCCGAGCTGCTGAGAAACGTTCCCCCACAAGTTCAAGTTCGAGTTAATCTGGCCTTCAATACCGATTTTTACTTCCCCAATATTGCGGGTGCCGGCAACATTAAACTGCTCGCCATTCATCTTCACGCCATACTGTTTGCTGTTATAAATCCAGTTAGTTTCGACAAACGGCTCAAAGTTACGACCTTTACCTTCATCAATGGCATTGTGGCCATGTAGGTAAGCCCGTAATCCCAGGCGCGTACGAATATTGTTCTCTCCGCTGCTACTGACGAGGGTGCCATTCGCTTCGGTATGGTCATTCGCTTTCACACCTTGCCACGTCACTTGTGCTTTAGGTTGCAGATAGAAAGTATTGACCATCTCATTGGTGGTGTATTCCCCCATTTTGAAGGTATAACCGGACTCTACAGAAGCCGTCATGCCTCGGGATTTATATTTCTCGGTGGCAAGTTGATGACCGTTAACCTCATGATCAAACCAGTTATACTGCGCCCAAGTATCGACATACAACCCAGACTTATCAGCTTCATTCGCATACCAAGTACCGTACAGCCCTACGCTGTAACCACTTGTATTACCTTTGGAATCATAGCCATTACGGTGGTTTTTGGTTTTGCTGTTCTGGTGAGCGTATCCTGCCATCACACCTACATGATAACGATTAAGCCCATCGGTCGACCAATCGGCAACATCGCCACCTAATTGGATAACGTAACGGTTATCCCGTGTATTGAGTGGCCCTTGCGCCACTTGGGAACGATTAAAGCCACCCACATTGCGTAACCACATCGAGGTTACTTTGGTTTCGCCCGTTAACGCATCGGTGTACTGAGTCTCGCCCAAACGGTCATGCAGTCGCAGATCAAATAGGGTATTGGCCGCTTGCATATTACTGATGTAAGTCCCCACTTCTGGCCGAGGTGGTGGTTTAACAGGGTCAACAGGTTTAACGGGGTCAACAGGGTCAACAGGGTCAACAGGTTCAACAGGGTCAACAGGGTCAACAGGGTCAACAGGGTCAACAGGGTCAACAGGGTCAACAGGGTCAACAGGGTCAACAGGGTCAACAGGGTCAACAGGGTCAACAGGGTCAACAGGGTCAACAGGGTCAACAGGGTCAACAGGGTCAACAGGGTCAACAGGGTCAACAGGGTCAACAGGGTCAACAGGGTCAACAGGGTCAACAGGGTCAACAGGGTCAACGGGGTCAACGGGGTCAACGGGGTCGACAGGGTCGACAGGGTCAACGGGGTCAACAGGGTCAACAGGGTCGACAGGATCAACAGGGTCAATAGGGTCAACGGGGTCAATAGGGTCGACAGGATCAACAGGGTCAACAGGGTCAATAGGGTCAACGGGGTCAACGGGGTCAACGGGGTCAATAGGGTCGACAGGGTCAACTGGCGGCTCCACATAAAAACTGGTCAAATACCAGTTTTTATAATTCGTACCTGGAATATAGCCACCGCGCAGTAGCGTGTAATCATAAGCGCCTGCAACAATACGTCCGCTTTGCTTAAACTCCCCAAGGGAGCGACCTGCAACGGTAATCAGTTCAATGCCTTTTTCAGTTTGTGCGCCTTTTCCATAAATATTATTCACATAAACCGTGGTATTACCGGTGCTATCACCATAGATGATTAATTTATCTGTTTTTGAATCATCCCCACCCAGTTCAGTATTGAAATAGAGAGAGCCATTATCAGCCTTATAACCATTAAGAATATTCAAATGCGTTTGTGTTTGGTTGTCCCTTGAAAGCTTAACGACTCCACGGTTATCCAGTGATGAAATTTTTTGGCCAAATCCATTGAGGTCAAACTGGCTGAAGTTTTTAACATCGACACGGCTTCCAAAGGCGTTTTGATTGCCTGCTTTTAACGCACCATCGTTGATAACCACAATGCCACCATGCAGGTTGTTATCTCCTGCAAACGTGATGGTATTGGTATTGTTTTTCACCACATTGATGGTATTAATCAGATTCGGGGCAAAATCATTATCATTTTGATAATTGAACACTAATCCCGCCTGCATAGGGAGTTTATCGCCATCAAACTGGTAGTTATTCTTGCCAGTAAAGCCTTCGATACTCTCGGTATTTAATTCTCCCGCTAGACCACCATCACCATGATAAATAACGGCATTGAAGTAATTACTGTCTTTGTTTAAGTTGATTTTTTGGGTGGTGACGTTCCCGCCAGCCAGCAGGTTAAGGGTACTTCTTCCTAGAATACTTGGAAGAAGCTTTGTTTTACCGAGAGTTATCTCTTCGGCAGAGACCAAGCCACCGTCTGCAATGGTGATTTCATGGTTGACGTTATCCCCTAAGATGAGGTGGTTTTGAGCGGTGATTTTTGATTGCTCGCCAGTCACGATTACGGTTGGATGCGGCGTGTTGATATCGTAAGGGTCAACCGTTGCGGACTCTCCCGTACCCAAAGTGATATTTTTAGCGTTTATTTCAGCGCCATCTTCGACAGTTAATAAGCTTCGTAAATTTCCTCCAGTAGTAAAATCTTCAGCCACATCAATGGAGGAGCCTTGACCGGAAATTAATAGGGAGACAGGGGAATTATCACTCCACACTTTATGTACACCGGCATGGAAGTTTTTCGCTTTAATTTTACCGCCAGACAAAATATTCAGTTCACTGGGGGTATCTGGTTCGGCATTTCCAAAGTTTTTGGCAAAGTAAACGTCTTCTTGAACGTTTAATAATCCGTTATTTTTGATATTTAAAACCGTTTTTAGGGATGCTCCGTCATAGTTTATGTTCATATCATGTATGACGACATTTTCAGCTTCAATAACACCGTCATTATCGATATTGATTGTGACAATGCCGATTGGGAATCGATTACTATCAAATGAGGAGGCTGTTAAATCTTGATTAACTTTTAAGATGGAACCTTTGCCATCGACATTTAAGGTATATTGCGCTTTCTCGTCAAGATTGGTGCCCCGATAATTGCCCATAGAAAATTTATCGGTATAAACTTGAGCGCCATTAAGAATATCAATACCTGATTGCGAGGGGGTTTTTGTGTATCTGTTATGAATGCTGATGACACCAAGATTCAAGGTGTTTTTGTTATTCCAGATAGCATCGCTTCCTGAAACCGTGACACTTCCAGATTCTCCAAAATAATCAGTGATAACTGTGCTATTGGTTTCTAGCGTTCCAGATTTAACAAAAACTTTTCCATTTCTTATATGTAAATCTTCAAGATCTAAAATTTCATTTTTATCATCTAACTCTTTGACTTCACCATTTGTAATGGTGGCAGCATGACCTGTTGAAGCCATTATAAGTAAAAAAAGATAATTTACTGGATAATAGCGTTTTTTATTTTTCATGTGAAACCATCCTTGACGTTTAATTTTAAAAATTAAATCAAGTTATTAGCAGTGTAATGATGCCCAGCGAGCTGTTAGGCTACTGATGCAGTTACGGGAATATTTAAATTATTTTTAAGCTCTTATTGTTAAATTAATGAGCATTGATTTTATGGGTGAATTTTTTTTAGCCTTTAATAAAGTTATCTAAATTTGACTATTAAGTGGAAAAGTTAATGACAATGTTATCGGTTGGAACTGTGTGTCTAATTTATAATTCGAATAACTATAATAGGTATAAAAAATACCTATTTTGTATTAGAACTATAATTTCGAGAACTATAATCAAGCTGGTTATTATTTTCCAAGTGTTTTATTCAAGAATTAGCACTCATGATCCTTTTATCTAAATTGAGAAAATAAATGGTGTTTAATTTTGAAAGTGGAATTAAAACGGTTTTTAATCCTAATGTTAAGAGTGAGAATGATTCTTTATCATTAATTTGTATTAAGATAATTCTTATTTAATGTTTATTTTACTTGCGTGACATTTTAATTAAGTAATTTGTTTTTATCTGTTCTGGTATTACCAGTTTTATTTTTAAAAATAATGAGGAATATATTTTTTCTTTTTTTTAATGGGTTTTTTGATAGATTTAAATATTAATGAATCGATATGAAAAATAATTTCTTGGCTATATTTTTTATATGAAAAATAATTTCTTTTATGGTTTATAAAATATTTTTATTGCTACCAAATACTTTTCTCCACTGTATCGGGCTAATCCCAAACTTATCCTTAAATACCTGCCTAAATGTCACGGAGGATTGAAAGCCCGTTAATTCAGCCACGCGTTCAATAGAGAAGGCTGAGCTCTCCAGAAGTTCTTGGCTGCGATTCAAGCGGGCAACGGTTAACCATTAGGACAATCAGCGATGATATTGGGGCTGGTTATTTAAAACATGTATACAATGATAAAGTTAGCTATCTCATTCAATTTTGAAAAGAAACTGGATTTTTTAATTCAGTTTTATTCTGTCTTAATTAATAGCCAAAAGTGGAAAAGTTTCAGTTTGATAATAGTGGCTTGTTATGTAAGTTCTTGGTAATTAATATTATTTTTTCTTTAATATCAAGAACTCTCTCATCTAAAAGAATATCCCCCTTTAACGTGATGAGATGGGCATTCGTATGCTTGCTAAATTTAGCATAATCTCCAATGACGGTATGAGGAATTTGATATGCTTCAATGACGTTATAGTGCGCATCAAATATGACAGCAATAAGGTAATCAAATTCAGTTGCATCATAATTTCGCAAAGCACTTAACTGTTTAGAAAGGCTATTTGGCGTGATTCTGCGTGCTTTGATTTGAACTTTTTGGCCATCAGCATCTATTGCATCAACTCCAGGATAGGAATTATTCAGTAACTTCATTCCAAATGCTTGGGAAACTAACCATTCAGCATAGTCACCTACTGGATTATTTTGGGTGCGTAAAACATTTCTTGTGCATAATTCAAGCAAAACGTCTGAATGTATTGAAAGTAATTCGGTATTATCCAGCGTAGGCAGAAGTTTTTTTATTAATTCACTATTGTTCATTTTGATGTTCCATTACTACTGTTATTCATTAATTCTACACAAATTAAGAATAAATAATATTCAGGTTATTAATGGAGGAATCTATGACTTTAATTAAAGATGGCTATCCCAAAGGATCTCGAATAAGAGCCGTGTGGGACAGTTGTTTTGATCTATACAATCAATTAGGTAGAGCCCCAGTTAGGCGAGAGTTGATTGCGGCAATGAACAAGCCCCCTTTTTTGAACTTTTAAGCTTTAGTCATCACTTAAATTCTATTTTTTCTTTTATTGCCCCCCATCGTCATTACTGTCGAACTTCCACGCCAAAAAATCCCAACCAACTGATAAACAACAATATTATTTCTGGCACAAAAAATGCTTAGGTGTCTGCAACAAACTTAAGATCCGACTGATTTTATTGGAGGGGAAAGCGAATGAATCGCTTTGTAATTGCAGACCCACAACTGTGTATCGGATGTAACACTTGCATGGCGGCGTGCTCAGAAACGCATAAAGCCCAAGGATTACAAACATATCCGAGACTGAAGGTGGTCAAAGTTGGCGAGCTAACCGCACCGATGCTCTGTCGTCAATGTGACGATGCCCCGTGTGCGCGTGTGTGTCCGGTCAATGCCATCACCCACGAAAATGACATGATTGTGCTGAATGAAAGCCTGTGCATTGGTTGCAAACTGTGTGGCTTGGTATGCCCATTTGGAGCAATCACACCGTCAGGCAGTAAACCGGTAGATACACCTGATTTCTTTGAACAATATGTCCCAAAAGAGATGCTATTAGATGTGCCAGATAGCCTCCCAACCATGAACCCTTTCCTGGCGTGGAACGCAGGAATCCGCAATGTCGCCGTGAAGTGTGACCTGTGTGATTTTAGTGACGAAGGGCCAGCTTGTGTCAAAGTCTGCCCAACTGATGCCCTCCATCTGGTGGAAGAACACCAACTCGAAAACGAAAGTGCCAAACGCCGCAGCGCATCTGTCGATGCCATGCCGCCAGAGTTCGACATTTTTGTTGCTGATCGGGAGAACCCATAATGACACCTCTTCAGTTACTTTTATGGTCGGTGATTTTCTACGCGGTGGGTGGCTTTGTTTCGTTGCTCTTTAAACGCCAAGAAAAGCTCGCCATTTATGTCGCGGGAATTGCTGCCATGATCGGCGGCGTGCTGGGCTTATGCAGCTCAATTCCAGTGCTAATGAGCGGGGAAGTGCTTACTTACCTGTCCCAAGGCCCATTCCCGTTCGCCAATTTTGTCGTGAGGTTCGATAGCCTGGCTGCCTTTATGGTGATGGTGATTTCGCTGCTGGTGACCGTCAGCGCCCTATATTCCTTAAACTATGTTCAAGAATATTGCGGTCGCGGCGCATGGAGCATGGGGTTCTTCCTGAACCTGTTTATCGCCTCGATGGTCGCCTTGGTGGTGATGGATAACGCCTTCTACTTCATCATCCTGTTTGAAATGATGTCACTGGCTTCCTGGTTCTTAGTGATTGCCGACCAAGATGACAAATCTATCCGTGCGGGTCTGCTGTACTTCTTTATTGCCCACGCCGGTTCGATTTTAATTATGATCGCCTTCTTCTTAATGTGGCGTGAAAGTGGCAGCTTAGATTTCGATTCCTTCCGCCAACTTTCACTTTCACCAGCGATGGCATCCATCGTTTTCTTATTGGGATTTTTTGGCTTTGGCGCCAAAGCAGGGATGCTCCCACTTCACAGCTGGTTACCGCAAGCTCACCCCGCAGCACCGTCTCATGCATCAGCATTAATGTCTGGTGTAATGGTAAAAATCGGTATCTTCGGAATTATCAAAGTGGGTATCGATTTACTCGGCGCGACTCAAGGCTGGTGGGGCATTGTGGTGCTGGCATTCGGTGCAGTTTCCTCGGTTCTTGGGGTTATGTACGCACTGGCTGAGCACGATATCAAACGCTTACTGGCTTGGCACACCGTCGAAAATATCGGGATTATCTTGATGGGTGTCGGTGTGGCAATGGTCGGCATGGCAAACAATATGCCTGTGTTGGCGACCATTGGTCTGCTCGGTGCGATTTACCACTTACTTAACCACGCCGTCTTCAAAGGATTACTGTTCCTTGGTGCGGGCGCCGTGATCTACCGTGTGCATACCCGCGATATGGAAAAAATGGGCGGCTTAGCCAAATTAATGCCACTGACCGCAACCGCGTTTTTAATCGGCTGTATGGCGATTTCTGCGCTGCCACCACTCAACGGCTTTGTCAGTGAGTGGTACACCTACCAATCGCTATTCTCCATGAGTCACGAAGGCACTTTTATTATGCGCATCAGCGGTCCAATCGCCATTGTGATGTTAGCCATCACCGGGGCGTTGGCGGCAATGTGTTTTGTGAAAGTGTACGGCGTCAGTTTTTGTGGTGGTGCTCGCAGTGAGCAAGCCACTCATGCTCGCGAAGTGCCGTGGACAATGACTGCCGCGATGCTGATTTTAGCCGCTATCTGTGTGATTTTAGGTGTAGGCGCGACCTATATCGCTCCGGTCTTAGCCAACGTGGCAATGTCCCTGACACACGCCACCGATATCACTGTGGCACAAGGGGCGATGCTGGTACCAAACAGCGCATCTCAAGCGATGATCTCTCCAGCCATGACCTTGATCCTGTTGCTAGCGCTGCCAATCATTCCATTAATTATCTACATGGTATTTAAAGGCAAACAGCTCGACGCGCGCCGTAAAGGGGATGCTTGGGCGTGTGGTTATGCATGGGAAAAAGAGATGTCAGTGTCAGCGGGTGGCTTTACTCAGCCGCTGCGTTCTATGTTTGCGCCGCTATATCGCCTGCGTACTCAGCTCGACCCTTCAGCGCGTTTAGCGCAAACCTTAGAAGTGACGAAAGAGGGGGCAGGGAAGGTGGAACCGTTCTGGGATGAGAAAATTATCTACCCGCTGGTTCGCGTGATTAACCGAATAGCAAAACGCATGCAATGCCTGCAAGGCGGGGACTTCAGGCTCTATTGCCTGTATGTAGTCGCGGCCTTGATCGTGCTGCTTGTTGTGATTGCGGCGTAAGGAGAGAAGCCATGTCGATTCAAGAAACACCCACATTGATGACAGGGATCTTCGCCGTCGTTCAAGCTGTGGTTTTACTGCTGCTGACGCCGCTGTTCACGGGGATCTCTCGTCAAATTCGCGCCAAAATGCACTCTCGCCAAGGTCCCGGAATTTGGCAAGATTATCGCGACATCATCAAATTGATGACTCGCCAATCTGTGGCGCCGCGTGACTCAGGTATTATCTTTCGCATCATGCCGTATGTGCTGCTGAGCAGCATGTTGCTGCTAGCGATGGCATTGCCAGTGGTCACGAACACATCACTGTTTAGTGGCGCAGCCGATATCATTATCGTGCTGTATATCTTCGCGTTATTCCGCTTTTTCTTCTCACTTTCCGGCCTCGATACCGGCAGCCCATTTGCGGGTATCGGTGCCAGCCGTGAACTGACTCTTGGCGTACTGGTGGAACCGACGTTATTCCTCGGCTTGCTAGTCGTAGCTCTGATAGCTGGCTCCACCAATATTGGCACCATCAGCGCCACGATGAGTGAAGGCTGGGTATCTCCAACTGCCACGTTATTAGCGCTGCTCGCTTGCGGATTCGCGACATTTATTGAGATGGGCAAAATCCCATTCGACGTGGCAGAAGCGGAGCAAGAGCTGCAAGAAGGCCCATTAACCGAATACTCCGGTTCAGGATTCGCGATGGTGAAACTGGGCATTGGTCTGAAACAAGTGGTCGTTGCGGTTCTGTTCCTGTCGATTTTCTGCCCATTCGGCAATGCCAGTGCTTTTACCGTTGGTAGCGTATTGTTAGCGATGGGATTACTGCTAGTGAAATTACTGGTGATTTTCGTACTGGCGTCGCTGGTCGAAAACAGTCTGGCTCGTGGTCGTTTCTTATTAACGCACCATGTGACTTGGTTAGGATTCGGTGTTGCGGCACTCGGATTCGTCTTCTACCTCACCGGTCTATAAGGAGCGACGAAGCATGTTAGAGAATATTGCACTAGCAACCTTGATAATCCCGTTCATCGGGGCGTTGCTGGTCAGTGTGCTACCCACCCGTCTGGCGCCGTGGCTAAGTACCTTAGTGGCGTTGCTGGCATCTTTGGGAACAGCGGCACTGGGCTGGCTCTATTTAGACGGTGGCAAGGTCGCCACCACGCTGGAGTTAATTCAGACGGGTGATGTCGCGCTGTTCGGTTTTACTGTGGATGGCGTGAGCACGCTGATTGCGTTTGCGGTCGTGTTCCTCGGCTTCTTGATTTGCCTCTACTCAACGGGGTATCTCACTGAAGGAAACCGTGAGCACGCTCATGGACCCACTCGTCGCTATTACGCTTTCTTACTGATCTTTATCGGTGCGATGGCGGGAGTGGTGCTTTCCTCCACTATCTTAGGGCAATTGGTGTTCTTCGAAATTACCGGTGGATGTTCTTGGGCGCTTATTGGTTACTACCAAACTGAAAAATCCCAGCGTTCAGCGATGAAAGCTTTGCTCATTACCCATGTTGGCTCACTCGGCTTATACATGGCGGCGGCAACCCTGTTTATCAGCACGGGAACCTTTGCTCTGAGCGCCATTGACCGTTTGAGTGAATCCCAAAGCCTGATCGTGTTTGGCGGTATTCTGTTTGCAGCATGGGGTAAATCAGCCCAGTTACCACTGCAAGCCTGGCTACCCGATGCGATGGAAGCACCAACCCCAGTTAGTGCTTACTTACACGCCGCCTCCATGGTGAAAGTGGGTGTATATATCTTTGCCCGTGGCTTGATGTCTTCGACCCATGTGCCAGAAATCATTGGTTGGGTGGGTGTCGTGATGGCGGTCATTACGTTGGTGTATGGCTTTATGATGTACCTGCCGCAGAAAGACATGAAACGTCTGCTGGCGTGGTCAACCATTACGCAGCTGGCGTATATTTTCCTCGCTTTATCCTTATCCGTTTTCGGTTCCAAAGAAGCCTTCGATGGCGGTATCGCGTATATCTTCAACCACGCTTTTGCGAAAAGCCTGTTCTTCTTAGTGGCAGGTGCGCTGAGTTATAGCTGTGGTACACGTATGCTGCCGCGCTTACGTGGTTTAGCAAAACGCTATCCATTACTCGGTGTGGGCTTCTGTGTGGCGGCACTCGCCATCGCAGGTGTTCCTCCACTGAATGGCTTCTTCAGTAAATTCCCTATCTTTGCAGCGGGCTTCGCGCTGTCGGAACAGTTCTGGGTATTAACGCCAATTATGGTGTTGGTACTGATTGAATCTGTCGCGAGCTTTGCATGGTTACTGTACTGGTTCGGCAAAGTGGTTCCGGGTGAGCCTAGCGAAGAAGTGGCAAACGGCAGCGCAGTTCCTTGGGCAATGCAGTGGGTTATCGGCTTACTGATCGTGATGTCCTTCTGTTCTAGTGTTATTGCCGTCATCTGGCTCGGTTAAGGGAGAGAAAGTATGACTGGTTCAATGATTGTAAATAATTTAGCAGGGCTGATGATGATCACGTCTCTGCTGGTGATCGGCGCGAAAAAGCCGGTGGTCTCTTGTTGGTTTTATGCGTTGCAGTCGCTGGTATTAGTGGCGATTTTCGGCACGCTTTCCTACACCTTAAATGCACCTGAATTGGCAATGTGGGCAGGTACCGCGTTTGCCACCAAAGTGGTTTTGGTTCCGCTGATTATGGGCTACGCCTTCCGAAAATTGTCCGACCCAACCGCGAACGGCGGGGTGATTAGCCCAGCTTGGTTGATGTTAGCAGCAGCGGTGATTGTGGTGCTGTGCTGGTTTGTGGTCGAGCCAATTAAATTGCCGTTGGCGGCGGATTTAAAACCTGCATTAGCGGTTTCTCTTGGGCATTTTATGTTGGGGCTGCTGTGTATAGTGACTCAACGCAATATTCTCAAGCAGGCCTTTGGTTACTGCCTCATGGAAAATGGCTCCCACCTAACCCTCGCGTTACTGGCGTATAAAGCCCCTGAGCTGGTGGAAATTGGTATCGCCACAGACGCCATATTTGCGGTGATCATTATGGCGGTATTGGCTCGTAAAATTTATCGCACGCTCAACACACTGAACGTGGATCAACTGACCGCGCTGAAGGGGTGATGAGATGAGTCAAACAATGTTATTAACCTTATTGATGGCAACTCCGCTGGTGATTTCACTGCTGGCGTTCGCCTGCCGCTTAATGGGTAACGGGGCAAAAATCCCCGTCACCTTGATCCATGCTATTGGGATCACGGTATTACTGGTGTTATCGCTCTGGATGGTTGGCACGATAGATAAAGTCGGTGACTTGCTGATGGCAGGTCATTGGATCCACCTTGATAGCCTCGCAGGGTTATTCCTCGCTATCTTGGGGATCGTCGGTTTCCTGACTGGCTTGTACTCTATCGGTTATATGAACCATGAAGTGCATGAAGGGGAAATCAGTGTCGGAACCTTATGTAACTATTACGGTTTCTTCCACTTGTTCCTGTTCACTATGCTGCTGGTGATCACCAGTAATAACCTGATTTTAATGTGGGCAGCGGTCGAAGCGACCACCTTAAGCTCTGCATTTTTAGTGGGTATTTACGGTCAGCGCTCTTCGCTGGAAGCCGCGTGGAAATACATCATTATCTGTAGCGTGGGTGTGGCATTTGGTCTGTTTGGTACCATTTTGGTGTATGCCAACGCGGTGAACGTGATGCCGGATCCTGAAATGGCAATCTTTTGGACGGAAGTTCTGAAATATACCGACCTTCTCGATCCAACCCTGATGCACCTTGCCTTTGTGTTTGTGTTAATCGGTTTTGGTACCAAAACGGGTCTGTTCCCAATGCACGCATGGCTACCGGATGCGCACAGTGAAGCACCAAGCCCAACGTCGGCGCTGCTGTCTGCGGTGCTGTTGAATTGCGCACTGCTGATTATCATCCGTTACTACATCATTGTGACTTCATCGATTGGCGGCGAATTTACGCAAACTTTACTGCTGGTGTTCGGATTAATGTCCGTGGCGGTGGCGGCGTTCTTTATCTTGGTACAAAAAGATATGAAACGTTTGCTGGCGTACTCCAGTGTGGAAAACATGGGGCTGATCGCGGTGGCATTAGGCATCGGTGGGCCTTTAGGTGTACTGGCTGCATTGCTGCATACCTTAAACCACAGTTTGGGTAAAACCTTGCTGTTCTGCGGCTCCGGTAATGTCTTACTGAAATATGGCACTCGCGATATTACGGTGGTGAAAGGGTTACTGCGCACTATGCCATTTACCGCGGTGGTGTTTGCGGGCGGTGCATTAGCACTGGGCGGTATGCCGCCATTCAACGTCTTTTTAAGTGAATTTATGATTGTGGTGGCGGGGCTAGTTGCTAACCATTTCTGGTTAACCTTGCTGGTGCTGATCCTGATTACCGTCGTACTGGGTGGGTTGATCCGCATGATTTCCAAAACCTTATTTGGCGAACAACCAGAGTGCGTAGCGCGTGGTGAGCTGGGCATTTTAACCACATTACCAATGGCGATTTTGATTGTACTGATGTTAGTGATGGGGACGTATATTCCTCAACCTGTCAGCCGCTTATTGGAAAATGCCGCGACAATCGTGCTCAAAGACAGCGCGACAGTCGGCCACCAAATTACTACCTTAAATTACCAATGGCCGTGGGGTGCAAGCACCTCCGAACCTTCATTGCAGGAGAAATAACGTGAGCTATCAGAATTATACAGATACCCTTCAGGGCGTTCGCAAAGGCGCGGGCTATCTGGCAAAAGTGCGCGAGAAATTTCCTCATGCCATGCTGGAAGAGGAGTGGCAAACTGCCAACCAAGTCACCATTACCGTCAAAACCGAGATGCTGCCAGAAGTGGTGGAATTCCTCTATTACGGCTGCGGCGGTTGGTTGCCGGTATTATGGGGGAACGATGAGCGTCCTCTAAATGGACAGTTTGCGGTTTATTACGCACTGTCGATGGAAGAGGGGGAAAAATGTTGGGTGACGGTGAAAGCCTATGTCAGCCCAATCACTCAAGAATTTCCATCCGTAACGCCGCGCGTGCCTGCGGCGGTGTGGGGAGAACGTGAAATTCGTGATATGTACGGCTTACGCCCAGTGGGCTTGCCGGATGAGCGTCGTTTAGTGCTACCGGATGATTGGCCGGAAGACCTGTATCCGCTGCGCAAAGACACCATGGATTACCGTCAGCGTCCAGCGCCAACCACTGACACTGAAACCTACGAGTTTATCAACGACAGCAAAACTCAAAGCCGCATCGTACCAATTGGTCCGCTGCATATCACTTCCGATGAACCGGGGCACTTCCGCCTGTTTGTGGATGGCGAACGTATTGTGGATGCGGATTACCGTATGTTCTACGTGCATCGCGGAATGGAAAAACTGGCCGAAACCCGCATGGGCTACAACGAAGTCACTTTCTTATCTGATCGCGTATGCGGTATTTGCGGCTTCACTCACAGCGTGGCATATACCACCTCAGTTGAGAACGCATTAGGTATTTATGTTCCTCAGCGCGCTCATACTATTCGTAGTGTTTTACTGGAAGTGGAACGCTTACACAGCCACTTGCTGAATATCGGTTTAGCGAGCCACTTCACTGGTTTTGATACCGGTTTCATGCAATTTTTCCGTGTCCGTGAAAAATCCATGACCATGGCGGAATTACTGACAGGCGCCCGTAAAACTTACGGTACCAACTTAATTGGCGGGGTTCGTCGTGACTTCTTAAAAGAGCAGCGCGTGAAAACTATTCAGCTGGTTAAAGAGATGCGCCAAGATGTCACCCAGCTGGTGGATATGCTGCTGAGCACACCAAATATGGAGCAGCGTACCGTCGGTGTTGGTCGCCTCGATCCACAAGTTGCCCGTGATTACAGCCCAGTAGGACCGATGATCCGCGCCAGCGGTTTCAAACGCGATGTACGTTTCGACCACCCATTTGCCGACTATGGCAATTTACCAAAAACGTTATTCACCTTAGATGGTTGCGATGTTTATTCCCGCGTGATGGTACGTATTAAAGAGACATTGGACTCTCTGTCGATGATTGAATATGCCCTCGACAATATGCCGGAAGGTCCAATTCTGACCGAAGGCTTTACCTATCAGCCTCATAAATTTGCACTGGGCTATACCGAAGCGCCGCGAGGTGAAGATGTTCACTGGAGCATGCTCGGCGATAACCAAAAACTGTATCGCTGGCGCTGCCGTGCTGCCACTTACGCGAACTGGCCAGTGCTGCGTTATATGCTGAAAGGCAACACCGTCTCCGATGCGCCATTGATTATTGGTAGCCTCGACCCTTGCTACTCCTGTACTGACCGCGTGACGCTGGTGGATGTGAAAAAACGCAAAGCGAAAACCGTGGCATACAAAGAGCTCGAACAGCACAGTATCGAGCGCAAACATTCGATTATGAAATAACGGAGGGACACCATGTTTAAACTTTTCAAAACCCTTCGTAATGCGGGTACCGCAACGGTGAAATACCCGTTCAAACCGCTGGAAGTGGCTCACGGATTTAGAGGCAAACCGGAATACGACCCGCAGCAATGTATTGCGTGTGGCGCTTGTATTTCCGCTTGCCCAGCCAATGCATTAACCATGGAAACAGACTTAGAAAGTGGTGAACGCCGCTGGCAGCTGTTTTTAGGTCGCTGTATTTATTGTGCGCGCTGTGAAGAAGTTTGTCCGACTCGCGCCATTCACTTAACGGAAGAGTTTGAAACCGCAGTAATGAACAAAGCGGATTTGTACATGAAAGGGACGTTCCGCCTGCAACATTGTCGCCAATGCGGTGAGGCATTCGCCCCGAAAAAATCCGTGGAGTATGCCATGACGCTGATGGTGGCATCGGGGATTGAGGAAGGCGGTATTGAAGCCCTTCGCCCAATGTATGAAACTTGCCCATCCTGTAAGCAAAAAAACAATTTATTGAATAATGATCGTCAGAACTTTCGTTTGCATATTCAGGGAGATAAATCATGAGTTTGCCAAATATCCCCGTAAACCATCACGTTAGCCAGCCGATTGTGCTCGATGAGCAGGTCGCAAAACTGAAAAGTACGCTGCTGAAAGATATTAAGCGTTCAGCGTACGTGTATCGTGTGGACTGTGGCGGTTGCAACGGATGTGAAATCGAAATTTTCTCGGCAATCACCCCCGTATTCGATGCGGAACGTTTCGGGATCAAAGTGGTGGCGTCTCCGCGCCATGCGGATATTTTACTGTTCACAGGGGCGGTTACCCGTGCGATGCGCATGCCTGCACTGCGTGCGTATGAATCTGCACCGGATCCAAAAATCTGTATCTCTTATGGGGCTTGTGGTTGTGGTGGGGGGATCTTCCACGATCTGTATTGTGTCTGGGGCGGCAGCGAACACATCGTGCCGATTGATGTGTGGATCCCAGGTTGCCCGCCAACGCCAGCTGCCACGATTTACGGTTTCGCAGTGGCATTAGGGTTATTGAATCAAAAATTGGTTGGGCAAGATCACCGTGAAGCCGACGGGGAAAAAGTGGAGCTTTTACTGCCATCAATACCTCTAGCCACTCGCGTGATGATCGAGCGTGAAGCGCGCCGCCAAGCAGGGTATTACCAAGGTCGAGAAATCAGTGATCGCTTCCTGACCCTGCTCGATGGGGCGACACCAAGCCAAGTGAAAGCTACGATGCAAACATGGATGGACGAGGAGCAAGACCCACGCCTGCGTGAGATTGTGAACCGACTCGTGACCGTGTTGCAACAAGGGGGCATCAATGAGTGAGTCAGTGACTGAAACGGGGAAAGTGATTTTCTGGTCACTGCGCCAGAAGTTTGTCGACAGTGACGATGACGTGCCAGAAGATGCGCAGCAAGTCATGTATTACTCACTGGCGATTGGTCACCATGTTGGGATGATTGACTGCCTTAAAACCGAGTTAGAGTGCCCGTTAGATGGCTTCCAAGCATGGGTGAATGCGCTTCCTGAAGGGGAGGCGCGTCGCAAATTACAGGGCTTGATCACCTTCGGCGAGATTAATATCGATTCTACCCACACTAATATGCTGGCGTTAGCATTAGATAGTTTCGCTAAAGACAGTAGCTCGCCCTATCAGGCATGGAGCGCCACACTGATTCGATTGCTCGGTGAAATTGAGCGCGAGCCTGCCATTTATTTGATAATGAAAAGGCAGATAGCGAAAAGGCAGCCGATGAGCGATGTCTCCAGACAAATTCAACCTTCCTTTTCAATGGAAGCCAAAGCTTCAGCCGAAAATTTATTACCTTCAGAAAACCCATCACCCGTGAAAAACCTAATGTTGGCGGTGGGCAATAGCATGATGGGGGATGATGGCGCAGGCCCGATGCTATTCGACCTGATGCAGCAAACCCCGATTGAGGGTTGGGTGGCAATTAATGGCGGAAGCAGCCCTGAAAGCGTTTCCCACCAAGTGCGAGCCTTAAAACCTCAGCGTTTATTAATTGTGGATGCTGCGGATATTGGTTTAGCACCGGGGGAAGTTCGGGTTATCGACCCCGATGATATCGCCGAAATGTTTATTATGAGCACCCATAACTTGCCGCTGAATTTTCTTATCGACCAGTTAAAAGAGGATGTTGGAGAAATCATTTTCTTAGGCATTCAGCCCGATTTAGTAGGTTTTTATATGCCGATGAATGACAAAGTGGTTGCCGCCGTCGAGCAAGTTTATCAAGCCTTACCAACATGGGAAGGATTAGGGGGATTCCGGTTATTTGAGGGTGAGTAACGATAAACAGGAAGCCTTTGATTGAAGGATAGAATGTTAAGGGAATAAATAGACCGCGCTACAGGGATGCAGTGCGGTTTTTACTGAAAAGCACTGCTTCCCACCCTGCAAATTCGGCTATTTCGCCAAAACTGCGTAAATCCAGTGTTTAATATGGCATCGATATGATTATTAAACTCGTCACTCGTTTTGTGCGTGGAGTTAGGCTCAGTGATCAGCCAAGGTGGGCATGATCACTATTATCAAACGCTTCTCTTCAGTATTGTTGAGTGATGATGCTCTTTATTTTTGCATAAGCATAATTAAGGATGATTTTTTTGAAATTAATGCGTATTAAACTAAAGAGAAACTCAGTGGCTATATCACCTTGTATTTTAAATGAATAACATGTTTTTAGTTCTTTTCTATTATATTTTCTATATTAAATAATATTGTTTCATTTATATTTCAGTGGTTATTTTTGTTTTGTTGGTTTATTTTGCAATTCAAATCTCTTTAATTTCAACATTTGACTCAATACATGGGTTATTTGTTTTTATGTCAGTGATTAAACGATATTCTTAATATAATTAAATTATTCAATTTATTTTAACTGTCATTAAAAGATAAGATTGATAATACATTATATTGTTTTTAATGCTATTTTGAAACTTTAGTCTTTATATGATTTTTGGATGAAATAGACAGTCTGTTTGCGATAATTATTTTTTATAAAAAATTGGCAGGTAATTTATTTTTTATATTTTAAACTGCCTTTTTGTTATCTTGATACCTTTAATGTCTTATTTAAACGTATGTTTGGTATTTGATGTTTAATTAATTCTTTTAACTTAGTATAGGAATTGCTCATATGTTTTATATTTAAAATGGAGTTATTGTAATGACAGATTATATTCTAAATAAGAGCATCCCTATTGGTATTAATGAAACAGGCACCCGTGAAGAATTCGATAGCATGGGAAAAGTAAATGTTCCTGCAAATCGTTATTGGGGGGCACAGACTCAACGTTCATTACAGCACTTTAATATTGGCGATGATTTAATGCCAAAATCGGTTTACCACGCGTATGGCTATGTAAAAAAAGCTTGTGCGTTGGTTAACTGCGAAGCAGGTCGATTAGCTGAATGGAAAAAAGAGGCGATCGTTATCGCAGCTGATGAAACTATTCATGGTCAATTGGATGAGCATTATCCGCTTTATGTATGGCAGACAGGCTCTGGCACACAATCTAATATGAATGTGAATGAGGTCATTTCTAACCGAGCTATTCAATTACTCGGTGGCTCATTAGGAACACAATTGCCCGTTGGACCCAATGATGATGTCAACATGGGTCAGTCTTCCAATGATACATTCCCTACTGCAATGCACATCGCCGCTATTTTTGCGCTTGATGAACAATTAATTCCGAGCATTGAAGATTTAATTCAACTTATTGAAAAGAAAGCTGATTCGTGGATGACTGTCGTTAAGATCGGTCGTACCCACCTCGAAGATGCAGTGCCTTTAACCGTGGGGCAAGAGTGGCACGGTTGGGCGGGTCAATTACGCGATGCGCTAGATGATATTAAACGTAGTCAGCAAGATCTTTATAAACTCGCTGTTGGCGGTACGGCTGTTGGCACAGGATTAAATGCGCCAAAAGGTTTTTCAAAAGATGTCGCAGATAAGATAGCGGAATTAACTCAAAAACCGTTTATTACAGCACCTAACAAATTTACCGCTCAAGGCTCTCTTGACGCGTTAGTTCGCACACATGCGGCTATTCGCGGACTGGCAGTGGCGCTGATCAAAATTGCGAATGATATGCGCTGGCTAGCTTCGGGTCCTCGTTGTGGTTTTAGCGAATTAATACTGCCATCGAATGAACCTGGTTCATCTATCATGCCCGGCAAGGTCAACCCAACCCAATGTGAAGCGATGGTCATGATTGGTATTCAGGTTATGGGTAATGATGCTGCGATTGCGATATCAGGTAGCCAAGGTAATTTTGAATTAAATGCGATGAGACCGGTAATTATTAATAACCTCCTGCATTCCATTCGTATTATTTCTGATGGTTGTCGTAAATTTATGGAATATTCAGTAGAAGGCACTGAATTAAATAATACGAAAATAACCGAGTATGTGGACAATAGTGTCATGTTAGTGACGGCATTATCCCCAATTATTGGTTACCAAAATGCAGCGCATATTGCTGAAAATGCAATAGCGAAAAATATCACGTTAAAAGAATCTGCAATCGCTTCTGGAAAAATAAGTGAAGAAGATTTTAATAAATATGTCAATCCGATTGATATGACAGGAAATGGTCTATCTGGCGCGTAGTTTTCTCTGAATTATAATATTTAAATTAGAAGGTATTAATTATGTATAATCGACAAGCTAAAGTTGTTGTGGAAAATAACATTCGTAAAATTAAAACCACTGCAAGAGGATATGAAGTATTACGCGATCCATCATTAAATAAAGGAACGGCTTTTACTGAAGAAGAACGCAAAGCGCTGGACTTAAATGGTATTCTTCCTCCTGTTGTAACTGAGGATATGGAAACACAATTAAACCGTGCTTATCACGCTTACCGTGGATGCCATTCTGATTTAGATAAACATATTTACATGTGGCGTTTGCACGATAATAACGTGACATTGTTCTATGCATTATTACAACGTCATATGCTGGAAATGCTGCCAGTTGTTTATGACCCAGTTGTCGGCGATGCTATTGAAAACTATAGCGAGATTATTACTCGTCCTCGCGGGATCTTCCTCAGTATTAATGAACCTGAATTAATCGAAGAAAAGCTGCGTGCATTTGGTGCTGAAGGTGGTGATATTCGATTGATCGTGACCACTGACGCAGAAGAAATCTTAGGTATCGGAGACTGGGGTTCAAATGGTATCGATATTTCAGTCGGTAAGCTGGCTGTTTATACTGCTGCCGCGGGCGTAGATCCTCACAGTGTTATTCCTGTTGTTCTCGATGTTGGGACTAACAATGAAAAACTGTTAAATGACCCATCATATGTGGGTAATCGTCATGAGCGTATTCAAGGCAAAGTCTATGACGATTTTGTTGATGCTTATGTCAAAGCGGCAAGAAAGCTATTTCCAAATGCTGTTATGCACTGGGAAGATTTCGGTTCCACAAATGCGCGTCGCATTTTGGATAAATACAGAGCGAATTTCGCGACATTTAACGATGATGTGCAAGGCACGGGTGCCATTGTATTGTCAGGCTTATTGAATGCGGTGAAATTAAGTAAAACGCCTTGGACTGAGCAAAAAGTGGTTATCTTTGGCGCAGGAACGGCGGGTTGTGGTATTGCAGACCAAATTCGTGACCAAATGATCCGCAGTGGCCTGTCTCGTGAAGAAGCCATTTCTCGCATTTGGTTAATTGACTTGCCGGGACTACTGACAACCGACATGGTCGACAGCTTACTGTATTTCCAAAAAGATTATGCGAAAAACAGCCAAGATGTTGCCAACTATCCAAGAAAGATTGTTGATGTTTCTGTTGAAGCACAAACCCGCTGGCCGGATATGGCGGATATCCTTGCGAAACAGAATAAAGCTAAAGGTATTATTGATTTAGCAACGGTTGTTGAGAATGTAAAACCAACGATTTTAATTGGTACATCAACAACACCGGGTGCCTTCACTCAAGATATCGTTCGCAGCATGGCAAGCCACGTTGAACGCCCAATTATTTTCCCATTATCAAACCCAACATTACTGCATGAAGCAACACCACAGCATTTAATTGAATGGACTGAAGGTAAAGTGTTTGTGGCAACGGGTGCGCCATTTGATGATGTGATGTATAACGGTGTTTGCTACAAAATCGGTCAGGCAAATAACGCTGCGCTTTATCCGGGACTAGGCTTCGGTGCTATCGTGTCTAAAGCCACGAAAATTACCGATGAAATGATTTTTGCCGCAGTTCAAGCCGTGGCAAGCCAAGCAACATTAGGCTCAGAAGGTGCATCGTTATTACCATCGAATGAAGATTTACGTATCACTTCAAGTATCGTTGCTCTTGCTGTTTTACGTATGGCGAAAAGCCAAGGCGTAGCAGGGGTTAACGCCAGTGACTCTGAAGTTGAAATGGTGAGAACACAATCTTGGTGGCCGGTTTATGTGCCAGTTGAAGCTATCTAATTACAGAGTGTGATTGATAGTTTAATTGAGTAAAACGGTAATTAATGAAACCTGACACAAAAGTGTGTCAGGTTTTTTTGATGCGTAAAAAGGGGCGAAATACAAAAAAGCAGTGGGGCAATAATACGGTCTATCACGTATTTCCTCGCAAAAAATACCCTACATCTTCCTCAACTTCTTCCATTGCCATTAACGTTTCTAAGGTATCTCTAGCTTCTTTTTCATCAAGAATACTCATGGCGAAACCGACGTGAACTAATACCCATTTACCGACCATGCTCTCGGTATCCCCTTCGCATACGAGGGCAATATTCACTTCCCGTTGGACACCACAAACATCCACTTGGGCGCTATCCATAGGGGTTTGACCAACGGCAACTACTTGACCGGGAATACCTAAACACATAACTGGCTCCTAAACGGGTTATTCAACTTCAATCTGCTTCACTTGCATGGCGCTAGCGTTGTCGACAATTAAATTTTGGCTGCCGCAGTGGGGGCATCCTTCACCAAATTGGGTTATTTGTACCTGATGCTGACAATCTCGACATTGTGCTTGTGCTGGGGAAATCACGATATGTAATTCGGCACCTTGGGCGAGGGTGTTCCGGCAAATAATATCGAAACAAAAATGCACTGCCGATTCTTCCACGCAAGAGACGGCGCTGAGTTCTAACCACACGCCAGTCACCCGCCGAGCATGGTTGCGTTTAGCGTGCTGTTCAATAATCTCAAATGCGCTTTGGCATAAGGCAACTTCATGCATTTGCCATTCCTTAAGACAAAATATCCGCTGGATTTTCAAAGGCTGCGCGACGACGGCGTTCTTTGATAATTTCATCCATTTTATTTCTGTCAACGATCATTAAGGCTTCTGTTGGACAAACTTCCACACAAGCAGGCCCACTTTCACGGGTATGGCATAAGTCGCATTTATGCGCTTCAGCACGATACTGTGGAATGGTATTGAGTGCCGTGATGTGCTGCGCAACTGGGCGGCTGATGACTTCCATGGTGCCGTAAGGGCAAGCGATAACACAGGTTTTACAACCAATGCATTTAGATTGGTCTACATACACAAAATCATCTTTACGGCTGATGGCGCCATTAGGGCACACATTGGCGCACGGGGCGTCTTCACACTGGCGACAAACCACTGCAGTGCTAACGGTATAGCCTTTGAGTACATGAATACGTGGAAAAAATTCATCCTTTACAACGGTGGCAATCCCTGTTTCTTGCTCTTGGTGGGAGACCACACAAGCCACTTCACAGGTGTGACAGCCAATGCACTTCTTTGGGTCTGCAATGATGAAACGGTTCATCATATTCTCCTGAATGATCGTAAACGGGCATAGGATCCGGTCTATTCCGGTTGCCTCGTCTTATGCTGACAATACTCAGAGATAAGCATGGATCGTGCCAAATTCGTTAAATAAATATATTTAATAAAATCATTGGGTTATTTATTATCGGATAATTGTAAAAAAATAGAGCTTTCATATTCGACACGGTTTTCGACATTATTGACGAGAGGCATGAAATCGGTATTAAGCGGATATTGGGTTAAATCAACCAGTATCTAAAATAGGTGAATGGATCAAACTTAAATCAGACTCTGATATTATTTTTTCAAATAATGACTACAATATTAGTATTAAATCAAAAACAGCAATCGCATTAATCACACTATTAAACTTTTTTATTTTTATTATGGATAAATAAGTCGTTTATAAATGAAAATTTAAAACTCTAACTAATTCTCATTATTGTTAGTCAGTAAAATAAATAAATGACTTAGCAATGCAGTGGATTAGGACGAGATTGGAGATTTTGTGAGCATATCCGAAACCACCGAACAAATTCGTCATGAACGTGACCAATTCAGGATCCTTGTGGACATCACTAACTCAGTGCTTTCTCATCTTGAAATGGATGGGTTAGTGGCTGAAGTTTCGCGAGAAATTTACCGATTTTTTGGTATTAGCCAAATTAGCGTTGCCCTTTGTGATAATGTCAGTTCAGCGGTTTATCTTTGTTATTCAAGCCATTATCAACGCTCAAAACCCGTTAAAAAAAGCCAGTATCATCTTAATGAACTACATGCGGATCTCGCTCAAGTTTTGGAGAGCAACAAACCGCTGCGCTTAACGCTCGATAGTCAAACTCAAGACCCTCTGTATCAAAATTTGTGTGCAGAAGGAATGACGGAAACGTTGCTGTTACCGTTGGCATTCAATCATAAGCCATTGGGTGTTTTGGTTTTATCCCATGAAGATGACCACATTTTCACCGAAGATAACTGCACTTTGTTGAAACAAGTGGCGGCACGCTTTGCGATAGCCGTGGACAATGCCGCAGCGTATGGTGAAATCACTCGCCTCAAAGATAGCCTGAAAAATGAAAATTTATGGCTTAATGAACAGATCCAAAACACCAATAGTTTCAGCGAAATTGTCTTTCAAAGTCAGGCGATGCGCGAAGTACTGGAGCAAGTGGATTTAGTCGCTCGTAGTGATAGCACCGTACTCATCTTGGGTGAAACGGGTACCGGTAAAGAGTTAATTGCCCGAGCCGTTCACCAGCTTAGCAATCGCCATCAACGTTCACTGATTAAAATGAACTGTGCAGCAATCCCGACGGGTTTACTGGAAAGCGACCTATTTGGACATGATAAAGGCGCATTTACTGGGGCAACCTGCACTCATATTGGTCGCTTTGAAATGGCGGATAAAAGCACGCTGTTTTTAGATGAAATTGGTGATATGCCATTGGATCTACAGCCAAAATTATTGCGTGTTTTGCAAGAGCGTGAGATTGAGCGCATTGGTGGCAATAAAGTTATCCCTGTGGATGTGCGCCTTGTTGCGGCGACCAATCGCAACTTAAAAGCGATGACGGAAGACCGAGAGTTTCGTGAAGATCTCTATTATCGTTTGAATGTATTCCCGATTGTTATCCCGCCATTACGTGACCGACCAGAAGATATTCCACTGCTCGCGACCTATTTCACCAAGAAAATGGCGCAGCGTATGAACCGTAAAATTGATTGTATTCCTCGCGATGCACTCGCGCAGCTATCCTTGTACCCATGGCCAGGCAATGTGCGGGAGCTGGAAAATGTCATTGAGCGTGCCGTCATTTTAACCCGTGGAAATACGCTAAATATTCAACTGCATGAGCTAAATATCCCAAAGCCATCTCGTATTAAAGAAGCTATCAATAGGCCCAGTGCATTAGAGCGGAAAATGCAGACAGATGCGCCAGAGAGCGACGATGAAGAGCGAAACCGCATTATTGAAGCGCTGAAAGCCACCAATGGGGTGGTTGCAGGGGCGAGAGGGGCGGCAGCCCGCTTAGGGTTGAAGCGTACGACGTTGCTTTCAAGAATGCAGAGGCTGGGAGTTAGTGTTCAAGATCTATTCCAGTAATCTCGTCATACTTCGCGCTGTGGCGTTGTTGGCTGGCCTTGCTAACTCGAGTCACATACTTAATCTCGTCATACTTCACGCCGTGGCGTTGTTGGCTATCCTTACTAACCCTAGTCACATACTTGTGTATGCTCCTAGGGCTTAGCTGCGTCTGCCGCCTAGCCACAACGCGAATTATTTAGAGATTGATAAGTGTTAAAAAATAGAAAAAAAGAAAAGGGAAAGGGAAAAGATAAAAAGGAAAGGGAAAAGATAAAAAGAAAGGGAAATTAATCAGTAAAAATAAAGGATGTTGATTATTTTGTTGAAAGGTTATTTTTTTATTAAATAGTTTTTAATGGCGATTAATATTTTATTTTAATCGATTGTTGAAGGGCGATGTTTATTATCGCTATGTAATTTTTAATATCGGTCGCTTTTAATATAGTTTGCACTGTAGGTCTGCTTTATATATGCATTCCTACAGTGCAAAGAGTTAAAACAAACTATAAACCTTCGGCTGCCTCACGTAAGCGACGTTTGATCCCCGTATACTCCTGAACCACATAATGCTCGGCTTTATGTTGATCCGCGATTGGTTCAACACGTACCGCACAATATTTGTATTCTGGTGTTTTGGTTATCGGGCTTAAGTTCTCAGCGACCAGTTCATTACAAGCACCAATCCACCACTGATACGTCATATATACAGCACCTTTATTTGGGCGGTCGCTGATATTTGCGCGAGTGATGACTTTACCTTGTCGTGAACAGACCCAAACCAGTTCCTGATCTTTAATGCCTAACGCTTTCGCATCGGCCGTATTGATCTGAACAAAACCTGGCTCGTCAGCAAGAGACGCCAGGGCTTTACAGTTACCGGTCATAGAGCGGCAAGAGTAGTGACCCACTTCACGCACGGTGGCAAGAACCATTGGGTACTCAGCACTGACTTGGTCGATTGGTGGACGCCATTCGCAAGTAAAGAATTGACCTCGACCATTTGGTGTATCGAAATTACCACCTTCATACAGGTACTCGGTGCCTTGACTTTCTAATGTACGGCATGGCCATTGAATGTATGCCAAGCCCGCCATTTTCTCGTAAGTCGCACCAAAATAAATCGGGCAAAGCTCACGTAGCTCATCCCAAATTTCTTTGGTGTTGTTGTAGTGCATTGGGTAGCCCATTGCGGTTGACATTAAACTGATGATTTCCCAGTCAGTTTTCACATCACCCACAGGCTCTACCGCTTTATAGAAGCGTTGGAAGCCACGGTCAGCCGCCGTATAGACACCTTCATGTTCCCCCCAAGAAGTCGCTGGGAAAATCACGTCTGCAATCGACGCGGTTTTGGTCATAAAGATATCTTGCACGATTAACAGCTCAAGTTTGTCGAACGTGCGGCGAATCGTCGCTAAATCCGGCTCCGTTTGTAGTGGATCTTCACCCATTACATAGTGCGCTTTCAGAACGCCTTCATCGATAAAGTGAGGGACTTCACTCAGCGGAATACCATTTTCATCCGGCATTGCATCAATGCCCCAGAATTTGGCGAATTTATCGAGAGCCGCTTTATCCGAAACATACTGATAGCCCGGTAGCGTATTCGGTAACGCCCCCATATCGCAGGCACCTTGTACGTTATTTTGACCACGTACAGGACCCACACCCACATGCGGCTTACCTAGGTTGCCAGTGAGTAATGCCAAGCTGGTGAGAGACTGAACGGTTTCCACCCCTTGGTAGAACTGAGTGACACCCATGCCCCATAAAATGGTGGCATTTTCAGCTTTAGCGTACATCCGTGCGGTTCTGCGAATATCCTCAGCTTTGATGCCAGTGATTTCTTCAACCGATTCTGGTGTATACGGCGCCACTAATGCACGATATTCGTCGAATTTGTCGGTATGTGCCTCGATAAAGGCATGGTCATACAGATTTTCCTCGATGATAACGTAGGCTAACGCATTCAATAACGCGATATTCGAACCGTTTTTCAGTGGTAAGTGAATATCTGCAATACGCGCGGTTTCAATATAACGCGGGTCGCAGACAATAATTTGTGCCCCTTTCTCTTTCGCTTTTAAAATCCGGCGAGCGACAATAGGGTGTGAGTCCGCGGCGTTATAACCGAAGACAAAAATACATTTGGTATCCTCAATTTCAACAATTGAGTTGCTCATTGCGCCATTACCGACCGAACGCTGCAGACCTGCAACCGAAGGGCCGTGTCAGACACGAGCACAGCAGTCGATATTGTTACTACCGACCGCTGCACGAACAAATTTTTGCATCACGAAGTTGGCTTCATTACCCGGACCGCGGGAAGAGCCTGTCGTCATGATGGCTTTTGGACCATATTTTTCTTTGATGGCTAATAAACGGGAGCTTGCAAATTCAATGGCTTCCTCCCAAGAAACGACTTCTAATTTGCCTCCACGCTGACGGCGGATCATCGGGTTTTTTAAACGCGGCGTTAAAATTTTAGTGTCATGAATGAAGTCCCAGCCATAGTAACCTTTCAGGCAAAGCTCCCCTTCATTTGTGTGACCATTTGCGCCTTCTGCGCCAATGATCTTCCCGTTCTCCACCTTCAGGTTGATTTTACAGCCTGAGGCGCAATACGGGCAGACGGTGATGACTTTTTCCATCAACATTGCTCCTCTATTTTTGTGTAGCGGTTTCCCGCTCTTTCAAGAGAGCTAATGCAGGGTTTGTGCCAGTTTTTTTAGCGAAGATTGAATTTGTAATTGACTGAATAAAAAGAAAATATTTTTAGGTGAAAAGTAAACAAAAGCTAAATGGAGAGGAAATCGTCAAAAGTGTCGAGGGTTTCTCGGACAATGACGTATAGTTCTTGCATAATTTATTTCATAATCTTGTCACAAAGTGGTTATTTATTCGTCATTATTATGACTTAAATTTGCCAATAACGCGCATGTGAGAGGACTTCATTATGTTTAGTGTTGATGCTTTACTGGAAAGTGCTTTTCCGCAGCAAACACTGCCCGCTTGGAAACGGAAATTATTAAAGCGTTTACTACATGAAAGAGATTTCCAGCAGCTTGCTGAAGATTACCCACATCTAAAAGGGCTCGATCTTGTCGAGCAATTTATGAATGATTTGAATGTCCGTTGCGAATTAGGCGACGGGGATTTAGAAAACATCCCAAGCCAAGGACCGGTCTTATTTGTTGCAAATCATCCGATTGGCTCCCTTGATGGGCTCGCCATTTTACGTGCAGTCGCAACGGTTCGACCGGATGTCAAAATCGTCGCCAACCAAATGCTCAGTTACCTTGAGCCACTTCAAAGCTTATTTATTCCTGTCGATAATGTTGGCAACCGTACCAACCGCCAGCAAGTCGTCGGTATGCAATCTCATCTTGATAACCAAGGAGCCTTGGTTGTTTTCCCTGCGGGGGAAGTTTCTCGTTGGAGCACGAAAGGCATTCGTGATTGCCATTGGCGCACGGGTTTTTTACGTTTAGCCGCCAAATCTCGCGCACCGATTGTTCCTGTGCATGTGCAAGCCCGTAACAGCCTGCTGTTCTACACAACATCCTTGGTGTATAAGCCGCTATCGGCTTTGATGCTGGTGAACGAAATGTTCAAGCAGCGCAATAATCGCATCAAATTACGTATCGGTGGACGCATCCCGTTTTCTCAATGGTATGACGGACGAACGAATGATAATGAGCTGGCAGAGCGGTTTCGTCGTCATGTGTATCTGCTAGGCAAAGGAAAAGCGGGGCTGTTTACCTGTGAAGCGCCAATCGCGTTACCGGAAGATCGCATTGAACTGAAAAAGGCCTTAGCGGCCTGCGAGCAATTAGGCGTGACTCCCGATGGTAAAATTATTTACCTCTACCAGCGCCAGCAAGAAGAGCGAACCCCGATTCTACGCGAGCTGGGACGATTGCGGGAAATCGCATTCCGCGCAGTGGGGGAAGGCTCCGGTCGACGCCGTGATCTCGATAGTTTCGATGACGATTATTACCATCTTATTTTATGGGATGAAGAGGATTTAGAAGTAGTGGGCGCATACCGATTTGTGCCGACGGAGCAGCAGCTAGAGAAAAAAGGATTAGAAGGGATCTACAGTAATAGCCTATTCCACTATAACCAAGACATGATGCCTATTTTGGCGCAAGGGATTGAATTAGGGCGCAGTTTTATTCAACCAGCCTATTGGGGCAAACGTGGCTTAGATTATCTTTGGTTAGGTATTGGCGCGTATTTAGCGAAGTATCCGCAATATCGTTATCTATTTGGTCCAGTGTCTATCTCTGGAAGCATGCCCGTTGCTGCGCGTGATTTATTGATTGCCTTTTATCGTCTCTATTTCTCCTCGGAGCTGGCAATGGCGCAATCCCGCAAGCCTTACCCTGCATCACTGCCACAGGTTTTAGCCCAGTTTGATGGTCATAATTACCAAGAAGATTTGGTGAAGCTAAAAAGCTTACTGAGCAATATTGGCTGCTCTATTCCGACGCTGTATAAACAATACACCGAGTTGTGTGAGCCGGGTGGCGTGCAGTTTATTGATTTTGGTACTGATCCCGCGTTTAACGACTGTATCGATGGCTTGGTTTTGGTGGATTTAAGCCGCTTGAAACCGCAGCGTTATCAGCGTTATATTGCAGTCCATCAAGCACAATCTACGACGGAATAAAATGACGGGAAGGGGTGAGAAAACTCATCCTTTCCTGTTTTATTTATAATATTAATAATTCCGCCGGTATTATTCGCCCTGTCATTATTCCATCATAAATTTGTCATCTCACTGACCCATTCCTTTCGTAGCATCCTCGATAACGATTAAGTCCCAAAGAGGATAACAATGTATGTTAAACGTACTCTCTTCATTGAATGGGAGTCAGGATGCTTTTCAAAAAGCTAACGCAGCGAATGCACAATTCGCTTCGCAGCATCCGATGATTTCTATTCACAAACTCTCTCAAATTTTTGCTCATCAAACGGTGCTGGATGGGATTGATCTGACTGTCGCAAAAGGCTCTATCTTAGCGCTATTAGGTCCCTCTGGTTGCGGTAAAAGTACCTTATTGAAGCTGTTAGCGGGGTTATTGCAACCAAGCTCAGGTGAGATTTTCTTGAATGAAAAGCTGGTCGCAAGTTCCCAGAGACTTGTCCCGCCGGAACAGCGCAATCTCGGTATGGTGTTTCAAGATTATGCACTTTGGCCGCACATGAGCGTATTTCAGAACGTGGCATTTCCTTTACGTATGCGCAAAGTGGCGAGTCAAGCGATAGAGGATAGGGTGAACCAAGCCTTAGAGCGGGTTGGATTAGCGGGGTTTGCTAAGCGTAAACCTGCCGACCTTTCAGGCGGTCAGCAGCAGCGGGTTGCATTAGCCCGCGCCATTATCGCGGAACCTGAAATTTTACTGTTTGATGAACCCCTTTCTAACCTCGATGTTGCCTTGCGCCGTGCTCTGTGTGATGAGATGGCGCAGTTACTTCGTTCACTAGAAATTACCGCCGTTTATGTCACGCACGATCCGGCTGAAGCCCATGCATTGGCGCATCAAATTGCCCATATCCAAAACGGCAAAATAGACAGTTTGACCACCTTATGAAGAGAGACTCTGTTATGCAAAAGCTAATGTTATCAAACCATTTTTCCATGAAAGGTATCGCAATGAGTTTAGGATTATCTTGTGCACTATTTTCCGTTTCTTCCCAGGCATTGACCGTCTATACCGCAGGTCCGGGGGCGATGGCAAAACAGCTAGCCGCAGGGTATGAAAAGCAAACGGGCGTGAAAGTGGATGTTTTTCAGGCTACGACAGGCAAAGTGATGGCGCGCTTAGAGGCGGAACAAGCAAACCCGCGTGCGGATGTCTTAATTTCTGCTTCATGGGATACCGCGGTAGACCTTCAACAAAAAGGTTGGTTACTGGCGTATGAAAGCCCGAATGCCGAAAAAGTGCCTGTGCAATTCAAAACGCCATACTATGTGGCGCAAGGGATCTCCGCATTGGGGATCGTTTGGAACAGTAAAAGTGGCACGCCGAAGCCAACAGATTGGACAGATTTAGCGCAGCCCGTTTTTAAAGATAAAGTCACCATGCCAGATCCTGCATTGTCAGGGGCATCGTTAGACTTATTGTTGGGATTACAGAATGCGAAGCAAGAAGCAGCATGGACACTATTCTCTGAATTAAAAGCCAACGGCATGGTGATTTCTGGTCCGAATGCGCAAGCGTTAACGCCTGTGTTGCAAGGGGCAAAAGCGGCTGTATTTGGTGCAGTCGACTATGTGGCTTACGGCAGCATCGCGGAAGGTGAATCCATCGAGGTCATTTTCCCAAGCAGCGGTACGGCCATCGCGCCACGCCCAATGATGATTTTAAACAGCAGCAAACAGCAAAATGAGGCCAAAGCCTTTATTGATTACGTGCTCTCACCTGAAGGTCAGAAAATCGTGGCAGATGCCTGGTTGATGCCAGCAAGAACGGATGTCGCGGGCAAACGCCCTGATTTTTCGACGTTAACACTGTTGCCAGAACCGACCACTGATAGTGCAGAGCGCAGCAGCGTGTTATCTCGCTTTAGTGGGATTTTCCGCTAACGGTTTTCTCTTCCTCGCCGCTGGGTGGCATTAGCGACCCAGCAGGAGCTGATTTTCTGATGATGACTCGTCGTTTATTGCCATTCTCGATCTTAATCGCCTTGGCGATTTTAGTGATTATTCCCTTGAGTTTTATTGTGTTACAAGCGCTATTTCCGAATTTTGGACAAGGGGATTTCAGCCAAATTTTCCAGCCAATTATCCATCTATTTAATGAGCTGGAACTGGCCAATTTACTGCAAAATACGTTTTTACTGGGTTTAGGTGTGTCGCTGGTGAGTGCCGTGATAGCCATTCCATTAGGGGCTTTACGTGGCTTATTTAACCTACCTTTTGCCCGAGTTTGGGACTTACTGTTTTTGATCCCGTTTTTAATTCCGCCTTATATTGCAGGGCTTTCATGGATGTTAACCTTGCAACCGAATGGTTATTCTCAGCAATTATTTGGTATTAGCCCCGGCAGCGCCCTATTTTCCCTTGGGGGAATGGTGGTGATTATGTCATTGAATTTATTTCCCGTTCTTTACTTTGCGGTCTCTCGCAGCATGGCGGCGAATGGCAACCGGCTGGCGGATGTGGCGCAAGTTCATGGGGCATCCGCATGGCAGGCATTTATGCGAGTGACATTGCCTCTCTCTTTACCTTCCATTGCCGCTGGCTTATTGCTGGTCTTCACTTTGGCGATTGAAGAATTCGGCATTCCTTCGGCGATTGGCTCGCCGAATGGTATTCGGGTTCTGACAACGGATATCGAGCAGCGTCTTGCCGATTGGCCGATAGATTTACCGGGAGCGGCATCGCTGTCATTGGTATTAGCCAGTTTGGCGCTACTGGCTTACACCTTACAGCGTTCGTTAGTATCTGGGCGCAATGTGGCGACGAATACGGGCAAAGCTGCGGCATTGGTGACACGCTCATTGGGTATTTGGCGTATTCCCGTGGTGTGTTTGTTTTCTTTCGTGGCGCTTTGCGCGGTTGGCATGCCGTTACTGGCTATGTTTGGCACGGCATTTTCCAATACGGTTTCTGGCGGATTGACGCTGGATAACCTAACGCTCCGGCATTTTTCTGGGCTATTAAATAGCCATACGGAAGCCCTCGATGCCTTATTGACGAGCGTTTCTCTCGCAACGGCAACAGCGATATTGACGGGGATATTGGGTTTTTTATGTGCATGGCTGGTAGTTGCGCAGCGGATCCGCGGCGCCGCATTACTGGATGGGCTTTCGTTACTGCCGATAGCCATTCCGGGTATTGTGGTCGCAGTGGGGCTAATTTTGGCGTGGAATCAACCGTTTTGGCCCATCACGCCTTATCATACTTGGGGCATTCTATTGCTCGCTTATAGCTGCTTACTACTGCCTTATCCCGTGCGTTATTGCAGCGCGGCATTCACGCAAATTGGCGGCAGTTTATCTGACGCGGCACGGGTTCATGGGGCGGGGCTGATGACGTCGCTGAGGCTGATTTTATTCCCATTGGTTTTACCGAGCTTAGTGGCGGCGATGATGTTGGTGTTTGCGGTGGCATCGCGAGAGCTGGTTTCCTCGCTGTTACTGGCTCCAGCGGGCATGCAAACCGTATCGATTTTTGTTTGGCGACAGTTTGAACAAGGTTCCATCGGTAGTGGGATGGCGATGGCCTGTCTAGCAGTATTGATAAGCTTAACCTTGATGCTGTGTGCGCAATTTATTCAGCAGCGATATAACCGTTAATCAATTATCCCAAGGGTTATATTCACCTTGGGATGCATGATTTTACAAACTCGATTTAGGAATCGGTGGCGCAAATTGCAGAGCACCCGCGATGCGGTTCCAAGCGTTAATCGCCCCAATTGCTGAGGTTAGAAACGCAATTTCGGATTCAGTAAATTCATTCTGTAGTGTTTGGTAAACATCATCAGAAATATGCTGAGCTGCCATTAGCGTTAGCGATTCTGCCCAAGCAAGCGCAGCTTGTTCGCGAGGAGTATAAATACCGGCATCACGCCAAGTTGGTAGAAGATCCAATTTAGCGGCTTCAATCCCCAATTTACGGGCTAAGTTTAAGTGATACTGCAAGCAAAACGCACAACCGTTGATTTGGGAAACGCGTATTTTCAGTAATTCAGTGAGCGGTTTTTCAAGCCCTGAATTGCTGACAGCTTTTCCCAGTTCTCCCATCGCGGCAACGACTTCAGGGGCGATTTTTTCAAACTGATTCCAATCACTTCTTCCAATAATTTCAGGTTTCATTATGTGCTCCAAACGGATAATATAAGAACTCTGATAATAATATTCGAATTCTTACATTATGCGCAAGTCAAAAGTTAATACATCCATGATCCCTGAAATAGGGAAAGGCAAACGTGGAGAGTCGGGCCATATTGGCTATTTACTGCGGCAGGCTCATGCGGCTCATCGTATTCGCATGGAGCAAGTTTTGCAGGATGTGGGAGTCACGCTTCCGCAATTTTCTGTGTTGTTAATGGTTGCAGAATATCCTAAAGCCTCAGGGGCTGATTTAGCGAGGCTATCATTATTAACGCCACAGACGATGAGTGTGATTGTGAAAAACCTCGAAAAGGCGGGAATGATCTCTAAGTTGCCGCACCCTGAGCATGGACGGATCCAAATTATTGAAATAACCCAATTAGGGAAAGCATTATTACTTCAATGCAAAGGTGCTGTTAAATCCACTGAAAATAGATTATTAAGTGGAGTGAGTGAGTCTGATGAAAAAGTGATCCGAAAATGGCTGGTGGATATTGCCAAGCAATTTGATACCGACAACGCCTAATACTCCCTATCTAATATTTCCTATGACGTGAGAGAAAATAATGAAATTCAAATACGCTATTTTGTATGTCGAGAATGTAGAGAAAACCCTCGATTTTTACCAACAAGCTTTTGGTTTTAAAAAATCCTTTCTCCATGAAAGTGGTGATTATGGCGAGCTGGATACTGGTAGTACAACGATTTCATTTTCTTCATTAGCGCTAATGAACCAACTAGGTAAAGGCGCGGTTGCTCCCAATCCGTATGCCCCTGTTTTTGAACTTGCTTTTGAGACTGATAATGTGCAAAACGCTTTGGCTCAAGCGGTTAAAGCGGGTGCTGAGTTGGTACAAGACGCGCAGAAGATGCCTTGGGGACAAACGATAGGTTATGTTCATGACCTAAATGGTTTTTTGATCGAGATTTGCACGCCAGTGCAGGGTTAATTCATTGTAAATATCGGAATTAGTCGATATACCGAATCACCTATTTTAGTGAAAATACAGCCAATTACGCTAAAAATAAGGAACAACGATGCAGGGCATGAACCCAGAAGCGCTCGACCATTTCAATGATATTATGCAGGTGGTTAACAAGCTGGCGAAGCTGTTAAATCCAGATTCAATCGAGAATATGGAAACGGATATCTCTTCATTTGAGGAAGAGTTAAAAGAGTCGATCAGTGAAGACGAAGAGGGGTTCGTCGAGTGTATCGAAGAGGGGGAAATTGGCTATTTAATGGCAGATCTTATTGTCAGGTCGAATATGGGAAACAGCTTTTGGATAGACTGGAAAGACAGTGAGTCTGCTGTAGGCTTTTTGGAAAATGCGGTTGAGTTCGAAGGATTGGATATTCAGCTAGATTTTGCCGTTAAAGACCCTAAAAACGATTTAAGACCAGACCAAATTTTTGTTCGCGCTAATCAGCAGTTACAAGCACTTGGCTATTATTTATTGGGCCTGACTTCCGGTAATGATGCTTACCATGAGATCTTAATTCCTTCCGGTATTTTCGAACCATTTATGGACATCATGGAACATTTTGACGTCATGGTTGAGCTGAATGACGAAGAAGTGGATTACAGCGAGTATTAATAGCAAAAAGGGGAATACAATCAGTATTCCCCTTCATATATCAACTCACACTACCATTCAAAGTTAACTGACGCGTTATACATAGTGGAAGAACCTGTACCCGTTGATGCGGCGACGCCCCCTTTGATAGCAACATTTTCATTAATGCGATACCCCATACCGACAGCGACTGCGGATTCATCTTTATAACCCCCGACACCCGCCGTTAAGTTCATTTTTCCTACGCCATACGGTTGGAACAAACCAGATAGTGCGGCATTCGCAGCAAAACCTTTGTCGACTTTTTTGTCTAAATCATCAATTTTGGTATTCAGGCGATTTAACCCATTTTCTGTAAATTCACCCAACTGATTGACGCGTTCATCGGTGTAAGTGTTCGCAGATTTTAAGGTTTCGGCATTACCACGTTTCATTTGCGCTAAATTGACGGCATCGCTGTCATTTTTCGCATCGGCAATACCGGAAAGTTGTTTATCGCCAAAATTGATGGACTTGACGTCTTTTGCCTTATCACTAAGGTTGATACTTTCACCGTCACGGCTCATTTTTAGCGCTCCGGCATCTCCCATTTCTGAGGATAAACGCGCAATTTCGCTACCTTGTTTATCCAATGCCGCCGTATTTTTCTGAATATCGCTGGTGTTTTTACTAATGGCGCTATCATGCTCAGCCAGTTTTTCCGTATTCGCCTTAATATCTTGTTTACTCTGAGCAATTTCCTTATCGTGCTCGTTTAGACGGTTGGTGTTTTCCTTAATGTCTTGGCTATTCTGGTTAAGCATTTTGTCATGCTGCGTCAGTTTATCGGTATTAGCTTGGATATCTTTGGTGTTTTGCGCAATCGCTGTATCGTGTTGCGCTATTTTGTCGCTATTTTCTTGGATCTTCTGTGTATTTTGGGCCACGTTTTGATTAGTTGAATGTAACTGGCTACCATTGACCGCTTCGGTAGAGTTAGCCGCAACTCGACCCGCAGATACACCGCTTAATGTCCGGTTGTTAAATTCAAATACACGAGCGCTATCGGCTTTGCTATTCAAGACAATTTTCTGGTTGTCTGCACTTAATTGCACCAATCCTAACGAGCCAGAATCAATGTTTTTGGTAATGGTGGTAATCGCGTTTTTATTTTCCGCGATATCCTGGGTATTTTTGCTGATAGCCGTTTTGTTATCGGCGATATCGGTGGTGTTCTTATCGATAGCCGTTTTGTTGTCGGCGATATCGGTGGTGTTTTTATCGATAGCCGTTTTGTTGTCGGCGATATCGGTGGTGTTTTTATCGATGGCTGTTTTGTTAGCGGCGATCGCAGTGGTGTTCGCTATCACGGTTTGATTGGTGGCATTGAGCTGACTGCCGTTCACTGCTTCAGTGGAGTCCGCGCTTAATTTACCCGCTGTCACACCCGTGAGGGTTTTGTTGTCAATATTGAACGCTTTAGCATCTTTGGCTTTTTCGCTCAATACCACTTCTTCACCGTTGGCCGACAGCTGGACGAGTCCTAAGGTTCCAGATTCCAAGTTGGTGGAGATATCTTTCAGCGCGTCACCTTGCTTGGTGATGTCTTGGGTATTTTTATCAATTGCCGCGGTATTGCTGGTGATATCGCTAGTGTTTTTATCAATCGCCGTTTTGTTGTCGGCTATATCGGTGGTGTTTTTATCGATAGCCGTTTTGTTATCGGTGATATCGGTGGTGTTTTTATCGATGGCTGTTTTGTTAGCGGCGATATCGGTAGTGTTTTTGTCGATGGCTGTTTTGTTAGCGGCGATCGCAGTGGTGTTCGCTATCACGGTTTGATTGGTGGCATTGAGCTGACTGCCATTTACTGCTTCGGTGGAGTCCGCGCTTAATTTACCCGCCGTCACACCCGTGAGGGTTTTGTTGCCAATATTGAACGCTTTAGCATCTTTGGCTTTTTCGCTCAATATCACTTCTTCACCGTTGGCCGACAGCTGGACGAGCCCTAAGGTTCCAGATTCCAAGTTGGTGGAGATATCTTTCAGCGCGTCACCTTGCTTGGTGATGTCTTGGGTATTTTTATCAATTGCCGCGGTATTGCTGGTGATATCGCTAGTGTTTTTATCAATCGCCGTTTTGTTGTCGGCTATATCGGTGGTGTTTTTATCGATAGCCGTTTTGTTATCGGTGATATCGGTGGTGTTTTTATCGATGGCTGTTTTGTTAGCGGCGATATCGGTAGTGTTTTTGTCGATGGCTGTTTTGTTAGCGGCGATCGCAGTGGTGTTCGCTATCACGGTTTGATTGGTGGCATGGAGCTGACTGCCATTTACTGCTTCAGTGGAGTCCGCGCTTAATTTACCCGCCGTCACACCCGTGAGGGTTTTGTTGCCAATATTGAACGCTTTAGCATCTTTGGCTTTTTCGCTCAATATCACTTCTTCACCGTTGGCCGACAGCTGGACGAGCCCTAAGGTTCCAGATTCCAAGTTGGTGGCGATATCTTTCAGCGCGTCACCTTGCTTGGTGATGTCTTGGGTATTTTTATCAATTGCCGCGGTATTGCTGGTGATATCGCTAGTGTTTTTATCAATTGCCGTTTTGTTATCGGCGATATCGGTAGTGTTCTTGTCGATAGCCGTTTTGTTATCGGCGATATCGGTGGTGTTTTTGTCGATAGCGGTTTTGTTATCCGCAATGTCGGTGGTGTTCTTGTCGATAGCGGTCTTGTTATCGGCAATGTCGGTGGTGTTTTTGTCGATGGCCGTTTTGTTGTCGGCTATATCGGTGGTGTTTTTATCGATAGCGGTTTTGTTGTCCGCAATATCGGTAGTATTTTTGTCAATCGCAGTTTTATTGTCGGCGATATTGGTAGTGTTCTTATCAATCGCGGTTTTATTGTCGGCAATGTCAGTGGTGTTCTTGGCGACTAATGCATTAGTTTCATTTAATTGACTGACATTAACTGCATCATTATTTGCCGTACCTTTATCAATACCCGTTAATTTACGGTCACCATCTAAACCGGTAAAGCTGACTATTTTTCCAAGTTTATCACTCGCAACATTAATAAGTTTATTAGCATCGTTAAATTTAACAATACCTATTTCCCCATTATTAATCTGGGTTATTTTATTATTTACGGTGGTTATTTGGTTGTTAGTATCAGTTTTATTATCACTGATCTGCTTAGTTAAATCTGTTTTTGCAGTATTTAATGCATTATTCGTATCAATTAAGTCTTGAGTGTTTTTAGCGACATTAGTATTGGTGGTGGATAGCTGTTTAAAGTTAACGGCGTCATTATCTGCGCTACCCGCATCAATATTGGTGAGCTTACGCTTTATTGTATCGTTACCAAAGGAGACTTCATTAACATTTGAAGCTACGGAAGAACGACCAATCGCGACGGCATTACTGGCGGTAGCTTTACTGGAAACACCGATAGCGACCCCTCCGTCTGCGGTATCGGATGCTAATGCAGCTCGACCAATCGCGACACCATTATTTTCAGCAACTGCACTGCGCCCAACGCTGGTACTTAAGTTATTTGCGATGGTAGCAACCCCTACCGCAGTACCCCCGGAGCTGACATAAGTTCCGGCACCAAATGCAGTGTTACCAAAACCATAAGCGACTGAATTTGGACCGAAAACCACGGTTCCGCCTGTGGCTGTGGTTCTTGAGTCCGTTGATGAGTTCGCGATAGATGAATCTTTGCCCACAACAATGGTTTCAGACAAATAAAGGTTAGATAAGTTATTTGGATTCCATTTAGCATGAGGGAAATATTTTTTATAGATATCGATGTTATAAACGGCGACCATGTTTTCGTCGTCATCGACTCTTACTGTTAATTTATCACTAACCACCGCATTAGCGATGAATGGAAATAAACCGGATAAAATAATTACAATGTTTTTTATATTGAATATTCTTAAAATATTCTCTTTTTTACTATTACCTTTGTTTTTTGGATTAATCTTATTGTCTGTTGAGTTTTTTAATTTAGATCCGGATTGCGTTATTTCAGGTACGGCAACCCACGACTTTATCGCGTCGTTCCAAATAGTTTTATAAACTTTATTCATAATGATTTCCTATGAAATAGGGCATTGCTGCGTGTAGGGTTAATTAATCTACGTAAGGTTTGCGTAGATATTGAATTATTGTTGTTAGGTTTTAATTATAGTAATCACAATGGTAAGTGAATGTCATTAATAAAATAATGAATGGAAATTTTGATTTGGTTTTTTTGATGTAATTAAGCTGTAATTAATTAAGTTTTTTTAAATTTAAATAAGTGGGAAATATAATTAAGTATATTTTCAACATAAAAAAATATAAAAATAAAAATAACGAATGATAAAACTGCAAAAATACGCATATACAGCGTATTGATGCATTTTTTTGATCTTCAAAGTTTTAAACCTTACGCGAGTATTTAAGTTAAATCTCTAGGCTATTTAATCATGGTTTTTATGTTTTCGATTTATTTTACTGAGTGGGTTTCATTCGCCATATCTTTTCTACATATTCATTAATAGTTCTATCGGAAGAGAAATAGCCCATGTTAGCGATATTATTGAGTGTTTTTTGCGCCCATAACGTTGGGTCTTGGTATAGCTTATCGACGGCATCTTGGGCTTGAACGTAAGAGTGGTAATCGGCAAGCAATTGATAATGATCGCCAAAATTAATCAGAGAATCATAAAGCGGGTAATAGCGGTTAGGGTCATCGGGACTGAAAATGCCCGAAACGAGGGAATTGAGGACATTGTGCAGGTCTTCATGTTCTTGGTAAATCTTTCTTGGGTCGTAGCCTTGTGCGCGAATCGCGTCAACTTGCTCGGCAGTATGTCCAAAGATAAACATATTTTCTTCGCCAACATGTTCGCGAATTTCAATATTAGCGCCGTCTAATGTACCAATGGTCAATGCACCATTGAGAGCAAATTTCATATTACCTGTTCCTGAAGCTTCGGTTCCTGCAAGGGATATTTGTTCGGATAAGTCGGTGGCGGGAATAATTAACTCCGCTAAGCTGACGCTGTAGTTCGGGATAAAAATCACTTTTAAGCGGTTTTTGATTCGGGGGTCATGGTTAATCACGTTAGCGACATCATTGATAAGCCGGATGATCATTTTGGCGTTAACGTAGGATGAGGCGGCTTTTCCCGAGAAAATCACCACGCGCGGAACCCAATTCTTTTCGGGAAGTTGCAAGATACGCTGATAGCGTCCAATGACTTGCAAGATATTGAGTAATTGGCGTTTATATTCATGAATGCGTTTGATTTGTACATCGAACATGGCGTGAGGATCGACGATGATATTGACGTTTTTAGCGATATAGTCGGTGAGGGCAACTTTGTTCTCTAACTTACAGGTTTTTAACCGCTCGATAAATAGAGGAAAATCTGTGTACTGCTGTAGGTGCGAAAGCTCTGTGAGATCTTCCCGCCAATTTTCACCGATGGTTTCATCAATCAAGCTTGCCAGGGGTTTATTACACAACGCTAGCCAGCGGCGTGGGGTAATACCATTGGTAATATTGCTAAAACGCTCAGGAAATACTTTGGCAAAATCAGCGAAAATTTCTTGAGTCATAAGCTCCGAATGCAGCTTGGACACGCCATTGATTTGATAACTGCCCACGACGGCAAGCCATGCCATGCGAACATAGCGCCCATGAGATTCATCAATCAGAGATAAGCGAGTTAAAAGTTCTGGGTTGTTGGGGTAACGCTGTTTGATTTTAGTGAGAAAGTGGTCATTTATTTCAAAGATAATTTGTAGGTGACGGGGGAGTAATCGCCCAAGAAGGTCCACAGACCAACGTTCTAATGCTTCTCCCATCAGAGTGTGATTGGTGTAGGAAAAGGTTCTTTCGCTCATTTGCCATGCAGCTTCCCACTCATATTCGTGCTCATCGATAAGCAAGCGCATCAGTTCAGGAATCGCTAAAACGGGGTGGGTATCATTTAGATGGATTGCCACTTTATCGGCAAGGTTACTTAATGTACCGTGGATTCGGTAATGAACATCGAGGATATTCTGCAAGGTTGCTGATACAAGAAAATACTCTTGCCCAAGACGTAAAATTTTCCCCGATTCCGTAGAATCATTGGGGTAGAGCACGCGGGATACATTTTCAGAGAAGTTTTTATCTTCAACGGCTGCTGAGTATTCCCCCTGATTGAATTTGTTGATGTTCATCTCATTCGTGGCATGGGCAGACCACAAGCGCAAAGTGTTGGTGGAATCGCATCCATAGCCCATGACGATTTGGTCATAGGCGCGAGCAAGCACTTCTTCAGTTTCCACCCAGCGAACGATTTTACCCTCTTGCTGAAGGCGGCCCGCAAAGCGCACTTTGTAGCTAAGGTTATAGCGTGGAAACTCCCATGCATTGCCATATTGTAGCCAGCGGTCGGTGGACTCAACTTGTTGACCATCAATAATATTTTGCTGAAACATGCCGTATTCGTAGCGGATACCAAACCCAACGGAAGGGATTTTTAAGGTGGCGAGAGAGTCTAAAAAACAAGCAGCAAGACGCCCTAAACCACCATTGCCTAAACCGGGATCATCCTCTTCCTCTAAAATCGCACTCAGTTCAAAGCCCATTTTTTTCAAAGCATCAGCAACATCCTCATACATGCCTAAATTTAATAAAGTATTGGAAAGAGTACGCCCAATCAGGAATTCCATGGATAAGTAAGCGACAGCACGATCCGATTGAGATAGAGAGCGGCGAATGGCACGTAACCAACGGTCAACGGTTAAGTCGCGGATAGCGTAGGAGATGGCATTTAGCCAATCATGCTGGGTGGCAATTATTGGATCTTTGCCGACCATAAACTTTAATTTGATCTGGATGGAATCGACTAACGCATCGACTCGCTGCTGGCGATTTTGGATAGTAAATGGGTTATTCATGTTCAGATCCTCCAGCCATTGGGGTTATTAAGCTTTGGTATAGCGCAAGGTATTTTTGAGCGGAAGCCTGCCAGCTAAAATTCATCTTCATACCTTGGCGGCGTACACGTTTCCAACGAGTCGGTTCATTCCAAAGCGCGAAAACACGACGCACCGCATCATTGAGTTCGGTGGCTTTTCCGTGGTGGGAGCGATAACCGTGATAGTCATGAAATACAAAACCCGTTGCCGTGCGATCTGCTAAATTTTCGAGGGAGCAATCGGTGACGGTATCGGCTAGCCCGCCCGTGTGGCGAACCAATGGGAGAGCACCGTATTTCAGACCATAAAGTTGGGTCAAACCACAAGGTTCGTAGCGGCTTGGCACCACAATCACGTCAGCGGCAGCAATCAATTTATGGGCGTGAGGTTCGTCATAACCAATAAAGACGGAAACCTGTTTTGGGAATTGGTGAGCTAGCTGCTCAAAGGCATGTTGTAAGTCAGCGTCGCCAGTGCCTAAAACTGACAGTTGCCCGCCTTGGTGCAGTAAATCTGGGATCACTTCGAGTAAAAGGTCTAATCCCTTTTGTGTACTGAGGCGGCTGACAACACCGAATAATGGCACTTTATCGGTGACATTAAGTTTGTTTTCTCGCTGGTGGGTCATTTTACTGATGGCTTTGCCGAGCATGTTTTGCCGACCGTAATTATGGGGGATCAACGGGTCAAGCTGCGGATCCCAAACTTGGTAATCCACGCCGTTTAAGATCCCTAAAATATCTTCTTGAGATTGGCGCTGTTTCAATAAACTGGCGAGCCCATAGCCGTATTCGGGAATGGTGACTTCTTTGGCATAAGTGGGGCTGACAAAAGTGATTTTATTGGCGTAGAACAGTCCCGCTTTGAGATAGGAAATTTGCCCATAAAACTCTAAGCCTTCGGGGGAATAAAATCCGTTAGGCAGCTGCAACTCAGGAAAATGGATTGCCGAAAATAGCCCTTGGTAAGCCAGATTATGGACGGTAAATACGCAAGGAACAGGGGTGTTTTTGGCGGCGAGATAGGCGGCGCAGAGTCCTGCATGCCAGTCGTGGGCATGAATGATGTCAGGTCGCCAATTGGCATCAAAGCCACAGGCAAGTTCGCTGCTTATCCAGCCTAATAAGGCAAAGCGCAGATAGTTGTCTCTGTATTCGTGTTGATGATTGTCGTGATAGGGGCTGCCTGTGCGCTGATAAAGATGCGGGGCGTCAATTAAATAGAGACCAACACCATCATAATAGCCAAAACGCAGAGTGATGGGGCCGGCAAATGTATTGATATGGTTGCCAACTAAGGTGTGGTGAACCGCATCCAGTAGCGCGGGGAAACCGGGTAATACGATACGGACATCCGCCCCTTCAGCGATTTGAGCTTGGGGTAATGCGCCGAGCACATCCGCTAAGCCGCCTGTTTTGAGAAGGGGAAATAGTTCTGAGCCAGCATGAAGTATGCGCATCTGAATCTCCTTTAAGCCGCAAGATTATCGAGCATTTTTTGAGTGACAAGGACGATGCCACCTTCAGAGCGATAGAAATGTTGGGCATCCCATTGTGGATCTTCACCAATCACCAATTTGTTGGGTAACACACAGCCGCTATCGATAATGCAGCGTCGTAAGCGGCAGGCATATCCAATGGAGACATCGGGTAGGATCACGCAGGCATCGAGTTGGCTGTGAGCATTCACGCGGACATTTTGGAAAATCACGGAGTTAGCAATTTTGGCGTCTTCAACGATAGAACCAGCATTAATTAATGTGTTGGTAATTTGGGGAGATTGCGGCGACTCGCCTTGAATAAACCGAGCTGGTGCCAATGGGGAGTGACTCGTCCGGATCGACCAATGAGGGTCATACATATCCAGTGCGGGCTTGGCTGAAACTAAATCAATATTGGCGTTCCAGTAGGCATCAATGGTGCCCACATCTCGCCAGTAGGGGGATGCGCCCATATTAAAATCAGAATAGACGCAGGAGCGGCTAAACGGGTGCGCCCAAGCCTTGCCTTGCTGTACCGCTTTAGGGATTAAGTTTTTACCAAAATCATGCTGTGTATTCTGCTTTTGCTGCTCTTCTGCGAGTAATTCATAGAGGTATTGGGCATCAAAAATGTACACGCCCATGCTGGCTAATGCGGAATAAGGTTTCCCCGGCATCGATGGGGGAAATTGAGGTTTTTCAATAAAATTAATGATTTGTTCGTCATCGTTAATGTCCATAATGCCAAATTCAGAGGCTTGGCTACAGGGTACTTCAATACAGGCCACCGTGCATTGGCTCCCTTTTTCCACATGGTCTAGCAACATGCGGGAATAATCCATTTTGTAGATATGATCCCCAGCTAACACAATGATGTATTTGGCTTGATATTGGCTAATAACATCAAGATTTTGAAAGATGGCATCGGCAGTACCCTGGTACCAATCTTCAGCATCCTGTTTCTGTTGAGCAGGAAAAATTTCAATAAATTCATTGGTTTTCCCGTTTAGAAATGACCAACTGTGCTGAATATGTTGGATTAAGTGATGGGAATAGTATTGGGTCAGTATCCCGACGCGATAAATACCTGAATTAATACAGTTAGATAAGGTGAAATCGATAATTCGAAATTTTCCGCCAAAGTGGAGTGAAGGTTTTGGCTGTTTCTGAGTCAGGGCTTTGAGACGAGAGCCTTTACCACCTGCCAAAATAAGCGCCACCGTATTGCTCGGAAGTTCTTTGGCTAATAGCTGCCTCGAGATGGGATTTTGGTAGGCATAAAAAGGCATTTTTTCTGACATATCAATTCCTTAATGAGCATTTGGCGAAAAATCGTGGCGCTGCATGACCACGAAGGTTTTTGGCGGAATAGAACGAATTAGGTGGCAATTAAAAGGTGGGACAGGGTGCCAATCCCCCTCGGGAAGCGTGAGCGAATGGACTTGCTCAGTGAAATTAATCAGTAATAGCCATTGACCAGAAAGTAATACTTGCATGGAACATGATTGCTGCCACTGTTCAAGGGTTATGGGAGAGCCTTGGGCATTTAGCCACTCAACGGTTTTATGGGGGGGCAGTGAATGCCACCATTGTCCCGAAGTCAGAGCCGGGATTTGCTGGCGCAAAGCGGTAAGTTGTGCCGTAAACTCCATAAGAGCACTATCCGCTTCCTGCCAGTTCAGCCAGCTTATCGGGTTATCTTGGCAATAAGCGTTATTATTTCCTTGTTGGCTATGCCCTAGCTCATCCCCTGCACGCAGCATCGGTGTGCCTAATGACAGGAACAGCAAGCTTAATAAATGGCGCTGGCTCTGTTGGCGTTCCGATATTGTTTTTTCAGGGGCGTTTAACCCTTCGAAACCATGATTATGGCTGTTATTGCCGTCGCTACCATTTTGGTTATTTTCACCGTTGGCATGGTTATGTTTGTGATTAAAACTGACCAAATCTCGCAGCGTAAAGCCATCGTGTGCGGTGATGTGGTTAATTGAAACAAAACTAGGGCGATGATTTTGTGAAAAGTCATCCCGCGAACCTGCTAAGCGACTTGCTAAGATACCGATAGGAATATCACAATATAAAACAGCACGGCGGCAATCATTGCGAAATTGGTCATTCCATTCAGCAAAAGGCGGTGGAAATTGCCCTAATTGGTAACCGTTGTTGGCGAGATCCCAAGGTTCGGCAATTAGCTTCAGTTGCCCAAGAATGGGATCTTGGGTGATAGCCTTAAGCAGTGGAGCCTGAGAATTAAATTCCGGCGTTCTTCCCAATATCGTGGCTAAATCAAAGCGAAAGCCATCAACATGGCATTCAATCGCCCAAAAATGCAGGCAGTCGAGCACCCATTGGCTTACTGCCGAGTGTGACAACCTCAGCGTATTGCCGCAGCCCGTCCAATCCGCATATTCACCATTGTCGTTTAACCAATAATAGGTGGGGTTATCTAACCCCCTAAACGATAAGCAAGGTCCTGAATGGTCTAATTCGGCAGCGTGGTTAAACACAATATCGAGGATAACCTCAATGCCGGCACGATGCAGGGCTTTAACCATATCGCGAAACTCACTCAACGGCGTAGAGCCTGCTTGCCCAGACCAATATTGAGGCTCAATCGCAAACGGTGACAGCGTGTTATAGCCCCAATAATTAGTGAGATTTTTAGCCTGTAATCGCGGTTCATCCAGATGAAATTGCACAGGGAGCAACTCCAGTGTCGTCACGCCAAGTCGCGTTAAATGCTGGATTATGCAAGGGTGTGCGATAGCAGCATAGCTCCCCCGTAAAGCAGGTGGAATTTCAGGGTGTTGCTTGGTAAGCCCCCGAACATGAGCTTCATAAATCACGGTTTTTGACCATGGAGTATGAAGAGGGGCATCACCTTGCCAGTCATAAGGTTCATGGCTGACGACGGAGTAAGGATGCTGTTTACCACTGAGTTCGCGGCTGTAAGGGTCAATCAGTAAGTGGGTATCATCAAAATATAATCCTGCTTGTGGTTCCCATTTTCCTCTAGCACGATAACCATAATGTAGACCTGCTTTTGCGCCCATTAGATAACCATGCCAAATATGGTTATCTCCCCGATAAAGCGGGTAACGAATTTCATCACCGAGTGAGTCCAGCACGCACAAGTCAATGTGTTCGGCATGCTCGCTGTAAATAGCAAAATTGACGCCGTATTCGTCCATGTGGCTACCAAGGGGGTGAGCATGACCTTGCCGGAAATTAAAATGTGTCATTCGGTCGCTCCCGTTTTAAATACAGGGTAGCCAAAGGGGGAAGCGTAATATTTAAGGAGTGATCTTTACCGTGAGCCGCTATTGGTTGGGTGGATATTGCCCCCTGATTACCCACATTACTGCCGCGATAATAGTGAGAATCGGTATTGATGATTTCTTGGTAGCAACCCGATTGGTGAACACCAATGCGATAATTTTCACGGGGAACAGGGGTGAAGTTGGCGACCACCACAATTTCATGATTATGGGTATCTCGACGCACAAAGGCGAATACTGAGTTTTGGTGGTCATCAACCACCAACCATTCGAAGCCTTGTGGGGAATAGTCGAATTGGTACAGTGGAGGGTGCCGTTGATAACAGTGATTTAAATCGCGCACAAGTTGCTGTACACCCGTGTGCCAGCCATCATATTCAGAGTTCAGTAAATGCCAATCTAGTCCCGTGTCGTGATCCCATTCTCGCCCTTGGGCGAATTCTCCTCCCATAAACAGCAATTTTTTACCAGGATGCCCCCACATAAATCCATAGTAAGCCCGTAAATTGGCGAATTTTTGCCATGTGTCACCGGACATTTTACTCAGAAGTGACCCTTTCCCATGCACCACTTCATCATGGGAAAGGGGTAAAACGAAGTGCTCACTGTGGGCGTAAAACATGCCGAAGGTCATTTGTTGGTGATGATATTGGCGGTAAATCGAGTCAAGGGACATATAGCGCAGAGTGTCGTGCATCCAGCCTAAATTCCATTTGAAATCAAAACCTAAACCGTGATTTTCAACAGAGCCAGTGACATTGGGAAAGGCGGTTGACTCTTCGGCTATCATTAACGCATGAGGGCAGTTCTGTTGAACAATTTGGTTGGTATAACGTAGAAAATCGAGAGCTTCGAGGTTCTCTTTGCCTCCCCATTTGTTGGGTACCCATTCCCCTTCTTCGCGGCTGTAATCGCGGTAGATCATCGAACTTACCGCATCGACACGCAGCCCATCGATACCAAAGCGCTCTAACCAATAAAGGGCATTGCCCGCCAAAAAGTTTGCCACTTCATAGCGGCTGTAGTTATAAATCAAGGTATGCCAGTTTCGATGGACACCTTCACGCGGATCCGCATATTCATACAGTGCGGTACCATCGAATTGAATCAGCCCATATTCATCATTGGGAAAATGGGCAGGTACCCAATCGAGGATCACTTTGAGGTGATGCTGGTGGGCGGTTTGAATCAAGTAGAGAAAATCCTCAACGCTACCAAAACGGTAGGTTGGGGAATAGAGCCCAATAGGTTGGTAGCCCCAAGAGCCATCAAACGGATGCTCGCTGATGGGCAGCAGCTCCAGATGAGTAAATCCCATTTCCGCCACATAAGGAATAAGCTGTTCAGCCAGCTGTCGGTAGCTGAGCCAGCCATTGTTGTGCGGGTGACGACGCCAAGAGCCTAAATGCACTTCGTAAATTGAGATTGGTGCGGAAAGTGGTGAATTTACGCTGGTGGCGTGAGGCGGAGCCTGTTTTTCGGGTAGGGCTGTTATTACCGACTCTACATGAGGAAATAGCACGCTTTTGAGTGCATAGGGGTCTGCTTTGACCCGCATATATCCGCGGCTATCTTGTAATTCATACTTATACGCTTGCCCGAGTTTAGCTTCAGGAATAAACCGTTCCCAAATGCCCACCTCATGGCGCAGTGTCATTGGGTGAATACGCCCATCCCACTGATTAAATTCGCCAACAACGGAGATCCGTTGAGCATTGGGTGCCCATAAAGAAAAAATCACCCCATCAACACCGTCGAAGTTGACGGGGTGGGCACCAAGACATTCATAGGGACGTAGATGGGTGCCTTCTGCCAGTAGCCAGCCATCTATGTCACGAATGAGAGTGCCAAAGCCATCAGTGTGCTTTTTAATTGCTTGGGTTTCTGCGGTGGATGTTTCCGCAGAACGACGCCCTGAAGTTATTTGAGAAATAACTTCGCGATTATTAGTTGGCAAATAAATAACCTCAAGAAAAGTGAAATGAGCAATTTAAACTTTACTTAAATTATTTAATTTGTATTTGATAGGCTTCACATATTTAGCTTTAAAATTGATTAAATTCGTTATTTAACAATAAGTTAGTTTGTTTTTGAATAGTATTATTAAGTTATCAATTAATAATATTCAACGTAATTAAATACCTAATTTATTCACTATCACCCGATTATGATTAATATCGAAATATCGGGTGATTATTTATCTTTAATTACGCTTATTCAGAGTGATTAATTGAATTATTCACTTTTCTCTACTTCAAAAATTATTGATTGATAAGGTTGTAGGGTAATTTTCTGCTTGTCGTTATGGATATTTTCATCGTGAATATTTGCGATATTGCTTAAATGCACTTGGCGATAATGTTGGCTAATAGCTTGCGGTTTATCGCTGAAATTACAGTAAATATCGATGGCGCGTGAACCTAATGTTCGCCGATAAGCAATAACAGGTTCAAGGGCGCTAATTTCTGAAAATTCGCCTTCAACCAAGATATCACTAATTGGAGAATGGCGGCGCAGGGTAATTAATTGCTGGTAAAATGCGAAAAGTGAATCGGGTTGCTGCTGTTGGGTGGCGGCATTAACCTCTCGGTAGTTAGGATTAACTTTTAGCCACGGCGTTCCTGTTGTAAATCCGCCATGACGTTGGTTATTCCATTGAAATGGTGTACGCGCATTGTCGCGGCTACGTTGGGTAAAATAGTTCATCATGGTGGTGTGAGAATACCCGTGATTTTGACCCCATTGGTAGAGTTTAAAGAGATGCAGATCGTGGTGTTCGTCGAGCGTCATTGGGCAGTTCGTCATGCCAATTTCTTGCCCTTGATAAATAAACGGCGTACCGCGCTGAGTCAGTAAAAACATCGCCAACATTTTTTCAGCGACAGGGGAGATGGTGCCTTTCGGTAAGAATTTGTTCAGTGAGCGCGGTTGGTCATGATTTTCTAAATAAGGTGCGCCCCAACCCACTTGCTGGGTCGTGAGTTGGCTTTTTAGAAAAACAGGTTTTAAACGTTCACCTGTGATTGGAGCTATGGAGAACGGGGGCTGCTTGGCAATATCGAGATCCGCAATACTGAAGTCGAACACCATAGAGAATGACCCATCTTCCCCGATATAGTCAGCAAGATCTTGTGGTGGAACATCGATTTCAGCCACTGTCATTGAGTTCGCAGGATGGAAGGTTTGGCTTGCGAGCTCCTTTAAAAATTCATGGATGCCTGGTTGGTTAACCACCCAAGGAACTAAAGACGCGGTGCCATCTTCCCGATCGGGAGGGAATAGATAAGGCGAGAGGGCTTCAGGGGATTTTTTAATATTGCCGATGGCATCAATGCGGAATCCGGCAACGCCTTTGGCTATCCAACGGTTGATCATTTGGATAATTTCTTGGCGTAATTGTGGGTTTTCCCAATTAAGATCCGGTTGCTCGGGTCCGAAAGAGTTGAAGTACCAGCGAGTGCTATCTGGAACCTGAGTCCACACCGGGCAATCAAAGTAGGTGCGTAAATTGTTCGGTGGAGTGGGTTTATCCCATTCAATAAATTGGTAATAGTCAGCATAAGGGCTGTTGGGATCAGCAAGGGCAGCTTCGAACCAAGGGTGCTGGTTTGAGCTGTGGTTAAGCACTAAGTCCAGTAGGATTTTAATACCACGCTGTGAAGCTTGGTTTATCAATATATCAAGATCGTCGTTGCTACCAAAAACCGGATCAACGCTGTCATAGTTGGCAATGTCATAGCCATTATCTTTCATTGGCGATTCAAAAATTGGGCATAGCCAAATCACGTTTACGCCCAAAGATTGAATGTAGTCTAGCTTGGCGCTGATACCAGCGAGATCGCCAATACCGTCGCCATTATAGTCATAGAAGCTTTTGGGGTAGATTTGGTATACCACCGCAGATTTCCACCAGGCTTGAGCCATCTATTTTCTCCTTAATCAAAATCAGATATCAGTAAGTTGCTTTAAATATAGGCAATGTGTGTTTTTGTGCGATGTATCATTATTTTGCGAAATGCAAATGCAAACTAATATCATTAGCGCTATGTTTCATGTAAGATGACCGCCATCTTCGGGTCATGAATGACGTGACTAACGATAATCACATTGAAAGGTGGAGGAATTTAGATGTTCGCAAAATCATTAGTTTCAGGGTTTGCCCTATTATCCGTTGTTGCGTTAGCGGGTTGTGATGACGCTAAGCAAACACAAACTGCAGCGCCAACGACCGAGCAGCCAGCAACAGAAAAAGCAGCTGAAAAACAAACGATTGTCGTTGAACATGCTCAAGGCAAAACTGAAATTCCTAGCCATCCACAACGTGCGTTTGTGATGAACATGGAAACCTTAGACATCATCGATGCGCTGGGTATTCCGGTGATTGGTGTTCCACAAACTAACGCCCATTTTCCACAGTTTTTAGAGAAATATAGCACCTCAGAATATGTTAATGGCGGGAGCTTATTTGAGCCGGCTTATGAAACTATCAGCAGTGCAAAACCGGATGTGATTTTAGGTGGTAGCCGTGCTCGCGATGCTTATGACAAATTAAGCGGTATCGCACCAACGATTTCTTTAGACATTGATAACAAACGTTTTATTGATAGCCTGATGGAGCGTACGACGCTGTTAGGTTCTTTATTTGGTAAAGAAGAACAAGCGAATAAACTCGTTTCTGACTTCAAAAACAAAATCAATGATATCAAAGGCAAAACCCCTGATGCGGGCAAAGCGATGGTGATCTTAGTGAGCGGCGGTAAAATTTCTGCTTACGGTCCAGGTTCCCGTTTTGGCTTTATCTTTGATGTATTAGGTTTCGAACCTGCTTATGTCTTCACGGAAGATACAGGCCGTCACGGTAATATCGTGAACTCAGAGCTGTTATTAAAACTGAACCCAGACTGGTTATTTGTTATCGACCGTGATGGCGCGATTGGTGCGAAAGATGCACAACCTGCGGCAGACGTGTTAGACAATGCTTTAGTCAGAAAAACTTCTGCATGGGAAAAAGGCCAAGTGGCTTATTTAGATTCTTCAGCGGTTTATATCGCTGGTGGTATCCAAACTTATTCCCAATTAATGGATGATGTAAACAAAGCTTTAGAGAAGAAAAAAACGAATTAATCAATGAAAACGCTTTATCTCTCTTTTGGTATTCTCGCGTTATTGGTATTAGCGGTATTAAGCTTGTTTATTGGAGCGGGTGACGTGTCACCCGTTTCGCTTTTCACCGACCCCGAGATGCAAGATATCTTTTTCGTGAGCCGGATCCCTCGCACTGCCGCCCTGATCCTTGCAGGAAGCGCCATGAGTGTCGCGGGGCTGATCATGCAGTTACTCACCCAAAACCGTTTTATCGAACCTTCCCTTGCGGGTACCACGCAATCTGCCAGCCTTGGTTTACTGTTCGTGATGATCCTGTATCCAACGGCTTCTATCATGACCAAAATGGTGGTGGCGAGCGGATTTGCACTGCTAGGCACAGCGTTGTTTATGCTGATTTTACGCCGGATCATTTTGAAGTCCGCCTTGATAGTACCGTTAGTCGGTATCATGCTTGGGGCTGTGATCAGCGCGCTTACCATTTTTACCGCCTACTATTTCGACCTGCTTCAATCCCTAGGTGCTTGGATGAGCGGCGACTTCTCCAGTATTCTACAAGGTCGCTATGAGCTACTTTGGCTGGTGGGGGGCTTAACACTGGCAGCCTGTTTAATAGCTGATAGCTTTACAGTGGCAGGGATGGGGCGTGAGTTTTCCGTTAACGTCGGCTTGAATTACCAGAAAGTGATGACCATCGGGTTATCTATCATCGCCTTAATCAGCGGTGTGGTGGTGGTCGTTGTCGGTGCGTTGCCATTCTTAGGGTTGATTGTCCCGAACCTGATTAGCTTGATGATGGGGGACAATATTCGTAAAACTATCCCGTGGATCTGTTTAGCGGGCGGCGGCTTAGTGCTGCTGTGTGACATTATTGGTCGCTTAATTCGTTATCCGTTTGAAATTCCTGCGAGTGTCATTTTAGGTGTCGTAGGCGCGGTTATTTTCCTTTATCTCTTGTTAAAGCATCAGCGTTATGGAAAAAGTTAATTCATTAAGTTTGCCAGTGAAAAGAACGTTTACGCCAATCCAGCGCATCGGTTTGTTGGCTGCGCTGTCAGTGCTGTCGATCATTTTGTACATGACCATTAATTTGGGCAGTAATCTTGCGTACATTCTGCCCCATCGCGGCTATATCGTGCTGACGATGATCATTGTGGCGTTTGGCTCTGGGGTATCGACGGTTCTGTTTCAAACTATCGCCAATAACAAAATTCTGACGCCATCCATTATGGGGTTAGAGGCATTGTTCATCCTGCTGCAAACTATCTTTGTGTTTTATACCGATAGTTTTCCCGCATCATGGTTGTTGAATATTGGTAAGTTTTTGCTGGAATCCTCTCTGCTGGTGATTTTCTCCGTACTGCTGTACCGCTGGCTGTTTATTTCCGTCAAAATGAATATCAACTTAGTTTTGATGGTGGGAATTATCCTCGGAACACTGTTTCGCAGTGTGGCGACCTTGCTGCAACGCTTGATGGATCCGAATGAGTTTTCCATTTTGCAAAGCCGGATGTTCGCGACTTTCACTAAAGGGACGCCGGAGCTGATTCTGTTCACGTTGGTGATCACTGTGATTGTGGGCATTCTGCTTTGGCGTATGCGCTACTGCTTCGACGTGCTAGCACTGGGACAAGCTAATGCGGTGAACTTAGGGATTAACTACCGTCAGCAAGTCACCGTAATCTTATTACTGATTTCTGTCCTAGTGGCAATATCCACGGCGCTGGTGGGGCCGCTCACGTTCCTCGGCTTGATGGTGGCTAACTTGGCTTACTACATCGCAGGAAGCAGCCAGCATCGCTATTTATTGCCAGTTTCTTTCCTACTCGGTGTGATTGCATTAGTGGGCGGACAGTTGGTTCTTGAATATGGATTGAATAAAGCGGGTACCTTATCTGTGGTACTCGAGTTTGTCGGTGGAATATTCTTTATTTATATGGTGTTAAGAAGGTTTTAGTATGATTGAAATTCATCAGGTATCGAAAAGTTATCAAGATACTAAGGTCTTAGATAACGTTACAGCCAATATTAAAAATAGCGGTGTCACTTCAATCATCGGTCCAAATGGTGCAGGGAAATCAACGCTGTTGTCGATTATTGGTCGCCTACTATCGGCGGATCACGGTTATGTCAAAGTGAATAACTTGGATGTCTCGACTACACCAAGCGACCAGCTCGCAACCTGCTTATCGGTACTTCGCCAAGAAAACCAATTTGCTAGCCGTTTAACGGTGGAAGAGCTGGTTGGTTTCGGGCGCTATCCTTATACCAAAGGGCGCTTAACACTGGATGACAAGCAGAAAATCGACGAGTCTTTGGCATTTTTGAACTTAACTGAGTTTCGCCATCGTTATCTTGATGAACTTTCGGGCGGTCAGCGTCAGCGTGCGTATGTGGCGATGGTACTATGCCAAGATACCGAATATGTACTGCTGGATGAGCCACTGAATAACTTGGATATGAAGCACGCGGTAATCATGATGAAATTACTGCGCCGTGCGGCGGATGAACTAGGTAAAACCATCATTCTGGTTATCCACGATATTAACTTTGCTTCTGTGTATTCAGACTATATTGTGGCGCTGCGAAATGGGCGTTTGTCCTACCACGGCGAGCCTCAAGAGATCATGAAGTCCGAGATTTTAGAGGAAATTTTCGATACGCCGCTGGAAGTCAAAGAGCTGGATGGACAACGGATCGCGCTGTATTACTGATTTTTATTAGAATAAACCAACTTAAGATCGTGTGATGCTGCAATTTTTGTGAGTAGGTGAACATTATGGCCATTTCAGTCAAATTAAATGATGACTTTGTGTCTGATGCTAAAATTCACGCTGAAGCGGAAAGCAGAAGTGTTCCTAAGCAAATTGAACATTGGGCGAAAATAGGCAGGTTTGTTGAAGAAAACCCTGATCTACCTTATAGCTTTATCGAGGAAATGCTCTTAGCAAAAGCTGAAGTCGAGAATAACAAGGTATCTCGATATGTCAGAAAAAACGGACTAAAGCTGATTTGATTTGGATGAGTTAATGATAAGGTGGCGGCAAATAATGCCGCCATTTTTGTTTTAGTTCATAGGAATATTATTGCGGTGGGATAGTAATATCTTCGTCGCTGTCGAGCTCATCCAGTGGCTGAAGGATCTCAAGGCGTTTGATGCCATCAGCATTCACCACTAAACGCGCTAATTCATTGTAGGCTTTCTTATTCATGATGACGCGGCGGCATAGATAAATATGATAAACCTTTTCGCCGATAATCACGGGTTCATCATCATTAACCATCAACTCTTCATAGCTAATATCGAGATATTTCAAAAAGTCTGAAATATTAACCCGCGTAATATCCACAATAGATGACTGAGTCTGCATAAAGGCCGCAGAATGGCTGTGCAAGGTGACATCCTTGCGATAATACAGAATATCTTCCACGCGCTGCACATTGACCAAATTCACCCAGTGGGATTTTTGGCGCATTTCATGAATATCAGGGGATAGGGTACTTTCTTTCAGAAAGCGGAATGACTCCTTACAAACCCCTACGGGCTCTTTGACGCCTTCCCGATAAATACGCAATTGGCGGTCGGGGATCCAGCGTTGAAATAACCGATATAGCTGCTCTCGCCCAATCTCTTTTAAGCGATCTTTAAAGATATAGCCAATCACCATCGCTAAGAATAAATTGGCGCTGAGTGCCCCGTATTTACCTTGCCACATAAAGGCGATAAATGTAGCGAAAATCATCGAGATTGCGGCTGCAATACCATAAATGGAGTGCAACAGTAACGGAAGCCCTCGTTTGTGGCGGATCTCTAAGTAGAGATAGCGGTTAATGTATTTTTTCAGCAAATTACGGCGGTAGGTGACCATTTCCGCGTCGTTTTCATCATGCGGAAAGCTATCAGGCGCTAGCTTTTTCAAGTAGCGCATCTCTTGATACCACAGATGGCGAATTTCATCGCGCAGAGGAAGCTGTTTGTCTTTTAATAAATCCTGTAAGTAAAACAGGGTGTAATGGGACATAAACTCATCGCAATAGGCGAAAGCGTTGGATTGAATGACCTTTTCAATTGGCGTTGCATAGGTGCTGAGTTCTCGATAGCGTTTGAGACTGTGCTCAATGTCTGCCAACATCCCCGTTATATACTCTTCAGTTTGCCGTTGAGAGTTTTGAGCGACCATCTTTAGGGTTAACCGCACGCTGCGCTTAAAGGTGAGTGCAAAGCGTTTTAGATGGTTTTCATATTCATCTAATGTTGGCGGTAATTCAGGATCTAACCGTTCCAACCAGCTTTTCAATTCATCGACTAGCCCACCTTCTGCGGGAATAGAAGAGAGCTGCACTGTAGGGGCTCGTAGCCGAATATAGTTTTTTAAGCTGCGCTGAAGATTTGAAGGGGTGTAGAGATCGGGGTTAACTTGCATCGATGCCGGAAGAAAAAAGAAGGTTTCAACTTGGTAGCGGATCTCTTTTGATTTTCGAGGGAAAAAGACTTGCTGTTTGATTTCAAACTGCTTTTTACCGTGAATTTTCAGAGATTCTTTAATCATGGCCTTCCTACCGGTATTTCAGCGTATCCAAATATGGGGTGAATACGATGCAAGTATTTATCAAGGAAGAACAATAGTAATGTGGATGGCAATAAAAGAGAAGGGAGACAAAGAGAAGGAAAACAAAAACGGCCGCTAATGTTTACTTCCAAGCCAAAGCGGAAATAAATAGTCGGCCGTTTTAAGCGTTCGTTGTCAGTTAAAAATTATTTTTTAGCTGCTGGGCGAACTGCGGTTACTTCAATTTCCACTCTCCAAGCTGGGTTAGCCAGTTTAGCGACTTGGAAGGTAGAACGAGCTGGTAGATTGGTCACTTTTTCAGTTTCATAGAACTTGTTGTAGCCAGCCATGAAGCCAGCGAAGTCCATAGTTCCTTTAGTTTCATCACCACCAACTAAGAAAACTTGCATTTTAACAACGTCATTCATAGTCAGACCCATTTCACCCAGAGTCGCTTGAATTTGTTTCAGAACGTTGATTGTTTGTACTTCGGTGTTACCGTAAGACTCTAAAACGCCTTCTGGAGCATCTTTAGAGATTTTAGAAGGAACTTTCCCACTCAGGAAGATGAGGCTGTTGTTCGCGCTGATTTCTACTGATTCAGCGATTGGGAAACCTTTAACTGGAACACGTTTCACATCGTCTGCTGCGTTTGCAGTTGCTACACCTAAAACTAAAGGTAAGGAAAGCAGTAAAGTTTTGTAGCGCATAATAACTCCTTTATATATGAAAGTAGGAACCTATTAAGACCGTAAGGGACTCGATAGGTTCCATCTAATTGTGTTTCGTTTTAATTAGTTAAAACGAGACAGTTTATAAGGCGTTGGATCGATAAATGTCTTCTCGTCCATTAACAATTCAGCAGTTAATCGACCAGCCGCCGGGCTTTCAGTCATACCCCAACCAGTCGCGGTATTGATAACCAGGCCTGGGTATTGTTCAACTTTAGAAATGATTGGAATCTCATCATCAGTTGGAGAAACGGTGCCGCCCCAACGTTCAACAACTTTAGATTCTTTAAATACTGGGAATTCTTTTCTCAGACGCTCAAGAACGCCATCTAAGTGGTCGTTGTTTGGCGTGTTAGTTGCTGTACGGAACTCTTCGAATGGAGTCTTCTCGTCTAAGTTCCAAGAAGTTGCCATAGTGAATGAGTTGAACAGGTCTTTACCGATAGAGAATTCTAATGGTAATTCACCGCCGCCTAATACGTGCAGGAAGCGTGGTCCTAACAGGAAGCTGTCTTTCACGATAGAGCTGGTGAAGATACGTGGTGCAACCGCGTAAGTACCGTCTGCTTGTTCACGGAAGTGGATACCGTTTGGCAGGTGGACGTTACCTTTTGGTGCGCCCGGAACGCCAGTAATACGCTGTTGAGACAGGTAAACGTTCAGAGTAGGGACATCAACACCTAAGTTACCCATGAACAGACGTGACCAGATACCACCAGTCAGAACGACTTGAGAGGTTTTGATTGCGCCTTTTTCAGTCACAACGTCAGAAATTTTACCGCCTGCGGTTTCTAAGCCACGAACTGCGCAATTCAGGTAGATTGGAATACCAATTGATTTTGCGTAGTTAGCCATTGCTGGGGTAACAGTTTCTGGGTCAAGGCTACCAGAATCTTCTTCAAAACCACCAATTTTCCATGGAGATTGAGCACCAACCAGACGATTAGCCAGTTCTTGACCTTCGATCATACGGGTTCTCAGCGGGGTATCGAAACCTGGGTTTTCAGACGCAGATTTGATCCACGCTCTTGCAACTTCCAGATCTTCTTCGCTTGAAGGAACTTCAACACGACCTTGAACGCGGTAGCTAGTATCAGCACCGATTTTTTCGTTCATGCCGAGCCATTGAATTTTTCCGTAGTGGTGTAATGGGAAAATAGCTGGGGAGGTTTTATAGCTGATGATCTGGCTGTATGCGCGACCAGATTGCTCGCCGCCAACAACGCCTTTTTCACAGATAACAACGTTTAAGCCGCGCTCTTTCAGGTTAATCGCAGTCATGATGCCTTGCAGACCAGCACCGATAACAACCGCATCAGCAGATGCTGGTAATTTACCTTCGGTACCCGCGACTGCAGGTACGCGTGATGGCGTAGATTCAAAACGACCTTCTCTGCGGATCATAGGGACAACAGCTGCGCCCCCAGCAATAACACCAGCAGCACCAACCCCTAATAATAGTTTTCTTCTCGAGATTTTCATCTATAACCTCAATAACAATCTTGTTTTTTATATAGTAAATAATTTCAAATTGAGATAATGATCTTATCATATATTTTGAAATTGTTAAGCATCGAAAGTATTTGTTAATAAAATTGAGTGAAAGGTTTGAGTGGGTTATTTGATCTGGTCAGTGTTGTTGGGGGTTTGTCGCAATTTGGATTATTTTATCAATAGCAGAAATAGACAATTTTAATTGTTAATGTCAGCAAAAGTGTACAGGTGTAAATATATAAATTTAAGATAAGGTGAATATTTCAGTGTCTAAATTAAGGAAGTGCTAAATAATTAATATCAGTTGATTATGCTGAATTTAGATTAAGTTTGATTTTGTTTTTTATCGTAAAAAATAAAAGTTAAGTTAAATTTTCTAGCTGTTTTATAATCACCTGATGAATTTGCATGCAATTAATTTACGTTTAGTTACACCGTGTATTTACTGATAGTGTTATAGATGATTATTTTCTGCTCTATACATATTTTTCTTTATATCAATATGAAAAATATGATTTTTTATTTTTACTGTGATTTTCTTAACATAATAGGTTAATTATTTATTTGATGCTTTTTTTTGCTTCCAAACCTTAATCTAAATAAATCCCACATCATTCTTGAGAGTATTCGGTTGTTAATTACTCATGTTTAAATATGATTATTAACACTACTAAATGTAATGACTTTATTTATGCTAATTTTCTGCATTTTCATTTTTTATATTAAGAGCGAATTTATTTTTTTATCTTGCTGATAATTTGCTCGAATTAATTAATTGGGAAAAATTTAATTTATTTTAGCATTTAACATTTGATTGGTTTTTAAGCTAAAAAAAGAAGGTTAATAAAATGTTAAAATTAAAAGTTTAAAGTCTGGTTATCAGATAAATATATCTAAAATGAGAGGGATAATTGGTGAGGGGTATCGGTTATGCCTCCCTTCCGGTGAACGTTAAGGGAGGCAATTTATGGTTAGCAACTCAACGCATCTGCCACTGCTTTAAAGCGGGCAAACTTATCCCGTAGCTGCTGATGAGCTATAAGGTTAGGTTGATACGCGGTGATTTTCGGTGTGCTTGATGCAATCGCGGTATCAAACCCAGAATAATACTCAGAACCGACCGCGGCGCACAGCGCGGCAGCTTGGCAGCCTGACTGCTGAACATCCACCACTTCAAGAGGCAGATTACTGGCATCACAGAACATTTGCATCCACAACGCCGAGTTGGTTGGTCCACCGGTAAAGCGAATAGCCTGAGTGCAGTCATCAATGCCAACAATACGGTCTTGATGTAGCAAATGAGAAAAGACAATTCCCTGATAAATGGCGTAGGCAATATCCCCTTCAGTATGATGGGAGCTTAACCCGAGTAGCCCGCCATGCAGGTTACTGTGATAGTTAGAGCCATATAACCAAGGGAAAAATAGAATATCGTTTTGCCGTGTTGCCCCTTCAGCAACGCAAGCATTGAGCACTTTGTAATCTTGCAAACGTTGGTCGAAAAAGTGTCGAGTGAACCAAGCGAGGTTACTGGCTGAGGTTGGGCTACCTTCATGAACAAAATAGGTGCCGGGAATACAGTATTTGCCCCACACATAAGGGTAATCGGCAGGCATGATTTTGTCGAAAACCCGCGTGGAGATAGTCCAGGTTCCAGCGACGGCACTGAGTTTATCTTTTTGGCTGACACCCGATGACAGCGCGGCTCCCACCACATCGAAGAATCCGCCAAATACTGGCGTACCTTCTTTAAGACCGCACTCTTTTGCGGCATGAGTCGTGACGCAGCCCGCTGACTGTGCGGAGTTAATCACGGGGGCGAGTTTGTCATTAGCCTCTTCAATACCAAACAGTTCACAGAGTTTAGGGTCGTAACTGGAGGTTGTTGGGTTATAGAGTTGGCTGCCCGAAATATTGGTCTCTTCGCAAGTGAGCTGGTCAGTTAATCGATAACGAATATAGTCGTGAACCATTAAAACATAACGACCATCGCGATAGCTGTCTGGCTCATATTGTTTTAACCAATTGAGCAGGGCAACGGGGTGTGATGCCCAAAGTTGCTGCAAACTCAGCGGATAAGCTTGCTCTGCGGTACCATTTTGGTGCCATTGATCGACAATCGCTTGTGCGCGGGAATCCGAAGAAACAATGCCGTTTCTGACAGGTTTTCCGTGTTTATCCAGTAAATATAGCCCTTTGCCGTGAGAGGAAAAGCTGACCCCTGCGATTTGTGATGCTGATAATTGGCTCTTAGCGATGGCTTCGCGGATCACACCGCAGGTGACTTGCCACAGGGTTTCCATATTACGTTCACTAAACCCAGCTTGCGGACTTTCAGTGGGAAAAGGGTGCTCAGCAACCACCAGCTCTTGGCCTTCAGGGCTGTAGATCCCCGCTTTGATCACGGTGCCTCCAAGGTCGACACCCATGAAAAATGTGCTCATTGTTGGCTCCTTAGTTTTCCCAACCCGCTTGCTGCATTTTATCTTCAATCCAATGGCGCGCCTTGATGATTTCAATCAGCGGTTCATCGGCTTTTTCCGTCCACATTTCAATTAAGAAGGTGCCACGATAATTGAGCTGCTTAAGCTGTTTGAACAGTGCCACAAAATCCACGCACCCTTCGCCGAATGGCACATCACGGAATTGACCTTTGCAACTGTCTGTTACGGCGTAGGTATCTTTCAGATGCAGAGCAACAATATTTTCAATGCCTTTGGTTAACTCGGCAGCCACATCACTACCCCAAGCGGTTAAGTTACCGACATCAGGATAAACTTGGAACCACGGTGAGCGAATTTTATCGGCAAGCGCTTGCCATTTCGTGATCGAATTCATAAATGGCGTATCCATGATTTCGACGGCGCACATCACCTGAGAAGCCGCGGCAATTTCTGCCACCCATTTCATGCCTTCTTCAAAGCGGGCAATGGTGCCTTCATCTTGCTCTTCGTAATACACATCATAGCCAGCCAATTGAATGGTACGAATACCCAGATCTTGAGCCAATTTAATGGCTTTTGTCATTAATTCACGGGCTTTTTGACGGGTATCTGCATCATGGCTACCAAATGGAAAGCGACGGTGACCCGATAGACACATCGTTGGGATGCGTACCTGGGTTTTTTGGATGGCAGCTACTAACTCTAAGCGTTGTTCCAAACTCCAATCTAGACGGGCTAAACGCTCGTCCGTTTCATCAACCGACATCTCGACAAAATCAAATCCCGCCGCCTTTGCAATAGCTAATTTTTCGCTCCAGCTACTGTGCTTTGGAAGGGCTTTTTCATAGATACCAATCGGGTTTTTTCGTGAAATAGTCATCTTTATTCCCTGTAAGTTAATTTTGTACGGATGCTTTATTGAGGCGTTGATTGCGTGTCATTGCACGCTTAGCGCTCCATTTTTCTTTAAAGAATTTGAAGGCGAGAGCGAGGATCAACGTAATGCCCCAAACCGCGAGATTGAAGTGCAGGCTGACGCCCAACAGGCTAAGCCCAGTTGCGATGACTTGCAGAACTAGCAAGGCGCAGAAGACGCGGCTGACTTTACCGACGCCGCCAAATGGGTTTGTGCCTCCCAATACGATGGCTAAAATGGTCAGCAGTAAGTAAGAATCCCCATATCCCATGCGGGCTGAGTTAAAGCGCGCCATCATGATCAGCCCTGCCAACACACACAGCAGGCTTGAAATGGTGTAAATCGCGATCATCACTCGGTCGGTACGCACGCCGCTAAACCACGTCGCATTGATGTTGCTGCCGCTCATATAGATATTTTTACCAAGGCGGGTGCGACCTAAAAACAGAGCCAAAATAATCGCGGTCACAATGAAAATAATCATGGCGATCGGCATACCGAAAACGGTGTCAGAGCCAATGGCGCGAACCACTGGCGGCATCCCACTGAGTGCGGCACCTTTGGTAAGGTAAACACCAATACCGCTGATAATAGTCATGGAACCAAGTGTGACCAAAATAGGATGAGCGCCAATATGGGAAATCATTAGCCCTGTTAAGCAGCCAATAATAACGGCGATAACGGTGGCACCGATTAATGCAAAGACCAACCACATTAGCTGCGTGCCCGTTCCTGCATCAACAGGCAGGTAATTGATAAATACCCAAGCCATAAACAAGCCAGTCAAGTTAGCGGTGCTGATAATGGCGAGGTTTAACCCGCCACTCAACATCGGAACAAACATGGCGAAGGTCAGAAGACCCAGCTCTGGCAACTGAAAGGTAATACTTAAAAAGGTATTCTGGGTAAAAAAGTGCCCTGGCATGGCGATACTGAAAGCCGCAATAGCGACCAAAAAGATTGAAAGCAGTCCGATAACAGAGCCATCAATTTTAAAAAAATCTTGTTTTTTCATGGTGATATTCCTGTTAAACAAAGCCTACGTCCGTTTCTTTACGCTTTTTGTAGTGAGTAATACAAATAGCGATAAGAATGACCATACCGATGACGATATTGACGAAGTAGTTAGACACCCCGATCAAGTTCAGACCGTTTTTCAAGATACCGATGAGGAAAACCCCCATAAGCGTACCGATAACGCTACCGCGACCGCCGGATAAACTCGCGCCACCTAATACCGCGGCTGCGAGAACATCAAGCTCGCCACCCACTAAGGCGCTAGGCACCACTTCACTCATGCGATAGGTTTGCAGCATGCCGCCGATAGCGGCCATCGCACCGAGATAACCGTAAGCAAACAGATAAATCACCCAGACGCGAATACCAATACGTGAAGCTGATTCTTGGCTGCCGCCTACCGCATACAGTTGGCGACCAATGTGGGTTTTGTTCATTAAGATCCACGTTAAAAACGCGATCCCTAACATCACGATCAATGGCAAACCAATTTGATAATATTCACCATCCACTTCAAAAGGCAGGATGGTGACAGGATCAACCCACCAATCCGGTAAGTCGTAGATACTGTGTCCGTTGGTTAGCCACATCAGCATGCCGAACAGCAAAGATTGCATACTAATAGTGATAATGATCGACACCACATTGAGGGAGTAAATCAAAATTGCGTTGATCAACCCAAAGGTGATCCCGATGACAATCGCAAGGGCGATACTGAGGGTTGGGCTTTCGAGTAATCCTTGCAGTAAGAAAGTGGCAATCACATATTGGACAACCGAGGCAACGGCGGCGAAAGAGATATCAATACCACCAGTGACGAGTACCACAAATAATCCCAGTGCAAAAATACCGGTGACAGCATAGCTTTCGCTTAAGTCGAGCAAGTTTTGAATAGTGAGAAATTGTGGGCTCATGAAGGTGAAAAACACCACCATGATGAGGATCACCCAGATTAACCAGCCTTCAACAGACTGCGGACGAAGTTTTTGCCAATTAGCCATTGATGATTTCCTCCAATTGTTGCTCAGTCATGGAATCCGTCACAATTTCTTTGACGATAGATCCTTGCTTCATATGTAAAATGCGATCGCAGTTGTAGAAAGCTTCAGAGGCTTCATCGGTGATCAATAAAATGGCGATCCCAACACCAGAAAGTCGATGGATCAGCTTGTAAATGCTGTCTTTAGCACCGATATCGACCCCCACGGTAGGGGCATCAAGGATCAGCACTTTAGGGCGCGTCAGGATCCATTTGGCGAGCACCACTTTTTGCTGATTTCCCCCTGATAAGGTGGAGAGAGCATTGTTTGGGTCGGTCACTTTAATATCCAAATCCGCGATCCACTCTTGGACGATTTGCTGGCATTTTTGCTCATCAATCAGATGAAGAGGGGTTTTCAGGCGATCTAAAATCGAAATCACCATATTGTCGGCGATAGACTGCTGCAAAATTGCCCCCAGTGTCAGGCGGTCTTCAGACACGTAACCAATACCATGTTTGATAGCTTGGGCATTATTTTTGAAGATAATTGGCTTGTCTTCGACGATCATTTCGCCGCTGTCAGGGCGGGTTATCCCAAACAGAGAAAGGGCAAGCTCGGTACGACCAGAGCCTAATAATCCGCAAAGTCCCAGTACTTCACCGCGCTTTAATGACAGGGAAATATTCTGGTATTGCCCAGCACGGCTGAGATTTTTCAGTTCTAAGACTGTGTGAGTTTCTTCTGCGTTATTGGGTAATTTGCGCTCATGAACAATATCAAGCCCTGTCATCAGCTCGGTGATTTTACGCGTGGTCAGGTCTTCTGCTGGCCATGTGCCCATTTTCTGCCCATCACGAATAACGGTAATGCGGTCAGAAATCTCTTTCACTTCCTCTAACCGATGGCTGACAAAAACAACGGTGATACCTTTGTTTTTTAAGTAGTTCACGGTAGAAAGTAGCTGATTAACTTCGGTGCGAGTTAACGAGGCCGTTGGCTCATCCATGATCACTAAGCGTGCATCCGCAACCAGTGCGCGGCAAATGGCTACTTGCTGACGCTGGGCAATGGGGAGAAACTGCACTGGGGTATCAGGGTCAATGGTGAACTCAAGTTCTTTGAGAATTTGTAACGCTTTTTCCCTCACTTTCCCTTTTTGAAACCAACCAAAATAACCGTTTAAATTCAGTTCAAAGGCGATGTTTTCTGCCACGGTTAAGTTAGGAAATAAGGATAAGTCTTGGTAGATAACTTGAACGCCAAGCTCTCGCGCTTTGTCTGGGGTCAGGCGAGAGTATCGTTTGCCATCTATTTCAATTTCGCTACCTTCATCGGGAGCATAAACGCCGCTAATGGTTTTAATTAACGTACTTTTTCCGCAGCCATTGGTGCCCGCTAAACAATGAACTTCACCTTTGTTTAGCGTCAAGTCGATATTGCGTAATGCACGATGACCACCAAAGCTTTTGGAAAGATCCCGTAACGTAATCAGTGGGGAGTTTTTTTCGGCTGTCATAGTGGAGTCCTGGTGTTGACTGTGTCGTCAGATTCAGAGTGACAACAGACACCGCTATCAGACCTAAATAGGGTGCTGCTGTCACTTAAACTATGTGGAACTAAATAATACTGTTGTCGTATTTTTATTATGTAGTGCGAACTTACAGACCGACTTCAACCAGCTTTTTGGTGTTTTCAATATTCAGGTTAACTGGGTTGTCGCTGAGGATGGTATTGCCACTCACCTTGATCTCACCCATATCACCGATGCTGACGCCAGTTTTGATCTCTTCGCCATTCATCATTGCCGTCGCGACTTGAACGAAAACTTGACCAGCCACTTTCGGGTTAGAGATATAACCACCGTCAATTGCACCTTTTTCTAACAATTTGATACCTTGACCCGGTGTAAATGTACCGAATACACAGGTTTCAGCGTTTTTACGGCGTTTGTCGATGGCGCGACCCGCACCGATAGGCCCCTGAGAACCAAATGACATAATGCCTTTCAGATCTTTATGCTTAGACAGCAGGTCGTTTGCAGTACGCATAGAATCATCAACGGATTCCGCGACACCAAAGCGGTCATCGACCATTTGCATTTTTGGATAATGTGCTTTTTGGTAAGCGATTGCCGCATCAGCCCATTCGTTGACGAGTGGTACAGTCAGGCTGCCAACGAACATGGCGTATTTACCTTCTTCACCCATACATGCTGCCATATCTTTCATATGGTTAGCACCCATGCTTTGGGTATCCAGCAATTCGAAATCCCAATCCGCATTTTTTTGATCTGGGGATTCGTGAGTAATGACTTTGATGCCTGCTTCTTGGGCGCGTTTTAAAACCGGCTCAAGGACTTTTGCATCGTTAGGAACGACGCCGATAACATCGACTTTCTTCGCGATTAAATCTTCAATTGCACGAACTTGTTCCGCAGGGTCAGCGGTGGTTGGACCCACTTGGAATGCATTAACGCCGAGTTTTTTACCTTCTTCGGTGATCCCTTGCTCCATGACGTTAAACCAAGGAATTCCCCCCACTTTTACCACGACACCCATAGTAAATGGCTTTTGTGCTTTCTGTGATTCAGCCATCGCCATGTTGGAAAACAGTGCGGCGCCCATTAAGCAAGGTAAAACTAATTTTTTCATATTCATTGTTATATTCCTCAGAGATGATGTGCAGATACAGCCATGCTCATCAACATAGGGTTAATGTTTTGTTTAATCGGATAGATATAATTAATTTCTATTAATCGTTAATTTAATTAATAGGTTTCTTTGCTGCCTGGTGTAATTCGGTTATTTAAAATAAAAACAAATTGCTTAATTCACTCACTTAGTTACGCTGCGACTATCATCGATATAAATACTCTTTATCACACTGAATACTATTTATCACATTCAATAATATTTAACTTTGGAAATACTTGTTTGAAATTTTTATCATTAAGTTTATTGGTAATTAACACGTTAATATCATTTAAGGTACAAACTTGGCTAAAAGCATATTGGTCTAATTTATTATTATCCGCTAATAACACACAATTCTCAGAAACTTGAATCATAATATTTTTTAATTTGGCATTAACTTCACTGCCATCTCGAACGCCAGTTTCAATATTGAATCCTTGGCATGATAAAAATAACGTTTTAATTTGAAAGCTACGGATAATACTTTCAGAAATGGGACCATGAAAATCATCATGGCGTTCTGAATACTCTCCACCAATGCCAATGACGCGAACGCGGTCTCGGCATGCTAATGCTTGAATGATTTTGACGGAGTTGGTGACCACCGTAATATCGATATCGGGTATTTGCCTCGCCAGAAACCAGCATGTGCTGCTGTTATCCATCATGATGCAGTCACCCGGCTGAATAAACTTCAATGCTGCTTTGGCGATTTTCATTTTCGCATCTGGGTTCTCTTCCGTTCTCTTACGAAAGGATTCTGCACCATCGACCATCTGACTAAGTTTGACCGAAGAGGGCATTACATTCAGTACCGGGCTTTCATCTTGTTCAGTGGCAACCGCACCGCCAAAACTACGAATTAAACGTTTTTCACGTTCTAGTACCGTTAAATCCCGGCGAATAGTTTCTTGAGAGACGTGACAAAGTTGAGCTAAATCGCGCACTAACGCTGAGCCATGTTGAGAAACATGGGAGCAAATTAATCGGTGGCGTTCAGCTTGTAGCATCTCAAAACTCCTATTCAGCCCATGGCATTTATTATTTCTGTGACAAACATTCTTTCCGCGATAAACATTCTTTCCACGATAAATAGTGTGCCAGCGCTGAATTTTTTTTGTCGTGATTCGACTCATGTAATAACGGATAGAAACAAACAAAGCTATTTATAGAGTCATTGATCACGTTTATATGAAACAAGCATTTATATTTTCATTTTTATCGTTAATTAGATCACTAAATATGGCGGTATATAGTCAGAAACTAGACGAATCATTAATCAACTTTCACATGTTCGGGCATTTTTAGTAGGCGTATTTTTGTTTTAGTTAGACCGATTGTGACCGAGTGTGACTGATTTATGTTGTTTTGTTAATGATTTGTAAAGTGCTGGGCTTTTTTATTCAGCTAAATCTGTTTACCTTAATAATCAGAATAACGTCTATTCATCGACAGTAAATAGAGAATAAAAGAGAACCTTGTCGTTGATATGACTCGTTATTTTCATATCGTATTCACGCCATCTTTTTACACCTAGGGAGGTAATCATGCTGGAAACATTAAAACAGCAAGTATTTGAGGCGAATCTTGAATTACCCAAACATAAGCTAGTGACGTTTACGTGGGGTAACGTAAGTGGAGTAGACCGCGAAGCCGGTTTGATGGTGATTAAGCCTTCCGGGGTGGATTATGAAACCATGAAAGCGGATGACATGGTGGTTGTTTCATTAACCACTGGTGAAGTCATCGAAGGAAAATATAAGCCTTCTTCTGACACTGATACCCATTTAGCGCTATATCAAGCTTTTCCCGAGATTGGTGGTATCGTTCATACCCATTCGCGCCATGCAACTATTTGGGCACAAGCTGGCCTACCACTAAGTGCATTAGGCACTACACATGCCGATTATTTTTATGGTGAAATACCTTGCACCCGTAAAATGACAGAAAGTGAGATAGCGGGTGAATATGAGAGAGAAACTGGGCATGTGATTATTGAAACATTTAAACAGCTCGGAATTTCTGCAAAGGATATTCCCGCGGTATTAGTCCATAGCCACGGTCCTTTCGCTTGGGGTAAAGATGCTCATAATGCGGTACACAATGCAGTGGTATTGGAAGAGATTGCGTATATGAATTTATTTACGCGTCAATTGACACCTCAAATTGACGATATGCAGCAAGAATTACTGGATAAGCATTATTTACGTAAACATGGGAAAAATGCGTATTACGGACAAAAGTAGAGTTTATTTCTTTTTAAGTACGTTATTTTAAGACTATTCATTTTATTGTTAATAAGTTGATAAATTTATTTTTCATTTAATTGAAAGGTTTTAACTCGCTCAGTGTCTATTGAATGCCATATACAATTACCTATAGCAAATTATCTATAACAAATTACCTATAACAACGGCCACGGAAATATTATCGTGGCTTTGCCATGCAAAAATATTTTTATCAGGGTATAGGGTTAAATTGTAAGTCGGTTTAAACTGGCGCGGTGTATTGGTGATACTGAGTGGAAAGGACATGTCTAATCGAGTACTTTTTCTATTTTTGACCTTTTTCGTTAATCTTTTTTCTGTTTCACATGCTGCGGATATAAAAAATAATAATTTAATTATCAGTGGTTCAAAAGCGATCAATCTTGATAATTGGGAGCTTGTAGATGTACCTCCCAAATTGATTCAGACAAAAGCGCCAGAAAACATCTTTGCTATTGTAGGCGGTCAAATGCGTATTGTTGGAGAGATCAATCCAGACAACGGCTTTTACGCCTATAGTCCAAATGGTGACTATAATGCCCTACAGTTTGGTAATGATTTCGCTTATGTTAAAAGCACTCAGATATCCAAAAAGAAGCCTCGGAATATCCCTGAAGATGACCGTTTAAACGATCTTAAAAACCCAGTTTATGACTATTTGATTACAAGCCAAAAAACGCCAGTATTCAGTGCAACTGACGAAGATTCGCGGCAAATCGCCTCTTTATGGGAAAATCTTCGCTATCCCGTGTTGGCTCGAATGATCAAAACGGATGAAGATGGGGACAAAACCTCATGGTTAACCATTCGTCTCGGTGATCGCTTGGGTTATGTTCGCTTAGATGATGTGGCGATTGATAAAGGCATTCCTATTTTTACTTATCACCATATTCTCGAGGACAGTGAAAATAAAAACTTTCGCCATACTTCGACGACAACCTCGGTTGATGCTTTTCGTGAGCAAATGAATTACCTCAAAGAGATGGGGTATCAAACATTATCGCTCGAAGATGTGGAAGGTTATTTAAATAAGAATGCAAATTTACCTGGGCGTGCTGTGGTACTCACGTTTGATGACGGGCTTAAATCCGTTTATCGCTATGCATTGCCTATTTTAAGAGATAACCAGCAACAGGCGACGCTGTTTGTCATCTCTTCGCGCATAAAAACTCAGCCGCAAAAATGGGATCCGGATTCTCTGCAATTTATGAGTAAACAGGAAATTAAAGAGAGCCAAGATGTTTTCAACATTCAATCTCATACTCACTTTTTACATCGCTTAGATAACCGTAATAACCCGATTATTTTTAGCCGTAAAGAGCACACTATTATGCTGGATTTTAAACGTTCAATGAAAGCGTTGGCGAAATTCGAAAAAGACCAGCGTTATTTAGCTTACCCGTTCGGCGCCTATAACCAAACGGCGATTGATGCAGCAAAAGAAGCAGGCTTACATATTGCGGTGTCTACCATCCAAGGTAAGGTCAAGCTCGGTGATAACCCTTATGCACTAAAACGCCTGTACGCCTACAGCACTGACCCGATTAGCAAATTTGCTTTGATGGTAGGCAATAGCGAACAGGATGTGGTGAATAAGAACGTTGTCGTTGATAAATAAGTTAAAAGACCTTGGGTGCAGCACGAAAAAGGCCCAAGGTTTTATTCGCTTTGCGCTGAACATGTTGCCATTTCGGCTGTTAACCATTGGCGGAAATATTGTGTTAATGGGTTGAGTTCAGCGTCTTTATGAATTAGCCATGCCCATTTAGCGCCTGTTACGCGCTGCTCTGTAAGTGGAATTAATTGCCCTGAATTTAGAGCGTGTGCAGCGAGTAATTGACTGACTAATCCGATCCCCAATCCTTGACTGACGGCATCTAATAACAGACTAGGATCTGAAAAGTTCACTCCTTTTTGTGATTGTCCAACCGATTCACCACCGCCAATAACCCAGTTACTCCAATCCATTTCTCGCTCGCCGTGTAGCGTTAAGGGCGATTTAGCACCAAGCAGACTAGGGTGGCAAGCTGGGTAGAGACTATCCTGATATAACACTTCAAAAGTACATTCATTTTGTATGGCTAGGTCATCACGGATAGCAATATCAATCGTTTCCATTTCCATATTTGGTGCGTCATAGGTAGTGAATAACCAGATATCAATGTCAGGGTGTTGTTGTTGAAACTGTCCAAGTCGAGGTAATAGCCAGTGACGAGCAAATGCAGGCGTTGTGTTCACAATAAGTTGGTTAGATTTTCGATACTGATCGAGCCTGCGTACCCCAATCGCTAATTGTTTCAATGTATCCTGAACACTAGTGTAAAAATCCTGCCCGGCATCCGTGAGCGTGACACGGCGTCCTTGTCGAATAAATAGTGGCTGCTCAAGCTGGCTTTCTAAACTACGAATTTGCTGACTAATTGCAGATTGTGTGACATGCAATTGCGCTGCGGCTTGATGGAAACTTCCCAATCGGGCGGCCGCTTCAAACCCGCGTAATGCATTTAATGGTGGCCAATATTTTAGCATTCTTGATAAGCTCATCTAATCAGTTGTGCGCTAATTATATCGTTAGTTTTATGGCTATCAAGGGTATTAAGATAGGTGTATTGAAAATCACTGAATAGTATTGCTTATCATAATGAGTATTAAGGAACCCAGTATGCAGACTCGTCGTCAGTTTATCCGACAAACCTCAGTCATTAGTGCCATAGGCGTTGCAGCCTCTTTTGGCATATCACCAGTTGCAATAGGGAGTTCGCAGAGTGAAAAATGGGGAATGATGCCAGATGAAGGGGAATTACAGCAGTGTGCTTTCATTGCCTTCGGTGCCCAAAAAGCAATTTGGGGTGAATTCACTACAGATGTGCAAATAACATTAGGGAGTATCGCTAAAGCGATTGCTGAGTACCAGCCTGTGGTGGTTTTTTGTCGAGAAAATGAGCGTCAGTTAGCTGAGGAAATGTGTGGTAGCCAAAATACGCGTTTTATCACGACAGAGCTCGATGATATATGGATGCGTGATATCGGAGCCAATTTTGTGGTTAATCCAAAAGGGGGACTCAATGCCGTTGATTTTAATTTCAATGGTTGGGGCAATAAGCAGCAACATGATAACGATGCCCAATTGGCAAAGTTCCAAGCGCAGCATTTTGGTGTGATTACCCCACTTATCAGTCGCTTAACTGGAGAGGGTGGAGGGATTGAGGTTGATGGTCATGGTACAGGGATAATGACGGAAAGTAGTTGGATAAATGATAATCGAAACCCTAATTTAACCCGAGATCAGATAGAGGAAGAGCTAAAAAAAGCATTAGGATTACGTAAAATCATCTGGTTGCCAGGTATTAAAGGAAAAGACATTACGGATGCGCATGTCGATTTCTACGCTCGTTTTGTGAAGCCTGGGGTTATTTTGATAAATCTCGATAATGATTCGGACTCTTTTGACTATGAAGTCACGCGCAAGCACATGGAGATTTTAGAAAATGCGACGGATGCTGACGGACGAAAACTGAAAATTTATACGGTGTCGCCACCTAGCACTCTGCGACAAACTCGCTTTAGCCGACATAACCCTGATTTCGCTGCGGGTTACATTAATTACTTTGTCATCAATGGTGCCGTTATTGCGCCTGAATTTGGGGACAAGCAGGCAGATCATGATGCGAAGCAGCTCCTTGAAATGCTATACCCAGGCCGAGACATTATCATGCTTAATATTGATGTCATTGCAGCGGGAGGGGGTGGGATACACTGTGTCACTCATCAATTACCCGTGCATAATGACCGAAGATAAAAAGCGCGAAACAAAAAATTGCCTACTTTAATGTGAGTAAAGTAGGCAATGATGTGGAAGATTTATCGTGCTAGGTCATTATTTAACGCATTTCTTGCAGGTGTCATTCTGCACAATATCAAAGAAGTTATTGCCTTTATCATCCACTAGAATAAAGGCTGGCAATCCTTCCACTTCCATTTTCCAGACCGCTTCCATACCTAACTCTGGGTATTCAAGGCAATTTAAGCTTTTCACAAATTCTTGCGCCAAAATAGCCGCGGAGCCGCCAATGCTACCAAGGTAAAAACCGCCGTGTTTTTTACAGGCATCAGTCACGGCTTGGGTACGGTTACCTTTTGCCAGCATTAACATACTACCGCCATGAGATTGGAATAGGTCAACGTATGGATCCATACGGTTACCCGTTGTTGGACCTAAAGAACCCGACACCATATCTTCAGGTTTTTTCGCAGGACCTGCGTAATAGACCATATGATCTTTAAAGTATTGTGGTAAGTCTTCACCATTATCTAAGCGCTCTTTGAGCTTGGTATGGGCGATATCGCGAGCGATGATCAGTGGACCACTGAGGGATACACGGGTCGATACAGGGTGTTTACTCAACTCGGCCAAAATATCTTTCATTGGGCGGTTGAGGTCGATATGAACCACGGTTCCTTCTGCCTGATGGCGCATCGATTCAGGGATATATTGCGCTGGGTTATGCTCCATTTTCTCCAGCCACAGGCCGTCTTTGGTGATTTTTGCTTTGATATTGCGGTCAGCAGAGCAAGAAATGGCTAAACCTATCGGGCAAGAAGCACCATGGCGAGGTAAGCGAATAACACGCACATCGTGGGCAAAGTATTTACCGCCGAATTGCGCACCAAAGCCGAGATGGCGTGACGCTTCTAATAACTCATTTTCTAGCTCAACATCACGGAATGCACGGCCATACTCATTACCTGTCGTTGGCAGGTTATCATAGTATTTTGCTGAAGCCAGTTTGGCTGTTTTCAGCGTGGTTTCTGCGGAAGTACCGCCGATAACGAATGCGATATGATACGGTGGGCAAGCGGTTGTCCCTAAGTTTCTCATTTTCTCAACTAAGAAGTTTTTCAACTTAGCCGGGGTCAGCGTTGCTTTAGTTTCTTGATAAAGGGCAGATTTATTTGCAGAACCGCCGCCTTTGTTAACAAACAAGAAATGGTATTCATCACCCGTGGTGGCAAAAATATCAAATTGCGCGGGCAAGTTGGTGCCTGTATTGACTTCGTTGAACATATCCAGCGGGGCATTTTGCGAAAAACGCAGGTTTTCGTGTTGGAAAACGTTATAAATGCCTCGTGAGAGGTATTCTTCGTCATCACAGCCAGTCCAAACTTGTTGGCCTTTTTTCCCGACGACGGCAACGGTTCCCGTATCCTGACAGTTTGGCAGAATACCTTTCGCAGAAATCTCGGCGTTACGCAGTAATTGCAGTGCGACATACTTGTCGTTTTCACTGGCTTCTGGATCGTGCAAAATCGCGGCGACTTGTTTTTGGTGGGCAGGTCTTAAAAAGAATTGGGATTCATAAATTGCATGTTCAGCAAGAAGGGTTAAAGCCTCTGGCTCGATTTTTAGCATTTGCTTCCCAGCAAATTGCTCTACAGAAACATATTTATCAGAGACTTGGTAATATTCAGTTTTATCCTCAGACAACGGATAAGGTTCTTGGTAAAAAAACTCTTTATTAGCCATTTTGCTCACTCACATATTAATTTTAGCGGAAAATATAAGAAATAAATTATTTATAGGCTTTTTATTCTAAATGCCGCTTGTTTTGTCAGGCGGGATAATCGTTTATAGGGATAATAGTCTGAATGTAATTAGAATAATTACCCATTATATTCAAAGGGATGTAAAAGAAAATATGACTTTGGTTAAACTTTGCCAAGAAACTAATATTCAAATTCAAAGTATGAAGCTAATCACATAAATTAATTATGGGTATTGGGTTTAACTATTTGTTATTCATGTTATCGAGGGGCAGTTAATTTAGATTTTATGCATTCAATTTTTCCATAAATACTCTAATAGGTTAGCGGATTAATTGATCATTTATGGTTGGTTAGCATTCTGGAGATAATAAATAAAATACAGAGTGAAAATAAAAGGAAAATGGACTTTTATTATTACTTGGGTAAGTTATCTTAATCGATAGTTTGGTTTGGTTTTTTATTTAACATATTGAATTTAATGTTCTTTTAATGTTTGTTTTATTTTTGGTTCTATAATGAAAAATGATAGATAAGCACAAAGCTATGAAAAATATGGCTATGTCACTTATTTTTATCATAAATCACTTTTATTTGTTTTAAATTCATAGTGAAAGGCAAACAAAGTGTTGAAAATGGCTTTCAATTTTCATTAACAGTGTTTATTATGCAGCCCTTATTGTTTTATTAAAAATGGCGCTACTGGTTTTGGGCTTTGCTGGGGTTCTCCTGGGGGCTTAACAGTCTTTAACGGTGGCGGTTCTATCTGCATTATTCCTAGGGATAGAGTGTATTATAAATGACTGAGACAACTTCTCTCACACCACTCGTCGAATTAAAATCTTTAAATAAAGGTTTTGATGGCAAACAAATTATTTCTGAGCTTGACCTCACGATCCGAAATGGGGAGTTTCTCACCATTCTGGGGCCTTCTGGTTGCGGTAAAACGACGGTTTTACGTCTGATTGCTGGATTAGAAGATGTGGATGACGGTCAAATTATTCTTGATGGTCAGGACATTACAGATATTCCTGCGGAACAACGTTTCGTGAATACTGTTTTCCAAAGCTATGCATTATTCCCACACATGACCGTATTTGAAAATGTGGCATTTGGTTTGCGCATGCAAAAAACACCCAAAGCGGACATTCAAAAACGGGTGGAGCAAGCCTTGCATATGGTGCAATTGGCGGATTTTGCAGAGCGTATGCCGAACCAACTTTCGGGTGGTCAACAGCAACGCGTGGCAATTGCGCGTGCGGTTGTCAATCGTCCCAAGGTTCTGCTATTGGATGAGTCTTTATCTGCGCTGGATTATAAGCTGCGTAAACAGATGCAAAATGAGCTGAAAGCCTTACAGCGCAAGCTGGGGATTACGTTTATTTTTGTGACTCATGACCAAGAAGAAGCACTGGCCATGTCCGACCGTATCATTGTGATGCGTGAAGGAAAAATTGAGCAAGATGGTACGCCGCGTGAAATTTACGAAGAGCCGAAAAACCTGTTTGTTGCTCAATTTATCGGTGAAATCAATATTTTTGATGCAAAAGTATTGCATCGTATTGATGAACAAAGAATTCGTGCCAACGTTGAAGGGCATGAATGTGATATTTTCACCGATTTACCGGTCACAGAAGGTCAGCATTTAAACGTCTTATTGCGCCCTGAAGATTTACGCGTTGAAGAAGTCAATGACGCTGACAATCACCCTGGGCTGATCGGTTACGTGCGTGAACGTAACTATAAAGGTATGACGTTAGACTCAGTGGTTGAGATGGAAGATGGTAAAATTATTATGGTCAGCGAGTTCTTTAACGAAGATGACCCTGATGTCGACCACTCCCTTAACCAAAAAGTTGCCGTGACTTGGGTTGAAAGCTGGGAGGTAGTTCTGGATGATCATTCGTAAGCATAAAATCTTGCAGAATGTGATTATCACGGGCGTTGTCGCTTGGCTGTTACTCTTCGTCTTTCTGCCAAACTTAATGATCATTGGCACCAGTTTTTTCACGCGCAGTGATACGAATCTGGTGGATCTGGTGTTTACTTGGGACAACTACATCCGTCTGTCAGACCCGATGTATGCCCAAGTGATGCTGCATTCGTTGAATATGGCGTTAATCGCCACTTTCTTCTGCCTTGTGATCGGCTACCCCTTTGCGTTTATTTTGGCGAAGCTGCCTAAGCGCGTCCAACCGCTGATGCTATTTCTGCTAATTGTGCCATTTTGGACCAACTCATTGATCCGTATTTATGGCTTAAAAGTGTTTTTAAGTACCAAGGGGTATTTGAATGACTTTTTGCTGTGGATTGGCATTATCGATAAGCCGCTGAAATTGATGTATACCCCAGAAGCGGTGGTATTGGGCTTAATCTATATCTTATTGCCATTTATGGTGATGCCGCTCTATTCCAGTATTGAAAAGCTGGATAAATCCTACTTAGAAGCGGCGCGGGACTTGGGCGCCAATAAATGCCAAACTTTTGTGAAGATTATTATTCCATTGACCATGCCGGGAATTATTGCGGGCTGCTTATTAGTGTTGCTGCCAGCAATGGGGCTGTTCTACGTGGCGGATTTAATGGGCGGGGCGAAAAACCTGCTGATTGGTAACGTCATTAAGAGTCAGTTCTTGAATATTCGCGATTGGCCGTTTGGGGCGGCAACCAGTATTTTCCTCACGGTGATGATGGGGCTGCTGCTGTATGTGTACTACCGAGCTGCTAAGCTTTTGAATAAAAAGGCGTATGAAGAATGATAGGACGTATTTTGCGTGGTGGCTTTATGACCACCATCTACGCGTATCTTTATATTCCAATCATTATCTTGATTGTGAACTCATTCAATGAATCGCGTTTTGGTATTCAGTGGCAAGGTTTTTCGACCAAATGGTATGAGTTACTGAGCAATAATGACAGCCTGCTTGAAGCGGCAGGGCATTCATTAACCATGGCGGTGCTTTCGGCGACGTTTGCGACAATTATCGGCACATTAACCGCCGTTGCTCTCTTTCGTTATCGTTTTAGAGGCAAGCCATTTGTCGGTGGAATGCTGTTTGTGGTGATGATGTCTCCCGATATTGTGATGGCGATTTCATTGCTCGTCCTGTTTATGATTCTTGGCGTCTCATTAGGTTTCTGGTCGCTGTTATTTTCACATATCACCTTCTGCCTGCCTTTTGTGGTGGTGACGGTATACGCGAGATTGAAAGATTTTGATGTGAAAATGTTGGAAGCGGCGCGGGATCTCGGGGCGGGGGAATTTACCATTTTACGGAAAATCATTCTGCCATTAGCACTGCCTGCGATTGTCGCAGGGTGGCTGCTGAGCTTTACCTTATCAATGGATGATGTGGTGGTTTCTTCCTTTGTGACGGGACCAAGCTATGAAATCTTACCATTGAAAATCTACTCAATGGTAAAAGTAGGGGTCTCCCCAGAAGTGAATGCATTGGCAACGGTCTTGTTGCTGATGTCGCTGGTTTTGGTCTGTTTAAGCCAGTGGGTTATGCGCGATAAACACGGTAAAAACGCCGTCGCGAAGTCATCAAAACGTTAAGTTGTACTTGGTGGGTGTCATTTGGGCACCCAATCTTTCCATGCCATCAGGCGAGAGGGTAGGCTTTAACTGAGCCTATGAAGATAGATAAAAAGCACTTTGTTGAGGGAAAATCAGTGATGAAAAAATGGTCCTATCTGCTAGCCGCAGGTTTAATGGCTGCAAGCATTGGCACGGCAACTGCCGCTGACGATAACAAAAACGTACTGTATTTCTATAACTGGACAGAATATGTTCCCCCCGGTTTATTAGAGCAATTTACTAAAGAGACTGGGATCAAGGTGATTTACTCCACCTATGAATCCAATGAAAGCATGTACACTAAATTGAAAACCTATAAAGAAGGGGCTTACGATTTAGTGGTGCCATCGACTTATTTTATCGACAAAATGAGCAAAGAAGGCATGCTGCAAAAGATTGATAAGACAAAACTGCCTAACTTTAAAAACCTCGATCCAAACCTTATCCATAAAGAATTCGACCCAAATAACGATTATTCAGTGCCTTATATTTGGGGCGCAACAGGGATCGGAATTAATGGTGATGCGGTTGATCCTAAGTCCGTCACTTCATGGGCAGACTTTTGGAAGCCGGAATACAAAAACAGCTTACTGATGATGGATGATGCCCGTGAAGTGTTCCAAGTGGCGCTGACAAAACTCGGCTATTCCGGTAACACCACTGATCCAAAGCAGATTGAAGAAGCTTATAACGAATTGCAAAAACTGCGCCCAAATATTCTAGCCTTTAACTCAGACAACCCTGCAACCCCGTATATTGAAGGTGAAGTGGATGTCGGTATGCTGTGGAACGGCTCGGCATTTGTGGCAAGACAAGCAGGATTACCGATTGAAGTTGTATGGCCAAAAGAGGGCGGCATTTTCTGGATGGACAGCTTAGCTATCCCTGCTAATGCGAAGAATGCAGAAGGGGCGCACAAGCTTATCGATTTCTTATTACGTCCTGAAATTGCTGCGCAAGTGGCAGAGTCTATCGGTTATCCGACACCAAACTTAGAAGCGAAAAAATTACTGCCTACGGAAATCGCCAATGACCCATCTCTGTACCCATCGGAAGAGGTATTGAAAAAAGGGGAATGGCAAAGCGATGTGGGGAATACTAATATTCTGTATGAAGAGTATTTCCAAAAGCTGAAAGCAGGGCGTTAATATCGATTCTGTTTGGAAATGGTCAGAGGCATCACCTTGGTGATGCCTTTTTGATATATAAAATCAGTGATTAACGCGCACTATTATGGATAACAAATTTGGCAAAGTTATCTGCCCAAGGCTGCAAGAAATCCTTACTTTTTGGGGAAATAGTATCTTGCTCATCCACCATGCCGTCATACCATTTTAAATAACACTCAGGTTGATTCATCGTCGGCATATTAAGAAATGCAAGGCTATTGCGTAAATGTTGTTGGGCAATTGCGGTGCTAATATTACCAATCGAAACCCCTAATACTCCCGCAGGAATACCATCCCATGAGTTATCACCCCAAGGACGTGAACCTTGGTCAATCGCATTCTTTAATACACCTGGCATTGAGCGGTTATATTCCGGTGTTGCGAAGATAATACCGTCTGAGGCTTTGATTTGGCTCTTAAAATTAGCGACTACCGCGGGTACATTTTGATCGGCTTCTTGGTTATAGAGAGGTAAATCGGCAATGTTGATAAATTTAAAGGTGAAATTAGATGGGAATAATTTAGTGATGGCTTTAGCGACTTTTAGATTATAAGAGTCAGCACGTAAACTACCAACAACCACACCGATATTATACTGATTGGACATAATCAAAACCTCTTCTTATGTTGTGAAAATACAACGAATTCGTATATTTTCTTTGGAATAGGAATTTCTTTAATAATTTAGCATAATAAAATTCATTAAAAATAAATTAAGTTAAATTTAATTTTATCCAATTGTAAATTGCAGGAAATTCATTGCGTTATTTGTTTATATTTTCAAATTAACTTTGTGATTTAGGGTGGCTAAAAAAGAATACTGTGACCTCAATTACACTATTCGTATTTAATTCCTCTCAATATTATCTTCATTGATACGAGTCAAAATAGAACATACCGACTGGTCGGTATTATTCATCCCCATGAACACACTCGCGCATCCAAGAAAAAAAGATCCAATCAAACGACAAGAAGAGTTGCTAAAGGCAGCTAGGATAATCGCTGGTCGAGAAGGTATTTCGGCACTTTCGCTGAATGCTGTCGCCAGAGAAGCGGGCGTGAGCAAAGGGGGATTAATGCACCATTTCCCCAGCAAACAAGAACTTATTCATGCATTGTTTATTCAGCTATTAGACATTATGGACGTGCGTATTGCCGCCATTATGGCGAATGATTCCGATCCTTATGGGCGATTTTCTCGCGCCTATTTGCACTACGTTGGCGAGCTTAAAGACTCCGATGAAAGTTTTCAGCTCGCACTTTTATCATTGGCTATGCCCACAGAGCCCGTGTTGCGTAAATGCTGGCGTGATTGGATGTTAGGGCATCTAGCCCAAGGTGATGCATTTGATAATGGCTATTTGGGGGCTTTAGTGCGCTATGCCGCCGATGGACTGTGGTTATCTGCGTTAACGGAAGGTCCTACATTATCGAGCCAAGAGCGTAATGCCATCATTCAGCGATTAACACAAATTTCGTTTGAAGAAATGGGTTAGTTTTCCAAGGGAAAATACGTCTAAACATACAATGAGGCGATAATGAAATATAAAATCAATGCCTTCATTATTTATGATGCTGTTGATGGCACTTTATCTTTAAAAAAAGATGAGGTGGATACTCAGTTGTCTATTACGGCTAATGCACTCTTATTCTATTTGATTCAAAAAAAAGGCGTAGTTTCCCGTGATGAAGTACTTAAGGCGGTTTGGGATGATAATGGTCTGGTTTCATCAAATAGTAATTTAAATCAATATCTCAGCCTGCTAAGGAAAACATTTCGACAATACGGTATTGAAAATATTATTGTCACTGTTGCACGTGGGCGTTTAGAGTTTAATTCTGAGATTTTATTGGAATTACTCGATGAAGAGACGCTCAATACCACTCGCTTATTAAACAGTTTAAGTGAAATACAAAAAGCCGAAGTGGTTCTGGCACCTTCTTTAGAGACTAAACCTACCGAATCTCCTTCTGAAAAATTACCGCATTCATTACCAAAACAGAAACGTGAAGTTTGCTGGTATCTAGCCAGTGCGGCTTTTTTATGTTGCTCCATTTTATTGGCAACGATGAGCTATTTCTCATCTCAGCCCTCCGCACCAATGATTTTGCCAACGTTAGAACATACCAGCTGCGATGTGTTATCTAATGAAAAAATGATTAACGCTTTCGTTGCTGATAACTACGTGCAAAACTTTGATAAAGTTAGAAAAAATTTAAATTTGGCGTGTAATGATAAAGAGCGTTTTGTCTTCTTTTATGGGGATAAATTACAAAAAAATGGTTTAGGGCGTGTCTTTCTCGCCCATTGCGCTGCCAATGAATCCAACCCATTTAGTTATTGTGATAATTATTTTTATTATTCTTGGAAGCCACAATGAAAATATCGGGAAAGCTATTATGTCTCGTGAGTGCGCTGATCTTCGCGTGTGTTGTGATTTATACACAGTCAGTTGTATTGGCCAATAAAAATTCCGGTCAAATGGCGTGTTCAACCAAGGGGATTATGCGTTTTGAGAATATGAAAGATGAAAACGTTAACGGTAATATTCACTTTAATTTTGGGGCGAACGGCGAGGGCTCTATTGTTGTCGAGGGATATACGACCTCCAGCGCTGGATGGCTTTATTTACAACGATATGTCAAATTCAAATACACCAGCAAACGTATTTCGCCAACGGAACAGCACTATAATATTAGCCACTGGGAAGCCAGTGCTTCCTCGATTGATGAATCCCCTAATGTGATTTTTGATTATTTTATGCGGGAAATGTCAGATAGCCATGACGGCTTATTTATCAATGCCCAAAAACTCAATGATAAAGCGCTACTCTTGAGTTCCATTAATTCCCCTTTGTTTATCTGTACGCCTAAATAAGCGGGTGGACTTGATTGATAGTCCATACCGCGTGGGAGCTTACCCACTCATTCATTCCTATTGGTTTACTGGGCAACGTTAACTAACACGTTGATATGATTTTACTGTCTGGCAATCAGTGCTATCACGCGGTGTGCCTCGTAAAACACAGTATTCCCCTTTCTTCTTATATTCTGATCCTCCCATTTCTCATTAGCTTATGGCTCGGGCGTGAGGCAAACCACACTTATTATTGACCAAATTACCTTCTTGCATCAGCTCAATCACATCTTGTTAACCATTCCTCCAATAAACCGGTTATCCGCATTTATGGTTTTTTCTTCCACCAGATAGATACGTGAATTTTCCAGTTTATTAGCATAGAGATGTGAATTTGCTGCCTGTTGATTATAAATTATGGGTTTTTATTCTAATTATCTTCACTTCATGGATTTATATTTTGTTTTATTTTTTGGGGATTATAGTGATTTTGAAGCCAAAAGCTGCGTTCAATTAATCACCACGCAGACTCAATTGGCATAAATGTTTACTCACAGTTAAGAGGCATCAACGTTCTGGAACATGGCTCTTAGGTGCTGCGGGTAGAGAAAAACGTAACGGCTTCCTTGGAGGAAACAACAATGGGTGATGCATTAGGACTTATTGAAACAAAAGGTTTGGTGGCTTGTATTGAAGCAGCTGATGCAATGTGCAAAGCCGCTAACGTCGAGCTAATCGGCTATGAAAACGTGGGTTCTGGTCTCGTGACTGCCATGGTGAAAGGTGATGTTGGCGCAGTAAAAGCGGCAGTAGATTCCGGTGTTGAATCTGCACAGCGTGTTGGTGAAGTGGTGACATCGTTAGTCATCGCCCGTCCACATAACGATATCAACAAAATCGTGATTAAACATAAAGCATAGCGTTTGCGGGGGAAATATGGGTGATGCATTAGGTCTTATTGAAACACAAGGACTCGTTGCTTGTATCGAAGCAGCTGATGCGATGTGTAAAGCCGCTAACGTGGTGCTGATTGGCTATGAAAATGTGGGTTCTGGGTTAGTCACCGCCATGGTGAAAGGGGATGTTGGCGCAGTTAAAGCGGCAGTTGATTCTGGCGTTGAATCTGCATCTCGCATTGGCACCGTCGTGACTTCTCTGGTTATCGCTCGTCCACATAGCGACATCCAGAAAATTGTCTCTCAGTATAAAGTCGCAGAATAAATAGGAAATTTACTTATGAAAGAAGCTCTTGGCTTAATTGAAACCAAAGGTTTAGTGGCGTGTATCGAAGCTGCTGATGCAATGTGTAAAGCCGCTAACGTCGAGCTAATCGGCTATGAAAATGTCGGCTCTGGGCTCGTCACCGCCATGGTAAAAGGCGATGTGGGTGCCGTTAATGCTGCGGTTGAATCCGGTGTCGAAGCTGCGAAGCGTGTTGGCACCGTGGTGACTTCTCGTGTGATAGCAAGACCACACAATGATATCGGCAAAATTGCGCAGCAGCACAAAGCTTAATCATTAGAAGTATTAGATAAAACAACAAATTAGTAAGTTTAATCTTTTGACTCCGGTACGGGGGAAGACATGGTTGCATTAGATAAAGATCTGCAATCCAGACAACTGGCTAGAGAGCTGGTTAGAAATGCGAAACAAGCGCAAAAAATCTTTGCGACTTTTTCGCAGGAGAAAATCGACAGTATTGTTAAACACATTGCGACAGAATCTGCTCGTCATGCAGAAGAGTTAGCAAAAATGGCGAATGAAGAGACGGGTTTTGGGAAGTGGCAAGACAAGGTCCTGAAAAATACGTTCGCTTCAGTTCGTGTGTATGAACATATTAAAGATCTGAAAACAGTTGGCATCATTAATGATGACAAAATCAATAAAGTTATGGATGTGGGAGTTCCGTTAGGGGTGATCACGGCGCTGGTGCCTTCGACTAACCCAACTTCAACCATTATCTATAAAACATTGATTGCCTTGAAAGCCGGTAACGCAATCGTCTTCTCCCCCCATCCAAACGCGAAAGCATGTAGTTTTAGAACGCTTGATATCGTAAAAAAAGCGGCTCTTGAAGCGGGTGCGCCAGCAGGTATCGTCGATGGCGTGACGATGCTGACACTGGAAGCGACAAAAGAATTAATGCACAGCAAAGATGTTTCTCTCATTCTGGCAACGGGTGGAGAAGGTATGGTACGCGCCGCTTATGCATCTGGCACACCAACCATCAGTGGTGGTCCTGGTAACGGTCCTGCTTTCATTGAACGTAGCGCGGATATCAAAAAAGCAGTCAGTGACATTATTACCAGCAAAACGTTTGATAACGGTGTGATTTGCGCATCAGAACAATCCATCATTGTTGAACGCTGCATTTACAACGACGTTCACCGCGAATTATTAGCCCAAGGCGCTTACTTCATGAATGAAGATGAAGCGAAACGTATGGCTTCGATGCTACTGAGAGCGAATGGCACGATTAACCCTGAAGTCGTAGGAAAAGACGCGATTACGTTGAGCCAACGTGCAGGCTTTAGTGTTCCTGCTAACACTCGAGTATTAATTGCATTACAAGACACTGTCTCACCGAAAAACCCGTATTCACGGGAAAAACTGTGCCCAATCTTAGGCATGTATGTTGAAGAGGATTGGCGCTCTGCGTGCCACCGCGTTGTTGATTTGCTGACTAACGAAGGCTTAGGACACACGCTGGTGATCCACACGCAAAATGAAGATGTTATTCGCCAGTTTTCTCTCGAAAAACCAGTTAACCGTATTTTGATTAATACGCCAGCCGCACTGGGTGGAATTGGCGCAACCACCAATATTACGCCAGCGCTGACATTAGGATGTGGAGCGATTGGAGGTGGTTCTAGTTCTGACAACGTCGGTCCGATGAACTTGCTCAATATCCGTAAAGTCGGTTATGGCGTGCGTTCCATTGATGATTTGAGACAACCCGCACCAGTGAGTGCTCCGGCTTACTCAACATCGCCAATTGCACCGACTGGGCATGGAAATCAAACGTCTGTCAGTATTCTCGATGATGACCGTTTTCGTCAGGCTCAACCAGTAAAAGCTCAGAGTAATAGCACTGCGGATAACCGATTTGCTAATGCAGTGAGTCATGCTGATGTTGTTGAAGCGGTTGCCACTCATGGGGATATCACGGAAGAGAATGTCGAGCAGATTATTAAGGCCGTTCTCGGACGCCTAAATAAGTAATTCATTGAGATAAGGCGGGTAAATCATGATTTTGGCAAAGGTAATTGGACATGTTGTCGCAACGCAGAAATGCCAAGAGCTTAGTGGCAGTAATTTACTGATGATCACGGCGCTTGGGGATGATCTCAAACCGTTGAAGGACAAAACGTATGTTGCGGTGGACAGTGTAGGCGCAGGTATTAATGACCTTGTTCTAGCGGAAGAGTACTTCGCATTGAATAAAGACAAATACAAAGCGATGTCCGTGGTTGCCATTGTTGAAAAAGTGTATCGAGACGGTAGGGAGTAAATAACGCATGAACCAGTTTTTGATTAAACCAAGGGTGCAATTCGGTGCGAATGCTTTGGATTATTTATCTCAGGTTAACGCCCAGCACGCGTTTATCGTAACCGATAAAGCGATGGTGAAATTTGGGTTAGCCGACGAGGTGATTCATCGATTATCTCAACAGGGAATTTCATTTTCTCTGTATGACGATGTCGTGCCTGACCCGGAAATCTCGTCCATCGTAAAAGGCATGAAAATCATGGATAGCCAATATCCAGATTTAGTGATTGCACTGGGCGGTGGTTCGGTGATTGATGCGGCAAAAGCGGTTATTTACTCCCTATGGCATACCCGCCAAGACAGCCATAGAGCCAAACCTCATTTTGTGGCTATTCCGACAACCAGCGGAACAGGCTCTGAAGTCACGTCTTTTTCAGTGATCAAGTCTCACTCTGAGAAGTTGGTGTTGGTTGATGAATTTATGTTGCCCGATGTGGCGATTTTAGACCCTGTTTTAGTGAAGTCAGTCCCTGCCGCTATCACGGCAGATACGGGAATGGATGTGCTATGCCATGCCCTAGAAGCTTATGTTTCACGCAGTGCCTCTGACTTTTCAGATGCGCTTGCCGAGAAAGCTGTTCAGTTGGTGTTTGCTCACTTAATAGATTGCTATCGCGACGGCAGTAACTTAGTGGCTCGTGAAAAAATGCATAACGCATCGTGTATTGCAGGAATGGCATTTACCAACGCATCCCTTGGGATCACCCATAGCTTAGCGCACGCACTTGGCGGCGTGTTCCACATTCCACATGGTCGCGCGAATGCGCTATTGATGGCTCAAGTGGTGGCGTTTAACGCGGGCCTGGAAGGGTGCTGTGAAACCAACGCGGCGAAGCGTTATGCCGATTTAGCCAGAAAACTTAATTTACCCGCTTCAAATATACGTGAAGGCGTTGAGAGCTTAATTATGGCAATCAACGTATTGAAAGATGAAATGAATATGCCGAAAGGCATTCACGCTACAGGCGTCAATGAAACTGATTTTAATGCCCGTTTAGGGGAAATGGTTGGACAGGCGTTACGCGATAGTTGCACTCCGACTAATCCACGGGACGTAAATGAAAAGCAGCTAGAAGCACTGTACAGACAGTCTTTTTAATAGTTAACGCTTTTTATGTGATGAATAACGAACTAGAAAGAACATCAGGAGAGGCTAACATGGCCAAATATGCTTTGACCCCACGTGTAAAAACACTGGCTGAACGTTTAAGTGCTCGCAATTGCTCAATCATTACCGAACGTGCCAACATTCTTGAAACTGTCAGAAATCAATTAACAGGGGCACCTCAAGCGATTAAACCCGCTCAGCGTTTTTATGAGTTTATTCGCAATTTCCCTGCTTTTATTGCACAAGATGAATTGATTATTGGTAGCCAATCTTCAACACCCCGTGGTGCAATTTTCCATACGGAAGATGAAGTACACAGCCAGAGTATTTATGAGTTTTTAGCGGGTGATAGCGCAATCGCCGCACCGGATTATTTAGTCGTTCTGAATGTCGGGTTTGCTGAAATTAAAAATCAGCTAGAAAATCGCGTCAGAAATATTGGCAGCGCCGTTAGCCGTAATAGTATCGATGAAGCAAATAACTGCCGTGCGGCAATTTATGCCTGTGATGCTGCCATCCATTTTGCAAACGCTTTAGCAGTAAGAGCAGAGAATCTTGCGGCCACAGAAGCTAACCCATATCGTCGTGCCGAATTACAAGAAAGCGCGGAAGTATTACGCCAAGTACCTGCAAAACCAGCACAAACCTTTAAAGAAGCTTGCCAAGCGTTCTACCTATTACAACTGATTTTGCATTTAGAAAATGGCAGCTATGCCGTGAACCCAATGGGTTTCGACAAAGCCGTTTATCCATTCTATCAGCGCGACATTGAGCAAGGTCGATTAACTCAACAACAGGCTTACGAGATTGTTGAAAGCTTATGGCTAAAACTGGCTGAGTTGTCAGAAGTGCGTGCAACGCGTGCCATTGATGGTTATCCAATGTTTGATGCACTTAAAGGCGGTGTCTACCTTAATGATCCGCAAGTCTGCATCAACGAACTTTCCGCGATGATGCTTTCTGCTCATGAAAATATCAGTGCAATTAATGCCGGGTTAAAAGTCCGTTTATATTGCGGTCAAGCAAGCTCACAGCCTCAATATTCTGCGGCTTCAGCCAGTTATGTGGCACCATCGGCTCAGCAAGATAATGAATTCAAAGTGATGGAAGGGCTAACGCCTCGCTTACAGCGTTTACGTAACCGTTATCTAGAAGCGCGTCCAAGCGTGTCTATCTATCGCGCATTAGCCTTTACTGAAGTGGTGAAGAATAACCCAGGTTTACCGCCGATTTTATTACGTGCAAAAGCGTTTCGTCGGGCATGTGAAACTGCGCCTATCTTGATTCAGCCTGAAGAGCTGATTGTCGGTCACCCATGTGGTAAAGCGCGTGCAGGTGCATTTTCACCTGATATTGCATGGCGTTGGGTGGTGGATGAACTCGATACGATGAGTACCCGCCCACAAGATCCATTTGTGATCTCCGAAGAAGATAAAAAAGTGATTCGTGAAGAAATCGCGCCATTCTGGGAAGGTCGTTCTCTGGATGAAATTTGTGAAGCGCAATATCGTGAAGCCGGGGTTTGGGAATTCAGCGGCGAAACCTTTGTGAGTGACTTGTCTTATCACCAAATCAATGGCGGAGGCGATACTTGCCCTGGTTATGACGTATTGCTTTTCACTAAAGGCATGAATGGCATTAAAGCGGATGCTCAGGCAAAACTGGCTGAGTTAAGCATGAAAAATCCAGATGACATCGACCGCATCTATTTCTATAAAGCCTCAATTGAAACCTGTGAAGGTGTGGTGGCTTATGCTCATCGTATTGCTGAACATGCTCGTGAACTGGCTTCTCAAGAGACAGATCAGAAACGACGTGAAGAGTTACTGACAATTGCTCAAGTGAACGAAAATGTACCGGCGAACCCACCAAAAACATTGCAAGAAGCACTGCAAAGCATTTGGACTGTGGAATCCTTGTTTGAAATTGAAGAAAACCAAACAGGATTGTCATTAGGTCGTTTAGATCAATACTGTTTCCCAATGTATGAAAGCGATATTCAATCGGGCCGTTTAACCCAAGACCAAGCACTGGAAATGATGCAGGCGTTTATCATCAAATGTGCGGAATTAATGTGGATGTCCAGTGAGCTGGGCGCTAAATATTTCGCTGGATATCAGCCATTTATCAACTTAACTGTGGGTGGTCAAAAACGCTCGGGTGGTGATGCGTGTAACGATTTAACGTACTTAATTATGGATGCAGTTCGTTTCGTTAAAGTTTACCAGCCATCATTAGCATGCCGTATTCATAACCAATCTCCACAAAAATATATGGAAAAAATCGTGGATGTAGTGAAAGCCGGTATGGGCTTCCCTGCCTGTCACTTTGACGATTCCCATATCAAAATGATGCTGCGTAAAGGCTTTGATTTTGAAGATGCTCGCGACTATTGCTTAATGGGCTGCGTGGAACCACAAAAATCAGGTCGAATTTATCAGTGGACATCAACGGGTTACACCCAGTGGCCAATCGCCATTGAGTTTGTTCTGAACCGTGGTCGGATGGTGCTGTTTGATAGCCACCAAGGTTTAGATACCGGGGATCTGCGTAACCTGAAAACCTTCGAAGATTTCGATAATGCTGTGAAAGCGCAAATTGCCCATATTGTTCGCCTGTCGGCGATTGGTACGGTCATCAGTCAGCGTGTTCACCGTGATGTCGCGCCAAAACCATTGATGTCTTTGCTGGTGGAAGGTTGTATGGAGAAAGGGAAAGATGTTGCGGCGGGTGGTGCAATGATTAACCACGGTCCAGGGCTGATTTTCTCTGGTCTAGCAACTTACGTTGACTCAATGGCGGCTATTCGCAAAGTGGTTTATGAAGAGGGTCGCTATACCTTAGAGCAAGTGCGTGATGGCCTGCTTGCCAACTTTGAAGGTTATGAAGAGTTACGTCGTGATTGCCTGAATGCACCGAAGTTCGGTAATGATGACAACTATGTCGACCAATATGCATTGGATATTACTGAATGGACTGAACGCGAGTGCCGTAAGTACGACATGCTGTATTCCACATTGAGTCACGGCACATTATCCATTTCTAACAATACACCGATTGGCGAGCTAACCGCCGCGACTGCGAATGGTCGTTTAGCGTGGATGCCGCTGTCAGATGGAATTAGCCCAACTCAAGGGGCAGATAAACAAGGTCCAACGGCAATTATTAAGTCCATCAGTAAGATGAACGTGGAAACGATGAACATCGGTATGGTGCATAACTTTAAGTTCTTAAAAGGCTTATTGGATACACCAGAAGGTCGCAATGGGTTAATCACGTTGTTAAGAACGGCATCCATTTTGGGTAACGGTCAAATGCAGTTCAGCTACGTTGATAACGAAATGCTGAAAAAAGCACAGCAAGAACCTGAGAAATATCGTGACTTAATCGTTCGTGTTGCTGGCTACAGTGCTTACTTCGTTGAGTTATGTAAAGAGGTTCAGGACGAAATCATCAGCCGTACCGTGATTGAGAAATTCTAAACCAAATCTGGGGGGGGATAGGCTGCTATTCCCACCGTACATAATAAAAACAATAAGTTTGAAACTGTTTTGGAGATGCAATGATGAACACAGCGGCAGAAATCAGAGGGCGGATATTTAATATCCAGAAATACTCAATTTATGACGGTGATGGCATTCGAACCCTGATCTTTCTTAAAGGATGCAATATTCGTTGCCCTTGGTGCGCTAACCCTGAAGGGCTAAGTAGCCAGTTCCAAGTGATGTTTTCCCACGATAAATGCGTTGGGTGTGGGAAATGTGTGGATGTTTGCCCTGCGGGGATCCATTACATGACCACCAATGAACAAGGGGAAGCAGTCCACCGCGTGAATCGTAGTATTGACTGCATCGGTTGCCGCAAATGTGAGGAAGTGTGCATTTCTGATGCGCTAGACATTATGGGAAAAGATGTCACGGTCTCTGAAATGATGGAGATCATCATGCAGGACTACGATTTTTATATTTCCTCTGGTGGTGGTGTCACGATTGGTGGCGGTGAAATGAGTTTACAGACAGATTTTGCCGTTGAGCTTTTGCGTGAATGCAAAAAAATGATGATCAATACGGCGATTGAAACACAAGGTACAACGTCATTAGCGAATTATGAAAAGTTAGCCGAAGTTGTCGACCTATTCCTGTTTGATGTTAAACATATCGATACCGTTGAGCACAAAAACCTGTTTGGTATTGGTAATGAAAATGTGCGTCGTAACCTCGAAAGATTAATGGAACTAGGGGCAAATGTGGTGATGCGCATGCCTTTAGTTCGCGGATATAACGATTCTTTTGATGCAATAACAGGTGCAATTGAATACGCCATGGAATTGTCGAAACGCGGCAATTTAAGTCGAATTGATATTCTGCCTTATCACCAGCTTGGTCGCGGAAAATACGACAAGCTCGACATGATTTATCCCATCAAGAAAGACCCAACCTACAGCGTGGAAGAGTTAGATCAATTAGAGGCTTTCTTTAAAAAATTCGATTTCGATATTCGACTGGTTCGTCACTAAGTAGGAGAGAAAAATGAAAAGTTTAGGCGTCATTGAGACTTACGGGCTGACATCAGCAATACAAGCTGCGGATGCTGCATGCAAAGCGGCGAGTGTCGAGATTATTGGCTACCGTAAAATCGGTTCTGGTTTAGTTTCTGTCTGTTTTCAGGGGGAAATTAGTGCAGTAAGAACCTCCGTTGATCATGGTGCATCGGTTATCAGTCATCAAGACCTATTAAAAGGCACATTAGTCATTGCTCGCCCAGAAGAGCGAGTGATCACCCAGCTGTTATCCGCTAAGAATAAAGCGAGCGAAGAAGAGAACAGTGTTGAAAAACCGGTCGTTGAGGCGCCTGTGACGATGACTGTCGAGACTGCCGCTGTGGAGCCAAAAGCTGACGTGCGTAAAGGGAAAAAATCATGATAAACCAGCAGCTGATGGGAAAAATTCTGTCTCGCTTAGCTATGTCAAACCCAGCCTCAATGATTGATAGTCCCATTGCTATCCCTGTGGGTGTTTCAAACCGTCATGTCCATCTTTCGCAAGAAGATGTTACCGCGCTTTTTGGTGAAGGTTATCAACTGACGCCATTTAAAGATTTGAAGCAACCAGGTCAATTTGCGGCAAAAGAGTGTGTGATGGTGGTTGGACCTAAAGGGTCGATCAGTAAAGTGCGAGTGTTAGGACCAACACGACCAACGACTCAGTTGGAAGTCTCGAAAGCAGATTGTTTTGCATTAGGTATTAAAGCGCCAGTACGTGAATCTGGAGATTTAAACCAATCGGGGAGTGCGCTGTTAATCGGTCCTGCCGGGCACGTTAATCTGTGTGAACAAGTCATTTGTGCTCAGCGCCATATTCACATGAATTTAATGGATGCAAGGTCGCTAAATGTCGCCAATGGACAGCGAGTGTGTGTTCGCACTGAAGGGGAACGTAGCCTCGTATTTGATGAGGTGGTTGTTCGAGTGGATGCAAGGTTTTCTCTGGAATTTCATATTGATACAGATGAAGCAAATGCGGCAGGGTTACGCAACAGTGACAGCGTATTTGTTGTCAGCTAAGGACTAAACGAGCGGTGGCAATATGAACGAAAAAATGATTGAGCAGATAGTGTTACAGGTACTGCAACAGCTGAAACGGCGAGTATTGGTGTTATTGTTCCCAAGCCAAGACTATCAACAGGCGGTTTATCAGCGTTTGTTGCAGTTACCTTCAATGTCTTTTTCTTTCTATGCCACCAAGGAGATGCTAACGCAATCGACGATCAATCAATGGAAAGAAATTGGGCAATGTTTTGATATTCATACCTTTAATATGGAAAAGCTCGCAGAGTTTCATGGGGTTTTTCTCCCTTTTATAGGAACTAAGGTACTGAATGAGGTTGTGAATGGGTTGGCAATCAGCGAAGAGAGCGAAATTATCATCCAAACACTTTCTCGAAATATTCCTATTATGGCATTGAAATATCATTGCTGCCCTGACAGTGATTTGAACCAAATATTAGGTTTGAATAAAAATGAACATTATAACCGCCTTATTAAAGAGAATATAAATAAGGCTATCTCATTAGGTATTCAATTCGATACATTTAATAATATTGAAAATAAAATGCTCATTAAAAATGATGAGATATCGAGTGAAAATAAAATAAACCAGAATCGCTATATTACTTTGAGAGAAGTAATGAATGACCCAAAGGAATATTCCCTAAATAAAAATAAATTAACAGATTCGGCAATGGATTATTTAAAGTCTCTAAAAAAATAAATTTTATTTCAATTTAATATTTTAAACGTCTATCTATGTAGGAGTATTATCTATGTCCTCTAAAGCAAAATCATGGCTTTGGATGCTAGCGGTTATTATTTCTGAAACCTCTGCAACATCCACATTGAAAATGTTCGATAATAGTGAAGGAACAACTAAATCATTATTATTAGGTCTGATAGTGATTCTTTATGTTATCTGTTACTACTCTCTTTCTCGTGCAGTGAAATATATTCCGGTTGGGCTAGCGTATGCGACTTGGTCGGGTACCGGTATTTTGATGGTTTCAACTTTAGGTATGCTGTTTTATGGGCAGCACCCAGATATGGCGGCAATGATTGGGATGGGGGTTATTGCCTCTGGGATCGTGATTATGAACCTGTTTTCTAAAATGGGCTCGGATGAGGCGGAACCGGCTGAAAATTCGGATGCGTCACTGTCTTCAACCAACAAAGTTGCTCATTAATAAGAAGAGAGAAATATTATGTTTACTGGATTTTTATGGTTGGCATTATCAATTGGTTCAGAAATCACGGGTACATCGATGATCAAAAAAACCAATAGCTTTAGTAAATTAGGTCCATCAATTTTAGTGATTGTGGCTTATTGTCTGTGCTATTTCGCGTTAACACGTGCAATGGGGTATATCCCTGTTGGGGTTGCGTATTCTTTATGGTGTGGGTTTGGTATTGTCGGTGTGACGTTAGTTTCGATGATTTTATATAAACAAAAACCGGATGTACCCGCAGTTTTCGCGATGGGATTAATTATCTCCGGCGGCATCATTATGAATACTTTTTCAAATATGTAATCTCACGTTTTATCTCTCTTGTACCCATTGATTATTGCCTGCCATTATCAGGTGATAATCAATGACGGTTTCACAACATAAAATGAATGTTTGACGCTAAGAGCCTCTATCTATCCTATGCTAATTTAAGCCATTACCATCGTTTAATTTAGGAATAAAGATATGCAAATTATTGAGTGGGACGACTTTACGAAAGTGGAAATGCGTGTTGGTACGATTATTCGTGCAGAAGTGAACAGTAAAGCGAAAAAGCCCGCTTATGTGATGGAAGTGGATTTAGGGGAATTGGGAGTAAAGTGCTCAAGCGCACAAATTACCGTGCATTACACCCCTGAAAGTTTAATTGGCAAACAGGTTTTATGTGTGTGTAATTTTGAAGTTAAACGTATTGCTGGCATAAAATCTGAAGTGTTAATTACAGGTGCTCCCGATGAAACAGGTGCAATTGTATTAGCTGAATTTAATCTACCTGTGCCGAATGGTTCTCGCCTAGCTTAAGCCGTAAGGCGCAGACCATAGACAAACCCATCAGGTTTGGAAATGGCTCGTTTGGGTTGTAAAATTAACGAGGAAAATCAATTCATTGATTTTCGCCTGATAACACAAAGAGGGAAAACCACGTTTTTATCCCTCTTTGTCATCAACCTAAGCTGTCAGGCTGCATTTTTTTGATTAAAACCGTATACTCCTACTGTATGCCACCCAGTAGGAGCTTGCCTTGTTATTACCTGAATTGCACTATCGCCAATATTCTCAAGAGGTTATTTCTCATCAACATGATGGGCAATGGCAGGTGGTATTTGCGTTATCAGGGGCGATGGAAATCAATATGCATCGCCAACACTGGCTGCTAAATGCAGGTCAGGGTGTCGTGATCCCGCCGAGTGTTAGCCATGCTTTCAGTGGGCAAGATGGGAATCAAAATTATGTATTGGAAATGCCTGCAACGGCGCAATGGTCAGTAAATGAAAAAATGACGCATTTCACGCTGACGCCAGCGGCGGTGGGGTTATTAAATTGGCTACAACGTTTTCCTCAAGCGCCGGAACAAAACTTTGCCGTTGCTCGCCTATTATTAGCCCAGTTAAAACCAGAAAACCGTTGGGTTGATGAGCTGGTTCATTGGGTAGAGTTACGTCTGCATTTACCGATAAGCTGCGAAGATATTGCCTGTGCATTTTATATGTCAGTCAGTACCTTACAACGTAAGGTGAAGGCTGAAATGGGGATCACCGTCATGCAATTTTTATTGCAAAAACGGATGGAAGCCGCAGGAAGTCTATTATTGACTCACCAAACCATCGAGCATATTGCCACTTTGGTGGGGTATGATTCTCACTCTGCTTTTAGCCAAGCATTTCGTAAGTTTTACGGTAAAACCCCTCAGGAATATCGCCTACAATCCCTACCCAAACGCTAATTTTTCGCTATTTAGACTCTAAGTGTTCTGAAATTGTCACGGCGTATTCGCCATATAAAAAGTCGGTATTGATATTTGCTTGCTTGAGTTTTAGCTCGAGTAACGCCAATTGCTTGCTGATGGCAACATAATTGGGGTCATCAGCAGAGAGTTGCTGCAGCATATGGCATAAATTCAACGCTTCTTTTTTCTGTTGTAGTTCAGGCGGCAGATACCCAGAATTTTTAAGAATACGATAACTCGCCCTTAATTCTTCAGGAACTTGGCTGTCATCATCAAGCTGCAAAGGTTTCCCTTCACCATTGAGATTGGATAACTCCCCTTTATTTAAAGCGTCTTGAATATGACGCTCTGCCCAAAGATCAATGACAGACATTATGGCTCGCCCTGTAGTGAATAGGCTTCGATTATAGCGCTGATTAATCTAGATTAAAAACGTACATTAATCAGGCTAATTGGTATTTTACTTTGTTTTATCTAACTCAAATTTATTGTAACTGTAAAAATAGGTATTAATCGAATTAAATGGAATAAAACCGACGAAATTTGATATCTATTTGGTTGAAAATAATAAGAAATGGTTTGTTAATATTATTAAAATGTTAGCTTGACCACATTTTTGTATTTTTATGATATTTAATTTTTATGGTTTTAATTTTTAACATAAATAAAATTTAACAAAGTAAATATTCTATTTTTACTATCCGTACGTTTATTGTTGGTTAATGTATTCGATTTGTATCAAATTTGTTGGTTTGAATTTATATACTTGTAATTAGGTGAAGAGAAAAACATTGTGTAATGTTCATTTCTCTTGTTTATAAGGAGAATTCATGGAACAAAAAAGGCAAGAGGGTAGCCGTTTTTTACGAACGGTTGAGTGGCTGGGAAATGCTCTGCCACATCCTGTTATTCTATTCATTATCTTAATTGGGATTTTATTAGTCTCTTCCGCCGTTGGTCAGTATTTTGGCATTAGCGTACCAGATCCTCGCCCCGAGGGTGCGAAAGGTCGTGCTGAAGACGGAATCATTCATATTGTTAGCCTGTTAGATGCTGAAGGTATTCGTAAAATTCTGTCTAATGTGGTCACCAACTTTACTGGATTTGCGCCTCTTGGCACGGTATTAGTTGCCCTTTTAGGGGTAGGGATCGCAGAACGTGCCGGTTTATTATCAGCGGCAATGCGTCTGATTGTTATCAAAGCACCTCGTAAATTAACCACCGTTGCGATTGTTTTTGCTGGGATTATGTCTAATACAGCGGCAGAACTCGGGTATGTGGTATTGATACCACTGGCTGCGATCATTTTCCATTCATTAGGTCGCCATCCATTAGCTGGGCTTGCTGCTGCATTTGCAGGGGTATCCGGTGGATATTCAGCGAACTTACTATTAGGAACAGTGGATCCGTTACTGTCAGGGATCACTCAGCAAGCCGCTCGAATTATTGACCCTACCTATATCGTCGGGGCAGAAGCAAACTGGTACTTTATGTTTGCCAGTACTTTCTTGATCACTATCTTGGGTTATTTCATCACAGAGAAAATTGTTGAGCCGCAGTTAGGTCCTTATCAGGGCGGTGGTGTCGATGAAGATGAAGATAAACTCCGCGCCTCAGCCGAAGTGACGCCACTTGAGAAAAAAGCGCTGTTCTGGGCATCGGTGACTTTTTGGGGATTAGCGGCAATATTAGCCTTAATGGTGGTGCCGGAAAGTGGAATTTTACGTAACCAAGAAACTGGGTTAGTGAGTAATTCACCTTTCTTAAAAGCAATCGTGGTGTTTATCTTTATTTTCTTTGCAGTTCCAGGGATTGTTTACGGCTATATTGCAAAAACCATGCGTAGCGACAAAGATGTGGTTGATGCGATGGCAAGCGCAATGAGCACTTTGGGTCTCTATTTAGTCATCATTTTCTTTGCGGCACAGTTCGTTGCATTCTTTGGCTGGACCAACATTGGTCAAGTGATTGCGGTCAAAGGTGCTAATTTCTTAAATAGTATCGACCTACATGGTGGAATATTATTTGTTGGCTTTATTCTGATTTGTGCCTTTATTAACTTGATGATCGGCTCTGCTTCGGCTCAATGGGCTGTGACAGCACCGATATTTGTACCAATGTTAATGTTGGCAGGCTATTCCCCTGAAACTATCCAAGCGGCTTATCGTATTGGTGATTCAGTGACCAATATTATTACGCCAATGATGAGCTATTTTGGCTTAATTATGGCCATTGTCGTCAAGTATAAGAAAGATGCAGGGATTGGTACTCTGGTTTCAATGATGTTGCCATACTCGATTATTTTCTTTATTGGTTGGTCTCTGTTCTTTATTATTTGGGTATTTATTTTGGGACTACCGGTAGGACCTGGATCACCAATTTATTTTACTCCTGGAAGTTAATCTAATAATTAATTTATAAGGGCAAATGGATTTTTATTTGCCCTTTATTATTTTTGAATTTTAATCTTAAATTGGCTATAAAGTGATAATCATAAGATAGCTTATTTTATGGGCTATTGTTAGTTTGTTGGATTTATAGCATTAAATATTTGTTGTTCTATTAATATTATCCTAAAGTTAATTTAGATGGTCAGTTTGCTTTTATGGCTATGTCAATAATAGACTTGTTTTCAGTTTTCTTTTTATTTGTTATTTTTAATAAAAATAAGGTGAATAATATGTATAGAATGACAGTTTCCGCAAAATTATTTCTGGCATCTTTCTTTACTTTTTTATTTATGTTTCCTATTTTTTGTTATTTAATCATTTTTCAATAATCAAAATTTTTTTATTTAAATTGAGTGTTTTTTTCCGATATACCGTGAAAATAAAACACGCCGATTGTCATGTAAGCGTCATTTGCTAGAGATATGGCCGTCATTAATCTGTCATGTGTTGGCGATATTTCTGTCATTTCTCGGTGATAAATTCTCTCTCGAACATAAACTGCGTGAATTCGCACATTTTGGTGTAAATCTCTGCGGATAAACTTCAGTCATATAAAAGAGAGAATTGGCATGGCATCGATCAAACAGTCCGCTTTAGCAATGATGTTAGGCTTGGCTTTTAGCAGTCAAGGAATGGCAGTCACCACAATCCCATTCTGGCATTCAATGGAAGGTCAGCTTGGTGAAGAAGTGAATGACCTTGTCACTCGCTTTAATGAAACTCACCCAGATTACAACGTAGTTTCCACTTATAAAGGGAATTACGAGCAAAGCCTCGCTGCGGGGATTGCGGCATTTCGTTCTGGCAATGCACCTGCGATACTGCAGGTTTATGAAGTTGGTACTGCGACGATGATGTCATCCAAAGCCATCAAACCTGTCTACGAAGTTTTCCAAGAAGCTGGGATTGATTTTGATGAATCTCAGTTTGTGCCTACCGTTTCGGGTTATTACAGTGATGCGAAAACGGGGCATCTGCTATCCCAGCCTTTCAATAGCTCCACTCCGGTGCTTTATTACAATAAAGAAGCCTTCAAAAAAGCCGGTTTAAATCCAGATACCCCACCAAAAACATGGCAAGATCTTGCCCAATATACTGAAAAGCTACGTGAATCAGGAATGAAGTGCGGCTACGCCAGTGGTTGGCAGGGCTGGATACAAATTGAAAACTTCAGTGCATGGAACGGGTTGCCTGTCGCATCGAAGAATAATGGTTTTGACGGCACTGATGCAGTACTGGAGTTTAACACCCCAGATCACGTTAGGCATATCGAGCAGCTGCAAGATATGAATAAAAAAGGCACCTTCAGCTATTTAGGGCGTAAAGACGAGCCAACTGAGAAATTCTATAACGGGGATTGTGCCATTATTACTGGCTCCTCCGGTTCTCTGGCGAATATTCGCAAGCACGCTAAGTTTGATTTTGGTGTTGGCATGATGCCTTACGATGCACAAATTCCAACGGCACCACAAAATGCCATCATTGGTGGTGCAAGCTTGTGGGTGATGGGCGGTAAAGATCCTGAAACCTATAAAGGTGTTGCGGAATTTATGAAATTCTTAGCTGAGCCTGAAAATGCCGCAAAATGGCATCAAAATACAGGATATTTACCGATTACAACGGCAGCGTATGAGTTAACCCAAAAATCCGGCTTTTATGACAAAAATCCGGGGGCGGATATTGCGACTCGCCAAATGTTAAACAAAGCGCCGTTACCTTATACCAAAGGATTACGCTTAGGTAATATGCCACAAATTCGTACCATCGTGGACGAAGAGCTGGAATCCGTGTGGTCAGGCAAAAAGACGCCACAACAAGCCCTCGATACTTCTGTTGAGCGTGGTAACCAATTACTGCGCCGTTTCGAAAAATCCACTCAGTAATGAGTTCTTTCGCCCCTCTTGATGGAATTAAGAGGGGCGCTGCATCACATCTGATTTATTGGGTTGCTTATGTCATCATCTCGTCCCGTATTTCGCTCCCGCTGGTTGCCTTATGCGCTAGTATTACCACAGCTCATCATTACGGTGATTTTCTTTATTTTGCCAGCCGGACAAGCGCTTTGGTATTCATTACAAAGTATTGATCCTTTTGGATTATCCAGTGAGTTTGTGGGGTTAGAAAACTTCACTCAACTCTTTAGCGATAGCTACTATGTAGACTCTTTCTATACCACGATGATTTTTAGTGGCTGGGTAGCAGGAAGTGGGCTTGTCGTCTCGCTGTTTTTCGCGGCTTTGGTTGACTATGTGGTAAGAGGAAGCCGTTTTTACCAAACATTAATGCTACTACCCTACGCCGTTGCACCTGCTGTTGCGGCGGTTTTATGGATGTTTTTGTTTAGTCCCGGCAGAGGATTGATAACCTATGGTTTGGAATCCATTGGCTATGACTGGAACCATGCGCAAAATAGCGGTCAGGCGATGTTTTTAGTAGTTTTAGCCTCAGTTTGGAAGCAAATCAGTTATAACTTTTTGTTTTTCTTCGCTGCCTTGCAATCTATTCCACGCTCTTTGATGGAAGCGGCGGCTATCGACGGTGCGGGACCTATCCGCCGTTTCTTTAAAATATCCTTACCATTAATCACCCCTGTGAGTTTCTTTTTATTGGTGGTGAATTTGGTGTATGCCTTCTTTGATACTTTCCCTGTGATTGATGCGGCAACAGGTGGCGGGCCAGTACAAGCGACGACGACACTGATTTATAAGATTTACCGTGAAGGATTTTCAGGGCTCGACCTCTCTTCATCCGCAGCACAATCCGTGATTTTGATGGGCTTGGTGATCGTCCTAACGGTGATTCAATTCCGTTTTATCGAGCGTAAGGTTCGCTACCAATGATTGAGAAAAATCGTGGACTGAGCGTATTCAGTCATTCCATGCTGGTAATTGGGATTTTAGTGATTTTATTCCCGCTGTATGTGGCCTTTGTTGCCGCGACACTCGATGATAAAGCGGTCTTCGATACCCCCATTACCCTAATACCAGGCTCTCATTTATGGGAGAACATTCTGCATATTTGGAATAACGGCGTGGCAGCGAATAGCGCCCCATTTTGGTTGATGTTGGTGAACAGCACCATTATGGCGTTGGTGATAGCAATTGGAAAAATTACGATTTCGATATTATCGGCATTTGCCATCGTTTGGTTCCGTTTTCCGTGCCGTAGCCTATTTTTTTGGATGATTTTCATCACATTAATGTTGCCTGTCGAAGTGCGAATTTTCCCCACAGTAGAGGTGATTTCTAACTTAAACATGGTGGATAGTTACGCCGGGCTAACTTTGCCGTTGATGGCTTCCGCGACGGCGACTTTTTTATTTCGCCAATTTTTTATGACGTTGCCGGATGAATTGATAGAGGCAGCGCGTATTGATGGTGCTTCACCAATGCGGTTTTTCATCGACATTGTGTTGCCGTTGTCCAAAACAAACTTAGCCGCGTTGTTTGTGATCACGTTTATTTATGGTTGGAACCAATATTTGTGGCCAATCTTGATCGTTGCAGATCCCAGCTTAGGAACCGCAGTTGCGGGGATCAAAGGCATGATCGCATCGGGTGAAGGTACGACTCAATGGAATCAAGTGATGGCGGCAATGTTGCTCACGCTGATTCCACCCGTTCTTGTGGTATTAGCTATGCAGAGGGCGTTTGTGCGTGGCTTGGTCGATAGTGAGAAATAAGCATGGCAGAATTAAAACTTCAAGCCGTCACTAAAAGTTGGGACGGAAAAAATCAAGTGATCAAGCCGCTGACAGTGGATGTGGCAGATGGCGAATTTATCGTGATGGTAGGGCCTTCTGGGTGTGGTAAATCCACGCTATTACGTATGGTGGCAGGGTTAGAGCAAGTGACGAGCGGGGATATTTGGATTGACCGAAAGCGAGTCACGCATCTAGAACCCAAAGAGCGTGGCATTGCGATGGTATTCCAAAATTACGCGCTTTATCCTCATATGAGCGTTGAAGAGAATATGGCATGGGGGCTAAAAATTCGTGGGCTAGGAAAAGAGATCATTCGCCAAAAAGTGGCGGATGCCGCACGGATTTTAGAGCTTGATGGATTATTAAAGCGTCAACCGAGAGAGCTTTCCGGTGGTCAACGTCAGCGCGTGGCTATGGGGCGTGCCATTGTGCGTGACCCCGCCGTATTCTTATTTGATGAACCGCTTTCTAACCTCGATGCAAAGTTGCGGGTACAGATGCGCCTTGAACTGCAACAGCTGCATCGTCGTTTAAAAACCACCAGCTTGTATGTGACACACGATCAGGTGGAAGCGATGACCTTGGCGCAGCGAGTGATGGTGATGAATAAAGGCGTTGCGGAACAGATTGGCTCCCCAGTTGAAGTGTACGAGCGTCCTGCCAGCCGTTTTGTGGCGAGTTTTATTGGTTCCCCTGCCATGAACTTGCTGGAAGGGAAACTGAGTTCGGACGGTTCTCGCTTTGAACTCGATGGCGGAATGCAATTACCGTTGGGTAGAACGTATTTACAGTGGGTAGGGCATGCGCTAACGTTAGGCATCCGACCGGAACATTTACAGTTAGGCTCTGAATCGTCAGGGGGGATCCGGCTGGTCGTCGAGACCCTTGAAATGTTAGGCGCTGATAATTTAGTGCATGGTCAGTGGGCAGGGCAAAAAGTGATTGTGCGTCTTGGGCACGAGCATCGCCCTCAGATTGGCTCCACGTTATGGCTTCATCTTCCTGAAGCCCATCAGCATTTTTTTGATACTCAATATGGACACCGTTTATGAATCTTTGGCCTTATCCTAAAATTGTCGCCCATCGCGGTGGCGGTAAATTAGCCCCTGAAAATACGCTCGCAGCTATCGATGTTGGGGCGAAATATGGTCATACCATGATTGAGTTTGATGCTAAATTATCCCGCGATGGTCAAATCTTCCTTCTGCATGATGATACCCTTGAGCGCACGAGTAATGGGCATGGGGTAGCAGGGAATTTTGACTGGAGCCAGTTAGTCAATATTGATGCTGGAAGCTGGTATAGCCAAGAATTTGCTAACGAGCATTTGCCGCTATTATCGCAAGTGGCTGAGCGTTGCCAACAACATCGCATGATGGCGAATATTGAAATTAAGCCAACCACCGGCTTGGAGAGAGAAACAGGAACCGTGGTGGCATTAGCGGCTCGACAATTATGGGAAGGACAAACTGCACCGTTACTCTCTTCATTTTCCATTGAGTCCCTTGAAGCTGCTCAAGCCGCAGCACCTGAATTGCCACGCGGTTTATTATTGGAGGAGTGGCGAAAGGATTGGCGTGAACTGACAACTCGCTTAGGCTGTGTCTCTATCCATTTAGATCATCTCTTATTGGATAAAGCTCGGGTCGAGCTATTGAAGCAAGCGGGCTTATATATTCTGGTGTATACGGTGAATGACCCTGAACGCGCTAAATTATTATTAGCGTGGGGCGTTAATGCCATTTGTACTGATCGTATTGATTTAATCGGCCCAAATTTCCCCGCAGAATAAATTAAAAATTCGTTTATTTTGAATCACACCTCAATGTGCAATACGCCGATTGGGGTGTTTTTTTATGGCTGGAATAAGTAAATAATTTCATTAAAAGCAATGAGTTAGATTGTCAAGTAATTCTCGTTAATTAGGACTAACTTTTTCTCACGCCACCGAAAATATTGGTTAGTATCTCGTCATCTTATGAACCAAGACGAGACCGAGATGGTGACCCAATCAATTGTAGCTCCTCATGATTCAACCTTTAAAGGCTTTATGAGCAAAGTGGATAATGCGCGGGATTTTTTTGAAGTCCATCTTCCTAATCGCATTAAGCACCTCTGCAATTTTGATACCTTGAAGTTAGCCAGCGCTTCATTTGTGGATAAAACCTTGCGCTCTCGTTTCTCTGACATGCTCTATTCCGTTCAAACACTCAGGGGTAAGGGGTATTTTTACTTTTTGGTTGAGCACCAATCCTCCCCCGATAAGCTAATGGGCTGGCGGTTGATGCATTATGCATTCTGCGCGATGAATCAGCATTTGCAGCAAGGTCACCAAACCTTGCCGTTGGTGGTTCCCATCTTGTTTTATCATGGAAATCAATCCCCTTATCCTTACTCCCAATCATGGACGGATTGCTTTGAGTGGTCTGATTTAGCGCATGATTTGTATTGTAATCCACTGCCGTTAGTGGATGTAACTGTGGTAAGTGATGATGAACTTGTGAATCACCGAAAAGTTGCCGCGTTGGAGTTAGTTCTCAAACACTCATCCCTGAAAGATGACCTTATGGTGCTGTCAAAGCGCTTATCGCAGGTGATCCATGAGAACGAAAACCACCGTGACGACGTTATTTTAATCATCAACTATCTGTTTAGTGTGATGGATACGCCGACATACAAGAAGATAGTCAAAACATTAATAGAAAAAACCGAAGGATATCAGGAGACGGTTATGACCATTGCTGATCGCTTAAGAAATGAGGGGTTAAAAAAAGGATTAAAGAGAGGAGTAAAAAGAGGGTTAGTCAAAGGAAGAGAAGAAGCTCGACAAGAAGAGCAGGAGAAGGCCAAACAACGCACTTACACCCAAGTGTTGACCAGTTTAAGGCTAGGCTTAGATATTGATATCATTAGCCAAATTACAGGCTTATCCCACTCTGAAATCCAAGCAATGCGTTAATTAATATAAAGTGGTATTTATCGAAAAAATGAAGGTAGGAATCAACATAAAATTGATTCCTACCTTTTTTAATTAATTGAATTAAAAGTTAATTTTTAATGTGGCATTCACACCGCTTGAACTGACATCACTGTTATATTGACCTTGGTAAGACACTCCGAAAGTCGTGGATTTATTCAGCTGAGCATCAACCCCTAAGCCTACACCGAATAAGTTATCTAACTTGCCACCACGAATTTTGGCTTCGCCAGTGTCTGATAGGAACAACATCGCTTCTGGGCGAGTATCGCCAAATAAATGGCTGGCAGATACGTCACCTTTCAGTGTGAGATTCACATTACCCGCGCTGAATGGATAGCCACCACGTAAACCAACGGTACCAACTTGGATATCTTGGTTATCTGTTTTGGTGGTGAATTGCATATTGCCGACTTGCTCATGCAGATTATCGCTGGTGACATGCAGCCAGTTAAATCCAGCATAAGGCTCAACAGAATATCGGTCATTATTCAGTTGGGTATAAGCACCTTCCACGAAGAATTGCGTGATTTTTGCATCATAGCTGGTGGAGTTATAACCTGACTCTTGACCTACCCACAGTGTACGTTTCGCATCTCTGTCTTGGTTTGTATGAGTTACACCATAGTTAACCGCAGCCACATCCTTGATATTGGATACGCCGTAGGCACCGACATGCAGGTCATTGCTGTCAATTTTACCGTACTCATGGGCTTTGTATTTAGATGAACCCGCCCCAAAGAACAGTCCCGCTTTGGTGTGCTCAGCGACATCAATTTCTGCACCCACTAATGCTGCATAGAAATCGGTATCCATATTGCTGTAGCCATAGTCAAGGTTGCCCCATTGACCAACACCTGTCATCCAAATGCGTGCATTGCTATTTTCAAGGTTAGCATAGCGACCATGACCCACGCCGATAGCCTGATCTTTCACGGTACGAGTTAGACCTAATACGTTCACGACGCTGGCATTATTCGCATTCAGGTACATATCGCTACCGAGTGATTGATAAGTGTCTCGAAGGTCACGTTCGCTCATCGGTAGCGTTGCATCAAACAGCTGACCTTTAGCGTTACTTTCTAGTGCATTAGCAATCGAACGACCATTCTCATTATTGGCAAATGAAGCAAATGAGGTATCCGCTTTTTTGCTTAAAGAGCCCGTAATGGTGTTATCTTTTACGGAAACGTCTTTTTGGAATAACGCATAGTCATCTGCGGCAGCATTATTGGCATTTGCTGCGAGCATTTTGGTTTTAGCGCGGTTGTCGGCTAAATTATCTGCGTTAACCGTACCTTGGATTGAATTATCATTAAGATAAACATCTTTCAGTTGCCCAATGTTATCGGCAGCAACATCCAGTTTAGCGCCTTGATTTAAGGTCATATTACCGACATTCACATCATGACCTGCAGTGACTAAATAGGTTCCTTTATCGTTGATGTTGATATTGGCTTTATGGCTTTCATTGGAGACTAACTGACCTTTTTGAGTAAATTTGTCGTTATAACGATTAAGCACGCTAATTGTGCCGCCGTTAACATTCACGTCAGCAGTACCAAAGGATTCAGTAAAACCGTACAGAGAACCTTGTTCGACGGTTGTACCGCCACGGTAGGTGTTATCCCCCGTCATCACCAATGTGCCTTCACCCGCTTTGACTAGAGCGCCATCATACAAACCTGCATCGATTTTGGCTTGAATGGCCTCAGCGCGTTTTTGGTAATATTCCTGACGCCATTTTTTAGCATCTTCTTTATCGACAATATGAGAAGTTGGGTCTGGATTGCCATCATTGACTACAAAATCGGTACCAAGATTATAATCGCCACCAGCATCGATACCGTGGGCTTTATAATCGGCTAACCATGCCAAATCTTCGGTTTCACGCTGATCTAACGCCGCTTGGCTAATGTCATTTGTCCAGACATCAAGTGGGACAGCATCCAGTTGGTATTCGAATTTACCTAAGAATTGACCTGGGCCATACATACCTTTTTCGAGATCAGGAGTACCCCAACCATAGCGCTCATCAGGTACGCCATCCGCGGATGTCCAGCCTTTATAGAGGCTGCCATCTGGGTTATAACGGTTGGCAGTCGTGAACATCACATCACGAACTTGCAGGGCATTCATGGATTGATAACGAGACATTAAAACGCCCATGGCACCAGTGACGTGTGGTGCTGCCATTGATGTTCCGCTAAAGGTATCCCAACCCGGATTGCCGTCAGCATCTACGACGCTGGAGTAGATATAGCGGCTAGGGGCAACGACGGTCCACCATTTGGCATTTCCCGCCTCGTTAAACATACCCTCAATTTCATAGCCTGTTTTATCTGCCGTCTGTTTTAACCCTGCAACCGCAATCCAATGTTTCTCTGCTTGTGGATTGAAATAAGGGTAAAGAGGGCGGTAGTACGGGTTTTTAAAATCACGGTTACCTGTGGTGAAGACTTGAACAACATTGGTGCCTTTCACGGCATCATAGGCGGCATCTACAAAGGATGGGTTATCCCCGTAGATTTTTTTGAAATAGAAATATTCGTACTCAGTTTGTTGGGTGGTATCAACGGGTAAATGTACCGTGGTGTTACCGCCATCAGGACCGACTGTTTTTCCTGCATCAATAATTCTTGGGTTGGTACCCCAACTGTTATTGATCACTTGGGCGCCAGCATCCACCATGGCTTTCCAGCCAGTATAGAAATATTGGTAATCTTGATAAGGACCATAGTTATTGCTGTCGGTGGCACCTGTGTTACCCACATACACATCGGAACCCCAGGCAACGCCGTGCATACCTTCGCCATCACGGTTAGCACCGACGGTACCTGTCACGTGGGTACCGTGAGTGTCATTCACGCCTTTGATCCAATCTCCAGTCACATCGAAGGCTTGGCCTTTTTCATAGTGGCCGCCTAATTCTTGAGGATAACGCATCCCTGTGGAGCCGTATTCACCTTTGGCTTTGACCGCATGGAAGCGAGAGCCACTTAGCTCTTGGTGAGATAACAACGCGCCTGAATCCATTACGCCAATTTTAGCGCCTTGTCCATGATATCCCAGCGCATAAGCACTGGAGGCATTCATGGCGGCTAAACCCCAGTCATTTTTATATTCTTGGCTTTCCCAACTATTTTTATCACCGAGTTGCCCTGTTTCAGAGTAAGCCAGCGTATAGCCGGAAAATAATAGCGCAGAAGTAATAATAGAAAGCTGAAAAATATTTTTATTTATTGCAGCTTTATTTTTATAACGAGAAGATGACGAAAATTTATGTGCTTTGTTCATTCTGATACCTTTGTTATCAATCAAAAAACATCATTAAGAATCAAAAACAGAATCGCAAAGATAATCTGTGTTTTATAAAAATAAATACTTGAGCGCCATCTCAAAATCTTTTTATTTATCTAAAAAGTAGATTTATTGACTAGCTAATCACATGAAATGTAGATTAATAGAACGTGAAAAGAACAAATTGAATGATAGTTCTACGTGGGGAATTAAATTAATTTTTGCTTTTGAATACAAGAATTAAAATTTAGATAAATTTATTGAGAATAAATCAGTTGTGATAACAAATTCGTGTTATTTATTAACAGTCATTCTTGCTAATTATTTTTTAAGTATTAATGACTAATTAAAAGTAATGAATTATTTTTCTATTATTTAGCAATATTCATATTTTTATAACCAAAAAAAGCCGCCATTGTTTTAAAATGGCGGCTTCAAAGAACAGGTCTAAGTTAAATTATTAAGCGAATAATTACTGATAAAGCTGCTTAATTTCTTGGGCTGCGGCTAAACCACGTTTCGCTTCTTTTTCTGCGATTTCAACGGACAAACCAATATACGAACGTGGGTCTAGCATCGCTTTGATTTCATCATTACTAAATGCCGCCGTAATGGTTTCGTTTTTGGTGAGGTTAGTGTAGAAATCCTCTCCATCCGCTGCGGTTTTGATCGCTTCTTCATACAGTAATGAGTGTGCTTTATCTTTACCTAGCTTCTCAGCCATTTTCATCATTACGTATTCAGTATTATCTAACCCTTTATTTCTCAGAACGTTATGCAGCATTCTCTCTTCGTGAGGTACCAGGGTTCTCGAAAGCTCTTCGGTTCTTAATAAAATTTCAGTGGTCAGTTCCAGCGCTTCTTCGATAAGCCCATCGAATAACATATAAGAGCTGCTATCACCTTCATACGGTCTGACGGCAGAATACATCCCAACACTCGGTAACGAATACAGTTTTTGGGAGTTAGCAATAATCCCTTTCGCCAGTTTCGGGTTGATTTTGTGTGGCATGGTGCTGCTGCCCACCGTACCTTTGGTGAAGCCTTCTGACACTTCCGCTATCTCTTCCAGCGTCGTACTGTAAACTTCTTCCCCAATTTTATGGCAGATATTCGCCATCAGCGCTAAGTTCGCCATGTACTCGAGTTTATGGGTGCTTAGGTTACGCGATGGGACTTCCATTGCGTGCATGCCGGTCAGTTCAGCAACGCGTTTTTGTACTTCTAAACCAATCCCCGGCATGGAGTTAAACGCACCCACAGCGCCACCCATCATGATGGTAAATACGCGCTTTTCACACTCTTTCATACGCTGGTAGCAGTCGATGAAATCGCTGATCCACACGGACACTTTGTACCCGTAAGTAATTGGGATAGCGTGGCGTCCATGAGTTCTGCCCGGCATCACCATATGCTTCGTTTTTTCAGCTAGACCCGACAAGTTTTCGATGATCTCACTTAACAGCAGCATAAATTTATTATGTACCGTTTTCATCATGTACAGCTGCGAGCTTTGTTGAATATTTTGGGTGGTAATTCCGTAATGGATGTATTTACCACTCTCTTCAGAACACGCATTCACCAAGACTTTCAAGAAGGGAACGAAGCCATGCCCAATTTTTTGGTAAATGCGGCTCATCTCTTCAAAATCAATGTTCTCAATAACCGCTTTTTCTTTAATTTCATCGGCCGCTGATTGGGGAATGAATCCCGCTTCAGCTTGCGCTTGAGCTAACATGGATTCAAACATCAGCCAAGTATTGTATTTGGCTTCATCCGATAACAGGGCTTTTATACCGCGGTCATCGATGGTTTTACTCTTAGAATCATATAAGGCTCTCATCATATATCCTTTTATTTCTTCATGAACTCATCAACAGCGTTGCGAACAAATTCAACTTTCGGTCCATAAACGACGTGGACGTGGTTTGCCGATGGAAAGAAGAATGCGGTACATCCTGATTCCAACATTAAATCTTTATCAATTTTATTCACTTCTGCGACATCAATACGCATACGGGTAATACAGTTATCTACGTTACGAATGTTCTCTTTACCGCCTAAGGCTTCAACAAGGATCTCAGCGATTTCGCCATAACGTTTTTCTTTAATTAAGGTATTTTTCAGGTTGCTCGACTCTTCACGACCTGGGGTTTTGATATCAAATTTGATAATCGCCCAGTAGAAGATGAAGTAAGTCACTACCGCTAAACCGCCACCAATCAGCACTAAGAATATCCAGTTAGTGTGCTCGTACAGCAGACCGAAGATAGTGAAGTCAAACACGGTTCCACGGATATACCCGATAGCAACCCCAGCGAATGACAGTAACACTGCACCAATACCGACGATGATGGCATAGATTAAGTACAGCAGCGGTGCGATAAACACGAAGGTAAATTCGAGTGGTTCGGTCACGTTACCGAGCATCGCGGTTAATACCATGGTCACCAACATCGATTTAACTTCAGCACGGTTCTCTTTTTTCGATGTTTTATAAATAGCTAATGCAATGGCAGGGAACAGGAACAGCGTCACCAGCATTTGTTGCTGCGCCATAAAGCGCGTCAGGCTTGGCATCATTGCCCAGTATTCACTGCTTGGACCTTGCTTAAATAACACTTCCGTTAAGGCTGGAACGACACCGACAAAAGTTTGTCCATCAATAACATAGGTACCACCGGCTTCGGTAAATCTAAACAGAACGTTCCAAACATGGTGTAACCCGAATGGAATAAACAGACGTTCACCCCCTGCGGTAAAGAATGGACCGACAGGACTTAGGAAGACGGCAGAAAGCTTCATCAAGCCTTGTACTAAGACTTCCCAGATAAACGGTAATGTTCCACCGACCATGATCATTAAACCGACCATGATGATCGCAACCGATTTTTTACCTGAGAAGAAGGCGAAGGCAGTCGGTAGCTCGAGGTTGTAGAATTTATCGGTGGCCCATGCACCAATTAACCCTGTAATAATCCCCCCAGCGGCACTGATGTTTAAGGTTTGAATACCTAAAACTTTAATTTGTCCCACTTGACCCATAATCGCCGGATCCGCCAGTTTACCCGTGAGTACCAACCAAATGTTCATGGTGATAATCAACGAAAGGTAACCGACAACGGAGGCGAAGACCGCGATCCCCTTATCACGCTGGCTCATGCCGTAGGCAACCCCCATAGCGAACAGTAATGGGATGTTGTCGAAGATAACGCCCGCAATAGAACGGATGCTGACAAGTAATGCGTTAACGGTTTCATTGCCGAGGAAAGGGAATCGAGCAATCATGTAGGTTTGAACTAATGCACCACTGATCCCCAGTATCATACCAATTGGAGCCAGAACCCCGATTGGCAGGAGCAGTGTCCTACCAAAGCGCTGGATTGACTCACCGAATTTTCTTTTAGCCATATTTTTTCCTAATGACGAAGAATTATTGAAATTAACTGGAATACTAGCACTGGGTTTTTTAAATGAAATGATGTTACGGTTTTAAATATTATCTCAGGTCACAGGTTAAGACCTAGGTCATTAAAATTAAATAAAGCTTTTAAAATCATATTAATAATGATTTTGTCATCAATGTGTTGATGATTTTTTAAATAAATAATTATTTGAAGAATAACAAAATTAATTGAATGAAAAGCACTCAATTAACCTTAAGCTAAATAAATAAGGTGAGAGGGAGTTTATTTACAGCAGGTTTTCCAATTCATTAATTAATAAATCCACCAGAATGAAAAATCCGGTTCTGGATTTTGAATCATCCCGTTTAGTGTCATAGCTATCCGCGAAGCAGAAAAGGGTGTTATTGGCGTAGGCGGTGAGTTCGTTTGTGTGAAAGGCGGTCATACTGATGATGTTGGCCTCTTTCAATTGCACGATTTTAGCGGTTTCAATGATTTTTTTAGTTCCGCCGGATAGCGAGATAAAAATCACCGTATCATTTTGGTTGACTAGGCGAGTAAAAGAGTCGGAGAGATTGTAATCGTTGATAAAAAAGCAGTGTAATCCAAGAGAGAAGAGCAGGTGTTCAAGATAATAACCGACGGCTTTACTGGTGCCACGTGCCACTAAAAAGATATTACGCGAGCCGCGTAATGTTTTTGCACAGTCGCGAATTTGCTCTTCATTAATCAGGGTGAAGGTTTTATGAATATTATTTTCAAGCTGCTTTTTATACGACGCAGGGTTATTTTTTTCCGCTTTATTTTGTGAAAGGATATGGTTATTAATTTGAAACTTGAGTTCTTTAAACCCACTAAAGCCTAATTTCTGGGACAAATTAATAATGACAGTCTTAGAGACAAACGTTTTGGCGACTAATTCATTAATATTCAAGTAGGGAATATCGGCAATATTATCGGTAAGATATTTTAATACTTTTTTTTCACTGACGGTTAAGTTGTCATAATTCTTTAGAAAATCCAGCATATCTCACCTGATCAATAGAGTATCAAAAGCCCATTTTAGTCTGGGTTCGCGTGTTATTTATGATGATATCGACACTGTGTGAAGTGAGCAAAAGCTCAACAGCGTTGATTATACGTTAAAGCCGTATTTTATGCAGGTTTTCCGAGAGTTTTTTGATGTGAATGACTTATAAGGTCGATAATAATACTTATCTGTTTAAGCTAAGAATATAAAAATGAGACGGGTCTCAGTCAGAGTCTAAAGGATTAAAAACGCCTTGTGATAAAGCACATCACAAGGCGATTTTGTTTATCCCAATTCCGGCTCAATCATTATTTGAGCTGCCAAAGCGTTCCTTCAGAAATAACCGCGCTACCATGAGAAGCAAATAACATTAGCTTGCGTTCATTAGGTTGGGGATAAATGCGGCTAGACATTGCGGCGTCACCATCGTTGACAAAGACCTCAACGGAGGAGCGGTCAATAAAAATACGCAATGAAAGTTTATCGTTTGCGGGTAATGGAATGCTGCGATAACCGTCCAGCTCATATTCTGGGTAGTGCCGCCAGAGCACTAAGCGCTGAGATTGGCTATCAATATACAGCTCTAATCCATCGCCTACCTTATTACCTAGCGCTATGCCATATCGTTCAGCATTACTTTGGTTTCTATCCCAAACAAGCTCTAACTCGATGGCGCTGGAATGTTCGAATAGCACTTCTGTTTGACTAACCGAGTGAGGCTCAATGAGTTGGCTCTGCTGGCGCAGTGATTTGGCTTCAATCACTGGACGTTGGCATAAATGCCCATCTCGTACAAATAACTCGCGTGGTAGGGTTAAGCAGCCTGCCCAGCCTTCTTGTTTGGATGGCATAGCAGATTCCCACATATCCATCCAAGCCATAATGACACGTCGCCCATCCGCTGCCGTGAATGATTGTGGTGCGTAGAAATCGTGTCCATTATCCAGTTCAGTAAATTTTTGGCTTTGTATAAAGGCGCTTCCTTGCTGCCAGTGACCTTGGATCACGCCGGATTGGAAGCGATTACGATACTGATAACCTGTATTTTGTTGAATACCTTGCGGTGAAAACATCAAATAGTGGTGGTCGCCACACGGGAAGAAATCTGGGCATTCCCACATATAGCCACCATCGACATCCGCATGGGCGAGGATTCGATCAAGTTGCCATTCGCGTAGTGAATTTCCCTTATAAAGCAACGTTTGTCCACAATTTGCCGCGTCTCGAGCACCTAATACCATCCACCAAGTGCCATTTTCTTGCCAAATTTTAGGATCACGGAAATGCATGATGCCATCGGGAGGCGTTAGCACAATACCTTGTTTTTCAAAGTGAATACCGTCAGTACTGGTTGCTAAACATTGAACTTCACGGATAGCGCTATCGTCACCAGCATCTTTTAGCCACACATGCCCTGTATAAATGAGTGAAAGGGTTCCATTATCATTTACGGCACAACCTGAAAAACAGCCATCACGATCATAATCATCACCAGGTGCTAGGGCGATAAGCTGATGTTGCCAATGGATCATGTCGTGACTGGTGGCGTGACCCCAATGCATTGGCCCCCAATCAGCACTCATTGGGTGATGTTGATAAAATGCGTGATATAACCCATCAAAGTAGATCAAACCATTGGGATCATTCATCCAGCCGGCGGGCGGAGCAAGATGGAAGTCAGGGTAATAGGTGTTTCCACGTTGAGCTGTAAGCTGCTCAAGAGCAAATTGTGCTTGCTGAAGTTTTTGGTTCATAGTTCCACCGTTTTTTTCGATGTTGTCATACGATTGACGGTTGATGCGTCCTCTGATTGCAGAAGGACACTTGAAATTATCGTCATCAAAATGACGATAGCGGCGAGGATCATATAGGTATCTGCAAAGCCTAATGTGTCATAGCTGTACCCTGCGAGCGGGGATAAGAATGAGGCGCAGAGCGACGCTACAAACTGGAAACCCACTAAGTAGATGGTTGCAGATAAACGTTTATCAAATACGGATGTAATGTATTTAAATAATGAAATTAATAGGATAGGGAGTTCAACCGCATGTAGCAGCTTCATAAATGAAATCGTGATTGCATCGTCAGCAAGCCCCGAACCTAGAATACGCAGCGCCATGATCACGCCACTCAAAAGCAGACCACGTTTGGCACCAATACGATTGACGAGGAAAGGTGCTAAGAACATACCACCTGCCTCTAAAAAGACCTGAAGCGAGTTTAAGTAGCCAAACATCTCGTTGCCTTCGTTTTGGCTTGCAAACAACGAGGCAAAATAGACCGGAAATTGTTGGTCGTAGACGTTATAAACACTTACCCCGCAGACAAAGATCACCAAAGACCAAAATGAGCGCATGCGTAATAATCCCAGCGCATCAGTGATAGTCAGCGACTGAGTTTTTCCGAACTCAAGCTCATTCATTGTATGGGGGCGAACGTTGCGCAAACGCCATAACAGAATGATGAACAGAAGTGCGCTGGCAGAACCCATAGCAAAGTTTAAATTGGGGTCGATATTAAATAATAACCCTGCAAAAAAGGTGGCGCCTGCCCAGCCCAGTGAACCCCACATACGGGCACGACCATATTCAAAACTCGCGATGCGGCTGACGCGTTCAGTATAGGATTCAAGTGCGCCAATACCGGCAAAGAAAGTCGCGCCAACATAAATTCCCAGCGCCGCCGCTCCCGCAAAAATGTTCCATTTTAATAAGGGGGTACAGACAAAAATAAACCAAGGTCCGCTGATTAATAGCAATCCACCCAGAAACCATAATAGATTTTTGCGTAAGCCAAGCCTGTCTTGAATAAACCCATAAAGAGGTTGTGCACAAAATGCGGTTAGGCTGATAACAGAAAAAATAATGCCCGTATCGGTGCCCTTTAGGCCAATTTTTTGGCTGAGCCACAGAGATACCAAGGAAAACACGGATGACCATGTCCAAAAGAAAGTAAATAACAAACCACTTAATGTGAGATAGGCATGCATGTTAGCGCGTGTTTTTTTGCCCATAGATATTCTCCTACTGTCAGAATGTCTATATTGTTAATGTTAACATTCACTTTGTAAAAGACGGCATAGTGCATAAATATGATGTTAATCACCAATGTTAACATTAACATTGGCGGTATGTGAGGGATGTCACAGGTTTCTTATTCTCGCAATCATGTGGCGATTTATTGGTTGATATACTCCGACGAAAAGACGTTGGAACCAAAGACGTTGAAAACAAAGACGTTGAAAATAGAGTAAAGAGGGCAAAATGGTACTCTTAAAAGATGTCGCAAAGCTGGCGGGCGTTTCAATGATGACGGTCTCAAGGGCTATCAATAATCCTGAAAAGCTGAAAAAAGAGACATTAGAGCGCATTCAAAAAGCTATTAATGAAACGGGTTATACACCTGATCTTTCTGCTCGGATGATCCGCGGTACACGGTCAGGGCAAAAACCTCGAACGATTGGGGTATTGGCGCTAGATACGGCGACGTCTCCTTTTTCTGTCGATATCACGCTGTCTATTGAAGAAACGGCGCGTTCACACGGTTGGAATAGCTATGTGGTGAATATGCTAGAAGGTGATGATCCTGAAGCCATCGCAAGCTTACTTTTTTCTCATCGCCCGGATGGCATTATTTACACGGCAATGGGGCTTAGGCAGGTTGAAATTACCAAGCACATGATGAAGGTACCATTAGTACTCGCTAACTGTGAAAGCCTAAATGTACCAACGGCCAGCTATGTACCCGATGATGAAGATGGCCAATATAACGCGGTGAAAGCGCTATTAAATGCAGGTTACCGCCAACCGCTATGTTTATATCTCCCTGCCAACCACCCAGCGACTCTCCGTCGAGCTCTTGGGGTTAAGCGCGCTTGTGAAGAACATGGAATTAATGCGGATGCGTTATCTCATCATTTTTTAAGTACAGAAAATTATGCTGATATTCCTGAGATTGTACGCAAGCAGATCCACTATGGAAAAGCGGGTTTTGATTCAGTTATTTGTGGAAACGATCGGATCGCATTCATCGTTTATCAGATCTTGTTAGAGAATGGATTGAAAATCCCAAAAGATGTCGCCGTTGTGGGTTACGACAATATGGTTGGGATCGGTGAATTATTTATTCCACCGCTTTCGACGGTACAACTTCCACATTATGAGATTGGTAAGCGCAGTGCGCTACATATCATTAACGGGGAGACGCATCGAGAAACTGTCTATATTTCATCGCCTTGGTTACCAAGGGATTCAATTTAATCATACTGACTATTTTCAATATTGCTTGTGGAGTAATTTATGACCGATAAAGTGTGGGTTCTCGGTGATGCTGTTGTTGATTTGATCCCCGAAAGAGAAGGCTGCTTACTTCAGATGCCGGGTGGTGCGCCTGCGAATGTGGCGGCTGGGGTAGCTCGCCTTGATGGACAAAGTGGATTTATTGGTCGTGTCGGAGATGATCCTTTTGGCCGCTTTATGTGCCGCACGCTAGATCAAGAGAGAGTGGATACTGACTATATGAAGTTGGATCCGCAACATCGTACATCAACGGTGGTGGTTGAACTGGATGAAGAGGGAGAACGAACTTTTACGTTTATGGTTCGTCCCGCAGCGGATCTTTTTTTAGAAATAGAGGATTTACCGGTATTTCAGGAAAATGAATGGCTACATGCGTGCTCTATCGCGCTGAGTGCCGAGCCGAGCCGTAGTACCACATTTTATGCTATGGAAAAAATTCGTCGTGCAGGTGGGCGCGTTAGTTTTGATCCTAATATCCGAACGGATCTTTGGCAGGATGAAAATCTATTGCGTGAATGTTTACATAAAGCGTTAACTTTCGCTTCGGTGGTGAAGTTATCCGAAGAAGAATTATTTTTCTTAAGCGGCAAAACCGATATTCAGCAAGGTATTGCACAACTTTCCACACAGTATTCTTTTGATTTGCTACTTGTGACTCTAGGTAAAAATGGGGTGATGGTGTGTTGGCAGGGAGATATTCTGCATTATTCAGCTAGACCCGTGGTGGTGGTTGATACGACAGGTGCGGGAGATGCCTTTGTCGCAGGTCTATTAGCAGGGCTGGCGGTTTATGGTCTGCCGTGTGATGAAAATACGCTGGGCATGATTATTGGACAAGCACAAATTTGTGGCGCATTAGCCACCACGGCGAAGGGAGCAATGACCGCATTGCCATATCGTCAAGATTTACTCAAAAGCCTGTAGTCACGATTTCGCGCAATTTTCTAGGGGGGGTTGTGGTGAATGAAGAAAGTGGTTTTTGAGAAGTAAAGACTGAGGTGATTCGCTAGAAAGCAAAAACCCGCCACTAGGGCGGGTTCTTTAAATAGTGGTGCCCGGACTCGGAATCGAACCAAGGACACGGGGATTTTCAATCCCCTGCTCTACCGACTGAGCTATCCGGGCAACGGGGCGCATTAAACCGTATTAGGGTGTTCTCGTCAATGCATTTTTTATAAAAAAAACCATTTTCTGACTGAGTGTTTTCTTTTTCGACAAAAAACGCCTGTTTAACGCGCGAGTGTACGAATTTTAACTTAATGCACCTTTTTTACGGCACAGAGCGATAGTCAAAATATCCTCAGAAAGCTGTTGAGCAATTTCCACATCACGGATATCGCGATTAACCAACAAGCGATTTAAACAACCTTCTAAAACCAACTCCATCTGATTGGCGACGAGTTCTGCATCTTCAATATCTAGCTCATCGAGCAGCTGCTTAGTAAAGCTGAATGAGTTGGATTTTTGCAGGCGGCTTAATTGGTGGATAGGGTGTTCTGGGTCTGGGTAATAGTTGCAGGCAGAAATAAACAGACAGCCAGGGAAACGCCCTTCGCGGACTTTCTCTGCCAATTGTTGATAACGAGCCATGAGTTTTAGTTGTGGGCTGAGTCGCTCATCTAATAAGGTTTGGCGCTGCCACACTTCAATTTGCTGCCCGTGATAGCGTAGAGAATCATAAACGAGGGCTTCATCATCAGGCCAAAATTGGCGTAAGGTCGTAAAATCGGATTCAATTTCAGTGAGTAAACTTTCTGTCGAGGCAGATAACCCCTGTTGCTCTAACTGGTTTAACGCATGGCTCAAAATAGTGTCGCGCTGGATACTCATCGTTATCTCCGTCACAAGATTTGCTAATTTTTCCATCATAGCAATGTTCAAAGTTGATTTATAGGCGTTGATTTTGTCACAAGTATGAGGGTGATAGAGGGGAATTACGGGGAAGTCAAAGAGAGAAGAGGTAGAGAGGCATTACCCTCTCTATACCTAACGAGTTGTTTAGTAAAAATTAATTTCTAGTTAAACAACTTTTTCTCCATATCAATATCGATATGATAAAAATTAAAAATATTTTGCAGGAACTCATCAATATCGTGCTTTTTTAATTCTAAAGCATGCAAAATTCCCAAAAGATTTTGAATAGTAATCGCATTGACACCTCGCTCATAGCGAGAAATCTGTTGTTGGCTGATGCTTAAACGAGAAGCGAGCTCAGCGCCCGTGAGCCCAACGACTTTACGTCGTCGTTTAAGAAATGAACCAATGTAATTGGATACTTCATGGTTATCAAATTGTTGATTAGCTAGCATGATCCCTCCATGCGAGTTTTATTGAGATAATAGTATTCAAAGATAATTAAATATTATTATCTTTAATTGGCGAGAGTAATCTAAAATTGACTGGTTCAATTTAGGAGTATTTAATCGCTAAGTTAAATTAATTACCAATATTTATGACGGATTGATAGGCTATTTTCGATAGTTAATAGCTATGTCGATCACTCAGTTAGTGAGTAAGGTTATAAAGATTTATGGGTTTTATGTTTGAGTATTCTGGTTTGATTAGTCTAATAATCTGGATTTTTGGGTTTTAATTGGTTTTTTATGGCGATAATTACTGACTTATTTTTTATAAAAATAACGCAAAAAATAATAATGAAGTATGAATTGGGTAATGGGCTGTTACACTTATATATATATTATTCATAAATATGTTTCGAGAGAAAGATTTATATTTACTTCGTCATAAAGATACAGATTTGTTTATTGATTATCGGTATTATTTTAAATAGTTTATAGAAATAAGAATAAATATGACATCGGGCAAATAAGGAATGCAGATTAATGAAAATTATCATTGCACCTGATTCTTTTAAAGAGAGCATGAGCGCCGAGCTTGCCGCTCAATCAGTGATAAAAGGTTTTCAACGCGTGTTTCCTGACGCGCAATATATTTCACTGCCAGTGGCTGATGGTGGAGAGGGAACTGTGGATGCGCTGATCGCGGCGCAGCACGGTGAAAAAATATCGGTTACCGTGGCAGATCCTTTGGGTCTCCCTGTCATGGCTTACTATGGACTATTAGCTGAAAGTAAGACGGCGGTGATTGAAATGGCACAAGCCAGTGGCTTGATGCTAGTGCCTATTGCCAAGCGAAACCCAATGCTGACGAACAGCTATGGTACGGGAGAGCTGATAGCCAATGCGCTAGCTCAAGGGGTTGAGCGGATTATTCTAGGGATTGGCGGGAGCGCTACAGTGGATGGTGGCGTCGGTATGTTGCAGGCACTGGGCGTGCGATTTTATGATGAAAATCATCAATTACTGGGGATAGCGGGGAATATCCTTTCACGGATAGCGCATATCGATATTCAGCAACTTGACCCGCGGTTATCTCAGTGCCAAATCGACATAGCTTGCGATGTGAGTAACCCATTGGTAGGGGAACACGGCTCAGCGGCGGTTTTTGGTCCACAAAAAGGAGCAACGCCAGAAATGGTGGCTGAGTTGGATAATGGATTAAGCCAGTTTGCGGCGCTTCTTCAACAGTTAACGGGGACTGACTATCGTTATCTTGCCGGTGGCGGCGCGGCGGGGGGGATCGCCGTTGCAGCCGCTGCGCTACTTGGCGGTGAGCTTAAATCTGGTATTGAGATTGTGATGGACGCTTTAGCGTTTGAGCAACACTTACAAGATACCGACTTGGTGATCATCGGGGAAGGTAGTATGGATGGGCAGACCGCAGGAGGAAAAGCGCCCATCGGCATTGCGAGACTCGCGGCAAAACATCAGGTTCCGGTTATTGCATTAAGTGGTGTATTAGGGGATGGGGTAGAAGGATTACACCAAGAGGGGGTAACGGCGGTATTTAGTATTCTGCCAAGATTGTCTTCGCTGAGTGAGGCGCTCAAGCAGGGGGCTGAAAACTTAGAAAATACAGCATGCAATGTGGCTCGAGTATTAAATATGGGTCGGCACCTTTGAAATAAAAGCAAAACCTATTTATTTGCTGAAAAATAACCTGACTTATCCAATATTTATTTTATATGCACTTTTTCCGATACCATGATGGCGGGTTATTTGGTAAATGAAGGGGTAATAAAGCAATAAACTACAAGAATAGGTAAAAAATGCTTAACCCCAACACGTTTGTGCCACTGAAAATTATTGCTTCTGGCATCGCACTACCCACACATAAAATATTGTCGATGGATTTGGATAAGCAGCTGAATAAGCCGAACGGTTACGTTGAAAAACGCTCGGGGATCCGCTGGCGCTACCATGCATCAAATACCGATAGCCAAGCGGAATTAGCCGCCGCGGCAATTCACGATGCATTAACTCGCCACAATATTGACCCTGCTTCAGTGGATGCCTTGATTTGTGCATCAGCTATTCCTGTCCAAGCCCTACCTTGTAGCGCAGCTCATATTCTCGCAAGTTCAGCACTTCATTCGGGTATTGCCTGCTTTGATGTGAATGCGAGCTGTGTGAGTTACTTATCGGCGTTGCAAATCGCGGGTGGGCTACTCACTACCCATCAGTATCGCCGAATTGCGATTGTCTCTGCGGATATTGCTTCTCGGGGGATCGACTGGGAGCATGAAGAATCTTCGCTTATTTTTGGGGATGGTGCGGCTTGCACTCTCGTTGAGCGCGGTGATGGGAATAGCGGCATTTTGGCATTTCGTCTGGAAACCTATCCTGAAGGATTAGATCTCTGTGAAATTCGCGCGGGGGGCACTCGTCGTAATCCACGTTCAGGGATGGAGCCGAGCGATTTCTTATTCCACATGAAAGGCAAACCTCTATTCAAGATGGCATCCGCCATGGTTGAGGATTTTATGGAGAGAATACTGTCTCAAGCGGGAGTGAGCTTAGCGCAGATTGATACGGTGGTTCCCCATCAAGCGAGCCACTTATCCTTGGAACATATGCGTAAACGCCTGGGTGTTACCGCCGAGCAGTTAGTCGATATCTATGCCACACACGGCAACCAAGTCGCGGCATCAATTCCTTCCGCGCTGCATGAAGCCATTATTACCGACCGTTTTTATGGCAAATCCCACGTAATGCTGGTAGGAACCGCAGCCGGTTTAGCGTTATCCGCACTGGTTCTTATACCATGAAAATCTTAGTCACAGGTGCGACCAGCGGGCTTGGGCGCAATGCCACAGAAATCTTGCTACGTGATGGGCATCAGGTGGTGGCTTGCGGGCGTGATTTAGCCATTGGTCAGGAATTAACGGATGCGGGGGCGACATTTATTCCCGTAGAACTGGCAACATTAACACCGGAAACCGCGCGGGAATTGATGGCGGGGTGTCAGGCAATTTGGCACTGCGCTGCATTGTCCGCACCATGGGGTGCGCGTGACGCATTTGAAGCCATTAATTGGCAAGCCACAAAAACCTTAGCACAAACTGCGGCAGAGCAAGGCATCGAGCGGTTTGTGCATATCTCCACCCCTGCAATCTATTTCAATTTTACCCACCAGCACAATATTTTCGAATCAACGAATAACACGCAATTTGCCAATGATTATGCGCGAACGAAGTTCCTTGCCGAGCAAGAAATTGCCAAGATAGTGCCGAATTATCCCTTAACCACCTTTGTGATTTTGCGCCCTCGAGGATTATTTGGCGCGCATGATCGGGTTTTATTGCCACGTTTGATGGCGCAAGTCCGCGCCCGTCATGGCAAATTGGTGCTGCCAGCAGGGGGAGAAAACGCCTTCGATTTGACCTACGTTGAAAATGTGGTGGATGCGATGATGTTGGCAACCCAAAAGCCGTTAAAAAGTGGCTCGATATTTAATATTACTAACCAAGATCCTCAACCGTTAGCCACCACATTAAAAATGCTATTTGCCCAAACAGGCACTGAGTGCCAGATTAAATCAGCTCCTTATTCGCTATTATACGGAGTGGCGTTCTGCTTAGAAAAATTGGCAATTATGCAGCGAAAAGAACCGTTATTAACCCGTTATAGCCTCGGTGCCGCTTATTTTACGATGATTTTAAACAATCAACGCGCTCAACAAGAGCTCGGTTACATCCCACGCTATTCCATGGCGGAGGGCATCTCACGCACTGTAAAATGGCTTAACGAAAATCAAGAGGGCAAACCATGATGAACATTCGGGTATTTGAAGTGGGATATTGCACCCATCCCGGCTGTGTTGCCCTCAAAGGTGCGAGTATGAAAGCGTGTAAATTCCCCGCGCGGGCATGGCTGATTGAGGGGCATGACCAGCGCTGGCTATTTGACACGGGGTATGCCGACCACTTTTATGACCATACCCGTGAGGGGATCATTCGGCTGTATCGAGCGGTTACACCGGTTTATTTTGATACCAAAGATGCTCTCGTTTCTCAGCTCAAGGCAGATGGCATCACGCCCGCTGATATTACTGGGGTGATTATTTCCCATTTTCATGGCGACCATATTGCGGGGCTACGGGATTTTCCTTCTGTGCCGTTAATCTGTTCGGGGGAAGGGTGGCAAAAAACGCGGAATCTAACAGGGTTTTCCGCATTACGTAAAGCCTTTGTGCGCGGGTTAATCCCTGAAGATTTCGAAGAAAGAGCACGATTTTATGAAGGTTTTGAGCGTATTGAGCTCCCTGAAGACTTAGCCGAATTAGGATTTGGCTACGCAATAAACCTAGAAAAAACCTTAATTGCGGTGCCATTACCGGGTCATGCTGCGGGGCATACTGGGTTATGCGTGGCGACGAATGATGGCTGGATCTTGCTGGCGGGGGATGCAGCATGGTCACCAACGAATTACCGAGAATTGCGCGGACCAATGGCGGTGGCGAATTTAATTATGGATGACCGCCAAGCCTATTACGACACGCTCAATAAATTGCATCAGATTGATAAGCGACAGATCCCGATCCAACTGTGCCATGAGGGCGAGCTGTGAAATTGCTGAAAATTCTGTGGTATTACTGGCAGGCTCGCCGACTGCGTTTTACGGATAGCGCAGCGCTAGAACGATATCAACAGCGAAAATTATCGGCATTTATGCAGCGTTTTTTACGGCGCAGTCCCTATTTTTCGGCATATTGTGAGCAAGCACTTACTCAGTGGCCTGTGATGAACAAAGCCTTGATGATGCAGCATTTTGACCGCATGAACACCCAAGGACTGAAAGTGGATGAGCTGCTTGCCTGCGCAAAACAGAGCGAATCTTCCCGTGATTTTTCCCCGACAGTGGGGAAATTCAGTGTGGGGTTATCGTCTGGGACATCAGGAAAACGTGGGGTGTTTGTGGTCAGCCCAAATGAGCAAGCTCGCTGGTCGGGAACCATGCTCGCTAAGATGCTACCAGATGGATTATTTGCCGGAGAGCGCGTTGCATTGTTTTTACGTGCAAACAATAACTTATATGAAAGTGTGAATAATCGCTGGCTCTCATTTCAGTTTTACGATCTTCTGGGGGATTTTGATGAGCATCTTGCTGAGCTTAATCAATGGCAGCCTACCATTATTGTTGCTCCTGCACAGGTGCTGGTGGAAATTGCAAAGCGCCAGCAACGAAATGAGTGCTCACTAACCCCAAAAAGGGTGATATCAGTGGCAGAAGTGCTAAATGCTGATGATAAAGCTCGGCTAAAAACTGTTTTTGCAGATGTGGGCGAAGTGTACCAAGCGACGGAAGGTTTTCTTGGCTGCACCTGCCCTCATGGCACATTGCATTTGAATGAAGCTTTTTTGCATATTGAAAAGCAGTGGATTGATGAACGCCGTTTTTCACCGATTATCACCGACTTTACGCGGCAAACTCAGCCCATAGTGCGTTATCAACTGGATGATATCTTGGTCGTTAAAGAGACCCCATGCCCCTGCGGTGATGCGCAAATAGCCATTGAACGCATCGAAGGGCGCAGCGATGACCAATTGGTGTTAACCAATCAACAAGGTGAACCAATAACCCTGTTTGCGGACGCCTGTAACCGAGTGATGTGTAATACGTTACCGACAGAAACTGATTACCGACTTCATCAACAGGGGCAGTTATTCACCTTATCCGCGGATTGTGAAGAAGCGGTACTATTAGGATGTAAGCAAGCACTAACTGACTACTTTGAACTGCAAGGCGCAGTGACTGAGCATCTTCAATGGCAGCTCAATACCGCCTTGCCTGTGACAGAGATGGCAATTAAGCGTCGGCGGATCATGCGGGAGGTATCATGATAACGTCGATGTCAGTGTGGCAGCGCGTGGGGTATTTACTATTAGGTTGGGGATGCGTTGGGTTTATCTACTCATTGACGGGGCATATTTATTCCTCCGCGCACGTTATTTCCCCCACGATAATTGATGATGTCATCGGTTATTCGCCAAATGCGATATGGCTTTATCTCTCATTTTTCCTTTTTATTCCTTGCGGTTATCTGCTGAGTTACGCAGAAAAAGTGAAGCCGTTAATGTGGCAGATGATCCTCTGTGCGGTGTTGTCTGGCGCGGTGTATTTGATTTATCCAACCACAGCCGAATTTCCTCAAAATATAGGGAGTGGATTGACTCAGCAGGCACTTGCCGGGTTATTGCAGGTGGATACGTCACAAAATATGCTGCCTTCGCTCCATGTATCGTTGACGTTAATTGCATGGGGGGCGTTGTGTCGAAAAGGCCAATTTTTGAGAAACCTCTTGTGGCTATTCTGGGCGTTGATGATTATTTTTTCTGTCTTAATGCTCAAGCGGCACCTATTTATTGATGTGGTTGGCGGTGCGGTTTGTGCGTGGATAGCGATAACGGTTGTTCGCTTATGGGCGGCTAATCCGTCACGGAGAGTGCGATGAATGAACTGACATTTCCCATTATCTTTATGGTGTTGATTGTGATGGTGGAAGCGCTGATTATTGCTCGCCAAAAGCGCGTTTCATTCAGTTGGCAAGATGTGGTTTTTAACCTTAATTCCGGGCATATCATGCTGTGGCTGTTCCGTGGATTAGAACTATTTTGCTACGGTTTTGTGGTCACGCATTTTTCTTTTGGTCTTACCGATAGCTGGCCAACGTGGTTGGTGTGGTTGTTTACGTTAATTGCTTGGGATTTAGGATTTTATTGGCTACATCGTTTGCACCATCGTTACCGTCTTTTGTGGGCCGTGCATGTGGTGCACCATCAAGGGGAGCATTTTAATCTCTCATTAGGGGTACGTAATTCGTGGTATTCCTCACTCACTTCGATTCCGTTCTTTCTGTTATTGGCGTTGATGGGCGTGCCGCTCACTGTTTTTATGACGATATCTGTGCTTCATTATACGATTCAATTTTTTAACCATAGCGGGTTAATTCCCCGTTTTAAATGGCTGGAATCATGGATGGTGACGCCGCATCATCATCGGGTTCACCATATAAAAACGGGTGGGTACGCCAATCGTAATTTTGGCGGTAGCTTTATTATTTGGGACAAGCTGTTTGGGACGTTTTCTGAATCTCCTGAAACACCGCATCAATACGGTATCGGTGGTGAAGCTGCTACCGAAAACCCACTGATAGACAGTAATCGCCCATTCTTGCGTATTCTGGGTGTGAAAAAAACGAATAAACCGGCCCATTCGCCTCGTTATCACATTGGAAAAATGGGGCTTGTAGGCGGGACATTGCTGTTGTTCACGTTGGTGATTGGCTATGTGTATCGCTATGGTTACGGTTTTAATGGAACGACCCTTGAGCAAATTGGGTTATTTCTGCTGCTGGCGGCGGGGACTGTCGCGTTGTCTGGCTTATCGAGCGGTTATGGTTGGGGAAAATGGAGCTGGTTTGTGGTGGCTAGCATGATGCTGTTATTGATCATCATTGCAGGCTGGTTGACGCCATTCTGGCTAGTGGTGGGTACGCTATTATGGTTGCACAGTGCTGCTGTGCTAATGGGCGTAGGAACAACGCCTGTGGATAGACGTGATGTACAAGCCTAAGCCATTACCGCCCCTCGCTTTTTGCCAGCGGGATGACTTGGCTTTTCACCGTGCATTGCAGCAAGCGGCGAAGGGGTATCTGCAAGAAAAAGGCGATCACCGCTTTGCCGATGGCAGGGTTTATCTCAAGAGTTTGACGCTGATTTTGGTGTGCTTAGGCAGCTACGGGCTAATGCTCAGCTCCCAAGGTGGAATACTGTTTTTTGTGGGTTATCCGCTATTTATTTTCTTTGCCTTATTGTTGGCGATTAATATGGTGCACGATGCCTCCCATAACGCCGTTTTTCAGCGAGGAGCACTTAACCGGATTGTGAACTTTTGGGTGACAATTCCTTTAGGGTTAGATCCTGATTGTTGGCGTGTGCGGCACATTGTTTTTCACCATTCCCATACTAATGTTCGTGATTATGATCTGGATATTGAAGAGAATTTTTTACTGCGCCAAACTCCATACCAACGCTGGTATCCGTTTATGCGTTGGCAGCATTTGTATTGGCCGTTGATAGCGGCAATGACGTTTCCCGCGCTGATTTGGGGCTACGATTGGTTTGACCGTTTTCATTTCACCCGCGTCGCGCCAAAAATGCGCTATCAAGGTGCGAAAGGTATTGGGGTATTTTTTCTGAGTAAGAGCCTGCATCTTGCCTTGGCCATATTATTACCCTATTGGGTGTTATCCCCGTATGGCATCGGTATTGGCACATTGTTGGGTGTTTATCTGCTTAGCCAAATGTTCGCGTCATTTATTTTTGTGGTGCTGATTTTGGGCACTCACTGGGCGAAAGCCACTTTTTATACCGCGCCAGATTCAGGGCGTATGGAGCAAGGGTTTTATACCCATACATTCTCAACAACCTATGATTGGCAAACCACGCCGAAGTGCCTGACATATTGGCTCGGTGGGCTGAATTTACATCTTACCCACCATTTATTTCCCAATTGGCACCACCGGCATTACCCCGCGCTCGCCCGTATTATTCAGCAAACCGCCGCACAGTTTGGTATGGATTATCACTGTGTCGATGCCAAAACCTTGTGGCGTTATCAGCAGCGGTTTTTAAAGCGAATGGGAACAGGAGAAGGAGTTAGGTAAGCGATAGCCGCCTACCTAACTGTCTACCTAACAGTGGGTTAGTTTAGCTCAGATTGAACATGTTGCAGGCTGCGCACCCACGGTTTATCCCGTTGAAATGCAGAGGGTAAGCTTGGTATGGCGTGTTTTGCGGCTCGGAGCGTTGGGTATTCGCCATACACTAATACATACCATTGGCGGTTATTTCTCACTGTTTCATAGACCAAATAATTACGTAGTTTATGTCGACGAGCGCGTTCATAAAGTCCTTCAGGGCTGCTTGCGCTGCCTAATTGTAATGTGTAATGGCGAGGTGGCGCTGAACGAATATCGCTACCTAAATTAGCATGCACAGGGGCTTGTTTCGCCACCGGAATCGTTACCTCTATCGGTTTGCTAGGCATATCGATTGGTGCTAATTCTATCTGTTCAGTTTCACCTTTGTGTTCTGATGGGGGCAATACAAGGGTAATGATCACTTCAGTTGGTTCTTCAGAAACGGTTTCATTTACCACTGACGCTGTTTGCTGCTGAATATGGGCTTTATGTGCAGCGGCGAGCATTAAGCGTTCACGGTGCTCGGCAATAGGTTGCCATATTTTAGTCATTTCCTTTTGCAATAGGCGCAATGTGGCATAAATCCGGTGCGGTCGGTGGTTGTTTAAGGCCTCCAGTAGCGCTTGATTTCCCTTAGCGGAGAGTTCGATAACGTTAACGTGTGGCTCCGCTTGAGCAGGCTCGGCAATTGGTAAGCTGATTAAGTTGTACGAATATTGCTGGCAACGTTGTTCATCAACCGCTTCTGTGGTGACACTGATATCTTCCTGAATGTCATTCAATGCCTGTTGCGCTCTTTCACGCACTTCGTTATTCGCACTGATGGCTTTTTCCAGCCACCAAATTGCGCAGGCTGAGTTTTGAGGACCTCCTTCACCTGTGAAAAACAGAATTCCTAAATGGTACTGACCGAGGGAATACCCCTGCAATGCGGATTGCTGAATATAGTAACGCCCTTTGGCGAGGTCGATAGGGACGCCATCTCCATTGATGGATTGCACACCCAGGTCGTGAATTTGTTCCAAGGATGTTGGAGATACTGCTGACAGCGCAGGGCGGCACAACAGAAGCGAAATTCCCATGAGCAATAAGGTGAAAACGCAGTGGCGGTGAATGGCTATCATGGCATTCTCATCGTTGAATGATAAAGGCTTAGTGGTTTGTGGTGAAAACCACTAAGCGGTTAGGCAGATTATTCCCAGTCAAGAGTGACGGTGGCGGTGGCAGATGCGGCGCCAGATTTAAAACCTTCTCCAAGTGCGCAAAGGCTAAAACGGTAAGGGACTTGATGTGGACCAACAGTGAGCTCACCTAAATCAACGATATGTGCGAGGGGCTTACCGGTTGTTAGACCAAAATTTACACCGTTACTATCGCAAGGGGGATAAAGAGACTTAATGGAGGCTCGTATGGTCGCAGGTGCCACCTCTCCAGTGGCATCCATCGTCATTTTTAAGTCGTTTGTATAACCTTGAGTGTTTCCCTTAAGTGTTAATTTAGCGGGAGCATGAGCACCATTATCTCCAGTGCAGTTGATCGTAAAATTCCCATCAACTACACCTAAAACATCCTTACGAGCCCCTCCTGGTGTACCAGTGGTATTGCCTTCCCAATCCCAAATGTTGACTTTACCAAAATCAATTTTAGGTGGAGTATTGATGGTGCATTGAATTGGTGGTGCAAAGGTAAAAGATGGGTTTTTCACAAGATAAATTCTCATCAAACCAACTTCCAGCCAAATCTCACCATTATATGAATACGTCTTATTAGGTTTTACGGAATTACTTAGGTATAGAGATGCTCGTAGTTTAGTGGCTGTAAAATATTGGGTTTGACTACTTTGTTGCTGATACAGATATTTTTCTGCAAATACAGCTCTATATTTATATAAGCCCGAATTTGTTGTAGTTTCAAGGTTATATAGCCTGGAGGCGGCGGTCGGGTCACTTTTATTATTATACTTAACATTTATTTCATAAGATCCTGCCTTAGCATTAGAGTCTCCGGATAATGTGAATACCACACCAGGCTCAAGGACTACACCATAATAGCCATCAACGGAACCCCAAGAGCTTCCGTCAATATTGGATAAAACTTTTCCGTGAATATTACCTCCTATATAGTTTGTCCCACTCATACTCTCTGATTTAGACACTTCAGAACCTTCCCATACTAATCCCAAATTTTTAAACTCTGGGTTACTTGGGAATGTATTACTGTAACTAACCGCTGTAAATACATTGTATATAATTAAACCTGCTGCGGCTGACCACACTTTTCCCCAGCGTTTTTGATTGTTCAATTTCATTATTTTTCTCCTGCTGGTGACTGTAACCAACGTGTTTTATTGGGTGTTTGATGTAAAGATTCGATGTTTTCCATTGGAGCAGGTACCTGCAGAGCAGTTTGGGATGTATTCGATACCACAGGCTGAGCCTGCTGTTGCCCACTCACACAGCGATAAGAGACTTGGCGGATTGGCATATCGGCTGAAACGTCAACATGGCGCAAATCGAACTTCACCTGACATTGCTGTGCGGCTGTCTCTCCCCACTTCACCAACAATTCTCCTGTTTCTGGTAACCCCGTCAGGTACACCTGCCCTGCATCCCCCACAATGCTGCTAATGTTGTCAGCGTTGCTATCGGAAATTAAGGTGGCAATCGCCCCAAATGGCACATATTTGGCACCCTGTTTTAAGGTCATTAACACTTGATAGCCGATACGGGTACGGAAACTGGCTTTCACCACCGCGCCTTTGGTGGGGTAAACGTTGGTATTGGATTGCGGTAAATCGACATTTTCAGGCAGTGTGCTTGGGTCTAAGCCAATGCTGTTTTTGTTATAGTCGGAAAGATAAGGCGCCACCGCATAGCCACGCCAATCCGTGACAGCAGAACCACCATTAACACTGACCCCTTCGGCGCTCGGTGCACTGATCAGCGCGACAGAATCCCCCATAGAGCGGCTTAAAGTCAGCCCTTCGGAATGGAGTAATGCGCCGCCGCTGGCGTTCATATTGATTGACTGGGCATTATTGCTGTAGCTATAACCCGTGCTGATACTGCCTTTATCACCTTGGTAGCCCGCATTCAGGTTGGTGTTGGCAATTTGCCCCTTATTTCCCCAGCTTTGTGACGCGCCATAAGACAGCTTGCCATCCATAAAGCTGCCACTCAGACCACTATTATTTTGCGTGCGCCCATTTTGGTCATGGCTCATGGAGTAGGTGGCATAAATCGACTGCAAATCACGGTCTTGAGTAAATACACTAAACGGCACGCTTAAGTTGAAGGAGAGCTGGCGGTTTTCCGGCCAGTGATTACGACTGTCTTTCACGCGGTCGATATTGTAGTTCACACCGTAACTGACCCCTTTAAAGCTGTTGCTGTAGCCCATGGATAAACCCGTTAACGTTCGGCTGGTGCCCCAGTAATCATCACGGTTAGCGCGAAAATGCAGTGAGCCATACTGTTGCATCTGTTGGCTGAGTTGGGTTTGGAAGCTGCTACGACGGCGCTGTAAAGTCCACGGGCTAAGACCCTCTTCAAGGCGATAACCTTGGCTGTTAAATTCGCTGAAATTATAGAAATGCTCCGTGGAGTAACGTAATGCGGTTAAATCCACCGACGTGCCTGTTGCCATTAAGCTTTTTGAGTAACGGATACGGTAAGATTGCCCGGTTTTTCTCTCACTGGTGCTAGCTACGGGGTTGGAATAAGTAAATTTCGCCGATGAGTGAGTGACGTCCGTGGAGACGGCACCGAAGTCACCTAAAGAGACCCCCGTTCCCACACTCAGAGATTGATAATCTTTTGCCAGCAAGGCGCCGCCATACACCGTGACATCGTTATGCAGCCCATAGACAGCGGTACCGAGAATAAAGTCAGAGCGGCGTGAACTGGTGGTCAAGTTGCCATTGTAACGACCGGAGGCCACTTCGTATTTCCAGCCGCCGGGGCGTAGCATCACGGGTAAAGATGAGTAGGGCACCACAAACTGGCGCTCAGAACCATCGGCTTCGGTGACTGTGACGTCATAATCCCCGGATAAGCCCGCTTGCTGGATATCATTGATATAAAAGGGACCCGGCGCCACATAGGCTTCATACACGATATTGCCATTTTGGCGGATAGTGACGCGGGCGTTGCTGTTGGCGACGCCACTGATCGCCGGCGCATAGCCGCGTAATTGGCTTGGCAGCATCTGCTCGTTAGAAGTCAGCTGCACGCCCTTAAAAGGCACACCATCAAACACATCGCTGCCCGTGCTGCTTTCACCCACTAACAATGTCGAGCGTAATGCCCGAATATCCCGTGATAGGGTGGTATTGGAAAAGTAGGTTTGGGTGTTGGTCGTGGCCGATTGGTTCTCGCTCCCGCTGTATTCGAAACGGGAATGGGTGAGGTTACTGCGCAGACGCCACGGCCCTGCATTGGCGCCCAATCGTGCGGACGCAAATACGTTGGTATTTTGATTTTTTTTGCCGTGGTCATAGCGGCTCGTGGTGCGACCTGCACTGACGTTATAGTTCGCCATAAGCGCAGGAATGCCATCGTCCCATAATGACGGATCGGCATTACGATTGACTTGAGATTGCATCGCCACTTGCGGCACGCTGATATTTAATCGTAAGCGTGACAAATCTAATCGGGTTGTCGCTTGTGGGATCAGGGCGCCTAAATCTGAAATAAACTCGCCGTTAGGTAAGTCTTTCAGGACAGGGATTTGCGACACATTGACCCCAAAGGTGTCGAGCTGCTCCGGGGTTAATTCCGGTGCGATTTCACCGTGGGCATTTTTGATAAAATTAAGCGTAAATTGCCCCACATCTTGTTGGTTCACAAATACGGAAACGGTGTATTCCCCTTCAGCAACGCCACCGGCTTGTGAGAAGGCGGATAAATCCACGTCTGTGTTTTCACCTGCAACCCCTAAAAAACTGGGGTCAAAGTAATCTTCGGCCTGTGTTGGCGCGACCGCCAATAGCAATACACACGCCAGCGGGTGATAACGGAAAAAAGGGTTTTTTGGCTGGTGTTCAGCAATTTTATGGGCTTTTTTCATGGTCTTCCTTTATCTTGCGAATGCAAGAATCCCCCCGTTGCCAATGCGCATCGGGTGAATGGGTTTATCTGTCGGTTGTGGTTACATTGCTGAGAGTTGGCGTGTTCTCATTGTGTCGGTTCCGCCATCGTCTTCCATGAGCTGCCAATGAATGTCGTTTGCGACATGACTGGCCTCAAGGGGCCATTGCGCCTCCCCAAAAGGGGGGATCATTCGTGAGGAACTTAAATTCAGAGCGTTCTTCCCCACAGACAGTGATGCTAACGTGACATAAAAAGGCGTCGGATTTTTCAGGGTTAGCGTGTTTTTTGTACGCTGAAATTGCAGCTGCTCAGCGATATTGTCGAGATGATGTTCTGGTAATCCCGCGGGGCGATAAAACAGCTTCAGATTATTTTGTACGGCAAGGATCATTTGCGCGCCTTCAGCCGTCTCTTTTGACTGGGCGGGGATTGCAGTCAATGACAATTGCGCAATCGACTCTTTATCTTGCGCGAGTAAATGATGCTTTTGAAGGATGCGCAATGTGAGTGTTTCGCCCGGTTCGAAGCGTTGTAACGGCGGTAAAGCAATAAATGCCGTCAGGTTTTCATCGGCTGCTTCGGGATTCTCGTTCGCCGTTTTGCTTGATGAATTTCCTTCCCACGGTAATAGGCGCGCCTGCAATAAATACGGTATCGCCGTATTATTGGTGATAGTGTACGTCACCCCATTTTTGGCATCGTGGGGGTAGATAATACGGGTTGAATGCAGTGTCAGCCCATTAATTTGGTCTTGGATGTTATTTCCCCATGCAGTCTGGGTAAAAAGTGAAGCCAATAGGGCAATCCCGCCAATCAGGCGATATAACGCAGGTTTTTTAATCTTCAATAAATTAATGTTGTTCATCGCGAATATCTCCTGATTGAACCGTCCCCTGATACGCGGGGCTCATATCCCCATAATCCGTAATCACTCTCCACTCTGCGTGTGTGGCGCCGCCTTTGACGGGGTAAGTTTGGGTGGAGAAGGGCGCAATCATCGGCCCCAGTTCTCGTACATCAATGGGGTGCTGACCCACACTCAATTGCGCCAACGTGATGTAATACGGTGTTGGGTTACGGACTTCAAGCTGCTGACCTTGCTGGCGAAACGTCAGTTGGCTTGAGGCGGTTTCGACGCTCATGGGTAACCCTTTTGGGCGATAAAACAGTTTGATAACGTTGCGGATCCCCACCGAAACTTGCGCACTGGTCATTTCACCTTCGGAGGCACTCGCTTTTGTGGTGGAAGGGATCGCTAATAAGCTTAAATAAAACACGGATTCTCGGTCTGTCGGCAGCTCCGCAGTCCCATTACGCACAATGAGCAGCGTGCTTTGGCTCTCTTTTTCTAAGCGAGACATCGGTGGTGTGACAATAAACGGGGGCGCGGGTTTGTGGGCATTCCCCTCTGGCGTATTGAGGACGTCAGCTTTGATTAAGTAGACCTGCGGGCTGCTATTTTTAATGGCAAGTTTTGTATTTGGATTGGCAGCATCAAAGACGACGCGCGTTTGAGCTAAACGCAGCCCGCCTTCTGCAGCGAAGGATAGCGTCGAAAAACTGCTGCATATCAACAAAATAATCAGAGCGCGATAGCCAGAGAAACGATTTGAAAACATACTTATTACCCAATTAGTCATATAAGAAGCTAAACGTGACGGTTGCGGTGAGTTCACCATTTTGTAAATTGTCACTGGCGGTACAGGTGCCGCAGGCTAGCTCGGCAGTAAAATCAAGCGAGCTATTTAATCTCGCCACATCGCTGGTTCCACCTGATGGCCATGTTTTGATGGTAATCGCCTCATTGCCAGGTTTTGCGGTATTGTCATTAGCATTGAAAACATTATTCCCCTGGGTGGATAGCTTAATGCCATAGCCTTTTGTGGTGCTGGATGCATCGGCATACAGCGGTTCATTGTTATCCGCGGTGAACGTATTTCCTTTGACCGCAATTCTGGGGGTTAAAAAATAGCCCTGGCACCCTGAGAGGGTTAACCTGAATCCGCTACGTTGCGGACTTTTCAGAATTTCATCGTAGGGCAGTGGTGCGCCATTGTTATACGTGACGGTACTTGGCACTGTCACATCGCAGCTACCGCCATAAAAAAAAGCGGAAAAGGAGAGGGTGGTTGAGGCACTGCCTGCCTGTAATTCACTGGCTGGTAATAGCAACCCTACAATCACGCTAAAGAAAGAAAGTTTTCGTATCATTGTTATTAACAGCCTTCAAAATCAGTTATAGAAAAAATTAAATGTTAATGAGGCGGTTAACTCGCCACCTTGTAAGTCATTGGCAGTACAGGTTCCGCAGCTGACGGTTGCCTTCAGTGGGATGGTTCCATTCAAGGTACTGGCAAAGGTTTTATCCCAGTTTGTGGTGGTCAATGCCTTGATTTCTTTATCCGTTGCCAAGTTGTCACTTTGGTTAAAATTACTGTTACCGTCTGTGGATAATAAAATGCCATAGCCTGTACTGGTGCTGCCGGCACTCACAAACAGCGCTTCACCGGAGTCACTATTGGTGTCCCCTTCGATGGTTATCGAGGGTTCTAACCCGTAACCCTTACAGCCAAGAATGGTGAGATCAAAAGTTTCGCTAATATCGCTGGTGGTGGTGATATCTTCAGCAGGAATCAGATCCCCGTTACGAATAGCAACAGTCGGGGGCGCGGTAATTTGGCAGCCACCGCCGACAATGCTGGCACTGATTTTAGTGGTGGCCGAGGTTGCCGCCATTGCGGATTGCCCCAGACTTGCCGCATACAATGCGGTGGGGATGAGCAGGGAATAGAGTGACGTTTTAGTCAGTGTCATGATGAATTCCTATTTTTAGGTCTTACTGAAAAATAAGGTTAAACGTCAATGAGGCTGAGAATTCACCGGGGATAGCCTCCCCATCCACTGGCCCCACTAAACCCACGAGAAAAGTCTCTTCGGTTTGGTGATGGTTATCTTTGGTCAGTGGTGTTAAGGCAATCTGTTCACCGCGTTTAAAGGCTTTGCTTGTGTCATAAAAATCACTCAGGGAGAGCGGGGAGCCATCACTGAGGCGTAACATAAACCCTGTACTGTTTGGGGTTCCATCCAAGAAAATGGTGCTTTCGTTATAGGGGGTATTTCCCTGTAACGTAATTTTTGGGGTCAGATTTCCCGTTTTATCCACACAGATAAATTGCGCTTTCAAGGGCTTAATTTGATGCGTGGTCACCGCGCCTTGAAAATCGGATGTGCGCATTGGTGTAAATTGCAATGAGTTAGGAATGCGAATCTCACAACCAACATCATCGGTAATGACGGCTCTAACCTCGGTCTTTTCGGCCTGTGCTAGGTGCCATCCGCTAAGTGACATTGCGAAAAATACAATCAGTAATTTATTGAATTTGCGCATGAAACTCGTCCTTTCCGCCATAGTCATTAATGGCTTTCCATTCAACCGCGCCTTGTCGTTGAACGTGGGAATAAGTGATGCTGCTAAACGGCGCAATCATGTTATTTCCCTTTGCTGAGCTCAACTGAACGGGTTTATTAGCAATTTTTACGCTGTCTAATGTGATGTAGTACGGGGAAGGATTAGACACTTGAACCCCATTCGTCATACTTGAAAACTTCAGCGATTTCATTGCTTGTGGCTGAGTCATGCCTAAATGATTCGGGCGATAAAACAGCTTGATGATATTTCCCGTCGAAACTTGTACGGCGCCATCAATATTATTTTGTGGGGTATTCAGCCCTTTTTCGCTGGTTGGCATGGCTACGGTACGAAAATAAAAAACAGATTCTTTATCTTGTGGGAGCGCCACGTTCTTTTTCATTATGCGGACTTGATTCGTGGAACCAGACTCTAGTCGGAATAACGATGGCGTCACCATAAAGGGAGTCTCACCATTGTCGCCATAGGGAGTTTTCAAAATCTGTGCTTTGACCAAATAAGGCGTAAGTGATTGATTCGAGCTGGTTATCCCCACACTTTTTCCGGTGGCGTTATCACTTTCTGAAAAGATAATTCGAGTGGTGTCGATAGCGATCCCTGCGATCGATGAACCAGATAGCAATAGCAAGCCACCGCAGATCCCTTGCATAAATCGGTTATTTCGCATTTGTCTATCCTCATAGTCTTCGTGGCCGAATGTAGGTAAGACGGAGCCCGCCTTACCTCAATCGACTGAGTTAATTAAATCGAATTAGTCAACGATATAAGCCACTAAGATAGGTGCGCTGTAGGAACCTGCTTCAGGTGTATCTGTTGTCGTTGCCATACCCACTTTGAAGGTGTATTGCGCGGCAGTTTTGCCTGCGCCAATTTCAACCTTTGCACCGTTACCGTTAGTGATGCGGTTATTAGCTTCATCTTCAATCATAAAACCAACAGTTTGTGAATCTGTTGCAACAAAGATGTCTTGCTCGTTGTTACCGACAGAAGTGATCCCTTGAATGATTAAGTTACCTTCCTCACCCTCAGCACAACCCACTAAAGTCACTGGCATTTCAGCGGTTGTAGAGGACATTGTATTGACAGCGGCAAAGTCTGAACCTGCACCCACAGACGTTTTTAAAACACCCACGTTTAAGACTGATTTACCGCCATTGATGGTGACATCACAGGTCGTGTTGGTCAGGATCCCTTGCAGAGTCACTTCTGCAGAAGGTGCAGCCATTGCGTTTAGGCTTAAAGCTGACAGGCTCATAAATAAAGCAGTAGAAAGTGCCGTTGTTTTAAATGACATAATTAGTATTCCTATTTGTCCAAAGTTAAATAATTAAATTGATGGTATAAAGGTCGCATTCCATGACTTATTTCGTTATAGATATATATACGTATGATGCCGATATTATCTATTTACCTAGGCTAAATTTAGGTTGAATCAGTTATAAACATTCAATTTAAAGTTTCGCTAATTTCCTTTATTCCATTCCTTAGATATAAAGGGGATACTCTCTTGTTCTAAAAAAGAGAATATTACCTTTATTCTTAGTGCTCGATTTATTATTCGCTAACCTATAATAAATAAGCGTGAAAAGTAGGGCGCCATATGAATAGAATGGCGCTCCTTGGATTTATTGGAGTATTAATTTCTCTATATTTAAAAGATTAATTTCTTTACATGTATTTAATGGCTAAGTATAAATAACTATTTAGGTGGTTAGATTAAGTTCTCAGCTGTGCTGAAATAATTTAAATATTTAATATATTTATCATTAATACGATAAATAGGGATTTTAAAAATATTTTTATTTATAAAATCATGTTGTTATTGGTAAGGCTCCATTGGAGTAGGGGTATTGCTATAATAAAAATAAAAGTTATTCTTTATTGTTAAGATATAATGAATTAAACATGTAGGGAAAATATATACCTACTTTATAAATGAGCTACTTAACAGTGAGATATCTTTACTGCCAACACTGCTTAGCTTAAATTTCATTATGGAAACTCGAATAACTGCTCTATCCAAAAAGTCCTGAATAGGCATTTTTAGTACATTTAAAACCTGTACTAGCATATCTATTGTAATGTTGCAGATACCTCGTTCATAACGAGAAACTTGCTGTTGAGATATATTCAATAAATTTGCTAAATCTTTTCCACTGAGCGAGCGACGCTTTCGTAATAAATAAATTTCATAACCCACTGCTTTTGTATAAATAGTTATACCCTTCTTGGATGAAGGGTTGTTACCGTCTGTTTCTTTCATTGTCTGCATTCCTTCCAAACAGCATCACTTAATAAAAGTCGTATTTAGGTGAATACGAAGGATTGATGAAAACGTTGTGTGAGGAAATTATTTCACTCCGTTTTCTTCTAACTAATTTACGTGACGTTTTTTATAAAATCAAATAATGCAAATATAGTTAAATAGCCGAAAATTTTAAATTAAACACATAGGGTGAGTAATATAAAATAATAAAGCTAGCGTTAGGTGGTGCTAAGAGGAGTAGGCTCTTTGAGAGCATCTTTATTAAATAGTGATATAATCTTGTTTAATTCATTATCGGTATATAATAAAGAATATAATTCTGATTTTTACATTTATTAACAACTGGTCACTAAATTGTGACGCATCAATCCTTTCTTGCGCTCAAAATCATCTTTTTTTATGTATTAATTGTTATTTTTCATTGTGTTATGTGATTTATTTTTAGCATTTAATTCAATTTTAAATATGACAAACTGTTTCAGTTTGTTTAAATGAAAAGAATTGTTCTATTTTGAATGGGTTAATTTACTTAGTTGTAAATACTTAAATTTAAGCGTGATTAGGTTGCTTTTTTCTTTAATAAGATAAAGTCAGCTTAATTGTTATCTATTTTAGATATTCTAAATGGGTGGCAGATTTAGTGCAGATATAAAAAAACCGTGACTAGAAAGCCACGGTTTCTCTGTTCCTAAGTCATTGCATTGATGACTACAGGATCATACCGCCGAACAGGAAGCCGAAGGTAACGGCCAGTGCCACAGCGATGGTACCCGGAATAAAGAATGGGTGGTTAAAGACGAATTTACCGATGCGAGTTGTACCAGTGTCATCCATTTGTACTGCCGCAACCAGAGTTGGGTAAGTAGGCAGGATGAACAGACCAGATACGGCTGAGAATGAAGCGATAGCGGTTAATGGGCTAACGTTCAGTGCCAGAGCCATCGGCATCAGAGCTTTCGCTGTTGCTGCTTGAGAGTACAGAAGCGCAGAACAGAAGAAGAAGATAACCGCTAACATCCATGAGTGTTCGTGGATTAAGTCACCCGCAGTTTCTTTGATCCAATCAATGTTGTGCTGTACGAAAGTATCACCTAACCATGCAACACCTAAGATACAGATACATGCGCTCATACCTGCTTTGAAGGTACTAGAGTTCAGGATTGCATCAGTGTTTACACGGCACAGTACAGTGATTAACGTAGCCACAGTCAGCATGATAATCAGGATAGCGTTAGTGGTGTTCATCAGTGGGGTTGCCACAATGCCTAAACTTGGGCTGTTGATGATTGCGTAGCAAACTACACCAACAACGCCGAGTAAGAACAGCAGAACTGACGCTTTAGCACCTGGTTTGATCTCTTTAACTTGGCTACCGCGCAGTTCAACTAAACCTTCAGCTAAACGTTTTTGGTAGATTGGGTCATCAGACAGTTTAGAGTTAAATGTCCAAGAGATAATGAAAGACATCAGGATGATAGCTAAGAAAGTTGCTGGTAATAAAATACCTAACAGCGTGATATAGCTAACGGTGTTACCAGCGCCAACCATTGCTGGGTTTTCCATGACAGATGCCATGTAAACAACCGCCGCAGAAATTGGAGATGCTGTGATACCAATCTGAGCTGCAACAACAGCCGTAGACAGTGGGCGACATGGTTTCACGCCTTGTTCTTTAGCCACTTCTGCGATAACTGGCAGAGTTGCTAATGAGATATTACCTGTACCTGCGAACAGAGTCAGGAAATAGGTCACGATAGGGGCAAGGATAGTGATGTATTTTGGATTGCGACGCAGTAGTTTTTCTGTTTGAGCAACCAAGTAATCCAAACCACCCGCAATTTGCATTGCAGAGATGGCGGCAATAACTGCCATGATGATAGAGATTACGTCAAAAGGAATGGTTCCCGGTTTCACGCCAATTGCAGCGAGTACCAGAACACCAAGGCCACCGGCAAAACCGATACCTATCCCTCCAAGACGGGCCCCTAAAAAAATGGCCAGCAGAACAATGACAAATTCTACGGCTAACATAGTGTTTACTCCTCGACAAAAATGAAAATTATGAAACTGTTATGTTAATTATTTGTGTGTGCATTCATGAAAAAAGGCACGCTATCCGGTGGAAAGTCGTGCCCTTATTCTTAAGAATTATTTATGCTAAACATAAATAATTAGTCGTCAAATCTTTTTGCTTTATATGCTGGATGTTTTAGGTTCTCAACAGAGAAGATATCATCCAGTTGCGCTTCGGTCAGCAGTCCGCGTTCTAGGACAACTTCACGTACGCTCTTACCTGTTTCTGCACAGATTTTACCCACGATATCACCGTTGTGGTGACCGATGAATGGGTTCAGGTAAGTTACGATACCGATAGAGTTGAATACAAACGCTTCGCAGATTTCTTTGTTAACAGTGATGCCGTTAACGCATTTTTCTACTAAGTTGCGGCATGCATTGCTCATCAGAGAAATGGATTCGAACATCGCTTGACCGATTGCTGGTTCCATTACGTTTAATTGTAATTGACCTGCTTCAGCAGCCATCGTTACACAGATGTCGTTACCCATAACTTTGAAGCATGCTTGGTTAACAACTTCAGGAATTACTGGGTTAACTTTTGCTGGCATGATAGAAGAACCTGCTTGTAATTCTGGCAGATTAATTTCTTTCAATCCTGCGCGAGGACCAGAGGAAAGTAAACGTAAGTCGTTACAGATTTTAGACAGTTTAACTGCTAAACGTTTCAGGCTAGCGTGAACAGTGATGTAAGCACCACAGTCAGAAGTTGCTTCGATTAGGTCTTCTGATGGTACGCATGCTAAACCTGTTACTTCTGCTAATTTTTTAACAGCCAGTTCTTGGTAACCAGGGGCTGTGTTCAGGCCAGTACCGATAGCAGTTGCACCTAAGTTAACTTCGAGCAGTAAATCGATGCTACGTTTCAGATTTTTTTCTTCTTCTTTAAGAAGAGTTGCGAAAGCATGGAATTCCTGACCAACAGTCATTGGTACTGCGTCTTGTAATTGAGTACGACCCATTTTCAGGATGTCTTTGTACTCTTCTGCTTTACTTTCAAAACCTTTTTTCAGGTAAGTAACAGAATCGATTAATTTCAGAACAGAGTTATAAACCGCGATACGGAAACCGGTAGGGTATGCATCGTTGGTAGATTGGCTTTTGTTCAGATGGTCATTTGGGTTTAAGAATTCATATTCACCTTTTTTATGACCCATCAGTTCAAGACCGATGTTTGCCAGAACTTCGTTGGTATTCATGTTCAGTGATGTGCCCGCACCACCTTGGAATACGTCAACTGGGAACTGATCCATGCATTTGCCTTCATTCAAAACAACGTCACACGCTTTGATGATGGTATCTGCGATATTACGAGGAATAGTGTGCAGTTCTTTGTTAGCTAGTGCGGCTGCTTTTTTTACCATTACCATGCCGCGAATAAATTCTGGGACATCGTTAATGGTGCGGTCGCTGATATAAAAGTTTTCAATCGCACGCAGAGTATGAACACCATAATAGGCATCAGCTGGAACTTCTTTTTTACCTAACAGGTCTTCTTCGATACGAGTATTGTTTGACATGAGAACCTTCTTAATTAGATTACAGTTACTGTCCGTTTATGCGCTTTTAAAAATATATCCTAAAACTAAACTTCTAGGTGATTACCACCTATTACTCCTTTATCAGTATTATGTTCTACTGACTTATGGGGTGATCATATGCCCTTTATCACCCCATACCTTGAACCTAGATCATTTTATGGATTGATTAGTGCAATAGAATTTATATTGTGTGATTTAAATCACAGATAAGCCTTGTTAATGATCTTAGTCCATGAGTTGAAAATCACGATCAGAGACCCAATTATTATGGCTATACTGATGAAAAAAGCGAATATGAATAGTAGTCTCTTAGAGATAGTTCACAAAGGTTTTCATTTAGCCCCGAAAAATGCAGTAGCTTATTGATATTAAGGAGTACTTGTGCGCTGGTTACCACTAATTCTGATATGTATTTTGGTGTATATAGAGTCGGTCATTTTTGTCCGAGTTGCGGCTGAAATTGGTGTATTGATGACATTAATTTTAGTGGTGCTCACATCCTGTTTGGGGGTTTCACTTGTGAAGAACCAAGGGATGAAAAATGTCATGCAAATACAACAAAAATTAATGAGTGGTGAAAGTCCTGCCGCTGAAATGATTAAAAGTGTGGCGTTAGTGTTAGCAGGATTTTTACTTATTGTTCCTGGATTCTTTACGGACTTTATTGGACTACTTTTATTACTACCACCAGTACAAAAATTATTTGTGATGCGTTTAATCCCGCACATCAAGTTTTACCAACCTGGAAATGGTTTTCAGGGTGGTGGCTATCAAAATGGCAATACTTTTGAAGGCGAGTACCAACGCAAGCAAGATGACCCTTCTTATACTATTGATCGCGAAAGAACTATTGATGGTGAAAGCCATCGTGTTCCTGACGATAAATCTTCAGATTCCAACCAAGATAACCCGCCTAAACCTTAATTCCCTTTGAACTGTAGGGAGATAAATAATAAAAAAATTTATCTCCCACCCCTTGAAGTCTTAGTTATTCATCCCAATCTCCTGAAACATGGTACTGGTGAAGATCACCTTGGTATCGACCTTTTACCCGTATGGACTTTATTTGTAGGAGAACTATTAATGAAAATTCGTCCATTGCATGACCGTGTTATCGTTAAACGTAAAGAAATCGAATCTAAATCTGCTGGTGGTATCGTGTTAACTGGCAGTGCTGCGGGCAAATCAACTCGTGGTGAAGTTATCGCTGTGGGCCAAGGCCGCATCCTCGAAAATGGCGACGTTAAAGCGCTGGATGTGAAAGTTGGCGATATCGTAATTTTTAACGACGGTTATGGCGTAAAAGCTGAAAAAATCGACAACGAAGAAGTGTTAATCATGTCCGAAAGCGACATCTTAGCAATCGTTGAATAAGAATTTTCACTTAAAACTTTCATCAAACGAAAAGAATTTAAAGGAAAGAGATAATGGCAGCTAAAGACGTTAGATTTGGTAATGACGCTCGTACAAAAATGCTTCGTGGTGTCAATGTTCTTGCTGATGCAGTTAAAGTAACTTTAGGTCCTAAAGGCCGTAACGTTGTTTTAGACAAATCTTTTGGATCACCAGTTATCACTAAAGATGGTGTTTCTGTTGCTCGTGAAATCGAATTAGAAGATAAATTCGAAAATATGGGTGCACAAATGGTGAAAGAAGTTGCTTCTAAAGCTAACGATGCAGCGGGTGACGGTACAACAACCGCTACCGTTTTAGCTCAAGCAATTATCACCGAAGGTCTGAAAGCAGTTGCTGCGGGTATGAACCCAATGGATCTGAAACGTGGTATCGATAAAGCAGTCGTTGCTGCTGTTGAAGAACTGAAAACTCTGTCAGTTCCATGTTCAGATACTAAATCAATCGCACAGGTTGGTACTATTTCTGCAAACTCCGACGAAACTGTTGGTAAATTAATTGCAGAAGCAATGGAGAAAGTCGGTAAAGAAGGCGTTATCACCGTTGAAGAAGGTACTGGTCTGGAAGACGAATTAGACGTGGTTGAAGGTATGCAGTTTGACCGCGGTTATTTATCTCCTTACTTCATCAACAAACCAGAAACTGGCGTTGTTGAACTGGAAAACCCATTCATCCTGTTAGTCGACAAAAAAGTGTCTAACATTCGTGAATTACTGCCAGTATTAGAAGGCGTTGCTAAAGCGAACAAGCCACTGCTGATCATTGCTGAAGATGTTGAAGGTGAAGCACTGGCTACATTAGTCGTGAACACCATGCGTGGTATCGTGAAAGTGGCTGCGGTTAAAGCACCTGGTTTCGGTGACCGCCGTAAAGCAATGCTGCAAGATATCGCTATCCTGACTAACGGTACTGTTATCTCTGAAGAGATCGGTATGGAGCTGGAAAAAGCAACGTTAGAAGATTTAGGTCAAGCTAAACGTATCGTTATCAACAAAGACACCACTATCATCATCGATGGTATCGGTGACGAAACTGCAATCGCAGGTCGTGTGACTCAAATCCGTCAACAAATCGAAGAGTCTTCTTCTGATTACGACCGTGAAAAACTGCAAGAACGCGTAGCGAAATTAGCTGGCGGTGTTGCGGTAATTAAAGTGGGTGCAGCAACTGAAGTTGAAATGAAAGAAAAACGCGCTCGCGTTGACGATGCTCTGCACGCAACTCGCGCAGCGGTTGAAGAGGGTGTTGTTGCTGGTGGTGGTACTGCGTTAGTTCGCGTCGCGGCTAAACTGGAAGCACTGAAAGGCGATAACGAAGAACAAAACGTAGGTATCCGTGTTGCTCTGCGTGCGATGGAAGCGCCAATGCGTCAAATCGTCACTAACGCAGGTGAAGAAGCTTCAGTTGTTGTTAACAACGTTAAAGCAGCAACTGGCAACGACGGTTACAACGCAGCAACAGATACTTATGGCGACATGATCGAAATGGGTATTCTGGATCCAACTAAAGTTACTCGTTCTGCTCTGCAATTCGCAGCATCAATCGCGGGTCTGATGATCACGACAGAAGCGATGATCACCGATATGCCAGCATCTGACGCTCCTGATTTAGGCGCAGCGGGTATGGGTGGCATGGGCGGAATGGGCGGCATGATGTAAGCCAACAGGCAAATATTGTGCGCCAGTAGCCACTAACTAGTGGCTACCAGCCAAAATAAGACCGGCACCATGAATTATCGAGTGGTGCCGGTTTTTTTTATAGGTAATCAAATTAATGCTTTCGTGCTTTGTATTTGTGAGGTTTATTACTTATTTTTGCGTTAAGGTGACTCATCGGGTTATATTTAACCCAAGGTAAAAAATAGTTTAAATAAGTAAAGAACATCACAAGCGTATTGATTGTTTTGTGATAAACTCTGAGCGATTGACAGTCTTTATCAAGTCTACTTGGATATCGAGTACGCTAATTTACTGTCATAAAACAGAATTTTGAGTGATTGGAGCTATAAAGGTTCTACAACCAGCTGCAAAAACACAATAAAAAATGAGGGAAAACATGCGAATTAAAGTCTTGCTTGGTGCTGCTGCATTACTAACTTTAGCAGGTTGTACATCAACCAATGATCTGACTGCGGCAGGCTCACAAGTTCGTTTTGTTGAAAATCAACCTGGAAGCGAATGCCAACTTCTTGGTCAAGTCACTGGAACTCAAAGCAACTGGTTGAGCGGCGTGAATAACGAATCTAGCTCCATGCGCGGCGCAGCAAATGATTTACGTAACAAAGCTGCAGCAATGGGTGGTAACGTGATTTTTGGTGCTTCAAGCCCAAGCGAAACTGTCCTATCTAGCTTTGTTCCTGTTGATAGCAAAATGGTTGGCCAAGTTTATAAGTGCCAATAATCATGTATCAATAAGACCCGCTTAATCAGTTAAGCGGGTTTTTTTATGCCTATTAGTTTTGATGTTTATTAACTCAGACTAACTTTGGCGCAAGTTTAAATCGAGTAAGGTTTTGCTTGGCTCCCCGCCAATTTCTCTCGCTAACTTCGGTACTAAATACCCCGAGACCTGACTTAACAATTCACGAATTAATTGTCGAGCTTCAATATCACTCACTAAGAAGTGGGCAGCACCTTGGACTTTATCGAGCACATGCAAGTAATACGGTAAAATTCCTGCATCAAATAGGGCATTGCTCAGGTTTGCCAAAGCAGTGACATTGTCATTAACTTGGCGGAGCAATACGCTTTGGTTGAGCAGTGTGACGCCTGCACGTTTTAATTTCTGTATCGCTTTCGTAAATTCATCATCAATCTCGTTAGCATGGTTAACGTGAGTCACCATAATGACCTGCAAACGTGACTGAGATAAACGCTGGCAAAAGGTATCTGTAATTCTTTCTGGAATTACCACTGGCAAGCGAGAATGAATTCGCAAGCGAGTAATATGTGGAATTTCCTCAAGTTGGCTAATTAACCAGTCAAGCTCGTGGTCTTTTGCCATTAAAGGATCACCGCCAGAGAAGATGATTTCATTGAGTTCACTGTGGTTTTTTATATAATCCACAGCCATCAACCAGTTATTTTTATTTCCTTTGTTATCTTCATAAGGAAAATGCCGGCGAAAGCAGTATCGACAGTTCACTGCACAACCCCCTTTAACCAGCATTAATGCGCGGTTACGGTACTTGTGGAGTAAACTCGGGATCGCGTTATCCTGCTCTTCTAGTGGATCAGTAGAAAAACCTGGATGTATATCGAACTCTGCTTTTGCGGTTAATACCTGCAATAACAGAGGGTCTAGTGGATCACCTTTTTTCATTCGCGAAATAAAGGGACGCGGAACACGTAAAGGAAATAACTTACGTGCTTCATGACCTTCTCGCGATGGCTGATGGTCTTCTAAGTTTAGTAATTGCAGCAATTCATCCGGATTAGTGACTGCTTCGGCAAGTTGTTGTATCCAGACTTCTCTGGATGAGGTATTTTGAGTTATAATATCGACCATTTTTTGGCTATGCCATTTTTAGTTTATAAATAGAGGATCTCCATGGCTACTTATAGTACCAATGAATTCCGCTCAGGTCTTAAAATCATGTTAGATGGTGAGCCGTGTGCAATTCTTGAAAGTGAATTCGTTAAACCGGGTAAAGGTCAAGCGTTCGCACGCGTTCGTCTGCGTAAACTGATTTCTAACAAACTGTTGGAAAAAACTTTTAAATCTACTGATTCTGTTGAAGGCGCAGATGTCATGGATATGAACTTAACTTACCTGTACAACGACGGTGAGTTCTGGCACTTCATGAACAACGAAACTTTCGAACAACTGGCAGCAGATGCGAAAGCTATCGGTGACAACGAAAAATGGCTGATCGACCAAGCTGATTGTATCTTAACGCTGTGGAACGGTCGTCCAATCGCGGTAACTCCGCCGAACTTCGTTGAATTAGAAGTTGTCGAAACAGATCCAGGTCTGAAAGGTGACACAGCAGGTACTGGTGGTAAGCCAGCAACGTTAAGCACTGGTGCAGTGGTTAAAGTTCCTCTGTTTGTTCAGATCGGCGAAGTGATCAAAGTTGACACTCGTTCAGGCGAATACGTTTCACGCGTGAAATAATCGTCGACAGATCAAGCCAGCCATTATAGTGAGTGGCGAAGTGAGATCAAGAAGAGCCGAATGCAGTTTCGTACTGTATTCGGCTTTTTTATTTGCGGTGCTCAATAAGAGCAATGATTAACAACATTTAAACCCGCCTTTACCCTTACCACCGTAGCGAGCATCCTGCCGTTCTTTGAAAAACTCTTCATAAGTCATCGGCGTTTGGTCTGGATGGGTACGCTGCATGTGAGCGACGTAGTTGTCGTAGTCGGGGACGCCGACCATCATTTTGGCGGCTTGGCCTAAGTAACGAGCCGCTTTCCCTAAGTTTCCAAACATAAATCCTCGTCATATTTTGCGCTGTAGCTGTGTTGTCTTCGTTAGTTAAACCCAAGTCACATACTTATGTATGCTCCTCGGGTTTATCAAACTCGTCGCCTTGCTACAACACAAACTATTTAGAGGATTGCATCGTAGCTAGCGATTTTGGAGAAAGAGAGTGAGTTTTGAAAAATATTTAAAATAAATAAATGGTTAAAAAATAAATATTTAAGCTCAGCTCTCAATCTCCGGTGTATTAATGATGGCGGGTGTTTGCCACAATCTCTTCGTAGTTGGCTGGCATTGGTTCGTAAGGAACTTCGTTGGCGGTTGGTTCCTTAGATTTCAATGCTTTTAACGCGGTACGGATAGAGAACAGGGCGAGAACTACAACCACAATCATAAAGAAAATCGTTAAACCAGCATCTAAACGGTTATTGAAAACCAACTGAGTTAACTGAGATTCTGTATATTGCGGCGGCAAGTTGCCGCTATCTAACATCGCTTGGAACTTATTCGCGACTGCTAAGAAACCAACGCGGGCATCTTCACTGAAGGTTTTTTCCCAGCCAGCGGTCATTGTACAAACCAATAACCACGCTGTTGGTAATAGCGCGACCCATGCGTAGGCTTGGCGCTTCATTTTGAACAGAACGACCGCACATAACATCAGTGCCATACCGGCCAGCATCTGGTTAGCGATACCGAACAGCGGCCATAAGGTGTTAATACCACCGAGTGGGTCAACAACGCCCTGATGCAAGAAATAACCCCAAGCTAGCACACACAATGCCGTGGCTATCAGGTTAGCAGGCAGGGAATCAGTCCTTTTCAACGATGGTGAAACCACACCTAGTAAATCTTGTAGCATAAAGCGTGCCGCTCGGGTTCCGGCATCCACCGCCGTCAGAATAAACAGTGCTTCAAACAGAATAGCGAAGTGGTACCAGAATGCTACATTCATCAATCCGCCTAGTGCGCCATGAAGAATATACGCCATACCGACTGCCAGTGTTGGAGCGCCCCCTGCACGGGAAATAATGCTGGTTTCACCGACTTCGTTGGCAATTTGCGTTAATTGTTCAGGGGTAATTTGGAAGCCCCAACCGCTGACAACTTGCGCCGCGGAAGCCACAACATCCGTCGTTCCTGCTGGCGCTAACATCGCCATTGGGCTGTTCATCGCGAAATAAACACCTGGGTCAATCACACAAGCTGCGACTAACGCCATGATAGCCACGAATGACTCCATCAACATCCCGCCATAACCGATAAAACAAGCTTGGTTTTCATTGGCGAGCATTTTCGGCGTGGTACCGGAAGAGATTAAGGCGTGGAAGCCAGAAACGGCACCGCAAGCGATAGTAATAAATAAGAATGGGAATAAATCCCCAGCCCACACAGGACCAGTTCCATCAATATATTTAGTTAATGACGGCATTTGTAGATTGGGATTTAAAATCAAAATACCAATCGCCAGACCAATAATTGTCCCGATTTTCAAGAAAGTAGAGAGATAATCACGAGGGGCTAATAACAGCCAAACAGGTAAAACCGCAGCCACAAAGCCATAGCCGACCAGCATCCACGTTAACTGCACGCCAGTGTAGTCAAAGTAAGGCGCCCATGTTTCACTCTCTGCGACCCAGCCGCCTGAAATAATCGCAAAAACTAAGAAAATAAGACCAATAACTGAAACTTCACCAATGCGACCTGGGCGAATATAACGGGTATAAATCCCCATGAAAATAGCCAGTGGGATGGTGAAGGCAACGGTATAAGTTCCCCATGGGCTGTGTGTTAACGCTTTCACGACAATCATCGCGAGCACAGCAAGGATGATCACCATGATCATAAAGCAAGCAATCAACGCAATAACGCCCGCAGTATTACCCATTTCCTCTTTAACGAGTTCCCCCAAAGAGCGACCATCGCGGCGAGTGGAAACGAACAGTACCATAAAATCTTGTACAGCCCCTGCCAATACCACCCCTGCGAGCAACCACAGCATACCCGGTAAATACCCCATTTGTGCCGCAAGTACAGGACCGACTAATGGACCTGCGCCAGCAATGGCGGCGAAGTGGTGACCAAATAACACTTTTTTGTCGGTTGGTACATAATCCAGACCATCGTTATGACGAATGGCTGGCGTCATACGTGTGGAGTCCACTTGCAGGACTTTTTTAGCAATAAACAGTCCATAGTAACGATATGCGATCAAATAAATACAGACCGCGGCGACCACGATCCACAGGGCGTTGATTTGTTCACCTCGGTTTAATGCAATATAACCGAGTGAAAATGCGCCGAGCAGAGCGAGAACAATCCAAATCAATTGTTTACCCATAGCCTTTCCCCATCCATTTCGTTAACGAGCTTTATTAGTTATTTATGTAAGTAAAAACTCAAACAGATATAGCGAGAGTTGGGGGAAAGAAAAAGTAGCTAAATCGAGACACTTAATTGAAATTGTAGATAAATTCCAATATTGGAATTCGCATCACTAAAATTGAAGTTAATATTGGATTTTATCTTGTTTTGGTCTAGCGTTAATTCAATGATTGGTTTTATATTCTAATTAATATTTTAATTTTAGATTATAAATTCGCTTGGGTGTATGGGGTTTTTACTGAAAATAATCAAACAGACAAAAAAATACCGGAAGAAAATTTCCGGTATTTGAATGCGTTGGCGGTTACTTTCGAATCACCTGAATAATTTTTTTACCAAACAATGTCGTGATTAGCCCTAACATAATCAAAATTAATCCAGCAATTTGTATGCCGTTAATGTGCTCACCGAGGAATAAAGCACTGCTACTTAACCCAAAAACGGGCACCAATAAAGAGAATGGTGCGACGCGCCATGCCTCATAGCGTCCGAGCAGCACGCCCCACAACCCATAACCTACAAAAGTGGAAAGGTAGGCAAGATACAAAATCACACCGAGCACAGACCAATCAAACCCCGCTAAGCCTTGTACAATGGCATCTTCGCCTTCGAAAATCCAAGAGCTTAATAAGAAAGGTATAATTGGAATTAGGGCGCTCCAACTGACCAAGGAAAGGGCGCTGCATTTTTCTTCGCCTTGATGCTGCATAATGATGCGGTTGGTGATATTACCAAACGCCCAAGATAGCCCCGCGATCAAAATAAAGATCAAACCCAACAGAGGGATATCATCGATTCCGCCAGAGGTTGCGCCATTGGCTAAAATCCCAAGCCCCGCGATGGCGATAAACATACCGATAAAGTGGGTTGGCTGTAGGGATTCTTTAAGGATCACGGCACCGAGTAAGATAGTGAAGAAAGCTTGTGACTGTAAAATCACCGAGGCAATGCCTGCTGGCATGCCCACACGCAAGGCGCAAAATAGAAACGCAAACTGTCCAAAACTAATGGTTAGCCCATAAATCAGTAAGAGCTTCAGCGGAATTTTGGGACGCTTGAATAGGAAAATGGCAGGGAAGGCCACAAACACAAAACGTAAGGCACCGAGGAGTAGTGGGGGTAAGGCGGTTACGCCAAGTTTGATGATCACAAAATTGACGCCCCAAATAATCACGACACACAGGGCAAGTAATATATCTTTGATACGCATGGTGTTTTCTCGGTACAAAATTGGCGGAGGATCTCTACTTTACCTGTGCTTTGGGATTTGTGCGACGATATTGCATGTGAGGACTCAAATTCAGCATGAATAGGATAAATATGGGTGTTAATTTAGTGTTAATTATTATTTTAAGTGACTTGAGTCTCTGAAATTGAACGTTTATAATACGGTTTCATTTCGCGTGTTCAGGACGACCTGAAATCATCACGTTTAAGTAATGGGGACGACCCCGAGAAGTTGACGGAGTACATCCACCATGGCTTGGATCATCTTATTATTCGCAGGTTTATTAGAAGTTGTTTGGGCAGTGGGTTTAAAATATACCCATGGTTTTACACGCCTAACCCCAAGTGTTATCACTATCACCGCCATTATCGCCAGCATGGGCTTACTCGCTTATGCGATGCGTGATTTGCCTGCCGGAACCGCTTACGCGATTTGGACAGGAATTGGTGCAATTGGCACCGCAATTTTCGGGATTATTTTCCTTGGAGAATCTGCCAATATGTTCCGCTTATTGAGCCTTGGCTTGATTGTGATGGGGCTAATTGGGTTAAAACTTTCTAGTTAAGCCACTGAGAATAAGAACGGGTGAGCGATGGCTTACCCGTTTCATTTTAAATTACCTATCTAATATGGCGAGTCAGCCACCAGAAAATAAGCGCAAAGGCACTCACACCGACCCCTAATAGACAAACACCATTCCAGCCCGCATGGGCATAAATCCACGTTGAACTGACTGCACCAAAACCACTCCCGACCGCATAAAACATCATATACAGTCCCACTAGGCGGCTATGGGCTTCAGGCTCTGAGCAATAAATCATGCTTTGGTTTGTCACATGTAGCGATTGCCCGCCCACATCGAGCAAAATAATCCCAATGATCAACGCCCATAGTGAGCTATCCATAAACGCAATCGGTAACCAAGATAACGTTAATAATAGTAGAGCAATAAAACTGACTATTTGCCCATATCCATAATCCGCTAAACGCCCAGCTCTTGAAGCAATCAACGCACCTACTACACCGACAAGACCAAGCGCACCAATCTGAGTGTGAGAAAAATAATGGGGTGCATCACTTAAAGGAATGACCAAGGCACTCCAGAAAATATTAAATGCGGCAAACATCAGTAATGCTAAGAAGCCTCGTACCTGTAAGACTTTTTGGCGTTTAAATAACGTTGCCATTGAGCGCAACAATGTTGAGTAATTCATGGCATTCTTTGGCGGATCAATCTGCGGTAGATATCGCCAAAGGGGGTAGGCAATAGCGAGCATCAGCAGTGCAGAAGAGAGATAAACACCACGCCAGCTGGTTAGGTCACTTATTGCACCAGAAAAGACTCTTGCAAGTAAAAGCCCAATAAACACGCCACCTTGTGCGGTGCCAATCACGCGTCCTTGTTCATGGGTTCCCGCTGAACTCGCTGCATAGGAAATCAATCCTTGTGTCATGGCGGTTCCAAGCATACCCACTGCCAACATTCCTATAAGTAGCATGGTGGGTGTTTCTGCTATCGCAACAATGAGTAAAGACAGAACAAGCGCGCTGAGCTGCCATCCCATCAAGTGGCGACGTTTCATTTTATCACCCAGAGGCACTAGCAATAACAGGGCAAGAATGCTGCCCACTTGAGTGGCGGTGATAACGCCACCAATAGCGGCATCACTAATATGAAAGTCACGAGAAAGCGAATCTAGCAAGGGTTGCGCATAGTAAACATTGGCGACACTTAATCCACTGGCAACAGCGAAGAGATAAACTAACCCTTTCGGTAATGAATTTTGAAGGCTATTTTGCTCAATAGCCGAATGGGGTAATGAAAGGGAGTTTTTCATTTTGCACACTCATCTAGTTTTAATTTGAGATTGGTTTTAATTTGAAACCAGTTGAATGCTAGGTTAATTGGTTTTAAAATGCAACTGGATTTTTTGGGTATTCATTCTTTGATATTGGTTTTTTAGGTATTAAATAGAGGGGGAGTCATGTCGTCGAATACAGTAATGGAGGGATCCCCGTGCCCTGTGGCTCGAAGCGTGAATTTAATTGGGGATCGTTGGTCGTTACTAATTGTGCGCGATGCATTTGATGGCGTACGACGTTTTGGTGATTTTCAACGAAGTTTAGGGGTTGCACGTAACATTCTGTCAGACAGATTACGTAAATTAGTCGATGCAAATATTCTCGAACTGAAGGATGCATCAGACGGTACCGCCTACCAAGAATATGTGCTGACTGAGGCAGGTGAAAGCCTTTTTCCTATCGTGGTTGCGCTAAGGCAATGGGGGGAAGTGAATCTATTTCGTGAGGGAGAAGCGCACTCTATCTTGATAGATAAACAGACTCAAAGTCCCATTCCGGCAATGTTCCCGCTTTCTCATGATGGAAAAACGTTATCGCCAAATGAGACTGAAGTGATCAAAATTAAGTCGTGAATCCCCTCTGAGTCAGGGGCAAGCCACTGCAATTTATTGTGTCAAAAGACGTACAAAACGCCCGTACAGCAATTCACCCAAATTGCTTTGGTTGTATTCGTTGGTGGTGGCGAGGTTATCTACCGCCGCATGCATTGAATGATAGATCATCGTGGCGATAAGCTCTGGTGGTGCGGCATGCCAAGCTTGCTGTTGCTCACCGAGGGCTAAAATCTGCTTAATTTGCTCAACGGCACGTTGTTCATGGCTGTTAGTGTGTCCGTGATATTCATCGTGAAACAGCATGTCGTGCAGTGTCTGTTTTTCAACATAGTATCTAACGCTGTTTTCGCACCATGATTTTAATTGTGAAGATGCCGATTGATGTTGTGAAAGCGCATCTGCAATATGCCCTAAATACCAATCCATATAGCGGGTACGTAGGGCATCCATAATTTCGTTTTTTGATTGAAAATAATGATAAAACGTCCCTTTTGCCACATCTGCCATAGCCACAATTTCACTCACCGTCGTGGCGAGAAATCCTTTGGAAAGAAAGAGATTTTCCGCGGCATTCATCAGGTCGTTCAAACGTTCTTCTGCTGGCTTGGTTCTTGGCTTTTTCAAAGGCGTTAACATAAATAGGGCTCTTATCGCGTTATTTTCATTGAAGACTTAATAACATTTTACGTCCGAAATACCGGAATGTCCTTTCAATATGTGGTGAGGGCGATAAAACAGTAAAAAACAGCCAATCAGTGCGAGATAAAGCAGCGTGCCAATCATCCAGACCCAGCCATCCCAAATACCGAGTGTTTGACCGAAAATAATGCTGAACATCAGCGGACCAATAACCCCCGTTGCATTGGTTAGGCTGACTAACATTCCTTGCAGCTTACCTTGATTTTCTTGGCTAACTTGGGAAGACATTAACCCCTGTAATGCGGGAAGGGCGATGCTGCCGCCAGCCAGTAAAATTAATGTCGGGTAAATCATCCATCCTTGGGTGATAAATGCCAGCACCATAAATGCGCAGCCATCCGCAATAAAGCCCACAATGATGGTGACTTTTTCACTGAATAGTTTGGCGATGGTTCCTGCAATAACTGCCTGAAAAATGGCGTGCATTAAGCCCAACCCAGCAAGGGACATACCCACTTCAACGCTACTCCACTGAAAGCGGCTTTCGGTAAACAGAACCCATGTTGTTGCTGGAATTTGTCCAATCAGCTGTGCGGTGAAGAAGACCGAAAGTAGCAGCAAAATCGGCTTAGCAACCTGCATAAATGAGAGATTATATTGTGGTGCATTTGCGTGATTTTCTAGCTGTATTGTTTTCTGTGGCTCTTTAAACAGAACGAAAACCATGAGGAAAGTGAACGCGTTCAATATCGCCGCAATAATAAACGGTAAATGTGCGGAATAATCCCCCGCAAATCCGCCAATCACAGGGCCTGCAATCAAGCCAATACCAAACGCGCCGCCTAAGCGACCAAACCACGCCGTACGTTCTTCTGGTTTTGTGGAATCGGCGATAACCGAAGCGGCCACGGCTCCCGTTGCCCCAGTGATCCCTGAAATTAAGCGCCCTAAATAGAGCATCCAAAGTGTGCTAGAAAGCGCGAGTAAGGTGTAATCCATCGCGGCTCCGGCAAGGGAGAGTAGCAAAATCGGGCGGCGTCCCCATTTATCCGACCATTTTCCTAACAGTGGTGCAAAGAAGACCTGCATCACGGCATACAGAGCCAGCAGTACACCGTAGTGGTTAGCGAGCTGATCCAGCGTGACATATTCCCGTAACAGTGTGGGTAAGACAGGCATGATCAGCCCAATTCCCATCGCGTCAAGGGCGGTGATGATTAAAGCAATAACAGCGGTTTTGTTCATAATACATTTTCTCTATCAGTGATAGAGTTGGAATATATCCCTATCAGTGATAGAGTGTCAACAGAAATGATGAGGAGAACTTAATGGCTCGATTAGACAGAGACACCATTATTAGCGCCGCACTGGATTTGTTGAATGAAGTGGGCATGGAAGGGCTGACCACGCGTAAGCTCGCGCAAAAGTTGGGGGTTGAACAACCAACGTTATATTGGCATGTGAAAAATAAACGTGCGTTATTGGATGCGCTGGCGGTGGAAATGCTCGTTCGTCATCATGATCATGGATTACCGCGAGAAGGGGAAACATGGCAGCAGTTTCTACGCAATAATGCGCTGAGTTTTCGCCGAGCGCTATTAAGCCATCGAGATGGTGCTAAAGTACATCTAGGAACTCGCCCAACACAAAGCCAATACACCACGATTGAAACCCAATTACAGTTTATGTTGGACAATGGTTTTTCGCTAAAAGCAGGATTGTATGCTTTGAGTGCGGTAGGGCATTTTACGCTAGGGGCGGTGCTGGAACAGCAAGAGCATGTAGCCGCTCAGCGGGACGTCGAGCCTAGTACCGATGAAAATATGCCGCCATTATTGAAAGATGCATTAGACATTATGGATGGGGATGAGGGGGAATCGGCATTTTTATACGGTTTAACCGCGCTTATATCCGGGCTAGAAAGCCATAAGTAATGCAAAAAAATACCCCATCATGCAGTGCATTGATGGGGTACTTGGTATCAACTTACTTAGTTAATCAACAATTACAGTGTGAATACACCGATGATTGCGATAACGCTAATGATTGCTGAGCTGCCGTAGAACACCCATTTTGTTGCTGGAACATGCACTTTAAAATCGTGCAGGGTGTGGTGAATACGGTGCATACCACACCATACTGGCAGAATAATCATCAGTAATAAGAAAATGCGTCCAATAAAGCTTTGGCTAAATGCCATGATGCGCTCATAGCTCAGCATTTCTGGTGCGACACCTAATGGGATTAAAATACCCAGTAAGAGAATGATTGCAGGGCCAATAACGGCACTCCACATACCACCTGCACCAAATAATCCCCAGAAAATCGGCTCATCGGAACGTTTAGGCGTTAGATTCATCAGATTCTCCTTCGATTAAAATAGTAATGCGATTGCTAAAATAGCCGCAGTCACGACTATAGTGAGTGCCCAGAAGCCTTTCACGATTGGCTCATCTGGCAGTTTCTTATCTTTAACAATGATAGCGACAGCTTTTGGCGCCAGTTTGAACCACGTTGTGGTATGCAGCAGCGTCGCAGCCAGTGTCACAATGTTAATGATCAGAATGATTGGGTTACTTAAGAACCCAACAAAGCCCGCCCATGATTCAGGTCCATTTTTCAGAGCGAATACTCCGTACAGGACTAGAATACTGAACCAAACCTGAAGCACGGAAGTACTTTCACGCATGATGTAAAAGCGGTAGAAACCCAGCTTTTGCCACCAGTCGCCTTTCATTTCCCTGACATAGGGTTTACGTTTAGTTGTCATGACTTCAATTCTCCTTATCGTGGCTTCAGCATGGCGATAACAAAGTCTTGCGCACTCGCAACTTTACCTTGTTGGATAGCCGCCGCCGGGTCGACATGCTTAGGACAGACTTCAGAGCAGTAACCTACAAACGTACAGCTCCATACACCGTTGTCACCATTTAATAATGGCATACGCTCTTTCGCGCCGTGGTCACGGTTATCGAGGTTGTAGCGCTCTGCTAAGGTGATTGCCGCAGGGCCTAAGAACTCAGGGTTCAGACCAAACTGTGGACACGCTGCATAGCACAGACCGCAGTTAATACAGCCGGAGAACTGATGATATTTCTCCATTTGAGCTGGAGTTTGCTTGTTCGGACCGTCAGAAGGTTTGCGATCATTACCAATAATGTAAGGTTTGATAGCTTCTAAACGCTCGATAAAGCTTGTCATATCAACAACAAGGTCACGCTCGATAGGGAAGTTACCCAGTGGCTCGACTTTAATTCCTTGCGGATAATCACGCAGGAATGTTTTACAAGCCAGTTTAGGAACATTGTCCACCATCATGCCGCAAGAGCCGCAGATAGCCATACGGCAAGACCAACGGTAAGACAGGTCTGGCGCGAGGTTATCTTTGATGTAGCCCAAAGCATCTAACAAAGAGGTTTGCTCGTCATAAGGGACATCATAAGTCACTAAATGGGGTTCATTGTCCGTTTCTGGGTTGAAACGCATGATCTCCATTTTTAAGTGTTTCATATCATCCATTAGCTTGCTCCTTATTCGCCTTATCTTGAGCTGCCCCTTCAGCACCATACACACGTTTCGCTGGTTGTGATTTAGTGATTTTCACATCAGAGTACTCAAGGCGTGGTGCACCTTCTGGGTTATAGAACGCCAGAGTATGTTTCAGGAAGTTGACGTCATCACGCTCAGTGCAACCTTCGTCAAGACGTTGGTGCGCACCGCGAGACTCTTTACGGTTAATCGCAGAGTGAGCCATACATTCCGCCACGTCTAAGCCAAAGCCTAATTCGATGGTGTACAGTAAGTCAGTGTTGAAGACGCTGCTATGGTCAGTGATTTCAACATGCTTGAAGCGCTCTTTCAGCTCTGCCAGTTTATCAACAGTTTTCTGCATTAATTCAGGTGTACGGTAGATACCACAACCTTCTTCCATCGAAATACCCATTTCATCACGAATTTTCGACCAGCTTTCTTTACCTTTTTGGTTCAGAAGTTTTTGCAGGTCATTTTCGATGTCACGAGTACGTGCTTCGATAGCGCTTGCATTTGCAGGGGTAGCTTCAGCAGCATGACGCGCCGCTTCTTCACCCGCTAAGCGACCAAATACCACTAATTCTGCCAGTGAGTTAGAACCTAAACGGTTTGCGCCGTGTAAGCCAACAGATGAACATTCACCCACCGCGAACAGACCTTTAATGCGAGTTTCGGTGCGTTGATCAGTTTCAATACCACCCATGGTGTAGTGAGCTGTTGGACGAACAGGAATTGGTTCGTTTACAGGGTCAACACCCACATAAGCTTTTGCCAGCTCACAGATAAATGGTAGACGTTCATGCAGTTTTTCAGCACCTAAGTGACGTAGATCCAGATACACAACATCACCACGGTGAGTACTGATAGTGCGACCTGCACGCCATTCGTGCCAGAATGCTTGTGAAACTTTGTCACGAGGACCCAGTTCCATATATTTGTTTTCTGGTTTGCCCAGTGGCGTTTCAGGACCCATACCGTAGTCTTGCAGATAGCGATAGCCATCTTTGTTGACTAAGATACCGCCTTCACCACGACAACCTTCAGTCATCAGGATACCGGAACCTGGCAGACCAGTAGGGTGATACTGAACGAATTCCATATCACGTAATGGCACACCATGACGCAGCGCCATACCCATACCGTCACCGGTTACGATACCGCCGTTGGTGTTATAGCGGTAAACACGACCCGCACCACCAGTAGCCATAACGATAGCATTGGCACGAATTTGAACTTTCGTCCCTTCCATCATGTTCAGAGCAACCAGACCACGCGCCTGACCTTCGTCCACAATGATGTCGAGAACAAAGTGCTCGTCGAAACGTTGGATTTGAGGATATTTTAATGAAGTTTGGAACAGGGTATGCAGCATGTGGAAGCCAGTCTTATCGGCTGCGAACCAAGTACGTTCAATTTTCATCCCACCGAAACGGCGAACGTTAACTGAACCATCTGGTTTACGGCTCCAAGGGCATCCCCATTGTTCCAGCTGGGTCATTTCTGTTGGGCAGTGTTCGACGAAATAATCGACGACATCTTGCTCACACAGCCAGTCACCACCAGAAACGGTATCATTAAAATGATAGTCATAGGAATCATGGGCTTGAGTAACTGCGGCTGATCCCCCCTCTGCGGCCACGGTATGGCTACGCATTGGGTAAACTTTTGAGACCAGAGCAATCTTGATATTGGGATTTGCTTCAGCAGCAGCAATTGCTGCACGTAAGCCTGCGCCCCCGGCCCCGATAATCGCTAAATCGGCATTGAAGGTTTGCACTGCGCTTCTCCATTGTTCAAGTGTAAAGTGTTAAATTAATAAATTCTTTTAAATACTTTTAGTGCTTAGCTATTTCAGTTTCGGTTTGCCTTTAGGCAAATCTGCAAAGAATCTTTTTTTAATCGTAAATATATAATAGCTAATAACGACTTATTATGTTGGGAATTATAACGAATAGTGGCGGGGATAAATTTGATATAGAAAGGTGTTTTGGGTGATATTACCCCTAAAGTGTGATCTGCGTCTTCTTTTTGTAAATTGTTTTTGGGTGTCAAGAAATTGCAGAGAAACCGAAAATAATAAAAAGGAATTTCAAATAATTATCATTAAATTTAACGGAATTCCTAGCATTTAAAACCAACTAAAATCGTCAGGCTTTTCTTTCTAACAGTGGATAATCTGGTGTTGCTTGAGGAAATTCTAGAATCATATCGAAGATAAAATTGCGAAAGAGTTCACTGTTTAGTAAGTCGCTTAATTTTTAATGCTAAAAAACAGATTTAAATTGTATCAATAAGGTGAGTAGTGACGTTTGGTTTTAACATATGCATCACAAGCGATAAGAAAAAATCATGTTTTTGTTTTTTTTTAACCAAATGTTAAAAGTTAATAATAAAGCTTTTTTGCCTAATCGTATAAAGCAGGGGATAATCACGTCATCTTTTCTCGCCTTGAATCATATCCTCTATCGATACTCAGATAGCGCATAATATCCACAATATTCCATTGTGTGTTAAGGAGGAGGTGAGTACACTGCACGACTAAGTTTATTTTGGAGTTATTTTAATGAGTGAAGTAGCGAATTGGCTGCCTACAGCCCCCATCGCTAACCTGTTACAGCGCGCAAAAATTGTTGCGGAAATCAGACGTTTTTTCGCTGATCGCTGTGTACTTGAGGTAGACACACCCGCAATGAGTCAGGCCACAGTGACTGACATTCATCTTGTTCCATTTGAAACTCGCTTTGTGGGACCCGGCGCGGCTCAGGGCATCAATTTATATTTGATGACTAGCCCTGAATACCATATGAAGCGCTTACTGGCAGCGGGAAGCGGACCTATCTATCAAATGTGCCGAAGCTTTCGTAATGAAGAAGCGGGAAGACACCATAACCCTGAATTTACGATGCTGGAATGGTACCGCCCACACTTTGACATGTATCGCTTAATCAATGAAGTGGATGACCTTCTACAGCAAGTGCTGGAATGCGAAAGTGCTGAGCTACTCTCTTATCAGCAAGCATTTTTACGCCATCTAGATATTGACCCGCTCTCTGCGGAAAAAAGCGAGTTACGCGAAGTGGCAGCCCGCTTAGATTTAAGTAATGTGGCGGACAATGAAGAAGACCGCGACACCTTGTTGCAACTACTGTTTACCATGGGCGTGGAGCCACACATTGGTAAAGAGAAGCCAGCGGTGGTTTATCACTTCCCTGCAACGCAAGCGTCATTAGCGGTGATTAGCACAGAAGATCACCGTGTAGCTGAGCGTTTTGAAGTCTATTTTAAGGGCATGGAGCTGGCAAATGGCTTCCATGAACTGACCGATGTGGGTGAACAGCGCCAACGTTTCGAGCAAGATAACCGCAAGCGTGCTGCAATGGGTTTACCCGTTCAACCGATTGATGAAAACTTGCTTGCAGCGCTTGAGCACGGTTTACCGGCATGTTCCGGTGTGGCTGTTGGTGTTGATCGCTTAATCATGCTGGCACTGAATGCCGAACGAATCAGTGATGTGATTGCATTCCCTGTGACGATTGCTTAAAACTCAGTTTCTATCTATGACATTAAAAAGCACCTTGAACGTTGATCATTGATTGACGAAGGTGCTTTTTCTTTCCTGCCCGTTCTACCAAAAACGGATTAAATGCTTTCGGATAATTCTTCTATAAGTCCCATTCTTGAAAATTATGGTTGATTTCAAGTTCATTTGCTGGTCTTCTGTTTGACTTAAGTTAAATAAAATGAGTTTGGGTTGGTGACCTTTCTACCTTTGCTTCTATTACTGGTTGCCACGGAACAAGCAGAAAAGGAGCATGAATAGAATGGGCTTACAGGATCTCGCTTTAAAAATCGCTCCACTCCATAATCGCTATCAATTGGGCGTTCAAGGTTGTAGTGTTCCATTGGATGTTGAATCCTTCATTGGGCGAGAAGCCATTAGTGAAACCTATCGCTATCAGATAACATTCACCTCCTCAGCCCAAAACCTACCAGCCCAACAGTTTCTTCGTCGTACCGCCCATTTTACCTTTTCATCTCCCACTATTCCGCTGGCGGCATTAGGTTCACTGAATGAACCGCAAAAGCGAGTGCATGGTGTGGTCACGCACTTTAAGCGATTATCGGGTTCGGCGGATGAAGCTCAATACCAAATTGTGATTGAGCCGTTTGTCTCATTGCTGCGTCATCAGATGCGTTCCCATCGCTTTTTCCTCAATAAATCTGTACCGGAAGTGATTGAGTTTATCTTGCGTGAACACAAAATTCAGGACTGGGAGTTTGAGTTTCACCTGCAACGACAATATCCCAAGCGGGAGCAAATAAACCAAATCAATGAGAGTGACTGGCAATTTATTGAGCGTTTGCTCAGTGAAGTGGGCATTTTCTATTCCTTTAGTCTGCAAACAGATACCAAGACGGAAATTATTCACTTTGGCGATAGCCAACGCGCCTATGTGTATGATTTACAGCTGCCGCTCAATAGCCCTTCTGGCATGAATGACAATGGCGTTGAAAGCGTGTGGGGGTTATCGCTACGTCACCAAGTGGTGGAACGCAGTGTCGTGACTAAAGATTATAATCACCGGCAAGCGATGCAAACCTTGCTATCCATTGAAACGGACATGACTCGCGGAGATGGGGACGATATAAACTATGGCGACGTTTACCACTACAAAGCCCGCCATCTTGAGCGCGGTGAGAAATACCAACCTGAAACGGAAACCGCTCACTTCTGGTCACGACTTGACCATGAACGCTTTTTAGCACGTCAAACTCTGCTGCGAGGCAAAAGTAATTCACCACGTCTGACGCCATTGATGATTTTTAAAGTGATTGATAGCCAGTTGCCGTCCACGTTACCGACAGATTTTCAATCCGAAATCTTAGTCACTCGATTACGATTTTCAGGCAGTCGTAGCCATGCATTAGTGATTCAATTTGATGCGGCACCGTACACCGAAGCACTGTGCTGGCGACCTGTTCTAAAGCCTCGCCCTGTGATTGCAGGGACTTTGATGGCACGCATTACCAGTGCAAAATCCCATGATATTTACGCCCATCAAAATGAGCACGGTTTCTATTGGGTGAAATTCGATGCCGACCGTGATGAAAAACCGACGGGGTATGAAAGCATGCCCGTGCGGCTGGCAAAACCCTATGCAGGCGATACCTACGGAATACACTTCCCATTAATTCAAGGAACGGAAGTGGCGATTGCCTTCCATGAAGGCGACCCAGATAGACCGTATATCGCCCATGCCTTGCATGATTCCCATCGCCCCGACCACATCACTGACAAAAATAATACTCGCAACGTCATTCGTACTCCGGCAAATAATAAGCTTCGTATGGAAGATAAGCGCGGGGAAGAGCATATCAAGCTCAGCACCGAATACGGCGGTAAATCCCAACTGAATTTAGGGCATTTGGTTAACCAAGGGCGTGAAAAACGTGGGGATGGTTTTGAGCTGCGCACTGACAGTTGGGGCGCCATTCGAGCAGGAAAAGGGCTGTTTATTAGCACCGACTTACGCACGAAAGCCTCTTCTGAACAATTGGATATGCGCGAAGCCAAGCAACAGTTAGATGATGCACTGAACTTGGTGAGTTCTTTACGGGAAGCCGCTGACGTCGCAAAAGCGGAATTGGCTGATTTAAACGCCCAACAAACTTTACTGACCCAATCGATTCAAGAACTGCAACAAGCGGCAATGTTACTCAGTGCGCCTGCCGGTATTGCCTTAACTTCCCCGAAAACTGTACAGGTGAACAGCGGTGAAAATATCACTTTGACTGCCAATAAACAGGCAGATATTTCTGTGGGGAAAAAAATCACCTTAGCGGCGGGCAAAGCCATCAGCTTGTTTGCTCACACAATGGGTATTAAAGCCTTTGCGGCAAAAGGCAAGGTAGAGATCCAAGCCCAAAGCGATGAAATGCACTTAACCTCACTCAAGGACATGACGGTCACCAGTACCGGTGGTAAAACCGTGGTTGCAGCCAAAGATGAACTGCTATTGACCTGTGGCGGTGCCTATATTCGCTTAAAAGGCGGGCAGATAGAGTACGGCAGCCCCAGCAACCAAACGGTCAAAACCACTAACTGGGTGGTTGAAGATCCCGCCTCGATGGATGTCACTCATCCACAATTTCCACAGTCGATGCCGAAACAAGCCTTGCGTTTTCAACTAAGTTCGTCGCCGCAAAGCCCCATGAAGGCGCGTGCGTTTGAGCCGTATGAATTGTATGCCAATGGGGCGCTTATCCTAAAAGGCATGAGTGATGCGCAAGGAAATATCCAAATTGACCATGATATTCCCACGGACAGCTACCAACTGCGTCTATTGAATGGGGATCGTTACGATATCGATGTTCCTTCTGCGGAGTCGCAAGAAGCAGAAAACGTCGAACCCGTTAATGTTGGTTTTCGAACCAGTGCGCCTAGCCAAGAGCGAGAAAGCTCGCGAATAGGCCAAGCGTGGGGGGAAGGGCTTTCCCAGTTTATTACTGAATGGAATAAGAGAAAATAATATGTCAGGAAATCAATCTGGGGGATTCCCCGCTTCTGTGCAGTTACCCATACCAGCAACCGAGCAGAAAATACGTTTACCCGTCTCGACGTGTATGGTACTGCAAATGACACCCAGTTGGATCCCTGAGAGTACCAAATACCCGATGAGCTTATTTGTGTATGCCCCACTGGTGAATGGGAAACAAACCTTTGCCGCAGTTGCGGAGGCAATTCGGCATGCCAAGCACAGCGTTGAAATTATTACATGGGGTTTCCAGCCTTCCATGTATTTTGAACGTTCAAGGGGGATTAATGAAGGAACATTTCCGACGATTGCAGAGCTTCTTGAACAGAAAGCGAAAGAAGGGGTGAAAGTCCGTATTCTAGTATGGTTTGATGAACTAGCTAAACTCGGTGAAACCAGTTTGCCAGGTTGGCGATTATCAACCCATTACACGCCGAGGCAAAAAATTGAACTGCCGATGGAGAAGGCTCTCGCGGCAGGGGCTAAATTAGAGTATGAATCCGATAAACAATACCAATTTGATAAAGAGTGGTTACATCGCGCAAAAACCAATCAAATTAAAAACTTGTCGGTGCGTACCCGCTCAATGGCAATAAATAGCCCCTCATCTCGTTTGAGTCAGGTAGCAAAGTTAACCAAACACCAGTTTGGCACTGATGATATCGAGCTCAGTTTGCGCATGGCCGCTCTGGCGATGGTGCCCACTCATCACCAAAAAGCGGTGTTGATTGATTATGAAGAACCCACACTTGCGATTGGCTTTGTCATGGGACACAACATGCATTCGCAGTATTGGGATGACGATAAACACTCGATTACACAATATAAAGAGATGTCATGGCTTGGACGTGATGGACCCACTGCATGGCAAGATACCTCTAACTGTGTGTATGGCGAAGTGTTGTGTGATTTAAGCGATAATTTTGTCACGGCCTGGAAGGAAACTGAAGGCTTGTTTACACACGGTAGTGAAGGTGTCCAGCTGACAGAAAGACGTAAAGCAATTTCACGCAGCCAATACACGCCCACTTTAGAGCATGTTGAAGCCTTAAATGAGCGCTATACATTTTTAGCTCGACACCCATTAACACCGACGGCGGGAAAAATTTGTCGCACACATCCCGAATATGATGAATATGATATTTTAAAGTCCTACGACCACGGTGTTAAACATGCACGTAACTACCTTTATTTTGAAAACCAATATTTCCGGTTATCGTCAATTGCCAAGGATGTCCGCAATATGGTCGAAGAGCGAAATAAGCGCTTTGCCGAAGCCGCTGCAATCGACTCTAAACTGCAAGGTGCGAAACTGCCACCGTTCTATTTATTTGTGGTGACAAACTCAACCACAAAAGCAGAGGTGGGTGACTCGAATGAAGTCGGTGGATATCAAACTTATAAGATGCTGGAAACCTTAGGGCGCCGTGATTTGATGCGGGAGCATGCTGCGTATCGAGATACGGTAAATAATGTCATGGCATCGACCCGAAACGGTCAGGTGTTAGCCCCAATTGATGTAGTTAACCCTGATGATATTCAGGAAGAAACCATTGAGGGGTTTAAAAGCGTTATTTGTACTTTGGTTTCTCCAGATTCTGATCGCTGGCAGTCGGTGTATGTCCACAGCAAATTAACCTTAGTGGATGACACCTTTTTAATCCAAGGCTCTGCCAATATCAATTTACGTAGTATGGCATTTGACACTGAAATTGCGGTGATACTGCAAGATACGGACATCTTTCCTATTGTTAAACCGTTACGGGAAAAATTGTGGAAAATCCATAAAGGAACGGGAAGTGTTTCCGGTGATTTAACGACGGAGTTCAATGAATGGAAACGAATAATTAGTCTAAATAAGGAATTGAAAGGAGATAAAAAAATGCCTATAGCTCCTTTACTTCCGTTTGAGGATAAAACGATTGGGTTAGAAAATACGGATTAAATTATGCCACTAATTAAACTTAAACCTAATTTATTATTGTGTGTTTTAGTGCTACTTGTTAGCTGCAAGCCTGTAGAAGAAAAAGAGAAAGACATGACTCAAAAAACAGAATCCGACTTAACGTTCACTTGTGTGTATGAAAAAGACACATTACCTCCCGTTGATCCTGAAGCCGACATTTGGTTTAAACAGGCGCGAAAACTTGAAAAGGTCAATAAATCTCAACGGGATTACTCCAAGATAGGTGCACTCTACCGTAAAGCTGCAGAGCGTAATCACCCCAAAGCCATGCTTAACTTAAGTAACTTAATCAGTTATGGGAAAGTACCTCCGATAAACGGAAAAGGCTCAGCTCAAGAGGTATGGGATATTATCCAAAAAATGGCTACATTGGACATTAGCTATGGCTATTACCAAATGGGGCATTATCTTGATACAGGCTATGGTGTTGTAGCTGACCGCACGAAGGCGTTAGACTATTTTCGCCAAGCAGCAGATTTGGGTAACCCTGAAGCCCAATATGTCATTGGGAGAATTTTTGTTACTCAACGTTTATCGGATAGAGATAACCCAGCCTATCGACCTGAAATAGGCAAAAAAATGCTTATTTGCGCAGCCAATCAAGGAAATGGAGATGCAGCATGGCGCTTAGCTACATACTCAGCTAATGTAGAAAACAATTTAAGTAGTGCCTTAAAATATTATCAATTAGCAACGAAAAATGGGCATGAAATGTCTGCTTCGATGTTAGTTGATACTTTTAAAATTAATACAACCTCAAAAGATTATTACTATCTAGCGGTAAAACCGGATCCAGAACGCTCAGCCCGCTATGAAGCAATAGTCAAAGAAATAGATGCCTCTGACGAAACAGCCAAATTCCCCGATATCGATAAAATCGTTCCGCTCCCACCTGCTGAACTCCCTGAATGGGACGGCACGTTTGAATATTCAAAACAACCGGATAACCAATAAAAGGATCTTAATATGCGCGCACTTGTTCGTTTAGGTGACAAAACCACTCATGGCGGTGAAGTGATTACTGCATCTGGTTCTGTTATGTATGGTAAACCCATCGCTTTAGTGGGCGACAAAGTGGATTGTCCAAAAAAAGGGCATGGCGTTAATGCGATTTTACCCGGCTCAACGCGCATTTTAATATCCGGTCGTCAAGCGGCACTGAATGGTTTCCAAACTGAATGTGGATGTACGCTTATTGCGAGCTTATCATCGTCGGGTGAACAATCATGATGAACTGGAGAGTTCCATCATTAGAGCATCCTCCAGCCCCTAAAGTACCTCGTTGGATACTTTGGTTTTTGATTATGCTGATTGTGGGGGCTCTTGGATTTGGGCTGAGCCTCTATTTATCCACAAATGAAATGCTATCGCCAACTACCAGCAACACCATGCTGATGATTGTATTCGTTATTTGCCCCGCGCTGTTGGTGGGTTTTATTCGATTTTTTATCTACTCAATCGCTGCTTATCGCTATCAACTTTTTACCAATATGTTAGATGATGCTCGCAGAGAATGGCGTTATTGGGCAGGCAAGCACCTTGGGGTGCTAACGTATACTCGATTAACGCAAATCGATGAAGAGCAGCAAAACGGTATTTCTTTATCTTCATTACCACCCAATAAAGATAATATATTGACGCTAAGCTCATTGAAATCACTTCCTTCATGGGAAAAACAAGAAATAGTGGTGCGAAAATTACTTGCGCCTATTGCCGAGTATTATCATCAACAGGCTCTTACTCAGCCGATTACCTTATATTGGCAAGCTGAAGATAATGAGTCTAACTGGCAGGAACTGATTGAGCAGGAAGCTACCCGTTTGTCATTGACGCTGGAATCTGTTGAGGTATTGCCCGCCGAGTCGTTCAGTCAATGGTTATTAGCATTGTATGAAAATGCCTTTGAACCCAAGCTATACGCTATTTTGGCGTTTCAGTTAGATTCGACGGCGAGTGAAGAAGCCGCGAGCCTATTACTTGCACCTCAAGGATTTTACGAACGTTTAAGAGCGCCTATCAAAGCAAAGCTCCTGCGTCCGATATCTACAGATAAAGAATCTTTCGCAAATGCACTGAAAACACAGTGTGAATTTCAGTATTCAGGGGAGCAGTTGGATAGGGTTTGGCACAGTGGCGTGAAAGAAAATGATAAAGGAAAGTGCATCGAGAGCTATGCACGACAGAAAGTACCTAATTTATCAGAGCATCTTTATGATATTGATGCCCTTTTAGGGAAAGGCTGTGTAGCTCGCCATGTTGTGGCGCTGTCATTGGCGTGTGAATATCCACATTCCAGCCTTATTGCTCAGCAAAATGACGCTCAGCTTTTATTGCAGCAAATTCAGGTTTAAAGTCTAAGTAAGAGAGTCGTTATTCTGATTGAAAAGACTCTCTCGAGTCATTGACTTACAATTGACTCAAGAGAGTGAGGGAGAATTACTTCTGCTTTTGCTGTTCTAAAAACTTAACCCCTAAGTCAGGGAAGTCTGTAAAGGCGCCATCAACATCAGCTTGGTTATAAATAATGTCATATAACTGCTGACCATCTTTCGCGTACTTAGGCAGTTTGTCCACACGGATAGTAAATGGATGCACCGCCATATGGTTCGCGTGAGCTTCCTTCACCATACCGTTCACTTTGATATTGGTTGGCGTAGAATCTTCGCTAATGAGCATATGGTAATCAGGGCCAATACCATCTGCGTAGGTTGCAATTTCTTTCATCGCACCCGGCTTCATCATCCAATCATAGTTATAGTTCACCCAAGTACCGTCTGGCTTCTGCTCTTGTGTTTCTTCCCAATCGGTATAAGCGATTAATTGGATCAGTTTTAAATCCATTCCCATTTCAGGCATCAGTTTCGTTTTGATGCGCTTTAGGTCAATTGGGTCGAAAGATTGCAGATAAACGTTAGAATCTTTATTGGTATAGCCATACTCTTTCAGGACTTCTAAGGTTTTCTTGGTGATGTCCTTGCCTTCTTGTTGATGGAACCAAGGGGCTTTAATTTCAGGGTAGATACCGATATTTTTACCCGTTGATTTGTTCAAACCTTGAATAAATTCAATCTCTTCTTGGAAGGTGTGGACGCGGAAATCAGATTTACCCATAGGGAAACGGTTTGGATAGCTTTGGACTTTTTTGCCATCAACAATGTCGAAACCTTCCGTGAATTTCAGAGACTTAATTTCTGGTAGGGTAAAGTCAATGGCATAGTAGCGACCATCTTTACGTGCGCGATTTGGGAACTTATCCGCTACATCAGTGACGCGATCCAGATAGTGGTCATGAAGAACAACCAGCTCATTATCTTTGGTCATCACTAAATCTTGTTCGAGGAAATCCGCGCCTTGCGCATACGCCATCGCTTTCGCTGGAAGGGTATGTTCAGGTAAATAACCGCTTGCACCACGATGGGCAATCACCACTTTACCTGCCGTTTCGGCAGCCGCGGACACTGACATCACTAAGACCATACTTGCGACTAATGTTTTTAATTGAAAATTCATCAGTAAATCTCCTTGGTAATCATTCTTTGTAAGTAAAGAACTTGTAGGTAAACAGTTTTATAGGTAGATAAATTTATAGATAAATACTTTTGCAGATATAAAATGGTGCCGATAACAAATTTTGGGTAAAAAAATGGGTTATATCCTTTTCTTGATATAACCCATCAATCTAGCTAATCAACTCAACATAAGCGGTCGCTTATTGGTTTTTAGCAAGTTCACGTTTATGTTTACTTTCGCTCAGCATAACGATGAACAGTAAAACAACGGCCAGTGCAGAACCACCGATCATCACAGCAAAACCGCCGTTCCAACCGAAGTAGTCAACGGTATAACCGACGATAGCACTTGCGGCAACAGAACCACCAAGATAACCGAATAAACCGGTGAAGCCTGCGGCGGTACCCGCTGCTTTCTTAGGTGCAAGCTCAAGAGCGTGCAGACCAATCAGCATGACAGGGCCATAGATTAAGAAACCGATAATCAACATACATGCCATATCAACGCCTGGGTTACCCGCTGGGTTCATCCAGAAGACGATAGTTGCAATAGTCACTAAGGTCATGAAGAACACGCCTGTCGCACCACGGTTACCACGGAAGACTTTATCCGACATCCAACCGCACAGCAGCGTTCCTGGAATACCCGCATATTCATACAGGAAGTAAGCCCATGAAGATTTATCCATTGTGAAGTGTTTAACTTCGCGCAGGTAAGTTGGTGACCAGTCCAGAACACCGTAACGCAGTAAGTATACGAACACGTTAGCGATAGCAATCATCCACAGAAGTTTGTTAGGGAATACATACTTCATGAAGATAGCTTTAGCGGTTAATTCTTCTTCATCAGAGGCTTTATAGTCTGTTGGATAGTCGTTTTTGTACTCTTCAATTGGTGGCAGACCACAAGATTGCGGGGTATCACGCATTAATGCGAAGGCAATCATAGCCACTAAAATAGCGGCGAATGCTGGCATATATAGCGCAGCTTTCCAGTCGTTAAACCATGCCATACCTAACAGGAACAGTAATGGAGGCAGACCACCGCCGACGTTATGCGCACAGTTCCAAACGGAGACGATACCGCCACGTTCTTTTTGTGACCACCAGTGAACCATGGTACGTCCACAAGGAGGCCAACCCATACCTTGGAACCAACCACATAAGAATAACAACACGAACATAATCATGATGCTAGACGTTGCCCATGGTACGAAGCCCATGAATATCATGACAAGTGAAGCGAGGATCAAACCTGCAGGTAAGAAGTACCGAGGGTTAGCACGGTCGGAAAATGAGCCCATGATAAATTTGGAGAAACCATAGGCGATTGAAATCCCAGATAATGCGAAACCAAGGTCACCTTTAGAGAAACCTTGTTCAACAAGATAAGGCATTGCAAGGGCGAAGTTCTTTCTAACTAAGTAGTATGCTGCGTAACCGAAGAAAATCCCCAGGAAAATCTGCCAACGTAATTTACGATAGACGGGGTCTATTTTATCCGCTGGCAGCCTCTCGATATGAGCGGCGGGTTTAAACATGCGTAACATAAAGCCTCCGATGGCATGTCAGTAGTTATATGCTCTTCATTTCACATATGTTGTGAAGTTGTTGAGCGTTTATTATGGGAGAAGTAACAAAAACGAAAACAATCGAGTTTCTTTAAGCGCTTTTATTTTCTAATTGCGCTAAATCTTAATCGTTAAAAAACATTTTATCTGTAATCTAACGCACAATTATTGATTTTGTTTATCTGGCTGCATAGTTAATGCGATTTGTGAATGGAATGGAACTAAAATTGTGAATTATTTTGTGAGGGTTATCACGCTTCCGCGCTTTGATGTACCTAATTTGTACTTTTGACTTTCGTTTTTGTTCCTTATCAAACATTGAACGCTTTTTTGAGCTTATATTAACTATAGACTATAAAAATAGAAACTATACTTATCGAATAGTGAAGATTGATTAACGTGAGGAATGCGACATGAATGGCTCATCTGTGACTGAAACGGATGTCATCATTATCGGTGGTGGCGCAACAGGTGCAGGTGTCGCTCGTGACTGCGCTCGCCGTGGATTAAAAGCAGTTTTGCTAGAACGGCATGATATTGCGACAGGTGCAACAGGGCGTAACCATGGCTTGCTACACAGTGGTGCTCGTTATGCTGTGACAGATAGTGAATCGGCAAGAGAGTGTATAGAAGAAAACAAAATTCTTAAGCGTATTGCCCATCATTGTATTGAAAAAACCGATGGACTCTTTATTACCCTACCTGAAGATAGTCTCGAATATCAGCAGCAATTTATCACAGCTTGCCAATCCGCCGGCATTGATGCTCAAGCGATTGATCCCGCGGAAGCTATTCGCTTAGAACCTTCAGTTAATCCGCGTTTAATTGGTGCGGTTCGCGTGCCTGATGGTACTGTTGATCCATTCCGCTTAACCGCTGCCAATATGCTCGATGCGCGCGAACATGGCGCTAAAGTGCTGACTTACCATGAAGTAATTGGCTTGATCCGCCAAGGGGATAAAGTCCGCGGCGTGACGGTTTATGACCATCAAGCTAAGCGCCAATATGATATTCATGCGCAAATCGTGGTGAATGCTGGCGGAATTTGGGGACAGAAAATTGCCGAATACGCGGATCTGAAAATCAAAATGTTCCCTGCGAAAGGGGCATTACTTATTTTAGGTCACCGTCTTAACAATATGGTGATCAACCGTTGTCGTAAACCGGCAGATGCGGACATTCTGGTTCCGGGGGATACCATTTCTTTGATTGGTACTACGTCAACGCACATCGAATATGACCAAATCGATAATATGTATGTGACACCAGAAGAAGTGGATATTTTGATCCGCGAAGGTTCTATGTTGTCACCAGCATTAGCGACAACGCGCATTTTACGCGCGTATGCAGGTGTTCGCCCATTAGTGGCGAGTGATGATGACCCTTCTGGTCGTAACGTAAGCCGCGGTATCGTGTTACTCGACCACGCAAAACGCGATGGTTTAGATGGTTTCATTACCATTACGGGCGGTAAGTTAATGACTTATCGCTTAATGGCGGAATGGGCGACCAATAAAGTCTGTGAAAAATTGGGTGTTACGACCCCATGTACAACTGCTGAAGCACCACTGCCAGGTTCTCAACACAGTGCAGAAGAAGCGCTGCGTAATGTGGTTTCTATCCCGGCACCTATTCGCGGTTCGGCGGTTTATCGTCATGGTGATAGGGCGTCTGCGATCCTCAGCGCTAATCGTTTAGATAAAAGCTTAGTGTGTGAGTGTGAAGCGGTGACGGCGGGTGAGGTTCGTTATGCAGTGGAATCTTTAACCGTCAATAACTTGCTTGATTTGCGTCGTCGTACCCGTGTGGGTATGGGGACGTGCCAAGGTGAACTTTGTGCTTGCCGCGCGGCGGGATTACTCAATCGTTTTAACGTCACTACACCACATGAAACCGAGCAGCAGCTGGGGCATTTCTTAAATGAGCGTTGGAAAGGGGTGAGACCAATTGCTTGGGGGGATGCTTTGCGTGAAAGCGAGTTTACCAGTTGGGTGTATCACGGATTATGTGGCATGAATGAAAGTACATTGAGCCAGCCTGCTCAGAAGGAGGCAGAGAATGAAATATGATGCAGTAGTGATGGGCGGAGGCCTTGCCGGTCTTATCTGTGGAATTCGTCTGACTCAATCAGGACTTTCTTGTGCCATCGTGAGTGCAGGGCAGAACGCACTGCATTTCTCGTCGGGTTCATTGGATTTATTAACGCATCTTCCTGATGGTACTCAAGTCGAGCAACCGCTGTCCATGTTGGAAGCGCTAAAACAACAAGCACCGAGTCATCCGTACAGTTTGATTGGGGCAGAAAAAGTCGCTGAGCTGGCTCAATTGGCACAGACTACACTACAGCAAGCAGGGCTACATCTAAAAGGTTCTTGCGAAGAAAACCATTACCGTATTACGCCGTTAGGCCATAAGCGAATGACATGGCTTAGCCCTGAGTCGGTACCAACAACTGCACTTCATCAACCGATGGAATTAGGCAAAATTGCCGTTGTGGGTATTGAAGGTTTCCTCGATTTTCAACCGCAAATGGTGGCGGATGAGTTGGATCGCCAAGGATTAGAAGCTGAGGCGTGCTATGTTCACTTGCCCCTGCTTGATCGCTTAAGAGAAAACCCAAGCGAGTTCCGAGCGATTAACGTAGCACGCTGGTTAGATAGACCTGAAAATATGGCGCAAATCGTGGAAGAAATTGCACCGTTAGTCGCCAACGCGGATGCGGTGTTTATGCCTGCGTGTATTGGTCTTGACAGTGAAGAGCCAATGTTAGAGTTGCAGAAACGCTTAGGTAAGCCGCTATTTTTACTGCCAACATTACCGCCATCTTTATTAGGTATTCGCCTTCATGAAATGCTATTACGCCAGTTCCGCCGTCAAGGCGGGATCATGATGCCGGGTGATAAAGTCACTTCTGTCAATTTCGTGGGGTCACGTATTGAATCTGTGCAAACCCGTAATCACGGCAATATTTCATTGAAAGCTAAACATTTTGTGTTGGCGACGGGAAGTTTCTTTAATAACGGCTTGGTCGCGAAATTTGACCAAGTGTATGAACCCTTGATGAATTTGGATTTAGGCGAAATTGGCGACCGCGCCAAATGGACGAACAAAGAGTTCTTTGCTTCTCAACCGTATATGGCGTTCGGTGTACAAACCGACGAAAATTTACGCGGTAAAAAACACGGTGAAACCATCGAAAACCTGTATGTTGCGGGTGCAGTATTAAGCGGGTTCGATCCGCTCACTCAAGGTTGTGGTGCAGGGGTTTCGTTGGTGACTGGCTTATATGCCGCGAATAAAATCGTGAATGAATTTGCTAAAGATAAAGCCATGCAGGCGGAGGTGGCGCAATGAGTATTCAAGATGCAAGCTTTGAAAGCTGTATAAAATGCACCGTTTGTACCACCTATTGCCCAGTGGCAAAGGCAAACCCGCTGTATCCGGGGCCAAAACAAGCAGGTCCTGATGGTGAGCGTTTACGCTTAAAAGACCCGATGATGTACGATGATGCATTGAAATTCTGTACCAACTGTAAGCGTTGCGAAGTGGCCTGCCCGTCTGATGTGAAGATTGGCGACATTATCGCCCGCGCTCGTAATACCTATAGCCAGCAAAAACCGAAACTACGTGATGCGATTTTAAGCCATACAGACATCATGGGCTCTTTATCGACTCCATTTGCCCCTGTAGTCAACACCATTACGGGTTTAAAACCCGTTCGCCAAATTCTGGATAAGGCCCTGAAAATTGACCATCGCCGTGAGCTGCCGAAATACTCATTCGGGACTTTCCGTCGTTGGTACGGTAAACAAGCCGCAGAGCAGGCGAAGTTTGAAGAGCAAGTGGCATTCTTCCACGGCTGCTATGTGAACTATAACCATCCACAGCTGGGTAAAGATTTAATCAAAGTTTTCAACGGGATGAACATCGGTGTTCAGCTGTTAAAACGTGAAAAATGTTGCGGTGTGGCACTGATCGCAAACGGATTTATGAAGCAAGCGAAACGCCAAGCGAATGTGAATTTGGAGTCACTCCAAGAGACGATTTTGGAGAAACATATTCCCGTCGTGGCGACCTCATCGACCTGTACATTTACCATTCGTGATGAGTATACCCATGTATTGGATGTCGATACCTCTGAGATGCGCGATAACATTGAATTAGCGACCCGCTACATTTATCGTCTGCTGGAAGAAGGGCGCGAGCTGAAACTGAAACACACACCATTAAAAGTGGCTTATCACACACCATGCCATATGGAAAAAATGGGTTGGACGTCCTACACCCTTGAGCTGATCAAGCGTGTACCGGGTGTAGAGCTGATTGTTTTAGATTCACAATGTTGTGGTATTGCAGGAACTTACGGATTCAAAAAAGAGAACTACGAAGTTTCCCAAGGTATTGGGGCTGGGCTGTTCCGTCAAATTGAAGAGAGCGGCGCGGATATGGTGATCACTGACTGTGAAACCTGTAAATGGCAAATTGAAATGTCCACCAGTAAGAAATGTGAACACCCAATTTCACTGCTGGCTCGTGCACTCGAATAATCAATTGTTGTGTTGAGTAATGTGAAAAGTAGTTAGGTATTAATCAAGTTAACCCCTTGGGAGATAAGTGATGGCTTATCTCCCTTTTTTATCTCAGTGCTGCGGGGATAATTGTTTCTTGCTGGCGGTAGCGAAGAAAGTCTTCAAAATAAAGTTCAGTAATAAACCATAAGCTGGCAAGAAGAACAGCATACAAATTAATAACTTGAAGACGTAATCAACGAGAGCGATTTCCATCCAGTTTGCTGCCATAAACGGGTCGCTGCTTTGATAAAACGCGATAAAGAAGAACGCGATGGTATCAATCAAGTTACCAAAAAACATGGCGCAGGCGGGTGCTACAAACCAGCGTTTGTTTTGGCGCAGGCGGTTAAATACGCTGACATCCAAGATTTGGCCGAGGACATATGCCATAAAACTTGCTGCCGCGATACGCGCAACAAACAGGTTAAATGTCATGATAGCCGCGAAACCTTGCCATTCTCCTTGGAAAAACAGAGCAGAAATCACATACGAAATTAATAATGCCGGTAACATGACCGCAGTGATAATTCGACGAGCTAATGGCGCACCATAGATGCGAACCGTTAAGTCCGTAGCAAGGAAGATAAAGGGAAAGGTAAACGCACCCCAAGTGGTATGAAACCCAAAAATATTAATGGGTAACTGAACCAAGTAGTTGCTGGATGTAATAATTAAAATATGAAATAACGATAGCCAAATTAACGCAGTGGCTTTTTGCTGCGGAGTAAACGTAAACATATTGTACCTTTTTAGTGGCAATGGGGTGAGGGAACCCATGAATAACATCCCTAAATTGGGAAGAGCGCATCATACTCTCGTTGCGCAACAAAATCAAAACTGTTCATCCACTGCGCGTGGCTTTACAATAAGCGCATTGATGACCAAGAGAATGTGGTGTTATGTCTGACTTATTTTCTAATCCAACGAAAACCCTTGATACGCTAGGGCTACGCTGCCCTGAACCTGTGATGCTGGTACGTAAAACCGTGCGCAATATGGCGGACGGTGATACGCTGTTAATCATTGCAGATGACCCCGCTACCACCCGCGATATTCCCGGTTTTTGCCGTTTTATGGAACACGAACTGCTAGCGGTTGAAGCGGAGAATGCACCGTATCGTTATTTATTGCGCAAAAAAGCCAGCGGCCTGTAATACCTAGTCAGCGGCATTGATGAGAGATAGCCTTTTTGCTTCGCAGGAGGCTATTGTTGATGGGCGCTCCATAAGTGCTTGAATTTCACTGATTGATAATTCAGTGATTTTGCTGATAGTTTCTATGTTTAAGCCAAGTTGTAAGCCCATCAATGTCACCTTGAATTGAGCCTTTTTTTTTCCTTCCTTTATTCCTTCCTCTATTCCTTCATTTTTTAACCGCTGTGCAATATTCATAATAGTTCCTCGATGGTTTTCGGCTTGGTCGATTAGTGTTTTGACAATGTATGTGTAATAAGGTGAATCCATGATGATAAATAAGTAATTCAAGATAGTGATCACATCATCTTTGTCATTATAGTGACTGTTTAATATTTGAACGAAGTGCTCAGTGACTCTCTGGTGGTCATTTCGTAGTTTTTTGTGTTTCATTGCGAGTTCCATCACAGCAATTTTGCGGTGACTAACTATTTCGGTATCCTCAACCACGGTGATATCCACCAACGGAAAAGGGCTGCTATACAGGTCATGGGCTATTTCTGAGAGGGGCAAGCATTGCGTCCATGCCTCTTCATAAGGATAAGGGGATGCTTTCCCGTGATAAAACAAAATGGGGACAACGAGTGGTAAGGTTTTATGTCCTTGCTGTAGATGTTGATTCATCGCCATGAATGCGTAGTGCATTAAACGCCAGCCCATCAACTTGTCAGGTGTCGACTGATGTTCGACTAACAGATAGATATAACTATCCCTCGTTTTTGTTTGAACAGAATAGAGAACATCGGAAAACCGGGTTCTCAATTTGCTATCAATAAAAGCTGAATTAATGAGGGTAAGCGTATCGAAATCGCACAAGCGTTTAATTTGCTCAGGTAAATGAAGTTCAAAAAAATCTCGGGCATTGCCCTGTTTCGTCATAAAGCCTTTAAAGGCGGCATCATGGGGTGTTGAACTTGCACTATTAGCCATATCCACGCTCAGCAAATGTTGTCGATGACCGAGATATTACCCAATATTTTTGTGTGCGGGAGAAAAGTTAGTCTTAAATTCAGCTGGTGAATGATTCATGTAACTCTTTGCTGTAATTAATGATTTTAAATTTTTCATGCATAAAAAAACGCCGCAATGATCATCATTACGGCGTTGAGATATCAAACTAAAGAAAGGCTATTTTTTGATTTCGGGCAGCTTAACGCGCAGTAAGCGAACCGCGTTGGCGGTGACTAATGCCGTAGCGCCAGAATCCGCTAATACGGCAACCCATAATCCAGTGATACCTAACAAGCTCGTCACCAAGAAAACCGCTTTTAAGCCCAAGGCGATAGTGATGTTCTCGCGGATGATCTTCCGTGTGGCTCTGGATAATGCGACGATTTCAGGTAATCCAGTCAAACGGTTATGGGTTAAAGCGGCATCCGCAGTTTCTAAAGCAACGTCAGTTCCACCACCCATTGCAACACCAATACTTGACGCTTTCATGGCTGGGGCATCGTTGATACCGTCACCTACCATCATGGTGTTGTGATCGCGATTAAGCTCCATCACCGCGGTGACTTTATCTTCTGGCAACAATCCTGCACGGAATTCCATACCTAGCTGATTTGCGATGGCACTGGCTGCACGTGGGTTATCCCCTGTTAGCATCACGGCATTAACATTCAGTGATTTCAACATAGCCATTGCATCAGCAGCATCGCCACGTAAGGTATCTTGCAGGGCGGTTAAGCCGATAACTTGGCCATCTTCTAACGTGACGACAACCGTTTTACCTTGCGCCTCTAACGCTTCCGCTTTCGCTTGCCATTGGCTGCTTAATGGAGGCTCAACCCTTGATGGTGCGCTAACTAACACTTGCTTGCCGTTAAAAGAACCTTCGACCCCTTTACCTGCGAGTGCTTTACGCTCTAACGCTTCTTCAACAGTGATAGATAACTCTTCAGCTTTGTTGACAATAGCTTTAGCCAGTGGGTGATGAGAGCCGACTTCAACCGATGCCGTGATACGAATTAACTCGCTTTCACTCAGACCTTCAACAGCGACGATATCGGTGACGTGTGGTTTACCTTCCGTCAGTGTACCTGTTTTATCCAATGCAATCGTGGTGACTGTTCCCAATTGCTCTAATGCAGCGCCACCTTTAATTAAGGCTCCACGGCGAGTGGCCGTTGCGAGTGCTGAAGTGATTGCCGCAGGGGTTGAGATAACCAGTGCGCAAGGACAACCAATTAATAACAGAGTCAGACCACGGTAAATCCAAGTATCCCATGCTGCATCGAAGAACATTGGCGGGATCACTATAACCAAGGCAGAAATCAGCATGATAATTGGGGTATAGATGCGGCTGAAGCGGTCAATAAATCGCTCAATTGGCGCACGACGCTCTTCAGCTTCTTCAATCAGTTGCAAGATGCGGTCGATAGCATTTTGACCTTGCTCTGATACCACTTCCATTTGTACGGCTTTATCGACGGACAAACAGCCCGCAGCTACTTTTTCCCCAGCATTGCGTTCTACAGGGACTGATTCACCGGTTAATGCGCTTTCATCAAAGCTTGCGAATCCAGCAACCAGCACCGCATCGGTTGGTAATCGACCGCCAGGTGCAATTTCAATGATGTCCCCAGGGCGTAACTGTGCGACAGGAACGGACGTTTTTTGTCCATCCTTGATAAGCACGGCATCTTCAGGGACTAAAGCCATGAGTGCGCTAACACCTCGGCGAGCGCGTCCCGCAGAGTAGGATTCAAGCATTTCACCCAGCATAAACAGCAAGATAACCATGGCGGCTTCTTCTGTTGCTTGGATGAAAATCGCCCCTACAGCGGCAACGGTCATCAAGGTTTCAATTGCAAATGGTGTACCGGTGCGAATCAAACGTAATGATTTACGTGCGATAGGGTATAACCCAAATAACGTGGTTAGGATAAACGCAACGTTACCCAGCTGTGGATTAACAAATTCAAGTCCCCAGCTGATTGCCATCAGGATAGCTAAAATGATGACGGGCTTCGCTTCACTCAGTAAGCTTGGTGGCGGTGCTGACGCTGCACTCGCGCTACCCACATCATGTAGTTCGTAACCTGCGGCTTCGACCGTTGAACGAACGACGGCAGTGACGTCTTTGTCAGCATCGACGACGAGTTTTTCAGTGGCAAAGAGGACTTTGGCTTGAGTGACTTCGCGAATTTGGGAAATCGCGTTTTCGATTTTAGCCGCGCAGCTTGGGCAGTCCATCCCGCGTACAATCCAGCTAAAACGCTGTTTAGCGGTTTGTGTGGGCTCTACATCATCATTTGCAGCGGATGTTGAGCTACAGCAGCTACCATGTTGATGGGATTTTTCATCGTCATCATCATGAGCATGATTTTTGTCATCGCCATGATGATGTTCATGGGATGATGCGTCATGACTCACAGCTTTGCTATTCTCCACAGCTGCGGATGAGCAAGTGTTTCCTGAGCAGCAAGACGTGCTGTGTGCATGGGTATCTTTATGAGAGTGTGAGTGCATAAGCGCCCCCTTTTTCTAGATGCGTTTTTAACCATGTTCTCTAATTAAGGTTAAGTCTACACTTTGGAGTAGACTCTAGAGTCAAACGAAAAAGGGGAAGCCAATTGATAAAATTCTCAAATAGCACGTTTTATCAATTGGCGGGGAATTACAAGTAAATGGCACGAACAATAAAGAACTGACCGAGGAAGTAGAATGCAGCTACGACTGCTTTAGAGGCTTTGAATGGAAAACGGAAATGGGCAATTAGCCAGATGCAGTGAGATAAAAACAGCATAGAAGCGCCCACCATAATCGAGAAATTAAATTCTCGACCTAAGCCAAAGTATTGGTCTCCTGCCACCCACATCATAATCATGCTCATAATAATAGAGGCGAAAACTACAGGCTGTTGGCTTTCCAGTTTTCCCCAAATCAGCACCAAGGTGACGGCTGCGATAGCGATAGGGACGATAAGCCAAGGCAGATACAGACCAAAGTTGAATTGCATTCCAAAGCTAATGGTGTAGACCAAATAGCTTAAGAACATGAGCCCTAAAGAAGTAAGCAAGTGCTCACTAGAAAACATTCTCGAGAGATCGGCAACTAAGGAAAGAACTAAACCGCCTAAAATTAGGTAGGTTTGCGCATTTAAGTCGTCAGAACTCCATCCCCAGAATAGTAGAAGAAGTAAAGTGATAGGGCGGAATAACCAACGTTGCCACTCAGGACCACGATAGGCTGCATCAACGTACAGCCAGCCAGAAAATAAAACAGCGAGGAATGGCCAACTAATCATACACATATCCTTAAGAGTTTCTGGAAAAGATAAATCACCAAGAGTGATTAAATATAAATGAACTATACCGCGTCTCGCATAAATTGTATGGCGTTTATCTGCAATTTGAGCGATAGAGGGTATATACTTATGATAATTCTAAGCTAAATATATAAATTATGAATAAGCCAATTCTCTTAATTATTGTTCTTGCGATTATCGCCGTGTTAGCCACTAAGCGTTTTTTTGACCAAAAGAAACAGAATGAAATTAACGATAATTCATTACCTGTCAGTCAGTTAGTGCTCGTAAAAGAGAAAAAAGATTACCCTTATCCAAATATGCGTTCTCGGGAGCGCGATGTGGTATCCCCTGAAACTTTTCGCTATGAACTTTATTTTCAGACTCAAGCTTCAGGAGAAACGATTAAGGTGATCGTCAGCGAAGAGCAGTACCAAGGTGTTAAATTGGGTGCTAAAGGTAAGCTAACCCTACAAGGTACGCGATTTATTCGCTTCGAGCCCTCTGAATAAACGGTTATTTCTTTTTAGCGGCTTCAATAGCCGCTTTTGTTTTCTTATGCATCGCGAGCATTTCAAATACGCCAAAAAAGAAAATTTTTGTCTGCTGGAGCCCTGTTAGCTTTTGATCTTTAGGTAAGCTAGCTTTCAGGAAAATAGTCTGCAATGCATGCATGAAAATCATAAATACCATTGCGACATCCATAAAATATTTCAATGGCTTAGGGAATGGATGCACAATATTAAAGATCATAAAACCCCAAACACAAATCATAAGCAGACGTCCGATATTAATCAGCATCTTTTTCTCCCTGCATACTTGATGAATTAACAGATTGACGAATAAATAGACGATACGCAACTTGACCCGCGACCTTTTCACGGTGTAACTGCCAGTTTGCGGGAATGTCAGTAAGTGGTAACTCCGCTTCTGACTCTACATAAATCCAGCTTTCATCAGCTAGCCACTGATTTTTTTCCAGCAGAGTGATGGTTTCTCCAAGGAGCCCTTTACGAAAAGGTGGGTCGATAAATACCACATCACAAGGCGTTCCTGCTTGGCTGAGAACGCTGAGGCTGCTGTTATTAATAACGGTCGCATTATCAGCGTCTAAGCGGACTTTGTTCTCACTAAGAAGCTTGGCATTTTGTTTATCAAGTTCAATAAACGTGACGTGTTCGGCAAAGCGAGATAAGGCTTCAAAACCTAAAGCGCCGCTACCCGCGAAACAATCAAGACAGCGAGCATCACGGATCACTGGCATTAGCCAGTTAAAGAGCGTTTCTTTGATGCGATCTGTGGTGGGACGTAAGCCCTCACTATCGCGTACAGGCAGTTTTCGCCCACGCCACTTACCACCAATGACACGAATTTGCCCCAAGGAGGCTGTTTGTGGTTTTTTTGCCATAATATGTATAGTTGCTTAGTTCATTGAGGAATGTATAAATTATTGGGGACTATTGTAGCGCTTCGGTTTCACGGTTTTAACAGAAAAATAAGAATAAATTGTCAGGATTTTTCTTTCAGATATGTGTTGCTGCGCGATGAAATGATAGACTGCATGTAATTTTATTGCGATTTAATTTTTAAACGCCATGTTTTTACCGCGAGGAGTGTAGTGGCTGATGGCTAAAGATAAGAAAAAAGGCTTTTTCTCATGGTTGGGATTTGGTCGTAAGAATGAAGAAGAAACTCAGCAACCTGATGTCGAACTGAAAAATGATGTTGTTCATGATACAGAGCAACAGGATGCCGCTACAGCAGAAGCTGAGCGTCAACATCAAGCAGAACTTGATGCAATTAAAGCGGCAGAAGATGAAGCTGAGCGCCAATATCAAGCTGAACAAGATGCGATTACGGCTGCCGCGGAAGAAGCAGAACGCCAGCATAAAGCGCAATTAGAGGCGATGCGCATTGCGGCAGAAAATGCAGAGCAAGAGCGTCAAGTAGCAGAAGAAAAGCGTATAGCAGAAGAAAAAGCGGCTAGAGAAGCGTTAGAAGCCCAGGCTTTACGCCAAGCAGAAGAAGCAGCGGAACGCCAACGTCAAATCGAGCAGGCTGCGATTAAAGCTGCCGAAGAAGAAGTTGAACGCCAGCATCAAGCTGAGTTAGCCGTTATCAAGGCCGCAGAAGAAAAAGCGGAACGTGAATACCAAGCAGCGGAAGCCGCTCGTTTAGCGCAAGAGCAAGCTGATCGCGAGCGCAAAGATGCGGAAATCACCCGTCTGGCGGAAGAAGAAGCAGAGCGTCAACGCCAAGCTGAACTCGCTGCTATCAAAGAAGCGGAAGAAAAAGCCGAGCGTGAACGCCAAGAAGCGGAATCGGCTCGCTTAGCGGAAGAAGAAGCAGAGCGTCAACGCCAAGCTGAACTCGCTGCTATCAAAGAAGCGGAAGAGAAAGCCGAACGCGAACGCCAAGAGGCGGAAGCGGCTCGCTTAGCGGAAGAAGAAGCTGAGCGTCAACGCCAAGCTGAACTCGCCGCTATCAAAGAAGCGGAAGAAAAAGCGGAACGTGAACGTCAAGAGGCGGAAGCGGCTCGCTTAGCGGAAGAAGAAGCTGCTCGTATAGCAGAAGAAGAGGCCGAGGCGGCACGTTTAGCAGAGGAAGAAGCAGCTAAAGCTCAGCCAGTTGAGCAAGAGAAACCGAAAAAAGAAGGCTTTTTCAGCCGTCTAAAGAAAGGCTTATTAAAAACACGTCAAAATCTAGGTTCGGGTTTCCTTGGTCTATTCAAGGGCAAAAAAATCGATGACGATCTTTTTGAAGAGCTAGAAGAGCAGTTATTAATTGCGGATGTCGGTGTTGAAACTACCCGTAAAATCATTGATAACTTGACTCAGCACGCTTCCCGTAAAGAGCTAAAAGATGCCGAAGCGTTGTACGGTAAGCTGCGTGAAGAAATGTCTGATATTTTAGCCACGGTAGACAAACCATTAGAGATCGAAGGTAAAAAACCTTATGTTATTCTGATGGTTGGTGTTAACGGTGTGGGTAAAACAACAACAATTGGTAAATTAGCACGTCAGTATCAATCAGAAGGTAAGTCCGTAATGTTGGCTGCGGGTGATACATTCCGTGCAGCGGCAGTTGAACAACTGCAAGTGTGGGGCGATCGTAACAATATTTCAGTTGTTGCTCAGCATACTGGCGCTGACCCTGCTTCCGTGATTTTTGATGCGATTCAATCCGCTCAAGCAAAAGGTGTCGATGTGTTGATCGCCGATACCGCAGGGCGCTTACAAAATAAAGCGCACTTAATGGAAGAACTGAAGAAAATCGTCCGCGTGATGAAAAAGCTTGATGAGTCAGCCCCTCATGAAATTATGCTGACCCTCGATGCGAGCACGGGACAAAATGCGGTTAGTCAGGCTAAAATTTTCAATGACGCCGTAGGTTTAACTGGTATTACACTGACAAAACTCGATGGTACAGCAAAAGGTGGCGTAATCTTCTCAATCGCTGATCAGTTCGGTATTCCAATCCGTTATATCGGGATTGGTGAAGGTATTGAAGATTTACGCCCATTTAAAGCCGATGACTTTATCGAGGCTCTATTTGCCCGAGAGGAATAATTTTCGATGATCCGCTTTGAACATGTGAGTAAAGCTTATCGCGGTGGCCGCCAAGCACTCCAAGGGGTAGATTTCCATCTACGCCCTGGGGAAATGGCATTTTTAACGGGTCACTCAGGCGCAGGTAAAAGTACATTACTTAAACTGATTTGTGGTATTGAGCGCCCAAGTGCGGGTCATATTCTGTTTAATGGTCACGATATCAGCCGACTAAAAGACAGAGAGATCCCTTTTCTGCGCAGACAGATCGGCATGATTTTCCAAGATCACCATCTGTTATTTGACCGCACAGTTTATGACAACGTGGCGATGCCGCTGATTATTTCTGGTGCAAGTAGCGAAGATATTCGCCGACGTGTGAGCGCTGCATTGGATAAAGTCGGTTTGTTGGATAAAGCGAGAAATTTCCCAATCCAACTGTCTGGTGGTGAACAGCAGCGTGTGGGAATTGCGCGTGCAGTGGTGAATAAGCCAACGATGCTTCTCGCGGATGAACCGACAGGTAACCTTGATAACGAGTTATCTGAAGGCATTATGCGTTTATTTGAAGAGTTTAACCGCGTGGGTGTGACCGTATTAATGGCAACCCACGATATTGCGTTGATTGAACGCCGTAATTTGCGTGTATTGACCTTAAGCGAAGGTCGGATGCTTGGAGGTCAACATGGCTAAGAATGTCCGCAAAGCGAAGCCAGAACGTGCCATGCAATCAAAAAGCAAAGCACTCAAAGGCGGCTGGCGTGAGCAGTGGCGCTACTCTTGGCTAAATGCACTGGCTGACATGCTACGTCAACCGCTGGCAACCTTTTTAACTGTGATGGTCATTGCCATTTCATTAGCGTTGCCAAGCCTGTGTTATATCGTTTGGAAGAACGTTTCCCAAGCAGCTGAACAGTGGTACCCGACGCCTCAGTTGACGGTCTATCTGGATAAGTCTCTCGATGAGCAAGGTGGACAAAATGTGGTGACTCAGCTTGAAGCCCTTGATGGTGTTGCTCATGTGAATTACTTATCTCGCGACCAAGCGATATCTGAATTCCGTAGCTGGTCTGGCTTTAGCACCGCATTAGATATGCTAGAAGAGAATCCACTGCCAGCGGTGGCAATTATCACCCCGAAACTGGATTTTGAAGGTTCGAATGCTCTAGCAACACTGCGCGACCGTGTTAGCCAAGTTAACGGCATTGAAGAAGTTCGAATGGATGATAGCTGGTTCTCACGCCTAGCGGCATTAACACGGTTGGTAGGGCAAGTGGCATCGGTGATTGGCATCTTAATGATAGTTTCATTGTTCTTAGTGATTGGTAATAGTGTGCGGTTAAATATCTTTGCCCGTCGCGATACCATCAATGTGATGAAGCTGATTGGTGCCACAGATGGCTTTATCATGCGGCCGTTCTTAAATGGCGGGGTTGTGTTAGGCGCACTGGGTGCGGTGATCGCCCTCATTATGACATTCTTACTTGTGTGGCAGTTGTCCGATTTAGTGGCGCAAGTAGCAAGCGTATTTGGTACGCAATTCCACATTGAAGGGCTGTTGTGGGAAGAGGCTCTGTTGATTATTCTAATGTCTGCAATTGTGGGCTGGGTAGCAGCATGGCTGGCAACATTACAACATTTACGCCATTTCAGACCTGAATAATTTAATTGTTCCCATCGGTGCTAACTTATTGGTCCCGATGGGAAAAATAAATTTCTACGAACTTCTTTTCTAATTATGTGTCAGATATTGACCTGCGGTTAACTATTCTTGTATATAATTTATTTAACGCGGCTAAGCTGATAGACTACGGTTTGTCTGTATCGAATCTCTCCCATTTCAGTACAATTCATAGAGGATCTTAATGACCAAAGACATGCAATCATTAGCGCTTGTTCCACAAGGAAGTATTGAAGCTTACATGCGAGCTGCCAATGCTTACCCGATGCTGACCGCAGAGGAAGAAAAGGAACTGGCAGAAAGGCTGCATTACGATGGTGACCTCGAAGCTGCTAAGCAACTGATTTTATCCCATTTGCGCTTTGTTATTCACATCGCGCGTAGCTATGCAGGCTATGGTTTACCACAAGCTGACTTAATTCAGGAGGGCAATATCGGCCTGATGAAGGCTGTGCGTCGTTTTAATCCTGAGGTGGGTGTGCGTCTGGTGTCTTTCGCAGTGCATTGGATCAAAGCGGAAATTCATGAATACGTTTTACGTAACTGGCGTATCGTTAAAGTCGCAACAACAAAATCCCAGCGTAAGTTATTCTTTAACTTAAGAAAGAATAAAAAACGCCTTGGTTGGTTTAATCAAGAAGAGGTGGATATGGTTGCGCAAGAGCTAGGCGTGAGCACCAAAGATGTGCTGGAAATGGAATCCCGTATGGCGGCGCAAGACATGGCATTTGATATGTCTGACGACGATGATAGCGGTGATTTCGGTGGTCCTGTTGCGCCCGTGCTTTTTCTTCAAGATAAGTCTTCTGATTTTGCCAATACCATTGAAGATGATAACTGGGAAAGTCATGCAACTGACCGTTTAGCTGATGCGTTAGCCTCATTAGATGAGCGCAGCCAAGATATCATTCGCGCTCGTTGGTTGGATGATGACAACAAAACGACGCTGCAAGAGCTTGCCGATAAATACGGTGTTTCTGCTGAGCGTGTTCGTCAGCTTGAAAAGAATGCCATGAAAAAGCTGCGTCTTGCTATGGAAGATGAAGACGACGAGATGTAATCTTTCTCGTTCATCAACGTTATCTGCATTTATTTCTGCTTTATTAGCCCAGAATTTAAATGCAGATAACTGATTCATTAACTGTTTTTGATAATTTCCGTTAGTGAGAATAGAGCTCTAAAGGTAGCCCATCCGGATCCGCAAAGAAGGTAAAACGCTTCTGAGTGTACGGATCGATTCTTACCCCTTCACATACCACCTGATTTTGTGCCAAATAGGCAATCCATTCCTCAATATTATCCACTTCAAACGCTAAATGACGCAATCCAGTCGCTTCAGGGTAACTGAGTCTTTTGGGCGGATTGGCGAAACTAAATAGTTCAATCTGATAATGCTCTCCAAAAGCTAAATCTGCTTTCCATGAGTCATTCTCTGGACGGTAATATTCTGCGAGAAGCTGTAATCCAAGGATCTGACAGTAAAAATGCTTACTCTTAGCAAAATCTGAGCAAATAATAGCAACGTGATGAATTTTATTAAGTTTCATACTAATGGCTCAATATTTAGCTGCCAATGATGAGTTTCTTCGGCGGGTTGAAAACCACAAGCAACAAGAAATTTCTCCAAAGCGATTTTGTTTTGCGGTTCCACGCCCTGCAAGTCAAAGATCCAATGGCGGATTTCAGGTTGTTGACGGAAAATTTCCTGTAAAAGATATAACCCAACGCCGCGACGGCGAGTGATTTCACGGACATTAAAATCACAGATCGTACCTTGTTGTTGATAAATAACCACTTTAGCCGCTGCTAATAATCGCTCATTAAAACGCGCTCCATAAAAACGTACACCAGACTCAAGATTTTGTTCGAGTTGAGTTCGACTCTGGTCTAGCCAGATTTTCGATAAGTCGATGTATTGTTGCTCAGTAGGATTGACCAGAGGGATGATGGTAAGTCTCATGTTGTTTTGATCCATTTCATGGTGCATGTTGCACGCTATTCTAACAGCAGAGTGATCTGTAACCGATTTTTTAATTTCAAAGAGAAAAATTTGGTATTGATGAATTTTCCGAGTTTCCCTCGGATTAAGCCAAATTTAACCGGAATATAACACTAGCATTTACAAAAAATACACGTTTTATCATTAGCTTTTTATTCTGCAATTGATGTAAATAGCTGCCTCATTCATTTGCTATTTAGCATAATTCTCTTGTTTAATGGTCTGAAATATATGGCCTTATTGGCTATGTTTTGAAATATCAGGCATTGAACCTGTCACCTATAATAATTGATTATAAATCAATCACAAACACTCACAATCATACACAATATTGATGGCGGGGACGCACGAATGAAGAATATTAATAAAGCATTATTAGCGGGTTGTATCGCAATGGCATTAAGCCCAGCAGGATGGGCGAAAGAGATTAAAATTGCAGTCGTCGGCGCTATGTCAGGTCCCGTTGCTCAGTATGGAGATATGGAATTTACGGGAGCTCGCCAAGCTATTGCGGATATTAATGCGAAGGGTGGAATTAACGGCGATACATTGGTTGCCGTTGAATACGACGATGCTTGCGATCCAAAACAAGCGGTTGCGGTCGCCAACAAAGTAATTAACGATGGCATTAAACATGTTATTGGTCACCTCTGCTCCTCCTCCACTCAGCCCGCTTCAGATATTTATGAAGACGAAGGCGTTCTAATGATTACCCCTGCGGCGACCAATGCGGATTTAACCACACGTGGCTACCAGTTGATCATGCGTACAACAGGTTTGGATTCTGACCAAGGTCCAACCGCAGCGAAATACATTATCGAAAAAATCAAACCTAAGCGTATTGCAGTGGTACATGATAAACAGCAATACGGTGAAGGTTTGGCTCGCTCAGTACGTGAAAGCTTGAACAAAGCGGGCGTGAAAGAAGTGATGTTTGAAGGGGTCACTGCGGGTGATAAAGATTTCTCTGCACTGGTCGCTAAGCTGAAAAAAGAGAACGTCGATTTTGTCTATTTCGGCGGCTATTATCCAGAAATGGGGCAAATTTTACGCCAAGCGAAACAATCGGGTTTGAACATTCGCTTTATGGGACCTGAAGGTGTGGGTAACTCCTCCCTGTCGAATATTGCAGGCGACGCCTCTGAAGGCATGCTGGTGACATTACCGAAACGTTATGACCAACTTCCAGCTAACCAATCCATCGTCGATGCAATTAAAAAGAAAAAAGAAGATCCAACAGGACCATTTGTATGGACAACTTATGCCGCAATCCAAGGCTTAACCACGGCGATGCAGCGTACAGGCAGCACGGAACCCGATGTGCTGGCGAAAGATCTGAAAGCTAATCCAGTGGATACCGTCATGGGGCAATTAAGCTGGAAGCCAAATGGTGACCTGAAAGGTTTCGAATTCGGTGTGTTTGAATGGCACAAAGACGGAACCTCTACTGCACAAGAGTAACTCTCATCTGTATTGAGAAATGATATTCAGTGATGAGCTGGGAGCTTGGTAACGGGCTTCCAGCTTCTGCTCTCCATAGAGGGACAGTAGTTTGAAAGGATAATCTTATGTCAGACCAAATTCTGTATTTTATTCAGCAATTCCTCAATGGCCTAACGTTAGGAAGCACTTACGCGCTGATCGCTATCGGCTATACCATGGTGTACGGCATCATCGGGATGATCAACTTCGCCCACGGTGAAGTGTACATGATTGGTAGCTACGTTTCGTTCATTGTCATTGCGGGCTTAATGATGCTCGGTATCGATGTGGGGTGGATCCTCATTGCAGCGGCATTTGTGGCGGCAATTGTGGTATCAAGCTCCTATGGTTGGAGTATCGAGCGGGTTGCTTACCGTCCCGTTCGTCACTCTAAGCGCCTGATTGCGCTGATCTCAGCTATCGGGATGTCCATCTTCTTACAAAACTACGTCAGTTTATCTCAAGGATCCCGCGATCTAGCTTTGCCAAGCCTGATTACTGGGCAGTGGGTATTAGGTGAAAGTGATGGCTTCTCCGCCATTGTCACCAAAATGCAGCTGACTATCTGGATCGTGACCTTCCTTGCGATGCTGGCATTAACGCTGTTTATCCGCTATTCCCGTATGGGGCGCGCCTGCCGTGCCTGTGCGGAAGATTTAAAAATGGCAAGTCTGCTGGGTATCAACACTGACCGCGTGATCTCTTTGACCTTCGTGATCGGCGCAACGATGGCGGCGGTTGCAGGCGTATTACTAGGGCAATTCTACGGCGTAATTAACCCGTATATTGGCTTTATGGCGGGAATGAAAGCTTTCACCGCAGCCGTATTAGGTGGAATCGGCAGTATTCCAGGTGCAATGCTGGGCGGCTTGATCCTTGGTGTAGCGGAAGCCATGACCTCGGCGTATTTAAGTACGGAATATAAAGATGTCGTCTCATTTGGTTTATTGATTGGTGTTCTGTTGATCATGCCAACTGGCATTCTGGGTCGCCCGGAGGTCGAAAAAGTATGAGAAAAGAAAATTGGATCAGTGCCATTATTGCCTCTGTCACCTTCTTTATTTTAGCCGTATTTATGATGGGGCTAAAATTAGGACTCGATGGGACTAAGCTGATAGTGGAATCAGGGGGAGACGTTCGTTGGAATTGGATCTTTGTCGGCATCGCCATTATCTTTGTGTATCAATTAATTCGCCCTGCATTAAGCAAAGTGTGGCAAGGCGTACCCAAAAAATCGTGGGCGTTACCGGATTTTGACGGTGGCTCGCTTAGACAAAAAATTATTGGGATCGCTATCATTATTGGGGCGATCATCTGGCCATTTTTGGTGTCTCGCGGCAGCGTCGATATTGCCACATTAACCCTGATCTACGTGATGCTGGGGCTGGGCTTAAACGTCGTAGTTGGGTTGTCAGGATTATTGGTACTCGGCTATGCGGGCTTCTACGCTATCGGCGCTTACACCTTTGGCTTACTCAATCACTATTATGATTTTGGTTTCTGGGAAAGCTTACCGATTGCCGGCTTAACGGCAGCATTAGCTGGGTTCTTATTAGGTTTCCCTGTGCTGAGGTTACGGGGTGACTATTTGGCGATCGTCACCCTTGGGTTTGGGGAGATCGTACGTATTTTATTATTAAATAATACGGAGATCACCGGTGGCCCTAACGGGATCAGCCAACTGCCAAAACCAACTTTCTTTGGCTTAGAATTTAGCCGTACCGCTAAAGATGGTTGGGACACATTCCATAACTTCTTCGGCTTAGATTACAACCCTGGTGACCGGATCATTTTCCTCTATTTTGTGGCGCTGTTGCTGGTGGTGATCACCTTGATCGTGATCAGCCGCTTGTTACGGATGCCATTAGGACGTGCGTGGGAAGCGCTACGTGAAGATGAAATTGCGTGTCGATCATTAGGCTTAAGCCCGACGCGCATTAAATTAACCGCCTTTACGATCAGTGCAACATTTGCAGGGTTTGCCGGAGCATTATTTGCTGCACGACAAGGGTTTATCAGCCCTGAATCCTTCACTTTTGCTGAATCAGCCTTTGTACTGGCGATCGTGGTGCTGGGTGGGATGGGATCGCAAATGTCGGTGATTTTAGCCGCGATCATTTTGGTAGTATCAAGGGAGATGATGCGTGATCTGAATGAATACAGCATGTTGCTGCTGGGGGCATTGATGGTGCTGATGATGATCTGGCGCCCACAAGGCTTATTGCCGATGCAGCGCCGTCAAATGAAGCTGAAAAATGTGCAGGGAGGCGGATCATGACGACGCCTATTCAGCCTTCGGCTGTACCGTTATTGCAAGTCAGTGGCCTAACCATGCGCTTTGGTGGTTTGCTTGCGGTCAACAACGTGGAACTGACGTTAAACCAAGGGGAAATCGTTTCACTGATTGGTCCCAATGGTGCAGGGAAAACTACCATATTTAACTGTTTAACTGGGTTTTATAAGCCAACGAGCGGGGCGATCCTCTATCGAGATAAGCATCTTGAAGGGCTTCCGGGTCAAGCTATTGCTCGCCTTGGGGTGATCCGTACATTCCAGCATGTTCGCTTATTCAAAGAGATGACGGTGATTGAAAACTTATTAGTGGCTCAGCACCAACATCTGAAAAGCGGTATTTTCTCAGGCTTACTGAAAACGCCAGCATTTCGCCGAGCAGAAGCCGAAGCGGTGGATAATGCGGTGAAATGGCTAGAGCGGGTCAATCTTTCTGAGTTTGCTAACCGCCAAGCGGGGAATCTGGCGTATGGTCAACAGCGTCGCCTAGAAATTGCCCGTTGCATGGTGACGCGACCTGAAATTTTGATGTTGGATGAGCCAGCGGCAGGGTTAAACCCGAAGGAAACTAACGATCTGGATGAGCTAATTGCGGAGCTGAGAACCCATCATAATGTCTCTATCTTATTGATAGAGCATGATATGAAATTGGTGATGGGCATTTCTGATCGAATTTATGTGGTGAACCAAGGAACACCTCTGGCGAATGGAACACCAAACGAAATTCGCCAGCATCCTGATGTGATCAAAGCCTACTTGGGAGAAGCTTACTGATGCTGGAATTTAAACAAGTTTCCACCCATTATGGGAAAATACAGGCGCTGCATGATGTCAGCTTAAATATTCAAAAAGGTGAGATTGTCACGCTGATTGGTGCCAATGGTGCAGGAAAAACCACGTTACTCAGTACGTTATGTGGCGACCCTCGCGCCTCCTCAGGTCAGGTGCTTTATCGCGGAGCGGATATTACTCAGTTACCGACACCACAAATTATGCGCAAAGACATTGCGCTAGTGCCGGAAGGTCGACGGGTATTCTCTCGTATGACGGTTGAGGAAAACCTGGCAATGGGCGGTTTTTTTGCGGATCGCCATCAATATCACGAGCGTATTGAACGGGTTTATTCGTTATTTCCAAGGTTGCATGAACGTCGTAACCAGCGCTCAGGAACCATGTCCGGTGGTGAGCAGCAGATGCTTGCCATTGGGCGGGCGCTGATGAGTCAGCCTGAATTACTGTTATTGGATGAACCTTCATTGGGGCTGGCACCGATTATTATCATGCAAATATTTGACACCATTTTGCAGCTACGGGAAGAGGGGATGACCATCTTCTTGGTGGAGCAAAATGCCAACCAAGCATTGAAATTGGCTGATCGTGGATATGTGTTAGAAAATGGGCATATTGTTCTCGAAGATACCGGAAAAGCCTTATTGGCGAATGAAGCCGTACGCAGCGCCTATTTAGGCGGATAGCTTAAGATTATCAAACGTTAATATTGTTGAGTTGAGCACCCCATAAAATATATCAGATATTTATGGGGTGTTTTATTTGGTGGCGATGAATGCACAAGGTTAAGTATAAAACGCGTGTATCGCCTGTAACGGCTATCAGCTTAATGTGAGGCTTCTCTCATTTCTGTTATTTGCTTGTTTCTACATAAAAAATCAAATGTATATACAAGTTTTTGTGTAGAAACAGCATCCTACTTATTGTTGTCTAACTTTTCTCCACATCCCTTCTCCACTGTTGCGACAAAAATTCAAATTTCAATGTATATACTTTGTGAATTAAATGTATATATATTTAATTATAAACTAAGCAAACAGGGCAAAAAGATCATTTTTAATCGTTCTTTGTTTTTATTTAATGAATTGATTTAAATGTTAAATTCAAAGATTCCCACGGTGTGAGAATGATCTGTTAGCCACTAACTCAACAATGATAAATAACCGAAATTGTTAATTTTGCGTTAAACCAAGTGGATGGATAGGGGATAAAAGAATGTTAAACCGTACAGATTCAACGCGCGTGATCCGTGCCCCGCACGGTAGCCAAAAGAGCTGCAAAAGCTGGCTGACTGAAGCCGTTTACCGCATGATCCAAAATAACTTAGACCCAGATGTTGCTGAGCATCCGCAAAGCTTGGTGGTGTATGGTGGCATTGGACGCGCAGCCCGTGATTGGGAATGTTACGACAAGATTTTAGATGTCTTAAAAACCCTCGAAGACGATCAAACATTGCTGGTGCAATCCGGTAAACCAGTCGGAGTGTTCCCAACTCATGTAGACGCGCCACGCGTTTTAATTGCTAACTCAAACATTGTTCCTCACTGGGCAAATTGGGATCATTTCAACGAATTAGATCGCAAAGGCTTGATGATGTACGGGCAAATGACCGCTGGCTCATGGATCTACATCGGTTCACAAGGGATTGTGCAAGGTACCTATGAAACCTTCGTTTCTCTAGCAAAACAGCATTTTAACGGCAACCCAGTAGGGCGTTGGATCCTAACTGGCGGCTTAGGCGGTATGGGTGGAGCACAACCTTTAGCGGCCACCATGGCTGGCTTTAGCATGATTGCGGTTGAGTGTGATGAAAGCCGCATCGACTTCCGCTTAAGAACCCGTTATGTGGACAAAAAAGCCACTTCGCTCGATGAAGCGCTGGGTTATATCGAAGAAGCCAAAGCGAGCGGCAAACCCGTCTCCGTCGGCTTACTGGGTAATGCGGCGGATGTGTATAGCGAGTTAGTTAAGCGCAATATCACGCCAGATTCAGTTACCGATCAAACCAGCGCTCATGACCCTGTCCACGGCTATCTGCCACAAGGTTGGACGTTAGCTCAATGGCGTGACAAGCAACAAACTGCGCCAGCTGAAGTGACGAAAGCCGCGAAGAAAAGCATGGCAGTGCAGGTAGATGCCATGCTGCAAATGCAAAAACGTGGCTCGGCAGCGTTTGACTACGGCAACAATATTCGCCAGATGGCCAAAGATGAAGGTGTGAATAATGCCTTTGATTTCCCAGGATTTGTGCCTGCGTATATTCGTCCACTGTTCTGCGAAGGGATTGGTCCATTCCGTTGGGTGGCACTGTCGGGTGACCCAGAGGATATCTACAAAACAGACCAAAAAGTCAAAGAGCTGATCCCTGATGATAAACATCTCCATAACTGGCTGGATATGGCACGCGAGCGCATTGCATTCCAAGGTTTACCGGCGCGTATTTGCTGGGTGGGACTGAAAGACAGGGAAAGATTGGGGCGCGCGTTTAACGAGATGGTGAAAAATGGGGAGCTAAAAGGTCCTATCGTGATTGGTCGTGACCATCTTGATTCTGGCTCGGTTGCTAGCCCACATCGTGAAACCGAATCCATGAAAGATGGTTCTGATGCCGTCTCTGACTGGCCATTACTCAATGCGCTGCTGAACACCGCAGGCGGGGCAACGTGGGTGAGCTTGCATCACGGCGGCGGCGTTGGAATGGGCTTCTCGCAACATGCAGGCGTGGTGATTGTATGTGATGGCACCGATGCCGCAGACAAACGTCTTGCTCGTGTGCTGCACAATGACCCTGCAACTGGCGTCATGCGCCATGCGGATGCCGGTTATGACATCGCCATTAACTGTGCGAAGCAGCAAGGTCTTAACTTACCAATGGTCAAGTAATGTCGAATGCCGGCTCTATGGAGTCGGCACCTTTTAGCCTCACATAAGGAATTCACGATGAATGCGGCAATGACTCAAAAACCACACGGACCGCTGGCTGGGATCAAAGTGATTGATTTAAGCCGTGTGCTCGCAGGGCCTTACTGCACGGGTATGATGGCAGACTTGGGCGCAGAAGTGATCAAAATCGAAGTGCCTGATCATGGTGATGATAGCCGTCATCTTGGTCCTTTTATTGACGGTGAAAGTGTTTATTACGGGCTGATCAATCGCGGAAAACGCAGCATTGAGTTAGATCTTAAAGACGATGGCGATCGTCAGATTTTATTTCAATTGATCAAAGAGAGTGATGTGGTGGTGGAGAACTTCCGCCCCGGTGTCACCAAGCGTCTTGGGATCGATTTCGACAGCGTTAAACAGCTTAATCCCAATATTATCTACGCCAGCATTTCAGGATTTGGGCAAAACAGCCCCCTTGCGAGCTACCCAGCTTATGACATTGTGGCACAGGCTATGTCTGGGTTGATGAGCGTGACAGGTTCCCCTGAGTCGGGTCCTACGCGCAGCGGTGAATCCATCGGGGATGTCTGTGCGGGCGTATTTGCCTCATGGGCGATTAGCAGCGCACTGTTTGCTCGCGAACGTCATGGTGAAGGCGCGCAATATTTGGATGTTGCCATGGTGGATGTGCTGCTCAGTATGCAGCTTACTGGACTATCTAATTTATTTGCCAATGGTAAAGCACCAAGTTTAGTGGGTAATCGTCACCCTGTTTCAACGCCATTTGATACCTACCAAGCAAAAGATGGCTTGGTGGTGATTGCGATTGCCAGTGAAAAACTGTTCCAACGTTTCTGTGAATGTATGGGGAAACCGGAGCTATCCCAAGATGCGCGTTACTTGAGCGACCCAGTTCGTACGATCAACCAAGCGGCGCTACGCCAAGAAATTGAAAGTTGGACAGGAACAAAGCGTGTTGAGGAAGTGTGTGACTTACTGCTGAATGCTGGGGTTCCAGCTTCACCGATTCACAACTTACAACAAGCAACGCAAAGCGAGCATGCCGAAGTTCGTCAGGTACTAACCCACTTAAATGATGGTGGTACCCCTCTGATTTCCCAGCCTGTCTTCTTTAATGGCGTGAAACCGAAAGTCACCCAAAGAGCGCCTGTTCTTGGGGAAGGCAATGAATGCTATAAATCGGCAGCTACTACCATAACCACAACAATAAAAAGCGCGGAGACGATGCAATGAGTTTTGATATTAATGAAACCGAATACGCCATTGTAGAGGCCGTTGAAAAAGTGTGTCGCGATATCCTGCAAGCGAACGCTCAACGTTATGACGAAGAAGAAATTTTCTGTGCGGAAAGCTTAACCGCACTGGGTGAAATGGGCTGCTGGGGAATCAACTTACCAGAGCAATATGGTGGTTTTGGCATTGGCAGTATTGCCATGAGCATGATTGTTGAAGCAGTGGCGGCTGCCTGCGCCTCGACATCATCCTCATTGACCGCTCATTTCTTAGCGACTGATTCTATCCTGATTGGCGGAACAGAAGAGCAAAAAAATTATTGGTTACCTAAAGCCGCAAGCGGTGAATTACTCGGCGCATTTGGATTAACAGAGCCCGCCGCAGGTTCAAACCCCGCGGATATGCGCACGACAGCAACCCGTGAAAATGGCGGTTGGCGCATTCGCGGTAACAAACACTATATTACCAATGCCAAAGAAGCGGATTTTATTGTGCTGTACGCCAAAACAGATGTTGAAGCAGGCGCTCGTGGCATTAGCGCGTTTATGATCCCGAAAGGAACAGAAGGTGTGGCATTTTCTCACCCAGAAAAAACCATGGGGTTGCGTGGTAGCACTATCTATGAATTAGCACTCAACTGCTGGTTACCTGAATCGGCATTACTGGGAGAAGAGGGCAAAGGGTTCCATACGGCGATGGAAGTGCTGGATAAAGGTCGTGTGGAAGTGGCGGCAACGTCATTGGGGATCGCTCGTGCAGCCATGGAAAGCACATTAGGCTGGGTGAAAGAGCGTCAAATTGGCAAGAAGCCGCTGGCGGCTTATCAAGGAACGCAATGGAAACTTGCTGATATGCACACGCAGCTGGAAGCCGCGCGTATGCTGACATGGAACGCGGCTGAGCTGCGCGATTCTGGGCAGCGTTTTAGTTTGCAATCAGCCACTGCAAAATTGTTTGCGGCGGAATGCGCAGGTTTTGTGACTGATGCCGCGCTGCAATTGCATGGGGGGTATGGTTATATTCGCGATCTACCCCTAGAGCGCTATGTACGAGATGCCCGTATTTTGCGTATCTTTGAAGGGACATCAGAAATTCAAAAAATTATTATTTCGCGCGCCGTTCTCGACGCTTAATTTTGATGAGTTCGACCCGATAGGTAAGACAGGACTTATCGGGGTTTTTCCAGCTATGAGTATCTAAGCAATAACAGGAGCACTACCCTGACAACAGGATCATGGACTTAAAAACACAACAACAATCAGGTTTAAGAATGTATTTCAATTATTAATGACGGGTAGATAAAACAATAACATACCTGCATCACGTCAAATGTCTGTGCTCACAACATAGAGAATTCATTGCTGACGACTAATTGGCTCATTCTTTAAGCCAGCCTTGCTTAAAGAGGAATTACCATGACAGTTTCCAACGATATCATCGGGCAAAAGCAGTCTCGCCAAGATAATGTTCCGCTTATCGAAGCACGTTCCATTGACTATATTCCTGAATCTGAACGACACGGGACGTTGTCGAGCCAATTCACGCTGTGGTTTGGGGCTAACTTACAAATCACTGCAATCGTCACTGGTGCGCTAGCGGTTGTACTGGGGGGCGATGTATTTTGGTCGTTGATTGGCTTGTTTATCGGTCAATTATTGGGGGGCGCAGTGATGGCGCTCCATGCTGTACAAGGTCCGAAGCTGGGTCTGCCTCAAATGATCTCCAGCCGCGTGCAGTTTGGGGTTTATGGTGCAGTCATCCCAATTTTACTGGTTTGTATGATGTACGTCGGGTTCTCTGCCAGTGGAACAGTATTGGCGGGGCAGGCGGTGGGACAATTACTGAATGTCAGTGATTGGATGGGGATCGTGATTTTCGGGATTGTGATCATCGGTATCACTATCTGCGGTTACCGCATCATCCATATTCTCGGTAAAGTGGCGAGTGTCGTTGGCGTTATCGCCTTCTTCTATCTATTCTTCCGTCTGTTCTATATGAATGATGTTTCGGTGTTATTAGAGAATCGTCATTTCAGCTGGACGAATTTCCTATTAGCTATGTCGCTGTCGGCTTCTTGGCAGATTGCATTTGGTCCTTATGTGGCGGATTACTCCCGTTATTTACCGACCAAAACTCCAAACATCAAAGCATTTTTAGCCGTAGGTTCAGGGACAGTGATTGGGACTCAAGCCTCGATGATCCTAGGGGTGTTTGCGGCAGCGCTTGCTGGCAATCAATTTGCAGGTCATGAAGTTTCCTACATTGTTGGCTTAGGCAGCACGGGCTTAATTGCAGCACTGCTGTATATCAGCATTTTCTTTGGCAAAGTGACGATCACCGCGCTGAATGCTTACGGTAGTTTTATGTCGATGGCGGCGATTTGGTGTGGTTTCCGTGGTAAACACCAGATTTCCCGTGGGCAGCGTCTGTTCTTTATTATCCTCATGGTGAGCTTTTCGACGGCGTTAGGTCTTGCTGGGCAACACTCATTCTTAAAACTGTTCTCAGCTTTCTTGCTGTTCTTATTAGCGTTCTTTACACCATGGAGTGCGATTAACTTAGTGGATTACTACTGGGTGACGAAAGGTCGCTACGATGTCCCGCAATTATCCAATCCGAATGGCCGTTATGGTCGCTGGAACAAAGTAGGGATCATTACCTATGTGGTTGGCGTATTGATCCAAATGCCATTTATTGCCACCGGTTTCTACACCGGACCTCTGGTTGATAGCTTGGGCGGCGTGGATATTTCGTGGATCGTCGGTTTAGTTGCCACCAGTATCATCTACTATGTCGCGGTAAAAATTTGGCCAATGTCAGTGGCGCCAAGCCTGATATTGCCAGAAACCAAATAAGGTTTATTTCTTAGGTAACATATTAATTTTCCAACGATAAAAATAGTCAGTGATGGCGTCCTAGCAGTGAAAATATTCACTGCTATGGGCTCCCTCAACTCAAAAATAGCCGTAACAAAGTACGCGATAGGAGTAGTTATGAAAATTTTAGTCGCAGTAAAACGGGTGATTGACCATAACGTTAAAGTGCGGGTTAAAGCCGATGGCTCGGGAGTGGAGCTGACGAATGTCAAAATGGCGATGAACCCCTTTGATGAGATTGCGGTAGAAGAGGCGGTACGTTTAAAAGAAGCAGGCAAAGTCACTGAAGTGGTGGCGGTCTCCATCGGTGAAGCCACGGCGCAAGATACGCTGCGTAGTGCGATGGCAATTGGGGCTGACCGAGCCATTTTGATTCAAAAACCCACCGAGATGGCACTAGAGCCGCTGGATATTGCCCGCCTTTTACAGCAGGTGGTGAGTCAGGAGCAACCGGATTTAATTTTACTCGGCAAGCAAGCCATTGATGATGATTGCAACCAAACTGGGCAGATGCTTGCGGCACTATTGGGTTGTGCGCAAGCCACCTTTGCTTCGCACATTATAGTCGAGGGGGAGAAGCTGCAAGTCACTCGCGAAATCGATGGTGGCTTAGAAACCTTATCTATGGGATTGCCTGCGATTGTGACCACAGACTTGCGCTTAAATGAGCCTCGCTATGCCACATTACCTAACATCATGAAGGCAAAGAAAAAACCATTAGACATCATCGATATTTCTACACTGAATTTTAGCCCATTAGGGCAAGTAAAAATCGTCAACGTGACTGAGCCGAAAAAGCGTTCTGGGCAGTGCACCATGTTGAATGATGCCACCACGTTAGTGGCTGAACTGCAAGCTAAAGAAGTGATTTAACAGGGAGCCTGAACATGAGCCAATTATCCGTTTTAGTCGTTGTTGAGCACGATAACCAAACCATTAAATCTTCAACCTATAACAGCATAACGGCGGCACGCGAAATCATTGCACAGGGCGGAAGCCTGCATGTGCTGGTGGCGGGAAGCCAAGTGGCTGCGGTGGCACAATCCGTGGCATCTATTCTCGGGGTCGAAAAGGTCATCACCGTCGATGCCGAACCGCTCAAAAATGCGCTGGCGGAATCCATGACGAGCGCGGTGGTTGCCGTGGCGCAGGGCTATAGCCACATTATCTTCCCAGCGACCACATTTGGTAAAAATATTGCCCCTCGCGTTGCCGCTACGCTGGGTGTTTCTCAGATTTCCGATATTACCCAAGTGGTGGATGCACAAACATTTGTCCGCCCAATTTATGCCGGAAATGCGCTGGCAACGGTGCAAAACAATGGTAATCAAGTGGTGATCACCGTACGTAGCTCAGCATTTTCAGGGGCGACTGCAACCCAATCACCGGTGGTGATAGAACCCGTTTCTGTTACGCAGTTAACTCAACTTTCGGAGCTGACTAGCCAGTCATTAACTCAGATGAGCCGTGCGGAATTAAGTTCTGCCAAAGTGGTGATTTCGGGAGGGCGTGGTTTAAGTTCCGGTGATAATTTTGCCTTACTGGAAACCATCGCCGACAAATTAGGGGCTGCGGTGGGGGCATCTCGCGCGGCAGTGGATGCAGGGTATGTGCCAAATGATTACCAAGTAGGACAAACAGGCAAGATCGTCGCGCCAGATCTGTATATTGCGGTTGGGATCTCCGGTGCCATTCAGCATATTGCGGGGATGAAAGAGAGCAAAGTGATCGTCGCAATTAACAGCGATCCTGAAGCACCTATTTTCCAAGTGGCTGACTACGGCATTGTGGGGGATCTGTTTGAGATCTTACCTGAATTCGATAAAGCGCTGGCGTAGGAGAGAGCAAAATGACTATCGACAATAGTGCGAATGTTTCGGCGTCTTGTGCGCGAGAATCCATGGAGTTTGATGTCCTGATTGTCGGTGGTGGGCCCGCAGGATTATCGGCGGCAATTCGCATTAAACAACTCTCGTTACAAACAGACCGGGAGCTCAGCGTTTGCTTAATTGATAAAGGCGCCGAAGTCGGGGCGCATATTTTATCGGGTGCAGTGATCGATCCCCGTGGACTGAATGAGTTATTACCCGACTGGCAGCAAACCGTTTCGGCCTCACTTACTGCCGTCAGTGAAGATCGTTTTTTATGGCTCAAAGAAAATAAAACCAGCAAGTTGCCATTATCTTTGTTACCTACTTGCCTGAAAAACCACGGTAATGTGATTGGCAGCCTTGGGCAAGTCAGCGCAGCACTTGCAGTAGAAGCGGAGCAACTTGGTGTTGATATTTTCCCAGGGTTTGCGGCTACCGAAATCCTTTTTGATGATGCGGAGCAGGTTATTGGCGTCACCACGGGCGATATGGGGCTAGACAAACAGGGCAATCCGACGGCCATGTATCAAGCGGGTATGAACCTGTTAGCCAAAATGACTTTTTTTGCGGAAGGATGCCGAGGGCAGCTGGGGAAACAGTTAATTGCCCACTTCGATTTAGCGGCAAACCGCGGTAAACAGACTTATGGACTGGGCCTCAAAGAAATTTGGCAAATTCCCAAAGAGCAGCATCAAGCGGGGCTAGTGGTGCATTCAATCGGCTGGCCGCTGGATAACCAAACCTATGGGGGCGGGTTCGCTTACCACTATGGGGAAAACTTGGTCGCTGTAGGGCTGGTGGTGGGGCTAAATTATGAAAATCCCTATTTATCCCCATTTGATGAATTCCAGCGTTTGAAAACTCATCCTGCCTTCAGTGCTTTTTTGCAAGGGGGTGAGCGGGTGAGTTATGGGGCGCGTACTATGGTGGCTGGGGGGTTACCCGCATTACCAGAGTTAAGCTTCCCCGGCGGTGCCTTAATTGGAGATGATGCAGGCTTTTTAAATGCTGCGCGCATTAAAGGTAGTCATTGCGCGGTGAAAAGCGGCATGTTAGCGGCGGAGGCTTTATTTGAATCGTTCGCCGAGGATGTCGTCGATTACGCGGAATTTACCAGCCAATTTCAGCAAAAATTCGAACAAAGCTGGTTGTATAACGAGCTTTATCAGACCCGTAATTTCAAGCCCTATATGAAAAAAGGGTTAGTGATGGGGTCATTGATGTTCGGCGCAGAGCAATGGCTATTTAAGGGGCGTAGCCCTTGGACGCTGAAGCTCAAACTGGATGACCACCAAGGGCTTAGACCTGCCAGTGAATTTCAGCCGATCTACTACCCAAAACCTGATGGCAAGCTGTCATTTGATAAACCTTCCTCGGTGTTTTTATCCAATACAAACCATGCGGAAGAGCAGCCTTGTCACTTACGTTTAAAAGATAATGAAATTCCTATTCGCGTGAATTTATCCACTTATGCTTCACCGGAAACGCGATATTGCCCTGCGGGGGTATACGAAATAGTGAGTGAGCAGATGCAGGAGAAACTGCAAATAAATGCACAGAACTGCCTGCATTGCAAAGCGTGTGATATTAAAGATCCTCTGCAAAATATTACGTGGACAGCACCTCAAGGGGGAGAAGGACCTATTTATCAAGGCATGTAGTTTATTGTGACGATATCGTTTGTTGTGATGTTGATGTGTTGATACCTGACGTAATGTCTGTGATGTGGAGATTCTCGAACGGTATTTTAGTTGTTTATCAGTCGTTTTGGGGCCAGAGTGCCCCATTTTTTATGCTTGTTTTATCTGATAACAGCTTTATTTGATGACAGCTTAGCGCTGAAGATTAATTTTCAATGCGGGAATGTAATTTCAATTTATAGCGTGAGCCTGCGCTGATCATATTGACATAGCTGATCAACGTGCTGCCTGTCCATGTGCGACGGCTTAGTTGCAAACAAGGGGCATGTTCTTTGATGGATAAGGCTTGAGCGATAGGCTTATTGGCTAAAATTGCTTCAATGGTGTGCTCCATTTCACTGACTGGGAAATGGCGCTGTAAATAGCCGCTTGGGGTTTCACTATTGCCAAAATGCTGCTGAACAAATTCAGGGGCAATTCCATGATTTACATAGCGTTCTTCTAGCATCAGGGGAATGTCATTTTCAAAATGCAGCATTTTGCAGTAGCCAATATCGCTGCCTTCTGTGACACCAAGTTGTAGGGCAATTTCTGCGGTGGCAGGGATGATTTTTAGCTGTAACTGGTGACCAGCATATTTATTCCCACTAACTGAAATTTCATCAAAAATATCAAAGGCTTTAGTGACAGGAAGCTCATGCTTTTGAGTGGCGACAAACGTCCCTTTTCCTGCAATCCGATTTAAGATGCCTTTTTGACTGAGTTCAGAAATCGCTTTATTTACCGTCATACGGCTAACATTAAACTGGGCACATAACTCAAGTTCAGTGGGGATCTGAGTCTCAGGTTTGAAAATCCCTAAATCAATACTCCGCAGAATGTAAGATTGAATTTGCTTGTAGGCCGGTTTTGATGTCATCGCGTTTATTCAAATTTGTGGTTAACGGTAGGGATAAAATAACGGTTTCTTGGGAATGTAATGTATTCAAAATAACTCATCTGCGCCAGTCTAGCAGTAATTATTTCCTTTACTAGAGCCTGGTTGCATTTTAAGAGTAAAACAGGCATTTATCAGCTTTTAACTGATATAGCTTTGAATCTGTAATTATCTGAATTGTTCTATTATAGGGTAAGTTTAACTAGGGTAATATACCTTTATTTATTATCATAATGTTAAATTAACTATAACAAATAGGCATCATTGATGGGTGTTCAATATTTTCACGTTAAGCTAATTCAGTGCGATTATAAACAGGTTTCACCTGAGGGCATGGTGAGGCTAATAACTTCGGATAAGGTGTTTTTTTTCAATGCTGAAGATTTTGAAAACAGCCAAATATTTTTGGAACGATTGAATAAAGACGATACGTTGATTATTTCTGCTGAACAACTGAATGATGGGAGCTATTGGCTTAATTGGGTGTATCACCCAGAACATGGGCGTTTGGAACCCGATAGAAACCTTAAATTCGACAAAGGGTTAGTAAAGCAGTACCTGCTATCATTTGGACTTGCTGCACTCTTTATTCCCGCATTTTTTTGCGTGTTTAATGATGAAGAGAGTACATGGTTAATTGTTTTAGGGTCATTATTAGGCATGGTAGCTTTTGTGGGAGCCGTTCTGCTGTCGATGTGTATTTCACAAACCTTCACTATTTTTAGCCGAAAACGAAAAACCATCTTACGCGCATTAGATTTAGTTATAGCGGGCAAGTTTCAGGTAATTTATGGCGAAAATCTGATTCAGATTGAGGGAATTAAAAACCCGAAATTCAAACCGCTCAAAATAGATTCTCGAAAGCAAACGCCCATCCCTGAAACCTCATTACAGGTGACAAAAGGCAAAGTAAATATTAAGAGTATCAAGACGATTGAATATTATTATCGCGGGGGAACATACACCCGCAATGAAATAGAGCTTCAAGTGAATAAAAGCCATTTGAACCTCAAGTTAGATGGCTCAAAACCTTTCTTTAATAACCACAGCTTTTTTCTCGCTCAAGGGGATGAGGTCGAAGTCTATCACTCCAAAGTTGAAGATGGTTTTCCCGAGAGCATCGTATTTGGCCTGTATAACCACCAAGATAATTTAGCTTATACGCTGTCTGCTCGAGGTATGGCGCAAGAACGTGGTCTGTATCTGGCGTTGTGGGGGATCACGGGCATTATCTTGGCGCTATTCTTGGCGATTTTTGGCGCGACAGCAATTAGCGATGTTGTCGACAGGGGAAATCACTGGGATTATTGGGATTGGCTGTATTTACTCGATAATGACCTGATATTCATTGGTTTTGCCAGCTCGATAACCCTGGGTATCTGTTTCTTAATTGCCCTTGGTATGGCGGCGTATTATCGGTTTTCGAAACGGGGTAATGGCTATTACCAAACCCAAGCTGTCCTGAGCGCATTACGACGCCAACAAGGTAAAGATACTTATGTCATGGAGGTTCGTTAATGAATCCATTTCTAAGTTGGCGTTTTCTGGTGACGGGTGCCGTTTTCTTGGTGTGTTTAGGATCAACACTGATACTGGTATTTGGTGGAAATGATACGTCATGGCAGTGGAAAGAGAACAGCCAAGAGGGCAATACTTATATTGCGGATTATGATTATGCCAAAACGTACCCTGCGAAAGACGGCACGTTGATTATTGCGCAGAAAAATGGCCGCTCATCCTACTATTACAATCGGTCAGATTTGTTCTCGCCTGCACAGGAAGATAGTTATCAGGTGTTATTTGCCAATAAAGATGGCGTGCGTTTTATCACGCAGTTTAGCGACAGTTTTTATAACGCGGTGTGTGAAGAGTCTCAGTGCCTTTTAATGGTGCGCGATGGGTATCGAATTGTGAACTTAGCGGACAATTCGATTACGCCTCTAACGCCTTGGAAAGATGGGTATGGTGAATACATTTATGCGGCAATTACCGGGAAAATGTACCAAAGTGGTCAGGGGGAACCTTATGTCCTGATCGATAACCAAAAGATCTTCACCAGCGTGGATAAAGGGCTTACGTGGCAGTATTTGCTGGATCCACGTGAACTTGTGAAGCGTTTTTATCCTGAAGAAATCGCGGATAATTCAACATTTTCTTATGCGGTTCATGATGGCAATGTGATTGTGTGGTACAGCTACGGTAACGAAATGGGCTCTCTTGAAGTGATGGTGAACATCGCACAGAAAAACGTGGTGAGCCATCGATGGTTGCCTATTCGTATTAATGAGGCGGTTCAGAATCAGAAAGGGGATATTTATTTGGCAGCTCAAGAGCCTTCTCGCCGATTGTTTTCCCTTTATCAGTATCAAGGTGGCAATTTTAAGCTGATCAAAGAAGCGGGTTATAACCATTTGCAAGATATGGTTATCTGGGGGGATGGCTTGCTGGTGATGGAATCCGCGAGAAGCGGACAGAAATGTTTGATCCTCGATTTTGCCAGTAATCAATTGCACCGCCGATCAGAGTTAGAGTGGTATCAAAAATTATATATTCCTGAATTACGTGGGTTTATTGAATTATCAAGTAATTACAGTGATTCACCAGCGTTAACCGCAGGCGAGAAGGTGCATTATCGTCTCGCGTATTAATTTTAATGTATTGATTTCAAAATTGAATAGGGGCGATATGCCCCTATTCAATTTACCGCTATTTACTGGCTAACCCGCTATTTATGGGCGTTTACGAGGTAGTAAAATTACCGCGGTTGCCGCTATCACCGCCACCACCGAAAAGGCGATAAAGTTCCAGCTGGTCGCTATCCCCAAACTGGCGATATATGCCCCAAACATAGGCCCTGTCATCGCCCCAATTCGTGAAAAACTTAATGCCCAGCCAGTGGCTGAAGCGCGCGCTTTGGATGGGTAATAATTGGCGATGTATCCCGTCAAAATCAGCGCCGCAGAAATACTGCCGACCCCAGCAAACGCTACAAGTAAATAGTTAATATAGATATTTTGTTTAAAAACCATGCAGCCAATGCCTATCGCGCCGAGCAAGAAGAAAAAGGCAACCGAGCCGCGAACGCCGCGTTTATCTGCAATTTTTCCTAAGAATAAGCCCCCTAATGCGGATGCTAAGCTAAATACCACAAGGAAGGTTAGGCTGGAACCTAAGTTATAGCCTTCTTTGCGCATAATCGACGGTAGCCAGGTATTTAAGCCATACACCAGCAACATACCGCAGAATAAAGCTATCCAGAAACACGTGGTTGCGCGCAAATGTGTCCACGCAAAAACCACGGAGACTATCTCTTTCAAACGTTGAGGTTGCTGTTTTTGCTGAGCAGGCGGCGCTTGATATTCAACGTCTAGTTTCCGTGCCAAAGATTGAGCTTCCGCGTGGCGTCCTTTGTGGGTCAGATATTCAAGAGACTCAGGTAACAGACGAGCCATAGGCCAAACCAGTAACAGCGGCAATGCACCGAAGCCAATCACACTGCGCCATCCAAAGTGCTCCAGTAACCACATGGCAACCAGTGCGGCGCTGAGGATCCCCAATGAGTAACCGGAATACATAATGCCGTAGTTAAAAGAACGTTTTTCAGCAGGGGAATATTCGATGGTCAACGCGGCTGCGACGGGAATTACGCCGCCTAGCCCCACGCCACCAATAAAACGCATCAACCCAAACATCCAAGGTGTTGGGGCTAGGGCAGCGGCAAGCATCGTCAATGAAAAGAGCGTGACGCAGGCTAAAAGCATACGGCGGCGTCCGTAGAGTTCACTCAGCGTACCGATAATAAATGCCCCAAAAAACATGCCGACTAAAGCGTAGCTGCTAAGAGCGCCAAGTTCTAATGGGGTGAGGTTCCACTGTTTATATTCTGCGAGAGTGGGAAGAACAGCGCCCATCACGCCAACATCATAGCCTTCAAATAAAATGCTCATCCAGCAGATAAATAACACTTTCGAGGTGGTTTTTGTGGTGCCAAAAGATTTAATCGCGACTGTCTCTGTTGTCATACATCACTCTCTTATGGGGTGCTTAATTGGGTTGAATGCAGAGTTGCAGGTATTTTTATTATTTAAATTGCCGTTTATACACTCATCTTTTCTGCAATAAATAACAATTGAAAGTGTTAATGAAAAGTTAAAATCATGCACTAAGTGGATAGAGTTAGCAGTAAACATGAAATAGTGATGACGCCTGGGAATTTATCCACAAAATAAAACTCTAATGTGATATTGCAGTTGTGTTATTACTCAAAAAAAGGCGTTATATGAACTTAAAAGCAGTGTGTCTTGTTGGGTTTGCGATTGCGGCATTACCGATGTTGGCGTCAGCAAAATCAACTTCAGCGTTAAAATCTCCAGAAAAAAATGTGCTATGTGATAAATATGTGTGCGTCAGCGCCAAAGAGGGCGTTTCTGTTGCGCTAACGAAAAAATACCTAGGTGATAAACGAGCGAAAGCGATTGAGCAAGGTGGCGATTTTGATAAAACAGCCGTGACGTTTGCCAATGGAATTTTCTGCGATATTAACGAGCAAAAATGCCATGTGGACCGTTACTTTGAGGCGGATGGTAAGCGAAGCGCAGAGTCCAAAGAATACACTCAAAAACTGTTTGGAAAACAATAGTTATATTTAGATTGTTAAAATTCTTCCTAAAAGTAAAGTCTTTGTATAAGGCTTTACTTAATTAAAATAAATTCAACTTTAAATGACTTTTTAACGTTAAAAAATTAAGTTTAAGATTACTATCTATTATTTAATTATAAAATAACCTCAATTTATTAACGTTTATTTAATAGTGATTAAAATAAATAATATTGTGACCATAGTCATAGTGCGGAGTAGGATTTAAAGCTTTTTGTGATGCGGATACAAATAATAGACAATTGCTATTATATTTATCTAAGAATTGTTATATACCATACTCAAGGTTGTACTAATTCCTTGCTAATGGGAGCCATAGTATGTTTCTTCTAAGTGAGTTGTTAATGTCGAGGCGCTTCTTCTATTTGAAGAAATGGTTCAATATTGATATTTCTTTAGCCTTTTTCTTTCCGCAAAAATAACCTTTCTTTTTTCTCTCTCTCAAGATCTATTCGCTTATTTTTATAAGTTCGAATTTCTGTTTTTATTATTTAATGAAAAATTAAAGGTATTATCATGGCTAAAAGAATCGTAGAACCGTTCCGTATTAAAATGGTAGAAAATATCCGTATTCCATCAAGAGAAGAACGCGAAGCGGCATTAAAAGAGGCGGGTTATAACCCATTCTTGTTACCGAGTAGTGCTGTATATATTGACCTGTTAACGGACTCCGGTACTAACGCAATGAGCGACCACCAATGGGCAGCGATGATCACGGGTGATGAAGCGTACGCGGGTTCTCGTAACTATTATGATTTAAAAGATAAAGTTAAAGAGATGTTTGACTACGACTATGTTATTCCTGCTCACCAAGGTCGTGGTGCTGAGAACATGTTATTCCCTGTTTTACTGAAAGTGAAACAAGAACAAGGCGGCGCGAAAAAGCCGGTATTTATTTCTAACTTCCACTTTGATACTACTGCTGCTCACGTTGAATTAAATGGCTGTAAAGCGATTAACATTGTTACCGAAAAAGCCTATGACTCAGAAACTTATGATGATTGGAAAGGTAATTTCGATATTCAAAAATTAAAAGATAATATCGCAAAACATGGTGCTGAAAATGTGGTAGCAATTGTTTCTACCATTACCTGTAACAGTGCGGGTGGTCAGCCAGTTGCGATGGATAACTTGAAAGAAGTTTATGAAATCGCAAAACAGCATAATATCTTTGTGGTAATGGACTCCGCACGTTTCTGTGAAAACGCATATTTCATTAAAGAGCGTGATCCAAAATATAAAAATTCCACAATTAAAGAAATCATTCTGGATATGTACAAATATGCTGATGCGCTCACTATGTCAGCGAAAAAAGACCCACTGTTAAACATTGGTGGTCTGGTCTGTATTAAGAATGACGAGAAAATCTTTACGTTGGCAAGACAGCGCTGCGTACCAATGGAAGGCTTCGTGACTTACGGTGGTTTAGCGGGTCGTGATATGGCGGCAATGGTACAAGGCTTAGAAGAAGGGGCTGGGGAAGATTACCTGCATTATCGTATCGGCCAGGTGAAATATCTGGGTGACCGTTTACGTGAAGGCGGTATTCCAATTCAGTATCCTACTGGTGGACACGCTGTATTCGTGGACTGTAAAAAACTGGTTCCACAGATCCCAGGTGACCAATTCCCTGCGCAAGCTGTGATTAACGCGCTGTATTTAGAGTCAGGTGTTCGTGCTGTTGAAATTGGTTCATTCCTATTAGGTCGTGATCCTGAAACGGGCAAACAAAAACATGCTGATATGGAATTTATGCGGTTAACTATCGCACGACGTGTTTATACCAACGACCATATGGATTACATTGCAGATGCTCTGATTGGCTTGAAAGATAAATTCGCAACGCTGAAAGGTTTAGATTTCGAATATGAGCCACCAGTATTAAGACACTTCACTGCAAGATTAAAACCTATCAAATAATAGGTAGTTCTGTAATAGGCAGCTCTGCGGGTTCCCGTGCAATGCGGGAACCTTATCCCTTATTTTTAAGGTGACCAACATGAACAATTCGGCAGCCAAGAAAGAACCCTCCATAATGGTAGGGGGTTTTGTGCTAGGCGGAGCCATGATCGGGGCAGGTATGTTTAGCTTGCCAACAATTATGGCTGGGGCTTGGTTTATTAACTCGATTGTAATATTACTGATTGTTTGTTTCTTTATGTTTCACTCAGGGATCTATATTTTAGAATGTATATCCAAATATGGAGCCGGCACTAACTATTTTTATATCTCTAAAGAATTATTACCTAAATGGGCCTGCTATATTGCCAATGCAGCATTAATATTTGTTTTATATATATTGATATATGCTTATATTTCTGCAGCCGGATCCGTTATCAAAGAAGCGTCGGCAATATATGGATTTGATGTTAACTTAAGAGTGATATTTGTTGTCTTCACTTTACTGTTGGGCGCAAGTATTTGGTGGAGTGGTATTGCTGCAAGTCGATTAACATCATTATTTTTATTTATTAAAATTGTTTTATTTATTCTCGCTTTTTCAGGGTTATTTTTAATTGTAAAAACTGATTTATTATTAACATCTCCAGTGGGAGATAGTCAGTTATCTTTACTACCATTTGTCTTTATTATTATTCCTTATGCCATTACTTCGTTTGGTTATCACGGTAACGTCTGTAGTTTGTATAAGCTGTATCATGAAAATGAACGTAAAGTGGTTAAAAGTTGTGTGATTGGTTGTGTACTGGCTTTAATACTCTATTTCCTTTGGATATTAGGCACCATGGGAAATTTACCTCGAACAGAATTCCTCACCATAATTAATAAAGGCGGAAACCTCGATGCGTTTATTGAGTCACTGTATGCAGTATTAAGTAGCCCACATATTGCGACGTTCTTATTATGGTTCTCGATTAGTGCTGTATTTTGTTCATTCTTAGGAGTTGCGATTGGTTTATTCGACTACATTCTGGCGTCACTAAATTTTAATGATAACTCTTCAGGCAGAATGAAAGCAGCACTGTTATGTTTTATACCTCCTCTAGTTTTATGCATGTTATTCCCAAATGGCTTCTTAATTGCGATTGCTTATGCGGGGATGGCGGCGTGTATCTGGGCAATTATTTGCCCGGCAGTCATGGCATTAAAAGTGAGAGAGCGTTTCCCTAACTCGACCTTTAAAGTGTGGGGAGGCAAAGGGCTAATCTATGCAGTTATAGCCTTTGGTGTTGTTGGTATTATTTGTCAGTTGTTAGCGCAGTTTAATGTATTACCGATATACCGTTAATTTTTCAAATTAAGATGTAGTAATCACTGCCAAAGGTACAGCGAGGGTTTGCTGTACCTTTTTTATGGAAAACTAATAACGAGCCAATACGGATTGGCTACCATCCTTTTTAAAACTCATCACTGAATAGGCTTGTTTAAATCCGCTTGGTTGCTCCATACCTAAACTGCCCGCTGGCATGCCTCCGACAGCAATACCCGCAACGTCATCGGGTAGTGTATTGATTTTCGCTAAGCTATCGAGAGGAACGTGACCAACAACCAATTTGCCATTAATTTTGGCGGTATGGCAGCTGCGTAATGAGTTAGGTAAATTGGCTTCCTGATTGATTTTATCGATCTCTTGATAGGTGACATCGTGAATTTTCACGTCATAACCTGCGGCTTTTACTGCTTCGCCCCAAAGATGGCAGCAACCGCAACTTTCTTCTTTGTACAGCTCAACAACTTGGCTTGCTGCAACAGAGGAAAATGACGCTGCCAATAGTGCAGTGAATAACAATTTTTTCATATCAGTATTACTCCAAAAATAAGACATTGTTATTTAAATAAAAAATAAGGGTGCGAAATTTAAGCAGGTTTGTATTTCTCTTATGCGAGTTCTTATGGAACCCCTGAACCATAAAGCTTCCCGTAGGGGGAAGCTCAAGAGCTAAAACAGATTTTTGCTTATATTTACAGAACCTGATGATGGCGTTTTCTTACAGAAACAGAGCAATACTTTGGGAGGTCAATCACAAACTGGAAGATAGGGTAATTGTATGAAAATAGAACTTCAATGGATAAAAAACAGGCATTATGTCTCTAAAATCAATCAGTAAGCCAATTTTTAATCGGATTATTTTGCGCTTTTTTTGATGTCTAAAAGTCAGAAAGCAATTGAAAATAATTAAATTTTTCTCTTTTACCGCCGATAAATTAAACAAAGATCATTTTATTTTATCAAAAGAGAAATTCCATGCAGAAACTTCGAAATTATTCAATACGTGCTGTGATGCTCGTACTACTTGGCATTTTATGCCTAAACCTTGGGGGCATAAGCCTGTATAGCGGTTGGTCCTTATCGCGCATTTCTGACGGTATCCATGTTGACCGACAACTGGTGAAACAGATGACGGTACTCAGTCAGGGCAATGACCAATATTTTCGTTTTGTCACTCGCTTAACCCGCGTGATGGAAACCAAAAATGAGGGCAAAGAAGGAGATTACGCCTTGGTCAAAGACGCACTCGTGAACATGGAGCGTTATCTTGAGGAGATGAAATCAATTTCCCCAGGGCCGATGGATAAAGCCATTTCCGACCAAGTGATTAATAGCTGGCAAGCGCTGCTAGATGAAGGTGTGAAACCACAATTAGCCATTTCCATGGGGGAAGATAAGGCGGCTTATTTGGCGCATGCCCATAATGTCACGCCAGCATTGAGCCGCACATTCGGCGCGGCTATCACCCAGTTTAACCAAACTGCGGATGTGATGATTGAGCACACGCGGGAAGCGGTTGATGAGCATATGAATATGACGCGAGTAGTGATTATCATTGCGACCATTTTTGGTTTGCTGATTTTGATCTTCACTGACCGTTATCTAGCTAAGATGATGCAACGACCGCTGGAGCTGATCCGTCAATATTTCGATAAGATTGCGAAAGGGGATTTAAGCCAGCCAATCGAGCCATTTGGTCGTAACTGTGTGGGTAAACTTTTCCCGTTATTAGAAGAGATGCAGAACAGTTTACGTGATGCGGTGTTGACGATCCGCAATGGTAGCGAAAGTATTTATCGTGGTGCGACAGAAATATCTAACGGCAATAGTGACCTTTCCTCACGAACGGAAGAGCAAGCCGCAGCTTTGGAAGAAACCGCGGCGAGTATGGAACAAATCACAGCAGCAGTGCAGCTGAATGTGGAAAATACCCATCAAGCCAACCAATTAGCCGCTGAGGCCTTTGTAGTGGCTAATCAAGGGGATGCGATTGTTGAGTCCGTGGTGAGCACGATGGATGAAATCTCCCAGAGTGCCAAAAAAATATCTGACATCATCAGCATGATGAATGACATCAGCTTCCAGACCAATATTTTGGCACTGAATGCCTCCATTGAAGCGGCACGAGCAGGGGTTCATGGTCGTGGATTTATGGTGGTTGCCGCCGAAGTTCGTAAGCTTGCTAGCCATAGTGCCGATGCGGCAATGGAAATTGAAAAGTTGATTGCGGAATCAAGTTCGTGTGTGGAAAAAGGCACGCATTTGGTTCATGAAATGGGCTCGACAATGAGCAATATTCTGCAAGGGATCAACGATGTGACGGCGATTATGAAACAAATCACGACAGCTTCGGAGGAGCAGAGTAAAGGTATCGCACAGGTGGGGGTTGCCATCACTCAAATGGACAGTGTGACACAGCAAAATGCGTCTTTAGTTGAGCAAGTGGCAACAGCAGCAAGTTCATTAGAACATCAAACTGAAGAGCTGCAGGAATCAGTCAGTAAATTTCAGTTAACAAATAATGAGCGTAATTTTACCGAAGTGACGGTTGCCTAATATTGGCAACCATTGCATCGGTTTGAGAAGCCAAAACTCAGTATGAATTTGCGTTTGTACTGGGTTTTTTTATTTATAGAGGAGTTTTACATGATTAAGCCAACTCTCAGCTTTCTTCCCTGCTAAATACCGCTCAGAGGCGGTTGTTATTACGTAACCCAGTCGACTGTAGCTGTCTTTCAAGGTTGTTACATGTATTGGCGTGGGAACAAAATTAAACAGTAGAGGGGCACTTAATTGAGGATTGGCATGAAACCCGATAATTGTTCCTGGTTTCTCTGAGGTTAGAAAACGAATCGACGTATACTGTTTATTGGCGCAGAGTTTCGGGGTGTACACCATGTCTTTGACGTGCAAAGAAAGGTAGCACTCAACTAAATCAAACCCTGTTGATTGATAGCAAAGGGTATCAATCATCCCGCCGGCAACGCGGGGGTTAATTTCAATGAGTTTTATTTCACTGTGACTAAGCTTGAATTCAACGTGAGCAACGGTGTGGGATAAGCCGATTTGAGTGAGCCACGCTATGATCGTTTTCGTGATGTTTTCGATATCAAGAGTGTCATCGGGAAAGTCATGACCAATTTCGACAGCATATTGCCCAGATGTGGTGTATTTTTTGGTGACACCGAGTATTGTCCACTCGTTATCTTTAGAGTCCCAGTAAGCTTCTGCACTGTATTCATCCCCTTCAATGAACTCTTCAACAAGATAATGAGGGGAGAGCTGATATCCTCGACGGTTAACCCGAAATTCAGATAACGCCTGCACAGCAGTGAGTGCATCTTCCTCTGAATAACATATTGTTACTTGGTTGCTACCACTGTCATCGCAGGGTTTTATCACTACAGGGAACTGCATATTGTTCAGGTCAAACTTGTCATGGATATTGCCAACTTTGTAGCGACAATTGGCATTATGTTGGTGTAAATACTGCCGAGTCAGATGCTTGTAACGACAGGCTGTTAGGGCAATTAAACTTGGCGAAGGTAAATTGAAGGCGTGGGATGCTGCGGCAGCATTGATTAATCGATAGTCATCGAAAGCGACGATACCGTATAGGTTATAGTCCAGGGCATGGCTTAAAATCGCTGCCATGGAGCCTGTATTTAGTTCCACAACTTCATCAATATAGAGCATTGGGTTATCAGCCAGTTGAGCATAATAATGACGTTCTTTGGTGAATAAAACCGTGTGATAACCTCTCTCTTTTGCCAATTTGATGGCGCTGACGCCAGTACCGGAGATATTACATTCGAGAAATAGGATGGTTTTCATCAGTGCTCCTTAAATGGATAACGTATTCAGCGGTGAATAGAACTATGAGGATTAAAAGTAGGCTAGTAGGGATATAGGTGTGCATTTGAGTGTGGTTAGCAATAATGCCAACATAAGCGCCAAGGGATTCCGCTAATCCCCAACAGAATATACAAATAGATAATGAGAGCTTTTTACGGGTGAATGGGCATTTTTCAATCGCTAGACTGTTGTTATAGGGGCTCCAAATTAATTCGCTAAAGGTAAATAGGAATATCAGCAAATAAAGTGGGATTAATGCGCTGAAGTTTAAAAATAAAAGCAGGCTCGCAATCAGAAGAAGGCTGAATTTGTAGATAATAAATTGATGGGATTTTTTCTGTTTATCAATATATTGGGTCACTTTGATTTGCAAAAAAATGATCATAAAGGCATTCAAAGCGAATAGATAAGAAACCGTAATATAGTCTCTAGCATTTTGATAATTTAGCTCAAATAAGTAAGCCAAATTACGGAATACAAGCCCCAGCATAAAGAAAGGGATGGCGCTATAACAGAGAAAAATCCCCCATTCTAAAAAGCTGGCAGAGGCTTTCGTTTGTTGGCTTTGTATTGGTTGAGTATGTTTTGTATTCGTTAAGGTTAATGAGTACAGGGCAGCAATGAACATAATGGCGGCAGGAAGAAAGATCACTCCGGAATAAAAACTATGATAAAACCATTCGCCCACAGCACCACCGACTGCCGACGAAATATTCACAATGACATTTAAGATTGAAAAACTTTTCACTCTTTCTGAGTGATTATTATTTTCAGCAATAAATAAACTGGTACTGACATTCGCAATAGAAAACCCCGCACCAATCAATGCGGCAGATAACAGAATTGGGTAAAAATTTGAAATGAAATAGAGTGAAATAATAGATGTTGAGGAAATTAGATAGCTTAAAAATAGCGTTTTTTTATAATTAAGAAAATCAATAATAAAGTGGGTGAAGAGAGAAAAGGCACGGCTAATGAAAAGGAAGACAAAAATAATAATTGCGGTTTCACTCTCACTGATATTTTTATAGTGAATAAGATAGAGGGAGAAAAAAGGTAGAAAACTGTAAAAAGAGGTACCCGATAAAAATCGAGTGGTCATAATTTTATTCATCATATTGTATGCTTTCTATTTTTTTTAATAATAGCTCAAGTTGGTAGAGCATTGTCTCTGAAATATTGCTGCTAGTGACAAAACGCACAATATCAGCTGTCCAAGCGGTGGCTAACACCCCATGGCTTTTTAACTTTTGAACAACGTGCTCAGCATCTGGCACTTTTATCATAACGATATTAGTTTCGACTGGATAAGCGAGTTGAAAATAACGTGAAAGAATAGACGCGAGATGAACTGCATTTTGGTGATCGGTGTGTAACCGAGAGTCATAATGTTCCAGCTTATTTAAGGCAATAGCTGCCAGTAATCCTGATTGATGTAGCGCTCCACCATACCATTTTCGGTATCGTTTAGCGTTTTCTATATGATGCTGACTTCCTACTAACACTGAACCAAATGGCGCTCCAATGCCTTTTGATAGGCAGATATTGAGAAGATCGATATCTTTGGTATATTCTTGCGGAGGAATATTAAGGGAGATGCAGCTATTTAATACTCGGGCACCATCTAAAAACAGAGACATGTTTTTTTCAATACATAGCTGCTTGAGTTTCTTGATTTCTGCTAATGGGAATACGATTCCACCGTAGGTACTGATGCTACTTTCTATCGCAATGATTTTGGGAGTAGAGTATAAATTTGACCAACGAGCTTTATGATTAATTGCTTGAATAACATCTTGTTCAGTTAAAATACCACTTTGTGTTTTAACATTATTAATAATTAAGCCGTTTAATGCTGAGGTTTGGGATGATTCAAAAAAACAAATGTGGTAGCCGACTTCAGTAATGACTTCATCACCTATAGTGGATAAAACTTTCAAACCAATCTGATTGCTCATTGTGCCTGATGGCATAAATAGCGCATTTTCTTTATTAAATAATTCTGAGATATAGGATTCTAGTTTTTTGACATAAATATCTTCATTATAACAATCATCGCTAATATAATTAAAATTGATATTATTTAGATCCTTTTTATTTATCCTTGTTAGCGTATCACTTCTTAAATCGATAGTTACCATTTAAGTCCTTTTAGTTTTCATTGATGAGAACAAGAAGATTTTTGAATTTATAAATCTAGATAGAAAATGGCAAGATATAAAAATGAGGATTTTATTAATTGTGATAATGCTCATGAATAAAGGCTAGGATTAAAACAAAACGAATTTATTTATAAAATATATGATTTGCGTATTAGAAAGAAGGGTGATTATTAAAAGGAAGGGGGTAGTGTTCAGATCGAAAGGGACAAAAAAAGCCCTTTCTAAAATCAGAAAGGGCTTCTAAAAACACTGCATTAACCGACTAGGATTAGTTCATGCCGTATTTTTTCAGTTTCTTACGCAGAGTTCCGCGGTTGATACCCATCATCAGGGCTGCACGGGTCTGGTTTCCACGGGTATATTGCATAACCATGTCCAACAAAGGCTGTTCTACCTCAGCCAATACCAGCTCATATAAATCGTTAACATCTTGATTATTTAATTGAGCAAAATAGTTCTTCAGTGCTTGCTTAACTGAGTCACGTAACGGTTTTTGAGTTACTTGATCTTGTGAATTTACAGTTGCAACGGTTAGTACGTCAGAATTTACGCGTTGTTCGAACATAGTTCTGTCAGCTCTTATCTTTTATTTACGCAAAAATTTTCAAAAAATGCTTCCAACACCTCCAGCTGTTCGCTGGCATCCTCAATGGCGTTGAAGGAGCGCCGAAACTGGTCATCAGGTGCATGTTCTTGTAAGTACCAAGAAACATGTTTGCGCGCTATACGGGCTCCCTTGCCTTGACCATAAAAGTCGTGCAGTTCCCGTACATGCCCTAACATAATGCTTTTCACGTCAGCCATTGGCATCGGTGGCAATATTTCACCTGTGTCCAGATAATGTTGGATTTCCCGAAAGATCCAAGGTCTTCCCTGAGCTGCTCGTCCTACCATCAAGGCATCCGCCCCTGTGTAGTCTAAAACAGCCCTGGCTTTTAGCGGGTCAGTAATGTCGCCATTGGCAATAACCGGAATGGAAACAGTCTGCTTAACTGCCCGAATGTTGTCATATTCAGCTTCGCCGTTGAACAGACAGGCTCTGGTTCTGCCATGAATGGTCAGGGCTTGAATACCACAATCTTCGGCCAATTGGGCAATCTCTATGCAGTTACGCTCTTCAGGTGACCAGCCTGTGCGGATTTTCAGTGTGACTGGCACATCCACAGCGTTTACAACGGTCTCTAGGATTGATTTTACAATCTCCGGATAACGCAGTAAGGCTGAGCCTGCTAGCTTACGATTCACTTTCTTAGCTGGGCAGCCCATATTGATATCAATGATTTGAGCGCCGCTCTCAACGTTAATTTGAGCTGCAGCAGCCATTTCATCGGGATCATTGCCAGCTATTTGAACGGAACGTACCCCGAGTTCATCGCGGTGAACCATCCTGAGTCTCGATTTATCTGTCTTCCAAACTTGTGGGTTAGAAGAAAGCATCTCCGATACCGTCATTCCAGCACCCATCGCATAACACAGGGACCTAAACGGTTTATCTGTGATGCCTGCCATGGGGGCAGCAATAAGACAGTTTCTCAACTGATATTGTCCGATTCGCATAACTAAATGGGGGCCATACTGTGACTGCAAGGGCGCGTATATTACGCATTTTTTACGAGATATGAAAGGACAAACTTTGAGCAAACGGTTATTTATCACTAACTTTTTTATCTTGCTTTTTAGAAAATAATAAAATTAGTGTTATTTAACAAGTTGTTAGGTGTTTTTTAACAACAGACGCTAAAAATAACGATTACTTTGAATATCCAAGACTCACTTCTCGAGCAGAACAGATTATCATCAGCTATTGAGCAATATTTGAGCTGTAAGATAATCCATTCTGCAATTAATTTCAAAGAAATTATTCTTTGATTTTTACCGCAAACCCATTAAAAATGCTTGACACCAGTGATACGGCACCACTCATCTTTCTCTGCAACAGGATCAATATTGAAGTCGGCACGATAAGCATCAGCAACACTTTCAGCTTGGCTGGCTAATACGCCAGATAAGCCTAAATGGCCACCGGCGCGTGGCAGTACACTGATCATCGGTGCAAGCTCACGTAAAGGGCCTGCAAGGATGTTAGCGACCACAACATCGGCTTGAAGGTCTTGAGGTTGGTCTTTGGGTAAATAGAGCGACAGACGCTCTGAGACGCCATTACGCTCCGCATTATCGCGGCTCGCAAGAATCGCTTGTGGATCGATATCGATCCCGATCGCACGCGCTGCACCGAGCTTTAATGCCGCAATAGCTAAGATCCCTGATCCGCAACCAAAATCGATAACGGTTTTGCCTTCAAGATCCAATCCATCGAGCCATTCAAGGCATAATGACGTCGTCGGGTGGGTTCCCGTACCGAATGCTAAGCCAGGATCTAACATTACGTTAACAGCGGTTGGATCTGGCACATCGCGCCAGCTAGGGCAGATCCATAAACGTTGGCCGAAACGCATTGGGTGGAAGTTATCCATCCATTCGCGCTCCCAGTCTTTATCTTCAATTTGTTCGATTTTATGAACGAAGCCAGCGCCGAGTAACGGGCTGTTTTCTAACTGAGCGACCACCCATTTCATATCGGTTTCAGCATCATACAGACCGATAACATCGGTATCGCCCCACAGACGAGTTTCTCCAGGAAGAGGCTCGAAAACAGGGGTGTCGTGGCTGTCTTGGAAAGTGACGGACACGGAGCCCGTTTCCATGAGTTCATCGCCAAGGGCTTCTGCGTCTTTGGCGTTTGAGTTTAGTCTTATTTGTATCCAAGGCATTGTTTTTTCTCTTTTAAAATGCTCGTCATTCTTCACGCTATAGGGTTGCTCTTCATTCTTCACGCCATAGCGTTGTTGGCTGCGCTCGCTAACCCTAGTCACATACTTGTGTATGCTCCTAGGGATTAGCTCGTTTGCCGCCTAAATTATTTAGAGCATTGCATTTGTTCATTTACATTAGGTAAAGCCAAAATCAATGAGTGCTGGTTACCTGTTCATTTGGTGCCGATTGTACTGGGTTTTTGCCAAAAAGATTACCGATTAAAAAGGCAATTAGGCTCAGAATCAGTGATGGCACAATGGCGTGGAAGCCCATAATTTCAATCTTAAATGAGGCGAAAATGGCGTAGCAAACACCGCCCACGATCATGCCGCTCAGGGCGCCAGTGCCGTTGGCTTTTTCCCAATATAATCCAAGAACCAGTGGCCACAGGAATACCGCTTCTAATCCACCAAAAGCTAATAAATTCAGCCAGATAATCATTTGTGGTGGGTTCCACGCAGCAATCAATAATAGTGCCCCTAAGATTAAGGTTGAGAAGCTGGAAATGCGCGCCAGTTTTTTCTCATTTTTAATTTGTTCAGGTGCGGCATTAAGGTAGATATCTTTCACGATCGTCGCCGAAGATTGCAGTAACTGGGCGTTAATGGTGGACATAATTGCGGCCATTGGTGCTGCCAGGAAAATCCCCGCGGCAAATGGTGGAAGAACCTGAACCATCAAGGTCGGGATCACTTGGTCTGGGATGGTTAAATCTGGCAGTATGGCACGCCCCAAGGCGCCCGCAAAGTGCATACCAAACATCAAGATTGCCATCACAATCGTACCGATGATAATACCTTTATGAACCGCTTTGCTGTCTTTGTAGGAAATACAGCGTACTGCGGTATGTGGTAATCCGATAACTCCAAAACAGACTAATACCCAGAATGAGGCCATGAATGGTCCGCTGAGGATATCGTTGGCTCCTTCTGGAGAGACCAGTTTTGGGTCAATAGCATGCATTTTTTCCACGGCAGCAGGTAAACCCCCCGCATGGTAGATAATGGCAACCAGCAAAATAACCGTACCCAGTAACATAACCAGCCCTTGTAAGGCATCGTTAAGAACACTGGCTCGGAAACCACCAATCGCGGTATACAGCGCGATAGAGACGCCAAAAATAACGAGTCCATAAGTGTAAGGAATGCCGGCAGCGGTTTCGAGTAATCGAGCACCTCCGATAAACTGCACCGTCATCGCCCCAAAGAACGCGACTAATAAACTTACGCTAGCAAACCAAACCAGAAAACGACTTTGGTAGCGGGCGTAGAGCATATCGTTGAGGGTTACGGCGTTATAGCGACGCGCTAAGATGGCAAATTTTTTGCCAAGTACGCCCAAAGAGAGCCAGATTGCAGGTAGTTGGATCATGGCGAGGAGTACCCAGCCTAACCCGTATTTGTAGGCGGCACCGGGACCACCGATGAAGGAGCTAGCGCTGATATAGGTTGCGGTGATGGTCATGGCTAAGACAAAGCCGCCCATCGAGCGATTACCTAGAAAATACTCGTTAAGAAATTCGCCTTTCGTGCGTTTTTTATAAGCGTAGAGCGAAAGGAGAAAAACGAGGAGCAGATAGCCGATTAAGGGCAGGAGAACTTCAGTCTGCATCTTTCTCCTCCAGCGAGATATCTTTGAATACGAGTTTAACCATCATGATGCATAGCAAAATAAAGATGATAGGGAGAATCAGACATGACCATTCAAACCATAACGGTAATCCGGTAACACCAAGTGTGTTACTGGGTAGATAAGCACAAAGTACCCAACCTATCATGTAGGCAATAGTCAGATATAGCGCCCAACGAGCTTCCCTGTTTGATTGAAGAAAACGTTTGTCCATCCGCTTTTCCTCCTCATGTTGACAAAAATAATCGGGGATTGTACGACAATCTGAAGAGGGAGTGTGAAAAATAGCGTAATAAAACCGATAATCCTGCCATTTATAGGCAAAAAAATACCGGAAATTGATTTTCCGGTATTTGTTTTTAATGACGAAAATGTCGATTATTCAGGGAATTATTCTTGAATACCGAGTTTTTTCTCCAAATAGTGGATGTTGGTTCCACCTTTGGCAAAGTTTTCATCATTCATGATCATCTGTTGTAATTCGATGTTGGTTTTAATCCCATCGATGATCAGTTCGTTCAGCGCGTTTTTCATACGAGCAATCGCGATTTCACGAGTTTCACCGTAAGTGATTAATTTACCGATCATTGAGTCATAGAACGGAGGAACAGAGTAGCCTGCGTAAATATGAGATTCCCAACGAACACCGAAGCCACCCGGAGAGTGGAAACGAGTGATTTTACCTGGGCTAGGCAGGAATGTGTGCGGGTCTTCTGCGTTGATACGACACTCAATCGCATGACCGTGAACATTGATCTGATCCTGAGTCACAGATAATGGTAAACCGGATGCTACACGCAGCTGTTCTTTGATTAAGTCAACGCCGGTGATCATTTCGGTCACTGGGTGCTCAACCTGAATACGGGTGTTCATTTCGATGAAATAGAATTCGCCATTTTCAAATAAGAACTCAAAAGTACCTGCGCCACGATAGCCGATTTCGATACAGGCTTTTGCACAGCGTTCACCGATATTACGGCGAATTTCTGGGGTGATCCCCGGAGCTGGTGCTTCTTCAACCACTTTTTGGTGGCGGCGCTGCATTGAACAGTCACGTTCAGCTAAATAAACAGCATGACCTTGACCATCTGCCATCACTTGGATTTCAACGTGACGTGGGTTTTCAAGGAATTTTTCCATGTAAACCATGTCGTTGTTGAATGCGGCTTTTGCTTCTGCACGGGTCAGGTTAATGGAAGATTCTAAATCTTTCTCATTACGAACCACACGCATACCACGACCACCACCACCACCAGATGCTTTGATGATAACTGGGAAGCCGATGCGTTTAGCAATTGCTTTGTTCTTTTCAGTGTCGTTACCCAGTGGACCATCAGAACCTGGTACACATGGAACGCCTGCTTTTTTCATCGCGCTAATCGCAGAAACTTTGTCGCCCATTAGGCGGATGGTTTCAGCTTTTGGGCCGATAAAAATGAAACCTGATTGTTCTACTTGCTCTGCAAAGTCAGCGTTTTCAGACAGGAAACCGTATCCTGGGTGAATCGCTTGTGCGCCTGAAATTTCAGCCGCAGCAATGATTGCAGGGATATTCAAGTAGCTTTTTGCTGAGGCAGCCGGACCAATACAAATAGTTTCGTCTGCCAGCAATACGTGTTTTAAATCTCTATCTGCCGTGGAGTGAACCGCAACAGTTTTGATGCCGAGTTCTTTACATGCACGCAGAATACGCAGTGCAATTTCCCCACGGTTAGCGATAACAATTTTTTCCAGCATGGAAACGCCTCGTTATTCGATGACAACTAATGGCTCGTCAAATTCTATTGCATCACCGTTTTGCAACAAAATAGCTTTAACAACACCAGCTTTATCTGCTTCGATTTGGTTCATCATTTTCATCGCTTCAACGATGCAAAGAGGATCGCCAACTTTGACAGTTTGACCAACTTCAACGAATGGTTTTGCTTCTGGGCTTGGTGAGCGGTAGAAAGTACCAACCATTGGTGAGCGAACTTGGTGACCAGAAACTGCCGCAGGTGCTGCTGGAGCCGCTGCTTCTTGTGCTGGAGCAACCGCGTTAGCTAATGCAGGTTGTTGAGCAACTGGTGCTGAGTAGAACTGTTGAGGTGCAGCCATCATTTGAGATGCTGGTGATACACGACTGATACGTACTGACTCTTCACCTTCAGAAATTTCCAGTTCAGAAATGCCAGATTCTTCAACAAGTTCGATCAGCTTTTTAATTTTACGAATATCCATGGATATGATTCCGTACTCTTATATTTGAATTGAATTAATTAGTCGCACACGATTAACCGCGGCTTGTAATGCAAAACTGTAACCATCTGCGCCAAGACCACAAATAACCCCATTGGACATATCGGAGAAATATGAGTGATGACGAAAGGGTTCTCTAGCATAAATATTAGACAGATGGATCTCGATAAATGGGATACAAACTGCTAATAGCGCATCACGCAGAGCAACACTTGTATGCGTGAATGCGGCCGGGTTGATTAGGATATAATCAACATTACCTTGTGCTGCATGAATTCTATCGATAAGTTCATGCTCTGCATTTGACTGAAAATGGCTCAGTTTTACGCCTAGTTTTTCTGCTTCTTGCATCAGGTTCGATACAATTTCAGAAAGCGGTCGAGCCCCATATTTCTCAGGTTCTCTGGAACCCAGCATATTTAAGTTCGGGCCGTTAAGGAGCAAAATATGAGTATCTTCTGTCATTGTGTTGCTAACTCCGACGATATGTCAATAATCCGACAACATAACGCGATGTCGACGTTTTGTCATCTTTTATCATAAAAATAAATAGATTTTCCACTGACAAGGAAGAGCATTATAATTATTTCGTTGCATATAGCAGCAAAATACTGGTCTTATCAGAGAAATTACCCGAATTTATTTTATAAATTGTGCCGTAATCCACATTGTGGCGACACAATCACGCGTGTTGATGATTTAATTTTGAAGGTTTACTAGGGTACGCCCAGTGACTTCGTTTTTTAAGAGTTTTTTTGCGTGTTCGACACACTCTTCTAATGAAATCTCGCTGCTAACTTGCTCATAAAACGCATCAGGCAAAAGTTGCGCTAAGCGTTCCCACACTTTTTGGCGTTTTGCCGCTGGGTAGTAAACGGAATCGACCCCTTGCAGACGGATATTACGCAAAATAAATGGCATGACTGTTGTTGGTAGTGAGAACCCGCCAGCCAGCCCACAGGCCGCAACCGCACCATTATAATTCACTTGCGCCAAGATATTGGCCAGCACGTCACCACCAACCGTGTCGATAGCGCCAGCCCAACGCTGCTTATCCAGCGGTTTGGCTGGATGAGTAAATTCACTACGAGGTAGCACGCTTTTCGCACCAATTTTCAGTAAGTAGTCGTGATTTTCTGCGCGACCTGAAATAGCCACAACTTGATAGCCTAATAAAGAGAGCAATTGGGTGGCGACACTACCGACACCGCCACTAGCGCCGCTCACAACAATTTCGCCACTTTCTGGGGTGATCCCTGCATCTTCAAGGGCGTTTACGCACAACATGGCGGTAAATCCAGCGGTGCCGATGGTCATGGCATGCTTCAGTGATAATGCTTCAGGAAGAGGCGTTAAATAATCGGCGGGAACTTTCGCTTGTGTGGCGAGCCCACCCCAGTGTGTTTCTCCAACTCCCCATCCTGTTAATAGTACGTGTTGGCCAATATGAAAACGGGGATCCTCACTGTGATGAACGATGCCTGAGAAGTCAATTCCAGGTACCATTGGATATTGACGGACAACGCCGGCTTTTCCATTAATAGCTAGCGCATCTTTATAGTTAATTGTCGACCAGTGAATATCGACGATGACATCGCCAGCGGGTAATGACTCTGTAGGTACATTGAGGATTTCTGGGACGACTTTATCGCCTTGTTGCTGTAAAACGAGCGCTTTCATGATCCACCCCTAATTTTTTGATTAAATAAGTGTTTTTTTTAATTTACACACAGGTAAAATCGTTTTCATTGACGCCAGAATGGTATTCAAGCTATTACTTATGTAATTAATTTGTAAAAATGCATTTTTTTCTGGCATAACTAGGCTTTTATCATGCAAAATGTCCTACTCTGACTAATACATCAGCGTGTCGACATGGTTATGGCTTAATTTAAAGTTGATAATAGAATCAGCGAAATTTAAGTTCACTTATTTTGTTGTTAAAAAGCTAGATGTATAGCAATAATTAAAATATAAAAAATTTATTTGAACTTGTAGACATAATCGCTTGTCACACTGGGAAGAACGCAAAGATGGAGTATATAACAACCAGAGGGCTGTCCATTTTTCGTGCGCGAATGATGAAAAATTTCAAAGGCGTTTGAATTAAGGGTGATTTTCGGGGTTTTTATCTGCTTCGTTTTGTTATAGAAGCATGTACGATTTTAGTATGTGAAAATAGATGAATTAACCATATTTATGAAGTGATTGATTTACGCCTTGAGGCAGCTTCAAGTGGTTGGTAGAGTAGACGGGTTTTTATTCGTCCCCAGCTTGCAGGATAATCCTTTCGTTATGTTTAAAAAATTTCGTGGCATGTTTTCTAATGACCTGTCGATTGACTTGGGTACGGCCAATACCCTCATTTATGTCAAAGGACAAGGCGTCAAATTAAATGAACCCTCTGTAGTTGCAATTCGTCAGGATCGCGCGGGCTCGCCAAAAAGCGTTGCTGCGGTTGGTGGTGAAGCGAAACAGATGCTGGGGCGTACACCGGGTAACATTTCCGCAATTCGACCAATGAAAGATGGTGTGATTGCAGACTTTTTCTTAACTGAAAAAATGTTACAACACTTTATCAAGCAAGTTCATAGCAACAGCTTCCTGCGTCCAAGCCCTCGTGTTTTAGTCTGTGTGCCTGTTGGTGCAACTCAAGTTGAGCGTAAAGCTATCCGTGAATCTGCATTAAGCGCAGGCGCCCGCGAAGTTTTCTTAATTGAAGAGCCAATGGCAGCGGCAATCGGTGCTGGTTTACCTGTTTCTGAAGCGACAGGTTCCATGGTTGTCGATATCGGTGGTGGTACCACTGAAGTGGCTGTTATCTCCCTGAACGGGGTAGTTTACTCTTCTTCTGTCCGCATTGGTGGTGACCGTTTTGACGAGTCAATCATCAACTATGTGCGTCGTAATTATGGTTCCTTAATTGGTGAAGCAACGGCTGAGCGTATCAAGCACGGTATCGGTTCTGCTTTCCCAACTGATGAAGTTTATGAAATTGAGGTTCGCGGTCGTAACTTGGCTGAAGGTGTGCCACGCGGATTCAAAATGAACTCCAACGAAATTTTAGAAGCATTACAAGAGCCTCTGACCGGTATCGTGAGTGCGGTAATGTTAGCGTTAGAACAGTGCCCACCAGAATTAGCGTCTGATATCTCAGAACGCGGTATGGTATTAACGGGTGGTGGTGCTCTTCTGCGTAATTTAGATCGTTTATTAATGGAAGAGACTGGCATTCCGGTCATCGTTGCTGAAGATCCTTTAACCTGCGTTGCTCGTGGCGGCGGTAAAGCGTTAGAGATGATTGACATGCACGGCGGTGACCTGTTTAGCGAAGACTAAATCACGCCATAAGTGACTGGAGTTTTTTAGCTCCAGTCGCTTTGACTATTTTTTTATTCTCCGACCATTAGCGAAACTTAGCCATACATGAAGCCAATTTTTAGGCGAGGTCCTTCCCTACAGTTACGCATTTTTATTGCAGTGATAATTGCATTGGTGCTGGTGGTGATTGACCATCGATTTGAGCCTTTCAATAAAATCCGTAATTATTTAGACACGGCGGTTAGCCCATTCTATTTTTTAGCTAACGGACCACGTCAATTCCTTGATAATATCTCTGACACCCTTTCAACGCGGGATCAGCTCCAGTTTGAGAATAAAGCCCTACGCCAAGAGCTATTATTAAAAAAAGCGGATAACTTGCTGCTTGAGCAACTCAAACAAGAAAATGCCCGCTTACGCGAACTGTTAGGTTCCCCATTACGCCAAGATGAACACATGATGGTGACGCAAGTCATTTCAGGTGCAAATACGCCTTATCGCGACCAAGTCGTGATAGATAAAGGCAGTAATGACGGCGTTTATGAAGGCCAACCGGTTATCAGCGATAAAGGCGTGGTAGGTCAGGTTGTTGGTACCAGTAATTTTAATAGCCGCGTTTTATTAATTTGCGATACTGCCCATGCATTGCCTGTGCAAGTCTTACGTAATGATATCCGTGTTATTGCTGCGGGCTCAGGATGTGCGGATGACCTGCAATTAGAGCCACTTCCTGGAAATACAGATATTCGTGTTGGTGATGTGTTAGTGACTTCGGGCTTAGGTGGACGATTCCCTGAAGGGTATCCTGTTGCTGTTGTTTCAGCGGTGAAGCATGATACTCAACGTGCCTATACTATCATCTCTGCAAGACCAAGTGCTGAGTTACAACGTCTACGTTATTTACTCCTGCTGTGGGGCAATGAAAGTGATCCGAAAACCCCATTACAGCCATCCGATGTTTACCGGGCTGCAAATGAGCGTTTAATGAAAGTGTTGCCGCAGGTGTTACCAACACCAAGCGAGATTCAAGGACCACCATTACCACCGTCCATGCAACCTGCACAGCCTCAACCTCAGCCATAAGATAGAGTGAGGGAAACGGTATGATGAAAGGGTGGAGAAGAAATCATAATGGATGAGTATCGCGGTAATGGGCGCATCATTATCTGGCTATCTTTTGTTATTGCACTGATTTTGCAGGTAATGCCGTGGCCTGAGCAATTGGCATTTTACCGACCATCGTGGTTACTGCTGATTTTAATATACTGGGTAATGGCATTACCGCATCGCGTCAGTGTGGGTACCAGCTTTATCTTAGGAATTATTGTCGATTCTATTCAAGGATCAGCTCTGGGCGTACATGCGCTCTCCTTCAGCATCATTTGTTATCTCGTGGCATACAAGCATCAGCTTTTACGTAACATGGCACTGTGGCAGCAAGCTTTGATTATTGTTGCATTAACGGTGGTGCAAGACCTTGCTGTTTTCTGGGCAGAATTCCTTTCCTCACAAGTCTTATTCCACCCACAAGTATTCTGGAATAGTTTGGTGAATGGTATTCTGTGGCCATGGTTATTTTTACTGTTACGAAAAATTCGCCGCCAATTTTCAGTATGTTAAGATTGTGGCCGTTGATGATAACTGGAATGACAATTTATGAGCTTAATTTATCTTGCATCAGGTTCACCGAGACGACGTGAATTAGTCCAACTGCTAGGTTATTCCTTTGAAATCTTGCGTCCCGAAGTGGAAGAAAAGTGGCAAGAAGGGGAATCGCCTCAGGCGTATGTCCAGCGCTTAGCGCGAGATAAATCCCGAGCGGGTGTAGCAATTGCTCCTGCGGATCATCCAGTTTTGGGTGCAGATACTATTGTGGTTCTTGACGGTAAAATATTAGAAAAACCGCGAGATGCTGCCCATGCTCAGCAAATCCTCAGTGACCTTTCTGGTAAAACACATCAGGTAATGACTGCCATTGCTGTGTCGAACAAGCATGAGACTCTAACCTCATTGATTACGACAGATGTGACATTCCGCGAGTTATCTTTGCTGGAAATACAGGATTATATACAATCTGGCGAGCCAATGGATAAAGCCGGTGCTTACGGTATCCAAGGTTTCGGTGGACGTTTTATTCGACGCATAAATGGCAGCTATCATGCAGTGGTGGGCTTACCATTGGTCGAAACAGAAGAATTAATACAACGATTTTTAGCGTTAGGTGATGGGAAGGGGAATTCATGACTACGGAACTATTAGTAAACGTAACACCATCTGAAACGCGCGTAGCTTATATTGATGGTGGGATCTTACAAGAAATACATGTTGAAAGAGAGGCGAAAAGAGGGCTAGTAGGGAATATCTACAAAGGTCGTGTGAGCCGCGTTTTACCTGGTATGCAGGCGGCCTTTGTTGATATTGGTCTGGATAAAGCAGCCTTTTTACACGCCTCGGACATTATGCCTCACACCGAATGTATTGCGGGTGACGAGCAGAAAAACTTTCATGTCAGAGATATCGCTGAGCTGGTGAAGCAAGGGCAAGATTTAATTGTCCAAGTGGTTAAAGATCCACTCGGCACCAAAGGCGCAAGACTCACCACAGACATTACGTTGCCTTCGCGTTACTTGGTTTTCATGCCGGGAGCTTCCCATGTTGGCGTGTCTCAGCGTATTGATAGTGAAGAAGAAAGAGAGCGTTTAAAAGAGTGCGTCGCACAATATTGCGATGAAAACGGCGGGTTTATCATTCGTACCGCCGCAGAAGGTGTGGCTGAAGAGGATGTTAAACAGGATGCCGCATTTTTAAAACGCTTATGGGCGAAAGTGATTGAACGCAAAAAACGTAATGTTACGCGTACTAAAATTTATGGTGAGCTTTCATTGGCATACCGTATTATTCGAGACTTCGCTGGCGCATCCCTCGACCGTATTCGTGTGGATTCTCGTTTAACCTACACGCAGTTAGAAGAGTTTATTGCGGAATATGTGCCGGAAATGACGGCGAAGCTTGAGCTATACCAAGGCAATCAACCTATTTTTGACTTGTTCGATGTGGAAAATGAAATTCAACGCGCGATGGACAGAAAGGTTGAATTGAAATCGGGCGGGTATCTGATCATTGACCAAACTGAAGCGATGACCACCATCGATATCAATACGGGCGCATTTGTTGGTCACCGCAATTTAGAAGAAACTATCTTTAATACCAACGTTGAAGCGACTCAAGCCATTGCACGCCAATTACGATTAAGAAATCTCGGTGGTATTATTATCATCGATTTTATCGATATGTCTGATGTAGAACATCGCCGCCGTGTGTTAGCCTCACTTGAACAAGCTTTAAGTAAAGATAAGGTAAAAACCACCATTAATGGGTTCTCTCAGCTAGGATTAGTTGAGATGACACGTAAAAGAACCCGTGAAAGCTTGGAGCATGTGCTGTGCGATACCTGTCCAACTTGCCAAGGTCGTGGTACGGTAAAATCGGTTGAAACTGTATGTTATGAAATTTTGCGTGAAATCGTGAGAGTTCACCGCACAATCGATGCTGATAGATTTTTAGTGTATGCATCAAAAGCAGTGGTGGATGTGTTGACCGGGGATGAATCTCACGCATTAGCGGAAGTTGAAATCTTTGTAGGGAAACAAGTTAAAGTGCAGATTGAGCCGTTATATAGCCAAGAACGCTTTGATGTTGTCATGATGTAGCATTCTGCTTGAAGGAGAAACTGGTGAAACGACTGCCACGTATCGTACTCGTGACAACCGCTGCCGTATTGTTGCTGTGTGCGTTGGTACTCACCAGTTTGCGTTTTCTATTACCCAATATCGATCATTATCGCCAAGAAATTATCACCTACGTTGAAAATCACAGTGATATCTCACTGGATATTGGTCAGATTGAAGGAGCTTGGCGCTATTATGGTCCCGAGCTTATCATTTCCGATGTTGTTGCCAAAAATCCAATAACCGATATACAAGTTAACAAAATCACCATCGAATTAGATATTTGGAATTCGCTATTATCTTTGCGTTGGCGTTTTCGTGATTTGACGTTTTATCAACTGAATGTGGATTATAAAGTCCCGCTGAGTTTTGATGGAGCGGAAGATGAAACCACGAACTATGATGGCGTAGATGACCTGTTTTTACGGCAGTTTGACCATTTTATTTTAAAAGATAGCCAAGTGACATTTTTGACGCCATCAGACCAAAAGATGACGTTACTGTTGCCTGAACTTTCATGGCTTAACCAAGATGCCCGCCACCGCGCCCAAGGTTTCGTTAGCCTTGAAACACTAAATAAGCAAAATAGTTATCTGCAAGTGAAGCTGGATGTGTCGGATAAAAACGGCGTACTCAGTGACGGCATGTTCTATTTGCAGGCCGATAACATTGATATGCAGCCTTGGCTCAGCAAGTGGTTACGGGATAACACGGGTCTGCGAGACGCCAACTTCAGTTTATCATCGTGGATCACCCTCAAGAATAATCGTATAGATAATGGTCTGATCCAGCTACGTCAAGGTGAAGCGAACTGGGGGGAAGAGCCTCTGTCGCAAAATCTTCAAGTGAATGATTTATTGGTACGTATGAAGCGCCAAGGCAACGGTTGGCTGTTTAATATTCCTGAGCTAGATACCCTGAAAACTAATGAATACATCTGGCCGCAAGGGAGCGTCTCCGTTCTGTATTTGCCTTCATCGGCAAAATATCAAAATAAAGATCACTGGCGCATTCGCGCAAAAAATATTGAGCTAGAACGTCTAAGTGAAGTCTTGCCGACATTCTCGTTTGTTACGCCAGAATTAGTGCAAGATTGGCAGCATCGTCAACCGACGGGATTAGTCTCGGAATTTGCTCTCGACCTAACGCAAGACACTGAGGACCATACGCAAATCAGTATGGACTGGCAGGATGTTAGCTGGAAAAAATGGAAAGAGCTTCCTTCTGTAAACCATTTCTCCGGGGTACTTATTGGCGGTGCTCAACAAGGGATCCTCTCATTTTCGCTTAAAGATAGCATCGTAGACTATCGCGATGAATTTAAAGCACCTTTTGAGATTAGTAACGCCAGCGGCAAATTAAATTGGATCAATAACAGCAGCGAATTCAAATTGTGGAGTTCCGGTGTGAATTTGCAAGCTAAGGCCGTCAAAGCCAATGGCGACTTTAGCTATGCGAAAGCGAAGCAGCATGATATTGCCGATTTGGCTATTTTAGCGGGGATCAGCACCGATGATGCAGGGGAAGCTTGGCGCTATTTCCCTCAAAAGCTGATGGGACAGGAGCTAGCGGATTATCTGACCAAAGCGATCATTGCTGGACATGTAGACAATGCGACGTTGGTGTATAAAGGCGACCCCGCACATTATCCTTACTATAAAAATGACGGGCAGTTCCAAGTGTATGTGCCGCTGCGTGATGGCACATTCGAATACGATGACCAATGGCCTGCATTACTGGATTTAAACCTCGATTTAGACTTTAGCCGCGCAAGTTTAGCGATGCATACGGACTCGGTGAAATTAGGGGATGCAACGGCAGAAAATCTCGATGCAGTAATTCATGATTACTTCGATGAAATGTTATATATCGATGCGGGAGTGAGTGGAACGGGCAAACAGATCCAACAATATTTTACCCATACACCACTCAAACATTCCCTTGGCGATACGCTGGATGAGCTACAAATTGATGGCACCGTAACCGGTAAGCTTAATCTCGCCATTCCATTATCGGCTGGAAAAGATGTTGTCGCGAAAGGGCAGGTCAATCTTAATAAGAATAATGTGTTTGTACGGCCAATCGATAGCACATTGCACGGATTGACTGGCAGCTTCAAATTTACCAATGGGGATTTAGTCAGTGATAACATCACAGGGCAATGGTTAGAACAGCCAGTTTCTTTGGATTTCACGACATTAACGCGCCCGAAAGATTATTTGGTGGATATTAACCTTGGCGGAAATTGGGAGCTCAATAAAGTTCCCATGCTGCCAAGTGATATCAAAGGGAAAGTCTCTGGCGTGAGTGATTGGAAAAGCCAAATTCATATCACGTTACCAGAATCATCCAAGCAAGCGACAGGCTTACAGATTGAGGTAGCCGCAGGATTAAATAAGCTAAAAAGCCAGTTACCTGCGCTGAATACCGAACTACTGCAACAGCTTGGTAAGATAAATATTCAAGCGAAAGGCACGACGGAACAATTAACGGTAGGTGGTGATATTGGTCAGCGTCTTGGTTTTAATTCTCAGTGGTCGCTCACCAGCTCTCCATTGAAATTACAAAAAGCTCACATTGCCCCGTGGAGTAATCAGGTTCCTGCATTACCAAATAGCTCGACCATCTTAGTTGATTTACCAGCCGTAGAGGATGTCAATTGGGAGAAATTAGCGAGTGGCTTTTTATCTTCTTCTGCCAGCGAGCATGTGGGGCAAATTGGCTACCCGGATACCCTTGAGGTTAAAGCCCCATCCGTTTATTTGGCTGGACAGCGTTGGAAAGATTTGAGCTTCTCTTATGATTTATACCGTGATGAACAGCAAATCAATGTAGAAAGTGCAAACCTAAAAGGGCAGCTACAGATTTGGAAGCAGCAGCCATGGGCGTTAGATATTGAATACCTGTATTACAATCCTGAAGGTTCACTGACTTCAAGCGAAAAGACCTCTCCGTCGGAAGTGTTCGACTTTAGCCAGTGGCCTAAAGTGAATATCCATTGTACCGAGTGTTGGGTGAGTGGGCAAAAACTGGGCGAAATCACGGCGAAAGTCACGCCAGTGGGGCAGCACACTTTGAAATTAACTGGTGGTTCACTGAAAAACAGTGCCAGTGAGTTAAAGCTAGACGCTTTATGGCGCAGTAATGATGGTAATAAAACTGAGATTGCAGGCTCGCTTACTGGCGAGGCGTTCGATGAAACTGCTGCTTATTTTGGTGTCTTGGTACCAATTATCGACTCCCCGTATTCGATTGAATTTGACCTGAATTGGGCGCAGGTTCCTTGGGAGCCTGAGGTTGCCACGCTGAATGGGAAAATGTCAGCGAAATTAGGGAAAGGCGCGATTGCTCATATGGGGGGCGGGCGTGCTGGGCAGTTATTACGTTTAGTCAGTTTTGATGCATTATTGCGCAAGCTTCAGTTAGATTTCCGGGATACGTTCAGTAATGACTTTAACTTTGATTCGATTAAAGGCAATGCGGTCATCAATCAAGGTATTCTAACCTCGAAGGATCTTTATATTGATGGATTAGTCGCGGATATTGCCTTGAATGGGGATATTGACCTTGTTAAGCGCCAAATTAATGCGGAAGCGGTCATTACCCCTGAAATTTCTGCTACAGTAGGTGTAGCCACCGCATTCGTGATTAACCCGTTTGCGGGCGCGGCAGTATTTGCGGCATCGAAAGTCCTTGGTCCGTTGTGGAGTAAAATTTCGGTTATTCGCTATCGTGTAAGCGGTAGTTTGGATGAACCTAAAATTGATGAAGTACTACGTCAGCTTAAGGAGACTCAAGAGTAATGAAAACGGGTAATGTTGCACTTTTGCAGTTATGTAGTGGTAAGAATACAAAACACAACTTGGCACAGATAGAGCAGCAAATTAAACAGTTGCCTGATACCGTGCAGTTAGTTCTTACTCCTGAAAATGCATTGCTATTTGCTGATGCTGCAACCTATCGTAAACAGGCTGAAGCAGAAGGTAATGGCCCATTACAAGACGCTATCCGTGGGATGGCTATCCGTTACAATGTGTGGATCCTGATTGGGTCAATGCCATTGATTAGCCGTGAAGATCCTGAACGAATTACCAGCAGTAGCTTGCTGTTTGATGCGAAAGGGAATATCACTGCGCGTTACGATAAAATTCATATGTTCGATGTGAACATCGAAGATGAACAAGGCGAGTATAACGAATCGGTTATTTATCAACGTGGTGAGCACCTGACTGTGGTTGATACGCCAGTAGGTCGCTTAGGTTTAACCATTTGTTATGATTTACGTTTCCCTGGCTTATTCCAAGCATTACGTGAACAAGGTGCGGAGATTATTTCCGTCCCTGCGGCGTTTACTCGTTATACTGGACAAGCTCACTGGGAGCCACTGTTAAGAGCCCGTGCGATTGAAAACCAGTGCTATGTTTTAGCGCCAGCGCAAGTTGGGGTGCATGGTACGCGTCGTACATGGGGACATACTCTCGCCGTAGATGGCTGGGGTAAGGTGATGAAAAAGAATGTGGATGCTGTTTCCGCGTTGGTCGTGAATGTCCAGCCAGACAGCTTAAAAGTGATGCGTGAACAGATCCGAGTGGTGAAACATAACCGCTTTAGACCACAATTAACATCATTGATTAAAAAATAAACTAAATAAGAGTAACGAATATGAGTTTAGCTTCTGTCAGCGAACATTTGCTGGCTGCCAACGGTCTTGGTCAAGATAATCTGTATGATATTTTAGGGCTGCTATCTGAGCGCCGTGTTGATTATGGGGATCTCTTTTTTCAGTCTAGCTACCATGAATCATGGGTTTTAGAAGATCGAATCATTAAAGATGGCTCCTACAATATTGACCAAGGTGTTGGGGTTCGAGCGATTACGGGTGAAAAAACGGGTTTTGCCTATGCAGACCAAATTTCATTGCTGGCACTAACCCAAAGCGCCACTGCAGCCCGTAGTATCGTGACTGAACAAGGCTCTGGAAAGTCACAGATTTTAACCAATGTAGACTACAAAAAACTCTATTCTGAAGCGGATCCTTTGCGTAGCTTACCACGTGAGCAGAAAATTGAATTGCTGCATCGCGTTGACCAAGTAGCGCGCGCTGAAGATCCTCGCGTAATTGAAGTGAATGCCAGCTTAACAGGTGTGTACGAACAAGTGTTAGTCGCTGCCACCGATGGCACATTAGCAACGGATATTCGCCCACTGGTACGTTTATCGGTGAGTGTGCTGGTGGAACATGATGGCAAACGTGAACGCGGAGCAAGCGGCGGCGGCGGTCGTTATGGTTATGAATATTTCCTCGAAATCCATCAAGGGCAAGTAGTCGCGGAGCAGTATGCCCGTGAAGCGGTACGCATGGCGTTAGTGAATTTATCGGCAGTTGCCGCTCCTGCTGGCATGATGCCTGTAGTATTAGGTGCTGGTTGGCCGGGAGTTCTGCTCCACGAAGCGGTGGGGCATGGTTTAGAAGGTGACTTTAACCGTCGTGGCACCTCTGTTTTCTCAGGAAAAATGGGCGAGCAAGTCGCATCTTCCCTGTGTACTGTGGTGGATGATGGAACCATTGCGGGGCGTCGCGGTTCATTAGCGATTGATGATGAAGGGGTTCCGGGTCAGTACAATGTGTTGATTGAGAATGGAATTCTACGTAACTACATTCAAGATAAGCATAACGCGCGTTTAATGGGTGTGGCACCAACTGGGAATGCGCGCCGTGAATCTTACGCTCATTTACCAATGCCTCGCATGACAAATACCTATATGTTAGCGGGTGAATCAACACCGGAAGAGATTATTGCCAGTGTTGAAAAAGGGTTGTATGCACCAAATTTTGGTGGTGGTCAGGTGGATATCACATCGGGTAAATTTGTATTTTCAACCTCAGAAGCTTACTTAATTGAAAATGGTAAAATTATCTCGCCAGTAAAGGGCGCGACCTTAATTGGTTCTGGCGTAGAAGCTATGCAGCAGATCTCCATGGTAGGTAATGACCTTGCGCTGGATAAAGGCGTGGGCGTTTGTGGTAAAGAAGGGCAAAGCGTGCCAGTGGGTGTGGGGCAACCAACACTGAAACTCGATAAAATGACCGTGGGTGGCACCGCGTAATCACACGTTAAGATAGTCTTTTATTTATTCGCCCTAGTTACGAATGTGACTGGGGCGATTATTTATCCGCACAGCAAAAATGATTGAGGCACTATGAATAAACGTATTATTTCTTTAGTGTTAATGGCAATTTTGATTGCGATTAGCCTGTACTTTAAAGGTGGCGAGCAGGGCGCACCGGAACCATCTTCTGGTACATCATCAACCACACAAACTATTTCAAGTACACAAAGCACACCGCCTTCCCGCGAAGCGATAACTCCGGGTGAAACGCCAAAAACGATTGATCAGCTGACCGCTCAGAATAATGTGGTCAGTTTTATGGAAAAATACCAAAAGCTCCCTGCATTTTACATGACGAAAAAACAGGCAAGAGAAGCGGGTTGGGATGCTAAAAAAGGGAATTTATGTGAAGTTTTACCTGGTAGAGCCATCGGTGGCGACCGTTTTTCTAACCGTGAAAAAGGTTTACCTATTGCTGATGGGCGCCAGTGGTTTGAAGCTGATATAAATTATCGTTGCGGGCATCGTGGTGCAGACCGTCTACTCTATTCCTCTGATGGAATGATCTTCGTTAGTACAGACCATTATAAAACGTTCCAACAAGTTAAATGATTGGGGGATAGCGATGAGCAAGACCGTCGTTTTTGATTTTCGTGAAATAGATAGCCTTGAGGAATTTTATCGGCAATTTCAGCAACAGTTCTCGCTTCCTAAATGGTTTGGCCATAATCTCGATGGGTTATGGGATGTGATTACTGGGGAAATAGAGTTACCCGTTACGCTGATTTTTAGCCATTTAAAGGCGGCTCAGCGTACGCAATTTTCATCGGTGATTGAATTGATGAATGAAGCAGAAGAAGAGCTGGACGAAGCGTTTATTTTTCTCATAGATATTACGAATAATGAGAATGATGCTTCACAAACCCCATGCTAGATTTGCGCAATGATTCTGCGTTTAGCCATTTTTTGTGGCGATTAATATTGAGGACGATTAAGTGGACGGTAAAAAAGTTATCATTGTTCATGGTTATACAGCATCACCGAATGATAATTGGTTTAACTGGTTAAAAGATGAATTAGAAGCGGTAGGGGCGACGGTTGATGTACCTGCATTACCAGAATCAAATTCTCCTGATCCGCAAAAATGGCAGAAATGTTTACTTGATGCCAATATTCAGTTTGATGAAAATACTATTTTAGTTGGGCACAGTTTAGGGTGCATTACGGTATTACGCTTTCTGGAAAATAATGCACCAGAAGGGGCTAAAATTGGCGGCTATGTGCTAGTTTCTGGGTTTGATCGCTCGCTGGATTCGTTGTCTGAGTTGGCTGACCATACTCAGTTTTCATTGGATTATAATAAGTTGATTGGCATAACGGATAAGCGAGCTTCGATTATCTCTTCCAATGATTGGGTCGTGGATCCTGACGCTTCAATTGAGTTAGCAAAAGCATTAAAAACCTCTGTCACGATGGTGGAAAGTGCTGGGCATTTTCTTGATAGAGAAGGCTATACTCGACTTCCTGCATTACTCAATCTTCTACGATTTTGGTATTAAAAAATCCCCCTATGTTTTTACCACATAGGGGGATTTTTATTGAATAAAACCAGGAAATCAGTTGCTATCAGAAAGTTCTTTCAGATATTGGAAAATCTGGCGGAATGCTTTTGGTGGTTTATTTCCATCACGCTCTTTCTTCGCGTTGCGGACTAGTGCTCGCAGTTGCTGGCGATCGGTTTGTGGGAATAGCGCAACGACTTCTTCAATGACTTCATCGCCATCGGCTAATAAACGGTTACGCAGATCTTCCAGCTTGTGCAAAATAATAACTTGCTGGTTATGGCGGTTTTTCAGCTTATCAAGGGCTTCAGTGATCGGTTCAACCTCACGGGAACGTAGCAGTTTACCAATAAGCTGTAATTGACGACGACGACCTTCACGCTTAATTTTTTGCGCTAATTCGATAGCTTCAAGTAATTGAGTGTCTAATGGGATACGCTCAAGCTCGCTTTTACTTAAATCAACAAGTTCCGCCCCCAGTTTTTTGAGGATCTCGGCATCGCGTTTAATTTCGCTTTTGCTGACCCAAATAATCTCATCGTCCTCATCATCTTGGGGCGCTGGGATATCATCCAGCCAATCTTCAGGCTGTTTGGCCATAGGGATTTTCCTTTTTACTAAACGCCGCCGTGCAATTACGAGTAATTAGCATGATTTACGGCGTTGTGAGTGTTAACATTTATAGATTAACTCTATTGTAACTGGGAAAACCCCCTTATGACTACCTGACATTGATATGTCGAGGTAGAAAATCACTTTTCCCCTCTTTATTGGACAAAATGCATGAGTGTTACTGAACAAGTTGCCGAACAACGTAAACAATTAGAACAAGCCGTCGCCCACGCATTGGAATTCGCCAAAAGCCGTTGTGATGGCGCTGAAGTTGCAGTCAATAAAAGCACCGGCATTAGCGTGAGCACGCGCCAAGGTGATGTGGAGAATGTGGAATTTAACAGTGATGGGGCGCTCGGGATCACGGTTTACCATAAACAGCGCAAAGGCAGTGCATCTTCAACAGATTTAAGCGACGAAGCCATTGAGCGTACAGTTCAAGCCGCGATTGATATTGCGTCTTATACTTCTGAAGACCCGTGTGCAGGACCTGCTGACAAATCATTACTGGCATTTGATGCGCCGGATTTAAACCTATTTCAAGCTACAGAGCTTTCCCCTGAGGAAGCCATCAAGCTGGCATCAATTGCGGAAATGACCGCATTAAATGCAGATTCACGTATTGTGAATACGGAAGGCGGTAGCTTCAATGGACACTATGGTATCCGTGTCTTTGGTAACTCTCTAGGTCTATTAAAGAGCTACAGTTCTAGCCGTTATTCGATGTCGAGCTGCGTTATCGCTGAGCAAAATGGCGAAATGGAGCGCGATTATGCGTATACCATCGCACGCAGCATGCAGGCATTAAAATCCCCTGAGTGGGTAGGGCAAGAGTGTGCTCGTCGTACATTATCGCGTTTATCACCACGTAAATTACCGACTATGAAAGCACCTGTAATTTTTGCCTCAGAAGTGGCGACGGGGTTATTTGGTCATTTAGTTGGTGCTATCAGCGGCAGCAGCATTTATCGTAAATCATCATTCTTAATGGATAGCCTTGGCAAACAAATTTTACCAAGCTGGTTAACTATTAATGAGCAGCCACATTTAATGGGCGGCTTAGCCTCATCCCCATTTGACAGTGAAGGTGTGCGTACTACTGAGCGCAATATTGTGGAAAATGGCGTTCTGCAAACTTGGCTGATGACCAGTTATTCTGCGCGTAAGCTGGGTCTGCAAAGCACAGGTCATGCGGGTGGAATTCATAACTGGCGCATTGAAGGACAAGGCTTATCTTTTGATGCTTTGTTAAAGCAAATGGGAACAGGCTTAGTGGTCACTGAGCTGATGGGACAGGGTGTGAGTGGAATTACGGGGGATTATTCCCGCGGTGCATCCGGTTTTTGGGTAGAAAATGGCGAAATTCAGTATCCGGTGAGCGAGATTACCATTGCGGGTAATTTGAAGGATATGTGGATGAATATGGTGACTATCGCCGATGACATCGAAACGCGCAGTAATATTCAGTGCGGTTCTGTGTTGATCCCTGAAATGAGTATTGCAGGGCAGTAAGTTCTAGTTGAACAATAAGCGCTAAATAGCAAAAAGGCACTCAATGAGTGCCTGAATACCGCCTGAAGACTAACGACAGTTTCTTGATGGAAACTTTTTTCGGCTAGTCTTCTTTCTCTTGTTGATCATCGCAACTAGCGATGGAACTCGCCAGCCGCTTCAGGTTGATAAACAATCTCTAACACACGAACACGGGTTTCTACGCCGTTTGGCAGCGCCCAGCTAATTTCGTCGTTAACATGTAAACCTAATAACGCTGCACCGATTGGCGCCATCACGGACAGTTGTTCTGCACTATCTTTGAGAGAGGCAGGATAAACCAGTGTGCGTGTGCGCTCTTCGTTACTGATTAAATCTAAGAAACGAACAGTGCTGTTCATTGTAACCACATCCGCAGGGATCTCTTGTGGAGAGACGATATCTGCGCGATCTAATTCGTCGTTTAGTGCTTCAGCAACAGGCGTACCCGCATAAGCGGCTTGCTCCATCAGGGCATCTAAGCGTTCTGCATCTAAATCATTGATAATAATTGTTGGCTTTGTCATACCACACTCCAATAGGGACGTACAAAGCAAACACCCCCCACCCAGAAGGCAGGGGGTGTTTGCTAGAAAATAGATTATGTAAAATATTAGGCGCTATAGGCGTTAAAGGGAAGAGATCGGGATCACGAACTCGGTGCCTATGCGTGTAAAACCATGTATATCGCTCTGTTCGCTAAGATGTAATGACGCAATGAGTTGGGCTACTCTTCGTCAAATCCACTTTCAAACAGTTTAATGATTGCGGATAACGCCAAATCTTCATCGGGTCCGCTAACCTCGATATCAATTTTACTGCCTTGTTCCGAGTCTAACATCAACATCGCAATAACGCTATCCGCCTCGGCCTCAATTTGACTGTCATTTTTTAAAATGACTCTAGAGTTAAATTGTTTAACTAAATCATAGAGAAGCATTGCTGGTCTGGCATGCATACCAAGACGGTTTTTCAGCGTAATCGTTGCTTTGACGGTCATTGCTTGCGTTTTTCCAACGTTCTGTGGCGTGACTGGACGTTTTTCCCTCGGGAACGGAAATAATCAGCCAGCTGTTCTGCCACGTACACCGAACGGTGTTTTCCTCCCGTACAGCCGATGGCGACGGTGAGGTAGCTGCGGTTATTGGTTTCTAACATCGGCAACCATAACTCTAAGTAACTACGAGTCTGGTAAATAAAGTTATGAACTTCTGTGTGTCTGTCCAAGAAGGCCGCAACGGGACGATCTAAACCGGTCATTGGACGCAGTTTTGGATCCCAGTGTGGGTTTGGTAAAAAGCGCACGTCGAAAACGTAGTCAGCATCAATGGGAATACCGTGTTTGAAACCGAAGGACTCAAACACCATGGTCAGCTCACGCTCGCGTTTGCCCATTAAGCGAGTTCTGAGCATTTCCGCTAATTCGTGCACTGACATTTCTGAGGTATCAATGACCAAGTCAGCGCGGGAGCGTAGCGGTTCTAATAGCTCGTTTTCTTCGTCGATGGCACTTTCTAAGGATAAATTTTTACTTGAAAGTGGGTGTAATCGACGAGTATCACTGTAACGACGAATTAATGTGTTGCGATCTGCATCCAGAAATAGCAGTTGTGGCGAGAAGGTTGATGGCAGTTTATCAATCGCTTCTTCAAACACTTCTGGATTGTCGGGCATATTACGCACGTCAATGCTCACGGCCGCAGAAATATTGCGATCGGCAAGTGAATTAGCCAATTCCGGCAGTAAGACTACCGGCAGGTTATCCACACAATAGAAACCCATATCTTCCAGCGCGCGTAGGGCAACGGATTTTCCCGAACCGGAACGGCCGCTGACAATCATCAGCACCATGAGCTAACTCCCTTCTGTCTCTTAAGGATTTATATCTTAATGATCGATTTCTCACTGATCACACATTTCTAATTGATCAAACACGTCTGACTATTTTGCATTTTGCGGTGTTTTACGATGCCGAATGAAAGAAATCATAACAATATCATTAGGCTGGCATCAACACATATCAGTTATTACTTACTCAATGATGATCTGGTATAACTCTTCGTCACTTTGCGCACTACGCAGACGCTTACAGAACGCTTTATCCGCTAATTTTTTAGCGATAAGAGACAACGTATGTAAGTGAGTTTTACATTGATCCGATGGAACAAGTAATGCAAAAAGCAGATCAACAGGTTGGTTATCAATCGCATCAAACGCAATGGGCTCTTCTAAATGCAAAAATACGCCAGCGGCGCGTGCACTTTCGCCTTCATTGAGTTTGCCATGAGGGATTGCAATTCCACCACCAATACCCGTGGTGCCAACTTTTTCTCTGGTTAGTAACGCTTCAAATACCGTATTTTCCGGCAATCCCAACTCGGCGGCCGCTAACTCACTAATAATTTCTAATGCTCTCTTCTTACTGGTGCAAACTAAATTATTACGTGTGCAACTGGCGGATAAAACATCGCTTAATTGGATTTCTATATCACTATTCATTTTATTATTCACTTAGGACTACAAAACCAGATGATGTATGCCACCATCTGGTTCAGAACATTAATCAGTCAACGACTGGCTAAATGTATTAGTGTTGTCTCAGTTTTTCTTTATGTTTGGTTAATTGGCGTGACAGCTTATCAAGGAGTAAATCAAGTGCCGCGTACATATCGTCGTCTTCCGCTGATGCGTGAATTTCTGCGCCGTTGAGTTGCAGGGTGGCTTCAGCAATTTGCTGAACTTTTTCCACTTTCAGAACAACTTGGATACTGTTAATACGATCAAACAATTGCTCTAATTTCTTGAGTTTTTTCTCAACCGTTTCGCGCAATGCCGGTGTAACTTCAATATTGTGTCCAGTAATCTGAAATTCCATACAATCTTCCTTATATTATTGGGTTAAACCAACTGTTTACGTTGATTTGATGGCGGAATAGATAATGACTCACGATACTTAGCAACAGTTCGACGAGCAACTTGTATACCTTGCTCTGCCAGCATACTCGTCAATTTACTGTCACTCAATGGTTTTGCTGGGTTTTCCGCAGCAACCAGCTTCTTCACCAGCGCACGAATCGCAGTGGAGGAGGCTTCTCCTCCGGTGTCCGTGCTGACGTGACTGGAGAAAAAATACTTCAACTCAAAAATGCCTCGTGGACTATGCAGAAATTTTTGAGTTGTCACACGGGAGATAGTCGATTCATGCATGTCCACCTGATAGGCAATGTCTGCCAAAATCATTGGTTTCATATACTCTTCGCCTAACTCAAAAAATTCTTGTTGTTGCTCAACAATACAGGTCGCCACTTTAAGTAATGTTTCATGGCGGCTCTCTAAGCTTTTAATCAGCCATTTCGCATCCTGCAAGTGACTGCGAATATATTGCGTGTCACTTTCGCTGGCTGAATCATTTGCCATTGAAGCATAATGATTATTGATGCTTAACTTAGGGATGCTATCTGTATTTAACTCAACTTGCCAGTGCCCACCGACTTTTTTCACCAGCACATCGGGAATAACATATTCCGATTCACCCGTATTGATTGACTGCCCTGGCTTGGGATTCAGCGTAAGGATCAGGTCAATTGCTGTTTTCAGCGCATCTTCTTTTAAGCGGGTCAGTTTGCTCAGTTGCCGAAAATCACGATTTGCCAGTAAATCAATATGATTGCTAATAATCAGTCTAGCTTCTTGCAGACCAATTGTCTCTTTTGGGTATAAAGAGAGCTGGATCAACAAACACTCTTTGAGATCCTGAGCTGCCACGCCTAATGGGTCAAAATGCTGGATACGTTTTAAAACGGCAACGACTTCTTCTAAGGTGATATCGGGGTCATCAATCCCTTCGTGGATCTCACTGATTGAGCTTGTTAGATAGCCTGAATCATCAATTGAATCGATAATCGAAGTCGCAATCGCGCGATCGGTATCGGTAAACGGGGTGAGATCCGCTTGCCAGATTAGATAATCTTGCAGTGTTTGGGTAGTTTCCCCTTGGTAAACAGGAAGTTCATCGAAGCTGTAGTCGTTGCTAGTGCCCGACGGGGTACCTGCTGTATAGATTTCATCCCAATCAGCATCTAGTGGAAGCTCATCGGGCATATCCGCGTTTTCAAGGGCATCTTTGGTATCGATTTCGCTGCTGTCAGTGTCGTTGCCTAGGTTATCTAAGTTCTCTTGCTCAGAGGATGACTCTTCTTGTTCAAGCAGAGGGTTGGTTTCAAGTGCGAGTTGAATTTCTTGTTGAAGCTCAAGTGTGGATAACTGCAACAGGCGGATGGCCTGTTGCAATTGAGGTGTCATTGCAAGTTGTTGACTGATTCTGAGCTGCAAACTTTGCTTCATGAATGTGCTTTATTCTCCATTACCACTTACACAACCAATGTCATGACAACCAACAAGGCAATACTACAAACGACAGTCTACAAACTACAGTCTAAAGCCTTCACCCAAATAAACACGTTTCACTTGCTCGTTTTCAAGGATCATCTCTGGTGAGCCGTGAGCAATCAAGTGCCCTTGGCTGACAATGTAAGCACGCTCGCAAACATCGAGAGTTTCGCGGACGTTATGGTCGGTGATTAACACGCCAAGCCCATAGTCACGCAAGTGTTGGATGATTTTTTTGATATCCAAAACGGAAATCGGGTCAACCCCTGCAAACGGCTCATCTAACAGGATAAATTTTGGATTAGCAGCGAGGGCGCGTGCAATTTCTACTCGACGACGCTCACCACCGGACAGTGACTGACCTACGCTATCACGCAGGTGAGTAATACTGAACTCCTCCATCAGCTCTTCAGCGCGCTCTTTGCGCTGTTCTGAGGTTAAGTCAGGGCGAATTTCTAACACGGCCATCAGGTTATCATACACACTGAGGCGGCGGAAAATAGATGCTTCTTGAGGAAGATAGCCAATGCCACGACGAGCGCGCTCATGCAGAGGAAGTAAGCTAATATCCTCACCATCAATTAAAATTTTACCAGCATCCCGCTGAACAATGCCGACTACCATATAAAAAGTGGTCGTTTTACCCGCACCGTTAGGGCCTAAGAGACCGACGATTTCCCCTGATTTCACTTCCAGGCTGACGTCAGTGACTACGCTGCGTTTTTTATAGGATTTTGCCAGATTCTCTGCGGTTAGTGTTGCCATAACAATTATTTACTCTTACTTGTTGATGAACCCTGCGCTGCTGGGCCTTTCTCTTGTAACTGGGCTGGTAATAAGACAGTTGTTACGCGCTTGCCTTTATCGCTGAACGCTTCCATTTTTTGCGTTGGAACGACGTAAGTGATCTTATCGCCTTTGATATTACTATCGAGCTGCTCAAGGTAGGCATCACCCGTTAATGTCACCAGCTGTTGATCAACTTCATAACGTGCTTTGGATGCGTGACCTTTAATTGGTTTGCCATCGTCTTGTAACTGGAAGAAAGTCACTGGCGTACCAAATGCTTCAATGACGATTTTATCGGAATCGCTGCTTGGGCGAGTCACAACAACTTTGTTGGCACGAATATCAATGGAACCTTGCTTGATAACAACGTCATCAGTAAATGTGGTGATATTTTTTTCTAAATCAAGAGATTGCTTAACCGAATTAATGGTCATCGGTTGTTGGGTATCTGTTTTCAGTGCCATTGCCGGTAGGCTAAGAGCCAAAATTGCACTTGCAATAGCCCCTTGAATAAAACTTTTCTTAGTTACTTGATTCATTGTGTTGCTCTTTTGGTTGTAACTCATAGTGAGTTTTAACATCTTCAATTAATTCAGCGGTTCTTGTACGAAGGTTCCCCTTCATTTTTAAGCCCGTTGAATTTAGCCCGTGTCCGATAATGGTAACTTTATCGTCAGATGAAACATCTTGTGTGACTAGATTGACCACCGCATTATCTGTGGTAATGCGCTGGATTTGAGGCTCAGGAGTCAAACTGTCAACTTGAACATCGCTATACAGGTAGAGCACACGCTCTTTGGTTAATCTTGCCTTAATGGATTTCACCGTCCAAGTCGGCGTACCCGCATCGTTATAAGTGGTTAATACCGGATTGGTAAACCACGTGATTTTCCCATCGGTATAATTATCAACTTTGCTCGCGGCGAGTTTATAGGCTAAATCGCCCGCAGGATTATAGACGAAAGTTACCGAATCATCAGTTTGATAATTAGGTTTCCCGTCATTGATTTCGGTTGTTAATGGTTTGGAGTCATCGTAAACCGAAAAGTTCCAACCAATTAGCCCCAGTACAATGAGGGATAAAACAATGATTAACCACTTTTTTGCGTTGCTCATGAATGATATCTGTTCTTTAAATCGACAAGCCTTTAGCTTCTTCCAGTTTATTTTGGGATAACAGAATCAGGTCGCAGAGTTCACGTACTGCCCCTTTTCCGCCACCAATATGTGTTACATAGTCTGCTTTAGGTAATAACAAAGGGTGTGCATCAGCAACCGCAACGGATAACCCAACTTTTGCCATCACGGGCCAGTCAATGAGGTCATCACCAATGTAAGCTGTTTGCTCTTCTGTTAGTTGTAGTTTATCTAACAGTTCGCGATACGCCAAAAGCTTATCGCTTTGTCCTTGGTAAAGATATGTAATACCTAACGTTTGGGCTCTGTCTTCCAGCAATTTAGCTTTGCGTCCGGTGATAATAGCGACTTCGATACCTGAGGTTAATAGGCAGCGAATGCCATACCCATCGCGGACATTAAAGGCTTTTAATTCTTCGCCATTATTCCCCATATAAATTAAACCGTCGGACATCACGCCATCGACATCACAGATAAGCAGTTTAATTTTGGTCGCTTTTTCTATCACAGAATTTGCTACAGACCCATAGCAAGTATTCTGATAATTAGGGTTCATTCTATTTCCTTTATGTATACTTTCGACTTATACCACACCCGCTTGCAGTAGGTCGTGCATATGGAGAACACCCACTAATTGGTCGCCATCTGCCACTAATAACGACGTGACATGGCGAGATTGCATCAGGTTCAGCGCTTCAACAGCTAGCATACCTGGCGCGACTCGAATACCGCCCGGCGTCATTAAATCGGCAATTTTGGCATTATTAAGGTCGATGCCCATATCAAAAATACGGCGCAAATCCCCATCCGTGAATATCCCTTGAATATTCATATCGTCATCACAAATGACGGTCATACCCAGCTTTTTACGGGTAATTTCCACAAGGGCTTCGCGTAATGTGGCACTTTTCGGAATATGAGGGACATCGTCACCGGTACTCATTAAATCACGAACTAAGAGTAAAAGTTTGCGCCCAAGTGCGCCCCCTGGATGAGATAGCGCAAAATCGTCTGCGGTGAAGCCGCGGGCGGTTAATAATGCAATGGCTAACGCATCGCCCATCACTAATGTTGCCGTGGTACTTGTTGTTGGTGCCAAACCTAGTGGGCAGGCTTCTTGCGGCACTTTTATGCATAAATGGATATCTGCATATTTGCCCATGTTACTGTCTGGGTTATTGGTCATGCAGATCAGTGGGACTTTGATACGCTTTAACACTGGCAGAAGGGCTAAGATCTCTCCTGATTCACCAGAGTTCGAAATCGCTAATACAACGTCTTTATTGGAGATCATCCCTAAATCGCCATGGCTAGCTTCTCCAGGGTGCACGAAAAATGAAGGCGTTCCTGTGCTGGCAAGCGTCGCCGCAATTTTCCGTCCAATATGCCCTGATTTCCCCATCCCCATAACGACCACTTTTCCCTGACAAGCAAAGATTTGCTGGCAAGCAAGGTCAAAGTCATGATTAATATATTGTTCTAGGTTTTTCAGACCTTCGCGTTCGATATGGAGAACTTCTTTACCTACTTTCTGAAAATCGATATTTGACATGTCTAATTCCATGTGTGTTTTCGGGTGAATCAAAAGTGTCGGTTGGATCCAAAGTTTCGGTTAGATCAAAAAAGAGAAATCGGATTGTATAACGAATACTTAGTATCAGTAAGTATTTTGTCTCTAAGCTTTTATGAATGTCATGGTTATGAGTCTTTATTAGCGATTTGAGCTCAAAAGAGCCTTTTAGGGATTAACCGCACCGATGCCCAAAAAAAATTTTTTTAATTCTCTTACCCTTATGGTTGGATATATAAATTTCTAAGAGCTATCTTCTATTAATTAGGTAAAATATTAGTTAATACTATTTGGTTTATGTTTCTGTAAAACCCTGAATTTATTTAGGCAGAATCATAGTTTGACCTATAACGAGCTATTAAACGATGCAAGCACAGACAGAGAACTTAATCGAAGTCAAAAACATGTCATTTACGCGGGGCAATAGGAAAATATTCGAAAATATTAACCTAACTGTGCCTCGTGGTAAAATTACTGCGATTATGGGGCCTTCAGGGATTGGTAAAACCACATTGCTCAGACTGATTGGCGGACAACTGCGCCCAGAGGAAGGTGAAATCTGGTTTGATGGCGATAATATTCCTGCGCTGTCTCGTTCTAAGTTATACCAATCGCGTAAAAAAATGAGCATGTTATTCCAATCCGGTGCCTTGTTTACCGATATGGACGTTTTCAATAACGTGGCTTTCCCTTTGCGTGAGCACACTAATTTACCGGAATCATTGATTCATACGACGGTGATGATGAAATTAGAGGCGGTGGGGTTACGCGGAGCCGCTAAATTAATGCCATCAGAACTTTCAGGGGGAATGGCACGCCGTGCGGCGCTGGCAAGAGCTATCGCTCTGGATCCTGACCTGATTATGTTTGATGAGCCGTTTGTAGGGCAAGACCCAATTACGATGGGGGTTTTGGTCAAACTGATTGATGAACTCAACCAAGCGTTAGGCGTTACTTGCGTGGTGGTTTCCCATGATGTTCCTGAAGTGCTAAGTATTGCCGATAAAGCGTATATTGTGGCGCAGCAGCATGTTATTGCGAAAGGAACTGGGGAAGAATTACGTGAAAACCAAGATCCGCGCGTCAGACAGTTTATGGACGGTATCGCTGATGGCCCTGTGCCATTCCGCTTTCCTGCCAATGACTATTCGGCTGATTTATTAGGGTAAATGAACATGATAATTAAGGCGATTGCTGCCTTCGGACGTCGATGGATTGAAACATTTGCGGCTTTTGGTCGAGCAGGCTATTTATTATTTGGTGCACTATTTGGCAAACCTGAGTTTGGCAAGCAGTGGCCGCTGTTAGTTAAACAGCTTTATTCGGTAGGGGTTCAGTCTCTACTCATTGTGGCGGTGTCCGGTCTGTTTATCGGGATGGTGCTCGGCTTACAAGGTTATTTGGTACTGACGACGTTCAGTGCAGAAGCGAGCCTTGGCATGATGGTTGCGCTCTCACTATTGCGCGAACTGGGGCCTGTGGTCACTGCGCTGTTGTTTGCGGGACGAGCTGGTTCGGCATTAACCGCAGAAATTGGTTTGATGAAAGCCACTGAGCAGATTTCAAGTTTAGAAATGATGGCGGTGGATCCTCTGCGCCGTGTTGTTGCCCCAAGATTTTGGGCTGGATTCATTAGCATGCCGCTGTTATCGCTGATCTTTGTTGCCGTCGGTATTATCGGTGGTGCCATTGTTGGTGTGGATTGGAAAGGGATTGACCCGGGCTTCTTCTGGTCATCCATGCAATCTTCCGTCGAGTGGCGATTGGATTTAGTGAACTGTTTTATCAAGAGTTTAGTCTTTGCAATCACGGTAACGTGGATTGCACTATTTAATGGTTATGATGCGATTCCAACCTCGGAAGGAATTAGCCGTGCAACGACGAAAACTGTTGTGCATGCATCATTATCGGTTCTAGGGTTAGATTTCGTACTGACAGCACTGATGTTTGGGAACTAAGTCATGCAAAGTAAAAAAAGTGAAATATGGGTGGGTTGTTTTATGTTGCTGGCGATCGCCGCAATTGTGTTCCTCTGCTTAAAAGTGGCGGATTTACAATCGATTGGTAGTCAGTCAACTTACCGAATTTCCGCCTCTTTTGAAAACGTGGGTGGCTTAAAAGTCGGCTCTCCAATCAAAGTCGGTGGCGTTGTCGTGGGACGGGTTGCGAATATTTCTTTAGATAAAAAGAACTATATTCCCGACGTTCAAATCGATTTACTCAGCGAATATGACAATATTCCTGATTCCAGCTCGCTATCAATTCGTACTTCAGGCCTGCTTGGTGAACAGTATATCGCCATGAATATCGGTCCTTATGATGAAGATATGGGGATTGCGATGTTAAAAGATGGCAGTCGTTTAGAAGACACCAAACCGGCAATGGTACTGGAAGATTTAATTGGTCAATTCTTGTATAAGAGTGGTGATAGCCAAGGTTCTGCAGCTGCGCCAGCATCTGCGCCAGAGGCTCATGTTGCGGCACCGTCAGAGCCTGTTGCTCACTAAGTTGTAATTCCCTGTGAACTTAAAAGGAATGAATTATGTTTAAACGTTTAATAATGATAGCTATGTTAGTGGTTGCGCCATTTGCGATGGCGATTGACCAAACTAATCCTTATAAGCTTATGGAAGAAGCCGCAGCGAAAACTTTCGATCGCTTAAAAGCACAGCAGCCTCAAATCAAACAAAACCCAGATTACTTACGTACCATCGTGCGTGAAGAGTTACTGCCATATGTGCAAATTAAATATGCGGGCGCGTTGGTATTAGGGACTTATTATAAAGATGCTACCCCAGCGCAGCGCGATGCGTATTTTAAAGCATTTGAGTCTTATCTTGAGCAAGTTTACGGTCAAGCACTGGCAATGTATCACGGTCAAACGTACACCATCGCTCCTGAGCAGCCGATTGGCGACAAAAATATTGTCGCTATCCGTGTGACCATCAATGATACTAATGGTCGCCCTCCAGTACGTTTGGATTTCCAATGGCGTAAAAACAGTAAAACAGGTTACTGGCAGGCGTATGACATGATTGCAGAAGGCGTGAGTATGATTACCACCAAGCAAAATGAGTGGGGTGATATTCTGCGTAAGCAAGGTATTGATGGATTGACTGCTCAATTACAACGTAGTGCTCAGGTGCCGATTACGTTAGAAGAGAACAATTAAGATGAGTAGTCTGTTATCTTGGACGAAAAATAACAAAACATTGGCTTTTTCCGGTATTTTAAATCGCGATTCTCTGGTTGAATTTTGGGACAAGCGCCAAACACTATTGACCCAAGTTGAGCAAGTTGATGTTTCTGCTTTAACTCATGTGGATTCTACCGGACTGGCAATGCTAGTACGCTTAAAAGGTGAGTATCAGTCCCAACAAAGCCATTTAGGTATTGTTGGTGTGAGTGATAATTTGAATACCTTGATGGAATTGTACGGGGTAAAATCCCTGCTGATGGATTAAGTCAAGTTATGTAAAAAATAGCGCTTCTGAGTGTTTTTATACACCAGAAGCGTTTTCTTTAGTTTAAGTGTTAAGCTGAATCCTTTAGGATAGATGGCTATATTTATTATCATAATTAATTACAAAATTGAGTCATTATGGATACCAACGAAATTAAACAAGTCTTAATGGAAAAGCTGTCACTGGATGAAGTGATAGTGAATGGCGATGGCAGTCATTTTCAAGTTATCGCTGTTGGCAGCCTTTTTGACGGCATGAGCCGTGTTAAACAGCAGCAAGCAGTCTATGCGCCGTTAATGGAATATATTGCGGACAATCGAATTCATGCGCTTTCAATCAAAGCTTATACCCCAGCGCAGTGGGAGCGTGATCGTAAGCTGAGCGGCCTATAAGTTTGAAAATGTAAGCGAACAGTTTGTAAAAATCTGACACACGAGAATACCAGAATGGATAAATTTTTAGTTAAAGGGCCAACCCGCTTAGAGGGTGAAGTCTCTATTTCAGGCGCTAAAAACGCCGCACTGCCAATCCTGTTCGCTGCTTTACTGGCTGAAGAGCCAGTTGAATTACAGAATGTCCCTAAACTGAAAGACATCGACACCACAATTAAGTTACTCAGCCAACTTGGCGTCAAAATCGAGCGTAATGGTTCGATTTTTGTTGATGCTAGCAATGTGACTGAATATTGTGCGCCGTATGATCTAGTAAAAACCATGCGTGCCTCTATTTGGGCATTAGCGCCGCTGGTTGCACGCTTTGGCCATGGTGAAGTTTCTCTACCGGGTGGTTGTGCCATTGGCGCTCGTCCAGTGGATTTACATATTAGCGGGTTAGAGAAGTTAGGTGCCAATATTGTCCTTGAAGATGGTTATGTTAAGGCAACGGTGAATGGTCGCCTGAAAGGCGCTGACATCGTGATGGACAAAGTGAGCGTGGGTGCCACTATCAGCATCATGACAGCTGCTGCGCTTGCTGAAGGAACCACTTCCATCGAGAACGCCGCTCGTGAGCCTGAAATTGAAGATACTGCTAATTTCTTAAATGCATTAGGTGCGAAAATCACTGGTGCAGGAACTGACCGTATTGTCATTGAAGGTGTGGCTCGTTTAGGTGGTGGTGTGTATCGCGTTCTGCCAGATCGTATTGAAACAGGTACATTCTTAATTGCTGCAGCGGTTTCTCGCGGTAAAGTAGTTTGCCGTAATGCACGTCCAGACACTCTGGATGCGGTGCTGGCGAAATTACGTGAAGCTGGGGCTGATGTTCAAACGGGTGAAGATTGGATTAGCCTAGACATGCATGGTAAACGTCCAAAAGCGGTTACATTGCGTACAGCTCCACATCCTGGTTTCCCTACTGATATGCAAGCGCAATTTAGCCTATTAAACTTGGTGGCTGAAGGTACCGGTGTTATCACCGAAACCATTTTCGAAAACCGTTTTATGCATATTCCTGAGTTAATTCGTATGGGTGCACACGCGGATATCGAAAGTAATACCGTTGTGTGTCATGGCGTTGAAAAGCTCACGGGTGCGCAAGTGATGGCAACAGATTTACGTGCGTCAGCAAGTTTAGTGATTGCAGGTTGTATCGCGGGTGGAACAACGACAGTTGACCGTATCTATCATATCGATCGTGGATATGAAAATATTGAAGCGAAATTAAATGCGTTAGGCGCTAATATTCAACGCGTTAAATCTGAAGACTAATCCCAGATTGCGTTGATATCATTGCAAAAACAAGATTGCAGAAACAAAAAAGGTTGTTCTTTATCGGAACAACCTTTTTTTTGGGCTTATTTTGGGTGAAAGATTTGACTGGGCAGAATTGAGGGGTTAGTTTGCTTGCCCTTCAGGAAGTTCTTCAATCACGATATCGATGTTTTGCACATTACCATCACGTAAAATCTGAACGGGAATTTTTGTTCCGGGGCGAATTTCGGCGACATAATCCATGGTTTCTGCGGCAGAAACGGCAGGTTTTCCATCTAAGGATAAAATAACATCCCCTTGCTCAATGCCTGATTTTGCAGCAGGTCCATTGGCTGAAACTTGGAAAACCCTTAACCCTTGAATTTGGTTGATATTATTTGTATTTGTGCGAATTTGCGGTAATTCACGAGCCGTAATGCCGATGTAGCCTCGCACGACACGACCATCACGGATCAGTTTTTCCATGATTTTGGTTGCTAGGGCGGTTGGAATAGCAAAACTCAATCCTTCGGAACTGACTCCTTGCCCTGCGCTGAATGAAAGGGTATTTATGCCAACCAATTCCCCTTCCGTGTTGATAAGGGCGCCACCGGAGTTACCCGAGTTAATCGAGGCATCGGTTTGCAGGAAATTTTGGCGGCGGGTGGAGCTTAAACCGACTCGTCCTGTCGCGCTTATGATCCCTTGGGTGACTGTTTGCCCGAGGTTATAAGGGTTTCCAATCGCCAGAACCACATCCCCAACATGGGTGATGCGCTTGGTATTAATGGGGATAACTGGGAGATTTTCAGCGTCTATCTTTAAGACTGCGAGGTCGGTGAGGGGGTCTGAGCCGACTAAGAACGCATCGAAAATGGCACCGTCTTGTAGAGCGACAAGGATTTGGTCAGGGTTATCTACCACATGTTTGTTGGTCACTATGTAACCATTAGCGCTTAATATCACCCCTGATCCAAGAGATTGTAATTCCCGGCCAGATTGGGAAAAACTCCCCTTAGAACTGCTATAGACATACACCACCGCAGGCGCGGCACGGCGTACGGCTTTGTTATAGCTTACAGGCTCGCTATTGGTTTTCCCATACAGTAAATCAGCCAGTCCCTGTGGGCGTAATGAGGGGACAGCCACAATAATGATTGAGGCAGTGACCAATCCAAGCAGGACAGACACAAGCAGCTTTTTGACCATGTTAAAGGTTACCAAGTTCGCTATGGTGGAAATGACAGACAGAGAAATGCTTTGAGCATAACATAAAAAAACGGGTATAGCAGAGTGATACTGTACCCGTTTTATTGATTTATGTGCGGTAACTTAATGAATTAGTTTTTCATTAATAAGTAGAGCGTTTCACCACCACGCAGCACTTTCATCGCTAATACTGGCGGTTTGCTATCGATGATTATGCGGAATTGGTCGATACTTTCTACGCGAGTGTCATTCACGCCAAAGATAAGGTCGCCTTTCGCTAAACCAACTGCTGCGGCCGGAGACTTAGGTGCTACGCTGTCAACTTGTACCCCTTTGGTATTGCTGACAACCGCATTGGAAATGGTGGCGCCTAATAAGGATTCACTCAGTTTTTCCGCGTTGGTCGCTGAACCTTCATCGCTTTCTAGTACCACTTTCACTTCCATTGGTTTGCCTGAACGGATCAGACCAAGGGTGATTTCTTTGCCTAACTGGCTGGTACCAATTTTTGCTCTTAATTCAGCGAAGCTATTGATACGTTTACCATCAACGGAGACTAAAACGTCACCCGATTTAATGCCTGCTTTTGCCGCTGATGATTTTGGAATCACTTCACTGACGAAAGCGCCACGCTGAGCATCGATATTGAAGGCTTTAGCGATATCAGAGTTCATCTCTGTACCTTTAATACCTAAAATTCCGCGTTTAACTTCACCGTGTTTAATCAGCTGCTCACTCAGGCTTTTCGCCATGTTGCTCGGGATAGCAAAGCCGATGCCAATATTTCCGCCACCCGGTGCTAAAATTGCAGTGTTAATCCCAATCAGCTCACCGTTTAAGTTAACCAGTGCACCACCAGAGTTACCACGGTTGATTGAGGCATCGGTCTGGATAAAGTTTTCTAAGCCTTCCAGATTTAATCCACTACGACCTAACGCAGAGATAATCCCGGATGTGGCAGTTTGTCCTAAACCGAATGGGTTACCAACAGCGACGGCAAAATCACCAACACGCAGTTTATCGGAGTCCGCAATAGAAACCGCGGTGAGGTTTTTGATATCTTTTGCATTGCTGATTTTTAACAGTGCAATGTCAGTTTGTGGATCTTTACCAATCAGTTTAACGTCAATTTCACGACCGTCATTGAGCTGAATTTGGATTTTGTCGGCACCATCAATAACGTGATTATTGGTTAAAACATAACCTTGTGTCGCATCGATGATGACACCAGAACCTAAACCTTCAAATGGGCGCACGCTTTGTTGTTGTGAAGGTGCATTTGGACCAAAAAAGAATTTCAGTTCTTCAGGAATCTGTTGATTTTGTACACGGGTGCCTGAAACATGGATATTCACGACGGCAGGCAGCACTTTTTCCAGCATAGGCGCTAAACTCGGCATGTTTTGGCTTTGTGCGGTTGCCGGTAATGTGGCCGGTAAAGCGGCGCTGCTGATTGCTGGGATCGTGGACAGGGTTAAACCTAAACTCATTGCGACTGCTGTCAGAAAGAAATTTTTTCTTTTCATCATTCCGTAGATTCTCTCAATAGAAAATATCAGCTCATATGAATGGTACCTATAAACGGTACACTAAGGTCATATGGGCGGAGGTATTTTGGGGTCTCAAATAATATTTTACTGATGACTATGACCACGGATTATGCGGAAAAGTTCCCTATGCGGATAGTACTTATCCACAATTTTACATCCATTTACATGATGTTTAGGTGAAACGCTAACTTCTATACAGTAGCTAAACTAACTATAAGATTTTATTCGGAATTGGAATGATACAGTGAGGGAAATAACACCACCAGTAACGGGCGCTACTGGTGGCATAATCAAAAATTACTTCTCTTTTTCATCGAGAGGGCGGAACAGCCCTGAAGCACCTTCAGAGTAATCTCTCGGTGGCATTTTAACCGGTGCTTGGTCATTATCGGCTTCAGATTCAGTTAAACGATAATGGAATGGGTTATCTTGCATATCCGGCATTAACTCGGAAGAGCTTTGCGCCATATGTTGATACAGTTGGCGATAGTCGCGTGCCATTTTATCCAATAACTCTGCGCTGCGAGCAAAATGGCTAACGAGTTCTTTACGATACTCTTCCAACTCAGTGCTTTTTTTGTCTAATTCAGCTTGTGCTGTTTTTTGTTGACGAAGTTTTGGATTGCCATAACGCACAACCAATGCGCCGATGATAAAGCCAACAACTAATCCTATTAGTGCATACTCCCAAGTCATGCTAACTCCTTCGTTTACTTCAATCAAAATTCACAGAAAATGGTCGCCAAAATTTAGCTCGATTACCCTAACTATACCTGCTAATAGCAAATCTGTTAATGCTAAAGAGTGGAATAATAAAGCGAAATTCCTTACTCTATGCCGAATAGTTAATCGAAAGTTAAATGCTAACAGAATCTGGTTATAATAAAGGCAGTGTATATCATATAACGGTAAAAAAAACCGAAAATTTTAAGGATCACTGAGTTGATGTCACCGATGACCCCTACCATGCGTTACCAACAAGCTCTTGAGCAAGGCAATTACCAGCCGGATGACGTACAAAAACAAGCCGTAGAGCGATTAGACAAGATTTATCAGCAACTTTGCAGCGCTACGCCTTGCTTCCCAAATGAAAAACCAAACGGTCTAAAACAGCGCTTTGGGCGCTTGTTAGGGAAATCATCCACAAAAACCTGTGAGCCAGTTCAGGGGTTATATATGTGGGGGGGCGTAGGTCGCGGTAAAACATGGTTGATGGACATGTTCTACGACAGTTTACCGGGAGAACGCAAATTGCGTTTACACTTTCATCGCTTTATGAAGAAAGTGCAGGAAGACTTAATGGCGCTACAAGGACAGGAAAATCCGCTCGACATTATTGCTGATGAATTTAAAAAACAGACGGATGTTTTGTGTTTCGATGAGTTTTTTGTCTCGGACATTACCGATGCGATGATTTTAGGAACCTTATTAGAAGGGCTCTTTGCGCGAGGCATCACGTTAGTCGCGACATCCAATATCATCCCTGACAACCTTTATCGCAACGGTTTGCAACGCGCTCGCTTTTTGCCAGCCATCGAACAGATAAAAAAATATTGTGACGTAATGAATGTGGATGCGGGGATTGACTATCGCTTGCGTACGCTGACTCAAGCGCATCTATTTTTATCGCCAATAAACGAACAAAATCGCCATCATTTAGATGAGGTGTTTGTAAAACTGGCAGGTAAAGAAGGCCAGCAAAATCCGGTATTAGAAGTTAATCATAGGAAAATGCAGGCAATTCGCTCCGCGGAAGGAGTATTGGCAATCAGCTTTAAGGTTTTATGTGAAGAGCCTCGCAGCCAAAACGACTATATCTACCTCTCAAATTGTTATCATACGGTATTGCTTTATGACGTTCCCGTGATGGGGATGAAAGATGAAAATCCTGCCAGACGTTTTCTCGCGCTTATTGATGAATTCTATGAACGTAAGGTAAAATTGATGATCAATGCACAGGTGCCGATGGATTCACTTTATCAAGGGCAACTTTTGGCGTTTGAATATCAGCGCTGCCTTTCTCGCTTGCAAGAAATGCAAAGTGAAGAATATTTGAAAATCCCGCATTTATCATAGAAGCCAAAGAGGAAATGGGTCTCAAGGACGCCATTTTCTCTCGGGATTTATGCGTGCTTTTTGAATAGGTGGCACTAATTATTTATTTGAACGTAAAAAAAATGCATTTGGGGTCGATTTTTGTTGCTGACTTCTCTATAATCTTGCGACCCCACGTTACGGCGTTGTTTTTTATTTCCCAAAAAATAACGCATTAATGCCAGCTAGGCTGCTCGAAGGGGTGGGTTTGCTGGACAATGAGTCGCGTGAACCTCGCTATATTTTACGAACATGAGTGTTCACACAACGTGTAACTTCAATATTGGGTAAGTTTTAATGAAAACTTTTACAGCTAAACCAGAGACCGTAAAACGCGACTGGTATGTTGTTGATGCAGATGGCAAAACTTTAGGCCGTCTTGCAACTGAAATTGCTAGCCGTCTGCGCGGTAAGCATAAAGCGGAATATACTCCGCACGTGGATACTGGTGATTACATCATCGTTCTGAATGCAGAAAAAATTGCTGTTACCGGCAAAAAACGCGAAGACAAAATCTACTATCGCCACACTGGCCATATTGGTGGAATCAAGCAAGCAACTTTCGAAGAGATGATTGCTCGTAGTCCTGAGCGTGTGCTTGAAATCGCGGTTAAAGGCATGTTGCCAAAAGGACCTCTGGGTCGTGCAATGTACCGTAAACTGAAAGTTTACGCAGGTAATGAGCACAACCATGCGGCACAACAACCGCAAGTTCTTGACATTTAATCGGGATTATAGCAATGGCTGAAAATCAATACTACGGCACTGGTCGCCGCAAAAGCTCATCTGCTCGTGTCTTTATTAAGCCGGGTAGCGGTAACATCACAATCAATCAACGTACACTGGAACAATACTTTGGTCGCGAAACTGCGCGCATGGTAGTTCGTCAGCCGTTAGAACTGGTTGAAATGTTAGAAAAACTGGACCTGTACATCACTGTTAAAGGTGGTGGTATCTCTGGTCAGGCAGGCGCAATCCGTCACGGTATTACACGTGCACTGATGGCTTATGACGAGACTCTTCGTTCTGATCTGCGTAAAGCTGGTTTCGTTACCCGTGATGCGCGTTCTGTTGAACGTAAGAAAGTGGGTCTGCGTAAAGCACGTCGTCGTCCACAGTTCTCCAAACGTTAATTTATTGCCTTCTGGGCATAAAATTGATGAAAAAGCCCGTCTTTATGGCGGGTTTTTTATTGCCTAAAATAAATCAAATATTGAGCCAGTCTTATTTAATTAAAATAAAGACAGACAGAAGACATTATTTTATTATTCCACTCTATTTTTGTGTCATATCTCAAATGCAGTAAAAATATAACCCATCAAGAATGGAGTTGACTTTAAGGTTTTAATGTTTGTTTATTCAAAATTTAAGGCTAATAACACTGATTTTTGTGAATTTATTCCTCTCTAATAAAATTAACCGATGATTTTCTCTAGGTTAGCCCCCTAAGCTGTACAAAATCTGTTAGACTATGTCCCAGTTTTTTATTTGATTATTTCTCGCTTTCATGAAGCGAGAGGGTTGTGCTGACTTTCAAAATGGATCTTGAAGGTTAAGTACATGGGATTTTAAAAATGAAAATAATGAATTAATCCTTATTTAAGGATCATTATTTTTATCATTTGGAGGTTTTAATGGCTGTTGCTCCTAATAAACGTTCGGTAATGACACTGTTTTCAGGCCCAACTGATATTTTTAGCCATCAAGTACGTATTGTGCTTGCTGAAAAAGGTGTTAGCGTTGAGATTGAACATGTCGAACCTGGTCATATGCCTCAAGACCTTATTGATCTTAACCCATATCAAAGCGTTCCAACGCTAGTGGATCGTGACCTGACTTTGTATGATCCAGATATCATTATGGAATACCTCGATGAGCGTTTTCCTCATCCACCGTTAATGCCTGTTTACCCAGTGGCTCGTGGTACTAGCCGTCAGCTGATGCATCGTATTCGCAGAGACTGGTACTCATTGATGGCTAAAATCGAGAAGGGCACAGCACAAGAAGCAGATGCAGCTCGTCGCCAATTAGCGGAAGAACTGATTGCAGTTTCACCTGTACTGGCGGAAATGCCATTCTTTATGAGTGATGAATTCAGCTTAGTTGATTGCTATTTAGCACCGCTATTATGGCGCTTACCTGTTTTAGGTATCGAATTAAAGCCTGCAATCAGCAAACATTTACAGATGTACATGCAGCGTGTATTTGAGCGCGATGCATTTTTAGCATCATTAACTGAATTAGAGCGTGAAATGCGCCTGTCAGCACGAGGCTAAGTCGGATGATGGAAATGGCACCAATGACACCACGTCGCCCTTATCTGCTGCGCGCCCACTATGAGTGGTTGCTGGATAACGATATGACTCCGCATTTGGTGGTTGATGTCACTCTTCCCATGGTGAATGTTCCAATGGAATTTGCGCGTGATGGGCAAATTGTTTTAAATGTTGCCCCGCGTGCAGTGGGCAACTTTGAAATTACCAATGAAGAAGTGCGGTTTAATGCGCGATTCGGCGGTGTACCTCGTCAGGTATATGTTCCAATGGCGGCTATCATGGCGGTATATGCACGTGAAAATGGCGCTGGTATGATGTTTGAACCTGAAGCGGCTTATGATGAGCACTTTGATGGGGAAGGCAACACGACTGATGAAGCACTGTCTGACAACATCGTATTGGTTCATGATGAAGCCTCTCAAACTGAAGAACCTTCATCCCCAGACGATGAACCACCAAGACCACCGAAAGGTCGTCCAGCGTTACGGGTTGTGAAATAAGCACAAATCGTGGCAGCTAAGACTGATATAGTAAATGCTAAAAAGAGGAAGAAATTCCTCTTTTTTTATACCTGAAGAAAACTCATTATCCCTTCTGCGGCTCCACGCCCTTCGGCAATCGCTGTTACCACCAAATCAGAACCGTGCACCACATCTCCCCCTGCAAAAATTTTAGAGTGCGAAGTCTGGTAAGCATAAGGATGATGGCTAGGTGCCACTATTCTACCGTTCGTATCGCGCTGTATGGCTTGTGCGCTAATCCACGGCATATCATCAGATTCAAAACCAAATGCAATAATGACCACATCAGCAGGGTGTGTAATATCTTCCGATTTTGTGGAATTCGATAATGTGCTGGCGAAATGGACACCAATAACTTGCCCCTCAGCATCGGTGTTAATCCCAATGGGTTGTAAGTGAAAATGGAACTGTACGCCTTCTTCTTGAGCGTGCAAGACTTCTCGCGGTGTTGCAGGTATTTCCGAAGCGCCTCGGCGGTAGATACAACTGACTTTGCTTGCGTCTTGGCGGATAGCGCTGCGGACACAATCCATCGCGGTATCTCCTGCTCCCAACACGGTTACATTCTTATTTGCCAGTGACACGTAAGGATATCGGGGATCGTCAGAATAGCCTAATAAGTGACGTGCATTGCCCACTAGATAAGGAAGTGCTTGATAAACGCCTATGGCGTCTTCGTTGGGGAGATTGCCTGAAACGGGATGATGGGTGCCGGTTCCAATAAAAATCGCATCAAACTCATTGAGTAACGTTTCTAACGGGATATGTAGCCCAATCTCGGTATTAAGTTTAAAGATAATCCCCATTTCTTCAAAAATACGTCGTCGGTGCTGCATTATCTGCTTTTCTAACTTAAATGCGGGTATACCAAAAGTGAGTAACCCACCGATTTCAGGATGTTTATCAAACACCGTTGCTTGAACGCCGTGACGAGCCAGTACATCGGCACAGGAAAGACCTGCGGGACCCGCGCCGATAATCGCGACCCGCTTACCTGTATCCCTAACATGGGAAAGGTCAGGGCGCCAACCTTGCTCAAACGCAGTATCGGTAATATAGCGCTCCAAATGCCCAATCGTGACGGAACCAAAAGTTTCATTCAGGACACAGGCGGCTTCACACAATTGTTCCTGTGGGCAAATTCGACCGCAAATTTCAGGCAAGCTGTTGGTGTGATGACAAAGCTCTGCAGCCTCAAGAATTCGACCTTCTCCAGCCAGCTTTAACCAATTTGGGATAGGGTTATGGAGTGGGCATTTCCACTCACAATAGGGGCTGCCGCAAGACAAGCAACGCTGGGCTTGATGCTGAGCTTCAATGTTGCTGATTGGCTGGTAAATTTCCACAAACTCAATTTTGCGGATCGTCAGCGCTTTTTTACGAGGTTCAAGACGGGGCGAACCCATATTTGAAGAGGACATAGGCACCTTTCCAGCCAAATTCTTTTACGGGAATGATATAAATTAAAGTTTACTTTGATAGCATTGATATAAATAGTGATTATCGTAATAAAGTTACTAATACACGGGTGAATATCCCATTGTGACCGACGATTTAATGAGCAGGATCGATATTTCGTATGAAACCCCATCCGAAACAGCCCTGTTTGATATATGATTCAGTGAGAATTTAACTAAGGGGTGGTTATGAAAGTACTTCGCGGTCTTGCACAATACTATGTTGACCTGATGATGAAGCTAGGCTTAGTGCGTTTCTCTTTGCTTCTCGCGTCAGCATTAGTTGTGCTCGCCATGATAATGCAAATGGCGGTAGCGATTTTTCTTCGGGGACAAGTCGATAGCCTCGATATGGTCGGCTCCATTTTCTTTGGCTTAATTATTACGCCATTAGCAGTTTATTTTCTTTCGGTGGTGGTAGAGCAATTAGAAGAGTCTCGCCAGCGTTTAACGCGCATGGTTGATAAGCTCGAAGTGATGCGAAAGCGTGATGCGGAACTGAATACTCAGCTTCAAGGCAATATTGAGCAACTTAACTTAGAAATTTTAGAGCGTGAAAAAGCCGAAAGCGCCCATCTTGAGTTGTTAGAGCAACTCAAACAAGAAATGAAATACCGCGAACAGACTCAAATTGAGTTCGAACAGCAATCTGTTTTACTGCGTTCGTTCCTCGATGCTTCCCCTGATCTTGTCTATTATCGCAATGAAAACAATGAATTTTCTGGCTGTAACCGTGCGATGGAGCTGCTCACCGGTAAGAGTGAAAAACAGCTAGTCGGTTTAACGCCACTGGACATTTATGATGAAGAAATTGCCGCCAAAGTGATGGAAACGGATGAGAAAGTTTTCAGACACAATGTGGCATTAACCTATGAACAGTGGCTAGTTTACCCTGATGGGCGAAAAGCCTGTTTTGAGCTGCGAAAAGTGCCATTTTATGACCGCGTAGGGAAGCGCCACGGGCTAATGGGGTTTGGGCGTGATATTACCGAGCGTAAGCGCTATCAGGAGGCGTTAGAGAATGCCAGTAGAGAGAAGACTACCTTTATCTCTACTATCAGCCACGAGCTTCGTACGCCGCTTAATGGCATTGTGGGGCTTAGCCGTATTTTACTAGATACCAAGCTGACCAAAGAACAATCGAGCTATTTAAAAACCATTCACGTCAGTGCCGTCACTTTAGGCAACATTTTTAATGATGTGATTGAAATGGACAAAATCGAGCGCCGCAAAGTCCAATTGGATAACCAACCTGTGACATTGCCCGAATTTGTGAACGATTTAGAAAACCTGAGCGGGTTACTTGTTCAGCCGAAAGGCCTGAAATTTGTCATGGATGTCGCTCACGGTTTACCGAAAACCATTTTGACGGACGGTACGCGTTTACGCCAAATCCTGTGGAACTTAATCGGTAATGCGGTGAAATTCACGCAGAAAGGCGAAGTGAAACTGAGTATCTGGCGTGAAGCGGATGACAAGCTATTTTTCCAAGTCAAAGATAGCGGCATCGGTATTCCGAAAGACGAATTAGATAAAATCTTTGCGATGTATTATCAAGTCCGTGATTCCGCAGGTGGACGTCCTGCAACAGGAACGGGGATTGGGCTTTCTGTATCCCGTAGGTTAGCACAAAGTATGGGCGGTGATATTCGTGTTGAAAGCGATATTGGACAAGGTTCAACATTTACATTGTCGATTATTGCCCCTGAAGTAGAGGCTGAAATCGAAGAGCAGCAACAGCACGACGATGATTATCCATTACCGGCGCTCCATATCTTACTAGTGGAAGATATTGAACTAAATGTGGTTGTGGCGTGTTCTGTGCTAGAAAACCTTGGCAACACGGTTGATGTCGCAATGACAGGTAAAGACGCGCTAGAGATGTTCGCACCTGGAGAATATGACTTAGTTCTACTGGATATCCAACTTCCTGACATGACAGGGTTAGATATCTCTAAACAGCTTAAACAACAGTATGATAAGGATGATTTACCACCATTAATCGCCCTGACCGCGAATGTCCTCAAAGATAAGAAAGAGTACTTTGATGCGGGAATGGACGGTGTTCTGAGCAAACCATTATCGGTTCCTGCGCTCACTCAAGTGATTGAGCAATTTTGGGGCGAGAATGCATCTTCAAATGACAAGCATGAGGAGCAAGTGGATATGGCAGAAGTTGATGAATCAATTTTAGATTGTGAAATGTTAGAGCAATACATTGAATTAGTTGGGCCAAAACTGATTTATGACGGTTTAGAGGTATTTGAAAAAATGCTACCGGGCTATTTAGCGATCCTCGATTCCAACATGGTGGCTAAAGATCAGAAGGGAATTGTTGAGGAAGCTCACAAAATTAAAGGCGCTGCGGGTTCAGTAGGACTGAAAAATTTACAGAAACTCGCTCAGCAGATTCAATCCCCTGAATTACCAGCATGGTGGGACAATGTGCAAGAGTGGGTTGATGAGTTAAAACAGGATTGGAAATCAGATATAGAAACATTAAGAAACTGGGTGGATGGCCGCACAAAAAAATAACCCCAACCTAAGTTGGGGTGCGCGAATACTGCGCCAACACCAGGGAAATCATTGATTCGCTTATAATTTTTATCTTAGGCGAATCATTAAAATGCATTTGTCACGACTCAGACGTTATCAAGATACCAAAATTTATCGAACCTGTTACAAGATTCATTAAAATCTGTGATGAAGATTGATGTTTGTCTGCTTTCGCTCTGGGGAGTAATTTACTACAAAAGGACGAAGATATGAAATCAATTGCGGTAATTTTAAGTGGCTGTGGTGTTTTTGATGGAAGCGAGATCCATGAATCAGTATTAACTATGCTTGCTTTAAGTAAAAATAATGCAGAAGTTCACTTTTATGCGCCAGATGATTATCAAGCTACTGTAATTAATCATGTTAATGGCGGATTAAAAACAGAAAAACGTAACCAAATGGAAGAGTCTGCACGTATTTCTCGTGGGAAAATAGCGCCTTTGTCATCAGCAGATGCCTCTAAGCTAGATGCCCTTATAATTCCTGGTGGTTTTGGTGTGGCAAAAAATTTATGTGATTTTGCGGTGAAGGGAAGCGAATGTGAAATTAATAAACAACTATTAAGTTTAGTACAGGCAATGCACCAACAGAAAAAGCCGCTAGGGCTGATGTGTATTGCTCCTGTCATGCTACCGAAGATGTTAAATACATCAGTGAAATTGACGATTGGTAATGATACTGAAACGATTGCCCAAATTGAAAAGATGGGTGGACAGCATGTTGTTTGTACGGTTGATAACATTGTGGTTGATGAATATAACAAAGTTGTTACAACACCTGCTTATATGCTGGCTCAATCCATTGCTGAGGCAAATATAGGTATCAATAAGCTGGTTGAGAAAGTATTAGAAATGGCGTAATTAACTCAATGCAAAAGTTTGTTTCTCGCTTGTGGTATTGGTTAAAGAAGATCACACTTTCATTACTTGCCCTCTGGCTAGTATCTGTTGTGATCTTCAAATTTATCCCTGTCCCCTTTTCTGCGGTGATGGTCGAAAGGCAGCTTTCTGCATGGTTAAACTTTAATTTTTCTTATGTTTCTCATTCGACTTGGGTGAGTGAAAAACAGATTTCTCCCTATCTTTATCTCGCTGTCATTGCTTCTGAAGATCAAAATTTTCCTCATCATTGGGGATTTGATCTTGATGCAATTGAGAGAGCATATAAACATAATTCGAGTAATAAACAGACAGTTAGGGGGGCTTCAACAATCTCTCAACAAACAGTGAAAAACTTATGGTTATGGGATGGACGAAGCTGGATAAGAAAAGGCCTTGAAACAGCAATGACACCAGTTATGGAGTTAATGTGGTCAAAAACCCGGATCATTACTGTTTATCTTAATATTGCGGAGTTTGGGGAAGGGGTTTTTGGTGTTGAAGAGGCGGCAAATAAATACTTCAATAAGCCTGCTAGCAAGCTTTCTCGGCAGGAAGCTGCACTTTTAGCAGCTGTTTTACCTAATCCTCACCGGTTCCATGTAAAAAATCCATCTTCATATGTTTTGAAAAGACAAGCATGGATACTTAATCAGATGAGCTTATTAGGAGATAGGAATTATCTGAAAAATAACGATATAGGTGAGGAATAAGAAAAAAGCCATGAATTTGACTTCATGGCTTGGCTCTTTGTAACAATAGGTTACTAATTATAATCAATTGAGATAAGTAAATGCCGTCGTTACACGACGAACGCCATCCGTTTCACTCGCAATTTTTGCTGCTGCAGCACCTTCTTGCTGAGTGAGTACACCTAATAAGAAGACTTCACCATTCTCAGTGATGACTTTAACGCTGCCTGATTTCACTTCGTCACTGGCTAAAATCTTAGATTTTACTTTGGTGGTTAACCAAGTGTCTTTTGACGCGGTACCTAAATCAACGGGCTGACCTTGTCGAACCTCGTTATACACTTTTTCTGTACCATCAACGTTACTGGCGATTTGTTTGGCTTTATCTGCCCATGACATGTCGGGAGATTGTCCAGTTAACAAGACATTACCTTTATACGCCGTTGCAATAATACGGGCTTTGCTGGTGATATCTTTATCTTTGTTAAGTTGACCACTGACTCGGGCTTCTAATGTGCCATCATCAACTTGCTGACCAACAGAACGAGGGTCTGTAGCGCTTTTGGTAGCTACTGCGGCAGTACCCACAACGGCAGCACCAATACAACCTTGTAAAAGAACCGCGCTAAACACTATGGCAAAAATCGGAAGTAATCGCATTTTGTCTCCTTAGTCGTTCTGGTGAGGAAAGAGCGTGTTATCGATAAGGTCACACAAACAATTCACTGTGAGTAAGTGTACCTCTTGAATTCTGACACTATGCTGGGATGGAATACGAATTTCAACATCTTGTGGTCCTAAAAGACCTGCTAACTCGCCGCCATCATAGCCAGTGAGTGCGACAATGGTCATATCGCGCGTTACCGCGGCTTCTACGGCTTTAATAATATCGGCACTGTTACCGTGGGTTGAGATAGCCATTAATACATCGCCATGCTGACCTAATGCTCGAACTTGTTTTGCATAGATTTCAGTTGGTTGCTTGCTTCCTGATATCGCGGTGAGCACAGTATTATCCGTATTTAGCGCGAGAGCAGGTAAGCTTGGGCGCTCAGTTTCAAAACGGTGGATCATGCTCGCAGCAAAACGCTGTGCTGTTGCTGCGGATGCGCCATTGCCACAACACAAAATTTTATTACCATTAAGCAGTGACTGCACCATCATCATTGCAGCTCGAGAAATTGCATCGGGCAGGGCTTCCGCTGCGGCAATTTGAGTTTGGATGCTTTCAGTAAAGCAAACTTTTATTCTATCTAGCACTTACTTATATTCCTGTTCACTAAGATTAAATGCGTTTTGAATCCACTGAAATTGCTTGCCGGTGATTGCACAGATATCAAAGCGGCAGGGTGTTGTTTCAAAACTTTCTTGTCGTTGAGCAAGCCAATATTGTGCGGTGGACAATATTTTTCTGCGTTTGTGCCAGTTTACTGATAAAAGTGCGTCTCCGTAATCACTATTCTTGCGAAAACGAACCTCTACGAATACCCAGCCTGATTTATCTCGCATGATCAAATCGATTTCTCCCGCACGGTTTCGAACATTGCGTGCGACAAAAGCGAGCCCTTGCTGCTTTAAATAGGAGAGCGCTTGGTTTTCGTAATATCGACCAGTCAACCATTTTAATGATTTTTTAACGGTTTTCATGACATCCTTGTCTGAAAAATAGGCAGCAATAAAGCGACCTCGTTTAATTTATTGCGCAGACTTTACTTGTCCTTGCTTGAATTGCAACCACGGCAATTCACGGTAAATAACACAGTTATCATGCACACTTAGCGTACCGGATGCCCCGTTAACACGGAATTGGTCACTGTGTTGCTGTAAGTTATCGTAGTTATTTGCCAGCGACCATGCATCAATACCCATCGCATACAGGCGGAACAGCGAATAATCGTTATTCACTTTACCTTGAGCTTGTTTGCGTAAGTTGTTGTTTGCACCAGCAAGTAATGGAACTTCGCTGAATTTCACGCCTTCCATTTCGAAACGATAATCCGCATTTGAGTTCCCTTGGTTACTGCGCGAACTGGCATATAAAGCAGGGCGCTGACGGGAACTGATCGCCATATCGATCATCGGTTTGACGAGGGTTAATTCATCGCGTGTTGCCACGATATAAACCGCATCAACACCGCCACTGGTTGGTGCCATTCCTTGGGTATCGACACTGATAGGGGTACCTGTCATGCGGATCCCTTGACCACGGTTGATTGACTCTTTTAAGGATGCAGTAGAACCAAATGTTTGCATCAATGCTGTGCCACCGCCTTTTGCTTGCCACTCCTCGGCAAATGCTTTGGCGATGCGATCACCAAATGGGGATGCAGGTACTAACACTAACGGCATCTGTTTACCATCTAATCTCATTTGGTTAGCGGCATTTTTCGCTTCATCTTCAGGGGATAAAGAGAAATAACATAAATTTGCACGTGGCTGTAATTGGTTAGCGTCTAATTCATTCAGTGCCAATACATTGATGGGCGCATTCATTTGAGCAATGGCTTGCACCTCTGATTTCAGTAGAGGTCCAACAATTAAGTTATACCCTTCAGAAGTGGCTTGGGCGACTAACTGAGGGATCGCTTTGCCTTGGGTATCAAAGACTTTAACGCTTTGGGTATTGGTTGGCGCTGCATCAATGCGCACGCTAGATGAAGCCACTTCGGAATTGGCATTTTCATTAACCGTCGCAGCCACTTCTTGGTAAATCTGGTCTAGTACATCATTACCGGAGCTTTGTGGCGCAGTTGGTGCTGCGGCAGCTTGAGATGCAGGGCCTGAAGGTAAACCTTTTTGTGCATCAAGGAAGCCTTGCATGATGGCTTGACCAAAGACTTGCCCCTGCCCGCTCATCGGTAAAAATAGCGCAATACGTGGGTTAGCACCGACTTTGGTGATGGTTCCTTGAACTAATGCGCTTGGCAGATTTTTGGCGCCTGGATTATGTGGGTAACGAGTTTTCCAGTCTTCGATGCCAGTACGGAGTGCCTCTGGGTCATCTTTATTATTTTGGTAGATATCCAGAAGGTCGACCCAGCCCAGTAGAATATTTTCGTCAGCTTCGATTCCTTGAATCTGTTCTGGCTTCATCTGTGTTAACATCAGCCACAGAGAATCAATATTCGCCTGATGTTGTACAGGATCGGTTAGCAGAGGTTCTTGGCTGATAAAAGCACGCAGGACATCCATTGACGGTTTGCCTTGAGCGGCATCGATAACGGACTGGTAATGGCTGGCATCAGAAACGCTAGGCTGCTGGGTTGTTGTCGAGGTTGTCGAGGATTCGATTTGGCACCCTGTTAATGCCAATGTGGACAACATCGCAGTGCAGATTAATCTTTTTTTCAAATGCAAAAAAATTGAAGGACGCATACTGTATCCAATGGTGTATTTTTCAATTGCTTAATTTTAAACCGGCTATTCGGATGAAACAATGAATCAACCTAATCAAGCAGTGGTTATGGCATCTACGCTGTACATCGTGCCAACCCCAATTGGTAACATGGGAGATATCACGCAACGCGCGTTAGATGTGCTTAAACATGTTGACCTAATTGCTGCGGAAGACACAAGGCACTCAGGCATTCTCTTACAGAATTTTGCCATCAATGCGCGCATGTTTGCGCTACATGATCATAACGAGCAGCAAAAAGCAGATCAATTAATTAGCAAGCTTCAACAAGGGGATAGTATCGCATTAGTCTCGGATGCAGGTACACCTTTAATTAATGATCCTGGCTATCACTTAGTCAATCGCTGCCGTGAGGCTGGCATTCGCGTTGTCCCACTACCGGGCGCTTGTGCGGCCATCACCGCCTTGTCAGCGGCGGGTTTACCTTCAGACCGTTTCTGTTATGAAGGGTTCTTACCCGCGAAAACCAAGGGACGCAAAGATGTTTTGCAATCCTTAGAGCAAGAGACTCGAACACTGATTTTTTATGAATCCACTCATCGCTTGTTAGACAGTTTAGCAGACATGGTGGAAGTGTGGGGACCTGAGCGTCGTGTGGTTTTAGCCCGTGAATTGACCAAAACCTGGGAGTCGATTGAAGGGCGCCCAGTTGGTGAATTACTCGAATGGGTAAAAGAAGACGAAAATCGTCATCGTGGTGAAATGGTACTTATTGTGGAAGGGTATAAGCCACAAACGGATGAATCGGCGATTACGCCAGATGTTATTCGTACGTTGGGTTTGCTGCAAAAAGAGTTACCACCGAAAAAAGCCGCTGCGATCACCGCAGAAATTTATGGTCTGAAGAAAAATCAGTTATACAAATTGATGCTAGACCAACAAGACAGCGAGTGATTTTTGTCCAAGTGCCGGTTTTGACGTAATTTGCCTGTCATTGAGTCTGTACAAGCTAGTGTAAAGTGCCTATAATTCGCCGCGGAGTTGGTCAGACAACCGCTGCTTTATCGTAGTCCCTTCGGGAGACGGGTAGAGGGGAGGAAAGTCCGGGCTCCATAGGGCAGGGTGCCAGATAACGTCTGGGAGGCGCGAGCCTACGACAAGTGCAACAGAGAGCAAACCGCCGATGGCCTGTTTACAGGATCAGGTAAGGGTGAAAGGGTGCGGTAAGAGCGCACCGCGCGACTGGCAACAGTTCGTGGCATGGTAAACTCCACCCGGAGCAAGACCAAATAGGGGTTCATATGGTGCGGCCCGCATTGAACTCGGGTAGGTTGCTGGAGCCAGTGCGCAAGTGCTGGCCTAGATGAATGGTTGTCCACGACAGAACCCGGCTTACCGACCAACTCCAATTTTTTCGTCATACTTCAAGTTGTGACTGCGTTGGCTTCACTCGTCAACCCTAGTCACATACTTGTGTATGCTCCTAGGGATTTCCTCATTTTGCCGCCTTGGCACACCTCGAATTATTTAGAAAAAATCTCGGCTTGAATTATATAAAGAAAACGACAAACCAAATTATTTAGAAAAAAGCTGAGTTTATTATCTTTCATTTGCACATTTTCCTATCAACACGCTATATCCACCGTCAACATTGCAAGGCAGTGATGCAAATCAATACGAGTGCTGGGGACTTAAATACAATAATGGTATTTAAAATGCATGTTAAAGAGATAGGCGGACATGGCAAAGAAACCCTCAGTACGATACCCACGTCGTCCTGGCACAATTGGCGGAAAACTCCCTTGGAATGATTGGCGCAACGCCTCGACATGGCGGAAAGTCGTGCAAATCACGCTTTTGGCGATCAATATTTATATCGGCATTACCTTCTATTACTGGGTGCGCTATTACGAAACAGGTGGTGCGACGTTCCATCTTCCTCGTCCGGGAGGTATCGAAGGTTGGCTGCCTATTGCGGGGTTAATGAACTTAAAATACACCATCGAAACTGGAGGGTTACCTCCCATCCATGCGGCAGCAATGTTTCTCTTAGTTTCCTTCATTATCATCAGTTTATTACTGAAAAAATCCTTTTGCTCATGGTTATGCCCGATAGGCACAATATCGGAATATATCGGGAAAATAGGGCAGAAACTGTTTCGTTTTCAAATCAAAGTACCTAAATGGCTCGATATCCCCTTAAGAGGATTAAAATACCTACTCTTAGCCTTCTTCCTCTATATCTCGCTCTCCATGCCGGCGCAAATGATCCAATACTTTATGATGTCGCCTTATGGGATCATCATCGATGTGAAAATGCTGGATTTCTTTCGTTATATTAGTAGCGCCTCACTCATCACGGTTTCTGTTCTTGTCGTCGCTAGCCTGTTTATTCGTAATGCATGGTGTCGTTATCTTTGCCCTTATGGTGCATTACTAGGGATATTTTCGCTATTCTCGCCGGTTAAAATTCGCCGAAATGTAGAAAGCTGCATTGATTGCGGAAAATGTGCCAAAAATTGCCCATCACGCATTCCTGTTGACCAATTAATCAACGTCAGAACGGTTGAATGCACGGGATGCATGACGTGCGTTGAATCTTGCCCAGTGGCGTCAACATTGGCTTTCTCATTACAAGCGCCGACTAAAAAACGCCAAATCCCTTTATCAGGAATGGTGATGGCCATTTTGACCCTAGGTATTTTATTCGTCACTATTGCGGTTGCGGCTTACCTAGGCGTTTGGGATAGCCCGGTTCCTGATAACTATTGGTTTCATATCATACCGAATGCCAGAGGAATCGGTCATTGATTCAAAATGAAGAATCAAGAATAAAAAATGCCCCGCGGCACAAAAAGTGAGTGGGGCATTGGGTGCTTTGTCATGGTTATGGTAGTAAGTACTTTAACGTCTCGCTAATATTTATTTTCTTATGTGTAGCTTATTGCTACATCAATTTACCGCTTTTTTAACCATGTTTAGCAATTGGCGGACATCCTCTGGGCGGGTATCTCCAGTGGTTTTATCAATGATAGAACTGTAAATATGTGGGATGATTTTCTTCACTCCAGCGTCGAGGGCGATTTGCAAAATCTCGGCGAAATTCTCTAAATCAATACCGCCCGTTGGCTCTAAAGAAAAATCAAACTTAGCGCAAGCTTCTGCAATAGCTTTATATTCCTCAATGTACTTCAAGCCCTGCATATTAAAGAACTTCACAGAATCTGCGCCCATATCTTTGAGCATCATAATGGCAGTTTCAATCGGCACGATACCATCAGGGGCTTGAGCGCTTAATGGGCCTGTTGAAATTTTCACCATGCCCACTGTACCCGTGGGGGAAATTAGCGCATTCACAAACGTTTCATTCTGACCCAATAGTGCGCGGCTAATCGGTGCGCCCGTAAACACTTGATTCACATGCTGAGGTTGAACTTCTTTTGAAATAAGAGACACCATGGTGGACTGCTTAGGGTCGCCGGCACCTAAACCGACAGACAGCGCATTATCCACTTCTTTGGCATACACCTTCATATCCGCAATGGCACTTTCAAGGTCAGGATAATTCTTGGATAACACCCCAACCACCACAAAACTCTCCGCCGCGGCATAAATATCTTTTGCGTTTTGATGGCTCCCTGCTAGAACGTTCAGGCACACACGATCATGGTAAAAATTTGGTGACAACTTCATGTTAAATTCCTTCTACTAACGTACGAATTTGCTGCGAAATGACGTCAAGTTGCTCGATGCTGACGCTGCGAATATCGGCTTCAACCTTTCCTTCATTGGCTTTGTACTCGCGAAAATAAATCGCGGTATTGCCTTGTTTCAGCTCATCCATGATTTGGTAGGTGGTTTTGCCAATCGCTTTTTCATCAAAACTGATCTCGGCTCTGGCGATATCACGCCCAGCGGCATCCCAAACAATACGGGCTGAAATACCGGCTATCGCATTTAAATCTTTAAGGAATTTATCCATACGGCTAACCATTTCCGCCCCAGTTTCTTTGGTAGCGGTGAGGTACTGCTCGATAGCCAGTGTTAAGCCTAAAATGCCTTCTTTACCAACTTTCATCGCACGGCCAATACCTTGAGATTGGCGTTTTACCCATTCAACATACTGTTTTTTACCGACAACTAAGCCACTGGTTGGTCCTTCAATTGCTTTGGCGCCACTGTAAATCACAATGTCGCCACCCGCTTGGTAATAGGCAGTTAAATCTTCTTCCGCGGCCGCATCCACGATCAAGGGAAGCTGATGGGCATGAGCGACTTTGGCGGCTTCCGCCACGGTTAACATGCTCTTTTGTACGGTATGGTGGGATTTGATATATAAAATGGCAGCGGTTTGCGGGGTGATTTTTGCCGCTAATTGCGCAGCGCTACATTCATTCGCAAAACCTGCTTCAACCACTTTACCGCCACCTAAGGTGACCATGGTGTCCACGGGGGCGCCAAAGTTCACGTTATGTCCTTTTGGCAAAATAATTTCGCGAGGATCGGATTTGCTGGAGGAGTGCAAATTAAGCAGCAAATCCTCATCATCTTGCACAATCACCGCCGCCACCGCTTGAGCAATACCCGCAGAGGCGCAGGAAACCACAACCGCGGCTTCAACATTGAGCAGTTGAGCGATGTACTCCCCAGTTTTGTTCACTAAGTCTTTAATTTCAAAATAATGGTTCAGCCCATATGCTACGCGCTCGACGACTTCAGGTGTTGGGGTTGAAACGCCTAAAAGGGTCATACGACCGGAGGCATTAATAACGTGTTTTAACTGATATTTTTCATAGATTGATTGCATGTTCAGATTCGCCTTGTGCAGGAATAATGTGCTTTCCACCAACGATGGCAGCAACAGGAACAAAACGATGGGTACCGATGCGATGCTCGCCATCGGCATCCGTCAGCTCAGTCGGTTCTTCTTTGAGGTCAAATAACGTGATGTCTGCATCAAAGCCTGGTCTTAAATAACCTTTAGCAGGAAGCGACAGTAAATCCGCGGCTTTCTCAGTGACACAGCGTAAAATTTGTTCGGCGCTAAAGCCCATACACAGGAATTTCGTCATCACGAATGCAAGGCTATAGACGGGACCATTCACGCGGTTACGGTGATAGATATCTGAGCTGATAATGTCTGGATAGGTGCCAATTCGCATGGCTTGCTCTGCGACTTTGAAGCTAAAGCTTTCACCGCCGTGACCCACATCGAGGATCACGCCACGGGCGAGGGCGCGGGCAATAGATGGTTTTAGGTATCCATCATCCCCTAAAATTTTATTCGGTTTGCCATTAAAGCAGTGGGTAATGATGTCTCCACGGGTGAGTAAGTCTGCGACTTCATCAATATTGGGCGGGTTATTCCCAATGTGCACCATTAATGGAAGATGATGTTTTTTCTGCATTTCTTTGGCTTTAACCAAAGGCGCAATACCATTCTCGCCCACCACACTTTTGCTCATGCGCGCTTTCATACCCACCACAAAGCCGGGATGGCGCTCAAGTGCGGCTTGGAAACTCGCATCGTCGATATTGTCCATGTTGGACAGCTCATTCTGAGCAATAATGCCAATGCGCGAAATATTCAACAGAGAGAAGACATTAGTTTTGGATTGAGTGGTTAACCGATAAAATCTGTCAATATCATCAGCACCCACACTGCCTGCATCTATCAGAGAAGTGACACCGCCAGCGGCACCGGCGAGATCCGGTTCATCGAAGTAAATCGGCGACTCGGCAAAACAGTGGGCGTGAGAATCAATCCACCCAGCGCTAACATACAGTTTTCCTTCAAGATCAATGATTTTTTCAGCTTGCTGATTATGGGAAAGCTCAGGACCCGCAGCTTCGATTTTTCCGTCTTTGATTAGGATATCGATAATTGAGCCATCGATACGTTTGGCGTGTTTGATGATTAGTGAATACATAATATCCCTCTGTCATACTCGTCATACTTCAAACCGCAGCGTTGTTGGCTGCTCTTCCGCTACCCTAGTCACATACTTATGTATGCTCCTAGGGATATCGTCGCTTGCCGCCTAGCTGCAGCTTGAATTATTTAGAGTATGCTCAAGTGTTTGTTCTAAATGATACAAACCGTAGTATTTGTTCTAAATGATGCTAGGCAGTGAGTGGGAAGAAATACCCAAATAACATTGCACCTAAAATAGCGCCACCGGCGACTGGTTTTTGCCATACATAGAAAATCAGTGAGCCAATCAGTGCTCCGATACCAATCGGAATAGACGCGGCCATTGCGGCAAGGATAATCAATGGACCTAAGAAACGGCCGGAGGTGTTACCTGCGCCCATCATTACGTCTGCACCAAACGTTGAGTTAGCTTGCGCAATGGTAAACTTACGGGCGAACACGATAATTAAGCCGATAAGCACACCAAGGAATAAACCAGTGATCAGGGAAATCCAGAAGTTGGTGACTAAAATATCCCAGCCAGCGGCTAAAAATAGGGCGGGAACCCCTAAGCCAATACCGGTTTGCAGTGCACCACCGATATCCAAAATCCCCACGAGAGACCCTTCGATAATCCGTGCAAACAGGAAGCTTGCACCAAACGCCGCGACAGCCCCGTAAACCCCCGTATCTAGCCCAGCGCGTAACATGGCGACGAAAGCCACTTCGTTAAATGCGCCGAACCCGTACACGACGTACATATGGGTACCTGCGAAGATCCCCGCTGATAGCAGCCCAACAAAGATAGGGAAAGACCATTCCGCGTACCAAAAGTCTTGTTTATTGATTTCAGTTGTCATGATTATTTCCCGCTCAGCAGTCCGTGGACATATTCAAGCCACAGTGGTTTGTCTAAGTTGAAAGAGGTGATCATCTTCAGGTCAAACTCGCGGAAGAAGCCACTGAGAACGAACAGCAGAATAACGGTGATCATCATGGTACGAGTGATGCGGTTCCAGCCATTGTCATCCACGCCTTTACCAATCAAGATCCCTAACACTAAACCTGGGATAGCGTTACCCATGATTAATTGTGCGCAACCACCAAATAAGGTTGCCCAGAAACCGGAACGACGACCAGCATCCATCGCGGCTAGCCAGAAAATGACGGGCATCACGGTGTTAACCAGTAAGTTAGCTGCCGGAACCAGCACGTTAATAGCGGTGGTTTGCAGCGCGGCTGGGACTGCGGACGCCGTGGTATTTAAGAAGGCGACCACCAATGCTCCGATAATGGCACAGGCAATCGCCATTTTTTTCGGGTTATGCAGGGTATCTGCCACACTGCGGTTTTTAGTTAATAGAGCAGCAGCACCCCAGTTAGGGATGATGCGGTGGTCAACGTCTTGGGTGAAGGCACCCGCAGCGACTGATGATGCCCATGCGTTGAAGAAGAATCCTAAGCCGAATGAGAAGTGTGATGCGGGGTCTCCCTCACAGGCGTTTAACTCACCAAGGGTACGGAATGCTCCCATACCTTGAACGGTTGGCGCGTGGAACATACGTGCCGCCCCTGCGCCTAAACCAAAGCCGCAGAGGCCGCCGATAATGAGGGACATGCCCAATATTTCTAAGAAAGATGCAGTTTCACTCATGGAATTTACTCCAGACCTGATTGCTTTTATTGTTCTGTAAATGGAATTTCGTTGACAGAAAGTAAGGTAACATCCAGCGAAACGTCGAGAACAACTCGGAAATGTTCACGTTTGCGTGGCAAAAAGAGAAAGAGAAACTTTTCTGTCCGCGAATGAGAGTGAGCACTAACAACCTCAACATCCTTGGGTTCTATCCGCAGAATGATGTCGGTGCTGTTCTTAAGTACGGTTTTTTGAATCGAATTTAAGGCGTCAGCAATCGCTTTTTGCTTTGTGTCGCCTTGCCCTGTCACCCGTACGGTCGTTTCGATAGATTTTTTCATTAAGCGTTGCCGTATTTTTTATTAAAAGCTTTAACTAAGCGCTCGCCTAACTCTTCCTTGTCCATAAAACCGAAACCTAAAACATTGCAACCTTCAGCAATGGCGGTTTCTCCCTCTTCAATCGAACGCATCCCATAACGCGCTTTGTAGCCATATTTGGTTTGAGCTGTAATGGCGCCTGCACCACCGCTACCACAGAATGAAATGCCAAGATCAGCTTGTTCTTGGTTCATCACATCCCCCAGTTTCATGTCAGCAGCGACACCAGGAACAACGATGGCTTTTCCGCCGGCAGCTTCAACGCCCGCAGCCACTTTTTGCCCTTTACCTAAACGATCGCCGATAACAATAACTATCTGTTTCATAAAATATTCTCCAAGACCGAATGCTAAAAATTGAGTGCTAAAAATAAGATGCTAAAAATTAATCATTAGAACGGGCAACTTCAAAGTGAACTGAGAGCAAATAAGTTTCTTCTGGCGCAAGCCCCGGCAAGGTATCGACGACGCGCTGCGCTAATGCAATGGAATGGCTCGAAATTTCATCGAACAGACTGATATCCACTTCCGGTAAGGCTTCACCGGTTTTGGCTCGAGCAACCATGGCACGTAGATGAGACTCCAGCATTTGTTGCTGTACATCCGTGGTGTAGCAACCCTCCAGTTTGAGCCAGTCAGTAATCACTGCTAGCAGTTCTTGTGTGACCTGATGGATATCAAGGTCGTCTTCTAACATTTTGAAAACCACAACTGATTCATTCATAACTGTTTAAAATCCAAGGTAATATTTCAAATCAAATCACTTTTTTCTTCATGACTAATACCTTAATCGCTTCTTGAATAATTTTGCAGACAGGGAATTTCCAGTTCAAAGTGGAAATATTTTGGAAGTGTAACTGGAAGATCGGCGGTTAATTTTCGATCTAAGAGGAAGCTAACTGGAAAAACTAACACATTACGAGGGGTATTTGGGCGGGTCAAATAACGAGTGAGTAATTAAAATCATTTAAATTCAAATTATTAAGGTCGATTTCTTATGAGTGGAAATGGCTCTCAGGTTAATAAATAAAAGTGGAAATGAATTTGTGGAAATCTACATAGAGTGGAAATCATCACTTCCACTTACGTTGGTTTACGCATGAAATGGGCAATTTAGATTAAAAATCATTTGGTGGAGTTGTGGTTAGGATCACGTAAATAGTGGCCACCTCCCTTTTTCCACTGAGAAGTGGAAATGATGGGAAGTGGGGGGATGGTAGTGGGAATTATTGATAACTATAAAATTCGCGCGAGACTATCTTTGGCGATAGCTTGGAACTCATTGAAATTTTTGACATTCACAAGGCGGCGGGTGGTTTTCTCTTTGACGAAGGTGACAAACAAATCATAAATCGCCATCGCTTCTTCATAGTCAGTTTTGCTGATTGCCAATAAGAAAATCACATAGGCGTTCTCTTTGGTCTCTTTGTTCCACTCGATGCCTTGCGGAGCAAGGATAGTTGTCACGATAGTTTTATTGGCGAGTAACCCCAAGGAGTGAGGAAGGGCGATCCCTTCGCCCAGCAAAGTCGAGACAATCGATTCCCGCTCTTGCAGTGACGGGTAAAAATCTGTGGTGACATAGCCTTCTAATTGCAGTTTCTGGCAGACGGTTTTGAACAGCGTCTCTTGGCTAATTTTTTCATTGATAACCATAAAGAAACGCTCATCGAAGAAGCGCTCAATAATATAGGGACGGGTCTGATCCACCATCGCTAAGCGACCCACTTGTTCGAGCTGGTAGGGGGTTGGGAAGGGCGCAATTTTAATAACTGGTTTATTTTTCTCAGAGATCCGTACGGTGGTGATCACAAAGTCTTCTGCGACTTCATTCAGCGATTCATACTCTTGCAGTGTTAACCCGCGGCTAAATTTGAGCTGTGGAAATTCACGCATAATTTTGGACTCCACCACACGAAAGGTGGAATTTCCTGCATCCGTGACTACTAGTACTTCCGTTTGGCGTGCGGAGCCTGCCCCATAATTTCGTTCAAGGCTAACCCCAATGTGCACCGCTAAGTAACCTAGTTCATCTTCATTAATGGGATGTGGAAGCAGCTGCTTACTGGCACTGGTTAAGGCGCTTAACGTGACATCATAAGCAAACGGATAATACTGTTTGATGTCTGAAAGCAGCGGGTTTGGGGTGGAAATATGGTATTGAAGGCGAGTCATTAAGGCTGAAAGATGGGTATTCAGATCTTTCTTTAGCTTTTCGTCATTCCGCAAATCATAGTTATACAACTCGTTGATATAATTTAAGATATATTCAGATAACTCATTGTGATGGTTATGCTTTTGTGTTGATGCATGCTGGTTACTGATACGCTGCGCGATGATTTGGTCGTGCAAAAAGCTCAATTCAGCTGGGGATAAATCATTACCCAGGAAGTAAATTAACCCTTTAGAAATTTCATCACAGGCTTGAGTAATGACTTCTTCTAACTCTTCGTTATTGACGCTGGCAGTGAGTTCATGACCGCGGGTAATACGCAAAATGGTGACGGCGCAGTTAAATACAAGATAAAGATGACCTTCATTGCTGATACGAATATCAAAGCGATTCAAGCTGTTATGAACCACTTTATCGATGTAGGTTAAATCGAGATTATCCAGACTTTCTGGGGTGAATGTGGCGAGGTCGGGGGTGATTTGCTCGCTAAACTGTCGCCAGAGTGCTTCGGTCATACAAGCGCGAATAGCCCACTCACTGCCATTTAAGCGGATCCCTTGATGGGGAATGCTCTCCAATTGCACTTGATAGCGGTGAAGATGCTCGCGAACAGCGCCCATATCTTGCTGAATGGTACTGCGGCTGACAAACCACTCTTCGGCAATATCATCGAGCTTGACGGGCAGGGATAACATCAAGAGTTTGAGCAACAGCGCATCAATACGCTCTTTGCTGGTGCGCGGGATCTGGTTATTTTTGTCATTAAGCTTAGTAAATGCAGAAAAAATCTCATCATTCTCGATTTTTAATCGATATCCACGCCCACGCTCATACACAATATGAGCGCTATGATCTTTAATTAATTCATTGATTTCATTGATATCTGAGCGAATGGTGCGGGTGGAAACGGAAAACTGTTTCGCTAATTCATCTTGAGGGACAACCTCATTGAGGATCCGAGAGAAAATTTGATTGTGTCGCTGCAAAATGAATAAAGCCACAAGAACCCCTTTAAAATCAAAAAATAAAGTTCGGAGTTAAAAACTGATGGTTTTTTAACTGTCTTATGGCTGGACTCTATCACAGTGATATCAGGATAGCGGAAATATAAATGATGAAATTTGCGAATTTATTCGCAAATTTTGCGCAATTTATGGAGTAAATTCACATTTCCGCCTCCTGAATAGGATTACAACGATTCCCCTAAATCAATTAATAAACCTCTAAATGCTCGGTCGCTGGTGAGCGTTAGGGAATTTTCATCTTGGATAAATAAGCCGTCGTTACAACTCATTGATAAAGATTGCGATTCTTTCCCGCTAACCAGTAAACCACCATGAATAGATTGTAGATAGGCATTTTTACCTCGTAATGCGAGGGTTTTCGATTCATTAGGCTCAAGATAAATCTGGCTTATCCAAATTTTTTGGCGAAGTTGTAGGCTATTATCGTCCCCATCGGGTGAGGCGATAAGCTTGTTATCTTTCTCCGCTAATGCCAACTTTTGGGGTGGCATAGATTCCTGTTGTGGGCACGCATTTAGCCACAGCTGAAGCCGTGTTAATGATGTTGTCTCACTGATATTGTGTTCACTGTAACTCAGGTCAGGGCGAGGCGAAAAGCTGACGCATTCCCCTGCTTTTGCACTGACGGTATTACCTAAATTATCGCGGTATTCAGCTTGACCTTGCAGGATGATGTTCACAATATCAACATGAGGATAAACTCTTGGTTGAAAAGCATTATTTGGCGCAAGCACTTCTTGATTGAGCACTTTTAGGGTTTTAAAACCCATTAGGTCTGGATCAAAATAGTGACCAAACGAAAAAGTATAGCGTGCTTGTAACCAACCGTAGTCTGCTTTCCCACAATGGTTAACTGATCTTAATTTCATCATAATGGTTAACCCTCACTCAAAATATATAGCTAGTAATATATTGTTATAATAAATATCTGGACGTTGAATTGTTAGCCAGTTAATCTGTTTCCATCATTCAAATTTCCTGAAAGAGATACATCATGAGCAAAGAGAGAGCATTAACACTTGAGTCGTTAAGGGTGATGGATGCAATCGATAGGCGTGGCAGCTTTGCGGCAGCGGCGGAAGAGCTAGGTCGCGTTCCTTCGGCATTGAGCTATACCATGCAGAAGTTAGAAGAAGAACTTGATGTTATTTTGTTTGACCGTTCAGGACATCGAACCAAGTTTACCAATGTAGGGCGCATGCTGTTAGAGCGTGGGCGCGTGTTGCTTGAAGCCGCAGATAAACTCACATCGGATGCGGAGGCGCTAGCTAAAGGTTGGGAAACTCATCTGACTATTGTGTGTGAAGCGCTGGTTCCGGCTGAATCTTTATTCCCGCTGGTGGACAAACTGGCTGAGAAATCCGACACCCAACTCTCTTTAATTACTGAGGTGCTAGCAGGGGCATGGGAGCGACTTGAATCAGGACGTGCGGATATTGTTATCGCACCAGATATGCATTTCCGTTCATCCTCTGAAATTAACTCCAAAGTGCTGTATACCTTGAACCATATTTATGTGGCAAGCCCGAACCATCCTATTCACCAAGAACCAGAACCGCTTTCTGAAACCACGCGAGTGAAATACCGAGGTATTGCGGTAGCAGATACCGCCCGCGAACGTCCAGTGATCACCGTGCAACTGCTGGATAAACAACAAAGATTGACGGTATCGAGCATCGAAGATAAGCGCAAGGCGCTGATTGCAGGGCTCGGGGTGGCAACAATGCCATACCCGCTGGTGGAGCAAGATATTAAAGAAGGACGCCTGCAAGTGGTGGGAGCGGAGTTTAGCCATGAGTCGAATATGATTATGGCGTGGCGACGGGACAGCATGGGGGAGGCGAAGTCGTGGTGCTTACGAGAAATCCCTAAGCTGTTTAGATCTTGATCTCGTCATACTTCAAGTTGTAGCTGTGTTGGCTTCATAAAGTCACCCTAGTCACATACTTGTGTATGCTCCTAGGGATAACTTCACTTGCCGCCTTGCTACAACTCGAATTATTTAGAGATCACTCGTGAGGCGACTCGGAAAAGCAAAAAAGAAAATAAAAAGAAAGTAAGAATAAAAAAAGCCAAGACGGAAGCAGATATAAAGCAAAAAAAGAAAATAAAAGTAAAAAAGCAAAGATAAGAGCAAAAAAAAAGCACCTCGGATGGGAGGTGCAAAGGCATTTAACTTATAGATAAGGATGTTGATATGAGGGTATTGCTGACTCCCTGCCTATAGGTAGCTATAGGCGAGGAGGTTGGAGCTCATTACCATTTTTTATTTAATAAATGGTCGATACTGAATTTGCCTGGACCCGTCACTGCTAACAGGATGTAGCCGCCTGCAATGGTCATGTTTTTCATAAACATCAAGCTGTTTGGCTCAACGCTGAAATTCGTGTGGAACAGCATCGCAGTTAAGAATGTGAACACAGCAGTGAAAATTGCGGTTGTACGTGTTAACAGACCGAATAACACCGCCAGGCCACCACCTAACTCAAGTAAAATTGTCAGTGGCAGTAAAAAGCCTGGGACGCCCATTGCTTGCATATATTGCTGAGTGCCTTCATATGCCCCGCCTAATTTGCCGTAACCTGCAACGATGAACAGAATTGGCATCATAATACGTGCTAATAAAATAGCTCCACTTTCTAAATTTTTCATTGAGTCTCTCCAGATAATACGGTCATTAAATATAAATAAAGTGCGATATATATCGCGTTATAAGCTAAGTTTCAGCACGAAAAGGCTAGAAATCTTGGATGTGCGTATCTTATTACTTAGCTCATTCAATAAAAAGCTAAGCTTATTAACAAAGATAGACAAAAAAATTGAATGTGTATAATTGAGTGCGAAAAAAAGTGCCAAAGGGCACTTTTAGCTATCATATTGACAAATAATGATTATTTTTATCTTAAGGGGATGGGTTATTTCTGACTTGAACTGTCTAAACTGCTTCTTAGGGTACGAATAAGCCCCCAAGTCGCGATGGCTTTCTTGCTCAGTGAAATAAATCGATTGGGGTGCTTTAAGGTAAAAATGGAAATAAGACCCGTCGCAGCGATAACAATTGGGCGAAAGGTCATTAGGGTTTGCCAAGCGCGGTCATAAGGCGCTGTGGCTTGTAGCCACTCTTTCTTACTGGCCGATAACTGGATGCGTTGTAGCTCAATATCAGAGACTAAGCGTGACTTTCTTTCTGCAAGTAACTGACGTTTACTTTTGCTCATCATCGGTCCCTGCCAGTGCTTTAGCGTCATTGCGAAGTTGTTCACGGGTTGCGCTGAGCAGCGTGGACTGTTTCGCTTTTTTTAACGTCCAAATAGCAAAGATAATGGCGAGTAAAATCAGTGTTCCGGTTGTGATAGCGAAAGCCTGATAACGATAGACGGGATCCACAGACCAAAAAATTAGCCCAATAAGGCACATCAGACCAAATGCAGAAAATAGAAGAGTCAGCCCTGCGAGTAATAATAACTGAACAAGGTTGAGTTTCTCTTCTTCTAATTCTACTGCAATAAGTTGAATGCGGGTTTCAACCATATTAACGGCGATACCCGCAATTCTTTGCAGAGAATCTAGAACCCGCTTAGCGGGTCCTTGACGTGGCGACTGTTCCATAAGCTGTGATTAGCGCTTGGTGAGCAGCATGCCTAAGACCACACCGACCGCTGCACCGATACCCACGCTTTTCCAAGGATTTTCACGCACATAGCAATCTGCTTGGCCTGCAATTTCTTTGGTTTGCTCGGTGATTTTATCACTGGCTTGACTGAGTTTAGCTTTTGAAGAGGAGAGGGCTTCACGGGCTTTCGCCTTTAAGTTTTCGATCTCTTCTTTTGATTTGTCTTGAGTACTATTCAGAATGGATTCGAGAGAGTCTGCGAGTGATTTAAGTTCAGCACGTAGATCTTCAGAAGAATGATTGGATGACATAGTAGAACCTCCTATCAATAGAAAAATAACGCAATGCCTTAATAAAGTATGACCTTAATAACATTACAATAGCTTTTTTTAGCTTAAGTGCAATCACTAATTGGTATAGATTTCGAATTGAGATAGAGGAAAGCGGGAATTGCTAAAAATTCCCGCTGTTCGATTTGATTCAGTGACGGCTATTTATTTGCGGGCGAATTTTTTCTTGATGACAACACCAATGCTGCCGATCAGACCCAAAATTAATAACCCAACTGGAATAAGCATCAAGACATTCATAATTTGATGTTCATATTGTTGGAAAATAGGGCTTTTACCGAATCCGTAGCCGATAGCGGTCAAAATTAGCACCCAAAGGAGCCCACTTAACCAGTTAAACAGTTGGAAACGCCCATTTTGCAAGCCTGCAAGCCCTGCAATAGTCGGTAGCAATGTTCTGACAAAGGCAAGGAATCGACCAATCAGTAATGCGGCTAAGCCGTGACGATGGAATAGCCCATAGGCACGCTGGTGATAGTGTTCGGGGAGGTGTGATAACCAGCCTTTGACAATTTTTGTATTACCTAGCCAGCGACCTTGGATATAACCCACCCAGCAACCAATACTGGCGCCAGCAGTTAAAATCACTAAAGTTAATGGGTAGCTAAGAGCACCTTTTGCGATGAGTACGCCAACAAGGATCAGTAAACTATCACCGGGTAAGAATGCAGCTGGGAGCACGCCGTTCTCCAATAATAGGATCATAAACAGCATGAAATAAATCGACCATATCAACGATGGGTTAGATAAGGTTTCGTAATCTTGGTGCCAAAGGGCGAAAAAAAGTTCTCTAACTAATTCCATTAATGTTTCCTAAACGGCAATCACAGCAACAAACATGTTGTTGGGCAGAAATGGATTAAGTAAATGCCGGAAGAAAACGGCTGTTTCTTCGGGCTGTTAGTGTAAAACCCGATCACTTTAACAAAACAGAAAATAACTAAACAGTAAATTTTAAGCTTATTTTGAGAATTCATTTAAATTGCGGCTGATTTTTACATTTTAGGTTCTTAACTACTGGCTTTCTAAAATGGTAAAAAACGTGAATGGCGCTGGATAAGAGGATTTAATCTGACTATTTATCAGTATATTTGTGTTTAGATAACGAAAAATAGCATGAACATATTGGTAGCTAATCATTGCTTTTTAAGACTAATTACCTTATTGTGTGCGCATAGCAAAGGGGAGTAACTTCTTCTGTCGGATTATCGTCATTACGGTGCACACAATTGCATCCGGTAACCGAGCACCACAATTTCCTTATCTTAGGTTATCTGTGTTGTAAGTGAGACCTTGCCAGAAGGCGAGGTTTGCTCATCGTTTACAACCGTATAGTGATAACTTAGGGTGAAAACAGTTTAAGCGGCTGATGTCTTCTGGATATCAGCCGTTTTTTGTTTTTTAAGGAATCAAAATGAACTCTGTTGGAAATCCTGTTTTATGGGGCAGCTTTGCTGTCATGATCCTTGTAATGTTACTCATCGATATGTTTTGGCAAGGAAAACATAAAGGTCAGGCGATGTCGATGAAGCAAGCGGCGGGCTGGAGTATCTTGTGGGTGACTCTATCTCTGATTTTTGCGGGCGGCCTGTGGTGGTACTTCAATGATACCGTTGGACCTGAAGTGGCGAACACGCAAACTATGGCGTTCTTAACCGGTTACCTGTTAGAAAAAGCCCTTGCCGTGGATAACGTGTTTGTTTGGTTAATGCTATTTGGTTACTTTGCTATTCCGGCAAATTTACAGCGTCGCGTACTTGTTTACGGGGTGCTTGGAGCTATAGTCCTGCGTACGATTATGATTTTCGCAGGTAGCTGGTTAGTTACACAATTTAGCTGGATCCTCTATGTTTTCGGTGCGTTTTTACTGTTTACGGGGATCAAAATGGCGTTCGCTAAAGAGGACGATTCACCGATAAATGAAAAGCCATTGGTCAAATGGGTTCGTTCACACTTACGGATGACGGATGAGTTACACGGTGAAAAATTCTTTATTAAAAAGAATGGATTGCTGTTTGCTACCCCATTAATTTTGGTTCTGATCTTAGTGGAAATCAGTGATGTTATCTTTGCGGTAGACAGTATTCCCGCTATCTTTGCTGTGACCACCGACCCGTTTATTGTATTAACGTCTAACCTGTTTGCGATTTTAGGCTTACGTGCAATGTACTTCTTATTAGCGGGTGTTGCTGAGAAATTCTCAATGCTTAAGTACGGTTTAGCTATTATTTTAAGCTTTATCGGCGTGAAGATGTTGCTGATGGATATTTTCCATATTCCTACCGCGGTTTCGTTAGGTACCGTTGCTGCAATTTTAGTCCTAACACTGGTGGTTAACACCATTGTGAATAAACGCAACGAAGCGAAGAAATTGATTAAATCATAATGTTGTTGAGATGGAAAAATTCATGTCGATGACGCGTGATTATCTGGTCGTGATTTAACCAATAGTTAAATCTTACTAGAACAAATCGATACTATTTTAAAAAACACCTTGGATTCATCTGAGGTGTTTTTTTATTTTAACTATCTGAAAATACTCACTCATTTTCGATGCCCTCTGTTTCCTATAAGAAACAAAATTCTATTGCGATCACAGATATGTAAAATTAATGTTAACTGCAATCAATCATTGTGTATATTTTGAATAATAGCCTTTTCAGGAGATTAATATTCCTTATACTGGCTCGGCAAACACATTTAATTCCTAAAAAAGATAAATTATAAAGGTCTATTATGGATACAAATAAAGCAGGGTTATGGCGAGTAATTAGTCAAGGTAGTTTGGTCAAACAAATCCTAGCAGGCTTGATTGCAGGTATCTTATTGGCATGGTTATGGCCATCGGCAGCAAAAAACGTTGGCTTACTGGGTGACCTGTTCGTCAGTGCGTTAAAAGCGGTTGCTCCAATTCTTGTTTGGGTGTTGGTTATGGCGTCCATAGCTAACCATCGCCAAGGGCAAAAAACCAGCATTCGTCCAATTTTAGTGCTGTATATTTTAGGGACATTTTTCGCGGCTGTTGTTGCGGTGATTGGCTCATTTATGTTCCCATCAAGCTTGATTTTAGCCGTAGGTGATACGCAACTGACGCCTCCGGGTAACATTGCTGAAGTGCTCAAAGGTTTGTTGATTAATATTTTCGCTAACCCAGTCGATGCTCTGATTAAAGGGAACTATATTGGTATTTTAGCGTGGGCGATTGGCTTAGGTATTGCATTGCGTCATGCTAATGAATCCACCAAAACGATGATCCACGACTTTTCTTTAAGCGTGACTCAGCTGGTTCGTGTGGTTATTCGCTTAGCGCCATTAGGTATTTTCGGGTTAGTTTCTTCAACAATTGCGACAACCGGTTTTGAAACTTTAAAAGGTTACTTCCACGTATTGGCGGTATTGCTGGGCTGTATGATTATCGTGGCATTAGTGGTTAACCCGCTGATTGTTTACTGGAAAATCAAACGTAACCCATACCCATTAGTCTTCGCTTGCTTACGTGAAAGTGGTGTAACCGCCTTCTTTACCCGTAGCTCAGCTGCTAACATTCCTGTGAACATGGGGATGTGTCGCCGTATGAACCTGCATGAAGATACGTATTCCGTTTCTATCCCGCTAGGTGCAACCATTAACATGGGTGGCGCAGCGGTCACTATCACCGTGTTAACATTGGCTGCGGTTCATACTCTGGGCATTCCTGTTGATATCCCGACGGCGCTGTTATTAAGCGTGGTTGCAGCGGTTTGTGCGTGTGGTGCATCCGGGGTTGCTGGTGGTTCGTTATTATTGATCCCACTGGCGTGTAATATGTTCGGTATTTCGAATGAAGTGGCAATGCAAGTGGTTGCAGTGGGCGTGATGATTGGCGTGCTGCAAGATTCCGCTGAAACTGCACTGAACTCTTCAACGGACGTGCTTTTCACTGCGGCGGTATGTTTATCGGAAGACGATAAACTGGCGCAAGCGGATTCTGAGTTATCTCAAACTCAAGACTAAGCTTTCACGTTGTTCAAAAAAGAAAACCCGCTGAAATAGCGGGTTTTTTTATGAGTCAAGAAAACTTACAACTGATAAGCCACTTTCATACCTTGTTCAATGGCTCGGCGGGCATCTAACTCGGACGCCACATCCGCTCCTCCAATCACATGAGGGTGAATTCCAATATCTTCTAATTGCTCTTTTAATGGGCGATAAGGTTCTTGCCCAGCACAAAGGATGACATTATCAACGGCAAGGCAGATATATTCATCTTGATAGCGAATATGCAGCCCATCATCATCCACATTCATATATTCCACGCCATTAAACATCTGAACGCCACGTTTCATTAATGACAGGCGGTGCACCCATCCTGTGGTTTTTCCAAGTCCTGCGCCGACTTTGCTGTTTTTTCGCTGCAATAAATAGAGGTGGCGAGGCGTTGGTTCTAACTGTTTTTTCATCGGGAAAAGCCCGCCGCGAGTGGTGATGGCGGTATCAATATTCCATTCATGGTTAAATTTATTATCATCTAAACTGCTGCTGATCCCTTGTTGGGTAAGGAGCTCCGCAACATCGAACCCAATCCCTCCGGCGCCAATAATAGCTACGCTTTTACCGACATTATCGGGCTGTTTTAAAGCCTCAATATAGGACATGACTTTGCGATGATCGGCGCCAGCTAGGTTGATAGTGCGGGGGATAACGCCTGTGGCGATAATGACCTCATCAAATTGAGTTAAATCATTCGCTTGTGCAATCTGCTCGAGTCGAACATCCACATTGAGTAGTTGTAGCTGTCGGGAAAAATAACGCAAAGTTTCATAAAACTCTTCTTTGCCGGGGATCCGTTTAGCGAGATTAAATTGCCCACCAATTTGGTTGCTGCGTTCAAATAGCGTGACTTGATGCCCTCGTTTGGCGGCATAGATTGCACAAGAAAGCCCCGCTGGACCCGCCCCGACAATTGCCACTCTTTTGGGTTTATCTGCTAATTCATTAGGATAGTCCATCTCGCGTACCGCTTGTGGATTCACTAAGCAGCCAGCCAGTTTGCCATTAAAAATTTGGTCAAGGCAGGCTTGATTGCAGCCAATGCAGGTGTTTATTTCATCAAATCGACCGTCTTGGGCTTTTGACACAAACGCTTCATCGGCAAGGAAAGGGCGCGCCATGGACACCATATCAGCTTGACCGCTAGCAATGATTTGTTCCGCCACAAACGGGTCATTGATGCGGTTGGTGGTAATCAGTGGAATATTCACCTTGCCCATTAATTTTTCGGTTACCCAGCTGAAGGCTTTGCGGGGGACCAGCGTCGCAATGGTCGGCACACGGGCTTCATGCCAGCCTATTCCTGTATTGATCATGGTGGCACCCGCACTTTCAATCTCTTTAGCCAATAGCTCAATTTCATCCCACGTTGAGCCCCCTTCAACAAGGTCAAGCATGGATAACCGATAGATAATAATGAAATTTTCCCCAACCGTTTGGCGAATGCGCTTAACAATTTCTAGCGGAAAACGGATACGGTTTTGGTAGCTGCCACCCCATTCATCAGTTCGATGATTGGTACGCGATGTAATAAATTGGTTGATTAAATAACCTTCCGAGCCCATCACTTCGACGCCATCGTAGCCCGCTTGCTGGGCAAGTTTAGCGGTGTTCACGAAGTCGTCGATGGTTTTCTGAACTTCATCGGTGGTTAATTCACGGGGGGGAAATGGGGTGATCTCGGATTTAATCGGGCTAGGCGCCACTAACGCCGGATGTAGAGCGTAACGACCTGCATGCAAGATTTGTAATGCAATTTTTCCATCCGCTTGATGCACTGCATCGGTGATTTGTTGATGAAATGGCAATTGGTCTTGATGATTCAATACAGCACCATGAGGTGCTAAAGCTCCTTCAGGGTTCGGGGCTATTCCACCAGTAATAATCAGGCTGACCCCATTTTCTGCACGAAGTCGGTAAAAGTGGGCAAGGCGCTGGCTTCCTTGAGGATGTTCTTCTAAGCCAGTGTGCATAGAGCCCATCAAGATACGGTTTTTAAGAACGGTATGCCCCAAATCAAGCGGGGTAAAAAGGTGTGGAAAATTGCTCATATTGGCTCCCATTTGGGACTATTAATAACAGGTCAGATGAGTTAACTGTAGCCTAATGGACAATTGAATTAAGAATAATGTTAAAAAATTGTGATTTTTATCATATGTTTTACGAGGAATAATTAAACTTACAGGACTATTTCTTTTGTTTTATTTTTCTGTCATAAAAAATGGTTACAACAAAGAAGAATGGTTATTTGCATCATAATTTGATGGTTTTTCACTCCACACAACCGAGTTATTCAGGAAATACGCCGATGAAAGAGATTTGCCAAGCGGTTACCTTAGAAGGCAACCATGTTCGATTAGAGCCACTGACTCATCACCATGATGCTGTTTATGCTGAGATTATTGAAAGGGATAAGCTGCATCACTTGTGGTATACCTCGGTACCTGAACCGGAAAATGTCGCGAAAGATGTCGATATGCGCCTTGCGCGTTTTGCCCAGAAAGAGATGGTGCCATTCGCGATTATTGATAAACGTACAGGCAAAGCCGTTGGCATGACCTCGTATATGCGGATCGATCAAGGGGTTCGCCGTGTTGAAATTGGGGCAACATGGTATGGAGCCGAAGCTCAGCGCACACCAATCAATACGGAAGCTAAGTACTTGTTATTAAAAAATGCATTTGAAGAATTAGAGTGTGTTGCCGTGGAGCTAAGAACACATTTTTTAAATCATCAAAGCCGTAAAGCGATTGAGCGTTTAGGGGCAAAACTCGATGGGATTTTACGTAACCATATGCTAACTCGTACGGGTGAGCTACGAGATACCTGCGTTTATAGCATCTTAAGTAATGAGTGGCCGGCAGTGCGTCGCCACTTAGAATGGCAGATGACAAAGCCTCGCTAAGTCAAAAAAATAGCCCACGGGATGTGGGCTATGTGATTAATATTCAATCAAGTCAGTTGATTATAAATATTCGTGCATCGGTTTGGTCATATACACGTTATTTGGCATTTTTTCTGTGGTGGTGTAGCCCGCAGGGCTGTTGATCAGCGCTGGGATACGGTTAACCAGGTTTGCGCAGGTGAGTTCCACGGTTGCTGGGTTATTCACTTCAATCGCCGTATCTGGCTCGCCAATGAGCTGCCAACTGTTTTTGTCGCACTCATCCGCCGTTAAAATTTTACCGATACATTCCGTTTCTAAGGTGACGCCTTCCGCTGTTTCAGTGATCACCACGGCAGACAACCCTAAAACATCGCCTTTTTTCACCGTCATTTTTAAGGTGTCTGAATAGATATCTTCTTTGGCAATTTGTGGTACGCAGCGCTGAGTTTGGCTGGTAATGGTCAGACCTAAACGGCTGCACAGCCAACCATTTTGTGTCCACATGTACGGTGGTGCATATTCACCGCTCTCAATTTTCTCGGCGATAACCGCGTATGGCAGGTCGTTATAGTTACCAATTTGCTGATTGAACTCATCGACGGTTAAGCCTGCACCGTGACCTTTTGCCAGCGCGATACCATAATCTTCCACGTTGTAGCAGCTAGAGCCTTTGATTTTGACCAGTTTGTGCATAGAACCTGCCAAGGTATCGATAAGCACGCCCCAGAACATATCTGGATAGCCGCTGCCCGCTAAAGTGCAGTTATTCGCTTTCGCTAACGCATCGAGTTTTTCAGTAATTTCAGGGGAAGAGTTCCACGGATAGAGAGCTTCTTCACCCGTTGAAATAGCATTAACACCATGACGAGCGAAGAGGGAGAATGCATCTTCTAAGTCTGCCATAGTGCTGAGGGTCGCAATAATTCCCACGTCAGGTTTTAAGGTTTCTAGGGCTTTATCGGCTTCATTCAGTGGCTGGATTTTTACGCCAGTTGGCGCCGTGCCTGCGATTTCGCCAATGTCTTTGCCAATCACGGCAGGGTTGATATCAAAAGCCGCCACAACTTCAGCACCGTGTTCTTGTAGGTAACGGATGAGAAATTTGCCCATCTTTCCACAACCATATTGAACTGCACGTACTTTTTTCATCATTATCGTCCTATAGCTGTTTGTCTAATATCATCATGTTCTATATGAAGTATAAAATTATTGTTTTATATCAATCAATTGAACAAAGAATGCTTAATAAATTAGAATGGAAAAACTCAATCTTTACGCCCGATTATTTACTATAGGGTAGTCGTTAACGCAGGTTTGTTCATAAATGGCGTTCTAATAAAGAATGGAATCCTAGAATAAAATCCGATAATTAAGATAGGAATGATGGTTTTCGATGATGCCATGCCATTGAATTATATGGCATGGCTATGGCTTGGATACAAATTCACCATACAGTATTGAAATACTAGACCTTCACCAAAACAGCACGTATAATCGGCACCACTTTGGCCCCTTAGCTCAGTTGGTTAGAGCAGGCGACTCATAATCGCTTGGTCACTGGTTCAAGTCCAGTAGGGGCCACCAAATTTTAGCTGTTAAATCAGCGCAAAAAGCCACTTCTTTCGAAGTGGCTTTTTTGTATTCGGAGCTCTGGTAATACACTAGCTGCCAACAAATCCTCTCCCCGTAAACTCTTCAATCAACCGCTCGCCTTCATGCCATTCGCCATATCCTGCATCAGTATTTAAATGCTCACCGCCTTTAACCAACATAAGCTGGCTGCCCCATATTTCTGCAAGCTGATGGGCTTTCTCTGTGCCAAGATGCGGATCATTATCGGTATAAATAAGCAAAGAAGGGCTTGGAAGCTTTTTATTGGGTAGAGGTCGCTGTTGTTGAATATCGAGTAAGGCTGAAGGGGAATCAACATCCGCAGGGGTGGCTAGGATCATCGCCTTTACTTGATGGTTGGGAAATTGGCTTGCCCATTGCGCGACGCAAACAGCTCCGCAACTGTGTCCAATCAGTACTAATTCACCCTCTGTATTTTGAACTACCTCGTTTAGGCGCTCTATCCATTTATGGTTAGGGGCATTCCAGTCATCCTGAATGACGCGCACAACATTATGGTATTTTCTTTCTATATAGGATTGCCAATGTTGAGAACCGGAATTGGTATAGCCGGGAACAATAATAAAAGTGGTGGTCATCTTGCTTCTCAGGTTGTCTGGGAAAATTTAATCTTAATCTGTGCGAACTAAAGTTAGCTAGCAATTTATCGGCTAGCGTTAAATCAAAATGTTATTTAAGTAAGTCATTCGGAATAATACGAAATAGCTTCTGATGGTTTTGTTTTTAACGCATTTAATGTGTTGATTATGAGTTTTGAATGAATAATTAAAAATAAAATCAATGTATTGCAGTTAATCCTATTTTCATTACATATTATGGTTGTCACCTTGTATTGGCTATTAAAGTCAAATTATCTAAGGTAGGATGAGTTCCAATTTAACTTATGGAAAGGTTACTCATATGAAGGATAAAACTTCACTAGATAATGAATTTTCAGGCTTCAATGCATTTCATCTGATTTGATAAAGGTTCAATGAATGTATTTGAGCCTTTGTGTTTCTTTTTACCTAAAGAGCATTTGCCATTCTAATTTCCTACCTAGCTATTCTTATATACCAGTCAATACATCCCTGAAATAATCACTATGGTCATCATATTTGAGTGTGAAATAGTACCTTAATGAAACACTGATTAGACCAGAATATATTTTATTCACATTGAATAATTCTCATTAGGTATAATAAATGAGACTGAGTTCTTATTTATTAGAAAAAATAGCGGATGGAGATAAATTAGAATTAACTATTTTCTTTTTGATACATATAAATTTGGATTAAAACCGAAAAAAACTATTACGCTAAATTGTGGTAATTGGATAATTGAAGATAATAATACACGTCAAAGATGTAACCAATTGCAAAAAAGTAATGTCCGATGTATGTGAAAGAAATGTTGTTAAGTATGAATCGTTGACATATTATCTGTAACTGATTGATTTTTATAGTATCAAAATAATCGTAATATGATTAAATGTATCAAAAAATAACTGCCTATTGAACTTCTTGTTTTCGATAGGTGATGGCGACTTTACAGCTTTTAAGTGTAATTATAGTATTTGTGTGAACCAAAGCTCAAAAGGCAAAAAGATTTAATTAACGTAGTCATAAATATATCGTGGTTTTACCTAAGTATATTTAACTATGTATCGTATCTGAAATTTAAGCTTCTATTGTAATTAATAATTAATTACAGGACTTCTTATTATCTTTTTTATTTAAATTACGACTTAATTGAGGATTTACCAAATGAAATTAAATAAAACTCTTATGGCTATCGCAGCAACGACATTAATTGGTTTTGGTGCAAACGCAGCACCAGTTAACCACGGTAATGGTAAAGTCACTTTCACTGGTAGCATCATCACTGCACCTTGTTCTATTGACCCATCTTCTATTGACCAAACTGTAGATTTAGGTCAAATCGCTGATGTGGTGTTAAAAAATGGTGGTACTTCAGACGGTCAATCTTCACCAGTTATGTTCGATATTAAATTAATTGACTGTACTGTAGAAACAGGTGATTCCGTGAATATTACATTTTCAGGCGCGGCCGCTACAAATGATCCTAAATCACTATTAGCTATTACAGGTACTGCTGCAGGTGCAGGTATCCAGATCGTAGATAGCAACAATGACCCAATCGTATTAAATGAAGTCACTAAATCTGAGCACAAACTGCAAGGAACAACTAATACCCTGCAATTTGCTGCATATGTGAAAGGTTTAGGTAGCCAAGGTAAACCAGAAGCTCCGGTTGATATTGTTGCAGGTGAATTCCAAGCGGTAACTGATTTCGTATTGTCGTATAACTAATTTAATGCATTAGTTATTAACGGTAAGCTGAAGTAATGAGACCAATCATTACTTCAGCTTAGAAAATTTATTAAAATTTAAGGACATCGTAATGAAAAAAGTTAATAATAAAATTATGTGTTCTGTGTTTTTAAATGTTAATAAAAAATAAAGTCATGAAAAAACTCATCACGGTATCTTTATTGCTGCTGAATCCATTAATTGCTCTCTCTGAAGAGGCTGTGGACTTCAATATTAATATATTGAACGCAGAAGATAGAGAAAATATTAATTTGGCAGTTTTTTCACAAGATCTTTATATTGTTCCTGGCATTTACCCCTTTAAACTAAGTATAAATAACGCGTATATACCTGAGCAGAAAATAACCGTTGTGAGTTATGAAGAAAAATCACAAGCGTGTTTAACGGATGAAATTGTCGAGAAATTTGACTTAAATTCGGAAGCTGAAAGTGTATTACAGTGGAATACTATTGATGGCTTAGAGTGTTTAGATATTGCTAGCTTAGAAGGAATGTCAGTAACACCTAATTTATCGACCGGAACATTAATTATTAATATTCCTAAAAGCTACCAGGAATATTCAGCCAACGACTGGGAATCAGCATCTCGTTGGGAAGATGGCATTAAAGGTATTATTTTTGACTATAATCTGACCTCACAATATAACCGTAGTTTAGGTGATAACAAATCGAACAATACTTTTTTCTTTTCAGGATTAGGGGCGGTCGGCGCTAATTTTGATAGCTGGCGTTTACGGGGTTTTTGGCAAGGTTCATATAACCATGCACAAAATAGTCGAGTTGATGATACTCACGATATTAAATGGACGAATATTTATGCTTATCGAGCTATTCGCAGCTTAAAATCGAAATTAACTCTAGGTGAAGATTTTCTGCAAACAGATTTGTTTGATAGCTTCAAGTTTATTGGGATTTCATTACGTTCTGACGACAATATGTTACCGCCGAGCTTACGTTCATATGCACCAGAGGTGACGGGTTTTGCAGAAACGAACGCGGTAGTCAAAATTAGCCAAGATGGACGCGTTATTTATGAAAGCTTAGTTCCTGCGGGCCCATTTAGAATCCAAAATTTAAATAGCGGTATTTCAGGGACGTTACAAGTCAGAGTTGAAGAAAGTGATGGGCGTGTTTCAGAATTTGAAGTAGAAGCTGGAAACATTCCTTTTTTATCTCGTCCAGGTTCTGTGCGTTATAAAGTGAGCGCAGGTAGACCAACGGATATGGATCGCCATGTTATGGGGGATGCATTCGCACAAAGCGAGGTTTCATGGGGCGTTAGCAATGGTTGGTCAGTTTTTGGTGGCGCACTAAATAGTAGTCGATTTAACTCTTTTGCTGCTGGTGTTGGACGTGATTTGTTTCAATTTGGTGCAATCTCATTTTCATTTAATCATTCAATAGCAGCATTGACAGATGGACCGACCTTAAAAGGCAAAGCATTTAAAGTCGATTATTATAAAAGCTTCGAAGGAAGCAATAGTCAAATTCAATTGTCCGCATACCGTTTTATGGATCGTGAATTTATGACGATGAGTGACTTCCTTACTTATAATGACCAAAAAGATATTATGTATGCAGGACACAATAAAGGCTCTTATTCTGCATCACTAAGTAAAAACTTTACTGATTGGCGTTCATCCATAAATTTAAACTACACGCACCAAACCTATTGGAATCGCCCAAATAGTTATCGCTATAACATGACCTTTTCGAAATATTTTGATACCAGCAAGTTTCATAATATCGGTCTGTCTATCAACATGTTTAATAGCAAAATGCAGGGTTATCAAGATAACGGAGTTTATGTCAGCCTTTCAGTTCCATTAGCATCAGGAACTTATGTCAATTATTCAACGTATAATGGTAAGAACGATAATACGAATAAAGTGACAGTGAATGAGCGTCTTGAAAATAAAGATAACCTTTCACTTTCTATCGGTAATAATCGACATAGCGGAATATTTAGTAGCTATTATAGCCATAAAGGCAATATGAATGACTTTAATACCAGCTATAACTATATAAGTAATAACTCAATGTCATTATCTGCGAATGTCCAAGGCGGCATGACATTGACGGGGTACGGAATAGGAATGCATCCAGTCACATCAACAGGTGGAACACGAGTTTTTGTTGATACAAATGGCGTTAAAGATGTCCCTGTAAAATATAACGGCACACATTTACGCTCTAGTGGTTCTGGAAAAGTCGTTGTACCAGATATTAATAGCTACTATAAGACAGACGTCGTTGTTGATATTAATAAATTACCTAAGAATGTTGAGGTTGCGGATTCCGTAACACGAACCACACTCACTGAAGGGGCAATAGGTTATCGTAGTTTTGATGTTATTTCTGGGATCAAAATGATGGTGACGTTGAGATTACAAGATGGAAGTTACCCACCATTTGCTGCGGATATTAAAAATAATGCTGGCAAGACAACAGGTATTGTGGGTGACCAAGGTGAAGCTTACATCGGTGGAATAAGACCGGGTGAGGCAATGAAAGTATTATGGCAAGGTTCTGAATGTACGATTACATTCCCACAAAATATCGAAGAGCATAATATTTACGACAAACTGCTCTTACCATGTAATTAATAATAATCTTAAAAGAAGGCTAATGTTTATGATGAAAAAATTATCCGTATTATTACTTAGCTGCTTCGTGACTGCGAATGCTTATTCTGCAATTTCAATGGACAGAACGCGTATTATTTATAATGGCGATAGCAATTCAGTCTCATTAACGGTAAGTAATAAAAATAACCAACTGCCTTATTTGGCGCAAGGCTGGTTTCAAGATGAAAAAGGCGAAAAGCTAACCTCTTATTTTACGATTTTACCACCAATCCAAAGAATTAATGCGGGGCAAACAAGCCAATTGCGTATTGAAGCTTTACCAGACATAGTGAAATTACCTCAAGATAGAGAAAGCCTGTTTTTCTTTAATTTAAGAGAAATTCCACCTACAAGTAAAAAATCTAACGTACTGCAAATTGCATTACAAACACGTGTGAAGTTGTTCTATCGTCCAGCTTCTTTAGCGGTTGATTCCACGCAAATGAAAAATGCGCCGTGGCAGAATAAATTAGTGCTAGTCAAAAAAGGCGGTGCTATTTATGCCAAAAACCCAACGGCTTACTATGTGGTATTAAACAACATTAGAAAAAGTGCCAACGCAGAGAAAGCAAAAAGTTTTGTTGCTGTAGACGTTGCGCCATTTGCTGAGCAAAAACTGTCAATTACCGCAGATCAATTAGGTTCATCGCCAGTGATTAATTACATCAATGACTACGGCGGTCAGGTTGATGTTCCGTTTGTCTGTTCTGCAACAGAGTGTCACGCTCAAGCGGCTAACTAATCCCATAAGCAAATGAGAGAAATGGATAAATCGAATGTTTAAATTTAAGAACCTGTTTTGTCTTAGTTTACTGTTTTTTTTATCTGTGACTGCATTTGCGGATGGGAAGTTTGTGACAGTCAGAGTGAATGTTTTATCTGGCGGATGTGTATTGAATGATAACGAAGATATCTATGTGGATTTTGGCGATGACATCGTTATTGGGCAAATTGAGTCAGGTAAATACACAGAGGAAATTCCTTATAGTTTAAGTTGTGATTCGCGATTTGATGAGCTGTATATTGCTTTTGAAGGCGTTAAAGGGGAAACCTCAAACAGCCTGAAAGTCGCGGATACACCGGGTTTGAATATCAAACTGTATATTGATAACAAGCCTATGGATATCGGTTCTCAATATGAGATTGATAATATCCAATCTTTACCTTCTTTAACTGCAGAACTGGCACTGGCTAATGGGATAAGACCTGTTGGAGGTGAGTTTTCTACTGCTGCAACACTAACTGTAGGATATCATTAAGGTATTATCTTATGAAAAAGCTCTTGTTATCATTCGTTTTATTTCTGGCATACACAAGTGTGGCACAGGCTGTCAAAGTGAGCTTTAGAGGGAATTTGATAGAGGGAACGCCATGTGTCATCAATAATAATCGCCCGATTGAGGTGGATTTTGGTGATGACTTGGTGGTTTCGTTAGTGCCGACCAAAGATGGTACAAAATATATAGAAGATATCGATTTTGAATGGGAATGCGACAATATTTCATCTGGAATGGATGTGGTTTTCAGTTTTGAAGGCAAACGTTCTTACTTTGATAATGATTTATTAGCAATTAATGAACAAAGAGATATTGCACTGCAAATTTATTATGATTCAGACACATTGAGAGTGAACGATACGTTTGTATACACCTATGAATCTGACTATAAAAAACCTGATCTGAAGGCGGCATTAGTAAAAAGTAGCTCAAGTTCTGCTCGTGTCGAGCCGGGCGAGTTTACTGCTAGCGCGACACTAACGGTTGCTTATCCATGAAGATAATCTTCTTTACTCTATTACTTTATTTCTCTGGGAATGCGTTCGCGGATGAAGTGAATTTTTCTGGAGTATTGAGACACGCCATTCCTTGTATCGTCAATGGCGGCGAGGAGCTTGTGGTGCCATTTCATGAGGTCAATGATAAAGACCTTTATCGTCAAAGAGATATCTCTGAAGTCTTTGAAATTATACTCTCTGAGTGCGAGTTTTTACCTGATTTTTCATTTTCGATGTCATTTACGGGAATCAGTAACCCGAAAATTAAAGGTTCGCTGCGAATTGATGGTGACCCCGGTGATCTGGGCTATGCCATCGTGTTGAGTAGCGATAATGGCAATGTGGATATTAATAGCCAATACCCTATTGTTGGAATGAACGGCAGTAAATTCCCTAGCGTGATCCCGCTTAAAGCTTCCATTTTTGGGGAAGAAGACGCAATCAAAAATAAAAGTATTAAACTCGGGGATTTTAGCGCTACCACCACTTTTAATATCTATTACGAATAACTCGGTTGTTAAGGATATTATGAAAAAACTTATTCTTATCTGTTTGTTAGCGATATCGTCTTTTCAATTTGCGCGAGCTGAATTTGCAGCGCAAGGTGAGCTTGTTACTGACCATGGCGCATGGATGGACACACGATATATTTTACGCGGGGACTTACAACATGATAATCGCCCGATGGCTGTGCAAACGACAGGCAGTTGTCCTTGTGATATAGAGTTAGGATCTTGGGGAACCTATGCAGATGGTGGGTATGGTGCGGGTAACTCACACATTGTTAACTTTGATACTCACTCAGTGAGATTAAGAGAGCGAAGTTCATGGGACGAAAGGCCCGTTACGTTCAGTGAAGTGGCTAGAGCATTAGAAAAAGATAATGTTTTAAATAGGCAAATTCCGGGACGTTGGCAGTTTTATCCGAGAAGACCTGGAGTTGGATACTGCTTCAATTTAGGTATTTTGTATCGACAAAAAATGCAGCGTGAGCAAACTGCAGATAACCCAATAATTCTCTGTTCACCGTTAGACCCTGCTATTACTAACTGTGATATTGAAGGACCAGATTATATCGACCATGGCACATTATCCAATAGCTCGATGAATGGTCATACCGTAAGGGAAAACTTTACGATCAGCTGCACAAATCCAACGGATGTTAAAATTTCTGCTGTCGCAGGATTAGATAATGATAACTTCATTTTTATGGCGGATGGGCTAGAGTCTGAAATTAAAGTCAATGGCGCACCATCAACCGTACTTTCGGTAGATTCGTTTGTGAAACAAACTTTTGATGTTTCCAGCACATTAAGAAAAACCAAAGATCTCGCTCCGAATGAGTATTCAGGTATTTTCCTGTTATCGGTTGAGCTCCCTTAGTATTCAAGCATAAAAGACAATGGCAGGGTTTTGGTCAATACATCGAGACTGAAACCCTGCCATTTTATCTATCAATGGTAATAAAACGAATTGCACCCAAGAAAACACGATTGATTGATGAAGTTTGACTATTCCATCCTGTAAACCCGATAAATTGTTCTCCCGATGGGATTTGGTAGACATAAGTTTGTGGATTAGTGCAGGTATTATGTGCTTCTCCAATCACCTGGTTACTTGTGGGCTTGTAGAAGGTTAATTGACCGATGACCAGTACGCCTTGGAAGCGGCACACAATAACATCAATTTTTGTCACCGAATCTGTGTTAGTTATGGTCGTGGCCGTTCCTCCCGTTCCCCCGGAATTTCCGATAGAGTCCACGACCCAATCTCCTTGACCTGTTAGCGTATACCCAGGAGGCTCTATCAAGTATTCAGAGGCTGAATTGGGTTTGCTGGTGGAATCACCATATATTGGTGACATGTTCAATTCACTGACGGTCAATTTTGCGGGTATGACGGTGACAGGGACACCTTTATAACCTGTACCCGTACTGCTAACACTAATATCGACGATCCCTTTCTGTAGACCTTGAATTTCCCCCGGAGATATTGGTCTCGCCACATTGGTATTACTGGATATCCAATTGACTTGGTTAGCATTTAATTGAATTTCACTTTCTACACCATCGCTGGATTTAACGAATAATTGATAATCATATAGGGCGGTCACACCTATTTTATGATCTAAATTGCTGAGCCTGAATATATAGGTATACACGCTAATTGTTGGTGACTGGGCTGTATAGGTTGAATACAGCACTGTTGCGGTGATCTGGTAATCACCAACAGTGGAAGAGGTGACAACCGCCGTATATTGACCAGGAAGGTTTTCTGTCACATTGCTTATCTTAAGTTCGTTATTATTGGCGGTAAATTTCACATCATTTTTAACCCCTGTAATCGGTTGATTATTCTTATCGAGCATAGTGAGCGTGATTGTGGCTTTTCCATCCTCTGTTGCACCCGATGAATTGACGATACGCGTTTTATCTAACGTGAGAGTTGATTTGCTCGGGTCAATAGCACTGGTAAATGTGACGGTGACATCTTGGGTACTATTATTAATCGACAGGGTAATTACGCTGGGTCCCGGCAGACTACTGGTCAAGGAAATAATGGCTTCACCATTAATATCGGTATCTGGAATTGGACCAATGCCAATATGGGGATCCGCAGTCACAGTGACTTTTTGACCTTTTACAGGGTTATTATTGGCATCGATGATTTTGACTTTTATTTGATTAATTTCGATTTTATCGGCTTTAGCATCATTTTTGACGACAGTAATCGCGCTTTTATCTAATTGGGCTGTACTGGTATCTGCAATAAAATCAACTGAAACAGATTGTGAGCTGCCGTTTAGCTCTGCCGTTATTTTGTATTGCTTAGCTTCAGTGCTTGTGATGGAGAATTCAGTTTCCCCCGCAGTATTAGTTGGCGAAATAGAGCCTACAATGACGCCAGTATCGGTACTCACTGTAATGATTTGGCCTGCAAGTGGATTACCATTTTTATCCGTCACGATAACCTTGACGCGATCGGTATCAACACCATTGGCTTTAGCATTATTTTTGGTGATTACCATGTCATTTTTATCAATTTTCGCAGAGTTGTTATCCCCAACAAAGGTCACGTTTAGGGATTGGGTACTGCCATTAATTTCAGCGGTTACTCGATATTGAGCCGCTTTGAGGCTCGTGAGCGTAAATTCTGTTTCTCCCTGACTATTGGTTGGCGAGATTGCGCTGACAGTAGCGCCATTTTCTGCTGTCACTGTAATTACTTGATTTGGAAGCGGGTTGTTATGGGCATCCGTAACGATAACTTTAATTCTATTCGTATCAATACCATTAGCCGTCGCGTTATCCTTCACCAAAATCATATTGGCACTATCAATTTGCGCCGTGCTTTTATCGGGCATAAACATTACATTGACGGTATGGCGACTGCCATTAAATGTTATTGTGATTTCACTATTACCCGCATTAAAACTGGTTAAAGAGAAAATCGTATCGCCATTTGCATCGGTAGGGGTAATGTTACCCACTGTGGCACCATTATTTGCGGATACACTAATTAATTGATTTTCTAGTGAATTTCCAAATTTATCCGTGATGTGTACAGAAACTCGGTTAGTGGCTTTGTTATTGGCGACGGCATTATCTTCAATAACCACAATATCAGATGGCGTGATCTGGGCGGTGGAATTATCAGCGATAAATTGGAGAGGCTTGCTGGATTGATAGCCATCTTCTAATTTAGCAATCAATAATCCTTGTTGGGCTTTTTGTCCCCGAATATTGATAATAATTTGCCCGTTACTGTCCGTTGGCAATGTGAATGGAGAAACACTGGAAATATTATTGCCAGATAAAGTAAATGCGGATAATGGCGAGAAACCTGATAACGTAAATTCGACATTGGTATTTGTGAGCGTTTTTCCGGTAGCATCGGTGACTGTCACGGTGGCTTCATAGTTATCTGAATCATTGGCTGTCACAGAGCCTTGAGGAACGACGGTAAAAATAGAAATCATTCCTGACATCGGTTTTACATTTAAACGGGTTGTCGCCGTATTCGATTTATTCCCATTATTATCGATTGCAATAGCCGTTACCATGTAGGTTTTAGGGTTGTTTTGAATGGGAGGTAAAATAATTTCAATACTGTTTACGGAGGTTTTAATAAAGCTTCCTCCATCAGCAATCAGTTCAGGGGCTGACCATTGAATGTCTTTGACGCCATATTTAGACTTTATAATTGTTGCGGTTAGATTGAGCTGTTGCTTTGATTGCACCTCTAATTCATTAGGTAATGAAATGGTGAGCAATTCTTGTTTCTTATATTGCATGACGATGTCGTAGTTTCGGTCGACAAAGTCGTAACGTAATCCTGTAAGAGAACGCATATTTTTGACTGAGTCAGCAGATAATTGGCGATTGAGTGGAAGATCAAACCGATAATTAATCTGGAGCATCGCAGATGTATCACTGGAGCTGCCTACGGACTGATTTAATCTCATCGTTACAAGAGGTATTGGTGTATAAGAAGCGCCAACACTATAAAGGCTTGGGTTATTTTTTAAGTCTCTTAAATATGAACCATTGTTAATATTTACATTCTTTCCATAATAATGCTCGTATTTTAAATTTGCCCCAAATTGAGGATAGTCTGGAAGAAACCCTTCGAATCGAACATCAAAACCATTAGCTGGACGCTCATCAAAATCACGCCAATTATCTAATTTAGAACCATGCCAATCACTCAAGCGAAAATAACCATTGCTTGATAGTTTAATAAAATCAGCGGATGCTTCAGCGCCTAAACCTAAGCGTCTATTTGAAGATGTTGAATCATAAAACGAGTTAACTCCCCACATCCAATCATTATTAAGCTGACGATAACCGAATCCCATATTCGTTGTTGTACGATCTTCATTAATTTGTAATCCCAATTGGGTGAAGACAATATGGCTATCTTTATCATATAAGGGATAGAGTATAGCGGCATTACCGCTTTTATCCGTGTTAAATTGAATGCGGGCATAAGCAACCTGATTAAACCAATTATTAATATCACGGTTAATCTTCTGAATTAATGTATTTTCTAACATATTTCTAGCAGTATTGGTGCTATTTTCACTACTCAGGATTGTACCTAACTTGCTTCCTTTTTCAGCAATAAGTTTCTGATTGTTATCTTGTTTATTTATTGGCTCTGTTGGCAGTTCAGGAAGGTCATTAATAGATTGCTCTGATGTGTTTTCTAATATAAGCCAGTGTTCTTGTTTATTTTCATTAGCATTACCAATAGGAAAAAAACTCCAAAAAATAAAAAAATATATTTGAAGTAAAATTAATGATGTGAATTTTTTATTCATTTTATTCATTTTCATTGTCTATGCTTACATTAATGACAATCAAATATTGATATTATTTATCTGTCTGGGTTGATTTCGTTTTTTTTAAAATTTATTTTTGATTTTTAATTATAGGGTACATTTATTTTTATGGGTGGAATAATGATTAATTTATTTTCGTCTTTTAATTGATTATTTGAAAATGAATGAAATGTTATTTTTAAAATAAAGTTTCGAACTCATATGCCATAAGAAAACTTAAAAACGCTTTATTTTTTGATCTGAACTCAGGTTATTTATACGTAGAAGCGCGAGAATAGCATCTCAGTCACCAGAGGGCATTAGAGTGAAAAACGGCATACAGTTACGTATCAAAGGAAAGGTTCAAGGGGTTGGATTCCGACCTTATGTCTGGCAACTTGCCCATCAATGTGCCTTGAATGGTGACGTCTGTAATGATGGCGAAGGTGTACTGGTACGCCTGCTAGAGACTGCGGATATCCCTTTATTTACTCAGCTTTTATATCAACACTGCCCGCCGCTTGCACATATTGAATCTATTCAATCCCAACCTTTTCAATGGGATGAGTTGCCAGAAAAATTCACGATTCGTCATAGTGGTACAGGACGAATGGATACTCAGGTTATCCCCGATGCTGCAACCTGCAAAGCCTGCCGTGACGAGCTATTTGACCCTGCGAATCGTCGCTATCATTACCCGTTTGCAAACTGCACCCATTGCGGTCCTCGTTTTACTATTATTCGTCAAATGCCCTATGACCGACCGAATACCTCAATGGCGGCATTTCCGTTATGCCCTGAATGTCAGCAAGAATATGAAAATCCGGCAGATAGACGTTTTCATGCTCAGCCAAATGCTTGTGCGACCTGTGGTCCTGAAATCCAGCTGTGTGATAAGAATGGCAAGGTTCTAGCGGTTCACCATCAAGCCTTAGAACAAACGGCGACGGACTTATTGAATGGCAAAATTGCAGCGATTAAAGGGCTTGGCGGTTTTCACCTTGCGTGTGATGCCACTAATTTCCATGCAGTTGAACAATTGCGTCAACGTAAACACCGTCCCAGCAAACCTCTGGCGGTAATGATCCCATCCCTCAACTGGCTAAAAGACCAAGGGGTTGATGTCACTGAAGGTTTACGTGCGTTACTTGAAAGTGCGGCGGCACCGATTGTCCTTATTCACGGATGGGAAAATAGCGTATTAAGCGAAAATATCGCACCACATTTGCGGGAAGTGGGGGTAATGCTACCTTCCAACCCACTGCAACATTTGCTGATGGCGCAGGTGAATAGGCCATTAGTGATGACCTCAGGAAATGCATCGGGTAAACCTCCGGTACTCACGGAGCAAGCGGCTTTCACGGATTTAGCAAATATTGCAGACATTTGGCTGATACATAATCGCGATATTGTGCAACGGGCGGATGACTCTTTAGTACGTTACCATGCCGGAAAAGCGGAAATGTTACGCCGAGCCCGAGGTTATGTACCGGATGCTATTGACCTTCCTGCGGGCTTTGAAAACTCACCGTCTATTTTGGCGCTAGGTGCGGATTTAAAAAATACCTTTTGTTTGCTTAGAGATAAAAGTGCGGTGATGAGCCAGCATTTAGGTGATTTGGACGACATCGATATTTATCAACAATATCAGCAATCTATTGCACTATTTGAGTCGATTTATCGATTTAAACCTGAATACCTAGTGGGGGATATGCACCCCAATTATGTTAGTCATCGTTACGGTAATACCTTAAGTGACCAGCTGAATATCCCGATGATGCACGTTCAGCATCATCATGCTCATATTGCGGCGGTGATGGCGGAATATGGCATTCCGTTAGGTAATGAAAAAGTAATTGGTTTGGCGCTGGATGGTCTCGGTTTCGGTGATGATAACCGGCTGTGGGGTGGTGAGTGCTTACTTGTCGATTATACCTCTAGCCAACACCTTGGTGGATTACCGCCAGTTGCCATGCCTGGGGGGGATCTAGCATCTCGCCAACCATGGCGTAACTTATTGGCCCATCTAGAAAAATTTGTGCCTGATTGGCAAACAAAGCCCATTGCTTCGGCGCTCGCTCCTTTTGCTTATCCACTATTACAAAAAGCGATTGCTAGAAAGCTTAACTGCCCAACCGCTTCATCGGCAGGACGATTATTTGATGCTATCGCAGCGGCATTAGGGATTTGTCCTCAGCAAACTAGTTGGGAAGGTGAGGGGGCTTGTCAGTTAGAAGTGCTAGCATTGCAAAGCTCAGTTCAGCAGCATCCTGTCACAATGCCGGTGGTGGATAATCAATTGGATTTAACCACCTTTTGGCATGAATGGTTGGCTTATGATGCGCCGAGAGCGGAACGAGCCCATGCTTTTCATCAAGCCTTGGCGCAAGGATTTGCGGATTTAGCGCTGCAACAAGCGAAACGGTATAGCATTCAACAAGTGGTGCTGTCTGGTGGCGTTCTGCATAACCAATTATTACGTCATTTTCTAATAGAGAATCTACAGCCTCTTGAGGTATTACATGCTCGTCAATTACCGATGGGAGATGGTGGACTTGCATTGGGGCAAGTTGCGATCGCTGCCGCAATATTGAAAAAAAATAACTGAGAATAATAGTCAGGCTTTATTTGTTTTTATTAGACATATATTAATAAATAAATTTAGCTTTATTTATTTTTGATATTCATTCGTATTTAATTTAATTGATATTAATTCTTATTTGTTTTTACCATAATGGTCATTATTGAAATAAGATGTTACTCGAGATTCGGTTAATTATACTTGTCTATAAGACCTAATGGATGGGTTTTTATTTTAACATTATGATATAACAACGTTTTGTTATCTTTTTTTAACATTTCATCTCCTATTTTTTTAAACAAATTGAAATCAGTATGAAAAGTTAAATAATCTTTTAACTCGTCGCTGAATCGATTTTTCTATCATAAATTTAAAAAAGACCAAATTTCTTATTGGCTCTTGATGAAGATCAAGTGATTAAAAAGCGGTAGGACTAGGATCTCATTTATATTTACACATCAGGTAATTCTAATAAGGTCTCTGCTTATTAGGTGTAATTGGTGAAGCGATTTTGAATACAAATAATACCTAAATTCCTATGCATATTTCTAATATGTGGCGGATTTTATTTATTTTTTGAATGCAAAATCGTAAAGAAAAATAGCCTAATAAATAGGCTCTAAGCCACTCATAATAGGAAATAGAAATGGCAGGAGATAACTCTATTCTTTCTCCCCATGGCATTAATCGCCGTGACTTTATGAAGTTGTGTACAGCGCTTGCTGCGACAATGGGGTTAAGTGGAAAAGCCGCCGCTCAAATGGCTGATGCGGTGAGTGATCCAGAACGTCCACCCGTCATTTGGATTGGTGCTCAAGAGTGTACAGGATGCACAGAATCGTTGCTGTGTGCGACTCACCCAACCCTCGAAAATTTAATTCTCGATACCATTTCTCTCGAATATCACGAAGTTCTCTCTGCGGCTTTTGGTGAGCAGGTTGAAGAGAACAAGCACAATGCTATTGAAAAATATAAAGGTAAGTATGTTTTAGTGGTCGATGGTTCGATTCCACTGAAAGATGATGGCATCTACTGCATGGTGGCCGGAAAACCTATCGTTGAGCATATCCGTATGGCTGCTGAAGGTGCGGCTGCGATTATTGCTATCGGATCTTGCGCTTCTTGGGGTGGGGTTGCTGCGGCTGGGGATAACCCAACAGGCGCGGTTGGCTTAAATGAAGTTATCAAAGATAAAACCGTTATCAACATTCCGGGTTGCCCGCCAAACCCACATAACTTCTTAGCAACAGTTGCCCACCTGATCACTTATAACCGTCCACCAGCGTTGGATAGCAAAAATCGTCCAATGTTCGCGTACGGTCGATTAATTCATGAACACTGTGAACGCCGTCCACACTTTGATGCGGGGCGCTTCGCAAAAGAGTTCGGCGATGCTGGTCACCGTGAAGGTTGGTGTTTATACCATTTAGGCTGTAAAGGGCCAGAAACTTACGGCAACTGTTCAACCTTGCAATTTTGTGACGTTGGCGGCGTGTGGCCAGTGGCAATCGGGCATCCATGCTACGGCTGTAACGAAGAAAATGTGGGCTTCCACAAAGGTATCCACCAATTAGCGAATGTGGAAAACCAAACACCACGTTCCGAAAAACCGGATTTGAATAATAAAGAAGGTGGACAAGTTTCTGCAACTGCCGTGGGGTTAATCGGTGGTGTAGTCGGTCTGGTGGCGGGTGTCAGTGTGATGGCTGTGCGTGAGTTAGGGCGTCAAAAACGTCAAAATGATACCAACTCACGGGGAGAATAACCGTGGATAGACGAAATTTCCTTAAGCTCTCAGCTGGGGGAGCGCTGCTTGCAAGCACCACTTCACCGAGCTTGGCGGGAGCGGAAAATAGGCCGCCAATTCCGAATGCGCTGGGTATGCTGTATGACTCGACACTCTGTGTTGGGTGCCAAGCGTGCGTCACCAAGTGTCAAGATATTAACCATCCTGAGCGCAACCCTGTTGGTCCTCAAACATGGTCAAACAATGACAAACTGACGCCATACACCAACAACGTGATCCAAGTGTGGAGCGATGGCTCAGGCTTGCATAAAGATCAGGAAAAAGATGGCTACGCCTACATTAAAAAACAGTGTATGCACTGCGTTGATCCTAACTGCGTCTCTGTTTGTCCTGTTTCTGCGCTAACCAAAGACCCAAAAACAGGCATCGTGCATTACGACCCAGATATCTGTACGGGTTGTCGTTATTGCATGGTGGGTTGCCCATTCAACATTCCTAAATATGCTTATGACGACAAATTTGGTGCAATTCATAAATGTGAGCTGTGTAACCAAAAAGGCGTAGAGCGCTTAGATAAAGGCGGTTTACCGGGTTGTGTTGAAGTGTGTCCAACAGGCGCGGTGATTTTTGGTACTCGTGAAGAGCTTCTCGCCGAAGCGAAAAAACGTTTATCGCTGAAAGTGGGCGAAGAGTACGGCTTCCCTCGCCAAACTGTTCATCACAATGATCCGAACGTGATGCCAGCACCGAAATACCAGCAGCATATTTACGGTGAGTTGGAAGGTGGTGGTACTCAGGTCATGGTGCTTTCTGGTGTGCCATATCAAAATCTGGGACTGCCAGAGCTAGATGAACTGGCAACCGGTGCACGTTCTGAAAATGTTCAGCACACCTTGTATAAAGGCATGGTTCTGCCTCTTGCGGCGTTAGCGGGACTGAGTTTCTTAGTGTATCGCAATACCAAGAATCATGATTCTCATGACGACAAATCTCATGACCATAAAACGCATGACGACCAAAATCATAAGGACAAGGGGGACGACTCTAATGGCAACGCATGATAAAGAACAGCCGCTAGGTGGGCGTTTAGTCAGTTGGCCAGTGATTGTCTTCGGACCGTTTGTCATCCTGTGCCTGATTTTGATTGTAAAACGTTTAGTGTTTGGTCTGGGTTCAGTCTCTGACCTGAACGGCGGATACCCATGGGGGATCTGGATTGCCTTCGACTTACTGATTGGTACAGGTTTTGCCTGTGGTGGATGGGCGTTGGCGTGGGCAGTATATGTTTTTAACCGCGGTGAATATCACCCGTTAGTACGTCCTGCTCTGTTGGCGAGTCTATTTGGTTACTCTCTCGGTGGTTTGTCTATCACTATCGACGTGGGTCGCTACTGGAACCTGCCTTATTTCTATATTCCGGGGTACTTTAATACCAACTCTGTGCTGTTTGAAACCGCGGTGTGTATGACTATCTACATCGGTGTGATGGCGCTGGAGTTTGCCCCTGCAATTTGTGAACGCTTTAATTGGAAAGTGTCATTAAAACGCCTGAATAAAGTGATGTTTTTCATCATCGCATTGGGTGCGTTACTGCCAATGATGCACCAATCGTCTATGGGTTCACTGATGATTGCCGCAGGGCATAAGGTTCACCCGATTTGGCAAAGCTATGAAATGTTGCCGTTATTATCGCTACTGACCGCCTTTATTATGGGTTTTTCCATTGTGATTTTTGAAGGTTCCTTATTGCAGTCAGCGTTAAAAGGGCAAGGGGCTGATGAACGACCTCTGTTTGTTAAGTTAACCAATATCCTTCAAGTGTTCTTAGTGCTGTTCTTGGTTTGCCGTTTCGGTGAACTGATTTATCGCGGCAAGATGCACTATGTGATGGCGATGGATTTCTACGCCATGATGTTCTGGATTGAGACTGCATTAATGGTGATCCCGCTGATTATCTTCCGTATGCCATCCCTGCGTACTGACTCAAGATGGTTATATATCAGTGGATTAAGCATGTTACTGGGTTCTGCGCTATGGCGTATGAGCTACTCACTGATCGCCTTCAATCCTGGCGGTGGATATGACTATTTCCCAACCGCAGAAGAGATATTAATTTCCATCGGTTTTGTGGCCATCGAGGTGTGCGCATACATCTTGTTAGTTCGCCTATTACCGATTATTCCAGCAATAAAAAAATCTAATTCAAGTCCTTCTCAGGCCCGAGGTAAAGCATGAGCCAACGTATAACTATCGACCCGGTAACTCGTATCGAAGGTCACTTACGCATTGATTGCGAAATCGAAGATGGAAAAGTCACTAAAGCGTGGGCATCCGGCACCATGTGGCGTGGTATGGAAGAGATCGTAAAAGGGAAAGATGCCCGCGATGCATGGATGATCATGCAGCGTATTTGTGGGGTATGTACCACGGTTCACGGGATCATTTCTGTGCGTACTATTGAAAGCGCACTAAATCTTGAAGTGCCTGTTAACGCGCAATATATCCGTAATATGATTTTGGCGGCGCATACTATCCAAGACCATATTGTGCATTTTTATCAGTTATCTGCGCTGGACTGGGTAGACATTACTTCTGCATTAAAAGCTGACCCAACCAAAGCGGCGAATATGCTTAAAGGGGTCTCTACATGGTCGTTAAACAGCCCTGAAGAGTTCACCCGTGTTCAAAACAAAATCAAAGATTTAGTCGCCAGCGGCCAGCTAGGTATTTTTGCTAATGGCTATTGGGGTCACCCTGCGATGAAACTGTCGCCAGAAGTGAACTTAATTGCGGTGGCTCACTACCTGCAAGCGCTGGAATGCCAGCGTGATGCTAACCGTATCGTAGCACTGCTAGGCGGTAAAACACCGCATATTCAAAACTTAGCGGTGGGCGGTGTTGCTAACCCAATCAACCTTGATGGTATTGGTGTACTTAACCTTGAGCGCTTAATGTACGTGAAATCCTTTATTGACCGTTTAGGGGATTTTATTGAACAAGTGTACAAAATCGACGCGGCAGTGATCGCATCGGGTTATCCAGAATGGTTAGAAATGGGTAAAGGCGCCAAACACTATATGTGTGTGCCTGAAATGCCGATGGATAACAAAAATGGCAGCTTCTTGCTACCGGGTGGTTATCTGGAAAATGGGGATTTCAGTACTTATCGCCCAATCACTAGCCACACTGACGAATACCTGATTAACGGTATTAAAGAGAGCAGCAAGCACGCATGGTACAAAGATAACGAACCTCAAGCCCCTTGGGAAGGTACCACAATTCCAGACTACACAGGCTGGGATGATGACGGTAAATACTCTTGGGTTAAAGCGCCAACCTTCTACGACAAAACTGTGGAAGTGGGTCCATTAGCTGACTTGCTGTGCAAACTGGCAGCGAAACATGAGCCAACTGAAAAACACTTTAATGACGTCGTTGGTTTATACCAAACCTTAACAGGCAACACGATCACTAAAGACCAGCTCGAATCAACATTAGGTCGCATTATTGGTCGTACTGTTCGTTGCTGCGTGTTAAACGAAACCTTGTCTATTCAATGGCAAGCGCTGGTGGATAACATCGGTAAAGGCGATCACACCACCTTTATCAAACCAAACTTCCCACAAGATACGGTTATCAAAGGGGTTGGTTTTGGTGAAGTGCCTCGTGGTCTGTTATCCCACTGGGTGGTGGTAAAAGACGGTAAAATTGAAAACTATCAAGCGGTTGTTCCATCTACATGGAACTCGGGTCCACGTAATTTCAATGATGAACCAGGTCCTTATGAGCAAGCGCTAGTCGGAACTACGGTGGCTGATCCATCTAAACCATTGGAAGTCGTTAGAACGATCCACTCCTTCGACCCATGCATGTCTTGTGCGGTGCATATCGTCGATACAGAAGGCTCCGAAGTGACTAAGGTGAAGGTGCTGTAATGCGTATATTAGTCTTAGGTGTTGGCAATATTTTGCTGAGTGATGAAGGTATCGGTGTGCGCATTGTTGAAGCACTCGAAGAACGTTATCACTTACCAGAATGTGTTGAGGTATTGGATGGTGGAACGGCAGGCATGGAGCTGATTGGCGCTATGGCGGATCGTGATCATCTGATTATTGCGGATGTGGTGCTGTCGAGTCAGCAGCCCGGTAGCATTTTGGTACTGCGCGATGCCGAAGTACCCGCGCTGTTTACCCGTAAAATCTCACCCCATCAGTTAGGGCTTTCCGATGTGTTATCGGCGCTGCATCTAACCGATGAGTTTCCAAAGCGTCTGACACTGGTGGGAATTGTGCCTGAGTCGTTAGAACCGAATATCGGTTTAACGGCGACGGGGCAAGCTGCATTAGAGCCTGCACTGCAAAAAGTGATCGAAGTGCTACGCAGTGAAGGGTTAGAGATTATCGCAAAAGAAGAGTGTCTCCATGCCTAATGAATCCATGCCAAAAGAAATCCAAGGTTACTCTCAAAACCCGCAGCCTCTGGTTCAGGCTGCTTTTGAACGAGTCGCTCAGCAATCGATGCATGATTTGTCCTTCTTGCATCCGACAATGGGCATCTATGCCAGTGCATTTTCGTTATTTGAAAATCAATGGGTAGGGGCGGTTATCACCCCTTGGATGTTGAGTGCGATCATCCTGCCGGGTCCTGACCAATATTGGGAGTATCGTGTTGTTGGGGAGAAACTTGGTTTGATTCTCCCTTACGGCGAAATGACATACACCGTTGGGGAACTGGAAGGGCTAACTCAATATTTGGCGTGTTCATTAATGTCGCCATTAGACAGAAAGCTAACTGCAACGCAGGGTGAACATCTGGCTGATGACTGCGCGCGGATGTTGCTCTCTTTACCTGTGACGGATCCTAATGTCCCTAAATCGCCGGAACGTCGCGCTGTGTTCGCTCGTTATCTGGGAGACCAATAATGCATGAAGTCTCTTTATGCCAAAGTGCTGTTGAGATCATTGAACAGCAAGTAAGACAGCATCAGGTGAAAAAGGTGACCGGCGTTTGGTTGGAAATTGGTGCACTCTCTTGCATTGAAGAGAGTGCCCTTCGTTTTTGTTTTGATATCGCGTGCCGCGGAACCGTGGCACACGGTAGTCAATTGCATATCCTGTATCGTCCTGCTCAAGCATGGTGTTGGGATTGTAGTAAAAGTGTTGATGTCCACACTCACGACGCCGCTTGCCCTAAATGTCACGGTTTTAACCTCAAAGTTGAGAACGGTGACAGCCTGCGAATCAAAGAATTAGAAATCGAATAGATTTTTGATCTAAGAACCTTTTGTGTGATTTAGAGCGAAAATTGTGAATTGACCTTGCGGTGAATCAACCTATTTTTCTGATGTTGCACTAAGCTAACTTCATCACTCACTTATGGAGTAATCATTATGTGTAGTACTTGTGGCTGTGCTTCGGGAGAGCGCAGAATTGAAGGTGATGAGCACCAACATCACCATGATCATGACCACCACCATGGACATGATCACCATCACCCTCATGACCATGATCATCACCATGATCACCATTCTCATGGACATGACCATGATCATCATGACCACGACCATCATCACCATGACCACTCTCATGCAGCAGAACATAGTGGTAAAACGGTGATTATTCATCACCATTATTATCATCAAGGTGATGTGAACCACTACTATCAATCTGAGCCCGAAACCTGTGGCGTGAAGATTGAAAAACATAAGCATAAACATAAGCACGAGCATCCGCATTCTCATGATCATAGCCATGAAGCGGAATCCACTTTTGCCCCCGCAGGTGAACACCATGACCTCGATTATGGTCAAGGTGAAGCGGGAACCCATGCGCCGGGTATTAGCCAAAAACGTATGTTACAAATTGAGATGGATGTTCTGGATAAAAACAACCATCTAGCCGAGCACAATCGCGAAGATTTTGTGGCAAAAAATATTTTGGCATTGAATCTCGTTTCAAGCCCCGGCTCCGGTAAAACCACCTTACTGACTGAAACCCTATTGCGTCTGCGTGACAAATTGAACTGCGCGGTGATTGAAGGGGATCAGCAGACTACCAATGATGCTCAGCGTATTCGTGAAACAGGCGTGCCAGCGATTCAAGTGAACACAGGCAAAGGCTGCCACTTAGATGCACAAATGGTGCATGATGCGGTTGACCGTTTAGGTTTGGATGAGAACAGCCTGCTATTTATTGAAAACGTTGGGAACTTAGTCTGCCCAGCAAGTTTTGATCTAGGGGAACGCCATAAAGTTGCGGTGCTATCTGTCACTGAAGGTGAAGACAAACCCTTGAAATACCCGCATATGTTTGCGGCGTCAGACATTATGATCCTCAATAAAATCGACTTACTGCCTTACTTACATTTTGATGTAGAAGCCTGTATTGCCAATGCAAAACGGGTGAATCCGAACATCCAAGTGATCAAAGTCTCTGCCACTAGCGGTGAAGGGATGGATGCTTGGCTAGCATGGCTGGAGACTCAGCTATGTGCTTAGGAATACCGGGTAAAATCGTCGCGGTGGGCGAAGATGTCCACCAATTGGCGCAAGTTGACGTCTGTGGCGTGAAACGTGACGTGAACATTGGGCTGATTTGTGAAGGTGACACGGCAGATCTGCTAGGTCAATGGGTCTTGGTACACGTTGGCTTTGCAATGAGTGTGATTAACGAAGAAGAGGCTCAGGCCACCCTTGATGCGCTAACGGCAATGAGCCAGTTAGACCATGAAGTGGGAGACTTTACAGGGCTAAATTCGGGAGCAACAGATGCAGTACGTCGATGAGTTTCGCGACCCTGCCTTGGCAAAAGCCTTATTGGCGCATATCCGCAAGCGTATTGCGGATATCCCAAGAGCCAAGCAGCGCCCATTACAGTTAATGGAAGTGTGTGGTGGTCACACCCACGCCATCTTCAAATTTGGTATTGACCAGCTTCTTCCTCCTGAAATTGAATTTGTGCACGGACCGGGTTGCCCAGTCTGTGTACTGCCGATGGGACGAATTGATGGCTGCATTGAAATTGCTGAACGTCCTGAAGTGATTTTCTGCACCTATGGCGATGCGATGCGTGTGCCGGGTAAAAATGGCTCTTTGCTGGATGCGAAACGCCGTGGTGCGGATGTGCGGATCGTTTATTCACCCTTAGATGCGCTAAATCTTGCCCAGCAAAATCCTGAACGTGAAGTGGTATTTTTCGGTTTGGGATTTGAAACCACCATGCCGAGTACCGCGCTGACACTACAACAAGCGCGTCTGCGCCAAGTGAAAAACTTTTCGGTATTTTGCCAACATATCACCATTATCCCAACCCTTCGTAGCCTGCTTGAACAGCCTGATGTGCGAATTGATGGCTTCCTTGCGCCGGGGCACGTCAGTATGGTGATTGGCGCCCATCCTTATCAATTCATTACCCAAGAATTCCATAAACCGCTGGTAGTTACAGGGTTTGAACCTCTCGATATTTTGCAATCTCTTGCCATGTTGGTGGATCAAATTGCGGATGGTCGCTGTGAGGTGGAAAACCAATATAAGCGTATCGTGGCGGATGAAGGCAACTTGCTGGCACTGAAAGCCTTGGATGAGGTGTTTGAACTGAAAGCCACCAGTGAGTGGCGCGGATTAGGCGAAATTGCGGGTTCAGGTGTGCAGTTAACCCTTGATTACCAAACCTTTGATGCGGAGCTGCGTTTTAATATCCAGCCTCATCAAGTGTCGGATGACCCTCAAGCACGTTGTGGTGATGTGCTCACGGGGCGCTGTAAACCAAATGAATGCCCGCTGTTTGGGCAACGTTGTACACCACAAACGGCATTTGGCGCGTTGATGGTCTCTTCTGAAGGAGCCTGCGCCGCGTATTACCAATATCGTCGGGAGGCGTAAAATGAGCTCGGATTCTAAAAACGTGGTTACTATGGCTCATGGTAGTGGTGGCTTAGCCATGCAGCAGCTGATTGAACAGCTGTTTTTACAGGCTTTTGCTAACCAAGCTCTCGATGAACGTGAGGATCAAGCGCGCCTTTCTCTCGCTGAAATGACCGCATTAGGTGACCGTTTAGCATTCAGTACCGACAGCTATGTGATTGACCCTATTTTTTTCCCCGGCGGCAATATTGGGAAACTGGCAGTTTGCGGTACGGTGAATGACGTGGCGGTTAGCGGTGCTGTTCCCAAATACCTCTCTTGCGGTTTTATTCTTGAAGAAGGTCTGCCACTGTCAGATTTGCAAACCATTGTGGAATCCATGGCGGCAACCGCTAAAGCGGCGGGAGTGCAGATAGTGACGGGAGATACCAAGGTTGTACAGCGTGGCGCGGCGGATAAAGTGTTTATCAATACTGCGGGTATTGGCGTGATCCCAACCGAAATTCATTGGGGCGCTCAGCAAATTCAAGCGGGAGATAAAGTGATTGTCAGTGGGACACTGGGCGATCATGGTGCGACCATTTTAAACTTGCGTGAACAGCTCGGTTTAGAAGGGCAACTCAGCAGCGATTGCGCGGTTTTAACTCCGATCATTGAGCCTTTACGTGATATTGATGGTGTACGCGCTCTGCGTGATGCCACTCGTGGTGGTGTAAATGCTATTTTGCATGAATTTGCGCAAGCCAGTGGTTGCGGTATTTCCATCAATGAAGGGGATTTACCCGTTTCTTCCGCCGTTCGTGGCGTGTGTGAGTTATTAGGTTTAGAACCCCTTAATTTTGCCAACGAAGGCAAATTAGTGATTGTGGTGAAACCCGATGTGGAACAGCAAGTTTTAGCCGTATTGCGTCAACATCCATTAGGCGTTAATGCCAAAACCATTGGTTATGTGACAGAAAATAAACAGGTGAAGCTGGTGGGTATTTTTGGTGCTTCCCGACTGTTAGATTTGCCGCATAGCGAGCCATTACCTCGAATTTGTTAGTTATTTGTACCCTAAAAACGGTACCTGAAAACGGTACCGAAATGAAAAAATCACCGACTAGAGGGATATATGATTAAAAAATTAGCGGTTGCCATGTGTTTAATGGGATTAACCCTGCAAGCACAAGCGGCTGAGCCCGCATCATCTACACACACTTTACGACTTGCCATTGGCGCAGAACCCACTGAAGGTTTTGACCCAATGTTGGGTTGGAGCCACGGTAGTTACTTGCTCCTGCATAGCCCACTCTTAAAGCAAAAAGCGGATCTTTCTTGGCACAGCTATATGCTCGAAAGCTACACGCACAATGCAGATGGTAAAGAGTGGACGCTGACCTTGAAAAAGGATCTGAAATTCTCAGACGGTTCACCGTTAACCGCTAAAGATGTGGTATTCAGCTACAACAATGCGGCAGCGAGCGGCGGTAAAGTGGATATGGGTAACTTCGCGAAAGCAGAAGAAATCGACCCGCTGACCGTGAAAATTACCTTATCCTCCCCGCAAAGTACCTTTATCAACGTGTTGGGATCGTTAGGGATCGTCTCTGCGGATAAGTATGATGCAAAAACATACGCTCATAACCCGATTGGGGCAGGTCCATACCGTTTAGTCGCATTCCAACCGGGTCAGCAACTGATTGTTGAGCAAAACCCATACTATGCCGGTCCTAAAAATGACTACGGCAAAATGGTGTTTGTATTCCTTGATGAAGACGCCGCATTTGCGGCTGCACAGAGCGCTCAACTTGAAGTTGTACGCATCCCGCCAGCGGTCGCAAGTAATGCAAATAATGTCCCTAACATGAAGCTCATTGAGCGTTACAGCGTGGAAAACCGCGGGATCTCATTCCCAATTCCACCGGCTGGCGAAAAAGATGCTCAGGGCAACCCAATCGGTAACGATATCACTTCCGATGTCGCCATTCGTAAAGCCATAAACTACGCATTAGATCGCAAGCTGTTGGCGGAATCTGTCCTTGAAGGTTTTGCTGTTCCTGCTTATACCGGCGTTGCTGGGTTACCTTGGAATAACCCTAAATCGTCATTCAAAGATGGGGATTTAGACAAAGCCAAAGCCATTTTGGAAGAGGCTGGCTGGAAGCTGAATAAAGACGGTTTAAGAGAGAAAAATGGCAAAGTGGCGAAACTCACTCTGTGGTATGCCAGTGGGGACACAACTCGCCGCGATCTAGCCCAAGCGATCCGCTCAAGCTTAAAACCACTCGGCATCGAGATGGACTTAAAATCGGGTAGTTGGGAAACCGTTGAACTGCATATGCATGCTAACCCAACGCTATTTGGTTGGGGCAGCCTCGACCCAATGGAGTTAGTCCATAACTACAGCAGCAAAGCCGCGGGTGTCGGCTTCTACAATGCGGGTTACTATAAAAACCCAGCGGTGGATGAAATTATCGAAGAAGCGCTACGCCAACCTGACCAAGATGCCGCTATTCCGTTATGGCAACAAGTGGACTGGAATGGCAAAGTGGGCGTTGGTATCCAAGGGGATGCAGCATGGGCTTGGTTGATGAATGTCCAGCATATTTACTTATCGAATCAATGTGTTGATTTAGGTAAAAGTGCCCCTGAAATTCACGGATCTTGGTCTGTGTTGAATAACGTCGATGAATGGAAGTGGACTTGTAAGTAATGCGAACGACCTTTGGGCTTTTATTGCGATTTATCTGTCTGTTAACGGTAACAGCGGTAGGGATTTTTATCCTACTAAGCTACTCGCCGATTGATCCGATCAAAGCCTATATTGGTAATGACTTGATGCATGTGCCCCCAGAGCAATACCCGCTAATTGCGGCGCGATGGGGGCTTGACCAACCGCTTTGGATGCAGTTTTGGCGCTGGTTTTCACAAATGCTTCAAGGGGATTTGGGGTATTCGATGCTGTACAATACCCCAGTTTTACAAGTGATTTCTGACCGGATTGTTCCTTCACTGGCTTTGCTCGGCAGTGCGTGGGTGTTTTCCGGCGTGGTTGGGTTTGGACTTGGGTTAGTGGCGGGTCGCTATTTAAACCGCTGGCCTGATAAAATCATTTCGGCATTTTGTTATTTACTTGCCTCAATTCCCGTCTTTTGGATAGGTTTATTGTTGCTTTCCCTGTTTGCGGTTTCTTTAAAATGGGCACCCATTTGCTGCGCATGGCCGATAGGCCTCGATGAACAGACCGCCACATTCTCACAAAAAATTCAGCATTTGATTTTGCCCGTGATTGCCCTTGGCATGTTGGGCGTGGGCACCATTGCCTTACACACCCGTGCGAAAGTGGCCGAAGTGATGAATAGCGAATTTATTCATTATGCACAAGCGCAAGGGGATAAAGGCTGGTCAATGATGGGCTTCCATGTGCTTAAACACGCTATCACCCCTGCGATTTGCTTGCAGTTTGCCTCTGTCGGCGAGCTTTTTAGTGGCGCATTGTTGGCGGAGAAAGTGTTTGCGTACCCAGGGTTAGGACAAGCCACCATTGATGCTGGATTACGCGGAGATGTGCCATTGTTAATGGGGATTGTGATGCTGTGCGCCGTGCTGATTTTCTTCAGTAATACGATGGCGGATTTGCTATTGAAACGGGTGAATAAGGGAGTGATAAGAGAATCATGACCTATAATCCTAATCGCGCACTGATTAAATTAATCCTTTCATTAAGTTGCCTGATTTTATTAGGTGGCTACGCTTTTTGGTTGCTTTCGTCTGATATTGAAATGAGCTTGCTAGATAGGCGACAGGCGCCGTCATTACTGCACTTATTTGGGACAGATAATTTAGGGCGCGATTTATTTGAGCGTACATTTCAAGGGATTGCTACTAGTTTACAAATTGGTTTAACCGCGTCGATAACCAGCGGCATTATCGCCTTGGTGATGGCGGGGTTATCTTCGCTCAATAAAAGCATGGATTATGTAGTACGCGGTATTATTGATGCGCTCCTTGCTCTACCACATTTACTGCTATTGGTGCTGATCTGCTTTACGCTGGGTGGTGGAAAGATGGGGGTGATTTGGGCGGTGGCATTAACCCACTGGCCTAAACTGACATTAATCTTGCGCTCAGAACTGTTGCGAGTTCAGCAAACCGATTACATCATGCTATCCCATCGTATAGGTAACAGCGCCTTTGAGCGTTTACGTTACCATTATTTACCGATGTTGCTTCCTCAATGGATGGTCGGGACATTATTAATGTTTCCGCATTCCGTGTTACACAGCGCCGCGTTAAGTTTCCTCGGATTTGGGCTCGCACCCCATGAGCCATCACTGGGTATCCTGCTTTCTGAAGCGTTACGTTATTTGAGTACTGGTGCATGGTGGATGGTCGTTTTCCCCGGAGCGGCATTGATGGGGTTAGTTCTACTATTTGACCAATTTGCGAAATCGGCTCAACAATTGTGGTTAAGGGAAGCAACATGCTGAAATTTGAAAATCTGGCCATTGATGTGGCGCAATATCGTTGGTTGGGCAAAAAGCAATGGTCTCCACTACTGCAAGATATTTCGCTAGATATTCAACCTGGTGAAATGGTGGCGCTAATTGGCGGTAGCGGTGAAGGTAAAAGCTTATTACTACAAAGCGCATTAGGATTATTGCCAGAGAATATGCGCTGCAAAGGGAATATCGAACTGAATGGTCAAGCCCTGACGGAGAAAACCAAATCTCAGTATCGCGGGAATTCGTTGTGTTATGTGCCCCAAGGGGTGAGTGCGTTAAATCCATTAATTCAGATTGGTCCTCAGCTCGAACGCGCCGCTGTACTCAGTGGGCAGCATATAAAAATGCACGATGTGGCACGACACCTACAAGAATACAGTTTGCAATCGAGCCTAGTGAATCACTACCCAAGCCAGCTCTCAGGAGGAATGGCAAAAAGGGTATTGGCGAGCAGTGCCACGCTTTCTCGCGCGGAATATATTCTCGCCGATGAGATCTCTTCATGGCTGGATGATGGGCATGCGGTGCAATTACTCGATAATATTAAATCTCTATGTCGTGATGGTCGCGGCGTTCTATGGGTGACTCATGACCTTTCTATGGCGGTGCGTTTCGCCGATCGTGTAGCACTACTGCGTAATGGTGCGCTTGAAGAAGTACTGAGTAGCCAAAAACTCAAACAAGGTGGTGGCGGACAATGGATCCAATCTTTATGGAATGCCCTGCCTGAACATCAATTTATGATGTTGGATGAGTGGAGGTAGCCAGATGCTAGAGATTCAAAATCTGCGTATTGAGCAAGCGGGTAGGACATTGTGGGATAACCTGAATTTGTCATTAGCAGACAATGAACGGTTGGGTATTTCCGCTCCCAGTGGATTTGGGAAAACGACGCTAGGACGTGTGCTGGGTCAGTGGCAACAACCAACACATGGACAAATTTTATTGAATGGTGCGCCAGTTCCCCATCGCGGTTATTGCCCAATCCAGCTAGTCCCCCAGCACCCAGAAAAAAGCTTTAATCCCTATCGTACCGTGGGTTCCAGTGTTCGCGATGCATGGGAACCGGATACCCAATGGTTAGATTACCTTTCTATCAAACCGCAATGGTTAGAACGACGCCCCAGCGAGTTATCGGGCGGAGAACTTGCGCGGGTAGCTTTACTCCGCGCCCTCGATCCTCGAACCAAAGTGCTGATCGCTGATGAGATTACAGCCCAATTAGATGCCCATCTTCAAAAGGAAGTGTGGCAGCATTTGATCCGTATTTCACAGCAACGCCCCCTCGCGATGATTGTTTTTAGCCACAATAAAGCGCTGCTAGAGAAAGTGTGTACCAAGGTGTGGACGGTGGCTGTAACTTAGTCACAGCTGTATTTTATCAACCAAAAATTCAATAAATGCCCGTGTTTTGGCGGGTAGAGTCTGGGTATTGGGATAAAGCAATTGAATGTTTTGTTTTGGTAGCTCGAATTCAGGCAACAACCGCACTAATCGCTGTGCTTTTAAATCTTCTTCAACCAGCCATGCGGGGCAAATAGCCGCACCTAATGAGGCTAATGCCAACTGGCGGATGGTTTCTGCTGAATTGGATTCATATCGGCTGTTTAATAAGGGCAACCCAAACTTTTCGCCGTGACAATTCTGCAGAATATATTGGCTATCTTGCAAATTCAGTAACGAATGTGTGACCCATGGAATATGCGCTAAGTCCTCGATATTCTTAATGGAGCATTGATTGGCAAACTGGGGTGTGGCGACCAAATAAATTGCATATTCTCTGAGCTTACGGGATTTTAATGAGGAGTTTTTTAAATTTCCTAATCGAATCGCAATATCGAGCTTTTCAGCTAATAGGTCATCAAAAGAAGAGTTAAAACTGTATTGTAGGCGTAGTTGAGGGTATTGCCGGCAAAATGCTGGGAGTAAAGGCAAAATATAGCGTTGCCCAAATTCATTGGTTGAAGAGAAACGTAATGTGCCAGTTATGTTGGTTGCTAAATTTTGGCTTCTCTCAAAGGCTTCCTCTATCTGTAATTGAATCCGTTTAAAATCATCATAAAAATATTTCCCCACCTCAGTGAGTGCAATATTGCGGGTATTTCGCACCAATAAGCTGACATTTAATCTCTTTTCAAGCTGTTTAACATCAATACTGACCATCGAACGGCTTAGCTCTAAGATCTCTGCGGCTTTGGTAAATGAACCCGAGTCTACAACTTGAAGAAAGCTGGTAATTTGCTTGAGATTTTTTTGCATAATCCATTCGATTGTTTGATTGTGTTAAACAATGATTTTACTTCCTTTGCATCGACAGGAGAAGGGCTGCACTCTACTCTTGGCGACTGGAGGTAGCTATGTCATACCGTTATCAAATCGCTACAGTATTTCTTCTCGGCTTTTTCATTGATTGTATTAATATTTTTATGTCTACCATTGCATTGCCAGATATCGCTTCGGCATTTTCGGCGAGCCAGTCGATGGTCTCTTGGGTGGCGAATGCCTATATTTTAGGGCTCGTGCTGATTATGCCTGTTAGCCTGTGGTTAGCGGGTCGTTTGGGGGAGCGTAAGCTACTTGCTTACTCAATGCTGCTATTTTCCCTTTCCGTTGGGCTATGTGGATTTAGTGATTCTATTTACAGTTTGATTTTCTGGCGTTTTATTCAGGGAATTGCTGGGGGGTTATTAATTCCAGTTGGGCAGGCTTTAGTGTTTGCACTATTTCCTAATCAAGAGCGTCAAAAGATATCCACGATGATCATGGCGGTTGCTTTAATTGCCCCGGCATTTTCTCCGGCGATTGGTGGCATGATCATTGATTCTCTTTCTTGGCGATGGGTATTCTTTGCAAATCTTCCGTTCTCATTGCTGGCAGCATTGTTGGCTTGGTGCTGGGTAAAATCCAGTGAAAAACAGATACGAGAAAAGCCTGATATTATTGGCTTGCTGTTAGTCAGTTTCAGTTTACTGAGCTTATTGATGTCATTTTCCCTTTATAATGATTACCAAAGTTTAGCCCTCGCATTATTGAGTTTTGCGCTTTCTGCCGCTTTGCTGATTGTATATTTACAGTACGCAAAGAAATGCCGAGCACCGATTTTAAACCTGCAATTACTCAAGAATTATAATTTACGTAATGGTTTTATTGTTTATTACGCGGTGCCGGGAATTTTTACGGGCGTTAATTTACTGAATATTTTTAATCTACAAAATAATATCGGATTTAATGCACAACAAACGGGCATGTTTATGTTGGTATATGCGGCGGGTGCTTTGATTTCCATGGTAACTGGCGGCTATTTTTATCATCGTCTAGGTAAGCGAAGCCTATTTATTGCGGGTATCGTTGTGCATAGCATTGGGATCTTGACTCTGTTTTGGGTCGATAACCAAAGCCAATTAATGTTGCTCATTATGGCTTATTTATTAATGGGAACAGGCGGTGGGATCAGTGCGAATACTGCGCAAATTAGTGCATTAATAGACTTTAAAGATAAGGATTTATTGCAAGGTAGTGTGTTGTGGAATATTAACCGTCAGGTGGCTTTTAGTGTGGGAACGGTGGTATTAATTTCCCTCTTTAACCTTGTTTCATTTTCTTCAGAGTTAGTTCGTTATCAATATACGTTTTTCATTGCAGCTATTCTGGGGCTGCTATCGTTAATTTCAGTTATTAAGGGAAAATAGATGGACGCTAAAATGTCGCTGGCAGTACAAAGTGTAATTGATTTACATGTGGTCATTGAGGATGTATTTACAGGGCGCAATCAGGGTGAGAGTTTACCGCTTTTACTGAATAGCTTTGATCCGGATTTTAAAATGGTCACGATCCAAGGACAGGGGATCGCCCACAAAGATGTCATTGCGTTGTTTAGTCAACTTGCTGGCAAAAAGCCTCATTTGACCATCACAATTCAGAATATAGTGCCAATACAGCAGTTAGGAAGTGATTGCTGGATACAGTACCAAGAATTGCAGACCAATGAAGGCGTTTCGTCGTTACGAATTTCAACTGCATGTATTCATGTTGAAAATGAAAAGTGCACTTGGAAATACCTGCATGAAACACCAGTAAAATAACCTAAGTTTTGAAAGAATAGTTACTTAGTGGAATATGAAACGGTCAATAGACCGTTTTTTATGGTTAGCTAACAAAGAATTCTTCATTTTAATTACAAATGATTTTTATTCTCAATATTGATTGACCGTCGGTCAGTTGCGATCTAACATGCGGAAAAGATCGAAAATGGGAATAAGAGAATGAAACGAATTTTTTTGATTATCGCGGTGTGCTTGGGAACGTTTATGGCGACGCTTGATATCAGCATTGTGAATGTCGCTCTCCCTGCAATAGGGCAAGAACTTTCCACTAATCTGTCAATGTTACAATGGGTTATAGATGCCTATGCATTGTGCTTATCGGCATTGATTCTCTCCGTTGGGCCTTTAAGCGATCGTTATGGACGTAAGAGAGTGTGGTTAGTGGGGATCGCAATATTCACATTGGGATCGTTGATTTGTGCTTTGGCATCAAATATCCAATGGCTGCTATTTGGACGAGCCGTCCAAGGCATTGCTGCCGCAGCCCTGATCCCTGGGGCGTTATCTATTATTACGCAGGCATTTAGTAATGACATTGAGCGAATTAAAGTCATTGGTATTTGGTCGGCAGTTAGCGCGTTATCACTGATCATTGGCCCTATCTTAGGTGGTTTTCTAGTGGATACCTTTGATTGGACAACCATCTTTATCATTAATATTCCGATCGGTTTACTGACCTTGGTATTAGGCTGGTTAGGGATCACGGAAAGTGCTGATCCTGATAAAGCGGCGTTGGATCCGGTTGGTCAGTTGCTGAATATTGTTGCCCTTGGTGGGCTCACGTATGGGTTAATTGAAGCGGGGGAGCTGGGTTGGGATAACTCATGGACTCTGGGAAGTTTAGCGCTTGGCGCTGTGGCATTATTGGGGTTTGTTGCCGTGGAGCTGAAGGCGGCTCGCCCTTTATTACCATTGTATCTATTCAAGAAAAATCCTGGTTTTTTTCAATATAATATAGCGTCATTTGCCCTTGGGTTTGCTACCTACAGTAATGTATTTTTTATCGCGCTGTTCTTACAGAAAGGGCAAGGTTGGGGGGCGTTTGAAGCGGGCTTGCGAATGGCGCCAGAATTTATCGCCATGGCGCTGTTTTCATTTAGTTTTGGTCGGCTTTCCGGGCGATACAGTGTCCGTAACATTATGATTATTGGCTTCTTGCTGATTGCCCTGTCATCCATGTTATTGACGCGAGTGAATGCGGATACCGACTATTTTCTTATTGCTGTGACGTTACTTATTTTGGGGGCGGGCATGGGAATGGCGACGCCGGCAATAGGTGCATTGGTGATGTCGAGTGTTGAAAAAGCCTATTCAGGGATAGCATCTGCAGTGATGAATGCATTGAGACAAACGGGCATGACTCTGGGTATTGCCCTGTTGGGAACGCTAATGACTCACCGAGCAGTCGATTTACTGTTGAGTAATCAACAGATTAATACTCAGCTTTCTACTGAACAGATTATCGAACTCGTTAACCAACATGGACATATTTCATCGACGATGATTGAGCAAGCAACGCGCTCAGCCTTTGTTTCGGGGTTTAACTTGGCGATGTTCGGTGGAGCATTGGCCATTTTGCTTTCATTAGCGTTAATGCTTAAACGCCAGCAAAAAATTAAGTGTGAGTGATAGGTAAAAAAACACCTGCCGAAGCAGGTGTTTGGTTTTGTAGACTTGAAGACGTTGTAGCTTATTCGTCTAAGAAGCTGCGCAGAACTTCTGAGCGGCTAGGGTGACGTAATTTACGCAGCGCTTTCGCTTCAATCTGACGGATACGCTCACGGGTAACATCAAACTGTTTGCCCACTTCCTCTAAGGTGTGGTCAGTGTTCATGTCGATACCGAAACGCATACGCAGGACTTTCGCTTCACGCGCGGTTAAGCCAGCCAGAACCTCATGAGTTGCCGAACGTAAGCTTTCTGACGTTGCAGAATCTAACGGTAACTCTAATGTGGTATCTTCAATGAAATCGCCTAAATGTGAATCTTCATCATCACCGATTGGCGTTTCCATAGAGATTGGCTCTTTCGCAATCTTCAGTACTTTACGAATTTTATCTTCCGGCATTAGCATGCGTTCTGCCAGTTCTTCTGGCGATGGTTCACGACCCATCTCTTGCAGCATTTGACGAGAGATACGGTTCAGTTTGTTGATGGTCTCAATCATGTGAACCGGAATACGGATTGTACGTGCTTGGTCAGCGATAGAACGGGTAATAGCCTGACGGATCCACCATGTTGCATAAGTTGAGAACTTATAACCACGGCGGTATTCAAACTTATCAACCGCTTTCATCAGACCGATGTTACCTTCTTGAATCAAATCAAGGAATTGCAGACCACGGTTGGTGTATTTCTTCGCGATAGAAATAACCAGACGTAAGTTTGCTTCAACCATCTCTTTCTTCGCACGACGAGCCTTAGCTTCACCGATAGACATGCGACGGTTGATGTCTTTAACCTGTTCAATTGTCAGGCCAGTTTCTTCTTCGATTTGACGCAGTCTTTGCAGACAACGCAGAACTTCTTCTTCCACTTCCAGCAGTTTTTCAGACCACGGCTTGTTCATCGCTTTTGCTGCGGTTAACCAAGTCTCGCTGGTTTCGTTGCCACTGAATAAGGTAATGAAGTTCTTCTTAGGCATTTTGCACTGTTCAACACACAGTTTCATGATGGTACGTTCTTGCATACGAACGCGGTCCATCATTTCACGCATGTTGTTGACCAGATAGTCAAACTGCTTAGGTACTAAACGGAACTCTTTGAAAACTTCGGACAATTGCTCAATAGCTGCCGCAGTTTTCGCATCGCTACGACCATATTGTTTAATATGGGTGCGAGTTTTTTCATATTGTTCGCGAAGATCAGAGAATTTCTGACGCGCTAACTCAGGATCGATGCTGTTATCGTCATCGCTATCGCTGTCATCGCCGTCTTCATCTTCGTCGTCTTCGTCGTCTTTATCTAACTCTTCTTGTGGAAGTTCAGAACCTACGTGGGTTGCTGTAGGGGCTAAATCTTCTTCCGCATTTGGGTCAACGAACCCAGTGATGAGGTCAGATAAGCGGCTTTCGCCAGCTTCGACGCGGTCATACTGTTCAAGTAAGTAGGTGATAGCCTCAGGGTATTCAGCAACAGAGCACTGAACCTGATTGATACCATCTTCGATACGTTTTGCGATGTCGATCTCACCTTCACGGGTAAGAAGTTCGACAGTTCCCATTTCACGCATATACATGCGCACTGGGTCAGTGGTACGGCCGATTTCACTTTCAACACTGGACAATACTTGAGCTGCAGCTTCAGCCGCATCTTCATCCGTGTCGGAAGTATTTTCAGCCAAAATTAAATCATCGGCATCAGGTGCTTCTTCCATGACTTGGATGCCCATGTCATTAATCATCTGGATGATATCTTCAATCTGATCTGAATCGACGATATCTTCCGGCAGATGGTCGTTTACCTCAGCATAGGTTAAATAACCTTGCTCTTTACCCTTGGTGACGAGTAGCTTAAGCTGTGACTGCGGGTTTTGCTCCATAAGACGGTATCCACACTTCTGAGTATTTAAATTGGTGTCGGTCGGCGAAACTAACGGCCAACAAGAACATTTAAAGGGACATTTGACTACGCGCTACGCCCTTTATATTTCGTAGCATTTACAGGCATTTGCCTTGTTATTTGCGGCACTTAAGCCGTTTTATATACTATTTTTTGGATGCTTTAAGTTTTCACTCGTGAAAGAGTGATTAGACGGACTTCTTCGCGCTCTTCAGGTGTCAGCCTTTGTGTTCGTTCTTTCGCTATCAGATAGTCGAAACGCTCATCGAGGGCGCTATTAAATAGATGATTTAGAGCATCTATAAAGGTATTTTCCGCTATTTCCTCTATTTCTATATCGTTCCATGTTGCGAGTTTTTCAAGTTGTTTCGCGAAATTATTATCACGATAACGTTCTAGCAACTGCCCAGTGGTCATTCCGGGGGTGGAACGGCAAACTTCAACCAATTCCTGAAATAGAGAAAGCCCCGGCATTTGGATATGGGCAATTCCCTCTAGCGAGGGAACAAGCTCCGAAAAGTTCGGATTTTGCACCAACAACGCGATAAGTATGCGCATTGTTGTTGGTTTCAGTTTGGGTGCCTGATAGTTAACTGGCTCAGTACTCTCTCTATCAATCATAGCAAGAACTTGGGAAATATCCGGTATACCAATGAAATTTCCTAGCTCTTGTGCCATATAAAGACGTAGAGTTTCACCCGGAATCTGTTTTATCAATGGGATAGCAAGTTTACTAATTTTTGCTCGACCCTCTTGGGTTTTTAAATCCACTTGGGGAACTAAAGAGTCAAACAAAAAGGTGGAAAGACTTTGCGCATTTTCCATGCGTTGCTCAAAGGCGTCTTTTCCTTCTTTGCGTACCAATGAATCTGGGTCTTCGCCATCAGGCAAAAACATAAAACGGAGTTGGCGACCATCGGTCAGATAAGGAAGGGCGTTTTCAAGTGCGCGCCAAGCGGCTTCTCTTCCTGCTCTATCTCCGTCATAACAGCAAATTACCGTGTCTGTTGAGCGATAGAGCAATTGAATATGCTCAGAGGTTGTAGAGGTGCCAAGTGATGCAACCGCATAGCGGATGTCATACTGTGCGAGTGCTACAACGTCCATATAGCCTTCAACAACAAGTAATTTTGCAAGCTCACTACTATTTTGCGTGGCTTCATAAAGGCCAAAAAGTTGGCGACCTTTATGGAATATATCGGTTTCTGGGGAGTTTAAATATTTTGGCAATGCATCGCCTAACACCCGTCCACCAAATGCAATTACGCGACCGCGACGATCCCGAATCGGGAACATGACCCGCTCTCTAAAGCGATCATAAACGCGACCATTATCATTAGTGACCAGCATGCCCGCTTCATCAAGTTGCTGACGGCTTTCTGGGTTCACGGCAAATTTCTTGAGAAGGTTGTCCCAGCCTCCGGGCGCAAAACCAATCGAAAAATGCGAGATAATATCTGCACTTAAACCACGTTGGCTTAAATAATCTTTGGCTTTATTGGCCGATGGATGATTTAAGGCAGCGCAGTAAAACTGATTTATTTTTTCCATCAATTGGTACAAATTTTGACGCTGATGGAGTTCAATTTGGCTGGTTCCGGTTCCTTTTTCGTAAGGAACATCCAGACCATGTAATGCGGATAACTCTTCTATCGCTTCGACAAAATCTAATTTGTCGTAATTCATCAGAAAATCGATGGCGTTACCATGGGCACCACAACCAAAACAATAGTAAAACTGTCTCTCACCATTGACAGTAAATGATGGTGTTTTTTCGTTATGAAAAGGACAGCAAGCGTGATGGTTCTTACCCTGTTTTTTTAACGGGACTTTTGCATCGACTAAATCAATGATATCGGTACGAGCGAGTAAGTCATTGATAAATGAACGCGGAATTCGTCCAGCCATAAGCCTCTTTTTCGCCTGTTGATGAACGATAATAAGCCGCGCTTCCGTTAGGAAAGCACGGCCTTTAACTGCTAACTACTTACTTGTCTGTATTGGCTGCGATTAAAATCGCAATCAATTAGTACAGACGAGTACGGCGTGCGTTTTCGCGAGCCAGTTTTTTAGCGTGACGCTTTACAGCTGATGCTTTAGCGCGTTTACGTTCAGTCGTTGGTTTTTCATAGAATTCACGACGACGAACTTCTGCTAAAACTCCTGCTTTTTCACAAGAACGTTTGAAACGACGCAGTGCTACGTCGAATGGCTCGTTTTCACGTACTTTAATTACCGGCATGTGCCTCTCACCTCAATAGAAATCGGTTTGTTGCTGGTTTTTGTTCACCAGCCGTCATTTAAAATGGTGCGGAATTTTACTTCAATGAGTACGGGTTTGTAAAGTGCCGTATAAAATTGAATCACGCAAGATCACCTGTTTCACCTCAACTTTATTCAATAAAGTGAGAAAAACCAGATAATAATGAGAATTTGCCACACGAAATTTTTATTACAGGGTTCTGATTATAGACTATACAACTTGGAAAGTCAGCCTTTTGCTGGGATTAATTGTGGGGTTTTATGACATTTTATTGCGCAATGACGCAAATTTAGGCGCGATGACGCAAATTTAGTGGTAGACTTGCCCCCATGCAACAAACAAGGGTAGTGCAATGCGTGTTTTAGGTATCGAAACATCTTGCGATGAAACCGGAATCGCAATCTATGATGATAAACTGGGTTTACTTGCGAACCAGTTATACAGCCAAATTAAAGTTCATGCTGATTACGGCGGTGTTGTACCCGAATTAGCCTCTCGTGATCATATCCGCAAAACAGTACCGCTAATTCAAGCGGCGCTTAAAGAAGCCAATTTATCCCGTGAAGACATCGATGCCGTTGCGTACACCGCAGGCCCCGGCTTAGTGGGTGCATTGATGGTGGGGGCGACAGTGGGTCGTGCACTGGCATTTGCGTGGGATGTACCTGCGGTTGCTGTGCATCATATGGAAGGGCATTTGCTCGCCCCAATGCTGGAAGAAAAAAGCCCTGAATTCCCATTTGTGGCACTGTTAGTGTCTGGTGGTCATACCCAGCTAATTAGCGTGACGGGCATTGGTGAATACGAACTTCTTGGCGAATCCATCGATGATGCGGCAGGCGAAGCATTTGATAAAACGGCGAAGTTACTTGGTTTAGATTATCCGGGTGGCCCCGTGTTGTCTCGTATGGCGCAGCAAGGTGTAGCAGGGCGTTTTGTTTTCCCTCGCCCGATGACTGACCGTCCGGGGTTAGATTTTAGTTTTTCTGGCTTGAAAACTTTTGCGGCAAATACGATTCGTGATAACCCAGATGATCCTCAAACTCGCGCTGATATCGCCCGTGCTTTCGAAGATGCAGTTGTGGATACACTCGCCATTAAATGTAAGCGCGCGCTTGAGCAAACGGGCTTTAAACGTTTAGTGATGGCCGGTGGCGTGAGTGCTAACCGTACTTTACGCGCCAAAATGGAAGAAGTTTTGAAGCAGCGTGGCGGCGAAGCATTTTATGCGCGCCCTGAGTTTTGCACAGACAATGGCGCAATGATTGCTCTCGCGGGCTTAATTCGCTTAAAAGGCGGAGCAAATGCAGATTTAGGTGTGACGGTTCGTCCTCGCTGGCCGCTTGCAGAGTTGCCACCGTTAGATGAAGGTGCTGTTAAATAAATTATTATGTTCAAAACATAATGAAAACAGGGGGCTAGCGTATTACGTTAGCCCCCTGTTTTATGGTAAAACGTGCTTAGTGCAAGACGTTTTTAGTGCAAGATAGTCACTGCATCCTCTAAGCGAATGGAACGATCTTTAACGTGATTCGCGGTCTCGGTGCTCTGCTCAACGAGTAAGCTACTTTGTTGAGTGATGGACTCCAATTCACTGACGGCTTGTGTGATATCCGAAATCCCAGAAGCTTGCTCCGTTGTAGCATGGCTAATATGGGTAATCAGTTGCGTTACGTTTTGCACTTGATCCACGATTTCTTTCATCGTGTTCCCCGCCGCGTAGACTTGGTCTTTACCGGAACTCACTTTCTTCTCACAGTTATTGATAAGCTCGCGAATATCGTTCACTGCACTGGCGCTGCGGCTTGCTAAGCTACGAACTTCATTGGCGACGACGGCAAAACCTTTGCCTTGTTCACCCGCTCTAGCGGCTTCTACGGCGGCATTTAGCGCCAAAATATTGGTTTGGAATGCAATATCTTTAATCACATCGGTGATCGAATTGATTTTACTGGTGCTGTGTACGATTTCGTCCATAGTGATGACCACCGCATCCATCATTGCACCGCCATTCACCGCTGTTTCACTGGTTTCATTCGATAGCACATCGGCTTTATGGGTATTGTCCGCATTCATCTTAACGGAGACTGCCATTTGGTTCATGGTGGCGGCGGTTTGCTGCATATAGCCTACGGTACGCTGTGTATGGCTATCGAGTTCACCACAATCGCTCACTAACGATTGGCTGCCTTTACGAACGTTATCCACTTGCTCAGAGACATCGTTAATTAGCCAACGACACACTAAGCCCAGCTGACCAATGGAGCGCAGGATCTGCCCAATTTCATCAACGCGGCTCATGTGGTCAATGCTATTACGGTTACCTCGCGCTACGCTTAATGCCTGAGACATAATATTTTCGAGCGGCTTCGCAAAACTGCGCTCTAGCATTACATTGCCGAGTAGCAGGGTTATTAAAGTGAATAAGCTGGTTAGTAGTAGTGCATTACCGGAGAGACCCGATAAACCTGCCATCGCCATCCACAAAACAAATAAGCTGCTGGAAATTAAACGGCAACGCCAGCGAACAGACAGTGTTGAAAGTGAGAATCGACGGCGTTTGGGTAGTACGATCCCCTTATAAATTCGGCGATTACTGCGATTTTCGACTAGGGCTTTATACAGCGGCTCAACTGCGGCGATTTCTTCTCGGGTGGCGCGTAGGCGAATGGACATATAACCGGTGATGACACCTTTTCGCTGCATAGGGATGATATTGGCACGAACCCAGTAATGGTCACCATTTTTACGACGGTTCTTGACGATCCCAGTCCACGGCTCTCCCATTTTTAAGGTACGCCACATATCCGCAAAGGCGGCTTTTGGCATATCAGGATGACGAATAATACTGTGAGGCTGTCCCATTAATTCATCGAGATCATACCCACTGACCTGCACAAAGAAATCATTAGCGTGAATAATATTCCCTTGAAGGTCGCTTGTGGTCATCAAGGTGATATCTTCATCTAAGATATGTTCATTTTGAGTTACATATGGAGTTCTGCTCATTTTATATTCACTTTTATAGTTAAGTTTTCCTTTATATAGTCGACAGCTTTTAATTATTCATTAGTAATAAATTTGCAATATTTTAACTATTTTTTAAAAGTGTGCGCTGCGTTGCGAATAAGTGTAAGTACGTACCAAAATGAGTGAGGTGAGTGTGAGTCAATGCAGTAAAAAATAGGGAAAGTTTTTGATGGTACAGAAGGATGCGATTGAAGAGAAAGGGAAGATAATGGAAACAAAAAAGGCTGAATTCAGCCCTTATTGTTTATCAAAGTAATGACTTATTAGAAGAGTGATTCGTGAAGGAAGCTAATCGTCGTTATCCTCACGTTGCTCTTGAGCTATCTCTTTGGTGGTTTTTTGCTTTTTATTTTTCAATTTCTGCCAAATTCGACTTTCTTGTCCGCGCCATAGACGCTGAATATTGCCATGATGGCGAACAAGCACTAAGCACGACAGCATAGCAACCGGGAAGGTGAATTCAGGCTTAAACCACCACACATAAAATGGTGCCATTAGTGCGCTGACAATCGCTCCAAGGGATGAGTAGCCACTGAGCAATACGGTGAGCAGCCAAGTGCCTGCTACCAGTCCCGAAAGATCCCAGCCGATTGCTGCGATGGATCCAAATGCGGTAGCAACGCCTTTTCCACCTTTAAAGTGGAAGAAAACTGGATAAATATGCCCAAGGCAGGCTGCAATCGCGACCAAGCCAAGATAGAATGGTTGCACATTTAAATAATAAGCAAGCCATACAGGGATCATCCCTTTCAGTACGTCACAGATCAGTACTGAGGCAGCGGCGACTTTGCCGCCGACGCGTAAGACGTTAGTTGCACCGGGGTTACCAGAGCCGTGTTGACGAGGGTCGGGTAATCTTGCCAGACGGCAGATCAAAATAGCACTCGATATTGATCCGCAAAGATAGGCGAAGATTATCATGCCAAGCGCGATAGCACTCATAACTAACTCCAAAAACGGTTTAGGCTATTTATATGTAATTCACTTCAGTCTTGGATAATACGCACATTTTTCCTGAAGTGGTATCAATTCAGCACATAAACGAGAAAATGACGTGATGGATATCGTATTTATTGAACAATTATCAGTCATCACCACTATTGGTGTATATGACTGGGAACAAGATATTGAACAAAAACTTTTGCTCGATATCGAAATGGGATGGGACAATAAACAGGCCGCGATGAGCGATAATGTTGAATTATGTTTGAATTATGCCGATGTCAGCGAACGCGTTGTTAGCTATTTAGAACAGAACAAGTTTGGATTAGTAGAACGGGTTGCGGAAGAGGTTGCTCAACTTCTACTGAATGAATTTTTAACGCCTTGGGTACGTATCCGAGTGTCTAAGCCAGGGGCTGTAGCTCGTGCTGCTAATATGGGCGTGTTGATTGAACGTGGTACGAAAACCAGCTAATGGGGATTGCCTCGTGAATGTTGGCGGTCTATGTGCCGCCAATATTTTCAGCTATTTTAAATCATCACTTTTTGTATTTTTAGCCACGCTTCAACAGCTTGAACACGCTGCTTAGTCAGCTCTTCTCGGATTTGTGCGCCTTGGAAGCCCTGCTCGATAATCGATTTTACGGCAACCGCTTTGGCTATCTCATAGGATTGGCGTAAAAATATTCCTTGAGGATAGGCTTGGTTTTCTAACCCGCCGCGACCTCTGGCATCAGCTTCACTCACTAAACTAAGCTGAAAAATACGCTCAGGTTTACGCCAGCTATCTAATCCATCAAAGATCCCAACAATATCGGCAGCGCTGAGCTTGTTAATCACATGAATCATATCGTGATATTTTGCAGCAAGGCAGGCGAGATCTTTGGTGCTGGTTGGGATCCTGTATCGCTCGCATAAATCGATGATCAGGGGGATCCCTGCTTCCCCATGCTGTGGATGACTCGGCCAGACCGCTTTTGGCGTAAGACCTTTACCTAAGTCATGACATAACGCAGCAAAACGCACATCAATATCTTTCGATAATGTTGCCACCACGCGCATTACCATCAAAATATGGATCCCAGTGTCCACTTCTGGATGCCATTTCTCCGGGGCTGGTACGCCGAATAGGTTATCAATTTCAGGGAATAGGACGGCAAGTGCGTCACATTCACGTAAAACTTCAAAGTAAACTTGCGGTGAATTGGACATCAATGCTTTGTGCGTTTCTGTCCAGACACGCTCAGGGGTGAGATGGGATAGCTCTCCCGATTCCGACATGGATTGCATCAACGCCATAGTTTCTGGGGCAATTCGAAAGCCTTGTTCATAATAGCGAGCGGCAAAACGTGCCACACGCAATACGCGCAACGGATCTTCCAAAAAAGCATCAGAGACATGGCGCAGAACGCGATTTTTGAGATCTCGCACGCCATGATGAGGGTCGACCAGCTCCCCCGTATCACTTTGTGCGATGGCGTTGATGGTCAAATCTCGGCGCAGTAAGTCATCCTCGATGGTGACGTCTGGCGCGCTATAACAGCTAAATCCTGTATAGCCAGAACCGATTTTTCGTTCAGTTCTGGCAAGGGCATACTCTTCGTGAGTCTTTGGATGTAAAAAGACAGGGAAATCTTTGCCTACCTGTTGAAAGCCTTGGGCTAGCATCGCCTCTGGCGTGGTACCCACCACCACATAATCTCTATCCGAGATGGGTAATCCAAGTAATTTGTCACGTACCGCTCCACCGACGAGATAGACTTTCATTTCGGCTCTCTTACATCCAACCATCATTACGTTTTTTACGGCGTGGAATAATGTGAGGCAGAAGTAACCCTAAAATTAATCCAGCACCCGCCACGCCACCACCATACATAAACCACTGTAAAATTAACTCACGGCGACGATCATCTAGATTCACTTCAGCAATGTCTAACTTTTTACCCGCTTTGATAAGCTCGTTTTTCAGTTTTTCATTTTCTGCTTTGAGTTGACGCACTTCGCTATCATTATCAGCCACTTTTTGCTGCATGTCTGCGGTACGAGTATTCCAAGTATTATCAATGTTATCTAACTGTTGACGAAGCTTTTGATTTTCAGCTTCTAACTGTGGAATTCGGCTTTTCATACTTGGGATGTCGCTGAGCTGATCCGTTGGTAACCAAACGGTGCGACCTTTGCCATCTTTAATTTGAGCAAATTTATTATCCACTGAAATCAGTTCAACGGATTCACCTGCGTTTAGCGAGCCAACAATGCGGTAGTTGGTACCCGGACCACTACGGACATAAGTCGATAAATCTTCAGAAACGTAGCGTGTTTCAGCGTTTGCTGTGATTGAAAGGCCTAACCCCATGATTGAAACAAGTAAAAGTGGAATTTTTCGCATAGTGTTTTTATCTTTTCACGGTGAATGAGTGTCTTATTAATTAAATACTAATAAGTAAAGCCTATTGGTGCAAACGTTAAAGCATAGAGTTGTGTAAATGTTGAATGAGAATGAGAACCTTCCTAAGTCACTGGATAATACAATTTTTAAGCATTTTATTGAAACAACCCTCTAAGGGAATTTATGTTTGTAGAATTTTTGGTTTCCGTGCGGTTTCTTTTCTCTGCTCTCAGGGATTGGGGTAATATGGATGGAGTAAAATTATTAAATAAGGAAATGTATGAACCACATAGAAGTTGAACTCAAGTTAGCGGCTCAGAGTTCTGCTATTGATGCTGTTCGCCAGTGTATTTCGACGCTTTCGCCGCAACATTCGGCCCCTCGCAAGCTGACTAATATCTATTTTGATACGGCACAAAGACAGCTACGCCAATGGGATATGGGATTGCGCATTCGGGGCTGTGATGGTCGTTATGAGATGACGATGAAAACGGCTGGGCAAGTGATTAGCGGATTACACCAGCGTCCAGAGTTCAACGTGGAAATTGATTCCCCTGAAATCAATCTCGCGGCATTTCCAGCAGAGATTTGGCCAGAAGGAACGGATATCGCGCAACTTGAGGATGAGTTGGAAGTTCTGTTTAGCACCAATTTCACCCGCGAAACATGGTTGGTGAAATTCGAAGATAGTGAAATTGAAATTGTCTTCGACCAAGGGGAAGTCTCTGCAGGTGCGAAAGATTTACCGATTCAAGAATTTGAACTGGAGCTAAAACAAGGCTTTGTGGCGGACGTACTGAATTTAGCGAAGAAATTCGCAGATATCGATGGCCTGAATCTATCCTCCCTGAGTAAAGCGGCGCGAGGCTATTCATTACTGGTGAATAAGCCAGTACCTTTAGTCCGTCCTGAGTCTGTGTTTGATTATGAAGAACAACCGATTGAAAAATCACTGTTGCATATGCAGCAACTTTGCCAGCAGCATGAACAGTATTGGCTAGCAGATGGTGAACACGCGCGTCATGGGCTCAGTGAATTCTTACGCTTTGTTCAGGCTTTCTTAGTGCATTACCAAAACTCTGCACCGCATTTTGTTCATGATCTCCCTCTGAAACAATTACGTTTGGATGTGACTGATGAAACGGTCAGCGCAGAAGGTTTTTGTTACAGTAGCCAATGGCTAAAATGCAAACTAGCCTTTATTCAGTGGTTAACCGCCTTAACGTATACTGATGTCGAATAGGTACTGAATCTATGCCGCTTTCTTCCGAGCTTTTGCAGAACCAACACCAACGTATTATTCAGCAGCTTACGGAGCAATCTTCTGAGTTGCTTCCGTTAAATGAATCTGAACTGAATTTCCTGTCATTCAGTGATTTTGCGTTGAAACAGGTTCTCACCCATTCCCGATTTTTACAGCATATTCGAACACTGCCGCCGGTAGGCGATGAATGGACTCGCTATGGGGAATGGCTGGAGGAAGCGCTAGCATCGGTGACGGATGAAGACCATTTGATGCAAGTTTTACGCACTTTTCGTCATCATATGTTAGTGCGTATTGCTTGGATGCAAACCTTAGAATTATGTACTCAGCGCGATACTATTGTGCAACTGAGCGAACTGGCTGAGGTATTGATTGTTGCGGCGCGAGACTGGCTATACAAAGCCTATTGCCTCTTGTGGGGAACACCGTGTGATCGTGCTGGAAACCCACAACCACTATTAGTACTTGGGATGGGGAAACTGGGCGGCAGGGAATTAAATTTCTCGTCTGACATCGACCTGATTTTTGCTTATCCCGAAAATGGGGTTACTCAAGGTGGACGTAAAGAGCTGGATAACGCGCAGTTTTTTACGCGCTTAGGGCAGAAGCTTATCCGCGTTCTTGACCAAGTCACCATTCACGGTTTCGTGTATCGCGTTGATATGCGTTTACGTCCATTTGGCGATAGCGGTCCATTGGTCTTCAGTTTTTCTGCTTTGGAAGATTACTACCAAGAACAAGGACGTGACTGGGAACGCTATGCTATGGTCAAAGCCCGTATCATGGGGCCTGACAGCGTCCACTATGCGGATACGTTGCGTAAATTATTGCGCCCGTTTGTCTACCGTCGCTATATTGATTTCAGCGTCATCCAATCCCTACGTAATATGAAAAACATGATTGAGCGGGAAGTCCGCCGCCGTGGATTGGTCAACAACATCAAATTAGGCGCGGGAGGCATTCGTGAAATTGAGTTTATCTCCCAAGTTTTTCAGTTGATCCGAGGTGGGCGAGAACCTGCATTACAGTCACAATCTTTATTTACGGCATTGCAAGGCATTGAAGAACTTGCATTATTACCTGCGCAGCAAGTCACTCAACTGCAAGACAGCTATATCTTCCTGCGTCGGTTAGAGAATTTACTGCAAAGTATCGATGACCAACAAACCCAAACATTACCCGATGATGCTTTAAATCAGATGCGTTTAGCGTGGGGGATGGGGTTTGCGAATTGGGCTGATTTTTATCAGCAACTGAGTGCGAAAATGGCAACGGTACACCAAATCTTTGCAGAACAAATTGGTAGCGATGACGAGGAAGACCAAGTGGAAGAGTGCCATGAAGCGTATATTACGCTCTGGCAAAGCGAGCTTTCCAAAGAGGAGCTGGCAAGTTATTTACCGTCAAAAGATGAACTCGTCGCAGAAAAAATGATCCACGGAATTAACCTATTCCGCCATGATCTTAATAAGCGCACTATCGGTCCTCGTGGACGTGATGTTCTTGATGAATTAATGCCCAAATTGTTGGCTAAAGTGGGTGAGCGCGAAGATGCAGGGAGAGTGATTGAGCGCATCACGCCATTACTGCTGAGCATTGTTAGCCGAACAACTTATTTAGAGCTTATGCTCGAATTTGACGAAGTGCTGACCCACGTTATTCGTTTGTGTGCGGCTTCACCAATGATTGCCGAGCAGTTAGCCCGCCATCCACTTTTGTTGGATGAATTACTCGACCCGCAATCCTTGTATCAGCCATTACCGCTCACCGCTTACCGTGATGAATTACGCCAATATTTAATGCGTGTACCTGAAGATGACGAAGAGCAGCTATTAGAAGCACTCCGCCAATTTAAACAGGCACAATTATTACGCATTGCCGCGGAGGATATCTCTGGGGTACTCCCTGTGATGAAAGTGAGTGACCACTTAACGTATTTGGCTGAAGCGATTATTGATGCGGTGGTACGCCAAGCATGGCAAATGATGGTCAAGCGTTATGGTGAGCCAGATCACTTAGCGCAGTTTGATGAAAAACAGTACGGATTTGCGGTACTGGGTTATGGAAAATTAGGCGGCTGGGAGTTGGGTTATAGCTCAGATTTGGATTTGGTTTTTCTGTTTGACTGCCCGATGAATGCGGTGACAACAGGGGATCGTTCCATCGAGGCTCGCCAATTTTATCTGCGTGTTGCGCAGCGTATTATTCATCTTTTTAGCACCCGCACGGCTTCAGGGGTATTGTACGAAGTGGATGCGCGCCTAAGACCTTCTGGTGAATCGGGCATGTTGGTCAGCACAATTCAATCTTTCGATGACTACCAAAAAAATGATGCGTGGACATGGGAACACCAAGCGCTGATCCGTGCTCGCATGGTATTTGGTGATAGTTCTCTACAACAAAAATTCACGCAAATTCGTCATGAAACCTTATGTCTGCCGAGAGAGCCAGATGTGCTGCGTGAGCAGGTGCGGGATATGCGTCTGAAAATGCATCGGCATTTGGGAAGCCATCAGGAAAATGAGTTTGATTTAAAAGCGGATCCGGGCGGGATCACTGACATTGAATTTATTGCTCAATACTTAGTGCTGCGTTTTGCTATTGATAACCCAGCGCTGACTCGCTGGTCTGATAATGTGCGTATTTTTGAGTTAATGGCACAGTATGATTTTATGCCGGAAGAAGAGGCGTATGGCTTAACGCAGGCGTATGTCACGATGCGTAACGAGCTACACCATTTAGCGCTACAATCTTTACCGAGTCGGGTAGATAGCCAGCAATTTGCGAGTCAACGAGCTTTGGTGCTTGCCAGCTGGAAAAAATGGCTTGAGTAATTGATTAGCTAGCAAATTATTTAGGCGATATCGCGCAATATGCTAGTATTAGCGGCAATTAATTTCAGATTTTCTTTTCATAACTGGAGTGCGGGATGAAAGTAACCCTTCCTGATTATAAGCAAGCAGGTGTATTGGTTGTTGGTGATGTCATGTTAGATCGCTACTGGCATGGACCTACGAATCGCATTTCACCTGAAGCGCCGGTTCCGGTTGTTAAAGTGACCATGGTGGAAGAGCGCCCGGGCGGCGCTGCAAACGTGGCAATGAACATTGCGTCACTGGGCGCAAATTCTCGCTTAGTGGGTTTAACAGGGATTGATGATGCGGCAAAAGCGCTGACCGAGAACCTGAATGGCGTGAATGTCCGCTGTGATTTTGTAGCAATTCCAACGCATCCAACCATTACTAAGTTACGTGTTTTATCCCGTAACCAGCAGCTGATCCGCCTCGACTTTGAAGAAGGGTTCGAAAATGTGGATGCACAGCCAATGTTAGAGCGCATCGAACAAGCTCTGCCACATATTGGCGCATTGGTGCTGTCTGACTATGCGAAAGGTGCATTAACCGAAGTTGAGAAGATGATTGCGCTGGCGAATAAAGCAGGCGTGCCTGTTCTTATCGACCCGAAAGGCAACAACTTCGAACGTTATCGCGGAGCGACCCTGTTAACGCCAAATATGTCTGAATTTGAAGCGATAGTGGGTCGCTGCAAGGATAATAAAGATGTTGAAGAAAAAGGGATGCAGCTTCTTGAGTCTTTAGAGTTATCAGCACTGTTGATTACTCGCTCAGAGCAAGGGATGAGTTTGATCCGCCGTAATGAGGCACCTCTACATTTACCGACTGAAGCACAGGAAGTCTTTGATGTGACAGGGGCTGGCGATACGGTCATTGGCGTATTGGCGGCATCAATTGCATCAGGTCGTCCATTGCATGAAGCTTGTGCATTAGCGAATGCAGCGGCGGGTGTTGTGGTTGGTAAATTAGGGACTTCAACGGTTTCCCCTATTGAATTAGAAAATGCGATCCGTGGTCGCGCAGAGAATGGTTTCGGCGTAATGACCGAAAGCCAGCTTAAACAAGCCGTAGCCGATGCGCGTGCTCGCGGTGAGCGCGTAGTGATGACCAATGGATGTTTCGATATTCTGCATGCAGGACATGTTTCCTATTTGGCAAATGCACGTAAATTGGGTGATCGCCTGATTGTTGCGGTAAACAGTGATGCATCGACCCGTCGCTTGAAAGGGGAAACTCGCCCAGTTAATCCATTAGACCAGCGTATGATTGTGTTGGGCGCATTAGGTGCTGTGGATTGGGTTGTGCCATTCGAGGAAGATACACCTCAGCGTTTGATCTCCGAAATTCTGCCTGACATTTTAGTAAAAGGTGGTGATTATCAGCCAGATGAGATTGCCGGTAGCAAGGAAGTGTGGGCTGCTGGTGGGCAAGTGATGGTACTGAATTTCGAAGATGGTATTTCAACCACCAATATCATTAAAAATATTATGAAAACCAAATAATTAAATATTAATTGGTTTTAGCAAAAGCCTAGCTTTTTGTCTGCATTTAAATGCGTACAGAAGTTAGGCTTTTTTGTTTGTGACTGAATCAATCTTCTTGTTTTTCTTCAATCACTTTTTCATCTGAAAAACGGGCTTCAAGTGCGCTAACGCGCTGCTCCATTTTCATCAGTTTTTCGCGAGTGCGCAGCAAAACTTGCGTTTGAATATCAAACTCTTCTCGGCTGACTAAATCTAATTTGCCAAGCTGAGATTGCAGCAGTGAACGAAGCTTTTTATCAAAGTCTTCACCTAAGTCACGCACGCCTTTTGGAAGAGCACCTTGAATTTGGCGGGCAACTTGTTCAATTTTTTTCGGATCGAGCATTCGCGGGTCCTTCAGTTTCAATATAACATCAGCTTTAAGATAGCGTCAGTTTCACAATAAATAATGTGGGGTAGTGTAATACCTGCGGCGTTATGAATAAACCACCTTCTTCTATTATTATGGAAACACACTGCTTCATCTTGTTTTTATTGGCGAAAAGTGTGAGTAAGTTTCCAGTTTATCGTTTGTTCGTTGCACCATTGAATTATTGGAGTTATATTGATTGCGTAATCTCAGGGCGGGGTGAAAGTCCCCACCGGCGGTAACATGCATCGCGCATGAAGCCCGCGAGCGCTTTGTTATCTTTGGCATTATTGTCATGGATAGGAAAGGTCAGCAGATCCAGTGTGAATCTGGAGCCGACGGTTATAGTCCGGATGGGAGAGAATCACTGTATCTGCATGTTTGTACCTATTGGGTGCAACATTGTTCTACATATTGAATGGCGAAACGGCTGTGAAGTCGTTATGTTTATTCATTTCTCGTACTCCTAAGACTGCCCTGGTTCTGGTAACTCAAATATTGTTAATTTAAGAAGGTTTTTACCATGAATCAGACGCTACTTTCCGAATTCGGTAATCCAACCGAGCGTGTTGAAAATGCAATTGAAGCCCTGCGCCAAGGCAAAGGTATCTTAGTTCTCGATGATGAAGATCGTGAGAATGAAGGTGACTTAGTGTTTGCAGCAGAAACCATGACCACAGAGCAAATGGCAATGACCATTCGCTACAGCAGCGGCATTGTGTGCCTGTGTATTACGGAAGAACGCCGTAAGCAGCTTGATATTCCGATGATGGTGGAAAAAAACACCAGCCAAAACCAAACTGGTTTTACGGTCACTATTGAAGCGGCAAAAGGCGTAACAACAGGCGTTTCTGCGGCTGACCGTATCACAACGATTAAAACCGCAATTGCGGATAACGCGGTACCTGCGGACATTAACCGTCCAGGTCACGTATTCCCTCTGCGCGCTCGTGAGGGTGGGGTATTAACTCGCCGTGGTCATACGGAAGCGACAATCGACTTAGCTGTACTGGCAGGTTTCAAACCCGCAGGAGTACTGTGTGAGTTAACCAACGATGATGGCAGCATGGCGCGTGCGCCAGATGTGGTGAAGTTTGCTCGTGAGCACAACATGACTGTTGTGACTATCGAAGACTTAGTGAACTACCGCCTTCAGTTGGAAAAAAAAGCCAGCTAATTTGCTAGGTTTTTAAAACGTTTTGCTTATAGAGTCATCGGCCACAAAGTTGCACACCTTTGTGGCCTCTTCAAATTTTTTGATGATCATTCTCATAATTCCCCCACTGTGTTTTTTCTAAAAAAGGGTATGCTGATACTCATTATCCTTTTTGTGGAATTGAGGTCATCATGTCGACAAATAACCAACACTTAACCCATCGAATGCCTGCGGTATTTATCGGTCATGGTAGTCCGATGAACGCGATTAACCATAATTCGTACACTAAAGCATGGGAAAAACTAGGCAAGATCTTGCCTAGACCGCGTGCGATTTTGGTGATCTCAGCACACTGGTATACCCGTGGAACGGCGATCACAGCGATGGTTAAACCGAAAACTATCCATGATTTTGGTGGTTTCCCTGAAGCTTTATACCAAATTGAGTATCCAGCACCGGGCTCTCCAGAACTGGCTAAACAGGTGGCTGAATTACTGTCTCCAGAGCCAATTTATCAAGATAAAGAGGAGTGGGGGCTTGACCACGGTACATGGGAAATTTTAGTCCGTATGTATCCTCAAGCGGATATCCCTGTTGTTCAGCTCAGTATTGATGGGTCGAAACCGGCTGCTTGGCATTATGAGTTAGGTAAAAAGCTGGCGATATTACGAAATGAAGGGGTATTGATTATGGGCAGCGGTAACGTAGTTCATAATTTAAGAGCGATGGATTGGCAAAATGCTAATGCAGCACCTTATCCTTGGGCAACCTCTTTTGAGCAGTTTGTGTATGACAATTTACGCAGTCACGAGCAGCCGCATCCGCTCACAAAAGGGTTAGATCGTGAAGATGGTAAATTATCGAATCCATCGCCGGAACACTTTTTACCTATCTTACCTATTTTAGGGACTTGGGATGGTGAAGAAGGGATAAGTACGCCGGTGGAGGGGATTGTTTCCGCATCACTGAGCATGTTGTCAGTGCAAATTGGTTAATACTGAGAACAAAAAAATAAGAAAGCGGCACGAAATAGTTCGTTGCCGCTTTCTTTTTATCAGACACCCTGTTTTATCAAACTAACGAAATATTAGTCGATAATAATATGTGGGTAGAAACGAGATAAATCCTGAGTAATCAGTTCTTTATCTTCGCGAATGCAGATGCCCGCAGGTTGATCGTTAACTAACCAGCTGCCCACTAATGTGTAACTGCCTTCAAATTTTGGCAGTGAGTGGAATTGCTGGATAATCATCCCTTCTTCACCATAAGGGCCATCCGCAGAAGCGATTTCTTTGCCATTTTCGATGACGCGAATATTCGCACCTTCACGAGAAAATAGCGGTTTAATCACATAGCTTTCAAGCTCTGGTTTGTTACCATCCGCAAAGTAGGCTGGTAGCAAGTTTGGATGATCAGGGAACATTTCCCATAACATTGGCAGTAACGCTTTGTTGGAAATAATGCTTTTCCATGCTGGCTCTAACCAACGTACACCCGCATCTTGCAGCTTGGTTGAGAAGATTTCTCTGAGCATAAATTCCCAAGGATACAGTTTGAACAGGTTACTAATGACCTGATCTTGTGTATCGGTGAACTCGCCTTTTTCACCCAGCCCGATTTCATCTATATACAGGAATTCGGTCGCTACACCAGCTTCATTCGCACAGTCTTGCAGATATTGGACTGTGCCACGATCTTCTTCGGTATCTTGGCAGCAAGCCATATGTAGCAAACGGAAACCGTATTGATCTTTCAGCTCACCAAAACGCTCAATCAGCTGCTCTTGGATGCTGTTAAATTGGTCTGCATTTTCTGGTAGTTTTCCAGCTTCGATTTGGTCTTCTAACCAAATCCATTGGAAGAACGCTGACTCATACAGTGACGTTGGTGTATCCGCATTATTTTCCAGTAACTTAGGTGGATTTACGCCATCGTAAGCTAAGTCTAGGCGGGAATATAATGAAGGCTGCTCACTTTTCCACGAACTACGGACAAATTCCCAACAGTGTTTAGGAATTTGGAAGCGAGCGAGTAATTCATCGCTTTCAACAACGCGCTCAACCACTTTTAAACACATTTGGTGAATTTCAGCGGTGGCTTCTTCAATTTCTTCAACTTGTGCTAGCGTGAATTGGTAATAGGCATCTTCAGACCAGTACGGCTCGCCGTACATGGTGTGAAAGTGAAAACCAAACTCATCTGCTTTTTCACGCCAGTTAGGACGCTCTACAATAGGAACACGTTTCATTACTTATCAACCACCCATTGAACGGGAAGAGGATGAGCTGGATTTCGCGGACGAAGATGAACGTTGCGCTGTCGCTTGTTTGTTGACTGTGTCACCGAAGCCGCCACGAGTAATAGTGGAGGTGGTGGCTGGTTTTGGTGCCATCGCAGTTTTTGGTACGCTCATTGAACGACCACCAGCAACGGCTGGACCATAACTTTTACCCGTCGCATCAACAAATTTACCATTGGCTGGGCTGGCTGGGTTTTTAGAGCTAAACAGCGGTTGAGATGGTGCGCTACCGCCCATCATACGGCCCATCATGTAGCCCATCATTAATGGCATCCACATGCTGCCACTGCTTTGTTGTTGAGCTACTGGCTCGCCAGCTGCTGGTGTGCTTGTACCTGCGATACCTGCCTGAGCTGGTGCCTGAGTACACATTGCTTCACCAAATTCCGCTACGCAATCTTCTTGAGTTGCGTATTTTGGCGCCGTTTTAGCGGCTTCATTCAATGCGTTGTTATACGCAAGGGTGCATTGATCTGCTTGAGATGGATTGGCTTGGCTACAGTCTTGCGCGTTAGTGTACAGAGACACAGTTTCATCGCTCTCTTCACACGCAGACAGCATAAATACAGCACTGACCGCTACAGCGACAGGAGCTAAACGGTATGAGCGCCAAGACTTACGGAAGGCGTTCTGATTAATATTTTTGGTACGCTTCATGGTCATGGTAATTACCTTGAATAAATAATAAGTAAGAGGTTCGAGATGTTGCCCTTAGAATAGGGGATATAGGATAAAAATTAAAGTACAAATGCTGCACAAATAATGGGAAATGATGGATTTAGCGAAATTGATTCCATTTTTGCATGTTGTTGGTGAAATCTAATGCCGAGTAATTCCTATTTTTCTTTGATATCAATAAATTAATTATGACGATTTTTTGACTGTGGTTGCAATTAACCTCAGTCAGAATTGACTGAATTTTAAGAATTAGATGAATAAATAATACGGTAAGTTATTCATTATTTAGGGAACAGACAAATTCGCGTTATTTTAAAATAAGCGCTTGGATGATAGGGCTAAAAAAATAGCCCGCCATTTGGACGAGCTATTTTCATCGACTAAATTAAATGATTATTTAATTTTTGGTGCAGTCGAGTTGCGAATAATGCTGTCAGGTGAAGTTTGGATCTCTTTACCTAAGCTAGCATTTAAACGAGCAATATCATCTTCGTTTAACGTACCACGCGCAAATTCGATGTTCAGTTGGTTGATCATATAATCGTAACGGGCGTTAGACAGGTTTTGCTTAGCTTGATACAGCGCAGTTGTTGCTGTTAACACGTCAACGATAGTACGAGTTCCCACTTGGTAGCCAGCTTCCATTGCATCTAATGAGCTTTGTGCTGAAACAACCACTTGTTTATAAGCGTTGATGCTACTGATTGATGATGTCACGTTGTTATACGATGAACGGACCAATTGGATGACGTTACGATAAACGCTTTCCAGCTGTTCACTCGCACTTTGGAAACCATATTGTGCTTGTTCAACTTGTGAACTTACTGCTCCGCCAGAATATAGTGGCAGGCTTAATGTTAAACCAATACTGTTTTGGCCATTGTAGCTGTTATTTGCGCCACCGGTACGATCGTAACCGCTACCGTGGTTATAAGTATTTGCTACGCTAGTTGATGCATCTAAGCCTACAGTTGGCATATGACCAGTTTCTGCTAAACGGATGTTTTCACGAGAAACGTCTTGCGCTAAGCGGGCGCTCAGTAAACTCAGATTACGTTGCTCTGCTTCTTTTAAGATAGATTCAACATCGTCTGGATTAGCGGTTTTGAAGCGGTCGATATTTAAAGAGGCTAACTGGCTATAGTAAACACCGCTGACTTGGCGCAGTTTTTCAACCGCGTTAACTAAATCATTGCGACCCGCCACTTCTTGTGCAATCACGCTATCGTAATTTGCACGGGCGTTTTGCACGTCAGTGATTGCGACTAAGCCGACGTTAAAACGTTGCGTTGTTTGGTCTAACTGGCGGTAAACCGCTTCTTTGTTAGCTTGGATATAAGATAACGCATCAATGGCTTTCAATACATTAAAATAAGCCGTTGCGGTATCTAAAATAAGCTGTTGCTGGCTTGTCTGATAGGTAACATCAGAAATTCCTGCGGTTTTTTCTTGAAGATCCAACTGACGCCATTTTGACATGTCAAACACAGTCTGGGTCAATTTCAATGATGCATTAAGACCCGTGCTTTCGGTGTTGCTTGCATCACGATAACCGCTGCCATAAGTCGCTCCAGCGCCTAAACCTAATTGCGGTAACAGCGGGCTACGTGCTTCGTTGATTTTCTCAAAAGCTTGATTACGTTCAGCAAATGACTTTCTGAGTTCCGGGTTACTGTCTTTAGACTTTTGGTAAACCTGAAGTAAATCTTCTGCGTAACTATTAGCACTGAGACCCACAAAACTCATCGCAATAAAAAGGGGAAGCAGTTTCTTCATTTGGATTCCTTGATTAAACAGCAAATTATATGGAGCCTGTTGTCTAAAACTTATCATGTTATGGACGATGATAAGCTGTTGGAACTCTGAAAAGAGAGACCGTTCTCAAAACAGACCCTATTGTTGCTCATAAATTTGAATAATGGCGCACATTGTAACAGAGGTGTGGCACGGAAAACGGTAGCCTTTTGTGCCATTTAGTCTCAATTAGTTTAAACATTACCTCATCTAAGGTTAAAAAACCTTAAAAACTGATTTAATCCTTCCATCTTTGTTAGTATAAAAATGAAGGGATTAGGAGACTATCAATGAATAATAAAATCGAAACCCCGATTAAATACAGTAAAAATGATATTGAAATTATATCTAAGCGTAAATTATTTAACGGTTTTTTTCAAATGATTGAATATCGATTTAAACATCGATTATTTGAAGGTGGCTGGAGCAAAGAAATTGTTCGCGAAGTGTTTGAAAGAGGGCATGCGGGGGCAATACTGCCTTATGATCCACAAACCGATAATGTCGTATTAATCGAGCAAATTCGATTCCCTGCTTTTGAATCAAGCGAAACGCCATGGTTGTTAGAGATAGTGGCGGGAATGATTGAAGACAACGAATCCCCTGAAGAGGTGGTTCGTCGCGAATCAACGGAAGAAGCGGGTCTCACTATTGAACGCATAGAAAAATCGATTAGCTATTTATCAAGCCCTGGTGGCACCAGCGAACGGATTCATGTTTTTGTTGGAGAGGTCGATAGCTCGTTGGCAAAAGGCATTCATGGCTTAGCCTCAGAAAATGAAGATATCCGAGTGCATGTCGTGAGCCGAGAGCAAGCTTATCAATGGGTTGAAGAGGGCAAAATTGATAATGCGGCAACCGTGATAGCCATTCAATGGCTACAACTGAATCACCAAAAGCTGCAAGAAAAATGGGTGAAACTGATTTAAATAACCATTAATCTAGTGAAGTGTGTGCTGATTAGCAGATATTGAATGGATAGTTAGGTTAAAATCAGTGACCTATGTACTTGATGGTTTAGGTGATAATACTTAGCGCTATTTTTAAGGATAAAGGAATACTTTGGACAGCCAGCTTAAAGTGACTGCTAATAACCCTAAAGTTATTAGAATCTTACAAGTTACTGATACGCATCTTTTTGCTGATACGGAAAACACCCTTTTAGGGATCAATACTTACCGAAGCTATCAGGCGGTACTTGATGCGATTGCAGAACAAAACTTACCTGTCGATTTAATCGTCGCCACAGGGGATCTCGTTCAAGACCAATCACCTAAAGCCTATCAACATTTTGCGGCTGGGATTGAGCGCATTCCTGCACCTTGCGTTTGGCTACCGGGAAATCACGATTACCCGCCAGCGATGGTAGGCACCTTAAAAATTGCCGGCATTTCGAGTGCCAAACAGATATTTATTGGTGATGACTGGCAAATTTTAATGCTAGATAGCCAATTACAAGATGTTGCTCACGGTGAGCTTTCTGAGCAGCAACTGGAATGGATGAAACAGTGTTTAGACGAGCAGCCGACACGCACGACACTGATTATGCTGCATCATCATCCATTACCTTCTGGCTGCACTTGGTTAGATCAGCACAGTTTACGAAACTCACATATTTTGGCGGACTATCTTAAAAACTACCCCAATGTGAAAGCGATGCTGTGCGGGCATATTCACCAAGAGATGGATGAGAACTGGCATGGTATCCGTTTATTAGCAACGCCATCAACCTGTGTACAGTTCAAGCCTCATTGCACCAATTTTGCTTTAGATACGGTTGCTCCGGGCTGGCGCTATCTGGAACTAACGGTGAATGAGCAAGGTGAAAAAGTGATTGAAACCCAAGTTTATCGTTTAAATACTCAGGAATTTAGCCCTGACTTTGATTCAGATGGTTACTAATGGCAACGTTACTGTATATTCATGGATTCAATAGCTCTCCACTGTCTGAGAAAGCAAATAATCTTAAACAGTGGTTGGCGGTGCATTATCCTCAGATCAACATGATTGTTCCGCAATTGCCTAATTTTCCGCAGCAAGCGACAAAATTACTGGATGATATTCTTGTCGAACATCAGCATGAAACAATCGGTTTAGTGGGTTCTTCATTGGGTGGTTATTTTTCCATTTATTTTTCTGAGCGTTACCAAATTCCCGCAGTATTAGTGAACCCAGCGGTACGTCCGTTTGATTTGCTCAGCGATTATCTTGGGGAAAATACTAATCCATATACCCATGAAACGTATGTGTTAGAACCCAAATATATGCATGAATTGAAGGCTTTGCATCTCGAAAAGATACGTTCACCAAACTTACTTTGGTTATTGCAGCAAATGGGGGATGAGGTACTTGATTATCGTCAAGCCGTTGCCTATCTTTCAGAGTGTAAGCAAACGGTGGAACCGGATGGGGATCATGCATTTGTTGGATTTGAACGTTATTTCCCGCAGATCATTCGCTTTTTGTCTCTGGTTGATAACGCAGAGAAATAGTGCGAAAACGCCAATACACTGTTATTATCAACAGTAATTCACTGATTGAATATACCCAATCTTCTTGAATTATTTAGGGTATAGTTCAATTAATCATCTATTACCGCAGAATGACAACATGACTCAATCTAGTTATAACGCAGAGGACATTGAAGTTCTCAGTGGTTTGGAGCCTGTTCGCCGTCGTCCTGGCATGTATACCGACACCAGCCGACCGAACCATTTGGCTCAAGAAGTAATTGATAACAGTGTCGATGAAGCCTTAGCTGGACATGCCGGACACATCCAAGTGATTTTATACCCCGATCAATCCCTCGAAGTGATTGATGATGGGCGTGGTATGCCTGTTGATATCCACCCAGAAATGAAAGTCTCCGCGGTTGAACTGATTTTAGGACAACTGCATGCTGGGGGAAAATTCTCCAATAAAAACTATCAATTTTCGGGTGGTTTGCACGGTGTTGGTATCTCCGTGGTCAATGCGTTATCAAAGCGTATTGAAGTCACCGTGCGCCGTGATGGCCAGGTTTATCAAATTGCGTTTGAAAATGGCGAAAAAGTCGAAGATTTACAAGTCATTGGTACTTGTGGCAAACGCAACACCGGAACCAGTGTCCATTTCTGGCCTGATGAAAGCTATTTTGATAGCCCGCGTTTCTCCGTTTCGCGCTTAACTCATAACTTAAAAGCAAAAGCTGTTTTATGCCCTGGCGTACAAATTACGTTTAAGGATCTGCTCAATGAAACTGAGCAAAGCTGGTGCTATAGCGATGGGTTAACCGACTACTTAATGGAATCGGTGGATGGTTTTGAAGCACTGCCTGCCAAGCCGTTTACCGGTGAATTCTCTGCTGAAGTTGAAGCCGCTCAATGGGCGCTATTATGGTTGCCTGAAGGTGGCGAGCTACTGACGGAAAGCTATGTTAACTTGATCCCAACAGCGCAGGGCGGTACTCACGTTAATGGGTTACGCCAAGGCTTACTTGATGCGATGCGCGAATTCTGTGAATTCCGTAATATTTTGCCGCGTGGAGTGAAGTTATCTGCGGATGATATTTGGGATCGCTGCGCCTATGTTTTATCTGTGAAAATGCAAGATCCGCAATTTGCAGGACAGACGAAAGAGCGCCTTTCTTCCCGTCAATGTGCAGCGTTTGTTTCTGGTGTGGTGAAAGATGCCTTTAGCTTATGGCTAAACCAGAATGTTCAAGTTGCTGAGCAATTGGCTGAAATGGCGATTTCTAGCGCCCAGCGTCGCCTGCGTGCGGCGAAAAAAGTGGTGCGTAAGAAACTCACGAGTGGCCCAGCATTGCCGGGTAAATTAGCGGATTGTAGCTCTCAAGATCTCTCCATGACAGAACTGTTCTTAGTGGAAGGGGACTCGGCAGGTGGATCGGCGAAGCAAGCGCGTGATCGTGAATATCAAGCCATCATGCCGCTGCGCGGTAAGATCCTCAATACGTGGGAAGTTTCTTCAGATGAGGTTTTAGCCTCCCAAGAAGTTCACGATATTTCTGTCGCGATTGGTATGGATCCTGATAGCGAAGATATTTCTCAGCTACGATATGGAAAAGTCTGTATCCTCGCGGATGCGGACTCCGATGGACTGCACATTGCCACATTGTTGTGCGCCTTGTTTGTGCGCCATTTCCCTAAATTGGTCAAAGAGGGGCATGTCTATATGGCAATGCCGCCACTGTATCGTATCGATTTAGGCAAAGAGACTTACTACGCATTAGACGAAAGTGAAAAAAATGCGGTATTGGAAAGATTAAGCCGTAAAAAAGGCAAACCAAACGTCCAGCGCTTTAAAGGACTGGGTGAAATGAACCCGCCACAATTGCGTGAAACGACGTTAGATCCAAATACTCGCCGCCTCGTTCAGTTAACTATCGATGATGATAATTACACAGAAACTATGTCGAAGATGGACATGCTTCTGGCTAAAAAACGCTCGGAAGATCGTCGTAACTGGCTGCAAGAAAAAGGCGATACGGCAGAAATTGAGGTCTGATCATAATCGGATGAATAAGAGTAAGGAACGTATTGAATGAGTGAAATTACTCATGACGGTGTGGAGCGTTTACCGCTTCATGCCTTTACTGAAAACGCCTATCTGAACTACTCGATGTACGTCATCATGGATAGAGCGTTGCCATTTATCGGCGATGGACTTAAACCTGTTCAGCGCCGAATTGTGTATGCCATGTCCGAATTGGGGCTGAGCAACACGGCAAAATATAAGAAATCAGCCAGAACCGTCGGTGACGTATTAGGTAAATATCATCCGCACGGTGATAGCGCCTGTTATGAAGCGATGGTGTTGATGGCGCAGCCATTCTCCTACCGTTATCCTTTGGTTGACGGTCAAGGAAACTGGGGGGCTCCAGATGATCCGAAATCCTTCGCTGCGATGCGTTATACCGAGTCTCGCTTATCAAAATATGCAGAAGTTCTGCTCAGCGAATTAGGTCACGGTACCGTTGATTGGGTACCTAACTTTGACGGTACATTAAATGAGCCGAAAATGTTGCCTGCCCGTCTGCCAAATATTTTATTAAATGGTACCACGGGGATTGCCGTGGGTATGGCGACCGATATTCCACCACACAATGCGCGCGAAGTGGCAAGTGCGCTGGTGGCACTACTGGAAAAACCAAAGTTAAATCTTGATGAGATTATGCAGTTTATTCCGGGTCCTGATTACCCAACGGAAGCTGAAATTATCTCTTCACCGGAAGATATCCGTAAAGTTTACCAAAACGGTCGTGGCTCAGTGCGTATGCGTGCGGTATGGGAGAAAGAAGATGGTAATGCGGTAATTACAGCGCTGCCTCATCAAGTTTCCGGCGCTAAAATCCTTGAGCAGATTGCAAACCAGATGCGCGCGAAAAAGCTGCCAATGGTCGAAGATCTACGTGATGAATCAGATCATGAAAACCCAACGCGTTTAGTGATCGTTCCGCGCAGCAACCGCGTGGATCTTGATCAAGTGATGACCCACTTGTTTGCAACGACAGATCTTGAAAGAAGCTACCGTGTTAACTTAAACATGATTGGCTTAGATAACCGTCCGGCAGTGAAAGGATTGGTTGAGATCCTCACTGAGTGGATCACGTATCGTCGTCAAACAGTACGTAATCGCTTAAACCACCGTTTAGAAAAAGTATTAAGACGCCTGCATATTTTGGATGGTTTACTCATCGCTTATTTGAATATCGATGAAGTCATTGAAATCATTCGTAATGAAGATGAGCCAAAAGCCGTCTTAATGTCGCGCTTTAATATTAGCGATACCCAAGCCGAAGCGATTTTAGAATTAAAACTGCGTCACTTAGCGAAACTCGAAGAGATGAAAATTCGCGGTGAACAGGATGAATTAGCCAAAGAGCGCGATGAGTTACAGGCTATTTTAGGCTCAGAAGCTCGTTTGAATACTTTGATTAAGAAAGAGATTCAGGCAGATGCTAAAGCCTATGGTGATGATCGTCGTTCGCCGCTGCAAGAGCGCGAAGAAGCCAAAGCACTTAGCGAGCATGAAATTCTGCCTTCGGAGCCGATTACTGTCGTCTTGTCTGACATGGGCTGGGTGCGTAGTGCGAAAGGGCATGATATCGAGCCAAGTAATCTGAGCTACAAAGCGGGGGATAGCTTTAAAGGCGCCGCCCGTGGTAAGTCTAATCAAGCGGCGGTATTCCTTGATACCACTGGACGTAGCTATTCTGTCGATCCGCTGGAATTACCTTCTGCACGTAGCCAAGGTGAGCCGTTAACAGGGAAGTTAACACTTCCACCGGGCGCGACGATTGAGCATGTGCTGATGGCGCCGGAAGAGCAGAAATACTTAATGGCGTCTGATGCGGGTTATGGTTTTATTTGCACCTTTAATGATTTGGTGACGAAGAATAAAACCGGTAAGGCGTTGATGTCGTTGCCTGAAAATGCAAAAGTAATGGCGCCGATTGAGCTAAATAACGAAAAAGAAGATTTGTTATTAGCCATCACGAAAGCCGGTCGCATGTTATTATTCCCTGTGTCTGACCTCCCACAATTATCCAAAGGGAAGGGGAATAAAATCATTAATATCACAGGGGCGCAAGCCGCAAGTGGTGAAGACCTACTGGTTTGGTTAATGGTGATCCCACCTCGAGCCTCGATCACACTCTATTTTGGTAAGCGTAAACTGAAATTTAAATCAGAAGACTTACAGAAATACCGTGCGGAGCGTGGACGTAAAGGAACATCGTTACCGCGTGGTTTACATAACATTGAACGTATTGATGTTGATTCTGTGGATACAGAGTAAAAATAACAATAATTCAAGGGCTTGGTTAAAGCCCTTTTCATAAGTTAAGGAATATTATGCTAGCGCTAATTAGAGCTATCATTGTGATCATATTTACGATTTGTGTGTGTGTAGGTGGCAGTATCTACTGCCTATTTAGCCCACGAAATCCAAGACATGTGATGACGTTTGGTCGTATGTTTGGGCGTTTGTCCCATGTGTTCGGTATTAAAATGATTGACCGTGTTCCGGCTAAGGCAAAGGATTACGGTCCAAGTATTTATATCGGTAACCATCAAAATAACTATGACATGGTCACTATGTCGAATGGTGTTCAACCAAGAACCGTTACTGTGGGTAAAAAAAGCCTTGTTTTGATCCCATTCTTTGGCTTCTTGTATTGGATCACGGGAAATATTTTGATTGACCGTGGTAACCGTTCGAAAGCCCATAACACTATTTCCCAAGTTGCCGAGCAGATTAAATCTCGTAAGATTTCAGTCTGGATGTTCCCTGAAGGAACTCGTAGCCGTGGTCGTGGTTTACTGCCATTTAAAACGGGCGCATTCCATGCTGCGATTGCTGCTGGTGTGCCAATTGTGCCTGTTTGTGTGTCTACTACACAAAACAAAATTAGCTTGAACCGTTGGAATAATGGTCATGTGATTATTGAAATGTTGGATCCGATAGATACCTCGAAATACTCTAAAGATCAGGTTCGTGAGCTGTCGGAATATTGTCATGACTTGATGGAAGCTAAAATTAAAGAGTTAGATAAAGAAGTTGAAGAGCTGAACAAACGCTAATCTCAATACTTTTATTAAGTTCTATGATTTTACTAAGTTAATTGGTATCGATAGTGGGAAGTTTATTCAGAACTTCCCACTATGTTATTCTGGCGATGTTATTTTCACTGCGAGACTTTTACTACACTATTTCTGCCGTTATTTAATCCCATCTGTAATTATTACCATTCAAATTTATTATATTTTAATTATTGATACATATATTTTTAGAATTCTATGCCCTTTCGCGATATGATGACTCGCAAATTTGTCGCAAGATAAATTATTGAATTCCAAATAGTGGTATCACCAGCATATACCTAAAAATACTCGTATAAATCACTAATTTATAATGATTTATTAAAATAACTTGCTGGTTTTTTATTTAGCGGAGAATCTATGTTATTCAGTCGTTGCCGATCATTGCTGATTAGCGGGTTGGCTGTGTGCTTATTGCAGGTATCAACTTATGCGAGTGCAGAAGGAACGACCGCACTCCCTGTTCCACCCTTGCTAGAATCCCGTTCGGGACAGCCACTCTTTTTAACATTACAAAAAATCCATTGGTCTTTCGATGGTAAATATTCTGCGGAAGTTTTAGGGATTAATGGTTCTTATCCAGGCCCCACTATTCGCGTAAAAAATGGCGATGATCTCAAACTTATCTATAGCAATAGGTTACCTGATGCCGTTTCAATGACCATTAGCGGGCTACAGATCCCAGGCACACAAATTGGCGGTGCAGCGAGACAAATTTCGCCAAATGCAGATTGGTCACCGGTGATCCCTATTCGCCAAAATGCGGCAACGCTTTGGTATCACGCGAATACTCAAGGTAAAATGGGACAGCAAATCTACAATGGTTTACTGGGAATGTGGATTATTGATGATGATTCCACAAAAGAGTTACGTTTACCAAAACATTACGGCGTAGATGATTTCCCGATTATTATTCAAGACAAACGTTTGGATAACTTTGGCGTTCCTGAATATCACACTGATGAGAATGGATTCCTCGGGGATACATTAGTGGTTAACGGTGTGCAAGATCCCTACATTGAAGTTTCTCGTGGTTGGGTACGTTTAAGATTATTAAACGCGTCTAATTCCAGACGCTATGTGATGAAAATCAGCGATGGCCGTCCTTTCGTGATGATAGCGTCAGACCAAGGATTGCTCACGGTGCCTGCCAGCGTACAAGAACTTTCACTTGCACCGGGAGAACGTCGTGAAGTGCTGATTGATATGGCGAAAACGGCTGAACTGACGATTACAGCAGGGGAATCTGCCTCGTTGATGGATCGCGTAAAAGGGCTATTTGAACCGTCGAATAATTTAATTTCCACCAATGTGCTAACCATCAAAGCGACGGGATTAATGTCATTGGTGACGGATGATGTTCCAAAACAATTAGTCTTGGATACCACACAAATTACCTCCTCGATTACTAACCGCGATATCCAGCTAAATGATCCTGTAGGCATCAATGGCGTGAAATTGGACACGGGGCGTGTGGATATTACTTCTCGCCAAGGCAGTTGGGAGCGTTGGAATGTCAGCAGTCAACAGCCTCAATCTTTCCACATTGAAGGTGTTCGCTTTAAAGTGATCAACTGTAATGGGCAGCCAGCTCAGCCAGATAACTTTGGATGGAAAGATACGGTTTGGATTGATGGGCGCTGTGAACTACTTGTGCAGATGCTGCAGCCGTCTTACAACCATTTCCCATTCCTGTTTTATAGCCAAAACCTTGAAAAAGCAGATTTAGGCTCAGTGGGACAACTGGTTATTACACCTGAAGATGGTAGTAACTAATTGAAACACCAGTAAAAGCCCGCAATTAGCGGGCTTTTTTACGTTAAAAATTAGCTTAATGCTACGCGTATGCCGAATGCGACTAGCACCACGCCAAGGACTTTATCCACATATTTTTGTACTTTTGCTAGCCCTTTTCTAACGGGGGCACTTTGAATTAAGCACACCAAAATTGGCCAGTAAATCACGGCTAGACCCCAAATAATAAAGGCGAACCAGAGCTTTTCTGAGAATGTCGAATCCACACTAAGCACTTGAGTAAAAATCGCTAAGAAGAATAACGTTGCCTTAGGATTTAAGACATTACACAAGAAACCTTGCATGAACGCTTTTTTGAATGTGACATGCTCATGTTGATTGCTCATTAAATCAACACTCTGAGCCTTTTGCGGCATCAGGCTTTTAATCCCAATCCAGATTAAATACGCCGCACCAGCATATTTAAGAATGTTAAATAACCATGGTGTTGTGGTGATCAACACAGCAAGCCCAGCCACGCAATAAGACATATGAAGTGCAATAGCAACGATAATACCAAGGGCGGTCATCATGGCTGCGGAACGTTGGTAACGCGCTGCATTCTTGATAATTAAAAAGAAATCTGGACCTGGTGAGATCATGCCAAGAGCGGCAATCGTCGCGACCATGATACTGGTCTGATACATAATGTAATCTCTTTATTTTAGGTTGAACTAAACTGAGTAATAAGGGACTAAAAGCGTTGTAAACATCGTTTAGTGCATTGACTTGAGTCGTTCGAGTATAAGGGATTGAGTGGTATTTAAGGAAGATTAAATTTAGTCGACGAAGTATGTCTGTTTCCGTATAGTGTGCACAATTTTTATATTTCGTTTCTAAGGTGGTTAGATGAATATTAGCTTAATCGCAGCAATGGCGTTCGATCAGGTTATCGGCATGGAAAATGCGATGCCTTGGAATTTACCAGGTGATTTGGCGTGGTTTAAGCGTCAAACATTGAATAAACCTGTGATTATGGGACGCGTGACTTATGAAGCGTTAGGTCGTCCTTTACCGCAGCGTGTCAACATTGTTTTGAGCAGTCAAGCAGGCACAGAAACTGGCGTTATCTGGGTTAAATCAGTTGAAGAAGCATTAGAAGCCGCGAAGGCAGTTGAAGGTGCTGATGAGATTATGGTGATTGGTGGTGGTAAGGTTTATCAACAATTCCTTCCAATGGCGAATAAACTCTATTTGACTCACGTGGATGCTGAAGTGATTGGGGATACACATTTCCCTGCTTACGAGCCTGATGAATGGGACTCTATTTTCACTGAATATCATGAGGCAGACGAAGCGAATAGCCACGGTTTCTGCATTGAAGTTCTGACTCGTCGCGTTTAACCGTCGCTACTCTAGTCAACAAAAATGGCACTGTTAGGTGCCATTTTGCTATCTATCATTTGGTATCTAGAGTAAACATTCACTCTTTGCGACGTTTCTGGTGAGATTTCTGTCTATGGAATGTTTTAGTTTCCCAGTGCAGCAGCGTTAAATCCCCTCCCCAGCAACAGCCCGTATCCATCGCATACACATGTTCTGGTGTAAACTTACCTTCCAATGATGCCCAGTGACCAAAGAAAATGGCGTAATCTTCAGGGAATTGACTTGGTAGAGAAAACCACGGCTTCAGTGGTGCAGGGGCTTTAGCTGGACTCTCTTTGCAGATCATATCCAGTTGCCCATTTGGAAAACAATAACGCAGGCGGGTGAGGGCATTGGTGCTGTAGCGTAAACGCGCTAGCCCCATCAAACTTTCAGACCAATTGTTTGGCATGTCGCCATACATAGAGTCGATAAACAGCGGATATGCATCGCTAGAAAGCACGGCTTCCACTTCGCGGGCGCACATTTTTGCGGTTTCGAGATCCCACTGTGGCGTAATACCAGCGTGGGTCATGACCATTTTTTGCTCTTCATCGACTTGTAAAAGTGGCTGACGGCGTAACCAATTGATTAGCTCATCGATATCGGGCGCATTGAGTAGCTCATCAAGATGGTCTTTAGGCTTATTGCGACTGATTTTGCAGTAGATGCCAATCAAATGTAGGTCATGGTTGCCTAACACTAAGCGTGCTGATGAGCCTAAACTTTTCACATAGCGTAAGACTTGCAATGACTCGGGTCCACGAGCAACAAGGTCACCCGTTAGCCATAATGTATCTTGCTGTGGATCGAAATTCACGCTATCGAGAAGTTCCCGCAGCTCACGATAACAACCGTGTATATCACCTACAATATATGTGGACATAATTAATTAATCAGTGTTGGGATAGCGAGACGAAATGCAGGAATATCAACATGAAAGTGATTTCCTTGCTCGCTCAGCATAACGTAATAGCCTTCCATCGTACCCATTGGTGTTTCTAAGATAGCACCGCTGGTATAGCGATATTCTTTGCCCGGTAGGATAACGGGTTGTTCTCCCACCACGCCTTCACCTTGCACTTCAGTTTTACGGCCATCACTATTGGTAATGAGCCAGTAACGGCTCATTAGCTGTATAGGAATTCGCCCTAAATTGCGGATACAAATAGTATACGCAAAGACAAAACGGGCAATGTCAGGCTGGGATTGGCTTTCTATGTAGACACTTTGAACTTGGATGCTCACATTGGGATCATTCAGCATAGTGCCTCCTCAGATTCTCTATTCCGATAAATTACACAGATAGTTTGCCATCTTACAATAGTGCTCAACGGAGATATTCTCAGCGCGCGTTCCCGGGTCGATACCCAGCTCGGTTAACTGCTCAACGCTGAATAAATCCCCAAGACTATTGCGGATAGTTTTACGACGTTGGTTAAATGCTTGAGTTGTAATACGGCTCAATACTTTAATATCCTTCACTGGGTATGGGTTTTCCTTGTGAGGGATCAATCTTACTACCGCAGAGTCCACTTTTGGTGGTGGCGCAAAGGCAGTAGGCGGAACTTCAAGCACAGGAACAACATTGCAGTAATATTGCGCCATAACGCTTAAACGACCGAAAGCTTTACTTCCTGGACCTGCTACTAATCGATTAACCACTTCTTTTTGCAACATGAAATTCATGTCGGAAATTTGGTTGGTGAATGTAAACAGGTGGAACATCAACGGTGTTGAGATGTTATAAGGCAAATTACCAAATACGCGTATTGGCTGTCCAGCTTGTTTCGCCAGTTCACCAAAATCGACAGTCATCGCATCTTGCTGGATGATGGTTAGCTTATCTTTCAGCTGTGGATGGACATGCAGACGAGCAGCAAGGTCGCGGTCAAGTTCGACAACCGTCATTTTATCCATGCGGCTACCAACAGGTTCAGTTAATGCACCAAGACCCGGACCAATTTCTACAATGGCCTGTCCTGGTTGTGGGTGCATTGCATCTACAATACTGTCGATAATAAATTGGTCAGTTAAAAAGTTCTGCCCGAAACGTTTGCGGGCAAGGTGCCCCTGATGGACTCGATTATTCATGAATTCTTTTGTGTCATTTGGATAGCTAATTTCAATGCGGTGATAAAACTGCCCGCATCGGCTTGACCCGTACCTGCTAATTCAAGCGCTGTGCCGTGATCGACTGAAGTACGGATAAATGGCAGACCAAGGGTAATATTTACCGCTCTGCCGAAACCTTGGTATTTTAACACAGGTAGTCCCTGATCGTGATACATCGCTAATACTGCGTCTGCATCGGTTAAATACTTCGGTTGGAAAAGCGTGTCTGCGGGTAAAGGACCGATTAAGGTAATGCCTTGCTTACGCAAGGTTTCTAGAGCTGGAATGATGGTTTCAATCTCTTCCATTCCCATATGTCCGCCTTCTCCGGCATGAGGGTTAAGCCCACAAACATAAATGTGCGGGTTTTCAATGCCAAACTTGGTTTGCAGGTCATGATGCAAAATGGTGATCACTTCATGCAAGCTTTGTTGGGTAATTGCCTCGGAGACATCTTTTAGCGGCAGGTGCGTGGTCGCTAAAGCGACACGTAATTCTTGTGTTGCGAGCATCATCACAACGCGGTCGCAGTGGCTTCTATCTGCGAAAAATTCGGTATGTCCACTAAATGGAATACCAGCGTCATTAATAATGCCTTTGTGAACAGGCCCCGTTACAACGGCAGAAAATTCACCATTCAAACAGCCATCACAAGCGCGGGCTAAAGTTTCAGTAACATATTCACCATTACGCACATCGAGTTTTCCAGCTTCTGCTGGTGCATTCAGTGAAACGGGAACAATCGACAATTGTCCAGCAACAGAAGTTTGTGGCTGTTTTGCATCATATTCGCGTAATGTTAGTGGTAAATTGAGAGTTTTAGCGCGTTGAAGAAGCAGGTCTGGGTCTGCGCAAGCCACAAGCTCGACAGGCCATGCCTGCTGAGCAAGTTGGATCAGAAGATCTGGGCCTACCCCGGCAGGTTCACCGGGGGTGATGACGATTGGCTTATTTTGCTTGTTCATCATTAGATTGGCTTTGGCGACCATCAACGATATTCACATAAGCCGCAGCACGTTGTTCTTGCATCCAAGTCTGCGCTTCTTCGTTAAACTTACGATTGAACAGTAAACGGTACGCTTGATCTTTCTTCGCGGCATCAGTTTTATCGACACTGCGAGTATCTTCTAACTGAATTAAGTGCCAGCCAAAACTTGAAGGTACAGGTTGGCTGATTTCACCTTTTTTCAGTTTCATCAGTGCATCACGGAATGCAGGGTCGTAAACATCAGGCATATTCCAACCTAATTCCCCACCTTTTAATGCACTACCTGGGTCTTCGGAGTTCTCTTTAGCCGCTTCTTCAAATGAAATTCTGCCGTTACGGATCTCTTGAGCCAGTTGAGTCAGTTTTTGTCTTGCTGTTGCATCATCCATAATTGGTGATGATTTTAGTAAGATATGACGCGCTTTCACTTCGGTGACGGAGATTGGCTGGTGAGTATCACCAGTGACGTCATTCACACGTAAAATATGGAAGCCTACACCAGAACGAATTGGACCAACGATATCGCCTTTCTTCGAGTTTTTCAGTTGGTCAGAAAAGACCACTGGCAGCTCTTGCAGACGTGACCAACCCATGTTTCCACCTTTCAGTGCTTGAGGGTCAGCAGAGTAAGCAATTGCTAATTTACCGAAATCTGAGCCTTTTTTCAGGTCAGTTAAGATTTTATCAACTAACGATTCTGCTTTTGATAACTGTTCTGGCGTTGGGTTCTCTGGCAGTGGGATCAGAATGTGGCTTAAATTCACACCTTTCTGAGCATTCATTTGAGAATCCATTTGCTCAGCTAATGCATCAACTTCCTGAGGCAAAATGGTGATACGGCGGCGAACTTCGTTGTTACGCACTTCCGCTAACAGCATTTCCTTACGGATTTCGCTGCGGTATTTGCCCATATTGATACCATCCGCAGTCAGGCGTTTTTCCATCTGCGGTAAGGTTAAATTATTTTGGCGAGCAATATCCGCGATAGTCGCATTCACAGCTTCTTCAGGGATATTAATCTGCATTTGGTTAGCCATCTGCAACATGATGTTATCCATAACCAAACGGTCGATGATTTGCTGGCGCAGGGTTTGATCATCAGGAACTTGTTGATTTGCATTACGTGCATTCAACTTCACTGTATTGATCATATTCTGGACGTCGCTTTCAAGTACAACTCCGTTGTTGACAACCGCAGCCACTTTATCCATTTGCTGTGGCGCAGCTAAACTTGCAGAGCTTGCGAACATCAGTCCCAGAATAAGCGTTCTCCAATTCTTCATAATGGTCCTATAAAATTGACTTTTATTCCGCATATGCGGGCTAATCGTGATCGTTATGTTGTTTGTTATCAGAAAGCACGTTGATAAGGAATAATACCTTGTTTCAACATCTCCTGACTACCTAAACTATGATTGTTATTTAGGCCTCTAAGTTCCACGTTGATAGACCATTTATTGTCATATTCACTGTTGAACTTCTCTTTTTGCCAACCTACAATCTTACGTTCATACCCTAAATTCACCGCCCAACAGCAGGCATTGTACTGTAATCCGACTAGCTGGCTCGCCGATTGTTGCTGCTTAGTATCGTAATAATAAGAGCCAACAAAGCCCCAGTTATCACTTAATGGCCAACTTACCACGGTGCCTACTTGTGAAATACCTTGTTGGTATTCTGGTAATGTGTAGGTATAACCACCCGCAGTATCTTCACGGCGGAACGTCGCTTGAATATAGTCACGGTCAACAAAACGGTAATTCAGTTGAATCAGTCTATCGGCATCAAAGCGATATTCAGTAACTGCGTTCCCCATGGTGACGCTACCAAGGCGGCGGTCATATTGTAATCCGCCACGAATCCCCCAGTTTTCATCAATGTGCCACATGGCATCGGTTGCCCACATTAATGAACCTGTATCACTCTTATCATCGATTTTCAGGTTTGAATTACCCGCACGTGGGCGCTCTAAATAGTAAATTTGCCCGACGGAGAAATTGAAGCGTTCAGCTAAATTTTCATCATAAATACGGGTGGTTAAACCGGTTGTGAACTGGTTAGCCGAAGCGATACGATCTAAACCACTGTAAATACGATCGCGGAACAGACCTGTATAGTCAGACTGTAATAGTGCGGAGTCGTAGTTATTGATATTGTCCTGATCTTTATACGGAATATAGAGATACTGAACTCGTGGTTCTAATGTTTGAACAAAATCACTGCCTTGGAATAAGTCGCGCTCAAATACCACTTTCGCATCACTCTTAAACATTGGCAGCACGCGGGTGACATTTTTATCTAAGCCACTATTTTGTTTTACATCAGGAATATCTTGGTCGTAATGCGTCGCCATCAGCTTGATGCTGTTGTTCATTTGCGCCCAACCGTTAGACAGCGGCATGCTGACTTCTGGCTCGATATGCAAACGGGTCGCGTCTGGGTTATTTTCACCTACGCTGGTAAAACGAGCGGCTTGGGCGTAGGTATGGAAATCCAACATACCGACGTCATTTTGGTAATAGTTAAAATCGATTTGTGGTTCAGCTTTATAAGCACGCTTATTTGGGTTATCCACAAAGATTTGGAACTGTTTGTGGGACACTTTCATGTTCCAATTTGTATCAGAATAACCGACGTTAAATTTCTGCGTGGCATAACCATCAGTGGTGCTACCGTACTGAGAGCTAAAATCAGTAAAGTATTGAGGGTCACTTACCTTGGTGTAGTCGGCACCAAAGTTCCAGTGCTGAGCAAAGGTACCTGAATGACGCCAGTAGAATAACCAACGGTCATCACTGTCACGGGCATCACGTTTTTCATTCTCTTTATCTTTAATATAAGCGCGGTCGTGATTAATAAAATCGAACGCGACAGTCCCTGTACCTGGAGTGATTAAATAACGGAATTCGTTATTTAATTTAACGCCTCGGTGGGTCATAAACTGCGGGGTGATCGTCGCATCGTAATTTGGCGCGATGTTCCAATAATACGGTAGTGTGAACTCTAACCCGTCATTGTTGGAATAGCTTCCCATTGGAATTAAGAAACCGGAACGGCGCTTGCTACCAATCGGTAACTGCATATACGGGCTATAGAACACTGGCACATCGGCAATACGGAAACGAGCATGCCAAATTTCTGCGACTTCTTCTTCACGGTCAATAATCACTTCAGAGCCAGCAACGCTCCATGTATTACTGCCCGGTAAGCAACTGGTGAAAGTCCCGTTTTCCATGATGGAATAGCGGTTTTCACCACGCATTTTCATTTTTTTCGCGTCACCGCGACCTTGACGACCAACCATCATGTAGTTACCGTCATCAACGTCAGTGTTTTTATTATCTAAGTTTGACCACGCTGAAGGGCCTTTCAGGATAATTTGAGGGTCATCGTAATGGACATTCCCCGTCGCCGTCACTTCACGAACCGGTTCTTCACCCTCTTTTTGGGTTTGTGTCAGTTTAACGTTATCTGCTGTGAGAGTCTGGTTGCCCTGCTGAATATCAACGTTACCAGTATATTCGACAAAATTAGGGTATTCCCCTGTGACGTCGTCAGCTTGAATCTCAATCGGTAAGCTATTTTGATCACCAGAGATAATAGGTTTGTCATAAACAGGCACCCCAAGCATACATTGTGCTGCAAGATCAGCATGTGCTTGCTGGCTATAAATAGCCGCCCATACCATGGTGGCGATTATTGTGGGATAACTTTTCTTCATCATTAAATAGGGAGTCCGTCAAATGGGCACAGTCGGCAAACGCTCAAAGACTATCTTAGCCAACCCGTTTTCGCCAGTATAATATCAAAACTGGAATAAACGTAGTTAGCAACTTGTTAGGCTCTTTATCGTTATGCACAAAAGCAGAATGGATAGTATGATAATGCAAAATTGCATTCTGAGCATTGAAGAATTGAGGGATATATGCACTATTGGGGTAAAATTATTGGGGTGATACTCGCTATTGTCTCCGGTTTAGGGTTTTGGGGAGCATTAGCCGGCTTACTGATTGGGCACGGTTTTGATAAGGCTTCGGCTCAACGTAAGTTTGCTGGCGCCTTCAATAAGCGCGATAGGCAAATTATTTTCTTCGCAAGTACCTTTCAAATATTAGGGCATTTAACCAAGTCAAAAGGGCGTGTCACGGAGACTGATATCCAGTTAGCATCGAACCTGATGGACAGAATGCAACTGCACGGAGAAACTCGCAAAGCCGCTCAACAAGCCTTTAGAGAGGGGAAATCCCCAGACTTTCCACTGCGTGATGTTCTTAAACAATTACGTATGGCTTGCTATGGTCGTTTTGACCTTGTTCAGATGTTTCTGGAAATTCAATTGCAAGCTGCTTTCGCGGATGGAACCCTACATCCTAACGAACGAAAAGTGCTATTTATTATTGCGGAAGAGCTGGGTATCTCCCAAATTCAGTTTGAGCAATTCTTAGATATGATCCAAAGCGGTCGCCAATTTGGTCATGGTTATTCTCAGCAGCAGTCTGGAGGCTATTACCAACAAAATAATGGCCCTACGCTGGAAGATGCCTGTAAGGTACTTGGGGTTTCCGTCGATGATGACCCAACGAAAATTAAGCGAGCGTACCGTAAGCTGATGAGTGAGCATCATCCCGATAAGCTCGTTGCTAAAGGGTTACCGCCAGAGATGATGGAAATTGCTAAGCAAAAAGCACAGTCAATTCAGGCGGCTTATGATCTTGTTAAAAAAGAGAAGGGTTTCAAATAACTTCAGTTTTTAAATAACTTAAGTTTTTAAATAATTAAAGCGCTTAAACCAGCCTAAGCGCTTCAATGAGATTAGAAATCTGGTGGGCAAGTAAAATGCATTGGTGTGCCATATTCAGGGTGAGTGATATACAGCTCCTGCGCATGTAATTGCAAACGTGGTGCCAATGCCAATGCTTCTTCATGGGCATAAAATCTGTCACCAAGAATAGGGTGTCCCAGCGCGAGCATATGAACACGTAGCTGATGAGAGCGTCCCGTAATTGGCGAAAGTTTGACTCGCGTTGCCTGCTCTTCATATTCTAAAACTTGGTATTCGGTTTGAGCCGATTTTCCGGTTTCAAAACAGACTTTCTGCTTAGGGCGATTCGGCCAGTCACAAATTAGCGGTAAATCCACCAAACCCTCAGGTTTTTCCAAATGACCCCACACGCGAGCCACATAGTGTTTTTTCGGCTCCCGTTCCCTAAACTGACGCTTGAGTTCACGCTCAGCCGCTTTATGCAGAGCGACGACCATAACGCCACTGGTTGCCATATCTAAACGGTGAACGGACTCTGCCGCAGGATAATCCCGCTGAATACGGCTCATGATGCTGTCATGGTGCTCAGGGGCTTTCCCTGGTACAGAAAGCAAGCCGCTAGGTTTATTGACTACAATAATATGCTCGTCTTGGTAGAGTATATGTAGCCATGGTTCCGTAGGGGGATTATAGGGTAACATTTTTTATCCTTTATTCTTCACGCTGTAGCGGTGTTGGCTGCTCTTAGCTACCCTAGTCACATACTGATGTATGCTCCTAGGGATATCTTCGTTTGCCGCTTACTGATTCCCCGTTATACTTCGCGCTACAGGGGTGTTGGCTGCTCTCAGCTACCCTAGTCACATACTTGCGTATGCTCCTAGGGATTTCTTCGTTTGCCGCCTACCTGTAACTCGAATTATTTAGGGGAATGTCTAGAGTAGTCAAAGAAAAAACATTCTCTACTGATGCGTGACAACCACTAAGCGGATAGCGTCGAGGCGCCATGAAGCTTGGTCGATGTTGGTCATCAATTGGCGACGCTCTTCCTCGATAATATCGAGTTCTTCATCACGGATATTTGGGTTAACCGCTTTTAGCGCTTCCAAACGAGACAGCTCCAGAGTCAGGGCTTTATCAGCGGCTTCTTTGGCATTCTCAATAATGGATTTTGCTTCTTTCTCGACCATCGGTTCAGAGAGGCGCAATACAGAATGCACCTCGTTTTGTACCGCATTGACTAACTTGCTCGCCATATGACGGTTGATGGCATTTAATTGGCGGTTAAAACTCTCAAACTCCACTTGTGAAGATAGATTATTACCTTTTAAATCAATCAATAATCGAACTGGAGTCGCCGGCAAGAAACGGCTGATTTGCAGCTGTTTCGGTGCCTGAGCTTCTACCACATAAATCAGTTCGGTCAGCAAGGTGCCTACTGGCAACGCTTTGTTTTTCAACACAGAAACTGCGCAGCTGCCCGTATCGCTGGATAACACTAAATCCAAACCGTTGCGAATAATCGGATGTTCCCAGCTAATAAACTGCGTATCTTCGCGGGAAAGCGCTTGTTCGCGGTCAAAGGTGATCGTGCAGCCATCTTGCGGTAATCCTGGGAAATCAGGCACTAACATATGGTCGGATGGTGTGAGGATAATTAAGTTATCGCTCTTATCTTCTTGGTTGATCCCAACGATATCAAACAGGTTCAGTGCAAAGTTAACCAGCTCAGTCTCGTTATCGCCTTCACCAATCTCTTCGGCTAATTTATTACCGGCTTCACCGCCATTTGAGTGCATTTCCAGCAAACGGTCACGACCTTGCTCTAACTGTGCTTTGAGTGCATCGTGCTCTTCACGGCAGGTTTTAATAAATTCATCAAACCCGTCAGTGATGGTTGGCTCTGCCATAAATTGCAGCAGTTGTTGGTAATATTTATCGTAAATAGTACGACCAGTAGGGCAAGTATGCTCGAAAGCATCTAAGCCTTCATGGTACCAACGGATCAACACAGCTTGCGCGGTGTTTTCCAAGTAAGGCACGTTGATCACGATATCGCGGCTTTGACCAATACGATCCAAACGACCAATACGCTGCTCAAGCAGGTCAGGGTTGAATGGCAAGTCAAACATCACTAATTGGTTAGCAAATTGGAAGTTACGACCTTCTGAACCAATTTCAGAACACAGCAATACCTGTGCGCCTTCTTCTTGTGAAGCAAAGTATGCCGCAGCGCGGTCACGCTCTAACAGGGATAAACCTTCGTGGAATACCGCCGCACGGATCCCTTCACGTTCACGCAGAACTTGCTCAAGTTGCAGTGCTGTAGCGGCTTTGGCACAGATAACCAGTACTTTTTCATGGCGATTCGCGGTTAAGAAGCCCATCAGCCATTCAACTCGTGGGTCGAAGTTCCACCAAGTGGCGTTTTCGCCTTCAAATTCTTGGTAAATTTGTTCTGGATACAGCATCTCTTTCGCGCGAGTTTCCACATCCTTTTTGGTACCCATAATGCCAGCGACTTTGATTGCCGTTTGGTATTGAGTTGGCAATGGCATTTTTAAAGAATGCAATTCACGGCGTGGGAAGCCTTTGACACCATTACGGGTGTTTCTAAATAATAGGCGGCTAGTACCATGTCTGTCCATCAGCATATGGATCAGTTCTTGGCGAGCGGCTTGGCTGTCATCGCCTTCAAGATTAGCAGCTTTTAATAACGGCTCAATATCTTGTTCTTTAATAAGCTCGCTGAGTAGGTTTTGCTGATCATTCGTCAGTTTATCGCCAGAAAGTAGCAGTGAAACCGCATCGGCGACAGGGCGATAATTTTCTTGCTCGGCTAAGAACTCTTGGTAGTCATGGAAGCGGCTAGGATCGAGGAGGCGCAAACGCGCAAAGTGGCTCTCTTGACCTAGTTGCTCAGGTGTTGCCGTTAGCAGTAAAACAGAAGGAACGTGCTCTGCTAAGGTTTCAATCACTTGATATTCACGGCTTGGGGCAGTTTCGCTCCATTGCAGATGGTGAGCTTCATCGACGACCATCATATCCCAGCCCGCTTCGACGAGTTGGTCAAAACGCTGTTTATTACGACGAACAAAATCCAGAGAACACAGGACTAATTGTTCAGTTTCAAATGGGTTATCGCTGTCGTGTTGGGCTTCGCTGTAGCGGCTATCATCAAACAGAGAAAAACGCAGGTTAAAACGACGTAGCATTTCCACCAGCCATTGATGCTGTAAGCTATCTGGGACAATGACCAATACTCGCTCAGCACGACCTGCCATCAATTGTTGATGGATTATCATACCCGCTTCGATGGTTTTCCCTAAGCCCACTTCATCCGCCAGTAAAACTCGTGGATTGTGGCGCTTACCGACTTCGTTAGCAATATGCAACTGATGCGGGATCAAACTCGCGCGGATCCCTCGCAGGCCCGTAGATTGGTGTTTAACTTGTTCGCTTTGAAATTTACGTGCGCGAAAACGCAGAGCAAAACGATCCATACGATCGATTTGACCGGCGAACAGTCTATCTTGTGGCTTATTAAACGTTAGCTTGCTATCAAGGAACACTTCTCTCAGGCTGACATCCGCTTCTTGGGTGTCTAAACGTGTTCCTGTGTAGGTCAATAACCCTTTATCTTCTTGAATACTTTCAACTTGTAGCTGCCAACCTTCGTGACTGGTGATGGTATCACCTTCGTTGAACATCACTCGGGTAATTGGGGCATCACTACGTGAGTACAGTCGGTTTTCCCCAGTGGCAGGAAAAAGCAACGTCACCATACGGGCATCAATAGCCACGACGGCGCCTAACCCAAGTTCGCTTTCTGTGTCGCTGATCCAGCGTTGACCAAGAGTAAATGGCATAGGTTTAATTTAATTCCATAATTTTGATTGTTTATTTTTAGATGTTTAAGACAACTAACCGGTGTCTTTGCCCAGTGTTGATATAACGGTTATATACCAAGGGTGATGCGAAATTTTTTAATCGTTTTGCCGTTTGGCAATTATAGCTCTTTTCTTTTTCGAGTCGCGCTGCTCGAATTATGATGAGTATAGCCGATTTTCTCGCCAAGCTGTGCGTATAACAGGTCGAGATATCAAAGGGGCGTTATATTAATTCAACATTCGCTTATCGTCACCTGTTAAAAATGCGGCAATTGTAATAAGAATTGTACAATTCTCGCTGTTCGTTAGGCTTTAAAACAAAAGATTAATTTGCCCTGTCAAAATGGCGTCAAAATCATCTTGCAGAAATGGAAGAATTCCATCGGCGATAGGTTTGATTTGCTTAAGAATATAGTGCTCATAGTCAGGTTTCGCGGTCACGGTCTCTAATGGCTCAGGACCCGCTTGAGTGATGATATAACTGATCCACCCCCCATTTTGATATTGCAATGGGCGCTGTAATTGCAAATTGTATTCATCAGCTTGACGTGCGGCTCGTACATGAGGTGGTACATTACGTTGATAATCTGACAATTTACGCCGTAAGCGCTTGCGGTAAATCAAGCGATCGTCATATTCTCCTGAACGGATGGCATGAATATAGTCGCGAATAAATTCCCGATAAGGCTGGCGATAAAAAATGCGCGTATACAGCTCTTTTTGGAAGTTTTGAGCGAGAGGTGTCCAGTCTGAACGAATGGTTTCTAAGCCTTTAAAAACCATCGTATCTTGGCTTAAACCCGCATAACGTTTTTTACTACCTTGGTCTGTGCCTCTAATTGTTGGCATCAAAAAGCGCCGATAATGGGTTTCATACTCAAGCTCGAGCACACCATCAAGTTGCCACTCTTCTTTAAGATGCTGTTTCCACCAATTATTTACATGGTCACGCAGTTGATAGCCCACTTTTTGAGCTTGTTCATCAGTATGGGGATCTCGTAGCCAAACAAAGGTGGAATCGGTGTCCCCATAAATTACCTGATATCCTTGGGATTCAATCAATTGTTTGGTAATTCGCATGATTTCATGACCGCGCATGGTGATTGACGCGGTTAATCGTGGATCAAAAAAGCGGCATCCATCGGCACCCAAAACCCCAGCAAAAGCATTCATAATAATTTTGAGGGCTTGAGAAAGCGGGGCATTTTTTTGCTGTTTGGCTTTATCACGACCTTGCCAAATATGGCTGACAATATCTGGCAAGCAATGGGTTGTACGGGAAAACCAAGCACCGCGAAACCCTTCAACAGAGTGTTCAGGGGCTGGGTGTGCAAGCCCTTCAATCATGCCTGCTGGGTCAATTAAAAAGGTGCGAATAATTGAGGGATACAAGCTTTTATAATCCAGCACCAAAACAGAGTCATATAAACCGGGTTGTGAATCCATCACGAACCCGCCGGGATTAAGCTGAAATTTTTGTTCTGAAAGTGTGGGGGCAACAAACCCTAAGCGGTGTAGCCGAGGAATATATAAATGGGAAAAGGCGGCCACCGAGCCTCCCATGCGATCGGCTGCTAACCCCGTGACCGTCGAGCGCTCTTGCAAGAACGCCATTAAATCGGTTTTCTCAAAGATGCGATGCACCAAAATACAGTCTTGAATATTGTAATGGGCGAGGGCGGGTTTATCGTGAGCAAAGCGGCGGTTAATTTCATCCATGCGATCATAAGGAGTATCAATCGCTTTCCCTTCGCCAAGCAGCTGCTGGGCAACGGACTCCAAGCTGAATGAGCTAAAACTCCATGTCGCCGATTTTAACGCATCAATACCATCAATAATTAAGCGACCTTCAGCAGAGGCAAAAAAGACACCTTGCTTAAAACCGTGTTCTCGCCATTCGAGTTTTTTCCCTTGCCGACCGAGCAACAGAGGGATGCCATAGCGCTCTGCATGCTTTTGTAAAACTTGCAAATCAAACTGGATCAGATTCCAGCCAATGATGGCATCGGGATCGTACTGTTGCAGCCATTCGTTCAATTTTTCAAGTAATTGAGGGCGGCTGGTGGAATACACGAGTCGATGTTGATCATTCAGGGCCGGGCCTTGTTCGGGGCCCAACATAAACACCACATTGTCACCGCAGCCAGATAACCCAATGGAATAAAGCTCTCCATGTTGGCTAGTTTCAATATCGAGGGAAACGGCGTGCAGTGTCGGGCGATAGCCTTCACAGGGTTTGAGTTGATATTTTCCCTGATGATTGCGAGAAAACCACACGGGAGCGGTAATAAAGCGCTCCATTAAATAACGCTCACAAGGGCGAATATCGGTTTCCAGCAGCTCAACGCCTAATGCTTGGCAGTTTTTATCTAGGTTTTGTAATTGACGATATTGCTGGCAATAGATGGCGTAGACTTTTTCCCGTTTAAAATCAATCAGTTCCACGGGGCGATAGCTGATATCAGCTTGCCCTTCAATTAAATGGCGTACTAAGGAAAACTTGGATTCAGGTAAAAAACCCACGGCTTGTTGATAGGGAACAATGACTTTTTGCGGTTTGTTATCCGTGAGTAACCAATAGCTTACCTCGATACCGTAGCGGGTATCTCGCCAATGGCGGCTAAGAATAAAGCCTTTTTCAGCGGGGGTGTTTGACTGAGGCATAAAGGAAACTCGCGTAAATAATCTGCAAATTAATATACGCGAGTAGTGGGAATTTATACAGTATTATTTGTTGGGCTAATTAGAAATGCCCAATAATGCAGAAGCGTCGGTTTTGCCTTGTAATAGTGTTTCGGTATCACCGTCATACACAATTGCGCCATCAGCGATCACTAAGCTGCGAGGGGCGATTTGTAGCGAGTCTTCAATACTATGGGATACCATTAATAATGTGATGGATTTATTCACGCAAACGTCATTGAGTAGTTGCAGCATTTCACTGCGCAGCGCAGGGTCAAGGGCGGAAAATGGCTCATCCAGCAATAAAATCGGTTGATTGCGAATTAAACAGCGTGCGAGTGCGGCTCGTTGACGCTGCCCACCGGATAACTGCGCTGGTGTTCGATCTAAACAGTCGGTTAAACTGACCTGCCGCGCCATTTGCTCGACTTCAGCCATTTGCGATGCACTCAAACGTAAGCTCGGTTGTAAACCTAGCCCAATATTTTGCCTCACGGTTAGGTGAGCAAACAGGTTATTTTCTTGAAATAACATGGAAACAGGGCGTTTAGCTGGGGGCGTAAATGTATGATTTTCACCATTTAAGGTGATAGTGCCACTGCGAGGAAATTGAAACCCACTAATTAGGCTGAGCAGCGTGCTTTTGCCTGCGCCACTAGGACCCATTACGGCAACTCGTTCCCCCGAAGCTACCGCAATATCAAAATGCATATTTAGGTTATCGTATTGATAATCTAGATTTTGTAATTCAATCATGAGTTTTCCCCGATAGGCGTTCGAGTAGGCTAAACAGGCAGAAACAGAGTAACAACAATAACATCGCGGTAACCGCGCCATCATTGGTTCGATATGCGCCAATCTGTTGATAAAGATAGTAAGGCAAGGTGCGGAACTCTTCATTACCAAACAAGGCGACCACGCCAAAATCCCCAATCGAAATCACGCAAGCGAATGCCAATGCTTGTGCGATAGGTTTGCGTAATGCTCGTAATTCAATGATTTTAAATCGATTAAAACCAGTGATTTCGAGTGATTGGCATAACGGATTATAGCGTTGGGCCAGATCTCGCATTGGGTTATCCAGTACCTTTAGCGCGTAAGGGATAGCGAGTAAGGCGTTAGTCATGATCACCAACGGATAAGGTGTTTCGGGTATTCCAATGGTTTCATTGAAAAAGATAAAAAAGCCTGTCGCCAGCACAATGCCCGGCATCGCCAGAATAATCAGCCCGCTGAGTTCTATGGCTTGCCCCAGTTTCATCGCATTTCGTAAACGCAGTTCACGGCTACTCCATAGCAGCATTAGCGTGAGGATCACGCACAAAATTCCAGCACAGAGTGCAATAAACAGTGAGGTCAATGTGGCTTGCCATAACGCAGATTGCTGTAAAACATCCAGTAATTGACCGTTGAGCCCATCAACAATGACCGCTAATAACGGCGGAATTAATAGCAAAATAGCTGCAGCAATCACCAGCCAGTCACGTAAACGGCGAAACAGGTTATCGGCAGGATCAAACCATGATGTTTGGTGGCTAAATCCAACGGAAATGGCATGGTTAATACGTTGGCAAATAAGCATTAATCCTACGCAACATCCCAACTGAATTAACGCAAGCAGTGTGGCACGCCCTAAATCAAAGTCGTAGCTCAGTGCTTGGTAAATCGCGAGTTCGATAGTGGTCGCCGCAGGGCCACCGCCCAGAGCCAGTACTGTCGCAAAGCTGGCAAAACAGAGCATAAAAATCAGCGCGCCTGTTGGCAACATCTGACGGCGTAAATAAGGCCACTCTAAAAGGGTAAATTGTTGCCACTCATTGAACCCTAATTGAGCGGCGCTTTGACGCTGCTCAATGGCAATATTTTCAAGGGATTGCAGCAACATCCGGGTGGCGAGTGGCATATTGAAAAAGATATGCGCCAATAAAATGCCACGCAGACCATAAGGGGAAAACTGATAATCAACATCAAGCCATAGGCACAGTTTTGCTAGCCATCCGGTTTGTCCATATACCGACAAAATACCGAAAACGGCGACTAAAACGGGTAAAACAAGCGTCATTGCACACAAGCGGAGCAAGAGCATTCTTCCCCAAAATCGCCGGCGATACAGAGCTCTTGCAAGAAAAATAGCGGGAATAATGGAAAAAATAGCGGAAAGCAATGCCTGCCAAAACGTAAAACCGATGACATGCCATAAATAATCGTCGTCGATTATCTCGCGGAGGGAAACTTCAGGTGCGAAAAACCACAGCGCCCCAAAAGCGAGCAGGGCAACGACGATTAAAAGACCGGAGGCTATTGCCCCCGGTAATAAGGTTAAATTGATTAACGACTGACGGCGGTTTGCCATAAACGTGTCCACGTTTGACGTTCTTTAGCCACTTCTTCCGCGCTAAATTGCAGGGATTTAGCAGGCAGTGGTAGCACGTTATACACTTCAGGCAACGGCATATCGATAACCGGATACATCCAGTTAGTGGTTGGTAATGTGCCTTGGAATTCAGGGGTTAACATAAATTGTAAGAACTGTTTTGCCAGCTCAGGTTGAGGGCTGTGTTTCAATCTTGCCGCCACTTCGACTTGCATATAATGCCCTTCATCGAACAGTGCTGCCGCGTAGTTGTCTTTCTTATCATTTAAAATTTGGTAACCCGGCGAGGAGGTGTAGCTCAGGACAAAATCTCCTTCACCTTTTAAGAACAAGCCATAAGACTCACTCCAACCTTTGGTCACGGTCAGTGTTTTGGCTGCCATTTTCTTCCATGCATCAGCCGATTTATCACCGTAGATTTTCTCAATCCACAACATTAACCCTAAACCTGGGGTGCTGGTGCGCGGATCTTGGTAAATGATTTTCCAATTATTTTTGCTATCAAGCAGTTCATCCATGCTTTTTGGCGGTTGCTTGATTTTATTGGTGTCATAGATAAAGGCGAAATAACCATAATCATAAGGAATGAATGTTTTGCTTGTCCATTCGATAGGTAATTTAAGCGCATCCGTTTTGATATCTGCTGGGGCAAATAAGCCGGTTTTTTCTGCGGAATCGAGCAAGTTGTTATCTAACCCTAAGATAATGTCGGCTTTGCTTTTTTCCCCTTCCATACGTAGGCGATTCAGTAGTGCAACACCATCCCCTAGAGAAACCAGTTTTAACTCGCATTCACATTGAGCTTCGAAATTCTTTTTGATTTGAGGACCTGGTCCCCATTCTGCAGCAAAGGAATCATAGGTATATACCGTCAGCGTTGGTTTTTCGGCAGAGGCGAATGCAGCAAAACTTAAGGTGGTTAAGGCAATGAGTGAGGTAAAGAGTTTATTTTTAGTCATTGTAATTCCTGCGTAAATCATAAAAAAAAACACAGGATTTGAGGAGGGACCGATACAATAATTTGTAGGCGGTAGCTCAAATCCCTACGCCGGTATTAGCCGGATCAGGTTCTACGGGTTATTTCTCAGCCCAAATTGGCACCCCGTTGAGACGCAGACTATTGTAATTACTTCAGACATATCTGCAAACTGTATTGATATAGGTTTACCAGTTTGGGTATGTGTGAAACAATTAGGCATCTTTCAAATTTGGTTATTGAGGTAGTCTAGTGATCGATGATGATGGCTACCGCCCGAATGTAGGAATTGTAATTTGTAATCGGCAAGGTCAAGTCTTATGGGCTCGCCGTTATGGTCAGCATTCTTGGCAATTTCCTCAAGGTGGGATTAACCCGGGGGAATCGCCAGAACAAGCGATGTATCGTGAGTTATACGAGGAAGTCGGACTACAGCGTAAAGATGTAAGGTTACTTGCATCTACCCGTAATTGGTTACGCTACAAATTACCTAAGCGTTTGGTGCGTTGGGATACAAAACCTGTTTGTATTGGACAGAAACAACGTTGGTTTTTACTTCAACTCCAATGTAATGACGCCGATATAAACGTGCAGCGCAGTAAATCGCCAGAATTTGACGGCTGGCGGTGGGTCAGTTATTGGTATCCTGTTAGGCAAGTGGTCTCTTTTAAGCGCGAAGTTTATCGCCGCGTGATGAAGGAATTCGCTCCCGTAGTTATGCCTCTGCAGGAACAGAAATTACCACAACGACCTGTTTTTAATAATCGTAGGCGCGGAGTTAAGTAAGCCTATGTTGACGCGTTTACGTGACATTGTCGAAAAGGTCGCGATGGCGACCAGTCTGACTCAAGCTCTTGAAGTTTTGGTCAATGAGACGTGCAAAGCGATGCGCACCGATGTGTGCTCGATTTACTTAGCCGATCATCCTCGCCAATGTTATTACCTAATGGCAACCCGCGGGCTGAAAAAGCCTAGCGGGATTGCTATTCGTTTAGGATTCGACGAAGGGGTTGTTGGCGCAGTCGGTCGGCAATCGGAAATGTTGAACCTCGCCGATATTCGCGAACACCCGCAATTCAAATACCTTCCCCAACTCAAAGAAGAACAGCTCAAAGCCTTTCTTGGCGTGCCTGTCGTTTATCGACGCCAATTACTGGGCGTGCTAGTGGTTCAGCAGCGAGAAAAACGGTTATTCAGCGAAACTGAAGAGTCCTTTATGGTCACGCTATCGATGCAGTTAGCGGTGATTTTATCCCAAGCGCAAACAAAAGGTATTTTCGGGCAATATCGACAAAATCGCCTCAAAGCTATCCCTGTTTCTCAAGGAATTTCGATGGCTTATGGTTGGCAAGATACCTCTCAACCTTCTTTAGACAATGTGTATCAAGCGACCACATTGAATATTGATGAAGAGCGTCAACGCTTGGTGATAGCGCTGGAAAGTGCGGCGGCAGAATTTCGTCGTATTAGTAAGCGGTTTATGGCGAGCTCATCGAAAGAAAGCGCAGCTATTTTCGACCTATATAACCACTTGCTTAATGACCCCCAACTGAAAAAACGGTTATTTACGGCGATTAATCAAGGGGCGGTGGCTGAATGGGCAGTGAAAACCGTCATCGAAGATTACGCTTTGCAGTTCTCACGTTTACGTGACCTCTATTTAAGAGAGCGTGGCTCTGACCTTCGCACCTTAGGGCAGCGCTTATTATTTCATCTCGATGATTCACTGACACCCACTAGCCAATGGCCAGACCGTTTTATTTTGGTGGCTGATGAGCTAAGTGCGAGCGTTCTTGCTGAATTACCGCTTGAGCAATTAGCGGGTGTGATTGTGCGCGATGGTGCAACGCACTCCCACTCTGCAATCTTGATCCGAGCGATGGGGATCCCCGCGATTATGGGGGCGGATATTGAGCCTTCCTTATTACATAATCGCCATCTGATTTTGGATGGCTATCGTGGCGAAGTGTTTATTGAGCCTGAAAATTTTATTGCTCAGGAATACCAGCAAATTATTGAAGAAGAAAATGTACTTAGCCGATTAGCGGAAGGTACGCTTTCTCAAGATGCAGTGCTCAAAAATGGCGAGCATGTGGATATTTGCCTCAACGCCGGATTGAGCCCTCGCTATGAACAGCAAATTCATGATGGGGTGGATGGTGTTGGATTATATCGAACCGAACTGCCATTTATGCTGCACAATGGCTTTCCATCAGAGGATGAACAGAAGCAGTTATATCGGGATGTACTGCAACTTTTTGCAACGAAACCGGTGGTATTAAGAACCTTAGATATCGGTGCGGACAAACAACTGCCTTACATGCCGATCAGCGAGGAAAATCCTTGCTTGGGGTGGCGTGGGATCCGAATCATGCTGGATCAGCCTGAAATCTTTTTGATCCAGTTGCGTTCTATGCTGAGAGCTAACCAAGATACGGGCAATTTACGTATTTTATTGCCTATGATCACTAGTATTAATGAAGTGGATGAGGCGATCGGGCTGATTAATCGCGCCAGAAATGAAGTGAGCCAACAACTCGGAAAATCGATTGATTTACCTCCAATTGGCGTGATGTTGGAAGTGCCTTCACTCTTGTTTTTGCTGCCAGAGTTAAAGCAGCGAGTTGATTTTATTTCGATAGGTACCAACGACTTTACACAATATTTACTCGCCGTCGACCGTAATAACACTCATGTGGCGGCGCTCTATGATAACCTGCACCCTGCGGTGGTGCGTTTTCTATCCATGGTACATATGGAATGTCAGCGTATAGGCCTGCCGATTAGTGTGTGCGGCGAAATGGCGGGGCAGCCATTAAGTGCTATGGTGCTGATTGCATTAGGTTATCGTAGTTTGAGTATGAGTGGGCGCAGTGTTCCTCGCATGAAATATTTAATTCGTCAGCTTGATCCTCAATTGATGGCTGAGTTAGTGCCTGATTTGCTCGGCGCAGAAACCAGCGAAAATGTTCGCCATAAGATTAGCGAGTTTATGGAAAGAAATGGACTTGGTGGTTTTGTGCGTGGCGGGATCTAGTTTGATCTTCTATGTTATTAATATGTAATTATATGCTGGCAATAACCTCGTGTTATTATGCGACATAATTTTTGACTCAATTATTTTAAAGTGGGGAACGATGAGTAACAGTTACTTAGCATTTCCGGAAATTGATCCCGTAATGTTCTCGATTGGCCCAGTCTCTTTGCACTGGTATGGTTTTATGTACCTTGTCGGATTCGTTTTTGCGCTATGGTTAGCGGGACGTCGCGCTTCTAAGCCAAACAGTGGCTGGACAAAAAATGAAGTCGAGAACTTGTTGTACATTGGTTTTGTCGGTGTATTTGTAGGTGGACGACTTGGCTATGTTTTCTTCTATAATTTGCCTGTTTTCTTAGATGACCCTCTGTATCTGTTCAAAGTGTGGGATGGCGGCATGTCCTTCCACGGTGGCTTGATTGGGGTTATCTGTGCCATGATGTGGTTTGCCTATCGCACGAAACGCCGTTTCTTACAAGTTTCTGATTTTGTTGCACCGTTGATTCCTTTTGGTCTTGGAATGGGGCGTATCGGTAACTTTATTAATGGCGAGCTATGGGGACGGGTTACCCTAGATACACCATGGGCATTTTTATTCCCTCATTCAAGAAGTGAAGATATCCAACTTGCGGCACAAGACCCCTCTCTGTTGCCTATTCTTGAGCAATACGGTGTATTGCCAAGACACCCATCCCAGCTGTATGAAATGGTTTTAGAAGGTATCGTTTTATTCTTGATATTGAATTTATTTGTACGTAAACCTCGCCCAATGGGGAGCGTATCGGGCCTGTTCCTTATCGGTTATGGTGCATTCCGTATCATCGTTGAATTCTTCAGACAACCAGATGCACAGTTAGGTTTATTCGGTGGCATCAGTATGGGGCAAATTCTCTCGATTCCGATGATTATTATCGGTGTATTGATGATTGTTTGGGCTTACAAATACGGTAAAAATATCCCTGCCCATAAGCCCGCTAAAAACGTTGAGAGTAAGTAGCGTAGATAGCCAGTAGCGTCGATAGCAAGTGGTGCAGATAGCGAGTCGCGTAGACAGTAAATAACGTAGACTGTAATAACATAGACAGCAAATCGCGCTAATAAGCAGTAAATTAAGTCATTTTCGGTTTGTGTTATTGAGGGATATTCGATAACACAAACCGTCTGTATTTCGGAGTAAGAGAGCCACTATGAAGCCGTATCTTGAGTTATGCCAACGTATTATCGATGAAGGTCAATGGGTTGAAAACAAGCGTACTGGTGTTCGCTGTTTAACCGTGATTAATGCCGACCTCGAATATGATGTGGGCAACAATCAATTCCCTTTAATTACGACGCGTAAAAGCTTTTATAAAGCCGCTATTGCCGAGTTATTAGGGTACTTGCGTGGCTATGATAATGCAGCGCAGTTCCGTGAAATTGGTTGTAATACTTGGAATGCCAATGCTAATGAAAACCAAGCATGGTTAGATAACCCGCATCGTAAAGGTGAAGATGATATGGGGCGCGTTTATGGCGTCCAAGGTCGCTCATGGCAGCGCCCTGATGGCTCTCATCTTGACCAATTAAAGAAAGTGGTTAATAACCTGAAAAACGGTATTGATGACCGCGCGGAAATTGTGACTTTCTATAACCCCGGTGAGTTCGAAATGGGCTGCTTACGTCCTTGCATGCACACTCACACGTTTTCACTTCTTGGCGATACGCTGCATTTGACGTCATACCAACGTAGCTGTGACGTGCCTCTTGGGCTTAATTTCAATCAGGTTCAATGTTTTGTACTGCTGGCGCTAATGGCGCGTATTACGGGCCACAAAGCCGGTAAGGCTTATCATAAAATTGTGAACGCACATATTTATGAAAATCAACTGCCTTTAATGCGTGATGTTCAATTAAAACGTGAACCATACCCATCTCCAAGCTTGACGATTAACCCTGAAATTAAAACCTTGGAAGATCTTGAAACGTGGGTAACAACTGATGATTTCATCTTAGAAGGTTATCAGTGCCACGAAGCAATAAAATATCCATTTACGGTTTAAGCTAGGCTGATTGATGCATCAGGTTGACTGGTGCATCAGTTTGGTTAACGTAAAGGTATAGGCGTGAGCACCGCCTATGCCTTTATTATTTTTGTCATTCTTACTATTTTACTGTCCTCTAATCTTTGACGCCGCTTCATATCGTTATCTCCCTATTATTTTTTCCATTACCTTTGTCGCTCTATTCACTGTTGTTATTTCCCATTTCTCGCTTCATTCCCGCAGACTATTTTTAGCTGTTTATCTTCGTTTTCGAGACAACTTTTTTATCTCTCTATTTCATTTTGCGAAGCTGTTTCCAAAAGCATTTAAGGTAAATGCAAAAGTTACATTTTGCTGGGAAGCGCTACGAAGAATGGTAAATGAGGGCTGTTGGGCTGAGAGGTTTTCACCCAAGCTCCCTGTAGAGAATGATTGTGAGGAATCAAGAAATGCCAGAACAGACAAATTTGATACATGGAAAAATAAAGTGGCTAAAGCGCAACATTGATGAGCCGGGATTCACTTTAATTGAAATACTGGTTGTTCTGTTTCTGTGTTCAATAGTGGCTTTACCGGCGTTTTATCAATGGCAACAGCAAGTGAAGCGGCTACAGCTTATTGATGCTGCGAGGCAAACTGCCGAATTTATCTACAGTAACCTAATGGAAGGCATTTATTTAAATCAGCACCGTATTGTGACGGTAAATTTCACATCAAAAGAGTGGCGTTTAGTTGTTATCGATGCAGAGACTGCACAAGAAATCAGCCAATTTAAAGGCGATAAATTTGAGAGCATTGAGCTTAAATATGCATCTAGAGAATTAATTCATTTTTACGGTAGGCAAGGAACAAGTAGCCCTTTTCGAATTGAGCTCAGTAATGAAAGTGACCAAATATCCGTGATTATTTCATCTTCAGGTCGGGTACGCAGTTGCAGCCAGCAAACGTTGGCAGGTGTTCCTAAATGTTGAATGACATTAAAAAGCATAAAACAGAAAAGGGTTTTTCTTTGCTAGAAACACTGATTGCGATGCTAATTGGCTGTTTGGTCTGCATTGCAGCGATGAATACGATCCCTGTGTTATTTAAGCAACTATTTCAGGCTTTTTTTCAATATCAACTGGATAGGGAGGTCCGGCAGGTGTTGATTAATATGGAAAAAGATTTTCGTCGAATAGGTCATTGCAGCCAGTCACCTTCCAAGCCTCATTGTGAAGGAAAGGCAATAACCATAAGCACTAAGTTCTTAAGTCGTCAGGCCAATTCTTGCATTATTTTTGCCTATGATCAGGATTTATCTGGGCAATGGGTTATAGGACAAGGCCGTTCATTACATTCCGATTTTTTTGGATTTAGACTCAACAACAATAAGCTCGAGTCTAACCGTAATGTGACAAACTGCGATGGTTCCCGCTGGCAGTCGTTGTTTGATCCTAATATGGTAAAAGTGAATCAGCTGACTTTTGAGTGGCAGCCAAGCACGAAAATTTTAGGAATATCTATGACGGTGGAAAGCATGTTATTGCCTAATAAAACGTTTGATTATCATTCCTCTGTACTGCTAAGGAATGTGCCATGAGGGCAAAAAATGCGCAGCAAGGCAACATTGCCTTAATCATGGTAATGGTTTTAATGAGTGTTGGGCTCATACTCTTAAAGGCATTACATTACTACCAAGCTCGAGCTAGCCATGAATTAATCCGCGAAGAAAAATATTACCAATCATTTAATTTAGCAGAATCAGCATTGTCATGGGGGCTCGCTCAACATTGGAAATTGAAAGCTGAAAAGGTGAGTCCTTGGGTGTGTCAGAGAGAAACAAATCATGGGTGGGTTAGCTGTCTTAAGCATTATAAAAATAATCAATTCATTTTATCGGGTAAGGGGGAATTTTCGAAGAATCAATCGCTAACGATATATCGATGGGTTGTACCAATATGGAATGAAGGGCGTATACAAGCCCGTGAAAATGGCTGGATAGATTACTGCCCTGTGGCAATTAAAGGATTTTGCCAATGAAGAATTCACAGCAAGGATTTGCACTGGTAGAGTCGATGATTGCGGTGGTTGTTTTTGCTATCTTGCTGATAGCTCTGCTAAACTACAGCCAATATATCGCTTTGAATTTTAATCAAATATATCAAGGTTCACAGGCAATTCGATCTCTACATGGAACATTAGAAGGAAAACACTCTTTTAATGATAAGGTTCCATGGAAAATGGAGTCACAGTTTCAAGAAGAACAGTATCAAGAAGGCAATCCTCAAAGAGAGCAGATGAAAATCGTGCATTCTGTAAGCCTTGGGGGCTGTGGTGAATCTAAGGTGTCCTTGTTCGTGGGCAAGAAACTGTATTCGATAAGTCGCTGGCAGTGCGCAAAAGGAGAGAGTCATGTTTCAGGTTTATCATTCTAATCAATTAGATCTGCTCAAAGAGCTAATTGCACACTTAATGGAGAATGACCCTCTCACTCATCCTTTTGAGCAAGAAATTGTATTAGTACAAAGCCCAGGTATGTCCCAATGGCTACAGATAGAGCTTGCTAAGCGTTTTGGAATAGCCGCCAATATTAACTATCCATTACCCGCTACGTTTATCTGGGATATGTTCCGTCGAGTGCTTCCCGATATCCCCAAAGAGAGCGCCTATACTAAACAAGCGATGACCTGGAAGTTAATGACAATTTTGCCAAATGTTATTAATGAAACTGAATTTCAGCCTCTACGTCACTATCTACAAGACGATTCAGACAAGCGTAAATTACATCAACTATCAGGGCGTATTGCCGATTTATTTGACCAATATTTGGTCTATAGACCTGAATGGATTGCGCTGTGGCAACGTAATGAATTGATTGACGGGCTCAGTGAAAATCAATTGTGGCAAAAAAGATTATGGTTATGTTTGGTGGAATATACAGAGCAGCTTGGTCAATCGCCTTGGCATCGAGCAAACTTGTATCAGAGTTTTATTGATAAGCTAAAAGCATCACCAGAGTTAGCTAAAAATTTACCGTCACGCTTATTTATTTGCGGTATTTCATCCTTACCACCTGTGTATTTGCAAGCACTCAACGCGATTGCTGAACACTCAGATATCCACTTAATGTTTACCAACCCGTGCCGTTATTACTGGGGAGATATTCAAAGCAGTGCCTTTTTAGCGCGATTACAACAACGGAAATTGCGCCACTATTTGGATAAGCACGAAATTTCCCGCTTTAAAATTGATGAGCATGCAGCCAATTTATTCAACGCGGAAGGTGAGCAGAATTTAGCAAACCCACTGTTAGCATCGTGGGGCAAGCTTGGGCGCGATAATTTATATTTTATTTCCCAAATAGAGGCCGCCAATGAAGTGTCAGCCTTTGTTGATAATGGGCGAAATAACCTTCTCGAAAATTTGCAGCAAGATATTCTCGACCTTGAAAATCACGCTCAGCTAGGCGTGACTTTAGATGAGTATGAAAGTAGCTCGCAGAAGCGCTCACTTCCTCAGTGTGATCAATCCGTGACATTTCATTCATGCCATAGTGCTCAGCGTGAAGTTGAAGTTTTACAGGATCGTTTATTGGCCCTATTTGAAGAAGATCCTACATTAACGCCCCGCGATGTGATTGTCATGGTTGCTGACATCGACAGTTATGCGCCATATATTCAGGCTGTGTTCGGTAACACCAGCTCATCACTCTATATTCCATTCTCCATTTCGGACAGAAAAGCGCTACAAGCACACCCAATCCTACAAGCATTTATTATGTTATTGGATTTACCTCAAAGCCGATTTTCAACGGAGCAAGTACTGACGTTATTAGAGGTTTCAGCGTTTGCTGCTCGTTTCGATATTGATGAGAGTGAACTGAGTTTATTAAGGCGTTGGGTCAATGAATCCGGAATTCGCTGGGGGCTTGATGATGATAACGTCAGAGCACTATCGCTACCGGTTATTGGGCAAAATACATGGCAATTTGGTTTAAGCCGAATGTTGCTTGGCTATGCGATGGATAGCCGTAATGGCCCATGGAATGGTGTGCTGCCATACGATGAATGTAGTGGTCTCGCAGCTCAGCTGGCCGGGAAATTAGCATTACTCGTCGATACACTTAGAGAATGGCGAACACGCTTAGAGCAAGAACGCACGCTCGATGAATGGAAAGATATCTGCCAGCAGTTAATCGATAGCTGCTTTAAAGTCGATAGTGAAACTGAAGTTGTCTTAGCATTACTCACGACACAGTGGCATAAAATTATTGAAAATGCGTTGACCGCCAACTACCAAGAAACTATCCCATTACGCTTAATTCGCGACGAGTTATCGGTTTGTTTTGATGATGAAAAAATTAGCCAGCGTTTCCTCGCTGGTGCAGTGAATTTTTGTACGTTAATGCCAATGCGTTCTGTACCATTTAAAGTGGTTTGTTTACTGGGTATGAACGATGGTGCATACCCACGTAATATACCACCACTCGGTTTCGATTTAATGGCAGAAAAAGTCCAGCGAGGCGATAGAAAGCGTCGTGATGATGACAGATACCTATTCTTAGAAGCATTAAATTCAGCGACAAAACGGCTTTATATTAGCTATATCGGACGTTCTATTCGAGATAACCAAGAGTGCAATCCATCGGTATTAGTCACTGAATTATTGGAGTATATCTGTCAGAGTTTCTGCTTAGATGGCGACCAATCGTTGAATATCGATGAAAGTGCACAGCGGCTAAAACAGCATTTGATTATTGAACATAATCGAGTGCCATTTGCGAAAGAGAATTTTGCCTCTGGCTCTCTTTATCAAAGCTTCGCGCAAGAATGGTTGCCCGCTGCAAAAAGTGCAGAGCAAGCGGCTAAGTCGTTTACGTCAATATTAAAACAACGTGAACCTATTACAGAGTTATCGTTAGAACAAATTTTACGTTTTTACCGTCACCCTATCCGTGGGTTTTTCCAGCAGCGTTTGAAGGTTCATTTCTCGATTGAAGAGACTGAACTTCCAGAAGAAGAGCCTTTCGTATTAGGTGGATTGCAACGCTATAAAATTAATGACCAAGTGTTAGATTTGTTAGTCAAAGATGAAGATCCAAATCCTCTTTATCATGCACTAAGAGCCTCTGGGCAATTACCTGCAAAACAATTTGGTCAGCTATTTTGGGAGAAACAATTAAATGATATTGCTCCATTAGCTGAAAAAGTGAAAGAGTACGGCGATCGACGTGTCGATTATCCGATTGAGTGTGAAATACATGAGATAAAAATTACAGGCTTATTGCGAAATGTTCACGAGTCAGGAATATTGCGTTATCGACCTGCTTATCTTACTGCTAATGATGGCGTGCAATTATGGATAGAACATTTGTTTTTTAATGCTTTTATTCGTGCAGGTGAAAGCATCGCATTAGGGCGAGAAAACAGTGTTTGGCATTTTTCTGCCATATCCTCAGAGCGTGCAAAAGTACACTTGAATACGCTTATTGAAGGGTATTGTGAAGGAATGAATACGCCGCTAATACTGTTAAATCAGAGTGGTTGGAATTGGATTTCGGCGTGTTTTGATAAAAAAACAAAGGAATATGACTTTACGTCAGAAGATGTGCAGCAAAAGGCGTTATCGGCGCTACTGCAAAGCCTACAAGGAAGCCAAATGAAAGTGGGTGAAATGGAAGATGATTATGTATTGAGAGCTTGCAGAAGCATAAATAGTTCGTTGATTGAATCGCTGCTGAGTAATACTCGGCGCTTCTTACTGCCGATGGCAGAGTACTTAAAATAAGGGAGAGCATCTAAGAATGTTACGATTATCGAAACATATCGCTCATTTATTCTTGTTATCACTACTATTTATAGGTAGTGCTATTGCTGCGCAGCCGCTTTGGCAAGTTATGCCAGAAACTATTAATAAAAGCGTCAGTGATCCGCGAGAATATAAAGCAATCAAACTCAACAACGATATGACGGTTTTACTGGTTTCAGACCCTAAAGCGACTAAATCGTTAGCGGCAGTTTCATTACCCGTCGGGAGTATTGAAAACCCGAACAGTCAGTTAGGGCTCGCTCACTACTTAGAACACATGGTGTTAATGGGCTCTAAAAAATACCCTGAGCCAAGTAGCTTCTCTGAGTTTTTACAAAAACACGGCGGAAGCCATAATGCTAGCACTGCACCACATCGTACCGCCTACTATTTTGAAGTTGAAAATGGAGCTCTTGAGGCTGCTACGGATAGACTAGCGGATGCACTCGCTGAGCCGTTACTTGACCCCGTGAATGCAGATAAAGAACGTAATGCTGTCAATGCTGAACTCACCATGGCTCGTGCGCGTGATGGTATGCGTATTTGGCAAATTCGTTCCGAAACGCTAAATCCTGCCCATCCAAACTCTCGCTTTGCAGGTGGAAATCTGGAAACGTTGAAGGACAAGCCCAATAGCAAGCTCCAAGATGAGTTAGTGAGTTTCTACAAACGTTATTACTCAGCAAACTTGATGAATGGCGTGTTGTATGGCGACCAATCTATTGAACAATTAGCGAAAATTGCCAATGAAACCTTTGGCCGTATTCCTAATTTTAATGCTTCAGTACCAGAGGTTACGATCCCCGCAGTGACGGATAAAGAAAAGGGGATTGTGATCCACTATGTTCCCTCTCAGCCACAAAAAGCATTGCAAATCGAATTTAGTATCAAAAACAATATGGCCGATTTTCGTAGCAAGAGTGATGAATACATCGGCTACTTAATTGGAAATCGTAGTCCGGGAACGTTATCTGATTGGCTTATTTCCCAAGGATTAGCAGAAGGTATCAGCGCATCTGCCTCGCCAAATGCAGATCGTAATTATGGTTCATTCTCTATCTATGTCACATTAACGGATAAAGGGTTAGCGGAACGAGATCAAGTTATCGCGGCTATTTTTGCTTATATTGATTTGATTAAAAACCAAGGGGTTAACCAAGATTATTTTGATGAAATAGCGAAAGTGCTTAATTTATCATTTCGTTATGGCTCCATTGTCAGAGACATGAACTATATCGAATGGCTTTCTGACCAAATGATCACTATGCCTGTTAATCACGTTCTAGATTCTGATTATGTTGCAGACAAATATAATCCTACGGCGATAAAACAGAGACTTTCTGAACTGACAGCACAAAATGCACGTATTTGGTTTATTAGCCCGAATGAACCGAGTAATAAAAAAGCTTACTTTGTCGATGCGCCTTACCAAGTCGATAAAATCAGTGAAAAACAGTTCACTGAATGGGCTGATTTAGAGTCAAAAATGACCTTTAAATTGCCAAAATTAAACCCTTATATTCCCGATAACTTATCCCTGATTAAAACGGATAAAGCGTATAAACATCCTGAAATGGTTTATCAGGAAGGGAATATACGTGTGCTGTATATGCCAAGTCAGTATTTTGCTGATGAGCCGAAGGCAAGTATTACGTTAGACCTGCGTTATAACGATCAAGACAAAACAGCAAAATCTCAAGTGGTAGGTTCTTTACTGCAATATATTTCATCGTTAAAAATGGATGAATTACAGTATCAAGCTTCTGTAGCTGGGATGTCAGTCTCTGTCTCTCAAGGGATTGGATTACAGTTAAATGCGAGCGGCTATACTCAGCATTTATCGGAGCTGTTTTTATCCATGACCAAGGTGTATTTAAGTTTTGAGCCAACAGAAAGAGAGTTGATTCAGGCAAAATCTTGGTACAAAGAACAAATCGAAGTGGCAAACAATGCGAAAGCATACGAGCTAGCCATGCAGCCATTGCAGCGCCTTAACAGTGTTCCGTATTTTGAACAGGAGCAACGGTTAGCCGCTTTAGACACGATCACTTTGAAAGATATTACGGACTACCGTAGTTCCGTCGTTGAAGGTGCCGCCTTACAAGCATTAGTTGTGGGTAACATTACTCAGCAGCAAAGTATTCAAACTATCCAAGATGTCAGTAAGCTGTTAAAGAGCAAAGGTAAAAATTGGTGGAGTGGTGACATCGTTGTGGTGAATAAAACCTATCTAGCCGATTTCCATAAGCAAGGTAATAGCAGCGATAACGCATTGGCCGAGTTATTTATTCCTGATGGTTATGACCGTATCGATGGTGCGGTTCTGTCTGGTATTTTATCTAAAATTGTTCAGCCGTGGTTTTACGACCAATTACGAACCAATGAGCAACTAGGTTATGCCGTATTTGCTTTCAAGGTGGGGCTTGGTGATCAGTGGGGTATTGGCTTCTTGCTGCAAAGTAATGCCAAAACACCAGATTATCTCAATACTCGCTATCAAGATTTCTATAAAGTCACTTTGGATAAGCTGAAAAAATTACCTTCTGCTGAATTTGAACAATATAAACAATCGATTATTACGGAAATGAAACAGCCGCCACAAACATTCTATGAAGAGGTTGGGCGCTATGGTTCCGATTTTTCTCGTAATATTTTCAGTTTTGACTCTCGAGATAAAGTCTTATCGAGATTAGAGACAGCCACTCAAGCTGAAGTGATTGCATATTATGAAAATGCGGTTTTAAAACACCAAGGTTTGGCGATGGCATCTCAAGTGATTGGTCAGGGTGCTGATGAGAAATCAGGGTATGCAAAACTGAAAAACTGGGTATTGTACCCACAAGCTTCAGATCTTCAGAAAATGTTGCCTATCAAGGAAAATGCTGAGTGAATAAGGTGCAGATGAGTTCCCAATTGTTAGATGCCTATAAACTCCCGTTACGTGGACAGCGGTTAATTGAGGCATCGGCTGGTACAGGTAAAACCTATACGATAGGGATCCTCTATCTGCGCCTATTATTAGGTTTAGGGAATGAAAATGCATTCCCTCGACCTTTAAGTGTTGAAGAGATTCTGGTTGTGACCTTTACTGAGGCGGCGACCAATGAATTACGCGGGCGTATTCGTGAGCGCATCCATAAGATGCGTTTGGCGTGTTTACGTAATGGATTGGGATTCGAATCGGAACCAGAATATCTCACACTATTAACGGAGTTACCAAGTGAAGAGCAACGCGCTTTTGCGGCGAATTGGCTATTAGCCGCTGAGCGCCAAATGGATGAAGCCGCTATTTACACCATTCATGGTTTTTGCCAACGAATGTTAGCGCACAATGCGTTTGAATCAGGCATTTTGTTTGAACAAACCATGATCCAAGATGAGTTTCCTATCCAGAAACAAGCTTGTGCGGACTTTTGGCGTCGTCATTTTTATCCTCTGGATTATTCGATGACCAAAGTGGTTCATGCTGAGTGGAATGGACCTGAAGCACTCTTGAACGAAATTAAGCCGTTCTTGCAAGGGGATATTCCCTTTATTATCAATCAGCCGGAATTACCTGAAACTCTTGAAGAACGTCATCAACGTTTGATTGGTTTAATTCAGAATTTAAAAGATTTATGGACAAAAAATTCTGCTGATTTTGAAAAGCTAATTTCTGATTCTGATGTAGACAAACGCAGCTACAGCACACGTTATTTACCTACATGGTTAGAAAAAATAACCGAATGGGCAGAGCAAAGCACTGATGATTATCAACTGCCAAAAGATATCTTAGAGCGTTTTTCGCAATCTCGATTAGATGAAAAATCTAAAAGCGGCTCAGGGCCTTCTCATGCAGTCTTTAGATTAGTTGATGAGTTACTTGCCCAAGCGCTGACGATTAAAGATTTGATTATTCCTCAAGCGATTAGTGAAGTACGCCAGACTATTGTTCATGAGAAGCAAACACGCGGTGAGTTAGGTTTTGATGATCTACTGACTCGCTTAGATAAAGCGTTGCATCAAGATGGTGGGGCATTACTTGCCGAAGCAATTGCTAGGCGTTTCCCAGTTGCGATGATTGATGAGTTTCAAGATACTGACCCACAGCAATATCGTATTTTTCAGTGTATTTATCGGGAAACTGATGATACTGCATTGCTGTTTATCGGAGACCCGAAACAAGCCATTTATGCATTCCGTGGTGCGGATATCTTCACGTATATTGCGGCGAAAAAGCAAGTTAGTGCTCACTATACGTTGGAAACAAACTATCGCTCATCCCAGAGTATGGTTGAAGCTGTAAACCAGGTTTTCCATCACGCTGAAAATCCATTTATTTTTGAACAAATTCCATTTCAAAGCGTTAATTTTGCGGCTCATAATAGCCACAAAAAACTGATCCATGATGGGAAAGAAGTGAAAGCGCTTACTTTCTGGCAGCAGCACGCTGAAGCGGTCTCTGTTTCGGAATATGAACAAGCCATGGCACAGCAATGTGCGGCGCAAATAGGGCAATATCTTGCTGGTGGTCTGCAAGGTTCAACCTACTTTGAAAATAAGCAGCAGCAAACGCCTGTAGAGGCCTCAGATATCACCGTATTAGTTCGGAGCCGCCGTGAGGCGATATTGGTCCGTGATGCGCTAAATCAACTTAATATCCCATCGGTGTTTCAATCAAATCGAGAAAGCGTGTTTGCGACCCAAGAAGCCAAAGAAATTCTCTGGCTATTATTGGCCGTATTAACACCAGAAAAAGAACGGGTATTGCGCAGTGCCTTAGCGACGGGATTATTGGGCTTAACGGCAGAAGATATTGATAGCCTAAATTACGATGAAAAAGCCTGGGAAAATGTCGTTGATGAGTTTGCTCACTATGCTGTAATTTGGCGTAAACGCGGTGTTCTACCCATGTTACGTGGGATTATGTCTCAAAGGCATATTGCTGAAACCTTGCTATTGGGTTCTGAAGGTGAACGTCGTTTGATGGATCTCATGCATATTGGGGAATTACTGCAAGAGATGTCTCTCCAGCTTGAAGGTGAGCACACACTAACCCGTTGGTTAGCGCAGCAGATTGCCCACCCTGACCATCAATCAGATGCACAACAAATGCGTCTTGAAAGTGATAGGCATTTAGTACAAATCAGCACCATTCATAAATCCAAGGGGTTGGAATATAAAATTGTTTGGTTACCGTTTGCCAGTAACTTCCTAGCTCAATCAAAAGGTCTGTTTCACGACCGTGATGATTACATAGCGAAACTCGATCTTGATGATACCGAAGTGTATGTCGAATTAGCGGATGAAGAGCGTTTAGCTGAGGATTTACGCTTATTGTATGTGGCACTCACTCGCGCTATTTATCACTGTAGTGTCGGAGTCGCTCCGCTTATCAAAGGTAACCGTAAAAAATCAGGTAATACGGATTTGCACCTATCCGCGCTGGGATATTTGCTGCAAAAAGGGCAAGAAGGTGACAGTGTATTACTCAGCAGCATGCTCGATGCACTCAGTAATGATGTGATTGATGTGCAACCGATAAACTCCCCTGAAATGGTAAGGCTGAATTTAACTAAAGAGACCAGCGATGAGTTATCAGCGAGGGTGGTTTCTCGACACTTTGATGATAGCTGGCGTGTAACAAGCTATTCGGGTTTGAGTTATAGCGCATCCCATGGAGAAGAAGATCAAACCTTATCGGCCGAGCAATTTGCTAACTCATTAGCCCCTAAGATGGATATTGAAGTCAGTCATGATGTCGAGACACAAGAAATACAAGAAAATCAGCTGACCCCTCACCAATTCCCTAAAGGCGCTACACCCGGTACATTTTTACATAGCTTAATGGAAGAAATTGATTTTTCAGGTGGCATTTCTTCCGAATGGCTAGAAGAAAAACTGCAAGTAGCAGGCTTTGATACTCAATGGGTTCCTATGTTACAAGGCTGGTTGGATGCCATTTTGAATGTACCGTTAGCCGATGATGGGCTCTGTTTGTCGGCTATTCCAGCTCAAGATAGACTGGATGAAATGCAGTTCTATTTACCGATTGATAGCTTGCTCAATGCAAAAGATGTTGATCGCGTTACTCACAAGTATGATCCTCTATCAAAATATTGTCCTCCGCTTAATTTTGAGCAGGTACAAGGTATTTTAAAAGGCTTTATAGACTTAACCTTCTGTTGGAAAGGGCGGTTTTATTTATTGGATTATAAGTCCAACTATTTAGGCGAAGATGCCTCTTATTACACTCAAGAGGCGATAGCTGAAGCAATGATTGACCATCGATATGATCTGCAATATCAGCTCTATTCGCTGGCATTACACCGTTTTTTACAACAGAGGATGCCAAATTACGATTATGAAACTCATTTTGGTGGCGTTTATTATCTCTTTTTACGGGGTACGGAACGTATAGATTCTCAAAATGGTGTCTTTTTCTATCGACCAACAATTGAATTTATCAGTGAGTTTGATGCGCTATTTCATGATGCTCAATCTAAGGAGCCACAATGATGAAAGCGTTTTTTAATCAAGCTATTGAAGCGCGTATATTCACACCTCTTGATGTGCAATTCGCTTATAACGTTGCAAATGAAGATAACCCGATTTTATTGTTAGTGGCTGCGCTGCTTAGCGCAGAAACCATGTCTGGGCATGTCTGTTTAGCACTGGATGATATTCGTCCTGACGTGTTATTTATGGGAAGACACCCTGAATTTACAGCGCAATTGTGGCACATGATTGGGGAGCCAAATCAAGCCTCTATCAGAGCGGCGTTATTATCGAGCGAATCTGTGTGTGAAGTCGGAGGAGAGTCTGTTGCCCCATTGCTGCTATCAGGTGATTTTCTTTATTTCCAGCGTATGTGGCAATACGAGCAGTGCGTAGCTCACTTCTTTTCAGAGACTGAATTATCTGATGTTGATAATGCTAAAATTCAGCTGATTTTAACGACGTTATTCCCTGAGTCAACGCAGATAGATTGGCAGAAAATTGCCGCCGCTGTTGCGTTAACGAGTCGAGTTTCAGTCATTTCCGGGGGACCAGGAACAGGTAAAACAACAACGGTAGCGAAAATTTTAGCAGCGCTGATTAAGTTAGGTCATCAGCAGCAACATCGCTTACGTATTGAATTAGCTGCCCCAACAGGTAAAGCCGCTGCGCGTTTAACGGAGTCATTAGGGTATGCGATGAAACAGCTACCATTAAATGACGATGAGCGTGAATTACTTCCCACTCAAGCCAAAACGTTACATCGACTATTGGGTGCTCAACCTGAAAGCCAGCAGTTTCGTTATCATCGTGATAATCCGCTTGCGCTCGATATCTTGATTGTCGATGAAGCTTCAATGGTAGATTTGCCCATGATGGGTAAGCTCATTGAAGCACTGCCTGACTCTGCCAAACTGATATTTTTAGGCGATAAAGATCAGCTCGCTTCTGTTGAAGCGGGGGCTGTTTTAGGGGATATCTGCCGTTTTGCGAATAAAGGCTATAGCCCTGAACGAGCCGCTCAGTTGGAGCGATTGGCTGGATGCTCATTAAGTGAATTCACCTCAAATAAAGGGCCTGCTATCCGTGATAGCTTATGTCTATTAAGACACAGCTACCGTTTCTCTGCCGATTCAGGAATTGGTCAGCTAGCTTTTGCCGTCAATACCGGAAATGTGAAGCGGGTGGATGATATTCTTGCGCAGAATTTCACGGATATTCATAACTATATCCCTAGTGCCATGCCAGATAACGAAAAAGACGCCGAAGCCGAAATGAGCGAAAGTTACGCCAATATGTTATTAGATGCGGTCGGGTTTTATCAGCACTATTTATTAGCCGTTAAAGCGAGGGAAAAACCTGCCGATGTCCTACATAAATTTAATCAATACCGTCTACTTACCGCATTGAGGGAAGGGGCTTACGGGGTTTCAGGTCTAAATGACAAACTTGAAAAATTACTTCATCGCCAAGGGTTAATTACAAAACCATATAATTTGAAGCATAAGCACTATGTTGGAAGACCGATTATGATCAGCCGCAATGATAGTGCACTAGGTCTCTTTAATGGCGATATTGGTATTATCTTGTTAGATGAAGAGCGGCAGATGAGAGCCTACTTCCAGTTTCCTGATGGCACCATTCGCGGGATCCAACCAAATCGACTGCCAGCACATGAAACGGCTTACGTGATGACTGTTCATAAATCTCAAGGTTCGGAGTTTGCTCATACCGCCTTGGTTTTACCTTATGTATATTCGCCGGTGATTACCCGAGAGCTCGTCTATACCGCGATGACACGAGCTAAGAACGAACTTTCATTGTATGGCAGTAAAAAGGTGTTACGTCGTGCGATAGAAACCCCCACTAAACGCCGTAGTGGCTTAGCGCTACAGTTTGAGCAGTTAAATTAATTCCCAGACATTTAAGGTACCAATATGGAAAATCAGCAACAAATGACCGCCGTGACAGTAACATTGAATGCCAAAATTGATCCTGCTCGCCGTGCAGATTTGGAAGATGCATTTGATCAAGCTATGGAAAAATTAGGCAAAGAAGGGCAAATCCAAGTCAGTGGTGGTGGTACCCAATTAGGTGAAAATGGCGAAGTTGCTGAGTGCGATATTGAATTGGCACTAAGTGATGCAAGTGATGAGAATATCAGCCTGATTATTCAAATGTTTTCGGCGATGTTAGCCCCTAAAGGCTCTCGCTTAACTATTCATGGTGAAGACGTTCAAATCGACTTTGGAGCGGATGAAGGGCTGGCGATTTATTTCAATGGCACAGATTTAGCGGATGAAGTCTATGAAAATAATGATATTAACGATCTTTTTGATCAGCTTGATGAAGCGGTCGAAGATATCGGCGGGATCCACGGTGTTTGGGATGGTCCAACAGAAACTGCATTCTATTTTTACGGTACCTCTTTTGCTGAAATGGAAGCGATTTTACGTCCATTGTTAGAGCAAAATCCATTGTGCGAAAAATGCCGAGTGGTGCAAATCGCTTAACTTAATATTAGGTCGCATTAAAGAAAAACCCAGAGTATTACTTGAATATCTGGGTTTATAAACGCGAGTTAGAGAGTATGGCGAACTACTTTGTTTGCCAACTTTCTGAAGTACTTCAAGCGGCTTGGCTTTTAATATCCAGCATTAAGATTTTTGATTTACGCTGATAGTTATAAAGAGCCTGCTTTTTGACTGGAAGCATCTCAATTTCTGCCGGAATAAAACCACGTTCTTGGAACCAATGAATACTCCTTGTGGTTAAGACAAACAGCTTGTCCAGCTCTAGTTGCTTAGCTTGTGTCATAACCCGCTGTAGCAGTTCTTCACCCCGAGAGGAGCTACGATAATCAGGGTGTACTGCCACGCAAGCCATCTCCCCGAGTTTTTCTTCGGGATATGGGTAAAGTGCTGCGCAGGCGATAACCAAATTATCGCGTTCAATGATTGTGAACTTATCGATTTCCATTTCGAGTTGTTCCCGTGAGCGTCTAACCAGAATACCTTGCTGCTCAAGGGGTCTGATTAGCTCTAAAATCCCACCAATATCATTGATATTTGCACGGCGAGTTTTTTCTGAGCTTTCCATGACTATCTGCGTACCGATACCATCACGGGAGAAGAGTTCCTGGATCAGCGAGCCATTTTCTTGATAGCTAAGTAGGTGGCTACGGCGTACACCTCGGCGACAAGCGGAAGCTGCACCTCGCAAGAAGCGAACTGTTCCAGAGTAATAATCTCCTTCAGACTCCAATTCTTGGATCCGTGTTTCCGCCTCATTTGGGAATAGCTCAGACAGAATATTACCGTCCTTATCAGCCACCCCTTGAGATGAGCAGAAACCAATCAGTTTTTCGGCTTTGATTTTAACAGCAAGCTGAGTTGCAATCTCTTCCGAGGTGAGGTTAAAGCTTTCACCTGTTACGGAAACCGCCACGGGACCAATTAACACGATAGATCCATTATCGAGTTGAGCATTGATGGCATCTTCGTTGATGCGACGAATACGACCGCTATGGCAATAATCAATTCCATCATCAACACCTAAAGGCTGTGCGATCACAAAATTACCGCTAACGACGTTAATGTGCGCCCCTTGTAATGGTGTATTACCTAAACTCATCGATAAACGAGCCGTAATATCAAGCTGCAATGCTCCAGAAGCTTGCTTAACATATTCAAGGGTATTCGCATCAGTGACACGGGTATGTTTATGATAAATGGCGTCATAATTATGCTCAGCAAGGATTTCTTCGATTTGAGGTCGAGCGCCATAAACAACGACAATACGAATGCCAAGGCTATGAAGTAGCCCTATATCATTGACAATGCTAGGAAAATTTTCATGCGCAATTGCTTCACCGCCAAGCATGATGATAAATGTCTTGCCACGGTGGGCATTTATATAAGGTACCGAATGGCGAAATTCATCAACCAACTCGGTGCTGCGCTCTTTCATAATCACCTTCTTAACTGAATTTTTATTCGCAATAACTGTATTTTTATTCTTTTTGGTGGGAAATATCAAGTAAAAGTTAGGACAATAAAAGTAACAAATTTATTTTTAAGGTTTACATATCTCTAAATATAAATGGATATAATCACAACAACGCAATCTGCATATCAGATTATTGCCAATAAATGTTATTCGGCAATTGAGCATCATTAACTATTTAAATTACGCAAGTATGGCGTTTATATTGCATTGAATAGATGCGTGCTGGGATATAAATAGAATAGATTGGTAATGACAAAGGATGAAGAACTAGATAGAGTGCGAATTAGTCGCTAATATATTATCTCTTGTCTTAGATATTATTAAACTTTTCAGGATATAGATTCGGAATTATTGATGAGTCATCAAGATCACAGCCCATCAAAACGTCGCCTATTGCAAGGTGCGGCGGCAGTTATGCTATTAAGTGTCAGCCCATTCGGTTTTGCTGCCAGTAGTAGCGTTGTTGCTGTTCGTATTTGGCCAGCCTCGAGTTATACCCGTATTACTCTAGAATCCAGCATTCCTTTAAAGTATCGCCAGTTTGTTTTAAACAATCCTGAGCGTATTGTTGTTGATTTAGAGGGCGTTCAATTAAATAACGTTCTTAAGAATATGGGAAGCCAAATTCAGTCTCGAGACCCTTACTTAAAATTAGTGAGAGTCGGGCAGTTTGATCCTAAAACGGTACGTTTGGTTTTTGAAGTTAAAAACAAAGTGTCTCCTCGATTCTTTACCCTACCGCCAGTCGCTGAATTTAAACACCGTTTAGTTATGGATTTCTATCCGGGTAAAGGCGTTGAAACCAACGATGACCCATTATTGGCGCTCCTTGAAGATTACAACAAAGGTGATTTAGAAGAGAGCATGCCAGTACAGGCGAAAAAACCAGGGAAAGCGGGTACCGATAGGCCGATTGTTATTATGATTGACCCAGGGCATGGTGGGGAAGACCCCGGTGCGATTGGTAAGTATAAGACCCGTGAAAAAGATGTGGTTTTACAAATCGCCCGTCGCTTGAAAACGCTGATTGATAAAGATCCGAAAATGCGGGCATATATGACGCGTAATGAGGATGTCTTTATTCCATTAAAAGTCCGCGTGGCGAAAGCGAGAAAAATGCAGGCTGATTTGTTTGTTTCTATTCATGCGGATGCCTTTACCAACCGTTCAGCGAATGGTTCATCGGTCTTTGCACTCTCCACGAAAGGGGCAACCAGTAACACGGCGCGTTACCTTGCTCAAACTCAGAACGAAGCTGACTTAATTGGTGGGGTGAGTAAAAGCGGCGATGCGTATCTCGACCATACCATGTTAGATTTGGTGCAAACGGCAACGATCAATGACAGCTTAAAGTTTGGGGATGAAGTTTTAAAACGTATGGGGCGCGTTAACCGGCTACACAAAAACAAAGTGGACCAAGCTGGCTTCGCGGTATTAAAAGCCCCCGAAATTCCATCTATTTTAGTGGAAACAGCCTTTATCAGTAACTTAGAAGAAGAGCGTAAACTCAAAACAGCTAAGTTCCAACAGCAAATGGCTGAGTCGATTTTTGAAGGGATCAAAGCTTATTTCCGTAATGGGGGCGAGTTAGCTATCCGTAATTAATCGTGATATTTTTGGTGTCGAAGAAGGTGGCAAACAGTAATGTGAGTCGCCTTTTTTATTGGCTGAAAACAAGAAATTAAGTGATTAAAAATCTGTTTGGGTTTTGATATAACTAAGAAAGACAAAGAAAAGAATAAATAAGAATTGGTTGCGGGGGCTGGATTTGAACCAACGACCTTCGGGTTATGAGCCCGACGAGCTACCAAGCTGCTCCACCCCGCGACTGAAGAGGTTAAATATATCAGGAATTGGTTGCGGGAGCTGGATTTGAACCAACGACCTTCGGGTTATGAGCCCGACGAGCTACCATGCTGCTCCATCCCGCGCCTGAATATTTCACTACTTTGGGATACTACTTTGTTTTTACTGCTGAATTTACTTTGACTGAATCAAGTTTGACTAAATCAAGAAATTGGTTGCGGGGGCTGGATTTGAACCAACGACCTTCGGGTTATGAGCCCGACGAGCTACCATGCTGCTCCACCCCGCGTCCGATAGGCGGCACTATACTCGGGATGAGATCTGATGCAAGTTTTTTCGTGTTTTTTTTTCATTTTTCATTAATTAGTGTTTAAAAAACGCACAAAATGTATTTTTTTTGTTCTTTGAAGGCTTCTAACCCAAAAATAACCTCACTAAATATTTATAGCCGTTTCATTCTCAATTTGGGTTTGCTATTGTGCGCTTCATATTGGATATGGGTTAGGTGGTATAAAGATGAATTCATGGCAGAAAGGGTTAATCGCGGGCGTCTTCTTTTCTTTATTGGCTGGGTGTCAATCTCATCCAACAGATAAAGGGCAACAATATAAAGATGGTAAACTGCACAGTGACTTGCAACAAGTTAATCAAGTTAACGTGCAAGGACGACCAATAAATGCGCCGGATTTTAATCGTCAAGTGACGGAAATTCAAAATGCATCACCACGCTTATTCAATAACAATAATGAAACTTACCATGCAATAGAAAACTGGTTAATGGCAGGGGGCGATCCTGCTCAGTTATCGCGTTTTAATTTGTCGGCTTTCCAAATGGAAGGGATGGACAATTACGGAAACGTTCAATTTACGGGGTACTATACTCCAGTAATTGAAGCTCGCCGCTCGCCGCAAGGTAATTACCGCCATCCATTGTATGGTATGCCATCAAAAAGTAAGGGGCGCTTACCTAGCCGTGCGCAAATATATAATGGCGCGCTCAGTAACAATCTGATCTTGGCTTACAGCGATTCTCCTGTCGACAACTTTATGATGGAAGTACAAGGCAGTGGTTATGTGGATTTCGGCGATGGTAGCCCACTGAATTTCTTCGCTTATGCAGGAAAAAATGGCCATGCATATAAAAGTATTGGCAAGGTGCTGGTTGATAGAGGCGAAGTGCCTTTAGAAAAAATGTCCCTACAGGCTATTCACGACTGGACAAACACCCACAGTGAACAAGAAGTGCGTGAATTACTTGAAAGTAATCCATCGTTTGTTTTCTTTAAACCGCAATCTTTTGTTCCTGTAAGAGGCGCGAGTGCGGTGCCATTAGTAGCAAAAGCCTCGGTAGCATCGGATAAAACCTTGATCCCACCGGGAACCGCATTATTAGCCGAAGTTCCTGTATTAGATGGAAATGGGAAATTTACGGGTAGATACGAAATGCGTATGATGGTTGCCCTCGATGTGGGCGGAGCAATTAAAGGGCACCATTTCGATATTTATCATGGAACAGGGCACGATGCCGGTAAAATGGCCGGTTTTTACAACCACTATGGGCGTGTATGGGTTCTGAAAAAGAGCCAACCTGTTTTTAGTGCAATGTAGCCCCCATTTATTGTTTATTCGATTTTCGTTTTAACTAAGGTTGTTTGTGATTATGCAAGCTCAGCTTTCTGATGCGTGGATGCAGCGATTCGCTGGAATCGGGCGTTTATATGGGCAACAAGCCCTTCATCTTTTTGCTCGTTCACATGTGTGTGTTATTGGTGTGGGCGGCGTTGGCGTATGGGCTGCTGAAGCATTAGCGCGTTCAGGTATTGGCGCTATCACCCTGATAGATATGGATGATATCTGCGTGACCAATACGAATCGCCAGCTTCATGCATTGAAATCAACGGTGGGGCTACCTAAAGTTGATGTGATGAAAGAGCGCATTTTGGCAATCAATCCTGAGTGTACCGTGAATGTCATTGATGATTTCATTACAGTAGATAATGTGGCGGAATACCTCTCTTTGGGATTTGATTACGTTATTGATGCCATTGACAGTGTAAGACCAAAAGCGGCGCTGTTGGCGTATTGCCGACGTTTTAAAATTTCTATCGTGACGACGGGGGGCGCAGGTGGTCAAATTGATCCGACCCAAATTCAAGTCGCGGATTTAGCAAAGACAGTTCAAGATCCTTTGGCAGCGAAATTACGTGAACGTCTGAAGTCAGACTTTAATGTCGTGAAAAATGGCAAAGGTAAATTGGGAATTGATTGTGTGTTTTCGACGGAGCAGTTGGTCTATCCACAAAGTGATGGAACAGTATGCGCAGCAAAAAGCACGGCAGATGGTTCAAAACGTATGGATTGTGCATCAGGATTTGGTGCGGTCACGATGGTCACAGCCAGTTTTGGCTTTATTGCAGTGTCCCATGCGTTGAAAAAGATGGTTGCAAAGGCACAAAGAGAAGCTAAACAGTAGAATTGAGGCTACGATGTAGCCTCAACGGGATAATCACTCTGCTGGGGTCATTTCACCCGCAATGTTTTTGATTGCTGTAATTAATGCGTGGATCCCATTTTGGCGGGATTCACTGAGTTGCCCTGTTATACCTGTTTGACTAAAAATATCTTCAAAATCAGTCTCTAAAATTTGCTGTGCATTTTTCTGTTCAACGCAGGCGAGCAAAATAGCAAATAACCCTTTTACTACACGACCTTCGCTATCCCCATAAAAATGGAATGTATCATCATCATTGAGAATAGCGCCAATCCATACACGGTTTTCACACCCTTGAACTTCCTGAGTCTGCTGCTTTTCTTCTTCTGTGAGAGAGGGCAGTTTTTTCGCGAGCTGGATAAGTAAGCGATATTTATCTTCCCACGCTTTTTGTTTGGAAAACTGTTCAACGATTTCGTGAATGACAATTTCTGTGCCAAATGGATGAGAAGCCAGTTCATGTCGAGACAAAGTCATTAGATTACCTTTTAATCATTTAAAATCGAAAGTGCAAATTTCACTGAATCAATAAATTTATCAATATCTTGCTTGTTGTTATATGGCATGGCTGAGATGCGTAAACAGCCGCTAATATTGAGTGAATCCATCAATGGTTGAGCACAATGTTGTCCATAGCGTAATGCAATTTTCTGTTCGGTCAAGAAAAGCCCTAAATCACTATGGTGAATATTGTGGAAATTGAAAGATAAAAGTGGCGAATTTTGATTTCGATAGAAAATCGCGCCTTCGAGCTGAGAAAGCTGCTCATAGGCATAGTCTATCAGCGCACAAGTATAGGCTTCTGCTTGCGCTAAGTTTTGCGTTGAAAGCCACTCGAGCACGGCTGAAAAGGCGATCACACCCGCGATATTCGGGGTTCCAGCTTCAAATCGCTGAGGGATTGGGGCGAGGGTGAAGCCTGAAAAATCAACGTGATTTAACATTTTACCGCCGCCATGCCATGGACTCATATTGGCTAAATGTTCAGGTTTTCCATAGCAGATACCTAAACCTGTTGGTCCATATAATTTGTGTGCTGAAAAAGCGTAGAAATCTACATTGGTTTCCATGACGTTAAGAGGTTGGTGTACAACGCCCTGAGCGCCATCAACAACGACTTTTGCACCAAATTGATGGGCAAGTATGGTTATCGCGCTAATGTCTGGTTGGTAGCCCGTTACGTTAGACATTTGTGTTACTGCAACAATTTTGCTTTTGGTGTTCAAGAGTGATTGCAGCGTATTGAGATCTAAGGTTAAGTCAGGAGTCACCGCCCATTTAACAATCTTTGCGCCTGTCTGTTGTGCCAATATCAGCCAAGGCAGCAAATTTGAGTGATGCTCAGTCTCACTGACGATAATTTCATCACCTGCTTGGAGTTTTTCACGGAAATAGCTCTGCGCAATCAAGTTAATAGATTCAGTGGTGCCACGTGTCCAGATAATGGATTTTTCGTCTGGCGCTTGGATATATTTTGCCGTTAGTACGCGACCTTGTTCGTACAAGCGAGTAATTTTTAATGCTTCAGGGGATTGCCCACGATAGACAGAACTGCCTGAAAAGCGATAGTAATCATCAGAGGTGTTGATCATATCCAAGGGTTTTAGGGCGGTAGCGGCACTATCAAGGAAAACAATGTCAGAGCCGATGGCTGGAAATTGCTGACGAAATTGAGGGGCGTTAAAGTTATCCATTATGCTGATTCTTTGATGTTAGCTATCCAATAGGTGAATGTGGCTGTGGTTATGAATATGCGTTGATTATGATAATAACGGAAAACGGCGAATAAGTAGATGGAGATAAAAAATGTTATTCAGTTATCGATTATTAGAAATAATTTGTTACACTTAACAGGAAGATTTTTGCGCAAATTTTTGAATAATTGCGCGCCTGAAAAAAGTTAGCGCACTAAGTCGATGAAGGTTTGCTTTTTAACCTAATGGTTAAATTTAATTTAAGATGCGTTTTTTGGGCTTTTTTACTCGAAATCCGATGGGGTAATGTTTTTTTATCTTTCATAATGGATTTTATGGCGCCCAAAATAAAAAAAGCACCGCGCTTAGGCGGTGCACTATAAAAATCACTATGGACAGACAGGGTAAATGTACAGGAAGTGAAAAAAACAGTAGCAATCGCTACAAAGCCTGGATTAACCAGACAACTTGCAAACACAACATCACAACCACAAAGCCAAAAGTTTCAAAGTAACTAAACTCTGCAACTTTTCGTTCCGGCTTAGGAAGTGCGCATACTATAGGTATTTACTGGCGTATCCTCAAGGGACAATTTATAATGCTTCGGATGAGAAAAACTAATGCGTATAACGAAGCTGAGTCGAAGAGATTATGTCTAAAAGATTACCGCCTTTAAATGCTCTGAGAGTGTTTGATGCCGCCGCCCGTCATTTAAGTTTTACTAAAGCGGCAGATGAATTATTTGTGACACAGGCAGCTGTTAGTCATCAAATAAAAAGCTTAGAAGATTTCCTCGGATTAAAGCTATTTCGCCGTCGAAATCGTTCATTGCTGCTGACGGAAGAGGGGCAAAGTTATTACCTTGATATTAAAGAAATTTTCTCGTCTTTAAATGAAGCGACGAGAAAGCTTCAAGCCAGAAGCGCAAAAGGCGCACTAACTGTAAGCTTATCGCCAAGTTTCGCGATACAATGGCTGGTTCCTCGGCTTTCTGGATTTAACCAAGCTTTTCCTGGCATTGATGTGCGTATTCAAGCAGTTGATCGGGAAGAAGATAAGCTAGCGGATGATGTGGATGTTGCCATTTTTTATGGCAGAGGAAACTGGGCGGGCTTAAGAACGGACAGACTTTACGCCGAATATTTAATGCCAGTGTGTTCACCTTCGTTAATGACCGGAGGGAATCAACTGAAGAACCCGGAAGATTTAGCGAAGCATACGTTGCTTCATGACTCTTCTCGCCGTGATTGGCAAGCTTATGTGAAGCAGCTTGATTTGCAGAATATTGTGAATGTGCAGCAAGGACCTATTTTTAGCCATAGCGCTATGGTGATCCAAGCAGCAGTTCATGGGCAAGGGGTAGCATTAACCAACAATGTGATGGCAAAGAATGAGATTGATGCTGGCAGATTGGTGTGTCCGTTTAGCGAAGTATTAGTCAGTAAAAATGCATTCTATCTGGTCTGCCAAGAGAGTCAGGCCGATTTAGGGAAAATAGCGGCATTTCGTCAATGGATCCTTGCACAAGCAGCCAGTGAGCAAGAAAAGCTTGGCTTTATTACCAATGACCAAGATTTGACGCATATACAATAATCAAACAGTTAAAACGAAGGTGCTATTGTGAATAGTCGTTTGATGTTAATTTTTGCAGGGATTAGTGGATTTTTTATTGTTGCATTTGGCGCCATTGGCTCTCATGCACTTTCTCCAATTATGAGCGCTCATCAAATGGCTTGGATTGAAACAGGGCTACGTTATCAAATGTTTCATACCGTTGCATTAATGGTGCTGGGTGCGGTATTACTGCGTAAAGTCATTTTGTGGTTCTATTGGGCGGGCGTGTTTTTCTCCGTAGGCATACTTCTTTTTAGCGGTAGCCTTTATTGTATGGCCTTATTGCAGGTAAAATACTTCTCTTATTTTACGCCAATAGGTGGCGTTTGCTTCCTCGTTGGCTGGCTTTTAGTTGTTATTGGCGCTATGCGTCTAAGGAAATCGGCGTCACGCAATGAGTAATAAAATTGCATTATATTGCCGCCCGGGCTTTGAAAAAGAGTGCGCAGCAGAAATTACAGATAAAGCAGGGCAACGCGAAATTTACGGTTTTGCCCGCGTTAAAGAAAATAGCGGTTATGTTATTTTCGAATGTTATCAATCTGAGGATGCAGACATCCTTGCGCGCACACTTCCATTTCGTGAATTGATTTTTGCTCGCCAAATGTTTGTGGTGGGTGATTTATTAAAAGATTTACCGCCAGAAGATAGAGTTACACCGATTGTGAACGCGCTTAGCCAGCAGGTTGAGAGAGCGGGGGATCTGCGTGTTGAGGTTGCGGATACCAATGAATCAAAAGAATTAATGAAATTCTGCCGTAAATTTACGGTACCTCTGCGTAATGCGTTACGCCAAGAGAAAGTTTTATTGGCGCAAGAGAACTTTAAACGTCCAGTAGTCCATGTGTTCTTTATTGCGCCGGGGTGCTGCTATACCGGTTATTCTTATTCGAATAATAGTTCGAATTTCTATATGGGTATTCCGCGCTTGAAGTTCCCATCGGATGCACCAAGCCGTTCGACATTAAAACTGGAAGAGGCTTTCCATGTGTTTATTCCTTATGAAGAGTGGGATGAGCGTTTAGCGAGTGGCATGAAGGCGGTGGATTTAGGTGCCTGTCCGGGAGGATGGACTTACCAGCTCGTCAAACGCAGCATGATGGTGGAAGCGGTAGATAATGGTCCAATGGCGGAAAGCCTGATGAATACAGGGCAAGTTCGACATCACCGCGAAGATGGTTTTAAATTTAAGCCAACCTCTCAAAATATTACGTGGTTAGTGTGTGATATGGTGGAAAAACCAGCCAAGGTTGCCGCATTAATGACTCAGTGGTTGCAAGAAGGCTGGTGCCGCGAGACCATTTTTAACTTGAAGCTGCCAATGAAAAAACGCTATGAAGAAGTGGCGCATATTTTGGAAAAAATGAAAGTTCAGCTGAAAGAGAATGGTATCAACGTTCTGATCCACGCGAAACAGCTTTACCATGACCGCGAAGAAGTCACTGTGCATGTACAGCGTGTTTGGTCTGCAAACCCAATGGCGCGTGAATATTATTAAGTCAAAGCTGGATTGGCTTGAATAGTAAAAAGGTCACTTCACAGTGACCTTTTTTGTGTCTGCTATTTAGCTTGATAGCGCAACTGATTCAGATTACCTTTCAAGGCAATGTCTGTTTTTAATGTGGCAATATCGCGACAGATAAGCGCCATTTCTTGTTGGTTAGAGAGTTTTTTCTGCCATTTCTCTTCAAGAGCATCAAAGTTGGCGTACAAATTTTCAATAGTTTGGAATCGCTGAAGGAGCTCTGTGGCACTTTTGGCGCCAATACCTGCCACCCCAGGAACTTTACTGCTGCTGATCCCCGCTAACCCCCAGTAATCAGGAAGTTGTTCAGGTTTTACGCCAAATTCATTCTCGATGAAAGGCACGTCCAACCAACGCTTTTGAAAATAGTCACGGATACGCAGGTTTGGAGAGAGTAGCTGGCAGTAACCTTTATCGGTAGAGACGATGGTGACGGTATGCCCAGAATCGGCAATACGTTTAGCAAGAGTGGCGGCTAAATCATCGGCTTCATCACCTTCAGATTGCCAGCAATGAATGCCATTTTCTTCAAACTGAGCAACGAGCTGAGGTAACTCAGCTTGTAAATTTTCAGGCATAGGCTGACGCCCTGCTTTATAGTCAGGCAGTTTTTCATGACGCCAACTATGGTGGCGACCTTCTTCATCAAATACTGCCACAATATGGGTGGCGTTAGTGTGGTTAATCAATTGAGAAATAGCGGATAAACAGGTTTCTCCACATGGGCTCCCCTGAACCGCGTGGATACGTCGAATTAAGTTTAAAGCATCAATAATTAATAAATGGATCATAAGCCGTTTGGTAGTTAAACGCGCCTTCCTTGGCGCGTAGGTGATTATTTCACAATTTCATAGCAAGGTTCGTAAGCGGTGCCACCCGGCAACTTCATACGATGCTGTTTCACGAAACCTTGGAGTAAAATGTCCATGCGTTTCATGATGTCGCTATCACCATGAATTTTGAAAGGACCATGTTTTTCAATCGCTTTCATGCCGACTTCTTTTACGTTACCCGCGACAATTCCAGAGAAAGCACGGCGTAAATCGGAAGCCAGTTTTTCTGGGGATTGACCCGGATGCAGATTCAGTGATGCCATATTTTCGTGAGTCGGCTCAAACGGATGCTGTAGGTCAGGGGCGATTTTAATCGACCAGTTGAAGCTGTATGCATCACCCGTATTACGACGGCTCTCTTTCACTGCAGACATGCCTTTTTTCATCACGCGTGCCACTTCTTGTGGGTTGTCGATAATGATTTGGTAATGTTTGCTCGCTTCATCTCCTAGAGTATGGCGAATAAAATCATCCAAAACAGAGAAGTATTCAGCGCTTTCTTTTGGTCCAGTCAGGACTAATGGCAGCACTTGCTCGGTATTTTCAGGATCCATCATAATACCCAGCAGATACAGCAGCTCTTCTGCGGTTCCCACGCCACCAGGGAAAATAATGATCCCGTGGGCTAAACGGACAAATGCCTCAAGACGTTTTTCAATGTCTGGCATGATGATCAGTTCATTAACTAATGGGTTAGGTGGCTCAGCCGCGATGATGGACGGCTCAGTTAACCCGATAAAACGGCTGTCTTTATAACGCTGTTGAGCGTGACCTACCGCTGCACCTTTCATTGGCGCTTCCATAGCTCCCGGTCCACAACCTGTGCAGATGTTCAGTTCACGCAAGCCTAGTTCATTACCGACTTTACGACCATACAGGTATTCATTTTCATTAATGGAGTGCCCACCCCAGCACACGATCATATTCGGATCTTCACCAATATGTAGCGCACGGGCGTTACGTAAGATGGAAAAGATCATATTAGTGAGGTGAGTGCTATTTTCTAAATCGAGATGGAACTGCTGTTTGGCATTAGTTATTTGAGCGTGAACAAACAGAATATCGCGCAGTACGGCAAACAAGTTCGCTTGTAATGAACGAATGATTTTACCGTCAACGAACGCTTTTTCTGGCGGGTTAATAAGCTCTAATTTGATACCACGTTCACGACGTAAAATGTTGATATCAAAACCTGCACTTTTTTCTAAAAGCTCTTTACTGCTGTCAGTTAAGCTTCCTGAATGTAATACCGCTAAGGAGCAGTTTCGATATAGCTGATACAAATGGCTGCTCGCCGTACGTTTCAGCATATCGACTTCAAGCTGAGACAATAGATCCATAGATCCTAATGGACTGATATGAGTAATCAAGTAACACTCCTTTGCCCAATTGGGCTCTTGACGCGTGAATTACATTGAAAATGATTTAAATAGCATTCTCTTAAATTACACTGATTTTCAATTTAGTAGGTACTTATTGCCGTGCCAAACGACCCGTGTCAGGCTCGAATTGTTCATTACTGCGCCATGGGTTGATATCAAGCCCACCTCGGCGAGTATAGCGTGCATATACCGATAATTTCTCTGGTTTGCACAGTATTGTTATGTCGTTGAAAATGCGCTCCACACACTGTTCGTGGAATTCATTATGATGACGAAATGAGACGAGGTAACGTAATAACGCTTCACGGTCAATTTTCGGACCACGATAATGAATTTGTACTGAGCCCCAATCAGGTTGATTGGTAATCAAGCAATTTGATTTCAATAGATGGCTGACGAGGGTTTCTTCGACAACCTCTGGTTGAGTGCAATCGACCAAATAGTCGCGATTAAATTCATAGTTATCGATGTCAATCTCTTGCTCATCAATACAGACACCTTGGAATTGGTGAATGGCTTGCTGAGTAAAGTCATCAAGTTTATAAAGTGTAACCTTAACCTCGCCATTAGCACAGCAGCTTAGGTCATTTTGCAAAACGCTTCGCACATTTTCCCACGTTTCGAAGCGAGTCTGATTGAAACTATTGAGATAAAGCTTGAAGCTTTTTGATTCCACCAAGTTTTCACTTGTGGCATCTACACTGACGGAGCCTATCGCGACTTGAGGAACACCACGGGCATTTAGCCAAGAGAGTTCATACAGTGTCCAAATATCGGCGCCGTGGAATGGCAGTGTATCAGCATGAATATCCAAAGGATCGCGATTAAGGCTACGCGGCACCGCTTGCAATAAAGCGGCATCATATTGGTCATGATAAGCCGTCTTTTTCCCGAGAGTTAAATTATCGAGAGCGGGGTTATTTTGATAGTGAGACATAGTGATCCTTATCTTTTCGGCGTGTCAGTGCTGAACATTGGCAAACTGAGTGCATTTTATTCGTTTGTTAACTTCTGTCATAATACCACTTATCCATAATATTGAGCCTGCCAATTTGAATTGGTTTTAATAATGTTATTTCTCACAATTGAAAAACGATGAATACAATAATCTCTGATTTAATTAAAAATTTTACCAGCCAGTATGTGGCTAAATGGCAAGAAGCAACAGGGCTTCCACCGGTGTCTGCTGAGCTGTATGGGGTGCCTTCTCCTTGCATCGTTCGTACTGGTGATGATGTGGTTTATTGGGAGCCTCAGCCGTTTCCATTAGAAGAGAAAAGTTTAAATAATGTCGCTAATGCGCTAGAACTCCAATTACAGGGCGATATTCACGCTTTTTATACCACTCAGTTAGCAGGAGATATGAGCGCGACGTTTGGTGACTTATCATTGAATTTGGTGCAAGTGTGGAGCGAAGAGGATTTTATTCGCTTACAGGAAAACTTGATTGGGCATTTGGTGACTCAAAAGCGCTTAAAGTTACCACCAACACTGTTTATTGCCACGTTAGACTCTGAATTAGAGATGATTTCTATGTGTAATTTAACAGGGGAAATTATTGTTGAAACGTTTGGAAGCAAGCAACGACAAGTTATTGCAGAAAATCTTGCGAGCTTTATTCAACAACTGAAGCCTGTTATATCATCTCAGGGGTAAGAGATTTATGGCGTGGTGCTGTAGGTTATTGCCTACAATTTGGTTAAGCCATATCTTAATAATTTTTCATATTATCGAAATGAGAATTATTTAACTTTTAATTTCATAGCGTTACTATCCATTTTAAGTTTTTTATTATTTTTTGAATAACCTGAATGTAGAACACTAGGTTGTTTGCTTAATGGATTTAATACATTCTTATCGGGCTGGACAGGGTAGTTGTTTAGCTTTTTTACATATAAAAAACAAGGAAATGGATAACCTGGCAGAGCGGTTGGTCTGCTAAATTTTTATCTAACAGGATGTTAGGCGGCAGGAAGTCGCATTGCAGGATGCAAGTCAATTGATAGATAAGTAGCCAGTTAGTTTTAGCTGGCTACTTTTTTTATTTCTGAGCTGAGTTTGAGTATTGGGTGAGGGACTCAATAATACTTTGCGACATGGCTTCTCTCAGTGCTTCGCGCTTACGGAATTCGGAACGTCTCTGGCTTTTCACTGATTCGATATCACGCATTGGCTCTTGAAGTGGTAATTGATACCAACCTTCGGCATTTAAAACTCCGCCACACTCTTCCCAAAACGTATCGTAGCTGGATTTTAAATGCTGGCTTTTGATATGGCTGTTATTTGAAATCCCGAGAATAGATTTGATTTGGAAATAAGCAGCTACCGCATAAATAGCAGACATTAAAAGGTTTTTAGGCCTCATTGCATGCATCTGTTTCGTAATGGATTTCACTTGCTCTACGCTCTGCTCTGTCGATGGCCCTTGTAGGGAACAGACATAAAGCTGACCTTGTTCACCAAATGAAAAGCTCATCAAATAGATTTCATCACCCGTTTCATTGAGTAAATGGATGGAGAGATCCCCTTCACGTGGATATTGAGAATAGATCATTTTTAATTGGGCAAAATCACCGGATTTTAGCTCAATATTTGCGACCGTTAAGCCGTCTCGTTTATCCGAAAACATGGCGGTGATCGCTTCAGGTGTAAAGGTTTTTTCAATTAAATCTAACGTGTAGCTTGCAGTGGATAATTTCTGTTTACCACTCCACGTTTTATGCAGATATTTGTTAATTGGTCGCTCAATAAATTGAGGTACGCCATCGATGGTCGCTGATAGCAGGGCGCTTTGGTATGTATCGCACATCGATTTATATTGCTGATATTGTTGTGAAGGCAACTTAGCAATGCGGATCTTTCTTTTTAGCTGTACATATTTGTTAGTGAAAGATTTCCATGTCTTGTTTTGTTGACGCCACTGCTTTAATAGTCCCATAGATAAACCATCTTTATGTTAATAATGAAAAAAGCAAACTGTGTAGAAAAACATTTGATAATAAATGCTAAACATATAACGAATGATAAACAAATATTTATTATTTTAAGAAATATTAAAAATGGAAAATTGAAAGTCAATTTTTAGGCACATGATTGTTTTTTGTTTGTCTCATCCCCATGTTTGCGACAGAACCGTATTCAAAAATACGGTATATTTTGAATTATTATATTTGAATAGGCTTTAGTATGAATATTGAGCAACGCATCCTTGAGAAACTCGGTCATCTTGAAATAGAGATGAGAGCCAAATCCTTATGGGAAGAGGTCCCGCCAAGTCCAGACGCGTTTGAAAGTGTGGAACCTTTTGCCATCGATACGATGGAAGCCGCCCAATGGCTTCAGTGGATTTTAATCCCTCGACTGACAGCAATGATTGATCAAGGTGCCATGCTACCGAGCAATTTTGCTATCGCACCGTATTTTGAAGAAATCTACAAAGACGATGAAGAAGGGCGATTTATTGAGTTTCTTGACCATCTTCGTGAATTAGATAGTTATTTTCAATTTACAGTGATGGGCGGATAACGGATGTTGGAGATTATCTATCAAGACGAGTATGTGGTTGCTGTTAATAAACCAGCAGGCATGTTGGTACATCGCAGTTGGCTAGACAGCAAAGAGACGGTGTTTGTGATGCAAACACTGCGTGACCAAATTGGGCAGCATGTTTTCCCAATCCACCGTCTTGATAGACCGACATCGGGTGTGTTGTTGTTTGCATTATCCAGTGAAGTCGCAAGGTCACTCGCCGAGCAGTTTGAGCAGCATACTATGGAAAAAGTGTACCATGCGATTGTGCGGGGCTACGTTACGGAAGGGGATAGATTAGATTACCCGTTACTTGAGGAACTCGACAAAATTGCGGATAAACACGCGACTAAAGAGCCTCGGTTACAAGAGTGTGTCACCCACTACAAACCCTTGGCGACAGTCGAGTGTCCAGTGGCAATTGGGCGCTATGATACTGCGCGTTTTAGCCTTGTTGAGCTTAAGCCTGAAACGGGACGCAAACACCAATTAAGACGTCATATGTCCCATTTACGTCATCCCATTATTGGGGATAGTAAACATGGAGACTTACGACAAAACCGCGGTGTAAGTGAGCATTTTTCAGTCTCTCGCTTGATGCTGCACGCTAGCCAGCTAATATTTATTCACCCTATAACAGAAGAAAAAATATCGTTAGTCGCGCCATGGGATGCACAATGGCTATCATTAGTTGAGCAATTTGGGTGGGGTGATACTGTCTCAAAGCTCGATATTAATGTGATTGATTATCCTGTTTGATAGGCTTTTATAAGGAGGACGTAGTGTCCAAAATCGGAATTTTTGTCGGGACAGTGTATGGCAACGCATTAGCGGTTGCAGAAGTGGCGCAAGAGATCTTCGAACAGCAAGGCCATGAAGTGGCAGTGTTTGAGGAGCCAACGCTAGCGGATTGGCAAGTCTATAATGCGGGGGAAGGCGTTGCTCTGGTGATCACTTCCACTACCGGACAAGGTGACATTCCCGATACCATTGCGCCTCTTTTTTATGAAATTAAAGATATTGTCGGCTATCAGCCTGAATTGAAGTATGGCGTGATCGCCTTAGGTGATAGCAGCTATGAGAACTTCTGCGGAGCGGGTAAACAGTTTGATGAGTTATTAGCTGAGCAATCTGGTAGCCGTATTGGCGATGTGCTGTTTATTGATGCGACTGAAGTGGATGAGCCTGAAGAATTTGCCAAAGTGTGGTTACAATCTTGGGCAGATTTGCTGTAAATAGTGAGCCTTATACATCTGCACTGTAAACATGTCGGCTTACAGTGCAGTGAGGAAGTAGACTATTTACGAGTGAGTTTCTCGAGGTCCGCTTCAATTTCTGCGATTTTATTGGACACAACGTGTTCTAAATGACGCAGGTCATCCAAAATTTTGTGTTTTAAATCAACATCAGTTTGGTCGTTTTGACAAATTTGGTCTAGTTCTTCAATCACATAACGTAAGTTAGTATTGATTTCGTTAATTTCTTTGAAGTTGTTGCTGCCATCAGTTGCTGCAACAGTCTTACGCTGGCGTGGGTACTTAAATTTCACGCTTTTAGCGAAAAACTCGCCTTTATCTTTGCGAAAGTAAATTTTTAAAATATCGTTATTAGCTTCTTGGCGCAGGGAATAGCGGTCGATATCTTGCGGATTGCTGATACCTAAACTTTTCAAATTATCGTACATGTTAGCTCGCTTAATCGTAAGGGACTGTGTCGATGACTTTTAGGGTTATAAATAAGGGCTATAAACAAGGCAGTCTCTTTTTATAACCATCTACTGAGCCCTAATTGCTTATAAAATGATGAGTTACAAAACAACCATCTAATAATAGCAGCTAATTGACCAAGGGCTGTAAATTCTCGGCCATATTATGCGCGATCAATCCCGTTTGACCAACCTCTGTTTGTAATAGAATCTACTTTATTATTTGTGTTATCTATCTATAACCCAGAGGCTTCTGCTGACTTAACGAGAGGTTTGTGCTTGAGGTGCAGGATTTTCCATTATTAATCAATGGATCAGTAAATCAATGGATCAGTGGAACAATGGCTAAGTACACTCGGCTACCCGATTCGCAGATGGACATGCGCTTCGGGGTAGCTTCGCGTTTTACACTTTGCAACCCTTAAAGTGTAAGGGGAGGTGAGAGTTTAGAGTTTGATGAGTAATTGATTCGGTAACTTACGAGTCAATCACTGCTCTATACTTACTCATCAATACTTCTTAGTAACTCATTGATACCGACTTTTCCGCGGGTTTTTTCATCGACTTTTTTCACGATCACGGCGCAGTACAGGCTGTAGCTACCATCTTTGGACGGTAAGTTACCGGAAACAACAACGGAGCCCGCAGGTACGCGACCATAGAAGATTTCACCCGTTTCACGGTCATAAATCTTGGTGCTTTGACCCAGATAAACGCCCATAGAAATCACGGAACCTTCTTCAACAATCACGCCTTCAACCACTTCAGAACGTGCGCCGATAAAGCAGTTATCTTCGATAATTGTTGGGTTTGCTTGTAATGGCTCCAGAACGCCACCGATGCCAACGCCACCAGAAAGGTGAACGTTTTTACCAATTTGCGCACAAGAACCAACTGTTGCCCATGTATCGACCATAGTTCCTTCATCAACATACGCGCCGATGTTGACGTAAGATGGCATTAACACGCTGTTTTTAGCGATGTAAGCCCCTTGGCGTACGGCTGCTGGTGGCACAACACGGAAGCCTTCACGTTCAAAGCGTGCTTTGTCGTAATCCGCAAATTTCATTGGAACTTTATCAAAATAGCGGCTTTCTGCGCCTTCGATAACTTGGTTATCATGAATACGGAAAGATAATAAAACCGCTTTCTTCAGCCACTGGTGAGTGACCCAAACACCTGCAATTTTTTCTGCAACACGCAGTTTACCGCTATCTAATAAAGCGATGGTTTCCATCACGGCTTGCTTGACTGCTGGCGTGACAGTATTCGGGGTAATGGATGCGCGCTCTTCGAATGCTTGCTCAATAATTGCTTGTAATTGTTGCATTAATGCTGTTTCTCCTACAATGGTTCTCAGTCAGGTAACATGCCATCAATGAGACTGGCACTATATTTTATCCTTCGATTTAAGGGCTTCTGTCAACCTTTCTGATAACTCTTGTTGCATATTTTTATCCAACGCTTTGTGTTCTTTATCAGCCAAAACAAAAAAGTCTTCGACTTTTTCGCCGATGGTCGTGATGCGGGCACCGTATAAAGAAATCTCCATTTGAGCGAAAATATGCCCCACTTTGGCGAGTAATCCTGGTTGATCAAGCGCGAATAACTCCATATAGGTACGGCGGTCATTATTGGAGTGTAGAAAATTCACTTTGGTTGGTACGCTGAAATGACGTAGCTTCGCAGGGAGGGTTCGCGGTTTTGGTAATGGAATTTCAGGTTGTTGAACCGCCAGTAACAGCGCCTTACGAATGTGTTCATATCTATCTTTCGAAAGTGGCGAGCCATTAGGTTCGAGTACCACGAAAGTATCCATCGCCATATTATCTTTATTAGTAAAAATTTGAGCGCTATGAATGCTGAGGTTGCGTCTATCCAGCTCACTGGCAACGGCTGCAAATAAATGCGCTTTGTCGTGGCACCAGATAAAAATTTCTGTTCCGCCATGTTTCGGTTGAGTACTGATTAACACCAAAGGCTGGGTTAAATCATGTTTGAGCAGGTGATTGGCGTGCCAAGCCAGTTGAGTCGGCGTGTGGCGCAAGAAATAATCCGCATGGCAGCGTGACCACAGAGTGTTGAGCAGCTCTTCATCGATGTGCGATTGTCGAAGTAGCGATAGCGCTTGGTAACGATGATGACGAATGCGTTCACGAAGATCGGGCGTGCTTTGCATGCCTTGGTTGAGTTGATGTTCGGTAGAAAGATAAAGCTCACGGATCAAACTTTGCTTCCAGCTATTCCATAACGTGCTGTTGGTGGCACAAATATCAGCAACCGTTAAGCACATCAGGTAATTCAAGCGCGCTGTCGATTTAACTTCCCCGGCAAACTGTTTGATCACATCCGGGTCTTGAATATCTCGGCGCTGGGCGGTCACGGACATCAATAAGTGATTTTTCACCAGCCATGCGACAAGCTCGGCATCTTTGGTTGTAAAATCATGTTGAAGAGCGAATTCATAGACAAATTCAGCACCGAGATCGGAGTGATCCCCTGAGCGCCCTTTGGCAATATCATGAAACATTGCCGCTAATCGCAGCAGTTCGGGTTGTAAAATTTTAGGGTAAACACTCACGCATAGTGGGTGTTCGCGGCGATTCTCTTCCTGCGTAAAACTGTCGATCTTTTGTAAGACACGAATAGTATGCTCATCCACTGTATAGGCGTGGAACAGGTCAAATTGCATCTGCCCAACGATATTGCTCCAAAGTGGCGTATAGGCGCTGAGAACACTGTGTAAGTGCATCGGGACGAAAGCCCCTTTGATAGCCCTTGGATGGCGCAAAATTTTGACAAACATGCGGCGGGCTTCAGGAATTTCGCATAAGGGGAGTTTCAGATCGCGCCGAGCAAAGCGCAGTTGGCGTAATGTGGTGGAGTAGATCCCCTCAATATTGGGGTTGCGAGCCATTTGATAAAACATTTTTAAAATAGCTTCGGGCTGTTTGATAAACAGCATTTCGTCAATCACATCGATTAAGTTGCCACGCAGTTGGAAATATTCATCAATAGGGCGCGGTTTTTCATTTGGATTTAATGCCAAGATAGCTTCATCAAACAGTTGTAGCAGCATTTGATTTAATTCCCTGACGCGGCGAGTGACGCGATAGAAATCTTTCATCATGCGCTCGACAGGTTGGTTACGTTCACCGGTGTAACCTAATGATTGTGCAACACTAAATTGACGGTCAAACAGTAGGCGATTGTCATAGCGTTTAACCACTAAATGCAAGGCAAAACGGATTTTCCATAGAAATGATAAACACTCTTTGAGTTCTTGGCGTTCTTCTTCGGTGAGGAAACCAAAGCCCACCATTTCATCGACGGTTGTTGCACCAAAATGACGGCGACCTACCCACAGTAAGGTATGAATATCCCGTAATCCGCCGGGGCTGCTTTTAATATCTGGCTCTAAATTGTAGCTGGTACTGTGATAACGCTGATGGCGTTCCTGCTGTTCGGCTATTTTTGCGGCAAAAAATGTGGCGGAAGGCCAAAAATCATCACTAAAAATGGTTTTCTGTAAGTTTAAGAATAGGGCGATATCACCACAAATTAAGCGCGATTCAATCAGATTAGTCGCCGTGGTTAAGTCTTGTTTTCCAGCGTCAATGCACTCTTCCAATGAGCGAACACTATGCCCGATATCAAAACGCAAATCCCACAGCAAGGTAATGAACTGACCGACTTTAGCTGCAATCTCTTCAGGAATCGGTTGCTGGCTGAGGATTAAAATGTCGATGTCTGATAGCGGGTGTAGCTCATGACGACCATAGCCACCGACGGCAATCAACGACATCCCTGAACATTGGTCAAAATGGTAACTCTGCCAAAGCTTGGTGAGCAGGGCATCAAGATAGTCACTGCGGGCGCGGAGTAAATCCACGACATTTTGCCCTTGGTGAAATGCAGATTCTAACCAAGAATCAAATTGATCAACGTGTTGCCGAAGCGCTGAGAGCTCAAGATCGGAAGGTTGGAATTGCGTGGGGGATAAATAGCTGTTTGAAGGTGCCGTCATCATCATCTGTCCGTGTTGAGAGCCATACAGAAATTATGATCAGCTTACGTTTTTTTAGGGGGGATGAACAGAAAAACTAAGCTCCCCCAAGGAGGAGCTTGAAATACGATTACTCGTTGATCAGAACCGCAGAAATAAATGGCTCTTCTTCTTTACGCAGAGTTAAAATTTCACAGCCGTTGTCAGTCACCGCTAAGGTGTGCTCGTACTGTGCAGACCAACCACGGTCTTTAGTTTTGACTGTCCAGCCATCTTTCATGGTGCGAATACGGAAATCACCGGTATTCACCATTGGCTCGATAGTGAAGGTCATGCCTTTTTGCAGCACAACGCCGCTGTCATCTGCATCATAATGCAGTACTTGTGGCTCCTCGTGGAAGCCTTCACCGATGCCGTGACCGCAATATTCGCGAACTACAGACAGGTCTTGCTTCTCAACAAATTCTTGAATGGCTTTACCAATGGTGCGTAAACGGATACCTGGTTTTACCATACGGATTGCCAGATACAGACTCTCTTGAGTCACTTGGCACAGGCGCTCACCTTGGATAGTTGGTTTACCGACGATGAACATTTTAGAGGTATCGCCGTGGAAACCATTTTTGATGACAGTGACGTCGATGTTAACCACATCACCATCTTTCAGAATTTTATCGTCACTTGGAATACCGTGGCAGATAACATCATTCACAGAAATACAAACAGACTTAGGGAAACCGTGGTAGTCAAGGCAGGCTGGGATCGCTTGTTGTTGCTCAACAATGTGTTTATGGCAAAGGCGATCCAATTCACCTGTACTGACTCCCGGCACAACATGCGGTGCGATCATTTCTAACACTTCAGCTGCTAGGCGACCAGCAACACGCATTTTCTGAATATCTTCTTCAGTTTTGATAATAATAGCCATGAGTTCAGTCCATATATGTCAGCAAGGAATTTGCGACATGTTAAAAAAAGGGTTTGGAAATGGGCAATTGTTGCGACATTTTTACCGTTGATGCTGAGTATGGTAACAGTCACCGCATTTTCTGCCAACTAGTAGGCGATATGTTTAGATGCTCACAATTCGATTATACAAGCCGATTAAAAACAAATAATGGAGCACAGGGTAAGCCAAGCCTTAGGCGTGGTTTGTTCAAATTGAGCTTTCTAGAGCACAAATTGTCAAAAATGCCAGTCGATTTTTGATGGTGAATTTTTTGTCTTGACCATTTTTCGCTATCGCTTTGTTGTTGCCCCATATTTGCACGGAGGCTCTTTTGTGACGGGCAAAATTCATTGATATTTGAATAATACACTTAGTTTTTATCAGCGAAAAAAACAACAATTATTGGATTACAACTGCATTTTATGGTATAAAGCGCGCCGGCAATCCATATTTTTCTCTTTATCTCATTTTTTAATCTAATTTGGATTAGTGAGTGAATCTTAAAGGCATCGATTGGATGTGCATAAACTAAAACTCAATTGTGTAATAACACACACGAATCGGCACGTGCGCCGGGGTGCTCTTATGCGTTTAGACGCAGCTATAGAGTCGGTAGCATGGGATTCGTGGAGGCATAACCCCAATTACTTATATACAGAGGTATAAAATGGCAACTGTTTCCATGCGCGATATGTTACAAGCGGGCGTTCACTTTGGTCACCAGACTCGTTACTGGAACCCTAAAATGAAACCTTTCATTTTCGGCGCTCGTAACAAAGTTCATATCATCAACTTGGAAAAGACTGTTCCAATGTTCAACGAAGCTCTGGCTGAGTTGACTAAAATTGCTTCTCGTAAAGGCAAGATTCTGTTTGTTGGTACTAAACGTGCTGCAAGCGAAGCCGTTCAAGAAGCTGCTGGAAGCTGTGATCAATATTTCGTAAACCACCGTTGGTTAGGTGGGATGCTGACTAACTGGAAAACTGTTCGTCAGTCAATCAAACGTCTGAAAGATCTGGAAGTTCAGTCACAAGACGGTACTTTCGACAAACTGACCAAGAAAGAAGCGCTGATGCGTACTCGTGAACTTGGTAAGTTAGAAAACAGCTTAGGCGGTATCAAAGATATGGGCGGTTTACCAGACGCTCTGTTCGTTATCGATGCAGACCACGAACACATTGCTATCAAAGAAGCTAACAACCTGGGTATCCCAGTATTCGCTATCGTTGATACTAACTCTGATCCAGACGGTATCGACTTCGTTATCCCTGGTAACGACGATGCAATCCGTGCAATCAAACTGTATCTGGGCGCTGTTGCAAACACCGTTCGTGAAGGTCGTTCACAAGATCTGGCTGTTCAAGCAGAAGAAAGCTTAGTAGAAGCTGAATAATAAGGCAAAAGCCCTTATTAACCAGGTATTGCTATATATTGGTTAGAAGGGGCCTACTTAGGCCCCTTTTGTCTCTGTGAATCAGAATTATCCTTGTGGGAAAGTCCCGTGAGGCATATCGAGGAATAAATCACATGTCTGGAATTACCGCTGCATTGGTAAAAGAACTGCGCGAACGTACTGGCGCAGGTATGATGGAATGTAAAAAAGCATTAGTTGAAGCTAACGGCGACATCGAATTAGCAATCGACAACATGCGTAAATCAGGTCAAGCGAAAGCTGCTAAAAAAGCAGGCCGTGTTGCTGCTGAAGGCGTTATCCTGACTGAAGTTTTCAACGACGGTAAAACTGGTGCGCTGATCGAACTGAACTGCGAAACTGACTTCGTTGCTAAAGATGCTGGTTTCTTAGCATTCGGTAAAGAAGTTTTAGCTTCAGTTGTTGCTGATAAAAACGCTGACATCGACGCTCTGAAAGCAAAATTCGAAGAAGCACGTACAGCTTTAGTTGCGAAAATTGGTGAAAACATCAATATCCGTCGCGTTGCTATTCTGGAAGGCGCACAAGTAGGTAGCTACCTGCACGGCGCTCGTATCGGTGTTCTGGTTGCTGGCGAAGGCGCAGATGAAGAACTGCTGAAACACATCGCTATGCACATTGCTGCAAGCAAGCCAGAATATGTAACTCCAGAAAACGTTCCAGCTGACGTTGTTGCTCACGAGCACCAAATTCAGTTAGACATCGCTATGCAATCTGGTAAACCACGCGAAATCGCTGAAAAAATGGTTATCGGTCGCATGAACAAATTCACTGGCGAAATCTCTCTGACTGGCCAGCCTTTCGTAATGGATCCAAGCAAATCTGTTGGTGACTTACTGAAAGAAAAAGGTGCTAACGTAACTAACTTCATCCGCTTTGAAGTTGGTGAAGGTATCGAGAAAGTTGAAACTGACTTCGCAGCAGAAGTTGCTGCAATGAGCAAGTAATCAACGAAAAGGGCCGCCGATTGGCGGCCTTTCTTTAATACACTGCATATTTCAAGCTGCATGCATTCGCCTCTTTTAGTGTAGCGATTCAACTTCCTGCAACTTGAACTATTTTTGTGTAGCATTCTGTATCAAATACATTTTTCGGCATATAGAGCGAGGCTCTATATGTATGACTCCAATAATGACCTGTTAGGACACAACTCATGGCAACCAATGCAAAACCCGTTTATCAGCGTATTCTGCTTAAACTAAGTGGCGAGGCTCTACAAGGTGCAGAAGGTTTTGGTATCGATGCTAGCGTTTTAGATCGTATGGCTCAGGAAATCAAAGAACTTATAGAACTGGGTATACAGGTCGGTGTGGTTATTGGTGGTGGTAACTTGTTCCGTGGTGCCGGTCTGGCACAAGCAGGCATGAACCGCGTTGTTGGTGACCATATGGGTATGCTGGCAACCGTGATGAATGGTCTGGCAATGCGTGATGCGCTGCACCGTGCATACGTAAACGCAAGACTGATGTCTGCGATTCCACTCAATGGCGTGTGTGACAACTATAGCTGGGCTGAAGCTATCAGCTTACTGCGTCACGGCCGTGTGGTTATCTTCTCTGCGGGAACAGGAAATCCATTCTTCACAACGGACTCAGCAGCTTGCTTACGCGGTATTGAAATTGAAGCTGATGTTGTACTGAAAGCCACAAAAGTTGATGGCGTTTACTCGTCAGATCCTGCCAAAGATCCTGATGCCGTTCTGTATGAAAACCTGAATTATCAAGAAGTTCTTGAGCGTGAATTGAAAGTTATGGATTTAGCTGCATTTACGCTAGCACGCGATCACAACCTGCCAATTCGTGTTTTCAACATGAATAAGCCAGGCGCATTACGCCGTGTTGTGATGGGTGAAAATGAAGGAACTCTGATTTCTCACAATTAATACTCAGAGACATGACCTGAGTTTGAATGTATTATCTAACATAAATTCAGACAATTTAAGCGAGGCTGCTTTGCGGCCTTTAATAACAAGTTCTTAAGGGTTGATAACGTGATTAACGAAATCCAAAAAGATGCTCAAGACCGTATGGAAAAGAGCCTTGAAGCACTAAAAAGTCAAATCAGCAAAGTTCGTACTGGCCGCGCTTCTCCAAGCCTGTTAGACGGCATCTCTGTTGAATATTACGGTTCAGCAACGCCTCTGCGTCAATTAGCTAACGTGACTGTTGAAGATTCACGTACATTAGCAATTTCTGTTTTTGACCGTAGCATGTCACCTGCAATTGAAAAAGCGATCATGGCGTCTGACTTAGGTCTGAACCCATCTTCAGCAGGTACTGTTATCCGCGTTCCACTTCCTCCATTAACGGAAGAGCGTCGTAAAGACTTAATCAAAGTGGTTCGTGGTGATGCTGAGCAAGGTCGTATCGCAATTCGTAACGTCCGCCGTGACGCGAACGATAAAGTTAAAGCTTTACTGAAAGACAAAGAAATCAGTGAAGATGACGAGCGCCGTTCACAGGATGACATCCAAAAGCTGACTGATAACTTCATCAAAAAAGTGGATGAAGCATTAGCTCAGAAAGAAGCGGAGCTGATGGAGTTTTAATCCATCTTGATAATAAAGCCATCTGAACACATTTTTTAAAAGTGTGCTTTAGTATGGCTTTATTATTTATCATTTCTATTAAACAATCCTTTCTCATCACTAAGCTGATATAATCTCAGTATTGAATTAATACAGAGTATCTGATCACTATGAAACGTCTTACTATCCTGGGTTCTACAGGTTCAATCGGTACAAGTACACTTTCTGTTGTTCGTCAAAATCCTGATAAATTCCAAATTCTTGCATTAGTCGCAGGTAAAAACGTGACTGAGATGGCAAGTCAGTGCCTTGAATTTAATCCTAAATATGTCTCAATGGCTGACGAAAGCGCAGCGAAAGCGTTACGTACTATTTTGACGGAAAATAACTGCAAAACAGAAGTTTTATCAGGTACAGAGTCTGCGATTGAACTTGCTGGATTAGATGAAGCGGATCAAGTGATGTCTGCTATTACTGGTGTGGCGGGGCTACTCCCAACGTTGTCAGCCATCCGCAAAGGGAAAAGAATATTATTAGCGAATAAAGAGTCTCTGATTACCAGTGGCCGTTTATTCTTTAATGCGATTCGAGAGCATCAAGCGACAGTTTTCCCGATTGATAGTGAGCATAATGCGATTTTCCAAAGCTTACCAGAAGAGATTCAATTGAATTTAGGCTTTGCCGACCTGACGGCTTCAGGGATTTCCAGCATTGTATTAACTGGGTCTGGTGGACCATTTAGAGACACGCCTTTATCTTATTTTGACCAGGTGACACCTGATGAGGCATGTAATCATCCTAATTGGTCAATGGGGCGAAAAATCTCGGTAGACTCCGCGACTATGATGAATAAAGGTCTAGAATATATCGAGGCCTGCTATTTCTTTAATGCGAACGAAAAGCAGATGGAAGTGATTATTCACCCTCAATCTGTGATCCACTCTATGGTTCGTTACCGTGATGGGAGTGTTATCGCCCAGTTAGGAACACCGGACATGCGTACACCAATTTCGTACAGCATGGCCTATCCTCAGCGTATTATGTCGGGTGCTAAGCCATTGGATTTCACTACGTTATCTTCGCTGACTTTTGTGGAGCCTGATTACCAACGTTATCCTTGCCTGAAACTGGCTATCGATGCATGTCACCAAGGGCAAGCGGCGACGACTGTATTAAATGGTGCGAATGAAATCACTGTCGGTGCATTCTTAGAAGAGAAAATTCGCTTTACGGATATTGCAAAAATCAATCACAAGATTATGGATAAATTAGATTTTTCGGAACCCACGTCTATTGATGAGGTCTTAGAAATCGATGCTTGTGCTCGTCGTGAAGCAGCTCAGCTAATTGCTCAAGAATTTTAATCTTGATATGTGATTTATTTAGTTGCTGATAACTATAATATATCTTTAATATGTGGCGTGTTGAGAATAGAAAGCTTATCAACAATAAGCATATTAAGGATGTGTCTTATCAGCAATTATAATCATAAGAGTTATGATTGAGCCGGATTTCCCAAGTAGTACAGACAAGGATTAACATTTAATGAACTCTAGTGGTGAAAATCTCTCTGATTCTATGATGCCTAAGCATGTTGCCATCATTATGGATGGTAATGGGCGATGGGCAAAACAGAGAGGAAAATTCAGAATTACTGGTCATCGAGCAGGTGTTGAATCTGTACGTAGTTCTGTGCGTTTTGCAGTAAAGAATAATATTCGTTCCCTGACACTTTACGCATTCAGCAGTGAAAATTGGAAAAGACCAGAAAAAGAAGTCAGTTCGTTGATGGATCTGTTTGTTTTTGCATTAGATAATGAAGTCAAAAACCTGCATAAAAATAACGTAAAACTGAAAATTATTGGTGATGTTAACCGCTTTAGTGAAACCTTAAGAAAAAGAATTGATAAAGCGGAAGCATTAACCGCAGGTAACACAGGTTTACAACTGAATATTGCCGCTAACTACGGTGGACGCTGGGATATTGTTAATAGCGTTAAACAAGTTTATGAAAAAGTGAGTCGTGGTGAGTTATCTATTGATGACGTAACTGAAAGTACGATTAGCGACCATGTTTGTATGCATGACCAAGAGTGTGTCGATTTGGTGATCCGTACAGGTGGAGAACATCGCATTAGTAATTTCTTGTTATGGCAGGTTGCTTATGCGGAATTTTATTTCACCAACGTTTTATGGCCAGATTTTGATGAAATGGTGTTTCAGGATGCAGTCGATGCTTTTAGCAAGCGAGAACGGCGCTATGGTGGAGCAGAATCAGATGACGAACTCGTCAAATAAAAGGGGATGGATGTGCTGAAGTATCGTTTACTCACTGCGGTGATTTTAATTCCAATTGTTATTGCTGCACTTTTTTTACTGTCCCCAGCAAATTTCGGTTTTGTGGTGATAGCAGTCTGTGCGTTGGGCGCATGGGAATGGGCGCAATTTGCGGGATGGCATTCACAAACTAAACGTATCGGTTTAGCAGTTGTATTTGCGGCGGTATTACTCGCAATTCAATTTTCTTTACCAGACATGATCGCACTTTCAAGTTCTCCGTTTATTTTATATAGCCTCTGGGCGGGCTTAATCTGGTGGATTGCCGCCATTTTATTGGTTGTGACATACCCAGCCTCTGCTTCATGGGGTAAATCGGTCATCATTCGCTTGCTGTTTGGCGTATTAACTATTGTGCCTTTCTATAGTGGCATGATGGTATTAAGAACCATTGGTTACCAAGCTGATACCTCTGTTGGGGCATGGTGGCTACTCTACGTTATGTTACTGGTATGGGGTGCTGATTCCGGTGCTTATGCATTTGGACGTACTATTGGTCGCAATAAAATGGCACCAAAAGTTTCCCCGGGTAAAACATGGGAAGGGTTAATCGGTGGTTTAATTACCGCTGGAATTATCTCATGGTTATTTAGCTTATATGCGCCAATCCCAGCAATGCCAGATTATTTACTAGTGACTTCAATTATTGTTGTTGTAGTATCTGTGTTCGGTGACTTAACAGAGAGTATGTTTAAGCGCCAATCCGGTATTAAAGACAGTAGTCATTTAATTCCAGGTCACGGTGGAATACTCGATAGAATTGATAGCCTAACTGCGGCAATCCCTGTATTTGCAGGGCTGAATTTGTTAGTTTTTAACGGTTTTGGTCTTTAGGAAGATTAATGGGATTTATTTGGAGCTTAGCGGCGTTTATTATTGCGATTGGTGTGCTGATTACGGTGCACGAATTTGGCCATTATTGGGTCGCGCGCCGTTGCGGTGTTTATGTTGAAAAGTTCTCTATAGGGTTTGGTAAAACGCTATGGCGTAAAGTCGATAAACATGGGACAGAGTTTGTTTTAGCGCTGATCCCGCTTGGTGGCTACGTCAAAATGCTCGATGAGCGTGTTGGTGAAGTAAGCCCAGAACGCCGTCATTTAGCTTTCAATAATAAGACTGTTGGACAACGTGCCGCCATTATTAGCGCGGGGCCTCTTGCGAACTTTTTGCTTGCTATTGTTGTCTACTGGATTGTCTTTATGATTGGGATTCCATCTGTTCGCCCAGTCATTGATAGCATTAAGCCAAATTCCATTGCTGCTGAGGCAAATTTTGAGCCTCAGATGGAACTAAAATCGATAGACGGTATCGAAACACCTGATTGGAATTCAGTTCGTTTAGCGCTAGTGAGTAAAATTGGTGATAGGGAATTTACTGCACAAGTTTTACCTCAAGGATATAATGAACCGGTTTCTAAAACAGTGGATTTAAGCGCATGGCAGTTTGACCCTGAAAAGCAGGATCCTATTTTATCAATAGGGATTATGCCAGTGTCTGCGAAGGTTGACCCAGTCATCCATAAAGTGACGGAAGGCTTAGCGGGCGAGCGTGCCGGTTTAAAACCGGGAGATAGAATTATCAGTGTCAACGGAGAGCTTCTGGATACGTGGAATCCAGTGACGAGAATAATCCGAAATAATCCGGGGACACCATTAAAATTAGCCGTACAACGTAATTCGACATTGATTGATTTAACCTTGGTTCCTGATGTTCAGGAAGGCAAAAAAGGTGAGCGTTTTGGCGTTGCAGGTGTCGAACTAACTGTATTACCGCTAGCTGATGAATATAAAATAGTGCAGCAATACAACCCTATATCTGCACTGTTTCAAGCTAGCGACAAGACTTGGCAGTTAATGAAACTGACAGTCAATATGATGGGTAAACTGGTTGTTGGGGATGTCAAACTCAATAACTTGAGCGGGCCGGTATCTATCGCAAAAGGTGCGGGGGTTTCGGCGGAGTCAGGCTTGGTATATTATCTGATGTTTATTGCGCTGATTAGCGTGAACTTAGGCATCATCAATCTATTTCCATTGCCTGTGTTAGATGGGGGGCACTTACTCTTCTTATTAATTGAAAAAATTAAAGGGAGTCCAGTGTCTGAGCGAGTACAAGACTTTAGTTTTCGAATTGGTGCAATGGCATTGATTCTGTTAATGGGACTTGCACTTTTTAATGATTTCTCTCGCTTCTAATTTTGTAAGCTTGGGACCAGTAAGGAATACGCATAACAACGATGGCGATGAAAAAGTTGCTCATAGCGTCGCTGCTTTTAGGTAGCGCCACTGCATACGGTTCAGACGGATTCGTAGTTAAAGACATTCGTTTCGAAGGTCTACAACGCGTCGCCGTTGGTGCAGCATTATTGAACATGCCTGTCAGGGTCGGGGATTCAATCGATAACGAAGATATCAGTCGTTCGATTCGTTCGCTATTCTCTACAGGTAACTTCGAAGATGTTAGGGTCCTGCGTGATGGAAATACGCTGATCGTTCAAGTTAAAGAACGACCAACCATCGCGAGTATCACTTTTACAGGTAACAAATCTGTAAAAGATGACATGCTAAAGCAGAACTTGGAAGCATCCAATGTCCGTGTGGGTGAAGCATTAGACCGCACTAAAATTGCGAATATTGAAAAAGGTTTAGAGGACTTTTACTACAGTGTTGGTAAATACAATGCGACAGTAAAAGCGGTGGTCACGCCATTACCACGTAACCGCGTGGATTTAAAATTTGTGTTCTCTGAAGGCGTGTCTGCAAAAATCCAGCAGATCAACATTGTGGGTAATAAAAATTACTCAACAGCGGAATTGGTGAACAAGCTCCAATTACGTGATGATGTGCCATGGTGGAACCTAGCGGCTGACCAAAAATATCAAAAACAAAAATTGGCGGGTGACTTAGAAACCCTGCGCAGTTTCTACCTTGATCGTGGTTATGCACGTTTCAATATCGACTCAACGCAAGTGAGTCTGACACCAGATAAGAAAGATATCTACATTACGATTAATGTCACTGAAGGAGATCAATATAAGATTTCTGGCGTGGATGTTAATGGTAATACGGCAGAGCATTTAGCGGATATCCAAGAGCTGATCACCATCACACCAGGTGAGTTATACAATGGTGCGCAAGTGACTCAGATGGAAAACCAAATTAAAGACCTGTTTGGTCGTTATGGTTACGCCTATCCGCGCGTAATGACTCAGCCTGAAATTAATGATGCTGACAAGACAGTTAAACTGCATGTTAACGTTGATGCAGGTAACCGTTTCTATGTTCGTCAAATTCGTTTCCAAGGTAACGATACCAGTAAAGATTCCGTTTTACGCCGTGAAATGCGTCAAATGGAAGGTGCTTGGTTAGGTAACGATTTAGTTGAATTAGGTAAAGAGCGTCTGAACCGTACTGGTTTCTTCGAAACCGTTGATGTTGAAACTCAGCGTATTCCGGGTAGCCCAGACCAAGTTGATGTTATCTATAAGGTTAAAGAACGTAACACCGGTTCAATGAACTTTGGTGTTGGTTTCGGTACTGAAAGTGGCGTTAGCTTCCAAGTTGGTGTAACTCAGGATAACTGGTTGGGTACAGGTAATGCGGTTGGTATTAACGCCAGCCGAAATGACTACTCAACAAACGTCGAGTTTTCAATGACAGACCCTTACTTCACTGTTAACGGTGTGAGTCTGGGTGGACGTATCTTCTATAACGACTTTAGTGCGAAAGATGCGGACTTATCTGGCTATAACAACAAAACGTATGGTTTAGATAGCACATTAAGCTTCCCATTCAATGAAAATAACTCCTTCCGTATTGGTGCGGGTTATGTTCATAACGACCTGTCTGACATGCGTGCGCAAGCTGCAATGTGGGACTATCTACAATCTATGGGTGAAAACCCACCGGTGACTAAAGATGGTCGTAACAAAGAAAGCTTCAGAGCTGATGACTTTACGCTAAACTTAGGTTGGACATATAACTCCTTAAACCGTGGTTTCTTCCCAACATCGGGTAACAAAACCAGTGTTTCAGGCAAAATTACTGTCCCAGGTTCTGATAACGAATACTACAAACTGCGTTTTGATACTGCCCAATATCTCCCATTGAATGATGATGAAACATGGGTTGTGTTAGGTCGCGCGCAGGCGGGTTATGGTGATGGTATTGGTAGCAAACAAATGCCATTCTATGAGAACTTCTATGCAGGGGGTTCTAGCACTATCCGTGGTTTCCGTTCGAATAACATCGGTCCGAAAGCTGTATATCTGAAGAATGTAGATGGCAAAGATGGTCCTGAGCCAGGTAGCCCATCTAGCGATGCGGTTGGTGGTAACGCGATGTATGCAGGTTCATTTGAGCTGATTACACCAACGCCATTTATCGACGAAAAATATGCGAATACGATCCGTACATCTCTGTTTGTAGATGCGGGAACCGTATGGGATACCAACTGGAACAGTATTAACCCAGCATGGCGTGCAGGTATGCCTGACTACGGTACAGCAACTAACGTCCGTGTTTCTACGGGTATTGCTTTACAGTGGATTTCGCCACTTGGACCTCTGGTCTTCTCCTATGCGCAACCTATCAAGGATTACGAAGGCGACAAATCAGAACAGTTCCAATTTAATATTGGTAGAACTTGGTAATAATTCAGTCTCTATCGAAATCAGCCCTCATAAAATAATGAGGGCTACCAAAATTTCCAGCCATAAGAATGGGTTAAGGAGTTTAGTGTGAAAAAATTGTTGTGTGCAGCGGGTGTGAGTATTGCTTTAGCAATGTCTGCGGGTGCGTATGCTGAAAAAATCGCTATCGTTAATGTTGGCGAAGTTTTCCAGAACATGCCTGCTCGTGAAGCCGTTGCTAAACAGCTTGAGAGTGAATTCAAAAGCCGTGCTACTGAACTGCAGAATCTGGAAAAAGATCTGCAATCACGCGTAGAAAAACTGCGTCGTGACGGTGCGACTATGAGCACTAGCGATCGTGAAAAGCAGGAAAAAGAATTAATCACTAAACGTGACCAGTTCGCTGAAAAAGCTCAGAAATTTGAAGAAGACAATCGTCGTCGTCAAGCTGAAGAGCGTAATAAAATCCTGAGCCGTATCCAAGATTCTATTAAATCTGTTGCAGCGAAAGAAGGCTATGATGTTGTTATCGATGCAAACGCAGTTGCGTATGCAAAAGATGGTATCGATATCACCAGTCAGGTTCAAAAACAGGTTAAATAATAGATGTCTTCAATTCGATTAGCTGACCTTGCTCAGCAGTTGAATGCACAGTTACACGGTGATGGCGATATCGTCATCACCGGTATTGCACCGATGTATTCAGCGAATAATCAGCAGATTACTTTTTTATCTGATAGCCGTTACAGCGATAAGTTGGCAGATTGCCAAGCTGCTGCTGTGGTATTAACTGAAAAAGATCTGAGTGCTTGTAAGGTTGCTGCACTGGTTGTAGATAATCCTTACCTTGCTTATGCGCACATGGCGCAAATTATGGATACCACTCCAGCCCCTGCTGAGAATATCCATGCGTCAGCGGTCATTGCTGATGATGCCCAGCTTGGTCAGAATGTAGCAATTGGCGCGAATGCCGTTATCGAAAGTGGCGTTGTGCTAGGTGATAACGTTGTGATTGGTGCAGGTTGTTTTATTGGTAAAAATACCCGCATTGGTGCAGGCACCCGTTTATGGGCGAATGTCAGTGTTTACCATCATGTTGAGATTGGGGAAAGTTGCTTAATCCAGTCAGGCACAGTGATCGGTTCTGATGGCTTTGGTTATGCCAATGATCGTGGTAATTGGATCAAGATCCCACAATTAGGTACCGTGATCATCGGATCTCGTGTTGAGATCGGTGCGTGTACAACAATTGACCGTGGCGCATTAGATAACACAGTCATTGGCAATGGCGTTATCATCGATAACCAATGCCAAATTGCGCACAATGTAACAATAGGCGATAATACCGCAGTTGCGGGTGGCGTCATTATGGCTGGTAGTTTAAAAATCGGTCGCTATTGTATGATTGGCGGAGCCAGTGTTATCAATGGTCATATGGAAATCTGTGACAAGGTTACCGTAACAGGTATGGGAATGGTCATGCGACCAATTACTGAGCCAGGAGTTTACTCTTCCGGTATTCCTTTACAGCCGAATAAAGCATGGCGTAAAACCGCAGCTTTAGTCTTAAGCATCAATGAGATGAATAAGCGTCTAAAAACACTTGAACGTGAATTAGATAGCCAAAATCAAAAAAATCAGTAATTATTTGGTAATTCAAGCTAAAATAGTTTCTTGAGTTACGTTTTTTCCGGCCTGCCTGTTAACTCGCTATTGAGTTAAAGCGGGCCGATTCATTAATTAAATAGCATTAATAGACAGGAAGAGTATTTCGATGAGTGATAATCATACTCTGAATATAGAAGAAATCTTAGAACTACTTCCGCACCGTTACCCATTCCTTTTGGTTGACCGTGTATTGGATTTTGAAGAAGGTAAATCTTTGCGCGCGGTAAAGAACGTCTCTTTTAACGAGCCATTCTTTCAGGGACATTTCCCTAGCAAACCAATTTTCCCAGGTGTTTTAATTTTAGAAGCAATGGCTCAGGCTACGGGTATCCTTGCATTTAAAAGCGTAGGCAAACTTGAACCCGGCGAGCTGTATTATTTTGCAGCGATTGATAACGCACGCTTTAAACGTCCAGTTCTGCCAGGAGATCAAATGATCCTGGAAGTTGAATTTATCAAAGAACGTCGCGGTGTTGCACGTTTTAAAGGTGTAGCAAAAGTTGATGGAGAAGTGGCCTGCGAAGCAGAAATGATGTGCGCCCGTCGTCGTGAGGTCTGATATGATTGACAAAACTGCCTATGTTCATCCCTCATCTATTGTAGAAGATGGAGCTGTTATTGGTGCCAATGTACGCATTGGTCCTTTTTGCTATATCGGCGCTAATGTTGAAATTGGTGAAGGTACTGAGCTGAAATCTCACGTTGTTGTAAACGGACACACGAAAATTGGTCGTGACAACGTTATTTTTCAATTTGCTTCGATTGGTGAAATTAACCAAGACCTGAAATACCAAGGTGAGCCAACTCGCGTTGAGATTGGCGACCGTAACCGCATCCGTGAAAGTGTGACTATCCACCGTGGAACCACACAAGGCGGTGACCTAACTAAAATTGGTAATGATAACTTACTGATGGTTAACGTCCATATTGCGCATGACTGCATCATTGGTAACCGCTGTATTATCGCGAATAACGGAACGTTAGGTGGTCACGTCACTCTTGGTGATTTCGCTATTATTGGTGGCATGACTGCGGTGCATCAATTCTGTCAGATTGGTGCGCACGTAATGGTCGGTGGATGCTCTGGTGTTGCACAAGACGTACCTCCATACGTTATTGCACAGGGCAACCATGCAACTCCATTTGGTTTAAACCTTGAAGGTTTAAAACGCCGTGGTTTTGAAAAAGAATCTCTGCACGCTATTCGTAACGCCTACAAAACGTTATACCGCTCAGGGAAGTCTTTGGAAGAAGCACGTGAAGAAATTGCTGAAATGGCAAAAACTGACGAACACGTCAAAGTATTTAGTGATTTCTTAGAAGACTCAGCACAATCTAAGCGCGGAATTATTCGTTAATTTTTGCTGCTGCAGATGAATACAAGAAAAGGCCTTTAATAAGGAGCGAATTTTGGTGAATAGCAACCGCCCACTTACTATTGGCCTTGTTGCCGGAGAAACCTCTGGTGATATCTTAGGCGCAGGACTTATCCGCGCCTTAAAACAACAAGTCCCCAATGCCCGTTTTGTCGGTGTTGCAGGTCCTCTCATGCAAGCAGAAGGTTGTGAAGCTTGGTATGAAATGGAAGAGCTCGCCGTCATGGGGATTGTTGAAGTCCTTGGTCGTTTACCTCGTTTATTATCCATCCGTAAAGATTTAACTCAGCGTTTTACTGAGTTACAACCTGATGTGTTTGTTGGCATTGATGCGCCTGATTTCAATATCACCCTTGAAGGTCGCTTAAAATCAAAAGGCATTAAAACCATTCATTATGTCAGCCCATCTGTTTGGGCATGGCGCCAAAAGCGCGTATTCAAAATTGGTCGCTCCACAAATTTAGTCTTAGCATTTCTCCCATTTGAGAAAGCATTTTATGACCGTTTTGATGTCCCTTGCCGTTTTATTGGGCACACCATGGCGGATTCAATCCCCTTAAACCCTGATAAACAGGCTGCGCGTGAACGTTTAAATATCCCCGTAACTGCAAAATGTTTAGCATTGTTACCAGGAAGTCGCCATTCTGAAGTCGAAATGCTTAGCGCTGATTTCTTAAAAACCGCTACACTATTAAGTAGCCACTTTGCCGATCTACATATTGTCGTGCCTCTGGTAAATCAGAAACGCCGCCAGCAATTCGATGAAATAAAACAACAGGTTGCTCCAGAGTTGAATGTCCATATTTTGGATGGACAGGCTCGCGATGCAATGACTGCGGCAGATGCGACATTACTCGCTTCAGGCACCGCTGCCTTAGAATGTATGCTAACCAAATGCCCAATGGTAGTGGGTTATCGCATGAAGCCTTTCACATTCTGGCTTGCCAAGCGCTTAGTCAAAACGCCTTATGTTTCTTTGCCAAATTTATTGGCAGGGAAAGAAATCGTGAAAGAATTACTCCAAGAAGAGTGTCAGCCACAGCAGCTTGCAGACCAGTTACTTCCATTGTTGGAAGGCGGAAAACAAGTGGACGCGCTGAAGGAAACTTTCTTACAATTGCATCAACTGATTCGTTGTGATGCAGACCAACAAGCCGCTGATGCTGTATTAGATTTGGTTAGAAAATAATGGAATTTATATACCCGAAAGCCAACTTAATTGCTGGCGTTGATGAAGTGGGGCGCGGGCCGCTTGTCGGTGCTGTCGTGACCGCTGCTGTGATTTTAGACCCCAACAATCCGATTGAAGGACTTGCCGACTCGAAAAAACTCAGCGAAAAAAAGCGTGAAAAGCTGTTCGATGAGATCAAAGAAAAAGCACTGTGTTGGTGTATTGGTCGTGCAGAACCTGAGGAAATTGACCAACTCAACATATTGCATGCGACTATGTTGGCAATGCAAAGAGCGGTAGAAGGCCTTTCAATTCAACCAGAATTCGTCTTAGTGGATGGCAACCGCTGCCCTAAATTGACCATGCCATCACAGGCGGTTGTTAAAGGTGATAGTTTAGTCCAAGAAATCAGCGCTGCATCCATTCTGGCGAAAGTGGTTCGAGACAGAGAAATGGTCGAGCTTGATAAAGCGTTCCCTGAATATGGTTTTGCGAAACACAAAGGCTATCCTACAGCGTATCATTTAGAAAAATTAGCTGAGTTTGGCGCTACCGAGTTTCACCGTAAAAGCTTCGCGCCTGTAAGACGTGCGTTAGACATTAAATAGTCGGCATAAGAAAAATAGGTATAAAGTTAATGGCTTCTCCTCGTTTTATTCATCTACGTGTTCACAGTGACTACTCCATGATTGATGGGCTGGCAAAAACCGGCCCATTAGTGAAAAAAGTCGCCGCCATGGGCATGCCTGCATTTGCCATCACGGATTTTACTAACCTTTGTGGGTTAGTGAAGTTTTATGGTGCGGCTCATGGTGCAGGTATTAAGCCAATCATTGGGGCTGATTTTTATATGGAAAGTGAGCAACTTGGTGATGAGGTTGCTCACTTAACGGTTCTGGCTCGCAACAATGAAGGCTATCAAAACCTCACCTTACTTATCTCCGAAGCTTACCAAAAAGGCTATGGCGCAATTGGTCCAACTATCCATCGCGATTGGCTCATCAAACATAAAGAGGGTTTGATCCTACTATCAGGAGGTCGAAAAGGGGATGTGGGGCAGTTTCTACTCCGCGGTAACCAAGCATTAGTGGATGAGAGCTTAGCGTTCTACCAAACCCACTTTCCTGATGCTTACTATCTTGAGCTTATTCGTACTGGGCGACCAGATGAAGAGAGCTACCTACATGCTGCTGTCGAATTAGCAACTCAGCGTGGTCTGCCTGTAGTGGCAACCAACGATGTCTGTTTCATTGAAAGCAGTGACTTTGATGCCCATGAAATTCGTGTCGCTATTCATGATGGATTCACGTTAGCCGATCCGAAGCGTCCAAAAAATTATAGTCCTCAGCAATACTTACGTACTGAAGAAGAGATGAGCGAGCTGTTTGCCGACATCCCTGAAGCATTAGAAAATAGTGTAGAGATTGCTAAGCGCTGTAACGTCACTATTCGTCTTGGTGAATATTTCCTACCGAAATTCCCGACTGGGGATATGGAAACGGAAGACTTTCTGGTCATGCGTTCAAAAGAAGGTCTGGAAGAGCGCCTTAAATTCTTATTCCCAGATGAAAAAGTCCGAGCAGAAAGACGCCCTGAATATGATGAACGTTTAGAAATCGAACTCAATGTTATCAACCAGATGGGATTCCCTGGCTACTTCTTGATCGTAATGGAATTTATCCAATGGTCGAAAGATAATGGTGTTCCTGTTGGTCCAGGGCGAGGCTCAGGTGCGGGCTCTTTAGTGGCTTATGCACTAAAAATCACTGACTTAGATCCACTTGAACTTGACCTGCTGTTTGAGCGTTTCTTGAACCCAGAGCGGGTTTCAATGCCAGACTTTGACGTTGACTTCTGCATGGAAAAACGTGACCAAGTTATTGACCACGTTGCTCAAATGTATGGGCGAGACGCGGTATCCCAGATTATTACCTTTGGTACGATGGCAGCAAAAGCTGTTATTCGTGACGTTGGACGTGTACTGGGGCATCCATATGGTTTCGTTGATAGAATTTCTAAACTGGTTCCCCCTGATCCAGGAATGACCCTTGAAAAAGCCTTTGAAGCAGAACCGCAACTGCCTGAAATTTATGAAGCAGATGAAGAGGTTAAAGCGCTAATCGATATGGCGCGTAAGCTTGAAGGGGTAACGCGTAACGCTGGTAAGCACGCCGGTGGGGTAGTTATTGCACCAACTAAAATTACGGATTTTGCACCGCTTTATTGCGATGCTGAAGGTAATAACCCCGTAACACAATTCGATAAAAACGATGTCGAATATGCAGGCTTGGTAAAATTCGACTTCCTAGGTCTGCGTACGCTGACCATTATTAACTGGGCATTGGAGATGATCAATGCCCGTCGAGCCAAGAAAAATTTAGAACCGATTGATATTGCAGCTATTCCTTTACAGGATAAGAAAAGCTTCGATATGTTGCAGCGCTCGGAAACCACGGCGGTATTCCAATTAGAATCCCGAGGAATGAAGGATCTAATTAAACGCCTGCAACCGGACTGTTTTGAAGATATGATCGCTCTGGTGGCGTTATTCCGCCCAGGTCCGCTGCAATCGGGGATGGTAGATAACTTTATCGACCGTAAACATGGTCGTGAAGAGATCTCATATCCTGATGTAAATTGGCAGCACGAATCATTAAAACCTGTTCTAGAGCCAACTTATGGTATTATCCTATACCAAGAACAGGTTATGCAGATTGCTCAGGTTTTAGCGGGCTATACTCTCGGTGGCGCGGATATGTTGCGTCGAGCGATGGGTAAAAAGAAACCTGAAGAGATGGCAAAACAGCGCTCTGTTTTTGAGGAAGGTTCCATCAAAAATGGGGTAGATGGCGAGTTGTCGATGAAAATCTTTGACTTGGTGGAAAAATTCGCCGGTTATGGGTTTAACAAGTCACACTCCGCTGCCTATGCGCTGGTTTCGTACCAAACATTATGGCTAAAAGCTCACTATCCGGCTGAATTTATGGCTGCAGTAATGACTGCGGATATGGATAACACGGAAAAAGTAGTCGGGCTGGTTGATGAATGTTGGCGTATGGGCTTGAAAGTATTGCCACCAGATATCAATAGTGGGTTATATCACTTCCATGTGAATGATGAAGGTGAGATAGTTTACGGCATCGGCGCTATTAAAGGCGTTGGTGAAGGTCCAATCGAAGCGATTATTGAAGCTCGCCAACAAGGTGGGATCTTTAAAGAAATTTTCGATCTTTGTGCTCGTGTGGATATTAAAAAGATCAACCGCCGCGTGATGGAAAAGCTGATCATGGCAGGGGCATTCGACCATTTAGGCCCTCACCGAGCGGCTTTAATGTCATCCCTTGAAGATGCATTAAAAGCGGCAGATCAGCATGCGAAAGCAGAAGCTATCGGGCAAGGGGATATGTTTGGAGTGCTTGCCGAAGCCCCAGAGCAGGTTGAAAGTTCTTACGCGAGTGTGCCGAAGTGGCCTGAGCAAGTCGTGCTAGAAGGTGAGCGCGAAACTTTGGGTCTCTATTTGACAGGTCACCCAATAACGCGATACTTAAGTGAGATAGAGCGTTATACAAATGGTTTGAGATTGAAAGATGTGAACCCAACCCCTCGTGGTCAAGTGACAACTGTGGTAGGTTTAGTGCTCTCTGCCAAAGTGATCACCACCAAACGTGGAAACCGAATTGGGATTTGCACGCTCGATGATCGTTCCGGTCGTCTGGATATTATGCTATTTTCAGATGCGCTGGATAAATACCAACATATGTTGGAAAAAGACAATATTTTAATTGCCACCGGTCAGGTCAGCTTTGATGATTTCAATGGTGGTAATAAAATGACAGTGCGCGAATTGATGGATATCGGAGAAGCAAGGGAAAAGTATGCGCGCGGCCTTGCAATTTCACTGTCCGATAAACAGATTAACGATCAATTACTGAATCGGCTTCGTAATGCGCTTGAACCTCACCGTTCAGGCACGATACCGGTTCACTTGTATTATCAGAAGGATGATGCCAGAGCTAAGCTTAAGTTTGGCGTTGTTTGGCGTGTAACACCCGTGGATCCCCTTCTGAACGACCTTCGAACTCTGCTGGGTAGTGAGCAGGTAGAATTAGAATTTGACTAAAATAGGAATATTATGAGTCTGGACTTTCTTGATTTTGAACAGCCGATTGCTGAATTAGAGGCGAAAATCGATTCCCTAACTGCAGTTAGCCGTCAAGATAACAACTTAGAAGTCAACCTAGATGAAGAGGTTGCTCGTTTACGTGAAAAAAGTGTTGAACTGACACGTAAGATTTTCTCTGATCTGGGGGCTTGGCAAATTGCTAAACTCGCTCGTCACCCACGTCGTCCATACTCTTTGGACTACATTTCCCGTATTTTTACAGATTACCAAGAGTTAGCGGGTGATCGCGCGTATGCCGATGACAAAGCGATTATTGGTGGTTTAGCTCGTTTAGATGGGCGTCCAGTGATGGTTATTGGTCATCAAAAAGGCCGTGAAACGAAAGAGAAAATTCGCCGTAACTTTGGTATGCCAGCACCAGAAGGCTACCGTAAGGCACTGCGTCTGATGGAAATGGCTGAGCGTTTTAACCTGCCAATTATTACGTTTATTGATACTCCGGGTGCATATCCAGGTGTTGGTGCAGAAGAGCGCGGTCAATCCGAAGCGATTGCACGTAACTTACGTGAAATGTCTCGTTTATCCGTTCCAGTGATCTGTACCGTGATCGGTGAAGGCGGTTCAGGTGGTGCATTAGCGATTGGTGTGGGTGATAAAGTGAATATGCTGCAATACAGCACCTATTCCGTTATCTCACCGGAAGGTTGCGCATCTATTCTGTGGAAAAGTGCTGATAAAGCACCATTAGCGGCTGACGCGATGGGTATTACGGCGCCTCGCTTAAAAGAGCTGAAGCTAATTGATAGCGTGATCCCTGAACCTCTGGGCGGCGCTCATCGTAATTACGATGAAATTGCAGAATCTCTGAAAGCACAAATCACGCAAGACTTGAATGAGTTAGAAACTCTGGATGAAGAAGCACTGAAAAATCGCCGTTATCAACGTCTGATGGGATACGGTTACTGCTAATTAGCTAACCTATTCAGTGTAATCCAGCCTATTTTGAAACGGGAGTCGGTTTAGCCAGCTCCCGTTTTTTATGGCTCATGCTTTAGTTTTCATATTTATTAATCAATGATCATAAGCTTAATTATCCAAATTATCATATTCAAAAATTAGTATTAAAAAATAGAATGTTTTTAATGTCTCGCTTATTTAATTTTTAGAATTACAGTTTGAATATATTTCTCTCATTTTTATTTTTAACGCTATTCATTTAATTTTATGAATTTAATGTGTTAATAATATAAATATCCGTCGTGAGAAATCTTCCATTCCAAAATATTCCACAAAGAAAACGTTATATGAATACGCCAGTAAGAGGTTTTGGATGTAAGTCGCGAGGGTGTGCTACCAGCGCATGTCGCCAGTAACTCGCAGTTTGATGGAACAACCAGTGTAATCTATTCTAGTACGTAGTAAATTGTCGTCCCTTAATTAACTATACTCTCTATTACTTCATATTTAATCCAATTAAGTCCATTCTTATTATTAATCTAGACATGTAAGTTCTATTCCGAAATAAAATGGCAATAATGATTATGGTGTTTCTTTCGTTATTTAAATGGCCAGTATTTATTCGCCTGCTATTAACAATGGAAATATACCCATTATGAAAAAACACCTTAAAGGAAAGCATAAAGGATAGAACAATGTTTTTTGGTATTAACCGCTACAGCATCAAATCATTTCGGATGCGTTTATTACTTTCCATTTTACTACCCGCATCCATCATGCCAGTCGGCTCAGTATTTGCTACCGGATTGGCGGATAAGGAGGAACGAAAAAAACTAAATCAAACGCGTACATCGCATAGTGCTTTTAAAAACCTATCTGAAGAAGATGAAAGTGATATTTCGAGTACAAACTCTGTAAAGACAACAGACAAAAATACGGCTGTAAATAGGTTGACTGACGAACAGGATAGCCAGATACAGAATTGGTTGTCTCGTACGGCCCCTAACTTTTTCGTGGCTATGAATACAGAAAGTGCCGAATCGTACCTTTCCAGACAAGCCAAGAATATGGCAGTTAGCGAGGCTTCATCCGCAGTGGAAAGTTGGCTGAATCAGTTTGGTACAGCCCAGATTGGCGTACAGCCGGGAGATAAGTTATCACAGATCTCCGTATCCGCTGACATGCTATTGCCTCTATATCAGAGTCCTGACTGGCTGGTATTTACCCAATTCGGTGGTCGAAACCTTGATGATCGTACCACCCTGAACTTAGGTGCTGGGGTCCGTCGATTCAGTGACCAATGGATGTATGGTGTAAACACTTTCTATGACATTGATGTTACTGGTAATAATCGCCGAGCGGGTATTGGGGGAGAGTTATGGTCTGATTACCTGCATTTATCTGCCAATGGTTATCTGCGACTCAATAGCTGGCATCAGTCACGGGATTTTGCTGACTACGATGAACGACCAGCCAACGGGTTTGATATAGCCGCCAGTGGCTGGTTACCGTCTTATCCGCAGCTCGGCGGCAAGCTGAAATATGAACAATATTTCGGAGATGAAGTGGCGCTGAAAGGCAAAGATAGCCGCAGTAAGGCACCAAAAGCGATGACGATGGGAGTGAATTATACACCTTTCCCATTAGTGACTTTCGGTGCTGATTGGCGCAAAGGAAAAGGAATGAATGAGCTTCAGCTTCAGGCACAGCTTAACTATTCATTCGGCGTGCCTTGGAAGGATCAAGTCTCACCTGCTGCGGTGGCGAACCTGCGTACACTCCCGAGCAACCGAATGGCACTGGTTGAGCGTAATAACCACATCGTACTTGAGTATCAAAAACAAGAGCTTATCAGCCTCATTTTGCCTCAAGTAATTCGTGGTCGTGGCGCAAGCCTACAGTTAGTGAACGCGATTTTGAAAGCAAAATACGGTGCTGATCGCGTGGAATGGGGAATGCTGACAGAATTTTCAGCCAAAGGTGGGAAAACGCAGTCTGTTGGCAAAAGTTTGACTGCTTGGCAGATGCGCTTACCTGCTTGGCAAGCGGGTTCTACCAATACTTATACCTTGAGCGCGAGAGCATGGGATGGAAAGGGGAATGCGTCAAAACTGGTCTATGTAAAGGTCATTGTAGATGCAGGACTTTCTGCCCGTCACTCCAGCCTGACGGTAGGTGCAGGCGCACTGAATGTTTCTGAATCTGACACGTTGACTTTGACCGTGCGAGATGACCAAAACGCACCGATGACGGGATTAGCTTCAGCTATTCAGCTGCCATTTACCTTTATGACACACAAAGGCGGGCCATCCCTGCCATCTTCAAAAAGTGGCGTTAAGTTGGCTGCATTGAAAGAAGCGGCACCTGGAGTTTATACCACCACAATAACCGCCGGAAATCTTCCCGGTACCCTCACTTTTAATCCACAGGTCGAGGGGATCAGTATGACTCCGATGGTGGTAGAAGTGATGGCCGCACCCGTGGGAATACAAATATTTCGTAACGGCACTGCCATGAAAGGGAGTCCAGTGGTTGGCGATGTCCTGACCGCCACACCTGATTGCCAAGTTAACTGCATTCTACCGACTGCTTGGCAGTGGGAAATGGAGACAACTCAAGGGTCAGGACAGTATCAAGCAATAAACGGCGCTACCGCCATGACATACACCGTTACAGCAGATATGCAAAAGCGCAAGTTGCGCGTAACAGCACAATAAATACACCCATAGGGTATTTTTAAAATAAAAGGTAACAATTTGATGAGTAACAATAAGCAAACAATCCCAATGATCCGCCAAGGTCAATTATCTATTCTGATTACTGGCGCAGTTCTGAGCATGGCTGTCAGTACGTCAGCCCTCGCAGCCTCAATTACCTCCTCTGAGACGCAATCAGTTATCGGTCATGCACCAGTACTGTCAGCCGGTTCTGTTAAAGCGACTGACGTTAATGGTGACGGTGTGTTAGGAGAGGGAGATAAATTGACGGCATCAGGTTTTAACTTCAGCGATGCGGATGGCGATAAGCAAACAACTACTGTCTATGAATGGTTTGAAGGTAATAATGTCATTAGAGGCACGACGGGTGATTCGCTGACACTGACAGCTGCATTGCTGGGGAAAACTATCACGGTTAAAGCGGTTACAAATACTGACTCTGCGATTACTGAGCCATCAGTGAGTATACCCGTGGCAGCGGCAACTTACATCGATATCAATAACACCCCAGTATCAGGCGGTCAAGGGATCCCAACTGTGGGTGGCAACATTGTGAAATCGGTCACCATTTCGGGTCTATCAGGGGCTCGACCACTAGTCGGTGATAAGCTGAAGGCTGATGTCACCTGTCACGGCACCTGTGATAACAATCTGAATTATCAGTGGCAAATTGAGAAATCCGTAAATTCGGGCACATACGAAGATATCGTGGCGGCAACAGCGTCGGAGTATACGGTTAAAGGCTCTGAGCAAAAACGAAAAATTAAGGTTGTTGTTTCTAACAAATAATCAGTATGAGCCGCAGCGGAATGATTTCGTTGCGGTGTTTTTTATAGCACACAGCGGCAACAGAAGAGGATATTCATGAAATGGCTGTTAGGACAAAAATTAACTTTATTCTTCGGCTGATAACGTTGACAGCAGGGTTGGTCATCGGAGAAGGTGTGTCTGCTTCTGTGATCGAAGTTGATGCCAAAACACCACCGGTCATCGGGCATGAACCCGTAGTCAGTGAGGTTAAATTTGATAAAACTGAACCTACTGTCACGGATAAGGTAACAGCCATCCCAACCATTATCGATATGGATAATGACTCGACTGATGCCACAAAATATCAGTGGAAATTGGATGGTGTTGATATTTCAGGCGCCACGCAAAATAGCTATACACTGGTACCAGGCGATGGTAATGGAAAGGCGCTGACGGTGGTGGTAACACCGCAGACTGACCCAAAAATTACTGAACCAGCAATAGGCGCCACGTTTACGTCATCAGCCATCACCACTAAAGGGCTTGCACCAGAGGCACTTGATGTGAAAATTAATGGCATGCCGTTACCGGGAGAGTCACTGACTGGGCATTATAGTTACTACGATGGAGACAGTCCGAGGGATCTTGAGGATACCTCAGCTAGCAGTGGGACTCGCTTAGAGTGGATTTGTTCTCGTGGCGGTAATTCACAGACTCTGGCAACAACCCAGAGTTATACCCTGCAAGATGCCGATGTAGGGTGTGAACTTTCTTTTAACGTCACTCCTCGTTCGCTAAGCGGAACGCCAAATACAGGCGTGCAAGCTCAGTCGAAGGTGGTCAAGGTGACTAAAACAGTACCAAAACCAGTGATACGGATATTTAACGGCAATCAAATAGGAGATCGTTCCGGACCTGGATTTAATGTAGAGATTGAACATGATTCCGTTTATAGCCCTATTGATACGATAGTCGCCCAGAAACACATTAGAAGATGGCCACTGGTATCAAGTGGCATGCTCCAATATACAACGGGTGATAGCACTGGTAGTGGTTCAATTACCACTTATGATGGCAGTATGATGAAGTTTGGAGATAATGTAGACGGCCTTAAAGGGGAGGTAATTTATGTTTTTTTCACCATTCATTTAGAAAATGGATCAAGAATATTAGTTTCAACACCTGACCTAGTACTACAGTGAAATGGCATTGTAGTGGTACCGTTAATTTTTCTTCCCCGCTTAGGCGGGGTTTTTCTTGCTAACTCGATATCTTTTCCCTTGCACCCCATTTACATCTGAATATCCTTAAATATAGATGCAGATTTTTCTTGTGATTATGTTCGGTATATTATGTTTTAGCGCTAGAAAAATCGTAAAAATAATGGGGAAGGGCAGGTTAATGGCCGAAGAATCAGCAATTATTGTTGAGCACGTTTACAGTAAAATAAAAAACTTTCAAAAAATTCTGGTTGGATTCAGTGGCGGCATTGATTCTACCGTACTGTTGCATGCCCTTTATCAAATCAAAAATAGCATAAATCCTTTACTCCAAATCCGCGCCATTCATATTCATCATGGTTTAAATATTCAAGCGGACAAATGGGAAGTTCACTGCGCTTCGTTATGTCAGCAATGGGATATTCCGTTTATTTGCCAGCATGTAACTGTAGATAGCGCTCAGATTGGTGTTGAAGCGGCTGCAAGAACTGAACGTTATCAGGCATATCGTGATGAGCTATTCGACGATGAGATTTTGGTGACGGCTCAGCATCTTGATGACCAAGCTGAAACATTCATGCTGGCGCTTAAGCGAGGCAGCGGCCCCGCAGGGCTTTCAGCGATGCCGGAATCACTCCCTTTTCAAGCAAAAAGTGGAAAAACAGTTCTATTACGTCCTTTGCTTTCTATTTCTCGACATGAATTAGAAAACTATCGAACAGAGTATCAACTTCCTTGGGTTGAAGATGATAGCAATCAAGATGACCGCTATGATCGAAACTTCCTGCGTTTGCATATTATGCCAAGATTATCTGAACGCTGGCCGCATTTTGCCAATGCCGTCTCTCGCAGTGCATCATTATGTGCAGAACAAGAGGCATTATTGGATGAATTACTGCAAGATTCACTTGATGACATCATCGATTATCGTGGTGGACTGTATATTGATGGCTTAATTCATTGTTCTGTTGCCAAGCGTAATGCATTGATTCGTCGCTGGATTGGTCTTCACCAACTCGCTATGCCGCCATTTAATCAATTGGAACGGATTTGGCAGGAAGTGGCACTTGCCCGGCAGGATGCAGAACCTATCTGTCGCTTGGGTGATGTGGAAATTCGCCGTTATCAAGGGGCTCTGTGGGTGGTTAAGCGCATTAATAACCTGATGGGAAAACAATATCAGTGGGATTATCCAGAGGATTATCTCTTACCTGAGTCACTGGGAACACTGGTTGTGATGGATGGAGAAGGGCAGATCCGCCCACCACAAGAAACGGAAAAAGTGACAATTCGCTTTGGATTGCAAGGCTCACTAAATATTGTCGGTCGCCATCGTTCACGTAGCAGCAAGAAAATTTGGCAAGAGCTGGGCGTTGCACCGTGGATGCGAGAAAGAACCCCGCTCATTTACTATAACGAAACACTAATTTGTGCCGTGGGCTGTTTTATTACACCTGACGGATTTGTAGGGAAAGATAATATTGGCATGGCTATTGATTGGCAAAATTCTGAATTTGGGACAAATAACAGCGAATTTTCTAGCGAGTGATTCAATTATTCGCCTCAAAATTAGAAACCCCTTATGACTGTGACCATCATAAGGGGCATAGAAGAAACTCAGAAAAACGAGTATTAGTGAGAGTGGTCGACAACGATAGTGCCGATTTCAGGATGACTGAAGGATGAGATAATATCCAGTCGTAGCTCCTTGGTTCCTTCCTGCGTAATCAGGACGAGGTACTCAATTTTTTTTCGTAGGAGCAAATCACTGGCTTGCCCTTCAATATTCTCGCCGTCATTAAGCTTAATTTGCAGCTTTAATTGACGCTGGCATGCGATTTCTAGATATTCGTAATCATCACAATTGATTGGTTGATATTCATTATCTGTAGACATATTCCCTCACCACTGTGTTAGTGGCGGTTATTGCCGCCTTGAACATGTTTGTATTATCTAAAAACACTAGCATTTATCGACTAAGCATTTACCGATGAAATAAAAAGCTAAATCAAAAGTGCTTCGCTCGATAATAGCATAGTAATTTAATAACTATAATCAGTGACGTGGGAAAAGGAAAATTCTTATTCACTAAACTGATATCTTTAGCTGGTTATTTATCCGATTGTAAACTTTTGCATACCTTATTTTTTTATTCGTTGAGATGTTATGATGTATTAATAAGCGAAACAGTGATAATTGAATGATCTGAAGGGAATTATAATGAAGAAAGTACTTTTATTAGCTCTTATTTCAGCGGGTGCTGTGGCATTATCCGGCTGTCAAAGCAGTGTCAATGAAGCAAATTTTGCGCCTGTAGACCATGTTTATAGTGGTGTACTTCCTTGTGCGGATTGTTCGGGTATTGAAGCAACATTATTAGTGAATCCAGATGGTAGCTATGTTGAGCAACTGCTTTATTTAGAAACCCGTGAAGGGAACCAAATGTTCCATGAAACAGGGAACTGGTCTAGCGCGGAAAATGTATTAACATTAACTAACTCAAAAGCAGAGCGCACATACTTTGCACAATCTCCTGATAACCAGTCAATCACATTGTTAGATTTAGAAGGCAAAGCGATTGAGAGCTCAATGAACCATACCTTAAAACAGGTTACTCCAAGTAAAAAACGTGGCGAATACCGTTATATGGCTGATGCCGCTGTATTTACTGAATGTGGTTCTGGGCGTAAATATGCAACGTCAGGCATTGAGCTAGAGAAAGCCTATAGTGATACCGATGTGGATGGCGGTACGCCAGTGTATTTAGAAGTGGATGGTTTCTATTCTATTCGCCCATCTATGGAAGACGGTCAATTTGATTCTGCATTTATTCCTACAGGGAATATTCAGTTTGATAAAACCCGCTCCTGCAAATAACCTGAATTCGTTTTGGTTATATTGTAAAAAGGCTTAGTGACAATAAAAAAGCTCAGAGACAGTAAAACTGAACTCTGAGCTTTTTGTATTTAGGTTAACGTAACGGTTATTTAGCTAATTTTTCTTTCAGGAAGCTAACTACGTTATCTAAACCAACCAGCTGTTTATCATCACTGCGGCGTGATTTATATTCAACTTGGTTAGTATCTAAATTACGATCACCAATGACGATAGTGTACGGAACACCAATCAGTTCCATATCGGCAAACATCACGCCCGGACGCTCTTTACGGTCATCGAAAATAACATCGATACCTTGTGCTTTCAGGTCTGCATACAGTTTTTCAGCAACTTCTTTAACGCGATAAGACTTATGCATGTTCATTGGCAGGATAGCAACGTGGAACGGAGCGATAGCGTCAGGCCATACAATACCGCGCTCATCGTGGCTTTGCTCAATCGCTGCTGCAACAATACGCGTTACACCAATACCATAGCAACCCATTGTCACGATTTGGTTATGACCTTCTTCGTTCTGCACAGAGGCTTTCATTGCTTCGGAATATTTTGTGCCTAACTGGAAGATATGACCTACTTCGATACCGCGTTTGATTAACAGGGTACCTTTACCATCTGGACTTGGGTCACCCGCTACCACATTACGCAGGTCGTAAACTTCCGGCAGTGGAAGATCACGTTCCCAGTTGATGCCAAAGTAGTGTTTACCATCAATATTTGCACCTGCACCAAAGTCGCTCATCACCGCAACACTGCGGTCAATGACGATTGGCATTGGCATCTTCACAGGACCTAAAGAGCCTGGACCTGCGTTAACGGCTTTGCGGATCTCTTCTTCTGATGCAAATTGCAGTGGGCTTGCCACTAATGGGTGTTTTTCTGCTTTGATTTCATTAAGTTCATGGTCGCCACGAATTAACAGGGCAACTAAGGTATGACCAGAGTCTTTCTCGGCATGAACAATCAGAGTCTTAACTGTTTTCTCGATTGGCAGATTGAACTGTTCAACTAATTCAGCAATTGTTTTTGCATTTGGTGTATCAACTAAATGCATCTCTTGGCTTGGTGCTGCACGTTGAACATTTGGCGCAACCGCTTCAGCAAATTCGATATTGGCTGCAAAATCAGATTCAGTGGAGAAGACAACATCATCTTCGCCGCTTTGTGCTAAGACTTGGAATTCGTGAGAAGCGTTACCACCGATAGAACCGGTGTCTGCCTGTACCGCACGGAAATCAAAGCCAATGCGGGTAAATATTTTGCTATAAGCTTGGTACATTGCATCGTAAGTTTCTTGCAATGACTCTTGGCTTGTGTGGAACGAGTATGCATCTTTCATGATAAATTCACGAGAACGCATTACACCGAAGCGAGGACGAACTTCATCACGGAATTTGGTTTGAATTTGGAATAAATTCAATGGTAATTGTTTGTATGAAGTGATCTCGTTACGCACTAAATCAGTGATAACTTCTTCGTGGGTTGGGCCTAAAACAAAAGGGCGTTCACCACGATCTACAAAGCGCAGTAACTCAGGGCCATATTGTTCCCAACGTCCACTTTCTTGCCATAAGTCAGCAGGTTGAACGACGGGTAAAGATACCTCGATAGCGCCTGCATTTTCCATTTCTTCACGAACGATGTTTTCAACTTTACGCAGAACACGCACGCCAGTGGGTAACCAGTCATACAGACCAGAAGCAAGTTTACGGATCATCCCTGCACGCAGCATCAGCTTGTGGCTGATAACTTCTGCATCCGCAGGGGTCTCTTTTAGAGTTGAGAGCAGATATTTGCTAGTACGCATTGTATAGGTTCCATTAGAACAACAAATTATGGTAGGACTTATGCCTACCCAATAATTTAAAGCTGCTAAGCAGCGGAATAAACAGCTAGTCTACCAGTGACGATGCTTTGTCAAAAGAGGTTAACGCGATTTTTCATTACGTTCGATGGCAAACACTTCAGTGATATTATTAGTCACTCGCCAGCGCACATTGAAATCTAATAAATGAACCGCATAATCACGGGCTTCATTGGATTGTTTCTTATAGGCAGGACGTGGGTCTTGCTTTAATACTTGCTCAATAAAAGACGCTAATCCAGGATAGTGAGGTTGGTATTTATCACATTCAAGCTGAGCTTGTGCGCTAAATATAACCTGCATATCTTCTGATGGTGCTTCTTGAGCATAACCTGCTTTGGCTGTTGTGATAGCTTCAGCAAAAGGCAGATACGGTTTGATATCTACCACTGGTGTGCCATCAACTAAATCTAGGCTACCGAGTTCAAGAATGACTTGGTTGTGTTCGATAGTCACATCTTTTAATTCAACTAACGACATCCCAATCGGATTTGGTCGAAATGTTGAACGAGTGGCAAATACACCCATTTTATCGTTGCCGCCTAAGCGAGGAGGGCGTACTAGCGATTTCCAGCCACCCTCCATCGTTTGGTGAAAAACAAACAATACCCAAATATGACTAAATTGAGTTAATCCTCTAACGGCATTGGGGTCATTGTATGGCGGATGTAAATGCAAACGCCCAAAGCCGTTTTGAACCAGCCCAGGCTGGCGAGGAATAGCAAACTTTTCTTTATAAGGGGATTCGATATGCCCGATAACATTAAATTGAAAAGATTGCATAAGTTGATTATTCAACAATTTTAAGTGCACTACCTTCACATACCGTTGCTTGGTAACAACCCGGCGCTGATTTGGTTTGGCACTGATGTAATAACACGGCATCCGCAGCGATATAAGCGGCTTGCGTCAACATACTGTTTTTAGCTGAATCAAGGTTAATAGGCGGACTCTTTGCATTTTTTCTGCATGACTCACCAGATACAATACCTAAGTCGCGAAATGGCATTCCTAATAATTCTTCAGGGCTGTTCATTAATTTAATGTTTTCTGCACTGACATCTTCTTCAGTTTCTACAGGTAAAGGTTTCGATAATTTCATGCTCGAAAACCCTTTATTCATGCTTGGACTGGTGTATTGATTAATTCCGCACCCAGCTAAAACAAATGTAGCGAGGGCGAGCAAAAACAATCTCATAAATATTACCTTTTTATTATCTGCGCTAGCGCATTAATTATGTAATCGGTTTAAAGCTAATTTATTTGAAACAAATCGGTTTAATGCTTGTTGGTATGATACAAAAAAACTAGGTGACATAAAGTCACCTAGCATTTTATACACATTTTTTTTAAGAGAAAAGCTTACCAGCCTTTAACTGCTCCACCATCGAAAACTTCGTTGGCCTTTTCTGCCACTTCATTAGATTGATATGCTTGAATAAACTTCTTCACATTCTCGCTATCTTTATTATCTTCACGAGCCACAATAATGTTCACATATGGAGAATCTTTATCTTCAACAAACAGACCATCTTTTGCTGGAGTCAGTTTTGGTGTTGCACTGCTAGCCCAAGTTGTGTTGATGATAGCCAATGCAATTTTTTGATCATCCAGAGCACGTGGTAACTGTGGCGCTTCTAATTCAACAAATTTTAAGCCTTTTGGATTTTCAACAACATCCAACACGGTAGGCATTAAACCTGTGCCATCTTTTAACTTAATTAAACCTTGTTTTTGCAGTAACAGTAATGAACGACCTAAGTTAGTTGGGTCATTTGGTAGCGCTACTTGTGAACCGTCAGCCAATTCATCAATAGATTTAATTTGTTTAGAATATCCTGCAATTGGATAAATAAAGGTATTTCCAACAGGGACTAATTTGTAGTTACGGTCTTTAATTTGCTGATCCAAATAAGGTTTATGTTGGAATGCGTTAGCATCAATATCACCTTTGCTTAATGCTTCGTTTGGTAGTACGAAGTCATTGAAAGAAACTAATTCAACATTCAGACCATATTTTTCTTTAGCAACTTTTTGTGCAACTTCAGCAACTTCAAACTCTTTGCCCATGATCACACCGACTTTGATGCTATTTGGATCTTTTTGTTTTTCACCACAGCCAGCGAGAGCTAATGTTCCTAACAGCGCGCCAACTACTGCAATTGATTTTAACTTAATAGACATAATTTACCCCTTTAGACACTATTTATAGCACCTTAACTACTGTGTAGCGTTTTTTGGCGCTGCTATTGTTTCTGACTATCTAGATTACGGACTATTTATGTGACACTTTTTTCATTAGATATTCACCCGTGAACTGGATGATGAATACTAAGACAATCAATAGAACCAGAACGGTATTCATAACTAATGGATTATAAGTATAGTACCCATATTGCATTGCAATTTGTCCTAATCCACCGGAACCTACTGCACCGCCCATTGCGGAATAACCGACTAACATAATTAATGTAATGGTTGCTGCGTTAATTAACCCTGGTAAAGATTCTGGCAGTAATACTTTGCGAATAATCTGTAACGGTGTTGCACCCATAGCGCGTGATGCTTCAATTAAACCATTCGGCACTTCTAATAATGCGTTTTCAACCATGCGAGCAATAAATGGTATTGCACCAACAGTCAATGGAACAATCGCACCTTCGATACCAATCGCAGAACCCACGATGAATTTGGTAAAAGGGCTGATCCAGACTAATAAAATAATAAACGGTATCGAACGGAATACGTTCACGACAGCAGAAATAACGCTATACAGAACAGTGTTTTCCATCACTTGCCCACGACGAGTGACATAAAGTAGGACGCCTGTCGGGATACCTAAAATAAAACCTAAAATTGCAGAAACGAAAGTCATGATAATGGTATCAATCGTTCCTGAAATAAGCAGTGAAATCATTCCCTCAGACATAACCTAAAACCTCAACTTTCACATGGTGCTCTTTCAAAAATGTAATAGTGGACTCAATGCCATTTTCTAAGCCGTGTAATTCAGCCAGCATCACACCGAATTTAACGCCACCGGCATAATCAATCTGAGAGCTTAAAATATTAATATCAATATCAAATTTACGTACGGCCATTGAGATTAATGGCGCATCCACCGATTGCCCTGTGAATTCCAGTTTCAATAACGGGGAGAGATCTTTACCTGATTCTGGCTGCAAACGTTCTTTATAGTCATCTGGAATATCGATAACTAATGTCGACTTAATAAATGCTTGAGCAACTGGCGTTTTAGGGTGAGAGAAAACTTCACTCACTTTATCTTGTTCAATAAGCTGACCGCCACTGATCACTGCCACTTGATCACAAATGCGTTTCACGACATCCATTTCATGGGTGATCAATAAGATGGTTAAACCTAAGCGACGGTTGATATCTTTCAATAATTCTAAAATAGAGCGCGTCGTTGCTGGGTCTAGTGCACTTGTTGCTTCATCACACAGTAATACTTTTGGTGAATTTGCTAAGGCGCGGGCAATAGCCACACGCTGTTTTTGACCACCAGAAAGGTTTGCTGGATAAGCATCTTTCTTTTCAGATAAACCGACTAACTCTAATAATTCATCAACGCGCTGTTTAATGGTTTCTTTCGGTGTGTTGTCTAATTCTAATGGCAACGCCACGTTATCAAACACAGTGCGTGAAGATAATAAGTTGAAATGCTGAAAGATCATGCCAATTCCACGGCGTGCTTTTGTAACTTCTTTCTCTGGCAGAGACGTTAAATCTTGTCCATCAACAATGACTTGCCCTGATGTTGGACGCTCCAGCATATTCACGCAACGAATTAAGGTACTTTTACCTGCGCCGGATGCACCAATGACACCATATATTTGACCAGCAGGAACATGCAGGCTGATATCAGTCAGTGCCTGTATATTGCGGTTTCCTTGCTGGAACACTTTATTAATATTTGAGAGCTTTATCATTCTATCTTCTATTCTCTGACGAATTATATTCAAGATACTGTATCTAACATGTATTGGATGTTAAGGCGTCTAGACGTCTAAGTCAACAAAGTTTGATGGATTTATTCTATTCTCATTTCATTTCTTTTCATGAGATACTAAAAACCATTTCAGTTTGAGGAGTAAAGCAGTGAGCAAAGGCATTCCAGCAATCTTTCTAGATAGAGATGGCACAATTAATATCGACCATGGTTATGTACATCAAATTGATGACTTCGAATTTATCGAGGGCGCTATTGAAGCCATGATTGAACTCAAAAAGATGGGATATGCATTAGTTGTCGTGACTAATCAATCTGGTATCGGTCGTGGTATTTATACCGAAGACCAGTTTATGACACTGACTGAGTGGATGGATTGGTCTTTAGCCGACCGCGGTGTTGATTTAGATGGTATCTACTTCTGTCCTCATCACCCAGATGCAACAGTAGAAGAATATAAGCAAGAATGTAATTGCCGCAAACCAAAACCGGGAATGCTTTTAGATGCCCAGCAATTTTTAAACATTGATATGGCTTCTTCTATTATGGTTGGAGACAAACTTGCAGATATGCAAGCGGGTAAAGCGGCTCTTGTGGGTACAAATGTGTTAGTAAAAAGCGGCGAACCAGTTACGGATGACGCTATTGCGAGTGCAGATCTGGTGATTAATAGCCTTGCAGACCTGCCAAAAGCCTTAAAAAGCATCACAAAGTAACCATTTTGAGTGATAAATCAGCACTTGGAAATTATTTTAAAAAAAACACTTGCGAGATTTTGGGAGCTCCCTATAATGCGCATCCGTTGTCACGACAAACCGGCTCGAAGAAAACCTCGAAGCCCCGTGATAACAGAGGTGAAGAAAGAAAATAGTTGAAAATAATCGCTTGACTTTCTAAATAAAAAACGTAGTATACGACACCTCGCGACAACGACCTAAAGTCGATAATCAAAAGATTAAGTCGCACCGCTCTTTAACAATTTATCAGACAATCTGTGTGGGCACTCACAGGACACTATCAAAAAAATATTTGATTTTAAGTCTTGAAGAGTGACTAACACGTTAATTCATATATATGAACTAATAGGTGATTTGGTTTCTTCGGAAATCAAACGACAGTAAACATTCTTTGAGCATCAAGCTTTTTAATTGAAGAGTTTGATCATGGCTCAGATTGAACGCTGGCGGCAGGCCTAACACATGCAAGTCGAGCGGTAACAGGAGGAGCTTGCTTCTCGCTGACGAGCGGCGGACGGGTGAGTAATGTATGGGGATCTGCCCGATAGAGGGGGATAACTACTGGAAACGGTAGCTAATACCGCATAATCTCTTAGGAGCAAAGCAGGGGAACTTCGGTCCTTGCGCTATCGGATGAACCCATATGGGATTAGCTAGTTGGTGAGGTAATGGCTCACCAAGGCGACGATCCCTAGCTGGTCTGAGAGGATGATCAGCCACACTGGGACTGAGACACGGCCCAGACTCCTACGGGAGGCAGCAGTGGGGAATATTGCACAATGGGCGCAAGCCTGATGCAGCCATGCCGCGTGTATGAAGAAGGCCTTAGGGTTGTAAAGTACTTTCAGTTGGGAGGAAGGCGCTGATGCTAATATCATCAGCGATTGACGTTACCAACAGAAGAAGCACCGGCTAACTCCGTGCCAGCAGCCGCGGTAATACGGAGGGTGCAAGCGTTAATCGGAATTACTGGGCGTAAAGCGCACGCAGGCGGTTGATTAAGTTAGATGTGAAATCCCCGGGCTTAACCTGGGAATGGCATCTAAGACTGGTCAGCTAGAGTCTTGTAGAGGGGGGTAGAATTCCATGTGTAGCGGTGAAATGCGTAGAGATGTGGAGGAATACCGGTGGCGAAGGCGGCCCCCTGGACAAAGACTGACGCTCAGGTGCGAAAGCGTGGGGAGCAAACAGGATTAGATACCCTGGTAGTCCACGCTGTAAACGATGTCGATTTGGAGGTTGTTCCCTTGAGGAGTGGCTTCCGGAGCTAACGCGTTAAATCGACCGCCTGGGGAGTACGGCCGCAAGGTTAAAACTCAAATGAATTGACGGGGGCCCGCACAAGCGGTGGAGCATGTGGTTTAATTCGATGCAACGCGAAGAACCTTACCTACTCTTGACATCCAGAGAACTTAGCAGAGATGCTTTGGTGCCTTCGGGAACTCTGAGACAGGTGCTGCATGGCTGTCGTCAGCTCGTGTTGTGAAATGTTGGGTTAAGTCCCGCAACGAGCGCAACCCTTATCCTTTGTTGCCAGCGATTCGGTCGGGAACTCAAAGGAGACTGCCGGTGATAAACCGGAGGAAGGTGGGGATGACGTCAAGTCATCATGGCCCTTACGAGTAGGGCTACACACGTGCTACAATGGCGTATACAAAGAGAAGCGACCTCGCGAGAGCAAGCGGAACTCATAAAGTACGTCGTAGTCCGGATTGGAGTCTGCAACTCGACTCCATGAAGTCGGAATCGCTAGTAATCGTAGATCAGAATGCTACGGTGAATACGTTCCCGGGCCTTGTACACACCGCCCGTCACACCATGGGAGTGGGTTGCAAAAGAAGTAGGTAGCTTAACCTTCGGGAGGGCGCTTACCACTTTGTGATTCATGACTGGGGTGAAGTCGTAACAAGGTAACCGTAGGGGAACCTGCGGTTGGATCACCTCCTTACCATTGAAGTGTACTTGTGAAGTGCTCACACAGATTGTCTGATGAAATAGAGTAACGGTATCGATAGGCTTGTAGCTCAGGTGGTTAGAGCGCACCCCTGATAAGGGTGAGGTCGGTGGTTCAAGTCCACTCAGGCCTACCAAAATCGAATTGATGCTTCGTTATAACTCAGCTCGTTTACCAGACGTAAACGTCGCCAAGTTATGCCTTGCCTAAATTCGATTTAACTCAAAATTCTTTCTTAGTGAGAGAATCGATACTGGAATTACCTTTATGGGGCTATAGCTCAGCTGGGAGAGCGCCTGCCTTGCACGCAGGAGGTCAGCGGTTCGATCCCGCTTAGCTCCACCATAAACTTTCTGATTATTCAGAATAGATTAGAAATAGTCTATTGCGAATAATTATGCTCTTTAACAATCTGGAACAAGCTGAAAATTGAAAACAACGCACATTGTTTATCGCTTAAACAATGTGAGAGTCTCTCAAAAATCTCAACTTGAACGTGTTTTTCAAACACACAAGCGAGTGGCATGAGCGATCAGTGTGAAATTCAAGGTGGACAGCGTGCAGCAAGCGCAGCGTACATAAGTACGTGAGCATTGCGAACCCTGCCCAACGAAGAAGTTCACCACGCACAGCCATGACGTTGCGTGTCGTCTGATAAAAAGACACCTTCGGGTTGTGAGGTTAAGCGACTAAGCGTACACGGTGGATGCCTAGGCAATCAGAGGCGATGAAGGACGTGCTAATCTGCGATAAGCGTCGGTAAGGTGATATGAACCGTTATAACCGACGATTTCCGAATGGGGAAACCCAGTGCAATTCGTTGCACTATCGTTTGATGAATACATAGTCAAACGAAGCGAACCGAGGGAACTGAAACATCTCAGTACCTCGAGGAAAAGAAATCAACCGAGATTCCCCTAGTAGCGGCGAGCGAACGGGGAGCAGCCCAGAGTCTTAATCAGCATTAGCATCAGGAGAACGGTCTGGAAAGGCCGGCAGTAAAGGGTGATAGCCCCGTATCCGAAGGTGTTAGTGTTGTGAACTCGACGAGTAGGGCGGGACACGTGTTATCCTGTCTGAATATGGGGGGACCATCCTCCAAGGCTAAATACTCCTGATTGACCGATAGTGAACCAGTACCGTGAGGGAAAGGCGAAAAGAACCCCGGCGAGGGGAGTGAAATAGAACCTGAAACCGTGTACGTACAAGCAGTGGGAGCACCCTTGTGGTGTGACTGCGTACCTTTTGTATAATGGGTCAGCGACTTATATTCTGTAGCAAGGTTAACCGTATAGGGGAGCCGTAGGGAAACCGAGTCTTAACTGGGCGAATGAGTTGCAGGGTATAGACCCGAAACCCGGTGATCTAGCCATGGGCAGGTTGAAGGTTGGGTAACACTAACTGGAGGACCGAACCGACTAATGTTGAAAAATTAGCGGATGACTTGTGGCTGGGGGTGAAAGGCCAATCAAACCGGGAGATAGCTGGTTCTCCCCGAAAGCTATTTAGGTAGCGCCTCGTGAACTCATCTTCGGGGGTAGAGCACTGTTTCGACTAGGGGGTCATCCCGACTTACCAACTCGATGCAAACTACGAATACCGAAGAATGTTATCACGGGAGACACACGGCGGGTGCTAACGTTCGTCGTGAAGAGGGAAACAACCCAGACCGCCAGCTAAGGTCCCAAAGTCATAGTTAAGTGGGAAACGAAGTGGGAAGGCTCAGACAGCCAGGATGTTGGCTTAGAAGCAGCCATCATTTAAAGAAAGCGTAATAGCTCACTGGTCGAGTCGGCCTGCGCGGAAGATGTAACGGGGCTAAACTATGCACCGAAGCTGCGGCAGCGATATGTAAATATTGTTGGGTAGGGGAGCGTTCTGTAAGCCTGTGAAGGTGTGCTGTGAGGCATGCTGGAGGTATCAGAAGTGCGAATGCTGACATAAGTAACGATAATGCGGGTGAAAAACCCGCACGCCGGAAGACCAAGGGTTCCTGTCCAACGTTAATCGGGGCAGGGTGAGTCGACCCCTAAGGCGAGGCAGAAATGCGTAGTCGATGGGAAACGGGTTAATATTCCCGTACTGGTGATAATTGCGATGGGGGGACGGAGAAGGTTAGGCTGGCCGGGCGACGGTTGTCCCGGTTTAAGGATGTAGGCAGGTGAATTAGGCAAATCCGGTTCACTATATGCTGAGGTCTGATGACGAGTCACTACGGTGGCGAAGTAGCTCATACCCCGCTTCCAGGAAAAGCCTCTAAGCTCTAGATTATCATTAATCGTACCCCAAACCGACACAGGTGGTCAGGTAGAGAATACTCAGGCGCTTGAGAGAACTCGGGTGAAGGAACTAGGCAAAATGGTGCCGTAACTTCGGGAGAAGGCACGCTGGCATTAGGTGAAGTGGTTTACCCATGGAGCTGAAGCCAGTCGCAGATACCAGCTGGCTGCAACTGTTTATTAAAAACACAGCACTGTGCAAACACGAAAGTGGACGTATACGGTGTGACGCCTGCCCGGTGCTGGAAGGTTAATTGATGGGGTTATCCGTAAGGAGAAGCTCTTGATCGAAGCCCCAGTAAACGGCGGCCGTAACTATAACGGTCCTAAGGTAGCGAAATTCCTTGTCGGGTAAGTTCCGACCTGCACGAATGGCGTAATGATGGCCAGGCTGTCTCCACCCGAGACTCAGTGAAATTGAACTCGCTGTGAAGATGCAGTGTACCCGCGGCAAGACGGAAAGACCCCGTGAACCTTTACTATAGCTTGACACTGAACATTGAGCCTTGATGTGTAGGATAGGTGGGAGGCTTTGAAGCGTGGACGCCAGTCTGCGTGGAGCCAACCTTGAAATACCACCCTTTAATGTTTGATGTTCTAACGTAGCCCCGTAATCCGGGGTGCGGACAGTGTCTGGTGGGTAGTTTGACTGGGGCGGTCTCCTCCCAAAGAGTAACGGAGGAGCACGAAGGTTGGCTAAGCATGGTCGGACATCATGCGGTTAGTGCAAAGGCATAAGCCAGCTTGACTGCGAGAGTGACGGCTCGAGCAGGTACGAAAGTAGGTCTTAGTGATCCGGTGGTTCTGTATGGAAGGGCCATCGCTCAACGGATAAAAGGTACTCCGGGGATAACAGGCTGATACCGCCCAAGAGTTCATATCGACGGCGGTGTTTGGCACCTCGATGTCGGCTCATCACATCCTGGGGCTGAAGTAGGTCCCAAGGGTACGGCTGTTCGCCGTTTAAAGTGGTACGCGAGCTGGGTTTAGAACGTCGTGAGACAGTTCGGTCCCTATCTGCCGTGGGCGTTGGAAGATTGAAAGGGGCTGCTCCTAGTACGAGAGGACCGGAGTGGACGCACCACTGGTGTTCGGGTTGTCATGCCAATGGCATTGCCCGGTAGCTAAGTGCGGAAGAGATAACCGCTGAAAGCATCTAAGCGGGAAACTTGCCTTGAGATGAGTCTTCCCTGACCCTTTAAGGGTCCTAAAGGAACGTTTAAGACTAAGACGTTGATAGGTTGGGTGTGTAAGCGTAGCGATACGTTGAGCTAACCAATACTAATGAACCGTGAGGCTTAACCTGACAACACCGAAGGTGTTTTCGAGAAGAGAGATTGAGTTGATTCAATGAGAGTGGAAACCGGAAGGTAGACACACAGCTTGTTCAAGATTGATATTCTGGTTTAAGAGAAGACTTAAACGGGAATAAACAGAATTTGTCTGGCGGCAATAGCGCGGTGGTCCCACCTGACCCCATGCCGAACTCAGCAGTGAAACGCCGTAGCGCCGATGGTAGTGTGGGGTCTCCCCATGTGAGAGTAGGGAACTGCCAGACATTAAATTAGCCGAGAAGCCACCCATTGGGTGGCTTTTTTGCGTTTGGGGAAATGGAAATCGCCGAAAGGTATATCATAAACTACCTTACCATGAGTAAATCGGGGATGCTAACTCGCTAACTGCCCAAAAATATCGAATATTCTCAGGCCTCCCGCGCCATAAACGGAGCTTTCATTATCAATAATCATTGTCAGTAATGAAGTTATCTTACATATTGAGTGAAAATTGACCGTCATATGGATTTTACCTGCTTTGTGCCCTAATCAAACAGCAAATAATGTCTCTATTACGCGCACCTTTTTCCTTTTTTAAGCCATTATCTAGCATATTTATCACGGTGAATGATAGAGAATTTGATGGAGATAGTCAGACTGGCTTAGAAAGGTCACAAAAAGGAATAATAAGTTCCGTAAGATTACCGGTAAGATATTTGATATACTGTACGTGAGTCAGTCAAACCAATGCTAAACTAGCATAGTCGGCAGCAATACTGTTGTTACCAATAATACTGTTGTTATCAATTTCGTAGGGAATCCGGTACGTGGCTAAAAGAACCTATTCTGTTCGGTACATTGCGGGCGAGCCTGCAAAACGTATTCAGCCTATGCCAATCCATATGCTAGGTGATTCTCTTCCTATTGGTCTTCCTCTGTTTCCTGCGGGTGAAACACTTGATGTGGTTAGCTGGAATATTTATAAGCAGCAGCGACCCAATTGGAAATCTACGTTAGCAGAGCTCGTCAAAGAAAAGAAATTACTCTTGCTTCAAGAAGCTCAAATGTCCCCAGAGTTAGTTAATTTTGCGGCATCTCATCAACTCATTGCTGATCAAGTCCCTGCCTTACCTTTTTCTCCTCATCCATCAGGGGTAATGACTCTCGCGACAGCTCACCCTATTTATTGTTGTCCATTACGAGAAAAAGAGCCGCTATTACGTTTAGCGAAATCGGCTTTGATCACGGTTTATCCATTGCCTAATGGCAAGCATTTAATGGTCGCTAACGTACATGCCATTAACTTTAGTTTTGGTGTTGATGTGTATAGAAAGCAATTGAGTAAGTTAGGTTCTCACATTAGTAAACATGTCGGTCCCGTTATTCTCGCGGGGGACTTTAATGCATGGAGCCGTCAGCGAGTAAATGCATTGAAACGCTTTATTCGTTCAGTTGGCTTGAAGGAAGTTCTCTACGATTTAGATTTACGAACAAAAGCGTTTGGTCGTCCATTAGACTTTATGTTTTACCGCGGCTTAAAACTGAAGGAAAGCCACGTATTACAGACAGATGCGTCAGATCATAATCCTATCATTACCCAATTTAAATTAACTAATTAATACCTTTTTAAGATTATCCCACCTTATTTATCCCTGTAATTATTGTAGATTTTATTCTCTATTTTATGGGGATTCATACCTTGAAACGATTACTATCTATCGCTTTACTATTTTGCATGCCCTATGCATTAGGAAAAAGTAACCTTGAGTTGGCAAAACAAGCCGAACAATTACCTCGCCTTGTTGTTTATGATTCATCTTATCGCCAGATAGATTACCCCAATGGGGATGTTCCCAGCCATTATGGTGTCTGTTCTGATGTTGTGATACGCAGTTATCGTAAGCTGGGTATTGATCTTCAAAAACAGCTTCATGAAGATATAAAGAAAAACTTTAGCCAGTATCCAAGCCAAAAAATGTGGGGGCTTCGTAAGCCTGATACCAATATTGATCATCGGCGAGTTCCTAACTTAGAAACCTTTTTTGCTCGAAAAGGTACTGTTAAACCTATTACGTTAAAAGGGGAGGATTATTTGCCCGGCGATATTGTTTCATGGCGTTTAGATAACGGTCGTCCACATATAGGAATTGTGACATCCATCAAAGCATCGAATAGCCATTATTACTTAGTGATGCACAATATTGGATATGGACAAGTCGCTGAGGCCGTCTTGTTTAAATGGAAGATAGTTGGGCATTATTCATATTAATATTTTTATTTCAATGAGTTGTAATGGAATTTTATTTTATCATTTATGAATGAGTCACTTTTCTTTTACCGGAGAAAGTACTTTAATATCTCAAAGTGATTAATTTTTTTTGTTAATTTTCGAATTATATGCAATTTATTGTATTGGTTGTTATTGGTATTAAACTATATTTACTAAGTGTAAAGCACGGCGATGAACAGGTTTTATTTATCGAGCTGTTTTATTTCTTAAGGATTTTAAATCATGAAAAATATAGTTATTGTGGGTGGTGGTACTGGCGGTACCATGTTAGCTAATATTTTGGCTAGAAAACTTAATAAAGACATTTTTTCTCAAAAAATAAAAATAACGTTAATAACAGATAATCCGATACATTATTATAAACCTGCATTTATGTATGTGGCTTTTAATATGTTCTTTAAAGAAGAACTAAGCCGACCTGAGCGTGAATTATTAAGACCAGAAATTGAATTAGTCATTGATAAAGTTGACTCATTTGATTTTAAAAATAAAGAATTATACTCAAGAAATAATAAAAAATATCACTATGACTATTTAGTCGTTGCCACAGGGTGTATCCCTAGACCTGAGCGTATTGAAGGATTAAAGGAAATGGGTAACCATTTTTATGCCTATGATGCCTCGCGTAAATTAGCCGATCAATTATCTAAGATTGAAAAAGGTCGTATTTTTATTACCGTTTCATTTCCTGAAACACCAAACGTTCCCCATCAGTGTGGTATAGCGCCGATGGAAACAACACTCATGATTGATGAGTTTTTACGTAAACGTCGAGTTAGAGATAATATTGAAATTGTTTATACCTATCCAACGGTTGCACAATTACTGCGTAATTGTTTATTCATGCAACAGCCGGTTTGCGAAGTCATTCCTGAAGTGTTTGTATCTCGAAATATTAAAGCTCAAAGAGGGTTTACTTTAAATAAAGTCGACCCAGATAAGAAATTAGCTTATTCCAAAGAAGGTGATGAGCAGCCTTTCGATTTATTAATTAGCACTCCACCTATTACCGCAGTAGAGGCGGTCGTAAATACCGGATTAAGTGAACACAATAATGGTGAAGGTTGGTTACCGACTGACCATGAAACTATGCAAGTCTATGGTGTTGAAGGTGTTTATGTTATTGGTGATACAGTTGATTTACCAATTAGTAAAGCCGGGGGGAGCTGCCATAACCAAGCTGCAATTATTGCTGATAATATTTGTGGTGAGTTAATTTATGGTTACCCAGCGGCTATTTATGATGGTCGAGTACAAGCTGTTGCTCAAATGGGATTAACAGCGGGTATGCCTTTGCAATACGATTACAAGCACGATGTTATTCCGACTCCGCCAACAAAGCTCGGTGGATTACTAAGAAATGGCTTCAATAGAGGTATTTATTGGGCAGCAATCCGTGGCTTAGTTTAATAAGGAATCAAAAATGTCGAATAATGAAAGTCAAAGTAAACTGGTTGAACTATTAAGTTCAGAATCCGGTAATCATCTTGCTGAAAAATTAGCGCCGTTATTACATTTAAATCGCTTAGATAATATTGTGGATCTGCTTTCACTAGTGTCTGACCTTGTCGATATATTAGATAACAGTACAGTAGAACGATTATCAAATTCTTTTGAAGATACTTTAGTGCCTGTATGGGAATTAGGTACTGCCTACAATATGGCAAAAATGGAAGGAATACATGATAGTAAAAATCCTAACTTTCGCTCAGTGTATGGATTATTAAAAGATCCAAATACATTGCGTGGAATTACGACGCTTTTGCGAACAATGCAAATTGTCGGTTCTCGATTATCTCAATCCCAAGGAGGGTAATTTTTCGGAGGTGGTATGAGTTTAGATATAAAACGTTCTTTCGAAACACGGGCAATTCATAGTCACTATAATGCACAAGATCATTTAGGTTCATTGGCATCGCCAATTTATCAAACATCGACTTATGTATTTAAAAGTGTCGAAGAGGGGGCTGCTTGTTTTAGTGGTGAAAAAGATGGCTATATTTATACCCGAATTAATAACCCAACATTAAATCTATTAGAAAATAGAATTGCCTCTCTCGAAGAGGGAGAGGCAGCAATTGTGTTCTCGTCAGGAATGGGCGCAATCACAGCAACATTTTGGACATTACTAAATCCGGGTGATGAACTGTTAGTCGACTTAACCGTATATGGCTGTACTTATGCCTTTTTTCATCATGGATTAGCTCGATTTGGTGTGAAAGTTAAGCACATTGATATGAGTGACCCTGAGAGTGTCGCGCAGGCCATTACGGAAAATACGCGCATGATATTCTTTGAGTCGCCTGCTAACCCGAATATGCGTTTGGTGGACATTGCGGCGGTGAGCGAAATTGCTCATCGACATAATATCTTAGTGGCAGTCGATAACACCTATTGCACGCCGTATATTCAAACACCACTGACATTGGGGGCGGATATTGTGCTGCACTCGTTGACCAAGTACATGAATGGTCATGGGGATGCTATGGGGGGAGCGGTAGCCACAACGGCAGAGTGCGCAAAACTGATTCGATTAGTGGGGTTGAAAGATATGACGGGAGCATGTTTATCTCCTCATGACGCTAACCTGATTATTCGAGGGATGAAAACCTTGTCTGTTCGTATGGAGAGGATAGTCCAGAGCACACAGAAAATTGCTGAATATTTAGAAGTGAACCCAAAAGTCGCTACCATTATGTACCCGGGTTTGCCGAGTTTTGAGCAGTACCATTTAGCTCAAAAGCAGATGAAATTAGCCGGAGGCATGATTGCATTTGAGCTAAAAGGGGGGCTGGAAGCAGGCAAGCGGTTCTTAAACCATTTAACGCTGTTCTCTAGGGCGGTGAGTTTGGGAGATTGCGAGTCATTGGCGCAGCATCCTGCCAGTATGACCCATTCGACCTATACACCGGAAGAAAGGCTGCAATATGGCATTAGTGATGGGCTGATTCGACTATCTATTGGTTTAGAAAATGTCGATGAGTTAATTGCAGATATTGAACAGGCGCTTGCGTCAGCGTGATGTAGTAGAACTAACGGTTCCATAAAATCAAAAATCATTAAAAAAACAGCCCTAGATCTGTTCGATGTAGGGCTGTTTTATTGATCTCTTAATGAAAAGGGATCAACGTTTTTGGTAATAACGCATCGCAAAGAAAGTGATACTGAGTAAAGCCACCCACACAAAGCCTACGATCAGCGCCACTTGCGTATCTTTAAAGAAGCCTAATAAAGCGATAACAAACACCATAAATGCGATAGTGATTGCAGGTCCCACAGGCCAGAAAGGTACTGGGAATTTCAGCTTTTTGACTTCTTCTTGGCTCATTTTACGGCGCATTGCTACTTGAGACAGTAAGATCATTAACCAGACCCATACCGTTGCGAAGGTCGCAATTGACGCGATAATCACGAAGATTTTTTCAGGTAACAGGTAGTTTAGGTAAACCCCTAATAACATCACCACGGACATCACCAGCACTGTTACCCATGGCACACCGCTTTTGGTCAGTTTAGTAAAGACTTTCGGTGCTTGCCCATCTTGAGCCATACCATACATCATGCGACCTGCGCCAAAAATATCACTGTTGATAGCGGAAATTGCAGCTGTGATCACCACGATATTCAGGATATTGGCTGCGGATTGAATACCTAAACTATCGAAGATTTGGACAAACGGACTACCGTTTTGACCGATTTGATTCCATGGGTAGATACACATCAGGATAAACAGTGTTAATCCATAGAATAATAGGATACGGATAGGCACCGCATTGATAGCTTTCGGAATGGTTTTTTCAGGATTTTGCGCTTCACTTGCCGTGATACCAATCACCTCAATCCCACCAAAAGCAAACATCACTATTGCGAGAGAGGCAATCACCCCTTCAATGCCATTTGGCATAAAGCCGCCATGCTCCCATAAGTTTTGGATACCCACTTCATGGTTAGTTTCTTGACCAAAACCGTAGATCATCAAGAAGGCACCGCCTACAATCATGGCAATAATGGCGCTGACTTTAATAATTGATAGCCAGAATTCCATTTCACCGAAAATCTTAACGTGGCAAAGATTGAGGGCGCTAATAAATAGCACGATACTCAATACCCATACCCATTGGTCGACATGCGGGAACCAGAAGCCCATATACATCCCGAAGGCGGTAATATCGGCTAAACAGACCACCAGCATTTCAAATACGTAGTTCCAGCCGGTTAAAAAACCCGCTAGAGGACCCATATAATGGCTTGCGTAGTGAGAGAATGAACCTGGGACTGGATGATGAACCGCCATTTCGCCGAGAGCGCGCATCACCATAAATACGGCGGCACCACCTAGCATGTAGGCTAGTAACACTGCGGGACCTGCTGCCTGAATCGCAGACGCAGAACCGTAGAATAGCCCAGTACCAATCGCTGACCCTAAGGCCATAAAGCGAATGTGCCGGACACTCAGCCCCTTTCTGAGTTGATTTTGTTCACTACTTTGCATGTCTTTTCCTGTCATTGACTTTATTTCGAAATATTGTACCGAATATTGTTTCGGTTTCGTTGTTTGAGTTGACGTACTTTCCTGAACGCAGGGTGACTACATTATCACAAAGTGCATTGCCCGCGAGATAGATATCTGCAATATAATATGCGCCAAATGGAATCTTCTAGGAGCAATATGAAATACCCAATTAATGAAATCTTCCAAACTTTACAGGGGGAAGGTGTTTTTACTGGCGTCCCTGCTGTTTTTATTCGTTTGCAAGGCTGTCCAGTTGGCTGTAGTTGGTGCGATACCAAACAGACCTGGGACAAAGAGCCCGCGAAGGAATCCACATTGGGTGATATTGCATTAAAAACACAAGACAGTGATTTATGGGCAATGTCCGATGCCGAAAGCTTAATCCAACTGATGCAACAAAACGGCTATACCGCAAAACACATTGTGATAACGGGTGGAGAGCCGTGCATTTATGATTTAACGAACTTAACGCAATCCCTTGAAGCGAATGGGTTTCAATGCCAGATTGAAACCAGCGGCACTTACCCAATCATCTGCACTGAAAATACCTGGGTCACTGTCTCGCCGAAAGTGGGTATGAAAGGTGGATTGCAAGTACTCGAACAGGCGATTAATCGTGCCAATGAAATCAAGCATCCTGTAGCGCGTGAAAAGGATATTGAAGCCCTTGATCAGCTATTATCTTTGCGAACTCAGGGTGAGCCACCGATTGTGGCGCTTCAGCCTATTAGCCAAAAAGTGTCAGCGACGAAGTTATGTATCGATACCTGCATTCAACGCAACTGGCGGCTATCCATTCAAACCCATAAATATCTGAATATTCAGTAATCATTATGTCTTTGAGCTGTAGGTGATAACTTACAGCTCAGCACCTATTTGGTTCAGGCTTCTCCGCGATACACGCAGCCTGCATTGCAGGTTTCTTTAACCGTAATGGCGCTTAATAGTGGCAACAGTGGCTTGGTTTGCTGCCAAATCCAGCGAGCAAGTACTTCACTGGTTGGGTTTTCTAACCCTTCAATCTCATTTAAATAGTGATGGTCTAGACGCTCATAGATAGGTTTAAAGGCGCTTTTCACATCAGCAAAATCCATGATCCATCCCGTATGCGCATCAATTTCACCCGTGATTTCTAAGCGCACCATGAAAGAGTGCCCATGCAGGCGACCACATTTATGCCCCTCGGGTACATGAGGAAGGCGGTGGGCTGCTTCAAAGTGAAAATCTTTGTAGATGGTTGTGCTCATAAATTTCTCCTTACTAATGTTTAGTAGCGTATTCTACTGTTATTTTTACTCAAAATGTCGTTATTTATCGATTTCTGGCTAATCTTTTTATTCGATATTCATCATCGAATATTTTCTTTAGGATTTTTAGCTATTAGTTATGGCTATAGTTTCTTATCTTCCTAGTTATGGCTGTTATAACCTTTATCTTCATTTGGGATAGAGAATGGCATATATAACGTTTTATTGACTATTCAATGATGGATCACGTTGGAGTGACAAAATAATGCAAAACAAGCAACCTCCATTATCAGCATTACCGATTTCGACGGAGCAATTAGGGCGCTTACAAACCGCAGTGGGGGATTATTCATCCCATCAACTGGCTTGGCTATCTGGCTATTTGTGGGGAATGGTGAATCAAAACAGTGCGCAAAGTGAATCTGTTCCTGCAAGCAATGCGCCTCAAGAAACCGTGACCATTATTTCAGCCTCCCAAACGGGTAATGCCCGTCGTTTAGCTGAGCAGCTTCGAGAAAAGCTACTGAGTGAGAAAATCAGTGCCAATTTAGTCAATGCTGGTGATTACAAGTTTAAGCAGATCAACCAAGAGAAAGTGGTGATCGTTGTGGCATCCACCCAAGGTGAAGGGGAGCCAGCTGAAGAGGCCGTTGCATTACATAAATATTTGAATTCGAAGAAAGCCCCCGATCTTTCATCCGCCCATTATGCGGTTTTTGCGCTTGGCGATTCTTCTTATGAGCATTTTTGCCAAGCAGGAAAAGATTTCGATAGCCAGTTTGAGAAACTCGGGGCGAGTGCGTTGCTTCCTCGGGTCGATGCGGATGTTGAATATCAGGCATTGGCAGACGAGTGGGTAAGCTCTTTGACGCAGATTTTAAAAGCACGAGTACCTGCTCAGTCAGATAGCCAGCTCATCAATACTCAATCTGGCAGTGTGAATCAGCTCGATTCTTCCCCATACACCAAAACGGCGCCATTAACCGCCTCGCTGTTGAGTAACCAAAAGATCACGGGGCGCGGATCGGACAAAGATGTGCGCCATATTGAGATTGATTTGGGGAATTCTGGTTTACGCTATCAGCCGGGAGATGCACTAGGCGTGTGGTTTGATAATGACCCTGCGTTAGTGGATGATCTGATTAGCCTGTTATGGCTACAAGGGGATGAAAACGTATTTATTGGTCAACAGCGCCATTCGCTGCGTGATGCGTTAACTTACCAACTGGAACTGACCCAAAATACCCATTTGATCGTCGAAAAATACGCTCAGTTATCCAAAGACGATAGCTTATTAGGCTTGATCAGCGATAAGCCAGCCATTATGCAGTATGCGCAAACCACGCCGATCGTCGATATGGTACGCCAAGCGGCGGCTCAACCAAGTGCACAAGAGTTTGTGGATTTACTGCGTCCATTAACGCCACGCTTGTATTCCATTTCATCTTCACAGGCAGAAGCGACTGATGAAGTTCATGCCACCGTTGGTGTTGTGCGCTATGAGATTGATGGACGTCCAAGAACAGGTGGTGCTTCTGGCTTCTTAGCGGATCGTCTCAATGAAGGTGATGAACTGCGGGTGTTTATTGAACATAACGATAATTTCCGGCTACCCGCAGACTCAAATACTCCCGTGATAATGATTGGTCCGGGAACGGGGATTGCCCCATTCCGCGCTTTCTTACAACAACGTGATAACGACGGTAGCGAAGGTAAAAACTGGCTGTTTTTCGGTAATCCGCATTTTGTTGACGATTTCTTATATCAAGTCGAATGGCAGCGTTATGTCAAAGACGGTTTGCTGACCCATATTTCATTAGCGTGGTCGCGGGATCAGGCTGAAAAAGTGTATGTGCAAGACAAATTGCGCGAACAAGGTAGCGAAGTGTGGGACTGGATCCAGCAAGGCGCACATATTTATGTGTGTGGGGATGCAAATCGCATGGCGAAAGATGTGGAACAAGCATTATTGGATGTCATCAGCGAGCACGGGCACATGGATGAAGAGCAAGCGGATGACTTTTTAAGTGAGCTGCGTGTGATGCGCCGTTATCAGAGGGACGTTTATTAATGAGCAATGAACATCAAAAAGCTGCACCTCAGCCGGCCTTAGTGGTTGAAGGAAAGCTCGCTGACAGCGAGCGGATGAAGCAGCAAAGTAACTATTTACGAGGCACTATCAAAGACGATCTCAAAAACGGCTTAACAGGCGGTTTTGACGGAGATAACTTCTTGCTGATCCGTTTTCACGGAATGTATCAACAAGATGACAGAGATATTCGCGCAGAGCGAGCAGAGCAGAAGCTAGAACCGCGTCATGCCATGATGCTGCGTTGTCGCTTACCGGGAGGCATCATTACCCCGAAACAGTGGCTCGATATTGATAGATTTGCCTCTGAGCACACGCTGTACGGCAGCATTCGTATTACCAACCGCCAAACATTCCAGTTTCACGGTATTCTCAAAGGGGATGTGAAGCCGGCGCACCAAATGCTCAGCCATGTTGGGCTGGATGCGTTAGCTACCGCCAATGACGTAAACCGTAACGTACTGTGTACGTCTAACCCTGTGCAGTCTGAACTGCATCAGCAAGCCTATGAATGGGCGAAAAAAATCTCTGAGCATTTGCTACCTCGCACCAGTGCGTATGCTGAGATTTGGTTGGATAAAGAAAAGATTGTGACCACCGATGAAGAGCCGATTTTAGGGCAAACCTATCTTCCTCGGAAATTTAAAACTACCGTGGTGATCCCGCCATTGAATGATGTGGATCTCCATGCCAATGATATGAACTTTGTGGCGATTGCTGAAAATGGGCAATTGGTTGGTTTTAACGTGCTGGTGGGCGGCGGTTTGGCGATGACCCACGGCGATACCAACACGTTCCCACGTCTTGCCAGTGAATTTGGTTTTATTCCCTTAGATAAAACCTTGGCAATTGCTGAAGCGATTGTCACTACGCAGCGTGATTGGGGAAACCGGACTGATCGTAAAAATGCCAAAACCAAATACACCCTTGAGCGAGTTGGGATTGAGGTGTTTAAAGCGGAAGTGGAAAAACGAGCTGGCGTGCAGTTTGACGCTATTCGTCCTTACCAATTTACGGAGCGTGGCGACCAAATTGGTTGGTTAAAAGGCATTGATAACCGCTGGCATTTAACCTTATTTGTGGAGAATGGGCGCTTAATCGACTTAGGGGATAAACCGTTAAAAACCGGCGTCGCCGAGATCGCTAAAATCCATAAAGGGGACTTTCGCCTGACAGCCAATCAGAACTTAATTGTGGCGGGGATTGAGGAAGAAGACAAAGCGGCAATAGAGAAAATTGCTATTGAGCACGGTTTGATGAGCAATGAAGTGACGCGTCAGCGTGAAAACTCGATGGCGTGTGTCTCTTTCCCAACCTGTCCGCTAGCGATGGCAGAAGCGGAGCGCTTTTTGCCGGAGTTCGTCACGCAAGTTGAAAACATCATGGCGGCGCATCATGTGGCGGATGATCATATTGTTTTACGGGTTACGGGCTGCCCAAATGGTTGTGGTCGCGCGATGCTGGCGGAAGTGGGATTGGTGGGTAAAGCCCTCGACCGTTATAACTTGCATCTAGGTGGAAACCGTATTGGTACGCGTATTCCTCGGATGTATAAGGAAAATATCAGTAGCGCAGAAATTTTAGCCATCATGGATGAGCTGATTGGTCGCTGGGCAAAAGAGCGTCAATCGAATGAAGGTTTTGGTGACTACCTGATCCGCGCTAACGTCGTGAAGCCGGTACTCAACTCAGCTATCGATTTTTACGAGGTCAAGGAGGCGGTATGAGCCGACTTCAATTAGCACAAGTTCAGTCGTTAGATAAACAGGATCAAGTCGCTTATTTAGCAGAGTTCAACGCGAAACTTGAAGAGATGACCGCACTAGCTCGCGTTGAATGGGCGGTTGAACATCTTCCTGCTGAATTCGTGTTGTCATCAAGCTTTGGCATCCAAGGTGCTTTGGCGCTGCACTTAGTCACGCAAGTGGTCCCCAATATTCCTGTGATTTTAACGGATACGGGTTATCTATTTCCTGAAACCTACCAGTTTATTGAGCAGTTAACGGAACGGTTAAACTTAAACTTGAAAGTGTATCGAGCGGAAACCAGCCCAGCTTGGCAAGAAGCCATTCATGGGCAATTGTGGACTCAAGGGATTGAAGGAATTGAGCGTTATAACCAATTAAACAAAGTGGAGCCTATGACGCGGGCGCTGCATGAATTGGAGGCGCAAAGCTGGTTTTCAGGATTAAGACGAGAACAATCGGCGAGCCGAGCGGCGTTACCCGTGCTGAGTATTGGGCGCGGGATTTTTAAAATTCTGCCAGTGATTGATTGGAATAATAAAGAGGTTTATCAGTATCTGACCAAACATAATTTACCCTACCATCCATTATGGGAAAAAGGGTATTTATCAGTGGGAGATACTCATACCAGTCGTCCATGGGAACCCGGTATGAGTGAAGAGCAAACTCGTTTCTTTGGTTTAAAGCGTGAATGCGGGCTACATGAAAATTAATGCTTTTTCAGAAAATTAAAGACTTGGTTTAAATAATTAATTACTTGTATTACTAATAAGTAAAAAACTAATTTATTTGTTTAATAACAAAGGGATGCCTTTATCTAAAATAAGGGTGTCCCTTTATTTTTTATTTATGTCAAATCGCGGAAGATAGGCTTAATTTACTGGGTTTTCCCCACTTTATTTAGCTTATGCCTTTCTGTTCCTATTCATGCTTTTTTGTCATTTCAAAGTGACCAATTCACGCCATATAGTCAATTTCATTGCTCTTATAATTAAAATGTTGGATGGAAGCGATTTATGGATTACCTACCCTTATTTGTGAGTGTGCGAGAAAGACAAGTTGTCTTGATTGGCGGCGGTGTGGTCGCCGCACGTAAAGCCGAATTATTATTGAAAGCCCATGCCTCGCTGGTGGTGATTTCCCCTGAACTTTGCGAAAGCTTGCAGTTGGCTTATCAACAAAAACAATTGCACTGGGTACAGCAACCTTATCAAGCTTATCACCTTGATGATGCTTACTTGGTGATTGCTGCCACGGATGACCAAGCGCTCAATGAGAAAGTTTTTCATGATGCACAGCAGAGACATATTTTTGTCAATGTGGTGGATGACCAGCCCCTCTGTTCCTTTATTGTTCCCTCGATTATCGACCGTTCTCCCATTATGGTGGCGATTTCATCGGGTGGCACCGCGCCTGTGTTAGCAAAATTATTACGGGAAAAACTGGAAACCTTGCTGCCAACATCGTTGGGTAAAATGGCGGAGATTGCAGGGCGCTGGCGTGAGCGCGTAAAGCAGAATTTGACCAAGCTCAGTGAGCGTAAACGTTTTTGGGAATTGAGTTTTAGCGGGCGCTTTGCCTCTTTGGTGGAAAGCGGGCAACTGGATGATGCAGAAAAGCAGCTGGAGCAACAGCTAGCGAAGCCGGATAACCAAGGGGAGTTAACCTTAGTGGGGGCTGGACCGGGTGATGCGGGGCTACTAACACTTAAAGGCTTGAGAGTTCTGCAAAATGCGGATGTGGTGCTGTATGACCATCTGGTGAGCACGGAAATCCTTGATCTTGTTCGCCGTGATGCAGACAAAGTCTGTGTGGGTAAGCGAGCAGGAAATCATAGCGTTTCCCAAGAGGAAACTAATCAATTGATCGTCAACTATGCCCAGCAAGGCAAAAAGGTAGTGCGTTTAAAAGGTGGGGATCCGTTTATTTTTGGTCGTGGTGGTGAAGAGTTGCAAGTTGCTGCCGAAGCCAACATTCCTTTTCAAGTTGTACCCGGTATCACCGCCGCTATTGGTGCGGCGGCTTATGCGGGGATCCCACTGACCCACAGAGAACACGCGCAGAGTATCACGTTTATTACCGGACATTGCCGACAAGAAGGAGCAGAGTTGGACTGGCAAGCATTAGCACGCGGCCACCAAACACTGGCTATCTACATGGGTACTGTGACAGCCGCCAATATTCGCCAGCAGCTTATTCAATATGGCCGTCATCGAGATACCCCCGTTGCGGTGATTGGCTGTGGGACTCGGCAAAATCAAAAAGTGATTGTGGGGGCTTTGCATGAATTGGAGTCATTGGCTCAGCAAGCGCCAGCCCCTGCATTAATCGTCATTGGTGAAGTGGCGGCATTACATCAACAGCTGGCGTGGTTTGGTCAGCAACCCGAAACCATTCAATGGCGCTCAGCCGTGCTGGAATTGGCTTAATCGAGGAGTAAATCGTGAACGAAAAAAAATTAACCCACTTACAGCAATTAGAAGCGGAAAGTATTCATATTATTCGTGAAGTGGCGGCGGAATTTGCTAACCCTGTGATGCTCTATTCCATTGGTAAAGACTCATCCGTGATGCTGCATTTGGCTCGAAAAGCATTTTACCCTGGGACTATCCCTTTCCCTTTGCTGCATGTGGATACCGGATGGAAATTTCGTGAAATGTACCAGTTCCGTGATGAGACGGCGAAAAAATACGGTTTTGAATTATTGATTCACCGAAATCCTGAGGGGGAGCGTCTTGGTATCAACCCGTTTGTTCATGGTAGCGCGAAACATACCGACATCATGAAAACTGAGGGCTTAAAGCAGGCGTTAGATAAATATGGTTTTGATGCTGCGTTCGGTGGGGCTAGGCGTGATGAAGAAAAATCACGCGCAAAAGAACGAATTTATTCATTCCGTGACCGCTCGCATCGCTGGGATCCAAAGAACCAACGACCGGAACTTTGGCACAATTACAACGGACAAATTAATAAAGGGGAAAGTATCCGCGTTTTCCCGTTATCTAATTGGACTGAACTGGATATTTGGCAATATATCTACTTGGAAAACATCGATATTGTCCCACTCTATTTTGCGGATGAACGTCCTGTGATTGAGCGCGATGGCACCTTAATCATGGTGGATGATGGGCGCATAGAGCTAAAAGCGGGAGAGGTCATCGCCAAGAAAAAAGTCCGTTTTCGGACATTAGGCTGCTGGCCATTGACGGGAGCCGTGCCGTCGAATGCCAGCACACTACCTGAAATTATCGAAGAGATGTTGCTATCCACCACCAGTGAACGCCAAGGGCGTTTGATTGATAGTGACCAATCCGCCTCTATGGAGCTGAAAAAGCGCCAAGGCTATTTTTAATTAATCGGTGAGGAGAGCAACATCATGGCTGAATTAGCGTATAACGACGCAATGGCGCATCAAATTCAACAGCAAGGTGGCGTAGAAGCTTACTTGCTGGCTCAGCAACATAAGGGATTATTGCGATTTCTTACCTGTGGCAATGTGGATGATGGGAAAAGTACCTTGATTGGACGCTTGCTGCATGACACTCAACAAATCTACCAAGATCAATTGTCAGTTTTACAAAGCGACAGTAAGCGGATAGGGACTCAAGGCGAGAAATTGGATCTGGCATTGCTGGTGGATGGATTAGCGGCTGAACGCGAGCAGGGGATCACCATCGATGTGGCATATCGCTATTTTTCGACGGAAAAACGCAAGTTTATCATCGCGGATACCCCGGGACATGAACAATATACCCGCAATATGGCGACAGGTGCATCAACGTGCTCACTCTCTATTCTGTTGATCGATGCTCGAAAAGGCATTCAAGAGCAAACGCGACGCCACAGTTTTATTAGTACGCTCTTGGGGATCCGTCATTTGATCGTCGCGGTGAATAAGATGGATCTGGTGGATTATAGTCAGTCCGTGTTTGATAAAATTCAGCAAGATTACCAGCAATTTGCGCAGCAACTTCCGGTAGATTTAAACGTCTGGTTTGTGCCAATCTCTGCACTGGATGGGGACAACATCGTATCGCCAAGCGAGAATTTGCAATGGTATCAAGGGGAAACGTTATTGTCGTTACTGGAAACGGTGCAAGTCACTCAGACGGCCGCTGACCAGCCATTGCGTTTTCCTGTGCAATATGTGAATCGTCCAAACTTAGATTTTCGTGGCTACAGTGGCACCGTGTCATCGGGGGTTGTACAGGTAGGGCAACGAGTAAAAGTGCTGCCTTCAGGAAGCGTTTCAACCATCAAAGAGATTGTGACATTTTCCGGTAACCCGACTTCAGCCATTGCGGGTGAGGCGATTACGATAGTACTAAACGATGAGATTGATATCAGTCGCGGCGATTTAATTGTCGCTGAAAATGAGGAGCTGCTTGCGAGTCAGCATGCATTAGTGGATGTGGTGTGGATGTCAGAACAGCCGCTGGTGCAAGGTCAACAAGTGGATATTAAAGTGGCAGGCAAGCGAAGCCGAGGCAAAGTTGAAAACATTCAGTATCAAGTGGATGTGAATAACTTAACTCAGAAAGTGGCCACTGAACTGCCATTGAACGGCATAGGTTTGGTGGAGTTTTCATTCGATGAACCGTTACTACTGGAAAATTACCAAAATAATGGGGATACCGGTGGGATGATTTTGATTGATAGGCTAACAAACGTGACGGTGGGGGCAGGGCTAGTTCGAGAAGCGCAGCCAGAAGAAACGGTACACCGTGGTGAATTTAGCCAATTCGAAATTGAGCTTAACCAACTGATCCGCCGCCACTTCCCTCATTGGGGTGCCCGCGATGTGTTAGGTGGGAAGTAACGTTATGGATACATTGGAAAATGGTCGGTCGGAGAATATTGTTTGGCATTCCCATAATGTGACTCGGCAATGGCGAGAGCAGCACAATGGTCACAAAGGCGCAGTGCTGTGGTTGACGGGCTTATCGGGATCAGGAAAGTCCACGCTGGCGGGGGCGATAGAGACACAATTGGCGAATTTGGGGATCAAAACCTATCTTCTAGATGGAGATAATGTTCGCCATGGATTATGTCGTGACCTTGGGTTTAGTGATGGGGATCGGCAGGAAAATATTCGACGAATTGGCGAAGTTGCAAAGTTAATGGTGGATGCGGGGCTGATTGTGGCTACGGCGTTTATTTCTCCCTATCAAGAAGATAGACAGCGAGTTCGCGAATTGTTTGAACCTGATCAGTTCTATGAGTTGTATGTGGATACGCCCATTGAAGTTTGTGAAAAGCGAGATCCCAAAGGGTTATATCAGCAAGCACGAGCAGGGAAAATATCTCATTTCACGGGGATTGATTCGCCTTATCAACCACCACAAAATCCAGAACTGCACCTTGATGGCCTGCGTCCTATTCATGACTCTTTAGCGCAGGTGATTCAACTGCTGCAACAGCGAAATATCATTTCTATAGCAAATTGATTTTACATAAATATCATCCTTTTCTACATTTATAGGGAATTGGGTGATATTTAATCTCTTCTAGCGCGAACAATTCTGACTTTTTTAGACAATATTTGCATCGCAGTAGCGTCATGCGCTTAGTTATGGGATGATTAGCAAATCATTTCAGGGGGCAAGATGGGTAAATTAACGCTACTATTAATTGCGATATTAGCTTGGTTACAATATTCCTTATGGTTAGGCAAAAATGGCATCCATGACTATGTCAAAGTCAAGGATGATGTTGCTGCGCAGGAAATTGTGAATACGCGTTTAAAACAGCGTAATGAGCAGCTATTTGCAGAAATCAATGACTTGAATGATGGTCAGGATGCAATTGAAGAACGCGCACGTAGCGAGTTAGGTATGCTAAAACCTGGGGAATCATTCTATCGAATGGTCAAAGAGCGTAATAATCCACCGTCATCTCAATAATCATCGTGTAGGGTCGACCACACCCAAGAGCCTGATAATTTCTGATGTAAGATTCGAATCATGATAAATCCAAGAACATCCAGCGCAGCACCGATTGTTGCGTTGATCCCCGCTGCCGGAGTGGGCAGTCGTATGAATGCAGATTGCCCAAAGCAATATTTGTCGATCGCAGGGAAAACCATTATTGAACACACCATTGATGCCTTATTGCGCAGTGGAGACGTACAAAAAATCGTGGTTGCATTAAGCGCTGAAGATGATTATTTCCATCACCTCGATATTGCCAAAGACCCTCGCGTTGTTACGGTTATCGGGGGGAAAGAGCGTGCAAATTCAGTATTATCAGGATTAAACTATCTGGTTTCGCAACCTGAGTATGATGATGCTTGGGTATTGGTGCATGATGCGGCGCGTCCGTGTCTGCATTTAGATGATTTAAATACTATTGTTCAGTTAGCCACTCAGAATGATTGTTGTGGAGGCATACTGGCGGCTCCGGTTCGGGATACGATGAAACGAGGCGTGGAGGGAACGCAAAGTATTTCCCATACTGTTGAGCGAGAAGCGCTCTGGCATGCCTTAACACCGCAGTTTTTCCCATTAGTATTACTACGTGACTGTTTAGATAAAGCATTGAAAGAAAATGCAGTAATCACGGATGAGGCTTCCGCACTTGAGCATTGCGGTTATCAACCGATATTAGTATCGGGGCGAGCTGATAACCTTAAGGTGACGCGACCAGAGGATTTGGCGCTGGCGGAATTTTATCTTTCAAGAATGAAATCATAAGGAAAAAAAATGAGAATCGGACACGGTTTTGATGTGCATAAGTTTGGTGGTGAAGGCCCTATCGTTATTGGCGGCGTTCGCATTCCTTACGAACAAGGTCTTATCGCACATTCGGATGGTGATGTGGTCTTACACGCGCTGACAGACGCCATTTTAGGTGCTGCGGCACTTGGGGATATCGGAAAATTATTCCCAGATACAGACCCTGCTTATAAAGGTGCAGATAGCCGAGTATTACTCAGAGAAGCCTTTTGCCAAGTACGTAAAAAAGGTTATTTGATTGGCAATATCGACGTCACTATCATGGCACAAGCGCCCAAAATGTTGCCGCATATCCCACAAATGCGCGTGAATATTGCCGAAGATCTCGAATGCCACATGGATGACGTCAATGTGAAAGCAACCACCACAGAACAATTGGGTTTTGTGGGGCGAAAAGAAGGGATTGCTTGCGCCGCTGTGGTTTTACTTATCAAAGATAATAGTAATGAAAGTTATGAATGTTCAGTACCTGCATGGTAAACCCCTCTCTTCAGGGACATTAAAAAGTATTCCTGAAGATTTCGTGGTGAAAGAAGATTTAGGTTTTGAGCTTGATGGCGAAGGCGAGCACGTTATGGTTCGCGTTGAAAAAACAGGCTGTAATACTTTATATGTCGCAGAACAGCTGGCAAAGTTTGCTAAGGTCTCCGCCAGAGCAGTTAGCTACGCGGGATTGAAAGATAGGCATGCGGTGACGGAGCAGTGGTTCTGTCTGCAAATGCCGGGTAAAGACACGCCCGATTTTTCTGCTTGGCAGCTTGAAGGGTGCCGTGTATTAGCGGTCACTCGTCAGAAACGCAAATTACGTATTGGTTCCCTAAAAGGAAATCAATTCGAAGTCACATTGCGGGATATTACGGACACCGATGATGTAGAACAACGCCTACAAAAAGTGGCTGATTTAGGTGTTCCGAACTATTTTGGCGAACAACGTTTTGGTCGGGATGGGCAAAACTTGGTTCAAGCTCGCCGCTGGGCAAATCAAGAAATTACAGTACGTGAACGAAATAAACGCAGTTTTTATCTCTCTGCCGCGCGAAGTGCTATGTTTAATGATATCGCCAGTGCGCGAATTGCAAATCAGACACAGCAACACGCAATGTTGGGGGATGCACTGCAATTAACCGGGCGTGGTAGCTGGTTTGTGGCGACGGCAGAAGAGTTAGACTCTCTGCAAGCGCGTTTACAATCTGCTGAGCTAAGTGTGACAGCGCCGCTTCCCGGGGATGGCGATTTAGGCACCCAAGATGATGCCCTCGCTTTCGAGACTCACTGTTTACAAGATTATCAGCCATTTATGGCACTAATGAAAAGTGAGCGCGTTTCTCCAGCGAGACGAGCTGTACTGGTTAAGCCGCAAAATCTGCAATGGCAGTGGCTAGACTCGTCAACCGTGAAGCTGAGCTTCTTCTTGAATTCAGGCAGCTTTGCCACGAGTGTTGTACGCGAAATTATTAATCAGGATTGTGTGGATGCTGAATATATTATTGAGTAACGATGATGGGGTAATGGCGCCAGGAATACAAACGCTGGCGGCGGCATTACGCCAACATTATCATGTGCAAGTGATTGCGCCCGATCGCAATCGCAGTGGGGCGTCAAACGCACTAACGTTGGATAGACCATTAAAAATCCAAACATTAAGTAATGGTGACCTTGCTGTTCAAGAAGGTACACCGACGGATTGTGTGTATATCGGGGTGAATAAAGTTGTGCGTCCCCGTCCTGATATTGTGGTCTCTGGAATCAACTGTGGTCCAAATCTTGGGGACGATGTGATTTATTCTGGTACCGTTGCAGCGGCGACAGAAGGGCGTCACTTAGGTTTGCCTTCTATTGCGGTTTCATTGGATGGCGATGTGCATTATGAAACGGCGGCCAAGGTAACGTGCGATATCCTCACTATGCTGCAAAAAAATCCATTACGTGCGGGAAATATCTTGAATATCAATGTGCCAGATATTCCTTATGATGAGTTAAAAGGGATTAAAGTTACCCGCTGTGGCAGCCGTCATGCGGCATCTGAAGTTTATAATTTGGAAGATCCTCGCGGTAATATGCTGTATTGGTTAGGACCGGTTGGGGAAATTCGTGATGCAGGTCCGGGCACGGATTTTGAAGCTGTACAAAATGGCTATGTTTCAATAACGCCATTGCAAGTGGATTTAACGTCTTATAAAACTCAGTCAGTATTAGAAGAGTGGCTAGATAAGTCAGGAGTGAAGGCAAAATGAAAATTGGGCTCATGAAAGAACTGCTGGCACAGTTGCGCCAACAGGGAATTCACGATGAGCGCCTATTAGACGCGCTCGCGCTAGTTCCTCGCGAACGGTTTGTTGACGAAGCGCTCTCTCATCAAGCCTACGATAATATCCCATTACCAATTGGTCATGGGCAGACCATTTCACAGCCGTATATTGTTGCAAAAATGACCGCCTTATTGGCGGTTAAACCGACGGACCATGTGCTGGAAATTGGCACGGGATCTGGGTATCAGACGGCGGTTTTGGCTCATCTTTGTGAGCATGTGTATTCAGTCGAAAGAGTCAAAAGCTTGCAGTGGACGGCAAAACGTCGCTTCAAGTTGTTAGATTTACACAATATTTCTACTCGCCACGGTGATGGCTGGGAAGGCTGGCAATCAAAAGGTCCTTTTGATGGGATCATTGTCACTGCCGCACCTAGCGAAATTCCGTCATTGTTACTTAAGCAGTTAAAAGATGGAGGGCGCCTAGTGCTCCCTGTCGGTGACAAAGATCAGGCTCTGAAATTAATTACCCGTCGCGGTAATGACTATCACACTAATGTGATTGAAAAAGTACGTTTTGTCCCTCTTGTTGCCGGTGATTTGAGCTAATAGCCCTTTAAGTTATTTGGAATTAATGGGTTATTTCACTCAAACTGTTAAGTGATAATCTCAATTTGTTATACTTTTGATACATTTAACTTGTCCATTATTTTATATTTCTGCTTTAATAAGCGAAATATTTTAAGATACTAATATTTAATAAGCATTAATTGCATTCTAACCCTTTAGTATCAGGTCAGATTTTTCTTCACGGGAGAAGAAATATGAAAATTGTTAGCCCAATAAACAGAATTCGATGGGCGGTTATCTTTTCATTTAGCGGTGCTTTATTAGCAGGATGCTCAACGCCTTATCATCCCGCAGCACCGATTTCGAGTGTGAATGATGGAGGTTCATCTAGCCAACAATCTGCACCAAGAACGGTGCCTAATCCTCCGTCCAATACTGGAATGAGTACGGCGATGCCTTCAGACAGACCTAATTTGTCGTCTAATAGTTCGATGGGAAATAATACCTCTAGACCTGTTTCAACCAGCAGCGATGGACGTATTGTTTATAATCGAGACTACGGCCGCATTTCTAAAGGCAGTTATAACGGCAACACCTACACCGTTCAGCGCGGCGATACTCTGTTTTATATCGCCTATATAACGGGTAATGATTTCCGTGAGTTAGCATCGAAAAACAATATTTCTGAACCATACAGCTTGGATGTAGGTCAGGTGATAAATATTGGTAATACAAATGTGAGCTCGATCACACAAACGGCGTCAAATAGTCAACAGCGCCCGGTTGATATTCAACCAACTAATGGGTATCCTGAAAATAGTAGCGGGCAGAATTCAGGTAAGATGTTGCCGAATAACAAGAAACCAGCCTCAACGGTTTCAACGACAACAGCGAGCCCAACCACTACGACTGCAACAGCAACAACAGGAAGTAGCACCAACAATTCGTCAATTAAATGGCGTTGGCCTGCTGATGGGAAGATGATTGAAGGCTTCTCTGATGCGCAAGGTGGAAACAAAGGTGTTGATATTGCTGGTTCTCGCGGTCAATCTGTTATTGCAGCTGCTCCTGGTAAAGTCGTCTATGCTGGCAATGCACTGCGCGGATATGGAAATCTCATAATAATAAAACATAACGATGACTACTTAAGTGCCTACGCACATAACGATACGTTACTTGTGCGTGACCAACAGGATGTTGCTGAAGGTCAGAAGATAGCCACTATGGGTAGCACCGGAACAAGTTCTGTTCGTTTGCATTTTGAAATTCGTTATAAGGGAAAATCAGTAAACCCGTTGCGTTATTTACCGCAGCGATAAACTGGGCGGAGTGACACATTCCGTCCTCATTATCTTGGGTCGGAGTCACTGATGAGCCAAAGTTCGCTGAAAGTTAACGAGTTGTATAATGACCTCGATGAAAATGCGATGGATGAAGCATTTGATGAGAGTCAATTCAAAGAAGAGGATCTAGTTTCAGAACTGGATGAAGACACGGAGTTACTCCAAAGCGCGAGTCAACGTGTTTTGGATGCAACCCAAATTTATCTCAGTGAAATTGGATTCTCTCCACTCCTCACCGCAGAGGAAGAAGTTTTCTATGCCCGCAGAGCCCTTCGGGGGGATGTGGCATCGCGTCAGCGCATGATAGAAAGCAACCTTCGCTTAGTGGTAAAAATATCTCGCCGTTATAACAACCGAGGTCTTGCCTTACTCGATCTGATCGAAGAAGGAAATCTTGGGTTGATTCGTGCAGTTGAAAAGTTTGATCCTGAAAAAGGCTTCCGTTTTTCAACATATGCGACTTGGTGGATCCGTCAAACGATTGAACGTGCCATCATGAATCAAACCCGAACAATCCGTCTACCGATTCATATCGTCAAAGAACTCAATATTTACCTTCGTACAGCCCGTGAACTTGCTCAAAAGCTCGATCACGAGCCAAGTCCTGAAGAGATAGCTGAACAATTAGATAAACCTGTTGAAGATGTCAGCCGAATGCTACGTTTAAATGAGCGCATTACATCGGTTGATACGCCTATCGCAGGGGATTCTGAGAAGTCATTGCTGGAAGTATTATCGGATGATAATGATTCAGGGCCTGAAAACACTATCCAAGATAACAACTTAAAAGAGAATATCGTTAAGTGGTTATATGAACTCAATCCTAAGCAACGTGAAGTCTTAGCGCGTCGTTTTGGTTTGTTGGGATATGAAGCGGAAACTCTGGAAGAGGTTGGGCGCGAAATTGGGCTCACTCGTGAAAGAGTTCGTCAAATTCAGGTTGAAGGTTTAAGACGTCTAAAAGATATTTTACAAGGCGAAGATTTAACGCTGGAAGCGTTATTCAATATGTAATCTGCCGTGTTAAAACACATGAAGCCTCTGTTGTCATTGATAACAGAGGCTTTTCTTTTTAGTCGGTGGAGTTAATCAATCGGTACGCCGCTATGGAATTTAAAATCATCATCTGGCGTTGAAATCAACTGCGCTTCAACTCCTCCATAAAAACGTACACGCTCAGTAATATCTGTTTTACTAATCAACTGGGCAAGTTGTAGGTAATCCTGATAATGGCGCGCTTCTGAACGTAGTAATGAGGTATAAAAATTGGCAAGTTGCTCATCCAAGTGTGGCGCTAATTTGGCAAACCGCTCGCAAGAGCGCGCTTCAATGTAAGCTCCAATAATAAGCTTATCCACCAAGGTTTTCGGATCATGAGGATCTAAATGGTTGAATAACCCTTTTGCGTAACGCCCTGCGGTGATGCCATCATACGCAATGTCTCGCTGATACATAATTTCTAGCACTTGGTAAAAATGGTGCAATTCCTCTTTGATTAACAACACCATTTTATCAATCAAATCTTGGCTATACGGAGACTGTTTTTTTGCTAGGATCTGTTTTGAAATTTGGTTCTTATTCTTCAATGTGTGAACATCACCAATGCGATCATATGCAAAGGCTTCATAGGGTTTGAACCACTCTAATAAAATCGCCGCACTTTCTTTATCCACTGCATATTTGCGAATTAAAAACATGGCACTTTGCGCCGCTTTTAATTCACACAGCAGATGATCCTTCAAAATCGTCGGTAAATTTTCAGGCTGACTGGCTTTGTGGATCCACGCATCGGGAGTTTCACACTGCAAAAATTGCTTAATTGGCGCCAATAATTCAGCGTACTCATCCATGCTACTTATCCATTTCCTTTAAACGATATAGCCAATCAAGGGCTTGGCGTGGCGTTAGCTTGTCAGGGTCGATTTCCTCTAAAGCGGCTAATACTGGAGATGGTTCCTCTTCCACACTCCCTAAGAAGCTCAGCTGAGCGCTATCTACATGACTCGCATTGGCATTATTGGAGATAACTTCCAGTTCTTTGAGTTTTTGCTTCGCGCGTTTGATCACCTCTTTTGGGACGCCAGCCAGTGAAGCAACGGCTAAACCGTAACTCTTGCTTGCCGCGCCGTCTTGCACATTATGCATAAAGGCGATGGTATCACCGTGTTCAATCGCATCGAGGTGAATATTGACCGCACCTTCCAGCTTTTCCGGTAAGGTGGTTAATTCAAAATAGTGAGTTGCAAATAAGGTCATTGCTTTGATGCGATTAACTAAGTTTTCAGCACATGCCCACGCTAAAGAAAGCCCATCATAGGTAGATGTACCGCGACCAATTTCATCCATCAATACTAAGCTGTGTTCAGTGGCATTGTGCAGAATATTCGCCGTTTCGGTCATCTCTACCATAAAGGTTGAACGCCCAGATGCGAGGTCATCAGAGGCTCCGACGCGTGTGAAAATACGGTCAATTGGCCCAATGACGGCTTTACTGGCTGGCACAAAACTGCCGATATAGGCCAGTAAGGTGATCAGTGCAGTCTGGCGCATATAGGTACTTTTACCGCCCATATTGGGACCAGTAATGATCAGCAAGCGGCGTTGGGGAGAAAGGGATAGCGGGTTAGAAATAAAAGGCTCACTAAGCACTTGCTCGACAACCGGATGACGACCTTCAGTAATTTGAATGCCAGGTTTATCTGTTAATTGAGGACAGGTATATCCAAGGGTGTCTGCACGCTCCGCGAGGGTGGATAGAACATCCAATTCAGCCAGCGCTTCGGCACTGGTTTGTAACGCGGCTAAATGTGGCAGCAGCATATCAAACAGTTCATCATACAAGGCTTTTTCGATAGCTAGCGCTTTGCCTTTTGATGTCAGGACTTTATCTTCATACTCTTTCAATTCAGGGATAATGTAGCGCTCCGCGTTTTTCAGCGTTTGGCGACGAACATAATGAATTGGCGTGAGGTGGCTTTGTCCACGACTTACTTGAATGTAGTAACCGTGTACCGCGTTATAGCCCACTTTTAGGGTATCGATACCCAGTTTTTCACGCTCACGAATTTCTAAACGGTCGAGGTAATCTGTTGCACCGTCTGCCAGCGCTCGCCATTCATCGAGTTCGCCGTTGTAACCTGGGGCAATGACACCGCCATCACGAACTAAAACCGGAGGGGCATCAACAATTGCTTTTTCGAGCAAGCTTTGAAGCTCATCGAATTGACCAATACGTTGCGTTAACGCACCGAGGTAGCCGCAATCGGATTGCGCCAGAATTTGGTGAATATCATGATATTGCTGGAATGCATGGCGCATACGCGTTAAGTCACGAGGACGCGCTGAGCGTAATGCGAGGCGAGCGAGCACGCGTTCTAAATCACCAATTTGGCGAAGGAACGGCTGTAACTCAAAGCCGTATTGTTGCAGTGCGCCAATGGCTTGCTGGCGGTTATTCAACACAGTGAGGTTACGCAATGGGGTATGAAGCCAGCGTTTTAGCATACGGCTCCCCATTGGGGTGACACACTTGTCCAAAATCGCGGCAAGGGTATTTTCGGTTCCCCCCGCAAGGTTTTGAGTTAGTTCTAAATTTCGGCGAGTTGCGGCATCTAAAATCACATTATCTTGTTGTTTTTCCATGATAATGCTACGAATGTGCGGCAGTGCAGTTCGCTGAGTATCTTTCACATATTGCAGCAAACAACCCGCAGCCCGTAAGGCTTTATGCGCATTTTCGACGCCAAATCCGATTAAGTCTTTGGTACCAAATTGCAGGTTTAATTGCTGTTTTGCAGTGTCTAATTCATATTCCCATAATGGGCGACGGCGTAAGCCTTTATTAAGTTCAATCAATGACATGCTAGCGAAATCTTCAGGATAAAGTAATTCAGCTGGACGGGTACGCTGAAGCTCGGCTTTTAATGACTCTTCATCATCAATTTCACTGATGATAAAACGACCCGATGTGATATCTAAGGTCGCAAAGCCATACCCTTGGGACTCTTGCCATACCGCTGCCAGTAAGTTGTCTTGGCGTTCATTAAGTAAGGCTTCATCGGTGATGGTACCCGGTGTCACAATGCGCACTACTTGGCGCTCAACAGGACCTTTGCTGGTGGCAGGATCACCAATTTGCTCACAAATGGCGACAGATTCTCCCATCTGTACCAATCGCGCTAAATAGTTTTCGGCTGCATGGTGAGGAACGCCCGCCATCGGGATAGGTTGACCGGCAGATTGACCACGCTTAGTGAGAGAGATATCCAGTAACTGAGAGGCTTTTTTAGCATCATCAAAGAACAGTTCGTAAAAATCCCCCATACGATAAAACAGCAAAATATCGGGATGTTGTGCTTTGAGTTTTAAGTACTGCTGCATCATTGGTGTGTGGGATTCGAAATTTTGGCTGTCAGTCATAAGGTTGTCTATATTAACTTATTGAATTAACTTGATTCTATGTTTTTTCATTGTCTCATAAGATCTCATTATATCTTATAAAATACCACAGAATCCCATATATAAGTGTAGGTTAAAGTGTAGGTTGTTAGTGGTGATATGGTATAATGGGCATAACAAAACTGATAACCTACACTTTTCACTAAAAATCTTTAATTATCTTATAGTCAGCGCTAAACAAGGTGATACCTATGAGCCAAAAAACACCAGCGAAGCCCTTATCAGCAAAAGCCATTGAGGCGATGAAGCCTAACTGTCATGTTAGGACTGATACAGGCGAAAACACAGGTTTACGAGTATCTTGTGGTGCGACGGGTATTAAGACATTTATTTATCGATATAGTAGCCCAGTTACACATAAACTTGTACAGATAAAAATTGGTAATTTTCCTCAAATATCGTTGAGTGAAGCGAGAGTTAAGCTACAAGAATTAAAACAATTACGTCAATTAGGACGATGTCCCGCGACAGAGCTAAAAGAAGAAAAACAGCATAAAAAGCAGAAACAACTACAGCCTCAAGAAACAAAGCTAACGGTAAAGGCGCTTATCGAGCTCTACCTTGTTGAACGTATCGAAGATCGCAAGGGAAAAGACGGTAAAATCATTGCAGGAGCAAGAAAGAAGAAAGGGCAAATAGAAGTCCGTCGTATGCTTGAAGCGGATGTTATTCGCGTTTTAGGTGAACGAATGGCACATGAAGTGACCCGAAAAGATGTCATTGAACTTGTACGTGAAATTGATGGGCGAGGTGCTAAGGTTCAAGCGGGTAATGTATTACGTGAATTGTCAGCAGCCTATGAGTTTGCAATTGGTCTCGAGTATTTTGATGATAATTTCGCTAATCCAGCATTATTGGCGAAATCGAGTTTGCAGCAAGCTAAGTTTAAACTAACAAGTAATAAAGGCACTCGTTATCTAGATGATAATGAACTCAAGAAATTTTTAGCATGGTTGCCTAGTTCAGCTTACACCAATGTTGTGAAAAATGTTTTCCGTCTGACGCTTTGGACGGGCTGCCGAACTGGTGAAGTGTGCGCAATGGCTTGGGATGATGTGGATCTTGAAAAAGGAACTATTCATTTGAAAGAAACCAAGACAGGAATTGAACGATACGTGCAATTACCTGAGCAAGCAGTCATCTACTTGAAATCAATGCGCATGAACTCCGATAAATATCTTTTCCCATCTCAAGTAACCAAGTTGCCGATTCAACAAAAATATCTAACAGAATGTGCGTGGCGTTTACGCAAAGAAGGCAAGATGCTAGATATCCCTGATTGGTCGCCTCATGATTTGCGTCGAACAGTACGTACTGGGTTGGCTAAATTGGGCTGCCCTAATGAAGTGGGCGAGGCGATACTTGGGCATTCACGTAGTGGTATCGAAGGTACGTATGATTTATATCGTTATGAGAGTGAATGTAAGGTATGGTTGCAGAAATGGGCAGACCATATGGGGTGTTTCTTAATACGTTAAAATATGTTTTATCAATTACATTGCTTATAAAGGCGATATTGATTTGCATTAAAAATTAGCGGAATGGGCGGATTTTTGCTACTGTCATAATCTTCATTCAGCTTATTCCGGCAAAGCACTTTATTAAGTATAAAAAATAAACGTGGTTTGTAAGGCTAAATAAAAGTTAAGATTCTGAGTGGCATGCGAATAAAATTAGAAAAGCCCGCTGATTTTAAGCGAGCTTTAGAGTATAAATATGGTATAGGTAATGTAGTATCTATAAATTACATGTGTAAAAAGTTAAGCTCAAAATATTGGAGTTTACATTCATTTTTTATCCATGAACAATTGGTTTTGGAAGTGAGCCCTCATTAGGATATAGTTCTACATACTCATTCCAAATACCTTCACACTTATCATTTACTAAACAAGATTTACATTTTTCATACTTAGAATGAGCTTCTTTTGACAACTCTAAATAATCAAGTAGGTTGCCATCTTGATCATAACCAACGGCACCAATAAAACGGGTGTCATTTATATTTGAAATGTATTTTCGGTACTCGCTATCAAAAACACACAGTGGCAGTGCTTCTGGAAGTGGTTTAATACCTTTACTTATAAAGTAATACATAGCAGCATTGATATAAGGTTTAACATCAGTGTATGTTGGTGTTATTGCCTTATCAAAGGCATCTCCCATAGGGTGTGGGAAAGTCAAGTTAAACTCTGTAACACCGAGTTCTTCATGAGCAAATTTGTATGTGTCAACCAAGTATTTATAATTGAGTTTACTGATTACTGTCTGAACAGCAATTTGAACTGCATTGACTTTATTAACTAACTGCTTAAATGTAGAAACCGTTTCATCAAAGCTCCCTTGGACACCTGTGATTTTATCATGAATATCTGAATTATGGCCATGTAAAGCGATTAAATAATAATCTACAACTCCGATTGTCGATTCCAGTTTATCTGTATCTGAAAGTTTGCGTCCATTAGTTTGAAGATGGACTTCTCGGATATTACCTAGCTTTTTGTGAAGCTCAATATATTGCATGATCTCAATAAAGTCTCTCCGCATTGAAATTTCCCCACCTGTTAAAGTAAGGTCAATAGTTTTGTACAAATTAATGAACTCATTGAGTTTATTTTTAATTTTCTTCAAAGAAAGATTTTTATCTCTCACATCATTTGCAGCACAGCAATGAACGCATTTGTTGTTACAGGTTGAGCCGACCTTCAAATCAATTAATTTATACATAATTTCTTTGTTTACCTTAATGTGATAGCCATTTCTTGAAATTTGAAAATCTATAGTGTGATTGATTGTTTTTTATAACCGATAAAGTTTTTCGCGCTATAAACAAAGACTTTTTACAAGTAGGTGAGCAAGGAATATGTGATATGAGTGAACAACCTTGATAATATAGTTTAGGGTTGATCAGTTGAAAGTCATTCTCAAAACTCCAGTTATAGACTATGTTTTCTTCATATAAATCAATATTGTTTTCTCCTATTTTACTTATGTTTTTTATACAACAACGTGGATAACCTAATAATTCACCTAATTCTTCAGTATGATCTTGGTTACTTTGATCGATTTGAATTAAGTGTTCTATATTATTTAGCCTGCTGATAAAAACAAATCCATCATTATCTATTTTTGAAAAATATTTAAACTCTATTGCCCATAGATAGAGTTTAAATGCTCTCACGTCATCTAATACACCTATCCTAATAGCAGGTTTTATATCCGAAATAAATAATAAAAGGTCTACATAAGCTGATTTAGGAAGGTCAGAAGGTGATGATGCAAATGCCTCTAAATTAAAATTTTCCATTATTTTCTTAACCATATCATGTGACGCTGTGATTTTTTCTCTTTTACTTCAAGTTCAAAGAAACCTGCTTTAAGTGCTGAATGCATTGAAGCTATATTATTTTTTCTCATAACAGCTTCAATAATGTTATGATGGGAATACTTACAAGCTAAGTAAAATATGTATTTGCCTATTCCTAATCCTTGATGAGCTTTATTTAATTGAACATCTATACTTGCCCTATTATCATTATGATAAATAGTTACTTTTCCTGCTTTAACACCATTGTAATAGACATTCCATCGTTGCTTTTTAAATGTATTACAACTTGTTATTTCTAGATCTAAATTTGTAGGGACATTAAACGTATTTTCATAATGGGATTTTTCTGAGTATAACTTTTTATAAAGTTCTCTTAAATCAATACCACATTTAATCAATGATTTTAATAAATATTGTGTAACAGGTTTCCAAAACTCTACGGGATAAAATGATGGAGATATACCAATGGATGTATGTCTGATTTTTTTAGCTAGGTTATGGATGGTTATTAAATTAATTAGATTATCTATATCTGAAATTTGAGAGAAAATTTCATTGTCATAGTATGCACCTTCATTTTCCCAATCGGAATCACCATTATATCTATTATTTAATGAATCCATATCTATATGTAGCAATATATTTTTTTTCTCTTTAGAAAATTCAATTACATCATAAAGAGAGTTTGATTCGATATAATTTGATTTTTTCTTATTAACTGAATTAGTAATTAGGCTACATAGTTTAAGTTCTTTATTATCAAATAAATTGTCAATTAAAAAATCTGGCTTTAAATAGTAGAATTTATTTTCACTAACAGAAGGGTTGTAATGCGCAATATTAATGTGTGGATTGTCGTGTAGAAGTGGTGTAACCATGCTACCAATACCTATAGCTCCACTTTGTATAGATGCAAGAATACTTTTAGGTTCGGAAAATTTAACTTGTTTATTTGTCAATAAATCTTTCCATATACCAGCTCGAATCTCGGATAATCGCGTATCCATTAAATCTCTGTGACTATCTAAATGTAGTAATACAGTATCATTTTTATCTATTTTTGATTTTGAATATAGGCAACTCCAACCATATGGAATAAATGACTCTGCTAAACAAAATAAATAATTATCACCTTTCAGATAGAAATCTATGCTATTAGATTCAGGTAAATTCAGCCAGTCTAGCCCTATTTTAATATTATCACAATGATTAAATGACTTTTTAGATAAATATATTAACCAGTAGTCCCCATCGGATTTAATCATATTGATATCATGATCTAAAAAATATGAATATAATTTTTCGTAGATATCTTGCTCATTACTAGGCAAGTTTTTTTTATGTATTCTTATCATTTTATTATACAATTAGACTAATTTTTTACCAATGCTTCTATTAGTTTATTTCTTGCATGTTGGATTAATAATTTCATTTCATTGCAATAAATTGAAGGATTATTAAATCTATTATTTGAGCTATATCTATGAGGTAAGCATCCACCTTTGCAGTACTTAATTTCATCACAAGCTTGGCATTGATTAGGCAGATTTTTTTCTTCTAAAAGAAAATTATACTCAATAAATGAACTAGAGTTCATAACATCTTCAATTGAAGAGGTAGATAAATGCAAGTTAGTCATAGATGCTCCTTCATAAGTTGTTTTAAGTATATCTGAAGTGTGATAGCTACCATCAGTTTCGATAGTTAAGTATGACAACTCTCCTCCACCAAATACATCTGAGGATATATTTAACCCTGATAGTGATTCTAATATATTTTCAAAAATTCTTACTGTGATGTTTTGATACTCAGTAAACCATATATCAAATGCTTTAATTAACCAGTTAGTATAAATATCCATATCTAAATATTTATCTTTTGGAGTGCAGTCATGATTACCATCAGGCAATAAAAAATCAGTTACTTGAATTTGACTCTCTTGGAGAAATTTAAATAGCTCTCGTGGTGGAACTCTAGGGTTAATTACAGAAATAGTCCCCGAAAAAAGATCAGGATATTTCTTTATTTCTTTAATTCCTTTGATAACCCGTTCCCAAGAACCAACGCCTTTTTTATCAATCCGATAAATATCATGATATTTTTGAGGCCCGTCAATACTAACAGAAACACCAACATTAAATTCTTTAAATAATCTCGAATATTGCTTAGTTAGCAGTGTGCCGTTAGTCTGAACAGAGAAATCAAGTTTAACAATACTTGACAATTTCGAGCTTATTAATTTAAGAATATCAGAAAATCGTTTGTGCCCCATTAATAGGGGTTCTCCACCATGAAATACTATTAATATTTCATCAAGGTTATATTTACTTTGATACTCTTCTAAACGTTTAATTAAAAGATTTATAGTATCAAAGGACATTAGGTTTGGTAGGTAATGAGATGTTTTATCAACATGATTGAAGACATAACAATATTCGCAATTTAAATTGCAATTAGATGATATGCGAACAAAGAAAGTATTAACCATTCTAGTAGTACCAAAATAAAAAGAACATAACTTAAAAAGAGCATCATTTAGATGCTCATTAATAAAGCATGAAATTACATAAGATTAATTACGAACGATTATGGCGATTGTGCATACGGCTGTAACCAGCCATTAAGTTGCCAGATTGGTTTTTAAGTTTTTGAGCTAAACGAGAAATGATCTCGTTTGTATTTTTTTTAGCAACTTGAGTGATGTATTCTGCTTTGATTTCACTTAAAATCAACATTTTTAACTCCTAAATAACAAGTTATCTTTAGTGTTATTGGATTATCTCATAATTAAATCAAATTTAAATGATTCCCATCAAATAAGGTGGTACTTCTAGTTAATACTGTTTTGTATTTCTGAAACTTATTGTTAATTTATCGATTATATAGTGTAGTATTGTATACTCCATCCATTGCATCTTCAGCTCCTATACCACATTGAGCCGCGCAGCCAAAATTTGTTTTGATTGCGATTTTGCCTGCTTTATCTTTAGAAAATTCCATTTTGCAATATTGTTCACCAAAATCATTATCTGTACTGACTAAAGCTGTAGCATTCCATGTATCTGAAGATGAGTCTCTTTCTGTGATATAGGCAGTGCCTTCAGCATCACAGACATACATATCAATATTGGCATTAATCTGGAAATCGAACTTTGCCGCATCGTTTTGACTTGGTGTGATTTCTAGTATTCCATGTTTGCTTTTGTATACTGCGAGATTTTGGAAAGGTGAGTTTGCTGCCTGTACAGTTGATAGAAAAATGGTTGCAGTAGCAATTACGAGTGATAAATATTTCATATTATTCCTCAAATTTTAATGTTGTTATACAAGGTGTATTTATGCCTTGAAGATTATGATTATTAAACCTGACTTTTCCAATAAATCAAATATCGCAAATAATCCCCGCCATCCTCTTGTAGCCCATGCATCAACGGTTTCATGCTTCTATGGGGTAAATCAGGCCACTCACCAATCCCTCTTGGCTGATGAATATTTTCCTCACTTAGGCTTTCCCATCCTGCTTCATTTGGCACCCATAAACCTTGCCATTCTTCCTGTGCTATGTGGGGCAGCTTCCAGCAGGGTTGATAACTAATGCGCCCATGTTGCCGTAACACATCCAATGGGGTTTCAGGGCGTAAGGTGGCTAGAAAACGGTAAGAACTGGCATTGTTACGGAGCGTATCTTGATAAATGTCATCACTATGAGTATCAATCAGGTATTCAAACGGTGAGACAGATTTCAAGATATTGGTTGTACCACCTTCGATCTCGATTTCTTCAACCCAGACCACAATACGCTGCCAGACGATAGCTTGAATCAAGCAACGATATTCTAGGGATTGTGTATCCATTGGTAATTCAATGAATAATGGGGTTTGTGCTGTCTCAATAGGTGCTGCAAAGGCGGATGCATCAAAAGAGCGGTAGTGAGTTGGGTATCCGAGCACTTCACGATAATCATACTGATTCAAGGGGGTAATCACACCCAAATACTCCAATTGATGAATAATGCGCTCAGCGCGGTGAAATCCTATCCGAAAATGGTGCTGTAAACGTCTCGGTGACGCTCTGTTAATGAGAGTGACATAATCAATAGCTTTAGCCGTTAATGGGTCATAGCTGCTGTCTAACGTGTTGTGGTGAGATAACTGCATAGTGCCTCTGAGTCAGTGACGAAAATACAGTTATTAAAATAACAAAAGATATCAAAAGATACTAATCTAATTCTTCCTGTTTCATTGTGAGTGCATTTTTTAATAACACTTTTCTTTTCTCAACTGACAGTGATTTATAGATTTCAAGTAAAAGGTTAAGATCTGCACTTTCAGAAGATAGCGTGTTTTGCTTGATGAGCTCTTTTTCATCTGTGTTTAGGATCACCTTAAATGCATCAATATGATAGAGGTCGCCACGCTTATTAGGGTTCTTCTTGCGAAAGTGGGGATGAAGAGCTGTGATTGACTCTAGACGGACTCTAACGCCTTTCGCGGTGGTAGGGATATCCATCTCTTTATATTCAGGGTAACGTGTTGGATCGTCAGCTTTTTCTTTTCCTATAGCAGCTAGCTCTCCACTGGTAAACCAGAGCTTGGGCGCATTATCCATTTCAGTTAGTTGTTTTTTATCAGTCATGATTTTTATAAATTCCATACATATCAAAAGGATAAAATAACCGCACTAGAAAGATGTTAAAATCATAAAGATATCTATTGATAATTCCCTTTAATTGGTTTTTAATAGGCGAGGAATTAAACAGTGGAGTTATTACTATGTCTAACCCTGTAGCATCTCAAAAAAAGCCCCGAAAAGGAAGCACTGCGGATTGGCACCGTGCGGATATTGTGGCGGCTTTGCATAAAAAAGGGGTCACACTAGCGCAATTGTCTCGTGAGCATGGTCTTTCTGCTCGGACGTTGAATAATGCGCTAGAGAGGGCTTATCCAAGAGCTGAACAGATCATTGCGGATGTGATTGGCACGGCTCCTGAAACAATATGGCCGAGTCGTTACATCAATAAGCCATCCTCTAATAATCATAGAAGGTCATTGAAATAGCCTAAATATTTACCCTTGCTTATCGGTAAGGCATTGCACCCATTCTAACGTCAACACCATGGAAAAAACCCTTAATTCATTTAATTGAAGGAACAGTCATGCCTATCAAAAATAAATTGCAAAAAATCCGAGAAGAAAACGAAGCGAAAGGATTAAATGATCCAGCTTTATTTAAACAGCGTTTGCTCAACGGGGGCTTTGGATTAGCTAAAACCTTTTGGCTATTTTGGTTTTTACCGATTTTATTCTTAAATATCGTTGAGTTTTTTATCACTAAAAAGGTGACATTGAATAAAGTGGAAGCATTGATTCTTATTTGGGATGTTTGCTGTTTTTACTTTATCGTGAAAATACCGAATCGTCGTGCTTGGTATTACGTGGCGTTGGTTGTGATTGCACTCGATATATTAGCAGGAATAACCGTAAATTTTCTGCTGTAAGGTGACAATGTGAAAATGAAACTTAGCCAGTGGATGAAATTAATCATATTAACGGCGATGGTTGGTTTAACAGGATGTAATGAGAGTACCGTTAATTGTAATAGTAATGATGCAAAAGCATTAGCATTACAAGTGGTCAATCAACATGTCGGTTGGGCGATGTATGAGCAGCTTGAGAATGTGCGAACGCAACGTCAAAATACGCAACGAGGCGTTTATCTCTGTGCTGCCGAAGCAACGGGGAAAGCAGGCTCTGTCACGGTAATTTATTCCGTGCAGCTCGCGGATGATAAAAAAAGTTTTGTTGTTACGTTACTCAACGGTTAATTGCTATGCCAGCCTATTATTAGGTTGGCATTTTACCATTTGATGTTTCTATTCTTTCATTCACTTTCCACATCAATATTCTCCGCCATAAAAAAATCATCAACGTTGTTTAATCACGCCAAAGGGAGCAATTGAGATAAAAAGTCATCTAAAGACTGATTTTTAATATCGCATGGTGGAAGTGGTTTAAATAAGCCCTCAAACTGATAGTCGAGGGCTAAGTGAAAAGGTTAGAAACTGTATCTTATCCCCACAGTGCCACTGTACGGTGTTTCAAGCTTGTTGCCTTTGGCATAATTAAATTCACCATACATGTCCAGATCTTTAACAATGTTTGTATTCATACCAATACCATATTTCCCCGTTAAGCCAGACATATCATTGGTAAAGCGTTCGGTATTATTGATAGTGACATCATTATTTTTGATAAACTCTTGGCTTGCCGCCAGACGAATATAAGGTTTTGCATTACCGCCATTAGGTAGTGTAAATTCTTTACCCAATGTTGTACCTATCTCAGCTTTTAAAGAGCGGGTTGCATTCGCATTAACATGAAGATCATTATCAAACGTGTAGTGTGTTTTTTGTCCTTGGAATCCAGCGAGTTGAACATAAGGTTCAATTTGGTACGTATTGATATTAATATGTTTCCCTCCTTCAAGAGAGAATCCAATTCCATTGGTCGCATCATTGGCTTTCGATGTACCTTGATTGAAGCGTGCATTATTCTCACTAAAGAATCGATTTCCTTTGAGTACGCCATCGACGTAGTAGCCGCTATTGTGTAACCATGTCGCATAGAGGCCTAAACTGTAACTTTTGACTTGTCCGTCGCTGCTTGCTGCATCAAGAGATGAGTAGGAATAACCGAACTGACTGCCGAGGAACAGTTTTCCATTAGTTACATCAAGCTGTCGATCGCCGCCGAGGACAAACCCGTTCATGTCCTGTTTGTAGCTTGTCTGGTTATTATTAACGCGGTTACGGGCAGTTATGTATTTCAGCCACACACCATTTTGTTCAGAATCTGCGTGGAGTTCGCCTAGGCGGTTGCGTAAGACGGATAATTCGCTCGCCCAAATTGTTGGTGTGACGTTTGCGAGCATCATGGCATTGCTCGAAGATGCCGATAAATTGCCGCTGCGTTGGAGCCGCCAGTCATCGCCATCTTGGTAAAGCGAATAGTTGTAAGCGCCAATATCAGTATCACCAGAGAACGTATGAGCATCACTGCCTTTTGCTTCAATGAAACTTGAATCTAACGCCGATGTGTTTATTTCTTTACCTTGACTGTTAATATTGACATTAAAATGCCCGTCAATAGCGTCAGTCACTTGTAATGTGTCATGCTCTCCCGATGTGGCATCTATACGCAGAGTAATGTTGTTATTGTCACCTTCACCTTTCAGTTCTTTCACGGTAAGATGCCCCGCATTGAACTCTGGTGTGTTACGGCGATAAGAGGCTTGTGAAACAGACGCCCCCTCAAATTGAATATTGGCATCATACAACTCAATGATTTCCGCAGATACATCCCCTGAGACGGTCAATGTTCCTTGCTGATTAAAGACGTTGCTACCAGTGAGTGTGGCATTTTGAACTTTAGTTTCTCCTCCAACGGTCGTTATATTTTCAAGAATAGCGCCATTTTCAGCCCATAGGGTGCCGCCTTCATTGACGGCCACATCGGTTGCTTTTGTATCCTTATCAAGCGCCAGTATGCCATCTTTATTAATTGTTACACCATTAGCTGTAGTTATGCCTGCATTCGTCCTAAACTCGTTGTTATCGAGGTCATTATCCACTGAAAGTTCTAGACGCCCTCCGGCATTGATGGTTGTATCCGTGACGATAGCTCCTTCTGACGCACTCAGAACGCCACCATTGTTAATATGGGTGTTCTTAGCTGAACTACCATTACCGATAACAGAAATATAGGCTTCATCGGTTTTTAACCCATCAACGACATCATTAGAGCCTACTGTTGAATTAGTGATTGTGCCCCCGTTGTTAACTTCTAATACACCGTGATAATTGACTTTTGATTGGTCGGCTGTACCACCGTCGACCTTTTGGATCCCACCTGCATTGATGATGGTGCCCGTCGCCGTGCCATAAACCCATTCTGTCGCTGAATCATACCGACTTCCATCATCAAATGACGACCCTGAACCGGTTGGATTTTTCTGTCCTGTTAAAACGGTATTATTTGATTCACCGTTTACTCGTAAATTGCCATTTTCCTTAACGGTCATATTTGACACTGTTTCCCCAGCCTCAACCGTGCAGTTATCGGTCACTGTTGTGCCATTGACACAACGGCTATCATCGGCAAAGGCAGGTATTGAAGCCAGTGATGATAATGCTGAAAGTGCGATGATACCCGCTGTTTTCTTACCTTTTGCATGGGTTAGTTCAGAGACGGCAATCAACGCGTTTTGGACAGCGCTCCAGACAAGACGATAGTTTGTATTTAATTGTTTTTTCATAATGACATCTTTATTAATTGATGAAAAAAATGGATAAGCGCCCGTTAAAATAGGCGGTTACATCGATTATTAGGTTCACTTGATAACCTTTTGTAGAACAAAATAACAAAAATTTTAATTAAAAAGGGCTACAACGTGTGAACCTATCAAACACAAGTTTACAAAATATGATCTGTTTTATCTATCAATATGATCAAAACGATTGTTAGAATCAATTACGCCTATCAATAATGATTTATCGATCGTTAAAAACGATCGGTCATGGATTATTGAGATTCTTATGTGAGTTGAAAATTTGAGGAGGATTGTCATAAACGTCCGGATATAACGCGAGGATAAAGGGGGATAGGAGATTCTTTGGGTAGTGGGTAGTTTCAAATAAATCTGATGTACGGATATTTTACGTTTTGGGCTAGCGCGAACGTTGATAGTGTCTTCATTTCAATAAAAATCACTGTACGTATATCAAAATAGCAATGATGGCTAAATGTATGTAACTACCTGATTATTAATAATAAATAGCTTTACTTTGCTAGTGGTTATGGTAAAATATTAGCATGGCACTATACCCAAAATATGATTGGGTTTTGCTTAACAGTTTATTTTTACTTTTTTATTTAAAGGCAACTTTATATGACTATTCATCAGTCAGGGCTACGCTTGCCTATCGCACAAGCTTTTAGCCAATTGTTATTACATGAACTGAATAATTCAGTGATTAACTCAGTGATTGATTTAACCACTGTTAGGGCGGTTACCTTAAATTTTCGAGACCCATTGTATAGTGCTGAAACAGGCGGTTTCCATCCTGTCGAAATACGCTTGTTACGGCTGCATGAGCAATGGCAGTTTGATTATGTGACAGATTTTTCATACATGGGGAGCTATTATCCTGAGCTTGAAAAGGAACTCGATATTTGTTGGTCGCAGGGTTATGTTTATCATTTTATGATGGGGGATATTGATGAAGAAGAGGGCGGAGCACTGTTTGAACTGTGGCAACGCAATTTTATTCAATACCACAAAATGAAATGTTATGAAGTCAGTATTCAGTGGGAAACCCACTAATTAAGTAAAAAATAATACCAGCGCTGGTGATTCCATTAAGTACAGTACAATCAATAGAAGGTTTGAGTTGATGTTGATACCGTCCAAGCAAGGGGATTTAGATTGCCTCTGTGGGATTTACAGTCTGGTGAATATGAGTACATGGTTCTATGGAGACCGCATTAAGCCCCGCCCGTTATTTAATTATCTTTTGCGTGAATACAGCGAATACTGGTCACTGTACAAGTGTTTAACCCAAGGTATTGATATTCCTGAAATGAATTACTTGATTAAGCGCCTAGCCTCAAAATACCCATCACAAGCCCCTCTACACGTTACCACGCCATTTCGTTACAAAGATGGATTGACTACACAAAAAATACTTTCTGCTTGTCAGGCGTTCTTAGACGCTCATACAACGTCACGTCGGCTTATTCTTCTGGGTGACCAGTGGCATTGGTCGCTGGTGGAGCGTATGGACAGTGACTATCTCTATTTCTTTGATAGCCACCAGCAAGAGAAAGTGAGCCGCACCAGCTATGGATTAAGAGGTAACAAAGTACGGCGGTTGTATAGTGAATCTGTTTATTTTGTTGAAATATCACCTTTATAAATAGGTTATTTTTTCAATGTATTTAACTTTTTAAGTTTATTAATGACTGATTGAGTATCTAGCAAATATAAAATATCTAATGGTGTCCATGTTGTAATATTTCTTTCATCAAAATTATTATTGAATATATAGGGAGGAATGAAACACTTTGTTTTAGTCATGGATTTGGCAATTGATTTTAGTTCTCCTTCGATTATTTTCTTTTCTTTACTATCAGGAAGTGTTTCAAATTCGTTTTTAAGAATGAAAATGTTTTTGTTTAAAACACATTCTTTCCAAATGGTTTTAAACGTATTTATTAATAATTTTGCATTGTCATTTTTAGACTCAATAACTGCGGTAATATAATAATAATCGATAACATTCATAATTGTTTGGCTGAAAATTCGTCCTGTGGCTTTTTCTCTTTCCATCATGTCATCATGACCAAAATGAACACAGATTTCTCTCAATCTTGTTTTATTTTTATCATGCATGTTAATGGTGAATGGTGCGCCTAATTTTTTCAGTCTATTCTCTCTGCTTGTTTTTGCCCTTTTGCAATTATCTTCCTTTTTATTTTCTTGTTCTATCTTCTTTCTCTGACCTATTTTTCCAGACATTAGATGCTCCATTTTGTGACAGTCATGTAGTTCTCATGAGTTTAGTAAAAACACCCAATAATTGTGACGGTCATACATTACGGTGATTTTTATGTGTGACCGTCACTAATATTTTAAAGAATTTTAGCAGGTTTAGTCCAGAAAATCACTGTGACCGTCACTTAATCCGCCTTTTGGCCTTTTGTGACTATCACAATCGATCATTTTTTATGGTTGTAAAGAGTAACTCCATAAACTGACAGGAGTTATGTCTCATGCAACACGAACACTTTTTAACGATTAAGCAAGTTTTAGAAATCACTCAGGTTTCACGCGCGACCTTATACCGTTGGATAAAGGCAGGCGATTTTCCTGCGCAATATTCATTGACTGCATCTGGTCGCTCGGTTCGTTGGAAAGCGAGCGAAATAGTTCAATGGTGTGAAAAATGCGTAAAAAAGGAGGGGCAATAATTATGTGGATCTATAAGCCTGTTATAACCCCTTTATATGATTATATAGAGAATACTAATATTCAAGTAAGTGATGGGGGTAGCTATGTCTACCCTTAAACCTAATATTGATAATTTGAAGAAATCAATTGCTATTCCTCATGAATTAGGTCATTACGAAATGATGCATAGAATAGATAAACTTAGTATTGTAGGTGATCTTGAAATTGATGATACCGATGAATTGTTCGATAGATTAAATAAGATGCAAGGCAGTCGTTTTTATTCAATTGAAAGAAAGAAAGCGACAGATGAGAATATGAGTAAACTTTATCGCTATCAAATTAAGGTAGGAAATAAATATAATCCGAAGCAAGTATTTATGATTTATTATAAGCCGACGGAAATGGATTTTAAGAAAACAGATAAATATGAAGGAAGAGGTGCTGTTAGATTTGAATTTAGTCCTCAACACTTTTCTTTCGATGATATTAATAAATTAGTTCTTTATTTAGGGGAAAAGAAGCGCCTAGGTAAATATCTATATAAGTTATTGAAAAGCGCATGGGTGACTCGCATTGATTATGCTTTAGACATATATGATATGCGTCTCTCAGACTATCATATTGGTTTTAAGGGGGCATGTTGTGGCGAACGTTACTCAAGTGAAGGAGAGTTTCAAGGGCAACGGCTTGGTAGCAATAAATCAGAGTATCACGTCTCTTGTTATGAGAAGCTGGATGTTGGTGATGACTTAGACACTTTACATGATAAAGATCTACAACTGATAATCACTAATTGGCGCGAAATACAGGAGTATCGCCGTTTCATGCGGCTAGAAATTCGTTATAAACCGAGATGTAAAGCGCTATTATTACGAGATATTCGCAATCTTCACAATTTGCTGGAACGTATTGCGTTCTATCAAAAGCCACTGTGTACCAAAGAAGGGGATTTAGATTGGGAGTTGTTACTGTCGGGCATGATATTACCTGAGCTACGCGATTATGTGAATAAAACCAACCCAAAGGAGGCTAAAAAGATCTTAAAACGTCTAGATAATAGATTGAAAAACAATCAAGTTGATCTTTTCGATAAAGATGAAATTTGGTGCGACTTTCATTTATTGGTTGAGAAGCTCGGCATTCTCGGAGTTCCAGCTCTTTGGCAGAAGAGTTTGCGTGAAGAATGGGCTCGCAAACACGGTTATTAGTAGCCTGTATCACGGGTAATGGTGTTGGGTCGCTGCGGCGGTATAGTGTGGCGACTCAACATATAACAATATTATGTATATATATATCAATGCTGGTTACCAGCATAACATCAAGTTTAGCAAGCATCATAAGCATAATGGCTATGAATAATAACGTTATCTATATATGGCAATAGTTTGGGGATATTGGGATTAGCTATTTTCGTCTAGACCGCGAGTTGTTGGTCTTAACTGATCGCTTTGAGTAGCTGGCACGGGTATTTGACGCTTTCTCGGTTTTTCTAATTACCCACTAAAAAATGGGGTTAGGGGTTAACCCCACTAAAAAAGGTATTTGCGTAATTCAATTTACTATTAACAACATGGTAAATTGAAATGAAAGCAGCATATATCACCAAAGATAACATTCTTGTCACAGAAGCTACAGTTAAAGTCTATAAAGCGATTGTTCTGAGCGTTCCCTTTGATAATACCGTCGATCAACGTCATAAACCTCAATATTACGGTGAAATTGGCTTGTTCTTACAGCATATTATCTGTAGTGCGACGGTTAGCAAAAATACGAAGAAAAAAGCGAGGTTTAAAGGAGATAAAGACTGGACGTATTCAGTACCATTTCCTGCTGAATTGGGAAAAGAGAAATTTCCTATGATTTTTAAGCAAAGTCGCGATTTAGGCTTAGAACGCGGTTTAGAGTGTTTGGAACAAGCTAAAATCATTAAAATTATCCAACATAGCTATGGAACCCATAAGTGCCGAGAATTTGCTTTATCTAAAAGTGTCCTTAAAGCTTTATTTCCCGGTAAACGAAAGGATTATCTTAAACGTACAGATCGCTATACCTATTTGACGAATATTTTTGATAAGCGTAAGAAACCCGAAACACTGTATGAATTGATGTTAAAAAGCTCTTATAATGTAAAGCCTCCTAAGCATAAAACATCGAAACGAGCCATCGAAAATGCCAATTTTAGACAGCGCGTTATCGGTGTGTATCAACAACTCGAAGCATTACCGATCAACCTTGATAGACTACAAGAATATTGTAATGACCATCCTACTGCAAAGAATAAGAGCTTTTATTTTAATTTTATCTCTCATTTGATGGAGGTAGGTGTCAAGATAATTAGCAAAACGCCATTGATTATTGAATATCGACAAGCGTATAAAACCGCCAAAGTGGGTAGCCGTTCTTTTGAGGTAGGTACAGGTTTTCAATATTTACCGAGCAAGATGAAATGGGCATGTTTAGCTAACGGGTACAATTATGATATTAAAGGCTGCCAGTTAGCTATCTTAGAGCAAGAATTCAAGAAATATGGAATTAGCACTGATTCACTATCTGTATTAGAAACTGACTTTATCAAAGATACGCTAGGTGTAGATGATAATCTCGTTAAAACTATCCGCTACGGTACTATATTTAATGCTGGCTCTGTTAGTTTGTCAGCGAAGGGAAGTATGGTGAAAAAGCTACGAAAGCTCTATTCCGACGATTATGTATCAGAAATACTGGAACATTGGAAATTAGAAACAGCAGAGCTATGGGAAAGCATAAATCAACTCATTGACGAGTATCTAAAAATAGGAAAGAAAAATAAGTATGGGCTTTCTGTCGTGAATGCGGCTGGGCAGCCATTCAATACCACAAAGCGAAAAACAAAAAACGAGGTGTGGAAGGCGTGGCGTCGTGATGTGATGCGACGTAAGCTACTCGCGCATATGATACAAGGGCTAGAAAGCCGTGCAGTCTATGATTATGTGAGCTCGCACAGCGGTGTTTGTGCGCTAGAACATGATGGATTTGTGAGTTTGCATGAGCTGTCTGATGGTGATTGGAAACACGAGTATTTGAAGATAGTGTTGAAGCATGATGATTAGTCAATTGAAGTTATAAAAAATAATTCAAAACTTGCGAGTAATAAGTAACCTTATGAGAATGGTTAACATTTATTCATTTTGGTTACTTTTTTTTATTAGCTTGACAAAAACAAAAAAACGCAGGATTATTGCTGCGTATTTCACCTTATCCCTTTTGGGCTACACAACCTATCTATGAGGTAAATTATTACAATGGAACAACCTTGGGAGCTTAATCCTGCTTTAACAGCAGAACGTCTAAAGCAGTTAGCATCATTAATCCGAGATGTTAGAGATGATGTTGTCGATCTGCACAATGATGACCTCGGTGATACTTCTCGCTCGACAGGTCTCAGAGCTTATGAATGTTGTCGAGTAAGAATTATTAGGGCAGCGGCACAACAACAAGAGTGGCCGTGGCTTGGAATAATTAAAGTTGATGGTAAATTTACCTTTTCTATTGGATCGGTGCCAGTACGTTTGTATAGAGGTAGGCCTAGTTGTCCTGAGGAGCGTAGACTTATTCCTTGTGTCGAAGCGTTAAGTCAGATGAGCCTATTACCGACAGAAATAGGTGACGCTGCATCAATAATTTGGCTGTTTGCAGTTGAAGTTGATGAATTTCGTTATGTTGAACGAGTAAGCATTACAGGCTTCTTAGATGGATCACAGGTTTCTAGTTGGGAGATTCCTTTAGATGAAAGAGTACCTGCACTTGGTTCTATTGATGCCAAATTACCTGAATCTATTAAGACACCTAAAGCGCCTATTTCGGTTAAAAGGAAAGACAAAAAAGCTGAAAATGATGATTCAAATAATGGTTAGTAAATCATGTCTATAGAATTTTATGGTGAGCGGCTTCGGCTTGCTCGATTATTAAAAGGATATACTTTACAGGAGCTCGGTGATGCTGTTTGTGTCACACGTCAGAGTATTCATCAGTATGAAAGTGGTATTAGAGCCCCTGCTAAAGATGTACGGAATGCATTAGCTGAATTTCTTCAAGTGTCTACTGAGTTTTTTAGTGTTCCACTTTCTGGTGATGTTAAACCAGAGCAATGCCATTTCAGAAAAAGACAAACTACACCTGCAGGTGTTAAAGAGAGAGTGCAAGCATATAGTACTATTTTAGAACAGTTAGTTGCAGAACTTCACGAACACTTAGAATTACCAGTAAATGGCTTTAATTTGATCGACAATAGTAAAATAGTGTCGTTGTCTGCACCAATGATTGAAAAAATAGCGGAAGGAGCTCGTATTCGTTGGGGATTAACGGCAGATGCTCCTATAGATAATATGGTCAATGTTGTTGAAAATCAGGGAGCTATCATTACTTGTTTTGATGGAATATCTGATAAGGTTGATGCCTTATCAGTCAATAGAAGATTCCCTATTATAGTCCGTAATACAGCTAAGGAGAGCGCATGCCGAATGCGTTTTGACATAGCACATGAATGTGGGCATTTAATCATGCATGATGGCATAGAAACTGGCTGTAAGCAGACTGAACGAGAAGCAGATGCTTTTGCTAGTGCTTTTTTATTCCCTAGAGAATCTTTCGCTAGAGAGTTTCCTGCGTGCTTAGGATTAGATGGCGCAATTAACTGGAAGAAAGTTTACGCCTTGAAAGTTCGTTGGAAAGTAAGCGCTAGAGCGATTATTTATAGGGCTCATTTTCTAGGTTTTATTAATGCTCAACAGTATAGAAGTGCAAATGTGTGGTTTAGTCAAACTAGACAAACTAAAAAAGAAAAGTTAGATGAGCAAATTCCCTTAGAGGAACCTAATGTATTGAAAGAAAGTTTAGATATTCTGAGAGAGGAGTTGGGAATATCATTCGAAATGTTAGCAGGTAAATTGAATGTTAAACCTGAATTATTAGCTGAAATTTCAGGGATTAATTATATTCAATCTGAAAAAAGTGAATCAGATTTGATAGTTGTACCTTTTAAATTTTAAGGCTAGTTATGAGCAAAGTATATTTGGATTATAATATTTATCTTGATTTAATTGAGCGTGGTGCAGAAAATTTTGTGCCAAGATTGAAAGAAGAAGGATATGATTTTTTTTATTCACCCGCACATATTGAAGAAATAGCTAGAGGGTTACAATGTGGAGTGGTAAGTAAAGAAAAAACAGATAGAAATTTACAGCAAGTTGGGCATGTTTCTGATAATAAAGAATTGTTTCCATATATGAATGACAATCTTAATATTATTGAAAAACCCTATGGTGATGAGGGTATTGTTATCATAAAGGAGTCTCCTTTTGATTGTTTTAATAGGGTTTATTCAGCCATAGAATCAAATGTATTTGCAGAACATGCACAAGGTAAGGTTTTAGCTGAAGGTCATGAAAAATTTTCTAGTTATTCAGATAAGGAAAGAGTTGAGGCATTAACTAAAATTAATAATTTAAACCCGATAGATGATATCCTTGAAAAGGAAATAAATATAGATGTATTTATTGATAAATTTATTTCTTTATGGGTTCAAAACGATGCGTCAATGGAATTATATAAACGAGGTATGGAGTTACATCCTCAAACCCAAGAAAAACTGGAGTTAATTAATAAAACTGCAATGTATTTAATTAAAACTGGATTTAGAGAATATAAAAAATTAGCTATTTATTTTTTAGAGCCACATAATGAATGCTATGATAAAATAAAGCATGATTTTTCTTTGGTCGAAAGCATGGTAGATTTAGTATTAAGAGAATTAAATAGATTTGGTTATAAACTAGAAAGAATGAAAAAAGTAGAATCTAGTTTACATGACCATACCCATGTAATTTATGCAACTGTATGCGATTATTTTGTTTGTAGAGATAAGCGTCTTATAGATAAAGCTAAAGCGGCATACAAGTTCCTGGGTGTCAATACTCAAGTTATAGACGGCAATGAGAGTGAATGGTGGAAGGAATTATAGTTTTAATAGGATAATTTGGCATGGAATAATTGTTTAGGTAGTAATCTGATTTTTGAAAGCTAAAGTGAGAATGTCGCTAATAGTGATTAATTTGACTATTTAAGTATACCTATTTTGACTTGTTTTTTTATTTTCACAAATGTATGTTTTTAAGGACTCATGAATATGAAAGAAAAAATAAGATATCATTTATTGGATGTGGCTCTTAAAGAATTAAGTAGTAGTGGTATATACTGGAATGGGTCTATATCTCGGATACATCGAGGATATTTATTAGAATTATTAAATGAGCATGGTTTTACAGTAAGGTTGTCAGAAGTTCCTCCTCATTGGGAACATGTTTTTTATACGTCAAAGTATTCATATAATGAAGTGTTAAGGATAGCCAAGGACAGAGCTAAAAACAGTAGTTTTTAAACTGATATCTAGCTTTAAGGTTATAGTTTCGCCATAAGATCTATGTTGCCATATAAAACAAAGGTGATAAAATTGACTGTCGCCCGTTTGATGTGAGACTACCATGAAAAAGAATGAATTAGTTCAAGCAACAAAACCAACTCGCACCCAGCTCATTCGTTCGGTAGCAACCTCTACGGCGATTGAAACAAGGCAGGAGTCCCGTCGCCTTGAAGAAGAAATGAAAGCAAAACGTGAGAAGTTTGGGCATTTGAAACTTGCGATTTAGTTCGCTTTTAAGGCTTCATTAACCCAATATTTCATGGATTCATAGTAAAGGTTTAACCCTGCGTGGATTGCTGCGATATACTGCTCAGGGTGTTGAGTCCAACTTTCATAGTCTAACGGCTGGAAACCAGCTTGTACCGCCATCACATCAGCGAGTAAACGCGATAAGCGCCCATTTCCTTCCCTGAACGGATGTATCAGAATCAACTCCACATGTACCGTGGCAATAGCCTCTATGACTTGTTCTCGGTTCATATTGGTGCAAGGTGTGTACTTCGCTAGAAACTCTTTCTCGAATTGAGCAAGTAATTTTGCAACGCGACCCGCAGGGGCAAACATAAAGCCACCTTTGCTAATATTCACTGTACGTAATTGACCTGCCCACTCGTAAACATTTCCTAACCATTGGCGGTGCCAGCGCTGAATAAGTGATACCGTGATTTGTTCAGTTGGGAATTGCTCTTCAAAAATAACCTGATACAACTTTTCTAACAGAACAAGCTCAGCATCATTGATATCATCAACGTTTGAAAGCCCTAGCTTATTAGCTAGCACTTCTTCATCAGAACCATCAGCAAATTTTCCTTCGCTGTTAAACACATCGTATTTATTCATATAAGCGTGTTCTTGTGGTATGGGTATGAATTTTGTACGTTATAATGCTAAAAACATCAAATAAATAATAACCACCTATAAATCAACGGATTAATTAAGTGTAGGTTAAATTATAGGTTTTGCTGAAAAATTAATAAATATCGTTATATTTCAACGCTAACACACCCATGCATCATCGGCGTATGGGATTCGAAACTTTGGTTTTCTGTCATGTTTTTAACTTGTTGAATATTTGATGTATTTATGGGCTTTTGACTTTCGGCGTAAACGCTATTTTATCTTGTTGTTAGGGTGAATTCGCGGAAAGTTGAAAGGGCGTTTGCGACCCTCATAGTAGCCCAGTTAAGGGAAAACTTGTACTGCTAATAACGGGGAATTTACCTCAAAATGTTATTGCGTGGTAAGTTGAGTTACATGAGTTACATGAGTTACATGAGTTGAAACAGTTACGCCAATTAGGTCGATGCCTGGTCACTGAGCTATACGCTCAGCTCGCCGAGTCACATAGTTTATCTATATGCTTCCCGCCTATCTTCGCTTGTCGCCTACCTGCAACTTGAAAGCTCTAGGGTATATGGTATCGTACGCGTCAGAAATACCTTTAAGAGAGCCCGTCACGGTGGAAAAAAAGAAAACCTTCCCGCAGCAGAAAAGCGGCTTGCACCCGCGTAATCGTCATCGCTCGCGCTATGATTTCCCGGCGCTGATCGCCAGTTGCCCTGCTCTGAAGCCATTCGTCAAACCGAACGCCTGGGGCGACATCTCGGTAGATTTTGCCGATCCTACGGCAGTTAAAATGCTTAACCGTGCGTTGCTGCAACATTTTTATTGCATCGAACACTGGGACATTCCCGCCGGTTATTTGTGCCCGCCGATCCCTGGGCGTGCCGACTATTTACACCATCTGGCTGACCTGCTGGCGACCAGTAACGGCGGCGAGATCACTCGTGGTAAAGGCGTGGCTATCCTTGATGTGGGCGTTGGCGCCAATTGTATTTATCCTATCATTGGCCTGCGTGAGTACGGCTGGCGTTTTACTGGTTCGGAGGTTGAACCTGTATCGCTCAATGCGGCTAAAATGATCGTGGAGATGAATCCGACGCTGAGAAACAGCGTGCGTCTGCGTTTGCAAAAACAACCTGAATCTATTTTGAACGGCATCATCGGTGTGGCGGAGAAATTTGATGCCACAATGTGTAATCCTCCGTTCCATAGCACTGAACAGGAAGCGCAAGCCAGTACCCGCCGCAAACTGCAAAAGCTGGGTAAAGGCGAGGTGGCCGACACGCCAGTACAGAACTTTGGTGGAAAAAATAAAGAGCTATGGTGTGAAGGCGGTGAAGAAGCCTTTGTACGTAAAATGGTAGAGGAGAGCGTTAGCCTGGCGCAAAACTGCCTGTGGTTCACCTCATTGATTTCTAAAAGCGCGACCTTGCCTTCGATTTATCACGCGTTGAAGCAAGTGGGTGCGGCCGAAGTTCGCACCATTGAAATGGCTCAAGGGCAAAAAATCAGTCGCTTCGTGGCCTGGACATTCCACGATGCGCAACAGCAGGCAGAATGGGCGGCAGAACGCTGGTGTTAATTTCTCTGGTGTCGGTTATTTAACCGGCACCGATAAAATCTCGCATTTTTCTTTCAATTTCTACATGTCGCGTTATTCTCAATATGTCTTCCTAAAACAAGCTTGTCTAACTTAAAGGTGTCTATAAAGTCGGCAAATCGGTGGCTATTCAGTGGTAACCCATTATAAGGGTTCATAATGATGAGCGTGTATTCAACATTTCCAACGCTAATTCGATCCATGCCGTAGCTCGGCGACTTGGATGGGATCCTTTCAAAGTTGCCAGAGCCAGCTCATAGGCCAGAACAGGCTCCGTGACAGGGATAATAGAAAGTCCCTCGATATGGTTCTTTTTCCACATACTTTCAGGAAGTATGGTTACACCAACTCCTGCGCGAGCCATCGCCATCACAAGATCTATATGCCCACTGCGTCCTGCGATAATCGGTTCTTTACCATGAATCCCGCAAGCATTAACAATTAATTCATTAACTCGGAAACTATCTTGAAAGAATATAAATGGCTCATTCAGAAGTTCTGCAAACTTAACACTATTATGGGTGGCTAATGGATGTTTATCATTCACTAATAGCATCAATCGGTCGGTAGTAAATCGGTATAAATCAAATCGCTGTTCATCAAATGGGGACATTACCGCTGCCGTTTCTACATCCCCTTTGAGCATGGCATTCATCATATGATTTGAACTTAATTCAATGATCTGCAGCTCGACCTGTGGATATTTCTGGCTAAATGCCATGATGATATCGGCAAAATAGGTCGAAGCGATGACAGGGGGTAAACCGACCTTCAAGACCCCTGTGAGTGGGCCTGATCTGTCTTTTAATGCGTTATTAAGACTGTCGAATTGTACCAAAATTTGCTGAGCATGGCGGAATAAAATCTCACCATCATCGGTCAGTTTCACGCCGTCGGTTTCTCGGATCAGTAAGGTCGCTTCAAGCTCTTGTTCTAATTTTTGAATGCTACGGCTGATTGCTGGCTGGGTGACGTATAATTTATCCGCCGCTCGGCTAAAGTTATTTTGTTGTACCACTTCGACAAAGTAGCGTAATCCTCGAATATCCATCGTGACCTCTATTACACTTTGTTATAGCTATTATGATTATAAATGATTTCCGTTAATGTGACACTAGAGTTAATAATAATAACGGGCTGAATAATCAGTCGAAATTATTATTTGGAGCTACATTATGAAAACGGTTATCGAATATGTTCTTGAACGTCTGCAAACGCTGGGTATCAACGAAGTTTTTGGGGTTGCAGGTGACTATGCTTTTCCTATTGAAGATGCAGTCTGTGAAAGTAAAACACTGCGTTGGATTGGTAATTGTAATGAATTAAATGCTGCTTATGCTGCGGATGGTTATGCAAGAATCAATGGTGTTGCCGCACTTTCGACAACATTTGGTGTGGGTGAACTCAGCGCGTTAAATGGTCTTGCGGGGTCTTATGCTGAGCATTTACCTATCTTCCATTTAGTGGGCATGCCAGCGAGTGGTGTTCAGAAAAACCATCGTCTTGTTCACCATACTTTAGGTAACGGTGATTTTAATGTGTTTTATCAAATGAGCCAGCATTTGAGCTGTGCTCATGCGATATTAACCCCAGAAAATTGCATTGATGAAACTGAGCGATTAATTGCTGCAGCCCTAAAAGAGCGTCGTCCTGTCTATATGGGGTTCCCATCTGATTACGCAGAGATGCCCATCATTGCTAATGGGAAACATAAAAAAGTTGCACAACAGAAAAGCGATCCGAAGTCACTCAATGCAGCCGTGAATGCTATTTTAGATAAACTTAATACCAGCCAAAAAGCCTGCATTATTCCGGGGATCCTGACAGCACGGTTAGGCTATTCGGATGATGTGCAGAAAATTATTGATAAGACAGGCCTGCCGTATGCCACGATGTTTATGGATAAAAGCATAGTGAGTGAATCCAATCCGACGTATATGGGAATTTATAATGGCAAATTAATGAATGCCCAAGTAGAAAAGTTTGTTGAAAGTTGCGACTGTATTTTAGGTATTGGCGCGGTATTAACCGATTTTAACTCAGGCAGTTTTACGGCATCTATCTCTCCTGAGCAAGGCATTAATATTTTAGCAGATCAGGTGAAAGTAGGTTCAGCGGTTTACCCAAATGTGATGATGAAAGAGGTATTGGATAAACTGCAAGTATTAGCTCCTTCGTTAAAACATCAAGGCATTGTAGCTCAAAGTATTGCAGCTCAAGGATTGGGTGAGCCTCGAAAAGGGGATAATGGCCAAATTACCGCACAATATCTGTATCCGCGTTTAGAGAAAATGTTCAAGGAACAGGATATTGTGATGGCGGAAACAGGAACTGCATCAATGGGGTTAGTTTTTGCTTTACTACCTAAAGAGGTTTCTTTTCAAACTCAATCTCTATGGGGTTCGATTGGTTGGGCGACACCAGCGGCATTTGGCGCAGCAATAGCTGCACCCAATAAGCGCGTGATTTTAGTGACCGGTGAAGGTTCCCATCAACTAACAGCACAAGAAATCAGTCAATTTTCACGTTTTGGGCTAAAGCCGATTATTTTTGTGCTCAATAACGATGGTTATTTAATTGAGCGATTATTATGTAAAGATCCTGAAGCTTATTATAATGATTTACCGCAGTGGAATTATGCACAATTACCCGCAGCATTAGGTTGTACGGATTGGTATTGTCAAAAAGTCACCACTTGCGATGAGTTAGATACAGCCATTAAACAAGCGGAAGCAGCGGATTCGGCAGCCTATATTGAGATAGTCATGGATAAGTATGCAGCTTCAGATTTGGCCCAAAAAGTAGGTAAATCAGTGGCATCGTTATATTCGTTTTAGCATCAGACTGGGACATATTTTTAGTACTGATTTAAAACGTCAGAAATCGCATAAATAAAAGCAATTTATGCTAAGTTTCACACGATATTAAATTTGATATTCATCGCTACATTCTTTATTTTAATAGGTAAATATAGTCTTATATTATCAGGAAATTAATATTCTTTTAACGATACTCATAATTTCATTCTCTAAAAAAGAATGTAATTAAATGAAGGCGTTATTTTAATAAAAGGTGATGTTGATGAATAAATTAAAAATTGCATTGGTTTCTTTGATGTTTTTAAGTCCATTTGCGATGAGTGCAACTGAGATTAATTATGTTCAGTCCATGGAAATGAAATTAGTTGGCAATATTAATATCGTAATGAATGCAGCGACAACAACGGATTATGTGAATGCAGTCTCACAAAAAGCGGATGAAGCGGGCGCAAAGTATTTTATTATCACCTCAGTGAACTCTGAAGGTGAAGGTAACGATATTTCAATCAATGCTAGCTTATACAATAAATAGTCTATATTTATATTTTATGCGTCGTGATCCCCTGCACTTAAGTTGTCGTTAAGTGCAGTTTTTTTATGTGCCATTCGTTTTAGCTGTAAGGCTCCCACCTTATTGAATGACCAAGAATACAAACAAAAATTTAATTTTATCTGTGTTAAGATTTTAGCTAAAGATATCCATTATCAGTTGTTCAGGAAGGGATCTCGGTCTTATGTCTGAAGTATTAACTCAGTGGTTAATGGAATATGGCTATTGGGCTGTATTTCTTGGTGCGATGCTTGAAGGGGAGACAGCCGCTTTTCTATCGGGAGTGGCCGCACATAATCAATTACTCTCTTATCCTTTGACGATGTTATTTGCCGCGCTTGGTGGAGTCGTCAGTGATAATGTGCTTTTTTTTGTCGGACGTTATGCTGGTGCTCGGGTATTACCTAAATTTCAAAAACATCAGAGTAAGATTGTACGGGTTCAGCAGTTAATACAACGCCATGAAAATTGGATTATTATTGGGATCCGCTTTGCGTATGGAATGAGAACGGTTGGACCGATTATTATTGGTGCCAGCAAGGTAAATCCAATCAGATTTTTTGCATTAAATATCCTTGGCGGCGCCATTTGGGGATGTTTGATTGTCTCGGCGGGCTACTTTGTCAGCTCCCTTGTCTTTGCGCTCCCATTTCACCCGCATTTCTCTTGGCTAGCTATTATTGTATTGGTGATTGTTGGAGTTTGGTGGATCCGCAGGAGGCGACGCTGAGGCGCTTGCCATTTATGGTTGTGAGCCACCGTAGTCTAGAGTGGCTAAGTGCCATTATTTAAGATGTTTTAGCGTTTCTGACCTAATTATTTTTCCCATTGCTTGCAGTAAATCTGAGGCTTCATATCTATCCGTGATTATTTCAATATAGGCAGCAGTGTCTATTCTTTCGAGTGTATTGAGAACTCGGTTAAGTTCGTCGCAAGTGGTGACTTTCTGACAATACCAATTTTTGCATCCAAGAGTTGCGGGAAGCTGAGCATAGTTCCATGGATGGACATCGTTGTAATAGGCCTCGGGCTCATGGCAGAAAAGACGCTCAATTAAATAGCCATCATTATTGAGAACAAAAATAAGTGGCTTCAGCCCCCAGCGGGCAAATAAACTAATTTCTTGCGCTGTTAATTGATGGGAGCCTTCGCCGGTAGCTAGGATCACTCGGCGATGAGGTGCGGCAAGCGCGGCTCCCAATGCAGCAGGGGTTGCCCAGCCAATTGAGCCCCATAGGGATTGAGTTTGAAAAGAAACTTCTTTAGGAAGAAGTGCAAAGCCTAGCCCCATGGAAAATGTCCCGGTGTCCGCTATCACGATATCATTTTGCTTAATGAATTTTTCAAATCGCGGGTATAAGTAATGACTGGTTATTTTTCCATTATCATTGTTGATTGGTTCGCCTAAGCCGTGAACTTTTATTGAGCTACTCGGAATAAATGTCAGGATATCTTTTAACTCAGAAAGTAGATCGTAGATATAGACATCAGAGTAGACCGTTGAATCGATAACCACATAATTGTCCATTATATGGATTATATTATTAGCGTGAAGAGCTGCGGTGAAACACCCTGTATTCACATCACTCATCACCGCACCAATATTTAAAATACAATCGCAGCTTCCAATAAATTCAGCAATGTCAGGGTTCATTAAATGCCCGCTGTACATGCCTATATATTGTGAGTGGGTTTCATTTAAAACACCTTTATCCATAAACATAGTGGCATAAGGCAAGTGAGTGACTTTAATCAGTGCTTCCACTTCTTTGACTAAATCAAACCGTGATATGAGTGAACCCAGTAAGGCACACGGATATTCACTTTGGCTGAGTTTATTAGCTATCAAACTGATGACTTTTTTTAAGTTATCAGGACGACTACTAGGAAGTGTAAGCGGTTTGATGTTCTGTACAACGATGCGTTTTACGGCGAGATCAGCAGGAATACCAATATAAACGGGGCGTCTTTGCGCAAAAGCTTGAGTCATTAAACGAGTCATTTCACTGACACAGTTTTCTGGTGTCAAAATCGCGTGAGCACACGAAAAGGATTGAGCGACTTTGTAAAATACCTCGAAATCACCATCACCTAAAGTGTGGTGCATAATAGCCTGATTTTCTTGGATATGACTGGCAGGCATGCCGACTAAATGAAAAATAGGCAATCTTTCTGCATACGCCCCAGCAATGCCATTTAATGCACTGAGTTCTCCAACTGCGAAGGTACTGGTAAGCGCTGCGGCGCCTTTCAAACGGGCATAACCATCTGCGGCATAGGCGGCATTTAATTCATTACAGTTACCTATCCAACGTAAATTTGGATTAGCGCAGACAGCATCATTAATAGGAAAGGCATAATCACCTGCAACACCAAAAATATCATTAATACCGAGAGACTGTAATCTGGATAAAACATGCTCAATAACGGTTTGGATCATGTAATTTCTCCATGTTGGTATAAAACTAACCGATAAACATTGGTTTTATTTTTAGTTTTCAATCAATTATTTCAAAGTGCATATAGATAATAGTAGATGGAATAACCAAGAGGAGAGTATTTTTTTTATTAGAAGTGATAATAAAAAGAGTTATTAAGAGGGGAATTGGACAAAAATGATGATAAAAGGACTAAAAAAGGCATTCAAGAGAATAAATTTAACCTTTTGAATGCCATAGAATAAATTAAAACTAGCGTTGTGCTGCGGTCACCATGACTTCAACGAGTACCTGATCCCGAGCCATATTCGCTTCAACAGCGGCGCGAGCAGGGCTAAATTCAGCTGGCATCCAATTTTCCCAAACGGTATTAAAGTCAGCAAAATCACGCTTCATGTCTTTTATCCACACTTGTGCAGATAAAATACGGGTTTTATCGCTATTGCTAGCGGCTAATAATGCGTCAATTTTGTTTAATACATCTTGGGTTTGAGCAGTAATGTCTCCGGTTAAATCTGTAGGCACTTGTCCAGATAAGTAAACTAATCCAGCATATTCAACGCTGTCTGCTAAGCGTGGTTTTGGGTTATTACGTTTAATGGACATTAATTACCTCGTTAATCCTTCTAATGAAATAGGGGAGCGTTGCTGGGTAATGAGCTGAGTTAATATCTCTGCGCTACCCGCTGCTAATGTAAAACCTAAACTACCGTGACCCACATTGAGCCATAAGTTGCTGTGCGTAGTTTTGCCTAACATTGGTGGTCCCTTTGGTGTTGACGGACGTAAACCGCACCATGTTTCAGCTTTATCAATTTTAGGTAAATCTGGGAATGTTTTTTTAATAATATTTTTTAATGCAGAAATTCTGTTTTCTCGTAATCCAAATTTGTCATAACCAATATCGACCATAGCAGCGATGCGTAATTGATCATTTAGTTTGGCGTAGACAATTTTATTGCCGTAGTCGGTCACGCTAAGTTTAGGAACGATATGTGCCATTTGTGGATATTCCACACTGAGACTGTAACCTTTTAAACCGAGAATCGGTACATCAATGCCAAGGGGTTTTAATAACTCACGGCTACCATTACCTGCGCAAATCACCACATCGTCTGCTTGAATTGTGCCTTGATTTGTTTCTACACCCGTAATGGTATTGCCAAGTTTAATAAAGGATTTGACCGAGTGCTCAAGGCATAATGTAAATTGAGGCTGTGTTGATAAATAAGCCAGAATATTTTTGCAGAATAAATAACAATCAGCGGTTTCATCATCGGGGGCGTATATCGCACCCACTAATTGTGATTGAATATTCTTTAATGCGGGCTCTAATTCAACGATTTCATCGGCATTCAGAACTTTTTGAAATTCCTTATCCACAGTTTCACTGGCTTTTTTAAAGCTAGATTGTTCGCGATGGATAATTAATTTTCCTGATTTTTCCCAAGCGAAATCGGCAATATCACCATTGGTACGCCACGTATTCATGACATTTTGACTGAGTAGCGATAATCGTAATAAATGAGCGCCATTAATTTTATTGGTTGTGCGGTTACAGGCTAAGGTGAATTGGGTCATCCAAGAAAGCTGCTGTAATGTAAAATCGATTCTTAAATTTAATGGGGAATCGTTTTTACCCATCCAGCGTAAGCCTTGTAATGGAACACCCGCATCCGCAAGTGGCGAAACATAGCGATAACTTAATTGTCCGCCATTGGCAAAGCTGGTTTCCATGCCAACGTCAGAATCAGATTCAATTAATGTGACTGTTTGACCCGCTTTAATTAAAGCATATGCGGTACTTAATCCAATCACTCCAGCACCGATCACTACCACATGTTTAGTCATAATATTCCGCAACCAATAATAACTTAGGAGTTATTATTTAACGGCGAATAGTCAGACTAAACAATTGAGTTTTCATCACCGGAGTATAACTTTTGGTTAACTACTGCGTTGCGTTTTTTTAGTATTAGCGACAAGGTGTTTACATAATTTTGTGCGGCTTTCGTGAGTGGCCTATCTGCTCGATGGAAAACGGATACGGCTAAATGCAAATTTTCTTTAAGCGGGTAGATCATCGATTCTGGCAGGGTATGTTCCGCAGAAAAAATGTCGGTAATACTGCAACCTAGACCAGCCCGAACGAACTCCGCTGCCATATGGTAAGTGTGCACACTGATGTTGGATTCTTGGAACTCATGCCTTTGCTGTAGCAGTTGAGATAGGGAGTCGGAGCCTGGGTGGATCCAGCGGTCTTGGTCGATATCCACCAGTGAAACGGGAGATTTTACGGGAGCCTGACTATCCACATAGACGAGAGGAATATCAGCAACAGGCAATACGGTGATCCCACCTTCAATGGCTAAATTAAATGCGATACCAATATCGAGATCTTGTTGAGTTAATAATTGCAAAATATCTGTGGTGTGATGGGTACCAATAGTGAGTTTGATATTTGGATGCTTTTTAATAAACAGTGCGGTGACTTCAGGCACTAAGTTAAGCCCTAGGCTAGGTAAACACCCAATAGCCAACTTACCTTGTGGGTTTCTAGATAAATTCTGTGCCAAAATTCTGAGTCTATCTAAATTCTGATAAACCTCTTTTGCTTCTTCAAATAATAAATTGGCTTCATCTGTTGGCAGTAATTTTCCTCGAATCCGTTGGAATAAAACGAGTCCCAATTGTTGTTCAGCATGTTTGAGTGCTTTACTCGCCGCTGGCTGGGAAATATGCAGAACTTCTGCTGCTCGAGTGAGTGAACCGCAGGTCATCACAGCATAAAAGATATCAAGGTGTCTTAACTTCATTATTGGTCGTCCATGGTTAGAACTAGGTAATACTTTGCATTTTTTCTTATTCTACAGAAAAAGATGTCATGGATCCGATATCGGGGTCACTTACCAGAAATGAAAAATGCCGGCTCATATACTTTTGGTTATGAGCCGGCATATGCTATTGAGGATTATGCGATGGCTGCGCCTAATTCAATATATAGCTTGATGATGATACTGTTGGTGATATCCACCAAGAAAGCACCGACCATTGGTACTACTAAGAAGGCTTTGTGTGATGGGCTGAATGCACGAGTAATGGTTTGCATGTTGGCGATTGCCGTTGGCGTTGCCCCCATTCCGAATCCACAGTGACCCGCACTGATAACGACAGCATCATAGTCACTGCCCATCATTTTGAATGTGACAAAGCAGGCGAATAACACCATCACAACGGTTTGTACTGCAATAATGATTAATACTGGACCCGCCATGCTAGCTAATTGACCAAACTTCAATGACATTAGCGCAATAGCAAGGAATAACGAGAGCGCCACGCTACCTAAAACATCAACAGTTGGTTCGAAAACTTCATGTTTAAACACGTGAGTTAAGACGTTACGGATGATGATACCGACAAACAGACACCAAACGAAAGTTGGTAAGTGCATTGGCGTATCTTTTACTAACTCACTGATATAGCTACCCGCAACGATACAGATAATCAGCATTGAAATGGTTTCAATGATGTTATTAGCGTTGATTTTTCTTTTTACCGCTGGTTGCTCAAATGCTTCAAGGATGGTCTCTTTTTCTTGCTCAGTTGCTTTTGGGATGGTCACTTTTTTCAGTAAGTGGCGCGCGACTGGTCCACCGACAAGTCCACCAAGAACCAGACCCATCGTTGCACATGCCATCGCCAGCTCAACAGCACCTGTTACGCCATATTTATCGGCAAGGATAGGACCCCAAGCACCGGCGTTACCGTGACCGCCTGTTAATGTGATTGAACCTGCAATCAGACCGATAAATGGACTTTCGTTTAGCATGACAGCCATACCCATGCCCACAGCGTTTTGGATCACAATTAAAATGGTAACCGCGAGTGTTAAAATAACGAGAGGCTTCCCGCCTTTTATTAATCGCGAAAAATCTGAACTTAAACCAATTGATGAGAAGAAAGCGATCATCAATGTGCTTTGTAATGAGGTATCAAACGAGAAAGTATAGCCTGCTGCTTTATCAACAATTAATAAAACGATAGCAACAATAAATCCACCGACAACAGCATCAGGAATATGGTTTTTCTGTAGAAAAGGGCTGATTTTCACCACAATCATCCCAATAAGCAGCGCTAAGCATGCAAACAATAGCGTATAGCTGGCATCTAGTGTCATTATTTTTACCTCACATTTGTTTACCAGAGCATTCACTTTTGTGATTTAACATTAGTGTTAAATGAAGTTACTTTGCTTAACTTTTGTTTAACAATGAGTTTTGTTGAGGCTGATATAACTTTTAGTTAAGTAAATCGTATGAAAAAAGTACTTATATTGATTGGTTTAAGTCATTACTAGAGGGAGATTTAATCAAAGAAATAAATAATAACTTCCTAGTTGATTGATTTTATGAATCATTTTGTTTTCTCTCATCTGACGGGAAAATGACGTGATTTTATCGTCTCTTTTGGAGTGTTAGCGCTAGCACTAAGTCGTGGTAATTGTTGGAAATGTGATGGGTGACATAAAAGTCGCTATATTGTTAATGAATGTTAAAAAATTGCAACGTAACTCACGTTTTAGTCAGTTTTGTTGGCGATTCATCTGCTTTTTCCGCGTCAAATTGAAGCTGAAATTAGTATAAAGACCAATATTCTTAAGCGTCTTTCATGCTTTATATGGATTAAATCTTAGAATGCAGTATTTATTCCCATTGGATTGTTATCATCGAAACAAGATGTTTATTTAACTGATTGTATTTAAATAAAATAAAAAACAATCTTCAGGTTTTAAATAAGATCTATTCTTTGAGGGGAAAATGTTTTTCATTGGGGGGATTGGTTATGATGGGGATTAATTCAGGTATCTTAATTAGGGTATTTTAAATGAAGAAAACCATTCGCCAAGTGACTTTTGATTTACTACGCCAATTGAATATTACGACCATTTTCGGTAACCCTGGTTCAACTGAAGAGACATTCTTAAAAGATTTTCCGAGTGATTTTCGTTATATCCAAACATTACATGAAGCTTCTGCTGTAGCAGCAGCTGACGGTTACGCTCAGGGAATGCGCAAAGTGGCTATGGTCAATTTGCATACTTCCGCGGGGCTAAGTAATGGGATGAGTAATATTCTGACCGCCTATATGAACCGTACGCCACTGATTATCACGGCGGGTAACCAAACCCGTGAAATGTTGCTGATGGAGCCTTGGCTAACCAATATTGAGCCAGAAACTCTGCCAAAGCCGTGGGTTAAGTGGAGCTATCAGCCTGAGCGTGCGGAAGATGTGCCAGCGGCATTTATGCGAGCGTATGCGATGGCACTTCAGCCACCAGCGGGACCCGTTTTCTTATCAATCCCCCTTGATGATTGGGACAAACCTGCCGTTGCCCAAGAGGCGGTTGTGCGTGAAGTTTCCCTGCGCATAGGTTATGACCCTGTGCGTTTACAGGCATTTGCGAGTGCCCTGAATTCTGCCAAAAATCCAGTGCTGATTTATGGTTCAGCCATTGCGCGAGGTGAAGGGTGGGATGCTGGCATTACGCTAGCGGAAAAATTGAATATTCCGGTTTGGGCTGCGCCTGCCTCTGAACGCCCACCGTTCCCTGAAACGCATCCATTATATGCGGGTGGATTGCCTTTCGCGATGGGCCCGTTGTCAGACAAGCTAAAAGGACATGATTTGGCGTTGATTATTGGGGCGCCTGTTTTCCGTTATTATCCTTATGTAGCAGGGAGTTATTTGCCAGATGGAATGCGTTTACTGCACATTACCGATGACCCTATTGAGGTAGGAAGGGCGCCGGTTGGTGATAGCTTACTCAGTGATGCGGTACTCGCGATTGAAGGGCTAACTCCGTTAGTGAAAGCCAGAGCAGCAGCGAAAAATAAGGTTGAGAAACAGTCCCATGGTATGGCTCCACACCCTGCTGCGCCAGAGGTGAAGGGAAGCTCAACAGTATTAAGTGCAGCGAAGCTGTTTAAAGCATTGAGAGAAGTCTCCCCGAAAGAGACTATCTTGGTGGAAGAATCGCCGTCAAACCTCGGCGAATTACATCGTGAATGGCCAATTGATGCACCGGATTCGTTCTATACCTTTGCCAGTGGATCATTGGGTTGGAACTTGCCAGCAAGCGTGGGAATTGCTTTAGCGGAAAAAGACAGTGGTCGACACCGCCCTGTGATGTCGATTATTGGTGATGGCTCGATGCAATATTCGATTCAAGGGCTATGGAGTGCGGCACAACATAATTTACCGATTGTGTTTGTGATCCCACGAAATAGCGAGTACGCCATTTTGAAATCCTTCGCGGTGTTAGAAGAAACGCCAGGAGTTCCGGGGCTGGATATTCCAAACTTGGATATTGTGGCGCTGGGTAAAGGTTATGGTTGCACGGCGTTAAAAGCCACGACGGTAGATGAGGTCAAAGCGGCTTGCCGTGAGGCATTTAAGCGCCAAGGCCCAACGGTGATTGAAGTGCCAATTCAGCCTCAAATTCCCCCACTGATTTAGAATTAAATGTAAATAGAAAAATAGTATTAATGTTCTGAACTGCCCCAGTAGCTGGATAATCAATTACTAGGGGCATTTTTTGTACAAGACACTATCTGATGTTGATTTCCTTTTGTGTACTATGTACACTTGATGTGTATGGATTAAGCACAGAGGGAATATTGTGAGCCATGGAATAAAGTTTGTTGAAACATCTATGTTTACTAAGCAAATTAAGTTAATTGCGACAGATGAAGAATTAAGAATTCTACAAAATGAACTCATAGGTAGACCAGAAAAAGGTGATCTTATTCAAGGTACAGGAGGACTAAGGAAGGTCAGAATAGCAACAGGCCATCAAAGTAAAAGTGGTAGTTCTCGGGTTATCTATTTTTTAGCTACAAAGGAAATTATTTATTTTGTAATGGTTTATTCTAAGAATGAAAAAGATAACCTAACGGATGAAGAAAAAAATACATTGAAGAAATTAACAAAATTATTAAAGAATGAGGTGTGATATGAGTTTCTTTAATGAACTAAAAGAATCTTTAGAAGAAGCAATTGAAATTAAGAATGGTACTAAGAAAGCATCAAAAGTGACTCAATATGAAGTTGCTGATGTTAAAGCTATCAGAGAGCAACTAAAAGTTTCACAAAGTGAATTGGCCAATGCGCTAGGCACAAGTGTTGATACTATCAAAAGTTGGGAGATGAAAAGAAGAAACCCAACAGGACTTGCCGCGAAAGTGTTAGTTGCAATAAAAAATAATCCATCATTATTTAAAGTATTAGCTGCTAGTTAATACTTGAGTATAAAAAGAAGCCCTCTAATATAATTGTATTAGGGGGCTATTATTTGTTTTAGTGCTTCACTAACGTTGAGAAGTAATACACTAATGGCACCGCGAGGATCCACAGACTGATTGGAATTTCACGCCACTTGCCTGCCACTGCTTTAATTAAGATATAAAACAGTAACCCGCCTGCAATCCCTGTACCGAAGCTGTTCGCGATTAACGTGATCATCACCATCATTAATACAGGCAGACCATCGGTAAAGTTCGCTAAATCCACCTTACGTAATCCGCTAAACATATTTAAGCCAATTAAAATCAACGCAGGTGCGGTGGCTTGTGCTGGGATCATTAACGCGATTGGGGTAAACAGTAACATCAGCAGGAACATAAACGCCGCCGCTAATGCTGTCATACCGGTTTTTCCACCCGCTTCAGCCGCTGCTGACGATTCAATTAATGCGGTCGCCGCTGGAATACCCACCATTGGACCTAACGCCGCGGCGATGGAGTCCACAATAAACGGGCGGTTGATATTCGGCATGTTACCTTCTTTATCCAGCAATCCGGCTTCGCCGCCGACGGCTAATGTGGTTCCCATGGTGGAGAAAAACTCCGCGGCAAAGAACACAAATAGGAAAGGTAAGAAGGCGATGTTTAAGGCGCCGATTAAATCCACCTGACCTAAGACTGGCGCAATAGAATGCGGCATACCGATAAAGCTTTCGGGCAACTTTGTGACGCCAAACGGAATGCCTAACACGGTGGCGAACAAAATTGCCCATAAGATCCCACCGGGAATGCGGCGAGCTTGCAATGCGATAGCCACAAAGAAACCTGCGAGAGCGACTAAAGCACCCGGAGAGAGAAAATCCCCCAGCATTAATGCGTTGGTTTTTGGGTTTGCTAAGACTAAGCCCGCATTACGAAAGCCCAACACTGCCACAAACAGACCGATAGATGCTGTTAAGCCTAACTTGATGGATTGTGGTACGGAACGAGTCACAACCTCACGTAAACCGAATTTGGTGAGCAGGAAAAATAAAATTCCAGACCAGCAGGCGATGCCTAAACCAATTTGCCAATCAATCCCTTCACTGCCAGCAAGGGTGATCCCCACTAATACCGAGCCACCAATACCGGGACCCACAATAAAAGGCAAGTTAGCGTAGAACGCCATTAATAGGCTAGCAAGTACAAACACGATGATAGTGCCGGTGGTCGCCGCGCCTTTATCCATCCCGCCTGCGGCTAACAGCCCGGGAATAACTACCAGCAAATAGGCTGCTGCAAGGAACCCAGTAGCTCCGGCAAGGCATTCTGTTCTGATTGAACTGCCACGTTCACGCAGCGCAAAACGCCTTTCTAACCAACTCCCTGATGTTGGCTGATGAAGAGAATCGTTAGCCATTAATTGGCGCTCCTATCATTATTTTTTATTGGATGAGTATTTTTAATATCGCCATTACTTTCAGTACGTTCTAAGACGGCATCAACGATCTGGCGAGTGGTTCCGCAAGTCAGTCCTAAATCGGTTAAATGAGGGCCAGCATTGCAGGCAAGACACGTGCCTTCGATGGCTTTGAATACACGATATGGTGGTTCCCAGTCAGCAATTTGGCTGCTCAATTCTCTGAGTTGGCGAAATTGTTCTGCCAGCTCAGGTGCAGGTAATTCCGAGAGCATACCTGCAATGGGCATCGCCACATGAGCAAGGATTTTACCATCTTGAACTAACGCCATACCGCCACCGCTTTCAATCAGCAGGTTGGCTGCCATTGCCATATCGTTGGCATCACGTCCGAGCACTACAAGGTTATGGGAATCATGGGAGTAGCTGGTGGCAATGGCGCCGCGTAATTCTCCCCATCCTTTTAGTAAGGCAATTTGTGGTTTGGCGTTATGGCGTCCATGGCGATGTTGTACGCGAATCAAACTAAATTCATCAGGCAGTTGCACGATGCCATTTTCGACTTGAACATCGACCTCTCCCCACTGAGTAAAGCGAGCACCGCTAATATGACGTAAACGCGCAGTACCATTTTGCAAGTCAGCTAATTGAAGCTGGCAATCTTGAGCCGAGATTGGCGCTAGGTGCATGGTATCGCGTGGCGGTAAAATCGTATTTTCAGTGGCAATCGGCGAAATAAGTTGCCCATTCTCTGCTACTTTTTTGCCATCGACATAAACTTGCTGAGCTTTTAAGGTATCGAGAGAATTAAGAACCACTAAGTTGGCGCGGCGACCTGCGGCTATCAAACCTAAGTCATTGCGCTGTAGGCGAATTGCGCCATTGAGTGTCGCAAAGCGCAACACATCAGTGGCTTTCATGCCGTGCTCAATTAATAAATTCAGCAGTGCGATTACACCGCCTTTTTCAATCAATATATCCGGTGGAACATCATCTGTGCATACCGTGATTTGTGAGGATAAATGCGGCAGTGTTTGCAATGCTGCCACAATTTCAGGGAGCAGGTAAGGATGAGAACCACGAATTTCCAGTGTTAGCCCCGCACGTAATTTTTCGAGAGCATCTTCTGCGGAAGTGAGTTCATGATCTGAAGTGACTCCAGCAGCAAGATAGGCTTGTAAATCCGCACCTTTTAATCCGCGGGCATGACCTTCAATGATTTTTCCTGAGCTTAACCCAGCGTCGAGGATCTCTTCCATGCGTTCGCTGCCATTTAGCACGCCGAACATGTCCATTACTTCTGCCACGCCACGTACTTCCGGCCAGCTCAACATCGTGGACATTTCTTGTCCTGCGAAGTCTGCACCTGACATTTCCAATCCTGGTGTTGAAGGCACAGAAGAAGGGGCTGCAACCATCACATCAAGGGGCAAATTACGGCTAGCATCAATGGCATAGCGAACACCATCTAATCCCAATACGTTGGCAAGTTCGTGAGGATCCCAAAATACGGCGGTGGTGCCTTGTGTGAGGACAATTTCAGCATAACGAACAGGGGGAAGGTGGGAGCTTTCTAAATGAACGTGGGTGTCAATAAACCCCGGGGAAATAAATTTTCCTGATAAATTATGGATTTCATGGCTATCAGTACGACTTCCTGTTGGATGTACGCTGGCAATTAGCCCTTCAATGATACCGATATCCGCAGGTCGAGTTTCCCCCGTCACCATATCGATAATATTGGCGTTGGTGAGTAAAAGATCAAAAGGTACTTCACCTTTTGCGGCTTGTACGGCACGGCGTCGAGTTTGATTTGTTAGCTTCATAAAACACCATCTCAAAGATTTATGTCGCTACTTTATGAGCAAGGCAAACGTTTGCCAAGATGATAAAATTTATCGAATCATAAAGAGAGGTTATAATGCGGCGCATTATGATAAGAATGACGATCCAATTTGCGAGGAAATACAATGACTGAGCCATGGCAGCGCCTTCCGGCATTAACTCTAAAGCAGTTGCAATATTTTGTGACTCTTGCGCATCTGCGTCATTTTACTGAAACCGCAAATCGTTTAGCGGTGAGTCAGCCAGCATTAAGCAGCGCGATACGGCAGATTGAAACCGTGATTGGCGGTAAGTTGATTAACCGCACGGCAGCGTCAGTGACATTGACGGAGCTAGGCGCCGCAATTTTACCGCATGCGGAGCGTATTTTAAGTGTCTCCCACCGAGGCTTCAGCGATATTCAAAAAATTATCGAAGAGGGTGGCGATGGTACATTGCGTATTGGATTGGTTCCTTCTGTCAGTTCGTTATTATTCCCGATTATTCCTGAGCAATTACAGCAACATTTTCCTAAGCTGAATGTGGAATTTTATGACCAAACCAATGACGCATTAGTAAATAAATTGGTGAATAACGAAATTGATTTTGGAATAGGCGTATTGGATAGCTCGGTTCCTGAAGAGTTAACTTTATATCCTTTGCAAGATGACCCATTTGTTGCGGTGATCCACCGTGATGAATTTATTTCAGATAATGCATTCCATCTACCGTGGAAATTCTTAAATAACCGTGACATTGCCATGTTTTCGAAAGGAAATATTAATCGATTAGTGAGCGCTACAATTGAAAGTAATCGTTTTAATATTAATCCGCGTTATCAAGTCGATTATATTGAAACCTTATATGGATTAGTGAGATCGAAATTAGCGATTGGTATTTTACCTCAGTTATATACGGTGCATTTGCGGGATCCTGAGCTAAAAGTTTTACAGTTACAACAACCCGCATTAACGCGTTCGATATCCTTAATGCGTAATAACCAAACGCTAACGCCGACAATGGAATCTGTTTTCCAGCTATTATTTAAAGCATTACGTCGTACGCCCACTCATCAATCTTAGTTTCACAGCGCTTTTCTATACCTGATTTTTTATAGTTCATCATTATTGTTTGATTTTCAACAAGTAAGAAGTGTTAAGCACTAATCGTAAAACTATTTTTATTAAGATGAATAACATTACTATCCTTGGCTGTTTATTTTTTGGTCTGTTTTTTGATGTGTAATATGTTGAGGATATACATGAAAGCTATATTGAAAGTCAGCCTGCTCACAACAGTAATGTTATTGATTACTGCCTGTGGTGATCTCGATATTATGGGAAATAAAGGAAAGTTCTATTATAGCAATCCAACAGAAAACACGATTTCCTTTAAAGTGGATGGTAAAGATTATCTGGTCGAGCCTGGTCAGTATGGATCAATATCATTAGCCAGTGGTGAACATACACTTGAAGATAATACAGGTCATGTCACCAAATTTATGGTGTTTGAACATAACTCAGGCGGGATCCTAAACCCTAATCATGGGGTGTATTACACATTTTCTGAAGTGTATACCGAGCAAGATAAAAAGGGGTATCAACCCGCGCCGCGAAATGTCACTATTTATGGGCATGAATTAAGCTTACCTATCAAAAGCAGTGATGCCGTGGTGATTGATGGCAATTTATTCCGTTGTACTTACCCAATTGGCAAAGCGTTGCCGGGGGCAGAGAATAAGCAGTACAAGCAAGAAGATATTAAATCAAAATGTTTTGATCAATCTGAGTTAATTGAATATTTTGCGAACGAACACGATCAAAATTTAGTACCTAATTCACCGCAAAATGAAGAAAATAATTCAATTAGCCAGCACTTAAGTTATCAAGTTCCTCAAGCGGCCTTCCGTGATCCACAGGTTCAATCGGTGGCGAATGAGATTATAGCGTTAACAGAAACGCTGAAAAATGCGAACAAAGTCGATATTCATCAAGACTTAAATAAACAATATCATCAATTAACTGTTCAGTTAGTGGAAACGTATACTGAAAGTCCTTCCAGCAATGTGGCTGAGGAATATATAAAACTTAATGGGTTTATTAAAGAAATTAACAAACTCAGAAATTATGGTGTGTGGGTAAGATAAGTATATTCCATTAAGTTTATCTGAGCGTCTTTATAATTAAGAATTTGCTTATAAATTAAGCAGAGTAATCTTATGTGATATCCCGCTGAAACACGGAAACTAAAGGGTAGTTTCGTCAGGATAATATTATAAAGAGGCTCAGTAATGAATTTATTTAAGACTTCATTTTTTACTGCAATATCTGCTGTATTCCTACTCTTTTTTTCTAGCGTTTCTGGCGCTAAATCCATTGTTGAACCCGCTAAAGATTCTGAAGTATTAGATTTGGTGTTTATCTTGGATAAAAGCGGTTCAATGTCAGGATTTGAATCTGACACTGTTGGTGGATATAACAGCGTGCTGACAGAAAATAGAAATAAAGCGGGTAAAACCTTTATTACCACGGTGTTGTTTAATAATAAAACCAGTTTATTACACAACAGAGAACCTATTGATAAAGTGAAAAACCTCACGCTAGATGACTATTCTGTCGGTGGAAACACCGCATTATTAGATGCCATTGGCGATACCATGGTGAAAATGCGTGAGAATAGAAAAATCACCAAGAACAATAATGTTTTGTTTGTGATTATTACTGACGGTGAAGAGAACAGTAGCACCAAATATAGTCAGGCTAAGATTAAATCTATGATTAAATCAGCTGAAGTTGAAGATAAGTGGGACTTTATTTTCTTAGGTGCCAATATTGATGCGATTACGGCTGCGGATAATATCGGTATTAAGAGTTCGAATGCTACAGGTTATGTTCAAGATGGCACGGGCTACGATAAGGCATATAAAGCAGTCAATAAAGCCGTAGAAGCCAAACAGAATGCTGCACCAATATCAGAGGAATGGAAACAGGAAGTTGAGCAAGACGCGAAGGATCGCAAAAAATAAGAAGATAATAAATCAGTCTGTAAATGAACGAGCTAGAAGCCCCGAAATAATATTCGGGGTCTTTTTTTATGGCATTATTTAGTGGCTTTCAGTGCGGCAAATAACCCTTTAGCGAGCTGGTCTTGCTCTGATTGAATACCAGGTAAAACGAAATAGTAACCCCCGCCAAACGGTTTAATATAGCGCTCAAGAGGTTCGCCATTTAACCTTTTTTGGGTATCGATAAAACCGGTTTTTAAGTTCTTTTGATATGAAACGAAAATCAGTCCCATATCCAATGCGCCGCTATCGGTTAATCCGAGAGAATAGCTGTAGCTACGGCGACGCAATTTTGCTGTATGGCGGCTTGGGTTTCTCGGTTCTGCGCGGCGCATATGGGAGTCAAATAATACGCGGTCACCGTGAGGATCTTTGTCGAATGCAGGATCATCCATTTCGTGCTTCATGCCCATTGGTGCACCTGTTGCTTTATGGCGCCCAAAGTCATTTTCTTGGTCTTCCAGCGGTGTTCTATCCCAAAATTCGAGATTAAAACGAATTAGGCGAACCGCTTGGTAGGTACCGCCGACACACCAGGCTGGCTCTTTGCTATCTTCAGTCACCCAAATCAGCTCATCCATTAATTTGCTATCGTCGGCTGGCGCATTACCGGTACCATCTTTAAAGCCAAATAAATTAATTGGAGTAGAGCGTTTATCAATATCCCTTGAGGGTAAGAACCCATCGATTTTCCAAAGTGGGAACCAATAAGGTGAAGTATGGCGCAGAATATCGCGCAGCGCATAAATCACGCTTTCTTGGCTATTGGCACAAATTTGCAGCACCACATCGCCGCCACACCATTTATCTTCTAAACGGTCGTTCGGGAAGCTGGTCATTTCCACTAATTGACTCGGTTTAAGCTTTTCTAATCCAAAGCGTGAATCAAATAAGCTATCTCCCAAGGAAACCGTGACGCTCAGGGCGTCAGGCTGAATGAGCGTGCCTAAAATCCCAGACTCTGCGGGAGGCATTTTATCATTCTGATTTGGCGTCGATTTTTGTACTTGAGTCAGAAAAGCGATGCGTTGAGTTAATACCGTGAACAGCGCTTGAAGCTCATCAAGAGTCGTTGATGTGATTCGAAAAGCGATAAACGAGGCGTTTTTCTGTTCTGGGGTTAGCACGCCCGCTTGGTGTGAACCTAAATAATTGATACTTTTGTCATACGTCAGCTCGCAATCCGCAATGGATGCTTTTGCGCTGAGGGCGGGGGCAGCGAGGATTGCGCCTCCCATGACTAAGGTTTTTAGCGCATGGCGGCGAGATACTTTAGATTGAGAAAACCCCAAAGGTTGTGACTCGCTTTTTAGTTTAGCTTGCATAAATTTATGCCTTAATATTTATAGTAAACATCAACATCCATCTGAGCGCGCAATGTCGCGAGCAGTTCGGCTTGTTGCGTTAACAGGGAATAGAGCGCCATTTTGTCTTGTTGTTTTAGTTGGCTGTAAGGCTTGTATTGACCTTTAGCTAATTGATATGACTGCACTATTTTATTAATTTTCTGATCATTTTCTTTTATCTGATCAAGGGTCTTGGATTCAATAAATGGACTGATCACCTCGATGATGGCTTGAGAACCTTTGGCATTTGCCGCTATATCCGACAGGTCTGAGAGACTATAAATATTCTCTTGTCCCGACAGTTTTGTTTCGAGGATCATCTCCATAAAATCAGCGGAAGCTTGCACCAATTTCGGAATTTCAATGGTTTCGGTCAAGACACGTTTTTGTAAATCTTTTCCTTTTAATAACAGCTCATCAGACGCTGGCAGCGCCGCTTTGAGATCTTGCTTGGAAAATAAAAGGTATTCAACCAAGTGAAATCCCACGAAGCGGTAGTCTTTTTCTTTATCCAGAAAATAATCCGCACGAGGGTTGATGGTTCGGTCGGTATTACCAAACAAAACAATGATCGGACGCACGGTTTCATAGTGCTGGTGGGCTTGAATATAGGCCGCTTTCGCCTGCGCTAATTGACCTTTTTGCACACTTTGATTGAGTTTTTCTAATTGCTCCACCATTTCACTTAACTCCTTGTTGACGAAGGATAAGTATTCTTGAATGGCAGGCTGATATTTTTCAGGGGTGGGAATATCCCCCTTAGCAATAATGATGTTGTCCCCTGTTTGCACAGGGGAGCGTAGGGCTTTTCCATAGGCGGTAGATGCCACGAGTGAAGCAACGATTACGCTAATGGCTAAGTGGGTGATTTTACGCATTTTGTAAGTTCCGTTTAGCGGCATGTTTTTTGCTCCAAACAAACAGTGCGAGGATCACAATCCAATAGACAACAAAGGTGATAACACTGAGCCAAATTGGCTGTGAACGATATGCAAAGAATGATGAAATAAAGTTGCCAGCTACACCAGAATCATCCAGTAATGCGCTGGTATCCCATGCTGGGTAGATTAAAAATTCAGGAATTGGATAGTCAAACTCAATCATTAAGTTTGAAATTTCTTCAACGCCACGAAGCAGCAAGGAGAGGGCAAGGAACAGTAAAATCACGCCAGTGACTTTAAAGAAAATTTTCCATGAAATAATTCGGTTAGTTAATAAGAAGGCATATAGAGTCATACCCGCAATAGCGACACCCGCTGCAACTTCAAAGATAAATTCGTTGGCATTTTCAGCGGTCAACGACATGATAAAACTGGAAAGGAAAACGACAATTTCGCTACCTTCACGGGCAATCGCGATAGCGATAATCAAGGTTGCGCCCCACCAACTATGGTGTTCTGCATTACGATTGATACCTGATTCCAGCTCTTTTTTCATCGAGCCGCCGCTTTTGTTCATCCAATAGACCATTTGAACAATCAAGATACAGGCGAGGATCTCCATGACTATCATGAAAATAGATTGCCCAGTGTCATCAAGGACATTGAATACGCCGTAAATCAGCAGTGCGAGTAAGATGGACATGGCGATACCCAGCCCAACACCGCCCCACAGGTATTTCATCCCATTGCGAGCGTCAGGGTGGCGTTTGATCCACGCATAAATGATGCCGATAACTAATAGCGCTTCAAAACTTTCGCGCCAAACTACAAAGAGAACTTGTCCCATGTTGAATCCTACTCTTTAGCGATGATCTCGCCTTTTGGATGTGACAGATGGAAATCGTCGAAAAATGTGTAACTACCTGGTTTTAAAGGTGCAATAACCACCACGGAACTGGCGCCGGGGGCTAATACTTTTTCTTTGCGCAGTTGCAGACTTTCAAACTCTGCGGGTTCAGTGCCAGTATTGGTAATTTTGATACGAATAATGGTTTTCGCTGGCACTTCCAGAACACGTGGGATTAAATCCCCATTTTTCATTTCTAATTCAACGGTATATTTTTCGGCGCTTAAGGCAGATTGCGGAAGTAATGCGCAAATAAAAACCAGTAAAAAGCTGAGTAGTGTTTTCATTGTTGGCTCAAACTTATTGAAAATTGAGAGTTCCTTACTAGCGAAAAAGGGCTCGCGCGGAATATTACCCCCGCGAAAGCCCTCAGCGCATCATTGAAAAATTAGTAACTGCCTTTGCGACCTATGCCGGCATAGTCAAAGTCCCAAGAGACTTCAAACGGTTCAAACCAAGGGGCAACACCTGTTTCTTTATCAATGTGGCGACCGAAAGCGGCTTGTTGGTTGTGTGAAGGCGGGTAAATTTTATAGGTAACGCGATATTTACCATTGCCGTCCAGTTTAATATTTTCACCATAGTGAGGACCATCGCTTGCCACCATCGGCATAAAGGTGCCTGATTGAGTCTGTGGCTTATCGCCCAGTTTGGTGACGGTATATTCGACGGTTAAGTAAGGCATCCAATCGCCTTCTGCAAAGCCGTTCGGGTTATCTTCTACTGCGTGGATGTCGGCTTCTAAGTGAACGTCGGCTTTATCCGCTGGCAGGTGAGCCATTTTGTGGTGACCTTCTTCGGTGTCCATGGTGATAGGCTGTAAATAAACACCTTGGATTTCCATGCCGTTTTTAATGACTGGGTGACCGAGAGGATACTCTTGAGCAAAGGCGGATAGAGAGAATAAGGCTAAGCCCGAAACGGCTGCCTGATAAGCGAATTTCATTGTGACATCCTTACCTGAATGAAGTTAGAAGCATAATGATAATCATTACTATTAATCAAAAACAAGCAGAATGTTTTAGGCTTATATCCAATCCTTACTATGAATATATTTAAATTTAATATTAATCAAAGTGTTAATGCTTTCTTTTTTAATGATAAAAAATAAGTATTAGAAAGGTGATTTGCTTCAGACACTGTAGTCGGTTTCACATGCTATAGTCGAAACGTTGATCGGTATTTATTAGGTATAAAGTCGAGGTGCTGGAGATGCAAAAACGTTATTTGGATTGTTCCGCTTCTGAAATTGCAAAAATGAACAAGAAAAACTTACTGGAAGCGATTAAAGCCAGCGAAGGGCGATTACTGGTGAGTGAAACTATAGGGACTATTCAGCCCGTCTTGATGAACGTCACTAATGCGGAACTCGCAGCAAGCCAAGGCGCAGATATTTTGCTATTGAATGTTTTTGATGTAAATAACCCAGTGATGCAAGGTTTGCCAGAAGGCATTGCACCCGATGAGATTATTCGTACCTTAAAGCACTTAACAGGACGTGCAATTGGCGTGAATTTGGAACCTGTTCCCGCAGGGTTTAATAATCCCCATCAAGATAAACAGTGGAAAATGTCTGAAGGGCGCTTGGCTACTGTCAAAAATGCCCTGAAATTAAAGCAGATGGGCGCGGATATTATTGTCCTGACTGGGAATCCGGGTAATGGCGTCACTAACCAAGAAATCAACCAAAGCCTCAAAGAACTCAAAGCGGTGGTGGGGGAAGATATCGTTCTGATTACGGGAAAAATGCATGCAGCGGGAGTTCTCAATGCGTCTGCTGAGCAGTTAATTACCGAAGAGGATATTCATTCCTTTATTAAGAGCGGTGCGGATATTATTTTACTGCCTGCACCGGGAACGGTTCCGGGAATATCTTCGGAATTTGTGCAGAAAATGGTGAGTTATTGCCATTCTCAGCGAGTTATGACCATGACCGCGATTGGCACATCTCAAGAAGGGGCTGACCTACAAACCATTCGCCAGATTGCGTTAATGTGCAAAATGGCAGGAACAGATTTACATCATATAGGTGACTCGGGTTATAACGGCATCGCCTTACCGGAGAATATATTGAATTACAGTATTGTGATCCGCGGTGTTAGACACACCTATTCCCGTATCGCCCGCTCAATTAACCGATAATCTTTGCTGTTTTTCTGAGTGAAATCCCTGTGCTAGAAATGGCGCGGGAATTTCGCTCGAAATATCATTTTCATCGCTAAAAAAATATACAATTCCCGCTATACTTCAGGTAAAATCCAGCCCATTTTTTAAAACAATATCTATAACATAATAAAGAAGTGAGCTATGTCGCAAAATACGAATTCAGTGCCAAAGATTGGCTTTGTTTCACTTGGCTGCCCAAAAAACCTCGTTGACTCAGAGCGTATTTTAACGGAGCTGCGTACTGATGGTTACCAAGTCGTTCCTAGCTATGACGATGCCGATTTGGTTATCGTGAATACTTGTGGCTTTATTGATAGTGCCGTTCAAGAGTCGTTAGAAGCTATCGGCGAAGCGTTGAACGAAAATGGTAAAGTGATTGTGACAGGATGCCTGGGCGCAAAAGAGAACCAAATCCGTGAAGTTCACCCGAAGGTATTAGAAATTACGGGCCCACATAGTTATGAACAAGTGTTAAATCACGTTCACCACTATGTGCCAAAACCAGAGCATGATCCGTTCTTTAGTTTAGTCCCAGAGCAAGGCGTAAAATTAACGCCAAAACATTACGCTTACTTAAAAATATCGGAAGGTTGTAACCACCGTTGCACTTTTTGCATCATCCCTTCTATGCGTGGTGACTTAGATAGCCGCGCTATTGGCGATGTGTTGAATGAAGCGAAGCGTTTAGTTGAATCAGGCGTTAAAGAGTTACTGGTGATTTCTCAAGATACTTCTGCTTATGGTGTGGATGTTAAACACCGTACGGGGTTCTGGGATGGTCAGCCGGTGAAAACTAGCATGGTTGGATTATGTGAGCAGCTAGCTTCTATGGGGGTTTGGGTTCGTCTGCATTACGTTTACCCATACCCACATGTTGATGATGTGATCCCATTAATGGCAGAAGGTAAAGTGTTACCTTACTTGGATATTCCATTACAGCACGCCAGTCCGAAAATTTTAAAACTGATGAAACGCCCAGGAGCGGTAGAAAGAACATTAGAGCGTATTAAGCGCTGGCGTGAAATTTGCCCTGAGCTGACATTACGTTCAACGTTTATTGTTGGTTTCCCTGGTGAAACAGAAGAAGATTTCCAAATGCTGTTGGATTTCTTACAAGAAGCGCGATTAGATAGAGTTGGTTGCTTTAAATACAGCCCAGTTGAAGGCGCAAAAGCGAATGAACTGGCTGACCAAGTACCTGAAGAGATAAAAGAAGAGCGTTATCATCGTTTTATGCAGCTTCAGCAAGAGATCTCCACTCAGCGCTTACAAGAGAAAGTGGGTCGCGAGCTTTTAGTTATTATCGATGAAGTCGATGACGAAGGTGCAGTGGGTCGTAGTATGGCCGATGCGCCAGAAATTGATGGTATGGTGTACCTCAATGGCGAGTTTGATGTGAAAGCAGGGGATATCGTTAAAGTGCTGATTGAGCATGCTGATGAATATGACCTGTGGGGCTCCGTTGTTAGCGAATAAAAAATAGGCTATCATCTAGCTCGAAATTTAGCCTGCGAATCATGTTTGCAGGCTTTTTTCGATATAACCCATTATTTTGGGTTTTTTCTATATTTCAAATACTTGATCTATATCATCCCGCCAAAATCTATCAAATCATAACTTGATCTAGGATATAAAACTTAACTGATAACTTGACATAATCAGGGAGAATACTTATCGAAGAATAAGGCTGATTATGACTATTGATTTTACAATTCCCAAACTCGCACAGCTTACAGAAAAATCATCATGCTCCATTGATCCGGAGTTATTGATACAACTGGCAAGTGAAGCCATCACAAATGGTTTATCACCTATCCATGATTTCGACATTGAAGGAATGTTGTTGGATAAATACGGTCAAACTTTATGGTCTAACCGTAAATCAGACAGCAGCGCCATGTTGCCATCTTGGATATTCTCTCAAATACAGGTCACTTCTCTAGATGACCAGCCAATTAACTCACAAGGACATACTTACTATTTCGCCCCTATTTATGATGAAACGCGCTTGTTAGCCACGTTGGTGTTACGTGGGGAGTCAACCAGCAGTAATATACTGTTAGCTCTCACTCTTACCCTAGGGCGAGAAATTAGTGAAAAGCTAAAGTGTCACTTTTACTGGCAAAAACTTTCAGAGAAAACACACGGACATAATCTATTCCACGACTTGAACATTCATGAAGTGGAAAAAGCGCTAATCATCGAAGCCGCGTTGGCATACGGTGGAAAAATTCAGGAGATGCATCAAGCATTAAATATGGGGCGTACTACACTGTGGCGCAAGCTGAAGCAATATCAGATTGATATTCGCGAATACAAGCTATAGTCCAGTTAATAAAAATAGTCCGTCAATAAAAACAGCCCTGCCAATAAAAAAAGCTTCTACTGATTTTCTGCAGCAATGCTGAAAACGTTCGAAGCATTCAAATCACACAGCCTTACGGTAATCACTAAGCCCAACATATCAATGCATATTGATTGCGGGCTCAGTCACGCCTTTCAGCGAAACGAAAGAGAAGAAATGAAAAAGAGCTAAGATTATCAACCTATCTTGTTGTTAAGTATGTTGATCTCAGTACGCTTTTTTTTAGGAATTGGTTTTAATTTGATGTTATAGATTTTTATTTCAGTGAACTCACATACTCACAGTTGGAGTAAATGGTTGCGGGGATATATATAGGTTTATATTTTATTTTAAACTAAATATATTAATTTTATATTTAGCTATAAATGCGATTTTTATCATTAATAACTAGAGTAACAGTTTTCCTGTATAAAAATGATAGTGCAATTTATTTGATTTTCCACTATTGCTTAAAAAATAGTTATTTTAGGATGATAGATTAATAAAGAGGAATAGAAAGCATAATCATTATGCTAAGTTTGATAGTGAAAAATAGTTAACCGAATAGTTAAGTGAATAGTTAAGTTAAATGATTAAATTAAATAGTTATCTAAATAAAAATCTAAATTTAATTATATTTTTCTGGGTAATTTTGCGAACGGAAAATGCCTAATGGTTTTTTGATAAACCATTAGGCAGAGGGGGGCTGGTGAATAAAGAGAATTAAGCGTTTGCAGAATAAGTATTAATATATTCATACTCTTGGATTAATTGAGGTAGTGATTTTATTCCTAGTTTTGTATAAATATTTGAACGGTGCACTTCTACGGTTCTTGGTGATAATGACAGTTTTTCGGCCGTTTCTCGGCTGGTGTTTCCGTCTAAAATCATGTCCATAATTTCACGCTCTCTAGCTGAGAGACGGTCGAATTTATTGGTTAAATAGATATATTTTTTATGATTTTCATTTTGTTTATCGAAGTGTTCATTAGCTCCCTGAATAGCGCTTAGAAACACTCTGTCATCAAATGGAAATGCGTAGAAATCAAAGGCTCCAGCCTTGAAGTAGTCTCTGCATAGTGCAGCAGAAGGTTCTTCTGCGATGACGATAACAGGAACAACGGCTAAAGATTGAGTAAGGTTTTTTAATTTATTAATATGACTGGAGTTATTGCCTACGAATAATAAAACACAATCCTTTGCATTATCTTCTTTAGGGTAAGTATAAGTACTAATAAATACCTCTTCGTCATTATAGAATTTAAATATAAAATCAAAAGATTCCATCTTTGATTTCAGTTTATTCTTAAAGACATTATCGTTTTCAACGATTACATGAATGGCGCTATTCATCACCAAACTCCTGTTAAACGGATTTGACATTCAAATTAACGTAGTTTAATAGAATGAGAATAATTCACCGATGGAAATGGTAATATATTTTCAACTATTCTTTTTTATAGATTATTGCTGAACGTAAATGATATTAAAAAAAGTACTTGCCTAATTTTAATATAAAAAAGAAACAAAGGTTAAAGTATGTGTCAAAACGTAACATCTGTTTAATGTTTTGTAACAAGATAGAGTTTTAAGCTTGTCTTACGATTATTATGTTTTCTAGATAACATGAAAATAATGTTATTTAGCTAAGTAATAATATCGCAAAATGGTAGTCATAAAAAGCACTATTAGCAATTTTATGAAATTTAATTAATCATCCTCCTTGATAATTTTTTTCTGTTTTTAAGTTTTGTGGTTAAGTCATTAAAATTATCTCAGTAAAATTGCAAAGTACTCTAAAAAAGTGAGTGAATACACGTAATGATTTCCTTAAAAGATATTGCACTATAGGTTTTCGTATGATTAATAAAAGTGTTTAGTGTGAATAAATTGATCGATAACCTTAGTGATAGTTTGCACTTCAACCTATTATCTTTCCGTTATTGGCGTATTATAGAGAAGAAAAATCAACCACACTTTCATACGGATAAATTATGTTGCTGCGTTCCGGGGTAGCATTAGCTATCTTTTCTTATATTCTTTGGGGGATAACCCCGCTGTTTTATCGGTTACTTCCTGATGCACAAGCCATGGAATTACTGGCGCAACGATTGATTTGGTCTCTTCCGTTCTTATTTTTCATTCGGTTGCTTATCAAGAATAAATCCCTGTGGAAGCAAGTGTGGGCGGATAAACGTTCAATTGTGTTATGTTTTTTTAGTTCCTCGATTATGGCGGTATCGTGGACAACCTTCACCTATGCGTTAACTCATGGGCAAGTACTGGCTGCGAGCTTGGGTTATTTTATTAACCCGCTGTTTTCAATCTTGCTAGGTGTGATTTTCTTGCGAGAGCGTTTAGTCTTTGCTGAAAAACTGGCGGTTGTGTTTATTTTTTCAGGTGTTGCCTACCAAATCATACAATATGGGGAATTGCCCGTTTTAGCGTTAGTGATGGGGAGCGCTTTTGCAGTTTATGGTTTGATCCGTAAGTTTATTCGTTTTGATGTTATCACCTCGCTGTTTTTAGAGGCGCTTTGGTTATTACCCTTGGCGATAGGTATTACATGGTGGTTATCCGCACATGGAATGAGCGCGGTAGAAAATGGTGATTGGCAAACCAAAATGCTGTACATGTTGGCGGCGCCTGTGACTATCATTCCATTACTCTTTTTCACGGCAGCCATTAAACGTACCACATTAACGGTGATTGGTTTAGCGCAATATATCGAGCCAACAATTCAATTCTTGTTAGCAGTTTTCCTGTTTAATGAAATTTTCGATTGGGTCAAAGGTGTCAGTTTTACCTTGATTTGGATTGGCTTACTGTTTTGTGTATTAGCGCTACTCCATAAACGCTATGGCAAAGGTGCCCGCCATCAACCGTATGTGACTGGGCGGGATGAATCTCCCAAAATTTAACTTTTAATTTTAATGGGTTAGCCCGTTTTACAGATAATACTGTTAACGGGTTATGCTTCTATCATAGTCAAAGCAAACGATTGCGTATATAATCCTGCCATCTTTTTAGACATTATCTTTTATGTAGCTGCATTTATCTCTGGGGATATAAGGTCATTATCATGAGCCAATTAGGTACTGCACTTTGTTCTAGCGCGACAAAAGTTATGCTTCTCGGTTCGGGGGAGTTAGGTAAAGAAGTGGCGATTGAGTGCCAGCGTTTGGGTATTGAAGTGATTGCGGTGGATCGCTATGACAATGCACCTGCGATGCATGTTGCTCATCGCAGCTACACCATCAATATGTTGGATGGTGAGGCACTACGCCAACTTGTTGAAAGTGAGAAACCAGATTTTATCGTTCCTGAGATTGAAGCGATTGCCACCAAAACGTTGGTGGAACTCGAAAAGCAAGGTCAAAAAGTCGTGCCATCTGCCAATGCGGTTTACCTAACCATGAATCGTGAAGGGATCCGTCGTTTAGCTGCCGAAGAGCTACAACTGCCGACGTCGGAATACCGCTTCGTGGAAACGAAAGCGGATTTTGAAGTCGCAGCCCATGAAATTGGCTTTCCCTGCATTGTAAAACCAGTCATGAGCTCATCGGGGAAAGGGCAGAGCATCATTCGCTCAGCGGAGCAGCTTGATAGTGCGTGGAATTATTCCCAAGAAGGCGGGCGTACAGGTCAAGGGCGCGTGATTGTTGAAAAAATGGTGAATTTCGATTTTGAAATTACATTACTAACCATTAGCGCGGTAGACGGTGTGCATTTCTGTGCGCCAGTGGGTCATCGCCAAGAAAAAGGTGATTATCGCGAATCTTGGCAGCCGCAAGCGATGAGTGATGCTGCTTTGCAAAAAGCACAGGACGTAGCGAAGAAAATTGTCACCGCTTTAGGGGGATACGGCTTATTCGGTGTGGAGCTGTTTGTCTGTGGTGATGAGATCATTTTCAACGAAGTTTCTCCTCGCCCTCATGATACCGGCATGGTGACGTTGATTTCTCAAAACCTGTCTGAATTCGCATTACATGTTCGTGCTTTCTTAGGCTTACCGATTGGCACTATTCGCCAGTATGGTGCCAGCGCATCGGCCGTGATTTTACCTGAGCTGCATAGTCGGAATGTGGTTTTTTCGGGCATTCACGAGGCTCTCGGTTCTGATATTCAATTGCGTTTATTTGGTAAACCGGAAATTGCGGGAACTCGTCGTTTAGGTGTGACGCTCGCAGTCGGAGATTCGATTGAGCAAGCCCTAGAGATGGCAAAAACAGCGGCGGCTCAAGTAAAAGTAACAGGATAGTGATTATCCCCCGCCTGTTAGGTTCTGGCGGGGGGCTTTTTAGGGGGATTATTGTCTATCTTCAATAATCATCGCGGCTGCACGCTCCGCAATCATGATGGTCGGCGCATTGGTATTGCCACTTGGAATTTCTGGCATCACGGAGCAATCCACCACACGTAGCTTATTGATCCCATGGACGCGAAGACGTAAATCAGTGACGGAATTTGCGGTATCTGTACCCATACGGCAGGTGCCAACGGGGTGATAAACCGTTTTACAGAAATTACGCACAAACTCTTCTAATTGCCCCTCATCATGCTGAACTTGGGCTGGCGGCATCAATGTATTTTTACTGACAGCTTGCAATGATGGCTGGCTTAATACCTCTAAACCGAATTTCACCGCACGTTTACAACCTTCCATATCTTCTGGTTCAGCCAAGTAATTGGCGTGAATTTTTAACGGGTCTTGCGGGTTTTGGCTACGCAGTAAAATTTCCCCGCGAGACTTAGGCTGTAAGTAACCGACTTTCAGTGAAAAACCGTGAGTGGCAGGTAGCGGCTCCCCCGGTACATCATCCCAGCTATCTAAAATAGGTAAAAAGTGAATTTGCACATCAGGGCGACCTTGGTTGCAACTGTCTTTAAAGGCGGCGCCTTCTAAAACGTTAGAAGCGAGTAGCCCACTGCGAAATGCCATCCACTCAAAACCATGTTTGATAGCGGCAAAGCCTTGGTCGGCACCAAATAAGCTAATTGGCTCTTTGGTGGTGACGTTGATGGACATATGCAAATGATCGTGAAAATTTTTGCCCACCGGTAAATTCGCCACGGTTTTGATCCCTAAAGAGGAAAGGTGTTCTTCAGGTCCGATACCAGAGAGCATCAATAACTTCGCTGATCCCATTGCGCCGGAGCAAACCAACACTTCTTCACGCGCCAAGGCCTCGACTTCGTGACCATTTTTACCTTGGTAAGCCACGCCAACCGCTTGTCCATCGCGAATAATAATGCGGTTAACTTGGGTATTAAGTTTGAGCGTTAAACGGTCGCTATTTGCTACTGATTTCAAATAGGTTTTGGATGTACTGGCTCTTTCCCCATTATGTGTGGTGGTTTGATAGAAACTGGTTCCTTGCTGGCTCTCTCCATTAAGGTCATTAACGTATGGTAAACCATGTTCTTGAGCCGCTTGAATGAATGCCATAGAAAGTGGGTGGCGATAACGGTTTTCACTGACGGGAAGAGGTCCGTCAGTGCCGTGGTATTCTCCGGTCAAGCTTTCATTGCGTTCGGCTTTTTTAAACCACGGTAGGACATCTTGATAACCCCAGCCTTCGCATCCGTACTTTTGTTCCCAGTTATCATAATCCTGTTTTTGCCCGCGAATGTAGATCATGCCATTGACTGAACTACTGCCCCCCAGCACGCGACCTTGAGCAATTTGCATTTTGCGGTTGTTGGCATGAGGTTCAGGTTCGGTTTCATATGGCCAACTTTTTTGGGCAATAATTTTAGCGACGCCAGCAGGCATACGGATAAACATATGGTTATCGCTACCGCCCGCTTCAATAAGCAGCACGCGAGCTTGGGTTTCTTGGATCAGACGTGCGGCGAGAACACAACCTGCGGAGCCTGCACCGACAATAATATAGTCATATTTTTGTGTGCTCATTTTATTTCCCTGTTGAAATTAACATTCAATCATCATTTATTTAACAATAACGCCTTTAGGTTATTAATGTATAAATAATGTTCTGTTAGTGTGATTCACTTCAAAAATAATTTCCTATGTAACTATTTTTTAATTTTCTCTAATTATTGTTATTTAAAAGGAAAATATTAATCTCATAACTTTTTAGTCTTATTTTTAATTTCATTAATAAGTTAATGCTTTATTAATTGGTTTATTCTTAGTGAAAAATAGTGCGAACGAAAAAGATGCATAGAAAAAAATTGCGTGATTATCTGATACTCATTGGGAATGCTTTAAGGGATGCTGAACGCCTAATAAAATAAGAGGTGCCTTTACGAATGAAAGCAATATTAATGAAAACCATACCAATAAAAAGCCTGCTGATGGGATTGTCTATTTCTGTGTTTATGACGGCGATGGCGTCAGCCATGCCGCTTGAAGAACAGTTTCAGTTAATGGCGGAAGATGAAAGCGAAAAAATCCGCTGCTTTGAACCTTCTTCACCTTTCTTGTATTGCCTTAAAGGAAGCGTATACAAAAAAGGTGGTATCAGGCTCTTAGATAAGCAGGGTAATGAAGTGTATCAATTTTACTATTTTGATAATGGTCTCGACCCTGCGAGTGACGGGCTATACCGAATTCGTCAGGGGGAAAAAATAGGTTATGCCAACGCCCAAACCGGAGAAATTGTGATTGAGCCGATTTATGATTGTGCATATCCATTTGAAAACAGTAAAGCCAAGGTAGGCAAGAAGTGTGAGCGACAAACCGACGGAGAACATAGCTGGTGGGTTGGGGGCGAATGGCAAGAAATTGTTAATCCACTGAGTAGGGAAAATTAGCGTTTTATTCATGTATTAACCTCAGGAATTTAACAAAAATCACAATCTAAATATGATTTTAAAAGTTACTTAACTTGTTGAAATGAAAAATATTTGTTACTCAGATCACATTTTTTGAGGGTTTAGCGACTCTTGAAAACCATTCACCGCAAAAAACTAACCGCTTAATTCTGTATGCCACCACTCAAGGTAACTTTTCGCTTTTCCTGATAGTAATTTTTTACCATACCCACTATGGCAGAACTCAATTTTTTACATTCAAAATCATTCAACCACTGCCTATTAAAAAATCATTTGTTATTCATCGAAAACGATTAAAAACAACGTTTTCGCAGTTTAATAAACGGTAATTACGTATTAATGGCATGTTCGTTCTACCTCAGAAGGGTGTTCTATGAACAAAAATGGTATTTTAAAACACATTCCATGGATGATCCTCGGGATCATCGGTGCAATCTGTTTAGGGGTTGTCGCGCTAAGACGCGGCGAGCACATTAGTGCATTGTGGATCGTCGTCGCATCTGTGGCGGTGTACTTGATTGCTTATCGTTACTACAGCTTATATATCGCTAAAAAAGTGATGAAGTTGGACGAAACGCGTGCTACACCGGCGGTCATTAATAATGACGGCTTAAACTATGTTCCAACCAATAAAAACGTTCTGTTTGGTCACCACTTTGCGGCTATCGCAGGGGCGGGTCCATTAGTTGGGCCAGTATTAGCGGCTCAGGTGGGTTACTTACCGGGAACATTGTGGCTATTGGCTGGGGTTGTTCTTGCGGGGGCGGTACAGGACTTTATGGTGCTGTTTATCTCCTCACGTCGTAACGGTGCATCTCTTGGTGAGATAGTTAAAGAAGAATTGGGTCCAATCCCAGGTACGCTAGCACTGTTTGGCTGCTTCTTAATTATGATCATCATCCTCGCAGTATTGGCGCTGATCGTGGTTAAGGCACTGGCAGAAAGCCCATGGGGTGTGTTCACAGTTTGCTCCACTGTGCCGATTGCGCTCTTTATGGGGATATATATGCGCTATATCCGACCAGGGCGTGTGGGTGAAATTGCCGTTATCGGTATTGCACTGTTAGTCGCTTCTATTTGGTTTGGTGGTGTGATTGCTCATGACCCTTACTGGGGTCCAGCACTGACCTTTAAAGATACGACGATTACTTATGCATTAGTCGGTTATGCGTTTGTTTCCGCGTTACTGCCAGTATGGTTGATTTTGGCGCCTCGCGACTACTTAGCGACATTCCTGAAAATTGGGGTTATCGTTGGTTTGGCTGTAGGTATTGTTATCCTGAACCCTGAGCTGAAAATGCCAGCGGTGACACAGTTTGTTGATGGTTCTGGTCCAGTTTGGAAAGGTACACTGTTCCCATTCTTGTTCATCACCATTGCGTGTGGTGCGGTATCCGGTTTCCATGCCTTGATCTCTTCCGGTACGACGCCAAAACTGTTAGCGAACGAAAAAGACGCTCGTTACATCGGCTACGGTGCGATGTTAATGGAATCTTTCGTCGCTATCATGGCGTTAGTCGCAGCTTCTATCATCGAGCCAGGTCTGTATTTTGCAATGAACACCCCACCATCAGCATTAGGTATCACTATGCCTAACCTGCATGAGCTGGGTGGTCCAGATGGCGCTGCAATTATGGCGCAACTGAAAGATGTGTCTGTTCATGCGGCAGCAACGGTCAGTTCATGGGGCTTTGTCATTTCCCCAGAACAAATCATGCAAACAGCAAAAGACATTGGTGAGCCTTCGATTCTAAACCGTGCAGGTGGGGCGCCAACCTTAGCTGTCGGTATTGCGTTTGTATTCCACGAAATTATGCCAGCTGCCAACATGGGCTTCTGGTATCACTTCGGTATTCTGTTTGAAGCACTGTTTATCTTAACGGCTCTGGATGCGGGTACCCGTTCTGGTCGCTTTATGCTGCAAGATTTACTGGGTAACTTCGTGCCATTCCTGAAGAAAACCGATTCTCTGTTTGCAGGGATCATTGGTACAGCAGGATGTGTAGGTTTGTGGGGTTACTTACTGTATCAAGGCGTTGTTGACCCACTGGGCGGCGTTAAGAGCTTGTGGCCACTGTTCGGTATCTCCAACCAGATGCTGGCAGCGGTAGCGTTAGTCCTGAGTACGGTTGTATTAATTAAGATGAAACGCAGTAAATACATCTTAGTGACTGTGTTGCCAGCGGTATGGTTATTAATCTGTACTACATGGGCACTGGGACTGAAATTATTCAGTGATAATCCTCAATTGGAAGGTTTCTTATACTTAGCGAAATCTTACAAAGAGAAAATCGCCGCGGGTGGTGCTGAGTTAACGGCACAAGAAATTACTAATATGAATCACATTATTATTAATAACTACACTAACGCGGGTCTGAGTATTCTGTTCTTAGTGGTGGTTTACGGTATTATCTTCTACGGTATCCGTGTGGGAATGAAAGCCCATAAAAACCCAAATCGTACAGATAAAGAAACCCCTTATGTTCCTGTTCCTAAAGAGGGTGTGAAAGTGTCATCTTCACACTAAGAGCAGAATAATGCGTCGAGTTAAGTTTCACTCGAAACAGTAAGGGAAGCCCGACATTGTACGAAAAAACAATGTCGGGCATTTTGCCTTTGGAGATGGTTATGTTTGGAAACTTGGGTAAAACCGGTAAATATTTAGGGCAGGCGGCGCGTATGCTGGTGGGGATCCCTGATTACGATACCTATGTGCAGCATATGAAAGATAATCACCCCGATAAACCTGTGATGACCTATAAAGAGTTTTTTCGTGAACGACAAGATGCTCGCTACGGCGGTAGTGGTAAAGGTGGATTTCGCTGCTGTTAACGAATTTTCTTATAAATGAACGGCATAATGAGGGCAATAATGAAACCAATCAATGTAACGATTTTAACGGGCTTTTTGGGTGCAGGAAAAACCACGCTATTGAGCCACATTCTCAACGCGGATCATGGTCATAAAATTGCCGTGATCGAAAATGAGTTCGGCGAAGTTCCTATCGATAATGCGTTGATTGGTGACCGTGCCACGCAAATCACCACCTTAAGTAATGGCTGTATTTGTTGCAGTCGCTCTAATGAGTTAGAAAATGCGTTGTTGGATTTATTGGACGGTTTAGACAGCGGCAAACTCGATTTTGAGCGTTTAGTGATTGAGTGCACGGGAATGGCAGATCCAGGTCCGATTACGCAAACATTTTTCTCCCATGAAGTGCTGTGCGAGCGTTATTTATTGGATGGCATTATTACTTTGGTGGATGCGGTTCACGCCGATAAGCAACTTAATGATTTCGCTATTGCGCAAGCGCAGATTGGCTATGCTGATAGAATTCTTCTCACCAAAACCGATATTGAGCCAAACACTGATGCGCTGATTGAGCGTTTGCAGCGTATTAATGCCCGAGCACCGATTTATCCAGTGGTTCATGGGGATATTAATTTAGATTTATTGTTAGATATTGAAGGTTTTTTGCTGGATTCAAAACTCAATGTTAAGCAACCGACGTTCCGTTTTGCTCCTAAGCAGCAAAATGAGGTGGGGTCGATTGTGCTGGAGTTTGATTACCCTGTAGAGCTGATGGCCGTCTCCCAAGTGATGGAAGATTTATTACTTGGTTTTGCAGATAATTTATTACGCTATAAGGGAATTTTGTCCATCGTCGACGAACCAAAGCGCCTATTATTCCAAGGTGTCCAGCGCCTGTATAGCGCAGATTGGGACAGAGATTGGGGCGAAAATGAAACACGCAGCAGCGTCCTCGTTTTCATCGGCATCGATCTTCCAGAAACCGAAATTCGCGAAAAATTCGCCGCACTAGAAACCAGAAATTAAAAATCAGCACTCAGAATAAAATCAGAAAGTAAAATTAAATTCAAAGTCATCAGAAGCCAGAATAAAATTCAGAAATCAAAATTAAACTCAAAGTTATTAGCGCTGAAGGAAGGCGACAAACGCCAGCTATCCCTAGGAGCATACAATAGTATGTGACTAGGGTAGCTAAGAGAAGTCAACGCACCAGCAGCGTTAAGAACGAAGAGTTTTGGAGGACATTATTTCTATGATTTGGATGTCTGTATGCCGCATCGACCCTGCTGCCAACGAACACAAATTCGCAATCGACTGATCCACATCATCCGACACAATTCCGTCCGAGCCTCTTACGCAGCTATTATCTAGCGCCATCAATACAGCTTTGTATGCTGCACTTGCACTGGTGGAGACTTTCATTGCACAGCTGTTTGATGCGCCATCACAGATCATGCCACTGACGTCGCCGATCATGCTTGAGATTGCCATTGCGACCACGTCATAGCGAGCTTCTAATAACCATGCAATCCCAGCGGCAGCACCCATTGCAGCGGTGGTTGCCGCACATAATGCAGAAAGTGCAGGCAGTTGGTTATGAATATAAATGGCCATTAAATGGGAGAGCATCAGTGCTCGAGCTAACTGTTCTTCGGTAGATTGCAGGTAATCTGCGGTGACAACAACTGGCATGGTGGCTGCAATACCTTGGTTACCGGAACCGGAATTACTCATGGCGGGCAATACCGCACCGCCCATACGTGCATCGGAGGCTGCCGTTGTGCGGATCATAATTTCGGATAATAAATCTTTGGACAATAAACCGCGGTCACGTTGAGCCTGCAACGTTTTACCAATATGCAGACCATAGCTATTACGCAAACCTTCTTGAGATAACGCATCATTTAAGTGTGCGGCTTCAAGAATGAAACGAATATCGTCTAATGGTGCTTGAGTTGCGAACTTATACACCGCCTTAGCGGTGACTTTCGGTAAGCTGACATCGGTACCACAATCAACGGGATCCCGAGTTTCTGTTTTATTCTCAGTAATATCGAATAGAACCTGATCACCGTGGATAATTTTGACAATATGAGTGTGAGAGCCAGCGATGATCACCGTGGCAGAATCATTTTCGCTGTAGGCTGTTGCTTCTGAATAGATAACATCATCACAAGGGGATTTAATATCAACGGTGATGGAACCGTCTGCGAGCATCGCTTTACTGCGAGCAATCGCTTCAGGCGACGCGGATTTTAATACTTCTAACCCAGCATCAGCATCACCACCCACAGCACCTAGCGCCGCAGCAATCGGTAATCCCACCATTCCTGTTCCCGGAACGGTAACACCCATACCATTTTTCATGAGATTTGGGGAAACAAATGCGGCAACGCGGATCACTGGCGATGACAGATAAGACGCTGCTTTCGCCGCTGCGTAAGCAAGAGAAATGGGTTCAGTACAGCCCAGTGCAGGTTTCACGTCTTGTTTAACGGCATTGATAAAATATTGCCAGAGAAGTTCTTCAGTTTGCGTTGCCATGGTGATATCCCTAAAAGTCATGTGGTGATGGAATTATTTTAATGAAGAGGACGGAGAAAAACTTCACAATGTTTATGGATAAATGGGGGTAAGAGAGAAAATTTATCTCTAATATGATTTGTTTGGGGTAAATATTTTTAAATATGATGCCGATCACAAAAATCCTACCTATTTTCATAGGTAGGATACCGTGAGCTTAGCTTTCTAAATCGAGGCGTTTGCTTTGCCATTTACGTGAGCGCCAGCGCCACGCATTGGTGAGTCCACGAACCCACTCATCGACAAAGAATCCAATCCAGATACCGATTAACCCCATTTCCATTTTGATGCCAAGGAAGTAGCCTAGTGGGATAGCGATCCCCCACATAAAGAGCACGGCGGTCAATAATGGGAACTTCGCATCACCAGAGGCACGAAGGGCGTTTACCATGACGATGTTGATAGTACGCCCCGGCTCTAAGAACACGGATAATAAGAAAATTGGCAGTAATAGCTGAATGATGCCTTGATCGTCCGTTAAGCTATCGAGGATGGGCGCGCGGAATAACCAGAACACAAACACCACGCCGATAGTGACGTAAAAGCCCCATTTCAAACTCTTAAACGCACGACGATAGGCATCTTCAAAGCGCTTAGCGCCCACCAAATGCCCAACCATAATCTCATTACCAATACTGATGGAAATTCCAAACAGCATAATAAATAGGGAAAGCTGGAAGTAGAGAGTTTGCGCCGCAAGGGCAGTTTCACCCATTAAGCCGATAAAGGCGGATGCGGTCATAAAGTGCAGGATCCACACCAAGTTTTCACCAGCGGCTGGTAAACCAATATGCAGGATTTTACTGAGCATTTTGCTGGACCAGCGGATCAGCATCATCGGGGTAAACCTGATCCTTAAACCATAGAACAGCAGGCAGAACAGTAAAATGACCGCCACAACACGCCCAACCACTGTTGACCATGCAACGCCTTCCAGACCATATTGCGGTAAGCCAAAGAAGCCATACAGTACAATCATGTTACCAATTACGGTAATAATGTTGGCAATCAGCGTGACCCACATCGCTGGCTGAGCTTTACCATAAACGCGTAAACAAGCCGCGAGAATGATGGAGATCGCTTCAGGAATTAAACAGATACCCAAAATGTGTAAATACGCGTACCCATCATCCATTAAATGGGATGGAGTATTCATAATGGTCAGAATTTTGTAGCCAAAAAAGAGCGCAATTAAGGCGCTGGAGAAACCTAATATAAAGTTAAAGGCGATGGAAATATGAATCGCTTGGCTGGCTTTATCACGGCGACCTGCACCCAAATATTGAGCGATAACGACGCTACATCCCACGCTAATAAAGTTAAAGATAGTAATAAATAGGTCAAAGACCTGATTCCCGACCCCCATTGCGGCGAGGTAGGCAGTCGATACATGGCTCACCATGTAGGTATTAATTAATAAGGTGGCCAAATGAAGGAAAATATCAATAAAGATTGGCCAACTGAGGGAATAGAGTGACCTCTCAGTGACATCGGGCTGATGCATTAAGAACCTTTGTATTCGTTTAAATGGAGGAAAGAGCGAAATTTGCTCGGATTCTACCTCTAATTGATAAAGTAACCTAGTAATAAAAGTCGGAACTTTTTAGATAATTAAGCTTTGTTTAATCTATATAAATTTGTTATTGATATGTATCTTGTATTTGAAATATGACATCAGAATGACCGAGGAGTCACAATGACAAAAATTAAAACAGCAATAGTGGGTTACGGCAATATTGGTCGTTATGCACTAGAAGCTGTTCAAGCCGCTGATGATTTCGAATTAGTCGGAATTGTACGCCGTAATACCCAAGATATTCCAGCGGAATTAGCCGGATATAAAGTGGTTGATGACATCGAAAAATTAGATGGTGTGGATGTTGCGTTACTTTGTTCCCCTACACGCGCTATCGGAACTTTAGCAGAGAAAATCTTAAGCCTAGGGATTAATACCGTAGATAGCTTCGATGTACATTCGGATATCGTGGCATTAAAACACCAGCTTGATAGCGTCGCGAAGAAACATAACAGTGTGTCAATCGTATCGGCAGGCTGGGATCCAGGTTCTGACTCCATCATGCGTACCTTGATGCTGGCAATGGCACCAAAAGGGGTGACTTACACGAACTTTGGGCCCGGTATGAGCATGGGACACAGTGTGGCAGCGAAAGCGGTTGATGGCGTGAAAGATGCGCTTTCAGTCACCATCCCTCTAGGCACTGGCGTTCATCGCCGTATGGTGTATGTTGAGCTGGAAGTGGGTGCTAACTTCGATGATGTGGTACGCGGCATCAAGCAAGATAGTTATTTCTCTTCCGATGAAACCCATATTCGCCAAGTGGATAGCATTGATGCATTAAAAGATGTAGGGCACGGAGTCCAAATGACCCATAAAGGGGTTTCTGGTGCGACGCACAATCAGTTATTCGAATATTCAATGCGCATCAATAACCCGGCATTAACATCGCAGTTTATGGTATCTGCCGCACGTGCAACCATGAAACAGCCAGCGGGAGCTTATACCGTCATTGAAATCCCACCAGTGAATTTCCTGCAAGGTGATTTAGATAGCTTAATCGCTAAGCTGGTTTAATTTTTAAATCGCTTTAATCACTGATTAATGGTGCGCAGCATAATAAATAGCATTGCTACCGCGTACCATTTTCTCTCCTCGCTTTTTATTTTATTCCCCTTCAGAATAACGCCATTATTTAGGATTGGTACGACATAAGCATATAAGAGTCTCAGCGGAGAAATGGAATGGAAACACCAAAGGAAAAGAAACCGGTTACGAATAAAAATAAAGGGCGCCAATCCTCAGCGGCAAGCTTTTTCCCTAAAAATAAAGGGGTAAAAAGCGTCAAAGAGACCCAAAATTCATTTAGTGTCATTCGTGCTTTTTCAAAAATGATAAATTATGGATTTTCAATATTCTATGTGGGTTTTATTATTTCGGTTTGGTTTTTCCCTGAAAATTACAGTATCGAGATTATTTATAACCTCACGTTGATCCTTATATTCGAGTTTATTCTGGTGCACTCCGGCGTTTTTATGTCGGTATTTAAGAATTTTTTTGTGATATTAGGATTTGCCTTGGTTTATGGTCTTTTTGCTTTGGCCATTAATATGTCAGTGCTGGGAGATTCTCCCATCATTTTATATCTCTACAGTGCAACGGTGGTCAACCGGATGCTGTTTGGGTTAACCAGCCGAACTGACCAAGAACGCCAAGAGAATATGGGGTATTCCGCTTTAATGGCAATGAACTTTATGTTCAGTATCTTTACTGCGTTGTTGTTATCGTGGATGGTGCCGTATGGCGGGTTAACGCCAGCGTATCTGGAGTCCATTCATTATTTAGATTCTATTGGTACGGGCGGCGAGTTCCCTGAAAAGCCGCATGTGGCGTTTGCGTTTGGTGTACTCTATTTTTCGTTGCCTGTTGTCTTGCCTGCATTATTTGGGTTATTGAGTTTACGCAAAAAGAGAAAAACTCAAATGGCCGATGTGGATGGTCAATAGGCTGGATAGCGAATAAGTTGAATAGTAGATAGAAAGAAAAACGCCTACCGAAGTAGGCGTCCTGGTGTTGGCAAAAATAAAGTAAAACAAAAAATACAGAATGAAAATTAGCGAGTTATTGATTTAAATTGCTGTGTGGTCTCTTTCAATGCCACTTCTGTCGGTAAGCGTTCCATAGAACTTGCACCGTAGAAGCCATGGCAATCAGGGCAGTGCGCTAAAATATATTCTGCATCTTCCGGCGTGGCGATAGGGCCGCCGTGGCACAGAATAATCACATCATCACGCACAGATTTGGCTGCTTTCGCCCAATCATTGATAAGTTCAACGCAGTCCGCCAGTGTAACGGCAGTTTCTGCGCCGATGTTACCCCCGGTGGTCAGTCCCATGTGTGGCACAATAATGTCCGCACCTGCCTGCGCCATTGCAATGGCATCTTCACGGCTAAACACGTATGGCGTGGTTAATAACCCTTTTTCATGCGCCATGCGGATCATATCGACTTCTAAACCGTAACCCATGCCTGTTTCTTCTAAATTGGCACGGAAGTTACCGTCAATCAGCCCGACGGTTGGGAAGTTTTGTACCCCAGCAAAGCCAGTCGCCTTGATATCATCAAGGAATTTATCGAACTGACAGAATGGGTCGGTACCGTTAACCCCAGCAAGCACAGGGGTGTGCTTCACGACTGGGAGAACTTCTTTCGCCATATCCATCACGATTTCGTTGGCATTACCATAAGCCAGCAGGCCGGCGAGAGAGCCGCGTCCTGCCATACGGTAACGACCTGAATTATAAATAACGATTAAGTCGATGCCACCGGCTTCTTCACATTTAGCGGACAGACCAGTACCTGCGCCACCGCCAATGATGGGTTCTCCACGAGCAATCATCTCTCTGAAATTTTTCAGTAAGTCTTCGCGGTTATGTTTCATTGATGAACCTCTACTTGTTTACTATTTTCTGGTGTAATTCAATTACCTGCTCACAGAATTCAGGTGAATTAATGTGATGCGGGCTTAATATTAATTGTCGTTTTTCTGTCGTGACTAAGTGCTGTGTTAATGCGTCGATAAAGGCTTGATCTGCCTGCGGATCCCAAAATGGCGCTCCGTCGATATCTAATGCGGAAAAACCGGCTGTTGGAATAATAAAGCGAATTTCGCCTTCACAAGCATTCAGCTTTTCTGCAATCCAATGTCCCATCTGACGGTTCTCTTCTACGGTGGTTCTCATCAGTGTGACTTGGGCATTATGGTGATAAAACTGTCTATCTTTATACTGTTCTGGCACGGTGGAAGGGCGACCAAAGTTCACCATATCCAACGCACCGCAAGATAATACGCAAGGTGTTTGGGTTCGCGCGATGGCGCCAAAGCGGTCTTCATCGCAAGCCAATACGCCACCAAACAGGTAGTCGCACACTTCCGTGGTGGTGATATCCAAAACGGAATCTAATAAGCGGCTATCAATCAATTTTTCCATGGCTTTGCCGCCACTTCCCGTTGCATGGAATACTAGGCAGTCATGGTCATGTTCTAATTTTGCCGTTAATTGCTGGACGCAAGGGGTGGTGACACCAAACATGGTTAAGGCAATTGCGGGTTTATTTTCAGCGGTATCGGCTTCACCGTTATCAAACCAGACTGCGCCGGCAATTTGGTTAGCCGCATTTTTTAGGACTTTACGTGAAATAACATTGAGTCCAGAAACATCCGTGACGGAGTACATCATGGAGATATCACTTGCGCCGATATACCCGGAAATATCTCCTGAGGCCATGGTGGAGACCATGAGTTTTGGCACACCGACAGGTAAAATTTGCATTGCTGGTGTAATCAGTGCCGTCCCCCCTGAGCCGCCTAGCCCAAGTATTGCGGCGACATCAGTTTGTGCAGCAAGATAGAGGCTGAAGGCTTGTGCCATCGCTTCTATCGCTTTTCCGCGATCCCCGCAGAAAATGGCACCAGCGCCTTGAGGGTGGAAACTGGCAACCATTTCGGCGGTGACATCCGCATTTTTTTCTAATAATGATGGCTGAGTACTCAAGTCAACGGTACGTACAGCAAGCCCTGCATTTTTAATTAAGTCACTGACATAAAAAAGTTCAGCGCTTTTGGTGTCTAGGGTACTTGCAACATAAATAAAACCCTGATGCTTTGGCATAGAAAAATCCTTTGTTTTTTTATGTAACGTTGTTTGGTTACTTAATATGTGTAGGGTGTGTTGAATTTTTCATCTCAATGAGACTATAGTATCATTTACGATAAGTCAATAATGAGACTGCAGTCTCATTATTGGCGTTATCTGCTTGGTTCTTTAGACGATGACTTGTATCTTGTTGATAAAACATTATAAATAGAGTGGTTATCATAAAATAGTTAAATCAGAGTAATGGTTTTTGTCCCTGAATATTTAAATATAATGATTTACCGTGCTGTATTTATAGCGTAATTTCGAAAGCGAGCACACGACATACTCGTCAGATGATTAAGAATGCTTATCGGCGAATATGTACTGTGAAAGATATTGTCTACACTCATAGAAAGGCGATTTTAAGGATAAAGACATGCCACTGAGCCATCTCATGCCAGACTATAAAGGAACGCGCAAACGTACCTATAACTTACTCGTGTCAACGGCAGTTGAGCTATTTGAAAAAGGGGCAATGCCGTCAGTATCTGAGTTAGCAATGGAGGCGGGCGTTTCGCGTGCGACTGCGTATCGTTATTTTCCAACGCAAAGTGACCTGATTGCCGCGACGGTGAATGTTAGCCTCGGTCCTATTTTGACGTGGAAGCCGCAAAGCGAAAAAACAGAAGAGCGAATTGATGAACTGTTACGCTACGCATTCCCGCGTATGTTTGCTCACGAAGGGGTTTTGCGTGCGGCGTTACAAACATCACTTCAACAGTGGGCGCTTGGGCGTTCATCACCTTCACCAGAACCTGAAGAGAAACGATTAGAGCGTGGTAATCGTAAAGATATTTTGGCGATGGTGACATCACCGATGAAATCTGAGTTCCCGAATGAAGTGATTGATAAAGTCATCAAAGCATTTTCCGTGATCTACGGTTCGGAAATTTTCTTGGTATTAAAAGATATCTGGAAACTGGATAATGATCAGGTGACGGAAATCGCACAATGGATGGCAAAAGCCATTATTAATCAAGCTATTGCAGACAAGCAGAATATTGAAAAACTGTAGCTGCCCAATTCCCCCTTATTTCGCCTAATATCCTCCTGCCTATAGGGGGATTTTAAGCGCGAAATGGCAAAAAGAGTCTCGCGAAGATAATTTCAGCATTCCAAGCCTTATGACCCTGAATGATTATGATATAACTTAGTACCATAACTAATTATTCCATGGGTTACTGTCCGATGATAAAGCTGATAAAAATGAGTGTTGGGATCATTCTTTGTGCCATTGTTGGCGGCTCACTCACTTATATCGGCATTCCCTTAGCGTTGATGTTCGGTCCGATTATCGCCATTATTATTTTCCATCGTTTTGGTTTCTCATTCCCCACTCCTAAACACACTATTACTTTTGTTCAAGTGACGCTCGGAACCTCTGTAGGTCTGATGTTTAATCAAGTGTCGCTGAAGGATGCAGATAACTTATTGCTACTGTTATTGATGTTGGTGGTCTGTTTAGCCGTGCAGTTTTCATTTAGTTTTTTTTGGTTTCACCGCAAGGTCGGGTGGACAAAACAAGAAGCGATGTTGGGCTCAGTGCCTGGAGCGATGGCGGCCATCCTTGCCTTAACGGATCACACCCATACGCCGCCGCAAAAAATTGTTATCTCCCATACTATCCGTTTAATCATCCTTATTTTATTGGCAGGTTTAGTGGTAGGAAGTGAGGGCGATCCTCAGCCACTAATTGAATGGCCAACGTTAACGCTTGAATCCACGTTCTGGTTATTGGTGATTGTGGCGGTGGGTGTGGTCGTCGGGATGTTTTTGCAACGCCTGCGAGTACCGGCGCCTTTTATGTTAACGTCCCTCGGTGCGGCAACGTTAATTCAAGGTTGGATTGATGTTCAGCTCCATTTCCCATTGATGCTGACTGAACTGAGTATGGTTTTAATTGGGATGAATATTGGTAATCATTTCATTGTATTCCCGCTATCCGCGCTGATAAAAAATATCTACTCTTCAGCCCAAGTGGTGATCATCAATATTATTTTGACCTTTTTGATCACGGTGTTTGCTGCGTGGATCACGGGATATGATATTGCGGTGTTATTGTTGGCTTGGGCTCCGGGAAGTATGGAAGCCATGACTTTCGCGGCAATAACGATGAATTTGGATGCTGGCTTTGTCATGTCCAACCATATTATTCGGATGGTGATTATCCAAACGATTCCATCGGTAGTACTGTTTTGGCAGGAGCGAAAAGGGAAGAAAGAGGGATAAGGAGGAAACATGTATCGATGTGGATTATAAAGGGGATCGACATGTTTCCGCTGGGATTTTAGGCTTATTTTACGTAAGCAAATAGCCCTAAAGAGTCTCTTGCCAAAGATTGGCATTTAAACTCTTGAGTCAATGGAATACCTTTTAAATCATCGTAGCTTTCTTTATTCAGCTTACTCATTTTATCGGAGTTGTAATTTCCCAAATCCCATTTATTACTTTTCGCAAAGTAAACAATGGCGCGTTCAATTTCTCTGTCAGGAATTTGGGAATAGCCGCAATCATATTTTAAATAAATAAATACAGCGGTCAGATCAGCGAGGTCTTCAGCTTCATTGGTAGAGAGTGCTTTGGCGGTATTGGTTAGCCCCAAAAGCATCATTAAGCATGACATCAATATAAATTTTTGCATTCGATATTCATCTGGTTTTTATGTCAAGTAACATTAGCATAAGAACATACTCGCATTACATCAAGTTGCCTGATTTCTTTATGACTACGATGTACTCTATAGATACTAAGCACTTTAGATTATTTTGTGTATAGATTCGTTAGTCAATTCTAACTTTCTTAAATCTATGTAATAAGCCCATATTAGATGCATGGGTTTATTGACCTTCCTGTAAGGGGAAGCTTTATCATCCCAATCATTAAACCACGTTTTGCTTGGCAAGGGCAATTTCAGACTTGTCATACCGTGCTCACTGATTGTTGATTTTGATAAATAAAAGGAAGGTTATCTATGTTACGTCGTGATTTTCTGAAGCTGAGTGCTATCGCTTATGCTGCGAGCGCACTGCCAGTTTGGAGCCGCATGGCTGTTGCTGCTGGGAATTATCCCACATTGGCTATTCCACCACTTGTAGAACCGGATGCACAAGGGAATATTCAAATCGCTATCAAGCAAGGTATTTCACAGTTTGTACCGGGCAAGAAAACTACAACGTGGGGATATAACGGCGATTTATTGGGTCCAGCACTTAGCCTGAAAAATGGGCAGTCAGTAAACATTAATATCACCAACCAATTACCTGAAGAGACAACCGTACACTGGCATGGATTGGAAATTTCCGGCGAGCAAGATGGTGGACCTCAAGCGATTATCGCTCCCGGTGCTAGCCGTAAAGTCAATTTCACTCTCAACCAACCTGAAGCCACTTGCTGGTTCCATCCTCATACTCACGGAAAAACTGGTTACCAAGTGGCGATGGGACTAGCGGGATTAGTGCTTGTTAAAGATGAAGACAGCCAAAAACATAGCTTACCGAGCGAGTGGGGCGTCGATGATATTCCCGTTATTCTGCAAGATAAGCGCTTAAAAGATGACGGACAAATTGATTATCAATTAGACGTCATGAGTGCTGCCGTGGGCTGGTTTGGGGATATGATGCTAACCAACGGAGCGGTTTATCCTAAACATGTTGCGCCGAAAGGTTGGATCCGCCTGCGTTTACTCAACGGTTGTAACGCACGTAGCTTGAATGTATCGACCAGTGATGGGCGTAAAATGTATGTGGTGGGCAGTGATGGAGGATTACTGGCTGAACCTATCGCATTAACTGAATTACCGATTTTAATGGGCGAACGCTTTGAAGTATTGATTGATGCCTCTGACGGTCGTTCCTTCGACCTTGTCACTTTACCTGTTGGGCAAATGGGAATGACCATCGCGCCATTTGATCAGCCACTGCCTGTTTTACGCATTGAAACTACCTTGAGTGCGGGAGCTGGAAAATTACCTGAACAATTAGCAACGATTGCTGCCATTCCTTCACTGACGGGGCTAAATCGCCGTAAATTCCATTTGATGATGGATATGCGCTTGGATATGCAAGGCATGATGATGCTGCGCGAAAAATATGGTCCGCAGGCGATGGGGAACATGGGGGGTCATGGCGGTATGATGGGGAATATGGATCATTCCAATATGAATGGTGGCAATATGGGAAGTGGAAACATGAACCATGGCAATATGAATAACAGCAATATGGGTCATGGCAATATGGCAGGCGGTACGCAAAGTAATGGCGGTCATTGCGGTATGGGCACAGGTGATCTGGATATTCATAATGCGAATACCATCAATGGACAAGTTTTCTCAATGACACACCCTGCGTTTAATGCGCCGCTAAATCAGCAAGAGGTTTGGGTGATTTCAGGGCGTGGCGATATGATGCTGCACCCATTCCATGTTCACGGAACGCGTTTTAGGATCCTTAAAGAAAATGGTCGCCCGGTTGAACCGCATCGCCAAGGCTGGAAAGACATTGTGAAAGTGGAAGGGCAAGTGAGCGAAGTCTTAGTGGAATTTAAACATACTGCGACGCCACAGCACCCTTATATGGCACATTGTCACTTACTGGAGCATGAAGATACTGGCATGATGATGGGCTTTACCGTAGGTTAAGGTCATCGAAACTGGCAGTGGCGATGTGGTCACTGCCATTTGTTTTGTCGTCGCGTCTTTGTGTGGCTTATGTTAAAATTACGCGCTTTCCTTTCCCATACATGCGTAATAGATGATGAAACATACTCTGGATGTAATGATCTCTGAAGAAGAGATTGCTCAAAGAATCAGTGAATTAGCAGACAGCATTAGTGCTCATTACCAAGACAAACAAGGTGATTTAGTGCTGGTTGGTCTGTTAAAAGGCTCCTTCATTTTTATGGCAGATCTATGCCGTAAAATCACCGTACCTCATGAAGTTGATTTCATGACCGTATCAAGCTACGGCAATGCAATGACATCAAGCCGTGATGTGAAAATCGTGAAAGACTTAGATGAAGATATTCGCGGTAAGCATGTGCTGATCGTTGAAGATATCATTGACTCAGGCAACACGTTAAATAAAGTCCGTGAAATTTTTGGCCTGCGTGAGCCTGCATCTGTGGCAATCTGTACTCTGTTGGATAAGCCTTCTCGCCGTGAAGTGGATGTACCGGTTGAGTGGATTGGTTATTCAATCGAAGATAAATTCGTTGTCGGTTATGGTATCGACTACGCGCAGCAGTATCGCCACCTGCCGTACATTGGGCATGTCACTCTGCTGGAAGAGTAAGTTTTTTAAACTGTATTCTTAGCAATAAAAAGAGCAGCCTAGGCTGCTCTTTTGCTATTTTATTTTCGAAAGATTATTTTTTCTGTGTGAGCTTAGAGATAGCCTCACGATAACCTAACTCTAACTTCTCGCGGCTATCTGAGGTAATGTGTAAGTCGTGTAAGCGACCATTATTGATACCGTAAACCCAGCCGTGGATCATGATTTTCTGACCACGTTTCCATGCGGATTGCATGATAGTGGAGTGACCTAAGTTATACACTTGCTCAACCACGTTTAATTCGCAAAGACGATCTAAGCGCTCGCACGGTTTCAGTTCACCTAACATAGAGCTATGGCGATACCAGATATCTCGAATGTGTAATAACCAGTTATTGATCAGGCCCAATTCGGTGTTATCCACCGCTGCTTCAATACCACCACATCCATAGTGACCACAGATAATAATGTGTTCGACTTCCAGAACATCAACCGCATACTGAATAACTGATAAACAGTTTAAGTCCGTATGGATAACTAAGTTCGCCACATTACGGTGAACGAAGAGATCCCCAGGGGCCGCGTTGATCAGTTTTTCGGCAGGCACTCGACTGTCTGAACAGCCGATCCATAGAAATCTTGGTTTTTGAGCTTTTGATAATTCTTTAAAGAATTCAGGATCTTTTTCTTTTACAGACGCTGACCATGCTTCGTTATTAGCAAACAGCTCTTCAATTTTTCTCATCATGACTTATAGCCTAGTTGTGTGACTTTGCGATAAAATCTTATACAGCATTTATTGATTAAATAATAATTAGTTATACTAATTTCACATCTATGATGAACCACTCATTTATACATGACAACCCTCATTAAGGGGGATGTTGAATAATATATTGTTAAATTATTATCACTTTTCTGCATAACATCCGACAGGAAAAAGTGGCATCATTAATCTATATTGCCTCCAAACAGCCCCAAGAATAAAGGTATTTTTAATATATGACTTACGCACTCGAACTATCGCAGCTGACCAAAACCTATGCAGGTGGCGTGAAAGCGTTGCGTGGCATTGATTTAAGCGTGGAAGATGGTGATTTCTATGCCTTACTTGGACCGAATGGTGCAGGAAAATCAACAACAATTGGCATTATTAGTTCACTGGTCAACAAAACCAGTGGCTCAGTGAAAGTGTTTGGCTATGACTTAGATAAGCAAGTTGTCCTAGCTAAACAGCAACTTGGGTTAGTGCCTCAAGAGTTCAACTTTAACCCGTTTGAAACGGTCTTACAGATTGTTTTAAACCAAGCGGGTTATTATGGTGTTCCTCGTAATGTGGCAAACCAGCGCGCAGAGCAATATCTTACTCAGTTAGATTTGTGGGAAAAACGTAATGAACGTGCGCGTAATTTATCTGGGGGGATGAAACGTCGCCTGATGATAGCTCGTGCCTTGATGCATCAACCAAAACTGTTGATCCTCGATGAGCCGACTGCCGGTGTTGATATTGAACTGCGTCGTTCTATGTGGACGTTCCTGAAAAAGCTGAATGCACAGGGTACCACCATTATTTTGACCACTCACTATCTGGAAGAAGCGGAAATGCTGTGCCGTAATATCGGGATTATTCAGCATGGTGAGCTGGTGGAAAATACTAGCATGAAGCAGCTTTTAAGCCAGCTAGAGTCAGAAACGTTTATTTTCGATTTGATGCCAAAAAGCCCAATTCCAAGTTTAACGGGGTACGAATCCCGCTTGGTGGATACGTCAACTCTCGAAGTGGATGTGAAACGTGAGCAAGGGCTCAATGGTGTCTTCAGCCAGTTAAGTGACCAAGGAATTCAAATTTTGAGTATGCGCAATAAGGCTAACCGCCTTGAAGAGCTGTTTGTCAGTTTAGTGAAGAAAGATAACCAAGTTTCAGAGCAGGAAGGTGCGCAATGATCTCGCTATATTGGGTTGCCTTAAAAACGATTTGGATCAAAGAGGTCACTCGCTTTGGTCGTATCTGGGTGCAAACGTTGCTGCCACCTGTAATCACCATGTCGCTCTATTTTGTGATTTTCGGAAATTTAATTGGTTCACGAATTGGCGATATGGGCGGTGTAGACTACATGCAGTTTATTGTCCCTGGTCTTATTATGATGGCGGTGATCACTAACTCATACTCCAACGTCTGTTCGTCATTTTTTGGTTCTAAATTCCAGAAAAATATTGAAGAGTTGCTCGTTGCTCCCGTACCGACTCACGTGATTATCGCCGGTTTTGTTGGCGGTGGGGTTGCGCGTGGGATTTTAGTCGGATTCTTGGTGACTATCGTATCTTTGTTCTTTATCCCATTGCAGGTTCATTCATGGTCAATGGTGGTGATCACGCTGTTATTAACAGCGATTGTGTTCTCCCTTGCGGGTCTGTTAAATGCAATTTTTGCTAAAACCTTCGATGATATCAGCATTGTTCCAACATTCGTTTTAACGCCACTGACCTATCTGGGTGGGGTTTTCTATTCGTTATCTTTACTGCCGCCATTCTGGCAGGCTGTCTCTAAACTCAACCCGATTGTGTATATGATAAGCGGCTTTAGATATGGCTTTTTAGGCATTGCGGATGTTTCTATCGTCGTGACTTTGAGCGTATTAATGGTGTTTTTAATTATCTTCTATGCTTTGACATGGTATTTAATTGAACAAGGTCGCGGATTAAGAAGTTAACCTAGCAAATAGGCTGAGCTGAGGTTGGAATAAATGCCCCTAATAGGGGCATTTCTATATTAAATTAAGCCACTTGTACTGGTACGGCTTTAGCAATACGGCTCATGGTGTTGTTCGCATCAAAGTAAGCCACTTTAGGTTGATGCTGGCGGGCTTCTTCATCAGGTAACATACCGTAAGTGCAAATAATCAGCTTATCGCCAACCGCCGCACGGCGTGCAGCAGCACCATTGACAGAGATAATTTTAGAACCGCGTTCCCCTGCAATCGCATAGGTTGAAAAACGTTCGCCATTATCCACATTATAAATATCGATAGCTTCGTATTCTAAAATACCGACGGCATCTAAGAAATCCTGATCGATAGCGCAAGAGCCTTCATAGTGGAGGTCAGCTTGAGTGACTGTAGCGCGGTGGAGCTTACCTAGTAGCATTTTTCTTTGCATTTATTCTTCCTCATTCAAGCCACAGCGTTGTTAGCTGTGTGCTCTTACCTAGTCACATTTCTTCTTCCTCATTGTATGCCACAGCGTTGTTGGCTGCGCTCTCTTGCCCTAGTCACATACTTATGTATGCTCCTAGGGTCGCGTTTACTTGCCGCCTAGCTGTGACAGCAATGAGTTTGAATAAATACTAGGTTATTTGAATCTAAAGTATTTCATTTCTAAGCGATATCGAGCGGTAACTCGACTTGCAGATTGTCGATTAAACGGGTTTGACCTAACCATGCAGCCATTAAAATCACGGCGCGGCGGCTGGAAACCGTCAGTTCACCGAGGTTATCGGCATCGCGAATAAAGAGTTCGTCAGGGGTAAATCCTGCTTGGCGCAAAGATTCTTCCATTTCACCAATTAAACCGGGTGCTGCCGCGGGAGAGTCCGCGAGCTTCTCACCTGCTTTTTGCATAATTGCAAACAGCTGAGGGGCGATTTTTAGCTCATCGGCAGACAGATTATTATTGCGTGAACTCAGGGCTAAGCCATTCTTAGCACGAACGATAGGGACACCGACAACTTGAATATCGAAAGAAAGGTCAGTCACCAATTTACGCACTAACTGAAGTTGCTGATAATCTTTTTCACCAAATAATGCGATATCAGGTTGAACCAAGTTAAACAGCTTGGTCAGCACTGTTGCAACGCCACGGAAATGCCCTGGACGGCTAGCGCCTTCTAACATGGTAGAAATTTCAGGTACTTCAACGTAACTTTGGTTGTCCATACCTTCAGGGTAAAACTCGGTGGCAGACGGTGCGAAAACTAAATCGACATTTTTACGTTTCAGTTTTTCGCAATCTTCCTGCAAGGTACGAGGATAATTGGCTAAATCAGATTGACGGTCAAACTGCATTGGATTGACAAAAATGCTGGCAATGACAATGTCAGCTTGCTGTTTAGCTTGGTCAATCAGTGTCAGGTGTCCATCATGTAAATTGCCCATCGTTGGGACAAACGCAATACGTTTGCCTTCTTGTTTCCAGCGACGAATTTCACGGCGCAAGATTGGCGATGTTTCAACGATCCGCATACTTCCCATCCTTATCGTTATATTTCATACAGAATTACGAAAATGAGTGAGCGTCACTCGGGTAAATTTCTTGCTCAACTTCTTGAATATATAGGCGAATAGCATCGTGAATATTGCCCGCTTCAGCCAAGAAGTTTTTCGCAAATTTTGGCGGTTTGGCGGTGATCCCTAATGCATCATGCATCACTAGAATTTGACCGTCAGTACCATTACCAGCACCAATTCCAATGACAGGCAACAGTAATTCTTCAGTGACTTGATTCGCAAGGGATGTCGGTACACATTCAAGAACCAGCAGTTGAATGCCTGCATTCTCGAGAGCAATCGCATCTTTGATAAGCTGATTGGCAGTGACTTCATCACGACCTTGGACTTTATAGCCCCCAAGTACGTTTACCGCTTGCGGGGTTAAGCCTAAGTGACCGCAGACTGGTACGGAACGTTCACACAGCATTTTGACGGTTTCACATAGCCAGCTGCCACCTTCGATTTTCACCATATTCGCACCAGCTTGCATCAAAATAGCGGCATTGGCACAGGCTTGCTCAGGCGTGGCATAACTCATAAAAGGCATGTCGGCGATGATAAATGCGTTAGGGGCGCCTTTACGTACGCAACGAGTGTGGTAAGCAATCTGCTCGACAGTGACAGGAAGGGTACTGGTTTCGCCTTGGATAGTCATACCTAAGGAATCACCAACCAGCATCACTTGGATACCTTGCTCAGCAAACAGTTGAGCAAAACTGGCATCGTAGGCTGTAATGGTAGCGAATTTGTGTTTCTCTTTTTTATATTGACACAAATCAGCGAGAGAAATGGGTTTCATTAAAATAACCTCCGGAAATGATTTCTCTTATGACCATACCTGAACGAGGTTAAATACATTAGGAATTTATTCCCAAAGCATTAGGCCATTTTGAGGGACGTGTGTAAGTCTTTCTGACAGTTTTTCACCATCAGGAAAAATCAGGGAAGGGGTAATGTCACTGAGCGGGTACAGCATAAATTCACGCTCTTTTAGCCCATAATGTGGAACAGTTAAGCGCTCGGTGTGGATCACTCGATTGCCAAACAGCATGATATCGAGATCTAATGTTCTCGGTCCCCAGCGCTCATCTTTGCGAACGCGCCCTAAATCCAGTTCAATTTTTTGGGTATGATTGAGTAAGTCTTCAGGTTCAAGTTCGGTTTCCAGCAAAACAGCCAGATTGAGAAAATCAGGTTGATCCTGTGGGCCGAGGGGTTTAGTTCGATAAATAGAGGAAGTGCTCACAACGCGAGTGCTTGGAATCGCATCTAATGCGGCAATCGCTTGTTGTGCTTGCTTCAGTGGCTCGCCTAAGTTGCTGCCAATGGCAATGTACACTTGCTCCATCTCTTTATCTCTCTATCTTAATCTCTCTATGGTGATCGCAACGACCACTTAAGCCGCTGCGATTGATACCATTATGATTTATTCGGTTTTCTATTACCGGATTGTGATGAACGATGCGGACGCTGGCGGCGACGAGTTGGCGCACTACCGAGCTCCGAGATCATTTCACGCTGTTTCTGGGCATTGGCTTGTTGGAAGTCATTCCACCATAAAGCGAGTTCTTGTAACTCATTACGGTGTTCCACATTGGCTCTAAGCTCTAGTAAATCAAAGGCAGCACGGAATTTCGGGTGCTCCATTAATTTATTCGCACGACGCCCTTGGCGACGAGGTAAGCGTAATTGCAACATCCAGATATCACGCATGGTGGTGGTGATACGTTTTGGTATTGCGATAGAGCGGCACTGTTCGTCCAGGACATCGTTCATTGCCAGCGCAAAGGCATCATAGTAAGCAAGACCGCCTTCCTGTGATAGTTTCTCTGCGTGCTCAGTGACGGGATACCATAACATGGCTGCAAATAAAAATGCAGGGTTGACGCGCTTATCATTTTTTAGTCTGAAATCGGTGTTTTTTAACACTTGTTCAATGACTTTTTCCATCGGTGAATCGCCATTCTCAGTGAAGCGGCTCGCAATCACAGGGAACAGTTGTTCAAACAGATGGTACTGATTCAGCATTTTATAGGTGGCGTAGCCATAGCCGGCTTGAAGTAATTTTAATGACTCTTCAAACAGTCGCGCAGAAGGGATTTCACGCAGCAATGGGGCTAAGCGATGAATCGGCTCTGCGGTATTTGGCTCGATACGCATATTCAACTTACAGGCGAAACGCACGGCGCGGATCATCCGAACGGGATCTTCACGGTAGCGTGTTTCTGGGTCGCCAATCAGACGAATGACGCCTTCTTTTAAGTCTTGTAATCCATTGACGTAATCGCGTACGGAGAAATCATCAATGTTGTAATACAGGCTGTTGACGGTGAAGTCACGGCGGATAGCATCTTCTTCAATGGAACCGAAAATATTGTCGCGAAGCAGCATGCCATTTTGCGCTTGAGATGACAGATTTTTATCATCGACTTCTTGGTCGTGGTGACCGCGGAAGGTAGCGACTTCAATAATTTCTGGACCAAACATAATGTGCGCAAGGCGGAATCGACGACCAACCAGTCGGCAATTACGAAATAGCTTGCGAATTTGTTCTGGGGTTGCATTGGTGGTGATATCGAAATCTTTTGGCTTTTGGCCTAATAATAAATCACGTACACCACCGCCAACTAAATAGGCTTCATAGCCATTCTTATTGAGGCGGTACAATACTTTCAGTGCATTTTCACTAATGTCATCACGCGAAATTATGTGTTGAGCGCGTGGAATAACGGTAATCGATTCTTGTTTCGTCACGGATGTTCGCTTTTGTGTTTGAGCATCGGAACGTTTAGAGGGACGAACCGCTTTCTTTGTTTGTCTCGTATTCTGGTCATGTCTAGTATTCTGCTCATGCCGAGTTTTCCTCTCAGATTTTTTCTCTGATGCAGAAGGAGTGACTGGCCTTTCACCGGCTGCCTGTGTGTCTCGCGCACCACGCTTTGGCATCGAGTCCTGTTCTGTGGACGATGCTGGTTCATTGCGAGATAAAATATTGCGGCAGAAATTTGCTACTCGGTTAAAAATAGTACACCTCGATGTCATTACATAGATTCATTAAACAAAATAAGCGGCTAATCATAGCTCACTGAAGTTTCTTTGAGAATGGTTAAACGAATAAAAGTCATGGCTAATTATTTTTTATATCAATTAAACCAGTGAATATTATACAAATTGTAGCTTTTTGCGCGAGACGCAAACGATAACAAATGTAGAGAAAATGAGAGAAATAAAGACGAGGAAAAGGGGAGTTTAAATTTTTTTGAGGGTGCGAATCCTTATAACGGCGCAGGGTTAATGCGCCGTTGAGGACTCCCAAAACAACAATTAGCCAGCCATCTGCTTTTCGCGGATTTCTGCTAATGTTTTACAGTCGATGCACAAATCTGCTGTTGGACGCGCTTCCAAACGACGGATGCCAATTTCCACACCACAAGATTCGCAGTAGCCAAAATCTTCATCTTCAACTTTCTTCAGCGTCTTTTCGATCTTCTTGATCAATTTACGTTCGCGGTCGCGGTTACGTAATTCGAGGCTGAATTCCTCTTCCTGAGCGGCTCTATCAACGGGGTCTGGAAAGTTAGCTGCCTCATCTTGCATATGAGTAACAGTCCGGTCCACTTCATCTCTGAGTTGATTGCGCCATGCTTCGAGAATGAGCTTAAAATGCGCCAATTGGGCTTCGTTCATGTACTCTTCGCCAGCCTTCTCATGATAGGGCTCAACCCCGGCAATGGCGAGAATGCTTAAGGACGATGTCTTACGTTTTTGCCCTTCTTGCATAATGCTTCTCCTACACACGCAAATTTTACAAAAACCCCAAGGGGGAAAATTTAAGGTCGCTATAAATATCAGAAGACAGCCGTCTTGGCAATCGTTCATGTGATGAGTTTTGTAATGCTGTGAAGACAAGCGTGTTTCTTCCCTTCTCAAGCACTCATAACTCGATGACCTTGTTTAAATATCGACTAAACTAAAATGACTTAGTCGGGGTGAAGCGAATTGATGTCCCTATTTGCATTTTTTGTTTAGATATATCCACTTGATAACACAGAACTTCGACGCCATTGGCTATAGCCTGTTCTAACAACGCTGCATATTGAGAGTCAATATGTGCAGCCGCGGATACTACGTGGATACCGCTATGTAAAATGACAAACATAAGTATGGCGCGTTTTCCTTCTTTAGCAATCAAAGTCAGCTCTCTAAGGTGCTTTTGTCCTCGGGTTGTCTGAGTATCAGGGAAATAGCCATGGTTATTTTCCAACAAAGTCACTGATTTTACTTCAATAAAACAATCAGCTAAGCCCTCTTGAGTGAGTAAAAAATCAATCCGGCTGTTTTCACTTCCATACTTCACTTCAGGGGTCACTATACTGTAGTCAGATAATTCTGGAATATGCTTTTTTGCCAACGCTTCTGCCACTAATTGATTCGCCCGCAGCGTGTTAATACAAATCAGATGGTTATTTTTGGTTTGTGTTAGCTCCCAACTGTACGGATATTTTCGTTTTGGGTTATCCGAAGTGGAGTACCACACGGTATCCCCTGGAGTGGCACAGCCTGTCATCGCCCCCGTGTTTGCGCAGTGTATCGTCATTTCCTCTCCCTCGGGTGTGACGACATCCGCTAAAAAACGTTTATAGCGTTTAATTAATGTGGCTGATTTTAAAGGGGGGATAAATTCCATGTTTTCTCCGTTTACCGCGTTGTTCGTGACATAACATTACACCATCCTATATATGGTGTTAGCTCATAGACAGTATTAATGCGTCATATTCGTTAATGCGACAATTTGTTAATGCTACAATGCTTCACATAGAAAGTTAAACCTCATGGAGTTACCCCTTAGTGTTCCCTATCTTAGAAGTAAGTGATGACTTACTCGCTGCTCTAGCGAAATCCTCTCAAGTTCTGTTGCATGCGCCGACGGGAGCAGGGAAATCAACGGTATTGCCGTTAGAAATCCTCAAAAGTAGACAGATAGACGGGCGGATTATTATGTTAGAGCCGCGGCGTATTGCAGCACGCTCAGTCGCCGCTCGCTTAGCGCAGCAGTTAGGGGAATCGGTAGGGGAAACCATTGGTTTGCGTATGCGCTCAGAAAGCAGAGTGAGCGCAAAAACGCGTTTGGAAGTAGTGACGGAAGGGGTTCTCACTCGCCAATTACAAAATGACCCGATGCTTGAAGGTGTTGGATTGGTTATTTTGGATGAATTTCATGAGCGTAATTTGCAGGCTGATTTAGGGTTAGCGCTGTTGTTGGATTCTCAGCAAGCACTGCGGGACGATTTAAAAATTCTGCTAATGTCGGCTACGCTGGATGATCAAGGGCTTAGCCAGCTATTTCCTGATGCGCCGGTGATCAGTTCACAAGGACGGACATTCCCTGTTCAACGGGAATATAAGCCCATCAATCCGAATAAACCGTTTCATCAAGAAGTCGCGAGCGCGGTTTGGCAACTGATGCAGCAACAAGTTGGCTCTTTGTTACTCTTTTTACCGGGAGTGGGCGAAATTGAGCGGACGAAAAGCGAGTTAGAAGGGTTAGTGACTAACGATGTGATGTTATGCCCAATGTATGGCGCGCTATCAATTCAAGCTCAGCAACAAGCGATTCTACCTGCCCCTGAAGGAAAACGTAAGGTCGTGCTGGCGACCAACATTGCGGAAACCAGTCTCACCATAGAAGGGATCCGCTTAGTGGTGGACAGCGGTTTTGAGCGCGTAGGGCAATTTAACCCGCGAAGTGGGCTGACAAAGCTAATTAAAAAACGCATTAGCCAAGCTTCAATGACCCAACGTGCGGGGCGAGCAGGGCGTTTAGAAGCGGGTGTATGCTGGCATTTAATGAGTGCCGAACAAGCCGAACGTGCAGCACAATTTAGTGAGGCAGAAATCAATAATAGTGATTTAAGCGGGTTATGGTTAGCGCTCCTTCAATGGGGCTGTCACGATAGTTCTCAACTCCAATGGTTAGATGTTCCCCCTGAGGCGGCATTATCAGCAGCAAAAAACCTGTTATTCAAATTGGGTGTCACCGATGCCCAAGGGAAACTCACGTCGATGGGGAGTAAAATGGCGGGAACGGGAACGTCAGTTCGTACTGCCGCCATGCTGTATCACGCGCAGCAAACTCAAAATAAATCTGTTATTCAATTGGCTGCATTATTAACGGCAATTATTGAAGAGCCTTCCCGTGGCGGTGTGATTGACATACATACCCATTTAGAACGCCCGACGGAGAATTGGTGCAAACGCGCCTCTATCTTAAGTGGTGACAAGGTTACCCATTCTTTAGGAAAAGCCACTGGATTGATTAGTGAGTGGTTACCAACATTACTTGCCGCAGGGTTTCCTGACTACATAGCGAAATCCCGTGACCATCAAACTCGTTATCAATTAGCCAGCGGGTTAGGGGCAATACTGAACGACAATGATCCGTTAATGGGGAGTGAATGGCTGATGGTGGCGGCATTATGGCAGTCAGAAATCTCGGCGGATGCGCGTATCTCACTGGCGTATCCTATTGAAATTGAAAAGCTTCAACAGGATTGCCCGCATCTTTTTAGCACTCAAGAGACAGTTGAATGGGATGAGCGGCGGGGGAGCTTACTGGCATGGCGGCGCTTACAATGCGGGCAGTTAGTCGTCAAATCTCAACGGCTGACTAATCCAGAGCCGGAAGAGATTAAAAATGCACTGGTGTACTGGCTTCAGCAAAATGGTTTGCAACAGTTAAATTGGCAAGAAAATACCCTACAGTTGCGCATTCGTTGTGAGTTAGCGGCGCGTTATTTTCCTGATACGCCATTACCTGCAATGGATGATGAGACTTTACTCGAGACGCTTGATGAATGGTTAGCCCCTTATCTTAATGGTGTGACAAGTAAGAAAAAGCTGCAAGAAATTGATTTAATGAATTTATTATTGAATCGGTTGGACTGGCAGCAGCGTCAATGGCTCGACAGCACTTTCCCTATGACCTATATCGCCCCTTCTGGGAGTGAGGTAAGTATTCACTACGCGCTAGACAAGCCGCCAGTGGTTGAAATTCGCTTGCAAGAAGTGTTTGGTGAAAAAGCCAACCCAACCGTGGCAAATGGTAAAGTGACGCTAACATTATCGCTACTTTCGCCGGCAAGGCGCCCTATCCAGATAACTCAAGATCTCGGTGCATTTTGGCAAGGGAGCTATAAAGAGGTACAAAAAGAGATGAAAGGGCGTTATCCAAAACATCCTTGGCCAGATGACCCTGCGAATGCCGAACCAACGCGACAAACAAAAAAAGCGATGATGAGTGCGAAATAACCTAATTTTGTGCTCTAATAACGGGCTGTAAATTAGGCTGTTGGTCTCGATAGGCAGCGTAAGGAAGTGTAATTAGGAGCTTTCTTCCGTGAAATTCCTTGAATCATGAGCCAAAATTAGCCTTATGTTACATCTACGTATCTGTAGTTGTACTTGTGCATATTAGTTAGATTTTAATGCCTATTTAGGTATAGGAGATATGGAGCGACCATGTCCGGTAAAGATTTTGAACCCATTGGTAGACGTAAAAGACGCGCTGCCGAGAAACAATCCTCTTCTTCACGCCGCCGTAGACGCCGCGATGATTATGATGAAGATCTGTATGATGACGAAGATATTGATGACGAATATCTTGATGATGAAGACGATGAAGAAGAGCAAATGACCAAAAAAGGCTCAAAAAAGAACAAACCTCGCAAGAGTAAATGGCGCTGGTTCTGGCTGCTAGTTAAATTAATGCTGGTACTTGCAGTCATACTGGCGGCTTACGGTTTTTATCTAAACCAACAAATTAAAGAACGCCTTGATGGTAAGGTGTGGGACTTGCCTGCGGCGGTATATGGACGCATGGTAAACCTTGAGCCGGGTATGGATTACAGCCAAGCTGAAATGACCAACCTGCTCGAAGGGATGCAGTACCGTAAAGTCAGCAAAATCACCACATCCGGTGAGTTTGTGGTGAAAGGCAATACCATTGAAATTTTGCGTCGTCCATTTAATTTCCCTGACCAAAAAGAGGGGCAAGTCCTCGCGCGTCTGGTGTTTGAAAATGGGATGTTGAGCAAGATTGAAAATATTGAAAATGGGCGCTCGTTCGGTTTCTTCCGTTTAGATCCGAAACTGATCACCATGATGCAATCTGCGAATAATGAACAGCGTTTAGTGCTGCCAATGGCGGACTTCCCTGAATCCCTGGTAAAAATCCTCCTCGAAACGGAAGATAGAAATTTTTATGAGCATGATGGTGTTAGCTTATATTCTATCGGTCGTGCGGTGGTAGCGAACGTCACTGCAGGTCGTTCCGTGCAAGGGGGAAGTACCTTAACGCAGCAGTTGGTGAAAAACCTATTTTTAACCAACGAAAGAACCCTGAAACGTAAAGCGAACGAAGCTTTTATGGCATTGATTTTAGACTACAACTACAGCAAAGAACGCATTCTTGAGCTGTATTTGAATGAGGTCTATTTAGGGCAAAATGGTAATGATGAAATTCGCGGCTTCCCGTTGGCGAGTCTGTATTACTTTGGTCGACCAATCAATGAGTTAAGCTTTGACCAACAAGCATTGTTGGTGGGAATGGTGCAAGGTGCATCAACCTTTAACCCGTGGACTAAGCCACAAAATGCGATTAAACGCCGTAACATTGTGCTTAAAATCCTCGAAACCCGTGGTGTTATCGACAATGAGATGTACCAAGTTCTGAGTGCTCGACCGCTTGGCGTGAAAAACAAAGAGGGGTTAGTCGCATCTCAACCGGCATTTATGCAGATGGTGAGACAAGAACTGAGCGAGAAGCTTGGGGATAAAGTTAAAGATCTCTCTGGAGCGAAAATCTTTACCACCTTAGATCCGGTGGCGCAAACGGCGGCGGAAAATGCAGTCGAGTTCGGCGTGGCTGATTTACGTAAAGCACGTAAATTGGATGATATCGAAGGTGCCATGGTGGTTGTCGACCGTATTAACGGCGAAGTGCGTGCAATGGTCGGCGGCTCTGATCCACAATTCTCAGGCTTCAACCGAGCGTTGAATGCCCGTCGTAGCATTGGTTCTTTAGCAAAACCACCGGTGTATTTAACGGCATTAAGTGAGCCAGACCGTTTCCGCTTAAATACGTGGCTATCCGATGAACCGCTGACTATCAAGGTCGGTAATCAAAGTTGGAGTCCACGAAACTATAGCCGTAACTTCAATGGCCGTATGATGCTGGTGGATGCATTAGCGAAATCACAAAATATTCCAACCGTAAACTTAGGGATGGAAATTGGTCTCGACCAAGTGATGAATACGTTCATTCGTTTGGGGGCGCCAGAAAGTGCGATGGAAAAAGTGCCAGCGATGTTGTTAGGTGCAGTGAACTTAACGCCAGCTGAAGTGGCGCAAGTGTACCAAACCATTGGTGGCGAAGGTAATCGAGCGAAATTATCTGCATTACGCTCCGTGATTGATGGTGATGGTAAAGAGCTGTATCAAAGTTACCCATCCGCAGAGCGTGCCGTGCCATCTCAAGCCGCTTATTTGACCCTGTTCGGTATGCAGCAAGTGGTACAGCAAGGTACTGGACGTGTATTACTGAATAAATATGGTAAATACAATCTGGCGGGTAAAACGGGTACCACCAACGACCTACGTGATAGCTGGTACGCGGGTATTGACGGTAAGGAAGTGGCTATTGTCTGGGTCGGTCGCGATAACAACGGACCAACACAGTTAACAGGCTCAACAGGGGCACTGCGAGTTTATCAACGCTATTTAGATAACCAAGCGCCACTGACACTGATCAACCGAGCGCCAGAAGGGATAACCGACATGCGCGTCATGATGGATGGTCAATTTAGCTGCTCTGATTTAGGTGGCGGCAGAATGTTGCCAGTCTGGACAGAAGACCCGCAAAGCCTATGCCAAGGATCCGCATCGCAAGATCCAGCGTGGAATTTGAATGGGAATGGTGAAGCTCCTCAAGAGGATACTGCCCCGGACTGGGTCAAAGATATGTTCGGCGATTCTCCGTCCAATTCTCCGTCATCCCGCACGCCGTAGCGTTGTTGGCTGCACTCGCTAACCCTAGTCACATACTTGTGTATGCTCCTAGGGCTTAGCTCACTTGCCGCCTAGCTACAACGCACGGGATTTTGGAGAATGTTGAGTTTGATTGGAAAAGAAAACAGATCAAAAAAATAGCTCCAAAAAACAGTTCAAAAATAGATCCGGAAACATAGATAAAAAATAGGCGCCGTCTTTTGCAGATGGCGCCTATTTTTATGGGTGCGGTTTATTGCGGGGATTATTCGGCTTTGATTTTTGCCAGTGCAATTTCCGCGGCATCGATGGTGCGCTGGATATCTTCATCGCTGTGGGCGACAGACATAAAGCCTGCTTCGAATGCGGATGGTGCTAAGTAAACGCCTTCTTCTAACATGTAGTGGAAGAATTTCTTAAAGCGAGTCACATCGCACTTCATTACGTCTTGGTAGCACGTTACTGATTCGGCGTCAGTGAAGAACAGACCAAACATCCCGCCTACATGGTTGATAACCATAGGCACGCCTTGCTCTTTAGAAACACGGGCTAAGCCACGAGCCAGCTTATCGGTCAGTTCTGTTAAACGTGCATGAACACCCGGCTGAGAGACTTCATTTAAGCAGGCTAAACCCGCCGCCATGGCAACTGGGTTACCCGAAAGTGTACCCGCTTGGTAAACAGGACCGATAGGCGCTAATTTTTCCATCACTTCATAGCGACCGCCAAATGCACCCACAGGCATACCGCCACCGATGATTTTACCTAAACAGGTTAAATCCGGTTGTACGTTGTAGTGATCTTGAGCACCACCGAGTGCAACACGGAAGCCTGTCATCACTTCATCGATGATCAGCAGTGCGTTGAATTCATCACATAATGCACGCAGACCCGGCAGGAATTCTGCGGTTGGTGGTACGCAGTTCATGTTGCCCGCGACAGGTTCAACAATCACACACGCCACTTCTTCAGGGTAGTTTTCGAAAGCTTGGCGAACAGAGGCTAAATCGTTGTATGTGCAAGTTAATGTGTGCTTAACGAAATCTTCAGGTACGCCCGGAGAGTTAGGCTCACCCATGGTCAGTGCACCGGAACCGGCTTTCACTAATAGGCAGTCAGCGTGACCGTGGTAGCAACCTTCGAATTTAATGATTTTATCGCGGCCTGTATAACCACGAGCAAGGCGAATTGCGCTCATGGTGGCTTCAGTACCGGAGTTGACCATACGGATCATATCGATAGATGGGACTAACTCGCACACCAATTTTGCCATTTCTACTTCAGCAGCGGTTGGTGCACCAAAGCTTAAGCCTTTATTGACGGCTTTAATTACCGCATCACGGATAGCGGGGTGGTTGTGACCCAATACCATTGGACCCCAAGAGCCCACATAATCAATGTAAGCTTTGCCATCGACATCATAAATGTAAGCGCCATCAGCGCGCTCGATAAATAACGGGGTACCACCCACACCATTAAAGGCGCGAACAGGGGAGTTAACACCGCCAGGGATCAGCTGTTGGGCTTCATTATATAATTCTTCGGAATGGTGCATTGCAGGGCTCCTGAAAAGAGACTAAATAAAAAGTTGCCGCTATTCTAAAGCACAAGGGAGATTAAACCAATGCTATCAATCACAATGATGGATCAATCATAAAGATGAATAGTAACTCTGTGCTCAATTGTGTAACAACACTTGAACCAATGAGTCAGGTGACGGATAATTGAGAAATTGATCTAAGTAGGCTTTGCCTTACCTATGAATTTACCGGTCACCGGTCTGGAGTAATAAATGAGTGATGATGTAGCTCTGCCTCTGCAATTTACCGATGCAGCTGCAACCAAAGTAAAAGACTTAGTTGCCGATGAAAATAACCCAAACCTGCGTCTACGCGTCTACATTACGGGCGGTGGTTGCAGTGGTTTCCAATATGGCTTTACCTTCGATGATCAAATCAACGAAGGGGATATGACCATCGAAAAACAAGGTGTCGCACTGGTTGTAGACCCAATGAGCCTGCAATATTTAGTGGGTGGAAGTGTGGATTACACTGAAGGGTTAGAAGGATCGCGCTTTATTGTGACGAATCCGAATGCGAAATCCACGTGTGGTTGTGGTTCTTCCTTCAGCATCTGATCTTTCGTTATATTTTGCGCTGTGGCGGTGTTGGCTTCGTTCAGCTACTCGGGTCACATACTTATGTATGCTCCCCGAGATATCCTCACTTGCCGCCTAGCCACAGCACAAACTATTTAGAAAGATTATTTCGTGAGATTTTAAACGAAAAAAATTAGTTTTATTATCTTTGTCCTGCTGCATTAATTCTGTTCAAAAAATCCTGCTGTGATCTTAGATTCTTAACTTCTTTTCTTAGTTTGGTAGCGCGTTTAGCTGGCTGCATAGCTGCTCGGTGGCCTTGATGATACGAGGGCCAGCGCGGTGGAACCAATCCTCATTTAAGCGAATGATGGGGACATTGAGTTGGGTGCTCCAGAAAGCTTTGACGGCATTTTCTTGCTCGGAGGAGCCGGTCATAATGATGGCATCGGGTTTGCGAGCGAGGACTTGCTCACGGCTGACTTGAGGCCATTGGACAGCGCTGTTTTCGAAAATATTCTGAGCGCCGCAAGTCTTAACGACATCATTTTGAAGAGTATTATCGCCAGCGCTAAATAATGGCTGAGTGCCTAATTGAATAAATAATTGCTTAGGTTTTTTATTATTATCTAATTTATCTTTTTGCATCTTTAACGTGCTACGCATTTGGGCGATATTTTTCTCGGCCACTTCTGGGTGAGGGCTATATTGTGCAAGCTCTTCCAGTGAAGCGATAACTCCATCAATGCTTTGCGAATCAAAATAGACAATTGGAATCCCTAACGATGCAAGCTGATCCAGAGGTCGCTGCGGGTTACCGCCTCGCCACGCCAAGATCAAATCCGGCTTTAAGGCAATAATCCGCTCCACATTTAACCCTTGCCAATCCGCTACTTGCTCAAGCTTTTTGGCAGATTCTGGATAATCGGAATAGGCGCTTACGGCAATTAAGCTATCTTCCAATCCTACGGCATAAGCCAGCTCCGTATTGGCAGGTGATAAACTAATGACTCGGGATTTGGGAGTGGCGAATGCACTATTGATTAGGGTTAAGAAAAATAGAAAACCAATCAGTGAGCGCATGAGTTTGGTCGTTAGATTCATAGCATTACTTCACAAAGAGGTATTAGAAAAGGCATAAATGAAGGTCAGTTATGCCTTAGAAAGTGAGAAATAAATTACGCTAATGCTGTGACAATCGCAGCAACCATCAAGGATGATTGGCGTGCAGCGATAGGTAAAAACTCGTCAAAGCTAGTGTGGGACTCTTTATCTGCCACATCTGAAATTGCACGAACCACCACAAAAGGTACCTTAAACTGGTAGCAGACATGACCGATAGCCGCGGCTTCCATTTCAACGGCAGCAACGGTTGGGAATGTCGCTTTGATACGCGCTAAAGGCTCAGCTCCGTTGATGAAAGCATCACCACTGCAAATCAAACCGCGAACGGCGTTCATATCTAACGCTTTCACGCACTGTTCGGTAGTTTCAATGAGTTTTGCATCGGCAATAAATGCCGGTGGGCACTGTGCCATTTGACCCGGCTCATAACCAAATGCGGTGACATCCGCATCGTGGTAGCGCACTTCGGTAGATACGACGATATCACCTACATTTAAACGTGGATCTAAACCGCCCGCAGAACCTGTATTGATGATAACATCAGGCTTGCAGTGTTCTAACAATAATGTGGTACCGATTGCCGCTGCGACTTTACCGATGCCCGATTTTAATAAAGCGACGTCAACGCCGTTTATTTTCCCTGTATAAATTTCACAGCCAGCAAGGCTCAATGTTTGGCAACCTTCAATTTTTTCGCGCAGGGTCGCAACTTCTTGCTCCATCGCACCTATGATACCGATTTTCATTATGTCATACTCACTGTTGATTAATTAGACACTTATGTCGTAGATGGCTAAAGTGTAACATCGAAAGGTGGGTTTTCCTCTGCCTTTTCTTTGGAGATTCAGGAATAAAACGGTAAGGCATAGAGGCTAGCATGGCGGGAAAAGAGATTAATTTTGTTAAAAAACTGAGTTTCCAGCGTAACTATATGAGCAGTGGGAAAAATCAAAAAGTCTCACCCGATGATGAAGATGCCGTAAACCGTCTCTTTGAAAGCGACCGTGGGCGGATTATTAACTCGGCAGCCATTCGACGTTTACAGCAGAAAACCCAAGTTTTTCCCCTTGAACAAAACTCCGCCGTACGCAGCCGTTTAACCCATTCTCTTGAAGTCCAACAAGTTGGGCGCTACATCAGCAAAACGGTGTTGGGTGAGCTGAAAAAGAAAAAATTGCTTGATGAATATGGTTTAACTGACCGTTGTGATGCCTTTGAAAGCCTGGTGGAAATGGCGTGTTTGATGCACGATATTGGCAACCCACCGTTTGGGCATTTCGGTGAAGCCGCTATTCAACGCTGGTTCAGTAAATTGTTATCGCCAGATTATCTCTTCACGCCAGAAACGACAGACCCTTGCAAAATTAAAGCGTTACAACTGACTGGTAATGAAAAACAGGATCTATTTCGTCGTCAGCTTAAGCGTGATTTATGCTCGTTTGAAGGGAACGCTCAAGGGCTGCGCATGGCGCATCGCCTGCTCAAGCTGAATTTAACCTACGCCCAAATTGGCTCTATTTTGAAATACACTCGCGGCGCTTATGACCTTGAGCCTATCCCGCCAGAATTTGATTATTTAATGAAAAAACCGGGCTATTATTGGTCTGAAGCGGATTTTGTCAGCGAGTTAAGTAAAAAATTGGAAATGGGAAAATATTGCCGTTTTCCGCTCTCTTATATCATGGAAGCTGCCGATGATATTTCTTACTGTATTGCGGATTTAGACGATGCAGCAGAAAAGGGCATTTATACCGTTGAGCAGCTAATTGAATACCTAAAAGCGGAGTGGGGCGAGGTAAAATCTGGGGATCTCTTCGACCAAACTATTTTGCGGGCATTCAATAATATCAGCGATAACCACACAAGGCGCATTCAGCAAGATCAGTTTTTTATGTATTTGCGTGTCAATATTACAGGAAAACTCGCCCATTACAGTGCTCAGCGCTTTATTCAAAACCTGCCTGAAATTTATCACGGCAGCTTTAACAGCGCGTTACTTGAGGATAAAAGCCAAGAGCATCGCCTCTTAAAAGCTTTAAAAACAGTGGCGTTTAAGCATGTGTTTAATCACCATGAAGTGGAAGAGTTAGAGCTACAAGGCTACCGAATTATTAGCGGGTTGTTAGATGTTTACAGCCCACTATTGATGATGGATAGAGAGGATTTTGCGGCATTAGTGGCACAAAATTACCATAAACACTTTTTTATCGAAACTCGCCTATTTCATAAGCTATCCAATAAACATCGACTCTCCTATAACGAAGCCTTGGAAAAAATTTCAGTCACCAGCGATGCGGATAAATCGATGCTAGAGTTTTATTATCGAGCCAGACTGCTCCAAGACTACATTAGCGGAATGACTGACCATTATGCTTATGAAGAGTATCGAAAATTTATGGTGACGAATTAACGCTGATAAAAAAAGTCAGTATATAGCGTGACAAAAAAACTAAGTGGTCACTAATTTTGGTAAAAAAAATGCTATGATAGCCCGCTAATTTGTCTACCCAATTATCAGGCAGTCGCAGTGATAAAGTAAGCCGTTATAAAGTAAATATGGGCTTACCACCTGTGGCTTGAAATAGAATTTATTTAACTCCGTTTAGTGACTACTTATGGCCCAATTTTACTCGCCAAATCGCCGCACCACCCAACGCCGTCAAATCACGGTTCATGTCGATAGTTTAGATGCCGCTGGGCAAGGCGTAGCTCGTCATGATGGCAAAGCCATATTTATCACTGGTTTATTACCAGGGGAAGAGGCGCAAGTCGAACTGACGGAAGATAAACGTCATTTTGCCAAAGCCAAAGTCATTAAACGCCTTAGCACTAGCCCGCAACGAGTGAAACCCCGCTGCCGTTATTTTAATCAATGTGGTGGCTGCCAACAGCAGCATGTAGAGATTGGGCTTCAACGCGAAAGCAAGGCGCAGGCTTTACAACATTTAATGGGGCGGGAGACTGGCTCTGTACTGCCACCTATTTCGGTGATTGGCGGTGAAGAATATGGTTATCGCCGCCGCGCGCGTTTGGGGCTGCAATATCAAAATAAATCTAATCACTTAATGATGGGATTTCGCCAAACGCAAACCAACACGCTGGTGGACATTAAAAGTTGCTCAGTATTGCACGCAGAACTTGATGCACTGTTAGCGCCATTGTCCACCTGTTTAAATCAGCTATCGATTGCCAGCAAATTAGGGCATGTAGAGCTGATTCACGGGGATAACGGCAATCTTATCCTGCTACGTCATTTAGCCCCTGTTGACGCATCTGATAGAAAACACTTGCTAGACTTTGCCAAGTCTCATGGGCTTAGTATTTGGTTAGCAGGGAATGAAGGTCAGTTAGTCCCGCTTGAGGCTGGCTCCATTTTACCTGAATATCAGGTGGCGGGTGAAACCTTACAATTTAGTCCTGCCAATTTTATTCAAGTGAATGGCGAAATTAACCAGCACATGGTGGCGCAAGCCTTAGCATGGTTAGATCTAAGCCTAGAAGATAGGGTATTGGATCTTTTCTGTGGGATGGGTAACTTTACGCTGCCAATTTCCCGCTTAGTGAAAATGGCGGTAGGCGTTGAAGGTGTTGAAAATTTAGTCACTCAAGCCAGAAATAACGCCCAGCGCAACTCAATTGAGAATGCGGCGTTCTATAATGAGAACTTGGAAGAACAGATTCACACTCAGCCGTGGGCGCAAGAAGGTTTCAATAAAGTCTTGTTAGATCCTGCTCGAGCAGGTGCCGCTGGTGTAATGGAACATTTAATTAAACTGATGCCAGAAAAAATTGTCTATGTTTCTTGTAATCCAACAACGTTAGCAAGAGACAGTAAAGTTTTGCTTGAAGGCGGGTATCAGTTATCTCAATTGCGGATGTTGGATATGTTTCCGCAAACTAGTCATCTGGAATCCATGGCGCTATTTGTTCGTAGCCCAGAGGTGTAACAGGTAGGGAGAATATATGGTTGCAGTAAGAAGTGCGCATTTAACCCCAGCAGGTGAATTTGCCCCCGAAAAATGGGTTAATGATTTGGGTTTGAATAATAAACAATCAGAAGAAAAACTCATCCATACCTGGCAGTATTGTCACGATAAATTATCGGGGCAGGATATTGCGCCTCTGCTACTGTGGCGCGGCATTGAAATGACCGAAATTCTATCCACGCTCAGCATGGATATTGGTAGCTTACAAGCTGCGTTGCTGTTCCCTTTAGTTGAAGAGGGAAAACTCGACGAACAATCCGTTATTGATGATTTCGGTCAATCCATTCATGCGCTGGTAAAAGGCGTGATTGAGATGGATGCCATCCGCGAACTTAAAGCCACTCAATCTAACGAAACCAGTTCCGTACAGGTGGATAACATCCGCCGTATGCTGTTGTCGATGGTAGAAGACTTCCGCTGCGTGGTCATTAAACTCGCCGAGCGTATCGCTCATTTACGTGAAGTCAAAGATGCCAGCGAAGATGAACGTGTCTTAGCGGCGAAAGAGTGTTCCAACATTTATGCACCGTTGGCAAACCGCTTAGGGATCGGGCAATTAAAATGGGAATTAGAAGATTTCTGTTTCCGTTATCTACACCCTGACGAATACAAAAAAATTGCGAAATTGCTGCACGAGCGCCGTATTGACCGTGAAGAATACATCGACAATTTTGTTAGCACACTGCGCAAATATATGCTCAAAGAGCAAATTCAAGCTGAAGTGTATGGCCGACCAAAACACATTTACAGTATTTGGCGCAAAATGCAGAAGAAATCCTTAGCATTTGGCGAGTTATATGATGTGCGTGCGGTACGTATCGTGGTTGAACGCCTACAAGATTGCTATGCGGCACTGGGGATTGTGCATACTCATTTCCGTCATTTACCCGATGAGTTCGACGACTATGTAGCGAACCCAAAGCCAAATGGCTATCAGTCGATCCATACAGTGGTTTTAGGTCCAAATGGTAAAACACTAGAGATCCAAATCCGTACCCGCCAAATGCATGAAGATGCAGAGCTGGGCGTTGCTGCGCACTGGAAATATAAAGAAGGTGCAAGTGGCGTAGGTAAGGGCAGCAGCTACGAAAACCGCATTGCATGGCTGCGTAAACTCATCTCGTGGCAAGAAGAGATGGCAGATTCTGGTGAAATGCTGGATGAAGTACGTAGCCAAGTGTTTGATGACCGAGTGTATGTGTTTACGCCAAAAGGCGATGTGGTGGATTTACCAACAGGTTCAACGCCGCTCGATTTTGCTTACCATATTCACAGTGATGTCGGACACCGCTGTATTGGAGCGAAAATTGGTGGGCGCATCGTGCCATTTAGCTACCAATTGCAAATGGGCGATCAGATTGAAATTATCACCCAGAAGCACCCAAACCCGAGTCGCGACTGGCTCAATCCTAACCTCGGTTATGTGACAACCAGCCGTGGACGGGCGAAAATTCAAAACTGGTTCCGTAAACAAGACCGCGATAAAAATATTCTGGCGGGACGTCAAATTCTTGACAGCGAATTATCTCATCTAGATATCAGTTTACGAGATGCAGAAAAACAGTTGATTGCCCGTTATAACGTACACTCATTGGATGAAGTGTTAGCGGGAATTGGCGGCGGTGATATTCGAATCAATCAATTGGTTAACTTCCTACAAGCTAAGTTTAATAAAGCGACGGCAGAGGAAGAAGATCGCGCTGCGATGAAGTCACTGGAAAATAAATCTGGCGTACCAAGAGCACCATCCCACGGCAGTGGGCGCGTAGTGGTCGAAGGGGTCGGCAACCTGATGCACCATATTGCGCGTTGCTGCCAGCCAATTCCGGGTGATGAAATCGTCGGCTTTATTACCAAAGGTCGCGGAATTTCGATTCACAGTGCAGATTGTGAACAGCTTGCCGAGCTGCAAAGCCACGCGCCAGAGCGTGTGATTGATGCAGTTTGGGGTGAAAACTACTCTAGCGGTTACTCGTTGGTGGTAAGAGTGATAGCCAATGACCGCAGTGGATTATTGCGCGATATTACGACAATCCTCGCGAACGAAAAAGTCAACGTGCTAGGGGTAAGCAGCCGCAGCGATGTGAAGCAGCAGCTCGCCACCATCGATATGACTATCGAGCTGTATAATATCGAGGTGCTGGGGCGAGTTCTCACGAAGTTAAATCAGTTACCGGATGTTATCGAGGCGAAACGCCACTCTTCCTAATTTTCTTCATATTTTGGCGCGCAGCGTTGTTGGCTGCGCGCGCTCGCCCTAGTCACATACTTATGTATGCTCCTAGGGTCTTGCTTACTTGCCGCCTAGCTGCACATCCAAACTATTTTGAAAATCTACTTTCGGTATATTTGGGTATGATCTTGAAAAGAGTTTTTTCGTTGTTTAGTTAATAAAAATCTGAAAATTTAGCGTATTCAATTCAATTTGGTTAAGGTATAACCCTCATTAAAACACCATGTAATTATTTTTTGATAAGGGTTAAATATGCAGCAGGGCAATAAACAAATTGAACGGTTACTCACTATTATGGCGCGTTTGCGTGACCCGCAAAATGGCTGTCCGTGGGATACGCAACAGACGTTTAAGACTATTGCCCCTTATACCCTTGAAGAAACCTATGAAGTTCTAGACGCCATTGAACGAGAAGATTTTATCGACTTAAAAGGCGAGTTGGGGGATCTTCTCTTTCAAGTGGTGTTCTACGCGCAAATGGCTCAAGAGCAAAATCTATTTGATTTTGATGATATTTGCCAAGCTGTCAGCGACAAACTTGAACGTCGCCATCCTCATATTTTCGACGAAAATAACCAACTCAGCAGCCAAGAAGCCATTGCAGGTTGGGAACAGCGTAAAGCCAAAGAGCGTGCGCAGAAAGACCAATACTCAGTGTTGGATGATATCCCAAATGCACTTCCTGCCTTAATGAAAGCCTATAAAATTCAAAAACGTTGTGCCTCAGTCGGCTTTGATTGGGATACGCTGGGCCCTGTGGCTGGCAAAGTCACCGAAGAGCTAGCAGAAGTGATGGAAGAAGCCACTCAAGCAGTCGTGGATGAACAGCATCTTGAAGAGGAAATTGGCGATTTATTATTTGCGACTGTTAATTTATCCCGCCATTTAGGACATAAACCTGAGCTTGCCTTACAAAAAGCGTGCAATAAATTTGAGCGCCGTTTTCGTGAAATCGAAAGACGATTAGCAAAAACTGGCAAATCAACAGAAACTGCTACACTTGATGAGATGGAAGCATTGTGGGTATCTATCAAATTAGATGAATGACCCAATCCAGACAGCTAAATTTTACAAAGAATGCTTGTCGATAATGATAGTCACGGATTGAAATAGTTATTCAAAATCAAACAATCGGCAAAATGATGTTTTTTCAGTGATAGATTAAGCTGAAAGGATTTAGCATTTACACAAAAATGTGTTAATCTTGCAAAACAGTTGAATAGCACCCTAAAAAGTGACTATTTATCAAACGATAAATATTTTTATTTTTAACTTGCTGATTTATTTAAGGTATTAATGAAAACTAGCCTTATTGCGCTTAGAACATTTGTAGGAGATTTAAGGTTCGGGTATACTGTTTTCCCGTCCTGTTATATCCATCATCTTTTAAACCTAAACGTTCAGGTTCAGCATGAAAACTAATTATATTTTTGTGACCGGCGGGGTCGTATCCTCTCTGGGTAAAGGCATTGCCGCAGCCTCCTTGGCGGCTATACTCGAAGCCCGTGGACTCAATGTGACCATTATGAAACTGGATCCCTACATTAACGTAGATCCAGGCACAATGAGCCCAACCCAACACGGGGAAGTTTTCGTTACAGAAGACGGCGCTGAAACTGACTTGGATTTAGGTCATTATGAGCGTTTTATTCGTACCAAAATGACACGTCGCAACAACTTTACGACTGGACGTGTTTATTCTGAAGTCCTGCGCAAAGAGCGTCGTGGCGACTACTTAGGCGCGACCATCCAAGTTATTCCTCATATCACTAATGAAATCAAAGATCGCATCATCCGTGGTGGTGAAGGTCATGACGTTGTATTAGTCGAAATCGGCGGTACAGTCGGTGATATCGAGTCTCTGCCATTCCTAGAAGCTATTCGTCAAATGGCTGCGGAAGTGGGCCGTGAGCGCACACTGTATATGCACTTAACCTTAGTGCCATACTTAGCGGCTGCGGGCGAAGTGAAAACAAAACCAACACAGCACTCTGTGAAAGAGTTACTGTCAATTGGTATTCAGCCAGATGTGCTGATCTGTCGTTCAGATCGCGTCATTCCTGCGAATGAGCGCGCGAAGATTGCCCTATTCTGTAATGTTCCAGAAAAAGCGGTTATCTCTCTGAAAGACGCTGATTCAATCTATAAAATCCCTGGCATGCTGAAAGCGCAAGGTTTGGATGAATACATCTGTAACCGTTTCCGCCTTGAATGCAAAGAAGCTGATTTATCTGAGTGGGAACAAGTTATTTACGAAGAAGCCAATCCAGCAGGTGAAGTTACTATTGGTATGGTGGGTAAATATGTTGAATTACCAGATGCATACAAATCAGTTATCGAAGCACTGAAACATGCGGGTCTGAAAAATCGCTTAACCGTGAATATTAAGCTGATTGATTCTCAAGATATCGAAACCCGTGGTGTTGAGTTACTCAAAGGTCTGGATGCGATTTTAGTCCCAGGCGGTTTCGGTTCTCGTGGTATTGAAGGCAAAATTCTGACGGCACAATATGCCCGTGAGAATAAAATTCCTTATTTAGGTATTTGTCTGGGAATGCAAGTCGCTCTCATTGAATTTGCACGTAATGTTGCGAATATGAAAGACGCGAACTCCACTGAGTTTGATGCAGATTGCAAATTCCCAGTTGTTGCGCTGATTACTGAATGGCGTGACGAAGATGGCAACGTTGAAGTGCGTTCTGAAGAGAGCGACCTTGGCGGTACAATGCGTGTTGGTGGTCAACAATGTCATTTAACCGATGGCAGTTTAGTGCGCGGTATGTACGGCGCAGAAACGATTGTTGAACGTCACCGTCACCGTTACGAAGTGAATAATCTGCTGTTGAAACGTATCGAAGATGCGGGTCTGAACATTGCAGGTCGTTCTGTGGATAATAAACTGGTTGAAATCATTGAAAATCCAAACCACCCATGGTTTGTGGCTTGCCAGTTCCACCCAGAATTCACTTCGACCCCAAGAGATGGTCATCCGTTGTTTGCAGGTTTTGTTAAAGCCGCTGGTAAGTACCAGAAAGGTGAGTTGAAATAAGATACGGGGAAGTCGGCAATTTTCGCCAACTTCCCGAAATTTAACTTGTACTGAGGAAAACCTAATGTCCAAAATTGTTAAAGTGATCGGTCGTGAAATCATTGATTCTCGTGGTAACCCAACTGTTGAAGCTGAAGTACATTTAGAAGGTGGTTTTGTTGGTTTAGCTGCGGCTCCATCAGGCGCATCTACAGGTTCTCGTGAAGCACTGGAACTGCGTGATGGTGATAAATCACGTTTTCTGGGTAAAGGTGTTCTGAAAGCTGTTGCCGCTGTTAACGGTCCAATCGCTCAAGCAGTTATCGGTAAAGATGCTAAAGATCAAGCAAATATCGATAAAATCATGATTGACTTAGATGGTACTGAAAACAAATCTAAATTCGGTGCAAACGCAATTCTGGCAGTTTCTTTAGCAAACGCAAAAGCAGCTGCTGCGGCAAAAGGTATGCCTCTGTATGAGCATATTTCTGATCTGAATGGTACTCACGGTCAATACTCTATGCCTCTGCCAATGATGAACATCATCAATGGTGGTGAGCACGCAGATAACAACGTTGATATCCAAGAATTCATGATCCAACCTGTTGGCGCACCGACTCTGAAAGAAGCGGTACGTATGGGTTCTGAAATTTTCCATCACTTAGCAAAAGTACTGAAATCTAAAGGTATGAATACGGCTGTTGGTGATGAAGGTGGTTATGCACCTAACTTAGAATCTAACGCTGCTGCACTGGCTGCTATTAAAGAAGCGGTTGAGCAAGCAGGTTATGTTCTGGGTAAAGATGTGACTCTGGCGATGGACTGCGCAGCTTCTGAGTTCTACAACAAAGAAACTGGCAACTATGAACTGAAAGGCGAAGGTAAAACCTTCACTTCACAAGAGTTCACTCATTACTTAGAAGAACTGACTAAACAATACCCAATCGTTTCTATCGAAGATGGTTTAAACGAATCTGACTGGGATGGTTTCGCATACCAAACTAAAGTTCTTGGTGACAAAATTCAATTAGTTGGTGACGATTTATTCGTAACTAACACGAAGATCTTAAAAGAAGGTATCGAGAAAGGCATCGCTAACTCAATCCTGATCAAATTCAATCAAATTGGTTCTCTGACTGAAACATTAGCTGCGATTAAAATGGCGAAAGATGCTGGCTATACTGCCGTTATCTCTCACCGTTCAGGTGAAACTGAAGATGCAACTATCGCTGATTTAGCGGTTGGTACTGCGGCGGGCCAAATCAAAACTGGTTCTATGAGCCGTTCTGACCGTGTTGCTAAATACAACCAACTGATCCGTATTGAAGAAGCTCTGGGTAACAGCGCACCATTCAACGGTCTGAAAGAAGTTAAAGGTCAAGCGTAATTTATATTCGCTTAGATTAAATTGAGAAAAGGGACGAGAAATCGTCCCTTTTTTTTATTTAAAATAAATGTTTTTGAAATTATTTAAAATCTATAAATAATGCAGATTAACTCTATTTAGTCATTTTTAAAGTTTGTGTTAGTAATAGGATAACAATCTAATTGGATTGTTTTATTAACTAATGTGAATGCTAAATAGGGATATAATCATGCCTACAAATAGTCGTAATTCATTATTAACTGAAACAAAATATCTTTATCAATATGCCAATAGTAATGCTGCTATTAAGAAAATAGTAATGGAGATAAAGACAGAATATAAAAACAATGGATCTTGGAGTTCATCTTCAGTTAAAAAACTAAAAATAATAGAATCAAATCTTTCAAATTTTATATATGCAAAATACAGTTCAAATAAGCCTATAGATGCAAGCGGCTTAACTATTGAAGAGCAAAAAGAATATTTGGATAAGTTTAAATTATTAGCTGAAAATAATTCAAATATTGAAATTAGAATTCAAGGAAAAAATGAAGACTATTTTAGTCACTTATCGGATAGTGATCTCTTAGATGGTGATGCTTATCGTCTTTTACCCAAGGACTTCAATGGGCGATATAAAAATAATTCGATGTTAATGTCGCGATTAACAATTAATGTGAAAAAAGAGCATTACTTTTCATTAGCTGAAGCACTAGTTTATTTGTATGAACGAGATCCTCATAATAAAATTATGCAGTCAAAGATTATGGGGCCTAAAAAATTAGGTAACTTAACAGATCAAGCTGTTATTTATTTTCCCAATGCAAATTTACAAGATGCAATTGAGATTGCGAATGAATTAAAGGAACTATTACCTGAAGATGCATTTGTTGAACATGTACCTATAGGGATGCACCGTATTGATAAGGGAATCTCTTATTCTGAAACCTTGAAAAATCAATCGAGCAGCCATGGAGAAGTAAGAGCAGAGATAATGACTAAAGCTGTTTCCGAGTCATTATTAACAGGGACGCCTGTAGAGGAGTGTCTTGACCATCAGCTAAGTATCTATGGTTATTCAGTTGAAAATCCAGCATTGATCTCTCAATCCGTTCGCGAGGCTAGTCATGATATTAGTTTAGCTGGCAGCAATCATGGGGTAGAAGTGTTACCGAGTAAAGACATTGATATTTTTAAACAGGACCCTATAAATTTTTCTCAGCAATATATATTGAATGCGAAAGAATTGAATAAAGTTTTACAGTTACCATCGGAAGGTAAAGTTATTTTTAATAAAAAGATTGGTCACGGTTATTTTATTGAGTATGTAGATGATAGTTATAGAAATGATGACTTTAATTCTATTGATTGCTATTTTTTAGAATCAAAAATGAGAAGTAAAGATAGTAAACAAGTTGAATATATAGATATCCCTAAAAAAAAATCGGAAATACAATTTTTATTTACAGGGCAATTGCGTGGTGGTTCTATTATTGTTACAGAATTGAATAGTGAAACATATCGAGTATATAGGGATAATCGAAGTGATGCATCTTTATTATATGATAATGTCGTGATGGCTATTGATGAGCGAGATTACAATATTAAAGAACATAATATTACTAAAGCTAGCGTATTTATGCATTATAATGATGAAGAGTGGAGTCTTATTTTTCAGCCGCAAAGAAATGATAGTTCATTAAATCCAGAAAGTAATATGGTTATAAGGCAAAAGCCTGGAGATTACTCAAGAAAGCAAAGAATGCATGATTTTTATATTTATAGAAATAAAATACATCAAGAACTGAAAGATTTGGCTAGTAATCTAAATATTACATTTAGTGATATACCTGAAAGTGAAGATATGTTGCAAGAGCCATTAGAGCAAAGTGCATCAGTAAACACTTGGTTGGATATAGGTGAGTGTATAAAATTAAAATTAGATATCCAAAATAATAAGCTAAATGAAAAATGTAAATTCTTAGAATTTGAACTTTCCAATACAACCGATAGCAATAAAAGACAGTATCTAGAAAGCATTATTAAAACGAATAAAACGATTGTTTCATTGAATAAAAGAAAATACGGGAATTTACTTTATGCTTTACGAGAGGTGGAACGGAGTTGGATATGGATCAGTACTAAAGAAAAACATGGGACAGATGCTGTTATTCAAACAATTGATTATGATGAAAATATAGAAGTAAATGCCAGCTCCGAATACCACCTTACTATTAATGAACGCTATGAGAATTTAATTTATTTACATAAGTTAACTCGAAACCTACGATTTAAAAATGAATTTAATCTAGGTATTGAAAATTATAAAGAGATTAATATTCCTGGTTTTGATGTATCAATGAATTCAAATAAATTAAAGAAATTGTATGTTACTGGAGAATATACAGCAAAAGAAAGAGGTGCACTATATCGCCAAATTCAAGATGTAAGTTATTCTGAATATATTTCAAAGGTTTTAAATCAAACAGGGAAGATTAGTGAGTTATTTTCTTCTTTAGGCAGCAAAACAAATCGGTTAATACCACAAGATTTTTATTTGTCATTAATAAGAAGTGATTCAGGTGGTCGCTGTTACCCTTTAGTGAGAACGATGTCTGTAGCATTAGCTCTTAATGGACATACAGGTGCTGATAGATTTATTGATAAGCTATATATGGCAGCGGCAGCGCCTGAAAGTAAGGATGCGCTATTATTACAATCGTCACTCAAAAATCTTCATTCCAATGTTAGTGCGGTTGAATCCTCCTTTTCTCATGGCGTGATGGAATTGAAGAAAATACAGACATTACTAGATATCAATGAAGAAACAAAAATGTTTGCAATGAACAGTAAAAGCCATTCGATGCTAGTTGGGAAGGTTGTAGATAATGGGAAAAGTATATATTATTTTTACGATCCTAATTTTGGTTTATTTTCCTTCAAAAATAGTAAACGATTATTTTCAGCTTTAAAGGTTTTTTTCGTTGATAAGAAAATGGCAAGTTATTATAGCGCTTTTGAGCGAAATAATAATCCTGCATTTGAGTTAGTCTTTATTGATGTCGGTCGTATGAAAGATGTTCCTATCGGTAATCATTTGACTGTAAATGACTTAGTTTCATCTGAAGAATTATCAATAAAGTCATTAAGAGAAAAGGAAATCGAGGATTTATTCCATCAACAAAATGAAATTATCCATGACACTCAATTGAAAACATCCTTAGTGATTTTAGATGCGGAGCAATGGGCTGAAAATATCGATCAATCGCTAACAATATTAACAACAGAAAATAAATTGGATGAAAACTGGATACCATTATTTTCGTCAGTAGAGTCATTGGGTAATGAAAATTACAAAATTCAGTTCGTTAACATTAAGGACTCAAAGTTAACTTGTTGGGTTGAAACTAAAGATAGTATTTTTATGCGATTTCAGCGCCATTCCTTAGAGCAAATGGGAATCTTCAGACAATATTACACATTTGAAGAAAACCATCTACGTGAAAAGTTTGGTGAAGCAAGTTCTTCATCATTTGATGGATTAAATGCAGGTATTGCTATCCAATCAATAATTCAATGGGCAGAAGAAAAGAATCATAATAATGTATCAAAAGGAAAAGTATCATCAAATTTATATTTAGCACTAAAGATTCATAGCTATGTTAATTACTCAATGATGGCACATGGTGCGATGAACGATATAGTAAAAATCAATGACATTGTTAAATTAGAGCTAGCCCAAGAAAATGAAATAGCAGGGAAAGGAATGAATTTTTTCTTTTCATCAATGACAAAAACAGCGAATGAAGGAATGACAGTTATTTTTAGTGGGGCCTTAGTTGGTTTCGATGCTTATGAATTATCAAATGCGGAAAATGATCCTGAACGTATTATATTTGGCACTCAACTTGCTTTTGACTCTGCTAGTTTTGCAACAGGCTCAGGAGGAATAGGATTAGGTATTGCTGGATGTGCAGGGGCTGCAAGTGTTTTAGGGAGCGCTAGTGTTCTTGTGGCAGGGTTAGGTATCGGGTTTGTTGGATTAGCACGTAATTTTGCCATCATTGGTGAGGATGCAAAGGCAGTTGGACGCTATTTTTACACACTAGATGAAGCTTATAAAGGTAATGGTTTTGATTATATTTCAGATAAAAATATGCTCATTCCAAAATTTGGTGCGGTATTTAGTACTATCTCTCTTAGAGATAATAAAATTGAATTTGATAGTCAGTATATATATCGTACAAAACCGAATTCAGCAGGAGGTGGACGGAAAAATTATATCTTTTGGGCTGGTAATTTTCCCACGATGCTATTGGATAAATCTAAAGCCATAAATATTCGTCAAGGAATTGGTTATGAAAATAAAGAGCGTGATATTGATTTTCAACATGTGGACACAATAATCCTTCCTGTTATACCTAAGTCTTATATAAAATACAGTTATAACTTATGGCCCGGTTGTACATCGCGTAATGATAGTGGCTTTAATGTTATTAGGCGTTTAGAGAAAAAAGATAACTTTGATTATGATTTTTACATATTCCCAAGTGAAAATACGATTACCCAAATTTTTCATGAATATGTAGATACATCTATAAATATTGTTCTTGATAAAAAGGACCGTAATTTAGTTATTCCTCAACTAGCATCTGAGTGGCATGGAAAGATTGAGTATCATATACAAGGCTATGGCGGTACATATAAATTAACGTTGAATAAAGGTGTCAAAATTAAGCTAACTGATGATTCGTCTAATAATCAACATTCTAAGTGGATTATTGATATTAGTCAGTTAGATAGCAATCAGGTTGAGTTAAAAAATGGTCAATTGATAGTAGATGGAATCATTATTGATTTGGATTCCAGCAGTATTCAAGGAACGATATTGTTTGTTGACAAAAATGATGAAATACAAAAAGTTTCTTTTTCATCACAACAAATGAGTATCATTAACGAAGATGAAAATAAATGGAGAGCGGGTAATCAAGATTTAAATCAACATTTGCAACATTACGCTGAACAGAATAAAAATCATGGGCAATATGTTGTGATAGAAAATCATCAATATAATAATGAAAATGTTGGTCGGGCATTTTATGAAGTTAGTTCTCAACGCTATATTTTTATTAGTAGTATAAATGAAAATAAACGAAATGCAGTTTTTAGTACAACTGTTGGTCAAAAAGCTTATTTTTACTTACCGGAACAGAAAAAAATATGGGAAGTTGATATTGCTACAGGTGTGATTAATGCTGAATACCAATTAGAAAATAAAAATAATCGGAATTTTGAAATACTACAATTATGGAAAGGTGATGGACATATTTATTTTTCGTGCCGTTATTCTGATACTTATGAAGTTGCCAATTTTCAGCTTAAGGAAAATCAAGTCGAATTATTGGGTTTAAATGCAGATTCAAGATTAATAATGCGTCTTGCAGAAACGCCGACTCAATCTTCATCGCAATCCCTCACTCATTTCTACAGAGTTATATGCTTAGCAGTACCTATAAATTACATGGTCAACAAGTACAACATATGGATGCGATTTTAGGTCAAACAGTTACTATCTCAGGCATCGATGGTAATCAAGCATTGCACCGCTATTGGTTGAGAAAAACGGATGGTTTACTTATCAAACCTAATTTATCCCCTTCTTTAGGCTATGGAGAAACACCGACAAATATTCGATTACACCAAAGTCATTGGCCTATTCCATCCGATCTCACATTAGTTGGTAGTTTGTTCGATAAACAAGGTACTGAGATTTTCTATTTTTATAGCAAGAAGAATAAGGAAGTTTATCGCCAAGAAGGGCCAGGACAAGATGTACTTAATGTGATTAAACCGACCGCATGGTTCTTAAATACCCCTTTTAATTTACAAAATGTGGTGTTTTTACAAGGGAAAATTTTTATGTCTGATGGGGATGGGATTGTCAGCCAAATTGATGCAGAAGGGAAATTTCATGTGGTTGCAATCAATGAAATTTGGCTTAATCAACGAGCGGAATGGTGGAAAGCATTAGGTGATTACTATTGCTGCCAGCCCATTATGTTAATTGGATTACATGATTCGACAGGTCAAGCTTCCTTTCCTGGTTGGTTTGTTAATGGTGAAATTGTGATAGCACACGAATTATCACTGAAAAATGAGATTAAATTTTGGGGGTTTGATGAACAGAAATCGAGTGCCTTACTTTTCGATTTTACGACAAAAAAATTGTATAGGCAGCCTGTGGTGAGTGAAAGCCAATTATGGTTGGCGTTTGCGCAAGGCTCAACACTTTTAAAGCATGAGGATCTACCTTCTGCTGAGGATATTTATCCCAATTTGCAATTTTCAAATATCAAACAGGTTGGTCACGGGCTATTACTTTCAGCGGTGAGCGGTGAGATTATCTATATCGATATACTAGGAAACAATGGAATGCGTATGGGCTCTTCGCTAGTCATTCGAAGCGGAAAAGAGAATGATGTATTGTCTCCATCAGCCATTAAAAATGTTAAAAATATCGTATTAAGCGCAGGTGAGGGTGAGGACACTTACTGGATTTCACAAGAAGTTTGGCAGTACTATCATGGAATTATCATTGATAATAATTCACATGACTTAAAGTTGGATACATTGATATTACCCATTGAAAATATAGATGAGCTACTCGTGACCCAACATGGGGATGATTTATTGATTACGGATGTTAGCCAAAATACCGTACTGGTTTTACGTCAGGTTTTTGGAGAACAGAAAGCGTCTCATCAGCATTTGCAATTACGTTTTATTAACCAGCCAAATAGTATTCCCCTTGAGGAATTTATGAGTCAGCATCTGCTCATAATGACTGACGACTTGGTGGAAACAAACATTAGCATACCAAACTACAATGATATAGAGAGTGATGTGGATATATCACTATTGTCAGGGTATACATCCAATCTTGAGCAAAAAGAATTTTTAGGGATATCAGGAATGCAGACTGAGCTGCTGCCTCAAAAGAGACTATATTATAGCCTGCTAAATTCCCCTTCCTAAGATAACAAAGAAAAATGTAAGCCAGTCTAAGTTACATGATTAGCTGGCTTACAGTTCACAAAATGAATATAGGCCGATTTATCTGAACTATCAAATTGTTATATATTTTAAAAGGAAATAATTTATAGAAGGGAAAGTAGTGAGTTATGCTCGCCTATACCTTGTTTTAGGTAATTAAATTGCCATTTTTGTGAATCGCTAGTGAGATTTTTAAGATTTTAGCTATAAAGCAAGTAAATTGCGCGGCTCAGATCGCAGTTTTAGGTTATCTACATTTCCATCCCATTAAATTAACTCTATATTTTACCTCCTGTAAAAAATGATTAACAAAAATTACTTGAAAACTTAAATTGCTTCCGAGCTATGGAGTAAACATGGATGCTTCTGAATCTTTGACACCAGCAGTTCCTCCAACCCCTTCTAATAAGCGTGGTTGGATAATTTTAGCTATTGATGTTGTATTACTGATTTTACTGTTGAAATATTTGCCTTTTGATGACAAAGCAAACGCTGGGCTGGCCTTAATGGTTTTTGTCGGTGTGCTTTGGCTGACAGAGGCTATTCACGTGACCATTACCGCACTTTGTATCCCATTGTTGGCGGTAGGTCTTGGATTAATGGGAACAGGAGATGCTTTAAAAGCATTCGCAAACCCAATTATCTTCTTATTCTTTGGTGGATTTGCATTAGCAACTGCATTGCATATTCAAGGTCTTGACCGCCTGATTGCTAATCGCCTGCTGATGGCAGCTCGTGGACGCTTATCTGTTGCAGTGATTTTGCTGTTCGGGGTGACCGCAGGGTTATCGATGTGGATCAGTAACACGGCAACTGCCGCAATGATGTTACCGCTGGTTTTAGGTATTCTTTCTAACCTTGATGTTCGCCATGAGCGCAATACGTTTGTATTTGTATTATTGGGTGTGGCTTATAGTGCCAGTATTGGTGGCTTAGGAACCATCGTAGGTAGCCCACCGAACGCAATTGCAGCTTCTGCTCTTGGCTTAGATTTCCTGTCATGGATGAAATACGGTATTCCAATCATGGTAGTTTTACTGCCAATGATGTTTGTTTTGATGTATATGATGCTGCGCCCAAACTTAAAACATCGTTTTGAAATTGAATTAGAAAAAGTTGAATGGAATGGCAAACGTATTACCGCAATGAGTATCTTCTTATTAGCGGTTGTTTGCTGGATCACGAGTACATTTATTAGTGATGCTCTTGGTGGTGTGAAAGATTTAGATACCATCATTGCATTGAGCGCGGCAGTATTAATCGGTATTACGGGTGTGGCGAGTTGGTCACAAATCCAGAAAAATACCGAGTGGGGCGTATTGATGCTGTTTGGTGGTGGCTTGACACTGAGCGCGATTTTAAGCTCATCTGGTGCAAGTAAAATTATGGCAGATTGGATGCAAATGACATTTGGTGAAAGTCATTGGTTTGTAATCATTCTTGCGGTGACGACTTTTATTATCATCCTGACGGAATTTACCAGTAATACAGCCAGTGCGGCACTGTTGGTTCCAATCTTTGCAACGGTTGCGGAAGCATTAGGTATGCCTGTTATGGCGTTAACCATGATTATCGGTATCGGTGCATCTTGTGCCTTTATGTTACCTGTCGCGACACCACCGAATGCGATTGTATTTGGTTCGGGTTATATTCGACAAATTGAAATGGTACGTGTAGGTGCTGTATTGAACGTGGCATGTATCATTGTCATCTCTTTATTTGCTTGGTTCTTCTGGCTGTAATAGCCCTCGGAAAATTCAACAAAATAGACGTTGTTAATAAAGCGCAATACAGTAAATAGCAACGTAATAATAGTACGGCCTCAGAAAATGAGGCCGTTTTTATTTCTGATGCTGTTGATATGGCAAGCATCTATTGGTTCTTCCCTAGCTGAAATGCTCCTGTTCTGAATATTGAAATCTCACTATTTCCACGTAGTGAGGAATTTCTAGTTTGAGTGAATCCTTTAATATCAATTATATTTTGCGGGCAAAGAAGACATGCTTTGCATAATGTTTGATGGCTTTCAAGAGGGCAGATATTACCGAAAATCGTGACATCCTTGTCTGTCACAAGATGGTGTGCTTGTTGATGAAAAGTCTCGATTTTCATATAACGAGCTGCACTCAAAATACCGTCATGAAGGGGAGTGAATAGAGTGTTTGATGGATTGAAGTTGTGTTGTTTCGAAGAAGTGATAAAAGGGGTGTTTTGATGATTGGAGCGATTAGCAAACAAGACAGGTTTTGCTAATTGAAAAGATGAGGATAATGAGGATTGGCTAGATGAATTTGAATTAACTAGCTTTATGACTCGTTGTTTTGGAAAGCGGTTCTCCATTTTGGGTATTTTCGCCCACATCATCTTGGCGATTTGAATGGCCAAACTCCGCTGACCATGATTCTCATTACTCAAGAAAAAATTATGCTCAATGACTATTGTTGAAAGAATATTCCAACTGAGCAGAAAGGGTTTCGTTAGCATTATTGTGTGAATCATCTGTTATAAGTTCCTTGCTATTAAATGTCCTTAACGCAGATGACTATAATGCTAATTTTCTATTCTGACGTTATCAAAAAATAAGAGGGAGCTATTAAAAACACCAAAGCTATTTAACACCTCTATTTTTAATGAAAATTAACTAGTGTGGTTTTATATTTAATCTTAAATTTAATTTTACAGATGGATTTTGTTATTTATTTAAAATTATTGTGTAATAATTAAAATTAGAATAATGTTTTAATTATTGAATTTTTTTATTAAATAAATGGAGTTATAGAAATGAAAATTGATTTTCATTGTTCATCTGCTTTTTATTCTAAAAAAAATAACATTAACCCTAGAATCATATCTCAGGCATTACGTGATTTGGCGTTAAGATCACCTTTTTGGTGGAATAGACCAGCTCAAGAAACTTCTGCAAGTCAAGATATTAAGCTATTCAAGGAAAATGCGATATCGTTCTCTAATGTTAATACGATTAGTGCTGATGACATGATAAAAAAGGGGTTACTACCCTCACAAGGTTTCGTAAAATTTACTCAGAAATCACCAAATACTTACACCATTGAGCCTATCTCCAGTGCTTCAAACCTTAACCCAGAGCTAACAGCTAATGCTTACTTTTTAGGGTATAACGGTGCTAATCAATCAAGTACAAAACCAGCTTATGTTGACATTCCTATACAGGCAGCGGAAGAGAGCTTTCTCTTTACTGGCTCTTTAACGGGATGCTCAGTTATCGTTACAAAATATAATGATACTACGTATCGTGTGTACCATGATGGAAGAGTTAATAGCTCGATATTATATGACAATGTGGTCATGGCATTTGATTTTATTGATTACCAAGTTGCCGGGACAGATGAAGGTTTGGCAATGGTTTATATGAGGTTTCATGAAGGTCAATGGGAGTTAATTTTACAGCGTCAGCAATATGAGGTTATTAATGGCATTCCCACACCACAACGACGAACACAAGGTCAAACAATAAGTCAGTTATATCCAGATGAAGAATTATCTCAATCAAATCTAGAGAAATTTAATCGATACCGTAGTGATACTCACCAAGAATTAGTGAATCTTGCTCGGGATTTTAATATTGATACGGGGCATATTGAAGATGGTGTTTATGAGGGCGGTGACTTTTCATCACAACATCCCGCAATTCTTCCTTGGGTAAATCTTCAAAATGAAATAAAAAAAAATCTCAATATTGAGAGAGAAAAAATAGATATAAAAATAGAGGCTGCAAAAAAGGAACTTCGTAGCTTACAAAATAAAAGAACCGAGTTAAGTCAAACAGAAATCACTCATGAAGATAAAGTTAGAATAGATGAATTAAATAAAATTATTGAATTGAATCAGGGGTTGAAAGAATATTATAAGCAAAAGTATAACTCTATTCTATCTAAAAGTTTATCTGTAGAACGTAGTTGGCTATGGTTACAAATAAAAAACAACCATGGTGAAGACGCTGTGATTAACGTAAACCAAGCGAGTATAAAATCAGGTATTCAATCTGAATTTACCAAAAATAGAGAAAGATATAAGACTATATTAGAAACGGATATATGGAATAGTCACGTTGATTTTAAGCAAGGTATTAAAAATTATAGTGAAGTCACAATCCGTGGTTTTGATGATCAAATGTCTTCATCAGAAATGCGAGAGCTTTATATTAAGGGAGGATTAAGTGCTAATGAGTGTGGTGCTTTATCTCAATATATTAAAATAAAGGAAGAGTCTGAATACATAGAAAATATTTTAAATTTCACATTAAAAACAAACACCCTATTTCAGAATGGGGGAAGCATTTATCAGCGCCTTGCGCCTCAAAATTTCTATTTACCATTAATGGGCGATGATGAAGGAGGGCGCTGCTATCCTCTCGTTAGATCTATGTCTGTTGCATTAGCGCTACATGATGGTACTTATGGTTCTGATGAGCTTTTTAATAAGCTATTTATTGCAGCGGCATCACCGGAAGAGAGAAACTCAGTTTTATTGAGATCATCACTGCAAAACTTACATTTTAATACGCAAGCTGTAGGAGCTTCTTCTTCAATTGGTCTACTTAATTTAAGGGAGATAAAAAAACTACTCATTGAATCTAATGGGACTCAGATGTATGCCTTAAATACCCAAAGCCATTCAATGCTAATAGGGAGAAAAAATTATAATGGTAAAGCTCATTACTATTTTTATGATCCAAATTTTTGGATTTATGTCCTTGATAATCCTAAGAAATTATTTAATTCATTAAATAATTTTTTGATCGAAGAAAAAATGGCATATCAATACGATGTGTTAATGGAAGAGTCTGTACCTGTTTTTGATCTCGTTTCGATTGACGTAGAGCAAATGGCAAACGTAGATGTTGGCTCAGGGTTAAAAGTCGAAGATTTAGTGTCTTCCTCTGAGTTGTCTGAGGTTATTCCGAGGCGTCAAGAAACAATAAACTTTATCGAAAATCAAAGTTTATTGGCAAAAGATAGGCAAATAAAATCGTCTTTGAGTATTTTAAAAGCGGAACAATGGGGAGGTCGCTTAGAATCATCACTCGATAAAATCACGCAAGAGAATCAATTAGATGAGCACTGGCTACCTGTTTTTGCGAGCACAGATAAACTAGAGGATGGGCGGTATCAAATTCAGTTTGTTCATAAAAACAACGAAGAATCTTCCCGTTGGATTGAAACCTACGACAAAACGTTTTTTGAATTTAAACAATATTCTTATGAGTCAATGCGTTCTTTTAGTGAGCATTACACATTTAACGATTTAGAGTTACAACATGAAGGGTGTCTTTCTGATACTGAGCATGTGGATGGACTTAATTCAGCCATTGGTATTAAGACATTGATTGAATGGTCAGCAAATCGTAATCGCCAGTCAGTGGCTTCAGGTAATCCTTCTAACTTAGAGAGTGCATTGAAAATCCATGCATATGTGAGTTATACAATGATGGCTCATGGGGCGTTGAATGATGTATCACGGATTGGTCGTTTAGCGGGAACGCTTTGGAAGGAGGGGGCTGAGGTTGTAAAAACAGAAATAAATAGTTTTTCATCATCAATTTTACGAACAGCAAATGAAGGAGTTGGTGCGATTTTTCAAGGGGCAATGGTCGGGTTTGATATTTATGAACTTGCAAATGCAGAAAATGAACCGCAGAAAACTATCATTGGGACTCAGTTGGCGTTTGATTCAGCTGCTCTAACGACAAGCGTCGTGGGATATGGGGCTTCGCTATTGGGAGCTGAAACTGTTGCTGGTGTTGCTATGCCATTAGCTGTGCCTTTAACGGGTCTTGGAATTGGTATCACTGAATTAGTCAAAATTAATGAGCGTCATGCACAAGAAACGTTAGAAGTTGGGGTTATTTTTGCTCAGTATAAAGAGAATTATCAGAATGCAGCTATCAGTTATGATGAGGAAAAAAAATTATTAATTCCAACAGAAGGCGTTGTTATTAAGGAAATTAACTTTCTTGATGGGAGCTTTACGCTGGGTAGTCACTATATTTATCGTGGTGAAAAAAGAACATGGATTTTTGGACATAGTGTTTTACACGATTTTCAATCACGTCCACGAGCTGATATCAATAAAGATGAAGCGATTAATATTAGAGAATCAGTTGGTATTTCGCAAAATGAAGTGAAATTTGATCCCTTCCAATCGAATGTGATGGTTCTGCCTGTAATACCTGAATGTTATTTAAGTTACAAATATTCTTCTTTTTTTGGTGTTACAAGTCGTAACGACTATGGTTTTTCGGTTCTTAGAAAAATAGAGGAGGATTATCAGTTTTATTTTGACTATTTTTATTGTGCTCTAGAATATGCTATATCAGAATTAAAGCCTGAGTATGTTTTCACGCCTATTTCAGTTGTTTTAGATTCTAAAAATAAACATTTAATTGTTCCTATGCTTCCAGAATCTTGGCATGGCTATATAGAGCATACAATTACAGGAAGTGGAGGGGAATATCAGATTACAATAAATCAAGGCGCTTCTTTAATACTGAAGCAATCTCCTCTTACGACTAGCCAATCTACATGGATTATTGATGCCAGTTATATCGATGATAATAAAGAGCAGAGAATTAAAGTTAATGATGACAATATAAAAATTGGTAATGTAGCTATTTATATTGATGGTACGGCTAAGTCCAATAAATTTCAGATTATAAATAGTCAGCATGAGATCAGAGAAATTGATTTTAATAACAAAACCATAGATATTGTTCGTCTGAATGGTAAACTGTGGGATTCGGAAAAAAGCACCATTAAATCTCATCTTTATGATTTAGCTAATAAAAATCAGTTACATAAACAATATGTTATTATCGATAATTATCAAGTTAATGGAATGAATGTTGGCAGGGCATTTTATGATGTCACTAACCAGCGCATGCTATATACCAATTCATTAAATAAAGAAAATCAATCTTCAACTTTAATTGCTACTATTGAAAATATCGCATATTTTTATTCTGAAAATGAAGGTGTTATATGGTTAACTAATATAAGTAATAGTGAGTTATATGATAGGTTTGATTTCTTTGATATTTTAGGTGATAACTCAAATATTGAAAATATATCAATAAAAAACAATGTGATTATTGTTGAGTTAAAAAATAGAAGTAGACGAAGTGAAGTGAATGTGGTTTATCATTTAGTGGGTAATCAATTGGAATTAGTGAGTATTTCTAATGACTTTATTTTAATGGAAAAACTAACAAAAATAAATCCAGTTCTGTCACCACAGCAGAAAAAATATTTTGTAAATCATGATTACTTAGTCAATGATAACTATATTAGAGCGAGTAAGGATGATAAAAATGCATCAAAAATAACATCGTTAATAACAGCTCCTGCACCAAACCTCGCTCCAACGGTGATGATAAAAGATACAAACTATTTAGGTTTCCAGTCTGTTTATTGGCTACGTACTTGTGACGGTGTATTAATAAAACCTAATTTAGCCAGGCCAAATGATTATGACCAAAAGGAAATCGCCAACATATATCAAGTAATGCAATGGTTTTCTACTAACCCTGACGAATTAGCTTATATGAATAGTAGGCTCGCAAATGGTGAACCTTTCAAGGATGTATTAGGTCCTGCTTATGCTGGTTTTACAAACAAATGGAGGCTGGCAGAAATTGAGAGTCAATTTAGGACGGCAAATACAGAGCCTACATTATTAAAAATAGCAGGCGCATATTTTTATAAGTTTGATCCAGTTACGGATACTTGGAACTGGAAACCACCAACCGATCTTACATTGGTAGGTAGTCTATTTGATGATAATGGAGACGAGGTCTTTTTCTTTTATAGCAAAGAGTCAGATACAATTTTTCGTCAAGAAGGGCTAGGGCAAAAGGATATTGATCTTAAGAATCCAACCGCTAAGCGATTAAGCTTTGATGAAATAGAAACAGTTTTTGATTGGCATGGTAATTTATTAGTCATCCAAAAAAGCGGAGTGGTGAAACAACTTAATGTTAATGGTAGTGCAGATACAGTTGCAATAAATAAAAACTGGTTTGAAAATGAATCCTTTAATTGGGCTAATTTAAGCGGTTTTATTAATGAACCTCATCCAATCACACTGTTTGGTTTAAAAGGAAAAGATGGAAAACAATCTTTATCAGCGTGGTATTTCAAAGGAAAAGTGATTGTTAGTGAGTCTTTACCATCTGAAAATACATTACAGTTTTTGGGTTTTGACTTTCATAATGACAGTGGAATTATTTTTGATACACAAGCCAAAACATTATATCAACAAAAGGCAATCTCTAGTGTGCTGCTAGCGACTATGTTTGATGATGATAAATCTTTAAAACCTTCGGAACATTTACCAGAATATATTGAATTATATCCAGATGTCTCTCTTGAAAATGTTCAGAAAATAAATGGAGGGTTAATGTTATCTTCTCGAGAAGGCCAAATTATTTTTCATCCATTATCAAAAAGTGAACCATTAGGCTCATCCTTTATTATTAAAGGAACAAATCATGATGATATTCTTGCGCCAAGACAGTTAAATACAGTTAAGACATTAATATTGAGTGGTGGGGAAGGTAAAGATACTTATCACTTGAAAATAGAAGATTGGCAAAGCCATCAAACGATTGTTATTGATAATCAATCACAAGATAAGCAAATGGATTATCTTGTCGTACCAATAAACGCGAAGAGTAATGCAATTTTTGTTAATCGACTGAATAATGATTTAATTTTTACGGACTCTATTAATCAGACTTCATTAATTTTGCATAATATTTATGGTGATAATTCATCAAATAGCCGACATTTAATGGTTCATTTTGATGATGGCATTTTAAATGTCAGTGAACTTGCAGAAGTGGTTACCGATCATCGTGGCGCTATGTATTTATCAAGCTATTTTGAAGAGAAACCACGATGTAATGAAGAGCTGGCTTTTTTAGCTGAAAGTTGTAGTCAAATAACATTAAACAAAGATTTTAGTTATTTACAATATGATAATGTACAGATGAATACGTTAGGCTCAGAGATCTCTCCTATAGATATGATTCAATATAAAACACACTAAATGCTATTGATGGCAGTCATATAAATGAAAAGCCCCCAATTAAGGGGGCTTTTTTAACGCACTAGCGATTAATGAGCTGCTGGTGGCTGATTGTTATCAACGTGTTCTGGTGCCTTTGCAAAGCGGCGACGGATCACCACAAAGAATACCGGAACGAAGAAGATAGCCAATGATGTTGCTGCGAACATACCACCGAGTACACCTGTACCAACGGAGTTTTGTGCCGCAGAACCTGCACCATTACTGAATACTAGAGGGATAACACCCAGCATAAATGCCAGTGATGTCATCAGGATTGGTCTTAGACGCATTTTAACTGCATCTAATGTTGCTTCAATCAATCCTTTACCTTCTTTCTCCATCAAGTCTTTGGCGAATTCAACAATCAAGATTGCGTTCTTCGCCGATAACCCAATGGTGGTTAACAGACCTACTTTGAAGTAAACGTCGTTATCTAAGCCTCGGACTGAGGTGAAGAGTAACGCACCGATAACCCCAAGTGGAACCACTAACATAACCGAGAACGGTACAGACCAGCTTTCATACAGTGCAGCCAGACACAGGAATACAACAATCAGGGAAATCGCATACAGGGCAGGTGCCTGGTTACCAGACAAACGCTCTTGATACGACATACCTGTCCACTCATAACCGATACCCGCAGGTAGGTTTTCGGTGGTCAGTTTTTCCATCATCAACATTGCAGCACCGGTACTTTGACCTTCTGTTGCTTGACCTTGAATGTTCATCGCTGGAACACCGTTATAACGTTCTAAACGTGGTGAACCGTATTTCCAAGGATCTTTAGATGTATCTAAGAATGCCGAGAATGGCACCATTTTTCCTTGGTTATTACGAACATACAGGTTGCTGATATCTGACGGCAACATACGACTTTCCGCGTCACCTTGTACGTAAACTTTCTTCACACGACCACGGTCGATAAAGTCATTGACGTACGATCCACCAAACACGGAGCTGAGAGTTGCGTTGATATCGCTGATCGCAACGCCTTGCGCCTGTGCTTTTTGCTGGTCAATGTAGATTCGATACTGTGAGGTATCATCTTGACCATTCGGGCGTACACCTTGCAAAATTTCAGGGTGCTGAGCGGCTAGTCCAAGTAACTGATTACGTGCTTCCATCAGTTTTTCATGACCTAAACCTGCTTTATCTACCAACTCAAAGTCAAAACCGTTTGATGTTCCTAATTCGACGATTGCTGGTAAGTTAAAGGCATAAATGAAGGCGCCTTGTTTTTTGGATAGTGCTGCGTTTGCACGTGCAACAATCGCATCCACATGGTTTTCGTCACCTTTACGCTCATCCCAGTTTTTCAGAACGACGAACGCAAGACCCATGTTTTGCCCTGCACCTGCAAAGCTAAAGCCACCAACAGTAAATACAGACTCAACGTTTTTACCTTCATCTACTCTGAAGTAATTACTCACTTCATCCAAGATGACCTCGGTTTGCTCTTGAGTTGATCCTGGTGGTAACTGCACCATGGATAAGAACACCCCTTGGTCTTCTGCTGGTAAGAATGATGATGGCAGACGAACGAACATAAATGCCATACCCACTACCAGTAAAACGTAGATCACAAGGTAACGACCTGTACCATTCAACATACGGCTTACGCTGTCTGTGTAATGGTGAGCTTGCTTTTCAAATACGCGGTTAAACCATCCAAAGAACCCTTTTGTGGAACCATGGCTGCCTTTTTCAATTGGCTTCAACATAGTTGCACACAGTGCAGGGGTCAGGATCATCGCAACTAATACTGATAGCAGCATCGATGAAACGATGGTGATAGAGAACTGACGGTAAATTGCCCCTGTAGACCCGCCGAAGAAGGCCATTGGGATAAATACCGCAGACAGCACCATTGCAATACCGACCAGAGCACCTTGAATTTGCCCCATGGATTTTTTGGTCGCCTCTTTTGGTGGCAGACCTTCTTCTTGCATTACACGCTCAACGTTTTCAACCACAACGATAGCGTCATCCACGAGAAGACCGATGGCAAGTACCATCGCGAACATGGTTAAGGTGTTTATCGAGTAGCCAAAGGCTGACAAGATAGCAAAGGTACCTAACAGCACCACTGGTACCGCGATTGTTGGGATCAATGTTGCACGGATGTTCTGCAAGAACAGATACATAACCACAACAACCAACATAATTGCTTCGACCAGCGTTTTAACTACTTCGTTAATTGAAATCTTAACGAATGGCGTTGTATCGTACGGGTAAACAACTTCTAGTCCTTCAGGGAAGAACGGTTCCATATCAGCTAATGCTGCACGGACGTTATTTGCCGTATCCAGTGCGTTTGCGCCCGTTGCGAGTTTAATACCAATACCCGCAGCTGGCATGCCGTTAAAACGAGCAATTGTACTGTAGTTTTCCGCACCTAATTGAACAGTAGCGACATCTTTCAAACGAACTTGAGAACCATCTTGGTTCACGCGTAATAAGATGTTAGAAAACTCTTCAACGTTGCTTAAGCGAGTTTGAGCAATAATTGATACGTTCAAACGCTGGCCGCCAACAGGAGGAGTTCCCCCTAATTGACCGGCTGCAACTTGGTTGTTCTGTACACGAATCGCATTAATGACATCCGAAGTTGCCATGTTGTACTTGACAAGTTGCTCTGGTTTTAACCAAATACGCATTGCATATTGGGTACCAAACAGCTGGGTTTCACCAACACCATTAACACGACTAAGAGGGTCTTTAATATTCGAACCTACGTAGTCGGCAATGTCGTATTGACCCATTGAACCGTCTTTAGAAATAAAGCCTGCAACCATTAAGAATGAGCTGGTTGACTTATCCACACTAATACCTTGTTGCTGTACTTCTTGAGGTAAAAGTGGCATAGCCAATTGCAGCTTATTCTGTACCTGTACTTGGGCGATATCGCCATCAGTACCCGCTTCAAAAGTCAGCGTAATACTTGCTGAACCTGATGAATCACTGGTTGATGACATATACACCAAGTTATCGATACCGTTCATATTCTGTTCGATAACTTGGGTCACCGTATTTTGTACCGTTGACGCATCCGCCCCTGGGTAGTTAGCTGAAATGGAAACAGCCGGCGGTGCAATCGTCGGATACTGAGCGACAGGTAACTTGATAATTGCCAGCAGACCCGCAAGCATGGTGATAATCGCAATTACCCACGCAAAAATTGGTCTATCTATAAAAAACTTAGGCATTAATCAATCGCTCCCTTATTTAGACGCGGTTTCAGGTTTTGCCTGAGTGTCTACAATGGATTGGGTTTCTAAGTTTGCTTGCTTCGGCACAACAACCATACCTGGTTTGATTTTCTGTAAGCCAATCACAATGACACGGTCGCCATCTTTCATGCCTTCAGTTACTAACCAGTTGTTGCCAATCGCTTGTGCGACTTGTACTTTGCGTACTTCAACTTTGTTTTCAGCGCCAACAACCATCACTTGCGCATCACCTTGCGGAGTACGTGCAACACCTTGTTGTGGGACTAAAATCGCGTTTTCTTTCACACCATCTTCTAAAATAGCGCGAACAAACATACCCGGCATCAGCTCTTTGTTCGGGTTAGGGAATACTGCACGCATCGTGATGGAACCTGTGGTTTCATCGACAGTAACGTCAGAAAACTCTAATTGCCCTTTCTGCGCGTATTCTTGCCCGCCATTAATGACTAAGCTAACAGGCGCTTTACCCGGTTCTTTTTGCAGAGCACCATTTTCGATTTCAGCTTTTAAACGTAAGAAATCTTCGCTCGACTGAGTGACATCCACGTAGATAGGATCTAACTGTTGAACGCGCATCAGTTCAGTTGCTTGACCAGCTGAAACTAAAGCACCTTCAGTCACGTTGGATTTACCAGTACGTCCACTGATAGGGGCAGTGACTTTGGTGTAATTCAAATTAATACGTGCTGTTTCAACTGCCGCTTCAGCCGCTTTTACTGCAGCCAGTGATTGAGCATACGTTGAGTTCGCTTGATCGTATTCTTGTCGGCTAATGTAATTCGTGCCAAGCAGTGGCTTATAACGTTTAACAGTTAATGCGGCGAGATTAGCATTTGCTTGCGCTTTGGCTAATTCTGCTTTAGCACTATTGTAGGTTGCTTGGAAAGGTGCCGGGTCGATTTGATATAACGATACGCCAGCCTCAACATCGCTACCTTCTTTGTAGTTACGTTTTAGGATGATGCCACTTACTTGTGGGCGAACCTCTGCAATACGAAATGCAGATGTACGGCCTGGGAGTTCGGTCTTAATGGTCAGAGGTTCAGCTTTCAGCGTAACAATTCCTACATCAGGCGCCGGGCGTTCACCGCCACCTTTCTGTTCTTCGTTACAACCAGATAACGCTAAGCCGCCTGAAAGGACCAACAGAGCCAGAGGTAACACCCCTCTGTTTTTTCGCATAAGTTAACCTCAATTAATCGATATGAGTTCAAAACAAAATTAAGAAAAAAAGCAAATTATATGATTTATCACTATGCTATAGTACAAACATACACTAATGTATGTAAATCAGCTTTCGATAAAAACGAGCGTCAATGGCACGAAAAACTAAACAACAGGCTGAAGAAACCCGTCAGGAAATATTAGATGCAGCCATCAAAACATTTTCTGAACGAGGAGTAACAGCCACATCATTAGCCGATATAGCCAAAGCTGCGGGCGTTACCCGTGGAGCTATATATTGGCATTTTAAAAATAAGGTGGATCTGTTCCATCAAGCCTGCGAATTTAGCGATAATCAAATTACTCAAGCTGAGGATTATTATCGTTCGAAATATACCAATGATCCACTTTTAATACTAAGAGAATTGCTAATATATATTCTTACGGATTTTATTAGTACTCCTAAAAACCGCGCGTTAATGGAAATCTTTTTCTTAAAATGTGAGCTCGTCGGAGAAATGGCTTCTGTCGTTGATTTTAAACGTGAAAATTATCTGGCAAGCGAACAGCGGATTATTAAGAATTTACGTGACTGTGTGGATGCAGGGCAACTTCCTGCCGATTTAGATTTAGCGTGTAGTGCGGTTATGATCCGCGCACTGATGTCGGGCTTACTTGAAAACTGGTTATTACAGCCAGAGCGTTTTATTATAGACGCACATACAACGACGTTAGTTGATACTCTATTAGAAACGCTCAAAAATAGCGTTTCGCTGCGAGTCAAACCGACGCCAAACGAATAATCGGAGAAAACCATGTCATCCATTTTGATCATTGCGAATGGCGCGCCTTACGGAAGTGAAATGTTGTTTAACTCTCTGCGCTTAGCCATCACGATAAAAGAGCAACACCCTCAAACCGACCTGAAAATTTTCCTAATGTCCGATGCTGTCACTGCCGGGATCACCGCACAAAAACCGAAAGAAGGGTATAACCTTCAGCAAATGTTAGAGATTTTAACCGCGCAAAATGTCCCTGTTAAATTATGCAAAACTTGCACTGATGCCCGTGGTATCAGTGAGCTGCCATTAATTGATGGTGTCGAAATCGGTACATTAGTTGATTTGGCTGCGTGGACATTAGACGCTGAAAAAGTTCTCACCTTTTAATTTTATCGCCATTGATTAAAAAGATTTTTGAGAATTGAGCTGCGGCTTGTCAAAATTGCAGCTCAAAGCGCAAGTTAGAACCGAGTTTATTAGAAGCAAGCATATTAGCGTTAAACAATTTAAGTGCTAAATAATAGTAGGATCACAACGAGATATCATGGGCTCACTGATGCAACATAGAAAAGTGTGGTTATATTCAATCAGAATATTTTTGGCATTTGCCATCACTTTTTTCTCTTTTCAAATTTCCGCTGCAACAATTAATAACCTTCCCAGCAAAAACGAGATAAAAACAGAGCTCAATTCGCTAAATAAAAAAAATAATGCGGGGCAAGAAGATAAACTCGCTATTGCCGATTTGGAAAAGTCATTAAATTATTATGATGAACTGGAAAAACTTGATCAGCGCTCAGACGAACTGCAAAAAAAATTAAGTCACTCCGGTGAAGAGTCAAAAAAAGCGGTTCAGGGTTTATTACAAATAAAAAATCAGAATGAAAATCCTGATATTAACTTTCAGCACCAAATTGAAAATAGCAGCCTGCAACAATTAGAGTCCATGTTGGCAACCCATTTGGATAACCTGCAAGCGGAGCAAAATGATCTCGCCACATACAACAGTCAACTGATCGGTTTACAAACTCAACCTGAGCGCGCCCAAGCTATCATGTTGGACAATGCCAGACGATTGCAAGAGATCCGCAATGAACTTAACAGCACATTGACTGACTCCAACAAGCTGCGCACCACGCAATTGAATATGCTGCAACTCGAGCAATACCTTCTACAGCAGCAAAACGAATTTCAAAAGCGCGTTCTTCAAGCCAATACGCAACTCCAAGATGTTTTACAGAAACAGCGTGATTACACGGCGGCGTACATTGAGCAACTCGATGCTCGAATTCAGGTGATCCAAGAAGCGATTAGCAAAGAGCGTCTTAGTGATTCCCAATCGACAGTCCGTGAAGCACAAAACACCTCTACGGATGATGCCGTACAGCAAAATCCGATTATTCAAAAAGAGGTGGAGATCAATAACAAGCTGAGCAACCGCTTGATTGAAGTGACTCAAGACGGCAACAAAATGGTGCAAAATGGTATCCGAGTAAAAACTTGGTTAGAACGCGCCACACAGTCTGAACGAAACTTAAAAGAGCAAATCAACGTATTACGCGGAAGTTTGCTGCTATCGCGAATTCTTTTTCAGCAACAAATTGATTTACCCGCGGATATCCTAACCAAAAACTTACCTGTCACCATCGCTGACCTGCGTTTGGAGCAATTTGATATTAACCAGCAGCGTGATGCGTTATATCAACCTACGGATTACATTAATAATCTTGAGCATGAGCAAGCAGTTAAGGTCGGAGAGCAAGAAAATGCTCACTTGTTTACCCCTGAAGATAAAGCGGCACTGGTAAAAATCCTGGATGTTCGCCGTGAATTATTGGATGAATTGAATTTACAGCTAGGCGGGCAAATTTCCCAAGCCATTAATTTGCAACTGGATCAAAACCAATTATTGAGTGTAGTCAGTTCGCTTGAACATACCTTGGCTCAGCAGATTTTCTGGGTAAACAGTAATAAGCCGATGGATATTGAGTGGTTAAAAGCGTTCCCAGAAGCGGCCACAAATCAATTAACTCACCTCGATTTTGATTTTTCATTCTCTAGCCTGAAAAAAGGGCTGATTAGCTCGCTGTGGGTAACGATCCCTTTATTATTGGCAGCACTGATTTTTATCTGGTTGAATCGAAAAATTACTCAGCGTCTGCATGACATTGACCAGCGTTTATACAGCCTGCGTAACGACAGCGTATTGAATACACCGCTGGCTCTGTTTCTCACGTTGCTGCAAACCATCCCAATCTCATTAGTGGTTATCGCCATTGGTTACTGGTTCTTAAAAACTGGTAACCTGCAAGGGGAGTTTATTTGGTCTTATTTCTTGCAACTCGCTATTTTCTGGGCGCTATTTGAACTAACGTTCAGGGTGTTAAAACCGCAAGGTATAGCCGAAAAACACTTTAACATTGAGCATGAAAATGCCCAGCGTATGCGTCGTCGAATGGTGCGTTTATCGGTACCGCTGATCCCGCTTATCTTCTTTTCCACCTACGGTATGATTAACCCACTGAAGGTATCTGAGGATGTGATTGGGCAGCTCGTGGTTTCTATCTGTTTATTATTATTGTGTATTTTTACCATTCCGTTCTGTAAACAGGTTTGGACGGAAACGGGTAGCCACTTAACGCGCTCGATTTTGATCACGCTACTGACATTCTCACCGCTAATTTTAATCGGTTTGATGATTGCGGGTTACTATTACACCACCCTCCGTTTAGCCAACCGTTGGTTAGATAGCTTGTACCTGCTGGTGCTTTGGTACATCACGTATAATGTCTGCTTGCGAGGCTTAAGTTTAGGGGCGAGAAAACTGGCGTATAAGCGTGCGCTTGAGCGTCGAGCGCAGTCAAAACAGCAAGAAGAGACTGAAAACGAGCCTATCAAAGAGCCGCCAATGACCATTGAGTTGATTAGCCAGCAGTCGCTGCGCTTAACCACAATGGTGCTGTTTATTATCTTTGCATTTGCGTTTTACGCCATTTGGTCTGATTTTATTACGATTTTCTCCTTCCTCGATAGCGTCCAACTCTGGAGCTATACCGCAACATCAGCGGAAGGGGCGAATATCATGCAGCATGTGACTTTGGCCAACCTGATTTTAGCCGTAGTCATCGTGGTGGTAGCGTGGATCATGACGCGCAACTTACCTGGGTTATTGGAAGTATTGGTGTTATCGCGCCTCAAACTGCGCCAAGGTTCCACCTATGCCATCACCACCATGTTGACCTATGTGATTGTCAGCATCGGGGCAATAGCATCCCTTGGGATGATAGGGGTCACGTGGAATCAGTTGCAATGGTTAGCTGCAGCCTTAACCGTTGGTCTCGGTTTTGGTTTACAGGAAATTTTTGCGAACTTTGTTTCGGGGATTATTTTGCTGTTCGAAAGACCGATTCGTATTGGAGATACCGTCACCATCGGGACTTACTCAGGAACGATCAGTAAGATCCGTATTCGTGCCACCACGATTGTGGATTTCGATCGCAAAGAGGTGATCATCCCGAACAAAGCATTCGTTACGGAGCGCTTAATCAACTGGTCGCTCTCAGACACGGTCACGCGAATTACGGTCTCTTTAGGTGTTGCATATGGTTCCGATCTGGAAAAAGTGAAGCGCGTATTGCTGCAAGCGGCAGCTTCTAACAGTAAAGTGATGACGGATCCTGCGCCAGCGGCATACTTCTTAAGTTTTGGTGCCAGTACATTGGATCACGAATTACGTTTTTATGTGCGCCAAATCGGTGAGCGTACTATCACCAGTGATGAAGTGAACCGTGAAATTGATAGGTTATGTCGTGAAAACGATATCAATATCGCCTTCAATCAATTGGAAGTGCATTTGCATAACAATCAAGGGGATGAAGTACAGGAGGTGACCAAGATTATCAAAGATAAAGATAATGATAAAAATGGCGATTAAAAATAACCTGCGTTAATTATCATTCTGACAGGCTGCTTCGGCGGCCTGTTTGTTGAGATAATCCTGCTTAACCATCTCTAATGCTTTTAGGACTGTGTTGGTATCAACTTCAGCCGATTCTAACAAGTAAATTAAATCTACTGCGAGCTGGGTTTCGAGTGGTGCAGTGTCCAGTGTTTCCATTCACGATCCTCTAATCAAAAAATTGGTTTTCTTGGTGCTCGATGGCTTTTTCAATTCGCATTAATGCTTGTCTACAACGGTATAAACGACCGGCTAATGCGGCGAGTTCTTTTTGGCATTGGTGCTGTAAATGTGAGTCAGTTAAGCCACTTAAATAGAGTTCTTTTTCGCTCACCATCGCCTGTAAACGGCGTTCATAATCTTGATGTTGTGATAAACGTTCATATAAATCAACCTGTTCCTTTTTCGTCCGAAAAGAATCTTCTTTTTCCCGTAGCCCTTGTGTAGACAGTTCTCGGGAGATAGCTTGCATTTGATGCACGATTTTTTCGGTTAAAAAATTCACTTGCTGGGCATGGTTCAGGGCAACGCTATTACACAATTGCTGATACAAGGTATTGAGCTCTTTTTGGCAATCACCCAGCTTGGTGGATTTATGGCTAAATAGCTGCATATCAAATCGGGAGTGTGAAAACTCATGGTCTTTGATGGGAGCGACACGCACCGCTAATTCATCAATCTGCTTTCTCAATGCCTCTAACAGAGCCTGTGTTTTCATTTTTTATTCTCAATAAATGTGAAAAGTGGCGGAATATTGATATCCAACAATAAAACTTACAGCAAATAGACGGCTCCTTATTGCATTTTGATGGTAGTTTGCATAGATTCTACCCTTTCGTATTTACTATATTGGTTTTTATTATGACCGCTAAAGAGCAACAACTGCAATTGATTAAAGAAAGTATCGCGACTATCCCTAACTATCCAAAAGAGGGTGTGCTGTTTCGCGATATTACCACACTGTTAAATGACCCGGCGGCTTATCAAGCGACAATCGATATGCTGGTTGAGCATTATCAAAACAAAGGTGTGACCAAAATTGTTGGTACTGAAGCCCGTGGTTTCCTGTTCGGCGCTCCTGTTGCATTACGCTTAGGCGTAGGTTTTGTGCCTGTGCGTAAAAAAGGCAAATTACCGCGTGAAGTTTTAAGTATGACGTATGATCTGGAGTACGGCACCGACACACTGGAAATCCACAAAGACAGCATTACCGCACAAGACAACGTGCTGGTGGTGGATGACCTGCTAGCAACCGGCGGTACTGTCGAAGCGACCGTGAAAATGATCAAACAGCTAGGCGCAAAAGTGGTGGATGCTGCTTTCGTTATCGGACTGCCAGATTTAGGTGGTGTAGAGCGTTTAGCCAAAGAAGGCGTTACTTCCTATAGTCTTGTTGAGTTCCCTGGCCACTAATCTGCTCCGCACTCTTCTTACTATTTTTACTGCAGTCTCGCCCAATGGGTTGAGGCTGTGGTAGCATGGTACTATTATTATATTTATCAATGTCCCATGTTGAATAACAGTGGAATCCATGAGCTATCAGGTACTTGCCCGTAAGTGGCGCCCCCAAAAATTTTCAGACGTTGTTGGTCAGCAGCATGTGTTGACTGCACTTGCTAATGGGCTTGAGCACCAACGGCTTCATCACGCTTATCTTTTCTCGGGTACCCGCGGTGTCGGGAAAACCACGATCGCCCGTTTGTTTGCCAAAGGGTTAAACTGCGAAACGGGGATCACGGCGACACCTTGCGGAAAATGCGCCAACTGTTTGGAAATTGAACAGGGGCGATTTGTTGACCTGATTGAGATTGATGCGGCATCACGCACTAAAGTCGAAGATACGCGAGAGTTACTGGATAACGTCCAGTACGCGCCAGCGCGTGGTCGCTTTAAAGTTTACCTCATTGACGAAGTTCACATGTTGTCGCGCCACAGTTTTAATGCACTGCTTAAAACACTGGAAGAGCCGCCGGAACACGTCAAATTTTTACTTGCCACGACTGATCCGCAAAAACTGCCTGTCACGATTTTATCCCGCTGCTTACAGTTTCACCTGAAAGCGCTGGATGTCCCACAAATCAGTGAACAGCTTGAGTTGATCCTAAATGCAGAAAATATTGAGCACGATACTCGTGCTCGTCAGTTGATTGCCCGCGCGGCAGACGGTAGTTTGCGTGATGCGTTGAGCTTGACTGACCAAGCGATTGCTATGGGGCAAGGTAAGGTCACTGCGGATATCGTGAGCCAAATGTTGGGTACGCTTGACGATGAACAGCCTCTTGCCATTATTGAAGCCCTCGTTCGTGCAGATGGTCTTGGCGTGATGGCTCAAGTGGAGCAAGCTGCTTCCCGTGGCGCTGATTGGGAAAACTTACTGATTGAAATTCTCTCTCAGCTTCATCGTATCGCGATGATCCAATTGCTGCCAGCGGAGCAAGAAACGGACCCTTCCTCTACGGAAGGGCGCCTAAGACAAGTAGCACGATTAATTTCCCCAGCGGATCTTCAACTTTTCTACCAAACCTTGCTGGTGGGGCGTAAAGAACTGACATTCGCACCAGAAAGACGCATGGGCGTGGAAATGGCGCTATTAAGAGCGTTAGCCTTCCACCCAAAGAGTATTATTGAAGAAGTGGAGTTGCCGCCGAAATTAGTTTCAAGAGCGCCAGCACCTGCTTTTCAGCCGGAGCCAGCACCATCAACGGTAAGGCACCCAGCCCCGCAACCGGCGAGCGCAGAGAACTTGCCGGAAAATAGCCCAACATTGCAGCTATTGAAAGCCAGACAGGCACTACAAACGCCACAAAGTGAGGATCCGAGTCCAAAAAAGACTCATCCGGTGACGTCCGAAAGGGCTAAGCCGGCGGTTTCAGCACTTGAACGGCTGGCCGCGGTAACCAGCAAACATCAGCAAAATGTGATGGAAAAAGCGTCACAGAAAACAAAGCCTGCGAAGCCGAAACCTTACCAGTGGAAGCCTCAAAATGGTGAGGTTCTCGACGCAAAAGACACAGTGACAACGCCAACTGAGATCAAAGAGGCGTTGGAATATGAAAAAACCCCTGAATTAGCAATCAAAATCACCGAAGAAGGGCGCGAGCGTGATAGTTGGTCGAGGGAAATCGCGCAATTAAATATTCCGAAGCTAGTTGAACAATTGGCTTTGAATTCATATAAAGAAGAATTGAACGAGTCGCAAATTGTATTGCACTTGCGCTCCGCTCAACGCCATCTTGATAAACCTAACGCCCTAAAAGCGTTGCAAGATGCGTTGAGTGAACATTATGGTCGCCCTGTTGAACTGAAAATCGTTCACGATGATAATACGGCGGTGAAAACGCCGCTGGAATGGCGTCAGGCGATTTATGAAGAGAAACTGGCGCAAGCCCGTCAGTCTATTATTGCGGATAAAACAATTCAAAAATTGCGCGCCATGTTTGATGCGCAGTTGGATGAAGAGAGTATTCGCCCCGTTTAACGCTACAGTTGCGAATCTGTAGCCTCAGTTGTGAGAGAAAACTATGTTTGGTAAAGGTGGATTGGGTAACCTGATGAAACAGGCCCAGCAAATGCAAGATAAAATGCAGAAAGTTCAGGAAGAAATCGCTCAACTCGAAGCTACTGGCGAATCTGGTGCTGGCTTAGTCAAAGTGACCATTAACGGTTCACATAACTGCCGTCGTGTTGAAATCGATCCTAGCCTGTTAGAAGACGATAAAGATATGCTGGAAGACTTGATTGCTGCGGCATTCAACGATGCTGCGCGTCGTATCGAAGAAACACAAAAAGAAAAAATGGCTAGCGTATCCAGCGGTATGCAACTGCCACCAGGCTTTAAGATGCCATTCTAATGCAAACGAGTCCGCTTCTTGAATCATTGATGGAAGCGCTGCGCTGTCTCCCCGGTGTGGGACCCAAGTCAGCGCAGCGAATGGCTTTCCAACTTCTGCAACGTGACCGTAGTGGCGGAATGCGTTTGGCTCAGTCGCTGACTCGTGCAATGTCCGAAATCGGGCATTGCCGCGACTGCCGCACATTTACTGAGCAAGACACCTGCAATATCTGCGATAACCCGCGCCGTCAGCAGAATGGGCTGATTTGCGTTGTGGAAAGTCCCGCAGATATCTACGCTATCGAGCAAACTGGTCAATTCTCGGGTCGTTATTTCGTACTCATGGGGCATTTGTCGCCATTAGACGGTATTGGACCTATGGATATCGGGCTGGATAGGCTCGAAGAGCGACTGGCATCGGAAAACATCTCTGAAGTGATTTTGGCGACCAACCCGACAGTAGAGGGGGAGGCGACGGCAAACTATATTGGGCAGATGTGTGCGCAGTATGGGGTGGCGGCGAGCCGGATTGCGCATGGGGTGCCTGTTGGCGGAGAGTTGGAAATGGTTGACGGAACCACTCTTTCTCACTCGTTGGCGGGGCGCCAACGGCTCTAAAGTCCTCGTCATACTTTGCGCCGTAGCGTTGTTGTCTTCATGCATCAACCCTAGTCACATACTTGTGTATGCTCCTAGGGATTGTTCTTATCCTCGTCATATTTCAAATTGTAGGGGTGTTGGCTGCACAACCTTACCCTAGTCACATACTTCAGTATGCTCCTAGGGATAAGCTTGCTTGCCGCCTACCTACAACTTTGAACTATTTAGAGGATGGTATGGGGTGAGGCTTTAAAAGCAAATTCAAAAGCAAAGCAAAACCCTCCAAGCAAAAGCATCGTAGTTTTTGGTTATTTCCTTTCGTTTAGATTAATTTGGCTGCTAATTTGTGGTTAGTGGTTGAATTCTATTTTTTTGTCCCCAAATTAGTTTCCATCGATAAGTCAAAACTAACTATTAGATTGATGATATAGAGGCGATTAATGAGTATGAAAGGACAAGAAACTCGTGGGTTTCAATCAGAAGTCAAACAACTGCTCCAGTTGATGATCCACTCTCTTTACTCAAACAAAGAAATTTTTCTGCGTGAGCTAATTTCCAACGCATCCGATGCGGCGGATAAACTGCGTTTTCGTGCATTATCTAAGCCTGAACTGTATGAAAATGACGGTGAACTGCGTGTGCGTATTAGCGCAGACAAAGACAAAGGTACTCTCACTATCAGTGATAACGGCATCGGTATGAGCCGTGAAGAAGTGATTGAAAACTTAGGGACCATCGCTAAATCAGGCACTAAATCATTTTTAGAATCATTAGGCAGCGACCAAGTCAAAGATAGCCAAATGATCGGCCAATTCGGTGTGGGTTTCTACTCCGCATTCATCGTTGCCGATAAAGTCACCGTACGCAGCCGTGCAGCGGGTGCTGATGCGAGCGAAGGGGTATTCTGGGAATCGGCTGGCGAAGGTGAATACACTATCGCAGATATCGAAAAAGCTGATCGTGGAACCGAAATTACCTTACATCTACGTGATGACGAAAAAGAGTTTTTAGATAACTGGCGCTTACGTTCTGTTATCAGCAAGTATTCTGACCATATTGCACTGCCCGTTGAAATTGAAGAGAAAAACGAAGAAGACGGCACGGTTACTTGGGAAAAAATCAACCAAGCGAAAGCACTGTGGACGCGCAGCAAATCTGAAATTTCGGATGAAGAATATGTGGAATTCTACAAGCATATCTCCCACGACTACGCAGACCCACTAACTTGGGCGCATAACCGTGTGGAAGGGAAGCAAGAATATACCAGCCTGCTGTATATTCCATCTCAAGCGCCATTTGATATGTGGAACCGCGACCAGCGCCACGGTTTAAAACTGTATGTTCAACGCGTCTTTATTATGGATGATGCTGAGCAATTTATGCCTAATTACCTGCGTTTCGTTCGTGGGGTATTGGATTCCAACGATTTACCGTTGAACGTTTCCCGTGAAATTCTGCAAGACAGCGCTCTGACGCGTAACTTGCGCAGTGCACTGACAAAACGTGTTCTGCAAACACTGGAAAAACTGGCGAAAAACGATGCAGAGAAATACCAAACTTTCTGGCAGCAATTCGGTCTGGTCATGAAAGAAGGTCCTGCGGAAGATATGGGGAACGGTGAAGCGATTGCAAAACTGCTGCGCTTTGCGACCACCCATAACGATAGTAGCGTACAAAATGTTTCGCTGGAAGACTACGTAAGCCGCATGGTGGAAGGTCAGGATAAGATTTACTTTATCACTGCCGATAGTTACGCCGCTGCGAAAAGCAGCCCGCATTTAGAGCTGTTCCGTAAGAAAGGCATCGAGGTTCTGCTGTTATCTGATCGCATTGACGAATGGATGATGAACTATCTCTCTGAGTTTGATGGTAAACAGTTCCAATCTGTGAGCAAAGCCGACGAGTCATTAGATAAGTTAGCGGATGAAAACAAAGTGGAACAAGAAGAAGCAGAGAAGCAGTTAGAGCCATTTGTTGAGCGCGTGAAAACCTTCTTGGGCGACCGTGTGAAAGAGGTTAAATTGACTCACCGTTTAACCGATACACCAGCCATTGTGACCACCGATGCGGATGAAATGAGCACTCAAATGGCGAAATTATTCGCTGCTGCGGGTCAAGCGGCGCCAGAAGTGAAATATAACTTCGAGCTAAACCCGAACCATGCATTGGTGAAAAAAGCCTCTGAAGTGGAAGATGAAAGCGTGTTTGCAGATTGGGTGGATGTACTACTCGATCAAGCTTTACTGGCAGAGCGCGGTACGCTGGAAGATCCAAACTTATTTATCAAAAAAATCAACGAATTACTTTTAAAGTAGTCCATTAAGGTATTTTCGTTTTCGAACATAAACCACGTAAAAAAGCGATTTTTTGCGTGGTTTTTTTCTTTTGCGAAAAAAGATAAATGGGAAAACGTTTACGTGTCTTCTTGAGTCAGATGCCATGCTAATGGTATGGTAGAGCGTTTTCTTTTCAAATTATAAAAAACTAAATAGCAAGGGGTTTACGCAATGCGTATCATTCTGCTTGGCGCTCCAGGCGCTGGTAAGGGCACTCAAGCTCAATTTATTATGGAGAAGTTTGGGATCCCTCAGATTTCAACCGGCGACATGCTACGTGCCGCGGTAAAATCAGGGAGCGAATTAGGTTTACAAGCTAAAGAGCTGATGGATAACGGCAAATTAGTGACTGATGAACTGGTTATCGCATTAGTGAAAGAGCGCATCAAACAAGATGACTGTCGCAATGGCTTCTTGTTGGATGGGTTCCCGCGTACCATTCCTCAAGCGGATGCAATGAAAGAAGCAGGCATCAACGTTGATTACGTTTTAGAATTTGATGTTCCTGACGAAATCATTGTTGAACGTATCATTGGTCGCCGTGTTCACGCACCTTCAGGTCGTGTTTATCACGTCACTTTCAACCCACCTAAAGTTGAAAACAAAGATGACGTAACTGGCGATGAATTAACTATCCGTAAAGACGACCAAGAAGACACGGTTCGTAAACGTTTAGTTGAATATCATGCACTGACTGCGCCATTAATCGCTTACTATCAAAATGAAGCGAAAGCGAGCAGCACTCAGTACTTCAAGTTAGACGGTACTCGTAAAGTGACTGAAGTGAGCGCAGAGTTAGCAAAAATTTTAGGCTAATTTTTAACGCATCATATAAAAAGGCAGCGTTAATCGCTGCCTTTCTTTTTGTGCCACAAGTTGGCAAAATTAGTTATTAAAATCTGTTATTGTTGGGAATAATTATCAATTAGGAGCTGTTCTAATGTTAGAAAAAAAATATGGAATTCTATTGGTAAATTTGGGAACGCCCGATGCCCCAACAACAACAGCCGTTAAACGCTATTTAGCTGAATTCTTAACTGACCCGCGTGTTATTGATGTTTCCCCATTGATTTGGAAGCCTATTTTATATGGTGCTATTTTGCCAATCCGCGCTTCCAAAGTGGCAAAACTTTATGGCTCAATTTGGATGGATGAAGGCTCGCCATTATTAGTTTATTCACAGCGTCAAAAAGAAAAATTATCTGCATTTTTTCCTAATACACCGATTGAGCTGGGAATGACTTACGGCTCGCCGTCAATAAAGAGTGCTATCGACAGCTTGATTGAGCAAGATGTGACGGAATTAGTGGTTTTACCGCTGTATCCACAATATTCCTGCACCACGACGGCTGCCGTCTATGAGGCTATCACTCGCGCTTTTAAACCTATGCGGACTATCCCGTCGGTGCAATTTATCCGTAGTTACGCCACTCATCCCGCGTATATTCAAGCCTTAGCGGAATCCATCGAAGCCAGTTTTGCTAAACACGGTGAACCAGATAGGTTGATCCTCTCTTTCCACGGTATCCCGCAGCGTTACTGCGACTCAGGGGATATTTATGATAAAGAGTGTGAGCAAACCACCGAATTATTAAAGCAAGCCCTGAAATTCCCAAGTGACCGAGTGTTAATGACTTACCAATCTCGATTTGGGCGTGAACCGTGGTTAAGCCCATACACTGACCAGACGATGAAAAAGTTACCGTCAGAGGGTGTTAAGTCAGTGCAAGTGGTTTGCCCAGGGTTTTCGGTGGATTGTTTAGAAACATTAGAAGAAATTAGCGAGCAAAATAAAGAATTTTTCTTACATAATGGTGGTGAGCAATATCGTTATATTCCTGCACTGAATGACAGCGATATCAGCATTAATATGATTCAGTTAATTCTGAAAAATCACTTAGAAAGAGTGATTTCATAGGTAATTTCATAAAGAAGGTTAATGGTTATATCCAAAACTTAAATTTTGACTATAATTATGACCTCAATATTCAATGGTACAATTTAGAGTGCGTTGTTTGGAATTAACATGACTGAAAAAACCAATTTATCTCCAGAATTAAAAAAACAGCTAGAGCAAGATCCGCAATATAAATTGCAGCACAATGATGAAATAGATCTCATGGCGTTGATAGCGGTTCTGTTTAAGAATAAATTATTGATTATTATTGCAACAGTCATTGTTACCGCACTGAGTATTGGGGTTGTCAAAATGTTACCTCAGAAGTGGACGAGTGAAGCGGTTATTATCCCGCCAACGTCTGAAGAGGTAAAAGAAGCTAATGAATTTTCAGCACGCTTAAATGCATTAGGCATGGAAGTTGACTTAGGTTCTCAGCGTATTTACAACGAATTTATTGTTCAATACCGCTCTAAAGTTAACCAAGAAGCTTTCGTTAAAAGCACCGACTATTTTAAAACACTACTTGATAAACTTGAGAATAAAAATGATCCGCTCGAGGTTCAACGTTTAGTGAATCGTATCATTGCGGATTCGATTAAACTGAAATACAACGGTAAAGAAAAAGACAGTGATGATAGCGACATCGTACTGTCATTTACCGCGCCAACAGCGGTTGAAGCGCAAGATTTAATGGATGGGTATATTCGTTATACGGCGAGTATTGTCCGTAAAAGAATGAAAACTGAAGTGGATAATGCGATTGCACGCCAACTGATTTATAGCGTTGAAGCATTAAAACAAGATACCACCAAAATCCAGATTTCTTATGACGTTAAAATTGAGCGTTTAAAACGTGCTATTACCATCGCGAAAGCCGCTGGAATTACACGTCCAATCGCAAGAGATTCAGTGGCAATTAATGATGACCCTGATTATCCAATTGCATTAGGTTCAGAAGCGTTAGAAGAAAAATTGGGGATTGAGTTAAAGAACCGCGACTTAGCGCTGATCAGTGAAAAACTGCAAAATGCAAAAGTCTATATTGAAAACTTAAACTCACTCACAACTAAAGAATTAGAGTTTGAGCCAGTGAGATTTATTCTGACTCCGGATTTACCGATTACTAAAGACTCACCTAAATCGATGCTTATCGTGGCATTAGGCGCTATTCTTGGCTTTATTATGAGCTGTGCGTTTGTGCTAGGTCGTGACCTATACCGTAACTATAATCAGCAAAATACTCGCCGTAAGTAATCACTCTAAAGCGTTATAAATACCTAACCGGCACCTTTTTATCGAAGGGTGCCGGTTTTGTTTTATCGTGTTAGAATACGGAAATGTTCCTTTTTTAATGTTCCCAATATGAAATTCCCCGGTCAACGCAAATCTAAACATTACTTTCCCGTCTCTCTCAGAGATCCTCTTTTACAACCGATGAAAGAGATGCTCTCTGACGATGAAAACTGCAAATCGTATATTGTGGGTATCGACCAAACGCTCGTCGATATTGAAGCCAAAATTGATGATGAATTTATTGAACGTTATCAATTAAGTAAAGGTCACTCTTTAGTTATCGAAGACGATGCGGCTGAAGCGCTCTACAAAGAGCTCACCGATAAGAAACTGATCACCCATGAGTTTGCAGGCGGCACAATAGGGAATACACTTCACAATTACTCTGTCTTAGCCGATGACCGCTCCGTCTTATTGGGCACGATGTGCAACAATATTCAGATTGGTAGTTATGCTTATCGCTACCTATGCCATACTTCAAGCCGTATGGATCTAAACTACCTACAAGGGGTAGATGGCCCTATCGGGCGTTGTTTTACGCTCGTGACTGATAACGGTGAACGTACGTTTGCTATTAGCCCGGGGCATATGAACCGCTTACACCCCGATAGCATTCCTGAAGAGATTATTGCAGGCGCATCAGCGCTGGTATTAACGGCTTATTTAGTGCGTTGTAAGCCGGGGGAAACCATGCCGGATGCGACGATGCAAGCTATCCATTATGCGAAAAAACATAATGTTCCCGTGGTACTGACATTGGGAACCAAGTTTGTTATCGCTCAAGACCCGCAATTCTGGCGTGATTTCCTTAAAGATCATGTCTCAGTAGTCGCCATGAACGAAGATGAAGCCTTGGAATTAACCGGTTTTAGTGATCCCCTATTGGCATCTAATATGGCGCTGGATTGGGTTGACCTTGTTCTGTGTACAGCAGGACCTTCAGGGCTGTATATGGCAGGCTTTACGGAAGAAGAATATAAACGTAAAACTCAGCACCCATTACTGCCGGGAGCAATTGCTGAATTTAACCTGTATGAATTTAGCCGCGCGATGCGCATGCAAGATTGCAAACAACCGCGTCGCATTTTCTCTCATATTGAACCTTATATGGGCGGTCCCGAAAAAATCATGAACACCAATGGTGCGGGTGATGGAGCTTTATCTGCGTTACTGCATGATATTACGGCGAACTCTTATCACCGTTCAAATGTGCCTAATTCCAGTAAGCACGAGCGTCAATATCTCACTTATTCCTCACTGGCACAGGTGTGTAAGTATGCGAACCGTGTAAGTTATCAAGTGCTTTCTCAGCATTCACCGCGCTTAACTCGCGGGCTACCAGAAAAAGAAGATAGCTTAGAAGAGTCCTATTGGGATCGCTAACTTGGAATAAGTAATGCTGAAATAAAAAAACACCTCGAATGAGGTGTTTTTGTTTTTATCATGATGCTAACTATTACGCTTCTTTGGCGATCCCCGCAGGGTGCTCAGCTTTAACCGCCTCAACCGCTTTCTCATCTTCTTGTTCATAGCGCATCGCTTGTGGAACAGAGATTTTAATCGCAATAAATACCGCTAAGAAACCGCCCACTAATTTACCTAACAGAATTGGTAGCACCAATGTGGGTTGGAAGTTTGCGGTAAAGGCTAAGTGGTCGCCAATCGTCGCTTGAGCACAGACCCCAAAGGCTACGCACAACACTTTATCCCTTGCACGCATTTCTTTGAATAAGTGGTAAGTTGCAATGATATTTGCCATCACCATGATGAAACCCAGAGAACCTGTATCGCTCAGTTTTAATCGGCGGCTGAGTGCGCTGACTAGTGGCTTGCAGTAACGTTGGAACAGGTAACAGATAGGGAATGTACCTGCGAGCATGATCCCGATATAACCTGCAATCTCGATCGCACGGAATAACTCATTTTGATCGGCAAATAGTGGATCGAATCCCCAAGCCCCAAAGACTTTACTAAATACGCCGGTAAAATGTTCCACAATGGAGAAGGCTAATACTAATTTCACGAATGCATCCATGATCTTACCGAAGATCAGAAAGCCCGTAACCATTAGCATTGGACGATATTTTAATCCCGCAGCCAGCAAGAAACAGAAAACGAATAGCGGCATTAAATATTGCAGCATCGTCAAGAAATCAAGGGTGAGTTGATGAGTGGCTGGGGAGTTAGTCGAAATAATATCGCGAACAGGGATATTATTCAGTGTGATCAACAGCAATGAAGCCAATACCCCGAATGGGATTGAGATCAATCCTGCCATTGCCCCTAAGGCTAAATATTTGTGATCTTTACGATTTAACATCGTTAAACCAACGGGGATCAGATAAACAATGGTTGCCCCAGAGGTATAACCGATCAACATCGCAGTGATCCACATATCGCGATTCGTCGTTAAGGCGTCTGCTAACTGATATCCGCCCATATCTACCGCGATAATGGATAGTGCTGCGATAGAAACATCAGAGCCAACAGAGCTAAATACTGGTCCTAAGATGTAAGATATCAATTGTGAAAGTAGCGGAACGGCAGCCATGATCCCTGCTTGAGCGAGAAACACGGGACCAATAGAAAAAATACCGTTTACAAACTCTTTTCCGAGGTCGCTGGCAGGTCTGACAATCGATGCAACAGCGCCAATCACGGCGCCGCACATGATTAAGTAGATAATATAGTTTCCGAATTCGGCCATAGTAGGGTTTCCTTTCTTTTTTATTGTTGGAAGAATTAATTTCTTAGCTGGCGAGAACGGGCAATAATGTCGCGATACTGTTCCATTACGCCTTGCATGTTGGTGCCGTCTGGGCGCGTGACACTGGTGTTGCGTCGTATCGCCATTTCATGGCTTATTCCCAAACCTTTACGAGCAAGCAAGGCAGCCCCGAGTGCTGTGACTTCACGATTTGCTGGTGCTTCAATATTTTTTTGTAATAAATTGGCTAAAAACTGCTTAAAGTACTGATTTGACGATAACCCTCCATCGACTGAAATGGACTGACCTAATGGAGAGATTTTCTCCATTGCGAAAATAACTTCGGCGGAGCGGGCGGCTATTCCTTCTAAGACCGACTGCATCATATCTTTCTTATCGGTATCTAATGAGAGTCCCGCCCATAAGCCGGCAGCGCTGCGATCCCAATAAGGACAGCCTAAGCCTGAAAGTGCAGGTACAAACGCTAAACCACGTTTAATCGCGGGTTCATCACGAAAATCTGAAAGTTCATCAAAATCCTCAAATAGGCCGATTTTACGTGCCCAGTTGATTGCTGAGGCGGCGTTATACACACCACCATCTAAACCGAAAACAGGGGCTTCACCTGGGAATTTCCAGCAAAGTGTGGGTAACAATCCGCTTTGATGAGTTTGTGGGATATCGCTCCCCGTCAAGGCTTGCAAGAAGGCGCCAGTACCAAAGGTAATCTTGGCATCTCCTTTTTGGCGGCAACCATGACCAAATGTTCCAGCAAATTGGTCGACAATAATGGCGGTCACTGGCGTGAGATGCCCGTCGAGATTGACAGCACCAAAGTCACCGATATTGTCACGCAGCGGTGGCAAACAGTGGATTGGCACCCCAAAAATTTCACACAGCTGTGGATCCCACTCGAGGGTATGAATGTTGAGTAAAGAGGTACGTGATGCGGAGTTATAATCCGTCACAAAAACATCGCATAAACGGTCAAGGAAAAATGCATCCATAGTGCCTATGCGTAGGCGGTTTTTATCCGCAAGGGATTTAGCCCCTACCACATTCTCCAGAATCCATCCCATTTTACTGGCTGAAAAATAAGGGTCTAAGGGTAGTCCCGATTTTGATTGGACAAGCGGCTCAAGCCCCGCATCTTTAAGCTGCTGGATGGTTTTTTCAGTACGCAGATCTTGCCAAACAATCGCGTTATAAAGGGGGCGCTTGGTCTGAGCATCCCACGCAACAATACTTTCGCCTTGATGACAAATACCAATAGCATCAACAACTTCACAACTATTTAGACACTTGATGATGTTCGTTAGGATCTCTTCAGGATCGTGCTCAACCCAACCACTGTTTAAGGTGATTTGCTTGTGTGGAATACTCATCGGGGAATGGTAATGGCCGCCTTCTTCAAAGACGACGACCCGGGTTCCCGTTGTTCCCTGATCGATAGCGGCATAACGTTGATTGAGCATCGCTGAATTTCCCAGTGTTATAAATGTTGTAAATAGGTTTGTTTTTTTGCTTACTATCGTTTAATCGGAAATAAAATCCACAAAAAACTCACAATAACTTCTGTGAATGTGAGAACTGTCACAATAAGATAACAATGTGAGAAGTTTTTGGAGTGTTATTGTGATTTGTGTTGTTTTATGTATTGAGGTTGTGGGAATTATGTGGTTTTATGTGTCCAAGTTTTATATTAAGGATTTCAGCCATGAATGCTAATAATAAAAAAATGTGGGATGTCATTGTCATCGGCGGGGGTGTCATTGGCTGTGCAGTGACCCGAAAATTCACATTGATGGGCGCTAAAACTCTGCTGTTAGAGCGTGGTGGCGATATTTTATCAGGAGCAAGTAAAGCAAATAGCGCGTTGTTACATACCGGTTTTGATGCCACACCAGGGACATTAGAATTGGAATGCATGCAAGATGGGTATCAGGAATTCATTGATATTAGAGAAAAAATGAATTTACCGTTACTCAAAACAGGCGCGTTAGTCGTGGCTTGGAACGAAGAGCAGCTCAATAAGCTGCCGGGTATTGTAGAGCAAGCACACACTAACAACGTCATGGATGTGGGAATAATAGATAAAGAAGAGCTTTATCGTCGAGAACCTCATTTAGCGGAGGGTGCGCTGGCAGCGGTTGAAGTTCCGGGTGAATCGGTAATTGATCCATGGAGCACGCCACTGGCGTATTTAACTCAAGCCGTAAAACACGGTGCAGAGTACCAATTTCATTGTGAAGTGACTGCGGGTGAGCTAAATGCGGGAATTTGGACATTATCCACATCAAAAGGTGAGTTTTCTGCCCGATTAGTGATTAACTGTGCCGGTATTAATGGGGATATCGTGGAATCTATCTGCCACCCATCACCATTTGAGATTAAACCGCGTAAAGGTCAATTTTTGGTATACGACAAAGCAGCAGCGGCAGATATCAATGCGATCATTTTGCCAGTACCCACCGCGATTACTAAAGGTGTTCTGTTATCGAAGACCATTTTCGGTAACTTATTGTTAGGCCCAACAGCGGAAGAACAGCAAGACCGCTGGAAAGCGGAAGTGAAGCAAGAGGTCTTGCAAGCTTTAATCGACCAAGGCTCACGCATGTTGCCATCACTGCATAATTACAGCGTGACGGCCACCTATGCCGGATTACGCCCCGCCACGGAAGAAAAATATTATCGAATTAATGATTATCCCGAAAAGCAGTGGATATGTGCTGGGGGAATTCGCTCAACGGGCTTAACGGCAGCGTTGGGGGTCGCCAATCACTTAGGGAAACTTTACCAAGAGAATTTTGACGCATTATTTGAGCTATCACCGCCAACTGAATTAATTTGGCCTAAGATGCCGATGCTCTCTGAATATGATGAACGTGATTACCAATGTAAAAATAATGGCGGCATTGTGTGCCATTGTGAATTAGTGACTCAACGAGAAATTGAAGCCGCGTTTGATTCTGACATTCCACCAGAATGTTTAGGCGCACTTCGTCGTCGAACTCGCGTCATGATGGGGCGTTGTAACGGTTTTTATTGTAGCAGTCAGGTCGCTGAAATTATTAACGGTCGCTTTGACAATACCTTAGCGGTGGAGGCAGTGAAATGAGCTTAAATTACGATGTGATCATTATTGGCTCAGGGCCGGCGGGTATCGCGGCAGCACAAACATTACGTCGCCGTGGTATTCATAATATTGCGATTTTAGAGCGTGAAGCCCATGCAGGTGGTGTTCCTCGTCATTGCCAACATCCCACTTTCGGTTTGTTAGTGTTTAAACGCCCAATGAAAGGCAACCTGTTTGCGGAAAAAATTGTTAATAATTTAGGGGATACACCAATACTAACGCGTTGTACTGTGACGCAATTACAACCTAATGGCACTTTAACAGTCACAACTCCTGATGGCGTGGTTGAGATGCGCGGTAAACGCATTTTGATTGCAACAGGCGTTCGCGAAACACCACGTCACCCACGCTTAGTTTCTGGCTTGCGCCCTCAAGGTATTTTAACTGCGGGTGCGCTACAACAATTTGTCTATTTAAAAGGGCAAAAACCGTGTTTGAACCCAGTGATCGTTGGCAGTGAGTTAGTCAGTTTCTCTGCATTATGGACATTAAAAAATGCGGGCGTAAAAGCGAAAGCCATGATTGAAAGTGGCGAACGAATTCTGGCATTCAAGCCGGCTTCATTGTTTGCTAAAGCCATGGGAACCCCAGTATATGTGAATAGCAAAATCACCGAAATTGGCGGTTTAGAAAGAGTCGAATATGTGATGGTGGAAACTGCAGGGCAAATACGCAAAATTGAGTGCGACTCTGTGATTTTTACCGGGGGCTTTGTGGGCGAAAATACGTTAATTCGTAAAAGCCACCTGAATTTTGAGGCTAGTACAGGCAAACCTGTTACTGACCAGCATAGCCGCTGTTCTGATGGTAGTTATTACGCGGCGGGTAACATGCTGCACCCTGCGGATATGGGGGATCAGTGCTACCAAGAAGGTGAGATCACCGGCGGGTATATTGCAGATGATTTATTAGCCAATCACCATCAAACGGATGTACAGCAAGGAAATAGATTGCCGATTCGATTTGCTGAGCCAATTCGTTTTACGGTACCTGCATGCATCAACATGTCCGAAAATACGGCGAAAAATGTGGATTTCAATATTCAAGTCAACATGGCGATAACGGGAACAATCCGTGTGATGGCAGGTAATACCGTGCTGTATGAAAAGCATCGTCGCTGCTTACCGACTCGTCGTATTTTGCTGAAAAATATCGATTTAACAAAAATCCAAGCGAGTGCTACTGAAATTACTGTCACTGTTGTATAGTGCTGGAAATGTTAAATGGTCAGAAGGATTAAACTATGTGTGAGGGACGCTCCTCAAAAGTACGACACCAAACCATCATTGAGATGTTATCGACTCAAGGTCAGGTGTATGTACAGGAGCTTGCAACGCATTTTAATGTGGCGCAAGAAACTATCCGCCGTGATCTGAGTAAGCTTGAAACTCAAAAATTATTAAAGAAAGTTCACGGTGGGGCTGTCAATATTCAGTCTAAATTTGAGCGTAATTTTACAGAACGAGCGCAAGCTGCGGTTGATGAAAAGAAAGCGATAGCAGCAAAAGCGGCGGAATTAATTAAGCCCGGAGACACACTGTTTATTGATTTTGGTACGACGACCTTTGAGTTTAGCCAACGCATTAAGTCGATTGATAATATAACGGTGATAACAAACTCACCGTTGTTAGCGAGTACATTGCAGGAAAACCCTACCATCGAAACGATTTTGATTGGTGGGCAATTTAATGCGGCACAAAATGCCTGCTTAGGCGCAATCGCATTAAAGAATATTACGGAATTTTTCGCAGATTATGCGGTTATCGGCGCTGGCGCTTTTCATCCTCAGCATGGTGTGATGGATCAACACGTTGATGAGGCTGCCATTGCACAAAAAATGCAGGAAAACAGTGATAAGCTGATGGTGTTAGCTGATGGAACAAAAGCCCATAAGCATGCGATTAACTTTGTGGCTGGGTGGGATAATATTGATTATCTCATTACTACCACTAAAGACTTTAAATTAGCTGAAAATAAAAAACGCCCGAAAACCAAAATTATTATTGCAGATATTCTGTAAGCCATAAAAATCAAAGCATTACCCATTTAATTTATACCCTATGGAAAATAATTCATTTATTTTTCATAGGATTACTTTGCTCAAAATTCGTTAAATACGACACTAGGAATTAAAATGAAACTTTATTTTATTGCGTGCCCATATTCTGATCCTGATAGCAATGTTGTGGAAATGCGTTTTCAAGCTTGTACCCAATATGCAGCGGAATTAGCGCTTAAAGGAATTGCAACCTATAGCCAAATTACCATGACTCACCCGATCAATCAGTACTTAGCTTCGCAAGGGCAAAAAGTGGCATGGTCAGCGATTGATATGGAATTTTTAAAGCGTTGCGATGGTTTGATTGTTCTGACGCTGGCGGGATGGGAAAAAAGTGGTGGTGTTGCCGCAGAAATTCAATTCTTCAAAGATAAAGGTTTACCTGTGTGGACTGACAGTGAATTTGCTGAACAAATGCTGAATTCATAATAAAAAAAGCCGTAACGTTAATCAGTTACGGCTTTTTTGTTTTCAATTAAAAATGAACTTAATTGACACTGAACTTAGTGGCTCGGTTTTAGATACTCATCCAAATTTTTGCCATCTGGGTTGTGATTATCTTTATCCTTATCATCTGGGATAGCACAACCAAATTCAGCCACATCATTGCACATTAACGTGGTGATAGATTTTGCAATCTCATGTTCACCAATAATAATGTGGTCTGCACCGCGTTCTCTAATAAAGCTGACTTCATCATCATAGTGGGCGCGTACGACCACGGTGATATTCGGATTCAGCTCTTTGGCGGTAGCCACAATTTCACCTGCTTCATAACCGTTTGGAATGGTTAGTAACAGGGATTTTGCACATTCAATACGGGCAAGGCTTAGGATATCTTTACTAGCACCATTACCTAAGATGGCACTGAAACCATTTTCAGCCAGCTCTTCAAAGCGTGCACGGGTATCTTCAACCACAACCAGTGGGATTTCACGACGACGCAGTTTATCAGCCAGCATGCCACCAACGCGACCGTAACCAACTATCACTGCATGACCACAAATATCCACTGGGATCTGAGTCTCTTCTTCCAGTGTTTCTTCCAGAAGCTGCTCTTCGATGGTCTCGGTTTTTTCCAGATATTTATCCAACAGGCTGAATAACACTGGGTTTAGCATGATAGAGACAATCGCACCGGCTAATACCAAGTTTTGAGCGTCTTTATCCATTACCCCGAGTGCCAGACCCATTCCCGCCAAAATAAAGGCAAACTCACCAATTTGAGCCAAGCTGACAGAAATGGTTAATGCGGTACGGCGTGAGTGCCCAAACATGCGTACGAGCACCAGCGCGGCGGCAGATTTACCAATAATAATGATACCGAGAACAGCGATGATCCCTAACGGTTGCTCAATGAGAACCACTGGGTCGAATAACATCCCGACAGACACGAAGAACAGTACTGCAAACGCATCGCGTAGCGGTAAAGTGTCCTGAGCCGCACGATGGCTCAGCTCTGATTCATTCAGCACCATGCCTGCGAAGAATGCGCCTAATGCGAAGGAAGCGTCAAAAATCGCGACAGCAGCATAGGCGATACCTAATGCAAGCGCTAAAACCGCAAGCGTAAACAGTTCACGAGAACCTGTTGATGCTGTGCGAGATAAAATCCATGGGATAACTTTTCGCCCGATGACAATCATAATGACGATAAAGGCAACGACTTTACCTATTGTCCATCCAAGGCTCATGGCTAATTCGCCAAAACTGGCTTCATTACTATCCATGATCCCTGCGGCAGCAGGTAACAGTACTAAGGCGAGAACCATGGCTAAATCTTCAACGATTAACCAGCCAATAGCGATTTGCCCGCGTTGACTTTCAATGAGTTGCCGCTCTTCAAGTGCACGTAGTAATACAACGGTACTTGCTGTTGACAGACAGAGACCAAAGACAATTCCCGTAAATACGCCCCAACCGAATAACATCGATAAGCCAAGACCTAATAAAGTCGCGACGGCTATTTGAGCGATGGCGCCGGGGATGGCAATTGCTTTTACGGCTAATAAATCTTTCAATGAGAAATGTAGACCAACACCAAACATCAAAAGAATAACCCCGATTTCAGCGAGTTCAGGGGCTAGGGTGGTGTCTGCAACAAAACCGGGGGTAAAAGGACCCGCTAACACACCCGCGGCAAGATAACCGACAAGTGGTGAAATTTTTAAGCGCTGCGCGAGCATGCCTAATATATATGCAAGGGCGAGACCACCAACAATGGTTGTAATTAAGGGCGTTGAATGCTCCATTAAGTCTCCTCTGGTTTGTTTATGAATAAAAAGGTGGGTACATGCCTTTGGCTTTCAAAATGTTGATGACGTTAATCACCATTTTGAAATACAAATTGCGTGTTTATCTATTTTAGCGGTTTTGAAAACAAATTTCTTTAAAAAATTGCCTAGTTTCTAAAAAAAAATCGAGCTGATAGGGCTAAATCGTTACAAGCTTTTTATTTTAGTCGTTTTTATGGAAGTCTTTTGTGAAATAAAGGAAGGGTTATCCATACTTATAAAAACATAAGTATGGATAAAATAAGGTAATAAGCCTATTTATTGTTTATATTTGGTAACAATACAGTAAAAATACCCAATAATGGTAGAAAGGCACAATATTGATAAACTTGCTCAATGCTGGTTTGGTCAGCAATATGACCCAAGACAGCGGCACCAACGCCCCCCATACCAAAGGCTAAACCAAAGAATAGCCCTGAAACCATCCCTGTTTTACCTGGGATCAATTCTTGTGCGTATACCAAAATAGCCGAGAATGCTGAGGCTAAAATCATCCCGATAATCACCGTCAGGACGCCCGTCCAGAAGAGTGACGCGTGAGGTAAAATCAACGTAAATGGGGCAACGCCAAGGATAGAAAACCAGATAACATACTTACGCCCAATTTTATCGCCAACAGGACCACCAATCATGGTACCCGCCGCAACGGCGAATAAAAATACAAACAAGTGAATTTGAGCGTTTTGTACTGAAACACCAAACTTATCGATTAAATAGAAAGTGTAGTAGCTGCTAATGCTCGCTAAATAGAAATACTTTGAGAAAATTAAAACTAATAAAACGCTGAGCGAGCCAACCACGACTTTGCGAGGCAGTACTTTAACTTCTCCGTGAATAACAGGCTTTTTCTTTGCAGCGCGATGCTGCTGTTTATACCAACTGCTAACTTGCAAAAGAATAATAATGGCGAGTAGTGCCGCGAACGAGAACCAACCGATGTTGCCTTTACCATAAGGTTCAATGATCAGTGCGGCAAGTAGAGGACCTAATGATGCTCCGAGGTTGCCGCCCACTTGGAAAAAGGATTGGGCTAAACCATGGCGTCCACCAGATGCCATCCGTGCGACTCTTGATGATTCAGGATGGAAGACAGAAGAGCCAGTACCCACTAACGCAGCGGCTATCAAGATGGTTGGGAAGGTTTCTGCCATCGCTAATAGCAGTAAGCCCGACAAGGTAAAGCTCATGCCTATCGGTAAGGAATAGGGTTGAGGGTGTTTATCCGTGTAATAACCAATAATCGGCTGTAAAAGTGATGCCGTGACTTGGTAAGTGAGGGTGATCATCCCAATTTGAGCGAAGCTAAGGGAAAAATCAGATTGTAATAAGGGATAAATCGCTAATATTAGCGACTGGATCATGTCATTTAGTAAATGAGAGACACTGATTGCCGTCAGGATACTGAAAACGGTTTTTCCCGTTTTATTGGCGGGTTTGGCGCCGCCATTCGCTGCTGTTTGCTCACTCATGATCATCACTTTAGTTTGTTGCGTAATTGTAACCAATATAACTAATATAGAAATTATTTAAATGGCAATATGAGTGGCATGGGTAAATTGATGGAAAATATTAGTCGATCCAGATCTCATTTCTTTGTAACAGCGTTCTGTTTGTGCATAGCCGCTCAGATCTTGCCGTCATTTTTATGCTATAAGACTGAGTCTATTAACACATGGCTTATTAACTCATAAGCTTATTACGCATAAAAAACTACGTAATCGGTAGAGATTTCTATACCAGCAGGGAGAATGTATGAAACTGACATTTAAGGCATCCGCATGCGCATTAACTGTCTCGTTAGCGCTGTTACCCGCAGCGATGGCAAATGCGTGGGAAAAAGATAAAACCTACAACATCACTATTTTGCATACTAACGATCATCATGGTCATTTTTGGCACAATGAAAAAGGTGAGTATGGATTAGCGGCACAAAAAACCGTGGTTGATGAAATTCGTGACGAAGTGGCGAAGCAAGGCGGCAGTGTTTTATTACTCTCTGGTGGGGATATTAATACCGGTGTACCAGAGTCTGATTTGCAAGATGCTGAGCCTGATTTTAAAGGGATGAATTTGGTAGGCTACGATGCGATGGCACTTGGTAACCACGAATTTGATAACCCGCTAGAAGTCCTCAAGCAGCAAGAAAAATGGGCAACGTTCCCATTCTTATCTGCCAACATTTATCAAACCAGCACAGGTAAACGTCTGTTTAAACCTTATCAAGTCTTTGATAAGCAAGGTGTAAAAATTGCTGTTTTAGGCTTAACAACTGACGATACCGCGAAAATCGGTAACCCTGCGAACTTCCCTGATGTTGAATTCCGAGTCCCTGCCGCTGAAGCCAAAAAAGTGGTGGAAGAGCTACGCGCGACTGAGAAACCAGACATTATTATCGCGGCAACCCATATGGGGCACTACGATGATGGTAACCACGGTTCTAACGCACCGGGGGATGTGGAAATGGCGCGCAGCTTACCCGCGGGCTATTTAGATATGATAGTGGGTGGTCACTCACAAGACCCTGTTTGTATGTCTCAAGAGAACAAAAACTACAAGCAAGAAGACTATGTGCCAGGAACGCCATGTGCGCCAGACAACCAAAATGGCACCTGGATTGTTCAAGCCCATGAGTGGGGTAAATATGTAGGTCGTGCCGACTTTGAATTCAAAAACGGTAAATTCACCTTAAAACACTATCAGCTGATCCCAATTAACCTGAAGAAAAAAGTGAAGAAAGACGACGGTTCATCGGATTACGTCTACTACACACAGGAAATTGCGCATAACCCTGAAATGACAAAATTGCTAACCCCTTATCAAGATAAAGGCGACCAGCAATTAGGCGTGAAAGTCGGTTCAGTGGAAGGCAAGCTGGTGGGTGACCGTAATAAAGTGCGCTTTGAGCAAACCAATATGGGGCATTTACTACTGGCGGCTCAAAAAGAGCGTGCAGGGGCTGATTTTGCCATCATGAGCGGCGGCGGCGTGCGTGATTCCATCGAAAGCGGCGATATTACCTATAAAGATGTCCTGAAAGTTCAGCCATTTGCTAACGAATTAGTGTATGTGGACTTTAAAGGCGAAGAGGTTCTGCCGTATCTGCAAGCGGTCGCTAACATGAAACCTGACTCAGGTGCTTACGGTCAGTTCTATAATGTGAGCCTGACTCTGAATGCCGATGGCACAATCAGCGACGTGAAGATTGATGGCAAACCCGTCGATAAGAACAAAACTTACCGTATGGCGACATTAAACTTCAACGCGATTGGCGGTGACGGTTATCCAGCTATCGATAATCATCCAAACTACGTCAACACCGGTTTTGTGGATGCGGAAGTGCTCAAAGGCTATATTGAGAAACATTCTCCATTAAAAGCTGCTGATTACGAGCCAAAAGGCGAGATTGTTTATAAAAATAAATAATCGGTGATAAGTATGAAAAAGCCCCTTTATTGGGGCTTTTTGTTTTTTACGATTCTTTCTTAATATCCGCAAAGCTGGCATTTAACACACTTGCCAGATCGCTTGGGGCGAGTTCTAAATCCAAACCGCGCTTGCCACCGGAAATAAACATAGTCGTAAATTCTTGAGCTTGGCTATCAATCACGGTCGGAAGGCGTTTTTTCTGACCTAATGGGCTGATCCCACCCAGCAAATATCCCGTGGTTTTTTGGGCAATTTGCGGATCGGCCATTTCCACTTTTTTGACTTTAAATACCTTAGCAACAGATTTAAGATCGAGCTGCCCAGAAACTGGAGTGACAGCCACCGCTAAGGTTTTTTGATCGCCATTAAGCGCGACTAATAAGGTTTTGAAGACTTGCTTGGCATCTAAGCCTAATTTTTGGACGGCTTCATCACCAAAATTACTCTCATTAGGATCGTGATCATAAGGGTGTAGCGTGAATTTAATTTTTTGTTTTTCCAGTAATTTTACTGCCGGAGTCATAATTATTCCTTTTCTTTTTCAATGACTGGATTTGATCAATTATCGTTTCGTAAATAATCAATTAAGCTCTGTTCACCAAACAAGTGCAGTGCGCCTACGGCGACCACATAATTACCCGCAGGCAAGGTTTTCAGCTTTCTCGCCCATTCCTGATTGCGTTGAGTCATCAGCACATTATAAACCCCTTTGCTGAAGGTATTCGGTAATGTAACGCAATTTTCCGGTTGAAAATCCAACCACCAGCTAATCATGGTTTGCAAGGAGCGGGCATTGGCGCGCCAATGAATTAGGGTATCTTGCAATAATGGCAAACCATCATCGGGTAAATCGAGCAGTAATTGCACTTGGGAGTCTACACCTTCTAGCTCAATGATGGGCTTATTTTGGGCTAGTGTGTTATGGATCAGTTGGTAGTCAATTCCATAGTGACCTCGTAAACCCAATAACTGCGCTTGTGTGGCTTGCATCGTCAGGGCGACTTGCCAAGAGGGAAGATGGTCAAACTGAGTTGGGGATTGACGTATCTCTTGGCAGTATTGCGAAAACAGGGCAAATTCGGTGTCCGTTAATCGCTGGGAAATCGGCGCTATCAAGGCTGTAGACGTTGGGAAAGGTGAGTTTGCTTGCGTGATATCCGCCTCAACAATCAGCCCATCTGCGTGGTTGATTTTATCGAGCAAAGTGGCGGATAAGGGAAACATATTTTCGGTTCCCATATGAATACTGCCGACAATGTGCAGCTTTATATTATTAGGTAAGCGAACATCAACAGCAGGATAAGGATAATTCGGAGCCACTCCCCGGTGCAGCCAACTTTTTAAGTTTTCGAGTAGTTTTCCCATCTGATATTTATCCTGATTTAACGACTGAGATAAACAGAGTAAACAATCTTGTAGGAATTTGCGAATCACACCGCACGATACGGTCTATTACTAAAATATTGCCTATTACTAAACAGAAGAATTGCAGATAAAAAATAGCGCCTCATCATCAGGCGCTATTCATTATATTGCGTGAGTCATTATGCAAATTAGTCTTTGCGCTTTAATAGGCTTAATAGAGAGAATAAACCAAATGCACTGAAAATTAATTCGATACCGATTAATGCGGTTAACAGCGCAATCGAGGTAATAGGACCATTGCCAATTAATAAGTAAGCAATAAAGAAGTCCAGAACCCCGATAATAATCTGCATCCAACCACCCGCAGATTTAATTTGTTGGATACCGGCATATAGGCGCATTACCCCGCCAATAATAAACAGCGCCGCAATCACCATTGCCATGGCGATTAAGCCCTGTAAAGGCTCTTTGATAAATGCATAACCGACGATGCAGTAAATAATCCCGATGACAAACCCAAAGAGGCGAGACCAGCCCGTATAGATAGTGGTGCTCAGGATGCTCACAATGGCACCGACACCACTTAAGATTAATAGCACGCCCACAATAGCACTGACGGCAATACCAGAGGCAACTGGATTAGCTAAACAGGCGATACCACCTAGCAGTAATAACACGGCGAGAACCGCCAAAATATTACGTTGCTTTTTCACGTCACCATTGGCTAAGTTGGTGAGCTTTTCGCGATTAATATTTAACATGGAACCCTCAAACAGTGAAAATAATTAGAATCACTTAATTATAGAACAGGAATGATGAAGGCACTGAGGTATTCGGGCGATTTATTGCGTTGAGTCAAAATGTTGGAAAAGCCACCTTTAAGGTGTAAAGGTGGCTTGATAAGGCTATTTTTCAGGTTTGAAACGTAATAAACGGTTGGCGTTGCTGACCACGGTAATGGAAGAGAGCGCCATGGCGGCTCCTGCCACAACAGGGTTCAATAACGTGCCAGTAATTGGGTATAAAATACCGGCAGCAATCGGAATACCTAACGAGTTATACACGAAGGCACCAAACAAGTTCTGTTTCATATTACGCAGCGTTCCTTTGGAGATAGACACTGCGTCGGCAACGCCGTGTAGGCTTTGGCGCATTAAGGTAATTGACGCAGTTTCAATCGCAATATCACTGCCGCCACCCATGGCAATCCCGACATCCGCACGAGCAAGAGCGGGAGCATCGTTGATACCATCACCCACCATTGCCACTTTATGACCTTTGGCTTGCAAAGCTTCAATCGCCGCAGATTTTCCGTCTGGCATCACACCCGCAATCACTTCGTCAATTCCCGCCTCTTTGGCGATTGCTTTGGCTGTGACTGGGTTATCCCCGGTTAGCATCACTAAGCGGAAGCCTTGTTTATGCAGACGGGCGAGGGCGCTGACACTATCTTCACGTAATGGGTCGCGAATAGACAGTAGTGCTGCAATCTGACCATCAACCGCCAATAGCACCGGCGTGACCCCAAGAGACGCTTGCTGATGGAGCGTTTCATCGATTTCACGGGTATCAATCTGGTTTTCAGCCAGCAGTTTTTGATTGCCCAGTAAAACGGTTTTACCGTCAACAACCGCGGTGACACCTAATCCTGCCAAAGTTCTAAATTGCTGATTGGCAACAATATCCAGCCCTTTTGCACGGCTAACAATTGCACGAGCCAGCGGGTGGTTAGAACCACTTTCTAGGGACGCCGCAAATTGCAGAGCTTGTGACTCATTAAAACCGTTGAACAGGTGGATATCAGTAACTTGTGGCATGCCCTCAGTTAAGGTACCCGTTTTGTCAAAGACGATGGTATCGAGCTCGCTCGCTTGCTGTAAGGCATCGGCATCACGCACCAATACCCCAAACTCTGCGGCGCGACCGACACCGGATATAATCGACATCGGCGTTGCAAGACCTAAAGCACACGGACAGGCAATAATCAGTACCGTGGTCGTGATAACCAGCGCGTAGGTAATTTGTGGTGCGGGACCCACGAAATACCAAATTGCCCCTGAAATCACTGCAATAGCCACTACCACCGGGACAAACACCGCCGAAATTCGGTCAGCCAATTGTCCGATTTGCGGTTTACTGCTTTGCGCTTGGCGTACTAAGTAAATAATACGCGCTAACGTGGTTTGGCTACCCACTGCGGCGGCGCGGAATAACACGGTACCGTCTTGCACAACGGTTCCTGCGTGTACTGCATCGCCACGGCTTTTTTGCTGCGGGATAGGCTCACCCGTTAGCATCGCTTCATCCAGCCACACTTCGCCTTCAATGATTTCACCATCGACAGGGACACGATCCCCTGTGGTTAAGCGTAAAACCATGCCTTGTTTCACTTGAGCAAGGGGCATATCAACTTCCCCTTGCTCGGTGACAACGCGGGCCGTTGGCGGCGTTAAATCCAATAATCGCTCTAAGGCTTTGGAGGAACGCTGGCGTGCGCGCTGCTCAAGGGCATGACCTAAGTTGATGAGACCGATGATCATGGCGCTGGCTTCGTAATAAAGATGGCGAGCTTGTTCTGGGAACATCTCAGGCCAAATATTGACGACAATCGAATAGAGCCAAGCTGCCCCAGTACCTAAGGCAACCAAGGTATCCATGGTGGCACTGCCATTTTTTAAGCTTTGCCATGCACTGCGATAAAAATGCCCACCGGCAAAAATCATCACCAGCAGCGTTAATACCCCGATAGTGAGCCAAATGTTGTGGTTATCAGCGCTTAACATCATGTTGTCGCCGATCATCCCCCAAATCATCACGGGCACACCTAAAGCAAGGGCTAGCGCAGATTGCCAACGGAAGCGGCGCATATTCGCTTGAGCCACTTCTTGCTGGCGTTCACGACGCTTAGCTTCATCTTGGATGATTTCAGCGCCATAACCTGCTTTTACGACCGCTTCAACGAGGTCATCGGGCTTAGCGGTTCCAGTGACTAACGCACTGCGTTCCGCTAAGTTCACTCGTGCGTTTTCCACGCCAGGTACGCTATTAAGTGCCTTTTGCACTTTACTGACGCAGCTGGCGCAGGTCATGCCATCGAGTAATAATTGAATGCTGTCATCGGTCACGGCAATGTCAGGCTGTTCGCCAAGGTCAGACTCTTGTGCCGGAATATCACAAACTGCCGCTGAACCCGTTTCCGGCTGTTCAATTGATGTTTTCAGCGGCTCAGTTTTTGGGGAGCTAGCACCTTCTTGGGCAAGTTCTGCGTGGAATCCTGCGCCTTCTACCGCGGCGATTAAATCAGCTGCAGAGGCAGTGCCATAAACTTTCGCCAGTTGAGTATCTACAACCGCGGCAGCAACGCCTTCAACAGCTTCTAATGCTTGCTGGGTTTTTCCTGCACATTTCATGCAGTTTAAGCCAGAGAGTTGCAATTCAACATTTGGCGCAGTTGCTTCAGTGGCTTCATAGCCTGCATCGACAATGGTTTGAATGAGGGATTCGACGCTAGCGCTGCTTTCAATCACCGCGTAATCAATCGTGACGTTGACTGATTCAACATCAGGGCGTGCTTGCAGTGCTTTTGTCACGGAGCCGACGCAATGCATGCAGCTCAAACCTTGTAAGGATAGAATTATTTTCATTTTTGATTCTCCGAACCTTCTCATAACGAGGGGCTATAATTTGTACACAAAATCAGTCTATAATCCGCTATGTAGTTAAGGTTAAACCTTCCCACAAGGGGAAGGTCAAGGGGAATTATGAATATTAGTGAAATTGCCAAAAAAACCGGTCTGACTGCCAAAGCAATTCGCTTTTATGAAGATAAAGGGCTGATCACACCACCGGAACGCGGGGATAATAGTTATCGCTATTATCAAGCCAGACATCTCGATGAGCTGATGCTTTTAAAACAAGCTAAAGATGTGGGGTTTACGCTGGACGAGTGCGGGGAGTTGCTGGGATTGTTTCGTAATCCAAGCCGCCACAGTGCGGATGTGAAAAGTGCGACGATAGCGAAAATTGATGAAATTCAGCAGACGATTTTAAAGCTGTCGGCTATTCGGGATACGTTACAAGAATTAGTGGATGTCTGCCCCGGTGATGAAGGGGCAGACTGCCCGATTATTGACCATCTGGCGCGTGGCTGTTGTCACCATGGTAAGGCTTAACTTTTAGGGTGTTTCCGTCTACGGCGGTTACTTCCACTTCAGCTTCCGCTTTTAATGGGACGTCGCTGTATATGCGCCAACTGCCATCGGCGAGGCGCACGCGGCTAAACCCCTCTTCGGTATCAGTTAGCAAGCGTGCCCTAACACCAACCAGCTGGTGGCTGATTTGGTTGACATCATCGGCACGGCTGGCTTTGCGGTGGCTGAGCCATTTTCGCCATAAAATCGCAGAAACGACGGTAAATACCGCAAATAAGATACCTTGCCATTCCCAACTGAGGAATGGCAATGCAAAGGTGAGCACCCCAACGGTGACGGCGGCAATGCCGGACCAAAGTAGGTAGCCACCTGTACCAAGAAGTTCAGCAATCAGCAGTAATCCCCCAAGACATAGCCAAAACCAGACGGGTTGAGTGCTGATAAATTCTATCATTCTTTAGCCTGCTTTTTGCTTGCACCCATTTTTTTGCTTTCGCCAATGAGTTCAGTGATCCCACCAATCGCGCCCATTAAGTTGCTGGCTTCTAATGGCATCATGATCACTTTGCTATTTTCTGCCGAGCCAATGCTAGTAAGGGCGTCAGTGTATTTTTGTGCCACAAAGTAGTTGATAGCCTGCATATCACCGGCGGCGATCGCCTCAGAAACCATTTGAGTCGCTTTGGCTTCTGCTTCAGCCGCTCGCTCACGCGCTTCTGCTTGTAAGAAGGCAGATTGACGTTCACCTTCCGCTTTCAAAATTTGCGACTGCTTTTCACCTTCCGCTTTTAAGATAGCCGCTTGACGAATACCTTCCGCTTCCAGAATATCGGCACGTTTGGTTCGTTCTGCTTTCATCTGGGCGTTCATCGCACTGACCAGTTCTTTTGGCGGTTTGACATCACGAATTTCAATACGGGTGATTTTTACGCCCCACGGGTTGGTGGCTTCATCCACTACGTGCAGTAAGCGACCATTGATAGAATCACGCTGGGAGAGCATTTCATCCAGCTCCATCGCCCCAAGAACCGTACGGATGTTAGTCATGATCAGGTTCAGAACGGATAATTCTAAATTACTGACTTCATACGCCGCACGCACTGGGTCAATTACTTGAATAAAGCAGACTGCATCAATGGTCACGTTGGCATTATCACGAGAGATAACTTCTTGGGATGGAATATCAAGGACTTGCTCCATCATATTGATACGGCGACCAATTTTATCCATAAATGGCACTAAAAGGTGTAAACCCGGCTGTAAAGTGCGGGTATAACGCCCAAAGCGCTCAACTGTCCACTGGAAGCCTTGTGGTACCGTTTTTACGCAGGTGGTAACGATAACAACAGCAATAATGACAAGAATAACAACTGGTAGCGCACCAGACGCGAACAAATCCATAGGTAATCCTTAACTAGTAAAGTAATGAATAAACTTGGCGACGGAACTTGCTCGCAAGTGCATCACCTGTTCCCATTGCTGACATGATATCCATCATGGTTTTTTTGATTGCGCCATCCCCTGCGTTTAAGTCTTTGCGTAAGAAGGTGAGCAGCATGTCTAACGCTTCTTCATTGCGATTGACTTCGTGAAGCTTTAACGCCAGTTGAACGGCTAACGTAGTATTTTCTTGATCTTGATTGAATTCTTTTATCAGCTGCTGAATTTCTGGGGTATCCGCAGCTTGCTTGGTTAATTCGATTTGAGCCACTAATCCTTGATAACGGCTGTCTTTATCTTGCATTGGCACGGTAGCTAACAAGGCTTCTGCATCATCAATTAAATGTAGACCAATTTGCACTTCAGCTAATAAGAACGTGATATCGCTGTTTTTAGGCGCAAGTTGGTTGGCTTCTTTCAGTAATGGCAGAGCCTCTTGAAGTTTGCCTTCCGCCACTAATTCAGCGGCTTGCGCAGCTTTTAACTCTTCTGGGCTTGGTAATACGCGAGAGAGTATTTGCAGCACAGCTTCTTCAGGCTGTGGACCTTCGAAGCCATCAACTGGGCGACCATTTTGCAGCACATAAACCGTTGGAACGCCTTTTAAGCCAAACTGGCTGGCGATCATTTGTTCTTCATCGCAGTTAACTTTTGCGAGGATAAATAGCCCTGCGTAGTCTTGAGCAATACGCTCTAACATGCTGGTGAATTCTAAGCTTTGTGGGCTGCGTGGTGACCAAAAGTAGAACATGACAGGCATGTTCATGGATTGTTCGATGGTCTGGTGTAGGTTGGTCTCGTTAATATCAATAATTTGTGCGTTAGCTAACATAAACAGTCTCTTTAAAATTCGTTATTAATCATGTCAATGAAATGGGGGCTTAGTTCTGTTTTTTCAATCTTTCTTGCCCTGACCCGCGAGGACTTTGTCCATCAGCTTATCGGGTAATACACGTTTTAGTATACGCACAAAAACCGTTAATAATGTGACAGAGTAGCGTACACGTGGACGCGGATTCTCTAATGCCAAAATCAATTTTTTGACCACATCTTCAGGATATAAGGTAAATTTTGCGGCAATCCCCGGATTCTTAACTGGCTTATCTTGCTGAGTTTGCGCCACATTTTGGGTAAAGGCACTGTGGATGGGACCGGGTTCAATTAAGCTGACGTGAATACCAGAACCTTGTAGCTCCAAACGCAACGCATCTGACCAAGCTTCCAACGCGTATTTACTGGCGGCATAGGCTCCACGACCTGGCGTTGAGATAATGCCCATCACGGAGCTAGTTTGCACAATACGACCTTCATGGTGTGGCAGCATGGCGGGAAGCAGCAGGAAGGTCAATTGGTGAACTCCGAAAAAATTACTGGAGAATTGGGATTCCAATTGCTGGCGGCTCACGGTGTTCAATGGGCCATATACCCCGAATCCGGCGTTATTGAATAATCCGAAAAGTTTCCCATTACAGAGCGTCAGAACCTGCTGAGCAGCGGCCTCAACACTTACCGGGTCATCTAAATCTAACGCCACAGTTTCGAAGCCAAGTGATTGTAATCGTTCAATATCAGCCTGTTTTCGACATGTGGCTATCACATGATAACCACGTTGTTTTAAAGTCTGCGCAGCGCACAATCCTATGCCACTTGACGCCCCTGTCACTAATACCGTTTTTTGCATAACTTTACCTACTCTGGGCTAAATGTTCGCTATCATATTGGTTCATTATAATTTATTTATCTAACAAATTTATTTAGCTAATAACTTTATTATTGTTAATAAGGTTATTTGGCTAATAACATTATTTTGTTAACAAATAGGGCGATAGCTGTTTTTCCATAAAATCTGCAATCGTGGGCTGGGCTTGCTCAGTGGGATGAATACCATCAGGTTGGATCCATTCCGGTTTGGTGATCACGCTTTCCATAAAAAATGGGATCAGCGGAAGGTTATTTTTTTCAGCCAGCGTTGGGTACACTTTTTCAAAGCTGGATGTGTAGCGTTTACCATAGTTTGGCGGGATACGAATTTGCATTAAGAGCGGTTTAGCACCATTTTGCTCTATTTGGTCGATAATCTGTTGTAATGTTATACCTAACTGTTCAACAGATAGCCCTTGCAAACCATCATTAGCTCCCAGCTCAATCAGCACCCAGTCAGGTTTGTGCTGGGCTAGAAGAGTGGGGAGACGTTCTAACCCTTGAGAGGCGGTATTTCCACTAATACTGCCATTAATAACTAAAATCGGTGGCAACATTACTTGCCAACGTTCGGCAAGTAATGTTGCCCAAGCTTGCTCGGCGGGTATTCGATAGCCTGCACTAAGACTATCGCCGAGGATCAATAGTTTCGTTGCCGCGAGCGTTTGTCCGCTGGCGGTAACTAACAGGAGAAAAACCAATATATGTCGGCGCAAAATATTCTTGAAGTTCATCATCTCATTAAACGTGTTGGTCAAGGTGAACATGAACTGACTATATTGCAAGGAGTCGAGCTAATTGTCGAGTCTGGTCAGACAATTGCTTTAATTGGTGAGTCAGGTTCAGGAAAGTCCACCTTATTAGGCATTATTGCTGGGTTGGATGATGGCTCTAGCGGCACCGTGAAGTTACTTGACCAAGACTTAACGACCATGGACGAAGAAGCTCGGGCGCGATTACGGGCGCAAAGTGTCGGCTTTGTTTTCCAATCTTTTATGTTAATTCCAACGCTGAACGCCCTTGAAAATGTCCAATTGCCTTCTTTACTGCGCGGTGAATCCGAAACCAAAAGTCATCAGCAGGCGGTGAGCTTACTGACGGATTTAGGGTTAGGAAATCGCTTAAAACATATGCCAGCTCAGCTTTCAGGCGGTGAGCAGCAGCGTGTGGCATTGGCTCGGGCGTTTAATGGTCAGCCTCAAATCTTATTTGCTGATGAACCTACAGGAAATCTTGACCGCCATACGGGAGATAAAATCGCCGATTTGTTATTTGCGATGAATAAAGAGCACGGAACCACGCTGATTTTGGTCACTCATGACAATGAGTTAGCCGCCCGTTGCCAACGTCGATTACGGTTAGTTGATGGGCAATTGAGGGAAGAGTCATGATTTGGCGCTGGTTTTGGCGTGAATGGAAAACGCCGTCTCTGTTGATTGTGTGGCTAGCATTAACCTTGGCAGTCGCCTGTGTGCTGGCGTTAGGGCGGATCAGCGATCGCATTGAAAATAGCATGAGCTATCAGAGCCAAGAGCTACTCGCGGGGGATTTGGTGCTGCGTTCTTCCCATCCGAGTGAGCCAACATGGCTTGCCGCAGCGCAGCAAGCAGGCCTGACATTGAGCCAGCAAATTTCATTTTCAACTATGGCGTATTCTACCGCTGATGAAGAGGGGCGTCCGCAGTTAGTGTTAGTAAAAGCGGCAGATGCGAGTTATCCACTATACGGTGACTTAGTGACCGAGCCTGCGGGGTTAAAACCCACTAAAGGGCATATTCTCGTCGCCCCGAGATTATTGGAATTACTGAACTTAAAGGTTGGCGAACAGATTGATATCGGCGATGGGACGTTTACGATTTCAGGGACGTTAATTCAGGAACCTGATAGTGGTTTTAACCCCTTTCAAATTGCGCCAAGGGTGTTGATCTCGATTGAGGATGCACCATTAACTGGGGCAATTCAAGTGGGAAGCCGTTTAACGTATCGCGATATGTTTGCGGGTTCTCGCCAAGCGATTGATGCATTCAAAGAGAAATATGATGCTCAATTACGTAGCGATCAGCGCTGGTATACCCTGGATGATGACAGCGGCGCGGTCGGGAAAACCTTTAAGCGTGCTCAGCAGTTTTTGCTGCTATCGGTGTTGCTAACGCTGTTATTGGCGATCGCGGCGGTAGTGGTGTCGATGACCCATTATTGTCGAAGCCGTCACCAGCTTATTGCGGTTTTGAAGACCTTAGGGGCAGGCCGAGGTGCATTACGTAAGTGGATCATTGGTCAGTGGTTAGTGATTTTAGTGGCAGCGGCATTATTAGGGTCTTTGCTGGGGCTGGCTTTTGAAGGCATTTTAATGCAGATATTGTCGGCTATGTTACCTAAAGCCTTGCCGAGCGCCAGTTTTTGGCCGTGGATATGGGCAGTGGCAACGCTGTTTATTATCGCGATTATTGTGGGGATCCGTCCTTACTATCAATTGATGGGAACCCAGCCTTCTCGTGTATTACGGGAAGATGCCAAATCACCAATTTGGCCACTGTATTATTATCTGCCTGTGGTTACGTTGATAGTGGTCGGCGGGTTATTCCTATTTGCAGGGGTAAACCCACTATTATGGTCAATCTTGCTGGGAATTGTTGTGGTTGCGGTGCTCCTAGCGTTGATTGGTTGGCTAGGGCTGTGGTTGCTGAGGAAAATACAGTTTCGTCAGCTAAGCTTGCGTTTATCAGTGAGTCGCTTATTGCGTCAGCCATTGCAAACTATTACCCAGATGAGCGCATTTTCATTGTCATTTATGTTATTGGCATTGTTGATTTTGGTTCGAGGGGATCTTTTAGATCGCTGGCAGCAGCAGCTACCAGCAGATAGCCCGAATTATTTTCTGATCAATATGACTCAGTCTCAGCTTGATCCTGTTACCCAGCTTTTAAAGCAGTACGAGGTTACACCAACAGAGTTTAATCCGGTTGTGTTAGCGCGTTTATCGGAAATTAATGACCAGTCTGCGATTGAGTGGGCGGATGCTCGCGATCCCAATAATAATACGGTTAGGCGAGAGCTAAGCTTAACGTGGCAATCAACATTGCCGGCTGCAAACGAGTTAGAGCAAGGCAGTTGGCCGCCGAAAGCGGGAGAAGTTTCCATTGAGCAAACTGTCGTTAAAGAGTTAGGACTAAAAATCGGCGATAAATTGACGTTCAATGCGGGATCGCAGATCTTCACAGCAAAAGTTAGCAGTATTCGTAAAGTGGACTGGGAAAGTTTGCGCCCAAATTTCTACTTTATTTTTGCGGAAGAAACGTTATCGCCAATGCCAGAAACATGGTTGAGTAGCTTCCATTATGATGGCGATGGGCAGTTGTTAACCCAGCTGAGTCATCAGTACCCAACTATTAATGTGTTGGATACTGGCGCTATCATCACGCAAATTCAGCAGATTTTACAGCAGGTCAGCCAAGCTTTAGAAGTGATGGTGGTTTTGGTGATTTTCTGTGGCTTATTATTGTTGCTCGCACAGATTCAAGTGGGTATGAGCCAACGAGAGCGTGAGCTGGTGGTGTATCGTACTCTTGGTGCGAGCAAAAAATTGATGCGCCGTACTTTATGGAGTGAATTTGCTTTACTCGGCGCAATGGCGGGGCTTGCCGCGGCATTTGGAGCTGAAGTGGCACTATGGTTACTGCAAACTAAGGTCTTTGATTTCCCGTGGCAGCCAGAATGGCGCCTGTGGGTGTTATTGCCGCTCTGTGCTGGGTTCTTGTTATCGGTGTGTGGCAGTTGGCTGGGGCTGAGGTTACTCGGCACTGGCAATCAGCATCGTCGATTATCGAACGGTTAAATGTATAAAAAGTAGAATAGTCACGAAGGTGGCTATTCTACTTAAAAATGAAAATCGGATGCTTGAGCTTCGCTGTATAGATTTTTTAAGTTGATGTATCCGACATCAAATAAATATTATTTTGTTAGTGTGATTGGTTAAACGAACTGTCTCTAATCCTTCACAAAACCTTCATTCGCCACGGTTATGATTCCGCCATCAATTATTGATGGTATGAAATAGGAAAATAACAATGGTTCTCCTTACACCAATAACTTTCAAACTAACATCCCTTTCTTTATTAATTGGTTTACTCTCATTTAGCACCGCAGGGGTTGCTCAACAAATTTCACAGAAACAAGTGCCAGCCACACTTGCTGGGCATGCCATTTTATCGGTGGATGCGACAGTACCAACGCCGGAAAATGCACCTTCGGATATGCAACATAGTGGCAAATACACTACAGGAACCCGCGTTGATACACTGAATAAAGTGGAGGGAAAATCCGATGGGCGCCCAACAGGTAAGTTTGTTCCAATCAAGGGGCAACCGTTACAAGGTCATTCAGGTATCAAGCGTATGGCTGATGGTACCTACTGGGTTCTCACAGATAACGGTTTTGGGAATAAAATGAATTCCCCTGACTCTATGCTGTATTTAACTCAGTATGATATTGATTTTAAAACGGGGAAAGCCAACCCGTTGAAAACAATTTTCTTCCACGATCCCAACAAAATTATTCCTTTTCATATTATTAACGAAAGCAGTGAAAAGCGTTATTTGACGGGAAGTGACTTTGATCCAGAAAGTTTTCAATTTGCCGATGGTTCCTTATGGGTGGGTGATGAATTTGGGCCTTATCTCATCAAAATGGATTTAAATGGCAAGGTGTTGGCGCTATTTGAAACGCAAGTTGAAGGCAAGAAAGTCATTTCCCCTGACCACTACACACTGACAACACCGGGCAAACCTGCGGATAAAGTGACTTTCCAAGTCAATCGCTCAAAAGGTTTTGAAGGAATGGCATCATCACCGGATGGAACCAAACTTTATCCGATGTTGGAAGGGGCTTTGTGGCAAGAAGATAAACAAGACTATGAGAATGTGAACGGCAAAAAAGCGGCGCGTATTCTTGAATTTGATGTGAAAAAGCAAGATTGGACTGGGCGCAGTTGGTTATATGTTTTTGAAGATAATCAAAATGCCATCGGTGATTTTAACCTGATTGATGACACTCACGGTTTGATTATCGAACGTGATAATGGGGAAGGCACTGCGGATAAAGCGTGCGCTGAAGGCGAAAAAAACAAAGAAAACTGCTTTAGCAACTTAGCAAAATTCAAACGTGTTTATCGCATTGAATTTTCAGATAAAAATGTAGGTGATACAGTGGATAAACAAGCCTATGTTGACTTAATGAACATCCAAGACCCTAACAAGCTAGCCAGGAAACCACTAAATGATGGGGTATTTACCTTCCCATTCTTCACGATTGAAAATGTGGATGTGGTGGATAATGAACATATTATCGTCGGTAACGATAATAACTACCCGTTCTCTTCCAGTCGTGAACCCAATCAAGCGGATGATAATGAATTTATCTTGCTGAAAGTACCAGAGTTATTGAAGTAATTTGTAATCGGTTATGCCGGTAAGAAGTAGAACGTGTAAATGGATCCTTGTTTTCCCTTGGTTTGATAATTTGCTCGGGTTGCCCCGAGCTTTTTTCTTTTTGCGGGCTAATCTTTTTTTACTTCTAAAGCAGGGGGCTTCATCATTAAAGTAAAGAATAGGATCACGATAACAGGAGCTGCGATGGTTAAAAATGCAGGGGTAAAACTGCCTGTAATATCCTTAATTGCGCCTGCGATAAATGGCGCTAAACAGGCAATAGTTGAGATTAAATTGACGACCGAGAACAACTCTAAATAAGGTCCGCGACCAAAATAATTGGACAGTAAAACACTGGACGCTAAGAAGGTCATACCGTAGCCAACACCCACGCAAATCACGAACAAAATCAGCCAGAACCATGATGTGGAGATACTCAATGCCACTACGCCAAGCACCATAATAATTAGGCTACCAATCAGTAAACGTTTCGGCTCCAACCATTCACCCGCCGCACCGCCTAAGAAGCGCGAAAATGCATTCACAAACGCCATGGTACTTAACAGAGAAACCGCGATAGTCATACCAAATCCACGCTCTTCAATGTGCGCCACTGCAAAACTGTTTACTGTAATACCGCACCATAAAAAAGAGGTGTAAGTCGCGGCGATTAAATAGAACTGCCAAGTGCGTAATGCGCGGCGAACTGTCCAAATCTCTGCGGTGCGATAAATAGGCTTATTCGCATGACTAACTTGTTTTTGCATTACTTTTTTGGCGTGATCTTGTTCTTTTTTCCCTTCACGTAATGCCAAGATAGTGATGATTGTGACAATGCTAAGATAAACTGCACATAATACCCAGTGCATTCGCCAAGAGCCTAATTGATTCGATGCGTAGAAGTAAATCCAAGGACCTGCAACGCCACCCAATCCACCAATCGTGAAATACAATCCAAATGCCAGAGATTGTTTTTCAAATAGGCGAGAAAGTACATAGGTACCGGGAACGGTCGCTAATAGTGTAAACCCAATACCAATCAAGGCAGTGCCTAAGAAATAGGTGCTGATCGCTTCGGTGGAATAGAGGCTATAAAAGCCAGAACAGAAAACGAGCATGCCTAAAAGCAGTGTAAGACGAACACCGACTTTACGTATCAGCAATGAGGGTAAAAAGCTCGCTAAACCGCAGGTTAAACCAAGTAAAGTAAAACCAAAGCCTGCCTCAGTCCAACTCCATTTTAATTCGCCGATCATGCTCGGTAATACTACGCCTAATGAGGTAAATGTGGTGGCGGTAGCAAGGAAATAAACCAGTCCGAGGAGAATAAGAATTGACCATTGGTATAACGGACTAAACGGTGAGGCTTGTGTTTCTGGCATATGTACTCCAGTGGTGCCCTAGTGAGTTAGTCATCACTCACAAGTAATCACTATAAAAGTAGGGCAAAAATAGCACAATGCCCGAAATATTACTCTCGGGCACGAATAGCGCTATTTTCCCTATTTTTGGCGAGAGTACCAGCCTAATTTTGTTTTTGCCCACTCAATGCCACTTTTATACTCATTTGGCAGCATTGGGATCAAACTATCGAGGGTATTTTCGAGTTGATGAATATCGCTATGAGTCAGATTTAAGTGACCCACTTTACGTACTGGGCGCACTTCTTTCTCATACCAATGTAAATGGACTAAAGACAGATTCAACCATTCTTGGTTAACATCAGTGCCAATTAAATTGACCATTACCGCAGGGCTGAAAACTTCTGGTGTCGGCATCGGTAAATTTAAAATCGCGCGTAAATGAAGCTCAAATTGGCTAATGGAAGCGCCGTTTTGAGTCCAATGCCCACTATTATGAACGCGAGGGGCGATTTCGTTGATCAGCAGTTTATCGCCAACCACAAAACACTCCATTGCCATCACACCGATATACCCTAACTCATCCATCACGGCACTGAGCATCGTCTGTGCTTGTTGCTGCTGGACAGGGTTTGCATCAGGAAAAGCCACACTGGTGCGTAAAATCCCTTCTTGGTGAAGATTATGGGTGATTGGGTAGAACACTGATTCACCGGATTGGCTACGGGCACCAATTACGGAGACTTCAGCATCAAATGGGATCCCTTGTTCGACGATGCATTCACCGTAAATTTCCGCAGGGAGCGTTTGCTCATCACCGGGGCGAACACGCCATTGGCCACGACCGTCGTAGCCACCGGTTCTGCGTTTCACTATCAAAAAATCACCCAGAGTGGCAAACAATTCTGGCCATTGGTCTGGCGATTCTAATAGTGCCCAAGGCGCTGTCGATAAATTTAACGAGTCGAACAGGCTTTTTTGTGGGAAGCGGTCAGCTAGACGTGGAAATATATCACGGTTAATAAACGCATTATGACGCGCTAACTCTTTGGTTAATGGGGTTTCTGGCCAACGTTCAATTTCAGCGGTGATCACACTTTGTTGATAAGGTACCGCTTCAGGCTCGGCATCTAACCCAACAGGAAAGACAGAAATACCTAGCGGTTCGCCTGCTTGGCGCAGCATGCGACCTAATTGACCGTTACCAAGGACACAAACCGGTTTCATTACGCATCCCTCGGATCTGGGTTATTTAATACGTCGTTGGTTTGTGCTTCACGCCATGCGGATAAGCGATTGAATAGCTCGCTGTCATGATTGGCTAAAATTTGTGCTGCTAGCAGTGCGGCGTTAGCTGAGCCCGCTTTCCCAATGGCAAGTGTGCCAACGGGAATGCCTTTTGGCATCTGAACGATAGAATACAGGCTATCGACACCACTTAATGCAGCGCTCTGTACAGGGACACCAAGGACGGGAACCAGCGTTTTTGCGGCTAACATTCCCGGCAAATGGGCGGCACCACCGGCACCCGCGATAATCACATCAAAACCATTTTGTTTGGCATTTTCAGCAAAGGAAAATAGTTTGTCTGGCGTGCGATGTGCGGAAACAATCTCAACATGGAAAGGCAGTTGCAGTTCGGTCAGCACGTCAGCGGCATGCTGCATGGTTGTCCAATCACTTTTAGAACCCATAACAATGGCGATTTTTGCCGCAGATTGAGCAGGAACTTGGGCAGTCATTTGGTGTGATCCCTGTATTGAAAAATATCACCCTAAGGGTGGGAATGTGAATTGCCCCGATCATATCACGGTAATTAGGTAAGGAAAACGTTTGCGTGATTATAAAATAAGCAAACAGTCATACTGACAACCAACAATTTATCTGCGTGTCTTTATCAAGATAGGAATGTTAAAAAGGAAAGAAAATAAGCTCAACGCCGTTTTCGTTGATCACAAAGGCGGAGCCTTCGCTGTGCCATGCGCCTAAAACGCCACGAAAATGAAGTTGACCACCGAGATTAATCTCGTGGATAGCAGGGCGATGCGTATGTCCGTGGATCATCCATTGTGCTTGATGTCGGTTTAAGGCATCAATCACCGCGTCGGGATTGACGTCCATAATGGCTTCGGATTTCATACTGCTGGCATATTGGCTATTGCGACGCATTTTTTGTGCGATGCGGCGGCGAATAAAGAGCGGTAGCAGTAAAAATACCCGTTGGATCCAAGGAGTATGGACCTTTTTACGGTAGTTCTGATAAGCAGCATCGTCGGTGCATAAGGTATCACCGTGCATAATTAAAATACGCTTATCATATAGTTCAAGTAGGGTTTCTTGGGGCAAAATGGTCATGCCGCACTGTTTTGCATAACGTTGACCCAATAAAAAATCGCGATTGCCATGAATGAAATAGCAAGGGATACCGCGTTCACTCAGCTGTTTTAGGGCTTGAGCCACTTGCTGATGCAAGAGGGTATTATCATCGTCGCCAATCCAATAATTGAAAAAGTCACCGAGAATATACAGGCTGTCGGCGTGTATGGCTTGCTGTTCAATAAATGTAAGAAAACCGGCGGTGATCGCCGGTTCATCTTCACTTAAATGCAAATCTGCAATGATATAAGTGGACATAAATTCAGGAATTACTCGCTGACAGTCACTTTTTCAATCACTACGTCTTCGCGAGGTACGTCTTGGTGGAAACCACTACGACCAGTAGAAACGCCTTTGATTTTGTCAACAACGTCCATACCTTCAACCACTTCAGCAAATACGCAGTAACCCCAACCATCTGGGCGCTCTGAACGGAAGTTTAAGAAGTCATTGTCAGCGACGTTGATGAAGAATTGTGCTGTTGCTGAGTGTGGGTCGTTAGTACGAGCCATTGCTAATGTACCGCGGCTGTTTTTCAGTCCGTTATTAGCTTCGTTCTTGATAGGCGCTTTAGTGTCTTTTTGGTTCATGCCCGGCTCAAAACCACCGCCTTGGATCATGAAGCCGTTAATAACACGGTGGAAAATGGTATTATTGTAGAAACCTTCGCGGCAGTAAGTTAAAAAGTTTTCGACAGTGACAGGTGCTTTGTCTGCGAAAGTTTTGATAACGATGTCACCGTGATTGGTATGAAATGTAACCATAATAGCTATCCTGAATAATTGTTTTTTATGCGCTAACTTGCGAAAGCGTTGAGATCAGCAAGTTTATATCACAGATAAAACCTGACTTGAAGCGACAGTGTGTTTGCAAAATAGGTTATCCCATAACAATGACCTAATAAATAAGGCGATAAAGTCAGGCGCTAACCTTGCTTTCTTCGGATGATCGCGATTCAATACCGTGCTATTTTCGTAAGGTTGAATTTGGATATTTTATCCTCAACATTGCGATAATCTGATGTATGATAGATATACACGTACTAATAAAATGGAAATAAAAAGATGCTGCAGATTTTCAATACACTGAGTCGTCAAAAAGAAGAATTTAAACCCATCCATGCTGGAAAGATTGGGATGTACGTGTGTGGCATCACCATTTACGATTTGTGTCATATTGGTCACGGTCGTACCTTTGTGGCTTTCGATGCAATTAGCCGCTATTTACGCTATTTAGGCTATGACCTGAATTATGTGCGTAATGTAACGGATATTGATGACAAAATCATTAAACGTGCAGCTGAAAATAATGAAAGCGTGGAAGAGTTAACCACTCGCATGTTAGCGGAAATGCACAAAGATTTTGATGCATTAAATATTCTACGTCCAGACAGTGAACCACGCGCCACTCGCCATATTCATGAAATCATTGAGCTAACTGAAAGCTTGATTGAGCGTGGTCATGCTTATGTTGCAGATAATGGCGATGTGATGTTTGAAGTTAAAACTGATCCAAACTACGGCTTATTATCTCGCCAAGACTTAGACCAACTACAAGCGGGTGCCCGTGTTGAAGTGGCTGATGTAAAACGTAATCCAATGGACTTCGTGTTATGGAAAATGTCCAAAGAGGGTGAACCAAGCTGGGAATCACCGTGGGGATTAGGTCGCCCAGGCTGGCATATCGAATGTTCGGCAATGAACAGTAAAACATTAGGTAACCATTTTGATATTCATGGCGGCGGCTCTGACTTAATGTTCCCGCATCATGAAAATGAAATTGCGCAATCTACCTGCGCCCATGATGGTCCTTATGTTAATTACTGGATGCATTCTGGTATGGTGATGGTTGATAGAGAAAAAATGTCTAAATCTCTCAACAACTTCTTTACCATCCGTGATGTATTAGAGTACTACGATGCGGAAACTGTACGCTACTTCCTACTTTCGGGTCACTATCGTAGCCAACTGAACTATACCGAAGAGAACTTAAAACAAGCGCGTACCGCATTAGAACGCCTGTATACAGCGCTGCGCGGCACGGATAAATCGGCTGTACCAGCAGGCGGTGAAGAGTATAAGAGTCGTTTCTGTGAAGCGATGAATGACGACTTCAATACACCAGAAGCTTATTCAGCGTTGTTTGATATGGCGCGTGAATTAAACCGCCTGAAAACTGAAAATATGGATGCAGCAAACGGCATGGCGGCTCAATTACGTGAGCTAGCAAAAGTGCTGGGACTGTTAGAGCAAGATCCTGAAACCTTCCTGCAAGGTGGCGCACAAGGCGAAGATGATGCGGAAGTCGCAAAAATCGAAGCGCTGATTAAACAGCGTAACGATGCGCGTCAAAGTAAGGATTGGGCGCTGGCGGATCAGGCGCGTGATGCTTTAACGGCGATGGGGGTTGTGTTGGAGGATTCGTCTGCGGGCACTTCATGGCGTCGCAAATAGTTCGTCATATTTCGCGCTGTGGCGTTGTTGGCGTCACTCGGCTACTCGGGTCACATACTCATGTATGCTCCCCGAGATATCCTTGCTAGCCGCCTAGCCACAACACGAACTATTTAGAATATTGTCCTTTATCGTTTTTTACGTAACACCTGTTTGTCTACAATTCGAATAATTTAGAGAATTTAGCTTAACTAGCTTAACAAATAAGAATAAAACCCACTAAAAAGGATCTATTTTTGGTGGGTTTTTTTATGGCTGTTGCGGCTAAATTTGCAAGCGTGGTGTGGGGCGGTTATCGATAATGTTAAGTGAAATATAGACAGTGGAGTTTAACATTGGGGCACCGAAACGGTGAATTCACTCACAATGAAAACATAGATAAGGATAAATATGTTTCCAATAAATAATAATCGACCAACCGCATCACAATCGACAGAATTTCCAACATCATCAAATACAAGCCATCTCCCTGAACGTATTAAATCTATCCAAAATATCTCCGAACTTAGCCCGAATTTGGCTGAAACAAAACTCGTTAAAAGAAATAGACCAAAGTTAAAATTAGATATTGGAGCCACTATTCAGCGCTCTGTATTTGATAAATTGTTAGAGAAAACAAATGCACTTATCGAAGAGAAAAACATTCAATACGATCAGGAGGATAGAGGTCAGCGTTATCAGGATATTGGTAGTGCGAAACATACGCAAATATCAATACGGGGCGCTGATAAACCCATTGTGACTCTCGCTGCAAACCGACTCCAAGTGGGGGGCGAAAATTTAGCCATCCGCTGCCAATATCCCAAAGATAATGACCAAGCCATTGAAAATCATTTATCTATGCTTATGGCAAACAAAACTCCGATATTAGTCGTCTTAGCATCAAAACAAGAGATTGATAATTCTATCTTTCAAGGAGAGAAGCTCCCGCCTTACTTTATGAGTAATCAAAAATATGGCGCCGTTGAAGTCACTTTTGAACAAGAAAAAAAGAACTATAAAGTAGAACCTAAAAAAGCAAACACAGGGGCGAACCCGTTGGAATTTAGCCAATATAAAATGGAGATTTCTAATGGTCATAAAAAGCATTCAATCCCAGTGCTCCACGTGACTAATTGGAATGATGGGGGAACGGTGACAACGGAGGAGTTAGTTAAATTAAACCAGCTTATTAGAGTCATCAATGAAGGTAGCTTATTTGAACTCTATAAAAATCAAGGAGTAGATATAGGAGGAAGAAATAAACCGCTTCCCGTTATTCATTGCAAAGCTGGTATTGGTCGAACAGGGGTATTAGCGGCATGCATGCAGTGGAGAAAGGCAGGAAATAAACTATCGATGGAAGATATCGTATTAGCATTGCGGGAGACAGGAAGTCCGAATATGGTTCAAAATGAAGCGCAATATCGGCAATTACAAGAATTCACAAATGTGCCATTATCCCCAACAAGAACAATCGGTAAGTGGGCTTTTTGATTGAATAACAAAAGGTAAGCTGAATAGGGCTCAGCTTACCTCTATCAAGGATGTAGTGGGAACTACTCTTGAACTGTGATTTGTTCGCTTCCCATAGAAACGACTTTGCCAGCGACAATTTTACAGCGTTTACGTGTTTCAACAACGCCATCAACTTGCACTAAGCCATCAGCAATCATTGATTTTGCCATCGCACCACTTTCTGCCCAACCTTCAATTTTTAGCAGGTCGCATAACTCGATATGGGGATGACCATCAAGATGAAAAATATCCATTGTGACTCCAAATTACATTAAATATCGTGGTACTCTTCGCACGCCTGTAACGTGTTTTGAATCAGTGTAGCCACGGTCATTGGCCCAACACCGCCCGGTACTGGCGTGATCCATGCAGCGCGTTTTGACGCTTCATCGAAATCAACATCTCCAGTTACTTTGCCATTTTCTAAGCGGTTAATACCCACATCGATAACGATAGCGCCCGGTTTGATCCATTCGCCTGGAATAAAGTTAGGTTTACCCACAGCCACGACCAGTAAATCCGCATTACGGACATGCTGTTCGAGATCTTTGGTAAAGCGATGAGTAACGGTGGTGGTGCAGCCCGCTAATAATAATTCAAGGCTCATCGGACGACCAACAATATTTGATGCACCAATGATAACGGCGTTTAAACCGTAGGTATTAATGTCATAACGCTCAAGTAAGGTAACAATCCCTCTTGGGGTACAAGGACGCAGGCGAGGCGCACGTTGGCATAAACGACCGACGTTATAAGGGTGGAAACCATCGACGTCTTTATCGGGATGAATGCGTTCAATCACTTTGACGTTATCAATGCCAGCAGGTAATGGTAACTGAACTAAGATGCCATCAATTTCATTATCTTGGTTAAGGTCATCAATCAGTTTGAGCAGTTCAGCTTCAGTTGTCGTGTCTGGTAAATCATAGGAGCGAGAAATAAAGCCAACTTCTTCGCAAGCACGTCGCTTACTGCCAACATAAATTTGAGAAGCGGGATTAGCGCCTACGAGAATAACGGCAAGCCCGGGAGCTCGTTTACCATTGGCAATACGAGTTTGTACTTTTTGAGCAACTTCCTGTCTAATTGCTTGCGCAATCGTTTTCCCATCAATAATTTTTGCTAACATCTGTAACTTAATCCATATATGAGACACGGGGGATGCCTCTATTTTGTCAGAACTTGCTAGTAATGTCAGGTCTATCTGATAGATAAAGTAAGCATATCGTTATTTAAGTAGTGAAAAGCCATTGACTCGGCGCTCAGCAACCGTATAATTCAACGCCATCAGCCAGATAGGCTGTCTGCGCACACAATGCGCCCTTAGCTCAGTTGGATAGAGCAACGGCCTTCTAAGCCGTAGGTCACAGGTTCGAATCCTGTAGGGCGTACCATTCTCAAGCAAGCGCATATCAATAGACATTACAGGATGTCTTTTTTTATGCCTGAAATTCATGGAATCAGCTGATTTTAGCCTTTCTTCGTTCAATTAACGTCTACCTATTCAACTATAAGGTAATTCATCATTAATACCTAAAATAGTTGTGGGTTTTGGATGTTGATATCCTTGTTAGGTGATGAATATGGTGCTTTCTGCTCAAACTAAACCATATAATATTTAACTGTTAATTTTGTTATTTAACACTTCATTAATTGAATTATATTATATTGAAAAACGTCCTGTTTGTTTAAAATAGAGCAAGATTACGTATATAAAATCCCATATTCATTTGATAATGTTATATTTTTTTAATTCATTAGAGTTTTAATCTATAGCCAATAAAATAAAAGTTATTAATGGAAGATAATTCCTTATTATTAATAATCCTATTTGATATGTTATCTATGAAATAACATTTTATTTTTGAATTATATTCAAAAAAAGATAAGTCGGTATTCGTCACTCCACATTAATCATAATTACACTGTAATAAAATAACGTTTATTTCTTGTTACATTTAAATTTAAAAGAGTAATGAAAATGAAAGAAAAAATCGAAAATTACACTGGACCTGCGGCAGGCTGGGGAGCAGTTAAAGCTGTCGCTGAAGCTATACGCGAGCAGATGGATATTGTACCCGATATTATTACTATGTTTGAAATGAATAAGCCTCAAGGTTTTGACTGCCCCGGTTGTGCATGGCCTGACCCTAAACATAGTGCATCGTTTGATGTCTGTGAAAATGGTGCAAAAGCGATGGCATGGGAAGCCACTGCAAAGAGAGCAACACTTGAGTTCTTTGCGAAACATACCGTTAGTGAATTGTTAACGTGGGATGACTATGACTTGGAAAATGAAGGTCGTCTAACTCACCCAATGAAATATAATGAGCAAACAGATCGCTATGAAAAAATTGAATGGAACGATGCTTTTGCTCAAATAGGTCAGCGGTTATCAAATTACTCAGATCCTAATTCGGTTGAATTTTATACTTCAGGTCGAACTTCAAATGAAGCTGCGTTTTTATATCAGCTTTTTGCCAGAGAGTATGGAACTAACAATTTTCCGGATTGTTCAAATATGTGCCATGAGCCGACAAGTGTCGGTCTTGCAGCCTCAATAGGTGTGGGTAAAGGTACGGTATTACTTGATGATTTTGACAAGGCTGATTTAGTAATTTGTATTGGACATAATCCAGGAACTAATCATCCTCGAATGCTCAGCTCACTTCGTGAAGTATCAAAACGAGGTGCCAAAATTATCGCAATTAACCCTTTAAAAGAAAGAGGATTAGAACGATTTGCTTATCCGCAAGATCCAATTGAAATGTTGACGCTAGAGTCCACGCCTCTCGCAGGATATTACTATAAAGTTAGAATCGGTGGAGATACTGCATTAATTAAAGGTGTCATTCGCATTATTATTGAGTACCACGATGCGGCTATAGCAAGAGGTCAAGCGCCTATATTAGATAGTGAATTTATAAGCACTCATACCGTTGGTTTTGATAACCTTAAGCAAGATGTGCTCACTACTTCTTGGGATGATATTTTATCGGTGAGTGGCATGACTCGTGATGAAATAGAACAAATTGCTCAACTTTATATCGAGGCAAAAAATACCATTATCTGTTATGGCATGGGAATTACGCAGCACCAGCATGGTACTCAAAATATTCAGCAACTAATCAATCTTTTATTATTGAAAGGTAATATTGGTCGAGATGGTGCGGGAATTTGCCCATTGAGAGGGCATTCTAATGTGCAAGGCGATCGTACTGTTGGAATAACCGAAAAACCAAGCCAATCTTTTATCGACAAAATTGAGCAACGCTTTGGTTTTAAGCCTCCTATCGCTTTTGGTCATGCAGCCGTGGCTAGCATGCAAGCAATCTCTGAAGGCAAAGTAAACGCATTGATTTGTATGGGGGGAAACCTTGCAGTTGCTATGCCAGATAAGGATGCATGCTATAGCGGAATGAAAAAACTTGATATGGCTGTTCATATTGGGACCAAACTTAATCGATCACATTTGTTGACGGCAAAGAATACATTTTTATTTCCTGTATTAGGTCGTACAGAAGTAGATATTCAAAAATCAGGTCCGCAAAGCATTACTGTTGAGGATTCTATGTCAATGGTACATGCTTCACATGGCAAGCTAAAACCTGCTAGCCCATATTTAAAATCGGAATGTGCAATTGTTGCTGGTCTTGCCAAAGCGACGATTCCTAACTCAAAAGTTGAATGGGATGATTTCATTGATGATTACGATAAAATTCGTGATGCAATGGAAGCTGTATTACCAGGTTTTGAAGATTACAATAAAAGAATCCGAATTCCTGGAGGTTTTCATTTAACAAATGCAGCGGCTCAGCGTAAGTGGTTAACTCAATCAGGTAAAGCAAACTTTATAACAACTGAAGGTGTCATTGAAGATCCAGAGTCTGCGACACATAGCGAATTAGTTTTGGCAACTATACGTAGTCATGACCAGTACAATACAACTATTTATGGAATGAATGACCGCTATCGTGGTGTTTTTGGACAGAGAGACGTCATTTTTATCAGTGAAGCTCAGGCAAAAAAACAAAAATTATCTGCTGGTGATAGAGTCAATGTTATTGCCTTAGATAATCGGCAAAATAGGACTAAACGTCGTTTAGATAACCTAAAAGTGGTTATCTATGATATGGCTGATCGCTGTGTTGCCACTTATTTTCCTGAAGCAAATAATTTGATAGCACTTGATAACTTTGACCCTCAATGTGGTATTCCTGCGTATAAAAATATTCCAGTAATTTTAGAGAAGGTAAGTGCAGTATCCTAATTGTTTTAAATTCTAACCACCCCTATGTGGGTGGTTTATTTGATCCTCTAAAGGCATATCAACGACATTTCTAAATAACACCGATTTCCCTTCTGTTATTCCGAGTATCTTTACTGCTTTTCTTATCCAATCATTTTCTAATCCTATCGGCTCAACTCACACAACATTGGCGAGCCAGCGTTCCTAGGAGCTCTATAAATAATTCATTCAATATTACCTAGTATTTATACTGATCAATTGTATTACTATTTCTAAACTATCTTTAATGTGTATCTTGTTCGTTTAGTTCAATGACTCGAGTGAAATAAATCATTAAATAAAGAGTTTTTAATTAATGAATAGGTTTTTTTGATGTTTTTTATGTGTTCTTGGTTATTTAACACACAAGGTTATAAAGTTATTAAATTTAATTTAAATAATATAATTAAAAACACGAAATAAAGGTGAGATAGTGGGTGTAATAATTACTTACATATTTATTTAACTCTTACTAGGATTATTCTTATATGCAGCTATAATGAATTCAGTTTTTTGTTTTTCTTGAAAATTGTTTTCAACTCGTAATTGGGGTTTGGGGGTTATTGGTATTTTATTTTGTTTTATTATAAATCAGTTGATATTCTAATATTGATTATCTTTTTTCGATTTGTTTTTATTTTTATCTTTGCGAATTAATTGTAATTCTGAGGTTATTGATTTTCATTAATTAACGGTTTTATTTTTATATAATGGTCCTTATTGTAAATTATTGTGTCTATTTAACATGTATATCGTGTTATGCGTGCCTTATTTCATTTAAAGAAATATCTTCAATTATTTATTTTGGTATTTTCAGATGCTCATAAGGTGTTGATTTTTATGTTTTATTATTTTACTCATATTTGATTATTTATTGATTTAAATGAATTAATATTTATGATTGATAGCCTGCGTATATCAAATAGCTCTTTTTCGATCGAAAAAAACAATTTTTAACTACAGTTTTAATTCTATAACTTAATAACAGCTGAAGCGTATTTTCCTATATCGATAATATAAAAAAATAATCAGCGAAATATGATCTGAGAGGTTTGAAATGCGAGACTATGAACCATTATCAAATAATATTGGCAGGATGTTAAAAGACTACCGTAGGCGCACAGGATTAACAGGAAGTGAATTGGCAAAGCGTATTAATGTAAGCCAACAGCAAATATCTCGATATGAAAACGGTGTGAATAATATATCATTTGACAAGCTTATCATACTATTTAATGCACTTGAGATGAGTAGCCGAGATATTGATGTTTTCTTCGAAAAAATGAAGTATCTGTTTGATTCTAGTGTATACAAACACTCGAAAATAGAGTGATAGACCCTTATTTTTTAAAATCATTCAAATTTAATTAAATTGTTTTAGGCAATTTAATTAAATTCGGTCGTTTTAATTATGGTGTCATGAAGTCTGTATTTGTTTTTTTCTATCAAGTTGTACTTAATAAATATACATAAGGAAATATTATGAAAGTTAAATCACTAGCACTTGTTGTTATTTCAGCTTTATCTTTAGGTTCAGTCGCTGCAATGGCTGCAACAACAACCGTAAACGGCGGCCAGGTACACTTTAAAGGTGAGCTAGTGAATGCAGCGTGTGCTGTTGATGCTGGTTCTGTAGAGCAAACTGTTCGTTTAGGTCAAGTTCGTACAGCTAAATTAGCTAAATTGGGCGATACCAGTGGTTCTGTTGGTTTCAACATCCAATTAAACGATTGTGATACAACAGTTGCTACTTCTGCAAAAGTTGCCTTTACCGGTGTTGCAGCAGATGCAACTAACCCAACTGTTTTATCTGTAGCTTCTTCAGCTTCAGGTGCAGCGACTAACGTTGGTATCCAAATTTTAGATGGTAAGAGCGCGCCTCTGGGTCTGGATGGTGCAACATTCAGTAACCCTATCACTCTGAATGACGGTGCAAACGTTCTGCCATTCCAAGCTCGTTACTTCGCACTGGGTGCAACAACTGCTGGTGTTGCTAACGCAGATGCAACCTTCGCTGTTCAATACGAGTAATCACTAAAAAGGATTAGGGATATCCCATTTGATAAGCCAAGGATGGCTTTTATTCACGAACCAAAAGGTGGAAGTTTATGAGAGAGCTGCTGGCAGTTTCACTCCTTCTGTTTTCTCCATTTTTGCAAGCTGGGAATAAATGGAAAGTTCAACTTCCTGGTGGTGGGATGCGCTTTCAAGGGGAATTAATTGCAGAAGGCTGCACTGTTGAAACTTCAGACCGTAATTTGGTAGTGAATATGGGGCAAGTGCGCACCAATGCATTCAAGGCTCCAGGTCAAGATTCAGCACCGACTGCGTTTGATCTTCATCTCCGAGAGTGTAGCAATGCAGTTAGCGAGTATGTATCCATTACCTTCAACGGTGTGGCTAATGAAAGGAACCCAGATATTTTTTCCATCGGTGATGGACCTAACACCGCGAAAGGTGTGGGAGTTGCCATTTTTGATTCAAAAAATACCTTAATTCCGGTGAATAGTGCTCCACTTAAAGTGGCGAACCTGCGTGATGGGGATATGACATTGCACTTTGTTGCTAAGTATCGTTCGACGAGCGAGAACATCATGGGCGGAAAAGCGAATGCTCAAGCATTATTCTCACTGACTTATGAATAAAAATATCGAAAAAGACAGTGACATATTTATTTCATTTTTTAGTAAAAAAAGGACAGATGTAAACATGAAAACCAGAAAAACATATAAGTTCATTACCGCCTTATTACTTTTACTCTGTTCGACCGTATCCACTCAGGTTTATGCAGGTGTTGCATTAGGTGCAACGCGAGTGATTTATCCTGCGGATCAAAAGCAGGTTCAACTTGCCGTGACCAATAATGATGAAAAGGGCGTTTTTCTGATCCAATCGTGGGTTGAAAATGCCAATGGTCAAAAAGATAGCCAATTTGCGATCACTCCGCCTCTTTTTACGATGAAAGGCGTTAAAGAAAATACATTGCGCATTATTGATGCGACCAATAACCAATTACCGAAAGATAGAGAAACGCTGTTTTGGCTGAATGTGAAAGCGATTCCAGCAATGGACAAAGCGAACATGAGCGAGAATACGTTGCAGTTAGCGATTATTAGCCGCATTAAATTGTATTACCGTCCTACAGGTCTCTCTATTGCGCCGGATAAAGTGGCTGAAGAATTACGCTTTAAGCGCCAAGGTAGCTCACTGATTGTGGTTAACCCAACGCCTTATTTTGCCACAGTTACAGATTTAAAAATCGGTGCAGCAAAATTGGATAACGTGCTTGTTCCTCCATTTGGTGATGCGTCAGTGAATGTTCCTTCCAATGGAAATGGTGCTATTAGCTACCAAACCATTAATGATTACGGCGCACTAACGCCGAAAATGACAGGAAAAATGCAGTAAAAACTTACGTTTTTATTTCTCGAAAATAATTAAACATCATTCCAAATTGGAAAATTTGCTGAGCAACATTGTTGAGCGGAGGGGACATGTCACATCTGACATCTGAAAAAGGGCTATTAATTTCAAAAAAAGGATCATTTTTGGGATGCAGATTCGAACGCCATTTTCCTTTGGTTCCGCTGGCATTCTTGATAGGCGCATGCCTTTATCCAACATGGGCGACGGCAGAGTTATATTTTAACCCTCGTTTCTTAGCGGATGATCCTTCAGCAGTCGCAGATTTATCTGCGTTTGAACAAGGGCAAGAAGTTCCTGAAGGGACTTATCGTGTTGATGTTTATCTTAATGATGGCTATTTACTCACCCGGGATGTGAATTTTGTTCTGGATAAAAATGATAAACAGCTGTCCCCTTGTTTGACGCCTAATGAATTGGCCAAGATGGGGATCAATACATTAGCGCTGCCAGAATTACAGACGAAACCCAAAGATACCTGTGAACCATTGTCATCCACCGTAAAAGATTCAACGGCGAGATTTGATGTGGGCTTGCAACGGTTATATATCACTGTTCCACAACTGTTTATGAAAGACAAAGCGCGAGGTTTTATTCCTCCAGAGCTTTGGGATTCAGGGATCACGGCAGGGATTTTAAATTATAGCCTGACGGGAAGCAGCGCACGTAATCAAGACGGAAAGCACAGTAGCTATAACTATTTGAATCTACAAAGTGGTTTAAACTTTGGTGCGTGGCGCTTACGGGATAACTCCACATGGAGCCACAGCACAGGCACAGCAAATAGTGAAACTCGCTGGGAACATATCAATACCTATTTAGAGCGTGGCATCAATGTGATCCGCTCTCGTTTAACGCTGGGTGATAGCTACACTCCGGGAGAAATTTTCGACAGTGTTAACTTCCGAGGCATTCAATTAGCCTCGGACGACAATATGCTGCCTGAAAGCCAAAAAGGATTTGCGCCCGTGATCCGAGGGATCGCTCGCGGTACAGCGGATGTCTCTGTTAAGCAAAATGGCTATGAGATTTATCGCAACACATTCCCACCGGGACCGTTTGTGATTAACGATCTCTATTCAGCGGGGAATAGTGGTGATTTGCATGTGACGATCACGGAAGCGGATGGATCCGTACAGAGCTTCACCGTGCCGTATTCATCTGTTCCGTTGCTCCAACGTGAAGGGCATACACAATATGCCGTTACTGTAGGGGATTATCGTTCGGGAAGCGGCAATCAGGAAAAACCGACATTCTTACAAACTACGTTACTGCACGGTTTGTCATATGGCTGGACGCTCTATGGCGGAACTCAGTTAGCCAATCGTTACCAAGCTTTTAACGCAGGGATAGGTAAAAATATCGGTGTCTTTGGGGCGCTATCTATCGATATTACCCATGCCAATGCCAAATTACCGGATGACAGCAACCATCAAGGTCAGTCAATTCGTTTCTTATATAACAAATCTCTGAATGAAACGGGAACGATTATTCAGCTGGCGGGTTATCGGTATTCAACAAAGGGTTATTACTCATTTGCGGATACGACGTACAAACGGATGTCAGGGTATAACCTTGCGACGCAAGACGGCATTATCCAAGTGACACCTAAGTTTTCTGACTATTACAACTTAGCTTATAACAAGCGCGAAAAAATTCAGTTAACTCTAACCCAGCAGTTGGGTGAGCAATCCACTATGTATGTGACGGGAAGTCATGAAACATATTGGAATACCAGTAAAGCGGATAAGCAATTACAGGTAGGGATTAACACACTGATTAAAGGGATTAGTTGGGGATTAAGTTACAGTCTGTCCAAAAACTCATGGCAGGATGGCAACGACCAAATGCTGGCATTGAACGTCAACATTCCCTTTAGCCATTGGTTACGTTCAGACAGTCAGTCTATCTGGCGTAATGCCAGCGCAAGTTACAACGTTTCTCACGATCTCAAAGGTCGCGTAAACAACACCGCCGGTTTATACGGAACGTTATTGGAAGACAATAACTTAAGTTATAGCGTTCAAGCTGGGTATGCAGGCGGTGGACAAGGTAACTCTTCGGGGACAGGCTATACGTCACTGAACTATCGCGGGGCTTATGGAAATGCCAACGTCGGTTATAGCTATGCCGATAATATTCGCCAAGTTTACTACGGTGTGAGTGGGGGCGTCTTAGCTCATGAAAATGGATTAACGCTGAGCCAACCAATGAACGATACCGTGGTATTAGTGAAAGCGCCGGGTGCGGGACATGTGAAAGTCGAAAACCAAACCGGGGTTGAGACTGACTGGCGGGGCTATGCGGTATTACCTTATGCCACTGAATATCGTGAAAACCGTATTGCTTTGAATACCAATACGTTAGCGAATAACGTGGATCTGGATGATCCCGTTCTGAATGTGGTGCCAACTCGTGGCGCTGTCGTTCGCGCTGATTTCCAACCGAAAGTTGGGGTCAAAGTGCTGATGACATTAACTCGCCATGGAAAACCAGTGCCATTCGGCTCGGTTGTTTCTTCTGGTGAAAATAGTGGTGGCAATATTGTGGCGGAAGATGGGCAAGTTTACTTAACTGGTTTGCCGTTAACCGGACAATTAATCGCACGTTGGGGAGATGGGGCGGATGCTCAGTGTAAGGTCAATTACACACTGCCAGCAGAAAGCCAATATGAAATCCTCAGTAAGTATAGTGCCGAGTGCCTCTAAGGAGCCCATAGTGTTTGATAAATCGAATATTTTCTTAGCCTCAATGTTGACCTCTTTGTGCTTGTGTTCCAATGCATTGGCGGCGGATAGCACCATTAACATTACAGGCAATGTACGAGATAACACTTGTGCCGTGGCTCCTGGCTCACAAAATCAAGTGGTGGATTTGCTACTGAATGCGGTGAAACAGCTGCACTCAGTGGGGGAAGTGACGCCAACGGTACCGTTTCGTATTGAGCTAACACCTTGCGGTTCTGCGGTAACAGCAGTCAAAGTCGGGTTTGTCGGTATAGCAGACTCGAGTAATAAAACCTTGCTGGCATTAGAACCCGGTAGCGCAAATGCGACAGGGGCAGGAATTCAGATTTTAGACAGTGCTAAAGACCCATTAGTCCTCAATGCGGACTCAAATAATATTGCATGGACGCCTTTAGTGGCAGGAAAAGCCAATACGCTCAATTTCAATGCACGTCTAATGGCGTCAAAATTGCCCGTTACGGCAGGGCATATTCGAGCAACCGCCACATTTACGCTCGAATTCCAGTAAATAGAGGATGCGATGAATGACGTATAAATCAACAATGATGACAGCTTTATTTTTGGGGCTGTTATCTTCATCAATAACCTCCACACACGCGGCTGACGTAACAGTGACGGTCAATGGGAGCGTTGTTGCGAAACCTTGTACGGTATCAACCAAGACAGCCAATGTGGATCTGGGTGATCTTTACACGTTCAATTTGACCTCACCGGGGTCGGCATCGGATTGGCATACTGTGTCGCTGGATTTGACCAATTGCCCTGTTGGTACATCGGTAGTTATGGCGACCTTTAAAGGTGTCGCTGATTCGGTGGGATACTACAAAAACCAAGGTACGGCAGGCAATATCCAGCTGCAACTTCAAGATTCATCGGGCAATAACTTAAATAACGGCGCACAAAAACGCATGCCAGTCAGCGATGCAACGCTTTCAACGAGTTTTCCTTTACAAGTAAGAGCAATATCGGTGAGAGGCGGGGCGACACAAGGCACCATCCAAGCGGCAATTGATGTCACCTACACGTATCTGTGAGCAATATTATGAATATAAAACAGCTAGTTAAATTAATTTGTGTTAACTCATTTATCTATTTTGCTGGGGTTTCTTCGGTGTCTGCTTTTACCTGTTACGACTCAACAGGAAACGTTCTAAGTTACACACAAAGCCCAGTGACCGCCAATGCGTATGTTAACTTGCAGCCAAGTGTTCAAGCTGGTCAAAACTTAGTGGTGGATTTGTCGAATTCAATATTTTGTAAGAATGATGACCCATCAGCACGACGTGACCAAGTGAATATGATCCGTGGTTCCGCTTATGGTGGGGTATTGAATAACTTTCGAGGCTCATTGCGATATTATGGCTCAAGCTATACGTTCCCTTTGACTAACCCAACTCACCAGCAAGATTTTCCATCAGGCAATTACACCGCATGGAATACCCAATTGTATTTAACGCCTATTTCTGCTGCGGGTGGTGTAGTGGTTAATCGAGGAACCCACTTTGCAACATTGGTAATGTACCAAGTTGGTTCTAACATCGTGGGGGGCGGTAACGTCAATACATCGACCTTTACATGGAACTTGTATGCCAACAATGATGTTGTGGTGCCTATTGGTGGTTGTGATGTTTCTTCGCGTAATGTGGTGGTCAACTTACCGGAATATCCGGGAAGTGCTCAGCCGGTACCGTTATCTATCTATTGTGCTTCGAGCCAAAATATCTCCTACTATTTAACGGGAACAACCGATACGAGCAGCAATATTTTTGCTAATACACTGTCTGGTGCTAATGCCGCAAAAGGAGTAGGGATCCAAATGGTTCGCAATGGTAATGCAATTCCAGCAAACCAAAACGTTCAGTTAGGTCGAGTAGGAAGTTCAGCGGTGAACTTAGGACTAAGCGCGCGATATTCTAGAACTCAAGGTCAGGTGACTGCTGGGAAAGTGCAGTCGGTGATTGGCGTGACATTTATGTATGATTAGTGAAGCAACTTAATCGTATTAATATGAGAAAAAATCAGGCTGAATAAATCAGCCTGATTTTTTTAATTTTGAGATAAATGGTTTGTTTTAAAAATATCCACACCAGTTTGGCGAATTGAATTTATCCAGACATCCGCCATTAGAGTTCCTATTCCGTAACATTGAATGGCCGTTTCCCGAATAATGCGATGCTCGTTCGCTATCGTTGTTGGCATTAATGCGCTGTCATCTGTATTAACACACACTGTTAATGGGCCTGAACGTAATCCATAACGGTTAAATTTTTCCCCTGGTTTTAGCCAATCAGGATGCGGTGGATTCCAGCGAAAAATAGGGTGTTCATGGTATTTTTCAAATCGACCAATATAGATATTGGATGTTGGGCAAGCTTCAATGACTAGGCCGCGACGGCTGTATTTATCCATCATAAAGTCTTGAATGGCTTCATAAAGACGAATTTCACCTAAAGAGATAACGTCTTCATCTTCATTGGGTGAAGCAAAAAAGCTTTCACCAATATCAGGTTGGCAGTTAATCGAAATAATACGGTTAAATGCTTCATTTTCTTCAATTTCGCTGTCTAGGTATCTTTCCCAAAGCCGTTTAGCACTTTTACCTTCAGGTAAATCCTCTGACAATAGTGATTTATTATCTGGAACCCATTCCGAATAATTTGCTACTTCTGGTTGCATCTCATTATAGTCAGGCCAATTACGGCGTAATAACCATGCTTTATAGAGTTGGTTTGGGGTACAAATTTCTTTATAGAGTAATTGCGACCAATGGTGAATTTTATCCCGAAGCTCATGCATAATAGGGATATGTTCAACGGTATATTGAGATAATTGAACAGCTTGGTAGTATGCCCAAACTAAATTATCTAAATGTTGTCCTGCCGTCAGATAGGCTCTTTTTTGCCGTTTAGCCCAAAAGTTCACATCGATTCCAAGGGCTAAACCATGACCCAATCGATCGCCCTCGCGAAGTTGACAAAACTCAACGGCTTCATCCATTGCCCTTAATCCACTTAATAAGTGGCTATAGTCTTCCCCAGAATGAACGGTAATAAATGGTCTTTGCAAGCGAGTGGTCATTGCTCCTCCACCTGAATACTTTGCGGCTCTTAATACGCGTAATACTGGTGCAAAGACTTCAATGGGTAGCTCATTTTCGTTGCCCGCAACATCATAACCACGGATTAATCTACGTAGGTCAATATACTGAATATCGTTATGATGGTCGTGATTGTAAGGAGTCTCTTGCACGGTTGCAGAAGTATTTAATTCCTCTAACCCTCTAACTTGTTTAAGTAATTCGTATCGTGTTGTGCTTAGCCTTTTATCATGAGGTCGCTTTTTATCGGGAAATCCTCGAGAAAAGTGAACAACTAAGTGAGCTTGCTCTGGTAGAGACTGTCTGGCATGGTTTGAGTAAAAATCGCGTAGTTGATAGTGATAAATGTTTGGGCGTTTTTTTCTGCCTAAAATCACATTAGGGGAAACACGGTATTCCCGAGAGGTATTAGCATTAAAGTCATATTGAGTGACCTCATGAGTAAACAGTTTTTTATCTCCCGTTCGAAGCGGGAATTTGAAGAACTCAACAAATTGCCCTAAACCTACCGCAGAGACCACCATATAATTTCGCAGAATATTACTAGTGCGAATCAAATTAGATAAGCAGTTATGGTAGGTTGAGTCTTCATTTCCAATGAGTAGCCCACAGCACAGTAGCATCCAACGTTGGTGAGCACGTACCTCTTGCTGCATTGCAACATACAGTAAGTTTTGTTGTATGTTGCCCGGCTCGTAAAGACGAGCAAAGTCACTGAGTTTTAACGCGTGCTCATTGATATTGCTATGTAGATCATTTAGCGCTTCATAATCTAAGCTCATCGAGTGGTCGGTTGTATTCTCTGTGTTGGATGATTTTGGATAAATCATGGGTAATAGACAATTAATATAACTAGAAAACCAATTAGTTAACTGGTCTTTTTTGACTAAACCGCTTTCACACAGGGTATATTCTTCTCGATAAGGCCACTTTATATTTTCTTTTAGTTTCGCATTGCTATCGAGAAAGCTCAGCATGGAAAGTGAGGAATAGCCATGGCCATTGAAGTGAATATGGTTATCTGCAAATTCGTTGTTATTGCGCTCATTTGGAAAAGCAAAGGGGCATTGCCGCCCAATAAACATGGCAATTATTTCATTTTCAGATAACACATTTTGCTTAAATAGCAGAGCATAGGCGTAAGCGATGATCCAAGCAGGATCAATCACAGAGCACAACATGATCCACGCTTCCATCCGTTCTCGACGAACTTCGAAGCAATCACCTTGCCAGACTAAAAAATCATCAGCAAGCTGCTGTAAAATTCCTAAGCTACCAATTTTCTTCGAATGTTCTGACCAATATTCAGTATTATTCTCAATATCTTCTTTACGTAAACGCCCCCCAAAGTAGAATTGATAATCTTTGGCTGCTAAAGCAATGATTTTTTTCTCTTCCTCTTTGGGGGCAATTAAAATGTTGCTCTCTTTTCTATGTTGCTGTAGCTGATGATAAAACAACCTATCCGAGGCGAGATAAACCGCTGGAATTAACCAGCGGGGATCTTGGTTGAACATGTGTATTATCCTTACACTTGTTTATTTAATGCTTGAAGTAAGCCTTCTAACATCCAATTTACTTGGCCGTAGTTATGTTCATCTCCTGTAGCGAGTAGAGATTTAATTCGTTCATAAAATTCTTGTGCAGTACTTACATTATTCATGGCCCAATCACGAACTTGTGCTGTTCTAATAGTCTTATGATTAGTCAGATTGAAATATTCCTTCTTTATGTCTTTAAATAACATATGCTTAATTGGTAATTGTATTTTCTGTTCATTTTCCGTGGCAGATCTCCCTATAGGGTTTAATTCTGACTTTATATCCAGATTAAAAATTGGATGTTTCCAAATTATTTTAATTAGCTTAGCATAATTCTCTGCGGGTTCTTTTTCACTTAATAAATTTAGTCCAGATATATTTCTTGATAAAGTTCTATCAAATTTAATAAATTTTTCTTTATCTCTAACAGTACTTGATCTCGCACCGGTTGCGACGTTAGTATTAACCACATTACCATCTCGCATAAATGAGGTTATTGCATTAATAAAAATATATTCAAAGCGTTTAGCTAGATCTGAAAGATGTTCACCATTAAATTTCCTCACATTTTTTCTTAATACATTTAACTGTGAAAAAGTTTTATTAAAGGTTAGTGTTAATAATGGTATTAAATTTATACTAGTAAATTGGCTGGGTAAGTTAAGTTCTTTAATTTCAGGGTTGTGCTTGTGTTTTTTTATCCAAATATAAACTTGGTCACAAAATTCTGAAATAACATTATTATGCTCAGTAGTATTATTTAGAGATTCATCAGATTCATCAGATTCATCAGATTCATCAGATTCATCAGATTCATCAGATTCATCAAATAGAAAATCAAAATCATATTCATCTGTCTCATCAATTTCATCTGTCTCATCAATTTCATCTGTCTCATCAATTACTCTGGTGGTATTCAGTCCAAACATAGAGTAAAACGGGGCTCGAGAAAAGATATTAATTAGTTTTGTTTTGAAGTTATATTCATCTAGTAAATGTCTAGGAAGATTATTTGTAACGGCTAGTATTGACCAAAATAAAACTTCAAAAGTTCGACTAAAGAAGATATGGTAACGTCTATTTTGACTTTCACTATAGTAATCATAGTAAGTGTATAAAGCTAAAAGTATATTTTTATGGTTATTTATTATTTCTACTTGATTACTACTGATATACATTGGGTCCATTATAAGTTCTAATGGTGGAAAACTGCGAAGAATATTATTTTCTTTTACAGGTTCTTTAGACGTAGTTTGAGTAAATACAGTATTTAAAATATCATTGTTTGTAGTATGAGCTTTAAAATCACTAATACAGCTAATTTGTTGGCCATAAAAATCTTTTTTAGCCCAGCGGTATTTGTTTTTTTGCATCAATGGACTAAATGCAATAATGTTTTTCAAATCAAATTCATCGGAAGCTTGCATTGCATTAATAGCAAGGTAAGATTCTGCATTGGTTAATGCAATACCATCTTGCTTACTATCAGCCCAGAGTGAAAAATCACGCCATAACATTTCATTACTGGTATTCGCTTTCTCTGCTCTAGTTAACCTTACTTTTAATCTGTTAGGTGTGATCAGTCTAATAAATTGTGTTATTTCTCGCGCATTTTCTGGTTGAGGCCAGTTAGTGCTACGTTCTTGTCCATTACAAAATGGGTAAAAGACTTGTTTTATTGCGGAGTCATATTGGCTATATGATATTTCATCATCATGATAAGTTCTATTTTCAAAATATTTATACTTAATTTTTAATTTTGAAAGCAATTGTTGTATAGGAACTAATGGAATTCGGTGATGGTTAGGGAATACTTTAGTTAAATAGGCATTCGATAAATGCTCAGCCATATTTTTTCCATCATTAAAATTACTGGCCTTATCACGTTTGGATAATGACTCTTCAAATTTCATGGTGGTGATATGGTTGTACATATCATCATCACCACTGACGAGTGGCAATATTAATGGGCAAGACAATAAGCAGCGAATATCATCAATCACTCCAAAGGCATTCTCTATTTTCATATCCACATCATCGATGGGCAGAACTAATGCATCGCAACCTAATAAATCTACGCTAGTAATCAGAAATTGATGAAAATAACGCTCAATATGAATACCAGAACGGTATTTCTGGATACGGTCAATACCGCGAAATTCATCGAATTCTGTCGGGTGACCGAGTGCGCTAGATAAGGTTTTGAGTGCGCTGTAGAAACTGTCTTTTTTCTCTTGTTTTATATCTGGTCTCTTAAGCTTTTTATCGACTGCTGCATAAACAGAAGCGATGATTACTTCTGAAAAACGATCATTAATATTTAATAATGTTGGGTCGATTACATCAATAAAATACAAATTAGGAATTTCTTTATTGCTTTTTGAATGAAATTCCCACGTGGCTTTGGCATTACGTAAAAATACGGTCTTTCCTGTCCCTCTGTCGCCACTAATAAAAATAGCATGTTGGTAGCTGTTTAAGCTGATATCTTGAACATTTAGAGAGGAGCATTTCTGTTTATACTGCTGAGCGTTTTTACCCATTTTCTCTAGAAATGAGATTAGTATTTTATTGGCATCTTGTTGCCAAAGCTCATTTTTATCCGCGTTATTTTCTGAAGAGTAAAATTCATCTTGATACTCAGGCAAATCAAGATTAAGAATAATTTCGTTAGACATGGCTTCCTCAAATACCTAACTCATTTTGGAGTCTCGGTAATTTAAAATTAGATTGGTAGAAAATAGATATCGGCATTTTAAATTATTTCTTTCCATTAATACCTATTCCCAGTCGTTTATTGAGAGGGATCTAACAAATATTATTTTGATTGATGAAAATAAAACCAAAAAACAGAAAATATAAGCAGAAGAAAATTAATTTCAATGAGAAATATTCACGCAGATAAATCAGGTATATTTGAATTCACTCGGTTGACGCTTAAATTCTTATTTAAAGGATAGCCAGGGATAGTTAATTGAATATAAATTTTTGAACTAAAAGCATCTGAAGGTGCTTTTTATGTGCATAGGAAAAAAGCCAATAAAAGCATAAATAAATCTCAATGGTTACTAATGATTATTATTTATGAATGAAAATAATTTGCAAACGAGATTGGTTATCAATATACTTTTTTCGACCAGTTAAAAATACTCAATATACTAGTTTAAGCATCACTTCACCTTGGAGAAGATAGCAACATGTTGAAAAAAATGTATTTTTTACGTAATAAAACGCGTTTAATTACGTTGGCCTCATCGCTTATTATTACCTGTGCACTGCCTGCCATGGCAAAAGATTCCTTAACGTTATACACCACTCGTGAGCCAGGACTGATCCAGCCACTGCTGGATGCCTTTACCAAAGAAACTGCTATTGACGTCAACACTGTTTATGTCAAAGACGGTATGTTAGAGCGTGTCAAAGCGGAAGGTAAAAACTCCCCTGCGGACTTATTAATGACGGTGGATGCTGGGAACCTTATCGATTTAGTTGAAGCAGGCGTTACCCAGCCTGTTGATTCAAAAGTATTAACTGACGCTATTCCGGCTTCATTACGCGACAAAGATAACCAATGGTTTGGTTTATCTATGCGTGCTCGAGTGCTGTATGCGGAAAAAGATTTACCGCTAACTAGCATCACGTATGAAGATTTAGCCGATCCAAAATGGAAAGACAAAATTTGTATCCGCGCAGGTCAGCACCCGTATAACACAGCGTTAGTGGCAGCAATGATTGCTCACGACGGTGAAGCGAAAACGGAAGCATGGTTACGCGGCGTGAAAGCCAACTTAGCCCGTAAAGCGACGGGCGGTGATCGCGATGTCGCGCGTGATATTCTTGGCGGTATCTGCGATGTTGGTTTAGCGAACTCTTATTATGTGGGTCATATGAAAAATGCCAAAGAAGGCACTGACGCACGTAAATGGGGGGATGCTATCAAAGTGGTTCAGCCAACCTTTACTAACGGTGGAACACACGTCAACATCACTGGCGCAGCTGTTGCACGCCATGCTCCTCATAAAGCAGAAGCGGTTAAGTTGATGGAATATCTGGTTTCTGTTCCTGCTCAGCAACTGTACGCGCAAGCAAACTATGAATACCCAATTCGCAAAGGTGTTCCACTGGATGCCACTATCAATAACGCGATTGGGGAAATCAATGTGGATACCCTCCCACTTACCGAAATTGTGAAATACCGTAAACAAGCGAGTCAGTTGGTAGATAAAGTTGGATTCGATCAATAAAACTGGCTTAGCCTCTACGCGCGGGGCTTTCGGGCTGCCGCGTGTTGGTTTCTCGCCATTAACTCTCTCCGTGGTGGTCATTACGCTTGGCGTTCTGACCCCTTTGTTGTTTTTATTAGGTCTGGCTGCAAGCTCAGGATTCAGTCATTGGGAACATTTGATGCGCTATGTGCTTCCCGATGCCACCTTAAATACCTTAATTTTACTGCTGGGTGTTGGTGCCATGGTGATGACCATTGGCGCGGGGTGTGCCTGGCTGGTGACCGCGTTTGATTTTCCTGGTCGAAAGCTGTTTAGCTGGGCGCTGCTACTGCCCCTTGCTATGCCAACCTACATTGTAGCGTTTGCATGGTTAGATTTACTGCATCCTATTGGACCGATTCAAGAATTTATTCGTAGCGTGTTAGGGTACGACTCGCCGCGCCAATTCCGCCTTCCTGATCTTCGTTCGATGACGGGCGCCATTTTGCTGCTGGGTCTGGTGCTTTATCCCTATGTTTACTTGACCATGCGAGCCATGTTTATGAGCCAGCCAGCCCATTTGCTGGAAGCGGCTCGAACCCTTGGGCTCAGTTCCACGGGAACATTTTTCCGAGTGGCGTTACCTATGGCGCGCCCTGCTTTAGTAGTGGGTACTAGCCTCGCTCTGCTGGAAACCCTCAATGATATCGGCGCATCGGAATTTTTAGGTGTGAATACATTGACCGTGACGGTGTACACCACATGGGTGACTCGCTCTGATCTGCCCGCTGCGGCGCAAATTGCCTGCTCGATGTTAACCGTGATTATCTTGTTGCTAGCATTAGAATATTACGGTCGAAAAAATCAGCGTTACAGTACTGGGCGGCAAATGCGCGGAATCTTGCCATCGCGTTTGACGGGATGGCGAGCCGTATTAGCCACGTGTGTCACCGCGCTACCGGTGGTGTTAGGCTTTTTAGCACCGGCACTTTTTTTAGGGTGGGAAAGCCTTAAACGCATCAGTGACAGCATGACAATCTCAAGCAGCCTGTTGCAATCACTACAAAACTCATTATTGCTAGCGGCGGGTGTCACCGTCGTTGTGACGTTGGTGAGCATTGTGGTGGCGTGGTATGCCAGAGCGAGTGCAATTTCTGGTTCATCTCAAGAGTGGCGACGAGCCTTAATGAAAATTGCGTCGCTGGGTTATGCAGTACCAGGAACGGTATTGGCGATTGGTTTGTTAACACCGGGTATGGCGCTGGATAATTTTCTGGCGGAGCTATTGGATTTTCGAGGATTACCGCTGTTATCTACGGGAATTTTATTGGTTATCTGCTGCTCGATTCGATTTATGGCTATCTCCATTGGGGCGATTGATGCTGGGTTAACCCGTATTCCGCCGAGTATGGAACAAGCCTCAAGGCTGTTAGGGGAAAGCGAGCTGCGAACGTTCTTTCGTGTGCATCTTCCGCTATTACATCCGGCACTCGTCACCAGTGCTTTATTGGTTTTTGCGGATGCGATGAAAGAGTTGCCGACCACATTACTTTTACGTCCGGTGAATTTTGAGACGTTGGCAACCTCGCTATATGCGGAGGCAGCGCGAGGAACCTATGAAGAGGGCGCGATTGCGGCACTATTAATTGTGCTGGCAGGGACATTGCCTGTGATCCTCCTAGCGCGCAGTCAGCTGACATCATCTCAATCAAAACGGTCGTCTCAATAAAAATGATTATGTTAAGGAATGTCTTCGGTGTCTGATTCAACCTTAGTTCTTGACAATGTCCATGTTTCTTATGGCAGCAAACATCAACGTAACCATGTACTTAATGGTTTCTCTTTGCATATTGATGCTGGGGAAATTGGCTGTTTACTTGGGGCTTCAGGATGCGGAAAAACCACTGCCTTGAGAGCGATTGCTGGGTTTGAGCAGGTAGAGCAAGGAACCATCTACGTGGGTGGGCGCTGTGTAGCGGGTCCAAATCTTCATCTTCCGCCTGAACAGCGTAATGTTGGTATGGTTTTCCAAGATTATGCCTTGTTTCCTCATTTAACGGCGGCGCAGAACGTGGCATTTGGGCTAAGAAAACAGCCTAAAGAGCAGCAACACGCACGCGTTCAACAGCTATTAACCTTGGTTGAGTTGAGCGGCTTAGCGGAACGCTATCCTCACGAAATGTCGGGTGGTCAGCAGCAGCGTATTGCATTAGCACGAGCGTTAGCGCCACAGCCAGCGGTGCTGTTGCTGGATGAACCGCTTTCTAGCCTTGATCCAGATAGCCGAAAACGCTTAGGGCAAGAAGTGCGGGATATTTTACGTGCAGCGGGACAGACGGCGCTGTTAGTGACTCATAGTGAAGATGAAGCTCAGTTAATGGCAAATAAAATCAGTTACTTAAAAGAAGGGCGCTTGCTCGAGGAGTAGTTGAGGATCGTGAAAACCCAATGCCGCAAAAACGGCATTGGGAAGTCGATTATTTAAAGCAGGTTTGCGCCCAGCGGGCTAACCCAGCGGTAACCGAGCCAAAGTCATCACCACGAACAATGGGAATGTTCGGCAGTTGTTCTTGAATCGCTTGATGTAAGATAGGCGAGCGGGCGCTACCACCGGTGACAAAAATAGCATCCGGTTGAACACCACCTTGTACAACGGCTTCTTTCACCAACTCAATCATTTTGCTTTTTGGTGATTCAATCGCATCAATTAGCTGATCACGTCCAATATTCACTTCAAGCAGCTCTTTAGATAATGCAATTTTCGCCAAGTAATTTTGCTCATCAGAGAGTGCGATTTTCGCCTCTTCCGCTTTGCGTACTATGCTGTAACCCAGCGTTTGGTGATAAACCTCGAGCAAACGTGCCAGCAAGGCTGGCTCTTGAGCATCTTGTTGTAAGCGGGTTAATGCATTGAGGTTCGCGCGAGAATAAAACTCTTTTTGCGCTTCCACATTATTAATGGCAATCGGGTTCCAAAACTGCAATAGAGGCATTTTGATTCCCGATTGATACTGGCTTTCCATACCAAAAAGCTGCATTAACTGTTTTAAGGCAATGAAAATATCCAGATCGTTTCCGCCAACACGTTGACCTGTATGTGCTAGCAAAGAACTTGTACGATCGTGGCTATCTTTGTAACTAGGCCCCATTTGGATCAGTGAGCAGTCGGTGGTTCCCCCACCAATATCCACCACTAAAATGGTCTGATCTTTGGTGAGGGTGGATTCATACTCTAACCCTGCGGCAACGGGCTCAAACTGGAACGCAATATTCTGAAATCCAGCACGTTTAGCGGCCTTTAATAAGATAGCTTCCGCTTGCTGGTTCGCCAGTTCGCCACCACGTCCATGGAAGTTAATTGGGCGACCAATCACGGTGTCAGTGATGGTTTGCTGGGTACTTGCTTCGGCAGTATGCTTGATATTTGCCATCATGGCGCACACTAAATCTTCGAAGAAGCTGACTTGGGTTTCGTGTAAGCCTGATGCACCTAAAAAAGACTTAGGTGATTTTACATAGTAGACATCACGAGGATCGCTTAAATATAAGTCCAGCGCAGCTTGCCCGAAAACAATATCTTCCGGCTCCAGTTCAATGCCTTCATCCTGATTAAACGCAATAGAGCGTCGGAGGATTTGCTGACCAACTGAGTCTGTCGGAGAAATATTCAGATGGCGAAATAAGTGCTCTGAAACCGATTCTCTTGTCGGCGCACACAAGGTTGATGGAATATAAAAATTGCTGCCTTCAAGGGGTAACAATTGAGGTTTACCATCTTTCATGATTGCGACGGAGCAGTTAGATGTTCCGTAGTCAAAACCAATAAACATTTCGCCTCCAAAATCTAGGGTGCTTTGAAAAAAGTGGAAAACTGTATATCAACCTTGCGGGAAATGCTATTGGAACTGCATTTTTATTTTGTGCGGGAAACCTAATTTGGCGCAAGGATAAGAGCAACATGATTTTGTAAGATAAATAGTATTATTTATTGGGAAAGACCCTATCGAGGATCAAATGAGTCAAGCTAAAATTGAATTGATATCTGAAATTACATGCCCAGAATGTGGATTTTCGAAAATAGAAGAGATGCCAACCAATGCTTGTCAGTGGTTTTATGAATGCACAGGTTGCGGTGTATTATTAAAGCCATTAGAAGGGGATTGCTGCGTTTTTTGTTCTTATGGCACAGTGAAATGCCCGCCAATCCAAGAAGCAGAATTAACAGGCAAGCCTTCATGTTGCTGTAAATAAAGTACCGCGAAAAATCATTAATTTCGTAGGGGATAGATAATATTCAATTAAGTATAATTATCTATTCTGACAATTTTTACGCCACAAATAATTAAATTCCTCGATCGGAAACTCCATTTCGTCTCTATCCAATAGTGGAATAGAAACGACATTTCTACCATCTTCATTTAGATACGTTTTCACCATAAAACGTTTGTAGCTATAGCTATTTTTTGCATCAAATACCAGAACTTGACCACAAACATAGCCTAGCATACCGCGATCAGAGGTCTCTCTGATGACATGGTATTTCACATCTTTAAATTCGACGGTTTTAGGGAAACTCAGCAGGTCTTCCACAGCCCGCTCTGATTTCTTGATAACATCTAAATCAGGTGTGTAGTTAGCCATTACTCCTGCAAGAAATGATCCTCCTGCGATAAGAATAATCACTAAGATAGAAAGCATCTTATTCGTCATGATATTTTTCTAGATTATTATATTTAATAAATAAACTTATTATTATTTTTTATCAATTATGGATACCGCGAGGTAATAAAGGTTCAGGAACCTTTATTATTTGTATTCACTGTTTCCCACTATTTTCCATTAATTTAGCCATATGAATGGCTTCAATAATTTGAGCGCGATTGACTCTAGGATTATTACTATCAAGTAGGTTTTGCCAGATATTAATCGCCGTTGTGTAATTGGCATTGATAAAGGCATCTGAGGCTAATAACATCAATGCGGTGACTTCATTCTTATCTAGACTTAATGCTTTGTCTATCATTTTTTGTGTGTCATTTGTAACCACTTGTCCGGCTTGGTAATACATCACAGTGGCAATTGCGGCATAGAGTTGGGCATTCTCTCCGCGATATTTGAGTGCGTAGCCATAGGCAATTAAGGCATTTTCATAGCTATTTTGATAAAGGTAGTATTCACCTAAAACAGCCCAAAGCTCGCTGTCTTCAGGGGATTGGCGGATATCTGCTTGTAAACGCTGTAGATCCTGTGTTTCACGCTCTAATGGTGTAAACAACAAAATAGGGTCATTTTGTCGTTGATATAAATCAAGTGTTGAATGGAATCGCGGTAATAAAAAATATCCAGCTATCATAATGCAGATTATGATGAGAATAAGGATGTTACTTATCTTATTCCAATGAGAATACTGAAGTATTTTTTCATTATTGATAGCTGGTAATAACTGTATGTCAGAGTGAGTCTGGTTGTATTTTTCTATTAATGGAATAGAGGGATCTAATAAAATAACGCGCTGATTAATTCTATTTTTTACTTTTAATGTTTTCCATAAAATAAAGATAATACAAAGAACCGCAAATACGGGAAGTAACCATAATAGTAGGGTACTAAGCGTTAATGGGGGATTATATAAAACAAAGTCACCATAACGCTCGGTCATATAGTGTTTAATTTGAGATTCACTCTTTCCTTCAGAAACCATTTTAAAGACTTGATGGCGCATGCTGACTGCGGTAGGTGCATTAGATTCTAATAAGTTTTGGTTTTGGCATTGTGGGCAACGTAGCTGTGAAGCAATCTGCAAGGATAATTCCTGCTCCTCATTGGAATTAAATGCCCATGTATCCACTATTTGGGCGTGAACATTCAAGGAGCACAAGAGCAGAAACAGCATAACGATTTTTTTAATCATGCTTCCGCCCCCTAAACCAACTCATCAGCGCACCTAAGCACATCACAAATCCACCACCCCAAATCCATTGAATGCCTTCTTGTATATAAAAACGCATCGCATAGCGCTCAGTGCCCGTTTTTTCTCCCAGCACCACATACCAAGATCGCAACCATCCCCAGTGGATCCCCGGTTCTATCATCAGTTGCTGGCGAGCCATATACAGGCGGCGTTCAGTGATAAGATCAAAGCCATTTTGACCTGCATTTTGACTGACGTGGATCAGCGCTTTCTCGGTGGTGTAGTTAGATTCAGCTGCCAGTTGTAATTGTTGAAATTGGAATTGATATCCGCCAACTGAGATTGATTGCCCGACGGCGATATTTTGGCTGATTTCTGATTTCTGTGTTGAGGAAAGGGCGATCCCCAGGGCGAATAAAACAACCCCTGAGTGAGCGACAATGGCTGGGAGTTTTTGCTGCACAATAATCAACAGCCGGTGATGCAGTTTGTGGTTTCCGTTCTTGGCAATATCGCTATATTTGAGCGTTGAAATCACAATGATTACCAGCATAAATAGACCAAATGGCAATAACGTTTGATTGAAATAGGGGGCGCCTACCGAGATTTTACCTAACCCTAATAAACCATAGAGCATCGGGTATAAGGTGCCAGTCAGTACGATACATAGAACCGCGGTAAACAAAATCAAAGTCAGTAATAAATAGATTTCTCGTGATGTTTTGCGCCGAGGCTCTTGAGGGGGAAATTTAGCCTTCCAACCATAAATAAACAGTGCGCCAAGGCTTAAAACACTAAACAGCAAAAATAGCGGAACGGCACGCACGTTATCTAAGGCAAATGCATGAACGGAGATTAAGATCCCCGAGCGGACAATCAATGTACCAAGCAGCGCTAAAATTAACGTGATAATCGCCAGCAACAGGCTCCAGTGGCGATATAGCCCTGTTCGGCGTGTGATAGATAAACTGTGCAGTAATGCCGTGGCAGAAAGCCAAGGAAGTAAAGACGCGTTTTCAACGGGATCCCAAAACCACCATCCTCCCCAGCCCAATTCACTGTATGCCCACCAAGAACCGAGGATGATACCGCTAGTGAGTATGAACCAACTTGGCACCGCAAATCGCCAACACAATTGAGCAATAGGTTGGCTGGAATTCTCGGGAAGTAAGGTGGGCGTCGCTATTAATGATGCGAGCATTAACGCTGCCACTAGCATCAACCCGCTGTAACCAAGGTAAAGTAGCGGCGGGTGTAAAATGAGCCCCCAATGTTGCAGCATCGGGTTGAGATCGCGACCTTCAATTGCAGGCGGAAACAGGCGTTCAAACGGGTTGGAATAGAACACAACAAACAGCAATAACGCCGTGCATATAGCAGCCAGTACACACAACGTTAAAGGGAAAAATGGGCTATTTTGGCGGCGATAACGCCATGCAAATAAGGTACTCCAGCCAGACAAAAACAGAACCCACAGCAGCAGCGAACCTTCGTGCCCTCCCCAAACGGCAGCAATTTTAATCACTAGGGGGGATAAACTGTGGCTATGCTGAGCCACATAAATAACGGAAAAATCACTGAATACAAAGCTGGCGGTTAAACAGAGAAACGCAGTTAATAAAAAAGTGAATTGCAAAGACGTCCAGAGCACGCCCTGAGACATTTGCCTCGGGACGTGCCTGAAAACGCCGATAAACCCCAATAGGGTATGATAGCCGGTGATACACAGCGCCAGTAGCAAGCTGATAAACCCTATTTCGGGAAGGAAAATTTCCAAGTATCACCTTTATTTTAAGTCGGTTATGCGACTGTCAGTTGCCCTGCATACAGGACGAAAAAACGCAGGAAAAACACGCCAATTAAGCTTGCGCCACTGACCACAATAACCCGAAAAGCTTGGCTACCTTGTTGTTGCCATTTTTTCAACAGGAGGGGAATAACAAAACCAATCCCCACGACGCCAAGCCAGAACCACCACGTCCAGAAACCTCCGCCTAATGCCGCAATTAATGAACGCAGTTTGCCATCATCACCGAGCGCTAGCCCCACAAAGAAGGCCGCTAGCAAAAATATCTCTAACCAGACGACGAAGCTTTCTACGCGGTGTAAAAAGGCTGTTTCAGGATTATGAACATTCTTGCGATAGCGCAGGGCGATTGCCAGTAAACTCACCGCCAGTCCCGACGAAATTCCCGAAAAGAGGAACAGAGCCGGTAATATTGGGTTGTTTAAGAACGGATAGGATTTGAGGGCAGATAACAAGAACCCTGTATACGCCCCGAGTAGTACTGCTAAGACTAGCATGGCAATATCTAACCCGCGCATGATACGACTTAGCCAACTTAAAACGCGAGGCACTATCGTTAGCTTAGGTAGCCATTTTTGCTGTAACCCAACGAGTTCCTGTTCATAAATTTTAGCCAACCAAACCACTAACACCGCCATGTAAACTTGGAACAGCATCACTCCCATGGACATCACAGAAGTTGGGCTGTAGTGAAACATCAATTTCCAGAACGTCCATGGACGGGTTAAGTGGAAAATGAGGATCAGTAGACCAAGAATAATGGTGGTCGGCGCTAAAATTAGCGTTGTACGCATGATAGTACTATTGCTGGTGGCAGCATTGGGTACATATTGGCGCATCAATACTGCCAGAACCACTAACCCCGCAGAGATACCAATCAAAAACAGGTAAACGGCGATAGGCCAGTCCCAGACTAACGACTCAAAATGAAAAGCTGAAGTGGTTGTCATTGGCTAACCTCCCCATATTTAAAGGGAACTCGGTACATTTTGGGTTTCGTTCCCAGTGCAATTTTGAATCGATAGGTCGGTTTTTCATGGAGCATTAGTGATACCGCACTGTTTGGATCATCTAAATTACCAAACACCAACGCTTTGGTTGGGCAGGCTTCGACACAAGCTGGTTGCTTCCCTTTTTTGAGATTGGTTTTACGGCAAAAATCGCATTTATCGGCGGTTTTGCTGATGGGATGAATAAATCTGACGCGGTAAGGGCAGGCGGCAATACAGTATTGACAACCAACACATAGGTCAGGGTTTACGTCCACAATCCCCGTGGTTTTATCGATGAATGAAGCCCCTGTAGGACAGACATCGACACAAGGGGCATGTTCGCAATGTTGGCAAGAGTGGCGGAAGAACCGATATTTGACGTCAGGAAATTGGCCGATGGGTTCACTACGAATAATCGTTAGGCGTGATACGCCTTCTGGAACTTGGTTGACTTCCCGACATGCATCCATACAGGCGGTACAGCCGATACACAGTGTTTCATCGTGGATCATGCCATATCGCACCCCGTCAACTTTCATGGTATTGGCGAGAGAATGTCCCGCCATACCGCCTACCGCCGCCAGTGCGCCTGAATAGATTATGAATTGACGACGAGAACAACTCATGGCTGCTCCTTAAGAACATTGACCGCAGCGGGGTTAAAGTTCGGGTTATCTCGCTGATCTGAGTGGCAATCCACGCAGATTTTGACCTTACCTTTATCGTTCAGCACTTTCATGGTGTCTTGCTTAGGATGGAGGTCATGACAACTCGCGCAAGCCACTTTGGTCACGTGAACATCGTGGGGCCAAAACGCTTTTTGCAGTTGTTCAGGTAAGTGGCAAGATAAACAGACGCTATTTTGTTGTTCCACGCTGTACATTGGATCATTAAACCGCATGACGTCTTTGACGCCTTCACGGTGATTGGGACCCGGTTTGCCGTGACAATTGGTGCACGTCACCGGCAAATTATTATTCGGGTTAATGACCTCAGCATGAGTGCCATGCATCCCTTCTTTATCGGGTTTATGGCAATCAAGGCAAGCATTGTCTGGATTACGCTGCTGCGTAACTTGCCAACGACCGTCTTTGTTAGCTTCTTCAGCCATTTGTGGTGTTGCCGACGCGGATATCGCCCATAACAAGCCTGACGCCAGCACCCCAGCAGTTAATAACGAACGTAGTACGCTCATATTCACTCCATTGGTTATCGCACCCCAGCGAACTGGGGTGAGTGTTTATTTGGCTAACAGGTCGTTTTTACGAGCTTGTGCATCCCATTCAGGTACCACAGTCTTTAAAAACTCTTGTTTTTCGGCATTAATTTTCTGCATATCCAAGCCGATGGCTTGTTGCGCTTTATCTTTGGTGGAGATATCTGGGATCGCGATTTCATGAGTAATGCCTTTTGAACCCAGTAAACGCGCCAGTTTGGCTCGGGCATCTGCGGCTTTATCCATTGCCCCACCAAGCATACGTAACCCTTCATCTGGTGCATGCATGTGGATACCGTGTGACGCTATAGCTAAATCCCAACGCCACTGCGCATGACGGATATCAGCAAGGATATCTTTCATTTCAGCATCGGTTGCGCCTGCATCCCAAGCTGCTTTAGCTTCAAAGTGAGCGCGTACTAACTGATCTTCCACTTTGATTTTCATCTCTTGGATAGCTTTTTTACGCTCAGCAACGATACTCTGAAGTTGCTCTTTGCTTTGGGTATGACAGCTACTACAGGTTTGTTCAAAGTTATCGAATGGATTACCGATTTTATGGCTGGTATACAGTTCCCCTTTTTCGTTTTGCAGTTTTGGCATGTGGCAGTCAATACAGGTCACATTGTTTTTGCCGTGGATACCTGCGCTCCAAGTTTCATACTCAGGGTGTTGGGCTTTGAGCATTGGGGCTTTAGACAGGGAGTTTGTCCAATCAGAGAAGGCAATGTTGTCGTAGTACACTTCCATGTCTTCGACTTTGGTGCCGTTATCCCAAGGGAATTTCACGGCTTTAGTTTCGCCAGAGAAATAATATTCAACGTGGCATTGACCGCATACCATAGATTGTTGGTCGAAGCGGCTCGCTTTATCGAATGGTTTACCGATAGCTTCCATGGCACGTTCTGCGTATGGGCGAGAAAGCGTGAGTTCAGGCTTACCTTTGGCAAACTCAGGTGAGTCTGTTTTGTGGCAATCTGCACAGCCCAATACGTTGACGACTTCAGGGCCTCCTTTTGCCCATTTGCCTTTGAAGTAGCCATCTTCCCCATGTTCCTGAATTAATCGAGCAACGTCAGGGCTTTTACAGCTCCAACATGCCATAGGAAGAGGACCATCTTCAGCATTTTTTGGCGCGCCAGTCCGCAGTGTTTCACGAACATCGATAATCGCATAGGCGTGACCACGAGGTTTATTGTAGTCACGAGAGAAAGGATAACCTGCCCATAAGATGACGAGGCGAGGATCTTCAGCCAGTGCATCTTCTCGTTGTGATTGTTCTGAAGTTGCTCGCCATGAATGGTATTGATCAGGGTGTGCCGCTTCAAACGTTTCGTTTCGAGCGTTGATGGTTGATGTGGAATCTTTTGTTGGAGTTTGTGCCTGTACAGAGGTAAATAGAAATATCCCTGCAAGCACACTCAGTAGGTACAGTGCATTATTTCTTATCTTTGCCATAAGGGCCTCGAGTGTTTTTAAGCCAGCCATCCCATTAGCTGTATTTATTTTTATATTTGATAACAATCGCACTATTGCTATCAGACAATTGCCAACTTATATAATTAGCAAAAAACCACACAAAAAATATTGTCTTTGATCAATAATTAAAATGAGTTTACTTTTTAATCGATGAAAAATAATAAAAATAGATAAAATTGAATAAATAAAAAAATATTAAATTTTATTTTTTAACGCAGAGTATGGATTAAATCATTAAATAATAATGATTGTTATTTACACTTTGAGTTTTTCATTATCGCACTGATATTTATAATGAATTATATTTTTACTAATACAATGGATTAATAAGTTGGTTAATTTTTGAATTAAAACGTGCGTAAAATCAAAAAAAGTAAATATAGTTTTTTGTAAAAGTGCTCATGATATACTACTTTAGTGGTATATATTTTCATTAATTATAAATTTGACTATTAAAAATAAGGTTTAAATTCGCAAATCATATTTATTAAATGTTAATGAATAATTATAAAACGACCTCAAATCTGCCTTTCTCGATATTTGTACAGTGTCTTCGATGTGAAACGTCAAAGAATGACTATTTTCTTCATAATAACGCCAAAAGTTAGTTTACCTACTAGGTAGTATGTATTTTTGATAGTTAGCTAATTAATATTCACAATAAATAATCATATAAAAAGTACGGTTTATCAGTCTCTTTTAGCAGTTTTTGGTTGGGCAATGTAAAGGAAATAAACATGGTTGATATCACCCGTAGGGGAGTTTTAACGGGGGCTTGGCGTAATGCTGCACCCGTAATTCGACCACCATGGAGTGGTAGCGAAGCACGTTTTATTGAACAGTGCACTCGTTGTAACCAGTGTATCTCGAGTTGTGAAACGGCGATTTTGCAACCAGGTCCTGGTGGCTATCCCATGGTCGATTTTCAGCGTGGCGAATGCACATTCTGTTATGCATGTGCAGAGGCCTGTCCTGAGCCTATATTCCTTCCTCAAAATACCCAGCCTTGGAATATCAAGATTGCCATTGGGCAACACTGTCTGGCGTACAAATCGATTGAATGTCGTCGTTGTGAAGACAGCTGTGAGCCTCAAGTGATCGCCTTTCGTCCATCACTGGCCGGTATTTACCAGCCAAACATTGATATGCAGGGTTGTACAGGTTGTGGCGCATGTGTCGCAGGATGTCCTGTATCAGCCATTACCATGGAGCATGAAGATGCACAATAACTGGCAAGTTTGCAGTTTGATTGTTCAAGTCAAAAGTGAACGCATTCCAGCTGTGACAGATGAATTACATCAAGAACCCAACTGCGAAGTGGCTATTTCCTCCCCTGAAAATGGCAAGTTAATTGTGGTTGTGGAAGGGGAAGACAGCAAAACGCTTTTAGATACTATCGATTTTATCCGTGATATCGATGGTGTATTGGATGTTTCACTGGTTTATCACCAGCAGGATGAGCAATGTGAGGAAAAAGTATGAAACTCAGTCGTCGTAGCTTTATGAAAGCCAATGCGATAGCGGCCGCTGCTGCGGCGGCAGGCGTTGGCGTACCAAGTATTGCGAAAGCAGTGGTTGGTCAGCAAGAAAGCATTAAATGGGATAAAGCACCTTGCCGTTTCTGCGGTACAGGCTGTGGGGTTTTAGTTGGAACGCAAAACGGACGTATCGTTGCGAGCCAAGGTGACCCTGAAGCTCCTGTAAACCGTGGTCTGAACTGCATCAAAGGCTATTTCCTACCAAAAATCATGTACGGAAAAGACCGTTTAACTCAACCGCTTCTGCGTATGAAAGACGGTGAGTACGATAAAAACGGTGAATTTACCCCAATTACATGGGAAAAAGCCTTTGATGTGATGGAAGAGAAAGTCAAAACCACCCTCAAAGAGAAAGGTCCTGAAGGTATCGGAATGTTTGGTTCCGGTCAGTGGACGGTTTGGGAAGGTTATGCTGCATCCAAACTATTTAAAGGTGGCTTCCGTTCAAATAACTTAGACCCAAATGCACGTCACTGTATGGCATCAGCGGTTGTAGGCTTTATGCGTACCTTTGGTATGGATGAACCGATGGGCTGTTACGATGATATCGAACATGCAGATGCTTTCGTGCTGTGGGGTTCGAACATGGCGGAAATGCACCCAATTTTATGGTCACGTATCACCAACCGTCGTCTATCTAACCCTGATGTTCGTGTCGCTGTACTGTCTACATTTAAACACCGTAGCTTTGAATTAGCGGATAACGGCATTGTCTTTACGCCGCAATCAGACTTAGTGATCCTCAACTACATCGCTAACTATATTATTCAAAACAATGCGGTGAATCAGGACTTCCTTGATAAACACGTTAATTTACGTCGTGGGGTTACTGATATTGGTTATGGTTTACGTCCAACGCATCCTTTAGAGCAAAAGGCGAAAAACCCAGGTTCAGATGCCTCTGATCCAATGACATTCGAAGAGTACAAAGCGTTTGTTGCGGAATATACCCTCGACAAAACGGCTGAAATGACGGGTGTTCCGAAAGATCAGTTAGAAGCGTTAGCTAAGCTGTATGCAGATCCTAATGTGAAAGTCGTTTCCTACTGGACAATGGGCTTCAACCAGCACACGCGTGGCGTCTGGGCGAATAACTTGGCATACAACCTGCACTTATTGACCGGTAAAATTTCTCAACCAGGTTGTGGACCGTTCTCCTTAACAGGTCAACCGTCAGCCTGTGGTACTGCGCGTGAAGTGGGGACGTTCTCTCACCGTTTACCAGCCGACATGGTGGTCACCAACGAAAAACACCGTGAAAAAGTGGAAAACGTTTGGAAATTACCTGCGGGAACTATCCCAGAAAAAGTGGGATTACACGCTGTTGCTCAAGACCGCGCATTGAAAGATGGCAAGCTCAATTTCTATTGGGTGATGTGCAATAACAATATGCAGGCGGGTCCAAATATTAATGAAGAGCGTATGCCGGGCTGGCGTGACCCACGTAACTTTATCGTGGTGTCAGACCCATACCCAACCGTCAGCGCACTTTCTGCTGACCTGATTTTACCGACAGCGATGTGGGTAGAAAAAGAAGGGGCATACGGTAACGCAGAGCGTCGTACACAATTCTGGCGTCAACAAGTGCCAGCACCGGGTGAAGCAAAATCTGACTTAATGCAGATGGTGCTGTTCTCTCGTCGCTTCAAAGCGGAAGACGTTTGGCCGGAAGAGTTATTAGCGAAGAAACCAGAATATCGCGGAAAAACGTTATACGACATTCTGTTTGCTAACGAATCAGTGACCAAATTCCCAATTACAGAACTGGCTGCTGACCAGCTGAATGATGAATCTCGTGAACTCGGCTTCTACCTGCAAAAAGGGCTGTTTGAAGAGTACGCAAGTTTCGGTCGTGGTCATGGTCATGACTTAGCGGATTTCGATGCATACCACAAAGCTCGCGGTATCCGCTGGCCAGTTGTGGATGGTAAAGAGACCCAATGGCGCTACAGCGAAGGTAATGACCCTTACGTAAAAGCTGGACAAGGTTTCCAATTCTACGGCAAGCCAGATGGTAAAGCGGTGATTTTCGCACTGCCATTTGAACCAGCCGCAGAAGCGCCAGATGCAGAATACGATTTATGGTTATCCACCGGACGTGTTCTTGAGCATTGGCATACCGGCAGTATGACTCGCCGTGTGCCTGAGTTGCATCGTGCATTCCCTGAGTCCGTGGTGTTTATGAACCCGCTGGATGCAAAAGCGAAAGACTTGCGCCGTGGGGATAAAGTGAAAGTGCTTTCTCGCCGTGGTGAAGTGCTCTCTACCGTGGAAACTCGTGGCCGTAACCGTCCACCAAAAGGTTTGATTTATATGGCATTCTTCGATGCATCTCAGTTAGTGAATAACCTCACTCTGGATGCAACGGATCCGCTATCGAAAGAGACGGATTACAAGAAATGTGCAGTTAAATTGGAAAAGGTGTAATTGCGTATGTCCCAGAAACCGAGTTCCCAGAATAGTCGCCGCCGTTTTTTGCGTGATGTTGCTCGCGCAGCGGGTGGACTGGCGGCTGTTGGTGTGGTACTGGGGCTTCAGCAACAAACCTCCCGAGCGAGCGGAGTGCATCTTCGCCCGCCGGGTGCCTTAGACGAAAGTGCCTTTGCAAGTGCCTGTGTGCGCTGTGGTCAATGTGTGCAAGCGTGTCCTTACGACATGTTGAAGCTTGCTACGTTGGCGTCTGGCATGGCAGCGGGTACACCGTATTTTATTGCTCGCGAAAACCCGTGCGAAATGTGTGAAGACATTCCTTGCGCCAAAGTGTGCCCAAGTGGTGCGTTGGATAAGGATATTGCTTCTATCAATGATGCTCGTATGGGGCTAGCAGTGTTACTCGACCAAGAGAACTGCTTGAACTTTCAAGGGTTACGATGCGATGTGTGCTACCGAGTTTGCCCTGTGATTGACGAAGCTATCACACTGGAACTTGAACAAAACCATCGAACCGGTAAACACGCGCGTTTCTTGCCGACAGTGAACAGTAATTACTGTACGGGGTGCGGTAAATGTGAACAAGCGTGTGTGCTTGAGGAGTCGGCAATTAAAGTATTGCCACGTTCGCTGGCGAAAGGGGAATTAGGTCACCATTACCGTTTTGGTTGGCTGGAGGGAAACAATGGCAAATCGTAAGCACGATGCCGGACGTGAGGCTCTGGCGAAAAAAGGGTGGTGGGGAAGCCATAAATGGTTGGTATTAAGACGTACCAGTCAGTTGTTAGTGTTAGCCATGTTTTTGAGTGGTCCGTGGTTAGGCGTGTGGATCTTACATGGCAATTACAGTAGCAGCTTATTGCTGGATACGATCCCATTGACGGATCCACTAATTACTCTTGAAAGCTTAGCAAGTGGTTACTTACCGGGGATCTCCGCGTTAATCGGTGCCGGGATTGTTTTGGGGGTGTATGCCCTGTTAGGAAAACGGGTTTTCTGTAGTTGGGTGTGCCCTGTTAATCCGGTCACGGATGCGGCGGCATGGCTACGTCGAAAATTCGAATTCAATCAATCCGCCACGATCCCACGTTACATCCGCTATGTTTTGCTGGGTGTCATTTTGTTGGGAGCGGCATTAACAGGTACGTTGCTTTGGGAATGGATTAACCCCGTTTCTCTGATGGGACGTAGCTTGATTTTTGGTTTTGGTAGCGGCGCTTTAGTTTTAGTTGCACTTTTTTTATTCGATTTATTGGTCGTGGAACATGGTTGGTGTGGTCACTTATGCCCACTCGGCGCACTGTATGGTGTCGCGGGGTGTAAAGGGGCTTTAGTCGTGACCGCCCATAAAAAAGAGCAGTGTAACCGCTGCATGGATTGTTTCCACGTTTGTCCTGAGCCGCAAGTTTTGCGCGTTCCGGTTCTTGATAAACAAGCCCCAGCACAGATCACGGCGAAAGATTGCACGACGTGTGGTCGCTGTATTGATGTCTGTTCTGAGGACGTTTTTAAAATAACACTAAAATGGAGTTCGGGAGCTAAATCATGAAAAACCCTGTCCTGAAAAGAACTTTAAGCCGTTGGATAGCGGGTATGGCCGTTGTCGTGAGCAGTTTTGCATGGTCGGCGAATGGCGTCGATCTGGCTCAATCACCAGAAGTGTCAGGCACACCAGAAAGTGGCATTCATATTCCTAAAGAGCAGGAAAAAATGGCACTGAACTACGTTAACCAGCCACCGATGATCCCTCACAGTGTTGAAGGGTATCAAATTACCACGAACACAAACCGTTGTTTGCAGTGCCATGGTGTGGAAAATTATCGTACCACTGGCGCACCACGTATTAGCCCAACACACTTTATGGATGCGACTGGTAAAGTATTAGGTGAAGTGGCACCAAATCGTTATTTCTGCTTACAGTGTCATGTTCCTCAATCTGATACTGCGCCGATTATCGATAATACCTTTACCCCATCTAAAGGCTTCGGGAAATAAGGGGCGGATATGACTAATAAAAGTGATAAACCGGGGATCATTCGCCGAGTTTGGCAGTGGTGGTGGCGCCCAAGCCGTTTAGCGTTGGGAACGTTGTTGATTATCGGTTTCGTTGGCGGTGTTATTTTCTGGGGCGGTTTCAATACCGGAATGGAAAAAGCGAACACGGAAGAGTTCTGTATTAGCTGCCATGAAATGCGTGAAAACGTCTACGAAGAGTATATGGATACCATTCACTATACTAACCGTAGTGGGGTGAGAGCGACATGCCCTGATTGCCACGTACCTCATGAGTTTGTGCCAAAAATGGTGAGAAAAATCAAAGCCAGTAAAGAGTTATACGGTAAGATTTTTGGCGTGATTGATACACCACAAAAATTTGAAGCTCATCGCCTAGAAATGGCGCAGAACGAGTGGCGGCGGATGAAGGATAATAACTCCCAAGAGTGTCGTAACTGCCACAACTTCGACTATATGGATTTTACCGCTCAAAAAAGTGTCGCTGCAAAAATGCATGACCAAGCGTTAAAAGACGGAAAAACCTGTATTGATTGCCATAAAGGTATTGCGCATAAGTTACCAGATATGCGAGAAGTGGAACCAGGCTTCTAAGAAATAGGCTAGCTGGCTAATTGAGTCAGCTAGCCTAAGTTGTATTTGTGATAAATCAATAAAATTACGTGGTTTTTGTGTATTGTAGCTATTATTAATGCACAGCATTTTGTGAGATAAATCGGGGCTATTAACTATGTGGAAAAAGCTTCACCAATTAGCAATTCCAATGAACTTATATAGAATATGTGGGCGACTGGCTCCATGGTTCATTGTGTTAAGTGTGATCTTTCTGGCGGTGGGCTGGGTTTGGGGCTTTGGTTTTGCACCAACCGATAAAACACAGAGTGATAGCTACCGGATCATCTATATTCACGTCCCCGCGGCCATGTGGTCGATGGGGATTTATGCCACTATGGCTATCACGGCGTTCATCGGTCTTGTGTGGCAGATGAAAATTTCTGAGTTAGCTATTGCTGCAATGGCGCCCGTCGGCGCTGTATTCACCTTTATTGCGCTTGTCACCGGCGCCACATGGGGTAAACCGATGTGGGGAGCTTGGTGGGTATGGGATGCGCGTCTGACATCTGAATTGATCCTGTTATTCTTATATGTTGGGGTCATTGCCCTGTGGCATGCATTTGATGACCGCCGTACAGCAGGAAAAGCGGCTGCCATTTTAGTGTTAATTGGGGTGATCAATTTGCCGATTATTCACTACTCAGTTGAGTGGTGGCAAACCCTGCATCAACCATCAACACGTATGCAAGAAAGCATTAACCCAGCGATGCGTACACCATTACGTTTAGCTATTCTGGGGTATTTATTCCTGTTTATTTCGTTGACGCTAATTCGTCTGCGTAACCAACTGTTAATGTTAGAGCGTAACCGACCTTGGGTACTGGAACTGATGACTAAGCGAGGAAATAGCCATGGGAGGAAATCATAATGAATAGTGCATTTGCCTCTTGGAGTGACTTCTTCGCCATGGGTGGATATGGATTTTATGTTTGGTTAGCGGTTGCGCTAACCCTTTTGCCATTAGCGGCACTGTGTATCCATACCTATATTCAACGAAAAATGATTTTTAGCGCGATTGTTCAGCAACAAGCGCGAGAAGCAAGACAAAAAGCCGCTAGAGCGCGCAGGGAGGGGATGTGAATATTCGTCGCCGTAACCGACTGTGGTTGGTTTCATCCATTATTTTAGGTGTTGGGCTGACTTTTTCATTGGTGCTATACGCCTTAAGTTCCAGTATCGACCTGTTTTATACCCCCGGTGAAGTGATTTACGGGAAGCGAGAAACGCAAAAAGTGCCTGAAGTCGGGCAGCGTTTACGCGTGGGTGGCATGGTGATGCCTGGCTCCGTTGTGCGCGACCCAGACTCGCTGAAAGTGACTTTTACCGTTTATGATGCGGAAGCCGAAATTGACGTGAGCTATGACGGTATCTTGCCTGATTTATTCAAAGAGGGGCAGGGTGTGGTGGTGCAAGGGGAATTAGAACCAAATAACCATGTGATGGCGAAAGAAGTGTTAGCCAAACATGATGAAAACTACACGCCACCAGAAATTGAGCAAGCGATGCAAGAAAACCATAAACGTCCTGCTGCAATGTATAAGGACAATGCATCATGATCCCTGAGATTGGTAATATCCTTCTGTGTTTAGCATTAGGGGTCTCTGTATTACTCTCTTTTTATCCTCTGTGGGGTGTGGCACGTAATGATGCCCGCCTGATGGCGGCATCTAGACCACTAGCTTGGCTGCTTTTCCTGTTTATCGCAGGGGCATTTTTAGTCTTAATTAATGCCTTTGTGGTAAATGATTTCTCTGTCACTTACGTGGCAAATAACTCCAACACGCAATTACCGATTTGGTACCGTGTGGCGGCAACATGGGGCGCTCATGAAGGGTCTCTATTGCTGTGGGTACTGCTCATGAGCGGCTGGACATTTGCGGTGGCGTTATTCAGCTACCGTATGCCTCTGGACATTGTGGCTCGAGTGCTCGCGGTAATGGGTATGGTGAGCGTTGGCTTTTTGCTGTTTATCATTTTTACCTCAAACCCATTCTCTCGCACCTTGCCCTCCTTCCCGATTGAAGGTCGTGACTTAAACCCACTGCTGCAAGACCCGGGACTGATTTTCCATCCGCCATTACTGTACATGGGCTATGTGGGCTTCTCGGTGGCATTTGCCTTCGCGATCGCCGCATTGCTCAGTGGGCGCTTAGATAGCTCCTTTACCCGTTTTGCACGCCCTTGGACGCTAGCAGCATGGTTCTTCTTAACACTGGGAATTATGTTAGGGTCGGCGTGGGCATACTACGAATTAGGCTGGGGGGGCTGGTGGTTCTGGGATCCGGTAGAAAACGCCTCATTTATGCCGTGGTTAGTGGGAACTGCCTTAATCCACTCATTATCAGTCACTGAGCAGCGCGCCACCTTCAAAGCATGGTCGCTATTATTGTCGATATTTGCCTTCTCATTGTGCTTATTGGGCACCTTCTTAGTCCGTTCAGGCGTATTGGTTTCGGTGCACGCCTTTGCTTCGGACCCCGCTCGAGGGTTGTTTATTCTTGCCTTTATGGTGTTGGTGATCGGCGGCTCGCTATTAGTCTTTGCAATACGCGGTCATAAAGTACGTTCTAAGGTGAACAACGCATTATGGTCACGGGAATCCCTGCTATTAGGGAATAATGTGATTTTAACCGCCGCCATGTTGGTGGTGTTGTTAGGCACATTGCTGCCGCTTATCCATAAACAAATTGGTTTGGGAACGATTTCGATTGGTGAGCCGTTCTTCAACACTATGTTTATCGCCTTGATGGTACCTTTTGCGCTGTTACTAGGTATTGGACCGCTAGTGCGCTGGGGACGTGATCGTCCTGCGGCTATCCGCAAATTGCTGCTGATGGCGTTAGTGCTGACACTCATTCTCTCTTTCTTGCTGCCTTGGCTAATGCAAGACCGAGTTGAAGCGCTGACAGTGCTGGGCTTAATGATGGCGTGCTGGATTGTTATTTTGGCCTTCGCTGAAATGAAGGTGCGCATCAGTAAAAAAATCAAACTGACCTCAAGCTATTGGGGAATGGTACTGGCTCACCTTGGTTTGGCGGTGACTATCGTGGGGATCGCCTTTAGCCAGAATTACAGTATTGAACGTGATGTGAAAATGAAGCCGGATGATAGCATTGCTATTCGTGGATATACCTTTGTATTTAATGGGGTACATGAAGCGGATGGTCCAAACTATCAAGGGGTGATTGGTACTATCACGGTGAAAGAGAATGACAAGGTGCTCACCACGTTGCATCCAGAAAAACGTTTTTATAGCACCAGCCGTGCAGTGATGACAGAAGCCGCTATTGATGGCGGGATCACCCGTGATTTATACGCGGCTCTGGGTGAGGAGATCTCCCCAAATGTGTGGACACTGCGTTTGTACTATAAACCGTTTGTCCGCTGGATATGGGCGGGTGGCGTATTTATGGCAGTAGGCGCGCTATGCTGCTTGTTTGATTCGCGTTATCGTCGTCGCAAGCTACAAGGGGAAGCTGTATGAATCGCAAAGTCTTTTTAATTCCTTTTGTTATCTTTGCGGCGATTGCTGCCGTGCTGTTATGGCAATTGGTACGTAATGCGGAAGGGGATGATCCCCGCTTGCTAGAGTCTGCCTTGATTGGTAAGCCAGTGCCTGTTTTCCGTTTGGAATCTTTGGAAAATCCGGGACAGGAATATGACACCAAGGTACTGATCCAAGGGCAGCCAATTTTATTGAATGTCTGGGCGACATGGTGCCCGACTTGCCGTGCTGAGCACCAATATTTGAATCAGTTAGCATCGCAAGGGATCCGCGTTGTGGGAATGAACTATAAAGATGATCGCCAAAAAGCGATCGGCTGGTTGCGCGAATTGGGTAATCCATACGCATTAAGTTTATTCGATGGACAAGGCATGCTGGGACTTGATCTCGGTGTGTATGGCGCGCCTGAAACCTTCTTAATTGATGGGCAAGGGATTATTCGTTATCGCCACGCCGGTGCGGTTGATGAGCGAGTTTGGCAAAACGAGCTGAAGCCGCTGTGGGATCGTTATAGCAAGGAGGCAAATCAATGAAATATGTGATTGCCTTGATGATGTGGGCGCTCAGCGCAGGTGTAAGTTTGGCTTCCACGGAAGTTTTCACATTTGAGAATGAGCAGCAAGAGCAGCAATTTCGTAAATTGACGGAAGAGTTACGTTGCCCGAAATGTCAAAACAACAGTATTGCTGATTCTAACTCGATGATCGCCCTCGACTTGCGCCAGAAAGTGTATGAACTGATGCAAGAGGGGAAAAGCCGCGATGAAATCGTCGATTATATGGTGGCGAGATATGGTTATTTCGTGACGTATAACCCGCCATTAACGCCGCTGACCGTGATGTTATGGGGGATGCCATTTGTGGCTATCGCGGTTGGGGGATGGTTGATTTACGCCCGTTCTAAAAAACGTGTCAGAGCCAGCCAAGTCGCCCAAAACGATGATGACGAGCCACTGCCAGAAGCGAGCCGTGCAAGTGCTTGGGTGTATGTCCCCGGTATTGTGATAGCGCTGGGTGTTGCAGGTGCTGCGTATTATGAAGTGGGTAGCTACAGCAAAGTGAAAGATTGGAATGTGGCTTATCAGCAAGCGCCAGCATTGTTAGATAGAGCGCTGAATGCCAATGAGCTTCCATTGAATAATGAAGAAATGGAAAACTTGGCTTTAGGTTTGCGTACTCGCCTTCAGGATGATCCGCAAAATATTGATGGCTGGGTGATGCTTGGTCGCATTGGGATGGTATTAGGTAACGCGACTATGGCAACCGATGCTTATGGACGTGCTTACCGCTTATCCCCTGACGATGATGCGGTCGCATTAGGCTATGCGGAAGTATTAACCCGTTCGTCAGACCCAAGTGATAACCAAGAAGGTAATGAGCTACTCAAAAAGCTGATTGCTAAGAACCGAACTAATGTTAAAGCGCTCAGTATATTTGCCTTCAATGCGTTCGAACAAGGGCGTTATCCCGAAGCCATTTCGGCTTGGCAGATGATGTTAAAGCTATTGCCTGAGAATGATCAGCGCCGAGAGATTATTGAACGCAGTATCGAGCAATCGCTGATGATGCTGCATGAGAAGAAAGAGACACCGGAAGGTAAATAACGGTTTTCGGGGCATCTAGCATTGATGTGATTGAATAAAGGGAGCTTCGGCTCCCTTTTTTATGAAATCAATATGTAAAAAGAGGAGTAAACTTAAAAATATAATTGGGTTTTAAAATAATATTTTTTAGATGTTCTAATATAAAAAAGCGTCTGTATTTTATTGAACTATTATGATTGTTATTTAAATCTATTTGTTATCAAAGCATTAAGTAATTTACTCGAGTGACTGATATAAATGATTCTATATATAAATAGATGTTTGTATATCTATATTTTTCATTTCTTAAATAAATGTTGACAGCATGCTGTTTTGTTAATTAATTTTAATGCGTAGTTTGTTGAAATTTTATCTTAAATAATACATGAGGTGATCTTTATGGAATTTATCATTCTTAATGAACGTGTTTCTGCTATTAATGAAGAAAATGCGATGTACAATGAAGATGAATCTATCGAGTTAGAATAACGAGTTATATTGAATGGCCGCTAAATGCGGCTTTTATTAATGGAGGCTAAATATGGATTTTTCGCTATTAAAACCATTAATTAAATGCTCGCATCATATTTTAATATCTGATGATGGCGATATTTGCATAGGAGAAATACCCCAAAAGGGTTGCATTATTAAAAATCCGGAAGGGTGGGTACTATCGTTATTACCCAAACTTGATGGAGAGCATACTATTCCAAGAATAGTAAAGGAATTGAAATCTTTAAGATTTAACGTTGATAAAGAATGTATTATTGAGTTTATTAATAAGCTTAATCAGTTAGGTGTTATGGAAGTTTCAGATACTTATTCGGATATTCTTAGTCCACAAGAAATAAATTTATATGATAGGCAGTTATTACAATTTTCGTTAATCGATAGTCAAAAAGTAGGCGGTTTAAAGTACCAAGAAAAACTCAAAAATAGCCGAGTTTTGATTCTAGGTATGGGAGGCTGGGGAACGTGGTGTGCAATGCAGCTAGCTATGTTAGGTATAGGCACATTGAGGTTGGTAGACGGTGATGTGGTTGAGCTTTCTAACTTAAATAGACAAGTTCTTTATACTTTTGACGATATTGGAAGCGCAAAAGTTGAAGCTGCTGAAATAGGTATTAAACGGCATAATAGATACACCAAGGTTGAGAAGTACAACGAGTTTGCAACGACGGATAGAGATCGGTTGATGGAAATTTTAGATGGCGTAGATGTCATTTTAATTGCATGGGCCAGTTTAGGTTATTTTAGAAAAAATACAGTTGAAGGTGTTATTCATGATATCGCCCATGAAAAAGAAATACCGGTAATTGAATTGGGGGGAGATCCTTTAGACATTTCAGTTGGACCTATTTATTTAAATGATGGGTACAATTCAGGCTATCATGCGGTAAAAAATAATATTAGAAATAAATTCTATAGCCAGAATCATGAAATTGAAAAATTTCAATTAGCAAGAATGAAACACCAGTTTTTAAATGGAAAGAGAAAAGTGAATGCTTGGCAAAATACACCATCCCTTGCAGTCATGTCTGGGTTAGTAACAGACCAAATTGTTAAGTTAATTACTGGCTATGATGACGTAGTATTGAAAAATAGAAAAATACTCTTTTCATTAAGAGATTTTAAAATGACGGAGGAGTTTTTGTGAGAAAAATTCACGAGTTAAATAATGATTTTAATAATAAAGGTTATATTCAATTTCCTATCGAACAATACTTTTCAGAATTAGACAGATTTTATGACTATTTTCTTGATATTAATGATGCTGAATGGTCATTTATAATAAAAAATAAATGTGCCCCAGTGGATTACTATAAAAATAAGCACTCTAAGTTTGAGATAGAACAAGAAAGAGAAAAAGCACTACAAGAATATCATCAAGGGAATTTTTGCTATTCATTTAGGCGAGTAACTGATAATCAACAGGGAAAAGAGGTTTCATCTTTTTTAGAGATTAAAGCATTTTTAGATAGCAAAAAATTCAAATTCTTTCTGTCTGAAATAACGAAAAAAAGTATCAATACATTATCGCTATGTTATTTAAGCTGGTTTGATTTAGGGGATTTCCTAGCCACACACTGCGACTCTGGTTCCTGCATTAATATTGTCATTAACTTTACGAAAGGTTGGGAGAGTAACCATGGTGGCTTGACTTTTATTTTGGACAAACAGAAAGAAAACATCATAGAAGCATTAGTACCAACGTATTTGAGTACATTAATTATTGATACGGGAGAAAAAAGTATTCCCCATTTTGTCTCAATGGTGAATTCGGTAGGTGTTAGAGGCGCTAAAAGAATGGCGGTGGTTGCTCGATATGACGCATAAAAATACGGTCATTATATTTTCAGCGATAATATCTATACTGTGGGGAATGGGGTTTCCGATCTCGAAAATCGGCATTGGAATTGTTGGGGCATGGGTATTCCGATTCTACTCTGCATTGATAGCTTTGCTGGTGCTGTTATTTGTATTTTTCTTTATATATAAAAAGCAATTTATAGCGAACCATTTTATTCGTTGCATTCCTCTTGGCATTTTAAATATGTTCCTCGTGCCAATATTAAACAACATTGCGCTCCAATTTACGGACTCCGTTAAGGCGTCAGTATTGGTCTATACCATGCCAGCGATAACGTCTTGCTTTGTGATGATAAGTCAGCGGAAGATAATCTTGAACTCGTTGATTGTCTCGGTACTTTGTGGACTTGGAATTCTGTTTTTTACCTCATTTGATGTGATGAGCTATGGTGAGGTGATTATCTTGCTAAGTGCATTTGCATGGGCGCTAGGAACCTTTCTATCAGGACACATTGCCGTCAGCGTTGATGTTTTTTCAAAGGTGCTTTATCAAAATATCACTTCATTCTTGATTATATTGATTTTTACGATGTTTCTATCTGTCAATTTAGATCTGACAAGCTATGGATTGAGTTACCATAGATTGATGACGGAATTACTGATTCCCGTGATTTTTATCGGTGTAGCAAATGGTGTTCTAGTTTACATTTTATGGTTTTACATGATTGATCATGGCGGGGCTGAATTATCGTCTTATTCAATTCTTATTTCACCGATGATGAGTGTGGTTATTTCTTATTACTACTTAGGCGAAGCAATAAACTTGAATATGTTGATTGGAATGGTTTTGATTTTTACCAGTGTTGCTTTGGTCTTTTTGAAGAAGGAAAACTAACGGATACATTTTTGCCTATATTGATTAACGCTGTATTGTCTAACCCAAGTTAGTTAGTTTATTCGTCTGACTAGCGAACTGCATTTTGCTTTAACAATAATGTCAAAAAACAATAACAATAAGCCTCTTATTAAGATACAATCTGCGCCCATCTATAGGCTATGAAACACCGGAAAACCGTTGCATTTACGTCACGCGATTCGACAATTTGCCGCTTACCTTGCCTTACTCGCTGTTGCGATGTTGTTCGTTGCGCCATTGATTTCAAAATCAATGTCACACATGAACGATTGCTCAATGGGGCATGGGGAAATGGCGGAGCATTCGGTGCAGCAGCATCAAGAAATGCCATTGTCTGAACATTGCGAAGATGGCGGTGCGATGAACCATATGCTGATGACGGGAATCGGGCAATCACCGATGGAAGACATCGCGTGTGGTTACTGCCAGCTACTTGTTCACTTCCCATTTTTGATTTTATTTGTTGCTGCGGTGATCCGCCAATTAGCAACCCTCGCTATCTTTGTTCCTTTCGAACGTTGTATTCAATTACGAATTTTCCGTCCTTGGTCATTACAGCTAGCTCGCGCACCACCGACATCCTATTGATTCTTATTTCTTTATTTAACGTAATTTAAAACTGCATTTTGTCTTCAATGGACAAAACCACTTCGCTTATCCTGAAATTTAGCTTCATTTTCAGGAGGCTAGGCTGTTTTTCAAAAGAAGCTGAGTGGTCATTAACTCCTTGAGTTAATAGCAGTAAGAAACAGATAAAAATAGGCTAAAAATGAACTCAATTAATTTTAAATTTGCACCTATGACTGCGCTGGTGATTTCGGCTATCGCGTCAACATCCACTTTCGCCAAAGAAGAAAATCAAAGCTCAATCACCGATAGCTCAGTGATGATTGTCACCGCGCCAGTGGACTCGCCGTTAACTATTTCAACATCGCCTAAAACCCCAAGACAGCCAGTACCTGCGAGTGATGGCTCTGATTACTTGAAAACGATCCCCGGTTTTTCCCAAATCCGTAACGGTGGAACAAATGGCGACCCTGTTTTTCGTGGCATGTTTGGTTCTCGTCTTAAGATCATGACGAATGACAGTGAAATGTTGGGAGCGTGTCCTTCCCGTATGGATGCGCCGACATCCTATATTTCACCGGAAAACTTTGACTTGCTCACCATGGTGAAAGGTCCTCAAACCGTATTATGGGGACCTGGAAACTCGGCGGGAACGGTGCGTTTTGAGCGTGAAAAACCTGTCTTTACGGAGGGGGGCATTCAAGGTAATGCGAGTGCATTGACGGCATCGAACCAGCGTTGGGATGCTAATGCTGATGTGAGCTTGGGCAATGAGAAAGGCTATGTACGCCTGACTGGCAATAAATCTCACTCTAATGACTATAAAGATGGTAACGGGAACAAAGTACCGTCTAAATGGGATAAATGGAATGCGGATGTTGCAGTGGGCTGGACGCCGGATGAATACACATTACTCGAGCTTTCCGCAGGGAAAGGTGATGGTGAAGCGCGATATGCAGGGCGAGGAATGGATGGCTCTCAATTCAAGCGTGAAAGCTTAGGATTACGTTTCGAGAAAAGCAATATCGGTGAGGTATTCGATAAAATCGAAGGGAATGTTTACTACAACTACGCCGACCATATTATGGATAACTATTCACTGCGTAGCCCAACGAGCACAATGGGATCTGGCGGTGGGCATATGGGCGGTGGCCATGGCGGGCACGGTATGATGATGAATATGCCAATGAAAATGCGTGTTGACCGCGAGACGATGGGCGGTCGAGTCATGGGGACGTGGTTATGGAGTGATTATGAGCTGCGTACTGGTGCAGATATGCAGACCAATAAGCACCGTAAAAACAGCAATAATAGCTGGAAAAAAGATGCAGAATTTCAAGATTATGGCGTATTCAGTGAGGTCACTTGGACTGCGAGCGAGCAAGGTAAGGTGATTGGTGGTGGACGTTTAGACCGCGTATTGGTGGATAATTACACCGATGTAGGGTCTTCCGGTCGTAACACCGTCATGCCAGCAGGATTCGTTCGCTATGAACATGCATTACCTGAAACGCCAGTGATGCTATACGCAGGGGTAGGGTATACAGAAAGATTCCCAGATTATTGGGAGTTATTCTCGCCAAAAATGGGTCCGAATGGCAGCAAAAATGTTTTCGACAATGTGAAAACCGAGAAAACGACACAGTTAGATATTGGTGCGAAATACAATGATGATAAAGCCAATGCATGGATTTCTGCTTATGTAGGGCGCGTTGATGATTTTATTTTATTCCGCTATAGCCCAACTAACGCCAGAATGAGCCAAGTTGAAAACGTCAATGCGATGATCATGGGCGGTGAAATGGGCGTCGCTTATCAACTCAGCGATGAGTGGAAAGCCGATGCAAGCCTTGCGTATTCTTGGGGGAAAAATAGAACTGATGGACGTGCACTGCCTCAAATGCCGCCATTGGAAAGCCGTTTAGGTTTAACGTGGGAAAAAGGCGATTGGACAACGACGGGGTTGGTGCGCATGGTGAGTCGTCAAGATCGCGTAGCAATCAACGAAGGTAACGTGGTTGGAAAAGACTTCAGCGAAAGTGCAGGTTTTACGGTATTTTCGATGAATACTGCATACCGTATTAATGAAAGTGTAAAACTGAGTGCGGGTGTTGATAACTTGTTTGATAAAACCTACAGTGAGCACTTGAACTTAGCAGGTAATAGCGGATTTGGTTATTCGTCCAATAGCCCTGTAAATGAGCCAGGTCGAACATTCTGGGGTAAACTGAACGTCACGTTCTAATTTATTCAGTACTGAATGAAGCTAACAACCCGTGTAAAAGCGGGTTGTTAGTTTTTATGTAATCACAGGAATATAGTAATTCAGCTCTTGGATGTAAGTATGAGGGTGACTAGTAAAATCCTCATAAGTTGGCGTTGATTTTAAAACATAATGTTCGATATCAGCGCCTAAGCCGCGAGCAATATCCATCTCGGCGAGCACTTTTCCATAAACGGTATAAATAATGTCGTTATAGTCAGTGCCTTGTAAATTACCGATAAATTTAATTTGCAAATAATTGCCAGCAGGAACCATCAGTTTTTTAGTAAATGGTGGCATGACATCAAGATCGTTTTCATCAAATGCAGTGGAATAGAGGAAGCGACCTTCTTCATCGGAGCTTTTATCGACCCCGTGGATAGCATACAAGTTTTTGGCAACAATCTTGTTTCTATCTAAAAAGTTTTTCCAATACTGGCGTCGTAACTCTTCAGTTTTTAAGTTCCACTCATTAATGCCTTGTGTGTAGCGATGAGTCATTCCCACTAAGTGGATCTCTTTTAATTCAACTAATTCCACATGAGCTTCGAGTTCTTTACTTTCACGTAGAGGAAGGCAGAATCCTTCAATATGCCAGCCTGAGCGTTTACGATATTCAGAAGGCGTTACACCAAATTGTTTCTTGAATGCACGGCAAAAAGTTTGTTGTGAATCAAATCGATAGCGTAGTGAAATATCCATGATGCTATCACTCGTTAAGCGTAAAGCAACCGCAGAGCAGGATAAACGACGAGCGCGAATATAAGCACCTAACGCAAGACCTGTTTGGGCTTTAAATAATCGTTGAAAGTGCCATTTAGTGTATCCAGATTTATCAGCCACGGTATCAAGGGAGAGCCGTGACTCTAAATTTTGTTCGATCCAGAGAATAATTTCCCTGATAACACTTTCTTGTAGCATGGTTACCTTTCCAGTCACTTTTGCAACAGACGTTATTTTAAGAGCCAAATCTGAGCATTAAAGTTAGATAAAACTCATCGTAATTGAACATAGGATAACATGTCTACTGGCAATTTTTTTATATGCAATGTGAAGTTAGGTAAGTTTTAATTGGGTTTTTACACTCGAAATGATGGTTGGTTAGGCTATTAAACAGAGGTACCGTATTAGGAATACGCTGAATTTTTTGATAGCCTACAACGCATTTTTTGTTAACTCAGTCTTTATGCAAAGAAAATGCTATTCATATAAATAGAATTAAAGCGTTTAACAAATGAATAGAATTAAAGCAAATATTCAATAGGTTACTCGATTCAGTTGGTGTGAATATAATTCAATCATCATTCATTAATATTCATATTTTGTATGACAAAATAAGTTATTTGAGAAAAGTTAAATAAATGATAAAAAATTATTCTGATAGTGATAGATGATTTAGTCAGTTATTATTATGATATTGCATGTTGTTTAAGTGAATATGTCATTAGTAGATGATTTAAAATATAAGAATAAATTTAAGTATATAAACGTAAGCTATCATTATTTGAAAAAAGTTAAGATAATCCTTGATCATTGTTTTTGTGATTTTGTAATATAGCTATATGCTGCAGATCATCATTAAATGAGTAATTAAATTTTTGCATCATTATTTGATGGGCATAATAAGTAAATATACACAGGTATTAATCTGAATTTTATGTGATTGCTATCACGCTTTTATTTTTATATTACATGGATTATTGGTTTTATTTGTAATTTAAATCAACCAATTGCAGTTTTAAGTGAAAAATATCTATTTATGAGTGTCATTAAATGATGTGATGTATGTCGTGTTTTATTAACATAAGTCAATTAATTAAACTTGGTGTGATGATAATTTAGCTGCCCTCATAATTGGTATTCAATCTAATAGTAAAAGGAGCATTTATGAATGAAAATGAAATTGCGAAAAAGCTAGGGATTAAGATCCGTATGCAAAGAGAAAGTCATAAAATGAGTATTCAGCAAGCGGCCGATTTAATTGGTGTTTCTGAAGATGAAATGAATCGTTTCGAGAGTGGAGAAAGCTGCATTGATGTTGATTCACTTTTTCAATTTGCCTATTTATTTAACTTGGAACCCGCATCATTTTTATATGGTGTTGTAAACATAAATAGTGGCGCTCGTAGTACACTTCATTAAAAATATCAGTACGTTATGTTTTTTTGCCTTTGTTTCTAGCAGTTAGCTATCACTAGGAAAGTAAAAGATTTTCTATTTTTGACCCTGTTTTGATAAAAGAGATTCCATGAATTTAATCGTCTGACCGGAAGAGATTATCTGTTTTACTATTATAGGTTGTTTCTTCCGGCTTAATACTCTGCTTTTAGATTATATCTGAATACAATAACTGCCTATTATAAATATCTCATAAAGCTCATCAAAATCATCGCATCTAAAAATAAAACTCTAGTCTCAATATGAATTAGTAACGCACAAGTTTAAATTATATTGATAGCTAAACTTAACTTTATTTAAATGATAATAATCTTAATTTAATTATTTATAAGTGAGTAATCATATTTTTATACGGGAATATACGAATATTCATTAAACGTTAATGATTGTATTACTTTTTATGTTAAACAAATAAACAGATACATTTAGTCATGATTTACTCGTGATCCATTTATTAGTCTTAATATGCAGCTGTAAACTGCTGACGAATAAATTGTGGTCGCTCTACCTCATCTAATATCGCCACCGCCAAATCCTGAACGGATATTTTTGCGGGGGTATTGCCATTCATTAATAGCTGTTTTCCACCAAGGCGAAATGTTTCTGTTCGAGCGCCATCTTCAAGCATCGCTGCAGGAGAAACAAACGTCCAATCTAAGCTATCAATAGATTCCAACGTCGTTTTAAATTCTTTGACAGCTTGGGCTCCAGGCCAAATATTGGCTGGAAAATCGGGGGAGTCGAGCAATAGAACACCAGGGGCGATTTCTAAACTGCCGGCACCACCAACTACAATAAATCGTTTTATACCTGCTCTTTTTACGGCATCTAAGATTGCTTGGTTACCTGTAACCGTATCGCGGTACAGATTAGGGTTACTCCATCCTCCATTAAATGCGCTAAGCACCACATCTTGACCTTTAAGCCGAGATGTTAGCCATGCCACATCCGTAATATCTCCTGATTCAGCAATTAAATGAGCATGTTGGGCGAGCTGATTGCTGTGACGAGAAATTGCAGTAACTTGATGATGACGCATTAAGGCTTCAGAAACCAACGCTTTACCGACAAAACCAGTAGCTCCTAGGATCGATATTTTCATGTTTAGCTCCAGCTGCCTTTCATTTGTCAGGCTTGATGAATGTTAATGAAAGTATAGAGCATGAAAATGTATTTGGTTGTTTTTTCTCTAAACTCTAGAGCGACAAAAATCAATCACATGGGTGATCCTTTGCTGAAACTCGGGTGTCAGCCCAGCCGGGGAGAGCCCTAATGAAATTTGCCGTAATGGTTCAGCTATCGTCATAGAGAGGATCAAATCGCTGATAATGGCAAAATCATGCTGTTGGATAATTTCGTCTTGCGCATGGCGGGTTAACCATTGATTGAGTAACTGGCGACTGCGCTCAATACCGTTTTGTTGGTATTTTTCTAATAGCAATTCTTTGTGCATAAAATCTGTCTGTAATAAGCGATACAGCCCAACAGCTTCTTGGGAAAGAACAGTTTTTGCGACAATTTCTAAATTATTCTGCAATAGGCTAAATAGCTCATCGCGGGTCGTGGCTTTTTGTTCAAACAAGGGTACAAAGCTATCCGTCCAATTGAGGACGACTCTTTCAACAAGCTCTTCACGATTTTCTATAAACCGATAAATGGTTTTTTTAGCTACGCCTGCACGTTTTGCCACATTATCAATACTGGTGAGTTGGTATCCATCTTCAAGTAGTGAATTCAGAGCTGCATCCATGATTTTTTCTTTGAGAAGCGCCTCAGGGGTACTTGGGCGACCTCGAGTTGGTTTATTCTCGCTGATGTTTGACATAAATGGCTTACCTCATTTTGCTCTCTTGACTTTTTTTCATTTTAGCTCAAAACTAATTAGGAAACAAAATAAGTTTCCTAATTAATCGAGATAGGTAGGTCAGCATGAAAACAAATCAAACATGGGCAGTTGACGACATAAATCAGTTGCTACTGCCACATCCGTTACGCATGGAAATGGGTATTGAGCGTGATGAAAATGGGTTATTAACAGTCGCAGTTCGTACCGATTTGCATGGTTGTAAAGGCCGAATGTTAGCGTGGTGGTTTACCTTTTTTGAAACCACGCAACATATCCGCTGGTGGCATCCCCATGACCATGTTGCCCATCACGGCTGGGATGATAAATGGCAAAAAGGGCAAAGTTTTATTGGCGCTTCCATCCATGCGGTTGAATCTCTCGGTGCGATCCCGCCAGTGGCAGCGAAGTTAAAATTTAGAGAACCAACGGATTTTTTTGAGGCTTCAGCTTATGAAAAAGCCATCAAAGAGGGGCATATCTCCGGTGCAGTTTGCTCTTCGATTGGCTTTGGTGAGCATATTGAAATGGATGCTAAAGGGTATCCTATTGATGGGAAAATGATGCATCTAGCCCGTGATACTGAGTTTGGTTGTGTATTACGTAGCCGTTTCTTGCTAGGCGCATCTATTGAGGATCCGCGCACACAGCTGTCCGATGAAATTGGATTAGAGTTAATGCGCCACTGTTATAACGAATTTACCTATTTGTCTCGTTTCTTGCCGTCGTTGTATTACGGCGAGCACGCGAATGGGGAAAATGCACCATTGCCATGGTGAAGTAGTACGAAGTACTGAGGATGTATAAATATAGTCAGGTATAAACAAAGTCTGGATGGTTAGCGCTATACCTCCGAATAGTGTTAGCTCTCCGGGCTTTTTTCGCGAAATAGCTTCAAGATAATACTGGTAATGATAGCGATAGCCCCACCTAAGGCAGTTTCAAGAACTCGGTCAAATAGTAAGGTGTAGACAGGATGACGCCAATAAACCACTTGTTCAAGAACCGAAAGAATTAGGCTGGTGACGACAAAAGTCATAAAGGTATAGCCATGATGAAAACTCATTGGCAGCAAAAAGGCGAAAACTAAAATCGCCACTAACCCAATATAAGGCATCAATGGGGTATTAAATAATAGGAATAGGAATAACACGGAAATTAAGCTACCCGCCACCCGTTGCAGTGTAATGCGCACAATACTTTCAGATTTTGGGTGCAATACAAAAACGAAAGTCAGCAATGTCCAATAGAAATGCCCTAAGTCTACCATCCGAGGAATCGCCAACGTTAATAGCAACCCAATGGTATAGGTCATTGATCGTGGAATAATATTTTTACGTAGGGTAAATAGATTTTTTTCCACAGTAAGTGGCGTAATAATGGAATGGCGAGTCATTTTGTGGCTGAGAAAATAATAGGTGAGCAAGGTAACGCCACTGCCAATTAAAAAACCTAAGGTCAGGCTTTTTGATACTTCAGGCAAGATTGTGCCAATGGTGGACATGATAATCATGAATTTCATAGTTAAGTCCATGATCGGATCTGTGCCATAGAGCTGATAATAGATAAATGAGAATATCGCCAGATAAATATAAAACCCAGTGCCTAAGCGTAGCGTATCGCCAATATAGATAGCGACTAAAATCATTGATAGCCAAAAAGCAGTATAGAGGTAATTTTTATATTCTTTAGCGGCGTTAAATAGGTTAAATGAGTAGAGCGTTGAAAATGCTGCCCACATGGCGGCCTGAACGTCGATCAGTGCAAATGCAGTGAGAGCGCTTAAAACTAAGCAGCTGCTGAACAGAATTCCGTCATGGATAGCAGGGATTTTCTTCATATTATGATGCTCAAAATTCGTTATATAACTCTTTAATTATTAAGAGTATTCTATGATAACATATTGCTATTTGAAGACAAATTTCCCCTTCAATGACCTATGAACCTTTGTTCTTAATGGTACAAATAAAGATGTTGATTATGAGTGAATGTATTCATCTATCTGAAAAAATGCATAATAGCGCAGAGCGAGAGCAATTTGTCGTCATGATAAGGAAGAATAAATGCAAATAATTAATCCCCATGATTTTGTTTGGGTTGGTAGTAATAGCGATGTCCCTCTTGATACTCTGCCGGAATGGGTTCAAACGCAGTGGAACAGTAAACTACCCCTTATTGTGCACCGAGAAAAAGCAGATGAAAATCAACTCACCGTGGCTATTCGTGGTATTAAGCCCCATCAGCGTGTGACGACCCAAATTTCAAAATCGGCTATTACGCACATTATGAATGTGGAATCTTTAGTGTCGAATTCCATTGAACTGCAACGTTCGATGTTTATTGCGTTACCGCCTATCCAAGTTTTGTTGCTAATTTCTCAGCATAATTGGCCTTGGAAATGGGGCGTGACGGGAAGCTGTGCTTATACACTGGCGACGGATATTCAAAGTATGCTGACAGATTGCGACCTTGATGTGGTGATTCGATGCCCAACTCGCCAGCAAAAAGAAGATTTTGCGCAGTTTGCAATCAAAGCGAATACGCCATATTGCCCAATTGATATTCATGTGGAAACACCGAAAGGTGGGTTTTCTTTAGCGGAATGGTTTAAAAATGATCAAGTAACGCTGCATACCCCAACGGGGGATGTGATGACTGCCGATCCTTGGGATGAAAGCCTCTAGGTGATTTGTGATTAAAATGAGCAGTTTGGGTCTGCTTATTACTCAAACTGCTCAAAAATTAATTTTGATGCTCGTACAGGTGTTTTTTTAGTGCTCGATAGACGGCTCGATTTCTGCGGCACGCTTCCACTCTTGCATCGCTGGTAATGCAATAATGCGCTCAATCCATTGTTGAGCGTGCTCATTGACTTTTAATTGGTAGCTTTGAATACGAAATGCTACGGGTGCAAAAAATGCATCGACGGCAGTAAACTGCTTTCCTGCTAACCAAGGTCCTTCAAACTTATCAAAACCTTCCTGCCATAATTGCTGAATGCGATTTAGGTTTCCTTGTAATTCATGGGAAATTTCAGTGAGAGCCTCATTTCTTGTCACATTCATCGGGCATTGTTGGCGTAGTGCGGTAAAACCAGCATGCATTTCAGCGCTCGCGCTGCGAGCCCAGGCTCTCGCTGATTTGTCAGTCGGCCAAACTTGAGGGAAATCTTCAGCAACATATTCACAAATTGCCAAAGAGTCCCAAATGGTTTTATCACCATCAATCAGGCATGGCACTAAGCCTGAAGGTGAAAAACGGCTAAATTTTTCGTGGCTACTTTTGCCATTTTCGAAGAAGCAAATATTCTCTTCAAAAGGGACTTGCAATACTTTTAACAGGATCCAAGGTCTTAGAGACCATGAAGAGTAATTTTTGTTGGCAATCCATAATGTATACATACGCTAGCCTCTAAAAAAAAAGAAAAACAACCCATAGGTAGGGCATCAATTTAGCAGGAATAGAGGAAATTGGGTTAATTTATCCTTAAAATAAAAATCTCGCCTACCTATTTTAGAGAAGCTGAACTATATTTATAACAAATTCATCTATCATATTGTGATGGGTAATAAGAAAATCAGCAGATTAAATAATCATAGACGTTATTAGGTATAATCTATTTACATAAATAGAAGATTCTTTATTAAAGGTTTACGCTTGTAATAAGAAAAATAGAATTCACCTATTTTTCATCATGATGATGATACTATTTGAATATCTTCGACAAAATATTTGTTTAACTTTGGGATAGGAATAAAGCCAGATTAACCTTATGATTATTCCCACTTGGTAAAACAAGTAATTACCTTTAAAACTATATGGTTTTTAAATTATGCAATGGAAAAATAACGCCACTCGTTATGGGCATCTTTCGCTGCTCATTCATTGGTTGGTCGCAATTGTCGTATATGGAATGTTTGCATTAGGCTTATGGATGGTGTCATTAGGCTATTATGACACCTGGTACCATCAAGCCCCTGAAATACATAAAAGCATAGGAATGTTGCTATTCTTTATCATGCTTTTTCGTGTGGTTTGGCGATTTATTTCTCCACCACCTAAGCCGTTATCGAGCTATAGCAAATTAACGAAATTTGCTTCAATTACGGTTCAGCTTTTAATTTATATTATTTTATTCTCTATTTTGATCAGCGGTTATTTAATTTCAACTGCGGATGGACAAGCAATAAGTGTATTTGGTTGGTTTGAAGTGCCTGCATTATTTACAGGTGCAGCAGAACAAGCGGATACAGCAGGTGAAATTCACCTTTATTTAGCTTGGGCTGTTGTTTTGTTATCTGTTCTGCATGCATTTGCAGCTTTAAAACACCATTTCTTTGATGGTGATATTACTTTAAAAAGAATGTTGGGTTTTAATCCCGATAAATAACGTGGAGAGAGTTATGTTGAAGAAATCTATTTTAGGTCTTGCTGCGGGTACTTTATTATTATCAGCGGGATCTGCACTGGCAGAAAATTATCAATTTGATAAACAAGGTCAACACGGTTTTATTGAGTTTCGTATCCAGCATTTAGGCTACAGCTGGTTATACGGTAGCTTTAAAGATTTTGATGGTAACTTTACTTACGACGCGAAAGATCCTGCGAAAGATAAAGTTGAAGTGACGATTAAAACTGGCAGTATCGACACTAACCACGCAGAGCGTGATAAGCATTTACGTAGCCCGGATTTCTTAAATGCAGCAAAATTCCCAGAAGCGAAATTTGTCTCCACAGAAGTGAAAAAAGAGGGTGACAAATACCTCGTAACAGGGGACTTCACCTTAAACGGCGTGACGAAACCAATCACTTTAGATGCGAAATTAACGGGTGAAGGTAAAGATCCTTGGGGTGGCTACCGCGCAGGCTTCGAAGCGAAAGGGAACATTAAGCTGAAAGAGTTTAATATCAAATCTGATTTAGGCCCTAAATCTCAAGAAGTTGAATTAATGCTGTCTGTTGAAGGTGTTCAAGTTAAGTAATTTGCATTTTTGAAATGCGTTTCCTTCGATTTTTCAAAACCGCAGAGACTGAAATAAGTGTCTGCGGTTTTTTCATTCTTAATTCCGATTAGAACCGTTAATTTTCTGCTTTTTTCTTCGCATTTACTCTTATTCCTATAGCGATATGGCCGTATTCACGACTAAAATAATGATAAGAGTTTATTATTGAGTATTGGTTTTTTGGTTTTTGTTGTTAACAACAAATAGCTAAAAGACAGATTGTTAAAAGGCAGATTCACATTGAATACAAACAGTTCACGCAAAATCGCAGTAGTCGTTAGCATCATTTTTATTATCTTTGCGCTGGGTTTTTACTGGTTAAGTAAAGACAACAACGTACTATCGACGGAAAGTAATAGCGAAATTCATTCAGAGGCCATTGCTCAAGTTGAAAAAGAACTGCCGATTTTAGTCACGATCAAAAAATTAAGCCCGGTCATTTACCAGAGCTTTGAGCCTTTAATGTCTCAATATGATCCTGCTAACGAAGACTTACGTCGTCAATTATTGGATCAGGTTGTTAGCCAATCAATGAATCTGGTCGTTGAGCGCATGCCTTATGCCTCCGATGAAACAGTGATTAATTTTGTTGCTAAAGTGAACGACAATATCAAATCATTGTTAGAGCAAGACCCATCCGGGAAAATGTGTTACGACGCGCTATTCCCACAGTTAAGGGATCCTGCGGATGTCATTCCGCCACAAAAAAGCCAAGATGTCTTATTAAAACAAGTGAGCGCGATCAATGCCTTGTTGATTTCCAGCGAAACTAGCGAGAAGCGTACCACGTTATCTGAAGAAGAGTATCAGGCATTGATGGACTCTCTGAGAATCGGATTAACGGAAAAATACGGAAATGACGTCACCATGCTGATTGATGTGAAGGCTGGGAAAAAATCACCTGCAACAGTGTGCCAAATTTCAATTAGCTTGTATGACTCCGCGCTGAATATTCCTGATAATCAGAAAAAAGCGGCATTATTACGCTCATGGTTTTCTGCAAAGAAAAAATAATAGCGCCGGCTAATCCATTCCATCTTTTAATAGGATTAACTCACGGGAAAACGTCAACAATTTGATGAAGTGAGTTAATCCTTGTTGCATTTTGTTTCAATATCTATCCTCTAAAAACACGCTGAAAACGATATACTGTCTAATATAAATAGTAGTTATTTATTTGCGTGGCTTATCTGCGCTACTCATTCAATACCATTTGGAGGCAAGATGCGATTTGTGAAGAAAAGCATTGTTACGCTCTTAACCATCGCTGCAATTTATGTTCCTGCCATGGTTTCTCAGGCTTGTACCCGCGTTGTTTATCTCGGGGAAGACCAACAAATCATGACCGGTAGAACCATGGATTGGAAATATGATGTGGGTACCAACTTATGGATTTTTCCACGAGGTATGGAGCGAAATGGCGCAGCAGGGCCGCAATCACTCAAATGGAAATCCAAATACGGTAGCGTGATAGCGTCAGGTTACGATATTTCTACGACGGATGGTGTTAATGAAAAAGGGTTAGTAGCAAACTTACTTTGGCTCGCCGAATCTAAATACCCTGAGTTAGATAATAAAAAGCCCGCGTTGTCTATTTCGCTATGGGCACAATATATGCTGGACAACTATGCCACGGTTGAAGAAGCTGTTGCCGCATTAGAAAAAACGCCACTAATAGTTGCGACTGATAAGGTTCCGGGACAAAATCGCTTAGCGACTTTGCATTTATCGCTTTCCGATGCGAGTGGTGATAGCGCGATTATCGAATATATCGATGGCAAACAAGTCATTCACCATAGCCGTAAATACCAAGTCATGACTAATTCACCGGCTTATGAAAAACAGTTAGCGATGCAAGAGTATTGGCAAGGTATTGGTGGTACGGTAATGCTGCCGGGAACCAACCGTTCAGCGGATCGTTTCGCTCGAGCGCAGTTCTACATTAATGCTATTCCACAAAAAACGACGCCAAATAAAGCTGTTGCCAGTGTGTTTGGGGTTATTCGTAATGTGTCTGTTCCATACGGTTTAACGTCGGAAACATCCCCAGAGATTTCATCTACCCGTTGGCGCACACTGGTTGATAGCAAGCGTCAACTCTATTTCTTTGAGTCTGCTTTAACGCCAAATATTTTTTGGACGGATCTAAAGAAAATTGATTTTTCCAATGAGACTGGAAAAGTGAAAAAATTAGATCTTGGCGAAGAGCAAAGCCATATCTATTCGGGCGATGCGACCGCGCAATATGTTGATACCAAACCGTTTGAGTTTTTAGGGCTGAGTGCAGAGCAGCTGGGTTACTAAGATTTTCAGTCCAAATCTCTGAGTTCAAGATTCTGAATTTGACCTCCTGTGCTGCAGGAGGTTGATGCACATCAACTCATCCATTCTCTATCTATGAAAACGTTGCACTATTAAGATGAACGGCATAAGATGTATTTAATATGCAACTTAAAGGTGACCCCATGACTGAATTAGTGTGCTACAAAACCATGCCTGTTTGGGATAAGGCTTCGGTTCCGTTAATGTTCCAAGACCGCCATAACACCAAAGAAGATACATTCGCTCAATTGAAGGTATTACAAGGCTCCCTCGATTTTATTATTTTTGATGAAGACGGTAGCGAGCAAAAATTTACGTTTGATACGCAAAATCAACCGCCAGTGATCCAACCGCAAGTCTGGCATCGTATTGCCGATTGCAGCGATGATATGCGTTGCCAACTCTCTTTTTTATGCCGTCCTGAAATTGAGTTTTATAAACAGTATGATCTCAGTGTGCCTCACTCTGAAGTGCGCTATCTTTGCGAGAATAACTTAGCGAAACCTTGCAAAGTGTTAGATTTAGGTTCAGGTCGTGGGCGCAATAGTTTCTACCTTGCTCAGCAAGGGTACGATGTGACGGCGGTGGATATTAACCAAAATCATATTCAAGCCATTGAAACTGTTAAGCAGCAATCGGGCATAGAAAATATCCATACCGCGCTATATGACATTAATACTCACCAAATCCAAGGTGATTATGATTTGATTATTTCCACGGTGGTATTGATGTTCCTGCAACGGGATAAAATTGCCGACATTATCGCGGATATGCAATCACATACCCGAGCGGGTGGAGTTAATATTGTGGTATGCGCGGTAGAAACGCCAGATGCGCCACTGGATATGGTGCCATTTAAGTGTTTCTTAAAACCAGATGAATTGCAGCAATATTATCAAGATTGGGAAATCCTCAAATACAATGAAAACCCAGGACATTTGCACAGAACGGATGCGCAAGGTAACCGTATTAAACTGAACTTTGCAACGTTGATTGCCAAGAAAAAATAACGTGTGATAGCGAAGATAATGGGTTGCCTAGGCAACCCATTATGCGTTCTATGGTTAGGGAAAAAATGAATTTTAGGGTTTGGACGCTGCGGCTTGTTTTTCGCTGCGCTCTAAGGTTTTTTCGAGCAGCACAGAATAAAGTGGTCGACCCCCTAAGAATTGCGCCACCATTGTTGCGCCAATACAGGTAATAATCATCGGTAAAATCAATTGATAGTTATTGGTCATTTCCAACACTAAGACAATGCCCGTTAATGGCGCACGCACTGTCGCGGCAAACAACGCTCCCATGCCGGCTATTGCAAAGGTACCGACTTCAATCGAATAATTTGGGAACAGCTCCAGTGCCGCATAACCATAAATGCCTCCAAATAGCGTACCAAGGGCTAATAACGGCGAGAAAATCCCACCTGGCGCACCAGAACTAAAGCTGATGGTTGAGGTTAAAAAGCGCAGGGCAAAAAAGACCATCAGCATGGTGATAGTAAAGCTATTGGCGACCATTTGGTGGATCACGCTATAGCCGCCACCCACAACTTCTGGCGCAAATACACCGATAGCGCCACAGCTACCCCCAATCAAACCACCCATCAAAACAAACCGTGATACTTTATTTTGGTAGAAAGCTAAAAATAGGCTTTGCAGATAGAGCAAGAAGCGGTTAAAGCCAATTCCCACGATCCCAAATAACATCCCTAAAATTAGATATAGCCACAGGGTTTCCATCGGCGCAGAGGAAAATTGCCCAATGTTCAATACCGCGGCTTCGCCATTAATGAGTCGAAAAACAATGGTGGAACTGACGGCGCCAATAAACACGGCTTTGATGGAAATCAGGCTGTATTTAAATTGTGGACGCATCTCTTCGATGATAAACAGTATCCCCGCTAATGGGGCATTAAAGGCGGTAGAAAGGCCTGCAGCGGCACCCGCAGCCAATAATGTATGGCGAGATTCATTATCTTTGAGGCGAAATAGGTCATAAAACATTTGGCTAATGTTCGCCCCCAGTTGCACGGTGGGACCTTCACGACCGAGCACCATGCCGGAGCCTAACGTACCTAACCCACCGATAAATTTCACTGGGATCACTCGCCACCAACGGACAGGGCGCAAATCTTGTAGTGCCCCTTCGATTTCTGGGATCCCAGAGCCTCCCGCTTCAGGTGAAAAGCGTTTAACCAAATAGTAGCCAAGCATGGCTAATAGGGCGGAAGCCACAAACATGGCAGGAATCACCAACCATTTGTTGGTGACATATTGGTTAACAGATGCGATACGAATATTGCTGACCCACTCAGTCCCTAGCATAAACAGGGAGCCTATCAGCCCAACGACGGCACCAATAATAGCCGCTAAAACAAGCACTTTGAGTGGTGTTTTATCGGATTCTTTCACGTGACGTAAAAAACTAAAATGGGTTTTGTTGTCTGATTTTGGAGTCGAATTAGCCTGCATCATCGCTTTTTGATTCTCTTAAAATGATTTAACAACAATAACTTATGAAGTATGAATGATAAACATAGTATAGCAATACTGCTTTGAAACCCCAGCGAAAAATCAACTGAGGTTAGTGAAACTGCCTATTTTACAACATTGAATAATTCTTATTTATAGTGAAAGTTAATGTAGATCAACAAACCTGCAAATAGAATTTTAAGGTGCTTTTCTATTTATTTAAAAGGGGTAATCTTAATGTTGTATATGAAATGCAACTTAAAGAGGTTTCCTCCATGTATTGTGTGCAATGTGAACAAACAATTAGAACTCCAGCAACCAATGGCTGCGCTTATTCGCAAGGTATGTGCGGTAAAACCGCTGAAACTTCAGACCTGCAAGATTTATTAGTTGCTGTCCTGCAAAGCTTATCTGCAAGTGCGGTGGTGGCACGTGAACTGGGCATTATTGATCATGATGTGGACAGTTTCGCACCGCGCGCTTTCTTCTCTACATTGACGAACGTTAACTTCGATTCTGAACGTATTATTGGTTATGCCCGTGAAGCTATTTATCTGCGTGATAAATTAATCAAACGCTGCCTGTCAGTGAATAGTGCAGTAGCTTTTAACCATCCGCTAATCAACCTGCAATTAGCAGGGCAGGATATTGCAACTCTGCAACAGCAAGCGGCACAATTTGCGTTAGATGTCGATAAAGCGCAAATTGGCGATGATATTCATGGCTTGCGCATGCTGTGCCTGTATGGCTTGAAGGGTGCGGCGGCGTATATGGAGCATGCTCACGTTTTAGGTCAGTTTGATAACCAGATTTATGCTCAATACCATGAAATTATGGCGTGGTTAGGCACATTGCCAGCGGATATGAATGAGCTGCTCGACAATGCAATGGCTATCGGCATGATGAACTTCAAAATCATGGAAATTCTGGATGCTGGCGAAACGGGGGAATTTGGTCATCCAGTTCCAACGGAAGTTAACGTGCGCCCAGTTGCCGGTAAATGTATTTTGATTTCAGGTCACGACCTGAAAGATTTAAAAATGTTGTTAGAACAGACCGAAGGCACAGGTATTAATATTTACACCCATGGTGAAATGCTGCCTGCTCATGGTTATCCTGAACTGAAAAAATACGCTCATTTAGTGGGTAACTACGGTAGTGGTTGGCAGAATCAGCAAGTGGAATTTGCTAAGTTCCCGGGTCCTGTTTTAATGACCTCTAACTGCATTATCGACCCAGATGTGGGTGAATATAAAGCGCGTATTTGGACTCGCAGCATTGTGGGTTGGCCGGGCGTGAAACACATTACGGGGGACAGTTTTGCTGAAATGATAGCGCAAGCGCAGGAAATGGCAGGCTTCCCATACACTGAAATCGAACACAAAATTACCGTCGGTTTTGGTCGTCAAACCCTGCTGGGCGCTGCGGATGCGGTGATTGATCTTGTTGCTCAGAAAAAATTACGCCACGTATTTTTAGTCGGTGGTTGTGATGGTAGCCGTGGTGAACGCAGTTACTACACGGATTTCGCTCGCAGCGTACCGAAAGACTGCCTGATTTTAACGCTGGCTTGCGGTAAATACCGTTTCAACAAACTGGACTTCGGTACCTTAGAAGGCTTACCGCGTTTACTGGATGTGGGTCAATGTAACGATGCCTATTCTGCCATTATGTTAGCGGTGAACTTAGCAGAGAAATTAGGTTGTGGTGTGAATGACTTACCGCTGAGCCTGATTCTCTCTTGGTTCGAGCAAAAAGCCATTGTGATCTTGTTAACCCTGCTTGCTCTGGGTGTGAAAAACATTTACACCGGTCCAACGGCTCCGGGCTTCTTAACCGAAAATCTGCTGAATATTCTGAATGAAAAATTCGGTATGCGCAGCATTACCACGGTTGAACAAGATCTGGCGGAAATCCTGCCTGCGTAATTTGATGGAAACCAAGGGGGAAGCGGCTTTCCCCCTTGCAAGGAGTAACCCATGACCATGCCAACAAGCCTATGTCCGAACAGAATGCAAATTCACTCGATTGTGCAGGAAACCCCTGATGTTTGGACTATTAATCTGATTAATCATGATTTTTACCAATATGAACCAGGACAGTATGCGCTGGTGAGTATCAAAAACAGTGATGACGTGATGCGTGCTTACACCTTGTCTTCATCGCCGGGGCAAAGCCGTTTTATCTCCATTACAGTGAGACGATTAGACGAGGGGACAGGCTCTTGTTGGCTGACTGGAGCAGTAAAACCAGGGGATTATCTTTGGTTGTCTGAGGCGCAAGGGGAGTTTACTTGTGCCAATGTTCAAAGCCACCAATATTTAATGTTAGCAGCGGGTTGTGGTGTCACGCCGATTATGTCGATGACCCGTTGGTTGATGGCGAATCGCCCTGAAACGGATGTTAAAGTGCTGTTTAATGTGCGAGATGAAAAGCAGGTCATTTTTGCCAATGAGTGGCAAAGATTGGTGCAGCAATATCCGCAACGTTTGCAACTGTGCATCATGCCGGAAACCCCCGATAACGGCGGTGTGGCGCAAGGTCGCTTGAGCCAAGAAAAATTGCTGGAGTTAGTACCGGATATTCATGGGCGAGTGGTAATGACTTGCGGGCCTGTTCCATATATGAAAAATGTGCAGGAATTTTCTAAGGCACTAGGCGTGCCAGCGGATCACTTCTTTATGGAGCGCTTTACTACTGGTGGTGATGAAGCCGTGAGTGAAGAGGTACTGAACTTAAAAATTCGTCACCGTTTAGCGAATTTCACTGTACCGGTGGGAACATCGCTTTTGTCTGCGTTAGAACAGAATAAACAACCAGTGATTGCCGCGTGTCGCGCAGGGGGATGTGGTAGCTGTAAAACCAAAGTGCTTTCGGGGAATTATACAACCAGTAGCACCATGACATTAACCGCAGACGAAATTGCTAATGGCTATGTTTTAGCGTGCAGTTGCCAATTACAAGGCGACACAGAAATCGCTTAATCGATTTTCGATAATATAAAATTAAATGCCTCATTAATTGCCATCTTATTATGAATATAAATAAGGTGGCTTTTTTGTTTATTAATCCATGTATTTTAGCGGCAAAAGATAATCAAAAAATAATAAATTAATTTATAGCGTGATTATGACTTTATGTATTATGAATAATATAAGTTTCTATTAAAGTTACAAATGGTTACACGGTGAATTCTTGATATACATTAACTTAAACAAAACTTAAACGAGGGTGGGCTATTAAAAAAAGAGAGAGGTAAAAGGGTGGTAATTGAACACTCAGTGGGTATAATTCGCGCCGCATCCAAAGTGCAGTAACTCGTTAGGCGAGGCTCCTATACAAACATAGGTTACTGATCTGACGACGTCGAGAGACGCCCAAGATTAGGACAGGATATATCGACCGAAGGTATATCCCCATGTAACTTCCTGATTGATTCAGGATACGTTGTATAGTGCTAAAACCGAGACGAAGAGATAGCAATCGCATTCTCTCATCTGGTTTCGCCCCTATGTGAGTACTGTTTGAGTAAACAACAGTAATAGGGACTAAAAAAATGTCATTTTCTACCCAGAACAAAGCGGGTGCAGTAGCTATTGCACAGTCCGCGATGAAAGACGCTCGTCAAAAGTCTAATCAATCACAGCCAACTAAAATTGATGATTCAACTGTTCACGCTTATATGAGCCAATCATATTTGCCAGTATCGGTTGCCGACTCTGTGGCATGTGTGAAGAAAAGTCTTATTGAACATCTCGAAGGCGAGCAAATTCCAACGTATTTATTTGTCGTAGATAGTGAAAACTATTTAAATGGAATTCTGTCCGTTAAATCATTACTTGCCTCAGCAGAAGATTTATTAGTGTCGGATATTATGCGCCACAATTATTTCTCTGTTTCCCCTGAACAATCACGCCATGATGTTTATGATTTAATTAATCATAGTGGTTTGGATATGATCCCTGTTGTTCAGTTCGGCAAGTTAATGGGTGTATTACGTCCTCAAGATATTGCAGAACTTATTGAAGACGAAAATACCCTCGATGCACAATTGCAGGGGGCTACTACGCCACTCGAAGAGCCGTATTTAACCACCAGTCCAGTCACTTTATGGCGTAAGCGTGTTGTGTGGTTATTAATGTTGTTTGTGGCGGAAGCCTATACTGGAACCGTGCTAAAAGCGTTCGAAGAGCAACTTGAAGCCGCCATTTCACTGGCGTTCTTTATTCCATTATTGATTGGTACCGGCGGAAACAGCGGAACTCAGATCACATCGACCCTCGTGAGAGCGATGGCGTTGGGGGAAGTGAGTTTACGTAACCTCGGTGCGGTATTGAAAAAAGAAGTTTCAACCTCGTTCTTAGTAGCTGTCACCATTGGTGGTGCGGCGTTAATTCGTGCTTGGATCTTAGGTGTGGGTCATGAAGTGACTATAGTGGTGAGCTTAACGATTGTGGCTATTACCGTGTGGAGCGCGATTGTTTCTTCTATTATTCCAATGGTTCTGAAGAAGCTGAAGGTTGACCCAGCGGTGGTTTCTGCGCCATTTATCGCGACATTTATTGATGGTACTGGCTTGATTATTTACTTTGAAATCGCGAAATTAGTGATGACGGAGTTCGCTTAAGTTCGGTTCTACCTCTTGATGCGGCAGGGAATTAACACTCTGCCGCTGGCTCAATTTCTCGCTTGAGAATTTCCCCGCATTTTCGACATAAATACTGATTTTCCCCGCGCTCAACTTTGTTATGTCTTCTAATGGTAAGTTCATGAATTGTGTCGCAACCACAAAGATAACGAAAAGTTTGGCTTTTGACGCTGGTCACCGCAAAGTTGTGAGTCCGTTTCGCCGTTACCCCTAAAACAGTCTGCATCATCCATTTCCACTCATTGCCATGAGGGGCGACCCCTTTACGTCCAAATACACGGTAAACCAGCAAGTGGGCGAGCTCATGGGGGATCACTTCGTCCACAAAATTGTCTGGATTTTCAATTAACAACGTAGGATTAACGCGAATTTCCCAATCTTTTAAATAGGCGCTGCCCGCGGTGGTTCCACGCTGTTTATAGTTGATAGCGGGCTCTGGAAATTTCTGTTCCAGTTTTTCTTCAGCTAACGCGAGCTTTTCACGTAGGGTTTTCATCACTCGCTGTTGAAGCAGAATGGGTACTCGGATTGTTTTCATGTCCTCAAGAATACGTGAAGTCATATAGTAACAACAAGTGATAATTGACATTCAATATATCAAAACATATATTATTAAATAGCATAATATTATACATAGTAACAAGAGATCCAATGATGTCAAAGAGTGAACAACCAAACTCAGAACAGCTGCTTTTAGCAATGACTCAAGCAGCAACGCAAACTGCGTCATTATTAAAAACACTCGGGAATCCAGACCGATTATTATTGCTGTGCCAGTTAACACAAGGCGAGGCTTGTGTGAGTGATTTAGAAGCCTCGTTAGGGATTGTGCAGCCGACGTTATCCCAGCAGTTAACCGTATTAAGAAATGAAGGATTAGTCGCGACGCGTCGAGAAGGTAAGCGAATCTATTACTCTATTGCGGATGAGAAATTATTCACCTTACTCAATACGTTGTATCAACTCTATTGTCCTGTGAAGGGGAATTAAAATGACGATTGATTGGGCGCATTTTACGCCAGGCTCTGCGGCGATTGGCGGTGTGTTGATTGGTTTAGCGGTGGCAATATTATTGATTTTTAATGGGCGAATTGCAGGGATCAGCGGGATTTTAGCGGGAGTCCTTAAACCCACTAAAGGGGACACAGCATGGAAACTGGCGTTTATTGTCGGGATCTTAGTTGCGCCATTGCTGTTTATTACCTTTGTGTATACGCCAGAAGTCACTATCGCAACGAGCACGCCATTACTGATAGCTGCGGGGTTGTTAGTGGGCTTTGGGACACGATTAGGTAGCGGTTGTACCAGTGGGCATGGCATTTGTGGCATGGCGAGATTTTCCCGTCGTTCCATGGTGGCGGTCGTTGTTTTTATGCTGGTGGCATTTATCACGGTCGCTGTGATTAACCACTTTGGGTTAAGGGGATAAAGTAATGCCAATTATTATCGCGTTAGTTTCCGGTATTTTATTTGGACTGGGCTTACTACTAGCTGGTATGGGTAATCCCGCAAAAATTTTGGCATTTCTGGATATCACGGGGAATTGGGATCCCTCTTTGTTGGTTACCATGGCAGTGGCAATGGTGATAAGCGGTATCGCATTCCAGTTAGTGAAAAAGCGCAAAACGAGTGTACTGAATTGCCCATTGCAGATCCCAACCAGTAAAGTTATTGATAAAAAATTAGTCATAGGGAGCGTGCTGTTCGGTTTAGGCTGGGGGCTTGGGGGAATTTGCCCGGGACCTGCCATTTTATTAACCGGCATGGGGCTGACTCAAGGTATTTTGTTTACGTTGGCAATGATTGCAGGAATGGCAATTTTCCAGCTGTTTCAACGAACTGAAAAGTAAGTTTCAATGCACCGAAAAGCAATCAAGATGAATGAGTCAATTAATGGGATTATTCGACCCAAAATATGAGGCGAATAGAAAAGTTATTTAACTCATCACATCAGTGAGCAATTTTAGATACAAAAAAACCCATCATTAAGATGGGTTTTTTAAGCTGATTTTTGCGCTTAGCGTCAGTGACGTTAGCGAAAATTACAGACCAGCAGCTTCGCGCAGTTGTGCCGCTTTGTCGGTTTTTTCCCACGGGAATTGTGGGCGACCAAAGTGACCGTAAGAAGCGGTTTGTTGGTACATTGGGTGTAATAAATCCAGCATTTGAATCAGACCGTAAGGACGTAAGTCAAAGAATTCACGGACTAATTTCACGAGCAATGCTTCGTCAACTTTACCTGTGCCGAAAGTTTCTACCATGATAGAGGTAGGCTCTGCAACACCGATAGCGTAAGAAACTTGGATTTCACAACGGTCAGCTAAGCCTGCCGCAACGATGTTTTTTGCAACATAACGCGCAGCATAGGCAGCAGAACGGTCAACTTTTGATGGATCCTTACCAGAGAATGCACCACCACCGTGACGAGCCATACCGCCGTATGTATCAACGATAATTTTACGACCCGTTAAACCGCAGTCACCCATTGGTCCGCCGATAACGAAACGACCTGTTGGGTTGATGAAGTATTTAGTGGCTGGAGATAACCATTCAGCAGGCAGAACTGGTTTGATGATCTCTTCCATTACCGCTTCGTGTAAAGCTTTTTGGTCAATATCTTCTGAGTGCTGTGTGGACAGGACTACCGCGTCAATACCAACAATTTTGTTGTCATCGTATTGGAAGGTAACTTGGCTTTTCGCATCAGGGCGTAACCATGGCAGTGTGCCATTTTTGCGGACTTCAGCTTGGCGCTGCACTAAACGGTGTGCATAAGTCACCGGTGCTGGCATTAATACGTCAGTTTCGTTAGTTGCATAACCAAACATGAGACCTTGGTCGCCAGCACCTTGTTCTAAAGGATCTGCACGGTCAACACCTTGGTTGATGTCTGGTGATTGTTTACCAATTGCGCTTAATACTGCGCAAGAGTTGGCATCAAAGCCCATGTCTGAACTGGTATAACCGATTTCACGAACGGTTTTACGCGTAATTTCTTCAATATCGACCCATGCACTGGTAGTGATTTCACCACCAACCATGACCATGCCGGTTTTGACATAGGTTTCGCAAGCTACGCGCGCTTTTGGGTCTTGTTCAAGAATAGCATCAAGGACCGCATCAGAAATTTGGTCTGCAATTTTATCAGGATGCCCTTCTGATACGGACTCAGAAGTAAAGAGGTGTGTAGACATGAGATTAATACCTTAAGAATTCAAAGAACATTATAGTTGGATGTTTTAACATCTAGACGGCTATTCTAGACTTTTCAATGAATAATTTCTACCTGTTTTTAAGCCTAAAATGATAAGCGCATAAATGGTTAATTCAGTTAGTTTTATCGTAAATGTGAAATTTTAGATAATTTGCTTTTGCATTTTGGGGCTATTCGAGGTATAAACTGCGACCGTAGCGGATGGTTGTAATTTCCCGCTATATACCAGCAGGTCAGCCATGAGTCTGCTTTCTATCAGGAATGTTTATAACCGGTTGAATTTTAATATTAATTAAAATTTTTAAGGGGAAAACAGTTATATTGGGGGTTAATGGGCAATGATCCATAATCTGCTGAATAACAGTATCCAACCGTCTTACGCGGATCGCCGTGTGACATTGGCTTTTACTTTCCTGTCTATGTTGACTTCATCGCGAAGTTACCGTCATACCTATCATAGATCCTTAATGCTTAGTCAGTAATCTCAAAGAGTAATCTGCTAAGTCTGTGGATATATATTGTCACCGTTTAGAAGTTCTAAGCACTTTTAATTACAATCTGAGTATCGCTGTTTCCCTGACATTACTGCCCAGTTGCATCATGCGCTTGGTCGCTGCTTGTCTGGAAGGAGAACGCATCACTCACCCCTCCATACTAGGAGTTTATTATGAATGATAATATCGCTCGCAAGATGCGCCAAACTTACAATATTGCGTATTGGGGCGGTGGTTACTATCAGGTGAATGAGCGCGGAAATGTCTGTGTTTGCCCGAATCCTGAAAACCCTGACACCTTTGTTGATTTAGCTGATTTAGTCTACCAAGTTAAAGAAGAGCAGGAACATTTACGTTTACCTGCGCTGTTCTGTTTCCCTCAAATTTTGCAACACCGTTTGCGTTCAATTAACGCAGCGTTTCAACGTGCACGCGAATCTTATGGTTATAAAGGGGACTATTTTTTAGTTTACCCAATTAAAGTTAACCAACAACGCCGTGTGATTGAATCTCTAGTGAATTCTGGCGAACCTTTAGGGTTAGAAGCGGGTTCAAAAGCGGAGTTAATGGCAGTATTAGCCAACGCAGGTCGCACTCGCACTGTGATTGTGTGTAACGGTTATAAAGATCGCGAATATATTCGTCTGGCATTAATTGGCGAAAAACTGGGTCACAAAGTGTATCTGGTTATCGAAAAAATGTCTGAAATCGAGATGGTGCTTGAAGAGGCGCAGAAGCTGGAAGTGACGCCTCGTTTAGGTGTTCGTGCTCGTTTAGCATCCCAAGGTTCAGGTAAATGGCAGGCGAGTGGCGGTGAAAAATCTAAATTTGGATTGGCTGCAACCCAAGTTCTGCAATTAGTCGAAATTTTACGTAATGCGAACCGTTTGGATAGCCTGCAATTATTGCACTTCCATTTAGGCTCTCAAATGGCGAATATTCGTGATATCGCGACAGGTGTCCGTGAGTCAGCCCGTTTCTACGTCGAGTTGCATCAATTAGGTGTCAACATTCAGTGCTTTGACGTGGGCGGTGGTTTAGGCGTTGACTATGAAGGTACGCGTTCTCAGTCAGATTGTTCGGTTAACTATGGCTTGAACGAATACGCGAACAACGTGATTTGGGCGATTGGCGATGCGTGTGAAGAATTTAACTTGCCACACCCAACGGTGATCACCGAGTCTGGGCGTGCATTGACCGCTCACCATACCGTGCTAGTCTCTAACGTGATTGGGGTTGAGCGTAACGAATTCACCAAAACCACACCGCCGAGCGAAGACGCACCACGTTCACTGGTTTCATTATGGGAAACGTGGGAATCCATGCAGCATCAAGGCAATAGCCGTTCTCTGCGTGAATGGTTGCACGATAGCCAGTTTGACTTGCAAGAAGCACATACCCAGTATGCGCATGGCGTGTTGGACTTAACACAACGCGCATGGGCAGAAGAGCTATACTTAAATATCTGTCGCCGTATTCAGCAAGATTTAGACCCTAGCAACCGCGCCCATCGTCCAATTATTGATGAGCTGCAAGAGCGTATGGCGGATAAATTCTATGTGAATTTCTCGTTGTTCCAATCGCTCCCTGATGCTTGGGGTATTGACCAAGTGTTCCCAGTCTTGCCAATTGAAGGTTTAGATAAGCCGTTAGACAGACGCGCGGTATTATTAGATATCACTTGTGACTCAGATGGTATTATTGATCATTATGTTGACGGTGATGGAGTGGAAACCACCATGCCAATGCCAGCGTATGATCCAGAAAATCCACCGATGATTGGCTTCTTTATGATCGGGGCATACCAAGAAATTTTAGGCAACATGCACAACTTATTCGGCGATACTGCCGCCATTGATGTGTGGGTTGATAGCCAAGGCAGCATTCGTTACTTGCAAAGTGAAGAGGGCGATTCAGTTGCCGATATGCTGCAATACGTGAAGCTGGTTCCTGAAGTGCTGTTAGAAAGCTTTATTGAGCAAGTGAAAAGCACAGGGCTGAGTGACGAGCTGCAAAAAGATTTTGTGAACGAGTTTGAAAGTGGGTTGTATGGTTACACTTACTTAGAAGATGAATGATTAAGGAACAGTGATGATTAATAGCACATTAGGAAATCAGGTTGATAATTCACTGGTTTCAAACGCATTTGGTTTTTTACGTTTTCCGTTAAATTTCCAACCATACAGCTCCGATGCTGATTGGGTGATCACGGGTGTTCCATTTGATATGGCAACCTCAGGACGTGCGGGTAGCCGTCATGGACCTGCTGCTATTCGTCAGGTTTCCACGAACCTTGCGTGGGAAAGCCACCGTTGGCCGTGGGATTTTAAATTAAAAAACAAACTCAACGTAGTTGACTGCGGTGATGTGGTGTTTGCATTTGGTGACGCGCAAGATATGTGCGATAAACTGCAAGCTCACACTGAAAAGCTGTTGGAATCCGGTAAACGTTGCTTAACGTTTGGTGGCGATCACTTTGTGACATTGCCATTACTGCGCGCCCACGCGAAGCATTTCGGTAAAATGGCGTTAGTGCATTTTGATGCGCACACTGACACATACGGAAATGGCAGTCTGTATGACCACGGCACCATGTTCTATCATGCGCCAAAAGAAGGTCTGATCGATCCAAATCATTCTGTGCAGATTGGTATTCGTACTGAACATGATACTGACAACGGTTTCACGGTATTGGATGCCGCTCAAGCGAATGACCGTGGTGTTGATGACATGGTTGCTCAAATCAAACAGATCGTGGGTGATATGCCCGTTTATCTGACGTTTGATATAGACTGTCTGGATCCTGCCTTTGCACCAGGAACCGGTACGCCAGTGATTGGTGGGTTAACATCTGATAAAGCGTTAAAACTGCTGCGTGGCATTAAGTCACTGAATATTGTTGGGATGGATGTGGTGGAAGTCGCACCAGCCTATGACCAATCAGAAATTACGGCATTAGCCGCAGCAACGATTGCATTGGAACTGTTGTATATCCAAGCGTCTAAGAAATAAGTTTTAATCCGTTATTTAAGGTGCCTAATGTTTTATTGGGCACCTTTTTTTATACCTAAAAGCGATGTTTCATACTTAAAAACGGTGTTCTTTCAATTGGGCAAGAATGGAATAGGCTTGTGTCCACAGAACTGAGCCGCCTTCATGAGAGAACAAAAAGTGTTCGCTATCAGGAAAGCGTTGAGCCAGTGTTTTGCCAAAATCAGGGGAGTGCACAGAGCTCACATCTTGCTCGCCATACCACAGGGCGACAGGGCAACGGATATCTTCAGGATTGAACTGCCAAGACTGCAGGGCGATTAAGAGATCTTGAACATAGCCTTGGTTACCTTGCATAAATGCACGTTCCATACAGTCACTGTAGGCGGCTAAAAAGCTCTCTTCGCTATAAACCTGCTGGTCTACCTCTGCGCTACAGTTAAGAATAAACGCCAGTAACCATTGTGAAGTCACATTTCGCATCAACCATTCGGATAAAGCCTCGGGGGTATGAATGGCTTGTTCCTGCATATTAATGACATCTTGCTTTAATTGCGCTCGGATTGCTGGAAACTCAAATTGGTCTTGTCCTGACACAAGTGATAATGAAACAGGGGAAGCGTAGCAGGCGAGAGCCATAGCGAAAACGGCACCTTGAGAGAAGCCGATAACGGAAAATGACGGCAGTTTTTGAGCATTTAGAAGTTCTTGAATATCTTGAGCAAAGCGTTGTAGGGATTTATGCTCATCAAAGGTGGATTGACCCAGTCCGGCACGTTCAGGAGTGATTAAGCGAATATTTAGCTCATCAAGACGGTCAATACCAAAGCCCAGTGTACCGCTCATCCCTGCGCCGGTACAAAAAATCACGGGGAACCCTTGTTCAGGGCCAGATTCATACCAACACAAAAGGCGCCCATCAGATAATGTCATCGACATATGGCGAGTATTGGATATTTTGTTGCTATACATAATAAATACCTACAAGATAGAATTTTTAGTGCGACATGTTAGTTTCTATCGCGAGTCGTCAATGACTTTACCGTTGTTATTCCTATTTGCTAAAACAGATATATAGGGCAGGTAACTCAACCTGTTATAGACCGCTCAGAATTTTAAATTAAGAAATAGGCTAATGACAAAATATACGCTCAATTACGGCTGTTTTACAGCCAAAAGGATGATTTATGCCATTTTCAGACTCAGAAAAGCAAATTCTATTAGCAGTGAAGGGTGTTGGACCAACGGTAATTAGCCGATTAGAACAAATGGGGTTTTCATCTTTAGCGCAGTTAAGTGAAGCTTCTTACGATGAAATTTTAATTTCGGGCGCTGCACTAACGGGGTCAAGTTGTTGGAAAAACAGCCCTCAAGCTAAAAAAGCGGTGGAAGGCGCTATTGCCGCAGCAAAGGACGCCTTACGCTAACTTGGCTATGACTATTTATTTTTCATTTATTGCTTGTTTTTCATTTTCCACTTTTTGCTGCGCAGAATATTAAGCATTTGCACTGACATGGAGAAGAACATAGCAAAATAGATATAGCCTTTTGATACATGTACCTGAACACTTTCAAGTAACAAAGTGAAGCCCACAAGGATCAAGAAAGAGAGTGCGAGGATTTTGACGGAAGGATAGCGCTCCACAAAATCACCAATAGGTTTCGCGGCGAACATCATGATCATGACCGCCATAATTACTGCTGCCATCATAATAAACAGATGGTCAGATAGCCCCACGGCAGTGATCACCGAATCTAAACTGAAGATAATATCTAAAATTGCGATTTGCATAATGGCTCCCCAGAATGAAGTGACTTTTTTCTGGGCTATCCCCTCATCGTCTTCCCCTTCAATGGTATCGAAAATCTCCTGACTCGATTTCCAAATAAGGAATAAGCCGCCTGCACACAAAATTAAATCGCGGGCGGAAACGGTATGTTCAGCTAATGTGAAGAGTGGCGTGGTGAGGCGAGCGAGCCAAGCAATAGACGCTAGCAGTGCCAAACGCATTCCCATTGCAGCGATTAAGCCAATACGTCTGGCGCTATTTTGTTGATGGGCGGGCAATTTGCTGACGACGATACTTAAGAAAATAATATTGTCGATACCCAGTACGACTTCCAAAATTGTTAATGTTGCCAATGCCATCCAAGCATGGGGATCTAAGAACCACTCAAACATCTTATTGCCTTAAAAATGGAATAAAAAATCGTCTGTTTGGCACAGGCGATGCCTTGACCGATTAACTGAGGTTAAAGTGCCGTGCTAATAATGGACCCGTAAAATCTTTTTTTAAATAGAAACCTCTCGGTAATGTCATTATTGGTTGCCCAAATTCCCCTATACCTTCGGTTAGTGCTCTATTATTCGCCGCCTTGGGGCGAATCTGTAAAACTTGTCCGTGACGAGCCGTGATGGTTTCGACTTTTCCCAGCACAATTAAATCCATTAACTCTTCCCAATCTTGGCGTAAAAGTTGTTCTTCAAGCGCAGAAGGGCTCCAAATCAGAGGGTTCGCAATACGTCGCTGGGCAAGTGGTATTTGACGTTCGCCTTCAATCGGGAACCACAAAATGCGAGATAATTTGCGGCGCACATGGCTATTTTCCCATGTTAGACCGCTATTGCCCGTGAGGGGCGCGACAGAGACAAATGTCGTTTCTAATGGTGCGCCATGGCGATCGATTGGGATTGTTTTAAGCTCGACGCCAATATCTGCAAAATCCTGTTCGGCTTTACTGCCTGCGGTCGCACCTAAAAAATACTCTAACAATGTCCCGACCCAGCCTTTATCTCGTTTAAGGTCAGGGGGGATTGGGATGCCTGCAATAGTTGCTAACTCACCAAGCGTATAGCCAGCAAGGGCTTGGGCTCGCGCCAATAAGACGGTTTCATTTTCTGGTGGTGAAGGCGGTATAAAAGACATAGTCGACTGAATTTGATTGTGTTTAAAAAATAACCAATAAAATGGTTGTAAGGTTAAGTGAGTATAACACTTTTTAGTCACCGTATTTAACCTTATGATATATATATGGATATTAGATAATAATCACTGACGGGATTATGAATATTTAGGGTTATTCAACTTCATCCCAAGATAATCACAGGATCATGCACTAGGTTATCCACAGGATTTCTGGATAACTGTGAAAAACTGCGATTACTGTGTGCATTTACAGCCTTGACTAATGTCATTTATTGAAGCTCGTCACAAAAAGCGAGTAAGTTAAGTACATTCCTTGTGGATAAAACATGCATTGATTGATCTTTGCTCAGTTGAACTCCTAACAAAAAAACACGGAAAAACTCACAGTGGATATCTGGTGTGAAATTCATTTATTACTATGATTTATAATGTTTTATTTTTTAGTGTGATTTTTTGTTAGAAATGAACAGTTGGGATATACCCTGATTACTATCTGGTTGTTCACATGGATATCCACAGAAAAAGTGAATAAAATCCATTTTGCTCACTCTAACTGTTTATAACTATCATCAATTCTGTGTATTATCCTCAGTTGGCTTAAACCAAGCTGATTTAAAGTCAAACCAGCCAAAGGTATTCATGCGAACACCGCGCATCGTTCTTTGCCCTTGTAGCTCTAACCAGTGATGAAAAATTGGGTGGAAGATTTGGGAATCAATCAAGCTCTCACACCAAGATTCCACATCCAATTTTTGCTGGCGCCAAAGTTGTAACTCTTCATCGAGGTTTTTCCCCAAACATTGACGCAATAGCGGCATCTCGTACAACGTAGCGAAGATAGAAAACTCAAGAGGCTTATAAAAGTTGGCGGTGGAGAGCCAGATATCGCTTTTAGCATCTCCATTAAACCAATCATCATAATCAACGATGTTAATTTTAAGTGTCACTCCTTGAGTTTCTAACACTCGCTTCATGATTTGGCTGATAGCATAGAATTCATGATGATGGCGATAAAAAGTGACAGTTAGCTCAGTTAAGTCTTCAGGTTTGGTTCGCTGGGAAAGCATTTTACTGTGGTGCCAATGAAGCAGTAATCCATAAGCCGGCGCCCAGTGGCGTTGATAGAAGGATTCACAGTGCGCCAGTAGGTTGACGGGCGTTAAAAAGCTGCACAGCCATTTACGCACATCTTCCCGTTGAGAAATGTCGGAGCGTTGGTCGAATAACAGAAAATAGCAACCTTCCTCCATGCGGCTTTCGAGGGAGTCATTGTGGCGCTTATCTCCATCCATTTTTAATGTGGTACACACCATCTGCTCAGAAAGTTCGGGAACCACCCAAATGGTCACTTCATCTAACAAGGCGCGATAGCCAAAATAGCGGTCAAAAGCGCTGATGGTGAGTTTCTGCGGGATATTGGTTTCGACTTCATAAGGACCTGTACCAATAGGGCGCTGACTAAAGCCGCTGATGGTTTCCCACTCTTTTGGGAGAATGGCGGCATGTGGGCTACCGAGTAACCAAGGAAATTGCGTATCAGGATGGCTCAGATGGACGTCAATGACATAAGGCTGCGAAGAAGTGACCGAGTGAATATGCGAGAATAGCGGCCAGCACTGCTTTAATCGTAATAATGAGTGGATAATATCCTCCACTTGCATTTCACGTCCATGATGGAAATAGATAGCTGGGCGTAAATAAAAGCGCCAATGTTGTTCGTTAATGGCTTGCCAGTGGTGAGCAATACCATCTTCCACTTCCCCTTTTTCCTCATTTAAGTGAGTTAATCCATTAAATATCTGGCTCATTAAATGGATTTCAGAGCGGCGCATTGGGGTGCCAGGAAGTAAGTTAGGAAAATCACGGTAATAAATGATGCGCAGTAAGTTTTTACCTTGTCGATAACTTCGCTCAAGCTCAGATAAGACCATTTGGCGGATAGTCTCTTTATCGCCAACGAGCGCCACGAGTTTTTCAATACTTTCTTCTTTTAAAAGCTGCTCAGCCTGTGCTTGTTGTAGCTCTAATCCATTGATATGAAAAATTAATGCGGAGCGTTTTCCTCGTCCTGATTCTGCTTGCCAACTGAGCCAGCCATGGGACTGCATATTATTGAGCAGGGTGCGAACATGACGGCGAGAGCAAAACAAAATATCGGCAATATCTTGCAATGTGGTTTCACTGTTTTTTCCCTGAAAATGCTGCCACAAGCGTACAAATTGCGTTTGTAATCGAGAATTAGACATAAAAGAGGAACTCCAGAATAAATTGCATCAATTTTAATATCCTATATTCCGTAGATAATAGGGGGCAGTAAGTAGCTCTATTGACCTGTCTGTTGCAGGTTTACTCCCCCTTTTATTGAGTAATGGTATTTTTACCAGCCGGTATGTGAATGCATACTGGCTTTTTTTCTTCATATTTCATGCTGTGGCTGTGTTGGCCTCACTAGGCTAATCAAGTCACATACTAATGTATACTCCTATTTTTCTTCATATTTCACGCTGTGACTGCGTTGGCTTCAATCGGCTACTCAGGTCACATACTAAAGTATGCTCCCAGAGATATCCTCATTTTGCCGCCTTGCCACAACGCGAACTATTTTGAAAAATATAAAGAGGCAATTAATTGAATAATTGCATATTAGGAATTAATGGGGAAGGATTTATTGGTAGGCGTGGTTTGTTGGAGTTGAGTTCTACTTTTATGAATACAAATAGGCAAGAAAAAGCCCACCGAAGTGGGCTGGGGATTAATTCATAAAAGCGGGAAGCTTTTGCTCGTAATCCTTGATTTGGTCAACGTGCTGTAACGTCAAACCAATGCTGTCTAAGCCATTCATCATGCAATGACGGCGGAAGCTGTCAATTTCGAAAGCATAAACTTTATCACCAGCGGTGACGGTTTGCGCTTCTAAATCGACAGTGAACTGGCAACCTTCATGCTGGTTCACATAATTGAACATCTCATCCACTTGCTGCTCGCTTAATTTAATTGGCAACAGTTGGTTGTTAAACGAGTTACCGTAAAAAATATCGGCGAAACTTGGCGCAATAACCACTTGGATACCGAAATCGGTTAATGCCCACGGCGCGTGTTCGCGAGATGAACCACAACCAAAGTTTTCACGGGCTAACAGAATGCTAGCGCCTTTAAATACCGGTTTGTTCAAAACAAAATCAGGGTTAGGTTGCTGACCTTTATCATCTAAAAAACGCCAGTCATTAAATAAGTGCTGACCAAAGCCTGTGCGCGTCACTTTCTGCAAAAACTGTTTTGGAATAATGGCATCGGTGTCGACGTTTGCGGCATCTAAAGGGGCGACAATCCCAACATGCTTAATAAACTTATCCATGGTTTTCTCCTTTAGATTTGAATGTCACGAACATCAGCAAAATGACCGTTAATCGCTGCGGCAGCAGCCATTGCAGGGCTAACTAAGTGGGTACGACCCGCACGACCTTGGCGACCTTCAAAATTACGGTTGCTGGTGGATGCGCAGCGTTCACCCGGATTCAAACGGTCGTTGTTCATCGCTAAGCACATTGAGCAGCCTGGTAAGCGCCATTCGAAGCCCGCATCGATAAAGATTTTATCCAAACCTTCCTGTTCAGCTTGGGCTTTGACGGGACCGGAACCTGGTACCACAATGGCTTGTACGCCAGACGCGACTTTTTTTCCTTTGGCAATGGCAGCCGCAGCGCGTAAATCTTCAATACGTGAGTTAGTGCAAGAGCCAATAAAAACTTTATCAATCTTCACGTCGGATAACTTAATACCTGATTCCAATCCCATGTATGCCAAGGCTTTTTCCGCAGAAGCACGTTCGACGGGGTCGGCAAACGATTCTGGGGCTGGGATCGGTTGGTTAATGGCGATCACTTGCCCTGGGTTGGTACCCCAAGTGACTTGCGGGGCAATAGTCTCGGCTTGGATGGTGATCACTTTGTCAAATTTTGCATTATCATCGGTTCTTAACGTTTTCCAATATGCAACGGCATCATCCCAATCTTGACCTTTCGGTGCAAATTGGCGACCTTTCATATAATTAAAGGTGGTTTCATCGGGGGCGATAATGCCGGCTTTAGCGCCTAACTCAATCGCCATATTACAGACGGTCATGCGACCTTCCATACTCAAATCTTCAATCGCGTCACCGCAGAATTCGACAATGTAGCCCGTTCCACCTGCGCTACCCGTGGTGCCGATAATAGCTAAAACGATATCTTTTGCGGTGATCCCCGCAGGCGCTTTACCCACCACTTCAATTTTCATGGTTTTGGCTCGCGCTTGTTTCAAAGTTTGGGTTGCCATGACGTGTTCAACTTCGGACGTCCCAATTCCAAAAGCTAATGCGCCGAATGCACCGTGAGTGGCGGTATGAGAGTCACCACAAACGATGGTTGTACCCGGTAAAGTGATACCTTGCTCTGGCCCCATAACATGGACAATACCCTGATATGGGTGATTTAAATCGTATAAAGTCACGCCGAATTCTTCGCAGTTTTTCATCAACTCTTGCATTTGAATTCGCGCCATATCGCCGCAGGCATTGATATCTTTAGTCTGCGTTGACACGTTATGATCCATGGTTGCAAATGTTTTGCTTGGTTGATGCAGCGGGCGATTTTTGGTTCTTAAACCATCAAACGCTTGCGGTGAAGTCACTTCATGTACCAAGTGGCGATCGATATAAATTAAAGGAATTTCGTTTTCAACTTCACGGACAACGTGAGCGTCATATAATTTTTGGTATAAAGTCTTCGACATGTTAAACCCCTTCTTCAATATAACGGGCGATAATGTCACCCATTTCACTGGTACTGATTGATTGACCATTGCCCGCTAAATCCGCAGTACGATAGCCATTTTCTAATGCTTTATTCACCGCTCTTTCGATAGCATCTGCCGCTTCCGTTTGATTCAAACTGAAGCGCAATAACATGGATGCCGATAAAATTTGTGCGATTGGGTTGGCGATGTTTTTGCCTGCGATATCTGGCGCTGAACCGCCTGCTGGCTCGTACAAGCCAAAGCCATCGGCGTTTAAGCTAGCAGAAGGCAACATACCCATCGAGCCAGTGATCATCGCACACTCATCGGAAATAATGTCGCCGAATAAGTTAGAGCACAGCACCACATCAAACTGAGAAGGGGCTTTGATCATCTGCATCGCTGCGTTGTCGATATACATATGGTTTACTTCAACGTCTGGGTACTCTTTGGCAATTTGGTTAACCACTTCGCGCCATAATACGGAGCTTTGCAAAACATTAGCTTTATCAATTGAAGTCACTTTATGGCTACGTTTACGCGCAGATTCAAAGGCAATACGGGCAATGCGTTCAATTTCATAGCGGTGATAAACTTCGGTATCGAAAGCATATTCTTCAGCGCCTTCGCCTTTACGTCCTTTTGGCTGACCAAAATAGATCCCGCCAGTTAATTCACGGACGCATAAAATATCAAACCCTTGAGCGGCAATATCGGCGCGTAATGGGCAAAATGCTTCTAATGCTTGGTATAAACGAGCAGGGCGTAAATTACTGAATAATTTAAAATGCTTACGCAATGGTAATAATGCGCCGCGTTCAGGCTGGCTGTCTGGTGGCAAATGTTCCCATTTTGGACCACCGACTGAGCCAAATAATACGGCATCAGCTTCTTCACAACCTTTGACTGTTGCTTGCGGTAATGGCTCGCCGTGATTATCAATGGCGGCGCCACCCACATCATAGGCTTTGGTTGAAATTGTGATAGCAAAGCGCTTACTAATCGCGTTCAAGACTTTATGAGCTTGAGCCATCACTTCGGGGCCGATTCCATCGCCCGCTAATACCGCAATATTAAAATTCGTAGACATGTTTACACCGCTTCCTTTGTATTAATTTGTGACTCTTGGTCAGAGATTTTTTGTTTTTCTTTTTCGACTTGTTCTGCACGCCAAATACTATTTAATACGTGCACCATGGCTTTTGCAGATGATTCAACGATATCCGTTGCTAATCCCATACCGTGGAAACGACGACCAAAACATTCAGCGACGATATCCACTTGTCCTAAGGCATTTTCACCCTGACCTTTTGCGGACAATTGATAAGAAACCAATTTCATTGGGTAGTTGGTGATTTTACTAATCGCTTGATAGATAGCATCAACAGGGCCATTTCCGGTCGCAGCTTCTGATTTTTCTGTTTCACCGCACTGCATTTTGACTGTTGCAGTGGCAACAATGCTTGAACCTGACTGTGTACTAAAGTAATCCATGACAAAGTGGTCAGTTTCGTCTTGCTGTTTCGCGAAAAAGGCTAAAGCTTCTAAGTCATAATCAAATACTTGCCCTTTTTTATCCGCTAAATTCAAGAATGCGGTATACAGCTCATCTAAATTAAAATCTTTACCTTCGCTATAGCCCATCTCTTCCATACGGTGTTTAACGGCGGCACGACCTGAACGGGACGTTAAGTTTAATTGCTGCTCTTTTAAGCCGATGGATTCAGGGGTCATAATTTCGTAAGTTTCGCGATTCTTTAACACGCCATCTTGGTGGATCCCTGATGAGTGCGCGAATGCGTTGCTGCCCACAACCGCTTTATTAGCAGGGATTGGGGTATTGCATAATTGGCTAACTAACTAACTGGCTGGTACGGTAAATTTCTTTGTGATTGATATTGGTGTGCACACCTAACATCTGTTCACGTAATTTAATCGCCATGATCACTTCTTCTAATGCGGTATTTCCTGCGCGTTCGCCTAATCCATTAATGGTACCTTCCACTTGGCGAGCACCCGCTTGAACGGCGCTGATGGAGTTAGCGACGGACATGCCTAAGTCATCATGGCAATGAACGGAGATGATGGCTTTATCAATGTTAGGGACGCGCTCATATAAAGAAGAGATAATGCCACCGAATTGATATGGGGTAGTGTAGCCGACGGTGTCTGGGATATTAATGGTGGTTGCGCCTGCGCCGATGGCAGCTTCTACAATACGACATAAGTTATCAATGTCTGTACGGCCTGCATCTTCACATGAAAATTCTACATCATCGGTATAGCGGCGCGCACGTTTAATGGAGTTAATCGCCATGTCCATCACGCCATCAAACGTTTTGTTTAACTTTTTCTGCATATGCAAATTGGATGTCGCTAAGAAAACATGAATACGGAATGCTTCAGCCACTTTCAACGATTCTGCTGCAACATCAATATCATTTTCAACACAGCGAGCTAATGCGCAGATACGGCTATTTTTAATTTCACGGGCGATAGTTTGAACAGATTCAAAATCACCTGGGGATGAGACAGGGAACCCTGCTTCAATAACATCGACACCTAAGCGCTCTAATGCAAAAGCAATTTGTAATTTTTCTTTAACTGATAAGCTGGCCTGCAAGGCTTGTTCGCCATCACGTAAGGTTGTGTCGAAGATGATAACTTGGTTGCTCATAATGCGTTCCTCATAGACTAAATTTTGTTGTTTTTAATTCTGTTTGTTGGATTCCCATCTAGCCGCAGGCATAAAAAAACCCGCTAGTTGCGCGGGCTTCTTTATGTTTGTGGACAGTATTTGTTTTACTTTCCATCCATAAGCATACCGCGCAAATTGGCTGCGAGTAGTAGTAGGCTTAGTAGGCGGATAGAAGATGTCATGGTTAACTGTCTCTCTTTGAATTTCAAATAATCTGTATTTATTGATACGTGATTCCAATAATAATGTCAAACTTAATTTTTTGAGCGTTAAATGCTTGGAAGTGCGTTGTTACTGATTATTGGAATTTACGTCTGATATTTATAATTTTCATGATGTTTTTGCCTATATAAGGGAGTAAAAAGCAGGCTAAAATTTCACCTAAAAATTAGTAGCATAACTATATTTCTATAACGTAATGATTTTTATTATGTTTATGTAATGAAAGTATGCAGAGGTTAGATATCAGACTTCATTGGTATTGATCGTGGCTATGCTTCAAATAAGGTTAATTATCTAATAAATAAATAATTAAAAATTAATCTGATAATGAGATTCAAACGCGTTTATAGAAGAGATTTATTATGATTTATTCTTGAAATTGTTTTATTATTTTTATCGGAATGATGCTGACTTTAATAAGTTACATGTACCCATTACACTGATGAATATTTGCATTTTATGATGATATCTATACCTCGATTCTAATTTATGGGCAAAAAGAATAGAAGCGTCGTTTTAATAAATGCAGGGAAAGCGAAATAACTTATCATGTATAAGTTGTTTTAAAAATAATATTTAATGATTTTATATTTTTCGTCAATATTGCTTTGATGGATCATGTTCATTAATTAAAAATGATAAATATATTTAGTGGAGTTAAAAATGACTGATTTTGATACGATCTCAACAGCAAAAAAAGAAAGTAGCGATATTCATCTGCGCAATGTTGATTTGAACTTATTAACTGTTTTTGATGTTGTGATGCAAATGCAAAATGTCACTCGTGCAGCGCAAGTTCTCGGTATGTCTCAGCCTGCAGTAAGTAACGCCGTATCCCGCTTGAAGTCCATGTTCAATGACGAATTATTTGTTCGTTATGGGCGTGGAATTCAACCGACTTCGCGCGCAAAACAATTATTTGGACCAGTAAGGCAAGCTCTTCAATTGGTGCATAATGAATTACCGGGGGCAGGGTTTGATCCTAAGCAAAGCGAAAGAGCATTTAGCTTATCTATTTGCTCTCCATTAGATATTCGCTTAGCGGCAACCATTGTTGATAAATTTAAAATTGCGTCGCCAAATGTTCAGGTTTTTATTCATTCTTTTTTAGGAAATAACATAGCGCATCAATTAAAATACCAAGAGATAGATTTTTTCTTGGGATATAATCAATTCGAAAAACCCGAGTATCAACATCAGGTTTTATTTAATGATGAATTGGTTTTAGTTGTCGCTAATCACCATCCAAGAATTGAAGATACTATTAATCAAGAAATGTTAGTGAGTGAAAGACACGCTATTATGGCAATGGATAATATCGGCTCATTTAGCAAACTGTATTACCATAATACGGAACTTTCCCACACTGTCAGTTATCAAGGAACTGACTTAAACAGTGTATTGAATATTGTGGCACAAACAGATTTAGTGGCTATTGCCCCCAAATGGTTAGTGGAACATCATGCAAGTCAGCTGCAACTGCGTACCTTATCATTGCCTTGGGAAGAGAGTTCTCGCCCATGTTATTTAACGTGGCATGAATCGACGGCGCGAGATAAAGGCCATCAATGGATGAAAGCGCAGTTTTGCCAAATGATAGAACAGCTGTAAGCTAAATTGGCTCAATTCATTCTAAGGCAACCTTAGCATATTCCCCTTAATACTAACTCGCCATGATGAAAAAAATGGCGAGTTTTGTTGTGTCTGTAGCATTTGCAAAAAATTTACACTTTATTCCTTTCCTCGTTTATCTTTCCGCTATACACTCAAAATATTCAGCTAACAGATGTAAGCTGAAATAATAAAAAGTATTAAGATTAGGTTGTTTGTGAGTTTGCCGAATGACTTAAAATTCTAATGACCTATAGGGAATACACTTTGATTACTGAAAATCTATATCCATATCATATTGTTAACCGCATACGTTCCAGAATGGACGCGAGCGAGTCAGCGGATCGGATAGCTTTCAGTCAATGGGACAACGGACATCAATCAGAACTGACATGGGCGGAAGTCGATACCAAAACCACCGCGATTGCCCGTCAGCTTTTGGCGATGAATGTTGCCCCGCAAGAGAATATTGGGCTTTTTGCTCATAATAGTATGAATTGGTCTTTGGTCGATATCGCGGCACTACAAATCAAAGCCGTGACGGTACCTCTCTATGCCACAAGCAGCATTGATCAAGCCGCCTATATCATTAATGACGCCAACATTAAGATCCTCTTTGTTGGTGCTCAAGAACAATACCAAGTTGCTTGCCAATTACTCACACATTGCCCACAGCTCTCCGCTATCATTGCATTAGACGATAATGTTGAATTAGATGGGCAAGTGGCTAACAGCATGCACTTATCGACATTTATGTCCCTCGCTCAGCCTCAATATCAAGCTGAATTAGATGCGCGAATTGCAGCTCAAAATTTAAGTGATTTATTCACCATTATTTATACCTCGGGCACCACGGGAGAACCGAAAGGGGTGATGCTGGATTACTACAATATGGCAGCCCAGCTTTATCTTCATGACAACCGTTTAGAACTGTCCGAAGACGATGTTTCATTATGTTTCCTACCACTTTCCCACGTTTTTGAACGCGCATGGAGTTTTTATGTCATGCACAGCGGCGCGCGCAATGTCTATTTAACCAATACTAATTTGGTGAAAGAGGCACTTACTGATGTTAAACCAACGGTGATGTGTGCCGTACCGCGTTTCTATGAGAAAGTTTACAGTGCAGTACAAAGTAAAGTATCGCAAGCGCCTTTCATGCGTCGTGCAATTTTCAAATGGGCGATTGCGATAGGGAAACAAAAAGTGAAGGCAATGGCAAAAGGTAAATCGCTTTCATTTATCAACAACCGCTTATATGCATTGGCAGATAAACTGGTTCTAAGCAAGATTCGCCAAGGGCTTGGTGGTCGTATTCGTTTTATGCCAGCAGCGGGCGCGCGCCTCGATGATGATGTCATCGCGTTTTTCTTATCTGCGGGTGTGGATATTAAATATGGCTATGGGATGAGTGAAACCTGCGCGACAGTCTCGTGTTGGGAAGCGAATAAATACCCATTAGGCTCTATTGGTACACCGCTTTCTGCCATTTCTGTGCGTATTGGAGCAAATGACGAGATCCAAGTTAAAGGCCCTGTCGTTATGAAAGGCTACTATAATCGCCCACAAGAAACGATAGATACATTCACAGCTGATGGCTGGTTACGTACAGGGGATGCCGGAAAAATCGATGAGCAGGGCAACTTATATATTACGGATAGACTAAAAGATTTAATGAAAACGTCTAACGGGAAATATATTGCGCCACAGGTTATCGAAGGTGTTTTAGGTCAAGATCGTTTTATTGAGCACATTGCCGTCATTGCCGATGCACGTAAATTTGTCTCTGCGCTGATTGTGCCTTGCTATGACAGCCTTGAAGAGTATGCAAATTCAATTAACTTAAAATACCGTGATCGCTTGGAACTGTTAAAAGATTCTAAAATTGTTGCGCTGTTTGAAGGTCGTCTTAAAGATCTACAAAAAAATCTGGAAAACTTCCATCAAGTGAAGCGTTTTACACTGTTACCAAGCAACTTCTCAATGGAGAAAGGTGAATTAACGCCTACGCTGAAATTACGCCGTAAAATTATTTCAGAGCGCTACCGATTAGAAATTGAATCCATGTATCAAGAATAATTCGATATTTAATCATACTTTCCAAGCCCTTCAGTGGTTATCCCTGAAGGGCTTTGTTTTACCTGCTATTTATGTAAAATCGCGTTGCCACTATTTTTGCTTACCTTTTAGTTATTTTCGCTCTATTTTGATTGAAAACTAGTCAATGAATCTGCCGAATTTTCATGTTCAAGACAAAATGAAATCTTCCTTAATTTCTCTGTGAAATCAAATTTGCGTCCCACAAATGGTAGGGATATGTTAATAGCTGAATTTATGACTAACTTAATAAAAATTAAAGAGGGTCGTACGGCTCTCTGTTAACTTGCAAATAGTCTGAGGGCAAACTCATGGAGATGTTGTCGGGAGCAGAAATGGTCGTCAAGTCATTGATTGACCAAGGAGTTAAGCACGTATTTGGCTATCCGGGAGGCGCAGTTCTCGATATTTATGATGCACTGCATACCGTGGGTGGCGTAGAGCATATTTTAGTGCGTCACGAACAAGCTGCGGTGCATATGGCAGATGGCTATGCGCGCTCAACAGGGGATGTCGGCGTGGTGTTGGTAACGTCAGGACCTGGCGCAACCAACGCGATAACGGGTATTGCTACCGCGTATATGGACTCCGTACCCATGGTAGTTTTATCGGGGCAGGTTGCCAGCTCATTGATTGGGAACGATGCATTCCAAGAGTGCGATATGGTGGGTATTTCGCGCCCAATCGTGAAGCATAGTTTTCTCATTAAACACGCGAAAGAGATCCCTGAAACCATCAAAAAAGCGTTTTATATTGCGGCGAGTGGGCGCCCAGGACCTGTGGTGATCGACTTTCCAAAAGATACGGTGAATCCTGCCGCTAAATTCCCTTATCGCTATCCTGAATCCGTCTCACTGCGCTCATACAATCCGACCTTACAGGGGCACAAAGGTCAAATTAAGAAAGCGCTGACCAAATTAGTCGCAGCGAAGAAGCCCGTGATGTATATCGGTGGCGGTACGATCAATGCCAATTGCTCTGCGGAGCTAATGACATTAGCTGAAAAACTTCAGTTACCCGTGGTATCAACATTGATGGGGCTAGGCGCATTCCCCGAAACTCACCCACAATCGGTGGGTATGCTAGGTATGCATGGTACCTACGAAGCCAATAAAGTGATGCATCATTCTGATGTGATTTTTGCTGTTGGTGTGCGCTTTGACGACCGTACAACCAATAACTTAGAAAAATATTGTCCGAATGCAACCGTGATCCAAATTGATGTGGATCCAACCTCAATTTCGAAAACAGTCAAGGCGGATATTCCCATTGTTGGCGATGCAAAACTTACGTTAGAACAGATGATTGCTCAACTGGACCATGTGGCTGCCGAGCAAGATACCGCGGCACTGCAAACGTGGTGGAAGGAAATCGGTGTTTGGCGCGAAAAACAGTGCCTAAAATACGCATTAAATCCAAACAAAGTGAAGCCACAACAAGCCATTGAGGCTATTTACCGCTTAACCAACGGTGAAGCCTATGTGACGTCAGATGTGGGGCAACACCAAATGTTCGCTGCGCTTTATTATCCGTTTGATAAACCGCGTCATTGGATTAACTCAGGGGGCTTAGGCACCATGGGCTTTGGTTTGCCCGCAGCCTTGGGCGTGAAACTGGCGCACCCTAAATCCACCGTGGTATGCGTGACCGGCGACGGCAGTATTCAGATGAACATCCAAGAGCTTTCAACTGCGCTGCAATATGGATTACCGGTGCTGGTTCTGAACCTGAATAACGGTTTCCTTGGCATGGTAAAACAGTGGCAGGACATGATTTATCAAGGTCGTCACTCGCAATCCTATATGCAGTCATTGCCGAATTTCACAAAATTAGCTGAGGCTTACGGGCATGTGGGTATTTCAGTCGCATCCCCAGATGAACTTGAAGATAAGCTGAAACAAGCGCTAGTCGAAGTGAATGAAAACCAGCGTCTGGTGTTTGTAGATATTAATATTGATGAAACTGAGCATGTTTACCCAATGCAAATCCGTGGTGGAGCAATGGATGAAATGTGGTTAAGTAAAACGGAGAGGACTTGATCATGCGTCGTATCTTATCAGTGTTATTAGAGAATGAATCAGGGGCACTATCTCGCGTGATTGGGCTTTTTTCACAGCGCGGTTATAACATCGAAAGCTTGACCGTAGCACCGACCGACGATCCGACATTGTCACGGATGACCATCCAGACAAAAGGGGATGCCAAGGTGCTAGAGCAGATTGAAAAACAGCTACATAAACTGGTGGATGTGCTGCGAGTGAGCGAGCTGACTGCGTCAGCCCATATCGAGCGTGAAATCATGCTAGTGAAGCTGCAAGCCTCCGGTTATGGGCGAGATGAAATTAAGCGAAGTGCCGATATTTTCCGTGGGCAAATCGTGGATGTGACGCCAACGCTGTACACCGTTCAGCTCGCGGGAACAAGCGATAAACTAGATGCATTCCTTGAAGCTGTGCGTGGTGTTGCTGAAATTGTTGAAGTTGCACGCTCAGGGATCGTTGGTGTTTCTCGTGGCGATAAAATTATGCGATGAAAAATTTATCCGCCGCAGGTAGAATAGAGCGGATTAAAGCCCCGAATGACTCGGGGCTGTTTCCCAAATTGCAAAGAGGTTAACGTGAAACTGGATGAGATAGCCCGTCTAGCGGGTGTTTCCCGCACAACGGCTAGTTATGTGATCAACGGCAAGGCCAAGCAGTATCGAGTCAGCGATAAAACTGTAGAAAAAGTGATGGCAGTCGTCAGAGAGCACAATTACCATCCAAACGCAGTCGCTGCAGGGTTACGCGCAGGTCGCACTCGCTCTATCGGGTTGGTGATCCCTGATCTTGAAAATACGAGCTATACCCGTATAGCTAATTATCTGGAGAGACAGGCTCGTCAGCGCGGATATCAGCTTTTAATTGCGTGTTCAGAAGACCAACCTGACAACGAAATTCGTTGCGTGGAACATTTGCTTCAGCGCCAAGTTGACGCGATTATTGTGTCTACTGCATTACCTCCTGAGCATCCGTTTTATCAGCGCTGGGCAAACCGTTCACTGCCTATCATCGCACTGGATAGAGCATTAGAAAAAGAGCATTTCATTAGCGTGGTCGGTGATGACCAAGAAGATGCGCTGATGATCTCTAAAGAATTACGCAAATTCTCAGCTGAATCGGTCTTGTATCTCGGGGCATTACCTGAACTTTCTGTTAGCTATTTACGTGAGCAAGGTTTCCGTAAAGCATGGGAAGGGGACTCTCGCGAAGTCAATTATTTATACGCCAATAGTTATGAGCGTGATGCCGCAGCCGACGTTTTCTCCCAATGGCTAGATAACGGTAACGCGATGCCGGATGCATTATTCACAACGTCATTTTCTTTGCTGCAAGGCGTGTTGGATGTGGCATTGAAACGCAATGGCCGCTTACCTGAAAACATGGTTATCAGCACCTTTGGTGATAACGAATTACTGGATTTCCTCGGTTGTCCTGTGCTGTCTCTTGCTCAGCGCCACCGTGATATTGCAGAACGTATTTTAGAATTGGTATTAGCCAGCCTAGACGAGAAACAGAAGCCAGAAACTGGAATTCGTCGAATTCGCAGGGACTTATGTCGCCGTGGTAGTTTAGGTCGCAAACAGTAGTGGATAAACCTTATCCAATGGTGAAAAAACCAGTTTAATAGTTAGTGATGTTAACCAAGATTCTTAGTAATATATCCGCCCCTATCTATTAGGGGCTTTTTTTTGGTGAAATTTATGGGTGATTGCGATTTTTTTTATTGCGTTATCCTGTAAATATTTCACTTTAGGAGTTTTCCTAATACTTTTTTTGATTATTTTGCATCGATTGTTTTTTTGACAAATTAATTTTTTTTTACCCATAAAAAAACCGATAAGTACAATGAGCAAATTATTGTCAGCAAAATAACACTGTGAATTAAAACAGTTATTTAATGTGTTGAAATATAATGATTTTATATTGAAATACGTATTATTTGGTAGTTTTGTTTAAATAATCATCAATAAATGATGATCAAAAGGTAAAAAATAGACACGAAATAAACTGATTAAAAATGAGACGTATATATCATTTACTCAAATTTGTATGATTTTGCAGCAATGAAATAGATTTAAATATGTTTTACCTGCGTTTTATAAATAAGTGAATTATATCAACTCGTTATTTCTCTTTTTCTTTCCAAGTAAGATTTTTTCCCACTTTTTCTTTTCTAAAACGTTCTGTAAATAAAGCTAAAGCTACGTGCGGCTGGCTTGACAACGTTTTCATACCATTCGTAAACTTTATAAGTGGAGAATTGTGGGGTAAAGTGGGGCAGTTGGAAATAAAGGGGAAAAATCAGGTATGTTTCGTGGGGCTACACTGGTTAATCTCGACAGCAAAGGGCGGCTAACCGTGCCTACTCGTTATCGAGGAATGCTGAGCGAGGAATCGAAAGGGCAAATGGTATGTACCATTGACCTTCACCAGCCATGCCTGCTGCTTTATACCTTACCCGAATGGGAAATCATTGAGGAAAAACTATCTAAGTTATCCACCATGAATCCCGCAGAACGTCGAGTACAGCGCCTTTTACTTGGTCATGCCAGTGAATGTCAGATAGACAATGCAGGACGTCTTTTGCTAGCTAGCACGCTGCGTCAACACGCAGGGCTAACAAAAGAGGTCATGTTGGTGGGCCAAATAAATAAATTTGAAATTTGGGATGAACAGATGTGGTACCAGCAAGTGGAAAATGACATCGCTGCTGAGCGTCTAGCCGACGAACCGCTGTCCGCCCGTCTACAGGATTTGTCACTATAACAATGACACAGCAGCAATTTAAACATGTAACAGTACTGCTCGATGAAGCAGTGAACGGCTTAAATCTTAAACCAAATGGTATCTATATTGATGGCACATTTGGTCGCGGTGGACACTCTCGCTTGATTTTAAGCCAACTGGGAGAGCAAGGTCGCTTGATTGCCATTGACCGTGACCCAGAGGCGATTAAAGCTGCTCAAGGAATTGATGACCCACGTTTTATGATTAAGCATGGCCCATTTTCAGCAATTGCAGATTATGTGGAAGAAGAAGGCTTAGTGGGCAAGATTGATGGAGTGTTGCTGGATCTCGGCGTCTCTTCGCCGCAGTTAGATGACCCAGAGCGTGGATTCTCATTTATGCGTGATGGACCACTGGATATGCGAATGGACCCAACGCGTGGTCAATCAGCGCAGCAATGGCTGATGACGGCAGAAGCTGACGATATCGCATGGGTATTAAAAACATTTGGTGAAGAGCGTTTTGCAAAGCGCATCGCAAGAGCCATCGTTGAGCGTAACCATAATCCAGAAGAAGAGCCGCTAACGCGTACGCGCCATTTGGCCGAGCTGATTGCCAAAGTCAGTCCGATTAAAGACCGACACAAGCACCCAGCAACCCGTAGCTTCCAAGCGATTCGTATTTATATCAATAGCGAGCTGGAAGAGATTGAGAAAGCATTAAATGGTGCGATGTCTGTTTTAGCACCTGAAGGGCGTTTATCCGTAATCAGTTTCCATTCATTGGAAGACAGATTAGTAAAACGCTTTATTCGTCAAAACAGTACCGGACCTTCTGTTCCTGCGGGGATCCCGCTGACAGAAGCGCAAATCAAAGAGCTAGGTGCCGCTAAATTACGCGCATTAGGCAAAATGAAGCCTTCCGAGATTGAAGTTGACGAAAACCCACGAGCACGTAGCTCGGTGTTACGTTTTGCAGAGAGAGCGGTAGAGTAATGACACCAGAAAGACACAGTTTAGCCAGAGTCATCGGTCGCGATTTATTTCGTTACGGAATTATTCCGATGATTTTGCTAGCCGCGATAGTGATTAGCGCTGTGTTTGTGGTAACCACCGCTCATGAAACACGATTGCTGACCGCCGCCAAAGATAAGCTGTATGAAGAGAAAGATTTTCTCGATATCGAATGGCGAAATTTGATCCTTGAAGAGAATGCGTTAGCCAGTCACAGCCGTGTTGAGCGTTTATCTGTTGAGAAATTACAAATGGTTCATGTGGAGCCATCCCAAGAAAACATTATTGTTTCCAAGCAATAACGAAGGTTAAGAATGAAAGCAACCAAACCCGCTAAGAACAAGAAAACAGAAGAAGTCACCAGCTTTGTTTGCTGGCGTTTTGTTTTGTTGTGTGGATGTATTGGGTTGGCACTAGCAGGGTTGTTGACTCGCGTTGCGTACCTACAAATTATTGCCCCGGAAAAACTGGTTAAAGAGGGAGACATGCGCTCCCTTCGCGTTCAAGAAGTATCAACGGCTCGAGGAATGATCAGTGACCGTGAAGGTCGCCAATTAGCAGTCAGTGTTCCGGTTAACGCTATCTGGGCTGATCCTAAAGAAGTCTTTGAAAAAGGCGGCGTCAGTAACGATGAACACTGGAAAGCTCTCGCCGATGCATTAGATATTCCTCTTGAACAAATCACCACCAAAATTTCTGCTAACCCGAAAGGGCGCTTTGTTTATCTCGCTCGTCAAGTTAACCCCTCCATCGGTGAATATGTCCGCAAACTAAAAGTTCCGGGGATCTATTTACGTAAAGAATCTCGCCGATATTACCCATCAGGCCCGGTTACTGCCCACTTATTAGGCGTAACAAATATCGATGGTGAAGGCATTGAAGGGGTGGAAAAAAGCTTTAACCGTTGGTTAAAAGGCTCTCCGGGTGAACGTACGGTACGTAAAGACCGTAATGGACGTGTTATTGAGACCGTCTCTTCCGTCGATAGCCAAGCAGCACATAACTTGATGCTCAGTATCGATGAGCGTATTCAATCTATTGTGTATCGCGAGCTGACGAAAGGCGTTCAAGAGAACAAAGCTGAGTCCGGCGTGGCAATCCTGGTGGATGTGAATACAGGGGAAATTTTAGCGATGGCAAATAGTCCATCCTATAACCCAAATAATCTCGCGGGTACGCCGATGGATTTCATGCGTAACCGTGCTATCACGGATATTTTTGAACCGGGTTCAACCGTGAAGCCACTTGTCGTCATGAGTGCGCTACAAAACAAAATTATAAAAGAAAATACCGTATTAAATACCTATCCGTACCGCGTTAATGGTCATGAAATCAAAGACGTTGCGCGTTACGCAGAGTTATCCATTACGGGTATTTTACAGAAGTCGAGTAACGTTGGTGTTTCAAAATTAGCGTTAGCGATGCCTGCTACAGAGCTGGTGGACGTGTATAGCCGCTTTGGGTTTGGCAAGCCGACTAATCTGGGGTTAGTCGGGGAAAGTAGTGGCATCTTTCCAAGTAAAAAAACACGGTGGTCTGATTTAGAAAGGGCCACCTTTTCTTTCGGGTACGGGCAGATGGTGACTCCATTACAACTTGCGCGTGCCTATGCAACGATCGGTAGTTTTGGGATATATCGCCCGTTATCGATTACTAAAGTCGACCCGCCTGTTCCGGGGACGCGAGTGTTTCCTGAGCCAATAATGCGCACCGTTGTGCATATGATGGAAAGTGTTGCTCTGCCAGGTGGCGGGGGAACGCGTGCAGCAATTAAAGGCTATCGTATTGCAATTAAAACAGGTACCGCGAAAAAAGTCGGACCTGAAGGGCGCTATATCAACGAATATATCGCTTATACCGCAGGGGTTGCTCCCGCAAGCAACCCGCGCTATGCCCTCGTTGTGTTAATCAACGATCCAAAAGCCGGTAAGTACTACGGAGGTGCAGTATCTGCACCTATCTTTGGTTCTATCATGGGCGGGGTTTTACGTCTCATGAACGTTGAGCCAGATGCATTGCAAACAGACGATAAAAGTGAAATCGTGAACAGTCAAAAAGAGGTTAAAAGTGGCAGATCGTAATCTTTGTGAACTCCTCGCCCCATTTGGTGTGAGTACAACAAATGTCTCTTTACGAGAGATGACGCTAGACAGTCGAAAGGCTGCCGCGGGCGATCTGTTCATTGCGGTAAAAGGCCATCAGTCAGATGGTAGACACTATATTCCTCAAGCTATCGCGCAAGGCGTTTCTGCCGTTATCGCAGAAGCACAAGGCGAAGCAGAAGAAGGCGAAATTCGCTTTATTCATGGTGTGCCTGTCATTTATCTTAACGACCTAAACAACCGTTTATCCGCATTAGCGGGTGAGTTCTACCATCAACCTTCATCCCAAATGAAATTAGTGGGTGTGACGGGAACCAACGGTAAGACCACCACCACGCAATTAATTGCGCAATGGGCAAAAGGATTAGGCGAAACATCAGCAGTGATGGGAACGGTAGGTAATGGGCTACTGGGGCAAGTTTCTCCAAGTGAGAACACCACGGGCTCCGCCGTTGATATCCAATTAGAACTGACTCAATTACTGAATAAAAAAGCGACGTTGACGGCGATGGAAGTTTCTTCTCATGGCTTGGTGCAAGGTCGTGTTGCTGCGCTGCAATTTGATGCGGCAGTGTTCACTAACTTAAGCCGTGACCATCTTGATTATCATGGTGATATGGCTAATTACGAAGCCGCTAAATGGTTACTGTTTTCTACTCATCAAACTAAAACTCAAATTATTAATGCGGATGATGAAGTCGGGCTGAAGTGGTTGCAGCGTTTGCCGGAAGCTTGTGCCGTGACGATGGAAAATCGTATTCCAGCTAACTGGCAAGGTTCATGGTTAAAAGCCACGGACGTGGACTATCACGATAAAGGCGCAACCATTCATTTCACGTCAAGCTGGGGTGATGGTTCATTTGAAAGCCCATTAATGGGAGCGTTTAACGTAAGCAACTTATTGCTGGCGATGGCAACGCTATTAATGATGGATTACCCATTAGAGCAGCTTTTAGCGACAACAGGCGCATTAATGCCAGTCTGTGGTCGTATGGAAGTGTTCAGCGTCGCAGGCAAGCCAACTGTGGTTGTGGATTATGCACATACCCCTGACGCATTAGAAAAAGCGTTAGCGGCAGCGCGTTTACATTGTAAAGGCAAGCTGTGGTGTGTCTTTGGTTGTGGTGGTGATAGAGACAAAGGTAAACGCCCTCTGATGGGAGCCTCCGCAGAACAATACGCTGATAAAGTGGTGATCACTGACGATAACCCTCGCAGCGAAGATCCGCTGGATATTATCAACGACATCATGGCGGGTATTTTGGATTCTAGCCGAGTATTCGCGATCCCAGGACGCCCAGAAGCCGTTACCAACACTATCTTACAAGCACAACCTGATGATGTGATTTTAGTGGCAGGTAAAGGCCATGAAGATTATCAAATCATTGGTTCTCGCCGTTTAGATTATTCAGACCGCTTGACCGTCGCAAGATTGTTGGGGGTGATGGCATGATCCCGATGACCTTAACCCAACTGGCACAAATCACTCACGGTCGCATTGAAAAAGCGAGCAATAACGAATTAGCGTTATTAAACGTGAGTACCGATAGCCGTAAAATCGACACTAGCTGCCTGTTTATTGCCTTAAAAGGCGAGCGTTTTGATGCCCATGACTTTGCCGCTCAAGTGGTGGATGCGGGTGCGGCCGCACTGTTAGTTGACCATCAACTGGATGTGAACTGCCCGCAGGTGATTGTTGAAGATACGCGTATCGCGATGGGGCAAATCGCCGCTTGGGTTCGCCAACAATCTAAAGCGAGAGTGGTCGGGTTGACGGGCTCTTCCGGCAAAACATCCGTGAAAGAGATGACCGCCTCGATTCTGGCGCAACGCGGTAAAACGTTATATACCGCAGGTAACTTGAATAATGATATTGGTGTTCCACTGACGCTGTTCCGTTTAACGGATGAATACCAATTTGCCGTGATCGAAATGGGGGCTAATCACCCACATGAAATTGAATACACAACCAATATCGTTAAGCCAGAAACGGCATTAGTGAATAACTTATTTGGTGCGCACCTTGCTGGTTTTGGTTCCCCTGAGGGTGTTGCTAAAGCCAAAGGTGAAATCTACCAAGGTCTGCCAGAAGAAGGCACGGCGATTGTGAACTTAGATAGCTACTCGAATAAGTGGCAATTTAACCCTCGTCAAACCGTTTGGTATTACTCGCTGACTGAAAAAGCGGATTTCTATCCTTCAGATATTCAAATCAAACAGCTGACAACCGATTTTACGCTACATACGCCGGTAGGGCAGGTTGAGATCACATTGCCATTACCGGGTGTGCATAACATTGCCAATGTTTTAGCGGCAAGTGCATTAGCCATTTCTGTGGGAGCAACCTTAGAAGATATCAAACAAGGTATAGCTACCACGAAAGCGGTACCTGGGCGTTTATTCCCAGTGAGTTTAAGTGAGACGAAAGTCGTACTGGACGATACCTATAATGCCAATGATGGTTCGATGATTGCGGCGATTAATGTGCTGGCGAAAATGCCGGGCTATCGCATTTTGGTTGTCGGTGACATGGGGGAGCTTGGTGATTATGCCCACGAGTGCCACGAACGTGTTGGTTTAGCCGCGAAGCAAGCGGGTTTGGATAAAGTTCTTAGTGTTGGACAGTTAAGCGAAATCATTAGCCAATCTAGCGAACGTGGCGAGCATTTTACCGCGAAACAAGATTTATTAACCCGACTAATTCCGCTAGCACAGCAGAATGATGTTGTTTCTATTTTAGTTAAAGGTTCACGCAGCTCCGCGATGGAAGATGTCGTGAATGCATTGAAGGAGTGCTTCGAATGTTAGTCTGGTTAGCCGAATTATTGGTTCATAAATTTTCTGCTTTTAACGTCTTCTCCTATTTGACGTTCAGAGCCATTGTCGGTTTGCTGACAGCATTAGTTATTGCTCTGTGGATGGGGCCGCACCTGATAGCTTATTTGCAAAAAATGCAAATTGGGCAAGTGGTACGTAACGAGGGCCCTGAATCTCACTTTAGTAAACGTGGCACGCCAACGATGGGTGGGATTTTAATCCTATTTTCTATCTGCATGTCAGTGCTGTTATGGGCGCGTTTGGATAACCCATACGTCTGGTGTGTGCTGCTGGTTTTAGTGGGCTACGGTATTGTTGGTTTTGTTGATGATTACCGCAAAGTCGTTCGAAAAGACACCCGTGGTTTGATTGCACGTTGGAAATACTTCTGGCAATCAGTATTGGCGCTCGTTGTTGCATTCTCTATGTATGCGATTGGTAAAGATACACCAGCAACTCAGTTAGTGGTTCCATTCTTTAAAGATGTGATGCCGCAATTAGGGGTGTTGTACATCTTACTGGCTTACTTCGTTATCGTTGGAACCAGTAACGCCGTTAACTTAACCGATGGGTTAGACGGTTTAGCGATTATGCCAACCGTGTTTGTTGCCGCAGGTTTTGCGTTAGTCGCATGGGCAACGGGTAACGTTAACTTTGCTAACTATTTACACATTCCATTCTTACCGCACGCGGGAGAATTAGTGATTGTGTGTACGGCGATTGTTGGGGCAGGTTTAGGCTTCTTATGGTTCAACACCTACCCAGCACAAGTATTTATGGGTGATGTAGGCTCTTTGGCATTAGGTGGAGCATTAGGAACTATCGCTGTTTTACTGCGCCAAGAATTCTTATTAGTGATCATGGGCGGTGTGTTTGTGGTTGAAACACTGTCGGTGATTTTACAAGTTGGCTCCTTCAAATTACGTGGTCAACGAATTTTCCGTATGGCACCAATTCACCATCACTATGAATTGAAAGGTTGGCCGGAACCACGCGTTATCGTGCGTTTCTGGATTATCTCTCTCATGTTAGTTCTGATTGGACTAGCAACATTGAAGGTGCGTTAAGATGATTGGTTCACAGGCTCAGCAGTATCAGGGTAAAAACGTAGTGATTATCGGCTTAGGTTTAACCGGGCTTTCCTGCGTTGACTTTTTCCTTGCTCGTGGGGTTGTTCCTCGCGTGATGGATACCCGCGCTGTGCCACCTGGTGTTGATAAACTGCCTGAGAATGTGGCTTGCCATAGTGGTAGCTTAAATAATGAATGGCTGCAACAAGCTGATCTGATTGTTGCCAGCCCAGGCATTGCGTTAGCAACGCCACAGTTACAGGAAGCCGCAAGCAACGGTATTGAGATTGTGGGAGATATTGAGCTGTTCTGTCGTGAGGCGGATGCACCAATTGTCGCAATCACAGGTTCTAATGGTAAAAGCACGGTAACTTCCCTTGTGGGAGAAATGGCGAAAGCAGCTGGAATTTCCGTTGGTGTGGGCGGGAATATTGGTATTCCTGCAGTTTCTTTGCTCAATCAAGGGCATAGCCTGTTTGTGTTGGAACTGTCTAGCTTCCAATTGGAAACTACGTCTAGCCTACGCGCAGCGGCTGCTACCGTGTTGAATGTGACTGAAGATCATATGGATCGCTATCCATTGGGGCTTGAGCAATATCGCGCAGCAAAATTACGTATTTATGATAATGCGCAACACTGCATTGTGAACGCGCAAGACCCGCTAACGCTCCCACATGACCAGAGTGTTAGCCAATACACCAGTTTTGGTTTAAATAGCGGTGATTACTACTTTGATACGCAAAAACGTGTCTTAGTTGCTCAAGGTGAAGAGGTGTTGGATGTGGCGCAAATGCATCTGACTGGGCAGCATAACTATATGAATGCACTGGCTGCATTAGCCTTAGCTGATACCGTGGCAATCCCGCGTGATGCGAGCCTTAAAGTCTTAAAAGAGTATGCCGGTTTAGTTCATCGCTTCCAGTTGGTCTTTTTCAATCGCGGTGTGCGTTGGATTAATGACTCGAAGGCGACCAATGTGGGCAGTACAGAAGCCGCGCTCAATGGTTTACATGTGGATGGCAACATTTACTTATTGCTGGGCGGTGATGGCAAGTCAGCTGATTTTTCTCCGCTCAAAGAATACATTTCGGCGGATAACTACCGTTTGTATTGTTTTGGTCGTGACGGTCAGCAATTAGCGGAACTCGCACCAGAAAAATCTGTGCTGACAGATACGATGGAACAAAGTATGCGCCAAATTGCGCCGTTGTTAAAATCGGGCGACATGGTGCTGTTATCCCCTGCATGTGCCAGCTTAGATCAGTTCAAAAGTTTTGAGCAGCGAGGTGATGTTTTTGCTCAACTCGCTAAGGAGTTAGGTTAATGACCATACCGGGTGCTTTGCGTTTAAAAAACTGGATCATCGGTGAAAAGAATGGCGTGATTTCAGGCACGACGCTCTACGACCGTACATTGGTTTGGTTAGCATTCGGTCTGGCGGCAATCGGCTTCATTATGGTGACCTCCGCATCGATGCCTGTAGGACAACGATTAACGGATGACCCATTCTATTTTGCTAAGCGTGACGTGGTGTATTTGGTCGTCGCATTTCTTCTGGTTTTAGGGGTAATGCGGGTCTCGATGGCAACATGGGAAAAATACAGTTTTATTTTGCTGATGGGCGCATTGGGCATGCTGGCAGTGGTGCTGGTGGCTGGTAGTTCCGTCAACGGGGCATCACGTTGGATTGACATCGGTATTGTGAAAATTCAGCCCGCAGAAATTTCGAAATTCGCGTTGTTTTGTTACGTTTCCAGCTATTTAGTTCGTAAGTCAGATGAAGTGCGCACCAAGTTTTTCGGCTTCGTAAAACCGATGTGTATTTTGATCATGATGGCGTTATTGCTGCTGTTGCAGCCAGACTTAGGAACTGTAGTTGTACTGGTTGTGACTACGTTAGGGTTGCTGTTTTTAGCCGGTGCGCGTTTAGCGCCGTTTATTATCGGTATCGCGGCTTGTGGTGTAGGCGTACTGGCTTTGATTGTCTTTGAACCGTATCGTTTGCGCCGCGTGACATCTTTCTTAAACCCGTGGGATGACCCGTTTGGTAGTGGCTATCAGTTAACGCAATCTTTGATGGCGTTTGGTCGAGGCGAGCTACTTGGTCAAGGTCTGGGCAACTCAGTACAGAAGTTAGAATATTTACCGGAAGCACACACTGACTTTATTTTCTCCGTATTAGCTGAAGAGCTGGGTTATGTAGGTGTGGTTCTGGTGTTACTGATGGTATTCATGCTGGCGTTTAGAGCGATGATGGTAGGACGTAGAGCGCTACTGACAAAGCAATTATTTGGTGGATATCTCGCGTGTGCCATCGGTATTTGGTTTACCTTCCAAGCATTGGTTAACGTGGGTGCTGCGGCAGGCATGTTGCCAACGAAAGGTTTAACACTCCCGTTAATCAGTTACGGGGGTTCGAGTTTATTAGTGATGTCAGCGGCGATCGCTGTGTTACTTAGAATTGATTATGAAACACGACTTGAGAAAGCTCAGGCGTTTGTAAGGAGTTCCAAATGAGTCAGGCAAAAAAATTACTCGTTATGGCAGGCGGAACTGGGGGACACGTTTTTCCCGGCTTAGCTGTGGCGCATTATTTGCAGGCTCAAGGTTGGGAAATTCGCTGGTTAGGTACTGCAGATCGCATGGAAGCCACTTTAGTACCGAAACACGGTATTGATATTGAGTTTATTCAGATCTCAGGTTTAAGAGGCAAAGGCATTGGTGCATTAATTGGTGCACCTTGGCGTATCTATAAAGCCATTCGCCAAGCAAAAACGATTATTCAGCGCTATCAACCTGATGCCGTTCTTGGTATGGGCGGTTATGTGTCTGGCCCTGGTGGTATCGCGGCTTGGCAATGTGGCGTCCCTGTTGTTCTCCATGAACAAAATGGGATCGCGGGATTAACCAATAAATGGTTATCAAAAATTGCTAAACGTGTTTTACAAGCTTTCCCTGGCGCATTCCCTGATGCACCCGTTGTAGGTAACCCTGTGCGTGAAGATGTATTGGCATTGCCAGCACCGCAAGAGCGCCTAGCAGGGCGCGATGGCGCAATACGCGTATTGGTTGTAGGCGGTAGCCAAGGGGCTAGAATTTTAAATCAAGTCATGCCTGTAGTTGCTGGAAATGTGAGCAAACAGTTAAATATATGGCATCAGGCTGGAAAAGGCAGTAAGGAATCGACAGAAGCACTGTATAATGATTGTTTGCAAAATTCAGGCAATTCTGAGTTTAAAGTGACTGAATTTATTGATGATATGGCGCAAGCTTACGCATGGGCTGATATTGTGGTTTGTCGTTCAGGTGCATTAACTGTCAGTGAGATAGCTGCGGCAGGTTTACCTGCAATTTTTGTCCCTTTCCAGCATAAAGACCGCCAACAGTACTGGAATGCACTGCCTTTAGAACAAGCCGGGGCTGCGAAGATTATTGAGCAACCGCAGTTTACATCTGAAGCTGTTGTTGAGTTACTCAATAAGTGGGATAGAGCCGAATTATTGTCGATGGCAGATAAAGCCTATAGCTGTGCCATCACGGATGCAACCGAACGTGTTGCGGCGGTTATTTGCGATGTAGCGAAATAACCTGACCATACAAAATAGAATGTAGACAGAATTTATAGAGAAGCGAAATACAGTGAATACACAACAGTTAGCGAAATTAAGAACATCGGTGCCAGAAATGCGTAGAGTACGGCACATTCATTTTGTCGGCATCGGTGGTGCTGGCATGGGTGGTATCGCTGAAGTGTTGGCTAACGAAGGTTATGAAATTAGTGGTTCAGATTTAGCACCTAATGCAGTGACTCAGCAACTGACTGAGTTAGGCGCCACTATCTATTTTAACCATCGTCCTGAAAACGTTGAAAACGCAAGTGTGGTCGTCGTTTCTACGGCTATTTCTGCAGAGAACCCTGAAATTCAAGCTGCAAAAGAGCTGCGTATCCCAGTGATTCGCCGTGCTGAAATGCTGGCTGAATTAATGCGTTACCGTCATGGTATCGCAGTGGCGGGAACTCACGGTAAAACAACGACAACGGCAATGATTTCTGGGATCTACGCTCAAGCGGGCTTAGACCCAACATTTGTGAATGGCGGATTAGTGAAATCAGCGGGAACCCATGCTCGCTTAGGTAGCAGCCGTTATTTAATCGCTGAAGCGGACGAAAGTGATGCATCATTTTTGCATTTACAGCCACTTGTTGCAGTTGTGACAAATATTGAAGCTGATCACATGGATACCTATCAGGGCAATTTTGAAAACCTGACAGATACTTTCATCAACTTCCTGCATAACTTGCCATTCTATGGCCGTGCAGTGATGTGTATCGATGACCCAGTGATCCGCTCATTATTACCAAAAATCGGTCGTTACATTACCACTTACGGCTTTAGTGACGATGCGGATGTTCGTATCACCAAGTACGAGCAAAAAGGGAATCAAGGCTTTTTCACGATTGCTCGTGAAGGCATGCCAGAATTAACTGTTGTGCTAAATGCACCTGGTCGCCACAATGCGCTCAATGCAACGGCAGCTGTTGCGGTAGCAACCGAAGAAGGCATCGACGATTTACACATTCTGTCCGCACTCGTGGAATTCCAAGGAACAGGTCGTCGTTTCGATTTCCTAGGTAACTACGCGCTGCGTAATGTGAATGGTAAAGAAGGCGAAGTGATGCTGGTGGATGACTATGGTCACCATCCAACAGAAGTGGATGCCACGATTAAAGCCGCTCGCGCAGGCTGGCCAGATAAACGTATCGTTATGGTTTTCCAGCCTCATCGTTATACGCGTACTCGTGACTTATACGATGATTTCGCAAACGTGCTAGGGCAGGTAGATGTCTTGCTAATGCTGGAAGTTTATTCTGCGGGTGAGAAGCCAGTTCCAGGAGCTGATAGCCGCTCATTATGTCGTACAATCCGCGGTCGTGGGCAGGTTGACCCTATTTTTGTGGCAGAACCTGAACAAGTTTCACATATGCTGGCACAAGTTCTTGATGATAACGACTTAATTTTAGTTCAAGGCGCAGGAAATATTGGTAAAATAGCCAAAAACCTAGCAGAAACGAAATTACAGCCACCGATGGTTGAGGAATAAGCATGACAGAAAAAATCGCGGTTCTCTTTGGCGGCACATCTGCTGAACGTGAAGTGTCACTTCAGTCTGGCAATGCTGTATTGGCGGGATTACGCCAAGCGGGCGTTGATGCGCATCCAATTGATACCCAAGATTTTCCTGTTGTGACATTAAAAGAAGCTGGGTTTGATAAAGCGTTTATCGCCTTACATGGTCGTGGCGGGGAAGACGGTACGATCCAAGGAATGCTTGAGTTTCTGGGGCTTCCATACACCGGCAGTGGCGTAATGGCATCTGCACTGAGTATGGATAAACTACGCACCAAACAACTTTGGCAAGGTGCTGGACTAAGTGTTTCTCCATATATTTCACTTAACAAGCAGAAATATACTAATATTAAAAAAGATCAGTTAGCTCAGCAAGTTAAGCACTTAGGACTGCCACTTATCGTTAAACCGAGTTTGGAAGGTTCCAGTGTTGGAATGAGCAAAGTTGATGCTCTGGATGCACTGCCAGAAGCCATTGAGCTTGCTTTCCAATTTGACGATACATTGTTGATTGAAAAGTGGTTAAGTGGTCCTGAGTATACGGTAGCGGTACTGGGGGACGAAGTTTTGCCTTCGATTCGTATTCAGCCACCGGGTATTTTCTATGATTATGAAGCAAAATATTTGTCCGATGAGACTCAATATTTCTGCCCAAGTGGATTAACAAGCGACCTTGAAGCGAAACTGGCAGATATCGCAATGCAAGCTTATCAAGCGGTAGGCTGTCGTGGCTGGGGACGGGTTGATGTGATGCAAGATAGTGACGGGGAATTCTATTTGCTCGAAGTAAATACTTCGCCAGGAATGACCAGTCACAGTTTAGTTCCAATGGCTGCGCGTCAAGCAGGTTTGGATTTTTCGCAGTTAGTGGTACGTATTTTGGAATTGGCTAGTTGATATGTCACAGGCAGCGTTAAACGTAAGGCATCATAATCACAATAGCGGTCAGCAAGATGAAGATCCGCGCTCAAGACCAAGTAATGGGGCTTTTCTGGGCGGATTGATTTTCTTCCTGATGGTTGTCGGCACCATTGTATGGAGCGGCTGGACGGTGATGAACTGGATGAAGGATGCCGATAGGCTGCCAATGTCCAAACTAATATTAACGGGAGAACGCAACTACACTACCAATGACGATGTGCGAAAGGCAATTTTGTCATTAGGTCAGCCGGGAACCTTTATGACGGTGGATGTGAATGCGATTCAAAACCAAATCAGTATGATGCCGTGGATACGCCAAGTGACAGTGCGTAAACAGTGGCCGGATGAATTAAAAATCCATATTGCGGAGTACAAACCCTACGCAAGATGGAATGACCAAAGCATGGTCGACCAAGAAGGGCGCGTATTTACCCTTCCACCGAGTCAAAATGGTAAAGGCGATTATGTGTTGCTGTATGGTCCGCAAGGAAGCCAAACAGAGGTTTTGAAAGAATTTGCTGTGCTAAGTGGTATTTTGGCGAAAAATAACTTGAAACTAAAATCCGTTTCTATGACAGCGCGCCATGCATGGCAGATTATTTTAGATAATGATGTAAGAGTCGAACTTGGGAAAAAAGATGTGTTAGAGCGGTTAAACCGTTTTCTCGAGCTTTATCCGCTTTTACAGCAAACGACTGATAAACGCGTCGACTATGTTGATTTGCGTTATACCAGTGGAGCAGCGGTGGGGTGGGCTCCTTTATTAGTTGACGCACCGCAAGGCTTCCAATAAGACAAATTGCTAATAACTCAAATTAGGCAGATAGGCAGAAGCAAATGATTAAAGCAACGGACAGAAAATTAGTGGTAGGCCTTGAAATTGGAACTTCCAAGGTGTCAGCCCTTGTAGGAGAAATTCTGCCCGATGGTATGGTTAATATTATTGGGGTGGGAAGCTGTCCATCTCGCGGAATGGACAAAGGTGGCGTTAACGATCTTGAGTCGGTTGTTAAATGTGTCCAAAGAGCGATTGACCAAGCTGAATTAATGGCAGATTGCCAAATTTCTTCCGTTTACCTTGCATTATCAGGTAAACATGTGAGCTGCCAAAATGAGATTGGTATGGTTCCAATCTCAGAAGAAGAAGTGACACAAGAAGACGTGGACAGCGTCGTTCACACGGCGAAATCTGTCCGAGTTAAAGACGAACACCGAATTTTGCATGTTATCCCGCAAGAATTCGCGATTGACTACCAAGAAGGCATTAAAAATCCAGTCGGTCTTTCTGGTGTTCGTATGCAAGCTAAAGTTCATCTGATCACTTGCCATAACGATATGGCGAAGAACATTGTGAAAGCTGTTGAGCGTTGCGGGTTAAAAGTTGACCAGCTTATTTTTGCCGGTCTTGCTGCAAGCTATAGTGTATTGACTGAAGATGAGCGTGAATTAGGTGTCTGTGTTGTTGATGTCGGTGGCGGCACAATGGACATGGCGGTTTATACGGGTGGTGCTTTGCGTCATACCAAAGTGATCCCATACGCAGGTAATGTGGTGACAAGTGATATCGCTTACGCATTTGGTACGCCGCCAACAGATGCCGAAGCGATTAAAGTGCGTCACGGTTGTGCAGTCGGTTCGATTGTGAGTAAAGATGAAACGGTGGAAGTACCGAGTGTTGGCGGTCGTCCACCGAGAAGTTTACAGCGTCAAACCTTAGCGGAAGTGATTGAGCCACGGTATACTGAGCTGTTAAATTTAGTGAATGAAGAAATTTTAAATTTACAGGAACAGTTACGTCAGCAAGGTGTCAAACACCACTTAGCGGCAGGGATAGTTTTGACGGGTGGGGCAGCACAGATTGACGGGCTAGTTGAATGCGCTCAAAAAGTGTTCCATACACAGGTCAGAATCGGTACCCCACTTAATATAACAGGATTAACGGATTATGCTCAGGAGCCGTACTACTCCACAGCGGTAGGGCTTCTGCATTACGGTAAAGAAAGCCACCTTGGCGATGATACCGAGACGGAAAAACGTGCTTCAGTTAGCGGGTGGTTTAGTAAGCTCACCAGCTGGCTGAGAAAAGAATTTTAATTTTTATTTAGAAGCATATTATTAGCTTCAATAGTAAGCACAAAACGGAGAGACATTATGTTTGAACCAATGGAGCTAACCAACGATGCGGTGATTAAAGTCATCGGCGTTGGCGGCGGCGGCGGAAATGCCGTTGAACACATGGTACGCGAGCGCATCGAGGGTGTTGAATTCTTCGCAGTCAACACCGACGCACAAGCCCTGCGTAAAACCGCAGTCGGACAAACCATTCAGATCGGTACCGGTATTACTAAAGGTCTGGGTGCGGGTGCAAACCCAGAAGTCGGCCGTAATGCGGCAGAAGAAGACCGTGAAGCACTGCGCAATGCTCTTGATGGCGCAGATATGGTGTTCATCGCTGCAGGCATGGGCGGTGGTACTGGTACGGGGGCAGCGCCAGTCGTTGCTGAAGTGGCTAAAGAATTAGGTATCCTCACCGTTGCGGTCGTGACTAAGCCATTCAATTTCGAAGGCAAAAAGCGTATGGCATTCGCGGAAGCGGGTATCACTGAGCTGTCTAAGCACGTTGACTCGCTGATCACTATCCCTAACGACAAGTTACTGAAAGTACTTGGTCGTGGTATCTCTTTACTGGATGCTTTTGGTGCGGCTAACGACGTATTAAAAGGTGCAGTTCAAGGTATCGCTGAGCTGATCACTCGCCCAGGCTTAATGAACGTGGACTTTGCTGACGTACGTACTGTGATGTCAGAAATGGGCTACGCGATGATGGGTTCAGGTGTCGCTCGTGGTGAAGATAGAGCGGAAGAAGCTGCTGAAATGGCAATTTCTAGCCCACTTCTGGAAGATATCGACCTGTCTGGTGCGCGCGGTGTTCTGGTCAACATCACTGCTGGTTTTGACCTGCGCTTGGATGAGTTTGAAACAGTGGGTAATACCATTCGTGCATTCGCATCAGATAATGCGACTGTCGTAATCGGTACCTCTTTAGACCCAGAAATGCATGAAGAATTGCGCGTGACTGTTGTTGCTACTGGTATTGGTATGGACAAACGTCCAGAAATTACTTTAGTGAGCAATAAAATGTCTCAGCAAGCTTCTATGGAGCAACGCTATCAGCAAATGCAAAATAGCATGTCTTCATTAAATGATGAAAAACCAGCTGCAAAAGCCGTTAACGACCAAAATACACAAGTAAATAAAGAGCCGGATTACTTAGATATCCCAGCTTTCTTGCGTAAACAGGCCGATTAATTTTTAATTAGATTGGTTTTTCCGCTTTTTGTGCTAAAATTTTCTACTGGTTATCAATTAAGATAGCCAGTAGGACTTATAACATTGCGAGAAAATACGATGATCAAACAACGGACACTTAAACGTATTATTAAAGCGACTGGTGTTGGTTTACATACCGGCAAGAAAGTTACGCTTACTTTACGTCCGGCACCGGCCAATACCGGGGTCATCTACCGTCGTACTGACCTTAATCCACCGGTAGATTTTCCGGCAGATGCGAAATCAGTTCGCGATACGATGTTATGTACTTGCTTAGTCAACGAAGATAACGTACGTATTTCGACGGTTGAACATTTGAATGCTGCTTTAGCAGGATTAGGCATCGATAACATTGTTATTGAAGTCAATGCGCCTGAAATCCCGATTATGGATGGCAGTGCTGCACCGTTTGTTTTCTTACTGCTAGATGGCGGTATTGAAGAATTAAATTGTGCGAAGAAATTCTTACGCATTAAAGAAACTGTACGTGTTGAAGATGGTGATAAGTGGGCAGAAATGTCCCCATACAATGGCTTTAGCCTTGATTTCACTATTGATTTTCAACATCCTGCAATTGATAGCAGCACGCAACGCTATGCAATGGATTTCTCTGCGGAATCTTTTGTAAACCAAATTAGCCGCGCGCGTACCTTCGGTTTCATGCGTGACATTGAATATCTGCAATCGAAAGGCCTATGCTTAGGCGGTAGTTTTGACTGTGCTATCGTCGTTGATGACTATAAAGTACTCAACGAAGATGGTTTACGCTTTGAAGATGAATTCGTTCGTCACAAAATGCTCGATGCAATTGGTGACTTATTCATGTGTGGACATAACATTATTGGTGCATTCACTGCATTCAAATCGGGTCACGCACTGAATAACAAATTGCTGCAAGCGGTTCTGGCTAAAGAATCTGCTTGGGATCTGGTCACCTTTGAAGACGAAGCTGAATTACCTCTGGCATTCAAAGCGCCTTCGACTGTATTCGCATAATAGTTTCTATTATGCGGCTATCTCTGCCAGTCAGAGTTAGCCTTTTCTGTTGGTTGCATTAGTACTCTCTCCGGCTAATGCAGCCAGCCGCTCAAACTTCTCTTTTAATCCCTTCGGACTCTTTTTCGCTAATCGTAATAACTGCTCTGCGGTTTGCGTACTAATCTTTCTTTGATTGCGATTTTCTTTTTGATTCACTGATTGCTTATTCAATGAGCTATTTTGCTTAGATTTTCGTATAAGATCGGGGTTGATTCTGATGTCGATGGAAGATAAAGATGGTAGAATAGACGACCTTAGCGCTGAAAGAAGGTTTATTTTTTCATAGTTAAGGCGGGTCATCCAACTGGCATTAGCCACTTCGATAACCATAATGTTATTACGGTAGTTTGCCACCCGACACATGGGTTTAATTTCCGCTGGCAGCAAACTTTTTACAACACGATTCAATTTTAGAATAGCTTTTGCATTTCGCTGAATAGTTTGTAAAGTGTTTGATGTTTTTGCCAGAGACTCTTCGAGAACATCGAAAAGTGCCTGTGGATGACTATCTCTCATTGTGAACTCTCATTTTACGCGATTGCTAAAGATGTCAGAACATAATTGGGAATCATACTTTAATCTATAAATTATATAAGAGTTTGATGGGCATTTTAAATTTTTGGCGACATTTAGGTAGACGATACTTCTGGTCCCACCTGTTATTAGGTGTTGTGGCTACGGGTGTTGGCTTGCCTACAATTTTAAATGCCTTATCAGAATCTCAGCAGGCTCAAGTTAATTCTGCGCCAGCCAATCGACAAAGCCAAGCTGTAAATGCTTTCGATAACTTATTTGCTCAGCAGAATTCTCAACGCTCTTCATCCTCATCTTCTTACTCCGTCAATTACTGGCAGCAGCATGCGGTACGTAATGTTATCCGCCAACTGACTTTTGCCTTTTCAGCTACAGAAGATGAAGATACCGATAAAAGTAAGCTACAAAAAGAGACGCTATTTGCCCCTCAATTAATGTTAGATACGCTGTACGCAATGTTAGCGCAGCGATCTTTACAATGGGATGTGGCAACGACTCAAGCTAGCGAACATATCTACCCTCTCTTTACTGTTTATCAGCCCGCGATTTGGGTTGCTCAGGTACACGGCATTCGGGCTGGACCCTTTTTTGCTTAAATCCATTTAACGATGTTAAGCCTACCATTGGGGCGTTTCTCATCGTGTCAAAAATCATCGATTCAAATAATTAATTGATTTACCTGAGAAAAAATATGTTAACTAAATTATTAACCAAAGTATTTGGTAGCCGTAATGACCGTACTCTGCGCCGTCTGCGTAAAGAAGTGGAAAAAATTAACAAGCTAGAGCCTGAGTTTGAGAAATTATCGGATGACGAGCTGAAAGCCAAAACCGTAGAATTTCGTGAGCGTTTAAAACAAGGCGAAAGTATTGAAAATATGATCCCTGAAGCGTTTGCGACAGTGCGTGAAGCAAGTAAACGTGTCTTCGGTATGCGTCACTTCGACGTTCAGTTAATCGGTGGTATGGTACTGAACGAGCGCTGCATCGCAGAAATGCGTACAGGTGAAGGTAAAACATTAACTGCAACGCTGCCAGCATACATTAACGCATTATCAGGCAAAGGGGTTCACGTTGTTACGGTGAACGACTACCTAGCAAAACGAGATGCGGAAAATAACCGTCCATTATTCGAGTTTTTAGGCTTAACCGTTGGTATTAACTTATCGGGTATGGCTCCACCTGCTAAGCGCCAAGCTTATGCGGAAGATATTACTTACGGTACCAACAATGAGTTTGGTTTCGACTATCTACGTGACAACATGGCATTTAGCCCTGAAGATCGCGTTCAACGTAAATTGCATTACGCATTAGTGGATGAGGTGGACTCCATTCTTATCGATGAAGCGCGTACGCCACTGATCATTTCTGGTCCTGCGGAAGATAGCTCAGACCTGTATATTAAAGTGGATAAACTGATCCCGAAATTAGTTCGCCAAGAAAAAGAAGACTCGGACACTTTCCAAGGCGAAGGTCACTTCTCTGTTGATGAAAAATCTCGTCAGGTAACAATCACAGAACGCGGTCTAGTTCTTGTTGAAGAATTACTAGCAAAAGCAGGTTTAATGGATGAAGGTGAATCGCTTTATTCACCATCAAACATCATGCTGATGCACCACGTCATGGCGGGTTTACGTGCCCACGCGCTGTTTACTCGTGATGTTGATTATATTGTTAAAGATAACCAAGTTATCATTGTCGACGAGCATACTGGCCGTACAATGGAAGGGCGCCGTTGGTCTGATGGTCTGCACCAAGCTGTTGAAGCAAAAGAAGGTGTTGAGATCCATAATGAAAACCAAACATTGGCATCGATTACTTTCCAGAACTATTTCCGTTTATACGAAAAACTAGCGGGTATGACCGGTACTGCGGATACCGAAGCATTCGAATTTAGCTCAATCTATAAGCTGGATACGATTGTTATCCCAACTAACCGTCCAATGGTTCGTAAAGACATGCCTGACTTAGTCTATATGACTGAAGCAGACAAATTTGAAGCAATTATTGAAGATATCCGTGATAAAACCGCCAAAGGTCAGCCAGTTCTGGTTGGTACTATTTCGATTGAAAAATCTGAATTAATTTCTCATGCGCTGACTAAAGCAAAAATTGCTCATAACGTCTTGAATGCGAAATTCCACGCAATGGAAGCTGACATTATTGCTAACGCGGGGCAAAAAAGCGCTGTAACCATCGCAACTAACATGGCGGGTCGTGGTACCGATATCATGTTAGGGGGAAGCTGGCAGTCAGAAGTGGCTGCGTTAGAGAACCCAACGCAAGAACAAATTGATGAAATCAAAGCGAACTGGAAAATTCGTCACGATGAAGTGTTAGCTGCTGGTGGTTTACATATCATCGGTACAGAGCGCCATGAATCTCGCCGTATCGATAACCAGTTACGTGGTCGTGCGGGACGTCAAGGTGATGCTGGTTCATCACGTTTCTATCTATCAATGGAAGATGCTTTAATGCGTATCTTCGCATCAGACCGTGTAACGGGCATGATGAAAAAACTGGGTATGAAACCGGGCGAAGCTATTGAACACCCTTGGGTCACAAAAGCAATTGCTAACGCACAGCGTAAAGTTGAAAGCCGTAACTTTGATATTCGTAAACAATTACTTGAGTATGATGATGTGGCAAGTGACCAACGTCGTGCTATCTATACTCAGCGTAATGAATTGCTGGATGGCGGCGATATTAAAGAAACCGTAGACAGCATTCGTGAAGATGTATTTACCACTATTATTGATGCATATATTCCGCCTCAATCACTTGAAGAAATGTGGGACATTGATGGTTTGCAAAAACGTTTAGTGAACGATTTTGACCTCGACTTACCAATTCAAGAGTGGTTAGACAAAGAGCCTGAACTTCACGAAGAAACCTTGCGTGAGCGTATCATGGAAAAAGCGATTGAAATTTACCAACGTAAAGAAGAAATCGTTAGCTCTGAAGCCATGCGTAATTTCGAAAAAGGCGTTATGTTGCAAACGCTGGATACATTATGGAAAGAGCATTTGGCTTCCATGGACTATTTACGTCAAGGTATCCATTTACGTGGTTATGCACAAAAAGATCCAAAACAAGAATACAAGCGTGAATCCTTCAGTATGTTTGCCAATATGTTGGAAGCATTGAAATATGAAGTGATCAGTACCTTGTCAAAAGTACAAGTACGTTTACCGGAAGAGGTTGAAGCGTTAGAGCAACAACGTCGTGAAGAAGCTGAACGTCTGGCGAAGAAACAGCATTTAAGCCATGAGGCAGAAGCTGAATCTCTAATGACAGAAGCAGAAGCGAAGATTGCAACCCAAGGTAATAAAATTGGTCGTAATGATCCATGTCCTTGTGGTTCTGGTAAAAAATACAAGCAGTGCCACGGCCGCTTAAACTAATTTAGAATTCAGTAAATAATCAATAAAGGCGGGGAAACCCGCCTTTTTAGTGAAGAAATTATGGAAAAAAAACATCTGCATATTGCCGCTGGGATCATTCGTAATTCTCAGCAACATATTTTTATTACTCAGCGACCTGAAGGTACTCACATGGCTGGGTTTTGGGAATTTCCTGGTGGGAAGCTAGAAAAAGGGGAAGACCCGAAGGACGCACTGATCCGCGAATTGGAAGAAGAAGTGGGTATTGCGGTGATTGACTGTGATTTATTCCATCAAGTTGATCATGAATTTGACGATAGATTTATTACGCTCTACTTCTTTATGGTTTCAGACTGGGAAAATGATCCCTATGGAAAAGAAGGGCAAAAATCACGTTGGGTTGAGCAGCAAAGCTTAGTCGCTGAAGAGTTTCCACCGGCTAATCGCGTGATTGTTGATATGCTAACGAAGAACGCATAACAGCAAGTCGTTAGTAATGAAGATGAAAATAGCCTAATGCAGATATTTGGCTATTTTCATTATCAACACAGATAAAGTGGAATTAATGCTCAGGTGCTTCACTCCAATTATCGCTATCGGAAATATCACCTTGGCTTTCAATGCGTTTTTCTTCTGCGGCCCACTCGCCTAGATCAATCAATTGACATCTCTTACTGCAAAATGGACGGAAAGGGCTGGATTCATTCCAAGTCACGACTTTTTGGCAAGTCGGACAATTGACTTCAATAATTTCATTCATACATGGACTCTCAAACTAACAACAGGCTAACTGAAAACGAATTACGTCTGGGAGTATACCATTCTCGCTATCGATATGAAGAAAACGTAAGGCAAAACGCGTTTTATGCCCTGAAATTTGAGGGTATATCAAATGCTCTGGCGATAACTTAATACGTAAAAGCTCTTTTCCTTCGACATTACCTTGAAAGAAACCATTGTGAGATTCGGCAGATTCAAAACTTCCATTTTGACGGATTAGTGATAACACGGCTTGTAAGGCATCTTGCAGAGGATCTAAGCTATTTAGCCAGCTTTTGATTTCATTATCTCTATCTGATTGAGGAATATTTAGCCACAGTTGAAGGGTGGGCAAATCAAAGCTACAGCATCCACCGGGAATACTGAGGCGTTGGCGAACCATACTAATAATTTTATCGTTACGTAGCTGATGACCAAATCGAGGTGCGGACATTAAACAGCTTATTTTTGGTGTTAGGTCATTTAAAAGAGAGGTGATTAATGTTTTATCAACATTTGGGGCATCGGCCCAACTGAGTAGCCTACTTTTTTGTTTTTCGAGTTCTTTGATCAGATCAGTACGAACTTCACCTCTATCCAAAATTTCAATCAGTTCAGAAACAGAGCGGAAAAAAGCGATTCCAGAAGAGTAGGAAGTGATATGGCTCTGTTCATAGATTTGCATTAATAATGTTTCAAGCCGCAGCCAAGAACGAATTTTTTCATTCATTGGATATTCATAAGTAACCAAAGTCGTTTCGATTTTTTCGCTCATGCTCATTCCTATTCTTTTTGTGCTGCAAGTGCTAGGTATTGTTTGTGTAGTTCTGCAACTCTATTTGGCAGCTCAGTATTATTTGTATGATTAGTGATGGTGTCGTCAGCATACGACAACCTTTCTTCTCGAGATGCTTGAGCATTTAATATATTAATAACATGCTCTAGGTTAGTATCATCGCGTTTGATGGTTCTCTCTATTTGCTCTTCTCTTGTTACATCTACGACAAGAACACGATCTGCTAAATGCGAAATTTTATTTTCAATAAGCAGGGGGACTACCCATAAAACATAAGGATAGTTAACCTGCTGAAGTTGTTTCTGTGTTTCTTGTTGTATCAAAGGATGAAGCAGTGCATTTAGCCACGCTTTTTCTTTTGGTTCGGAAAAAACAACTGACCGTAAAAAACCTCTATTTAAGGTGCCATCATGGTTTAACACGTTTTGACCAAAGTGCTGCTGAATGCTGATCAATGCAGGGGTATTAGGTTCAACCACTTGGCGTGCGATGATATCAGCATCAACAAGGGGTACCCCAAGTTTAGCAAATTCGTTGGCAACGGTTGTTTTACCGCTTCCTATCCCCCCTGTGAGGGCAACTATATAAGACATAAATGATTCATTAGTTCACGGGAAATAAGTCAGGTTACACTGAAAGTTTTAATTTGTCTGTATACAATTGAGTCAAGTTATCATGTTATGGATATATGTGTGATTCCAATCTATTTTTACTATCCAAATTAAACTATTTTCTTTAGGAAATAAGTTACATTCCAGAGATGACTGAGCCTAATTTAAATATTGGTAAATACATTGCAAACATTATTAGGCAGATAATGATAGCTATAAATAAGAGTAATATAGGTTCAAGGTTCTTAAGGTGATGCTCTGTAATAGTCTTATATTGCTGTGAGTAATACTTAAATAAATATAATGTAAAATATTCTAGCTTGCCAGATTCTTCTGCCAAAGAAATTAGCTGAATTGCTAGTTTTGGAAAAAGTTGTGTATTTTTCATTGCATCAGATAGTGAGGCTCCTCTAAGGATGGCGTGATAAATTTCATGGCATTCTTTCTTATATTTATGATGCCCTATCGTTTTAGTTGAGCAATCAAGGCATTCCAAGAGAGGTAATCCTGATTTTAATGTGGAAGATAATGTTAAAAAGTAGATGTTCAAATTTTTGGCTTTGATGATGTTATTGATATAAGGGAAATATTGCATTAATAGAATCAGTTTTTTGAATGTAAAGGATTTATATTTAATAAATAAAAAGATAGTTGAGATCAGTATTAACAGTATCCACTGAATATTATCAATCAGAGTATTTGATATTATAATGACCACTCTTGTTATAGCGGGTAATTCCTGTTGAAAGCTTTCGTAAATTTCAACGAACTGAGGAATGACGAAAACTAGCATGATGATAAGTAATAGGCTTGAAAATCCTACGAGGGTAACTGGATAACGTAGGGCTTTTTTTATTAAGATTGATGTTTTCTGGTTATGTTCAAGCATGTTTTTGATAATCAAAAAGCTTTCATCATATTTTCCTGTCTTTTCGGCGATTACGATCAAGCTAATTATTGTACTGTTAAAAATATACGGATGCTTTTCTAGGTTTTTAATAAAGTTAATACCTTTTTCTAGATCATTGATCGCTTGGTTAATGAGGTTCTTCCAAAAAGGTAAATGACAATTAAGTTGAAGTAATTGAAAGCATTTTAATAAACTAATTCCTGAGGAAGATAGTATATTTAGCTGATGAAAAAAATGAATTCTGTAGTTTAAATTTTCCATGTCCAATATAAATATAGATTTCAATTTTATTGATATTGGCGTTTGACCTCGTTTAATTATCTCTAAGAAAGCTTGTTGCTTGTTTTTTGCTACTAAGCTATCAGTTACATACGAATTATTTTCAAGTGAAGTGTAATGATATACAAACATTAATTTACTCTCCTTGTCCTATAACAGAATAAACTTCTTGTAATGTTGTTTCTCCAGCTTCAACTCGCTCAAGGCTTGCCTGAAATAGACTTTTGAAATTATCAGTTAATTTACCATTGTCTTTTAATAGAAAGTCGAGTTGTGTTTGATCTAGGTGTTCATAAATTGCGGTACGCCCCATAAATCCTGAAAAACAGTGTTCGCATCCTGTAGAGTGATATTCGCTAATATTCTGTATTGAGTTTATCGGTGTAATGCGTGCCGTTTCTTGTTTGCAGTATGTGCAAAGTTTTCTAACTAATCGCTGAGCGATAACCATTTTTAAACAGGATTGAAGCTGGTTTCTGTCAACGCCTAGTTGTTCCATACGTGTAATGGCGCTAACGGTACAATTAGTATGGAGTGTTGAGAGAACAAGATGACCTGTTTGTGCAGCTCGAGCCGCTATTTGAGCTGTTTCTTCGTCTCTAATTTCACCAATCATAATCACGTCAGGATCTTGTCGAAGGAGCGCACGAAGAATAAAAGCAAAAGTAAGTGAATATTTTTCGTGTACCTGTGTTTGATTGATCCCCCCTAGGGGGATCTCAATAGGGTCTTCAATGGTAGATATATTTCTTGATGTTTGATTAAGGTATTCCAGTGCACTATAAAGTGTGACAGTTTTACCGCTACCCGTGGGGCCTGTCACGAGAATCAATCCTTGCGGTTTTTGTAATGTGCTTTTTAGTAGGGGTAATAAAGTCGGGCACATTCCAATTTGTTCGAGAGAGTATTTCAACTGTGTATTTAATAATCTCAGAACTAATTTTTCACCATGAAGTGTGGGCATGCTGGAAAGACGGATGCTAAAGTTTTTACGCTCAAGGCTCCAGTTCATTTGCCCATCCTGAGGGATTCTTTTTTCCGCAATATTCATTTTTGACAATATTTTTATTCGAGCAATAACCTCATTGCTTATTTCATGTGGTGGTGAAGGAATAACGTAGAGTTTCCCATCCACTCTAAGGCGAATTTTTAGGCTATGCTTGGTTGGTTCAAGGTGAATATCAGATGCTCGCTTTCTTACCGCCATCTTTAATAAATCATCGACAAAATCAACGGCAGGAGATGGCACGTTGATAGGTTCAATAGTGTTAGTCGGATAAGCATTTTCATCTTCATTGATTTCTAAAGCATGGTGATTGAAATAATGATCAATTTTTTCTTTAGCCCATATTTCATAACAAACAGGTACGCTGGCAATAAAACGTAATGTGGATAATAAATTATCATTGGGTTTTTCTATCGTGGCTATAGATAATCTTTTTTCGTTGTAATCGATAATCACAATATAGTTTTTGTCACAAAGCACTTTGAGTTCTTTGAAAATATAATGGCTTTCCCTAGATGTGCGCATGTTAATCCCTTAATTAGAAGCTCAGTGTTTTTTCACAAAGTTTTTTTAGATCTGCATTAGTATCAGCTTGGCAACTGATACTCCATGAAAATGGCGATGTGGCTGTTGAGCTGGTAGGTGTCAATATACCCGTAAGACCAGTTAAGGTTTTGTCACCAACAAAGGTAATGACGCCAGCTTTTGCATCAATCTGTTTTAGGTACTTTCCTTTTATATTGCTCGGTATATCTTCTTTTCCTGAATTACATTTGGCTAAAAGGCCTTGGTTAAAGCTGCACAGCTCTATGCTGTTTTTATAAGGCAAGATAGTTTGTAGTACATCGGTCATGGCTGCTTTTTGCATATAGCTTTGATAGCCTGGTATAGCAACGGCACTGAGTATTGAAATTATTGCGATAACAACCATTATTTCGATTAAGGAAAATCCTTTCTGATCCATAAGTAAAACCTCTCTGATAGTGTGAGGTTCCATCATAAAAGATATTTTTAGTGAAAATACTAATTGAAAATTCAGGTTACGAGTGGCTTTGTAAAGTGATCTTGCAAATGGTGAGTTGTCTCATTTTATTTCGAGCGCTCTCGCAAAAATATATCAAGAATGTTTTTTCTAATAAAAATGAGTTTGTCAGACAGGTATAAATAGAGGCATATCAGAAAGAGGGCTAATGGGGTGGTTACCCTCATTAGCTAAGATAATAGGCGGATGATTCGTAAAATTATCAATTGGCAAAGCTTAGAGTGCATTTTTATAGTGCTGCCAATCAAAATAAGGACCTGGGTCAGTTTTTCGATGGGGTGCAATATCGCTATGGCCTGCAATATTCTGTTCGATCTGAGGGAATTCAGCTATCAGTAACTTAGTGAGCTTGGCTAACGTTATATATTGAGCTTCGGTGAAGGCTTCATAATCCGTACCTTCAAGTTCAATGCCAATAGAAAAATCGTTACATTTTTCTCGTCCTTGATAATTGGATTGCCCCGCATGCCATGCACGCTTGTTGAAAGGAACATATTGAATGATTTCGCCATTACGACGGATGAGGCAATGGGCTGAAACACGTAGATGCTTAATTTCATCGAAAAAAGGGTGTTCTGCTGGATTTAAAGTACCAGTAAAAAGCTGGTTAATATAAGGGCCACCAAACTGTCCTGGTGGAAGACTGATATTGTGAATGACGAGAAGTGAAGGTTCTTCACTCTCAGGGCGGTCATCATGATGCGGGGAAGGGATATGAGTCACATTATTTAGCCAACCATCATGTATTTTCATATCAGTATCCATAGTATGCTCTTTTCTTTTTTGTAAGTACCCGTAATTAAGAAAGATTAGCATAGTTGAGATCCATACGGGTGCATATTTTGGAGTAAATAATGACTACACGACGCTATGATGAACAAGAAAGACGCAAACTGTTAATGGCAAGGTTGATTACCGATATTCCTTTTATGGTCAATGTTGCTCTAAAAGAGGATCTCGGTCAGATAGTTGATTATAAAAGGGATGTTACAGGGCAGCTATTAAATGAAGCTTCCCAAGCTACAGCTCGAATCATTACTCGTGAAGAGGGTGTTTTTTGTGGGCAAAAATGGCTAGAAGAAGTTTTTTACCAACTCGGTGATAAAGTTAAGGTGAATTGGAAGGTCCAAGACGGCGATAAGGTTTCACCAGATCAAGTATTATGCGAGATGCGAGGGCCTTCTCAAATTCTACTCACTGGAGAAAGAACTGCATTGAATTTTGTGCAAACGCTATCTTCGGTTTCTACAGTGACAGCAAAGTATGTCGCTTTTCTTGAAGGGACTCGAACTAAATTATTAGATACCCGTAAAACTATCCCAGGTTTGCGGAGCGCATTAAAGTACGCAGTACTCATGGGGGGCGGATATAACCACCGATTAGGGTTGTCTGATGCTTATCTAATTAAAGAAAATCATATTATTTCAGCGGGATCAGTTTCCCGAGCTGTCTCGCTTGCTCGCCAAGCACACCCAGATGTCCCTATCGAAGTAGAGGTCGAAAATCTAGAAGAGCTGTTACAAGCTCTCAAAGCTCAGGCGGATATTATTATGCTTGATAACTTTACGACTGACATGATGAAAGATGCCGTTGTTCTCACGGATGGCAAGGCTGCTTTAGAAGTATCAGGAAATGTGACAGATAAAACGATTAGAGAGTTTGCATTGACAGGTATTGATTTCATCTCAGTAGGCGCATTGACGAAACACATTCAGGCATTAGATCTCTCAATGCGATTCATTGAATCTGAAAGCCAGTCTGAGCTAATTTAAGCTGCTAGACCGAGAGGCTACAAAGATAAGGGGGAGGTCGACAGATTTTAAGTCTTCCCCCCTAAAAATAAATGACTACATAAATAGCATCGTCTTTTGAACATACATTCATGATTATTGAATTGTACTGAATATTTACGGGATATTTTTTTACCATTGGTATGCAGTTTTCATATGATTAATTACGTAAGTATATTTTTGCTAACTATGAATTTAACAAATCATTAACTATGGTCATGGCGTTTTTTTATAAAAATGTGCATAATGTTTACCCTTTGAGTCTGTATTCACATTCTGTGATTATATATGCGAAAATTGGTAAGCTGTAACGGTTCAGTTTTAATTTTAATGGCATAAAAAGTCATATTTTTTGTTAAATTTGTGTGTTGTTTAATCAAGGCTTGGTTATTAATTAATGCTTTTTTTAAAATAAATCGTTAAAACTTGCAGGATTTTATGATTTAGCTCAAGGTCTTTATGGACAGATAGTGAATACTTTGTTACTTTATTAAGCCATAAAATAATTGGTATGACCAATTAACACTGGGTACTAGATAATCAATAATTACTCACTATGAAAATGGCAGATTATGACTTACGGTAAAATTCGCCAACCAAAGTTATCAGATGTAATCGAGCAACGGCTTGAGCATCTCATATTCGAGGGGACTTTACGCCCCGGCGAAAAGCTGCCTCCTGAACGTGAACTTGCTAAGCAATTTGATGTCTCAAGGCCATCAGTGCGTGAAGCTATTCAAACCTTAGAAGCTAAAGGTCTTCTATCTCGTCGTCAAGGTGGTGGCACATTTGTACAAAAACAGATGTGGCAAAGTTTTAGTGACCCATTGACCGAATTACTTGCTGGTAACCCAGAATCTCAATTAGATCTTCTTGAAACGCGTCATGCATTAGAAGGCATCGCTGCTTACTATGCGGCATTACGTGGTACGGAAGAAGATTTAGAGCGTATTCGCCAAAGTTATGAGTTGATTAAATCAGCTCAGAAAAGTGGTGATCTTAACGCGGAATCAGATGCGGTATTACAGTATCAACTGATTGTAACGGAAGCTGCTCATAATGTAGTGCTGTTACATTTGCTACGTTGCATGATCCCTATGTTAGAGCAAAATATCCGCCAGAATTTTGAGTTCCTATATACCCGTAAAGAGATGTACAACGCAGTAAGCGAGCATAGAGAACAGATTTTTTCTGCTATTGTCGCAAGGGAACCGGAAAAAGCGAGAGAAGCGTCTCATCGACATCTTGCTTTTATTGAAGATTTGCTGCTGGACATTGGGCGTGAGCAGACTCGCCGAGAGCGTTCACTACGTCGCTTACAGCAACATCCAGATCTAGACCAGATTTAAAATTGGTAGTGTAGATCCTGACTGCTGCGTCTACATTACTGTGAGTACTCTTAGTTAGAGATAAAGCGGCAACTACATCAGGGCCTATCTTCCCGCTGTTTTCATTAACATGAAGAAAATGGCAGGAAGATAGGCTCCACATAACCATATAAAATAGATAACAGATAAGGAATACACCATGTCAGATATGTTAAAAAATGACGTGGATCCGATTGAAACTCGCGACTGGCTACAGGCGATTGAATCGGTCATCCGTGAAGAAGGTGTTGATCGTGCACAGTTTATTATCGAACAGGTATTAAGCGAAGCACGTAAAGGCGGTGTTAACATTGCCGCTGGTGCATCTGGTAGTTCTGATTATATCAACACAATTGCTGTTGAAGATGAACCTGCATACCCTGGTAACATGGATTTAGAACGCCGTATCCGTTCTGCAATTCGCTGGAACGCTGTAATGACCGTTCTGCGTGCATCTAAAAAGGATTTAGAACTGGGTGGTCATATGGCATCATTCCAGTCTTCCGCAACTTTATATGAAGTTTGCTTCAACCACTTCTTCCGTGCTCATAACAATAATGACGGTGGTGACTTAGTCTTCTTCCAAGGCCATATCTCCCCTGGTATCTATGCACGTGCATTCTTAGAAGGCCGCTTAACTGAAGAGCAGATGAATAATTTCCGTCAAGAAATTGGTGGCAATGGTCTGTCTTCTTATCCGCATCCTAAATTAATGCCTGATTTCTGGCAGTTCCCAACCGTATCGATGGGTCTGGGTCCAATCAATGCTATCTACCAAGCTAAGTTCTTAAAATATTTGGATAACCGCGGTCTGAAAGATACTTCAGCACAGCGTGTTTATGCGTTCTTAGGTGATGGTGAGATGGATGAGCCAGAATCTAAAGGTGCAATTACTATCGCAACTCGCGATAAGTTAGATAACTTAGTCTTCGTTATTAACTGTAACCTGCAACGTCTTGATGGCCCAGTAACAGGTAACGGTAAAATCGTTAATGAATTAGAAGGCATCTTCAGTGGTGCTGGCTGGCAAGTTATCAAAGTTATGTGGGGCGACCGTTGGGACGAACTGCTGCGTAAAGATACGACCGGCAAATTGGTTCAATTGATGAACGAAACCCTTGACGGTGACTATCAAACATTTAAATCACGCGATGGTGCATACGTGCGTGAACACTTCTTCAACCGTTATCCAGAAACGGCTGCATTAGTGAAAGATATGACTGATGACGAAATTTGGGCGCTGAACCGTGGTGGTCACGATCCGAAGAAAGTATATGCAGCATTCAAAAAAGCACAAGAAACCAAAGGCAAACCAACTGTTATTTTAGCTCAAACCATCAAAGGTTATGGTATGGGTGAAACAGCAGAAGGTAAAAACATTGCTCACCAAGTTAAGAAAATGAACATGGACGGCGTTCGCCACTTCCGTGATCAGTTCAATGTGCCAGTTGCTGATGATCAAATCGAAAAACTGCCATTAATCACTTTCGATAAAGATTCTGAAGAATACAAATATCTGCACGAACGTCGCCAAGCTCTGGGTGGTTATTTACCAGCTCGTCGCGCTAAATTTGATGAAAAACTGGAAATTCCAGCTCTGTCAGATTTCAGTCAATTACTGGAAGAACAATCTAAAGAGATTTCAACAACAATCGCATTCGTCCGTGCACTGAATGTCATGTTGAAAAACAACTCAATCAAAGAGCGTTTAGTACCAATCATCGCTGACGAAGCACGTACTTTCGGTATGGAAGGTCTATTCCGTCAAATTGGTATCTATAGCCCGAAAGGTCAGCAATATACACCGCAAGATCGTGAGCAAGTTGCTTACTATAAAGAAGACTCTAAAGGTCAGATCCTGCAAGAAGGTATCAACGAACTGGGTGCAGGCTCTTCATGGTTAGCGGCTGCAACATCATACAGCACTAACAACCTGCCTATGATCCCATTCTATATTTACTACTCTATGTTTGGTTTCCAACGTATTGGTGACTTAATGTGGGCAGCAGGTGACCAACAAGCTCGTGGCTTCCTGATTGGCGGTACTTCTGGTCGTACAACACTGAACGGTGAAGGCTTACAGCACGAAGATGGTCATAGCCATATTCAATCACTGACTATCCCTAACTGTATTTCTTATGACCCAGCTTACGCTTATGAAGTTGCGGTTATCATGCAAGACGGTTTAGAGCGTATGTATGGTGAAAAACAAGAGAACGTGTACTACTACATCACGACTCTGAACGAGAACTATCACATGCACGCAATGCCAGAAGGCGTTGAAGAAGGTATCCGTAAAGGTATCTATAAACTGGCTTCAGTAGAAGGCAAGAAAGGTAAAGTGCAGTTATTAGGTTCTGGTTCTATGATGCGCCACGTTCGTGAAGCTGCCGATATCTTGGCTGCGGAATACGGAATTGGTTCTGACGTATACAGCGTAACCTCATTCACTGAATTGGCGCGTGATGGTCAAGACTGTGAGCGTTGGAACATGCTGCACCCATCAGCAACGCCACGCGTACCTTATGTAGCGCAAGTCATGAATGATGCACCTGCTGTTGCATCGACTGACTACATGAAACTGTTCGCTGAACAAATCCGTACTTATGTTCCAGCCAGTGAGTACCGTGTATTAGGTACTGACGGTTTCGGTCGTTCTGACAGCCGTGAGAACCTGCGTCACCACTTCGAAGTGGATACAACGTATGTCATCGTTGCAGCGTTAGGTGAATTGGCTAAACGTGGTGAGATTGATGTTAAAGTCGTTGAAGAAGCGATTAAAAAATACAACATCAACCCAGATAAAGTTAACCCACGTTTGGCATAAGAGGTAATAATCAATGTCTATTGAAATCCAAGTGCCAGATATCGGTGCTGATGAAGTTGAAGTCACCGAAGTCATGGTAAAAGTTGGTGATAAAGTAGAAGCAGAGCAATCGCTCATCACTGTTGAAGGTGATAAAGCGTCTATGGAAGTCCCATCTCCACAAGCGGGTGTGGTTAAAGAGATTAAAATTGCAGTGGGTGACAAAGTTACTACTGGCAAATTAATCATGATTTTTGATTCAGCAGAAGGTGCATCTGCACCAGCAGCAGCGCCTGCGGCTCCAGTGGCGGCACCAGCTGCTCCTGCTACTGCAGCACTGAAAGAAGTTGCTGTACCAGATATCGGTGGTGATGAAGTTGAAGTCACTGAGATCATGGTTAAAGTAGGTGATGCAATCACGGCTGAACAATCTCTGATTACCGTTGAAGGCGATAAAGCGTCAATGGAAGTACCGGCACCATTCGCAGGTACAGTTAAAGAGATTAAGATTGCGACTGGCGATAAGGTGAAAACTGGCTCGCTGATCATGGTATTCGAAGTTGCAGGCGCAGCGCCTGCGGCAGCGGTTTCTGCTCCAGCAGCATCCGCTGTGGCACCAGCAGCAGCGGCAATCAAAGACGTTAACGTACCAGATATCGGTGGTGATGAAGTTGAAGTTACCGAAGTCATGGTAAAAGTTGGCGACACCGTAACTGCTGAACAATCTTTAATCACCGTTGAAGGCGACAAAGCATCAATGGAAGTACCGGCACCATTCGCAGGTACAGTTAAAGAGATTAAGATTGCGACTGGTGATAAAGTCAAAACTGGCTCCCTGATTATGACTTTTGAAGTTGCGGGTGCAGCACCTGCACCTACAGCAGCTCCTGCTTCTGCACCAGTTGCAGCTCCAGCAGCCGCACCAGTAGCCTCTGCGCCAGCTAAAGCAGCTGACAGCAAAAATGAATTTGTTGAGAACGATGCGTATATTCACGCAACACCAGTAATTCGTCGTTTAGCTCGCGAATTTGGCGTGAACTTAGCGAAAGTGAAAGGTACAGGCCGTAAAGGTCGTATCTTACGTGAAGACGTTCAAGCTTACGTTAAAGATGCAATTAAACGTGCAGAAGCACCAGCAGCAGCTGGCGGTGGTTTACCGGGTATGCTTCCATGGCCGAAAATTGATTACAGCAAATTTGGTGAAGTTGAAGAAGTTGAGCTGGGTCGTATCCAGAAAATTTCTGGCGCTAACCTGAGCCGTAACTGGGTCATGATCCCGCACGTAACTCTGATGGAAGAAGTGGATACCACTGAAGTTGAAGAGTTCCGTAAGCAGCAGAACAAAGAAGCTGAGAAGAAAAAACTGGATGTGAAAATCACTCCATTGGTCTTCGTAATGAAAGCGGTTGCTCGTGCTCTGGAAGAAATGCCACGCTTCAACAGCTCTATTTCAGAAGATGCTCAGCGTCTGTTCCTGAAAAAATATATCAACATCGGTATCGCTGTAGATACGCCAAATGGCTTAGTTGTTCCTGTTTTCAAAGACGTGAACAAAAAAGGCATTATGGAGTTATCTCGTGAGCTGGGCGAAGTGTCTAAGAAAGCACGTGCAGGTAAACTGACCGCTGCTGACATGCAAGGCGGTTGCTTCACTATCTCTAGCTTAGGTGGTATCGGAACTACCGGTTTTGCACCGATTGTGAATGCACCGGAAGTGGCAATTATGGGTCTGTCTCGCTCTTCTATCAAACCAGTTTGGAATGGTAGCGAGTTTGTTCCACGCCTAATGCTTCCTATGTCTCTGTCATTTGACCACCGTGTGATTGATGGTGCTGATGGTGCGCGCTTCATCACTTTAGTTGGACAACTGATGAGCGATATTCGCCGTCTGGTAATGTAACTAATAAGACCGGTCAATTGACCGGTCTGTTTTATTTAGGCTGGGGCAGAGTTTTTCGCTGTTGCAACGAAAGGTTGGGAGTTACGTCACGTATTCAGCCTTTTCAGGATGTTAACAATTCTGTAAACTGCTTGCGGTGTGTACTTTACCAGTGGAAAATTCGTTTATTCGGCGGCCCCGCTGGACAAAACAAAAAGAGGTCATGATGAGTACTGAAATTAAAGCCCAAGTCGTTGTGCTTGGTGCAGGCCCAGCAGGTTATTCTGCGGCATTCCGTTGCGCTGACTTAGGTTTAGAAACTGTTTTGGTAGAACGTTACTCAACTCTTGGTGGAGTTTGTTTGAACGTTGGTTGTATCCCTTCTAAAGCATTACTGCACGTTGCTAAAGTTATCGAAGAAGCTAAAGCATTAGCTGAACACGGTATCGTATTTGGCGAGCCAAAAACTGACATTTCCAAAGTTCGTCTGTGGAAAGAAAAAGTGATTACTCAACTGACCGGCGGCTTAGCGGGTATGGCGAAAGGCCGTAAAGTTAACGTAGTTAACGGTCTGGGTAAATTTACTGGCGCGAATACACTGGTTGTTGAAGGCGAAAACGGCAGCACCACTATCAACTTTGATAATGCGATCATTGCTGCGGGTTCACGTCCAATTCAGTTGCCATTTATTCCTCATGAAGATCCACGTATTTGGGATTCAACAGATGCATTAGAACTGCAAGAAGTTCCAGAGCGTCTGCTGGTAATGGGTGGTGGTATCATCGGTCTTGAGATGGGTACTGTATACCATGCACTGGGTTCACAAATTGATGTGGTTGAAATGTTTGACCAAGTTATCCCAGCTGCGGATAAAGACGTGGTTAAAGTATTCACTAAGCAAATCAGCAAGAAATTCAACTTACTGTTAGAAACTAAAGTGACTGCTGTTGAAGCGAAAGAAGATGGTATCTACGTTTCAATGGAAGGTAAAAAAGCACCAGCTGAACCACAACGTTATGACGCCGTGTTAGTGGCTATCGGTCGCGTACCTAACGGTAAGAACTTAGACGCAGGTAAAGCTGGCGTTGAAGTTGATGATCGTGGTTTCATCCATGTTGATAAACAAATGCGTACAAACGTGCCGCACATCTTTGCTATCGGTGACATCGTTGGTCAACCAATGCTGGCTCATAAAGGTGTTCACGAAGGTCACGTTGCAGCAGAAGTTATCTCTGGTCTGAAACACTACTTCGATCCTAAAGTGATTCCATCAATCGCTTATACTGAGCCAGAAGTTGCATGGGTTGGTTTAACTGAGAAAGAAGCGAAAGAGAAAAACATCAGCTACGAAACAGCAACATTCCCATGGGCTGCATCAGGTCGTGCAATCGCATCTGACTGCTCTGAAGGTATGACTAAGCTGATTTTTGACAAGCAATCTAACCGTATTATCGGTGGTGCGGTTGTTGGTGTTAACGGTGGTGAATTACTGGGCGAAATCGGTTTGGCAATCGAAATGGGCTGTGATGCTGAAGATTTAGCATTAACCATCCATGCTCACCCGACACTGTATGAATCAATTGGTATGGCGGCAGAGATCTACGAAGGTAGCATCACTGACTTACCAAACGCGAAAGCGAAAAAGAAAAAATAATTTTCTTTTTTAGCAAAAAATAAGCGAATTAAAGACCAAAGCAGAAATGTTTTGGTCTTTTTTATTTTAATTAATAAATAGTATTAGCTTATTTTATTAATTATATAAACATTATAATGGCTATAATTTTGATATTTACACTCAGTTGACTATAAAAAATTTTAAATTTAACTTCTTTGCTGTTTTTAAATAACAACAAGGATGTTAATTATGCTCTATATAGATACAATGACTGTTTATGCCAATCCAGTCCCTTTTAATTTTACTGATGTAACGAATGATGATCTTTTTAATGGCGATTATGCTTTTAATAATAGTATAAATGAGCAATATGACCATTTGAAAACTATTACAAGAATTATAGAGAATGATAATTATAAACCGGAGATATCTAGAGATAGAGATGTAAATCGAGAAAAGGTAGCATCAGAGGAGGCAGTAAACACGCCATTACCATCACCACAGGAACTGTCTCCTCAAGAAAAACTAGAATTAAATCATCAGGAGATCTCAAATAGAATAAAGGTGCTAAAAGAAGAAAAAAGTAATTTAGAAAAAAGTTATGAATGGAAGTTTTTGACTGATCCGAAGAAATACCCATGTAATTATCAATGGGTTTTTAAATCACCAAATCTTAATATCACTGCAAATATTAAATTTAGTTCAATACAAGATAGAGATCGCTTACTTTCGGATGATTTTGGTGATAGCCCTGTAGATATACCAAAATTAAATTTTTTTGATCCTCAACCTTTTTATAATGCTATTGAGAGAAAAGCAGAATTATCAGCAAGAAATCATCTGCTAGAAACTCAGGAAAGACATACTCAATTAACAAAAGAAATTCAGTCTAATGAAAATGAATTAAGAAACATTAAAATTAGCATTGAAAAAAGCAGTATTTTAACAATGCCAACACCGATAATCCCTGTGCACAATGGAAACTCAGTATCTGATGAAAAAACAAGGATGGATACAAATTTTGCTCAAGCAATTGAAAACAAACTTAATGCGGCTGGCGATAAACTAGCAGAAACATTTGAATGTACCTTTGGACTTGCTTGTGCATCGGATTTGGATAAGGCAGCTAAAGATCCCAATCTTGGAAAAGAACTTTCAAATTCAGATAAAGTAGAATTAGGTGGTACTGGTTCAGGTACACCTCCCGAATGGGATCCAGATGGTGCTAACATTAGCGGCAAGAAATTGAGTATTTCTGATAATCGATCTATTCATTCGCTTAGGGAGCAAGTTAGATTACATGAAGAGAAATTGGCTGCCTACAGGCGTAATCCTGACGCATTTGATAATCTAGGTTACTTAAAAAATGCTCCAAATATCATAGCTAGACAAAAAATTATTAATGGTCGGATTAGGCATTTAGAGCACGAAATTAAAATATTTAAAGAAAATATAGATAAAATTAAAAAAGGATAATTTATGAATATCGACCTCAATGTGCTTAAGGATGCAATCAATATAATCTTCGATGAAATGAAAAAGCATGGAATCGAGAGTATTAAGCTAGATTCTGATTTTTATTGGAACGTACCATCTGAATCTCTTTATAACATTTATAATGACCCACAGCAGCTAGATATAGGGCAACTAGAAGATGACTATAAGATGCTATGCGAGGCTAAAGAAAAAGACATTTTAGTCCGCTACAATTTAAAAAATATCTCAGCGATTCTTCGCTACTTAGCTGAAAAAGAACCTAACTAATTCACATTATCTATTTCTGACCCAGAGCCTAGATTTTCATAGGCTCTTTTTTATTGCTTCCCCTCAGTAATCTGGTTGAACTAAAAAGACCAATAAACCCCATAAAATCCGTTAAAAAATTTTAAACCAATCGCAATGATTTGCCTTATCAATTAGTCAGATAAGTAAAAATGAGTTATTAAATATAATTTGTGATAAGGGATGAAAAAAGACACTAATTAGAGTGCTTTCAGCCATGAAATGGATTATAAAAAGTAGGGTCTTAATGGATGTTTATAATGGATTATGATGTTTCAAGCTTAAAAATTGCCCTATAAAGTTTGTTAATGGGTTAAGTTAGCAGAAGAATGTTACTTTCTTGTGAATGAATTAACATTACGTTTAAATTCTGCTATGCTGATTGCCCGAAGCTGGACATAATTTTATCGCCATTGAGATTATGTGAGCAAATTCCTCTGACCTGGCACCGGATGATAATTTTTTTCAGGATGGTGCAGACAGCCGGGTATATAAATAACAAAGAAGCGAGGAGAACGTCGTGCTAGAAGAATACCGTAAGCACGTAGCCGAGCGTGCCGCTCAAGGGATTGTCCCTAAGCCATTAGATGCGTCACAAGTAGCTGCACTAGTCGAGTTACTGAAAAACCCACCCAAAGGTGAAGAAGATTTCTTGTTAGACCTGCTGACCAACCGTGTTCCACCGGGTGTCGATGAAGCAGCGTACGTTAAAGCTGGATTTTTAGCCGCGATCGCAAAAGGCGAAACATCCTCCCCTCTGATCTCCCCTGAAAAAGCTACTGAACTGCTTGGTACCATGCAGGGCGGATACAATATTCACGCACTAATCGAAGCTCTTGATGATGCCAAATTGGCAGCCATCGCAGCGAAAGCACTTTCCCATACTCTACTCATGTTCGATAACTTCTACGATGTCGAAGAAAAAGCGAAAGCGGGAAATGCACATGCTAAGCAAGTGATTGAATCATGGGCGAATGCCGATTGGTTCAACGAACGTCCTGAATTAGCTGAAAAAATGACAGTGACTGTATTTAAAGTGACTGGCGAAACAAACACCGATGATTTATCTCCTGCACCAGATGCATGGTCACGTCCAGATATCCCTCTGCATGCTTTAGCAATGCTGAAAAACGCGCGTGATGGTATCGTTCCTGATGAAGCAGGTAGTGTAGGTCCAATTAAACAGATCGAAGAACTGAATAAAAAAGGTTTCCCACTGGCTTATGTGGGTGACGTTGTCGGTACGGGTTCTTCTCGTAAATCAGCAACGAACTCCGTTTTATGGTTTATGGGCGATGATATTCCATTCGTGCCTAACAAACGTGGCGGCGGTGTGGTGCTGGGCGGTAAAATTGCCCCTATCTTCTTTAACACAATGGAAGATGCGGGTGCACTGCCAATTGAAGTGGATGTATCAAAGCTGAATATGGGCGATGTGATTGATATCTATCCATATAAAGGTGAAGTTCGTAATCACGAAACTAACGAATTGTTAGAAACATTCGAATTAAAAACGGATGTGTTAATCGACGAAGTTCGTGCTGGTGGTCGTATTCCTCTGATTATCGGTCGTGGCTTAACCACAAAAGCACGCGAAGCATTAGGTTTAGGTGCAACGGATATGTTCCGTCTTGCAAAACCTGTTGCACAAAGCAATCGTGGTTACTCATTAGCACAAAAAATGGTCGGTCGTGCATGCGGTCGCCAAGGTATTCGCCCAGGCGAATACTGTGAACCTAAAATGACGTCTGTCGGTTCTCAAGATACTACGGGTCCAATGACGCGTGATGAGCTGAAAGACTTAGCGTGTTTAGGATTCTCTGCAGATTTAGTCATGCAGTCATTCTGTCACACGGCAGCTTATCCAAAACCTGTCGATGTTACCACGCACCATACGCTGCCTGATTTTATTATGAATCGTGGTGGGGTTTCTCTACGTCCGGGCGACGGTATCATTCACTCTTGGTTAAACCGTATGCTATTGCCAGATACTGTTGGTACTGGTGGTGACTCACATACCCGTTTCCCAATTGGTATCTCATTCCCAGCAGGTTCTGGTTTAGTGGCTTTTGCCGCAGCAACCGGTGTTATGCCTCTAGATATGCCAGAATCTGTATTAGTTCGCTTCAAAGGGCAAATGCAGCCGGGTATCACATTACGTGACCTTGTTCATGCTATTCCACTGTATGCGATTAAAGATGGCTTACTGACTGTTGAGAAAAAAGGTAAGAAAAACATTTTCTCTGGTCGTATTCTGGAAATTGAAGGCCTTCCTGAGCTGAAAGTTGAGCAAGCATTTGAATTAGCGGATGCATCAGCCGAGCGTTCTGCAGCGGGCTGTACTATCAAACTGGACAAAGCGCCAATCATCGAATACCTGCAATCTAACATCGTTCTATTGAAATGGATGATCGCAGAAGGTTACGGCGACCGTCGTACCATTGAGCGTCGTATCAAAGGTATGGAAAACTGGTTAGCGAACCCTGAGTTACTTGAAGGCGATGCCGATGCAGAATATGCCGCAGTGATTGAAATTGATCTTAATGAGATCAAGGAACCAATTCTGTGTGCACCAAATGACCCAGATGATGCGCGCTTACTGTCTGATGTTCAGAATGAAAAAATCGATGAAGTATTCATTGGTTCTTGCATGACTAACATTGGTCATTTCCGTGCGGCAGGTAAGCTGCTGGATTCCCATAAAGGTCAATTACCAACTCGCCTGTGGGTTGCGCCACCAACCAAGATGGATGCAGCGCAATTAACTGAGGAAGGTTATTACAGCGTATTTGGTAAGAGCGGAGCGCGTATCGAAGTCCCAGGTTGTTCACTGTGTATGGGTAACCAAGCACGCGTGGCTGATGGTGCGACAGTCGTTTCTACATCGACTCGTAACTTCCCTAACCGTTTAGGTACAGGGGCGAATGTATATCTGGCATCCGCAGAGTTAGCCGCAGTTGCTTCTCTGTTAGGTCGCTTACCAACGCCAGCTGAGTACCAACAGTTTATGAATAAAGTCGACGAGACTGCGGAAGATACATACCGCTATCTGAACTTTGACCGACTGGATCAGTACACTGAAAAAGCCGATGGTGTGATTTTCCAAACTGCTGTTTAATCAGCAGTAGATAGAATCATACTGACTTAACCCCAAGAATTGAGAATTCAATTTTTGGGGTTTTTTCTATCTTGCTTTTAGCAAAGAATACGAATATAGCTAGGTGAGCGTTAAAGATATTGTGAAATTTCAATCAAATTCAAATCAGGATCTCTGATATACAAAGAGATAATCTTACCGATAGCACCCGTTCTTTGTACTGGCCCCTCTATAATTTCCACACCTTGCTGTTCAATATGCTTTTGAACTTCAATTAGTGGAATATCACTGATAAAGCAGAGATCTAACGATCCTGGAACAGGCAAATGTGCCTTAGGTTCAAACTCTTTCCCATATTGGTGAATGTTTATCTTTTGCTGACCAAATTGCAGGGCAAAACGTTGTTCACCGAAGGTGATCACAGACATCTTTAAAATACGTTGGTAAAAATCAAGACAGGCATCAAGATCTGTGGTGGTTAAGACTAAATGGTCTAATCGATTAATCATTAACGTTCCTATTACCGAGTTGGGTAGTGTGTATCAATCTTAATCGAATAAATATATTTATGCAGCGTAATAGTCACGACCATTAATTTTCTTCTGACAGCCCGTAATAGCGCTAAGCAAACCCGCTTGACTCGCGTTATACTTAATTCAAAGACGCAAAGTGTGAGGTATTGCATATGGATTACCAATTCTTAAAGGATATTACAGGAAGTATTACCGCTAAATTTTCAATGGATCATGAAGCTATCGGTTATTGGTTAAATGAGGAAATCAAAAATGACCTCAGTTTACTGGACACCATCGCAGAAAATTATGAACTTATTAAAGGCAGCGAAAAGCAATGGGAGTTTATTGGTCACGAATACACACTTATTCTTGATGATGAGGAGGTGATGATCCGTGCGAACCAGTTAGCCTTTGAGACGGACGGGTTAGAAGAGGGCATGAGTTACTATGATAATGAAAGTATTGCTTTTTGTGGTGTAAATGACTTTTTTGATATGTTGGATGACTACCGTGAATTTGTTATCGAAAATCGATAAATAACATTTTATTTATCGATTAATTTTATATTTTGATAATTTATAGCTATTATTTTAAGCGTGTTATTCAATTATTTACTAATAGTTTCTAAGGTTACTAATTGAATTGAGCGAGTTTTCCTAGTCTAAATTTGATCGAAAAGGATATACATATGAATACTGATGATGTTACAGGCGCATTGAATGATGCAACAAATTGGTTTGTGGCAAATCAGGATCTGCTAGTCCAGTATGTCGTCAATATCGTTTCCGCACTTGTTATTTTAATTGTGGGGTTGATGATTGCTAAATGGGTTAGCCGTGGTTTGAATCGCGTGATGACAATGAGAGGAATTGACTCCACTGTTAGCGAATTCTTATCTGCTATTGCTCGCTATACCATTGTGGCATTTACCTTAATTGCTGTGCTGGGAAAAATTGGCGTACAAACTGCCTCTGTCATCGCGGTAATGGGTGCCGCCGGTTTAGCGGTTGGTTTAGCATTACAAAACTCATTAGGTAACTTTGCTGCGGGCGTTCTGCTGGTGGTATTCAGACCATTAAAAGCGGGTGAGTTTGTTAAAATTGGTGCGATTGACGGTACAGTACAAAGCGTGCAAATTTTCTCAACTACATTGAGAACGGCAGATGACCGTATTGTGGTGATCCCAAACGGTAAAATTATTGGTGACAGCATCATTAACGTGACTCGTGAGCCGCTTCGTCGCCAAGATATTATGGTCGGTGTTGCTTACAATTCTGATATTGATGTGGTTAAAAAAGTATTGGGTGATATCGTTGCTGCTGATTCGCGTATTCTGCATGATAAAGGCGTGACTATCCGTTTAAATGAAATGGCACCATCTTCATTAAACTATTTAGTGCGTTTCTGGACAACGAATGGCGATACTTGGCCGGTTTATTGGGATTTAATGGAAAACTTTAAGCGTGCTCTTGATAAGCACAATATTGGTATTCCATTCCCGCAAATGGATGTTCATCTTCACCAAGTTAATACCAGCGCAAAAAATATTTCTGCTGAATAAGTATTAACGTATTTATCCTTAAAAATGGCGCGACCTAAACATTGCGCTATTTTTATTTGCATTTTGTCCTTAGCCTCATCCTACTTTCTATCTTTTCTTTATTGCCAATCCTGATTAGCCTTACTTATGGTCCATTAGAGTTAATCGTTTTCACTAATAATTTTTTCTGGATATTATTCTTTGCAGATGAACTGAATAATTATTGGGAAGAATTGCATGTTTACGATTTATTTTCAGGGGGCTCTGCTTGGGGCTGCAATGATATTACCGTTGGGGCCACAAAATGCATTTGTATTGCAGCAAGGTAGTCGCAAACAATTTCATTTAATGAGTGCATTGTTATGCGCGCTAAGTGACACGATTTTAATTATTGCCGGTGTATTTGGCGGTAGTGCCTTATTAAGCCAGTCTGAGTTATTGATGGCGTTAATTACATGGGCTGGAGTCGCATTTTTAGCGTGGTATGGTTATGGCGCGTTTCGTACAGCGATGGCTCCAGATGATGAGGTCTTACAGCTAGAAAGCAAAACGATGACACGCTGGAAAGTGATTGTGACTTTATTTGCCGTCACTTGGCTGAATCCGCATGTGTACTTGGATACATTTGTGGTGCTAGGGAGTGTCGGTGGGCAATTAGAAAGCCAATTACGTCCATGGTTTACAGCAGGGGCTTTGACGGCTTCATTTGTGTGGTTTTTCTTATTAGCCCTGTTAGCCGCTTGGTTTTCTCCTATACTGAATAAACCTCGCTCTCAGCGTTTTATTAACCTGTTTGTCGGTTGTGTCATGTGGTTTATTGCATTTAAACTCGCGATGCATGGTTTGGGTTATTAATTAGCATTATTCTGAATCGCAGTTTGCGCTGAATATGATAATGTGAACCTTAATCAAAGGAAGTTTATGATGAACTTCCTTTTTCTTGTAGAGAAAAATACCATTGGGAGGTTCTGTGAAATTGAAATCTATCGTTGTTGCTGCCCTGCTGGCAGGTCTTGCGGTACCAACCATGTCATTGGCAAGCGCCGTACCAGAAGGTCCTCATATTTCGACGTCAGCAAGTGGTGCTGTGAAAGTGGCACCAGATATGGCGACGCTGAGCATTAATGTGCAAGTGACCAATAAAGATGCCGCGGCTGCGAAAACCGCAGTTGATAAGCGTGTTGCTGAATACTATGAATTCCTAAAGAAAAATGGCATTGAAAAGCAAGATATTGAAGCTGCCAATGTGCGTACCCAACCAAACTATGATTATAGTTCGACTGCTAAGGCGTCTTTAAAAGGCTATACCGCGACAAGAACCGTTGAAGTGAAAGTGAAAAAACTGGATCAATTGAATGTGCTGCTCGATGGGGCATTAGCGGCAGGATTGAATGAAATTAATTCAGTCCAATTTGGCGTGAATGATCCGCAGAAATATCGTAATGCTGCGCGTGACCAAGCGATGAAGAATGCTCAACAGCAGGCTGAAGCGTTGGCGAAAGGGTTTAATGCCCAGTTAGGGCCGATTTACAGCATTAATTACAATGCGCCATCAGATGTGCCATACCCGATGGCGATGCGTAGCCGTGGTGGTTCGCTGAAAGCTGCTGCTCAAGATCTCAATGTTGATGAGACCTATGAGCAACAAAGTATTGATTTTAATGACCAAGTCGATGTGGTTTTTGAAATTAAGCGTTAATTTCAGCCGCAATTTCATCATCTTGTTTTAGCATCTGGCGTCCTGTTTTTAGCAGGGCGTCAGTCACTTTCTTTATTGTGCGGCTTTCTGGCGCAAAACGATGCCAATAAAGCATACGGCGCTGGCATAACCCCGGTGTTAAATCGATTAGTTCACCATTTTCTAATTCGCTGGCAATCTGCAAGTGTGGGATCATACAGCATGTTGAGCCCTGTTTTGCTAGCTGCACAAACGCTTCCGATGAGTTAACGATATGGCAAGGGACGCTACCTGGCGATAGACCAAAGTTTTGTTGTACAAAGGCTTGGTGCATATCATCTAAGTGGTCAAAAGCCACGGCAGGCGCTTTTAGTAGCGATGCGCGAGTTACACCTTCAGGGAAATATTTAGCCGCAAAGCCAGGAGAGGCCACGAAAATATAGTCCAGAGCACCCAGTTTATCGACTAAACAGCCCGGTAGCGCTTGTGGCTGAATACTGATAGCACCGACTACTTCACCGCGTCTTAAACGTTCCTGGGTACGAGTTTCATCTTCCACTTGAATATTCAAGCGAATAGGGGTGTTGCCCAGAACGGGATTCAATGCAGGTAAGAACCAGGTTGCCAAGCTATCGGCGTTGACCGCTAAGGAGAGCAATAATGGGGTAGAGCCGCTGTTTTCATCTCCAAGCCACTGTTCTTCGAGTAATTCTACTTGATGAAGCAGCGCTAGCAGTTTTTGACCTTGTTCAGTCGGATGTGGCGGAACGGTGCGCACGAGTAAAGGCTGACCAAAAAGGTTTTCTAACTGTTTGATTCGTTGAGAAACCGCAGATTGGGTGATACACAATTTTTGTGCTGCTCGTTCAAATCCGCGTTCACGAATGACGGCATCCAGTGCTTGCAAGGCGCGATAATCAGGGCGCTTCATCAAAAACTCTCCTTCTTGTTATTCTGCCAATCACTATGCCATATTTTTAGGGATAACACTTGCAAATATTCCTAAAGGGTATTTTTCATAAGAAGTAGTGCACAATCCCTAATAACAATACTGCAACTTGCTGGGTGTCCGGTATATACTATTGAGCATCTACTTAATGACTCATTATTTCAGTATAAGGCTCTCGCATGACTCAGGATGAATTAAAAAAAGCAGTAGGTTGGGCAGCATTAGAATATGTTAGACCAGGCACCATTGTTGGTGTTGGTACGGGGTCTACTGCCTCTCATTTTATTGATGCATTAGCAACAATGAAGGGGCAAATCGAAGGCGCAGTCTCTAGCTCTGAAGCATCAACGCAAAAATTAAAATCCTTGGGTATTCCCGTTTTTGACTGTAATAGCGTGGATTCATTAGATGTTTATGTTGATGGTGCTGACGAAGTTGACGGTAACATGAACATGATCAAAGGCGGTGGTGCAGCGTTAACCCGTGAAAAAATCGTGTCTGCCATTGCTAAAACATTCGTGTGTATCGTAGACCAATCTAAGCTGGTGGGCGTACTGGGCAAATTCCCTCTACCAGTGGAAGTGATCCCAATGGCGCGTAGCTATGTGGCTCGTGAGCTAGTCAAACTGGGTGGCCAGCCGGTTTACCGTGAAAACGTGGTGACGGATAACGGCAACGTTATTTTAGATGTTCACAATTTAGAAATCCTCGACCCAGTCGCATTAGAAAATAAAATCAATGGCATTGCTGGTGTTGTAACTGTCGGATTATTTGCTAACCGTGGCGCGGATGTCGTGCTGATGGGAACGGCTGACGGCGTAAAAACCATTAAGTTGTAATTAATCAGAATGTAATGATAAGCCAGTGGCTTTTTGAGTTCACTGGCTTATTTTGTTTTTGATTAGCGTGTTTTTAACTAAATAGTTTGATGGTTAATGACTTTTGTAAATATCATCAACATGAAAATTATTTAAATTTTTTTTACCTTCCGTTATTTTGGTGATATATCTCACACAAATGCCCATTGGGTGGGCAAAATGCTTATTTTGTGTTACCGCTCTAGATTTTCCACCACATAACTTCTTTTTCATCACACTTTTTAGCAGAGTCTAAGCAATCGTTTGTATTGCTACTGCGCTGAATTTTGCTATGTTGGTATTCTCGTTTTATTTCAAGGTGCATGTGAGGGGGCTGGAGTGCCTTAATTTCATGGCGTGCATCTTGAATTATTTTGAGTTCATACGAAATTCATCGGTCAAAATTAAGTACGATAGGGTAGGGTAAATGGTCAAGGTATCTTTGCAGAAAGACAAAATTAAATTTTTACTGCTTGAAGGTGTTCACCAAAGTGCAGTGGATAACCTCAAAGCAGCGGGTTACACCAATATCGAATATCACAAAAGTGCGCTGTCGGACGAAGAATTAAAAGAAGCGATTAAAGATGCACGTTTTGTGGGGATCCGCTCCCGTACTCATTTGACGGAAGAGATCTTTGCCGCAGCAGAAAAACTGGTGGCTGTGGGATGTTTCTGTATTGGAACCAACCAAGTTGATCTCGATGCTGCAGCGAAGCGCGGTATTCCTGTCTTTAATGCACCATTCTCCAACACCCGTTCCGTGGCGGAAATGGTATTAGGTCAGTTATTACTTCTGTTACGTCGTATTCCTGAAGCGAATATGCAAGCACACCGCGGGATCTGGGAAAAACAAGCGAAAGGCTGCTTTGAAGCTCGTGGCAAACGCTTAGGTATTGTCGGTTATGGTCATATCGGTACACAGTTAGGGATCTTAGCTGAAGGTATCGGTATGGATGTTTACTTCTATGATATCGAAAACAAATTGCCATTAGGTAACGCAACTCAAGTTCGTTCATTACCAGAATTATTAAAAATGAGCGATGTGGTGAGCTTACATGTGCCTGAAACGGCCAGCACGAAAAACATGTTTGGCGAAGTGCAGTTTGAGCAAATGAAGCAAGGTGCGATTTTCATCAACGCATCACGCGGTACTGTTGTTGATATTCCTGCATTAAGTTCAGCGTTAGAAAGCAAGAAATTATCAGGTGCAGCGGTTGACGTTTTCCCAACGGAACCAGCAGCAAACAACGATCCTAATGACCCATTCATTTCTGAGTTGATTAAATTCGATAACGTTATCCTGACTCCACATATCGGTGGTTCAACGGAAGAAGCGCAAGAAAATATCGGCTTAGAAGTGGCAAGTAAACTGGCAAAATACTCAGATAACGGTTCAACATTATCTGCGGTTAACTTCCCTGAAGTTTCGCTGCCAGTGCATATGGATGATACTAACCGTTTACTGCACATTCATGAAAACCGCCCTGGTATCATGAACAGTATCAACCAAGTGTTTACTGAAAATAACATTAACGTGGTTGGGCAATACTTGCGAACCTCAGGGAATGTGGGCTATGTGGTTATTGATGTGTTGACGCAGTCACCAAGCCAAGCGGATGAAGTATTACTGAAATTAAAATCTCTACCAGGCACCATCCGCGCTCGTCTGCTGTTCTAATCAGTCGATGCATTAAAAACATTTCATTAAAAGCACAGTGGTGTTGGTATCTACCAGCGCCATATTTTTTTCGGAGTAATAATTTCTGGTAATGGAATATCCCAGTGCGCGACAGGTAAAACTTCAACTAACTGACAATCATGGGCGAGTCCAATAGGATAAAAGCCAGTTTGTTGCCAATTTGCCAATGTTCTATCATAAAACCCTCCTCCCATTCCTAACCGTTGCCCTTGGCTATCAAAAGCTACCAGCGGGATCATCATTATATCCAGTCGCTCGATAGGTAATACATCCAACACATTCAATTGTGGCTCTTCAATATTAAATTTATTTTTTACTAAGATAGTCTTCGGTGTGTAGTGCAAAAATAATAAGTGATGAGGATTAAAAGGGTGAATAACGGGTAGATAAACTTGTTTTCCGTGATCCCAAAGGGCTTGGATTAATGGACGTGTATTAATTTCACCATCGAACGAAAGAAATAGGGCGATAGTTTTAGCTTGTGCGACTTTTGGGTGATTAAGTGTGTGGGCGATAATGCGTTGTGCCGCATCATCTTGAACTTCAGGCGTCAGTTCCCGTCTGGTAGCTCGAATAGATTTACGGATTTGCTGACGTAGTGAAGAGAGCGTATCTGACATAACCATTTCCATAAATCATATTCCTAATATCAAGTTGATAACTCGTGGAAAAACCTACGAAACAGTATATCGCAAGGAATCGGAATACGTAATTTTTAGTGTGGGTTTGAGATTTTGTGCAAAGAATATAGAAAAGACTAAATAGAAGGGAGGTCTCCAAGATGCCGTTGTAGGCTGTAACCCTTGAACCCTTGGTTCAAGGTGAACGCAGTTTAGCAACCTTTAGGCTTCCTGAGCGAATCAGGCATGCTCACCAGCGCAATAACCACATTCTGTTTGGTATGAAATATCGGCTCAGGGGACTTACCCACTGACGCGCATCTCAGAGAAATTTGTTTTGAGAACTTTCGTTACTCAGTGATTTCATTGTACGAAATTAGAGTGTAAATGCAACCTAATTTTTCGTTTTATTTTTTTACTAGTGATTGATTAATAAGCATATTTACTCTAGGGGCAATACCTGCCTCTCAGTGATTTTTACCTGATCGTGCAACGCTTGTTCAATCGTCTGCTGCAATACTTTTATTTTCTCTTCCATATTATAAGCATAATCGCGCGTTTTTGTCTTTTCTTGTGCTAATTCGTGACAGACGTTCAATGCGACAATGAAAATAAGTTGTTCAGTGTTAGTGACACCGCTTCGGTCTTTTAACGTTTTTAAGCGTTCTTCTAATTCTTTTGCTGACTCTAAGAGCGCTTCTTTTTGTTCTATTGGGCAATTAACGCGCATAGAGCGCCCAAAAATCTGAATATCAACGGGTTGTGCGGACATGATACCTCCATACTAAAATCTTTTTCGCCAATAAAAGTAGGACATTTGGCGTAAATGTTGTTAATTTTTGCATAGCTTATGCTTAGATAGGCATTGGCGATATATTACTAGTTTAGAATAAAAATAAGCTAATAATAACTCAGACAAAAAAAGCAGACTGGTCTAGCGGCTATCCTTGGTGGTAGCATATCACGAATCCCAAGCTAACATGACGAATTCAGATGTCTATACAAAAATCTTTACCTAACTATGAATCGTTGGACAACTTACTCCAACAGCACTCAATCGCACTCACTGCCGCCGAGATCCATGGTTTAATAACCGGACTGATTTGTGGAGGAAGCCGTGACCTAGGTTGGCAAACCCTTGTTCATGATCTAGCAAATGATGGACTTGCGTTTCCGCAAACCGTTTCACAACCGCTGCGTGAACTGTATGACCTCACATTTGAAGCATTAGATGACACCGAATTTGCATTCAATATGCTATTTCCGGATGAAGACGCTTCTGTGTTTGACCATGCGGACGCACTAGCTGGCTGGGTTAACCACTTCTTACTTGGCATTGGTGTTGCTCAACCTAAACTGACTGATAAAAAAGAGATTAGTGAAGTAATTACCGATCTACGTAACATCGGTATGCTTGGTTATGATGAAGAAGAAGACCAAGAAGAGTTAGAGCAAGCATTAGAAGAAGTTGTTGAATATGTGAGAGTTGCCGTTCAACTGTGTTATATCGCACTGGCTGAGCCGAAAAAAGGTCCAACCGTTGTTGAAAATATCAAGCCCGTTCTTCACTAATCTATAATATTAGGTAGCGACCCACTAACTGTAGGCTTTCTGCATTGTCAGTCACCTACGGTTAAGGAACGGATTTACCTAATTTAAACTGATTGCCGTTTGATTTTTAGCTAATTATCAAACAAGCAACCAACCTAAAACCCAAATAATAAGGCAATAACGGTATGAATAAGCAGGAATTTATTTCTCGTCGTAATGCATTATTGGCTCAAATGGCGCCAGCAAGTGCTGCTATTATTTTCTCAGCACCTGAAGCACAACGTAATGCGGATTGCGAATATCCGTATCGCCAGCACAGTGATTTTCTGTATCTGACTGGATTTAGTGAGCCAGAAGCGGTTTTAGTTTTAATAAAAAGTGACGAGAAACATAGCCACACCGTGCTATTCAACCGTGTTCGCGATCTCACTGCCGAAATTTGGTTTGGGCGTCGCTTAGGGCAAGATGCGGCACCAGAAAAATTAGGTATTGATAAAGCGCTGCCATTCGATGAAATCGTTGACCAGCTTTATCAATTACTCAATGGTCTCGATGTGGTTTATCACGCTCAAGGTGAATTTGATTACGCGGATAAACTGGTTTTCGGTGCGTTGGATGTGCTGCGCCGAGGAAGTCGTCGCAATTTAAAAGCCCCTCGCACGCTCATTGACTGGCGTCCAATGGTGCACGAAATGCGCCTGTTTAAATCGGATGCGGAAATGGCGGTTATGCGCAAAGCGGGTGAAATTTCAGCATTAGCCCATATTCGTGCAATGGAAACTTGCCGCCCGAATATGTATGAATACCAACTCTGTGGTGAGATTGAGTATGAATTTACTCGCCATGGTGCGCGTTTCCCATCTTATAACACCATCGTCGGTAGTGGCGAAAACGCCTGCATTTTGCACTACACAGAAAATGAATGTGCGATGAAAAATGGGGACTTAGTCCTAATTGATGCCGGTGCAGAGTTAGAAGGTTACGCAGGGGATATCACCCGAACTTTCCCTGTGAACGGAAAATTCACCAAAGAACAGCGTGAAATTTACGATATCGTGCTTCAATCTATTAACACCGCATTAGAACTTTACCGCCCAGGCACCAGTATCCACGAAGTGACTCGTCAAATTGTTCGCATTAAAACAGAAGGCTTAGTGAAATTAGGCATTTTGCAGGGTGACGTCGAACAATTGATCGAAAACAAAGCGTATCATCCATTTTTTATGCATGGTTTAAGCCATTGGCTGGGCTTAGATGTTCATGATGTCGGTTTTTACGGTGTAGAAAGAGACCGCATTTTAGAGCCGGGCATGGTGCTAACCATTGAACCAGGATTATATATTGCGCCAGATGCTGACGTACCGCCTCAATACCGTGGTATCGGTGTACGTATCGAAGACGACATTCTTATCACTGAAGATGGGAATGAAAACTTAACGGCGATGGTCGTTAAAGATCCTGATGAAATTGAAGCGTTAATGGCGGCGGCTAAAAAACGCTTAGGTTAAGCAGTAAAAAGTAATAACAGAAGGTAATTAACAACCTATGAATGTGATTATTGTTGGGGGAGGAATGGCTGGCGCGACATTGGCACTGGCAATTTCATCACTCAGTCGAGGACGTGTTTCGGTATCACTAATCGAAGCATCTCAACCGGATAACCAGCATCCGGGTTTTGATGCACGAGCGATTGCGTTAGCGCACGGTACTTGCCAGTACCTATCGTCGATTGGTGTTTGGTCTGCATTTGCTGATTGCGTTACCCCCATTAATCACGTTCATGTGTCCGATAGAGGGCATGCAGGGTTTGTTAATATTCATGCTGAAGATCACCAAATCACTGAATTGGGTAATGTGATCGAATTGCATGAAGCAGGTGCTCGTTTATTTTCACTGTTACGTAAAGCGCCTGGCGTTACACTTTATTGTCCTGCTAAAGTGGAGCATGTTGAGCGTACAGTGGACAACGTGACTGTCACGTTAGACAGCGGTGAGCAAATCACGGGCAGTTTATTAGTGGCGGCGGATGGTAGCCGTTCTGCGATTGGTCAAGCTTGCAATATGCAATGGCAGCAAGATGATTATGGACAAGTGGCAATTATTGCCAATGTGAAAACATCGATTGACCCCGCAGGGCGTGCCTTCGAACGCTTTACTGAATTTGGTCCTTTGGCATTATTACCTATGTCTGAAGGGCGTAGCTCGTTAGTTTGGTGTCATCGCCAAGAACATGCTGACGATATTAATGCGTGGGATGATGAAACCTTTATTCGCAAATTACAGCAAGCATTTGGCTGGCGTTTAGGGGAAATAACCCAAGCTGGTAAACGTAATTGTTACCCATTAGTGTTAAGAAAAGCGGTGAATCCTGTCAGTCACCGTGTTGCGTTGGTGGGAAATGCAGCGCAAACATTACACCCAATTGCAGGGCAAGGTTTCAACCTTGGGATCCGTGATGTCATGCAATTAGCTGAGTTAGTCGTCAATGCTCATGATAATCAGCAAGATATTGGCAGTTATTCATTGCTAAGTCAGTACCAACATACCCGATTAGCCGATCGAGAAAAAACAGTCACCATGACCGATGGTCTGGTGCGCTTATTTGCTAATCGTTGCTTCCCATTAATTGTGGGGCGTAATTTAGGTCTGATGGCGATGGAGATGTTGCCGCCTGTTCGTGATGTTTTAGCCCGCCAAACCCTTGGCTGGGTCGCACATAAATAACCACAAAACTAAGAGGAATAAAAATATGCAATCGTTTGATGTGGTTATCGCCGGTGGTGGTATGGTTGGACTCGCACTGGCATGTGGACTCGAAGGCAGTGGTTTACGTGTGGCGGTCGTTGAAAACCATCCACCTAAAACGCCATTCTCTGCTAACGATCCCCATGCGCTACGCGTGTCGGCAATCAATGCCGCCAGTGAAAAATTATTGACTCATTTAGATGTATGGTCAGCAATCAAAGGGATGCGTGCTGCCGCCTATAGCGGGATGGAAGTGTGGGATAACCACAGTTTCGGTCGTATTGCTTTTTCTGCTAAAGACCAAAATCTCTCGCATTTAGGTCATATCGTTGAAAACAATGTGGTGCGCGATGCCTTATGGCAAAAAGCCAGTCAATTGCGTGATGTAACTTTACTGGCCCCTGCAACCATCAAGAAGGTGGTATGGGGAGAAAATGACGTTTTCATCACGTTAGATGATGAAAATATGCTGACGGCTCGCTTGATAGTCGGGGCTGACGGCGCAAATTCATGGCTGCGTAGTCATGCAGATATTCCGCTCACTTTCTGGGATTATGAACATACCGCACTGGTAGCAACCATTCGAACCGAACGTCCCCATGAAGGTATTGCTCGCCAAGCTTTTAATGGGGAAGGCATCCTCGCGTTCTTACCGCTAAGCGACCCGCACTTATGTTCGATTGTTTGGTCTCAGCCAAACTTAGCCGCTGCGCGTCGTCAAGATTTAGATAAGTTAGAATTTGAGAAAGAATTGACCGTCGCATTTGATGTTAATTTAGGTTTTTGCCAATTAGAAAGCGACCGTTTAACTATCCCATTAACCGGACGTTATGCGCGTCAGTTTGCGGCGCAGCGTTTAGCGCTACTCGGGGATGCGGCTCACACCATTCATCCTTTGGCGGGCCAAGGAGTGAATCTTGGTTTTATGGACGTCGCTATGCTGATTGGTGAAATCAGAAGGCTACATCGTGAAGGCAAAGATTTTGGTCAATATTTCTATTTGCGTGATTATGAACGTAGCCGCAAGCACAGCGCAGCGGTGATGTTAGCGGGAATGCAAGGTTTCCGTGAACTGTTTGATGGCAACAACCCTGCGAAGAAATTGCTGCGAGATATTGGTCTTGTTTTAGCTGACAGTTTACCGGGTGTTAAGCCTCAACTACTAAACCACGCGATGGGCTTATCGGATATGCCAAAATGGCTAAAGCAACTACCGACTAATAACGCTTAATTCTGTCTGAATTTTCTCTTCCAAATAACCTGAGTGTTTAATTTTAAATACTCAGGTTTTTTATTTCTCATTCCATTTTGTTCGCAACCAGTCTTGCCTAGCAATAGCTGAGAAAAACTAATTTATCCATAATTTCGGATTAGTTTTTCTAATTTATTTGTTTTTCCTAATTTATCTACATTATTGGGTTAAGTCTCAATTCTGATGATATTTTGCGCACTAATAAGCCAAATATGAAGGGATTGAGTGATCATTCTCAATTATTTAACAAAAACCACTGGTAATGTGAGGGCGCAATCAGTAATACAGAGAGTACATCACCCTATTTTTATTTATAGCATCCAATTTCGAATGTTAGCAGTTTTGAATCAAATCCGATGATTTGCGTTTTGATGAAACGGGATTCACAGAAAAAAATTTATGCCGTTCATTACGCAATCACCCCATCAGACACAGTAATGTAAAGAGGGTATTCATGGTAAAGCAAACGACTCTATATGATGAGCATATAGCCTGCGGCGCAAAAATGGTGGATTTTCATGGCTGGATGATGCCACTGCACTATGGTTCGCAAATCAACGAACATAATATTGTTCGAACCGATGCAGGAATGTTTGATGTTTCTCACATGACGATTGTTGACCTACATGGCGAAGGTTGCCGTGATTTTCTTCGTTATCTTCTCGCCAATGATATCGCTAAGCTCACCATCAAAGGTCGTGCACTGTATACCGGTATGCTGAACGCATCGGGTGGTGTGATTGATGACCTGATTGTTTATTACCTTGAAGATGATTTCTACCGCCTTGTGGTTAACTCTGCGACGCGAGACAAAGACATTGCATGGATTGAGCAGCATGCAAAAGATTATGCAGTAGCGATTACTGTACGTGATGATTTGGCGTTAGTTGCCGTTCAAGGTCCGAAATCTCAAGAAAAAGTTCACACTTTGCTGACCGAAGAACAACGTGCTGCCATCAAAGATATGAAGCCTTTTTATGGTGTTCAAACTGGCGATCTGTTTATTGCGACCACGGGCTACACCGGTGAAAAAGGGTATGAAATTGCGATGCCGAAACAGCATATCGTGGATTTCTGGCATAAATTACTGAAGGCAGGCGTTCATCCAGCAGGTTTAGGCGCTCGTGATACTCTGCGTCTTGAAGCGGGTATGAATCTCTATGGGCAAGATATGGATGAGTCTATTTCTCCATTAGCGGCCAATATGGGGTGGACAATTGCTTGGGAGCCGCAAGACAGAAACTTTATTGGCCGTGAAGCGTTGGAAAAACAGCGAGCGAAAGGTACCGATAAGCTGGTGGGTATTGTGATGCGCGAAAAAGGCATTTTACGTGCTGAACAGGTTGTGCGCTTTACGGATGAATCAGGTAAATTGCATGAGGGAGTGATCACTAGTGGTTCATTCTCTCCAACGTTAGGTTTCAGTATCGCGCTAGCGCGTGTACCGAGTGACATTAAAAATCACGCCATCGTTGAAATTCGTCAGCGGGAAATGCCGGTTGAAGTGGTAAAACCAGGATTTGTCCGTGAAGGTAAGGCATTAGTGTAATTAGATATTTTCTAATACAAATTGATTTTAAAACGTTTTCTCAAAAACTTTTTCTCAAGAACATATGGTCAGAATCAAAAGAGAGGCTAGAAATGAGCAATGCACCTAAAGAATTAAGATATACCCGCGAACACGAATGGCTGCGTGATGAAGGAAATGGTGAGTTCACTGTGGGTATTACTGAACATGCGCAAGAAACTTTAGGCGACATGGTGTTTGTTGATTTACCCGATGTGGGTGATGTAGTGAGCGCAGGGGACGACTGTGCTGTCGTTGAATCTGTGAAAGCAGCATCCGATATTTATGCACCGATTAGTGGTGAAATTATTGCAGTTAACAGTGCACTCAGCGACTCTCCAGAGCTGGTGAACGAATCGCCATATCAAGAAGGCTGGATTTTCCGTATTAAGATGAGCGATGACTCTCAGCTAGCGGATCTTATCGATGCTCAAGGTTACCTGAGCATGATCGCTGCGGAAGAGTAATCCACAGCATCATGTTTCGCACTGTAGCGTAATCGCTTGCTACAGTGCGAAATATCAAGAACATAATGAATGTTTTTTAACCAAGGTTAGTTTGAGCTAGTCTACTTATCTCGCAGTTTATCAATAGGTTTTATCATCGCTAGAGTCTTATAACCTACGCTACGCATAGCAAAAAGGATGGGAACACAGATATGTCGATGTCACTGAGTCAACTAGAAAACCGTTCAGAATTTATCTCGCGCCATATAGGGTCATCAGAACAACAAATAAAAACCATGTTAGGTACTGTTGGCGCGACTTCCCTCGATAATTTAATGGACAAAATTGTCCCGAAAGCCATTTTACTGCCTGAGCCACCAAGAGTCGGCGGTGGTGCAACCGAGCAAGAAGCGCTCGCAGAATTAAAAGGGATTGCTTCCCTAAATAAACGTTATAAAAGTTATATCGGCATGGGCTATGCCCCAGTGATCCTTCCTCCTGTTATCTTACGTAATTTGCTCGAAAACCCAGGCTGGTATACGGCTTATACCCCTTATCAGCCTGAAGTTTCCCAAGGTCGTCTTGAGTCACTGCTGAATTTCCAGCAATTAACGATTGATTTAACGGGCTTAGATTTAGCATCAGCTTCTTTGCTGGATGAAGCGACAGCGGCAGCAGAAGCCATGGCGATGGCAAAACGCATCAGTAAATTGAAAAATGCAGAACGCTTTTTCGTTGCGGATGACGTCCATCCTCAAACCCTTGATGTTGTGCGGACTCGTGCAGGCACATTTGGCTTTGAAGTGATTGTCGACAGCGCAGAGAAAGTGCTAGAACACGAAGGTGTATTTGGTGCATTACTGCAACAAGTGGGCACCACGGGGAATATACATGATTACAGCGAGCTATTTGCCAAACTAAAGGCGAAGAATATTGTCAGCTGTGTGGCTGCCGATATGATGGCATTAGTGTTATTGACAGCACCTGCAAAACAAGGGGCTGACATTGTTTTCGGCTCAGCGCAGCGTTTTGGTGTACCAATGGGTTATGGTGGCCCTCATGCTGCATTCTTTGCGTGTAAAGATGAATTCAAACGTGCGATGCCGGGACGCATTATCGGGGTCTCTCGTGATGCTGCAGGTCATACTGCGCTACGTATGGCGATGCAAACTCGTGAACAGCATATCCGCCGTGAAAAAGCAAACTCCAACATTTGTACTTCCCAAGTTTTACTGGCCAATATTGCCGCGATGTATGCGGTGTATCATGGGCCTGAAGGCTTGAAAATGATTGCTCAGCGCATTCATCGCTTTAGCTCGATTTTTGCGAAAGCGCTTACAGAGTCTGGCATCACTCTGCGCCATAAAACGTGGTTTGATACTCTGGCTATCGAAGTAGCAGACAAAGCGGCGGTCTTAGCGCGCGCTGAAAAAGCAAAAATAAACTTACGGACAGATATTCACGGTGCAGTGGGTGTTACGTTCAGTGAAATCACCACTCGCCAAGATCTCAACGAACTGTTCTTTGTGATCACGGGTACCGATCAAAAACTGGATTTCGAAAAATTAGATAAGCAAGTTTCAGAAAGTGAAAGTGCAATTCCAGCCGCAATGTTGCGTGATGACGTGATTTTATCGCATCCAAATTTCCATCGTTATCATAGCGAAACGGAAATGATGCGCTACATGCACAGCTTAGAGCGTAAGGATTTAGCGTTGAACCAAGCGATGATCCCATTAGGTTCTTGCACCATGAAACTTAACGCTGCTGCGGAAATGCTGCCAATTACGTGGCCTGAATTTGGTGAGTTACACCCGTTCTGTCCACCGGAGCAGGCGCAAGGTTATCATCAAATGATTGAGCAGCTTTCCCACTGGCTAGTGCAATTGACGGGATATGATGCTGTCTGTATGCAGCCTAACTCAGGGGCTCAAGGGGAATATGCGGGTCTGTTAGCAATCCGTCGTTACCATGAAAGCCGCAATGAAGGCGCACGTAATATTTGTTTGATCCCAGCCTCTGCTCACGGAACTAACCCAGCCTCTGCTCATATGGCGGGTATGGAAGTGGTGGTGGTACGCTGTGATGATGAAGGTAACATTGACCTTGCTGACCTGCGAGAAAAAGCGCAGGAGCACAGTGCAGCGCTCTCATGCGTGATGGTGACTTACCCGTCAACTCACGGTGTGTATGAAGAGAGCATTCGCGAAGTGTGTGAAATTATCCACCAATATGGCGGGCAAGTTTACTTAGATGGTGCGAATATGAACGCTCAAGTGGGGCTGACAACACCGGGCTTTATCGGCGCGGATGTGTCTCACTTGAACTTACATAAAACCTTCTGTATTCCTCATGGCGGTGGTGGCCCTGGTATGGGACCTATCGGTGTGAAGAAACATTTAGCGCCGTTTGTTCCTGGGCACTCTGTCGTCACTCAAGAAATGCTGACCGAACAAGGTGCGGTTTCTGCTGCACCATTTGGTAGCGCTTCTATTCTGCCAATTAGCTGGATGTATATCCGCATGATGGGCTCCCATGGGCTGAGAAAAGCCAGCCAAGTGGCAATCTTGAACGCTAACTATATTGCGAAGCGTTTAGCGAGTCGCTATGAGATCCTCTATACCGGACAAGAAGGTTATGTGGCTCATGAATGTATCGTGGATCTACGTCCAATCAAGAAAGATACAGGCATCAGTGAGCTGGATATTGCTAAGCGCTTGATTGACTATGGTTTCCATGCGCCAACCATGTCATTCCCAGTTGCAGGTACGTTGATGATCGAACCTACTGAGTCAGAAAGTATTGTGGAAATCGATCGCTTTATCGATGCAATGCTGGCTATCCGGGATGAGATTGATCAAGTGGTTCAAGGTAAATGGACGCTGGAAGATAACCCGTTAGTCAATGCGCCACACGTTCAAACTGAGTTGGCGGAAGAGTGGGCTCATGGTTATAGCCGTGAATTGGCGGTATTCCCATCTCACGCAACACGAGTGAACAAGTACTGGCCAGCGGTAAAACGCCTTGATGATGTTTATGGCGACCGTCATTTACATTGTTCTTGTGTGCCTATCGATGAATATATGTAATTAATTTTTTAGCTTTTTAATATGAAAACGCCAGATATTTATCTGGCGTTTTTTGTTTTATTTTTTTAATTACAGCAGCCAGCCTTTTTGGTGGGCTTGCTCTAATTGCTGTTTAAGCTGCAACCAAAATTCAGGGAGGATCTCCTGAATATAGTCACATTTACTAACGACCTGCTCATGACGAATATGGTTTTCAACCCAGCTTTGACCCTGATTATGCAAGTTCAATAACATCGGCATGGCTCTATCAATGGCATTGGCATATTTCGATTCCAATGTCTCGACGGCATCATACTCATTCCATAATGCTAAGAATTCAGCATTTTGCGGGCTTGGCAGTAGATTAAACAGGCGGTTAGCTGCTTTGACTTCGTCATCATGAATGGCTTCACGAGCGGCATTATCAAACACCAAAACGTCACCTGCATCAATTTCGACGATATCATGAACGAGCGCAAGTTTAATGGCGCGTTCGAGGTTAACACTTGGCACATAAGGAGCAAAAGCCATCGCAGCAACAGCAAACTGCCAGCTATGTTCGGCGGTGTTTTCGTGTCTTTCGCGGTTTAATAACTTATTCTTGCGATAAACGCTTTTCAGTTTATCGAGCTCCATCAAAAATTGGACGACTTCAGTAAAAGCCCCAAAATTCAAAACGTCGAGTGGCTTATTACTTATTGCAGATGACATAAAAACCTCAATTATTTATCTTCTTCTAATGAATAAGGCAGTGGTGCAATGGTCAGGCGACTTTGCTCGTCACCCATAACGCGAAACACGCTATCTGCTTCCATATCATTGTTCATAATGATTTGGATGCTAAGTTCTCCATTCCCTAAACGCACGGCGGCAAGCACTGTTCCGGTACGGCGCCAGTTTTCACCCAGTTGCCACTCAACACCATCTCCGATAGTTGGAAGTGACGAGCCTGTTCCCGTTAGCCAGTACATCGCGCGTTTATTGGCACCACGAAACTTGGCGCGAGCGACCATTTCTTGGCCGGTATAGCAGCCTTTTTTAAAGCTAATTCCGTGAGGGATGGCCTGTAAATTTGCAGCTTGTGGCAGATGTTGTGCGCTGTTTTCTTGGTCGATAACGGCAAAGCCTGCGGCAATTTCTAATGCTAACCATTGTTGGTCAGAAACCTGTGTTGCATTTAAAGTCTCTGCGAGATTTTGCGCAGTCGCTTCGTCTGTAATAATTAAAAATCGTTCTGCGGGAAGGTCAAAATGTAGAAGGGTACTGTTGCCTTCTGTGATGACTTGATTTTGGCTATCAGGTAGTGTTGCGAACACGGATGAAAGTGCTTCTCGTGCGCCTTGACCTGCCACACCCAGTAATTTCAGTTCTGGCTTCTTTTCAAAAGTGACTTTAGAGAAAACAGCGTATTTTTTTAACTCTGCGAGTTGGGCATCAGCAACACTGCGTCTTTCAATATAAGAATAACCCGCTAAGTGATGGAATAAACGTAGGTCACTCCACATTTTTCCTTTTGGATCGCAATGGGCGGTTAGTGTATGTGCGTGCTCAAGTGTGCTGATATCGGCGGTGACTTGTCCTTGCAGATATTTTTCTGCATCAGCGCCGTGTAGGTGGATAAGTTCCCAGTTTTCCAGTGAAATCAAAACAAGGGGTAAAGACTGAGAATCAAGGGGAAACTGTTGTGCGTTGTCTACATGGGAAGTCATGATTTCACCTGTTGTTCTTTATTTGATAATGGTGCTTAATGGTAAAATAGCTAGGTCACATTGCAAGCCTCAAACCGAACTAAAGTGCCATTAACCTATTATTCAGCATAAGAGGGTAAATAGTTTGTAGAAAAACGGTATTTTACAACCTAAAATGTGAACTATGTAGAGTGTGACATGTTTTATTGACAGATTATCTGATAGAGTATTTAAAATAATCAATCTTATCAGTCAACTGCAACAAAAGGTCGTAGTGAAATGGATAATGGAATGCCTATCGGGCAAAGTCAAATCGATATCAATAACAAGGCGCGAATTCATTGGGCGTGCAGAAGAGGCATGCGTGAGCTTGATATTTCTATCATGCCATTTTTTGAATATGAATATGACGAGCTAACAGACCACGATAAGCGTGTTTTTGTGCGGCTGCTCGAGTGTCCAGACCCTGATTTGTTCAATTGGCTGATGAATCACGGGCGTCCGGAGGACGAAGAACTGTTCTCTATGATTAAACTCATTCAAGAAAGAAATAAAAATCGTGGTCCTGTGGAAATCTAATCTTTCCATTTCATGGAAAACTCAGCTTTTTTCCACCTGTCTTCATGGGGTAACGGGCATTATTTTGCTTGTTGCGCCGTGGGCTCCAGGTAATTCAATGATTTGGCTACCATTATTAGTAGTGTTGGTAGCTAGTTGGGCAAAAAGCCAAAAAAATATCAGTAAAGTCAAAGGTGTGGCTGTATTGGTGAATGGCAATAAGCTTCAATGGAAAAAGAATGAGTGGGAAATTATCAAAGCGCCATGGTGTAGCCGCTTTGGCATTTTATTAACGCTTAATGCATTGCAAGGTAAGCCTCAGAAGCTTCGCTTATGGATTGCAAAGGATTCTGTTTCCGAAGAAAATTGGCGTAATCTCAATCAATTACTACTGCAATACCCTGATATTTGATATTGCAGTTAGTTGTCTTTGGCGCTTAAAGAGCAGCTTCAATTTCTTGTAGGATCTGCTCACACCATTGCGCGACTCGCTCATCGGTTTGTTCAAACTGGTTCACATCATCTAATGCAAGACCTACAAACATCTCACCATCTTCCGTGAGCGGTTTCGGGCTTTCAAATTCATAACCTTCAGTCGGCCAAAAGCCAATAAACTGTGCGCCAGTCGGTTTAAGCTGGTGATAGAGCATACCGAGTGCATCTAAAAACCATTCACTATAGTCAACTTGGTCACCCATGCCATACATTGCGACCATTTTATCCGCAAGGTTAAGTTTGGGAAGCGCTTCCCAAATTTCTAGCCAATCTTCCTGAATTTCACCAAAATCCCACGTAGGGATCCCCAAAATAAGAACGTCGTACTGTTCCATTAATTCTGGTGGTGTATCGTTGACGTTATGGAGGGTAATGAAATCATCACCAAGAATGTCACGTATTTTTTCTGCGACCATTTCGGTGTAGCAGGTACTTGAACCGTAAAAAAGACCTATTTTCATATATATTATTACTATATCCAGCGCTGGTTTTTATCACGAGGGACGTATTGTAACAGATGGTGCTACAATCAGGCATAATAGATTGCACTGTAATAATAAAGAGGCATAGGATCTGGCGTGGAAAGTAAACAACTAAATCCGTTAATTGAACAGTTTCTTGATACAATTTGGTTGGAGCAAGATCTTGCTGAAAACACCTTGGCATCTTATCGTAATGACCTCCAATCATTAGATAGATGGCTGGATGCGCAGCAATTGCATTTGGAAAGTGTTCAGTCGATTGATTTACAATCTTTTCTCGCAGAACGCATTGATGGCGGATACAAAGCCGCAAGCTCTGCGCGTTTATTAAGTTCGATTCGCCGGTTATTTCAATATTTTTACCGCGAAAAGATAAGAGCGGATGATCCTTCCGCGGTAATCGCAGCACCCAAAATTCCGCAGCGATTACCCAAAGATCTCAGTGAAAAACAAGTTGAAGATTTGCTGAATGCACCTGCGACTGAAGACTCGCTCGAGTTACGGGACAAAGCCATGTTGGAAGTATTGTATGCTTGTGGCTTGCGAGTTTCTGAGCTGACGGGGCTGACATTTTCGGATATCAGCTTGCGTCAAGGCGTCGTTCGGGTCGTTGGCAAAGGAGATAAAGAGCGTTTGATCCCTCTGGGAGAAGAGGCGATTTACTGGCTGGAAAAATATATAGCGCAGGGGCGCCCAGATTTACTGAATGGGAAAACTAGCGATGTTTTATTTCCAAGCAAACGTGGTACAAAGATGACCCGCCAGACATTTTGGCACCGAATAAAATATTATGCCGTACTTGCTAATATTGATGGGGATGCGTTATCTCCTCACGTATTAAGGCATGCATTTGCAACCCATTTATTGAATCACGGCGCGGACTTACGCGTTGTACAAATGTTGTTAGGTCATAGCGACCTATCCACAACCCAAATTTACACACATGTCGCTACTGAGCGGCTACGTGCTTTACATGAGCAGCATCATCCGAGAGGGTGATGGGTGAAAGGATAAATATGAAACGCAAACTACTTGTTTTAGCCGCCTGTATCGCGTCATTAACGGCATCGGTTTATGGCGCAACGGAAGAAAAACTGATTATCGAAAAACTGGCACATTATAATATGCAAGTGGAATCCATTAAGCCTTCCCCAATTGTGGGATTAAATACGGTGGAAACGGATAATGGCGTAATTTATGTGACGGACGATGGTAAATACCTGTTACAAGGCCCAATTTATGATCTCAGCGGAAAAGTTCCGGTGAACATCAGTAACCAGCCTTTGTTGAAGAAGATGGAAGCGTTGAAAAACGAGATGATCATCTTCAAAGCACCCAATGAAAAATATGCGATAACGGTCTTTACTGATATTAGCTGTGGTTACTGTAAGAAATTACACGAAACAGTGGGTGAGTTAAACAGCAAAGGGGTGACAGTGCGCTATTTAGCGTTCCCACGTCAAGGGATGAAGAGCGACACAGCAAAACAGATGGCATCAATCTGGTGTAATGCATTACCAAAAGATGCGTTGACTAAAGCGTTCAAAGGTGACGAAGTTGCCATGATTGATGACTGTAAAATCGATTTAGGCAATCATTTGAAATTAGGTCAATTATTTAAAGTTACAGGAACTCCTGCCATTATTTTACCAAGCGGACAAGTACTCCCTGGCTTTTTAAAACCTGACGAATTACTCCAAATACTTGAGCAGAAATAATCATCATTGTGAATGTCGAAACTTTTTTACGTCAACGAGAATTAACAGGTGATGCCGCGGCATTACCTGATGTCCCTGAACTTTTGCAGCGCATTTATGCCTCTAGAGGGATAACCTCTCTCGCTCAATTGGAACGTAAAGCGTCTAATTTGCTTGATTACCGTTCGCTATCAGGGGTTGAAAATGCACTAACGCTGCTCTATTTGGCGCTGGTGGAGCACCAAAAAATCACTATCGTTGGGGATTTTGATGCTGATGGTGCAACGAGCACAGCATTAGCTATCCGTGCGCTTAAAGCGATGGGGTATAGGAATTTAAACTATATCGTCCCGAACCGTTTTGAAAACGGCTATGGCTTAACGCCATTGGTGGTGGATGAAGCCTATAAGCAGGGAACGGACCTGATTATTACGGTAGATAACGGTATCTCTTCTCATGATGGTGTGGTGACTGCTCACGAGTATGGGATGAAGGTGGTTATTACTGACCACCATTTACCGGGAGAAACGCTACCGACGGCGGATGCTATCATCAACCCGAATCTTAATGATTGCCAATTTGCATCGAAATCACTGGCTGGTGTTGGGGTAACGTTTTATTTAATGTCAGCGTTAAGAGCCCATTTACGCCAACAGCAGTGGTTTGAAAAGCAAGGGATCAGCGAGCCTAATTTAGCGGAATACCTTGATTTAGTCGCGCTGGGTACCGTAGCAGATGTGGTGCCATTGGATACGAACAACCGCATTCTGGTGCATCAAGGGTTGAATCGAGTGAGAGCTGGGCGCTGCTGTGCTGGGATCAAAGCGTTGATTGAGGTATCCAAACGAGATGCCTCTCGTCTGGTCGCGAATGATTTTGGCTTTGCACTAGGGCCTAGACTTAATGCGGCGGGCCGACTGGATGATATGTCCGTCAGCATTGAATTACTGCTGACGGATGATATGGCACATGCACGCCAGCTAGCCAATGAGTTAGATGGCTTAAACCAGACTCGTCGTGAAATTGAAGCGGGTATGCAGCAAGAAGCATTGGTGCTATTTAACAAAATCGAATACAGCGAGAATCAGTTGCCGAACGGTTTAGCACTATATCATCCCGAATGGCATCAAGGGGTGGTTGGGATTTTAGCTTCACGAATTAAAGAGCAATTCCATCGCCCCGTTATCGCATTCGCGCCTGCCGGAGATGGGTTATTAAAAGGCTCTGGTCGTTCAGTGCAGGGCGTTCATATGCGTGATGCATTAGAGCGATTAAATACGCTGCAACCGGGGTTAATGCAAAAGTTTGGTGGACACGCCATGGCTGCGGGTCTGTCGCTTGAAGAGAGCAAATTTGACGCATTCAAATACCATTTCGAAATGCTGATGGGAGAACTTATTCAACCTGAGCAATTATCGGGCGTTATTTGGAGTGACGGAGAATTATTGCGTAATCAACTGTCATTAGAGACGGCGGAATTACTTCGCGAAAGCGGTCCGTGGGGGCAGTCTTTTCCTGAACCTGTATTTGATGGACATTTCCAGTTATTGCAACAAAAGTTGGTGGGCGAGAAACATTTAAAATTGATGTTAGAACCTGTGAATGGAGGACCGATGTTGGATGGCATTATGTTCAATATTGATGTCCGTAGATGGCCAGATAATAGCGTCAAAAAAGCGAAAATTGCGTTTAAGTTAGATGTGAACGAGTTTCGCGGTAATAAAAATGTGCAATTGATGATTGAACATATTTGGCCCGATTAAAATCACAATGAAGATTCGTTCAGAAATAGAGGATTGATTCCCTATAAACCTGACAGGAATTCCGTTATACTAAACGGTTCGTGAATGAAAATATTTATCTTTATTGATCAACTATAAGATAGTGAAAATGACGTTTGAAATAAACCCAGTAAAAAGCAAAATTCAGGACCTGTCTGAACGGACAACGGTTCTGAGGGGGTATCTTTGACTATGATGCCAAGAAAGAACGCTTAGAAGAAGTGAATGCAGAACTTGAGCAGCCAGATGTCTGGAATGAACCAGAACGCGCTCAAGCACTTGGCAAAGAACGCTCTTCCCTTGAGGCGATTGTTGAGACAATTGACCAACTGACCCAAGGTATTGAAGATGTAGAAGGTTTATTGGAATTGGCGGTAGAAGCTGATGATGAAGAAACGTTCAACGAAGCGGGCGCTGAGTTAGAAGTACTGCAAGGCAAGTTAGAGCAGCTTGAATTCCGCCGAATGTTCTCCGGCGAATATGACAGCGCTGACTGCTATATCGACTTACAAGCAGGTTCTGGCGGTACAGAAGCGCAAGATTGGGCAAGTATGCTCATGCGTATGTATCTGCGTTGGGCTGAGTCAAAAGGCTTCAAAACAGAAATTATCGAAGAGTCAGATGGTGATGTGGCGGGTTTAAAATCTGCAACAATTAAAATCATCGGTGATTATGCCTATGGCTGGTTAAGAACAGAAACGGGTGTTCACCGTTTAGTGCGCAAAAGCCCATTTGACTCCGGCGGTCGTCGTCATACTTCATTTAGTTCAGCGTTTATCTATCCTGAAGTTGATGATGATATTGATATCGAAATTAACCCTGCTGATTTACGTATCGACGTATACCGTGCCTCGGGTGCCGGTGGTCAGCACGTTAACAAAACTGAGTCTGCGGTGCGTATCACCCATATACCGACCAACATTGTGACCCAGTGCCAGAACGACCGTTCACAGCATAAAAACAAAGATCAAGCCATGCGCCAGTTAAAAGCGAAATTATACGAACTGGAAATGCAGAAGAAGAACGCAGATAAGCAAGCGATGGAAGAGAATAAATCGGACATTGGCTGGGGAAGCCAAATTCGTTCTTACGTCCTTGATGATGCACGTATTAAAGACTTACGTACTGGTGTGGAAACGCGTAACACGCAAGCCGTGCTGGATGGTGATTTGGATAAATTCATTGAAGCTAGTTTAAAAGCTGGCCTGTGAGGAAAAAATGTCTCAAGAGCAACAGGGTGCAGAACAAGCTCCCGATTTAAATAACGAACTCAAAGCCCGTAAAGAAAAATTGGTTGCGTTGCGCGAACAGGGTATTCCATTCCCAAATGATTTTCGTCGTGAAAATGTTTCCGATAAGCTTCATGCTGAATTTGGTGAAAAATCAGCAGAAGAGCTGGAAGACCTGAACATTGAAGTGACTATTGCGGGTCGTATGATGACTCGTCGTATCATGGGTAAAGCGTCATTTGCAACATTGCAAGATGTTGGTGGCCGTATTCAGATCTACGTTTCACGTGATGATCTGCCAGAAGGCATCTACAACGAGCAGTTTAAAAAATGGGACTTAGGTGACATTTTAGGTGCTAAAGGTCGTTTATTTAAAACTAAAACTGGCGAATTGACCGTTCACTGTCATGAAGTTCGTTTGCTGACCAAAGCTCTGCGTCCATTACCAGACAAATTCCACGGTTTATCAGATCAAGAAACTCGTTATCGTCAACGTTACCTTGACCTGATTGCTAACGATGAATCTCGTAACACTTTCATCATCCGTTCTAAGATCTTAGCGGAAGTTCGTAACTTCATGGTCGAACATGGATTTATGGAAGTAGAAACTCCGATGATGCAAGTCATTCCGGGTGGTGCTTCTGCGCGTCCATTTGTGACTCACCATAATGCGTTAGATATCGATATGTATCTGCGTATTGCGCCAGAACTGTATCTGAAGCGTTTAGTTGTAGGTGGTTTTGAACGCGTATTTGAAATCAACCGTAACTTCCGTAACGAAGGTTTGTCTCCACGTCATAACCCAGAATTCACAATGATGGAACTGTATATGGCGTATGCAGATTACCGTGACCTGATTGTGCTGACTGAAGATTTATTCCGTATTTTAACGCAGAAAGTATTAGGCAATACCGTTGTTAAATATGGTGAACAAGAGTTCGATTTTGGTAAGCCATTTACCAAAATGACCATGAAAGAAGCTATCTGCAAATACCGCCCAGAAACTAACGTTGCTGATCTGGATGATATGGATAAAGCGGTTGCGATTGCTCAGTCTATCGGTATCAAGATTGAGAAGAGCTGGGGCTTAGGTCGTGTTCAGTGCGAAATCTTTGAAGAAGTTGCTGAAAGCCACTTAATTCAGCCGACCTTTATTACAGAATATCCGGCTGAAGTTTCTCCTTTAGCGCGCCGTAATGATGACAACCCATTCATTACAGACCGCTTCGAATTCTTCATTGGTGGTCGTGAAATCGGTAACGGTTTCTCTGAGTTAAATGACGCAGAAGACCAAGCAGAACGTTTTGCTGAGCAAGTTCGTCAGAAAGACGAAGGTGACGACGAAGCGATGTTCTACGACGAAGATTACGTAACTGCATTAGAGCACGGTTTACCACCAACAGCAGGTTTAGGTATTGGTATTGACCGCATGGTCATGCTATTTACCAATAGTCATACTATTCGTGATGTAATCCTATTCCCTGCATTACGTCCTAGCAAAGCTTAATCTTTGCTTTTCATGCCCAGTTAATGACTGGGCATGAATATTATCAATTAATCATGATATTTTTATTTAATTCCCTCATTCAAACCTACAATTAATTTGTTGTGCCTTTCCAGTATAAAAATAAAAATCTGCGTTACATCACGTTATGCGTTAATTTAAGCTCAATATCTTTTTAAGATAACTGCTATTCATTGACTACTTTAATAAGTGTAGAATTTTATTTTACTCAATACCTATCTTTATCATCGGAGTAGCCTTTATCAATTTCATTGAGATATCTCAAAATGTGAGTATTTTCAATTTTTGACTGAGTAAATGTACCTGCTTGTAATATCATGATTTTAATTAATTAGACTAAGTTTATAAAAAACTGAGAGATAGGATGAGCGAGCAACACTTATTTTGATTTATTACTAATAAAATGTGTATTTGATGTTAATTAATGAGTAAGAATAATCAATATACACAAGCATGCGATCTCTTATTTAGAGAGATATGTGTATTAATGTACTAAAATAACAATTCCGTGGTTGTGAAACTAAATTGGCACAAAATAAAAATGCATAAGATTTATGAGAAGTCTCTATTTCTCTATTCGGCTATATAGAAAATAGCGAGTTTTTAGCTTACACTAGGTTTCTAGGACATCATAATAATAGCGAAGAAAAGTACTGGTAAGGTAAATATATGTTTTTAAAAAATAAATTTTATGTCGCGTCTTTGCTTGCGGTAAGCACGGCTTTACTTTCTGGCTGTGTCACTGGTCCAAATGCGCAAAAGACGGCATTAGCTGATTCTCAAACCACCACAGCAGCAACGAATAGTTCACAGCAAAATAGTAAGGCTGATGATTCTTACCCTGAATCTCAGAACGTTTTAAATAATGCTTTAGATCGTTCACCAAATGCTGTTGAACAGCAGGGTGTTGCGCCACTAAATACTTGTATTAAAGAACTCAGTTCACTAAAAACGCTATCACCAGAAAGTTACAACCGTCTGGTAGGATCATTTAAAGAAGTGAGTGAAATTAATCAGCTATACAAACAAATCGAAGCAACTGCTAGCCCAGATACCATTGAGCTATTGCAAATGGCTATTGAATCTAAAACAAAAGTTCTTTGTGCTAAGGTGCGTTACAACGCAGTGCTATCAACGGAATCAACTTTGCAGAAAATTAATGGATTATGAGACTTAACCTAAGGCTTTGTGTCTCTCTGGCACTTTTTTCGACTTGTTTTTCAACAGCTTCCTACGCGGAGCGTTTTAACAATGTCATCGATGACTTTGATACTTACCTTCAATCTGAAAATGAAGGTCAAAAGCCAAAGCCTCGACCTGTCGAAGTACCACTGAGTGTTAAATCACAAGCCCAAGGTTATGATGTCTTATCCTCTCTTTCGCCAGTTCCTGTGCCGAGAGAAAACCGTCAAGTTACGACGGGTAAAGCAAAGAACACTAAAGAGAAAAAGGTGGCTCAGCGATCATCGAATACGGTGACGTCATCTCAATCTCAAAGTGCAAAAGCATCGGCATCAACGCCTGTTGAGCCTAAAACACCAGTTCAAGTAACAGAACCTGCTCAAGTAGCAGACACAGAAATAAAGCCTGTTCTCGACGTCTGTTCGTTGCCATCTGAGTCTCAATCTTACCAGCCTGCATCTTCCTATTTGCTACAAGGTAATCAATGGAATCCTAAGTATTTGGCGAAGGATTTTGCCAAATACCAAGTCATTATTGATCCTCTTGGCTTATATTCTTCGAATTTCACGAAGAAAGCAGGGACTGAAAACTCAGTCAATTTGGCTCAGTTGGCAAAGCTCATTGAGCAACAGCAATTAAAAAATCTGTATCGCTTTGGCGTTGCTCAAGGTGTTGGTGAGCTGATTTCGTACAATAAGCTGCTAACTGATGGTCAGTTAGTCACTAAGCTGACTAACTACAATAAAGACATTGCTGAATTAAATCGCATCATTACTGAAAAGCAAACGACGATAGCTAAACTCAGTGATGACATTGCAGCAAGTAAGTTGCAAATTGAGCAATTACAAAATGTTGTAAAATCTGTTGATAATAAAGTTGTTATTGATGGGCTGAACAATGAATTAACCAAATCGCAGAAAGTGATTGCTGAAAAACAAGCTAATCTGGATAACCTTACCAAACAAAATAGCCAGTCATTAGACACTATCAAACAGTTGGAAAAACAGCTGAGTGATGGTGTGATTGAAGCGACAAATGCGAAAAAACAACTTGCCGACAAAGACAAGCAAGTCACGGATGCTCATCAGCGCATTGAGCAATTAACCGCCGAGATTGCAAAACTACAATCTGACGCGAAGCAGCAATTGCAGTCATCCGGCAATACGGATGAGCAGTTGAAATCGGTGAGTGCCAACTTAGTACAGCAAAAAGCCTTACTGAAACAGCGTGAAGATGAGCTAAAGCAGGCTCAAGCGCAAAAAAATGATGTCCAATTAGCACTGAAACAACAGCAAGATGCGGTTAAGCAGCTTGAACAACAGAATCAGCAACTGACCGCGCAAATGAAGCAGCAGTTGGCTGACAAAGACAAGCAAGTCACGGATGCTCATCAGCGCATTGAGCAATTAACCGCCGAGATTGCAAAACTACAATCTGACGCGAAGCAGCAATTGCAGTCATCCGGCAATACGGATGAGCAGTTGAAATCGGTGAGTGCCAACTTAGTACAGCAAGAAGCCTTACTGAAACAGCGTGAAGATGAGCTAAAGCAGGCTCAAGCGCAAAAAAATGATGTCCAATTAGCACTGAAACAACAGCAAGATGCGGTTAAGCAGCTTGAACAACAGAATCAGCAACTGACCGCGCAAATGAAGCAGCAGTTGGCTGACAAAGACAAGCAAGTCACGGATGCTCATCAGCGCATCGAGCAATTAACCTCCGAGATTGCCAAATTGCAATCTGACGCGAAGCAGCAATTACAGTCATCCGGCAATACGGATGAGCAGTTGAAATCGGTGAGTGCCAACTTAGCACAGCAAGAAGCCTTACTGAAACAGCGTGAAGATGAGCTAAAGCAAGCTCAAGCGCAAAAAAACGATGTCCAATCCGCACTGAAACAACAGCAAGACGCGGTTAAGCAGCTTGAACAACAAAATCAGCAACTGGCAGATAAAGTAAAACAAAAATCTGCGGTAGAAACTGAATTAGCCACCTCTAAGCAGCAGTTAGCTAAGGTTAGTACAGACTTGCAAAACGTGAAGCAAGAGCTGGAAAATAAAGCTGCGTTGATGGCTCAGGCTAGCGACAAACAAGTTAAAGCTTTATCTGAGCAAAACCAGAAGCTCTTGACTCAACTTGCTGAAAAATCACAGCAGAACGATAAAGCTCAAGCGACATTAGTTGAGCAAACCGCTAAGTTAGTGCAAAAAAATGCACTGGATGTTGAGTTAGCAGAAGCGAAGAAACAACAGGTTACTCAGCAAAATGCCCATGAAAAAATAGCTAAGCAACTGGCAGATAGTCAAAATCAGTACGCACAGTTACAAGCGCAGCTAACATCGAATGAGCAAAGTTATGCGGATGCGAAAAAACAGTTAGCACAAGCAAATACTGAAGTGCAAAAACTGCGTGCTGAATTAGAAAAACAGACTGAACTTGCAGGCAAAGATACTGACCTACAAGTCAAAGAATTAACTGCGGAATTGAATAAGCAAATTAGCTTACTCAAAGGCCGAGAAGAAGCTTTAACCAAGTTAGATCAAGAGAATAAAGGCATTCAAGATTCGTTAAAAGCGCAACTGTCTGATAAACAGCAGCTAGAATCTCAAAATACGCTGTTGATGTCACAAGCCAAAGAAAAAGAAGCATTGATTGCTAAGCTTGAAGGTGACATTGCTAATCGCAACAAACAGCAAGCAGACATCGAGCAAAAGCTGCTAGATGCGAACAAACAATTGAATGCGTTGAAGTTAGATGCTGAAAAATTTAATGCCGAGAATCTCTCGAAAAAAGATCAGGAATTGCTTCAACTTAAGAAACAGCTCGATGAAAAAACAGCGGCGGATAACAAATCTAAGCTGGAGCTTGCTAGCGTTCAAGATAGTTTGAAGAAAGCAAAAGATGAGTTGGCATCCTTGAAATCTTTTTCAACAGATGAGGGACTGAAAGCGCAAATTAGGGATCTTAATCAGCGCGTGACTCAGTTACGTGAAGAGAATGATGCATTAAGAGCGAGCAAAAAGTCACCTACAGGTAAAACGCCGACCATTATCCAAATTCCATCTGCGGATAATACGACTATTGCCAACGAGAATGAAAAGCGGAACCAAAAGATCCTGCAAGATATAAAACAACAAAAATACAGTAAGTTAGATAATTACACTTACTATAAGGTTTTACAAAAAGGTACGCCAATTACAAATGTGAAAGACAAAAAAATCACATTGATCATGCGTGAACAACTCACCGATGGTAAGGTGACCGTGATGCATACAGAAAAAAATCCAATGGTGTTACCTTATGATCAGCTTCCACCACCAATGAACTCGTTCGTAGAAAAAGTGGGTGTAGGCGGAATGGTCAAAATTTATATTGAGCCTGAAGGTGGCTATGGTCCAGAAGGTATTCCTGGAGAAGTACCGCCAAATTCAATGTCAATTATTGATTTGAAAGTGATTCAAGCGAACTGATTAATAAGGTTCTAAATCGAAATAAGAGGGCTTACTTAAATAGTAGGCTCTTTTTTTATTTCCAACCATATGATTTATTGCGGGGTTGCCTTTCTGTCAGTGTAGCTAAGACATTAATCCTATACTGACAGGGCATATAACGTGAGGAAGGGACTAGGCGGCTTTACGCGACCTACTGGGGGTATAACCAAAGCGCCTATGATAGCTTTGAGTAAAGTAAGACTGACTTGAAAAGCCGGCTTCCATAGAAACTTCTACAATACTCATCGACGTATTTATCAATAATTGGTGTGCATACATGATGCGCTTCTCACTGATCCAAGAACGAGGTGATGTTGCATAAACAGTATGAAATAGCTCTTTGAATGTTGTTAAGCCCATGCCAAACGTTCTGGCAAACTCATTTAACTTCCACTCTTTTAAATAATTATTTTCCATGAATGTCTGCAAACGCTCAGCTTGACGATTACTGAGTTGTCGTAAATTGGACAACAGGGTTGCACCTTGTTCACTATAAGATAATAACAAGAGTAGCTCATTAATCCTTAATTTAAGGATCATTTCAGGATATTGAGTTTGAATAAATGATTCTAAGCTATTTTTTAACTCATTAATTAATGGGCTTGTTGTAAACTTAATGATGTCATTAGCGACATTGTCAGCTCGCTCAATCTCACTTAATTGTGATCCGTAATGAGACAAATACTCACGTAAAAACTTATCATCCAATGAGATCCATAAGAATTCACCATCTAGTGTATTGTTCTCTGTTTTAAACGAGTATGACCCCTGTTTATGGTAGAGAATATCACCTTCATGTAGGCTCTCATTTGCGGCTGGAGTTTCCAGCAATATTGACCCTTTTTCTATGATGATAAGACCTTTGGAGGTTAAATCGAGTATCGCATGTGGGTTACTTTTATCTATGCGTACTTTTTTTATCACCTGATGACTTAATTGACTGTTCATGGTAGCACCTTTATTAAAATTAGCTCTTTAAGTAATAGTCGAAATCAAATATCAATTTTTTAGTTTCTATTGATATAAAAAATCACTATAACCTTGATGATTGAAATTATATGAGCTGTTTTTTTATATGTCATATCGTAAATTAAAGTATTAATAAATGTTTCGAAATATGCTTTTTTCGATGTATATATGCTTATTAATCGGTTTTTACGAGTAACTTATTTGGTGTTCTATTCATTTATTCTGTAAGTTACCGGTAACTGTAGTTATAAATTCTGTTTTGTTTATATTTAATGGATTTTAATATTTTGTGTTTTTTTACGCTTTTTTATTGTTTTTTTGTCTTTTAAAGGTAAGTAGTCATTATTTGTGTCTTATCATAAATAATAGTGATGCAAATTATTTAGGGTATATTCGTTAAAAGTATTAATAATAAATTTATCTAATGTATAAAATCGTTAATGACATTATTGATAAAATTATTTAATTGAATTGATTTTGTATTTTTATTAAAGTTGTCGATTTAAGCTAAATATTGAGATGTAAATCTCATTTTTAGTATTAATTGAGCACGGTTATCATTTTTGTATTTTTAATAAGTATGGGTTTTAGTTATTAATTATGTTCGGTTACTAATTTTTATATGAACGTCTATTTCTGGAAATAGAAACATGATAGAGAGCTAAAGTCATTTTATCGAGATTCGATGAAAATTGAGGAGATAACGTGAGTGAGTTTAAAAACTGATAAAAAACCAATAAGATAGTGAAAAAAAACACACGAGGCTAACGAACAAGTTGGCGTTAAATATATTTAACATTTACACCGGTAAATTTGTTTTTCTCAGTGATGTAATTCCGAATTGGTGTGGTGAAATATTCTGTTGATAAGATCATTTTTTCAGGTTGGGAGTAGTTCGACCCCGACTAGGTAGCTCCGGGACAGGTTTTTTATCATCAATGAGATGACGAATTGCTAAAATAGGATGGCGATATAGCATTTTAGGGCCGGCCCAACGCATAATGATTTTCATTTGCTCACGTTGCTTTGGTTGGTAGCAATGTATAGGGCATTGTTTACAGGCTGGTTTTTCTTCACCATAACGGCATTTATTTAGGCGTTTTACGGCATAGGAAAAAAGTATTTGGTAATGTTCTGGGTTGTCTTCAGGAGCAGGATGTGCCTTTTCATAGATTTTTATCATTTTTTCTATCGTTACGATTTCCCTCGATATTTTTTTACCCACCATCATCGCTTCTCCTTAAATAAAGATATATTTAATATATATCTTTATGGCAACTATTTATAGGCGCTTAAATCAATATAAAAGCATTTTTCCCCCATTAATAGCAAAAATGGCATAAGAGAAATTTCTTATGCCATTAACACTGTATTATCACCAATTGTGTTGTAGCTAACTTATTGGAGCCTAATGCATTGAAGCTAAGACCCCAATGTATTTGATAAAGTAAGATTAGCTGCAGTTTAAAGGCACCTTATCGACTGGTTTGCATTATTCTCTGCATTTCATCTTTTAGATGCAGTTTTTCTTTTTTAAGTTTGGCAACCTGTTCGTTATAGCCGGCACCTGAAGGACCTTCGAGCTTGCTAATTTCTTTATCTAACTGGTGATGCTTCTCATATAGAGATTGAAAGCGGGGATGTGTGGAGATTAATTGTGAAACTAAATCTTGATCAGCAGATAACATACTACCTCCTCATAATGAATTAAGCCTCACTTTCAGTATAACCATTGATTGTTTTATGTACATATGGATGGGGCGGATTTACATAATTTTTATTAATTTTATGATCCTTATACTAATATTAAGTATTATCACTAAAGGATTAATGAGTTATCTATATTTTTGTAATTAAGAATCATCTATAGTGATTAAAGTGGTTGAATTGACCTACTATGTATCAAACCCTAGTTTTTAATGTTGTTATTTTTTTACCAATAGGAATTTTATGATGAAAAAAGCGATTTTGTCTGTAATGGCTGCGGTAGCAGTGTCTTCTTGTGCAATGGCGACTGAAGATTTAGGAAAGATCGCGCCTTACCCGAAAGCAGAATCTGGTATGACTCGTCATGTGATCCAGCTTGATACTCAGCAAAATGAATATGACTACATGGTTGAGCTGGTTATCGGAAAAACCATTAAAGCAGATTGTAATCGCCAATGGTTTATGGGTGACTTAGAAGAAAAAACCTTAGAGGGTTGGGGATATAACTACTACAAATTAGACGAAGTCAAAGGACCTGCCTCAACAATGATGGCTTGTAGCGAACCTGCAAAAGACCGCTTTATTACCACTCAATTAGGTGATGAAGCATTTGTTCGTTATAACAGCAAACTCCCAATTGTTGTTTATGCGCCAAAAGATATGGAAGTGAAATACCGCATTTGGTCGACAGACGATAAATTAATGAACTCTGTTAAGAAATAATGCATTAAAATGCCGCGTCAGTTTTCTATGATGCGGCATTTTTATTTTGTAAGCTTTAGATTAACGAACGACAAATACTGAGGTTTGCGCATGACGCACAATGGCGGATGCAGTCGAACCTAATAAATAAGTGGATGTGCTTGGATGATGAGAACCGACGACAATTAGGTCGGCATTAATGGTTTTTGCGTAATCTAAAATTTCGTCTTTTGCTGAACCAATACTCACTTGACATGTAATTTGAGAACTTGGAATTTTAGTATCTTTGATCACTTCTTCTAATGCCCGCATTGCGAGTGTTGCACGCTCAGCCGAGTTTTTATGGCTTTCAGGTAAGATAGCGACTTCAATACCAAAAAATAGTTCTACACTTGGGATCACTGAGAAGAAGTGAATCTCAGGCTTACCTAATGTTGCCAAATCTTCCACATGTTTGATGATATTTGAATTTAAATCATCTTCTAACAGATCAATAGGAACCAATATTTTCTTATACATAGCCACCTCTTCATTTGTTATTTTCATTTTATTATATACCTATCATTTTATAAGTCATATTACACTTATGATTTTGTGATATTGAATTCACAGGAGCATGGTTATCTAATAAAGATAAATCTACACTCTAGCTATAATAGGGGATAGGCTAGTTATGAATATCTTTTCTTTATAGCTTTTATCTGATTATGGCTTTTTATCTTATCAAGGATAGAAAAATAAAGAATAACCATTCTCAATCAATATAATCAATTATTTACAATTTATTATGAGACATTTAACAAACAATATGAGAATATCATTGAGCCTGATTAAGTCATTGAAAATAAACTACATTTAAATGATAATTGTTTTGTTTTTCATTAAGAAAATAAACTATGCATAAACATGAAATCCCAGCTTCCGGGAAAAATGAATTCGAATTACAACAAGAGAAATTTAAAGCCGCAAAAAAAAGCACTTTGATCAGTGTGGCGGTGAATACCCTGTTGTCTATTTGGCAAATTATTGTTGGGATATTTTCCCACTCATCAGGCTTAATTGCTGATGGTATTCATACACTTTCGGATTTAGTTGCAGACTTTGTTGTCCTTATTGCGAATAAAAAAAGCCATAAGAAGCCAGATGCCGATCACCCATATGGTCATTTCCGTTATGAAAATGGTGCATCCCTTATTTTAGGGATTATTTTGTTGATCGTGGGTGTGGGAATGGGGTGGTCTGCGGTCGAAAAAATGATTAACCCAGATTTAATCCCAGAAGTTCATACGATTGCATTAGTCGCTGCATTAACGGCTTTGGTTGCGAAAGAAGGCTTATTCCGCTACATGCTGCATGTAGCAAATAAAGTTAATTCTAGCATGTTAGTGGCGAATGCTTGGCATGCGCGTTCTGATGCAGCCTCTTCATTAGTCGTCGCTATCGGGATTATTGGTAGTTTATGCGGTATCCGCATTCTTGACCCTATTGCTGCTTTAATTGTGGGGACATTTGTCTTCCGAATGGGATTCAAATTCACTTATCAATCTATGCAAGACTTAATGGATAAAGGGGCTGATGAAGAAACGCTTGAACAATTGAGCGATGTTCTTCGAGGTATTCCGGGAGTTAAAGGATTCCACGATTTGAAGACACGCAAATCTGGCGACTTTTTCCTTGTGGATGTTCATTTAGAGTTAGATGGTCAAATGACAATTCTAGAAGGGCATGATATAGCGGTAAACGTAAGGAAACAATTAATGAAAAACCCACAAGTACTGGATGTTATGACCCACTTAGACCCTTATGATAAAGATTGTTTGCATTAATTCTTATTTAATCATTAAGTATTTTTGAAAAAGCTGACGTATTATGCGCTCAGCTTTTTTCTTTTTACGTCATCGAGAATTCGTTTTATTATTGTTAAATTATGTTGGTTACACGATAAGTGGAAATATAAGGAATATTAGGGAAAAATGCAGTTTACCAAGCAACAACGTCACACTCTGCGCACACCGAAGGTCGTAGCACTCACAAATAAACAGGGAATGAAAATTATTTTGAGTAGTTTAGGCGCCAGCTGGGTGAGTTGTATATTACCGTTGGCGAGTGGTAAACGCGATATCATTTTAGGATCACCGAATATGGCCGCTCAAATGGAGCAGCGAGTCTATTTTGGCGCAACGGTAGGACGAGTCGCAAATCGCATTGCAAATTCCACTTTTGATCTTGAAGGTCGTAAGTATCAACTTGCACATAATCAAGGTGCACATTGTTTGCATGGTGGGCGTGATAACTTCAGTTATCGAGTGTGGTCAATCGCTCAGCCTGACCAACAGCAAGCGATTTTTACCCTTGTATCTTCTGATGGTGACCAAGGTTTTCCGGGGGAATTAAAAGTTGAAGTGCATTATGAGCTCACTGATGATAACCAAGTGGTCATTAACTACCGATATCAATGTAACCAAGATTGTCCGGTTAACCTGACTAATTACACCTATTTTAATCTTGCGGGTGAACAGTCTGATCGCACTGCATTTGAGCATGATCTCCAAATGCAGGCTGCGTATTTCTTGCCACAAGATAATGAAGGGCTTCCAACGGGAGAGTGGCGTGAAGTTACTGACACTTATTTCGACTTTAGGCAAAAGAAACGCATTGGTTGTGACTTTTTACAAGACGAAGAGCAACAAGCGGTAGGTGGATACGATCATACTTTTGTGTTTGATGAGCCAGTAGTCGACGGGCAACACATTGTGGCGACACTGGGTTCTCCCAATGGTGATGTACAAATGAATATGATGAGTACATCACCTGCAATCCATCTGTATACGGGGAACCATTTAGTCTCCGTTTTAGGTAAAAGTAAAACCTATACGCCATTTTCTGGAATAGTGTTGGCTCCGCAATACCCATTTGATGGTTTAGGGCATGCTGAATCAGATGGCGCAAACCCTATCATTGCCAAAGCTAATCACATTTATACCAGTCAAACTCGCTATCAATTTATTTTCTAGTATCATGTGCGGGGGGCTATGACCCTCGTGATGATCTCTTTTATTTTATTCGGAATGTTAACTGTGACTTCATTTGCTGAACTAAATGCGCTTCCTGCGGAGCAGCTCTCCAATCTCAATGAATTGGGTTTTCTAACCATGACCCCAATTCAAGAAGCGGCATTACCCGCTATCCTTGCTGGCAAAGATGTGCGAGCCCAAGCAAAGACAGGGAGTGGAAAAACAGCTGCTTTTGGTCTAGGGCTATTACAACGTATTGATGCAAAAAACTTTAATACCCAATCCCTCGTTTTATGCCCAACAAGAGAATTAGCGGATCAAGTCGCGAATGAATTACGCCGTTTAGCGCGTTATATTCCTAATCTCAAAATTTTAACTTTATGTGGCGGTGTCCCTTTTAGTGTTCAGCGCGATTCTTTAGTACATGCAGCGCATATTTTGGTGGCAACACCAGGGCGTTTGCTTGACCACTTACATAAAGAAACGGTGCGCTTAGATCATTTACAGACACTGGTACTTGATGAAGCTGACCGCATGTTAGATATGGGGTTTGCAGATGATATTGACGCAGTAATCTCTTTCGCGCCAGAAGATAGGCAAACACTTTTATTCTCAGCAACATGGCCGGATAGCATTGCAGCAATTAGCCGACGCATCCAAAATAATCCACAAACCATTGAAATTAATTCTGTTAACGAATTACCTGACGTGGAGCAGCAGTTTTATGAAGTGTCTCGACATGACAAAATTGACTTACTGCAAAAGCTGCTAAGCCGTGAACAACCGGCTTCTTGTGTTGTGTTCTGTAACACGAAAAAGGATTGCCAGGCTGTCTATGATGCTTTAATGGATAGCCGTCAAAGTGTTCTTGTCTTACATGGTGATATGGAACAGCGCGATCGCGACCAAACCTTAGTCCAATTTGCAAATGGTAGTAGCCGAGTCTTGGTCGCGACGGATGTGGCGTCTCGAGGTTTAGACATTAAAGCACTGGAAATGGTGATTAACTTTGAGCTGTCTTGGGATCCTGAAGTGCATGTGCACCGCATTGGTCGTACCGCTCGTGCAGGACAAAGCGGCTTAGCAATAAGCCTATGCTCACCAGAAGAAGCCCAACGCGCAAACGTGCTCGAAGAGATGCTTAACATGAAGCTGAATTGGCTGCCAGAGCCGACAGGATTGCGCATTACACCATTAGAAGCCCAATGGGCAACCTTATGCCTAGATGGCGGTAAAAAAGCCAAAATACGTCCTGGGGATATTTTGGGCGCATTAACTGGAGAGGTTGGTCTAGAAGGGGATGATATTGGTAAAATTGCGATTCACCCCATGCATGCCTATGTCGCTATTAAAAAATCAGTGGCGAACAAAGCGTGGAAGCAATTACAGCAAGGTAAAATCAAAGGCAAATCAGTGAGAGCGAGATTACTAAAGTAAATTCCTAGACTGACATATTTGAAGCCCTAGTTGAGTAAACTGGGGCTTTTTTGTTTTTATCATAATCAAAATAAGAAAATAAAATTTAATAATTTACTTTGGTATTATTTCGCCTGTTTTATTCTTGTCGCGATTTTTGCGAAGCGCATTCCATTCATTTTATCGAGTTTCTTTTTTTATTTAATCTACTTAATTTTTTCGTTATAACAGCAATACCCCGTATTTAATCGGTTATTTGATTTCTGTTTTTTTAGAAAATGAGTTTTTCTTAATAACCAGAGAGTTGAGTTTTTTTCTCAAAGTAAGGAGGTTTAATTTGTTGACATGGACGATAAGAACGAGGATTTTGTTTGACGATTGGTTAGAGATTCAAAACTATCAAGTAAAAAAGAAAGTACTTTCGATGCTTTTGATTCTTTCTGAATATGGACCTCATTTAGGGCGCCCTTATGCGGATAGATTAAAACTTTCTAAATTTATTCATATGAAAGAACTCAGGATCCAAGTTTCGGGGGTACCCATTCGAGTTTGTTTTGCGTTTGATCCAAGAAGTTGTGGAATTGTGTTATGTGCAGGTAATAAAAAGGGTTGTGACGAGAGTCAATTTTATATCAAGTTGATTAAATCAGCAGATGCGGAATATGCATCTCACTTAGTGAAACCGGAGGGATTATGGGTACGTTAAGCGAGTTACTAGAAAAATGTTCACCAGAAATGCGTCAAGAAATTGATGAAGAGGTAGAAAAGTTAAGGGAAGAAGTGATGGCGTCATTAGTACCAGCGGAACAAGATGATATTTCTACACTTGTGCCACAAATGCCATAAACCGGGGTATTTGTGATGAGCAGACAGTCAACGGTATTCGATGGAGCGGAGCCTTTGACTGTCTGTAAATCAAAAAAATAACAAAACTAAATCACCCATAAATCGAGAAATTCATTAACAGGCATATTCTCAAACAATGGCTTGTCCAATGATGCAGATAAAATTCTCAGTTGTTGAGCTTCTGGGAATTGACGCGCTAAGTTGGTTCTGAACTTTTTAAGTAATAGAGGCATACCTTCTGGACGGCGGCGTTTGTGACCAACAGGGTATTCGATAACGACTTCACTCAAGGCTTGCCCATCTTTTAATGTGATAGTCAGACCGTTGGTGATAGAGCGCTTGTCAGGATCATGATAATCCTGTGTAAACTCAGGGTCTTCATGACAATGCATTTTGGCACGTAGTGCATCAATTCGGCTATCTTGAGCGATACTATCCTCATAGTCAGATGCGGTAAGGCGACCAAAAATAAGCGGAATTGCTACCATATATTGAATGCAATGATCGCGGTCTGCCGGGTTCTGTAATGGTCCTTGTTTATCAATAATGCGCACACAAGCTTCATGGGTACGAATTGATATAGACTCGATATCGTCAGCGGTTTTTCCCATTGAACTAAGTTGCTCATGCAATTGTAAAGCGGCTTCAACTGCGGTTTGAGCGTGAAACTCTGCCGGAAAAGAAATTTTGAACAATACATTTTCCATTACATAAGAGCCATAAGGTCGCTGGAATTTAAACGGCTGACCACGGAACAGAGAGTCGTAAAAGCCCCATGTTTTGGCAGTTAATGCAGTTGGATAGCCCATTTCTCCTTTTTGCGCCATGAGTGCCAAGCGAACTGCGCGCGAGGTGGCATCACCTGCTGCCCATGACTTGCGGGAGCCTGTGTTCGGAGTGTGTCGATAGGTACGTAAGCTATGACCATCAACCCATGCAAGGGAAACAGCATTGAGAATTTGCTCACGAGAGAGTCCTAGCATTTGAGCCACGACGGCGGTTGATGCCACTTTGACCAGAATGACATGGTCAAGACCGACTTTATTAAACGCGTTTTCGAGAGCGATACAGCCTTGAATTTCATGAGCTTTGATCATGGCTGTGAGGACATCTCGGATCACTAACGGCTTTTTGCCTCTAGCGAGATTTTCACGAGAAAGCCAATCCGCGGTGGCTAAAATACCACCTAGGTTATCGGAAGGGTGTCCCCATTCCGCGGCTAGCCAAGTGTCGTTGAAGTCTAACCAGCGGCATAAGGTTCCAATATTAAATGCAGCTTGAACAGGGTCTAATTGAAATTGTGTTCCGGGAACTTTTGTGCCATTTGGGACGTGTGTACCAGGGACGATAGGGCCTAATAACTTTTTGCAAGCCGGATATTCAAGTGATTCCATTCCACAGCCTAGTGTGTCCAGTAAACAGTAATAGGCGGTATCGTATGCTAACGTTGAAGTGATAGGAAAATCAATAACATAATCGACAATATCCGTCATCACTTTATCAAATTGAACATGTGGAGCCGTTTGAGTTTGCGTGGTCATTATTTTTACCTTAATTAGCGCTGTTCAATGGGAACAAAGAGTTTGTTTTCTGGACCCGTGTAGTTTGCTGAAGGACGAATGATTTTATTATCTTGGCGTTGTTCAATCACATGAGCCGACCATCCGGCAATCCGTGCGATGGCAAATAATGGGGTGTACATCGCCGTAGGAACGCCCATTAAGTGATAAACCACCGCAGAGAACCAATCGAGATTAGGAAACATGTTTTTTTCACGTTTCATAACGGATTCAATATGATCTGCAATGGTATACAAATGCCGATTCATACTTTGTTCTGAAAGCTGTAAGGCGACGGATTTGATGATTGGATGGCGGGGATCAGCTAAGGTGTAAACAGGGTGACCAAAGCCGATAATAACTTCTGAGTTTTTAACTCGAGCCACGATGTCTTGTTCAGCCTCCTCAATAGAGGCATAGCGTTGCTGAATTTCTAATGAAACTTCATTGGCGCCACCATGCTTCGGTCCCCTTAACGCCGCAATGGCACCTGTAATTGCTGAGTAAAAATCAGTACCCGTTCCAGCAATCACACGAGCTGCAAATGTTGAGGCGTTAAACTCATGTTCTGCATATAAAATAGAGGCAATATGCATGAATTTTTCCCACTGAGCAGACGGTTTTTTACCGTGTAACAGATGCAAAAAATGGGCGCCAATGGAGTCATCATCAGTCATGGTTTCAATACGGCGGCCATGGTGGCTAAAGTGGTACCAATACAGCAAAATGGAACCCAGAGATGCAAGTAATCGGTCGGCAATATCTTTAGCGCCAGCGACGGTATGCACATCTTTTTCTGGTAATACACAGCCCATCATCGAAACGCCAGTGCGAATGACATCCATCGGATGCGTATTGGCAGGGATGGACTCTAATGTTTGCTTTACATTTGTCGGCAAACCCCTTAGAGGTTTAAGTTTTTCTTTGTACGCTGACAATTCAGTGCGGTTAGGGAGTTTATCGTGGATAAGTAAATAGGCGACTTCTTCATATTCACACTGAGTGGCTAAATCGTGGATATCATAGCCCCGATAGTGGAGGTCATTACCATTTCGACCCACGGTACAAAGTGCAGTATTGCCGGCAGTTACACCTGATAAGGCGACTGATTTTTTGGGTTTGAACCCAGTACTTTTAAGTTGCTCATTCATCATTGATTCCTTGTAGGGGGCAGAAGAGATTACAACTTGCTCGATTCACGGTTTATGTGTTGCAAGAAAAGGAATCAGCGTTTTTTATTCTGTGAAAATAACGCATCCAGCTTTTCTTCATACTGATAGTAATTAATGGATTTATAGAGCTCTTCACGGGTCTGCATAAGTGACACGACATTTTTCTGGGTGCCTTGCTGGCGTAAAGTGGTATATACCTGCTCAGCAGCTTTATTCATGGCGCGAAAAGCGGAAAGTGGGTACAAGGCGATGGCAATGCCGACACTTCGTAACTCATCTAAAGTAAACAGCGGAGTTTGACCAAATTCAGTTAAGTTAGCTAATACAGGTACTTGCGTATGGCGAGTAAACTGCTGATACATCCCTAACTCAGTAATCGCTTCGGGAAACAGCATATCGGCACCCGCCTTGATGTAAGCACTTGCTCGCTCTAAAGCGGCCTCAAGCCCTTCAACGGCCAGCGCATCAGTGCGTGCCATGATGACAAAGTTCTCATCGGTTCTGGCATCGACAGCGGCTTTAATTCGGTCAACCATTTCTTGAGTAGACACAATTTCTTTATTAGGACGGTGACCACAACGTTTCGCGCCAACTTGGTCTTCCAAGTGCAGCCCAGCAGCACCCGCTTTCGCTATCGATTTGACGGTACGGGCTACGTTAAATGCGGAAGGACCAAAGCCAATATCCGCATCCACCATTAACGGCAAATCACAGACATCAGTAATGCGGCGAATATCAATCAGCACATCATCCAGTGTAGAAATACCTAAATCTGGGATCCCTAATGAACCAGCGGCAACGCCGCCACCAGACAAGTAAATAGCTTTATAGCCAGCTTGTTGAGCAAGAAGAGCATGGTTTGCATTGATAGTACCGACCAATTGAAGAGGGGATTCGCTGTTAACGGCATCTCGAAATTTTTGACCTGCGGAACGGCTAGACATAAACACCTCGGGGTTGGTTAATCACTTGTAAATGACTTTTACTAAATATAGTTGATAGCAATTGACGTGCCAGTTCAGAAGGAAAGAGTGAAGTTATTATTAAGTTTTAAATATCAATAAGATAAAAGCTTTTATTTTTATGTGACAAGAAAGCCATTTTTTAACCAATTGGTTAGCGCGTTTCATTGAATAGATATATTGTTTCATGAAACAAAGGTGAAACATCCCAGCGCAAAGCAAAGCTAGCGTAGAGTAAACCCAGTGGAGGAGAACAATGGATAAGCCCATTATTTGGACGGTGTCAGTATCTCGTCTTTACACGCTATTTCGTGATATTAGCCCTGAATTTAGTGCACAAGCTGACATCACTCCACTGAATATCGGTTTTGAGCAAGCCGCGGAAGACGTTCGGCGCCGTTTAAAGGAGGGGCATTGTGACGCGATTATCAGCGCAGGCTCCAATGGGGCATATTTAAAAAGTCATGTTTCGGTTCCCGTTATTATTGTGAATATTAACGGCTTTGATGTGATGCAAGCATTAGCGAAGGCTCGGGAAATTAGCGATAAAGTTGGCATTATTAGTTATCAAAAAATTATCCCTGCATTAGAGCAGTTTCAACATAATTTTGGATTACAGATTGAACAGCGCAGTTATGTCACTGCCGAAGATGCTCGAGCCCAACTAAAAGCACTAAAAGCCATGGGGGTAAACGTCATTGTGGGAGCGGGATTAATTACAGATCTTGCTGAAGAAATGGGTATGACAGGGATTTTTATCTATTCGACACAGACCATTCGACAAGCCTTTTCTGATGCTATCGAACTTAGCAGAATGTCCCATCGCCATGTGACTGAGCAATCACGTTACCCTCAGCAGAATACAGCAAAAGTTAGACACACGATTAATGACCTGATTGGCTTGTCGCCCGCGATGGAGCGAGTTAGGCAAACCATTATGTTGTATGCCCGTTCAGATGCTACGGTGTTAATACAAGGTGAAAGTGGCACGGGGAAAGAGATGGTGGCCCAAGCTATTCATCACGAATATAGTTTGTTTAATCAGCAAAAACGCAGTAAACAGCAAATGCCATTTGTGGCCGTCAACTGTGGTGCCATTCCTGAAACATTACTGGAAGCGGAATTGTTTGGTTACGAAGAAGGCGCATTTACTGGCTCGCGCAGAGGCGGTCGAGCAGGGTTGTTTGAACTAGCGAATGGGGGAACCCTTTTTCTTGATGAAATCGGCGAGATGCCAATAGCGTTACAAACTCGGTTATTGCGTGTGTTAGAAGAGCGTTCCGTGGTACGAGTAGGAGGATATCGACCGCTACAGGTTAACGTTCGTGTTATCTGTGCGACCCACTGCGACCTTGATGAATGGGTTGCGCAAGGCAAATTCCGTGGCGATCTTTTTTATCGCCTAGGTGTTCTTCGTATGAAAGTTCCCGCACTATCAGAGCGTAATGAGGATATTTTCACGCTTGCAGAACGATTATTGAAACTTGCTTTTGCCGGATTACAACTGCCTCTTCCAGCCTTTAGAGTTAAGCAACTTCTCAGTTGTCGAGACTTTTTTCTCTCCTATTCATGGCCAGGCAATGTACGAGAATTACGTAACTTAATGGAGCGTGTCGCGCTCTATTGCAGTGCCTATGCGGATAAAAGCATCAATCCAGACATGCTCAAGATGCTATCGCCAGAAAGGCGAACAGAGGTAAATCCGGCAAAGACGCAGGAAGGAACCGAGACGCTAGAGGAAGTGATGGCAAGGTTTAATGGGGATCGTAAGGCGGTGGCGGAGTATTTTGGTATCAGTCGGACAACTTTATGGCGCCGCCTGTCTTCGTCCTAGTTCACGCTCTAGCTACGTTGGCTTCACTCGCTAACCCTAGTCACATACTAGTGTATGCTCCTAGGGATTAGCTCATTTGCCGCCTTGCTACAGCGCGAACTAGTTAGAAGACAACTCGGATTTAGAAGGCAGCTAGAAGACAACTCGAAGTTAGAGGGCAAATATTAAAACAAGATAATAATAATTTATAAAAATGGGTGTTTGAGTAATAAATACCACTAATTAAGTATATTGATAAACTTGAGGCTAATTAATTAGCAAAATTAGTTTTGAATAGATTTCTTTTTAAGAAAAGTGATAAATATATTTTGAAAGAAGGAATAGAAGCAGGGAATTGTGTTTCAAAAAGTAACGATAGGGATTTTTTTGTTTTATTTCTATAATATTGATATTAAATTGATTTTTTGTTTTTATGGCGATTTTCTAGGGGGTTTTACTGCATAAAAAAACGTGATTTTTCTCACATAAATAAATTTACTAGTCATCATTAGTTTTTCTCATTGTCATTCCGGTCTTGAAAGATCTATATTGCGCTCAAATTAGCCTCATCTATTTAATTTCATCACTGCACCAGTCGCTAAAATATATTCATTTTTATGAATGATTTTGTCGTGATTATCGACGTCTGCAGCGCACAATATTTACCTTATTTTTTGGAGAGTAGGACGTGAAAATGTCCACCATGTTAATGCGTAAAGGCGACAATACCTTTGTACCTGTTGCAGGCTTAACACTATTTGCTATTGCTTCAGGTTACCTGATGAGCTTGATCCCGTTATCAATGGGTAGCTTTGGCATTGATACACAATATGCAGGCTGGTTAGCGAGTGCCTACTATATTGGTTTATTAATTGGCTCAATGATGATTGAGCCTGTGATCGCAAAAATTGGTCACCGTCTCTCCTTTATTAGTTTCTTATTAATGTTGGCAGCAACGGTTGTTTTACTGCCCTGGACACCGACAATTGAAGCTTGGTTACCAAACCGTTTAATTGCGGGGATTGCGGTAGCAGGGATTTTCGTGGTGGTGGAATCTTGGTTGCTGATTGGCGATAACCCAAAAGAGCGAGCAAAACGACTGAGTTTCTATATGACCTCATTATATGGGGGAACAACACTCGGGCAGCTTGCTATTGGTGTGATTGGTACTCAGGGAGTTGTTCCCTTTATTGTGGTACTCGGTTTACTGTTAGTGGCTGTTTTACCACCTTTATTGGTACGCCAAGGGCAACCAGCAAGTGGCTTGCATCAAAAATTATCATTTAAGCAGATCACTCGTTTAAGTAAGCCAGCCATTATGGGCTGTATGGTATCCGGTATCGTGATGGGAACCATTTATGGGCTAATGCCGCTATCCCTGAAAAAAGATAATTTTACGACGGATCAAGTTGGTGTTTTGATGGCATCCATTATTTTGGGTGGCATGTTAATTCAGCCAGTGATCAGTAAATTGTCAGTAATGATGAGCAAAACCTTATTATTAGCTATGGTTTCATTATTAGGTGTTTTTGCGATGGGCATGATTTACATCTCATCAGATTATGTGGTGATGATTGTGGCGCTAGCCCTGCTGGGAATGTCATCATTTGCCTTGTATCCGATAGCGATCACTTTAGCGTGTGATAACTTGGATTCGTCATTTATTGTGGCAGCGACCCAAGTGATGTTATTTAGTTATAGTGTGGGCTCTGCGATGGGACCTATCGCAGCGGGTACACTGTTAGAACAACATAGCGGGCTAACGAATTTCTTCTTTATTGTGCTGTTAGTGACAGCAATTTATATGTTGATTGCCAGTTTACGTCGTAAGGCTAGTGTATTGGCAAACTGACCGTGCTTGATAAATTGCTCGCCACTAGTAATGAAAACAAAAAAACGCGCTATCTTGAATGAGTAGCGCGTTTTTTTATGGCTATTTTTTCTTATTGAGGTTGGCGAGTATGAGCTCAGGTTTGCGTGAATGAAGCATGTTTGGCGTTGTGATTTTCTGCTCCCATAACTCTCCAAGTTTAAAGTCCCAAGAGAGTGGGCTGATCACGGTACGTCCCGCATTGGGTGCGAAGGTAAGTTCACTAAAATAGAGTTTGTTTTCTGCCATTAAAAAGTCAGCTCGGCAATAATCGAATGGCGTCACTAAAATTTCAGCTAATCTTAGCATCTCTCTAAATTGTGTTGGTTCACTGACCGGTTCTAGCATTTGAGGATAACCAAAACTGACCGGCTGCAATTGCCATTCCGTATCATAAAGGTTGATAAACTCGGTGCCATCTTCGTCGGTATAATCGATTTCTGCGTAAACGGGTTTACCCGAGAAACAATGAATGCGGCAGGTTTCGGGTACTAGCTTTCTCTTTTTCTGCTCAAACAAATCGATATATTCCTCGCAAATAATCTGCGCAGGAATATTTTTATAATGGCGTTCACGAGTAATGTAATAGAGATTTTTGAGTAAATGGAATGACAGCTTGTCTTTGGCTTTTTGTAAATCAAACTGTGATTTATCGGTGCAAATAATACTGCTGCCGCTGTCGTGGGTGCATTTCAATACAAAGCGCTGGGGCAGTTTCGTAATATCAATTTCATCCACATGTTGATAAGTGGCGAGAATAGGAACGATATGTTCTTGCCCGATAGTCTGCGTAACATAGTCACGCACCGCGAGTTTATCGGCGAATTGACTATGCAGTGGATTTCGGTCATGGATCATACGGAAATTCACTTTTTCATTAAAGCTTTTCGGCGCATTAAAGTTAGGGTAATACCCTAATTTTTTAATAAATTTATTCGTGAGATAACTTTTGTCACTCATGATTAGCGCACGGAATTTTTTTAGAAAATATTCTGTTTTTTTCATAAACAAACAACCATTCTTAATAAATTAAAATTTTATTAATTTTTTTATAATTGGAATTATATTAATCATTTTTTAAATGATGATTAAATGATAACGGTAATATTATCGCTAATATTAAGAGTTCCTTAAGAATTTAACTTAGTATAATGCTAGATAACTAATATTTAATCAAAATATAGCCACAAATTAATCAATTGATTATATTTGCATGCTGTATATCAATTGTTTAATTTACTGATTGGTTAATTTTAAATTAAATAAGTATTTCAAATTCTAGTATTGGCTAGGTAAAGTTAATTATAAATAAATTTGAGTCAATACCTGAAATCTTAAAAAAACGGAAAATAATAAATAGATGATAGAATAGATAAAAAATAAAGTAGTTTATTACTAAACTATTTAGCTTAAGATGAGTAAATCGATGAGCTCATCAAGATATGGATTGCCGAAATAATTTATGTGATAATCATCACACATAACTATCCTTTCAATTATTATTAATTTATGGTCATTCGCCCGCATCAACACTGGTTCTTTAGGTTGTTCGACTGGCACGGTTCCGTGCTGTCTAAAATCACCTTTAGATTATCGCTTAATATTATGATGTCCATTGTCGCTATTTTAATCTATCAATGGTACGAGCAATTAGGAATACATCTAACAATAGCCCCATTTAGCTTATTAGGGATAGCAATAGCTATCTTTTTGGGGTTCCGTAATAACGCCTGCTACAGCCGTTTAGTTGAAGCCAGAACGCTTTGGGGCGCAATCTTAACCAATCAACGTAATATTTTAAGAAATATAAAAGGATTATTACCGAATGATCCTGAAGCGCATCGCACATTTGCTAATTTGTTGATTGCGTTTAGTTGGAGCTTAAATCACGAACTTAGACGTACTAACCCAAATATAGATTTGTACCGCTTATTGCCGCGGGATGTTTTTTTAGATGTGATTAAAAGTCCTTTTCCTACCAGCCGAATTCTTATGCATATTGGTTTGAGTGTCGGGGCATTGCGAGATAACAATCTGATCAGCGATGTTCTGTTTCAGTCTATCAATAAAGATGTGAACGGGTTATCTGAAGTTTTAGGTGGCTGTGAACGTATTTCGAATACGCCGATCCCCTTTGCTTATACATTGATATTGCAACGTACGGTCTATTTATTTTGTACATTATTGCCGTTTGCGTTGGTGGGGGATTTACACTACATGACGCCTTTGGTTTCAGTATTTGTTTCCTATACGTTTTTGGCGTGGGATGCATTAGCGGAACAATTGGAAGACCCATTCGATGTGCTGGACAACAGCTTGCCACTGAATGCGTTATGTAACGGGCTTGAACGCAATGCTCTTGATATGATTGATGCTAAGCAGTTACCGCCACCACCGAAGCCAAATAAATACTTCAATTTATTATGATGTTAAGTCGCGGTCTTCATTATGTGATAGAGCATGATGAAAGCCGCGGCTGTTTATTAATGGCGCAGATACACATGAGGGGTTGCCGTTTCTGGATGCGGCTGTACCCCTAAATCCGCTTGATACCACTGGGTTAAATTCTCGGTAGTTAACACTTCTTGTGGTGTTCCAGCCACAACTAATTTCCCTTGATGAATAAGATACACTTTATCGGCATAGAGTGCGGTGAGGTTCAAATCATGCAACACACAACAAACGCCTAGCGGCCTTTCACGGGTAAGCTGATGCAATAGCCGCAAACTGTGCTGTTGATGGTATAAATCAAGGGCAGAAGTGGGCTCATCAAGGAATAAACAGGCTGGCGTTGGTTCCGGTTGCCATAACTGAGCTAACACTCGCGCAAGCTGAACACGCTGCTGTTCACCACCGGATAATTGGCGATAATCGTTATGTCGTAGCGGGGTGCAATGGGTTTGCTCCATAGCGATATCAATGGCTCGCTGCTTATGTTCTGAACCATAAGGTGTTCTTCCCATCGCCACAACATCCTCAACACTGAACGCAAATTGTAAATGGCTATGCTGTTTCATCACTGCGCGTTTTTTAGCAAGGCTTTGAGGTTCCCATTCAGGTAATGGGCGGCCTTCGAGCTGGCACTCACCTTTAGTGGGGGAGGTGTAGCCTGTAAGCAATTTCAATAAACTGGATTTTCCCGCACCATTTGGGCCAATAATCACCACCATTTGATTTTGCTGTATAGACAAACTGATATCATCGATTAATGTTCGATTATTAATACGATAACTGAGGTTTTTAGCATCGAGTAAATTGGGCATCGGTTAGATCCTTCCTGCAGGTTGGCGCAGTATTAGCCATAAAAAGTAAGGTCCGCCAATCAAACCCGTTAATAAGCCCACGGGGATTTCTGCGGGAACGGCTAAAGTGCGAGCAAGGGTATCGGCAACTAAGAGTAAGCAAGCACCCACAATGGCAGAACCAGGAATAAGCCAACGATGATCGGGTCCCAATGTCATACGTATTAAGTGAGGAACAACGAGCCCGATAAAGCCAATCACACCACTCATAGCAACGGCGCAGCCAATTAATAGGGCGCTTAGGAATAATAAAACAAACTTACTGCGTTCAACATTTATCCCTAAATAGTGTGCATCTTCATCCCCTAATTGCAGAATATTCAATGTATTGCCTTGCCAAAAGCAGAGTAAGCAAGTGGGGATAATCACACTGGCGGCAATCGCTAGCGATGTCCAATTCACATTGCCTAATGACCCCATCATCCACAAGCTAAATGTGCGTAACTGTTGGTCATTACTCATATAGCTCAGTACCCCAATTAGTGACATACATAGGGCATTGATGGCAATTCCTGCTAATAGCAGCCGTGCCAAATTGCCATTAGACATACGATTGAGGCTAAAAATGATCAGTGAAACCGCTAAGCTGCCAACGAATGCTGCGCCAAGATGACCGTAATTGAGCATTAATGTGGGTAAGGAGAACGGTAAAATGATGAATGCTGCCACACACAATGCGGCACCACTGCTTACCCCTAATAAACTGGGGTCAGCGAGAGGGTTGCGAAATAACCCTTGCATCATCCCACCGGAAACCGCTAAAGCCAGTCCCACTAAAATGGCGAGTAAAACTCTTGGTAGACGAATGGTGAGCCAAATTTGCCAGTCAGGATCGGTGGATGGTGCAAACCAAAGCGCTTTTAACGGTAAGTTAATTGCGCCAGCGGTAGAGGCAGTCACAGTGACTGCCCCTAGTAGCACCAATAACATCAAAATTTTAAATAAAGGGTGCTTAAAACGGCTCATTCGCTTTTTTCTAACGCCTCTCTTAACTGCTGCATAACTTTGGGGGTGCTTAAGCTGAAGCTCAGCATGCCAGTATCATCCACGACTAAAAGAGCACGATTTTTTCCTGCCGGAGTGAGTGCTAACCCCGGTAATTCCCAAACTTTGTCAACGCCACCTAAGGATTTCACACCTTGCTCAGAGATCACGACGAGGTCTGGCTGGCTGTAAATAAGACCTTCTTGAGATAGCGGACGATAGCTAGAGAAGTTATGCATTGCATTTTGTGCACCAACGGCCTTGATCATGCTATCGGCTGCGGTTTTTTGCCCAGCGGCCATCGGTTGTATTCCACCATGGCTCATTAAGAAAACCACTTTTTTATTTAGAGGGCTGGTGGGGATGGCGAGTAGCTCAGCATTAAATTGTTCGACTAATATTTTCCCTTTTTCGGGTAATCCCACTGCCTGTGCGATAGTGGTGATTTTCTCAGGAATGGCTTCTAATTTCGGTTTTCCTGTCACTTTAATCACTTTAACGCCGCTTTTTTCAATTTGGGTTAATGAAATTGAAGGTTGGGAAAGCTCACTGGCGAGCACCAACGTTGGACGCAAAGAGAGCACGCCTTCTGGGTTCAGTGTTCGCATATAGCCGACATCGGGCAACTTAGTTGCTTGCTCGGGATGTAAACTGCTACTGTCACGCCCAACCAGACTATCTTGTGCACCGAGCGCATAGACAATTTCAGTTACATCACCGCCGAGTGTCACTAAACGGTCAGCGCCATGGGCAACCAATGAGGTTGCCAGTGTGATTACCATTAGAAGCCATTGTTTCATCGTCAAATACCTGTGTTAGATTCTTGGCAGGGACATGACTTGCTGGCGCCAGTGTTCTTGCTCTGGCGTCCCTTCCGTGCGTTGTCCGTACATTTGTGCGATTTGGTTGCCTTGGTCATCAAATACTTCCAGGCTTGTCACAAAACCATCTTCTGTTGGTTTACGAGTGACCCAACACTCTGCAACACCATTTTCAATCATATGCAGCGTGAAATCAGGGTTGAAAATATTCAGCCACTTGATGTCAGAACCTTCTGCTTGGTGTGGCATCAAGCGTTTGATTTTGCCTGTGAAAATCTGTACACAACCACGGTTACCCACGAAAATCATAATCTCGTTTTGATCAGCGAAAGCAGTGTTAACCAGCTGATTGAATGAATCATTTGGCACCTGCCAAGCTAAATCATCACTGACCGCGCGGAACACTTGTTGACGGCTTAAGTTATTTTTCTTCAATAAAATGAAAAATTGGTGAACATCCGTCATGTTGCGCCACTCTTGGTCAAGCTGTTGTTTTAGCTCATCGCTGATTGGCTGTGCGTGGTGCGGTTGTACTTTTTCAACGGTTAACAGTGGGTTTTCGGTGGTGGTGTATTTCTCGATAAGCGCATTCCATGCATCCATATCGGTTTCATCGGTGGTATACACTTTGTGCAGCGCATCGCCATGTTTATCAAAGAATTGGATACTATGACGTTCACCTCGTTTAGCCTCTTCAGTGAGTACGAAAATGCTGTCCCAATGAGAGAAAAACATACGCAAATCCAGTGCGCGTGGATTGAGAATTAAACCGCCATGAGGGCTAAATTTGGCATTTTCATAGCGACCGACTTGCTCATGCACCACATACTCATTACGGGTAATGGCTTTGACTGGACCGACAGCTTCCAAAGCAGTTAATAACGTTGGTGCATCAACGCTTAGGCGTTTAGCCTTATCGCGCCCAACGCGGCTATGCAGTAATTCCCCTTCAGAAACATTCAGGTAAGCGGCGAGATCTCTCGCATACTTAGCTTTATTATCTGCTTTGGCTTGTTGATAACGTTCGAAAAGTGCTGAATTCACAGGTTTCTCCTTTATGTAGTGTGAATTACCAATATAGTGTGAATTACCATTGGAAGCTGACGAGCAGCTTAGCATTACGACCATCTTGGGGAATCCCCTGAGAGGAGTAATACTCTTTGTCAAAAGCATTTCCTAAAACAACACTGGTATCTAACCCTTTAAGACTTCCATCTCCTTGATAATTTAGATAGAAATCATGAACGGCGTAGCCCGGTTGTTGCTTCAATTTGGATGTTTTATCGAAATCGGTATGAGTAGTGAACTCACCTAACCAGCCCACAGAGAAACCGCTGTCTGCAACTGGAATAGAGAGGTTACTGGTGAGTGAATCCGGTTTAATGGATTCAATGGCTTTGCCTGTATATTCATTGACGCCGACGGTGTGGTTATAGGCGAGACCCCACGCAAAGTAGTCGGTGGTGTAATCCAATGACACATCCGTTCCCCAAATTTTGGCACGCTTGGTATTGATGGATGTGGTGTAGTTATTTTTCAGGTTAAAGCGGTCAAAATTGACATGAGTATCAATATAATCTTTGGCTTTTGTATCGAAATAGCTGGCTTTGAAGCGCAGGCTATCGCGAGCCATAAGTAAGTCATCAAAACGTAAACCAAAACCATATTCTGCAGTACGCGTGGACTCAGGTTTTAAGTCTGGATTAGGGCGCCAGTAGTTAGTCATTGGGCCTTGTTGGAAATGCAGGGAATCGTTGTACATCTCCATCATCGTTGGTGCACGGAAGGCTTCAGAGTATGACGCAAACAGCATTGACCAATCGGTTGGGGTGATGCTCACTGCCGCTTTTGATGACCATTGATCTTCTTTGACATCTTTATTGCCCTTGGCGGTGGACTTGTAGTTGTCATAGCGAGTTCCCAAAATGAAGGAAACAGGTAAATCTTTTAAGGTAATTTCATCCTGAATAAAGCCAGCGGCAAAGGTGATCTCTGCATCAGGGAACTGAGTGGTTCCAGCGTAAGGGGTCTGTTTTTGACGATACGCTTCAGTCCCGTAGGTGAAGTTGTGTGCAGCGAGTGGTAACTCATAGATATCGGAGCGGTTATCCAGTTTGATACCATACGTTTTTTGGCTGCGTCCTTCGTAGTTAGATTCTTTCCCTTTGGAGGTGATATTCACATCAGAGTAATATGGAGTCGCTTTTAAATTGAGCCATGAATTATCGTCTGGATTTAACTGATAGGTTGCTTGCAAGTCACGCTGACGCGTTGTGCGGTTAACCTTTTTATTATCGTTACTGGTGGCGAGCTGTTGCGGGTCTTTTGGCTCATAAGCATCATTATTGTAATAACGAATTTGCCCAGACAGGGTTTGTGCATCATCCAGTTGCCATGTGCCTTTACCGAGCATATTGGCAATGGTTTCTTTGTTATCCATTTTCTCGCCGCCGCCAAGACGAACATCACCGCTTTCTTTCGTCACAAAGCTGAATAGACCGTCAAAATCATCGGTCTTACCAAAGGCGGAGCCGCCAAAGCCAAAACTGTGATCCCCGGTAGCGCCTTGAGTGAAAACGCGGAAACCTTGGTTTTGACCTTCACGCAGTAAATCTTTTGCATTCACGGTTTCCCAAGCAATCACGCCACCCATCGCGCCGCTGCCATATAAAAGCGCTGACGGACCGCGAATGATTTCCACTTGTTTGATAAGCGCAGGGTCAAGAAATGTTCCGTTAATGTGCCCAGTATCCGTACCTTGGCGAACGCCATCGACGAGCGTCAAAATTCCACGACGGTCAAACCCACGCATGCTGATATCTTGACCGTTAGTACGGCTAGTTCCTGTCAGTGCAATACCCGGTACTTTCCGCAAAATATCGTTAGCATTATTGGCTGTTTTGGTTTCTGGTGAATCATTTTTAATGACGGTAACCATCATCGGCGTATTAAAGCTATCTCGCTCATTACCCGTGGCATAAACCGTCATCACATCGTGGTGACTGTTAGTTAAATGGTTATTGTTAGTTGGAGATTTTTCAGTCTGTGCGGTTGCCATTAGAGGCAGCAAGGCACTCGCCAGCACAGATAAGCGTAATACTTGAGACATACAGGTGATACTCCCTAAAAATTGTTAACTCTTTGATGAGTGCGATGCACCGTTAAAAACTGACTTATCATCAGAGCGTTATGGCGTGTTTATAGGGTGTTGAGACAAAGACGCTTTCAACGGAATAGGGGAAAAGGGGTATTTGAACCCAACAAGTGATGATAGGGTTCGAAAGTTCGCCTTGAGGTTATCCAGATTTACAGCAGCAAAGCCCGTAATAAACACCATAAGAAACTGTGTCCTGATGTATAGAGTTAAGCTGGCTGCCTAGTATGACGACTTAGGTGGCTTGCGAGATATATTGTGTTTTTAAAGCTAATTGTATTTTTGAAACAAACAGTACTTTTAAAGCAAACTGCGTTGTGGAGACTAAAAACTATTTGGTCAGAATTAATTTACCTGTGCGAGTTTGACGCAATTGATAAATTTCACCGCGGTGCTCAATGGAAATTTTGCCTGATGCACCTAATAATTTTTGGCTTTCAATAAGCCCATTTTTAGCAGCAAAATCAGTCAGTGAGGTTGATTTTGTGGTTTCTTCAATAATGTCAGAAAGTGGCTTGGTCATGTTTTTCACCACAGAAATTTTATTGTCAATAAGAATGATATTGATAATTATTATCTTTAAAAGCATTGGCAATATCAAGCGATTTTCACAATTGATCAACAAACACTGTTTACCAACAAAAGAGCCGTATCGCGGATACGGGCTACCTTTATGATGTAAATGAGGATTTACCTAACTTTTTGGGGAGGGATTGAGCCGATCCTGAAATTACTGAAATTTGTTAGTACATATTTGTTTTTAAAAGCTCTATACACTCTTGGGCGCCGCGTTTGAGTACTTGACCTTTTAAACAGACCACATGGACAGGAAGTACTAAGCCATTCGGGGTGTTTTTAAATTCTAAACGCTTGAGTAAACCTGTTTCTAAATCAGTCTTGATTAATGAAGCGGGTAAATTTCCCCAACCCATCCCTTTTTTAACTAATTCTAATGCCATTGTGAAACTGTCCGTGCGCCAATAATGGCTAGAAACGATAGAACGAAAATCACTGATAGGGTGGTGAGGGCTAGCGACAATAATTTGGCGTGTTTGAACAAGATCTTCGATATACAGTGCATTATTCGGTTTATTAGAGGGATAATCGGCGCTGATGGTCGCAGTTAATGATTCATAGCCAATACATTCGAATTGTTCCTGAGCATTGACATATAACCCACCAAAAGCGATGGCCAATTGAACGCGCTCACTGTGCAATAGTGGCAAAATATCATCTTGAGGAGCGGTGATCAGCTCCACATGCACCAACGGGTAACGTTGACTCAGCGTGTACAATGCATCAACTAACACATTGGGATTAACCCCTTCAGCGACCCCGATCGTGAGTGTACTTTCTACACCTTGAGTGAGCTCTCGTGAGAAAACATTTAATTGGCGCAAATTATCCACAATATTTCGGGCATAAGGGGCGAGGGAAAGCGCTTGTTCTGTAGGTTTGGGTTCTCGCGTATGGCGCTCAAATAGTGCAAAACCAAGCTCAGCTTCAAGGTTGGCAATCGCCATGCTAACCGCGGAAGGGACTCGATGAAGCGCTCTTGCCGCTGCGGAAAAAGAGCCTTTATCGAGCACAGTTAAGAAAATCATCAGGTTTTCGCTATTAAATGGCATCTTAGACCTTTCAGTTTTGTTGATAGTAGCTGACTTTTATTATCATTAATATTGATTTAATTTACCAGCCTTCGGCAAACAGAATATGAGATAAAATATGCAAGGTATTAAACGCAAAGTGGTTTTTATTACGAGCTACGAAGTCATTGGCTGGATGATTTCATCGTTGGCACTGGCTTTTCTTTCGGGGAATTCCGCGGGAACCACAGGACCTTTAGCGCTGGTGATCACCACGATTGCGGTGACATGGAATTTTATTTTCAATGTGGTATTTGAATATTGGGAATCAAAGCAAAAATCAAAAATTAGAACGTTTAGACGTCGTTTTGCCCATGCGGTGTTGTTCCAGTTAACGCTGGTGGTATTTTTGATTCCACTGATTGCATGGTGGTTATCAATATCGCTCTGGCAGGCACTTATTTTAGATTTTGCCCTGATTATCTTTATCCCGATTTATACTTTTTTCTTTAACTGGGCATTTGACAAAATTTTTGGGTTACCAAAATCTGCATTGGCGCAAGAAAAAACCACTGCGTAGCGTGAAGGAGATGGCAATGAGGCCATCTCCTTGGTAACTAAGCTTATTTCACGCTAAAAATCTGGTGATATCTTTTAGGATTTAAACGCAAAAATAGCAGTAATGTCATCATAACCAGGACACAATGCAGCAACCAAACAGGGGTAAAACTGTGACTAAATTGCTGTAATGCTGCCGCAACCAAAGGTCCAAAAGCGGCGATGATAAAACCGCCTGCTTGCATTAAGGCAGTCAGGATCCCCGCGCTAGCAGGATGAGGGATATGATCTAAAGAGGTAATAATGGTTAAGGCGAAGCAGCCACCCAGTCCACAGCCCAGCAGACCTACCCACAGCAACGGTAGTGTATTAGGAAACAGGATTAACCCGGCAAATCCCAATGCTTGGCTCACCAGCGTGACAGTGAGCCAAAAGCGACGGTCAACATTATGGGATGCTAATACCGGGATCATCAGTGCCGCAGCTGCTTGAAAAATAGTTAAAATCGCCACCAAAGAACCGCTTTCTGTGGCGCTAAATCCTTGTTGTTGAAAGAAAGGCGCCAGCCATGTCACGGCAGTTGCATAGCCCGCATTCACCAAACCAAATCCCGCCATTAATAGCCACGCTCTGGGCTGCTTAAGGTAGGTCAATACACTCAGCTGAGCTGGCGTATTTTTCGTGTCCGAAGAGCGAATATTCATGATGACGGCAATCAGGGCGATCAGCGCTGGTAATGCCAGCCATGCAAGCCCACTTTGCCAATTCCCTGAACGGTGGGTAATTAGCGGTGTTAATTGTGCTCCCAGCGCGCCACCGATCATCAAGGTAGCTGAATATAATCCCGTCATGGCGGCCATTTTTTGTGGAAACGAAAATTTTATCAAGCCGGGGAAAACCGCTTGAATATAAGCCGCTCCCATTCCACACAAAAATGCGGTCATTAACAGTGCGTTCGCATCAGAAACAAATAATCGGCAGAAAGAGCCTATCAGCAGCAGTAGCATCGCGAGGCTGATACCCCACTTATCACCTAATTTTTGATTTAATGCGGGGACGACCAAAGCTCCAAAACCCATGAGTAACATGGGGATCAGCGTTAACAGTGAAACGCTCTGGTAGCTCATTCCGGTGGTTTGAATGATATTTTCGATGACTGGCCCAGGTCCTGTCATAAAGGGGCGTAAATTAATACCGACAAGGGCAATTGTCAGAATCAAGCCAAAAGAGGCAGAAAGTGGTTTTTTCATGTTTACGCGTGATGCTGTTGCCACCAAGTTTGATACAGCATGGATTGCGTTTCATCCTTCGGTTTTAATTGGGTAAATTGCAAACCATCTTGTCGGTCAGGAGAGACTCTTAATGCTTCAGCTATTGCCTCTGTCGATAATCCAAAAGGTTCAGCATCTTGGTTTGAATAGGCATAAACGACACGTTTAATGCCAGACATCCGGATCGCAGCAAGGCACATCGGGCAAGGCTGACCGCTAGCATAGACGGTGCACTCATCGAGTCTGACGCTATTTAGCACCTCTCCTGCTTGGCGTAATGCGAGTAATTCAGCGTGTGCAGTAGGGTCGTGTCGCTCCAACATTTGATTCACGCCAGTGGCAATAATTTTCCCATCTTTGACGACCACTGCACCAAACGGGCGTCCACCTGCGGCAACATTGTCCGCGGCGAGGGTGATTGCATGTTGTAAAAATTGTTTATCGAGCATGGCTTGTGCTCCTGATTTATCGAGTATTCTAATAAGATTACTGATGAGTTGACATGGTGTCATTTCAGTAATGTCCATCAAATGCGTTGTTCCCTTCAATCTAATCAAAAACTGTGATATTTAAAAATTAAATAATTAAATCTCAGGTATTAAAAAAATGAATTCGTTGCTTAATTTTGTATTATTGAAAACATTCGTTACCGTCGCAGAAACGGGAAATTTTACGGTGGCTTCACAACAATTAAATTCAACGCAATCGACGTTAAGTCAGCAAGTTCAGCGATTAGAAAGTCTTATTGGACAGCCGTTGTTTGTAAGGGGGCATCGGATGTTAACCCTGACAGAAACAGGGGAAGTGTTGCTTGGATACGCGAAAAATATTCTGGCACTTAACGATACGTTTTTTATGAAAATAACAGGCAATGCGATTATCCAAACTCTGCGATTAGGGTTTCCTGAAGATTTGACGTCGGGATTAGTGACACCAACATTGGCGGCATTTATGCAAGCGCATCCTAATGTCCGATTAGAGGTGACTAGCGGGTTGAGTCGCCAACTACAGCAACGCTATCAACATGGTGAGTTGGATTTGATCATTGTGAAACAACGAAAAGGGGAGTTTCATAGTGATTATCATTGGTCAGAGCCTCTTTGCTGGCTAGCGAGTCGCCAGCAACATGTTCTTCCCTCGGATTCTGTTCCTCTGATTGTTTTTCCAGAGAATGGGCTGTACCGGAATGATATGTTTAGGTTGTTAGATAATGAACAACGCCCTTGGCACATTACTTATACTTGCACTAGTCTGGCAGGTATCCAAAGTGCGATTACCGACGGATTAGGCGTTAGCCTGTTACCCGTACGCGCGAAATTACCCCAGCATCGGATCTTGACAGCAGAAGAGGGGTTTCCTCCAGCCCAAGAGATGGAACTGGCGATGCATTTCCACAAAGAGTCATCGGAGATGGTTTCAGTATTGGCGGAGCAGTTAGCTCATCAATTAGAACCGCGTTAATTGGCGATGGGCTTGAGCAAATCACTGTAAAGTTCCGTTAAGACCCCATTTGCCATAAACTCTTTTCTGATCCATTGGGTGACTAGCCCTGTCGCAGAGTGTTGAGTGGCTAATAGCATGTGAGAATCCTGCCTTGGGTTTTGTATTTGCTTCGTGACTAGGACTCCAGTTTTTACATGTTCTTTGACCATATAGTCGGGTAGGAATCCGATCCCTTCACCCAAGATTTGGCACTGGCATTTTGTGTTGAAATCGGGCACTTGAATCGCCTCTTGCCCGTGCAGTAGCCACCCAACGCGTTTATTGATGGTATGCGCCGTATCTTCCACCATAATATTTGGGTAGAGGCGAAGCTGGCTTTCGGCAATTGGCTCAGGCATTAAGGCTAAAGGGTGGCTAGACGCTATTGCAAATTGCCAGTGTATGGCACCAATTTCGGTGTAATCAATCCCGCCGCCATCCATGAGTGTACCCGGCGCCCCAATCGCAATATCCGCATGGTTATTAATAATGGCATCCCAAACACCGTTATACACTTCCGTGGTCACAGTGATCTGGCAAGTACCAAATTGCTTTTTCAAGATTTGTAGCAACTTCGCCGTATGGTAAGGGGTGTAGATCAACTGATTGATACAGATGCGAACACGGGCTTCAATCCCTTGTTCAATGGAGTCGATACTTTTTTTGATGAGATGAAAATTATTCAGAAGGTCGGTGGCTTTGCGATAAAAATAGTATCCCGCTTCGGTCAGTTCAATATTACGGGTATCGCGGATAAACAGTGCGACATCTAAATAGGTTTCGATACGTTTTATGGTGTAGCTCACCGCGGAGGTGGTAATTCCAAGTTCTTCGGCCGCTTTACTGAAACTGGCAAATTTAGCCGCGGTGGTATAGGTCAATAAATTTTCTTCGGTAAAAATAGAGTTCATGTGTCGTGTCCCAAAGTGCGTGAAAATTAGCCGAAATAACGTTTTCTGTGAATACTATTCAATAGCTTAAAAAACAGGCTTTTTATCGATTGTTTTTGATAGCCTTCTGCGGGGGTATTTATCTATTCTGTACAATCAATAGTATTTAATTTATGTCACCCCAAAAAGCAACTAATGAAACGCATGTTTACATTCAAACTAATTAATATTATTGAATTTAATAAAAAATAAGTCATTAGGGAATATCGGGTTAATAAACAAAAAAATCACAATGTTAACAATTTGAAAACCTTTGATTTGATGCCTGTCACAAAATTGAAGAAAGAATAAATTGGTAAACAGATTAACAAAATAACCTGGTCAAATTGCATAGAAAATAGACAAAAAAACATCAATAAAGGTCAGTGAAGGATGCTTTCACGCACAAAAATGCTCGATTGTTGAATTTAAATCAATAATAGGGTGGCAGATTGATGAATTAAATTTAAATGGATTCTATTTATTAATGGCAATTGTTATGCTCTAACCATGCTAAATAATCTTTAATTCATATTTAATTTGGCTATCAGAAAATTGAAATAGCTAAATGTGGAGAGCGTTATGACAGAAAACACACTCGTTCAAGATTTTCTTAAAGCAGCAGAACAAGGTCAATTAGCTATTTTAAAAAATTGCCTTGAAAAAGGTGTTGATATTAATAGTACCAATCGACAAGGTCGCACTGCTATTGTGAATGCCAGTTTAAATCAGCACTATGAGTGTGTTGATTTTCTTATTCATGCTGGTGCTGATATTAATAAACAAGACCAAACCTGTTTTAACCCATTTTTATTAAGTTGCCTAAATAATGATTTAACATTATTGCGTTTAGTATTACCTGCTAATCCTAATTTAGATTTACTAACCCGTTTTGGTGGTGTTGGGATCACGCCAGCGAGTGAAAAAGGGCATGTGGAAATTGTGCGTGAATTACTGGAAAACACGGACATTAATGTTAATCACACCAACTTTGTCGGCTGGACTCCGTTGCTAGAAGCGATTGTGCTGAATGATGGTGGCGTAAAACAGCAGCAAATCGTAAAAATGCTGTTAGATCATGGTGCCAACCCTCATATGACAGATAAATACGGTAAAAAGCCGTTAGAGCTGGCACAGGAAAAAGGCTATCACGAAATTGCTGAATTACTGATTGCAGCGGGTGCGTAACCACCCATAAGGGGGATTGTGAACAGACACCAATCTCAGCGGCAAAGCATTTATGGGTTAACGGCTGATGTACATTTCTTGCATCTTTTGCATCAGCCATCATTAACAGGGAATATAGAGCAAGTTTTTAATAAAGCCATTAATTTTTCAATTGATAACCAACTTTATACCTTGCTTGGCTCGCAAACGGATAATGCTCCTAATAGCTGCCGAATTATTAATAAGGATTTTTCACCGTTAAATATTACTGCGGGGGATTCTGTTTATATTTTAAATAATGAAATCCATATTGGTGAAAAATATACTGTTTCATTTTTATTATGTAAGAAATGGAACCCACCAACGGTTTATTTTATTAATGAAAAATTAACCGAAGAAAAATACCGTTATTTTCTTCAGTCTAAAATTAACGAAATTGATTCTATTTTAAATGATAAAACACACTCTCTGTTTAACTACCAAGGGGACAATGGTTTTTATCTTGAATCATCAAAAAAATTAAATGAATTACGCTCTAGTTTAATTAATTTATTAATCAATAAAAGGCACCAAGGATTGACGAATATTGTGAGCCAGTTTGTTGGATTAGGAATTGGGTTAACACCTTCGGGAGATGATTATTTAGTGGGACTAATGGCTTTTTTGTTGTTGAAACACCACCCTGCGAATTCCTGCTATCCGAGCTTTTATCAAGGGATTTCGCAAAGCAAAGCGAATACAACACCCATCAGTGCCATCACGTTAGAAAAAGCATTAAACCAAGAGTATCGCGAAAATATACATCAACTAATTCAATGTTTAGTTGATGGGCGAGAAACAAATATTTATCCACAAATTTTAGAGATTTTAAATATCGGGTCTAGTTCAGGTTGCGACATGCTATTTGGCATTCGCGATGCGCTGTTTCTGACTCATTATTTCGGAGAAACACATGTCGACTAAAGTAGTCATAAAAAAGAATACCTATTTTGATTCCGTGTCATTGATGTCTATTTCCACCAAAGCCAACCAACTTGAAAATGTTGAGCAAGCCTTTGTGGCAATGGCAACAGAAATGAATAAAGGCGTATTAAGAAACTTAGGTTTATTAACACCGGAATTAGAAGAAGCCAAAAACGGCGATTTAATGATAGTGATTAAAGGGCCTAGCGATGAAGCCAATGATGCGACATTGATTGCTATCGAAGAGCTGTTTAACAAGAAAAACCAAGGCGGCGGGCAGCATGAAGCCAAATACGCCACAATCAACTCTGCAAAAACACACATTCCTGATGCTAACTTAGCGGTTATTTCGGTTAATGGGCAATTTGCGGCTCGTGAAGCGCGTATTGCACTGGAAAATGATCTCAACGTGATGCTGTTCTCCGATAACGTCTCGATTGACGATGAGCTGGCACTGAAACAGTTGGCGAGCCAAAAAGGGTTGTTGATGATGGGGCCAGACTGCGGAACGGCGATCATCAATGGGACAGCCTTGTGTTTTGGTAACAATGTTCGTCGCGGTAGCATCGGAATTATTGGGGCATCCGGTACGGGGAGCCAAGAACTGAGTGTGCGCATCCATGAGTTTGGTGCTGGAGTTTCTCAGCTAATTGGTACGGGTGGTCGTGACCTGAGTGAAAAAATTGGCGGCATCATGATGATTGATGCACTGAAAATGCTGGATGCAGATGATGAAACCCAAGTCATTGCACTCATTTCTAAGCCACCAGCACCTATGGTTGCCAAAAAAGTGTTAGAACAAGCTGAAAAATGCCATAAGCCAGTGGTGGTTTGTTTCTTAGGAAGTCAACCGTTACCGGATGATAAACCCGGCTTAACCTTTGCCCAAGGCACCAAAGAAGCTGCTCTGAAAGCGGTTTTACTGACAGGCATTCGTAAAGAAGATTTAGACCTTCACCCTCTCAATCTGCCATTAATTGATGAAGTCAGAGAGTTACTCAAACCGGAACAAAAATACATTCGTGGTCTTTTCTGTGGCGGCACATTGTGTGATGAAGCAATGTTTGCAGCGCTGGAAAAATACGATGACGTCTACAGCAATATTCAACCTAACCCTGACTACCGTCTGAAAGATATCAATAAAAGTGTTGCCCATACCTTCCTCGACTTTGGCGATGATGATTTTACCAACGGTAAGCCACACCCAATGATCGATCCAACAAACCGCATCGAGCGTTTACTGCAAGAAGCTCGTGACCCAGAAGTTGGTGTGATCATGATGGATTTCGTGCTTGGCTTTGGCTCTCATGAGGATCCGGTCGGTGTGATGATTGACGCTATCAAAACAGCAAAAGAGATAGCGAAACAAGAAGGGCGTGAACTGGTGATCCTTGGCTATGTACTGGGTACTGACCAAGATACGCCATCGATGGATGCACAGGTCAAGATGCTCACCGACGCAGGTGTGATTTGGGCGAGTAGCAGTACCAATACAGGTTTATTAGGACGTGAGTTTGTCTGGAAAGGGGAGAAAGCGTAATGACTTCATTATTTAAACAACCATTGAACGTTATCAATATCGGCATTGAGATGTTCAGTGATGATCTGAAAAAACAGCACGTTCCGGTGACTCAGCTGAATTGGACGCCGCCGGGGCAAGGTAACGTTGCTGTGATCCGCGCGCTTGACCAAATTGAAGGCAACGCGGCGTTACAAGAAAAAATCGCGGTTGCGAATGCTCAAGCGCTTGAGCGTATTATTCAGTCCCAGCCTGTGCTCGTGGGTTATGACCAAGCCATTAATGTGGTACCGGGCATGACGAAAAACACCATTCTACATGCCGGTCCACCAGTGGCATGGAAAGATATGTGTGGCGCAATGAAAGGTGCGGTGACAGGCGCTTTAGTTTTTGAAGGATTGGCAAAAGACTTAGCGGATGCTGAACGTGTTGCAGCTTCGGGGGAAATTATCTTTTCCCCATGCCATGAACATGATTGCGTAGGTTCAATGGCGGGTGTGACATCGGCATCGATGTTTATGCACATTGTCGAAAACAAAACTTACGGCAACCGCGCATTCACTAACTTGAGTGAGCAGATGGCAAAAATCTTACGCATGGGTGCCAATGACCAAAGCGTTATTGATCGCTTGAATTGGATGCGTGATGTACTGGGTCCAATGCTGCGTGACGCCATGAAAATCGTCGGTGAAATCGACCTGCGTTTAATGTTGGCACAAGCGTTACATATGGGTGATGAATGCCATAACCGCAACAATGCGGGAACAACATTGCTGATCCAAGCGCTGACCACGGGAATTATTCAAACCAATTTTACGGTTGCCCAGCAAAAAGAAGTCTTTGATTTCGTGGCAAGTAGCGACTATTTCTCGGGTCCTACATGGATGGCAATGTGTAAAGCTTCAATGGATGCGGCGCACGGTATTGAATACAGTACTGTCGTGACTACCATGGCACGTAATGGTTATGAGTTTGGTTTACGCATTAGCGGGCTACCGGGGCAGTGGTTTACAGGTCCTTCTCAGCAAGTGATTGGTCCAATGTTCGCGGGTTATAAACCGGAAGATTCAGGTTTAGATATTGGTGACTCGGCTATCACAGAAACTTACGGGATTGGTGGATTTGCGATGGCAACAGCACCGGCTATCGTGGCGCTCGTTGGGGGAACTGTTGAAGAGGCGGTGGATTTCTCTCGCCAAATGCGTGAAATCACCCTTGGTGAGAACCCGAACGTCACTATTCCATTGCTAGGTTTCATGGGAATTCCGACAGCGATTGATATCACGAAAGTTGCCGCTAGTGGCATTCTTCCGGTGATTAACACGGCGATTGCGCATAAAGATGCAGGTATTGGAATGATTGGGGCAGGGATTGTACATCCTCCGTTTGATTGCTTCGAAAAAGCGATGCTTTCTTACGCGAAACACTATGCATAGTGGTATTGAGCTCAAAACTCACTAAGCAAAAAATAATGCCCGGCTTCGGTCGGGCGATAAAAATAAAGCAACGCATTCCCTAAATTGTTCAGTGGCATAAGAGATAGACCGTCAACAACGTGCTGCTAAGGTGTGAGGGGAATGGGAGTAAGAATATGAGTCTATTAAATATTAAATGGAAACGTGGTGATTTGGCGGCCTATTTTGGTTTGATGACCAATAACCTCACGAACCTACTCACCATGATGGGCTTACTGATTTTTGTTGTCGGCATCCCAGCGGAAATTGTTTATGGTCGTATCGCGCCAGCGTTTGGTTTTGCTGTATTGCTTGCCAGTGTAAGTTACGCTTACTTTGGTCAGCAGATGATCAAACAAACAGGACGAAATGACGTTACGGCACTACCATCAGGTCCAAGTGCGCCTTCTATCTTCACCGTGACCTTCTTAGTGATCATGCCGGTTTACCAAACCACCAAAGATCCTGAATTTGCTCTGCAAATTGCGTTGGTCTGGTGCTTTGTGGAATCAATGATTTTAGTGGGTGGATCTTTCCTCGGTGAAACCATCCGTAAGATGATCCCGCGTACCGTATTATTATCGTGTTTATCGGGTCTCGGATTATTGTTACTGGCAATGAACCCGATGCTGCAAGCATTTGAAGCCCCAACGGTTTCGTTTATTGTCCTACTGTTAATTTTCATCAACTGGTTTGGTAAAAAGCCTATCTTTGCACGTATTCCTACAGGGTTGCTGCTGCTTATTGCGGGTTCTGCCTTAGCATGGATTTCGGGTTTACAAAGTCCAGAAGCGATTACAGCATCCATGGCGTCATTTGGCTTTAACCCGCCAAGCATCCATGTGGATAGCTTCTTCCAAGGTTTACCTCATGCACTGCCGTACTTAGCCTCAGCGGTACCTTTAGGTTTAGCGAACTACATCTTTGACCTTGAAAATATTGAAAGTGCTCACGCAGCGGGTGATGAATACAACACACGTAAAGTGATGCTGGCAAACGGTTTATCTTCAACCGTGGGTGTTGTGCTGGGTAATCCATTCCCTGTGACTGTGTATGTGGGTCATGCGGGTTGGAAAGCGATGGGCGCGAGTGTGGGTTATACCTTAGCATCCGGTATCACCATGTTTATCGTCCCGTTATTTGGTATTGGCGCATTTATGCTCGCAGTGATCCCAATGACGGCCATTGTCCCTATCTTAGTGTTTATCGGTGTAGTGACCGCTAACCAAGTGGTGCGAGAAACACCGAAAGTCGAAGTACCTGTGATTTTCATCTGTCTATTCCCATGGATTGCGAACTGGGCATTGACGATGGTTAACAGTGTCATGGGAGCGGCAGGAACGTCTGCAAGCGCCATTGGTACGGAAGTTCTGTTACATAAAGGCGTTTACTATCAAGGTCTGGTTCACTTAGGCAACGGTGCACCACTGGCAAGTATGTTATGGGGCTGTATCGCTATCTTCGCTATCTTAAACAAGCCGTTACGTGGTGCGATTGCGGCAGCAGTGGGTGCGGTATTGGTCTTCTTTGGCATCATCCATTCTCCGGCTGTGGGTATTGCAACAGGTTCGGCATTGATGTTTGTCTACGCATACCTCATGATGGCAGCTTTGTTTGTTATCAAACACTTTTTAGATGGTCGCCAATCAGTGGAGCAGCAACAAGCTGAAAAAGCTGAAAAGCTTAGTAAATCAGTGTAATACGCCAATCTTTATAGTGGGTGTGCGCGGTACACCCACTATCTGCTAAATATTCGGTATCAGGATCCTTAATCATGAAAGAACTCGTGGTTGTTGCCATCGGGGGCAACAGTATTATTAAAGATAACAGCAGCCAATCCATTGAAGCTCAAGAAAAAGCGGTTCAGGAAGTGGCTCAGCACATCAGCGATATGCTCAAAGGTAATTACAACATTGTGCTGACTCACGGTAATGGACCGCAGGTAGGGTTAGATTTGCGTCGCGCTGAAATTGCTCACGTGACGGAAGGCTTACCACTGACGCCTCTGGCTAACTGTGTGGCAGATACCCAAGGGGGGATTGGCTATTTAGTCCAGCAAGCACTCACTAACGTATTAGCTAAGCAGCAACATCGCCAAGCGGTAACGGTAGTGACCCAAGTGGAAGTCGATAAAAATGATCCGAACTTTGCTGCACCGACTAAGCCGATTGGCGCATTTTTCAGTAAAGAACAAGCGGATGTCTTGCAGCAAGAAAACCCTGATTGGCACTTTGTTGAAGATTCAGGGCGTGGATATCGCCGTGTGGTGGCATCCCCTGAACCTAAACGTGTCATTGAGTCAGCGGCAATTCGTACATTGACCGAACATGATTATGTGGTTGTTGCGGCAGGCGGCGGTGGGATCCCTGTGGTGAATAATGGGCAGGGCGGTTATCAAAGTGTGGATGCGGTTATTGATAAAGATTTATCAACCACTCTACTGGCGAAAGAGCTCAATGCGGACATTTTAATTATCACCACGGGCGTTGAAAAAGTGTGTATTCACTTTGGCAAACCGGAACAAAAAGCCCTTGGTGAAACCTCAACCACGGATATGAAACGCTATATGGCAGAGGGGCATTTCCCAGCAGGAAGCATGTTACCGAAAATTGAAGCCAGTTTATCGTTTATCGCTAATGGTGGTAAGCGTGTGATTATCACGACTCCTGAAGCGCTGCCTGCGGCATTACGTGGCGAGACGGGAACCCATATTATTCAAGGCTAAGCCTCATTCGTTCGGTCTCATACGATGAGGTCGAACTCTCGATGATAAGGAGTTGTTATGGATGTAGAACAGTTATCTGGACGTAGAGAGTTTCTGACGACAAGTGCAAAAGTGGTGGCGGCTTGTACATTATTAGGTTCAGTATCTGCGGGTGCGGCGGCGCAAAGCGTACCGCAGTCCGGTGTTTCTCGTATCACAGATAAACATTATTATCTTGATGATACGTTACTCGAAACTGGTTTTAATTACCGTGATAGAACGGTGATGGGGACACAAACTGAGCTAAAAACCATCGAAATTAATGATGGTAAAATCGTGGCGGTGTTACCCAATAAACAGCATCCAAATACCGTTCTGAATGCGTACAGTGCGCAAGGCAAATTAATGCTTCCTGCATTTCGAGATATGCATATTCATCTGGATAAAACCTTTTACGGAGGACCATGGCAAGCGCCACAGTCCCGTGAAGGTAAAACCATTATGGATATGATAGCCCTTGAACAGAAAATGTTGCCTGAATTACAGCCTTTCACGCAAGAAAGGGCGCATGCACTGATTGATTTAATTCAATCTCATGGTTCGACCATCGCACGCAGCCATTGCAACATTGAACCTGTTTCTGGATTGAAAAATCTTGAAGCACTGCAAGCGGTGTTGGATAAACGTCAGCAAGATCTCACGTGCGAAATTGTGGCATTCCCTCAACATGGTTTACTGCTTTCAAAATCAGTCCCTTTGATGCGAGAAGCGATGCAAGCAGGAGCGCACTATGTGGGTGGGTTAGATCCGACCAATGTCGATGGTGCGATGGAAAAATCCCTTGATGCGATGTTCCAGATTGCACTGGATTATAACAAAGGGGTTGATATTCATCTGCATGAGACAAGCCCGGCAGGACTTGCCGCTATCAACTATATGATAAAAACCGTGGATGAAAATCGTAGCTTGCGTGGCAAGGTGACGATTAGCCATGCCTTTGCGTTAGCTATGTTAAATCCTGAAGATGCTGATGCGATGGCAAAACGCTTGGCTGAGCAGCAGATTACGATAGCGTCGACCGTACCTATCGGTACATTGCATATGCCATTAAAAACGTTGAATAAAAATGGCGTGTTTGTGATGACGGGGACTGACAGTGTGATTGATCACTGGTCACCATTTGGTCTCGGGGACATGTTAGAAAAAGCCAATTTATATGCGCAGTTGTACACGCGCCCTGATGAGTTGGCATTATCTCGCTCCCTTGCTATTGCCACGGGTAACGTATTGCCACTGGATGAAAAGGGCCAGCAAGTGTGGCCAGCAAAAGGCGATGATGCCAGTTTTGTGCTGGTGGATGCCTCTTGCTCAGCAGAGGCAGTTGCGCGTATCTCGCCAAGGCAAGCCGCGTTCCATAAAGGGTATTTGGCCAGTGGCGCAGTTGAAAAGTCATTAGGCTGAGAGCTGTTGTTTATAGATATATAGTTTATAGAGACGTGCTTATAGAGATATCGTTTATAAAGCCCACATTGGTGGGCTTTTGTATGTTTATGGTGTAGCAAATTTAAATACTAGGAACTTAATCGTTTTTATAAATCGCGACTTGAGGTTTACCATCGTTACCGATTGTTCCGCGGTACATCCCTTCTGAATTAAACTCCATCGCGTAGTTACCGGATTTATCCAACACAATCACACCACCACTTCCGTTCAGCTCTTTGACTTCATCCAGTGCATTACGGGCAGCTTGGTCGATAGGCGTTTTGTTGTATTTGACTTGAGCAGCGATATTGTGGGCGGTGGCAGTACGGATAAACATCTCGCCAGAGCCTGTGGCTGAAACAGCGACGGTATTGTTGTCAGCGTAGTTTCCTGCACCAATGATTGGGGAGTCACCGACGCGACCGAAGCGTTTGTTGGTCATGCCACCTGTGGATGTTCCTGCGGCGATATTACCGTTTTTATCGAGGGCGACCGCGCCAACGGTGCCATATTTGTAGTCATACATCATTGGGTCAATAAAGAGAGCTGCAGTTTTACCATCATGGTCGAGTACCACTTTCTCTTTTTCTTTGGCTTTTTGAAGTTGCTGCCAACGGAAGTCAGTTCGGAAATATGATGGGTCAACGATTTCAAGACCTTGCTCTGCGGCGAATTGCTCAGCACCTTTAGAAACCATCATGACATGAGGGCTTTTGGTCATGACGGCATAAGCAGCATTAATCGGGTTTTTAATGTTGGTGACACCTGCCACAGCCCCCGCTTTACGGTTGCTGCCATCCATAATCGACGCATCCATTTCATTTTTGCCTTCGTGGGTAAAAACGGCGCCTTTTCCTGCGTTAAATAGCGGGGAATCTTCCATCACATTAATAGAGGCTTGTACCGCATCAAGGCTACTACCGCCTTTATTGAGTACCGCATAGCCTGCTTCTAAGGCTTCGGTCAGTTTTTCTTGATACTCTTTTTCTTGTGCTGGAGTAATGGTGTCTTTGGTAATAGTACCGGCTCCCCCGTGGATCACTAATCGGATTGGTGGCTCGCTTACGGCATAAGCGTGCAGAGAAAATGAAGCTGCCAATAAACATCCTAGTAGAGATAATTTCATGATTATTTCCTTCCAGTTATTTTGTTATTAGTCACTTTTTAAGCAAAAAAAAGTATAGGAGGGAAAATACCTAGCCAGCAACATTGATAGAGGGTTTCTGTGATAATGGCTGAAAGAATTTCAGATATTTTCAGTAAATACGAATAAGGGGTGTGAGTGGCTATGAAGGGTTTAAAAATGATGAAATTTGGCGATGGATGAGATCGCCAAATCTGGGATAATTTATTTTGCGCCAAGTTCTTTTCGGATGATCTCTGCGCCTGTGCTTAACGCGTTGAGTTTCCCTCTGGCAACATCGCGAGATAATGGCGCCATGCCACAGTTAGTTGATGGGTAAAGTTTGTCTGCATCAACAAATTGTAGGGCTTTTCGCAATGTATTGGCGACTTCTTCCGGGGTTTCGACAGTGTTGGTTGCCACGTCAATTGCACCGACCATCACTTTTTTACCACGGATAAGTTCAATTAAGTCCATCGGAACGTTGGAATTATGGCATTCCAGTGAAACGATATCGATATTTGAGCTTTGCAGTTTCGGAAAAGCTTCTTCGTATTGTCGCCACTCAGAACCTAGTGTTTTCTTCCAATCGGTGTTGGCTTTGATGCCATAGCCATAACAGATATGTACTGCGGTTTCGCATTTCAGTCCTTCAATGGCTCTTTCGAGCGCCGCGATCCCCCAGTCATTAACTTCATCAAAAAATACGTTAAATGCGGGTTCATCAAATTGGATGATATCGACGCCTGCGGCTTCTAACTCTCTCGCTTCTTGGTTAAGAATTTTAGCGAACTCCCACGCCAATTTTTCGCGGCTTTTATAGTGGTTATCATAGAGCGTGTCGATCATGGTCATTGGACCCGGTAATGCCCATTTAATCGGTTTGTCAGTGAGTTGACGCAGATATTTGGCATCATCCACAAACACGGGTTTTTGACGAGCAACAGCGCCCACAACGGTTGGTACGCTGGCATCGTAACGGTCACGAATTTTTACCACTTGGCGTTTTTCAAAATCTACGCCACTCAAGTGTTCAATAAAGGTGGTCACAAAGTGCTGGCGAGTTTGTTCGCCATCGCTCACGATGTCGATGCCTGCACGGAATTGATCGTCCAGTGATAAACGCAAGGCATCTTGTTTACCAGCGATAAGTTCTTCGTTTTGCAATTTCCATGGCGACCAGAGTTTTTCTGGTTCTGCTAACCAAGATGGCTTCGGCAAGCTGCCGGCTGTGGAAGTGGGTAATAATATTTTCATTGCAGGTGACCTTTTATTTTATTTTTTATAAATACGCGATTTTATTAAATTGACCGATTTCTATTAAACGGAATAGCTTGCAGACCATTTTTCCAAAATTGTTTGGTAAGGCTTAATGAAGTGCTCTTCAGTAAATTTACCTTGTTCAATGGCAAGTTGGCTGCGCTCTTCACGGTCATAAACAATTTTGGTTAATGAATAATCCTGCTGATTTAAGCTCGGTTGATAACATTCACCCGCTACCGTGTTGGCATTATAAATTTCAGGACGATAAATTTTTTGGAACGTTTCCATGGTGCTAATAGTGCTGATTAACTCAAGGTTGCTGTAGTCGCTCAGCAAGTCTCCTGTAAAATAAAAGGCTAAAGGAGCAACGCTATTTTTCGGCATAAAGTAACGGACCTGTAAGCCCATTTTACCAAAGTATTGCTCTGTTAAAGAGGCATTACTTGGCTGATATTCAATGCCTAATATAGGGTGTTGATTCCCTGTGCGATGGTAGGTATCTCTATTTGAAACACTTAAACAGATCACCGGTGATTTATTAAAGTTCGCTTTGTACTCTTTGGAGTTAATAAACGATTTAAAAATATTGCCATGCAGGCAGCCAAATTTAGTTGGAATGCTAAACTCTGCTTGGTCTTTATTATGTTCCAAGAGTAAAACGCTAAAATCATAGTCCCGTACGTAGGAGGAAAAATTATTTCCTACAATCCCTTCAATACGCTGCTGCGTTTTTTTGTCAATGATGTTGGTTTTTAAGATTTCAATGACTGGGAAGCTGCTGCCTTTTTCTTCGATATTCATCTCGACAGAGATAATTTCCAACTCAACAGCATAGCGATCGCTTTTAGAGTTATCCCAATATGCCAATGAATTGAAGCGGTTGTTGATCATCGACAATGCGTTACGCAGATTTTCCTGGCGGCTTTTGCCTCTGGCTAAATTCGCAAAGTTAGTGGTAATTCGCGTGTTTTCCGATGGGTTGTAATTTTCATCAAAAATGCTGCGCGTAATATTAAAGGTAAATTCTGTATTCATGATTTTTGCATCCTAGCCCTAATAGGAAAACGGCGTTTATTTCTTGATTACAGAGATGTTGCACGTTTTCTCATTCATCAATTTTATGTAGCCAGTAAGTTAATATGTTTAATTTATGCCAGAGCGGGGCGGGGAGTTAAAGCGACTTAATTTCATTTCGAACATGAAGAAAGTTCATGATGAGGGGAGGTAAATAGATGGGTTTCACTTTGACTCTATGTGCTTGTTGACGATTTAATGCAATTCATTTTTTGAGCTGATCAGATGGCAAAAATATTAGTTTTATATTTAAATAATATTGAATTCTTAATGTTCTAGTCTGCTACTTTGAATATTTTACTAGTAAAATATGATTGTAATATGAAGTTTTTTATTTTGATAATTAATTAAGCTATTGTATTTACTATGGTACGAAAATAGTGAAGGAATTTTTCGCACTTTTTGTCAAAATGGTTTTTTTACCTAGCTATGTTTTTATGGTGTGATATGTAAATTTTATTTATTAAATTCATATAAAAGTCTTTTTTGGAACACCATCAGCTTTATCTCTTGATTTAGTTTATATTTTAATGCTTAAAGCTATACCGGTGTATTTTTAGTCTAAAGTTCAGCGTTGTAAGCGTAAGAATAATACTTATCATCACTCTTTATTGGTGTTTGATTGAGTGACTTATTTTATTTATGTATATAAAAGTGATTTTTTATATACAAGCAAGCAGGGTTTTTAATTAAAAAAAACAGAATATTATTTTTTATGATATGTTGTTGTACTTAACGAATATTTAAATAAAATATAGTGTTGTATGAAAGATTGAAACTTTTCATTAATATTCGCCTTACGTATTTACTATACTTTATAAGTAAAGGGTGAACTGTGCTTTTGTAATGATATTGTTTAATTGATTAATATAAAATTATTAGTTTTCAATTTATTATCTTTGTCGACCATCAAATAAGGAATACCTTATATTATAGGGATTCTAACCTAGTATAATTTGGCGCTAGGCAGTAGATTTAATTTATGACATTAAGGTTGTTATCTATCATGAAAAAAGAAAAACTATATTATATCAGTCAACTGGTAGGAAAGTGTATGCAAAAGTATCGCATTGAAAAAGGTATTAGTGGGGAATGTGTTGCAAAAAAGTTAGGTATTAGTCAACAACAATTATCAAGATATGAGCGTGGTGAAAATGCGCTTACAGTTGATGTTTTATTCAAATATCTATTAATTATTGAAGTTAATTTTCCTGAGTTTTATAATAGGTTATTCTATATAATTGGGCGTCATCCTAAATTATCTATGTATATTTCAGGTTTAAATGGTTTTGGTTGGGAACTAGATGACTTAAAAGATTATTATACATCTGCAATTGTATAAATATTAAAGTAAAAACTTTTCTGTTTACTTGGCTTATTTTATATTATGATAGATATATTGGATTGTCCCTGTCATAGCAGAGAATAGTACGATGCCAAATAAATCACCCACTGCTTTTTCTCGCATAACGCGCAGTTCTGGGCGTACTAATAGTATATTAACAGTTACTCTGCCTCTTTTATTTGTATTAATCACAACATTATTTTGGAGTGCTGATAGGATTGTTCAGCAAGAAACCAGGCGTTTAGAAGTTGAATTCAAATCTTTTATTGGTTATTTGATTGAACAAGAAACTTTTTTAAAAGCACTAAATAAACAGAATCAAGATTTATCTGAACTGCTTGAAAGTCGAACTTACTCCATCAATGACCAATTTTTACCGAAAGAATGGCCATTAAGACTATTAGAAGGTAAAGAGTCTATCGTTGCTATGCCATTCACTTTAGCTTGTGGAACCAATTTAGAGTGCTCCAGAGTTCCGAGTATTTTATTTTCATTAGGGGCTTATTTAGCAGATTTTTACTCCACATTTTGGGGGCGCTCATACTATCCAGCCGCTGCTGTATTTTTTGTTAACGAGCATGACTATATTAGCATTAGCGTTCCATCGGTTGGTACTTTAATGGGGGGAGAGGCTATTTCGCCTGAATTATTTCGCTCAGTAACCGATAGTGTTAGAAAAAATTTATCATTAATAAATAAGCAGTTTGCTGATATAAAACAAGACGAGCAAGAACCCCCAGTTATTTGGCTAAAAGCAGAAAATTTTAAAAATAATTTAATGGGCATTGTTCCAGCAGGCTTCAATGCTGATTTGTGGCAAAGTGCTCATCTTTCACCAAAAGATATTTATGCAGTTTCTCTGTTAAGTAAAGATCATCTTAGTATGCTAGAGAAAATGTTAAACCCAACATTGAGGCATGAATTCTGGCTTTTGCATGAAGATTTTGGCCTATTATTGGGAGAGTCAGCTGTTCCTGTTGAGCCATTAGAAGGTATTTTTTATACACAAAATGGCTTGGTGATGAAATTAAGTTTTGAAAATACAGATTGGGTGGGCTATTACCGAATTAGTTATGCCGCATTTTTTGAAGATAACTTATGGTTGCCAATTAGCCTTGTTATATCTCTTCTGTTTAGTATTTTCTGCGGCTGGGGTTATAAACATTGGTACCATAAAAAAATATTACAGCCTGCGGTACATTCACAACAAGTTATTTTAGAAAGTGAAGAATTCAATCAAACATTGATTGCAACCACACCGATAGGGCTTTGTGTTATTGATAAAGAAACACTAGGACTTCGTTTTGCTAATGAACTAGCTCAGCACTGGTTAAAAATTCCAGATACTTCTCATCCTTATGATTCTATTGAATATAATGAATTACTTCGCCGTGTTATTTCTGATCAGAAGCAGGTTACGACTGTTTTGAAATCAGGGAAGCACGCTATCTATATTGTTAGCACTGCAACCCATTATCAGCAACGCCCAGTTATTTTATGTGCATTTACTGATATCACTATACAAGCAGAAACAGAAGCACAGCTTAATCATGCTAAGCGTTTAGCTGAAGAAGCTAACCAAGCTAAATCAACCTTTTTAGCCACGATGAGCCATGAAATACGAACTCCGCTTTATGGTATTATTGGGACATTAGAATTATTAGAAAATACAGCATTAACTCCTAAGCAAAAACACTTTCTTGATAGAATGTCTACAACATCGCATTTATTAATGCATCTTATCGGGGATATTCTTGATATCAGTAAAATAGAAGCCAATCAAATTCATATTCAACACCAGTCATTTGACCTACTCGATTTAATACAACAAACCGTTCAGTTATATCAAGGCCTAGCTCAACAGAAGAAACTTCAGTTATTTGCCATTATTGATCCTAATATCTATGCCATTAGAATTGGTGACTCAGCACGATTACAACAAATATTTGGTAACCTAGTCAGTAACGCTATTAAGTTTACACATCATGGTAAAGTGACGATTGAATTAAAAAATGGTGACAATAACAATATCATATTGTTTGTAAACGATACTGGCGTTGGAATTAGCAAAGAAGAACAAGAAAAGTTATTTGAACCTTTCTATCAAGCACACTCTGGAGACCATACCTACGGAGGAACAGGCTTAGGTTTATTTATCTGCTCAAAATTAGTCAAGCTGATGGGGGGCGAAATCAGCGTAGCAAGCGAGCTGATGCATGGTAGCTCTTTTAAAGTGACATTGCCGTTAGAACTAGATCACAACAATATACATTGGAAGAGTTTAACGGGTTCACATATTTGGCTGCGGACAATAGATCCTCTACTAACCAACAATGTGTATGATTGGCTAACTCGTTGGGGAGCAAAAGTCTATTTCACAGAGGCTGAGTTGCCTGAAGACTCATCATTGGTCATTGCCGTAAGTATTTTAATCGAGAACTTTTCATTACCTAAAAATTGGCAAGGGAAAATATGGATAAGTGATGAAGCAAGCTTCCGTTTATCTGAATTAAATCAACAACTTTTTTTACTGCAAAATGATGAAAATTCAATATTGCCTTTAAGCTGTCCAATTCAACAGACACCATCTTATGCGAATGAATACTCATTGCGTGTTTTAGTTGCAGAAGATAACCCAATAAATCAGGTTATACTGCAAGAGCAGTTAGAATTACTTGGTTGCGAAGTCTTTATGGCTAGCGATGGCGAAGAGGCCTTAGTTATTTGGGATAATGAAGTCATTGATATTGTTTTAACTGACGTCAATATGCCTTACCGTAATGGGTATGAGTTAACTAAACAGCTGCGGAGTGAAGGTGAAACTTGCCCGATTGTTGGTGTTACGGCAAATGGTTTGAAGGATGAAGAAGAACGCTGTTTAGCCGCAGGGATGGATACCTGGTTAGTTAAGCCAATTGAACTAGATACTTTAGCGCAATTATTCAACCGTTTCTTCCCTACCTATTCTTCTACGCTTCTCTCTGATTCTGCCACTATGGTATTTATTAACCCACTTGATAGCAATGACCGAGATAATATTATTCAACATTTTACTGTTGATATTCATGATCTTTGCGAAGCGGTGAAAAATAATAACATAGAGGCAGTAAAACAGCTGTCACATCGTATTCGGGGCGCATTAGTGAGCGTGGAACAGCGTGAACTTGCTAGTAGACTTCACGTGCTTGAAGAGTTGTTGAATATGGAAAAACCAAACTTAAACATAGCCGATACCTATAAAGTGATTTGCGATGAATTAACGTTTTGGCTAAATAAGCTTAGTCAAACAAATGGTGTGTAATGCAATAACTGATTAGAGCTTGGTTATTTTCAACACCTAATTTACGCATGGCTGCATTTTTTTGCAGACTAATGGTTTTATCACTTCTATTGAGCAATTTGGCGATTTCAACAATCGGTTTTCCCTGAACAAATAAGCGCAATACTTCTAACTCTCGAGGCGAGAGTGTTTTCACTCTTTCATCAAGGGTCGAAGCTTTACGGCTTTTTATTGTTGTCGTTAAATCTGCAATAGGTTGACGGTATTGTTTTCCTTGACCCGCTAAGGTAATGGCTTTGATTAGCTCTGGCAGTGGCGCTTCCTTCGAGACAACCGCATTGACATTGTTATCGTATAACGTTTGAATAATCATTGGGTTAGATATCATCGTTAATACCACTAACGCTGTATTTGGGTATTTACGCTGTAGAAATTGGATATAATTTTGCCCATCACTTGATTGCGTGTTATTGGGCATCATATAGTCAGTAACAATGACATCAACAGTATGGTGATTTAAAAAAGAAAACAACTCAGCATCGCTGGTAAATGCACCTTCGATGGATAAGTTGTGTGATTGGGATAGTGTTTCTTTTAAGCCTGATAAGACAATCGGGTGGTCATCAACTAAGGCTAAGGTTAACTTTTTCATCTAAGTTACTCCTTATTATGTGTACTTGTACTTAGTACAGCAACACCCAAAAAATGTCAAATAACGATCGTCTATTTAGGGCTATTTTTAAAGAAAGGCATTAATGATAAAAACGCAGTTATCACAGATGCCTCGAATTACTAATAAGAAACTACGACACGTATTGTTTTAGAAAATGGACCAGACGTAATTGAGCGCCCGCTAATTTGACTTAAGGTTGCAGTGTATGGCACATTTACAGGTGCTTGCGGTTTAATTTCGCCAATAGCATAATTTTGGTTAAATTCGAGTTCGGTTGAATTACTTTTAATTACGGTCTGTAATCCATTTCCCATATCAAGGTATTTATTTCCCAATATAGAATTATTATTTGGTTCAAATCGAACAGATACATTTAACCCTGTTTCACAATTTTGTGGAACTGACATGCCTATATTAAATGTACGGCTGACAACTTCCCCAGCATTCATTTGTTTTGGCGAAATAGTACCAAAGCCAACAGTTCCTCCATTTGATGTAGTCACACTGACTTCAGGAGTAGGGCAGAGTAACGTTAAATTACCAATGATATGTGCATATACAGGAGCACCAATATATTTACCTTGATAATCTTCATGATAACCTAATAAAAAATTACCTGTATCAAATGGTTTTAATGCATTACTACCTTTTAGGACGGCAAAATTATACATGATACCAATATTTACAGCAGTGCCTACTGAAGGTTGGCTCCAATATCCTAAGTCAATATTAGGTACGCTGGCGTTGGTAATTGTTGCAATTGTACCCCCACCAATTGCGCTTTGCTGAGTAACGGTAACGCCGCTATTTATTAATAGTGTTTTAGTTTGTTGAGGAACAACATTTTTAAAATAAACGTGATTAGGTGTAGCTACGCTTCCTGTAAAATCACATTGTAAAGACATAAAAGAAGATAATGCAGTCGCTAATTGTGTTCCGGTTGTTATAGCGCTACTATTGCTTGTAATATCAAATTTAATATCTTGTTGTATCGATGTTCCACCAGCCGCGGGTTTGCAGTTTGCTACGGCTCCAAGTGCATTAAAGCTTAAAAACGAAAGCGAAATTATAATAATTGATACTACTTTATTAAAATAGGGTGTCATGATCTCTTCCTATTTTTCATTAACTAATGAACATGTTGCACTTTGGCAGGTGTAATTTAATAGTTTTGGTGTTCCATAATCATCAATATACGTTAATACCATGTTGGATGACTTTATTTTTTTATCATTCAAGGAGTAGCTGGCATTACTATTTGGTTTAATAACTATTTCTTGGAAATTTTCAACTTTACTCGCATTATCATTAATGTTAATAATCACAACATGGTAAGGAGTTGGATTTGTTAACTTTAATGAATTACCACTTTTTTCAATTTTTAATTCTTTTTGCCAGTTATTATCAGGGTATTTTTTCAATCCTGTTGGTCGATAAAAAAGTTTAAATCTAGATTGAATAACAATTTCAACCGCATTCTCTAGTTCACTTTTTGGCGGTATTCCTAGTACATTAAAATAGAATAATGATTCTTTATCACTTGGAGCTTTCAAATTATTTTTCGTAGTGCTGATCCTGACTTGCTTCTTTTGATTGGGCTCAATACGCTGCAATAATGGCAATGCTATTAATGGATCAGAAATTTTATGGCTATTTTCATCTTCAATCCAAGATTGAACTAAAAAAGGGTCTTTACTGTCAGTATTTTCTACAACAATGCTAACGCCTTTGCTGGCTTCATTATAAATGACTCGTGTACGGTCTGCTGAAATTGATGCATGTGTATATGCACTAACTAGTAATAAGCTACTGATAATTAATTTAAATTTTTTCATAATATTTTATTCTTTATTACAAATCACATTATTGATGTTTTGAATGATCTGGCTATCCGTCACTAACTGACATGATTGCCCACCATTCCATTTAACGATTAATTTTTGGTTCGGTTGAATTCCGGTTAAATAAACTTGACCATTCTCAGCAACCATACCTAATACGGTATCTTTTGCTGAGTCATAAACTAAAGCTCCAAACGGTGGTGTTTTTCCATCAGGAAACTTGATGGTAATTAATGCTTTTTCGCCAATAATCGTATTGAGTTTTGCATAACCGACGGCACCATCAGTTAAAGTTGATTCAATGACGCTATCATCCACACTGACATTTTCAGGTATATTATTAAGATCAACATATTGAGTTGATTTGTAATATGTCGGCACATTACTAATTGCCGCTAAGCCAAATCTATTTGTAATTGACTCATTTTGATTGATTGAAACATCTTTAGCATTATCGGTATCAATCACCATTCTTGCTTGATTGTCATAGACTCTTCTATGTAAAACAGGACCTTGGTTTGTAATCGTTAATGAGCCATCTAGCGTTCCGCTTAATGTACGATAATCATCACCAAATGAACCCGTTATCTGTGCTGTCCCATATTGGGTATCACGAGATGCAGATGCGTTTATCGTTGTATTTTCAAAAAAGTCTCTTGTCGAAAGTCCCAGGCTTAAATTATTGCTATCGATTTTTGTATGGTAATTAACATTATTACTGTATTTTTTATCTTGGTCATTGTATGAACTAAAATATTGTAATCGCGAATTCTTTTCGCCAACAAAAGGAATACTTAATGAAAGATAAGCCTGCTTAGATTTACTTCCTCTCACATAACTACTTTCACTGACTGATAATGATAAAAGCGCATTATCAAAAAAGTCATTTTTAATTGTTTTATTAAACGATACACTTAAAGTATCGTTGTTTTTAGGTTCATTCCAATAACTTTCTCTTGAATAACTTAAGCTTACATCAGCATTGAAATCAGGTATTTGCTGAGTAAATGATGTTGTAAAAACATTTTTCTGGCGAAAATGATGGTTCGATGGATTACCTTTCGTATAAATAAAATTATTAACGGACATGAATCCTTCATTTGAGAACTGATATCCAGTTAAATCGAGTCGACTGGAGTTAGAGAATCGTTTTGCATAATTGATTCTATAGCTTTCACCTGTACTTGAATTTGTAGTATGTAAGCGATTTTTAGACTGTGTAATATCAAATGATATTGCACCTAAGCGCTCCATGTTTATACCTAGACCCGCATTATAAGCAATATATTCACTATCTGATGTTGAAAATAAACCACCAAAAACGGATAAGTTATTAAATAATCCCCAAGAAAATTCGGTTGAAATAAAATCATTATCAACATTATTTTCACCCATTGGTGCTAATCGACCGGCATTTAATTTATATTGAAACATACCTGGTCGAGTTAAAAATGGAATGTTAGTTGATGATATTTGGTACTCTCTAACAGAACCATCTTCTTCCGTAATTTTGACGTCTAAGGTACCCGATAAAGCAGAACTCAAGTTATCAATAGAAAAAGGTCCTGGAGCAACCTTTACTTGGCTTAATATACGTCCATTCTGAGAAATAACGACAGTCGCGTTACTGGTTGCTGTACCGGTTATATTTGGTGCATAACCTCTTAGAATTGATGGCAACATATTGTCGTCAGTGAAAACACTTACGCCATTAAAGCGTACAGAATCAAAAATCTGGCTAGCTGTATAATATTTTCCTACAAAGAACTTAGCTGATAAGTCAGGTAAATCAGTAAAAAGATAGGTTTGAACCCATTTAAAACTATCGTTGTTACTATTATTAAAATCTTTTTGGAATTGATAGTTACTACGGAATCTCCAACGTCCTATATTTGTACCAATAGCACCAAATGAGCTTAAGTTATTTGTATCTTGAGCATTCTTATATTTTATGTAGTTTTCTACTATATTATAGTCAAATACTAGTGCATTAATGCCTACTTCACGTTGCATAGGCGGCACCCAGTTTTCATCTGAGTATAGGAAATAAGCTTGCGGTATTGATAATGAAAGTTCTTGCTTTTCATCATCAAAGAGTGATGAAATATTATCGTCCTGTGCTGATAAATCATAGCACTGGCCATCTGACCATGTTGGTATTTTATTGATGAACTCTTCTTTTAAGCCAATAACGTCTATTATTTTTTGTGAAATGCAGGGTTGTATAGATCCTTCTTTATTAAAGAAGTCAATTTTATCAAAAAAGTTTGTCCTTCTACCGTTAATTGATACGTTAGAAAAATAAGCGCCTTCCTGTGAGTGATTTTTTTCAAATGAACTCAAGTCAATATTTGTATCGCCAGAAATAGATAAAGCATCCTGATTAAATTGAACAGAGTCTGCATTTACATAGTTTGAATATAAAAATAAGCTAGATATTAAACTCGTCACTATGTTTTGTTTAAATTTGTTCATTTTAATTGACCGGAATATTATATAAAAAGTATTATTGTTATAGGTTTTTATTTAAATAATAACTGGATATGCTATGAATTTTAGGCGTAGCATATCCAGTAAATTAATTACTAATTAAAGTTTATTACAATGAATAGTAATATTAAAAATTATTGATAATCTAAAACGTATGCAACAGTTGATTTAACAGAACCTGAAGTTGCTTGACCTAATGCTTGCATGCGTGCAGATAAGTGAATTGTATTTGCACCTGCGTTCAGATTTTGAGTAATAGTGTCGCCAGTTTTGATGCTTTGACCAGCATCATTTTGGAATAAGACACCTACGTTTTGTGCCGTACCTGTACTCGCCCATAAGTTACCAGCGGTATCCATTTGGCCAGTAAAGCTTACTTTAACTTTAGAATAATCTGTCTCACTTTCAGTTGGATCTAATACGCAGTCAGATAATTCTAATGTGAAGTCAACGTTTGGACCTTGTGCTCCGGCTGTTTTCAATGATGCTACTGGTACAGAACCTAATTGAACTTCTTTATTTACTGAAGAAGGTGCAATAGTACAAGCACCGGTATTCACTGTGCCATTAAATTCAATTGTGCCGCTTCCTACATCAGCTGCAAATGCAGTCGACGCCGCACCTAAAGTTAATGCGATAATTGAAGTGGTTAATAATGTCTTTTTCATTTTTAAATCCTTTATGTAATACTAATTTTAATAGGCTAAGACTGTGCCTTAGCAGGTTAATAACGTGATATCAATATATTGATACCACAGTAATTTAATGGAAGCGTAATGTTCATTAACTCTAATGAATTATAGTGCCCTAAAATGTGAGCATAGATTATTCGTTAAATGATAGGATAAATATAAGGAGATCCTTAAAATTTAGAGCGTAACTTCGAATGCAGGTATTCATTATTAATATATTTCTGCTTGCACCGCTCTATTATTTACTTGTGCGATGGAGATGTCTTCAAAGAAGTAATGTATACTTATTTTGAAGAAGTCAGCTATTATAACGAGCGAATCTATATCAATTCTATTGATACCACGCTCATAACGAGAATACTGTTGTTGACTCACATTGAGATACGCTGCTACTTCTGTTCCTGTTAATCCGTATTCTTTTCTAAGTTTCTTTATTCTGCTCCCCACTATTTTGGCAATAGGATATTTTCCTGTCATTTTCATTTCCTTCATGACATATAAGTTTGAGTAGTGCTTAACATCAATAGGCAAAAATTCTAATTAAATAAGTATAAAACCTCAAATGCGTAGACGAGTAAGATATAAAAATAATCATTAGTTTTTTTTATTAAAATTGTTTAGTTCAGACTAAATTAGGTTATTTCTTTATTCTTATATTAAATTTAATGAAACAATCATAGAGCAGGGCGTCATTTTTCAGGTAAACGATACGATAAAATACGGATGTTTATCCTTACCAATTCAAAAATACAGTTGTTTTATCTAAATAGTAACTTAATAGTAGTTATGTCGGATTAAATACTGTCAAGTTGGAGCCCTTGATGAGAAATATATAGTTAACATGATGTTTTGAACGGTGAATTTTCTATGGGTAGGGCGATAGCGGAGTATTAATTGTTATCAAAATCGTGAGTTTAGAATTGCTTCTACCTTAATTCTCTTCTTATAAAAATGAATTGCTATTGATCATTAAACGCTTTCATTACTCATCATTGACTGCAATTTTTACCATCAACTTTGGATTTGTTTCATCGTCCTCGTTTGGCTTTCCGATCGTACTGTTTGGTATTTTTAATCATCAGCCAACAATAAACTGAATAAACCATACAAATATTAAGGCCAAAAAAGAGTAGTCAACGATGAAAAAAAATATTATTGTTATATTATAACATAACAATTGGAGAGACTATGAAGCCGAATATTCATCCGGATTATCGGACAGTGATTTTTCACGATACCGCTGCTGATGTGTATTTCAAAGTTGGGTCGACGATAAAAACAGAGAGAACTGTTGAGTTTGAAGGGCAAAGTTATCCATATGTTCTTCTCGATGTGTCCTCTCATTCACACCCGTTTTATACAGGGAAACAGAAAACCCATTCACAGGAAGGGAATGTTGCTCGCTTTAATAAGCGTTTTGGGAATTTTGTTCAAACGAGAGAAGAAAAATGATGGTAAAAAATATTCTTTCATTGCTTGTGCTTACTAGTTTATTCAGTTACACAGCGATGGCGCATGAACATCATCATGATAAGCCGCAAACGGAAGCACAACGCAATGCTGCAAAAGGTATTTTTGATAATAGTGATGTTAAAGACCGTCAATTGAGTGATTGGGACGGTGTTTGGCAATCTGTGGAGCCTTATCTTGCTAATGGAACGTTAGATCCCGTAATGCAGAATAAGGCTGCAAAGAATAAGGATAAAACAGCGCAAGAATATCGAGATTATTATGCCAAAGGGTATAAAACTGATGTGGATATGATTGGCATTGAGAATAATATTATTGAATTTCACCGAGGGGATAAAGTCTCTCAGTGCCAATATGATTACGCGGGTTACCGAGTTTTAAATTATTCTTCAGGTAAGAAGGGCGTCCGTTATTTATTTGAGTGTAAGGATAAAGATAGCCAAGCCCCTAAGTTTATTCAATTTAGTGATCATATTATTGCGCCAGAAAAAGCTGGGCATTTTCATCTCTATATGGGAAATGAATCTCAAGAGGCTTTATTGACTCAATTAGATAATTGGCCAACGTATTATCCATATTCTATGAGCGGTAAGGATATTGTGCATGAAATGATGCATCATTGATGGGTTGTTGGAGGCAGTCTAAAGTGGTTGTGGTAGTTAGGTTATATTAGGCTGCGCAGGACATAAAAAAGCCCGCTAATGATGAATTGGCGGGCTGGAATCAGTTGAATTTTAATTTAGCGGTAATTATTTTATAACTAAAACAATACTACAGTGAAGATAAGAACGTTAATTTAGGTTATGACTAAAAGCACCTTTATCCTTTATTCTACGTAAAGGAATTATTGTTTGTTATTGAAGGGAAGTGAAATCTGATGGGTAAGAAAAAATACAAATCTAAATATGATGCAGTTGAAACATTAAAACAACAAATATTCCCGGTAGAATATGAGGAGCTAATACAGGATTTGTATGATAAAGCTTGTAGGGGGTCTAGCCAGCTTTGGGATAAAATCACAAATGCCGATGATTTAATTCATGATTCGCAGTTTAAAAAAGATTTCTATGCTTCAGCTAATAAAGGCATGAACGAAGCACAAGATTGTATTATTTCCATCATTCAAGGTAGTGATAAGATTGATTACCCACAAGAGCTTTTGCTCCGAGGGATTGCTGATGCAATTGCATGGCAGCTATTAGGTCAACAATTATGTTATGGAAGAAGATTTTTTAAGGCTGTAAAACAGCCTGATTTATATAATTGCAATTTTGATTCTGTTGTTTTTGCTGCGAAAGAGCTGCGTAAAGATAAACCTGATTCAGTACCATTAATATCGGATCTAACATCATTCATTCAAGTTGGAGATTTATTAATGTTTGAGCCTGAGAAAGGTATCAGGTTATGTGAAGTTAAAGAAGGAGAAATGAATTCTAAAATAGGAGAATTCATGAACTTTTATATTAGCTCACGTTGCGACAGATCTTTATTTTACTTCACTAAAAAGGAAGGTACTAGCGCACTGAAGCAGCTTCAAAGAATGTTTAGGCAAGCAAGTAGAATGTCACATGTTTCTAAAGTTCTTTCAACAGGTATAGGTGTAGATCCAGATACTCAAGATAAAATATATATACCAGAACAATTCTTTGAGATAACCACATGGGATGATCGGCTTGAAAGCGCATTAGAAAAATCAGATGAAGAAAGTTATGTTATTGATGTAATAGATAATTGTTTATTTTTGGGAATCTACTCATCCGAGCATATGCGGAAGGGGGGGCATATAGCATTTAATCTTTGGTTTGACGGTTGTGGTGGCTCATCAGATTGTCCTAGGGTTAGTTTATTAGACAGTATGAAAATACCACTGGCCTTACCTATATTTAGTCGTTGCATACCAGATAAATATAAATTTGATATTTTATTTGGCCGAAAGCATGTCTGTATGGCGATATCTATTGATGGACTACTCAACGAGTGTATAAAAGAAGGATTACAAGTAAGATTTGCAACTAAAAAAGAGAGAGGACGTCTAGACAACACGAGTAACAAGCCTTTTAAATATAAAGGAGAAGTAATTTTCATTGGTAATGGTAAAACAGAGTTTGCAATAATGGATGGAATTTTTTTAAGGATATTGTTTCATGGGCAGAGAGCAATTTCATTAATTAAAGTGATGCTAGATTCAGCTGGCGACATAAATAAAGGAGATGTAGATTTGGATAGTTATTAGATGTTTTTTAAGTAAGCTCAATATTTAGAATAAAAAACAACACGAATTTTTTAATAAAATAACTATGATTAATATGTGGAATACCAATGGATTAGTTTTTCATTTTATTAAAAACATTATAATCTCTACTATTTATTAGCATATCTCTCATTTTCCCTATTTTGTTTAGCAGCGTAATATGGCCTTGTTTATTTTTCTCTATGACATCTAAAATATCTAGGCATAATTTTTTTGTCACATCCATTATAGACTCAATAGTTATCCCTGCGGAATCGCTCCCTTTGATATAGTCTATTCCATTGATGTTTAAAAGTTTTATACCACCGATGAATCCAAAAAAATAAAATTTATCATCATTATTAGACTCTGAAGAGGTTAGGTGATGTATTTCATCATATGGATGTTTAGATAGATTTTTTAAAATGGAATTATTTATTAAATTATTATTATGATTTTCAATTCTAATATAAGCAAATGAGAAAGGTTTGGAATTTAAATTTACTAATGGAGCATAACCTAATAACATTTTATTATGTTTTATATAATTATTTAATACATAAATTTCGTGATATTTAGAAGAGAAAAAAATTTTTGAATATTCATCAAAAAAACTAGAGCATTTCTTTTCAAAATCATGGTCTTTTGCTTTTTCCAATACTCCTATTTTTAAAGTATTAAATAGGTTTTTCCTTATTTTATCTTTTGTTTTTTTATCACTTGGATACTCATAAGTTATTTTTACTAGGTCTAGTTTTATTGTTCCAATAATAGAGTAAGCAACATAAGAATAAAAATACTCAATCAGAGTAGAAAAATTATTTATCAATGAATCCAAATTGTATTGATACTCAGGCTCACCAATATAATAAGTGTCTCTTCCTTTCACTACAATAGAATCTACTTTTGAACTAAAATACATGACTTTTTCTAGTTGGTACTCTAGTGATGATTCTGAATCTACCTTAATGGCATGATTATAATTTTCGACACAAGGAAGAAGACTCATAAGTATACATAATCCTTAAATGTGATCCCCCCTTCAATTGAAGGGGGAACAAAGGTTTAATCTAATAAAACCAGCACAAACTCTAAAATAATAATGGAAAATCTAATTAATTTTTTCATTACACAATAACTCCATTTTTTTGAAAAAACTCTGCTGAGCCTCTTGGTATTAAATGAAGTTACAATAGTTATTTAGAGGCCTGAATGATAAATTGATCCCTTTTTAATGTCAAGGTGCTGCGGACCACTCTGTGCTGATGACAAAGAAACGGTAAGGGCTGGCGTTGTTGTTGAAGGTATACTGATAAATGCCATCGCTGTTAGTATCGGTCAGGTATTCAAACGGTGAGACAGATTGCAATATATTAGCTGTACTGCCTTCGATCTTGATTTCTTCAACCGAAACTACAATACGCTGCCAGAGGATAGCCTGAATCAAGTAACGGTATTCTAGGGGTTGTGTATCCAGTGGTAATTCGGTGAATAACGGTGCTTGTGCTGTGCCGTCTCAATTAATGGAAAGTGAATTGAGAGTAAGAAACTAACATAAATGAACAGATAAAGTATAATCGGCTTAATTATGTTAGATATTATAAAATATATTAATAGCAATAGTGTAAAATTAGGGGTTATTTTTTATACACGCCATCCATTGCACCTTCAGCCCCTATATCACATTGACCCGAGCAGCCAAAGTTTGTTTTGATTACGATTTTTCCTGACTTATCTTTAGAAAATTCCATTTTGCAATATTGTTCATCAAAATCATTATCTGTACTGACTAAAGCAGTAGCATTCCAAGTATCTAAAGATGAGTCCCTTTCTGTGATATAGGCAGTACCTTCAGCTTCGCAGACATACATATCAATATTGGCATTAATTTGGAAATCGAACTTTGGTGCATCATTTTGGCTAGGTGTTATTTCTAGTATTCCATGTTTGCTTTTGTATTCTACAGGACCTTGGAAAGGTGAATTTGCTGCCTGTGCTGTTGATAAGAAGATGGTTACAGTGGCAATGACTAGTGATGAATATTTCATATTATTCCTCTAAATATTAATGTTGTTATACAAGGTGATTTATGCCTTGCAGATTATGATTATTAATACGTTAGGCTTAAAATTATTAACACTGGCTTTTCCAATAAATCAAATACCGTAAATAATCCCCACCATCCTCTTGCAGCCCATGCACCAACGGTTTCATACTTTTATGGGGTAAGTCAGGCCACTCACCAATCCCTCTTGTCTGATGAATATTTTCCTCACATAGGCTTTCCCATTCCGCTTCATTTGGCACCCATAAACCCTGCCATTCTTCCTGTGCTATACGGGGCAATTTCCAGCACGGCTGATAACTAATCCGTCCATGCTGTAGCAGTACATCTAACGGGGTTTCAGGGCGAAGTGTGGCAAGAAAACGGTAAGAACTGGCGTTGTTGCGGAGTGTGTCCTGATAAATGTCATCACTGTGGGTATCAATCAGGTATTCAAACGGTGAAACAGATTTCAAGATATTGGCTGTACCACCTTCAATCTCGATTTCTTCAACCCAAACTACGATACGTTGCCAGATGATAGCCTGAATCAAGCAACGGTATTCTAGGGATTGTGTATCCAATGGTAATTCAGCGAACAACGGTGGTTGTGCTGTATCAATAGGCGCAACAAAAGCTGATGCATCAAAAGAGCGGTAGTGGGTTGGGTATCCCAGCACTTCACGATAATCATACTGATTCAAAGGCGTGATCACACCCAAATACTCAAGTTGATAAATGATCCGTTCAGCACGGTGAAATCCTATCCGAAAATGACGCTGTAAACGTCTCGGTGACGCTCTGTTAATGAGAATGACATAATCAATGGCTTTAGCTGTCAATGGGTCATAGCTGCTGTCGAGCGTGTTGTGATGTGATAACTGCATAGAGCCTCTGAGTCAGTGACGAAATACAGTTATTAAAATAACAAAAGATATTAAAAGATACTAATTTAACTCTTCCTGTTTCATTGTGAGTGCATTTTTTAATAACGCTTTTCTTTTCTCAACTGACAGTGATTTATAGATTTCAAGCAAAAGGTTAAGATCTGCACTTTCTGCGGATAGAGTGTTTTGCTTGATGATCTCTTTTTCATCCGTGTTTAGGATCACCTTAAATGCATCAATGTGATAGAGGTCGCCACGTTTATTCGGGTTCTTCTTGCGAAAGTGGGGATGAAGAGCTGTGATTGACTCTAGACGGACTCTAACGCCTTTCGCGGTGGTAGGGATATCCATCTCTTTATATTCAGGGTAACGTGTTGGATCGTCAGCTTTTTCTTTTCCTATAGCCGCAAGCTCCCCACTGGTAAACCAGAGCTTGGGTGCATTATCCATTTCAGTTAGTTGTTTTTTATCAGTCATGATTTTTATAAATTCCATATATATCAAAAGGATAAAATAACCGCACTAGAAAGATGTTAAAATCATAAAGATATCTATTAATAATTCCCTTTAATTGGTTTTTAATAGACGAGGAATTAAACAGTGGAGTTATTACTATGTCTAACCCTGTAGCATCTCAAAAAAAGCCCCGAAAAGGAAGCGCTGCGGATTGGCACCGTGCGGATATTGTGGCGGCTTTGCATAAAAAAGGGGTCACATTAGCGCAATTGTCTCGTGAGCATGGGCTTTCTTCTCGAACGTTAAATAATGCGCTAGAAAGAGCTTACCCAAGAGCTGAACAGATCATTGCGGATGTGATTGGCACGGCTCCTGAAACAATATGGCCGAGTCGTTACATCAATAAGCCATCCTCTAATAATCATAGAAGGTCATTGAAATAGCCTAAATATTTACCCTTGCCTATCGATAAGGCATTGCACCCATTCTAACGTCAACACCATGGAAAAAAACCTTAATTCATTTAATTGAAGGAACAGTCATGTCTATCAAAAATAAATTGCAAAAAATCCGAGAAGAAAACGAAGCGAAAGGATTAAATGATCCAGCTTTATTTAAACAGCGTTTGCTCAACGGGGGCTTTGGATTAGTTAAAACCTTTTGGCTATTTTGGTTTTTACCGATTTTATTCTTAAATATCGTTGAATTTTTTATTACTAAAAAGGTGACATTGAATAAAGTAGAAGCATTGATTCTTATTTGGGATGTTTGCTGTTTTTACTTTATCGTGAAAATACAGAATCGTCGTGCTTGGTATTACGTGGCGTTGGTGGTGATTGCACTCGATATATTAGCAGGAATAACCGTGAATTTTCTGCTATAAGGTGACAATGTGAAAATGAAACTTAACCAGTGGATGAAATTAAGCGTATTAACGGCGATGGTTGGTTTAACAGGATGTAATGAGAGTACCGTTAATTGTAATAGTGATGGTACAAAAGCATTAGCGTTACAAGTGGTCAATCAACATGTCGGTTGGGCGATGTATGAGCAGCTTGAGAATGTGCGAACGCAACGCCAAAATGCAGAACAAGGCGTTTATCTCTGTGCTGCGGAAGCAACGGGAAAAATAGGCTCTGTCACGGTAATTTATTCCGTGCAGCTCACGGATGATAAAAAAAGTTTTGTTGTTACGTTACTCAAAGGTTAATTGCTATGCCAGCCTATTATTAGGTTGGCATTTTACCTTTTGACGTTTCTATTCTTTCATTCACTTTCCACATCAATATTCCCCGCCATAAATAAAAATCACGATAGGTATATCAAAATAGCAATGATGGCTAAATGTCATAACCATCTGATTTTAAATAATAAATTACTTTACTTTGCTAGTGGTTATGGTAAAATATTAACATGGCACTATACCCAAAATATGATTGGGTTGTGCTTAACAAGTTTATTCCCACTTTTTTATTTAAAGGCAACTTTATATGACTATTTATCAGTCAGGGCTAGGCTTGCCTATCGCACAAGCTTTTAGCCAATTATTATTAAATGAACTGGATAATTCAGTGATTAACTCAGCGATTGATTTAACCCTTGTTCGGGCGGTCACAATGAATTTTCGAGACCCATTGTATAGCGCTGAAACAGGTGGTTTCCATCCTGTCGAAATACGCTTGTTACGGTTGCATGAGCAATGGCAGTTTGATTATGTGACAGATTTTTCATACATGGGAAGCTATTATCCTGAGCTTGAAAAGGAACTCGATATTTGTTGGTCGCAGGGTTATATCTATCATTTTTTGATGGGGGATATTGATGAAGAAGAGGGGGAGCACTGTTTGAACTGTGGCAACGCAATTTTATTCAATACCACAAAATGAAATGTTATGAAGTTAGCATTCAGTGGGAAACCCACTAATTAAGTAAAAAATAATACCAGCGCTGGTGGTCCCATTAAGTACAGTACAATCAATAGAAGGTTTGAGTTGATGTTGATACCGTCGAAGCAAGGGGATTTAGATTGCCTCTGTGGGATTTACAGTCTGGTGAATATGAGTGCATGGTTCTATGGAGAGCGCATTAAACCCCGTCCGTTATTTAATTATCTTTTGCGTGAATACAGCGAATACTGGTCACTGTACAAATGCTTAACTCAAGGCATTGATATTCCTGAAATGGATTACTTGATTAAGCGTCTAGCCTCAAAATACCCATCACAGGCTCCTCTACGCGTCACCACGCCATTTCGTTACAAAGATGGACTTACCACACAAAAAATACTGTCTGCTTGTCAGGTGTTCTTAGACGCTCATACAACGTCACGTCGGCTTATTCTTCTGGGTGATCAGTGGCATTGGTCGCTGGTGGAACATATGGACAGTGAATATCTCTATTTCTTTGATAGCCACCAGCAAGAGAAGGTAAGCCGCGCCAGCTATGGATTACGAGGAAACAAGGTACGGCGGTTGTATAGTGAATCTATTTATTTTGTTGAAGTCACTTAGTTTTCATATTCGCCTTATTAATTTTATCTGATTGCTAATCATACATTAGCTCATTAATATTCATTATTAAGAGTTATAAATGAATGGAAAGGGCTAAATGATATGAATGATCATATTGTTGTACATACAATACCAAATATTATACAAAAAATGAAAAATGAAAAATGAAAAATGAAAAATGAAAAATGAAAAATGAAAAATGAAAAATGAAAAATGAAAAATGAAAAATGAAAAATGAAGGTATTGCGTATACTGAGGATAGCATTATCGGTATATGGAAAAATCTTCATATCGAGTTTGTATTAGATTGGCGAGGAAAAGGGTATAGCAATACTACAGGAACAAAGAATTACGATGAAATTGTCTACCCAAGTAGAAATCATATTTTGCATATACTCGAGTATGGGCTTGAAAGTAGAGACGGAATGATTACCGAAATATTAGTAAAACCTTATTCATCAAAACAAATTGAAATAGCTTCTTTAGAACTCACTCACCCACTATATGGCAGTTGCATTAATTCCAATCTATTAGATGAGCTTTCTGTTGAGGATAAATATTTAAAAATAATAAAAAAGTCACTCAAAAACTTAAAGATTGCACCCCATGGTAATAAAAAACGCTTTGAACAAGAGAAAGAAAAATTTTTAATCAAGGCCAAACACGTACTAACCTTTCACACTGAAAAATGTAGAGGCATTCGGGGAAAAATAACACAAGAAAAAGTTGCGGAAGCGACTTTAAGTAGCCATTGCTCAGAGTGTTCAATGGTGTTGTTGACCAGCAGTATTGATACCGCGAAAAAATATTTAAGAGGCGACACCTATATCATGAATGAAATAAAAAAACTAGGTTAGTAAAACAATGAAAAATGCTCCCCTTTTTTAGTCGTATGTTAATTTGTATGCTGTAACCCATTCAGTAACTAATAGACGTAGAGCAAAAAGAGGTTACACATGAGTAAGATGATAAAAATTTGTAGCATGGCAGAAGTGATGTTAATCCTTGATGTCCGTTCTCGGAACTCAGTATACAATCTTGAGCGTAAAGCTGGTTTTCCTCCTCGTATTCGCATCGGAATTCGACGTGTTGGCTATGATCTTAATGCTGTTCAAGAATGGCTTAATACTCGCACTGTAAAATAATTAATAACTAACATATTTTAAATATCAGATTATGGATAATTTTATCTTTATTATCTGGAGGAGAGTATTATGTTATGAAAATCTATTCCAATAGAAGAAGTATAAATAGAAGAAATAGTAAAGAAAACATGGAGAATAGCGAAAGAATTAAACAATTAGAACTAACATATAAATTAACAAAAGAAAAATATTATAAAAAGCTAGTTAAAAAGATACAATATTGTGAGGATAATGTTCCATGTAATAGTTTGGCTTGTGCTAAATGCATTAAGGTTAAGCAGCTAGATATAGTTAATCAATTCGGTAATTATATAAATAAAAAATATTTTTTTGTTACTCTTATTTTTTATAAAGATAAAATCACAATAAATGAATTGCCAGATTTCAATCCTAATTTATTAAAGGATAAATTAAGAAAGAAGCTTAAATCTATTGGTTTTAATAACTTTATTTTTGGCAGTCTAGAATTAGATCTCCACTTATATGAGAGCATTAATTCTAGTTATTATCAACCTCATTTTCATTTATTAATACCTAATGAAATTGAGAAAATTAAATCTCTTAGAAATTACATGAATTCATCTAAGAATTTAAACTCTCGGCAAGGCATTAAAAATAGACCTATGGTGGTTGATGAAATTAATGATATTGGCGGGGTTATCAAGTATATAACTAAAATCATGTGGTGCGAAATGACATTTTTTACTAATAAGGAGGGAAAGCTCAAGCACAGCAGTAAACGCCGTATATCAAATAGTCGTATGTTTGCTGATTCACTAGTTAAGCTAGATACACTGAAATTCAGTGACATATTTTTTAAGTGTAATTTCCAGTAACTAAATTCTAGATCTCTGTTTAGACAGCACCAGTATGCCTGTAGATATGGAAGATTGATTAGTCTGATAGTTTTTGGAATGAACACTGGTTAATGTATATATATTAGTATAATACTAATATATATTGGTGTTGTAAATGGTGATTTGGTGATTTAGTGATTATCAAAGAGGCCTTTATGACTAGAAAGAAAATAGATTCAAAATATATTAAGCTTGTTGCTTTATCATATCAAGATGAAGGGCAAGAATCTTATCGTTTAGTTGAGTTTTTCAATGTAAATAAAAATAAGGATGTTTTTTTATTAATTCCAGCGTCAATAATTGCAGTACCTAATAAACTTAAAAGCCTTCTATTAGAGAATGGATTTAAACCTAAAGTTATCCATGAAAACTTTAATGGAGTTTTTAATATTATTTTAGGTGATTGTGATGAAAGAATTGTACTGTGTAATAAACCAGGTTTTCTTTATGTTGATAATGAACTCTACTATATTAAAAATTCAGGAGAAGTATTATGTGGACATAATGGCTTGAAGATATTTCCAAATCCTAATGCTAGAACGTTTAATTACTCATGTCAGGCTAAAGGCACATTAGAACAATGGAAAAATAAGGTCGCAGAAACTGCTAAATATAGTCCTTATGCTTTGCTTATGTTCAGCTTTTGCTGGCATGTGTATTTATTTTACAGAGATAGAATCTGGTGGAAAACATATTTATGGTGGTAGTTCTTCGGGGAAAAGTACAGTGTTAAAATCAGCAGCTTCTGTATTTGGGGATTCCTCATACATTCTTGATTGGAACATCACTGAAGCTGCATTTGAGCAGCAAGCGGAGTCTCGTAATCATGGATTGCTATTGACTGACGAACTTATTTTAATAGATTCCAATCGTCAAACTGCCGCCCAAAAAATGCAAAAATTTGTGTATATGCTTGGTTCTGGTACTGGAAAGTCAAGAAGTAATATCTATCAAGAACGTTCGGCAAGTTGGCAATTAGTCGCTTTAAGCAACGGAGAAGAAGCTTTAAGCCAACATGCTAGTATTGGCCTAATGAGTCGTAAGAATGGTGAACTAGCTCGGTTCATAGATGTTCCTGTTGATTGTGATAATGATATGGGTATTTTTAGTTCATTACCTGAAGGTGTATCGTCATCTGCTGAATATGCAGAGAGTTTGAAAGAAAATTGCAATAATTATTATGGTACAGCTGGAGATGTGTTCTTACAGAAGATACTGACACAGGTTAGCAAAAAATCTCCAGAGTATATTACTAATAAGCTCGACGGCTATATTACTAAATTCTTGGAGAAGAATTTAGTAGGTTCTAATGGATTAGATAAACGTATAGCTACTCGTTTTGCCTTAGCATACGCAAGTGGGATACTCGGTATTAAAACTAAGGTTCTCCCCTTTACTGAGAAGGAGGTTTTTGATGGAGTTACACATTGTTATCTGAAAGCTATAGATCAAAACCCTATTAAAAAGGTTGTTTTCAATCAAAAGCTATTAGATACATTGAAAAATCCCTGCAAACCGAAAAATAGTCTCGTAGATAAGGACAAACTAAACAATTTAATTGTCATTGTTGTTCAAATCAAAGAGGTACAGTGTGTCGCAGTAAAATCATCATTTTTTAAAGAGAATATCATCGGAGACCCTAAGTTTATCATTAATCAATTGATCTCAGAAGGGAAGCTGCTTACTGATGCTAAAGGTAAAAGCACTCGGCAGTGTAAGGTTAATGGTGTGATATTGAGCCGTCGTTACTGCTTGAAAGTAGATATTATGAGTTAACTGTTCAATTAGTAAATATCATATGAAAGGCCTTCTAGTTAATTCTGGAAGGCCTTTTTATATCAATTAATTGATAAATATAAATAAACTATCAATTATGTTTAATGGTGATTTTTTGGGCATGCCATTTTACGATAAGAGTAATTAGAGATTTAAGTGTCATTAAAGTAGTATATTAATAATCATGAGTAAATTCAGGGTGTTTTTAAAGAGAATATTTGATGGAAAAATCGAAAAAGGGTGTAGAACTGGCACAGGAAACTGACCAAGAAAATTTGAATTTAAGCTGCACTCAATGTAGTGAACATACCTTTCAGGCTGAGCAAATTGAATTGCATAAGAGTGGAACAGAAAGTTCTATTTTGATGGAGGGGATATACAAAGATTTAATGCCTTCTAATACCGTGGTTAACGCCCTACGGGCATCTCAATTAACAATGCTTGAAAGCATGAAACCCTATACCTCAATTGCTCAAAAATTCAAAGAGTTAATGCCTTCTAACACCATGGTTAACGCCCTACGGGCATCTCAATTAACAATGCTTGAAAGCATGAAGCCCTATACCTCAATGGCTGAAAGGTACAAAGATTTAATGCCTTCTAACACCATGGTTAACGCCCTACGGGCATCTCAATTAACAATGCTTGAAAGCATGAAACCCTATACCTCAATTGCTCAAAAATTCAAAGAGTTAATGCCTTCTAGCTCTGCGATTAATGCCCTACGGGCATCTCAATTAACAATGCTTGAAAGCATGAAGCCCTATACCTCAATTGCTGAAAGGTATAAAGATTTAATGCCTTCTAACACCATGGTTAACGACCTACGGGCATCTCAATTAGCAACGTTGAAAAGCATGAAGCCCTATACCTCAATTGCTGAAAGGTACAAAGATTTAATGCCTTCTAACACCATGGTTAACGCCCTACGGGCATCTCAATCAACAATGCTTGAAAGCATGAAATCCTATACCTCAATGGCTGAAAAATTCAAAGAGTTAATGCCTTCTAGCTCTGCGGTTAATGCCCTACGGGCATCTCAATTAGCAACGCTTGAAAGCATGAAACCCTATACCTCAATGGCTGAAAAATTCAAAGAGTTAATGCCTTCTAGCTCTGCGATTAATGCCCTACGGGCATCTCAATTAGCAACGCTTGAAAGCATGAAACCCTATACCTCAATTGTTGAAAAGTACAAAGATTTAATGCCTTCTAGTATGGCAACTAGCGACTTAGTTCGTTCATGGGTATTAGGAAAAGATGAGCTTATTTCAATTAAAGAGCTATACAAATCAGCAGGTAGCTATTTGGATAGCATTGACTCTGATGATCTAATGTCAATAGTTGATATAGCAAATCGTTATACAAATACTGCTGAAGGTGCAGCATATATTGCTCAAAACAATGATAAAATTAGAGAGTTTGAGCCTGATGCCATTGCTAAATTTGAAGAGTTTAAAAATAAAAATTTATATGTTCAGAAATTTCGTGAGCTACCTCTACGATACCAATTAATTATAATTTACTTTGTATTCGAAATCTTTGCTCCTATCGTTAATGATTCAATAAAAACTAAGGCACTTGAGTTGTTTAATGAGACTGGGAATTTGATAGTTCGCAGTTTACCTGTAAATGCTTTTACAAAAGAACTGATTACTTCCAAAAACGAATCCATTGATTGGGATGTATTAAACGATTTTAGAATTATTACTGCTGATAATGTTAGATTACGGGATAATCCTTCCATGAAAGGAGAAGTTATAGAAACATTAGAAAAATATTCTGTTGTTGCTGTTTTAGATAGAAGCAATAGAAAATGGATTTATGTTAAAGTATCTATAGGAAATGAGCAGATTTGCGGTTGGGTAAATCGTTCTTACACAAAACCATTAAAAAGATACTGATTAGTGAGTGATTTTATTATGAATTCAATTACTAACTATAGATTAGCAAGCTTTTATATGAAGCTTGCTAATGATTAAAAAGCATCATTACCAGTGTTTTTTGTATAGTATGTTATGAATATAAACATTAAGTTTGGTTATACTGGCTATAGATATGTATTGATGCTAACGTTAGTACATTGCTTTATCAACAAACTCTCCCCACCAATCCATCATTTCACGCCTTTGTTCGAGATAAATAGCTCGGTTATATGCGCGTCGCACCTCATTGCTATCGATATGGGCTAAAACTGCTTCAATCACATCAGGTTGAAATCCATGCTCATTTAATGCTGTTGATGCAATTGAACGGAATCCGTGTGCTACAAGGCGACCTGCAAAGCCAACTCGCTTGATAGCCGCATTAACTGTTTGACTATTCATTGGTTTAGTGTGTGGTGATTTCATACTAGGAAAAATGTGTTCCCTATGACCGCTTATAGGTTTCATAGTTTCTAATATTGCCAATGCTTGAGGAGAGAGAGGAATGATATGTTCTCTTTTCATCTTCATTCTTGCTGGTGGGATAGTCCAAAGCTTATTATCAAGATCGATCTCACACCATGCTGCTTCGGCTGCTTCGGCTGGGCGAGTCATAGTTAATAATTGCCATTGCAGTAAACAATAAGTTTGTCGCTCAATGTTGACTCCTTGGATTGCAGCCATCAATTCAGGAAGCTGATCAGGTTTTAATGCAGGTAAGTTTTTTACAACTGGATTTTCAAAGGCAGCGGTAATTTTTGCAGCAGGGTTAGCATCAAGAAAGCCCACATTCACAGCATAAAACATCACTTCATTAATGCGTTGCGCTACTCGTTTAACTGATTCTAGTTTGCCTTGTGCTTTTAAGGGTTCTAATGCGCTAATAAAATGGCGAGCTTTTAAATCAGTTATTGCTATATCACCAACATGAGGAAGTACATGTAGCTCAAGAGAACGCCAAATATCTTTCAAAGTTGATTCTTGCAAGCTAGATTTACTTTTGATTTCGAACCACTGCTGAGCTATTTTTTCAAAAGTATTATTTTTTTCTTCAAATAGGCGTTGTTCTTCAGCTTTTTTGTGTTCTTGTGGATCTATATTTTTAGCTAGAAGCTCCCGTGCGTTTTCACGTTTAAGCCGAGCATCTAAAAGGCTAACTGTAGGATAGCTACCAAAGCTAATAAGCGCTCGTTTCTTGGTTATAGGGCGGTAGTAGTTAAAGCGCCATATTTTTGAGCCAGTTGTTTTGATTAGTAGATATAAGCCATTTCCATCTTGCAGCGTATAATCTTTATCCTTGGGTTTTGCTGATTTAAGCTTGGTATCACTGAGTGGAACTGTTGTACGCGCCATGTAGTTATACGCCTTTTAGTTATACATAGAGAATATAACTAATGATATAACTAAAATTTTTGCTTGTCACTGAACATAACTGACCATTAATACATATAAAAAAAGCCTTCAACTATGAAATTGAAGGCTTTTTTAATCATCACTGAACATCAATGATACTATATTTGGTGGAGCTGGCGGGAGTTGAATCCGCATCCGGAGTTTTTCAATTTATTGATTATGAAAGGGTATTTTCAAGATGGTTCAATCATGTGCACTAGGCGTGCACATGGAGGTCATGGTGTAGGCATCAGTATTGGTCTCATTGTTAATATATAAGTTCGGTAGCAGTATTTTAATTATCATGTTTGATAGGGGAAAGAGTACTTTGCAAAAGCTGAATGATTTTTTCTAAATTATCGATTTAAGCCATAGAATAAGATTATACATTTAGTCTGTATACAATAACATTATAGTTTTTGGTATTAATAAAGCTGTTTTTATTTGATAAATAGATATTAATCAACTAGTCTACAACATATTTATCTTTGAAAAGAAACTATAATGAATATAAATTTTTATGTTATTAAACAATCTCAAAGTATTGATGTTAATCAATTTCTATCTCCTTTTGTATTGCTTATGGAGGATAACTGGAATGATTACACTTATAAGACTCAATATTTTATATCTTATTATGACAATGAGGGACAAAAAAAATTCGAAAGTCAAGTTAAAATTATAGTTGATAATGAAATGAAAAATCTTATCAACAATGGAGCAGATGAATATAATTACCACTCTTTTATTCCTCTTCAATTTAACCGGCTAGAATCGGGTTTTTATTCTGTTGGGGCTGGAGAATCATATTATAAAAAACTCAGTAGTATAGACTCTGATATCAGGGAAGCTATTCTGACCGCACTGAATGATATTGCATTTAATGTGTCTCTTTTTGAAAAGATACAGTCTAGTAAACTACAGGTTTTTTCAGTCTCATTAATGCGGGAATATAATGAAACTGACTTTTTAAACCGGATAGCACGTATTGCAAGAGGGGGGGTAATATTAACGGATTTTAATTTTGAATTTAATTATCACCTTAATGAAAATAAAAAAACTAGCGTAATTGCACAAGTCAGGCCAAATTCTTTCCCTCCCACTAATATGCATGTATTAATTGGCAGTAATGGTGTGGGTAAGTCTTATTTTTTGAATAATATCATTAATGAATATTTTTTAGATAACAAAATCCAAAACAGCATCTCAAAGCTGTTAAAGTTAGTTGTTATTTCTTTTAGTCCCTTTGACCGACTATTTAAAGGGCTCAGCAATAATAATCTAACTTCAAGAGAATATGATTATATTGGGTTGAGAGACGATGTTATAGAATTTAGCTCGGGGAATTATAAAAATGCATTCACTATTGAGCATGAGTTTAATAAAAGTCTAGTTGCTTGTTATGGGGCAACTACACTTCGCAATCGTTGGCTGAAAATGATTTGTTTTCTGGAAATTGATGGCTATTTTAGAGAAAGTGATCTTAAGTCATTTATAGAGAGTATTGCTAAGGAAGACATAAAACAGGGCCTTTTGAACGAAAAACATAGCGCCATTATACGTTTCCGGGAACTTAGCTCAGGTCACAAAATGGTTTTATTAAGTCTATGAGGTTACCATTGAAAAAAGCTTAATCGTGTACGATGAGCCTGAAACGTACTTGCACCCACCGCTACTATCAGCCTATGCTAGAGCACTTTCTTGGTTACTAACTGATAGGAATGCAGTTGCAATTATAGCCACCCACTCTCCCATTTTACTTCAGGAGGTTCCTAAAAAATGCGTTTGGGTTATTCAGCGTTATGGTGACGAATTCAGTATATTAAGACCGAATATCGAAACATTTGGTGAAAGTGTAAGTACTCTTACCCGTGAGGTATTTGGATTAGAGATAAAAAAATCTGGTTATTTTACACTCATTGAAAATAAGGTATCTAAGGTTATCAAACAGCTAGATATCGAAAGCACTTCAACAGAGCAGATATTTAATTTGGTATTAGCTGAGTTTAATCATGAAATGGGTGATGAAGGAATGTCATTGATTCTATCTGAGATTTATAAACATCAGAGGAACAAATAAATGTTTTTCATACCTAAACCTGATTTCACCATTAATGATACATATCCAGTTTGCATTGCGCTAATTAGTGTTAATGAGATTAGAGTATACCTAGACGGAATAAGCCAAGATATTTATTCGTATGCTGAGGAATATGATAGTTTGGCTACGGAGCAGAGACTTAATGAATTACCAAAATATTCTATGTTCTTACCTGAAACTGATATCAGAAATGATTGGTTGGTTAAGCTATATACTTACTATTTATCTAAATCTACAAATAATCGGGCTCATAATGCTCATGCATTTTACAAAAAAATTTTTAGCTACAATACAGAGCAAGCTGTAAGGCGTTGTAGTTATTGTAATGCTAATAAGATAGAGGTAATTGACCATTTCTTACCAGAAAGTAAATATCATGCGTTATCTGTAAATCCGATGAATTTAGTACCAGTATGTAACCATTGCAACAATAATAAAAAAGCTTATGAACCAAACTCCATTGATCCCAAGAGTGTTTTGATTCATCCTTACTATGATGATATTCGGGATATTTCTTGGCTAAAAATAAGCCTAACTAGTGAATTGATTAATAACATTCAGAGAGTTAGAACATTATTTTATGTTAATCCGGATATTACTGAGAACGATGAAATATTGTTTAATAGAATTAAAGCTACACTAGATAAAATAAATTTTAATGACAATATTTGCCCTTTGGCTGATGATTTTATCAATACCGAGATTGCTCCTGATTTTCGAATTGGTGAGTATTCAGGTAAAAGTGATGACGACCTGAGAAGATTGTTCACTAATAAGGCGATTATGTTAAATCAGCAAGGTTACGGTCTTAATCATTGGAAAGTTGCGATATATGATTTTTTATCAACTTACCCGGAACCATTCTCTCATCTTTTTTAAAAATACGATTGAAATAATTTAAATAACAAAATGATTCTCTAAATATTAATAAGATAGATGCAAAAAAGTCAGGGAAAATAAGGTTTTTGGATATTTTTTTATTTTCCCTTTCTTTTTTGCTTAAATATAAAAATAAGCAATGAAGCTAAATAGGTTTGATTTTTTTAAGAATAGTATCTAAGTATCCTTAATTAAATAATATTAATACAATTGTATTTGTGGAGTATTATTAGCAGTCCCCCCATCATACTCTTTAAGATACCCCCCATAGTGCCTAAACAGCATTTCAGGTCCCTTATGCCCCATTTGTCCTGCTAGCCAAAACAGGTTAGTGCCTTGGCTGATATGTCTCGTAGCAAAGGTATGTCTCGTTTGATAAGGGTTACGATACCTGATATCCGCTTTTTTCAATGTTGGCACCCATGCTTTTTTTCTGATTGCGTCAGCACCTGCCCAAGCTTTATTTGTTTTTGGGTCTTCGAAAATTACACCATCTTTCATAAACGTGAATTGCTTTTGGTCATTTAGGGCGTTCATAGCTTCACTATTTAACTCAACCTTTCTGGTACCGGCTTTCGTTTTGGTTTTCTTAATAACACCGACGACGCTGGCGGATTGCACGTGTGCAGTATTTTCTATGAAATCGATATCACTCCATCTCAATGCACATAATTCAGAGCTCCTTAACCCAGTATTAATGGCAAATTGAAATAAGTTTTTCCATTGCTCGTATTTTGCTGCAGCGAGTAGGGTGGATACTTCTTGTGGTGATAATGGGTCAACAATATAGTTACTTTCAGAACCACTACTTTTTGATTGGTATCTTGATGCAGATACAAGGCTGACTGGGTTAATTGATATAATCCCATCAGTAATGGCTTCATCTAGCGAGCTACGCAAGAAAGAAAGTTGATTACGGATAGTTTTTAATACTGTCGTTTGCTTCTGTATCCAATTTTTAAGAATAGCAGGAGTAAGTGATGAAACATGGAATTGGTGTAAATCTGATAAGGCATTTTTACACTTTTCATAGCCTTTGATAGTCGATGGTGACAGATTTCTAGTTTCACAAATTACAAGATACTCCTCCAAATAATCAATAACTCTTTTTTCACGATTATTATCCCCGAAGAAATTTGATTTTTTAGAGTTAGGAAAATACTTGTGGTAATTAAATGTACCTTTTTCGATATGATTTTGAATTTCGGCGAGCAATCTTTCTGCATATTTAATATTTTTATTATCTACGGTTAGTCTGGATAGGGGCTCCCTACACAGAACCCCTTTATAAGTGAATGTAATAACCAACGTATTTTTGGTTTTATTTTGACGGATGGTTACGCCTCTTGGCAGTAAGTATCCTGTTTGTTTTTTCTGACCCATTTATTGACTTCCTTTATATCAATCCAACGCTCTTTTGAACCATCGACCTTTAATACATGCACTCCTTCTTGCCAGAAGCGCCTTTTAACTCGTTTATTGATTGCATCTGTACTCTCACCAAACAACTCGCAGTATTTAGATATTGGTAAGCACTCAACAGAAAGGTTTGTATTCATAGTTGTCTCCATATTTTGCTATAGATGGATTTAATTATAGATTCTCTCTTAGATGCCTCATTACGGCTCTCTCATTCTTGCTATTTTACAGTAGAACCTTGTATTACAAGCAGTAATATATATCCGATTATTGGCATGGTTATTTAATATTGGATGTATACAGGAATGTTTCGTTTATCGTCTGATTCTTCATACACAGTAGAACAGCCACAATCATGTATATTTTCAACTCCGGTTACTGACATGTAGCCAATTGGATTATTTCTACTTAGCCCCTTAAAGTGATAAATTAGAATTTGAGCTTCATGCTTCATTATCTCAATATTAATCTTAGATGAGTTACTATTTTTTAGTTCAAGTTCAATTTTTGCCACTATTTCTAATAATTCATCGCTAACTTTCATTTTTTATTTTCACTCCCTGTCTATTTAATAATTCAATTGATTCTGTGATAGCCCTGTTATATCCAAAGGCGTAGCTATTATCTTGTGATGGCTTGGATTCTTTAGTAGGTAATTCAACCTCCAAATTCTCGCGTGATGCTTGCCATGCTTTGTGGCATTGGCGCTTTACGGATTGAAGTAAAGTATTTTCTGGTTGAGACTCAATTAACGGATACTCTTTTTTAAACCATTCTTCAAATTGCAGGCTTGAATTATCCATCACTCCACCTTTTAATGTGATTTATTACGAATTTAGTTACCTTCCGTATTTGCCGCTTTGTCGGTTTTAAAACAAACTTCTTTTCAGCTAAAAGTTCGCAACAATCACCAGAAACTGTAACGATGCAAAGTAAGAAGTGATTCTTTTTAATGGTTGTTCTTTCCGCTGATATATAATAAATCGGCTTCTCAATCATATTCATTCCTCTTCATTGCATTTGTTTAATCGCTAGGATTAAAACGTTTCATCAGCCTTTTAAATTTATAGCCTATAGTTAATTAGAACTTTCTAATTATTTTTACAGTCCTTGCCGATGCTTCCATGCGTCGGTTTTTTTCTAGTCTTTATTGCATTCTTGAGAGTCATCAAATTCATTCCATACACACCAAGCGCATTTTCCATCTGCTTCAATAACAACAGTATGTCTGCAGTTTTCGCATGTAACTTTGTCACCATCGAATACCAATTATTACTACCTTCATCTATATGTACTGTTGCTGTTCTGCATCACATTTATCGCAACCTCCGAGAAATGCTACATTTTTAAAGGTTTTCATATTTATCTCCTGTTTACATCATTACTTTTAATCCGTTAGTTGATTAAATTTAATAATTCTCCATTTTCAATAAAAAATGATGTGGGTCATTTTTTATTGATTTGGCTTGAATAGAATAAGTGTTTTAGGAATCAATAACGGGGAATAAACATCAAATGTTTACATCTAATGATCCTGATGAAAGAATAATAAATAGACTGGCTATTATTGATATAGTTATCAAATATATAGGAGGTGGTATAACTGTTCTGTTTGTATTGTTTTTTGTTATTGTTAGCACTCTAGTCGGTTTTTTTCTTGTCTAGAACGGAATGTCATCGTCAAAATCCATCGGTGGCTCGATGTGTTGATGAGCTGATTGTCCTGATAGCATAGGGTCTTGAGCGCGTTGTCGAGGCACAGGAGCTCCTGTTTTGCTATTACTACCTAGCATTTGCATTGTTCCATTGATGCCTATAAAAACTTCAGTAATATTTTTTTCTTGTCCATCATTCCCTTGATATTTACGAGTTCGGAGTTTTCCTTCGATATAAACCTGACTGCCTTTTCTTAGATATTGTCCGGCTATTTCCGCTAACTTTCCTTGTATGGAAATATTATGCCAATCAGTGCGTTCTCTTTGTTCGCCAGTATTTCGGTCATTCCATATCTCACTTGTCGCAACTGAAAAACTAGCAAATGCAGTACCAGTTGGTGCATATCTAACTATAGGGTCATTGCCTAAGTGTCCAATGAGTATTACCTTACAAACTCCACGGCTTGCCATTATTTCAATCTCCCGTTGTGGTCTCTTTTTCTGTTTTTAATATTTTCCAGAGCGTGATGTCTTGCGTGTGATTCTCTGGTCATGAGCTGAAGGTTTTCTGGTGAGTTATTATTTCTATTGTGGTCTATGTGATGAACACACTCATTCGGCATTAGCTTTCTCCCTATTATTTTTTCCATAATTACAACGTGGGCTAACCTTCCTTTATTCTTGCCCATAGTTATTTCAATATACCCGCTAGGTTTTAGTGAGAAGCCTTTTCCTATGCCAGATCTACCTTTGGATATATTCTCTTTCCATTCTTTAGTGAATATTCTTTTCTTTCCTAGAAGACCCTTCCCAAGTTTTCCTTGCGAGGATGCCAACCTTATGGCATCGCCTCTACTTCGGAGTATATTTTTCTTTTTTAATCTGAATCGAATTGTTGATAGCGGCATTCCAGTTTTATTACTGATTTCTGTTATGCTCATTCCTGAAAGGTATAGTTCCGCTTCATCCATAATCACCACCAATGAGTATTATCTTGTTTACGCCTTTACTAGCCATTTATGCCGCCTTTTTAAGTTCGTTAATTCTTATTCCTGTTAATCGTTTACATTCTTCTTGCTGAGTACTGTTGCCGTTGAGTTCATTCCATACTCTTTTGTACTCGTTAGTAATCACAAGTTCGTTAGTTGCTTCATGCAAGAACCCAGTGTAATCACTCAATATCTGCTCGGCCGTCCTTGGCGCGACATCATGAACTTCTGCATCTGCATCGATTGCTGTTTCTTCCGTAGGAATGCAGAAGGCTTGAAATGCTGCGTATTTGTATGCAATTGACATCGCTTTGTTTGTGGCTTTATCCCCGCTATCCATAGCTTCGCCGTAAGTTACGACTGTGTGCTTGCTGCCATCCTTGGTGGATATAAAATCGAACTCAGCTTTGACGGTTACGTAAATTAAAACACCGCCTCTTTGAGTAACTCGTTCAGTTGCTGTTCTATTAATCATCCTTGGTAGAATTAGCAATCCATGCTTCACTAACGCAGGAGCTAATGCGTTATAGACTGCATCTATACTTCTAAACATAAATCCTTGTTGTTTATTCTCGCTTTCCTTTTTAATCCCTGTTTCTGCTAGCTCCTTGGCAACATTACTTATTGCTTTGTATACATCACTCATAATTAACTCCTAAATTTAGTCACCCATATTTCTACCTTCACCATAACCGTAGTTGTCTGGAGCGATTCCTTTCGCTATATAACGCGCATATCTCATCAGGTCTTCATTAATCCGTTGCTGTTCGATGTAACCAGGAAGGGGAGGAAAGAATTTCGACATTGTTAGATTTGATTGCCGCACATCTGTGGCTTCGCGTTGTTTTCCTGATGCGTTGATATTCTTCGGCTTTCCTTGCCTAGATAATTTTATTTGCGCTATCGCTGATTTTAGCGCTGCTTCTTTTGTAGGGTGAGATGGAAAGCATCTAACTAGATATTTACCCATATTCACCTCTCATCCAGCGAATAGGTGTTGATTGCTGCGGAACACCTAAGCTTTCCATGCGATAGTATTCAGCTTCTTCTTCGCGCTCTCTGCGTCTTTTCTCGGCATCCTGCCTTTGCTTTAGTTCACATTCTGAAGTTTTCATATCTCATCCTTACGTAAATGCGTAAGATCCACGAGAGTTAACTTGCCGTAGGATTCGATTTGTCTTTTCGCATTGCTGCTTAAATTTCCAATCAGCGACTAATTCGTCTATTTGCTTATCAGTTATGTCAGATTCGCGCAGTAAGGCGAATATTTGCTGTTTTATGTATTTCTGCTTTGCATTCATGCTTGACTCCATATGCTATTTTTAATGTTTCATTTGCTTCGCTCCATCCGTTCTCATCCTTGAGATAGCGTGCAATTCCAGCTTGTGATTGAGCTAAACAAAGTTTGTATTTATCAATATTCATGCTTATCTCCGGATGTGCGAAATCCTCACTTATCTTGCGATAGCGATAGAAAGTCCCCTGATGTTGGTGATATTTATTCGATTAAATATGAAAGAGGTAAGTTTTTTTTAATGAATAATGTCTCTGACTAGTGTTTTTAGTGCGGCTGTTTTGAGAGCTGTTTTCACCGCTTCGTTCCCGATTAGATTTTTCACAAACTCATCCAATAGCATTTGAATATTTGGCTCATTTTCAGGTACAGATATTTCAGCCATACCTTTTACTTTTGGTTGCATTTCATCAGACAGAATGAGTTTCAAGTTAATATCTACTGATGCTTTTGCGTGTGGCATTTTGCCTCCTTATGTGTGTTTTTTTTGAGTAAAATAAGTATCAAATTGCCTGCTTTTAACCACGTCAGGCAGCTGAGGTTTATTACTTCCCAGTAATAAATTGGATATACTTATTCCTCCCCTGAGATAGAGAGGATTGAATTAATGTCTAAAAATGTTATTACCGAACATAACCCTGTAGAAAGGGTTGCTTTTGATATGGCTCTAGCATTAGCCGCTAAGCAAAATTCAATCAAGACACCAGAAGAACTAATGGCTGAGATTGAAGCTCTATATCCTGAATGCTATGAGGTTGCCAAGAAGCAATGGAGTAAAGAAAACCCACCTCCATCGAAAGCGTTCTTAGATACCTTTTAAGGTAGCTGAAAATCAATAATTTCTTTTAATTGTTCTAGTAGCTCAGATAGCGGTACGGGATAAACTAAGTCACTACCGCTAGTTAGCATAATTGCTGATCTGATATCTTCTTTATCTTCATCATCTTCCCAGAACCCAGAAATTGAATTCTCATGAAAATAAAAATTTTTACCGTAAAGTTTTGCTCTATGTAACTGTACTTTTTTACCAGCCATTCTATACCTCCTATTATTCAACCCAGCACCCTCGTAAAGACGCTAGAGTAAGTATTGCTATTCGATGAATGATTAAATTTCTGGCATGATTGCCGCACAACTTTGTCGGTCTCTTCTTGGTTGATTACTTCGAAGTACTTATCTCTAAGGGTTTGGATTTATTAAAGCTTTCTTCGCAGATGTCATTGAACTTAAAAGAAGTTCCGAATTTAACTTGAAAGTTTTCTTCAAACCAACAGAAACGAACAGATAGTTTTGACTCATCAGGGTTATGCGCTTTTTTTACTAAAACCCGATTAATCTTTCAGTGGGGTATTGTTGAGTGAGAGCTTTCGTAATTGCAGTGCAAGTTAAGCTGCTTTTTTAAATTTCTGTATTCATGCTATTATTTCCCTTAGTACCAACTACTAAGGGATATAAAGCATGAAAGATCATCACATATCTGAGTGGGCGAAAGTCCGTGAAACTTCAATTGAGATTGCTCAAGCTATATTTGAGCTAGCTAAAAATGATGAAGTTTTAGCTGAGAAAATTTGGGAAGAAGGTTCTGATGAAGTGCTCCCTCTAGCTTTTTCTAAAACAACAGACGATAAGTTGTTTTGGGGTGAGCAGACAATCGAACGTAAAAACGTTTAGTCATTCAAAGCCCTTAATAGGGCTTTATCATATTTCTAATTCTTATCTATCACCCGCTCACCTAATGAGCTTTAAGCTCTCGCTGTCACTTCGCCTGATTCTAATAACGTTCCTGACGACCTATATTTAGTAGAATAAATACTAGTATTGGGTAAGCAGGTATTATCTACTGAGTCATAAACTTTAGTACTGCGAATTGATATTGCTTTTTCAACTCGGGTAATTGGTTTTACATTTTTTCTTGTTGGAAATATTGAATCCAATTTCATTTCAATATTTTTTTTCGAAATAGCTTCAGCTTTTCGTCTAGCGTGACGTCTATTTCTAGATAATCCGCGCAAAAATTCAGGTTTGCGTGATTTTTTCACATAAATAGTTGCCATATGCCCTCCAAATAGTTGGTTTTGGTGAGAATAAGGATTGAAACCCTTAATTATATCTGTTTTGACAGGGCGGTTTTCCATGTCGGGGCAGAACTCTCTGGAGTGAGTGAACACCTTATTCTCACAAAAACCTTCTGAGAAGGTTGCCGCTTTATCAGCGACTCCATTCTGATAGTTAATACACAGCTCACTATCATCGTTGTTAAAGAGCACCAACGAGCTGTGTTCCGTTGATGCTTATAATATTCACAAATTGTGATTTTACTGTCAACCACAATTTGTGTTTATTTCTCAGTTTATATACTAACGTGATGATTTTAAATGAAAGATATTTTATTTTTAGACACGATTTGTGATTTAATTCACATTCGTAGGGGGGGCATAAAAAAAGCCCATTAGGGCTTTTATGTTTATTTATGGTCTCTTCTGTACAAAGACCACTCTTCAATTTTTTCACCAGAGGGGAGGGTGCAATATCCTACTTGTCCATCGTTAGTGTTAACTATGTCAAGTTTTCCGCCTATTTTCGCGCAATAAACAGAAGCAGGGTTAGCCATTCCTACTTGTGCAGGGGAGTTGTCATTTTTTCCTGAAGAGCAGGCAGTTAACGAAATTAAAGCTGATAAAATAATGATTTTTTTCATGTGGTTATCCGTTTGGGAGGCTGTGGGTTCTATATACAAAAAAGCCCTCGCGGGGAGGGCTGGAATATTAGTTGTCTGATTTTAACTTATTGAGAAGCTCTTCTTTTTTCTTTTTCTTATCAGCCCGGTGTATCATTAAATTTTTAAATGACTGAATTTCATGCATTATTGAACGAATATATATTAGCGTTGATAATGAAGATAAAATCAAACCAAAGCAAATAGAAATAATTATACTCATACTTATAACTTGCTGTTGAAGTAGGAATAATACTACAAAAATTATGGCTGAGATCACATAAAAGCAAATAAGGGCATACAGTCTATTTTGTTTTGCATCTATTATTCCCTTTAATCTACGAATTTCTGAAGAGGTTAGTTCAGTATGCTCGCTTGACTCTGGTAACTTAAGCATAGCTTGCACAGCAAAAGTAGCAGGGAATAACAAAAGTGTTACAAGTATCCAAGGCGTTATAGTGGTATTTATGACCAAGTAATTAGACGCGATTTTAGTAACTAAAAAACCAATAATGAAGGCTACTATCATTTTAAAAAGCAATTTTCTAGTGCTCATATAGCCTCCTTTTGACTTAATCTTTAGCCCCGATCTCCCCTGCATCTACTTTGGATAAAAGCCATTTGTGCATTTGCAAATATAGGTGATTTTCGTCAATTAGTCCATTGTTGTATTGGACATTTAAGTTGCCTCTTAGCCTTAGTTCGCTACCTTTTATCATTCCTCCTCCATGTAAATCTATCTGTATATCTTCCTCATCAATGTGCCTCATTGAGCTAGCTAAGCTATCTAACACCGCTTGTCCTGACTTCGATGTTTTTCTGAAATAAGTTATTTCTAAGCTCACTTGAATATTGGCGTCATCCAATGCGTCTTCTAATTTGAGATCATTAAAAGCCTTATCTCCAAGCATGGCTTTGATTATGCTGCCACCACGCCCAGCAGGCATGTATTTTATTTTTTTGACTTTCTCTTGTTTACTTTCTGATTGGTTGTTAATTGATATATCGCCGTTTTCACTTTCTGCTTTAACTGGGACACTGCCAAGTTTTATTTTTCGAACTGGGGTGTTTTCCATAATTGATATTGTTTTTTCAGCTGGCTTATCTTGCAAAATGAGGAAATCGTCATCTCCTAAATGCTCTGAGAAACTATGTATTAGCCAGTTAAAGTGGGTTTCTATATCCTTTGAAGTTAAAGCTTTAGACTGAACGATCATTACATGATTTTGGAAAACACCGAAGTGTAGAATAGAATCAATAAACTCTCTTTTTATTCTCTTTGTGTCTTCTGTTGTCAGTTCTTCATCAGATAAAAGTTGTATTTGCTCAGATGTTATCGAGTTAATGTCATAAAACTCAGAATCTTCATTAATGGTCATTAAAGCTTGGCTTTTCCCTTGCTCAAAAAGAATTAATTGACCAAATAATATTGTCTTATAAAGCTCATTTTTGTTTATCATTCGGAATGGGCTATTAGTATCTAATGGCGATATTTTTTCTCTTCTGTCAGATACTTTAGATGCGGTCCCACCTTTGGATATAATAGAGCTTAATATTTCTTGTAAAGTTGTCTCACAATTAGAAATAACCGCTCTTTTGTAATGAACAACTTTACTTCTAGTATCCTTAGCCATCCTTATCATTCCTATAATTAAAATTATTTGATAGTTAACATTAACAGCCACTCATCCTAAAACGTGTCGTTAGCCAAAAAAATAACCTTGCAAATCATCTTCTACAAGCTTAATAGCATCTGAAAAACTACCTAACATTTTTTCATCGTAATGATGCCAGTTACTGTCTTTATCCATCCATAGTAGTGACCAAGAGCCTGTGATTTTGTTATGTATTATTTTTGCTACAGGTTCTTCTACTCTTGAGTCACTCCATGTTAGCTGTCTAACCTCGAATATAACGACCGAGTCATCTTCAATACGATACTGTAAATCGAGCTCATCTCTGAGATGTTCTGCTGGGCGGCGTTTTTCTAAGAAAAATTCCATGCACTTTTCAATATTTGCTAGTTCAATATCATTGAATGCCATGCTTTCTCCTCAAAAGGTGTCATCAGACCATTGACACTTTATAACTTTACCTATGATTTCGCAGTTTTCATTTATTGGGATTAAATCAAATTTCGGGTTAAGAGGTTCAAGGAATGTTTGCCCTGATTCTCTAATTAATTTTTTAAATGTAAATTCGTTACCGTTTAGCCTAGCGATACAAAAATCACCAACATTCACAGGCTCTTTTGGATCAATAAGTATCAACATTCCTTCTGGAAAGCTAGGTTTACCTCCTTGTGCTGCTGTCATTGAATGACCTTCAACCTCAAGCCAAAAAGCGCGATCACTTGCTTTCTTGGCTGTAGGTATCCATGCGATGGCATCTTTCTCTGTATAAGAGTTACTATTTTCGGTAAATGCGCCTGCTTGAATTTTGGTCAGTAATGGATATTCGTAATTACTAATTACTTGATCACTTTGAGCACCAAACATTAACTCTGCTGGCGATACACCAAGCGCTTCGCTGATGATCAATGCATCATCAGCACTTATTTTTCTTTCCCCAAGTTCATAATTTCCAATTCTAGAGGCTGCTGAATATCCGCACAGCTTTGCAAGTTGCGCTTGGCTTAAGCCTCTTGATTCACGAAGAGACTTCAGTCTTTCACCGATAATTTCATTTATTTTTTTCATGTATATCTTTTAACACAAAATGTGATTCAAGTATCCAAACAATATGTGATTGACATGTAATCACATATTGTGTGTAATGCAATGAATGGACATGGAGGATATTCATAATGAATAACATCGCAGAACAGCGAAAAAAACTAGGAATTTCTCAGGCTGTTTTAGCTTCATCAATCGGGTGGGGGCAATCGCGAATTGCAAACTACGAGTCAAACATCAGAACACCTAGTCTGAATGACTGTCGAGTAATTGTCGAAGTGCTACAAAAACTTGGAGCAAAATGCTCTCTAGATGATGTTTTCCCACCTAAAACATCATAGATTTTACGGCTCTTTAACAATCGCAGTTTTTTGCTGCTACGGAGTCGCTGATAAAGCGGCAGATTTACCAGATATAAAAATGCCCACAGGATCGTGGGTAACGGATTAACTGTATATGAAGGAATATAAATTATGGAAAACGCAAATTCACGCAAATCGTTTAACCGATTTGTATCCAATCACTTGGTAGCAACCGCTTATCAAGTTATCAGAACAACATCTCAAACAGTCATCGCTAAATCATTAGGCGTTCATGACTCAACTATCACTCGTAGAACCGAAAAGATACCTGAGCTATGCGAGACATTAGCAGCGGCAGGGGTAATTGATTTTGTTTTGCCGGGTGAAAAGAAAATTAGTGAAGAGGAATACAGATTTTTGTGGAAGCAAATGGCTGAGTTTTCACTATGGAAAACAGGTTCATTACAGGAGGTAAATATCAATGAATCCTGATGAATTTATCCGAAAAAATATTATTAAAAAATTGATTGAATTAGGTTATCAGGATGGAGTGGCTTTGGAATTAGCCGCGGATGAGGGGATATCTCATTTTAGACGGTGCTCACAAGCTAGTCGTCGTGGAGCAATATTTGATGATTGTTATCACGTAGCTAAGACATGGATAGATAAATATGGCAGTAAGCCAGCAATGGTAAGTAAACGAAGAGCCAAACAGACTATCAAGCAAGTTTCAATGTTCTAAAAAGCAAAAGCCTAGGAGGCGGCAACCAACTAGGCTTTCATCGTATTTTGTTATGCAGGAGTAATTTTACATGAATATTAATTTCAAAACAAATCGATATGGAGGTCGCCATGAATACAGCGGAGGTATTTAAATTTCCCGTTAAGCCGGAGAAACCAAGAATGGCAGAGTTGGACAGTGGCTATACAAAGCTTGCCAACGAGTTACTTGAATCGCTGATGTGCTGCGACCTAACCGCAAGGCAATTTAGAGTCATGCTTGCGTTAATTCGTAAAACTTATGGTTTTGGAAAGAAATGCGATCGAATATCTGACTCTCAATTAGCCGAGAAGACCAAACTATCAAGGCAGAACGTTAATAAGGCAAAGAATGAATTACTTTCAATGAATTATATCATTCTTGATGGTAACAAAATTGGTGTCAACAAAGAGGTTTCAGCATGGAAAAATCAATCTAGAGACAGTGTCTCTAACTTGAAGACAAAAAACGTCTCTAACTTAGAGACAAATGATGTCTCTAATCTGGAGACACACAAAAGAAATACTTTAAAGAAAAAAGAAATAAATAATATATCGTCAGAGAATTCTATCGAATCCCCTGACCAACCACCCGAAAAAATTTCAGTGGTTGATCCCGATGCTGTTGTTTGTTCCCCCAAAGGTAACAAGTGGGGAAATGCGGATGACCTCAAGGCAGCTCAATGGATTTACTCGCAAGTGTTGATAATCAGTCCTACATCAAAAGAGCCAAACTGGTCATCATGGGCTAATGATATTCGCTTGATGAGGCAATTAGACGGGTATTCACACAAAGATATTTGCCGATTATTCCAATGGGCTAACCGCGATTCCTTCTGGTGTAGCGTCGTGTTATCTCCTGCAAAACTTCGCAAAAAATGGGCGACTTTAGTCATTCAAAGTCAGCAACAAAACCGAAACAAACAAGCTGTAGAGCAAGAGCCAACACAAAGCTGGAATACTCGTGAAGCATGGGAGAATGAATTTATATGAAATCTCATTTGGCAACTGCAATTGCTAATCGTGATGTAGGCGCACTGGCTAAAATTGCTCAAGACAGTACGCCGCAAAAAGTAGTAAACCCACAAGCTGAGCAACTCGTTGATGTGTTATTCCGAAACCTGAAACAAATCTTTCCTGCTGCAGTAAACACCATATTCAAAAATGAAAGTGACGAGCTCGCGGCTAAGCGACAGTGGGTTGCCGCCTTTGCTGAAAATGGAATTACTACCCGCGAGCAACTTCAAAACGGAATGAGACACGCGAGGGCAAGTGATTCGCCTTTTTTCCCCGCAGTCGGTCAATTCATCAAGTGGTGCAAACAGGAAGACTTTACTCAGCTCGGATTGCCCACAGAAACTGAACTATACGACATGTTCAAGAAGTATTGCTCTGAGCGAGGTTGGCGTAGATTTAATTGGCAGTCGAACGCTTGTTACTGGATGGTCACTAAAATTTACTCAGAAATGCGAAGTCGAAACTTATCGGATTCAGAGGTTATAAAACTTTGCGCGTCTGAGCTTAAGGCTATGGCTAATCGTATTAAATCAGGTGAGAAAATACCTGATCCAGTTTTGCAACTTGAAAGCGCAGTGATCCCCACTAAGCGTGACAAAGCGTTATCAATCATTGCCGATTGGAAAAACAAATATGGATTTAAGTAAGGGGAGCGATAAGACGATTGGAGCGGCCAGTGGGAATCGAACCCACATCATCAGCTTGGAAGGCTGAGGTAATAGCCATTATACGATGGCCGCTAGGTAAAAACTGATTAATTAACGAGTTAACGTTATTAGGCTACGCCTCAAAACTAATTTTCGCAAGGGTAAAATAGGAGGCTAATTGACAGATGACATCTGTCTCCACAAATCTAATCTCAAAGGCATTTTCAAAACCCTCTCAGAAGTAACAGAAACCGGTAAGCGGTACCGAATCAGAATCACCGAATGGCATGACCTCAGAACAATACCAATGAACAGAACATGGCGCATGTGGATAGAAACTACAGGCGATTGGCTACGTGCGCGTGGTGTTGTCATTGATATTAAAAATGGAGCTGGTGAAGTCGTTCTATCAAAGCCAATCACTAATGAAGAAACGCATGAATATTTTGTCGGTTACTGGTTAGGTCGCGATGAAAATGGAGAGCGTGAGAAAACTAGCAAGATGGATAAAGCACGGATGCTCTACATGATGGAGAAACATGAGCAATGGTGTATTGAGAAAGGCATCCCAATCATCATCCCCAATAACTCGGAGTATATGAAACTTAAGGAGCAACAAGAGAGATGAGAAATGAGGCTGAAGTGTTTATGAGCGCACTTACTACCCTTAAATTATGCTGGGCTATACATAAATCCAATGATGCGGTCAGGAAGTGTGCTGGAGTATTAAAGCGCAAATTTATATTACCGCATGCAGTAGATGCTATGAGGACGATAGAGTTAAGCGAAAACCCGATGGTTGTGATTGTAGTCGCTGAGTGGGGTATTCAGGAGAAATAAATGGCATTAAAACGCGACAAGCACGATATTCTGTTTTCGCAGTTGGTCCGGGAAAGAGCAAATTATGAATGCGACTACTGCGGAAGACAATTTAGACACGAACCTTCAAAACTCCACTGTTCACATTTCAAATCACGACGACACAAATCAACTCGATACCATCCCTTTAATGCTTTCGCTCACTGCGTAGGTTGCCATCGAAAACTCGGCGAAGACCCACATGAATTCAATGCTCACGCTGTTATCACTTACAGCGAAATGACGATTGACCGCGTAGCTCGTTTAGCAGGTACTTCAGTGAAGTTGAAACCGTGGCAAATGGATGAGTTGTATCAGCACATGAAGATTGAGCTTAAAAGAATTCAGACGCTACGGGCTAGCGGTGTAATAGGTCGGATTGAGTTCACGTTACCTGATTGGTACCAGCAAGGGATCACTTATCAGATGGGGGATTCATGAAAGCTGAAATCACGACTATTCCAGAGTTGCTTATTAAGACATATGGAAATATGGCTGAGGTTTCTCGGTACCTAGGATGTTATCGCGCGACAGTAAAAAAATATTCTACCGATGTTAAGGCTGAAAATCATGCTGTGATAAATGGGCGATTAATGACTATGTACAAGACAAGAGAAAGAGGCACTTCAAATCTCGCCAAAGAATCAGATAGTGCCATTTCTATAGCTAAACGTATTAACGCTGAATCCGACGGCAAAAGCTCGCAAATTAATACGAGGTAACGGATGCGTAATATTCAACAAGTACTAGAAATGTGGGGGGCATGGGCTGCGGATAACATCGAGTCAGTTCAATGGTATTCGACAGCGGCAGGATTTAGCCGCTTAATACCTAGTAAGGTGAAATCTCGACCTCAATGTTGTGAAGATGACGCAATGATTATCTCTAGCTGTATGGCTCAATTAAGTATAAAGAATAGAGAGATGCATGACCTGCTACTGGATTATTATTTATTTGGGAAAACATTCATGCAGCTAGCTAGAGAACATAAATGCTCAGATACCCATATAGGGAAAAAACTTCAAAAAGCGGAGGGGGTCATTGACGGAATGTTGATGATGTTAGACATAAAATTAGAATTAGATAGGTATGTAGAGAAGATTTAATAAAATACTTTACGATCGTAAAATAGCTGATATTGTGATAAGAATAACTACAACGTCAGCAGCTTATGAGCCTCACTTCAGTGGGGCTTTTTTGTTTGTTTTATTAGAGTGTGGAGTAGTGATTTATAAAGCTAGTAAATAAAGTGCAATGTTACTAATATGAATTCAATTATTACTATAAATCAATTTCGTATATAAGTGATTTCATATAAGGTGGCAATGATGGTTAATCTTCTTACCTCTAGTGATATGAGCAATACATCAGATAAAAAAATCACTGTAGGTATTAGCTCATGCTTATTGGGTGATAGCGTTAGATTTGATGGTGGTCATAAGCGCTTTCACTTTGCTGTAGATGAGTTATCAGATTATTTCGAATACCAACAAGCATGCCCGGAAATGGCGATTGGTTTACCAACACCTAGACCTGCATTGAGGCTAGTTAAATCTGACGAAAATAGCGTTAGACTCAAATTCAGCGATGGTCGTGAAGGCGATTTAACTGAAGAGATGCTTCAGTTTTCGACCACTTATTTGAGTGGGCTTTTAAATTTAAGTGGTTATATTGTATGTAAAAACTCACCTAGCTGTGGCTTGGAAAGGGTTCGAGTATATGATTCAGTTGGCAATGGTAATAAAAAGTCTGGAATTGGGCTTTTTACTGAACAATTACTCAAAGTAATGCCTTGGTTGCCTGTTGAGGAAGATGGCAGGTTAAGCGATCCTCATATTCGAGAAAATTTTATTATACGGGTATTTGCTCTTCATGAGCTAAATGAACTAAAGAAAAACTCCTTCAATCGGCACTCATTAATCGACTTTCATACTCGATATAAGCTCCTTTTATTGGCGCATTCACAGCCTCTTTATCGAGAACTTGGTCGTTTTGTTGCTAGTAACAATGAATGGGATTCAATCGATTCTTATTTTGATGAGTATCGAAATAAGTTTATGAATTTATTACAACACCAAGCGACTAGGCGCAATCACACTAATGTGCTTATGCATATCCAAGGTTACTTTAAACGCTATCTGACATCAAACCAAAGGCAAGCATTGAGTAAGTTAATCCTCGAATACCGCCAAGGAACACAGCCTTTATTGGCTCCATTAACATTAATTACGCACTATTTATCTGAGTATCCTGATAACTATTTGAATAATCAAAAATATTTCCATCCTTATCCTCAGTCATTAAGACTGCGATATGGGTTATGATATTAAAAATAATTCTCAGAATTTCAAAGTTATTCATATGATTGGTTCTTCCAGTCATATGAATATTGAACATAAAAGCTATGTTAGCGTATAACTGTCGGGATGAACGAAATCATTCATATTTACATAAGTCACCTAGCGAGGATTTTTCATATGTAACCTCAGTTAATCAAATCAATACTATTGCAAAAATAATTGGATTGATAATAAGTTGGCTATCAATATGATTTGTTTGGAAAAGTTATTGATGATGAATATGTGGTGTCTTAAGCAAAATCAACGCTTTTATGGTGAGAGTGAAAATTAAATTTGCTATCCCAGTGTTTGTATGGCTTAATCAAGTCATCGGTTTGGAAGTACAGGCCTATTTATGCTAGTCAGTTTAAAGTTGTTCACCATTTAGCGTTATCTAAGATATCCCTTCATTGCGAATTCCTTATAATTAATTCCCATAAGTAAAAATAAAAATCAAACCTCATCTATGCCTTATGGCAATCAAAAAATTAAAGGAAATTCTATGTCTAATACAATGACAGGTTTAGTAAAGTGGTTTAACGAATCTAAAGGTTTTGGTTTCATCTCTCCTGAAGATGGGAGCAAAGATGTATTTGTTCACTTCTCCGCGATTCAAAGCGATGATTTCAAAACATTATATGATGGACAAAAAGTCAGCTTTTCGGTAGAAAATGGCGCAAAAGGTCCAGCGGCTGCTAATGTGGTGGCACTTTAAGACAACATTAATATGAGATGCCCTTGTTGTAAGGGATCTCAATATAGACGCTATCACTTTGATGTATCAAAAAGCAATCCATATGGCGCTAAATGTATTTTTTGTAAATCTAATATGAAGCCAGCTTAAATAACATATAGATTATAAAACCCCGCAAAAGTGGGGTTTTTTGTTTTATATATCATTACAATCCCCTCAGTGAGAGAGTTCTGTGTTACAATAGCCATGTAATCATACCTCATTGCTATAAAAGCAAATCTTGCAGTTGCGAGTTTTTATTTTAAAAATAGATGCGGTATCCAAAGGATTTATTTCCTAAGGGATCACCTATGAACTTACCTACCTTTTATCAACGAATTTTATCACTAACGCAAAATGCTCTAACTATTTTAGGATTGCTTTTAGCCTCGTTTGCATTGGTCTACTGGATGTAAAATCATTCCGCCATTAACTCAACTGGAAGAGTATTTAGTATTAGCAAAACTAAGAGTCGGGGTTCGATACCTCGATGGCGGTCCATAAGTTATAAATCTTTTGTACAATGTAAATACGGAGATGTATGAACTATTACATTCAGACGACGATGGGACCAAAAGGTAATTACAAAATACACAAAGTTGGCTGTAAACAAATGCCGATGACTTCAAATCGTTTCTACCTAGGTAACCTATTTAATGCTATACATGCAATAGCTGCGGCTAAAGCTTCAGGATATAGCTTTATTAAAATATGCGCATGTTGTACCAGTAAGAGTGCGAGGTAATACGTTGAAAATACCCTGTCTAGTGCGGTTTTTTGTTTGAGCTAGTCGTTCTAAGCCAAAGTTAATGAATCATAATTGCACTGTTTAGATTTAAGTCTGTTTTGGTGTACTAAATACGCGGCTACCTCGATATTTTAATGAACCTAAATCATTTGATGAATAGTTATTGTTCGCGGCGATCTCTATTCAAGATGTAAGCTAAATTAATCTTTATGTATAATAGCGTACTCGCATATACATGAATGAGGTATTTATGTTTTTTGGTATATTTATTGTCCTCGCGGGCATAATAACATTACTCGAAAATTATGGCGTCATCTCAGGAGATGTGAAGTGGGGATTACCTCTCGCCATTATTATTTATGGGTTAAGTGTTGTTTACGATGCTATAACAGGTAAGAAAAAAAATTAATTATCTAGAATTTACTAAGGTCACTTCGGTGACCTTTTTTATTGCCTAAATTTCAACTGACTTCATTAACACCTTCTAGTTTTTATAGCTGGTGGCTTTCTATTAACCAAATCTTGGACCACTCCGTTGGGGGTGATATGCGTATGAACGAAAAATACTCTAGCCCCTTTTCTTATGCTCTTGGAGTTATCACTACTACAGCTGGGGCGTTATCACTAGACCAGTGGGCTGTGCTCATCGGGATTATCTGTACTGTCGCTACCTTCTTGGTGAATTGGTACTACAAACGGAAAGAATTCAAATTAAGAGAGGCTAACAGTGGCAAAGATACCAAATAAAATAAAAATAGCCGCTGTGACAGGTGGGCTGATGGCATTAACTGTTGTAATGGTGACTAATTTTGAGGGATATGAGCCCAAACCCTACCGTGATGTAGGTGGTGTTCTTACGGTGTGTTATGGGCATACAGGTTCTGACATTATTCCGACGAAAATCTATACAAAAGTCGAGTGTGACGAGTTACTGGAAAAAGACTTAGCAATCGTCGCTAAAGCAGTAAACCCCTTAATTAAAATCAATATTCCTGATTACACCAGGGCGGCACTTTATTCATTTACTTATAACGTGGGAATAGGTGCTTTCTCGCGCTCAACATTACTTAAAAAACTTAATGCTGGTGACCAAGCTGGCGCATGTAATGAACTAAAACGCTGGATATATGCAGGGGGGAAGGCGTGGAAAGGGCTAATGACGAGACGAGAGGTAGAAAAAACCGTGTGTCTTGGCGAGTTTGCTTATGCTTATCCTACTTTATTATCTGTCTACCCATCTACTTGGCAATTGGCGTATACGCACTTCGAGACGACACTTGTGGTGGCACTGACAAGGTAAGTTTAGAGAAGCGTTGCCAAAAAGCTATCGAGCATTACAAAGGTCGGCAAGTTAATTTTTAAACGTCTTTATGGTAATCGCCATGAATAAAGTCAGCGTATTGTTATTTATTGTCGCATTGATAGCGATATGGGGAATGTGGAAACAACACGAGAGGATAGGTGAGTTAAATACCAAAAATGCCGGACTACTCGTTGAGTTGACAGAGCAGGTCAAAATTAATGAGGATTACCAAGAACGTGTCCAATCTCTCCATAAACTCGATACTAAACATATTCAGGAACTAGCCAATGCAAAAATTGAAATTGATGAGTTGCGTATTGCTGCTGAGCGTGATCCTGAGCGGGTGTACATCCGAGCCAGCTGCCAGAAAGTCGAAACCAATTCCACCTCCGGCGTGGATGATGGAACAACCGCCAGACCTACTGACTCCGCTATCGGAAATTATTGGCTACTCAGGCAGCGAATCGCAGAATCCAAGAATATGATACTTGGTTTGCAAGATTACATTAGAGCGGAGTGTTTACGTTAATACCAATCAGTAAATGCCCTTGCAAAAAAAATTAAATTTATGAAAGTCAGAGTGCTTAACAGGTAGATAGAGAATTTTAAAAAAAGTGTCGTTAAATTTGGTTGTTTCTTATCTTTAACAATAATCAATAGGATGCAGGCAAGAGTAGGGATAAATATTAGTAAGAGAGTAACGGGGTTATTATACATATATATATTGATACAGTTCTCTTATGTAATGAAAGTTTAATCCAATAGTATAAGTATATTTTCAATAGGAAAGCAATACGGAAAATTGAACAATAAAGAAATGCCCCAGATATCGAGGCTAAATGAGAATAACTACTTATGAATAAGCGTCACTATACGTTAATCGTGAATGGGGGCAACCTTAAAAAGGTAGTAATCTCAATAAGATATTACAAAACGGAGCCTCGAGAAATGGCGATTTTTTTGCAAAAAAGTAATCCGGAAAATTAAACAACAACAAACATAGAAATAAAGTAATTTTTAATTGAAAAGTGCCATGTTGATTCCGTAAATAAGTGAATAAGACTGTTCCTAAAAAATAAAAAACTCCCCTTCAGTTAAAGGGGAGTTTTTAAGATTAACTCATAATTATTGTAGGGCTAGTCATCCTTGACCAGCGAGAAAATAGTATCACTATTTATTTTCTAATCCAAATGGGATTATCACTCAACTTAGTAAGTTTGTATTAACATAGTAGAAAATTAAGCCATTATATGAATTTGTACACGAAGAAGAACAACAGCTTTATACAATTGAATTGACATTATTAGTGAAGGTGACGAAATTATATATGTAGGCTTGATCGCTCATTCAAGCTCTGAATAACATGGCGTTCTACAACTAGAATAAAAAGCGAGAGGGCTTCATTTAGAGCCCTCTGCATAGCATGAGTTATTTTTTTGTATAAATAATTTTCTGTGTTTCATTAGAGCAGTTACCTACAACAGTACCTTGTTGTGAGGCTGCTTCTTCATTTGAAACGACGGTAATGGTAAAGCTCTCTTCAGGCACGCCATTGTTAATAATTTTTTGCGTAATTTCTTCAACAACGCTTTCGCATGACGCACTCGCAATGGCTGGAATAAATAATGTCATTAATGTAGCAATAATTATTCTTCTTTTCATATGTAATATCTCTTATAAGTTAGAATCAGTTAATGAAAATTCACCCTAAAAATTATAATGATGAATCTGACGTCAAACATTCAATTTCATCAATTAATACGGGCTATGCTATTTTATTTCTTAAATATTATGGCTCAAGAGGATGTATTTATATCTAAGCTTTTAGGATTGGGCAAAGTTTAATTTTACTCAGCAGCTCTTTGTATGGCTTCTCCACTGGCTTCTATATCTTTACCTACACCTTTTGTCGTATTACAGGCAGTCAAGCTCGTAATAATAGCTAATGAGCATATGAGTAAACTGAATTTTTTAATCATACTTCCTTCCTTACATTGTGTGAGGTTACAGACTGCCAAAGTTCATTTTTCATTATAGCAGAATAATTTAATTGTTAATTGAATCGATATGGAACGTGAAAGCTGATTACTAGCAATAGCATTAGCTAAATACTTTAGTGAAACATGATATCTGACAAATTAAAAAGAGCTGCTATATTTTAGATGATACTATGCATTTTGATAATAAAATAACCTTAGCAGCAAGGAGTAAACTCTATGATATTCAAAGAGTTATTTATCCGTATGCTTCATGTATTTCAATACCTGTTAGTCGGTATTCTTTTAATATTATCATCAATCGGTTTACCACACTGGCTAGTGTAATCCAAGTTAGTGCGACAATGACTTTATCTAAATACGAGGGTTCTATAGTCACGAAATACTAAATCACTATAGTCGCTCTGTGCTCTTTTTTATGCGAAAGTATCTTCATAGATCAATTTTATGTGAGGTTGCAATGCAGATAAAGTCAGTTTTTATGTTTGTAAGTATGCTGTTACTTAATGGGTGTAGTGTGAAAGTGCCACATGACATAACACCAGTTAAACATTTTGAACTATCCCGTTATCTTGGCGAATGGTATGAAGTTGCTAGAATAGATAATCGATTTGAAAAGGGACTAAGTAAAGTTTCTGCAAACTATTCTCTACGCAATGATGGTGGTGTAAAGGTAGTCAACAGAGGATGGGATTCACAAGGGAAAAAATGGAAAGAGAGTATAGGAAAGGCTTATTTTGTTGAATCTTCGGATATAGGTGCCTTGAAAGTGTCGTTTTTCGGTCCTTTTTACGGCGGTTATAACATTATTAAGCTTGATGACGACTACCAGTATTCACTAGTTGTGGGCCCTAATAAAGATTACTTATGGGTGTTATCGCGTACACCAACTATGCCGCCAGAACTTTTAGATGAATACCTTAGCTTTGCTAGCGCTAATGGTTTTGATAGACAAAGAGTATTGATATTTCAATAGAATCAAAAGTGGATTATTTATAGCGACATTAATTTATTGAAAAGTAAAATGTAATTACTGCAAGAGACAACCCGCCTTGTGCGGGTTTTTTATTACCTAATTAACTATGATTTTTATATTTTGAAGTGCTCATATGTTGTTATTTCATACTTATTTTCGTATGGGTCGGTGAAATAGATGGATATAGACACATCATGGTCAACGATAGAAAATTGAATGTTGTTGATTCTCAGGTGTTCTATGAATTCCATCAGTGTAGTCTTATCTGTACCAAAAGCGATTGTGTTACCGATGCTTTGTGATGTCCTTTTAAATAAGGAAAGGTGGACATCATTATTGTTTATGACTAATGGACCACCCTGGTCAAACCAAAACTTGTATTTGGGTGTAACGGTAAAGAATAAAATATCTTTATACCATTTTACGGCTTCATTGAGGTCATCGACATATACATGCACATGGTCTATTGAAGTTAGTCTCATTTGACTCTCCTTTAAATATTTAAAATAACATACCTTCAATGTAAATATTTTCGCTAAAAATGGTTTTAATTTGTTATGAGAAACTCTTTAAGAAATGTTAATAGTTAAAGCATAAGTGTTTTCTTGCTGAAGGTTTTAGATTTTTGGTGAAACCAATCGACAGAAGAATTGCTGGCTAAGATGTAAAGATAAGAATTTGTAGATAAAAAACCCCTTATTGCAATGAACACAACAAGGGGGATTGCAGCAATACTAAATATTGTATTTAGCAATGAAATTAACAATGAAAAACTAAAATACAACAATTTAATTGTTATTGTTCTGATTTAAATCAAATTAAAGATTTTTGTGAAAGATGCAGATCTTGTTTTTGTATTGGCTTTTTGATTTATCATGAGGGTGAATAATGTTCAAAAGACCAGATTGGGAGGCTATTGAGTCTGCTTACCGAGCTGGCGTAATGTCTATAAGAGAAATAGCCTCTCAATATGAGATAACCCATCAAGCGATAAGTAAACGCGCAAAGAAAGAAGGATGGGAACGAGATTTAAAAGCAAAGGTTAAGGCTAGAGCTGAAAACTTGGTTGCCAAAAGAGAGGTTGCCACTCTGGTTGCCGCTGAGAAGGCTATTTCTGAGCGGCAACTTATCGAAGCTAATGCTGAAGTCATTGCCAATGTTCGTATGGAACATAGGGGTGATATTCGTAGGGCTAGGGAGTTAACCAACAGTTTATTTGATGAGCTATCTACTGAATGTACGGATGTACCTGCTTTAAGGAAGCTAGGTGAATTAATGTTTGAGCCTGATAGCAATGGGCGAGACAAACTCAATGAACTCTACAATTCAATCATCTCCCTCCCCGAACGTATTAAATCTGCTAAAGCATTAAGCGAGACACTTAAAAACCTAATTGGACTTGAGCGCCAGGCATACGGGCTGGATGACGCGCAGCAGAATAAAGTATCCGACTCTATATCGTCACTGATGGACGACCTATCGAAGGAATAAGTATGAAGCCAGAATATCTTGCATTATTAAGAGATAAGCTCTGGCGATTGAATCACTTGTACTGGATCACCAACAAAGAAGGTAAGCCAGTTCGATTTAAAATGACGCCTGAGCAGCTTGAATACTTTGAAGGGATGCATACGCGAAACATTATCTTAAAGGCCCGTCAGCTGGGTTTCACGACTGAGGTTTGCATTATCCAATTAGATGCAGCGTTATTTGAGGCGGCTAAATGTGCATTGATTGCTCATACACTTAACGATGCTAAAAGGCTATTTAGAGAAAAAATAAAATATGCCTATGAAAAGCTACCCGAAGAAATTAAAGCTGCAAATCCGGCGAGTAATGATGCGGCTGGTGAATTGGTTTTTAGCAAAGGCGGGTCACTTTATATCAGCACGTCATTTCGTGGTGGCACTCTTCGATACTTGCATGTATCTGAGTTCGGAAAGATATGTGCAAAGTACCCTGAAAAAGCTCGTGAGATAGTTACTGGTGCGTTTGAAGCTGTATCAAGTGACTGTTTTACGACAATTGAAAGCACTGCTGAGGGGCGAGCTGGTTATTTCTATGATTATTGTCAGTCGGCCGAAAAAGCGCAAATTCAGTGTAAAACGCTATCTAACTTAGATTGGAAATTCTTTTTCTTTTCATGGTGGAAGAATCCTGAGTATGCGATTGATCCTGTTGAGCAATTGCCACAGCGATTAATTGATTACTTTGATGAGATATCCCGCAAGCATGGCATTCACCTAGATGAGCATCAGAAAGCGTGGTACTACGCAAAAGAAAAAACACTTGGCGATGATATGAAGCGGGAATATCCGTCAATACCCTCAGAGGCATTCCAGCAATCGGTTGAAGGTGCTTACTATGCTAAGCAGTTCAGATTCCTCTACGAAAATAAGCGCATTGGTTCACTCCCTGATAATTCACATTTACCCGTTCATACGTATTGGGATATTGGCGTTGGTGACTCAACCTCAGTTTGGTTTATTCGTGAAGTAGGTGATGAATTCCATGTGATAGACCATTACTCAAACAGTGGTGAAGGTCTAAGACATTATATGAAAGTACTGAAAGATAAAGGCTACACATACGCGAGTCATAATGGACCACATGATATTGATAACCGCGAGTTTGGTTCAGATGCGAAATCACGTAGAGAACTAGCTCGTGAAGGGTATGAAATTGATGGGCAAGTTTACTCAATTCGATTTGACGTAGTGCCAAAGCTTTCGATTGATGAAGGTATTGAGGCTGTACGTGAAATTCTCCCTCGTTGTGTTTTTGATGAACATAAATGTGCTGAAGGCATTGCTCATCTTGAAGCGTATCGCAAAGAGTGGGATGACAAACGAGGGTGCTGGAAAGATAAACCTCTTCACGACTATACATCACATGATGCTGATGGATTTAGATATTTTGCTGTAAGTAGGCGAAATGTTAAACGCCCAGCATTTGAAATCAACTTAGGAACAACCTTCTGATGAGTATAAATAATGTAGATTTTACTCGACCGGAGTATAAAACGGCTGCTCCTCAGTGGGAGTTAGTTCGCGCTGTTTGTCGAGGTGGCGAGGAAGTAAAGAGTTATCTTCCTGAATTGGAAGAAAAGGAAAGTGAGCGTAAGAAAAAGCGCAATAAAGACTATCAAGACCGTGCGGTGTTTTACCCAATAACAGGTAACACTCGTAACGGTATGATAGGGATGGCATTCAAGAAAGATCCATTGATTGCTGTTGCTGAAAAGCTGTCTTGTTTAAAAGATGATGCAGATGGTGCAGGTTCAAGCATTTACCAATTAGCTCAATCCTCTCTTGAATCGGTATTGGAAGTGGGACGACATGGGCTATATGTTGATTACAACAGCGACTCTAAGCTCCCGTACATATTTCAATATCGTGCTGAAGATATTATTAACTGGCGGACTGATCGTATTAATGGCAGGACGATGCTAACGCTGGTGGTATTGCGAGAGACTGTTGAAGAGGCGGACGGTTTTGGATTTAAAGATGCCATTCAATACCGCGTGTTAGTGATAGAAGATGGCAAGTTTATCTGTAGAGTATATCGCAAGACAGCTGGCAGCAGTGTGTATCAAATCCACTCTGAATATATTCCAGAGCGTGCAGGTAGTGGTGCTTGGGATGAAATTCCATTTACGTTTATGGGTGCTCAAAACAATGACCATACGATAGATGAGGCGCCATTGTTAGGTTTGGCAAAAATTAATCTAGGGCATTATCGAAATTCTGCTGATTATGAAGATTCAGTGTTTTTCTGTGGGCAAGTTCAGCCATATCTAGGCGGGTTAGATATAGAGTGGCGAGATCACTTAGAAAAAACAGGCATCATGGTTGGGTCTCGTTCACCTTTAATGCTGCCAGTGAAAGGGTTCTTTGGTTACGAGCAAGCTCAGCCAAATATGTTGGCTAAAGAAGCTATGGACAGTAAGCGCGATTACATGGTGGCTTTAGGCGCTCAGTTAGTTTCTTCAGATAGTAAAGTCAAAACGATTATTCAATCTGTGGGGGAGCAAAGTGCTCAAACCTCTATTCTCAGTATTTGTTGTTCAAATGTCTCAGATGCGTTTAGCAAAGCGTTAATATGGTGCGCTGAATACTTGGGTTTAGATACTAAAGACACTTCTTTTGAAATTAACAAAGACCTCGTTAATCACATCGCTGATAGTGCCATGATCCGTGAAATTGTTGCTGCATGGCAATCTGGAGCAACACGTAAATCTGACTTGGTGAGAAGTTTACAGAAATATGATGTTATCGACCCCGCTGATGATATTGATATGGTGGTCGATGAGCTTAATAACCAAGAGCCGACAATGGTAGGTGGGGCATGAAATCAGTGAATGAGCGATTAAGGGATGAATTGATTGCTCACTCTTTGTTTTCTGGTCGTTATTCTACGGATGTTGCAAGGCGCATGATAAATGCACTCAATGAGTTTGACGCTGAATTAACAGCGTCGCTTATTGTTGCCTTAGATGGTGCCACTATTGACGTGAATAGCTTTACTGTCAGGCGATTAGAGTCATTGCTGTTGAGCGTGAAAGCCATTAATAAACGTGCGATTGACAGTGCGTTTATGTTGCTGACAGAAGAAATGAGGGAATATGCATTGCATGAAGCGGATTATTATTCCTCATTATTCGATGCTTTATTACCTGATGCTGTTCTACGCCAATATCCGCTTATGGGTATTACAGAGGAGATGTTGTTTTCCTCAGCAATGTCTCGTCCATTTCAAGGGAAATTACTGTCTGAGTGGGCTGCTGGATTAGAATCTGACCGCATGACACGCATAAACAATGCTGTTCGCAATGGTTATTTAAATGGCGATAGTGCGCTAGAGATTGGGCGTAAAATCAGAGGTCATGCAAATCAAGGCTATAAAGATGGTGCCTTACAACTTAGTAGAGCTAACGTAACAACGATAGCGAAGACGGCAATCAGTCACTTACAAGCGACAGCAAGAGAACAATTTGCTGAAGCTAATAAAGATATCCTTGACTGCAAACAGTGGCTATCCACTCTCGATAATAAAACCTCCCATGATTGCATTGTCCGGGATAGGCTGAAGTATACTCTGGAAGGTAAACCAATAGGACACAAAATCCCCTATCTACAAGGTCCCGGTAAAATCCATTTTAATTGCCGCTCAACGGAAACTTTCGTCACTAAGTCATGGCGTGAATTAGGTATTGATGCGAATGAGATGGACGCAGGAACGAGAGCATCAATGGATGGGCAAGCTCCAGCAGAGACCAATTTTCTTGATTGGGTGCAGCGACAACCAGACTGGCGACAACGGCAAGTATTCGGTGAAACACGATTTAGATTAATGAAAGAGGGCGGTATGCATCCTTCTGAATTTTATACAGATAAGGGAGAATTTATTTCGTTAGAACAACTCAAAAAGCTAGACGAAAAAGCATTTAAAGATGCAGGTTATAGCTAATCAATTAACGATTTAACCAAGGTCACTTCGGTGACCTTTTTTATTGTCTAAATTCAGCCAAGGGCTGGTTTACTTTAACGCGCTAGGCGCAATGAATCCCAAGGGGAACAACATGTTATTTATGAATATCGAACGCAAATATTACTCACAGGCTGATGATGGCGCTGGTGGTGGAAGTGGTGGAACTGCATCAGTAATCACACCGGAAATTCAAGCCATTATCGATAAAGCAGTCGGTGAGCAAGTAGCTGGGTTGAAGGCTAAACGTGATGAGTTATTGGGTAAGCTCAAAGAGCAAAACGATAATCTCAAGCGTTTTGATGGTATTGATCCCGATGCTGTACGTGGAATTCTCAAGCGTTTTGAAAATGATGAAGAAGCCAAGTTAATCGCTGACGGCAAAATTGATGAGGTCATTAATAAACGTACTGAGCGCTTACGCAATGACGTTGATAAACAACTGAAAGAAGCCAATAGCCGAGTGGAAAGGGCTGAGGCTTTTGCTAATAAATTTCGCCAACGTGTATTGGGAGATGAAGTACGCTCTGCTGCTGGTAAAGCCGGCGCATTAGCTAGCGCACAAGAAGACTTAATTTTACGTGCCAAAGGCATTTTTCAAATCAACGATGAAGGTCAGGCCGTAGCCGTTGATGATGATGGTAATCCAATTATGGGGAAAGATGGTCGAACACCGTTATCACCTGTTGAATGGGTCGAATCATTAAAAGAAAGCGCGCCTCATTTGTTCCCTGCTGCTTCAGGGACGGATGCAGGAAAACATAAACAAGGTGGTGCACACCTTAAACGCTCTCAAATGTCTGCGAGTGAGAAAGCTGATTATATTCGCCGATATGGACGTGACACATTTTTAAAACTACCTAAAGAGTAAAGGAAGATAAGTAATGGCTACGACGACTAATAGCGATTTAGTAATTTACAACGACTTGGCGCAAACAGCGTTTTTAGAGCGTCGCCAAGATAATTTAGCAGTATTTAATCAGGCATCGAATGGTGCCATTGTGCTTGATAACATTTTTATTGAAGGTGATTTCCGTAAACGTGCTTTCTATCAAATTGGTGGATCGATTGAGCATCGTGATGTTGATTCAACAGGAACAGTAGAGAGTAAAAAAATTGGTGCGGGCGAATCTGTTGATGTGAAAGCTCCATGGAAATATGGTCCATATGCAACAACGGAAGAGGCATTTAAACGTCGAGGACGAGATGTATCTGAATTTTCTGAGCTAGTTGGTATTGATGCTGCTGATGCATCTCTAGAAGGTTACATTAAATATTCCTTAGCCGCATTGGGGGCAGCTATCGGCAGTAATGCTGATATGGTCGTGACAGCAGACATTGCTACAGATGGGAAAAAAACACTCACCAAGGGGCTGCGTCGATATGGGGACAAGTTTAACCGTGTAAATCTCTTCGTCATGCACTCTACTACGTATTTCGATATTGTTGACCAAGCGATTGATAACAAAGTATACGAAGAGGCTGGTGTGGTTATCTATGGTGGGCAGCCGGGAACGTTAGGTAAACCCGTATTGGTAACAGACAGTGCGCCAGTTGATGCTATTTTTGGTCTTGTTCCTGGAGCTGTGACTATCATCGAGTCACAAGAACCAACCTTCCGCTCATTTGAGATCAATGATAAGGAAAACTTAGAAATTGGGTATCGTGGTGAAGGCGTTGTTAACGTCGGTGTGCTTGGGTATAGCTGGGATGAATCAAAAGGTAAAAACCCAGATCTAACCAAGTTAGGTACTGCGGGTAACTGGAAAAAACATTTTACGAGCAACAAACTGACAGCAGGTGTGATGATTAAATTAACTGCTCAGGGCAAAAATGCAGTAAAGCAATAGAGCCAGAAGTAGCTAAAAGGAAAAAAACTACTGATGGCAAGTGAAGATAGGGGCGTAATGCCCCTTTTTATTTTGAGGTGGTCATGATTGATGCCGATAAAAACTCACCTACGTTTAATAGTTATGCTGGCATTGAAGATTTAAAAGCATATGCGAAAGTCAGGAATTTAACCCTATCAGACAGTAAATCACTCGAATCATTACTCATCGTTGCTATGGACTTCTTAGAATCCCAAAAATGGCAGGGTAAGCGTTCAGACAGTACGCAACCTTTATCTTTTCCTCGCACTGGATTGTTTCGTGATGGGGTTGAAATTGCTAGTGATGCGATTCCTCATCAGGTTATACAGGCTCAGTGTCGCCTTGCACTTGAAGCACAAGAGAATGAATTGCAGCCAACATTAGGTGCAGAAATAATTTCTGAACGTATTGAGGGAGCAATTGATTTGAAGTATGCAGAAGGCACCAATACTGGTGCACCTAATTTCGCTTGGCTGAAAGGTTTGCTATGCGGCTTGATGGATAGCTCAGAAGGCTTGGCGATTAACACATTTGCAGTGAGGTAGTGATGAATATTTATCAACGAGGTTATCACACAGCATTGCGAATACTGAAAAAATATGGCGCTTCATATCAAGTGAAACGTGCTGGCAAGCACTGGGTTGATGATAATGGTGTTGAGCATCATGAGCCTGAGTCTCTATTTTCAATTATTGGTGTAAAGGTTTTGTACAAACCATATGAAATTGATGGAACTCTAATTCTCTCTACGGATATTAAAATGGTTCTTTCTCCAGAGATTGATATTCGAAAAGGGGATTCTGTTCTTGTTGATGGTATATGGCTACGTGTGCATGAGCCTAACCCGGTTAAACCTGCTGATGTTGTTATTTGCTACAAACCTCAATTGAGGGCTTGATATGACTGATTCATTCATGAAGTCCGTTAATCTATTTGTAGAAAAATCTCAATCAAATATGGAGGCGGTGGTAAAAAAAACAGGTGTTAGGATTTTGGCTCAACTTGTTCAAATGTCTCCGGTGGGTAATCCCGACTTATGGAAAGTTAACCAAACGGCTGTAGGTTATAACCAAGCGGTATTTGAGCACAATGAAGCATTGAGAAAAGACCCTAATAATTTGACACTGAAAAATCGTCAATTAAAAAAACGCGCTCGAGTTAATGACTCTATGGATATCAAAGCACCCCCAGGTTATACGGGGGGACGATTCCGTGGAAATTGGCAAGTCACTTTTGATGTACCTGCTGATGGTGAAACTGGGCGAGTTGATAAATCAGGCAATATGACTAAGGCGGTTGGTAACTATATGCTTGAGCAGTTCAAAGTGGGTATGAATGCTATCTATTTTACTAACAATGTTCCTTATGCCTACAGGTTGGAAATGGGACATTCAAAACAAGCTCCTAATGGCATGATTGCAATTACCGCTGAAAACGTGAGTAAGTTCTTTAGAGACGCTATCGCAGAGATGAAGTAAATGAAACAATCTGAAATCAATCAGTCTATTCGTGCGCTGGTGGCAAAAATTGCTAAGCAAGAAGGGGTAAAGGTGGCTTGGTCAAATATTGAGTTTGATGATATTAGCACTCCATATTTGCAATTACATATAATGCCAGCCATAACTGAAAATCTAGGTCTAGCGTTAGACATGCCAGTTCAAAAAGGTGTTATTCAACTTAATGTTGTTGAAAAGATTGGTAATGGTGATTCGGCGGTTATTAGCTTGGTTGATGCCGTCAAAGAGCAGCTCGAAAATGGTCTAACACTCACGGAGTCACTGTATCTAGACGGTGAACCAAATCAGCTACCGCCACTTACCAGTGATATCAACTACATCATTCCAATACGTACATCCTATCGATGTCATCCAATCCGATAAACGACCGCCTAAATGGCGGTTTTTTTATGCATAAAAATGAGGTTAATAATGGCTTATAACATTCCTAATGGCTCGCGCGTTTATGTGGCGAGTAAATACGGAAAAGATGTTGAGTTTACGGCGGCAAGTAATGCCTCTGAAGCTGTACTTACTGTCACAGCGTCAAGTGGCATTAAAGCCGGAGATGTTGTTCTCGTTACATCTGGGTGGAAACAAATGTCCGGTGTCTTTCGTGTGAAATCAGCAGAAAACACAAGTATCACGCTTGACGGTGTTGATACGACAGATACCGAACGTTTTCCGATTGGCGGCGGCAAAGGAACACTAAAGTCAGTTCAAGAATGGGAGGTTATGCCCCAAGTCATGACCTTATCAACAGAAGGTGGTGAGCAGCAAACGCAAGAAATTCAATTCTTAGAAGATGAGCAAGCAGAAACGGTTGATACCTATAAATCGGGTATCGTGCAGGTTTATACATTTGCTCATGATGCGAAATTACCTATTCGAGGGTTATTAATGTCCTTGGATGATACAAAGCAGTTAACAGCGATTCGTTTTTATAATAAACGGGCTGGTGAAGACCGTTACTACTCAGCCAGTGTGTCATTCCAGCGTGTTCCTAATACTGCAATTAACGAGGTTGAAAACGTATCTGCACGTTTCTCTCTTAAATCAGATATGCAAATTTACACTACCGCATAATAACAGCCCCTTTCGGGGCTTTTAAGGAAACCTAATGGCGAAATTCACTCTGAATCCCAATCCAATATTTAAGGCTGATGTAAAAATCCGTGTGGCTGGCAAAAGCGAGCCGGAGGTTGTGACATTTACGTTCAATCATTTACCAATGAGTAAATTGGAAGAGTTGAAAAATGAGTCAGTAAACAAATTCTTTACTCAAATTATTGCTGATTGGGCAATTGAAGAGCCTTATAACGAAGATAATTTGAAGTTGTTATTTGACAACTATCCATCAGCCGCAGGGGCTATTACAACAACGTATTACAATGAATTGTTAGGTAATCGTGAAAAAAACTAATATCGGTCGCTGAAGCAATGTATGGGGGAATGACAAAGCAAGAGGCTAAAAATTTTGAGCGAGCTTTTGGCTTTCCTCCTGATCTTGATGATGTTGAAGTTGTTCCTGATGTATGGGAGTCATATCTGGTATTTTCTGCGATGAGTACACAGTGGAGAGTTGGTATGAATGGTGCTACGGGACTTGACTATAGCGTGATTCCCAATGTTTTAGATCTACTTAACATCAAAAGCAAAGCGACCATATTTGATGACTTAAGGGTTATGGAGCTAAAGGCTCTTGAGTTGATAAACAAGTAGTCAGGGGCTGTAATGCCTCCAGTATTAACTTTAAATTAATAGAGCCGGTTAAAGTCATTGTCGTCTCTATCGAGAAAGCAATCAGTACGTTTAGATTGATTTTCTATACGATTGCATTTTCTAGATATTTTGGCACTTTTATCATGAGCAGCTCTGACTTCAGCTTTTTCTGCTGGAGTTAATTCTGAATAACTTCTCCCTTGACATCCAACCATTAGAATTGATGTTAGTAACAATAATGTATATTTCATATTTTCGGCAATGCAGTTAATAGTTATAAGCCATAAGTTTACTTTATAAAAAGTAAATGAAGGAAGAATAACGACACTGTAGGTCTGATTTTCTAGGAGGGGATTGCATATTTCTAGTCTTTTGATACTTGAAAATGATCTTTACAACTAAAATGCTTACAATATACTGTATATAAATACAGTAATTTGGTGCATTATGAAGCTAGAGCCTATCGATTCCGAATCAATTCTCAATATTCCATTATTCTTAGATAGAGTGGCTGCGGGGTTTCCATCTCCTGCGGCTGACTACATGGAGGAAAGAATAAACCTTAACAGCACATTGATTAAGCACCCAGATAGTACGTATATGTTGCGTGTAGAAGGTAATTCTATGATTGACGCTAACATTAACGATGGTGATGTTGTGATTGTCGATAGCGCATTGGTAGCAAAAAATGGGGATATTGTTATCGCCAGTGTTGATGGTGAGTTTACTGTTAAGAGATTAAAGTCTTATCCACCGATGTTGATGCCAATGAATCCTGATTTTCAACCAATACATATTGGTGATGCGCAGGATTTACAGATATTTGGCGTTGTCACATTCATTATTCATAAGGCTCAGTAATGTTTGCCTTAGTTGATGTAAATTCGTTTTATGCGAGCTGTGAGAAAGTTTTCAGGCCTGACTTAGCAGGAAAGCCAGTAATTGTTCTGAGTAATAATGATGGCTGTGTAATTGCTCGTTCCGCCGAAGCAAAAAAACTCGGTGTAAAAATGGGAGAGCTTTACTATGAGAGAAGAAACTATTACCTGCAAAATCATATTAACATTTTTAGCTCGAACTATGCGTTATACGCTGATATGAGCAACAGAGTGATGTCTCTACTATCAATGTATGCTCCGCGTTTGGAAGTGTATTCAATAGATGAGGCATTTCTTGATTTCACTGGCTTGGTTCATACCTTTAATTTAGAAGATTATGGGCGAGAAATTCAATCAACGATATTGCAGCGAACTCATTTGCCAGTAGGTGTTGGTATCGGTCCGACTAAAACGCTGGCTAAAATTGCTAATCATGCAGCTAAAATATGGAAGAAAACGGGAGGAGTGGTCGAGCTATCTGATAGAAGTCGGCAAAGAAAATTACTGTCGCTGATTTCGATTGAAGAAGTGTGGGGAATAGGGCGAAGGATTTCAGCCAAGTTAAGAGCGATGGGTGTTTATACCGCTTTAGACTTGGCAAATGCACCTGTGTCTACAATACGTAAAACGTTTGGTGTGACGCTAGAAAGAACTCTCCGAGAGCTTAATGGCGAATCGTGCATTGAGCTTGAAGAAGTCAGGAAGGTTAAGCAGCAAATACTATGCTCTCGCTCGTTCGGTAAGAAAGTTTTAGATATCGAAACCATGCGCAAGGCTATTTGTGACTATGCAGAACGGGCAGCAGAGAAGCTACGCGAAGAAAAGCAGCGATGTCGAATTATTGGCCTGTTTATTCAAACCAGCAGCCATGCATCAGGTGAAGATTATGCTAACAGTGCCAGCATTAAGCTTGAATACCCTAGCAGCGATACGCGAGACATCATTAATGCTGTTATGCGTGGTTTAGATTCTATATGGCGAGATGGTTACCGCTACTATAAAGCCGGGATAATGTTATCTGACTTCACAGATTCAGATGTTACTCAGTTTGATATGTTTTCTACTCAAAAACCATTTAAGAATGGCGATGAACTTATGAAAACATTAGACACAATAAATAATAGTGGCTTAGGTAAAGTCTGGTTTGCCGTGAAAGGGGGGGATAGTGGATATCAGATGAAGCGCGAAATGTTATCACCGGCGTACACGACAAATTTTAATGAACTGCCTGTAGCTAAAATCTAGCATATCAAGGATTGCAAGACTTTAAATTCAGTAAGCTAGCTTTAAAGTCTGAAGGTCGAATTTAATTAGGTAGGTACATAAAGATTAATATTTAATTTTGTTTTTTTAGTTAATTTATTTAATGTATTGAAATTTGATGTAGATCAACGAATGATGTCATTAAGTACATAATTAAAATAATCAGCACATATTGAAAAGCAATGTTGGCTAAATAGTTTCATAACCAGTTAAGAGATATATAGAAAGAACATTAGTGTAATAATTTGTTTCAACATCTTTAATATCAAAACAGATGTGACTATCTTTAGGAGTTAATTATGAGTAAAGCTAAAGAACTACAAATTCGCCCACTTAAAACGCCAACAGATTTATCTCCAAAAGCAACAAAAGATATCAGTGGAGCAATGAATGCAATCTTGGCTGATATTTTTGCTATTTATTTAAAAACTAAAAACTTCCATTGGCACATGAGTGGTCCACATTTCCGCGATTATCATTTATTGCTTGATGAACAAAGTGAGCAACTATACTCCATGACAGACCCTATAGCTGAAAGAGTTCGTAAAATAGGTGGTGTGACTATACGTTCTATAGGGCAAATATCAAAAATGCAAAGGATTAGCGATAACAATGCGGAATACGTAGAACCTTTAGATATGCTTGCTGAGCTTTGTGAAGATAATAAAATGTTGGCTTCAGAATTTCGAAAAGCACATGAAGTATGTGCAGAACATGGAGATTATTCCACTACAAGCCTAATAGAAAACTGGATTGATGAAACAGAACGCCGTGTCTGGTTTTTATTCGAGGCTTGTCGAGAAGCTAAAACGTCCGGTCATTAATGTAAAATTTATGTAGTTAAGCGAGTTTAATACTAGAGGGCTTCTAAATCAGAAGCCCTCTTTGTGATTAAGAATATGGTTAGAAATGTCAGCAAATAAAATTGGTCGTATTGCAAACAAGAACGGATTGAAAACTGACGAATTCGGTAGGTTCTTTTTGGACAAGTCAGTTTACTCATCAAAGCAGGTTGAAGCGTTCCGTTATAATGAGAACGGTATTAGCGCGTTACGCCATATTATTCACGGGAAGGAAGTTGCCTAACCTACACATAGCCCAAGGATGGGCTTGCATTCTAGATCACATAATTATTTTTAACTAAAGAGTTCGATTATGTGTAGTAAAGCTATTCAGGTATATTCAGGGGGCTAATTTATTAATGAGGTTAATGATGATTAAGTATATTTGCGCCCTATTTATTTTATTTTCTGGATATACCCTGTCTGCTAATAACGAGAATGACATGGGGTTATATCGAGATAATAACTATAATATTTTGGCTTTGGCGGGAAAGTATAACTGTGGAGTTTATTCCATACCTGATGACCTTAGTGATAGCAATAGATATAACGGAGTGCAAATCGGGACTGTTAAGTTGGAAGTAACTCCGCATGCAGATTATAACAATGCAATGATAAATATAACCTTTGATACAGGGGTAGTTATAACATCACCAAAGCTTGAGTTGCTTTCAACTGATGCTAAAGCTACTGTGTATTTTAGTGAAAATTCAGGGATTACATTTGCTTATATGATATACGACAGAATGGGTGTTAAAGTTATTTTGCACAATAGCAACAAAGGTCAAGAAATTAGTGTCGGTCTAGCTGATTGCAAGTACGAAAACAGTTGACTCCTCTATAGGTAATAGCTTTATTTAAAAAAACCATGAATAGATGAGAGTGACATCAAAAATTTGAAGGAATGGAACCCAATGAATACCAGAGATCTCTAGAGTCTCTAGAAGTCACACAAGAAGAGATTGCTAATATTCGTAATTTTTAATGTACATGTGCTCAATTATAAATAGTGTTAATAACCCACTCCGGTGGGTTTTTTATTGCCTGAACTCTGCATTGAGGGTACATTTCAATCATTTGATTTAACGAGTGGTAATTTGGCGTGCATGCTAAAATTTTGCGAGTTCTGTGTATTTTGCTGTTGATATTATTAGCTTTTGTTGTAGGGATCTCAGTTGGCATAAGTAAAAAACCGACAATTATTGACGGAGCTAAGCAAATTGTGATTGATTTTATGCACCAGCCACAAGCTGCTGATATGAGAAATGTTAATTTTTACCCTGCAGGTGTAAGTATGAGTCGCAAGGTTGTTGGTGACGTTTGCGGAGAAGTGTTTACATTTAAAGATGAATTACCTTATAAGTATAAGAGATTTATTGTTGTAGTCTCCTCTAGCAATGATGGTGAGCGCATGTTTTCAAGCCCATTATTTGATTTTGAAGGTGAATCTATATCTGAAGAAGATTTCCAGAAGATATGGTATGAGAAATGTAAATAATTGATGAAACCTGCTCCGGCAGGTTTTTTATTGGTTGAAGTTTGTGTAATTGAACTGGCATCCTTAACCGATACCAGTTCATTATGTTAGATTTAATTACTTATAATTGAAATCATTAGGGTGATTATCGAGGCTGCCCGTAAGTGCTGCAAATAAAACCGTTTTCCCATCGATTGATAAATCATCGGTGATATTAAACCAGAGTAAATCCTCAGTATTGTTCTTTTCATTATTTGAAGAGAATACACCAGCCATAACATTCTTTTCTTTAGAGTACATAATCGCAATTCGCTCTGCTGGGCAATTGTGAGGTTTGCACGCTGTTGCTACTTGGTATTCATTACCGTTTAAAGTCACAGTATTTGATGGGGATTCAGTACCACCAGTTAAGACCCATGATGGGAGGTCGTTATTTTTTACAACTTGAAGGAATGCTGTTTTAGTATTTGCATCACTAGCTAACTTACTAATAGTTAACTCGTTGCCAGCATGAGCATTGGCTGCGATGAAAAGGGTTGCGATGAGTGTCAATTTTCTAAGCATATTAATAATCCTTTGTGTGTTTAAAGGTTATCTGGTTAGTGACGAATGTTGGAAAACGAAATTCTAGAATAATATGGCATTAATTTAAATAAAAGTTACATAGAAGCTAATCTAACCACCGATGGGTGGTTTTTTTATATCTGGAGAAAGGTAAATGGCAGATATAGCAACCATCTCGCTTAAAGCTGATACGTCTGATTTAGAGCGTGGGACTCAAAAATTAAAGGAGTTTGGCAGCACAGCGGAAAAGGTAAATGGCTCAGCCCAAGACCTGAATGAGCAATTTAAACGCGGTGTAGATAATCAGAAAAAAGCAGCTCAAGCAGCTGAAAAACAGCGCAAAGAGCTTCATGAGTTACTTAATCAGCTGAACCCTACAAATAAAGCTTTTGAACGATTAGATGACTGGCAGACAAAGCTAGTAGCAGCAAGCAAAAAAGGGTTACTTCCCAAAGATCAATTCAAAGATTATACCAGCATATTAGACCAAACTAGAGACAAGCTGCAAAGAATGCATATGTCTCTGACTGCGGAAGGGCAAGCATTATTAGCTCAGGAAGCTGCAACGAATAAAGCAAAGCAAGCCGCAGATGAATTCTTACAATCTCTTAAAAATCAGACGGATTTTATAGGAAAAACCAAAACTGAAATTTTAGAATTGAAAGCAGCGCAAATGGGTATTTCTCAGCAGGCTGCGCCTATGATTTCCAAGCTGAAAGAGCAAGAGAAAGCATTTTTAAACGGTTCAATCACGATTGGTCAATATCGAAATGCTATGCGGCAATTACCCGCTCAAATGACGGATATTGTCACATCATTAGCATCAGGAATGCCTGTATGGATGGTGATGATACAGCAAGGTGGTCAGATAAAAGATTCCTTCGGTGGTCTAGGGAACTCATTGAAGGCGTTAGCATCACTAATTACCCCAGCAAGAGTTGCTATGTTTGGATTTGTTGGTGCCGCTTCTGCTGTCGCTCTTGCTGCATATCAAGGCTCTAAAGAGTTTAGTGAATATAACAAACAACTTATTCTTACTGGAGGGTATGCAGGAAAAACTGCGGCACAATTAGATGCTCTTGCTAGGAAAATCTCAGGAAATGGTATTACTCAGCATGGTATGGCTGGTGCTATATCAAAAGTCGTTGGCTCGGGAGAGTTTTCTGGTGATGTTGTTGAGATGGTTTCTCAAACAGCTGCGGCAATGGAAAAAGCTGTTGGTCAGTCAGTTGATAAAACAATTAAGCAATTTCAGCGTTTACAAGAGGAGCCGGTTAAAGCTGTTACTGAACTAGATAAATCCCTTCACTTTTTAACAGCTACTCAGTTAGAACAAATAATGACACTGCAAGAGCAGGGGAAGGAGCATGAGGCTGCAAAGATAGCGATGGAGTCTTATGCCAATGCAATGCAGGAGCGTAGTCAGCAAATTGAAAACAACTTAGGTTTTTTAGAGTCAGCTTGGAAAGGCGTTAAGGATATGGCAAGCGATGCATGGGATGCAATGCTTAATATAGGGCGAGAAAGAACGCTAGACCAAAAGATTAAAGAATATGAAGAGAAACTTCTTGAGTTTCAGTTAAATCCTGCAGCTAAAGGACTACATCATTATAAAACAGGCCAGACACCTGAAGATTTAAGGCGAGAACTGGATTTACTAAACGAAGAAAAATATCAGAGGGATATTGAGAATGCGAGAAATGAGGCGGCAAGAAAACAGGAAGAGGCTAAAAAGTCTCAGCTTTTAGCTGATGAAGCATTAAGGCGAGAATATGAGACAGCGGAGGAGAAACACCAACGAAAATTAAGTGAAATAAAAAATAAAGAGCATGCATCTCAGGCTATCAAGGATGAAGCAATTCGTCGTGAAAAAGAACGGTATGAGAAAGAAAAACTGAGAGGGCAAAAGAAACCTACAGCATATCGACCTGACTATGGAACTCGTGCGGATGAGTCAGCCAATGAAGCTCTCGTTTCTCTACAGGCTCAACTTAAAGTATTAAAAGAGCATAAAACTATTGCTGATGTGATTAGCTCAGAGCGTAAAAAGCTTTGGGATATGGAAGCCAAAATAGCTGTATTAGAAGAAGCAAAAGCGACACGTAAGCTTACCAATGATGAGCAATCGTTATTGGCTAAAAAAGAATATGTATTAGCTTCTCAACGCGCATTAGCAGTAGTTGGCGATGAAGTAGAGCGTCAAAAACAACATAATAGAGAGCTAGATAGGCAACTAAAACGAGTTGAAGAAATAAAAGCTAAGAGTCGAGCGCTGGATATGGGCATCGGTAAATCTGACCGTATGTACCAACGTGACATCGCACTTGAGCAAGCTAAATCACCAGCAGAGAAGCAGGCATTAGAGGATTATTACAGTAAAGAAGATTCGTTACGTACCAATTGGAAGGCGGGAGTTAAAAGGGGATTTGCAGAATTTCAAGACCAAGCCTCCAATGTTTATGGTAACGTATCTCAAATTAGCCAATCAGTATTTCAAGGTATGAGTAATAGCGTTGCCGATTTTGTTTTAAAAAGCAGAGCTAGCTTTAGTGACTTTACTCGCTCATTTTTAGAAATGACGACTAAAATGCTTATGCAAATGGCGATGCTGAATGCTATGAAAGCAGCTTTTGGTGGAACAGCCATAGGTGGCTTTCTTGGTTTTTCTGGCGGCGGATACACTGGGGATGGTGGCAAATATGAGCCTGCTGGGGTTGTTCACAAGGGTGAGTTTGTATTTGACAAAGAGAGTACGGCTAAATTAGGTAAAGCTAATCTATATCGGTTAATGGATGCAGGAAAGAGAGGTTATGCATCTGGTGGATATGTAGGTGGTTCTCAGCCAATGTCAGTGAGTCAGCCTCGAGTGCAAGTTTACGGCACTCATCCTGCTGGTGGGATTAACGTCAATCTTAATTTTGGTGGCATCAGCGTTGTAAGTGGTGCTCAACAGCAAGGTTCTATGCAGAATGTTGATATCCGAGCTGCGGAGCAATCCTTAAATAATAAGCTTAAGCGCTTCATGGCAATAGAGGGGCGTGAAGGTGGTGATTTGTACAAAATAATCAAAGCTGTTTCTGTTGGAAGATAAGAACAGTATTAAAAAATTAATGAGAGGTAGTAATGGAATTAAAACTTGGAACTGTAATCATTAACCCAGAAGATGAGCAAATCAGCATTCCTGTCGATGTTTATAAAGGTGATGAGTATAGTGTTGATTTCGTATTGGCAAATATAGTCTACCAAACAAACTTGAACTCTAGTAAACCGCTAGCCGAATACTTTGACGAAGCTAAAGATCACGCACGAAAAACTATCAAATTATTAAATCAGTAAAGATTATCTAGATTGATCCTCACATAGCCACCTTCGGGTGGCTTTTTTATTTAGGGGTAATAATGATTGAAGAGTTTAAGTGGCGAACTCAAATCCAAGACTCGCCAACTGGCGAATTTAAGCATCGAATAAAAGAAGTGGCATTTGGTGATGGCTATAAGCAAGTTTCAGGCGATGGTCTCAATACTGAATCTCAATCATGGGGATTTACCTATACGGGGCATAAGTCAGAGGTAATGCCTATTTTTTCCTTTATTCGCTCACATACAGCAAAATCATTTCTATGGGTGCCACCTTTGGGAGATAAAGGACTATATCGAGTGAAAGCTGATTCCATTACATTAAAGCCAATTGGCGGTAGCTCTATCACTATAACTGCAACCTTTGAACAGGCGTTTAGTGCATGAATATAATATCTGACATTCAAAAATTAGAGCCGGGAAGTAGGGTTCAATTAATTGAAGTGGACGGCAGTGAGTTTGATGGACCAACTCTTCGATTCCATGCCTACAACTTGCCGCATACACCCGAAGAAATTGACGTTGCAGAGGGGGGGATCAAGCCAAAATCCATTTGGTGGCAAGGAAATGAATATGGCGCATGGGCTTATGAAATCGAGGGCATAGCTAAAAATAGTGATGGTAGTCCAGCCAGACCCTTATTAAGAGTGGCGAATGTCGATGGTTTGATATCCTCGTTGTGCTTGCAATTCGATGATATGGCACTGGCGAAAGTGACTATTTATGAAACCTTCGCGCACTATCTAGATGCTAAGAATTTTCCAGAGGGAAATCCTACCGCTAACCCTGAAGAATTTTTCAAACAGGTTTATTTCATCGATAGAAAAATGAGCGAAGTCGCGGGAGAAGCAGTTGAATTTGAGTTGTCGAGTCCGTTCGACTTGCAAGGGGTTATGATCCCCGGTCGCCAAATCCACAACCTCTGTTTCTGGTGTATGAAAGGCGATTATCGAAGCGGGCGAGGTTGCAATTATACGGGCAATAAATATTTCGATGAGCGTGGTGAACCGGTTGATGATCCGGCATTAGATAAGTGCGGTGGACTCATTAGCGATTGTAAAAAACGATTTGGCGAAAATGAACCTTTGGATTTTGGAGGATTCCCTGCCGCGGGGTTAGTACGATGATCACGAAGAAATTAACAGAGGTAATATTTCAGCATGTCAAAGCGGAATACCCTAAAGAAGCGTGTGGCGTGATTTGCCAAAAAAGTCGAGTCAAAAAATATTTTCCCTGCCGAAATCTTTCCGATAATCCAACTGATCATTTCGAACTTTCCCCAGAAGACTATGCCGCAGCCGAAGATTGGGGCAATCCAATAGCGATTGTTCATAGCCATTGCGGGGATGGAGTGACGTCTCAACCGAGCGAAATAGACAAATTGCAATGTGATGCTTCGGGACTACCGTGGGTGATAGCTTCCTATCCGGAAGGTGATATCCGCATAATCCAGCCTAGAATTGAGCGTGAGTTAGAAGGTCGTCCGTTTGTGCTTGGTCACGCAGATTGTTGGTCGCTCATTATGGATTATTACCGACAGATGCACGGGATTGAGCTGCATAATTACAGCGTTGAGAGACACTGGTGGGAAGAGGGTGAAAACTTGTATATGGATAACTGGCAGCAAGAAGGGTTTGTTGAGTTTTCTGGTGACATAAAAGACGGTGATATGGTCATTATGCAAGTGCAAGCAAATGTCCCTAATCATGCCGGTGTGATAGTGAATGGCATGCTTCTACATCATCTTTACGGACAGCTAAGTCGCATTGTTCCTTACAGCGACTATTGGCGCGATAGAACGGTCAAGATAGTACGACGTAAGGAGCTGGCATGGGTTTAAAAACAATACGGCTCTATGGTGTTTTGGGTACCCAATTTGGTCGAGAACATCGGCTTGCTATCGATTCTCCGCGTGAAGCGATTAAAGCGTTATCGGTACTCTATGATGGATTCGAGCAATTCCTTTCCAATGCGCATCTGAGAGGGCTGGAATTTGCTGTTTTCAAAGGTCAGCGCAATATTACTGAAGATGAATTGCATCTTGATACCAGTGAAGAAATTCGCATTGCTCCGGTAATTAAAGGGAGTAAGCGGGGTGGTTTCTTCCAAACTATTTTAGGGGTTGCACTAATTGGTGCTGCCGCATTTTTATCGGGAGGTCTCTCTGTCGCATTTACCGCTGCAGGGACATGGGGAGGGGCATTGGCGTTGAGTGGTGCTGCTATGGCGCTGGGTGGTGTTATACAAATGCTTTCACCTCAGCCTAGTGGTTTATCGATGCGACAAGATACAGACAATAAACCTTCTTATGCCTTTGGCGGTGCGGTGAACACGACAGCACAAGGTAATCCGGTACCGCTTTTATATGGATTAGACCGTCGAGAGGTTGGCGGTGCGATTATCTCAGCGGGTATTTATACCGAAGACCAAAAATAATGAGATTAGAAAGATATACGAGCGACTTAATAGTCGCTTTTTTTATGGGTGAAATATGGAAACAATTTACGGTGCTAAAGGTGGCGGCGGCGGTGGTCATACTCCTGTAGAAGCGAAAGATAATTTGCTTTCTGAATCGACCGCCAAAATTCTGTTAGCCATTTCTGAAGGGGAAATTGCGGGGGGCTTGGATGATACGCGTATTTTTTTAGATGAGACGCCAATTGGTAATGCGGATGGAACGAAAAATTTCGAAGGGGTAACATGGGAGTTTCGCCCCGGTAGCGAGCAACAAGAGTATATCAAAGGGATACCGTCGGTTGATAATGACATCGCCGTGGGGGTAGAGCTGCGAGACGATCAGCCGTATATCCGAATGATTAATAATACGCAGTTATCCGCTATTCGCCTTCGCTTTTCAGTGCCTCAGTTAATGCGTCAACACGATAATGGTGATACAACGGGGTATCGCATTGTCTATGCTATTGATTTATCTACTGACGGTGCTGGGTATCAAGAACTCGTTAAGTCAGCATTTGATGGTAAAACTACCAGTGAATATCAGCGCACCCATCGTATCGATTTACCCTCAGCCACCACAGGTTGGCAATTGCGCGTTAGGCGACTCACCAAAAATCAGAATACCGCTCGTATTGCGGATAAAGTCTCGATTGCTGCGGTCACTGAGGTGATTGACGCCAAGTTACGTTACCCCAATACGGCTCTTCTCTTTGTGACATTTAATGCCCGACAATTTAACAACCGTATCCCTAAAATTAGTGTTAGACCGAAACGGGGATTGTTAGTTAAAGTGCCGACAAATTATGACACTGTGAATCGAACGTACTCGGGTGTTTGGGATGGAACGTTTAAACTGGCAGCAACCAATAATCCTGCTTGGGTGTTTTATGATTTAGTTTTGAACAATCGCTATGGCTGTGGTGACAGAATCAAAGCCAATCAGATTGAAAAGTGGGATTTATACAAAATCGCGCAGTATTGTGATGAATTGGTACCTGATGGTCGAGGCGGTGGGGGGAAAGAGCCTCGTTTTCTGTGTGATGTGTATATTCAATCGCAAGAGTCAGCTTATACCGTCTTGCGTGATATTGCGGCGATTTTCCGTGGTATGACGTTCTGGGCGGACAATAAAGTCAATGTGGTTGCCGATATGCCAACCAGTATTTTTCGCACATTTACTAATGCCAATATCGTTGGGGGAAAACCGTCTTACTCGGGGGGCAGTATCCAAAATCGCCACACCCAAGCCTTGGTTTCATTTACCGATACGGATAACCACAGTAAAGATGATATCGAGGCGGTTGCGGATTTAAAACTTCAACATCGTTATGGCGTGCGTAAAGTAGAACTCTCTGCAATTGGGTGTACCCGTCGAAGTGAAGCGAACCGACGTGGTCGCTGGGCATTACTAACTAATGCAAATGACCGTATGATCACATTTGCTACGGGGTTAGAAGGGGCTATTCCCTCACCGGGTCATATTATTGCTGTTGCTGACTCAAACTTGGCAGGACGTGAGTCTGGTGGGCGTGTTTCCGCTGTTAATGGACGAAATATCACGCTTGATAGAGAAACGTCGCTGAAAGTAGGAGATCGTTTAATCATCAACCTGCCTGATGGCAAATCAGAAGGGCGCACAGTGACATTGGTGAATAAAAAGGTGGTAACGGTATCAGTTGAATATTCCCAATTACCGCAAAAAGAGGCTGTGTGGGTCATTGATTCGGATGACTTAGCGGTTCAGTTATACCGAGTGATTAATATCACCGACAATGGTGATAATACGTACTCCATCAGTGGGGCAATACATCATCCAGATAATTATGCGCACATTGATTCAGGTGCTCGCATTGACGAACGCCCCGTAACTGTTATTCCGCCTCGCGTTCAGCCTGCACCGAAAAAGGTCGAAATTACGTCTTACTCAAGAGTTGACCAAGGTATGGCGTTGACTACGCTCAGTGTCAGTTGGGACGCGGCTGAAAGTGCGATTGCTTATGAGGCGCAATGGCGTCGTGATAACGGGAACTGGGTCAATACACCAAGAACATCATCACTGGGGTTTGATATTGAGGGCGTTTATTCTGGTCGATATCAAGTGCGAGTCCGAGCGGTTAATGCGTCTGAAATCTCCAGTATTTGGGCGAATGCCCCTGAAACTAGCCTGACAGGAAAAGTGGGTAATCCACCGAAGCCCGTGAATTTCAAAGCCTCCTCGCTTGTGTTCGGTATTAAGCTGAATTGGGGGTTTGATGAAAATACCAGTGACACTCTAAAAACTGAAATTCAGTACAGTAAAACCCCTAATGATGAAAATTTGATGTTGTTATCTGATGTCCCTTATCCATCCAAAAACTATGAGATGGTTGGTCTAGCCGCTGGCGTTGTATTTTACTTCAGGGCAAGACTCGTTGATAAATCGGGTAATGAATCTGAGTGGACTCAGTGGGTGCGGGGAGAGTCCGAGTTTGATGTGAATACAATCTTGCCAGATTTGAACGAGCATTTCATGTCGACAGAAGCTGGGAAACAGCTCTCTCAAGAACTTGATTGGTTAAATGAGTCAATATTAGTCAATAGTGCGGCAATTAAAGAAGTGAAGAAAGAGGTTACGGTAAACCATGAGCAGTCACAATCTCAACATAAAACGTTAGAGCGAGCGTTTGCTGACGAACGAAAATCATGGGCAGAAAAATACGCGCAAGTGACCGCATCAATTAATGGGGTAAACGCAGGCGTTGTTCGGCTTGATAAAGCGGTGACGAATTTAGACAGGTCTTTCAGTGAATCACAGAAGCAAGTTCAGGCGAAATTGGATAATCAAGGTGCGCTGATTAACTCCAAGATGCAGTCGGAATTTAAACAAAATACCGGGTACGCGATGCACAATACAAACATCACAATCATGGTGGATGGGAAAAAATATAGTGCCGCGAGTATGGTTATTAGTGCTGAAGTGAAGGCGGGGAAAATTGAATCGTTCATTGGGTTTAATGCAAATAATTTTGCTTTTTTTAATCCAACACGAGGAAAGATGGAACCCTTGATGTTCATGAAAAATGGGCAGATTTACATGCGCGAGTCATTCATCGCGGATGCATCGATTAGTAACGCTAAGATAGGAAATGTTATTCAGTCGAATAACTTCGTTTCGGGTAAATCAGGATGGCAAATTAATAAAAATGGTAATGCTGAATTTAATGCGGTGACATTCCGAGGACGAATTGATGGGGCTGATGGTCACTTCAGAGGAACTGTGGATGCGAAAAAAGTTTTGGGAGATGTGTATTTTGCAACAAATAAAAAGATATTAGGAACGCCATTGAACAAAACCTTTCCGAAAGGAGCACTTGAAACAGGTTGGGTTAAAGCAATTGAAATCAGTTCTGATAACTTTGAGCGTGTATTTGATGCCGGTTTGTCTTGTACTTTTGAAACATCTAGAGCATCTCCCGGGGTTAATTATTCAACATATGCATTTTTAGTGGGGGTTGATGATGGTAAAGGTGGAATAAAGACACTTTCAAGCAGTCAGGCTAAAGAAGATATCAATAAAGGATTGAAGATAACATTAACAGTGAATGATATCCCTATTCCAGCATTAGGGCGTGGGAAAAGTATCTTTGTATATATGCGTGCACATACGGTTACTGTATCAAGTAATACGAATAGATATGTAAAATTTACTTTCTCGAATACAAAAAGAGCTGAAATATATAAAGAAGGCTCAACACTAATTAAGCCTATAAATCAGTAGCAATAATGGTTAAATCTGTTTGTCTGAATAGCTATTGATTTAGTATGTTACTGATAATTTAAATGCCACCTTTGGGGGGGGTAATAGTAATAACTATGCTTATCATATGGATGGAGTCAATGCAGGTAAACTGAGGGAATTTAAAAACTAGACGAAACTTGGAGCTTTGTTGTATGGGGATTGTTTATGAAATTGATGTTAAAGCTGAAAATTAAAATACATTCTTACATTAGTGAGAGTAGGGAGGAGCAAACATAGGTAAGCTTGTGGTCACTGAATTGACGTTCGTGTGAATATGCCTAGTGATTTTATCTGAAATAGAGTAATAAGTGAAAGAGGAGAGAAACACTGAAACATAAATATATTTCTTAGGTTTTATGAGTCACGATTGATATAACAGGTGGCTTTGTACCTCAAATGGGTAGTTAATATTTAATAGCTCCTATTCAAGGAGGTTTTAGCGAAAAATTTAATACAACTTATCAATATGTTTGAGCAGAGCTAGCAATTAAATCAATTAACTTTTTAAAATCACACAACACCCGGTCACCGTACTTGTTAGTCAGAATTATACGGCATATTATCCTGACGATACTTCACATTTACAAACCATGCATAAAGGTTATCTATTACAAATCTGGTTCGCAATATTCTGTGTTAGAGGAGATAGTTAGCAGTGACCAACCAAACCATAAAACGTTCTGGACTGGAAAATATGATTCTTGATAAATCAGTGACAAATCCGAACCAGGATCGATACGGATTTGTTCATATAGCTAGGCAACTCGCAGATGCTATTCATGCAATTGGACGCGAAGGAAGTGCTGTCATTGGTATTGAAGGTGCGTGGGGGGCAGGAAAAACGAGCCTCTTGAATTTGTTGCGCTCAGAGCTCGATAAAGAGAAAAACGAACGTACTTATGTTCTTAATATTTCTCCTTGGCTTGATGGTGATTGGGTTAGCTCCGTGGAAACTTTATTATTCCCAGTGGCAAGAATTATTGTGGATGAGGAAGAAAAATCATTATCGGCCAAAGAACGTAAGAAACTTCATAAGAAGAATAAACTGACTGAATCTGGAAAATCAATTCTGCGTTACGCACAAACCACTGCACGACATCTTGTACCTGTGGCGGAATTTGCCAGTTTATTTCCTGGCGTACCCGATACAGGTAAGGCTTTAAAGTCCTTCTCAGAGGTAAACTCTAGGGAAATATCGAAGACTACCGCAGAATTACGCACTGAAATAGCAGAGAAAATTTCGGAGCTTGATCTCAGTTTTATTGTGTTACTTGATGATCTAGATCGTCTTGAGCCAGCACAAGCTGTTGAGATTATTCGACTAGTTAAATCAGTCGCCGATTTTCCTCGATTTCGATATATTTTATGTTACGACAAAGCTGTTCTCGCTCAGGCAATTAGTATCGGATTGAAAGTTGAAGATGGAAATACCTATCTACAGAAAATAATACAAATACGATTTAGTCTTCCTATTCCTGAGTCGTTTGATCTGAGAAGACAATTTTTCGAAGGTGTGGTTGATCTTTATGAGTCGGTAAACGGTTACCCTCCTGACAATGAATTATTGACAGATCTAAATACAATTACTGATACTTTTGGGGCAGCAATAAGGACCCCTCGTGAAGTACAGATGTCCTTGAATGCGATTGCTTTTCGCTATCCGGGCGTTAGAGATTATGTTTATTTACCTGATCTGTGCTTTCTTCAACTAATCCAAGTGACTAACAGTACTTTGTATGAATGGGTGGAAAAGTATTTGACTGAGTATGCAGTAATTGCATCAGGCGATGGCATTATCACTGAGGAAGAACAGCAACAATTAAAAGAGGGGTTGACCACTGCGATATCTATATTGAACTATTCATCAGAAACCGTAATACACAGACTTAAAGAACTTATTCCTGGGGTTGAAGGCTATGACTTTGGTTCTTTGCTCCTTTTTAGGCTGCACGGTGAAGAAGAAAAAGCTGAAATGATCGCACAAAGAAGGCTCAGTAGTAGCGCATACTGGCGTTACTATTTTGCCTTTTCTGCTCCACAAAATGTCCTGCCCCCAGAATTTGTTTCCAAGTTGTTCAGCTTAGCTAGAACACCCGGTAAAGAAACCGATCTTGCTAACGAGCTGCTTAGCAAGATCAATAGTAAAGGGATTATATCACGAACATGGTATGAGCATATCCTTAGCCAACTAAATGCTCATATAATTAAAGAAAGAGATTTTGAGGAATGTGCGGGCTTACTAAAATTTTTTTTCAATTACACTGATGGCGTTATTGCTTTCTATTATGAACGAAATCAGTGGTTCTCTTGGCAAAGACTAGGTACAGAAGAGGCTGTAAATAATCTGCTCCGTAGATTACTAGAACTGGATAGATCAAACGGAATTCGCCTACTAAAACAAATGGTCACACAAGGAAATGCATGGAAATGGATTGCTTTATATCTACGAATATTGTTGTGGCAGAATGGCATAGCTGGAAATAAGCCCTTAGCCATGCAGAAGAGAATATTGCAAAATACGGAGGTGATTTCACTGTGTAAGCTTATGTCACGTCGCTTAAGAACACGATGTATTCAAAATGAATTGTTTCAGTTCGATAGTTTGTTAAGCTATATGTATGCTTGGCGTGAAATAGATTCTCCTAAAATTGTTTGTCGGTGTTTACGGCGGATCTGCCAAGAAGATGATGGTTTTCTTAATCTACTACTACGTCTACGGACAGTGATAGTTAGCAGTACCAGAGGGTATTATCGAGAATTGAGAATAGATGACATATCACGTCTTATAGGGCTCAAAGAAAATGATATCAAGTCAAGGCTACACAGCCTTAAGCAGCAACATGATAGAGACTGGATAGTAGATGAACTGTACGATTCATTAGAAAATGAGCTCTGATCTATCCATTGGAATATTAAAAGTGCTTGGTTATGATGTTGTTATATTGGAAGTAAGAAGATTTAGGGGATTCCCTAAAGTTTATGGCTCTGCCAACCTTTTTCTTATATCAGCCTGTTAGGTTTTTTATATTTTAAATAGTTATACTAATTTTGGAAATAGATAATTTTTATTATAAATGCAAAACTATGAATAGGTATGATTAGAGAGAGGCGTTTTTCTAGTATAGGGAAATATGAAGGATTCTTTATTGTAGAATAAAAAAGCCCACAGTAGTGAGCTTTTTTATTTTTCTATTGCGCGTGCATTTCGAAGTCCATTCTGGGTAATGTTCCGGTCTGCTCGGTTTACTAATTTATTGTTTTTAATCTGTTATTACATCACGACAGTTAAAATTTGGTAGAGCTGGTGGGATCTGTGTCCTGAGTGTTCCTTTCTACTCGTGTTGACGTTATCTTCAATGACATTAAATACTCGCCTCAAACTACGATAATTGTGGTAGAAAGAACTCGAAGGCTAATTTTTCTCTGTATGTCACACTCAGAGTTGAAGTTAAAGATGTGAAGGTGACAATTAGATATATCACGTACCATAAAAATGGTTGCAAGACTACAATTCATCCCGCGATGATTATCGCTTGTAAACATAATTCTTCTTCATTTATTTCCATATAGCTTATTAATGAGCAGTGACATTCCTATTTGAACCACAGGATTTGGAGGAAGGCTATTTGTATCTTTGCGTGCATATGCAGTCGTTGTATCGAGTACTACAAATATAAAGCGAACTGAAATATTCAACGAAGAGGCGGGCGTGCATTAAAGCAATAAATAGATCAATCTCAGTTAATATTGAGTGATTCTATTTAACTCATTGAAGCCGTGAAGTTTATAAAACGGTCACTGTATTGGTATCAAGGATGGGGGGAGAGCAAATAGAATTGCTGTGAGTAATCTAAATAGCCGCAGAGATTAAACTGCGGCTATTACCAGTTAAAAAATTTTATTTTTTGCTAGCAAGGTAATCTTTTAAAGTTCCTTCAGGTTTTTTCTTGCAAAACTCAAGGATTAAAGGAGCTTCCGCAACGCTCTGTTCAGATAATGCCACCCAGTCTCCACTTTTAAACTGAGTATCTTGTGATGTTACCCATAAGGCAACTGGAGCCCAGCTTTTAGGGTTTAAGTCCACATACTCTTTACATGTCATATTTTCGGGAGTTGAGGTCATTTTGTCTGCGGCTAATGCATTAAAGGACAGAGCACTTGATGCAATCATACAAGCAGAAATTAGAAACTTATTCATAAATATTCCTCTTCATTTTTTAGTGGTAATGCCTATTGAAATAAGTCTATTACCTATAAATAATAAGAAACATTAGCAAAGTCAATATTATTAGAAGATTAATTTAAATTTATCAAGTCAAAATTATCTTTCGTTGATTATCTATAAATGAGATAAGAATGTGGATAGTTAGTAATCCATAAATTGGAGAGCCCGATAGATTGTGTCTAATTATAGGAATGGAGTATCGAAGCATGAATTCTGATGGCTTAGTAACAACATTGATTGGAAATAAGATTAAAGGTCTGAGACGTGACGCTGGATATACAGCTGTTGAATTTGCTCAACTGATAGGGTGTAAAAGCGCACAGCAGTTATATCGTTATGAACGAGGAATAAATAAAATAGATATAGATACTTTGGTTTCAGCTCTTAAGATTTTACGTGTTGATATTAAAGAATTTTTTAATGAGGTGATGTGGGAAGTTCAGTAGCGTTAACTATTAAGTGAATTAGTTAGGCATTCCTCATTATTAAGAGTAGTTTTGGAGTGCCTACTATTAGGTAGGCATACTTTTTATCACTGTCAGTTTGTTTGCTGATAGATGTAAATGTTTTTCAATAAGTTTGATAGCAAACGCTTTGTTTTGTTTTGATGAATCACAGTAAACGGATAGCTCAACGAATTTGTCCATAAATTCATCTATAGAAATCAATCCAGCAATGTTTGTTCTATAGAATACATAAATTATTGATTGCTCAGTATGTGATGGTTCCCGATGCTCATTGATACAATTTAAAGCTAATAGAAATAATTGAGTGATATTCATGAAGTCTCCAATATTTTGAAGTGAAATTTTAAGTGAAATGACTTTTATAGAATATCAAATTTAGTCAGTGATTTTTTAGGATTACATCGTGAAATTAACGACCACAACTAATATTACAATTTTTTATGTTAAGAATTTGAATATATAAGTACCAGTTTGCTTTATTCAGTACTTAAATGAATAGGCTTGAGAGTGTAAGCAAAATGTTCTTTTAGAAGGAGTAGCTAGAAATGGAACAGTTTTGTCATATATGAAATCAAGTGTATAAGATAATGTATAAGAATTGTGTTTAAATAATGACCTTATTTAAGGTAACTTGGTGTTTTTAAATCATTAAATTTATTTCATCGATATTGCATTGTTGAATGTAATTCAATACAAGCCTTTCTCATTAGATTTATCTCTTAGTACAATAGAGAATAAAAAAGCCCACCGAAGTGAGCTTTTCTATTTTTCTAGTGCGCGTGCATTTCACGTGCATTTCGAAGTCCATTCTGGGTAATGTTACTGTCTGCTCAACTTTACTAACTTACTGTTTTTAAAGTTGTTGTCACATCACTGACAGTTAAAATTTGGTGGGCTGGCGGGAGTTGAACCCGCGTCCGAAATTTCTACATTCTCTCTAGGGGGTATATAAAACAATAGGTTATATTAACAATCAAATAGTTAGATGTCAGTAGTTGACAATGATTAACAGCTATTAACAACCTATGTGGACACTTTGTGGATCATGTTAATGTTAGAACAACGAAAGTGAAAGGTTAAATTACTAATTATTCATCAAGGGCAATTAAAGGATTTTTCGTTATGGCATCCTCTAAATGACTAGGAGCAAAATGTGCATAAATCATTGTCATTTTGATATCAGAGTGACCAAGAATATCCCTCAAAACTAAAATATTCCCTCCGTTCATCATAAAGTGGCTTGCAAACGTATGTCTTAGAACATGAGTGCATTGACCATCAGGTAATTCAATTCCAATTTTATTGACCGTTCTTTCGAATGTTTTACGGCAAGGGGTAAATAGTTTTCCACGCTTTTTAGGAATTTCGTTATACAGTTCTTTTGAAATAGGAACAGTTCTTACTTTTTTACTTTTTGTGTTTTTATAAGTAATGCGATAGGGAGTAACTTGGTTACTTTCTAAATTCTCGGCTTCACTCCAACGGGCTCCTGTAGAAAGGCAAATCTTAGCTATCATTAAAACACTATCACTTTTAGATTCAGCTAAGGCATTGAGCAAGAGCTTGATTTCATCTTTATATAAAAAAGTAACCATACTTTCATCAACCTTGAAAGTAGGCAGGCCTGCAAGTGGATTAGGCAAAGACCAATGCCCAAGTTTTTTTAGTGTTCCAAATACAGCAGATAGATTACGTTGCTCATGATTTACAGTAACAGGCTTTATTTCCATGCAACGCCCGTTAACATCAGGTATTTCACCTTTCAAACGACCTTCACGGTATATGCTAAAATCAGATGCTGTTAGTTGTGATGCAATTGGATCACCAAGCCCAGCACAGATAGCCTTTAATTTTGACATCATACGGTCAACATCTGTTAAGGTTCTGCCGTATAAGTCATGCCATTGGTTAATTAAATCTGATAGTCGCCTGTTATCCTGTTTTTCGCCTAGCCATGGTTTATCCTCCTTTTCTCCAAGGATAAATTTTTCATAGGAAAGGGCTTCACCTTTAGTCACAAATTTTTTTCTGATGCGTTTTCCATTAACGCCATTAGGCCTAATGTCACAAAGCCATTCACCAGATTCTATTTTTCTTACTGTCATTTTATTTATTGGTTTTCAACAATAGTAACAACACGACCTAACACAGTGAGGTCTTCTAAATCACAATCAAAGGGAATGCCAACACCTGAGACACGGACTTTTTTGATAGGGATTCGTGTTAAATCTCTAATGCTTATTTTTCCTTCGATATCAACTAGCCATTTACCGTCAAATATGTCGCTAAATTTTTTATCGATAATGTAATAAGTGTTGTTTTCTAAAACACTTATAGGTTCGTTGGGTAGTGGTGATGTGCTTTTGAACATGACTTTATCAAACATTACATTGCTTGCTTGAGTGAGTTCACCATTCACTAGCTTGAAATTATTGAGTTTTAAGATATCAACTTTAGAATTATCAAAAGGTTTACCAGTTCCAAATGTTAGCCATTCTAAGTTTGCTCCAGTTTCATGTATACAGCGAACTACCATATCAGCTGGGAATACTGCTCGCTTGTATCGACCGGATATACCGCTGGGGCCCATATTGAAATGTTCCGCCATCATTAGCTTAGAACTAAATCCGTAAGCCTCCATGATTCTATCAAGAACTCCTGCACTATCAGGGCATGAAATAAAATCAAACTTTTCACTCATTGAACTCACCATTTCTCTTTTCAAGAAAAAATTCATCTTTCGCAGTTGACATTTCGCGAATCGTGAAATATATTTCTCATATCAGCAATTGACAGTAGTTAACAGTAATTAACAGTTATAGGAGATTTTGCCTCATGAATAAGATTCAGGCAATAAATTCACAAGCTGAGAACCGCTGGGTTCCGTTAAAGTCGTTTTGTGAACGCACAAACATGAAAATTCGCACTGCGAGATTTTATGTGAGTACTGGAAAACTAAAAATTAAGCCAAAAGATAAAAAGAATGACCGCGTTTTTATTGATTGGCATGCTTGGAATAGTAAGTAATGATTTCACAGATGGTGAAATTCAGTGTTTGTATTGTGAAATATAGAATGAGTAAAGGCTATGTTTGATTATCAAGCTTCCAAACAATCACACTTTGATAATGCGTGTCGTGCTTTTGCAAATATGCACAAAGGTGATCTTGTTCAGATAGCAGAAGCAATCGGCATGAATGCGCAAATGTTGCGTAACAAGTTAAACCCAGAGCAGCCGCACCAATTCACATGGGCGGACTTAATTAAAGTTACTGATGCGACAGAGGACGCGACTTTAATTGATGGTTTATTAGAGCAGCTTCAATGCCAACCGTCAGTACCGTTGAATAATGCGACTGAGGGGAATTTTCCTTCTTATGTATTAAATGCAACAGCTGAGGTTGGGAAGTTAGCAAGTCAAGCGGTTTTAGGTGGTCATATTAATAGTGCTCGTTCAGCTGAAATTAAACAGAGCGTAAATAATGCGATCCGTTGCTTAGCGCTTGTTGGTGTGACAATTTCAGCCCGTTTACATTCATCCCCTGCGTTTGTATCCGCAATTGATGCAGTCGCAAATTTAAGCCAATCAATGGTGTGATTATGACTCAAGCACATAAGCAGCAGTACAAATATAAATTAACTGGCGATTCATTCAGTAATAAACAGGACGGCTCTTTAAAATATATTGTTCCTGTTATTTTGTTCGCTATTGTCTATTTAATTTCTAAAATATAGGTGATTAAAATGCAACACAATCCATCATTTATAGAAAATCGCATTAATGAAATCCCATTAGATATGCGCATTAGTGGGTTAAATAAAACCGCTGAATTAAAGTCAAAGGTTTTTGGTTTAAGTAATGAAGCATTGAAATTCTTCATGTTAGAAATGCGTGACCGCTTTAGCCAACACCATGAAGAAAATAAAAAATTCTTAGGTGTTATTCTCTATATGGCAGGTATTGAAAAAGAACGCCACGACTGCAAGTTTGAAGATTTAACTACAACAGAGATATTTAATATCGTCAAAGCCATTAATCATATTAAGGCTGTCACTTCTTTATTACCAAAGAATTTAGCATTACCACTTAATTAACTAATACCCAATTACATAAATGACGTTAGCGCGTCAGGGATTCTTACACTCTAAATTTAGGAATTAAATAAATGAATATACCAGAACCAGTATTTACCCCTGTATTAGATGCCACTTCAAATGATGCGATTTTAATTGATGGTCACATCAATTGGAACCGTAACGATGAACGACAAGTTTGCAATGACCGCTACGCATCACGCCTGCGTAAGTTACAAATGTATGTGCTTCAAGAAAAACCAGATTATGCAGCTATTAGTCAGTTAATCGAAAGTGAAATCAATCACATTGAAAATCAGCATATAGGTAATTAGCCATGATCCATTATCACGGTGGCCCTATTACTCCTGATACTTGCGCTATAAGGGCTTGGAAAGGGCGTCATGCATTTATTAGTTTCGCGCACACGGGGCAGCTCAATTTAGCATCTGAAATTTGTCAGTCTTTCGCTGTAGATAATGGAGCGTTTACAGCATGGAAAGCAGCTGGAAAAAACAAAATTGATTGGTCTGATTACTATGATTTTGTGAACAAATGGAAAAACCATCCTCGCTTTGATTTTGCCATTATTCCAGATGTGATTGACGGTGGCGAAGATGAAAATGACGCATTGTTAACAGAGTGGCCGCATGGTGATTTTTACGGCGTGCCTGTATGGCACATGAATGAATCAGACGAGCGATTTATTCGTCTATGCAATGAATACCCGCGAGTTGCTATTGGAAGTTGCGGCGAGTATGACGTTAAACGCCCACGAATAGCTGTCGCACGAATAAAAGATTTAATTCGTCACATAGTCGATGCAAACGGATTACCAGTCACTAAGTTACATGGTCTCAGAATGCTGAATCCACAGATATTTACTCAGTTGCCATTGTCATCAGCGGATAGCACAAATGTCGCAAGGAACATAGGTATTGATAAAGCTTGGATAGGGGCTTATTTGCCAGCATCAAAAGAAACAAGGGCATCCCTTTTAGTAGAAAGGATTGAATCACATAACAGTGCTAGCTCTCTTAATTACTGTGAAGAAAAAGATAGATTCGATTATCAACTTCAATTAGCGGTTTGAGTAATATAAATGAATGTTGAATTAAATGAAGAACACAACAGCGACGTATATATTTCAATGCGTCGCAATCAGGATGCGAATCAGCCGGAGTTGCCTAAATCAGCGACTCTGGCTGAGCGCATTATGTGGGATGCTAATAAAGATGATGCTGAGTGGCGTCATGATATTATTTCTCACGTCCCAGACTTCCTCGCAATTTACTTTGCAACAAAGTATGCCCGCATTTTTAATAAAAATGGTCGTCGTCGTGCCAATGAGTTTTTGCGCAAAACCGCCAAGAATGTATTGCCACGATTCGCCCTTGTCATGAAACAGTATGAATTTAAACATTACGTTTCAGGCAACACACCTTTCCCATTTATCGAAAAATTAGAAAATATTGCTCAGTTGGATAGGACGATCATCAAATCATTGGCAAATGATATTGCTAATTTTATGAGTGGTAACTATCAATCGGTTACAGAGCAATATGCCAATGTTGACCCTAGTAATGAGAGAGAAGCCCGTGAGCGGCTTGATAATGTTTACGCGCTAATAGCAAAACTCACATTGCAGTCTGGTACCCAGCCGCCATATTGGCAACAGTTTATCAATGGGCGCAAGAAGCCTACTGATGATCAGTTATGCGCGGCACTATTACGCATGTTTGATGCTGCATGGTGGTACCGCAGATTAAAGCGTTTATGTGACGTAAAGCGTGAACACCTCGCTATTGCGATTGGCCAAGTCCAAAAATCAGCATCACCTTATGTATCGAAAACAACACTGCATCGCTGGGTGGAACAAAAACGTGCTAACTGGCAATTCTTAAAAGAATTTGAATTGCGTGACGAGGACGGGAATACCGCCGATTTATCAAAGATGGTGTTAGGTAGCGCAGCTAACCCTGCCGTTCGTCGCTGTGAGCTCATGGCTAGAATGCGCGGATTTGAAGATTTAGCTGATGAAATGGGCTGTGTTGGTGAATTCTACACAATAACTGCCCCATCCAAATATCATTCGGCATACCAAGCAGGTGGTTTTGTTTCTAACTGGATGGGGAACGACCCTAGAGCAACACAAAAATATCTTTGCGGTGTTTGGCAAAAAATTAGAGCTGCTTACGCGAGAGCGGGTATTCGTGTGTTCGGCTTTCGCGTTGTTGAGCCGCATCACGACGGTACACCGCATTGGCACATGCTGCTATTTGTCAGACCAGAACACGTTGACGCACTGCGTGATATTTTTTGCTATTACGCACGTTTGGAGGATTCGGAAGAACTTCAATCACAGAAAGCCCTTAAAGCCCGTTTTCATGTTGAGCCAATCGATAAAGAGAAAGGCAGTGCAACAGGTTATATCGCTAAATACATCTCAAAGAATATCGATGGCTACGCGATGGACGATGAGATTGACGAAGAAACCGGACAGAAAGCCAAAGAAATGGCACGTTCGGTATCGGCTTGGGCTTCACATCATAAAATTAGACAGTTCCAGCAAATCGGTGGCGCTCCTGTTTCTGTATGGCGTGAGTTACGCCGTATGGGGGATGACACTGAGACTTCAACCGGATTAGACCTCAATTTCGCAGAAGTACATAAAGCCGCAGATAAAACTGAGTGGGATGAATACACAAAACTCCAAGGCGGTGCTTTTGTGCGTCGCGCCGATCTCATTGCCCGTCTTTGGTATGAGCGAGACTTAAAAACTAACGCATATGGTGAACCCGTCGATTGTATCAAGGGGGTTTATTGCACTTTAGTCGGAAGCGACTGCCCTATCATCACGCGTATTAAGAACTGGCAGATAGTGCCGAAGTTGGCCGAAGCGGCAGCGGAGGCTGGTTTTGATGGCGCGATTAGCGCCCCTTGGAGTTCTGTCAATAACTGTACGCAGGCACGTAGGACGATTAAAGACAAAGAAACGGTTATTCCAGATATTGTGAGAAAAGCCAAAGAAATTGGCATCACGTTAGACCCCGAAAAAGACAGATTTATGGTCCATTCGCTAGCGAGAGGGGCAACATATACAGAGAACGGTCAGAGCGTGAGGTTTCATGCGAATGGCCACATTCAAAAAATAGTCACCAAAGTAGATAAAACTCAAAAATCACTGGCTAAGTGTGATCAGGTCATGTCCAGAATTCAGCAGAGGATAGAACAAAATGGCAAAAACAGCAGCAGAACGTAAAGCGGTACAGCGTAAAAGACAAAAAGAGAATGGTGAGATTAAATTTGAGTTGATAGTCGATAGTCAAGAACATGAAATGTTGAAAAATAATTGTGCTATACGTCGACCAGGATTACCACCTTATGAAATGAATGAATACATACAACTGTTAATTCGACAAGATAATCTTAGGCTTAGTGACAAACTGCAAGAGCTATCAAAATCAACGTGCAAAAAATGTGGGGAGCAGCTGCCAGTGACAGAGTGTTGTTTATCGGGGGATTCAGCTTGCTGGGTAACACGAGGTTGGCATGATTTGAAGCTAGATAATATTACCGTGACATGTCACAAAACAGACGGTTTATAGATAAATCACATAACCCTGTAATTCAAAAGAAATTTTAATTATTTCTGATTCACAGGGTTTCCCAAAAACTTTATTTATGTATACTGTATAAATATCCAGTATACAAATGGGAATTTGAATATGAGTGATCTATTGCAGGAATCGGTAGCATTTGAGCGCATTAGCGTTATTGCTAAATTAGGTAGTTTAGAGGGATGTAATCATTATGAGCGTCAAGTTGTGCTCACGCTTATCACAGAATTAGCAGATGATGCCAAAGAAGAGATTTTGAAGAAAAATAATAGAAAAATCAGGCTGCTTAATAGCAGCCATGCCGATTCAACTGCAATCACGCAGTAATGGAAGTTAACAAACCCAGCGCCAGTTGGCGCTGTTCTGGATTAAGATTGCCAATCATCGATTGGATCAGCTCATTACTTTTTGCACTTGGGCTGATTGTGTGGCTAAAGGTAAGATTTAAAACAAATGTATGACCGCATTCAACGTCACTACAGGCGCAATAAAGGTCTGAAAGCTCACGGTGTTTACGATTCGATTTGCGGATTATCGCCTTTTGGTTACATTCGGGGCAGAATATTTTTAATACTCGCACGTTCCAGACCTCCGGTTGTTGATAATGCCTTAATTTTAACTTATTTTTAGACATTATTCATTTTCCTTGAGCGTGTTTTGACGAAAATTCAATTTTAATGACTCATTCCTGCCGATTTCAGAATTGATGGCATTCATGAATAAATTTTGCACCGGAATAACTTCATCTTGTCGATACGCTTCCCTTGCTTTTAATGGGTCACCCAAACCGCCAGAGCCTAAGCCGGGAATGATGCCAGCAAGACCAGCAGGGAAACGATGAGCATTAAGAACATCTTGCGCACTAATGCTTTTTACATTGCTAAATTCATCATTTGCAGAAATATCCCCCACCGGAATAAATTTGATGCCATCAGGCTCCCCGTTCGGCACGCTCACAAACATGGTTTCAAAGTTACCAATCCCTTTGCTTTGACTGAGTTTTTGAACAATTTGTTCTTCAACTTCATCCGTCATGTTAGGGTCATTACAGTAAATCATCCCGCCTGTATGAGCGCCATTATGGTAATAGCGACGACGGAAAATAGTGGCTTCACTATTTAATAACGCGGCATGAATGCCCCCGATATAATCGGGTAAACCATACACTTGTTGCTGCGGGTCATACATTTTGATGTAAATGATTTCGTCAGGAGAATAAGCCAGCGATTCACCCTCTTGTAAAATGACAAAATCCTCATTTTTACGACGGCGTAAATAAAGAGAGGGTAAAACCTCTAAAGCAACGACATCACCCCAGCCGTTACGGACTTTTAAAATGGCGACATCACCAAACAGGAAGTAATTAAAAACAGCCGCTTTTAATTGCTCATGCGTTAGACCACCGCCAATATAGTCACTTGTCACCATATTATGCCGAGCATAGAGCACACCGCCATGTTGACCATTTAAATTCACTAGCTGCGCCAGTGCTTCACGGTCAATTGGGGGCGTCCAATGGTCATAATCATTGTCATACCACACATTTTGATAATCAGTGTGTGTTGTTAAAATAGGTTCAGGTTTACCCAAAGTAATACTGAAACCTTTTGAGGGAGCTTTAACTTCTCGAGCCATTTGTTTGCGTGAATTCCGTTTCTTTTTCATTATGCAGCCTTTGCAAAGTGATATTTAGATTTGCGTTTTTTATCTGTGTTCAGTGGCTCTTTGATCACCGCATGAGATGTTGCCCAAAAAACGTCAGCATGCCCCGTTTCTTGTGTTCTATCTGCAACAAATGTCATGGCACCACCTTTGCCCGTCATTGTGTGTCGAATACACAAAAATGATGCGGGGATTTCTTTTTGGTCCATATCCCATTCAATACGCTCTTCATCCACGATATCTATCATTTTCATGACTAGCTGGGTTTTCATTTGTAGGCTGTAAAGAATAGGCTGAGTGATCCGTGGTGCAAAATCCTGCACCATTTCATAAACAGATTGACCAATCCCCGTTGTATCGATACCAATGTGCGTGAAACGATATTTCTTGGTTAAATCTTCAATCAGCTTGGCTTGGTGTCGCCAGCTGAATCCCTGCCAATAAAATGTCGCCAATACCCTGAATACTTCCGGTGCCATCATTGGCGGTGCAACAATCACAAACGTAGATGTATCGCCAGAACGCGCAGGGTCATAACCGCCCCAAACTTCACGCTCCCCAAATGGACGGGGTGAATCTGGTTTATGGTCCTCCCACAGATTCACATCAACCCCACATTTCATTAGGGTGTCATATTTAAAGACAGACTTACCGCTATCAATAAACACGCACATATACAACATGTTGAATGTATCAGGGTTATAGCGTTGTCGTAGCTTATCAATGGATGCTAAGTTAAAGCCGCCGTTTATCGCGTCTTCAAGGGTGATGATATAACGCCATTGCCCATCGGGGCATTCACGCCCGCCGTCGCGCATTTCTTTTTCACTTGGAAACTCGACGTTCTTACGTTTAGGGTCATTGCCGCGCCATTCATCCCCCATCCAAAACGGATAAGCCGGATGTGTTTTAGAGCTAGGTGTGGAAAAATAAGTGATGCGCCAGCGGTCATGCGTTGCCATTGCTGATGCAACATCATTTAAGCGCTTAAAGTCAGGCACCCAAAAATATTCATCACAATATAAGTGACCTGAATAAGATTGAGCCGTATTTTTATTGGTTGATAAAAAGCGTAATTCAGCCCCATTACTTAGACGAATAGGGTTGCCTGTTAATGTGACACCGAAAAACTTTTCAGCGATATTCACAATGTATGACCGAAATACTTCGGCTTGCGGCTTTGATGCAGATAGAAAGATTTGCGGGTCACTGGTTAAGCAAGCATTTTCAAACGCTTCAAATGCAAAATACCATGTCGCCCCGATTTGACGACTTTTTAGAATATTGCGTACAGCTTGGGTAATATTAATGCGTAAGTGTTTTTGATAACCAAAGAGCATTTCATCAGCGAAATTTTGAAAGTCTTCTTCAGTGATGCTGGAAATATCATTTTTACGGTATTTTTTCTTTTTCTTAGGTTCGCCGTCGTCATCTAGAACGTAATCGCCACGTCCTTGCATATCTGACTGTTGCGCTTTTAGCGACGCCATTTTTTCAGCATGCTTATTGGCTTGTGCCATCAACTTAACGTGACTAGCAATCAGGCGGTCTAATTCATCTAATTCAAGCTCCGTTTTTTTATTTCGATCGCTTAATAAAGCGATGCGACGGTTAATCGCTTCAATCACACTTTCATGACTGAGCATATCCGCCCAATTCCATTTATTTGCCCAATAGTAAACAATCCGACGATTAGGCAGGCTCAATTCCTCCGCGATTTCCGCTGGAGTATAGCGTCGCAAATATAACGATTTTGCGACCTGTATTTTTGCATCCGTGTATTTAGCCATAGTAGATGCATTGTGCCCCGACCTTTAAACGCTGGCATTAAGCGGCTTTCGGCAAAGGATTTATAACCGAATCGAACTTGTCGCCACTGGAAAAAATGTGGGCAATACTGGGCTACCAAAAGGAATGGATGCAAATTAACCCAAGGATGGGAGCAACATGTAGATGTCACAATTGAGAACAACGTGGCTGTGTATCGCGACTGAGGGTGACACTATTGATGGACGGATTATCGAACGTCAACACCTCATTGAAGCCGCTGATACTTATGATTATAAGCTATACGCGGCATTAATTTGGCCTGAGCATAATCATGATACCGACCCCGTTGGTGAAGTTCTTGAAGTTATGCTTGATGAAAATGAAAACGGGGAATTACAGCTTTTAGCCATTCTGCGACCTTTTGTCAGTCTATTAGTGGCTAATTCAAAAGATGAGTATCTATTTACCTCCATTGAATTAACTCCGGATGGAAATTTTCGCGGTACGGGCAAGCACTATTTAGAAGGTCTGGCTGTTACTAATAGCCCGGCAAGCGTAGGAACAACACGGCTACACTTTAGTCGCAACAAATCTAAGGATGGAATCATGTCAGACAAAAAAAACTGGCGCAAAAAATATAATATTGCAGACCCAGCGCCAACACCGGAACCAACACCGGAGCCAACACCTAATCCCGACCTTCAAGAGTTAGCCGAAGCGCTGGCAGCTGCAGAAGATAAAATTGCGGAGCTGGAATCGAAGCTAAATGAAACGTCGCAAGACGTGACTGAAGTTCAAGAAGATATCGAAACAGTCAAAGAAGTTGTCGATACGAATGAATTTAAACAGTTGCGTGATAACTTGCCGAATTTAGTTAAAAATTTCAGCAAGCTGGACAAGGTGACAACGCTAAAACCAAATCCAAACCCAGCCGGAAATAAAAACGCACGTTTTAATTTTCTGTAAGGGAAAAAAGGAAAGGAATCCATGCAATTAAATAATCGTGCACGAGAGTTTTTAAAATCGTATGCCGCAGGGCTGGCGCAAGCCTATGGAGTGGATGACACTTCAAAATATTTCGCGCTGAGTGACCCAAAAGAAACATCATTGCGTAATGCACTCATGGAGCAATCTGCATTTTTGAACATGATTACATGTGCCGATGTAGACCAGCTTCAAGGGCAAGTCGTTTCAGTGGGTAACCCCGGTATTTTTACAGGTCGTAAGCAAGGTGGGCGTTTTATTCGCCAAACTGCGAACGATGGTAATGAGTACAAACTGGTTGAAACTGACTCCGGTGCAGCACTTGATTGGGCGCTTTTATCTGTTTGGGCTAACTCAGGAAGCGAAAATGAGTTTTTCCAACGTATGCAAGCTTTTACTAATGAAACATTTGCGTTGGATATGATCCGAATTGGTTGGAATGGGACTCACGTCGCCAAGTCCACTGATTTTGAAAAATACCCAAATGGTGAAGACGTCAATATTGGCTGGCATCAGATTGCAAAAGATTGGGATGGCGGTAAACAGGTGATTACTGACCCTGTCAAGCTGGATGATAAAGGGGATTATCGCTCATTAGATGCAATGGCATCAGACCTGATTAATACCTGTATTCCAGTGCAATATCGCAGTGATCCACGCTTAGTTGTATTAGTTGGGCCTGATTTAGTTGCGGCTGAACAATACCGCCTCTATCAAGCCGCTGATAAGCCAACTGAGAAAATTGCTGCTCAAATGTTGGGAACCACAATTGCAGGTCGCCCTGCGATTATTCCTCCATTTATGCCGGGCAAACGCATGGTTGTGACATATCTGTCAAACCTGCATATCTACACCCAACGCAATTCGCGTCAGCGTAAAGCGGAATTTGTAGAAGACCGTAAGCAGTATGAAAACAAATACTTACGTAATGAAGGCTATGCTTTGGAATATCCGGAGTTATATGCCGCTTATGACGAAAGTGCGGTCACTATTGGTGAAATTACTGAACCTGCTGAAAAGGTTGGTGAATAAGCCATGCTATCACCTGCTCAACGTCATCGGGCGAGCGTTGAACTACGCCAAAAGCTAGAGCAACAGCAAGCCGTTACTATCGCCGATGGTGCCAGTATGCACTTACAAGCGAGGGCGATTGAGCGGGATGTCAAAAGATTGCGTGAGCAACCGACAACGGCAGACAGAATTGAGATGAAAAAGCGGGAGTTATTACCCGCTTATCTTCCCACTGCTGAACGCTACTTGTCAGAGGGGGATGTTTACCGAAACCCAATTTTTGCTTACTGCGTCATTTGGCTATTTGATATTGGGGAGTTCGATAAAGGATTGGACTGGGCAGATATCGCCATAGAGCAAGGACAGCTCACCCCAGACAATTTCCGCAGCAATTTTCCGGCATTTGTTGCCGACACGATTTTAGCGTGGGCAATGCTGGAAAATGAAGCGGGAAACAGTATCGAACCTTATTTTTCACGCACCTTTAAGAATGTTACTGAAAAGTGGAAGGTGCATGAAAAAATCAGGGCGAAATACTACAAATTTGCAGCATTGAATTTGCTGAGAAGTGATGTCAATGCAGATGCGAAAGCCAGCGCGATTGATTGCGTTGATACGCTAGAACAGGCTGCGTCATACATGGAACGGGCGCGCCAGTTAAACCATAAAGTAGGTGTTGATACACACTTGAAGCGCATAGCAATGCGAATCAGGGCACTAACAACAGAATAAAACGACTACCGCAAGCCGAAACGGGCGCGGTGGAGGTATGACAATCATGTCATTAACTGTGGAAACCGGACTGCCCGTTTTTTTAAGGATAAATTATGTCATCAATTTTAACGTTATTTGGTTTGAGCGTTGCATTGTTTTTTATAGTTCTACTATCCACATATTATGTTTTAAAAAGTTGGAATTCATTTTGTTCATCTGCAAAGTTTAATTTTCCAGTTTTAATTAATTTTAAATCCGTAATTAGTTTTACGATAATTTTATTATTAATTAAGAGTGTGCCTAATTTATCAGTGCTTTTTACTGGGTGATAAATCATGTTCAACGGCAACGATTTAAATTATCAATCAGTTGAAATTACCAATGATGGATTCTGGCCTGATTTAAATTTGGCTGATTTCCAAAAACAACGCCAAGTACCTACTGATTTAGATAATGAATTATTAACCGATGCGTTATTAGCCAGCATTGCTGAAATTAATTTATCGCTGGAATCGCTAAAAAGGCAATTAATCGCAAAGGGTTATCAATCTGCAAGTGAAGCGCCGGGAGCCAAAGCCAACGGACAAAACGCATTATGTGCGCAATATAAAAAAGCACTGTATGCAAGAGCAAAAGCAGATTTGATTGGTGAATACACCTCAATTGTGAGTCGTGCACCAAATCCTAAGCAGGAAAATCCAGAAACGCGAAGCAATTTACTTGCGGAAGCCGCATTCGTGATCCGCAATATGAAAGGCTTAAAACGTGTCACGGTAGCGATGATATGAGCAAATTACAAAGCCTAACGAATTTTTTGAAAGCTAACTTACCAGAACGCGTTTGTAAGGTTGAATTTACTAGCGAAATGGATGAGATACATTTCATTCCTGCTCATAAAGAAGTGGGGATAGACCAGTATCAAATGATGATACAGCAATTTGATGCGGTCATCGGTTGGGGGCGATTCCCTTATCGTGATTTAGACCCGCGTTATATTCCATTGCTGATTGATGCATGGCTAAGTGAGCAAGATAACGAATTGGGCGATAGCAATCTTGAGCAAGAACCGCCATCAATGACAGTTGATGTTGATGAAGAAACCGCCGTTGTTGTAGTCACTATTTCACTCGCTGAGCCTATAGTGATGAAAGAAGATCCTAACGGGATTGTGCCGTTTGACGGTAAAAAATGGTCAATAGTTGATGCCGAAATATGGTTTGCTGAACACGCTGAAATTTATAGTGATGTGAAACATGATCATTAATGGTCAGCTGAATAAAAATCAGTTCTCTGATATGCAAAAAGCCTTAAAGGGCTTGGAGTTACCGCCTAAAAAACGGCAGCGTTTTTTATGGCGCATGGCTAAATATGGTGTGATTGCTGCTGCAAAACGAAATGTTAAAAATCAGCAGGCACCGGATGGTCAAAACTGGCCAACGCGCAAAAGTCCGTGGCGTAAAAAAATGCTGCGTAACATGCCTAAGTTACTGCATATCAAAGAAATGCCACAAATTGAGTCAGTACGTATTTATTTGCAAGGCGGTAAGTACCGCAATGGCGCTAAAAATGTGCCAGTTGGCGTAGTCGGGTATGCTCAACAACATGGGATGAACGTCACTATCAGCCGTAAGCAAGTACAAAGCCAGCAGAATAGTGATCCGAACCGATTAGCAACTAAAAAACAGGCAAAGAAACTGCGCGATTTGGGGTACCAAGTCAAAACAGGAAAGCGGCTTAAAAAGCCAACAGTCAAACAGATAACGGAAACCATGTCTTTTAATCAAGCGGGTTTACTTATCAAAAAGTTAAGCGGAAAAACAGCAAAAGCCAGTTGGACAATTGACGTTCCTGCGCGTGTTTTCCTCGGCATGAGTGACAGTGATTTTAAAAAAGCACTATCAAGGCAGTTACAAGGGATTGGATTTGGCGCTGATGTTAAAGCGCAGGACATTAAATAAAAGGATTTAACTATGTGGCCTAACGTACAGGTTAATCAAGTCAATCAGTTACAAGGCGAAACTAAAGAAATTGAGCGTGTTTTGCTGTTTGTGGGTAAAGGGGGAAATCACATTGGTGAAACCTTGCCTATTAATACCCAAACTGATTTAGACAAATTACTCGGGGAAGAAAGTACCCCTTTAAAGTCAAATATCAAAGCAGCAATGGCGAATGCAGGGCAGAACTGGTTTGGTTATGTTCACGTACTGCCCGACAGTGCCACTGACACTGATTTTGTTGATGCCGTACTCAAAGCGCAATCAGTTGCAAGTGTCGAGGGTTACGTCTATATCGGTGACACTACAAAAGCAACGATTAAAGCTGCGCAAACACTCCGCGCGAACTTAATCGCTAAATCAGGGCGTTGGACATGGTCCATTTTATCTGTTGCAGGTCTGCAAGAAGGCGAGACATGGCAGGATGCTTTAACGCGATTAGGTGAATTACAAAAAGGCGAAGCTGCAGAATCTATCCAGCTAGTGCCAATGTTATGGGGAAATGAGCCGGGTGTTTTAGCGGGTCGATTATGTAACCGTGCCGTCACCATTGCTGATAGCCCTGCCCGCGTAAAAACAGGCGCATTAATTGACTTGGGGAGTGTTGATTATCCAAAAGACAGTGCCGACGCTGAAATTGATTTAGCTACTTTGCAAGCGCTGGAAAAACTGCGTTATAGCGTTCCGATGTGGTATCCAGACTATGATGGTATGTACTGGTCGGATGGCCGCACATTAGACGTCGAGGGCGGTGATTTTCAAGCAATTGAAAACCTGCGTATTGTCGATAAAGCGGCGCGTCGTGTTCGTTTGCAAGCCATCGCGAAAATGGCAGACCGTAGCTTAAACAGCACGCCAAATAGCGTTGAAAGCCATAAGTCCTATTTCTCACGTACGATGCGTGAAATGTCACGTAGCGCAGAAATCAACGGTGTCACATTCCCAGGTGAATGTATGCCGCCGCAAGATAGCGACGTGGTTATTGTCTGGAAAACGAAAAACACTGTTGAAATTTATATTACGGTGCGCACTTACGAATGTCCGAAAGGTATCACTGTCAGCATCTTGCTAGACGCAACATTGGGAGATAACGCATGAGCCAGCGTTTAAGCGGTCAAAGCTTTGACTTCAATATCGATGGGGAGTTAATCCACGTAGAGAAAGTCAATCTATCTATCACAGATAACACCGCAGCGGCACAAACGCGCGGTATGCCAGACGGTTTTGTTGCGGGTGATGTGAGTGCTGAAGGTGAAATCGAAATCAGCTCTAAATATTTTAAAATTATCACTGCAAAAGCACGCGCAGCAGGTTCATGGCGCAGCATCAAACCGCAGGATTTTCTTTGGTATGCCAAGGCTGGCAACGAAGAAATGAAAGTTGAAGCGTTCGGGTGTAAGTTGATTGTCAGCGATATTTTGGATGTTGATCCAAAAGGTGGCGCAATCATGACCCACAAAATTAAGTTTTTAGTCACTAGCCCTGATTTTGTGAGCATTAATGGTATTCCGTATTTAGAGTCGGAATTAACTCAAACCCTTATCGGATAAGGTTTTTAGGTTCATGGAAGAACACGAAAAAACACTGATTACTATCGCGTTAATGGGCGCGTTAATCGGCATCGGAAAGATGTTAACGGGCGCAGAGCCTATCACCATTAAGTTGTTTATTGGTCGTGTGATTTTAGGGTCGGCAACCTCAGTCGCCGCCGGAGCAATTTTAATTTGGATCCCCGATATTTCACCGATTGCACTCACAGGGGTTGCATCGGCGTTAGGTATCGCGGGGTATCAAGCTGTTGAAATGTGGCTTAAAAAGCGTGGAAGCGCACTCTTACAAGGAAAGTTAAGAAAATGACTCTTAGTGAAAAACAAGCACTGTTTACTGTCATGATTGCCCAGCTCATTAATTGGGCAGACGAGCGCGGATATCGCTTAACATTTGGTGAAGCCTATCGCACACCAGAGCAGGCGGCATTAAATGCCAAGTCGGGGAAAGGTATCAAAAATAGCCTGCATACGCAGCGATTAGCTGTAGATTTCAATCTATTTAAAAACGGCGTGTGGCTAACTAAATCAACTGACCATCAGCCGCTAGGTGAGTATTGGGAGTCTATCGGGGGAACGTGGGGCGGTCGATTTAACGACGGTAACCATTATTCGTTAGAGCACAACGGGGTTAAGTAATGACAAAGCAACTCGCAATCGCGCTCACATTGTTAATTTGTGCATTCGTTGCGGGTTGGAAAGTCAACGGTATTTATCATGACAGCATAGAGCTAACCGCGAAAAAGACCGCTGATAAAACCCGCGATGCGTTTGAAGAAATATCCAGCCAATCAGGTCAAAAGCTGGAAGAAACATTGGAGGGGATTGCCAATGCTGCCCCCAGAGAAATACGCACTGAAATTATTAAGCCTGTGTTTACTAACGTTTGTGTTAGTAATGAGTTTGTCAGCATGTACAACCAAACAGCCGACAACATCGAACGTGAATTATCAGGAAAACCTGTTAAAAAAATGCTCGACAGAACTGCCGAGACTCAAGGGAACAACAGGCCGTGACATCTCAGAGCCATTAGAAAAAATGGCTATTTTATATGGTCAATGTGCCGCACGGCACAACCAATTAACGGACGAAATCAGACAGAGAAAGGAATACTCTCATGACTAAAAAAACTATCACTCTCACTATCAACGAAAAAGACATTAGCTTTGAGCCAAATATCACAGCATACAACGGCATGATTAATGATATGTCGTTAGACAATAAAGTCGCACCGATCACCACGTACTTAAAGCGAATTGTTACCCCTGAAAGCAAGGAGTTCTTAGACGAGCTTTTAGCTATCCCAAGCGCTGCAATGCAAATTGTTGAGCAAGTTAACAAAGAGTATGCGCCAAAGCTGGATATTAGCGTAAAAAACTAGTTAACCGTGTTCGCGCTATTGAAGAAAATCCGCTGCAGCAGTTTTTGATACTGCGGCAGCGGTATTTACCGCATGAGCCAGACACGGAAGAAAATATTGCCGCCGCGATTTGGCTAGATAATCGCTACTGGGAAAACCACAGAATATCTATCGCAAATGGCATAACAACCGCATTTAAGGGTGACTCATGAGCGAATTAGATTTTACTCTTAGTCTTATCGACAATATCACTAAACCCATCAAACAGGTGCAATCGGCTGTCTCTAACTTTGCTAAGAGCAGCCAAGACGCCTTTCAAAAAATCGCCATTGGTGGCGCAGGACTTGCCGCATCATTTTGGTCAGTCAAAAGCATTTTAGACCCCGCGCTTGAAATGAAAGATGCAATGATAACTGCAAATTTGCAGGGTATAGACGATGGCGTGATGGATAAAATTTCCAAAGATGCGCTCAAATTTGCGGCGCAATATGGGAAATCATCCATTGATTTTGTGAACTCAACGACAGCAATCAGTAAAGGCATTAATAACCTGAATCAACAGGATTTACCACAACTGACCCGTATCACGAATACTACTGCCGCCGCATTAAAAGCCACGTCCGATGATGCAACTGCCTACATGGGGCAAATGTTCAATCAGTTCGAAAGCCAAGCCAATGCTGTTGGCCATGTTAAATTCGCAGAGGATTTAGCGGGTAAAGCCGTGTATATGTCCAAAGCCTTTGGTGTATCAATGGCTGAGATTACGGGGTTGATGGAGGGAGCAAAAAATGCGGGTACCCAATTTGGCGTGGGCATTGATGAACAGCTCGCCGTATTAGGTGAATTGCAAAGAACGCTTGGTGGTGAATCATCCGGGGCTTATGAAGCATTCCTAAAAACAGCCGAAGATAGCGGTAAAAAATTAGGGCTGTCCTTTGTCAATGCGTCAGGGCAAATGCTGTCCATGCCTGAAATGTTGGATAAATTACAAGCTAAATACGGGAAAAGCATAGAGGGAAACCTCAAAGCACAAAAAGAAATTGAAGCCGCTTTCGGTGACTCAGCTGTGGTCGTAAAACAGCTTTACGGGAATGTCGATATTTTAAGAAAAAATATTGGTTTCTTGGGGGGTAGCGATGGAATGAAAAGAACCACTGAGCAGGCTGAAAAACTCGCTGATCCATGGGCAAGGTTAATGTCAATTTGGCAATCAATCCGTATCGCAGTTGGCATGACTTTATTACCTGTTATCACACCGCTGATTGATAAAATCGCAGAGGGTGGTCAAACACTTGTGCGCTGGTTAACACTATTCCCAAATATCGCGCGTTGGATTGGTTATATCACCATGGGTACGCTTGGATTTGCAGCTGCGGGCGCAGCAGCAAATATTGTAATGGGCATTGGTAAATTTATCATGTCCGGTTTTAGCATCATTGTAGGACTGTTTAATGGCGTCTTAAAAATAGGTGCCGCTGCTGTGTGGTTATATCGTTCTGCAATTTTGGCTTGGAATATTGCGCTAAAATTTATTCGAGGAACGTTGTTAGCTGTTCGTATAGCAGCAATGGCGGCTGGTGTAGGATTCACGTTTATGAGTTGGCCCATTCTTTTAATCATTGGCGCAATTGCATTACTTGCCGTTGGTATCTATTACCTCATTAAATATTGGGATGATATTAAAGCTGCGATTATGGACACAAAAGCGTTTCAGGCCGTAGCGATTTGGATTAAAAGCGTTGCACAGATTGCTACTGTTGCATGGCAATGGATTTCAGAGAAGTGGAATGAGTTCACAACATTTTTTGCAGATACATGGGCGTTCAAAGCGATCATGCTTGTGATTGAAACAACGAAAATCGCATTCACAAAAACATTTGATGCCATTGTTGCGGGTTGGGATAGCGTCGTTAATTTCTTTGGTGACTTCTCTATCGACAAAACATTTGAAGCGATGGGAAATACTATCAAAAACATTTTTTCAAACGTTTGGCAATCCATCACAGATATGTTTACAGGCGTCTGGAACAGCATCGTTGAAAAGTTAAATTACTTGCCGGGTGTCAACATTGAAACGAAAGCAACCGGAACCGTTGACGGTGCACCAGCCACAGCAGGTGCTGCGGGTTTATTAGTTGGTGGGCAATTGAATGGCGTAGAAAAAGGCGGCATTAGTCGGCAAATCAGCAATAACCGAACCCAATCGATTGATAACAGCAAGCGTTTTGATAACGTAACATTCAATGTGACAAACGGAATGTCACCAACGGATTTAGCGGAATGGACTGCGCTGGAAAATGGATAATTTACTCTATTTTGATTTATTAATTACTGACCGAAACTTTACACTGAACTCCGGTAATGAACCGGAGTTGTGTAATAACCGTCGGTCAATCACTCAAGATGTCGCCCACAGTATTATCGAAAGCGGTCTTGCCACGCAGTTAGTCGCGGAGCGTAGCCCAACATTACGCGCGGATATTCTCACACAAATGGAAATTCTTGTTGAAAGCGACGAGCGACTCGTGCCGGGTACCGTTGTGCTCGACGAAGAAAATAAAACACGGATTTGGGTAACAGCGGAAACGTATGACTTTGGTCCTATCAGTATTGGGGTGAGTCATGAATAACAAAAACATCCCTGAAATCGACTATGAAAATGTTTTGCGTGAAAGTGGCATGCCCATCACCGAGGAAGAAATCAGCCAACAATTTGCTGAAATTGTTCACGATGAGGGGCTAATTACTAACACATCGAATATGTCGCCATTCTGGCGGTTGATTAATACGATTGTAACCCGCCCTGTTCGTTGGCTGATTGAGGCATTAATTAATGTCACGTTAAAAAATATGTATCTCGCCACGGCGTCAGGGCAATGGCTGGATATGTTCGCATGGGGCGTGAATTTAAAGCGTAAACCTGCAACACAAGCAAACGGAGTGATCCGTTTTTATCGCTCTGCTGGGGCTGGCTCTATTACTGTGCCAGCGGGAACGATTGTTCAAACAGAGCGTATTAATGGAATTGTTTACAGTGTTAAAACCGTTGAAACCAAGGTGATTGATACTACTAGCGCATTAGTGCCGGTTATCGCTGAACATGCCGGGGGAGCTTATAACTTAGCCCCAGGTTATTTCCGTATTTTACCCGTGGCCATATCTGGCATTGAAAGAGTACAAAACGAGGAAAACTGGTTATTAGTACCGGGTGCAGATGCCGAGAGTGACAACGATTTGCGTGACCGTTGCCGCAATCAGTACAACTTAGTCGGCAGCTATCATACTGACGCTGTTTATCGCGGCATGATTGCCAGTGTAGTGGGATTGAGTATTGACCGTATTTTCTTTTTGCATGATGCGCCGCGTGGCCCGGGTACCGCAAACGCATATTTGCTGTTAGACAGTGGCGTCACAAGCCAGCCGTTTATCGATAAAGTGAATGACTATATCAATAAACAAGGCTATCACGGGCATGGTGACGATATGCAGTGCTTTCCGATGCAAGAAACGCAGCATGTTTTAAAAGTGACGCTATTTGTGCCAAGTGTGGAAAATTTCACAGCAGAAGAACTGCAAAAGCTAAAGCAAGATGCGGGCGATTTAGTGCGTTGTGCTTTTCGTGAAAACGCACTTTATGATGTTAAAAAGACATGGCCCTATTCCCGTTTTTCATTCTCAAATTTAGGTCGTGAGCTGCATAAACAATTTACGGTGTTGGATTCTATCGTTTTTAGCATTCCCGATATTGTCAGTGATTTGAATGTGCCGAGATTAAAATCACTCACGATTGAGGTGAAAAATGCCAGAGTTTAAGGAACGCTTAAAACGATTGTTGTTGCCGTCGTGGATGAACAAAGGCGAGCCTGCAACATTACTAAGAGCAACAAAGCGATTTTGGGAAATTATCTATGGGTGGCTAACATGGCCATTAGCGCAATTAGATGCAGAAACCTGCACTGAATCATTATTAAACTTGCTTGCTTATCAACGCGATATCCATCGTTTTAATAATGAACCGCTGGATTTATACCGTAAGCGCGTGAAGTACGCGTTTATCAATGCGAAAGACTCCGGCAGTGTCGCCGGATTTATTGAAATATTTAAACGCCTTGGCGTGGGCTATGTCGAAATTAACGAGCGCCAGCCAGATATTGACTGGGACGTCATTATCTTACGCGTTAGCGACGGGCAAATAGCGAATAACCCTGATTTATTGTTAAACATTATCAGGCAATACGGGCGTACTTGTCGCCGTTATCGCTTTGAAGTTATGGCTGTGCATCAGCTTGGCATGCGAGTTGGTTTTGTTGAAGCCGAATATATTTGCTATTACGCAACATTACCTAATCAGCCGCTCTATATTCGAATTGGACAAATTTCAGCGTCGAGCGAAGTCTACGGCGCTTCATTAATGTAAAGGACTGCATTATATGGCATCAGTTATTACCATTGCTTTTGAGGGATGGAAAGCCCAAGAAGCTGCAACAGGAAAGCCTGTTTTACTCAATGAGTTTGTGTTCGCGAATGTACCGAACTTAGACCCGACTAAACCTATTGACCGCAACGAAAAGTTACCACCTGCCAATCAGATTGTTCACCGTCAAGCCGTGAACAAAGCAGGGTTGGTGAGTGAGAATGCCGTCGCATACAGCGTCACTTTAGGTGCAGATGTAGGCGATTTCGACTTTAACTGGATTGGGTTACTTAATAAAGAATCCGGTACCGTTGCGATGATCACCCATGCCCCACTCCAGAAAAAGCTGAAAACGCAAAATGGGCAGCAAGGTAATGTTCTGATCCGTTCATTCTTGCTTGAGTTTAATGGCGCTGCAGAAGAAACCCAAATCAAAACCAGCGCAGAGACGTGGCAGATTGACTTTACTGCACGTCTAACGGGCATGGATGAAATGCAGCGTCTTATTAACGTCGATAACTACGGCGCAGCCGCATTCTTTAATGATGGTTTTGAAGTCACTCGTAGCGGTGAACAGTTTACCGTTAAAAAGGGTCTGGGATATGTGGGAGGTCTGCGTGGTCAGTTAGAGCAAAATCAGATTTTAAACGGGTTACGCAATACCAAGATTTACGCAGATTTCAGCTATCAAGGAAATATTGTTAGCAAATGGAATACAGTTATCAAAATTACATCAGCAGCAACGCTGAGTAATTATGTTGATGCTACGGGATTCACGCACCAAGTTTTCGCCATTGCCAGTGTTGATGCATCGGGGAACGTAAAAGACTTGCGCCCTAAAGGCGCGTTAAGCACCCAATCCATTAGTGAGCTTGAGAAAAGAGTCAATGATAGTTTGGGTGGAAAGCAAGATAAAGGGGACTATGCACTTCGCGGAGAAAGTTACACAAAAACAGAATCAAATTTGAAGTTTCAGCCAACAGGGAACTATCAACCTGCGGGAAATTATGCCCCTGCGGGTGATTATGCAACAAATGCTGCATTGAATGCTGGGCTTAATGAAAAATTTGATAAAAAAGGTGGTACAACCACAGGGGCAATATCAGTTAAGTCATCAAACGAAGCCATATCAATACAGTGTACGAATGAAGAAATTGCCTTTTATTCAATAAAAAATTCAAATGGCAACCGAGCTGCTTATTTTGGCTATGGTAGCCCTGCATCGCCGGATACACTTCAAATTATAAATAGTCGCAGCAACACAAACGTGACCATTGATGGTGGGCGAATCACAGTTAATGGTAAAGAGCTAATGTCGATAGGGGCTTACGGCTTTGGCGGGCGTGGTATCTCACTATCAACTGCGAATGATACTGAGTTGCTCTCATTATTGAGAAATGTTGATACGCCATCGCAAATACTAAGTTCTAGAGAAGTTGCTAGCCAATATTTCCCCGGTAACTACTCAGCATCGTTTTATGCTAGGGGAAATGATTCATTCACTCTGTTTGCTGCAAGTTGTTTTTCTGATGATGTTACTGTCACCGCAGGTAACAATGCAGGAACGCGATTAAAAGTCCTGAAATTACTGACAAGTCAGAATTTAGCACAAGAATTAGGTAGCAGCTCTACGGTTGCAATTAGTCAGAAAGCGGTGTCTGAATCACTGTTTGGGAGAGGTAAATATATTGATGTGACGTCACAAAGAAGTTCAGGTGTTACTTATACAAATACAACGAAAACACCGAGATTTATCTCGTTGATATTAACAGAGAACGTCATGAACCCAAGAATAGAAGTCACCGTTGATAATGTAGTTGTTATGCTTTCTTATAACTCATCAGGAACTTCTAGAAATGGGGGCGTTAGCATGATCCCTGCAGGTTCAACTTATTCATTCACAGCAAATGCTCGTATTCAAGTACTGGAGTTAAACTAATGATACATTTCAAAAATAAAGATAATGCCGTATTTGCATATACGAAGTCAGATTTAACTCAAGTTGAGAGAGCGAGTGAGCTTGAAAAGTTGATTCTAGACATGGAGCCAACATATAGCACTTTAGCTGATAGCTTACAAAAAGCATCGATTGAATTAGAAGAGACATTAAATCAACATGAGCATGTTCAAGGGAAACGTGAGGATATCTTACTTAATACTACTGATGATATTGAAATTGTTAAAGATTTAATTAAAAAACTTGATGAAGAAATTGCTCAATTGGATTTAATTGTTATCGATAAACAAGAGCAAAAAAATAATGCTCTAATTGCATTCAATAAAGTACAAGATGAATTAGAGCCTTTAAAAAGTGAATATTCTGAAATTCTTCCCGTTTTCTTTGATATCAGAGAGCATCTGAAGGTATTGAAAAAAATAACTAATAAAGAGGTTGAAGCATACATAAACCCGCCAGTCTCAAAAGAGCAATACACCGCAGAAGCAGAAATGCAAAAGCAACAGTGTGCTGAGGATGCAGAAAAAAACATCACTATTTTAGAGCGTAAAGTGCGATTGAATATGGCAACTGACGCCGATAAAAATAGTCTTACTGCATGGGAAATTTACAGCATTAACATTGCTGATATCGACACATCAACCGCACCGGATATCACATGGCCAGTGAAACCATAATTCACCCAAAGTGGCGTAAATCCGTAATGAAAATGTCCCCGACTATGTCGGGGCTAACTTGTTCGATGGTGCCTGCACACCCATTTATCTACGGGCTAGGGCAAAAAACAGAAACGGGAAGCTATTTAAGCCCAACAAATTCTATTAACCATATAGCCAAAAAACTGGCGGGAACGGCTGAAACTGAAATCGTTGTCATGATGGTCAGTGCGAAAAGTCACCTTGAATTTATGTCACTGTTACAGCTATTTTCAACTGTATTCCCCTTGCCTGTTTTTTCGCAAGTTGAGCGCATGGCGAAAACCGCGGCAAATCTGCAAATGACCAAAATGCAGCTGCCGGGGTCGCAATTTGGCGGTTTACCAAAGCCACAGGCACTATCAACATCAAGTAGCCGCGCCACTATCAACGCTCAACTGATAGAACAAGCCAAAAACAGCGCAGGCAGTGCCAGTGGTATAGATGCCATGAAAGCGGCGATGTCGGGATTTAAGTCAGCAAGAGAAACTGCACTCAAAGACATTGGCAATAAACTGGCTGATTTATTGGGAAAATCAGTGGTTATTTGGAGTTTTACGGGCAAAGGCACGGGCGATTATTTAGCCGAGCAGCTAAAAAAAGATATTCCGGAGCCGGATGCTATTTTTACACTAGCAACACTGTTCGCAGGAAGCGAACTAGCACCATTAAAGGGAATGCTTCATGAACCAATCAACCAACCAGAAACCGACAACAATCATATTCGCCCTTGACGGCGAAGCGATCCCTTTAAAAAACATCAAAGTTAACCCGTCGGTACAATTTCAAGATAAAGACCAATCCGGTCAAACGTCGAGCACAGCTGTCGCTGAGCAAGGAATCAAGCCAAAAGAGCTGCGTGTCACGGGCGTGATTAACTTTACGGATGACAAAATTCTATCGCGATTATTTGCCCTTGCCGAAGCCAAAGACGGCGGAAAATTAAAGCGTTATCGCGTTGCCAACCATACTGCCAAAGCTATTAATTTTCGCATTGCTACATTTACGGGCAATATTGACGCCAGCGAAATTGACGGGCAAATGGCGTGGCAAGTCACGTTCACGCTAAGAGAACATTTGTCTGTTTCTGAGAAAAAAGATATTAGAGCAGCAGGTCAAGTTCAAGCGAAGAAACAAACCGGTAATCCAAAAGCACCGGTTAAAGGAACGTCAGCTGCAGAAGAAAAAGACGAATTAACATGGTTCGAAAGTACGGTTTTGAAACCAATTGATGATTTTGGGAATAAATTCTGATGAAGCCAATTAGCCGCTGTTATTTATCCAGTGATGAGGTTCATATTGTTGATGCCAAAATCATGCTGGAGTTATCCGCGTGTGGGCGTGGATTTTTAACGGTTGAAACAGAAAAAGACTATACCGGAAAGTTAGTTCGCTTCGACACGGGTTACACTGATTCGCTCTATCGTTATTTCACTGGATATGTCGAACGCGCACAACCTGCTGAGAACGGATTTCAAAAACTGTTTGTTCGTGAGCTGGTAGCGGTATTTGATAAAATGTGGCCATGTTCATTTCAGCACCCAACATTAAAAAACATCACAGACTATCTACACGAAAATAGCGGGTTAACCTTTATTTTGCCTGATGCGAAATATATTAATACACCGATTCCGCATTTCACCCACAACGGTACCGGATTTCAACTGTTAGCCAATTTAGGCGCTGTTTTCAGTATTGATGATTATGTGTGGTACCAAATGCCTGATGGAAAAATCTTTGTGGGAAGTTGGTCCGATTCGATGTTTAAAGATGATAACCACGAAATCTCCGCAAAATTCTCAAAAGGGCAATCAGCAGGTAACAGCGCTACTTATCCTTTAATTCCTGCTTTACGTGCCGGAACCGTGGTCAATAATCAGCGTGTTAACAAAATTCAACTTGAAAATGAAGATATTACACTCTATTGGACTGCAGTAAATCCGCTCACAGGTAAAGCAGAAAATAAAACCCCAATTCAAAGCCAAATTGATAAAGCATATCCTGAATTATCTGCAGGGCTACATTTACCAAAATTCGCCAGAATTGAATCACCAACAGAGTCAGTGAGTGCCGGTGATGTTTCTGATCCATTCAGACCCAAATACGCCGTTGATGTCCAGTTACTTGATGGTGATGGTAACGAATCTGCCGCACCCACTTATAAAGCCGTGCCGTTACCACTGCCGATGGCAGGTGGTGAAAGTGGTATGTTTCAATTTCCACCTGAGGGGACATTAGTTGAAATAGCTTTTGAGGGAGGCAGACCGGATAAACCATTTATTCGGCAAACACTCAGTCAAAATAATACCCTACCGGATATACAACCAGGGGAGCAATTGCAGCAACAGCGCAAAGAAGTTTTTCAGCGCGTGACGCAAGATGGTAGCTGGAACCGTGAAACAGACCAGACCATTAATGAGTCGTCGATGCTACGCAATATCAAAGCGGATAAAGAACAACGTGAATTAGTTGCACGGGAAACGACAGTACAAGCAACAGACACATTAACCATTCTTGGTACAAGAAAATTGTTAGCTGGGGCAATCCAGCAATTATCCGAGGGTGACTATTCTATCGCGACATCAGCAAACTATATTGCGAGTATTGAAAAAGATATGACCGTTAATGTTGGCCAGAATGCCACAGTTGAAATTAGTCAAAAGCTCATAGAGAAAGTTGGACAGATAAAGCAAAGTATTGCAGGAGTTCAGCAACAAATTATCGCCCCAGTCGTCTGGATAGGTAGCCAAAAAATCAACGTCGCGCAGTTGATGATAGACACACTCGATGTTGTCAAAGAGCTAGCCGAACTCACAGCAGAACATACCCACAGCAACACAGGCGCACCACTGAACGCGACAGCCATCAAAGGCACTGGTACCAAGTCAGAAATATTGAATAAAAAGTATTCTCCTGTCATTGGAAAGTAAAACTAGAATTAGATAGAATCATTGATATAAAAGGTTTATTGAGAGGTTACTATGAGTGATGCAACAATGCTACAAGTGCTAAGGAATCAAGCATTACAGCGCGCAATTGGTGAAATGAATGCGGCTCTTGAAACAATGCTAAAAGATGAAAACGGTGAGTATCCTATGCTAGCCACAGTAGTTCAAGATTGCATAACAACGCTCCAAGACAATATGTGAATTATAGATACATAGATTAAAAGTATCGTCCATCATTGCCCACATCATGTGGGCTTTTTTATACCTGCAATATAACAGCCTACACGCCACACAGAGCGCATCAATAATCATCTAGCAAAACCTAATCATTGAATCGGATCGCGTCCACTGCATATCGCTGGTGAATCACAGCGCCCACGAAAGAAAAGATTTCACCACGTAAAACGCACTACACCGCACCCGCCTGCACAATTTGGATCATAAAATTATTTCAGTTTTAAAATTCTACAAAATATATCGCCAAGCCGCGCCAATACTAGGGAGTTGCCGAAGTTATCAAACTGAAATGTGTGAAAAGAATTTCAATAGATTTCAGTTTTTGGATCGCAGAACGGATCGCGTTAAAATCTCAATGCAATGAAATATAAAAGAAAATTCTATTTTACGTGGGATTGATTGGATCGCAAAAAGTGCGTGGATATTTCAAAAAGTCAGCAATCATGCGGCTTGAGAGGGATTGAAAAACTGAAATGAGTTACAAAAATATTCAGGGAAATCAGCGTGACATACTTTTGAAAAAATAAATCACGCCGTGACATGTCACGAAATTATTGTAAGCGACCTTGTGCCACTTGAACGCTAACAACAGATTTATTTTTGATATCGACAGTGCAGTGGTATGTCATTGTTGATTTAGCATTAAAGCCATTTGTAAATTTGACCTGATCACCAAGTAAAACAATTTGTCCTGCATCTTGCTTTAGTAGATAGCGAGAAAAAAGAGGGGAGGTAAAACCATCAGTCCATTCATATTCGAATTTAGAATATTTTTCGACACCACTTTTGCATGCAGTAATTACATCAGGATTAATCATCATTGAGTTAGCTATGCATTCACCGTCTGTAGCTTCACAGACTGCGGGATTTGTTTTTGATGTTTTATCATCAGAGTCACCGCTTGAGAAGTAATAAACAATAGCCGCGAAAATGACGATCATAATAAGACAGCCACCTGCCTTTTGACCTACAGTTACACCCGGCTCTTTAACTCCACAGTGCGGACATTCTTTTGCCTTGTCTGATACTTCTTTTTTGCATTCTTTGCATTTCACTAAAGCCATATTACCCTCGTTAATAAATTGCTAGGTTTATATATGAGTGTCCATCTTAATTTAAAGTGGTGGACGCAAAGTGGACATTAGATAAAACAAAGGGGCTGCGTTTTCACGCAACCCCTTGATTTAATTGGTGGAGCTGGCGGGAGTTGAACCCGCGTCCGAAATTTCTACATCCTCGGTACTACATGCTTAGTCTAGTCTTTAATTTCATTTGCCAGCTGCGGACAGACACGCCACCAACAAACTATCCTGATTAAGTTTAACGCTTCAACCCCAGGCAAGGCATCCACGCGATCTCTTTTGGGTTTGACTTCTCTTGATCCCCGTCCTAAGAGCGGAGGCTAGGGAGAGAAGGCTCTAAGCAGGTTATTAAGCTGCTAGTGCGTAGTTTTCGTCGTTTGCGACTATTTTTTTGCGGCTTTTTACGAGGCCAACCGCCCCTCGGCATGCACCTTGGGTTTCGCAAATCCCGTCGAATCCAGAATCAGCCCCAAGTTGTGAGTGCAGTATAACAGAAAATAACTCTATAAAGCTAGGACTTAGCGATTAGAATGTTTCATTATACGTGCTTTATCTAATTGCCACTCTCTATCTTTGATATCAGAACGCTTGTCGTGGGCTTTTTTACCTTTGGCTACGCCAATTTTCACTTTGCACCACGCGTTTTTCCAATATAAGGAAAGAGCGATGACAGTATAGCCTTCGCGGTTAACTTTACCGTAAAGGGTATCTAATTCACGTTGATTAAGAAGTAGTTTTCTACTGCGGGTTGGGTCGCAGACAACATGGGATGATGCGACTGTCAGTGGTGTAAAGTTGGCACCAAACAGATAGGCTTCACCATCGCGCAGTAAAACATAGCTATCACCAATGTTGGCTTTGCCCGCGCGTAATGATTTAACTTCCCAACCTTGTAGGGATAAACCCGCCTCGAACTCCTCTTCGATAGAATATTCGTGGCGAGCACGTTTGTTCATAGCAATTGTTGCTGAACCGGGTTTATATGGTTTTTTCTTTGTCATAGTTCATTCATTATACGTTAAGATGCGTTGAATGAAATCGTTCAACACTGATATTTTTGCGATTGTGCATTTCTTGCCCTGCACGGGTTTTGTTTTTTGAGTAACCCATCAATGGTGCTATTATATGCGCAGTTTTTGGGGATAGGAATTGATATGCCACAGATTAGTCGCTCTGCGTTAGTTCCTTTTAGCGCAGAACAAATGTATAAACTTGTGAATGATGTAATTTCATATCCAAGTTTTTTACCGGGATGCGTTGGAAGCCGAATCATTAGCCAAAATTCAGAAGAAATGACGGCATCAGTTGAGGTTTCAAAGGCGGGAATTAGCAAAACCTTCATTACTAAAAATGCGCTGGAAGATAATAAACGTATCCAAATGCAGTTAGTGGAAGGCCCTTTTAGAACTCTATCTGGGGGATGGCAGTTTATTCCTTTGAGTGCTGACGCCTGTAAAATAGAGTTTCATCTCGATTTTGAATTTACCAATAAGCTGATTGAGTTGGCATTCGGTAAGATATTCAAAGAGCTGGCCAACAATATGGTTCAAGCATTTACGTCTCGTGCTAAGGTCGTTTACCGTGTCTGATATCAACATTGAAGTGACATATGCGTTACCTGAAAAGCAATTTTTACTCTCTGTAAAAGTTGCAGAAGGAACCACGATTGAAGATGCAATTATTGCATCGGGTATTTTAACGTTGCGTTCGGATATCGATTTAAAGAAAAATAAAGTGGGTATTTATAGTCGGCCTGCGAAATTGGGTGATGTCGTTCAAGAAGGGGATAGAATTGAAATTTATCGCCCATTGATTGCCGATCCGAAAGAGCTACGCCGCAAACGAGCTGAAAAATCGAAAGAGAATAATAAATAAGATATTGCGCAGTGAGCGAATCAATTATATATGAAGCCGAGTGAAAGCTCGGTTTTTTTGTTTCAAATATATAGGTTTTTTCTTTGCGGGTGCGATGGATGCGTCGATTGATAGGCTAGAACGTAGAGGATGGCGCTTTTATGTATTGGCGAGAAGCTATAAAGGGATAAATAAAAGCACTAAAGTAACTACCTGTTTGTTATCCCATCATATAATTGGGCAGGTAGTTACTTATATACTCAAGTTATACACGCTCAAGCATTACGCTATATAGGGTGTTATTCCGCTGCTTTTGGTTCTGATGCTTTAACTTCACCAGCTTCCATGGCTTGTTGTGCTTCAAGGTTTTTCTCATTTTTGATATCTGTGAGGATACCGTTGCGATCAAACGTCAGCGTCAATGTTTCTTGCTTCACTGGGTCATGCCCCAGCTCTTGGCGGAAAACATAAAACCAAGTCTGAGAACCAAACGGGTCAGTCATCATTGGCGTGCCTAAAGCATAAGCAACCTGTTGCTGTGTCATTCCTTTTTTAATCTTCGCAACATCTTTCGCCGTGAGGTAGTTACCTTGGTTAATATCCGGATGATAGACAAGACGTTCCATCATTGAACAGCCCGTGGACATTAATGCGAATGATAGCGCTGCAGCAGTTAACAATTTATAACGCATGGATATCTTATTCCTTTTGGAGTCAGAACATCAATGATAATCGACATTGATACAATTTAAAACCTTCCAGATCGACTCTAAGACAACAGGAGATAAAAAAAGTTGTCGAAATTTAAGCTGCGAGCAACTCTTTTGCATTAGCCAATGTATTTTTCGTTACCTCTGAGCCAGCAAGTAACCGTGCAAGCTCTTGTAATCTAGATTTTTTATCCAGTAATTGCATGTGAGTCTCGGTTTCTACACCGTTCGTTTCTTTACTAACATAAAAATGGTGATGACCACAGCCCGCAACTTGTGGCAAGTGAGTTACACACATAACTTGGGTGGATTCACCAAGTTCACGGAGTAATTTCCCGACAATAGCGGCGGTTGGACCACTGATCCCCACGTCCACTTCATCAAAAATTAAAGCCGGAGTATCCATTTTTTTCGCGGTGATCACTTGAATGGCTAAAGCGATGCGAGATAGCTCACCACCTGATGCAACTTTAGCCAAAGCTTGATGTGGCTGTCCTGGGTTAGTAGTGACATTGAATTCGACTTTGCAGGCGCCATCGATTTGTAAATGTTCAGGGACAAATTTTACATCAATCGTGAAAAGGCCATGAGGCATTGAAAGTTGGTGCATACTGCTAGTAATTAGCTGGCTGAGCTCTTGTGCATAATGCAGACGTACATGATGTAAACGTTCCGCACATTCTAGAGCTTTTTGGTGGTCAGCAATGGCCTGCGCATTTAAAGCTTCACAATCTTCATTTTGGTTAGCTATCTGATTTTGTTCTTCAACTAATTGTTGAAAAAGTTCAGGCAGTGCTTCAGGCGTAACGTGATGCTTACGTGCCAAACTAATTTGTTTGGAAATTCGCTGCTCTAATTCGAATAAACGATTTGGGTCTAATTCATATTGATCGCAGTAATGTTTAATTTCATCACTCACTTCATTAACTTGGATGGCTGCTTCTTCCAGCATATCCAATAACCCTGAAAATTTAGGGTTCAGAGTGACTAAATCTGAAAGCTCATTTTTTGCCATATTGAGAAGGCTGATGACGTTTGCATCGTCACTTTCTGTCAGAATTTGTGCTGTTGTTTGCCCAATAGTTAAAAATTGCCCATGATTAGCAAGCTGCTTATATTCTTGATCAATTTCCTCAAACTCCCCTTGAACGGGTAGGAACTCATTTAACTCTTTTAAATGATAATCAAGCAATTGCTGGCGAGATTCACGCTCTTGCATCTGTTTTTGAAATACAGCTAATTGCTGACAAGATTCATGCCACTTTTGCCACGTCTGCTTCATTTGAGCGAGTAATGCTTGCTGATTAGCATAGGCATCAAGTAGGGATTGTTGATGATCATTATCCAATAATAGCTGGTGAGCATGTTGACCATGAATTTGGATCAGTAATGCGCCAAGTTCACGTAATTGCGATAAGGGAACGGAGACACCGTTAATAAAGCCTCGAGAACGACCATCGGTTGCGATAGTACGGCGTAGTAAGCATTCATTTTGATTATCAAGTTGATGCTCAATGAGCCAATTTGCTGCCATTTGAGCGTCAGACAGTGAAAAGCGAGCACACAAGTCGGCACGTTGAGCACCAGGACGAACCATGTTGGCTTCACCTCGGTTACCTAAACATAAACCAAGAGCATCGATAGCAATGGATTTACCCGCACCGGTTTCACCTGTAATTGTCGTCATACCGCTACGAAAATCGATTTCTAACTCACGAACGATAGCAAAATTATTGATGGTTAGTTGGGTTAGCATCTGCGCTCTCCTGTTTAAATACACACCTGTGTTTTCATACAGTTTAACCTGTTTTTTTATACAGTAAAGAGGCAGTGCAAAAAATTTAAAAAGTTTTTTTAGACCAACCGAGTTTTGAACTTAATGTATTGAAATAATTGTAATCTTTTGGATGAACTAAATTCAGACTCTTCGAGCTGCGCTTTATAATCACCTCTTCGCCATCCTGTATAGGTAGCATAATTTGACTGTCGCAACTCACTTCATAATCAATATTGGTCCGTAAAAATTTTAAGCGGATACTGCTGTCGCTGCTGATAACTAATGGGCGAGACGATAGGGTGTGTGGGAACATCGGCACGAGTACAATAGCGTCTAGATTCGGCGTAAGGATAGGTCCCCCAGCGGATAAAGAGTAGGCTGTTGAGCCTGTCGGGGTCGCAATAATTAAGCCGTCTGAGCGTTGTGAAAAGGCAAATTTTTCATCAATATAAACTTCAAACTCAATCATATGCGCGACTTTGCCTGGGTGAAGAACCACTTCATTAATGGCGCTACTTTTACGGGCTTTTTGATTCGCCTTGATAACTTGAGCTTCTAATAAAAAGCGCTGCTCTTCATGATATTCCCCATCAAGAACACAGGACAGTTGCTGAAGGGCATTGTCGGGGTCCAGGTCGGTTAAAAATCCCAAATTACCTCGGTTGACACCAATAACTTTATTGTTATAGCGGGATAAAATTCGCGCAGCTCCAAGCATGTTGCCATCGCCGCCAACCACAACGACTAAATCGGCTTGTTGACCGATTTCTGTTAAAGTTCCTGTATTGGCATCTTTTAATTTCAAATCCTTAGCCACTTGTTTATCAATTATTGCGTGGTAATTTTTTGAAATCAGCCAATGATAGATAAGTTCATGGGTTGCCAATGCTTCAGGGTGCCTTGGGTGTCCGACAATACCGATAGTTTTAAATTGTGAAGATGGTGTCATCTTAGCCTTTTGCATACTTTTTTAACTCCTCGTTGTATGACTTCCCTTGAATCCCTGTATTAGATCCCCATAATACTCTCATAGATAGAATTATTGCTAAATACGCGGAGATATTCATGAGTAGTAAAGAACAAAACATGCATGATGAGCAAGCTTCTGAGCAAAATGAAACACAAAAAGTGCAAGCAGAGCAAGAAGTTGATACTCAACAAGCAGATTTACAAGCCGAAGAACAAGCGTTAGCAGCGCGTATTGCTGAGCTTGAACAGCAACTTGAAGCTTCCCGTAAAACTGAACGCGAAGCAATGTTACGTGCTCACGCTGAAATCGAAAACATTCGTCGTCGTACAGAACAAGATATTGAAAAAGCCCACAAGTTTGCGCTTGAGAAGTTTTCCAATGAATTGTTGCCTGTTATTGATAACTTAGAGCGTGCAATTGAGGCAGCTGATCGTGACAACGAAGAATCCAAAGCGATGTTAGAAGGCTTAGATCTTACGTTGAAAACGTTCTTAGATGCCGTTTCTAAGTTTGGTATTGAGCCTGTTGATGCGGCAAATGTGCCATTCAACCCTGAAGTTCACCAGGCAATGACCATGATTGAATCTCCTGACCATAGCGCAGGTCAAGTGATCAACGTGATGCAAAAGGGTTATACCTTGAATAACCGTCTGTTGCGCCCTGCAATGGTCATTGTTTCTAAATAAGTTTAGAGCATAAATAGTTTTAGGGTATATAACGAGAATGGGATGCTGAGCATCCCATTTTTCTATTGCGAACTTCTAAGAACTTCATCACCAATACATTTTATCGCTATAGAATGCATTTATTCAGGAATAACTGGATACCAATCAATAGGTGCGCGACCTTGCTGTTCAAGCAATTGATTAGCTTTCGAGAAATGGCCACATCCTAAGAAGCCTCGATGAGCAGAAAGTGGTGATGGGTGAGGTGCTTTAAGTACATGGTGGCGCTTAGTATCGATAATGCGACCTTTCTTTTGTGCATGAGAGCCCCATAAAAGAAAAATCACGCCCTCAGTATGATCATTAATCGCCTGAATCACTTTATCTGTAAACGTTTCCCAGCCTAGGTGTGCATGTGAGTGCGCATTGCCTTGTTCTACAGTTAATACCGTATTGAGGAGTAAAACCCCTTGTTGAGCCCAGCTGAGCAGGTATCCATGTTCCGGGCGGACAAATCCTGGAATATCTTTCTCAAGCTCTTTATACATATTGACGAGTGAAGGCGGCGCTTTAATACCCGGACGTACAGAAAATGATAATCCGTGTGCTTGCCCTGGTCCATGATAGGGGTCTTGTCCCAAGATAACGACTTTGATGTCCGCTAATTCGGTATAGCGAAACGCATTGAAAACATCTTCTTGCGGTGGGTAGATTACTTTTCCGCTTTCTCTTTCGTTCGCGACAAACGCGAGAGTCTCTTTGAAATAGGTTTGTGATTTTTCCGCACCGATTACGTCGTGCCAAGTCATCGTATTTGACATGAATGATCCCATAGTGATGTATTTTATAGTTCGTAGCTTACTGGTTCATGGCGCATAGATAAAGTGTTGTTCCGCGCTAACTCCCTAAAAGCACTTCAAATTAATTTGAAAATTTACAAAAATAATTAAAAAGCCCAAATGTGAATATTGATTTAAATCATAAAGATGCGCAGCCATGGTTAATTACCATACGAAATATTTGATAAATATCAAAGAATCCGGGGGTTCTAGCTGGTATATATTAGATAAACAGGTTGGTTAGACCAATTATCCAATCAATAGCGATTAAAAACAGTTAGCAAAGATTGATCAAAATCTGATTCGAACGTGGAGGTCGAGATGATTACTGGTATTCAAATTACTAAAAGTGATAATGCAGCACTGCTGAACTCTTTCTGGCTAATCGATAGCGAGACAAATGAAGCTCGTTGCGTGTGTGCGAAAGCAGATTATAGCGAAGGTCAGGTTGTTCCTAAAGATGAATTGGGGGCTTTTGAGAGCCGCGAAGTTCCTTTGGAAATGAAACCAACTGTTCGCGTAGAAGGTGGTCAGCACTTAAATGTTAACGTATTAAGCCGTGAAACATTAGAAGATGCAGTTAAAAACCCAGAGAAATATCCGCAATTAACTATCCGTGTTTCTGGTTATGCAGTGCGTTTTAATTCATTAACACCTGAACAACAGCGTGACGTTATTACTCGTACTTTCACTGAAAGCCTGTAATAAACATTAAGGGGTCAATAGATCTCTTATCTTAATAAATTCTAAAAGCCATTGTTCTCAATGGCTTTTTTATTTACCCCTAACAAAGTTGATTATTTCCCCCCTTGGTTATTTATATTTCAATATTCTTCCAGCATACAGCATTTGTTAGGGAGAATTTATGCCATTCAGTACAGCAATACAGCAGACAGTAAGTAAGGACGAACTTTCTTTTGTTGAAGAAGGTTTAAATTTATATCAACAAAATACATTTTCGGATTCATTATGTAGCCCCCGTGATAAATGGTCTAAAAATGTTACGAGAGAGGAGTTTCTAGGAAGAGATGCACAGAATAAAGATTATCTTTTAGCGTTACTATCACAAGGTGCCTATCATAGTAATTGGCGTGATATTCAAGGAATAGAAAAACTCAGCACGTCAAAAATTAATGAATTAGGTATAGATGCAGAACTTTTAAATAATGAATTTACAGGTTTTCAATCGAATATTTGTTGTTTTAATGGTCTGTATATTATTTGCTTTGCGGGAACAAATGATATTGTCGATTTTTATGCCAACATTCGGCAAGGCCTAGGATATTACGAACCTCAATTCTTTCAGGCGGTAGGGTTAACAAATATTCTATATCGAGCCGTGAAAGGTAATATTATCTGCACAGGGCACTCTCTAGGGGGCGGTCTTGCATCAATAGCCGCATTGGCGAGTCAATCACCTTGTATTTCATTTAGTCCTTCAGGGCTTGCTCAAAACACAGTTCATAAAATTGGAATGGATTATAACATTGCTAAGCAACAAGCAGATGAAGGTTTGATACGCTTTTATACTGTTCAATATGATTGGCTTGATGCACTTCAAAACACGTTACCAATCCCTTCTGCGTTGGGAAACCGTATCAAAATGGCTTACAGCGAACATAATTCTTGGAAAGACTGGTTACCACACCGTTTGTTGACCAGGAGCTTTATTGCACATTCAATGGTTAAGATTATTAGGATGATGTGCAAACATAAACCATGGAATAATTGGAATGCGATTACAGGTGAATTTGATAAAACAGCGGATTCTATGTTGAATGAATTTCCAAACGTAGAGCAGAAACAAAGTTTTAATTGGCAAGAAAGCTGTAAAAATTCAATTAAGAAAGAAAATATTAGTGAATTTAAAGTGCTGCTTTCAATGAAAAATAAGCACTGCGATATTGATAAACTCGCAATGCAATCTGTTCGTGCGGGTAATAGCCAATTTATAAAAGTATTATTGGAATCTCCATACGGGCAGGGAATTAAAAAAATGCAGTTAGCTCAGCAAAAAACAGTTTTACATTTAGCGGCTCAAAGCGGGAGAGTGGCTCAATCAGAAATTTTGCTGAGTAATGGTTTAATGGTCAACGTGAGAGATAATTTGGGAAATACCCCGTTGCATGATGCTTTAAATAGCCACTCTTTAGATGTTGCTGAATTATTATTATCAAATGGCGCAGATTGGCGAATGGAAAATAATCAGGGTTATAACTGCCGAGATATTTTAGATAATCATATGATAAAAGCAGAAGCGTTAACCAATGAAAGTCGGGTTATGAGAGAGAAGGTCTATAAGTTAATGAACTTAAGTTAATAAATGAAAAACGGGCCGAAGCCCGCTTTTGTCAGTATCACTCGATTGAGTTTTACTTGGTTTTATTGCTATCTGCTGCGCTTGCAGACGGTGCAGCTTTAGATGGCGCAGACGCAGTTGCAGATGGCGTAGTTGTAGATGATATAGCTGGAGTGCGACGTTTACCGATATTTTTCTTATCGCGATGGCGTACTTTTTCTTTTTTCTTGCTTTGCTCTTCTTTTTTCTTCTCTTTACGCTTAGCCAGCACTTTCTTAGAGGGTTTTGGCTTATTCAGCATCGCTTCAGAAGGCGCTTTGGTTGTTGGGCGTAATGAATCTACCACTCGCATCTTAATTGGGTCTTCGATGTAGCGAGTGATTTTACCCAGTAGAGGGAAATCGTGCGCTTCAACTAAAGACAGAGCAGTTCCTTTGCGTCCAGCACGACCGGTACGACCGATACGGTGCAAATAGACATCCGCGGTGCGCGGTAAGTCAAAGTTAAAAACATGGCTGACGTTTTCAATGTCTAATCCACGAGAAGCCACGTCTGTTGCAACGAGGACTTTAACTTGTCCAGTCACTAAGCGGCGAACAGCTTCGTTACGCTTCGCTTGCACCATTTCACCTTCGATATAGCAAGGTTCAATCCCTGCCTCACGCAGCCATTGGACAACTTCACGAACGCGTTCACGCTTACGCACAAAGACAATCGATTTGGTGACGTCTTCTTGCTTGATAAGGTGACACAGCAGCGCAGTTTTATGCTCTAACGTGTCAGCGCGATAGTAAAATTGTTGGATTTTCTTGCGTTCACGGCGTGAAGGATCTGCTTCAATTTCGATAGGATCTTCGAGTAGACGCTCAGCAAAATCACGAATTGCTTCACCTTCAAGAGTGGCAGAGAACAACATGGTTTGCTTGCGCCAGCGGGTTTCACCTGCGATAGTTTCGATATCGTGCGCAAAGCCCATATCCAGCATACGGTCAGCTTCATCGAGGATCAAAATCTCTACGGCGCGGCAATCGAAGTTTTCTTCTTTAATGTATTGCAGCAAACGTCCGGTGGTTGCGACGACGATATCTTGGTTTTCGCTGAAAACCTCAGCGTGGTTCATATACGCAACGCCGCCTGTAATGGTGGCAACGTCTAAATGATTATGTGCACACAACTCTTTAGCTTGATCAGCGACTTGCATAGCGAGTTCGCGAGTTGGTGTTAAAATCAGAACGCGAGGCGGACCTGATTTTTTTCTTGGGAAATCAAGTAAATGTTGAATGGCTGGCAATAAGAACGCCGCAGTTTTACCTGTTCCGGTTGGGGCTGAACCTAAAACGTCGCGTCCATCCATTGCAGGAGGGATAGCCGCTTCTTGGATGGCCGTCGGGCGCTCGTAACCTTTATTGGTCAGCGCGGTGATCAGGCTCTCATCAAGCTCAAGTTCAGAAAAAGTGGATGCAGTCATGATATACCTCTATTTGGGGCGCTGATTATAAACAGGTTAGCAAAATTGTTCACCACAAAAATCAGCTTTGTGCAGAGTTTACCTGTTTTTGTTGGCGGGGGGTATATAAGGAAGTGGCTTACTGATAATGCTCCCTCTTACCAAACTCTGTCGTATGGTTGGTAAGAGGGATGAAGTGGAATTAGCTGAGCATGTTAATTAACCAAGTGTGGTAAGGAATTCCCACGAGGTCGATAAGTACAGCACCGCTTAATGGCACAATCATAAACGCTTTCATAGAAACTTGTTTGTAGCGCTCACAGACTGATGACATGTTTGCCATTGCGTTCGGTGTAGCCCCTAAACCATGTCCCATCATGCCTGAACACATTACTGCAGCATCGTAGTTTTTGCCTAACAGCCTGAAGACGACGAAAACAACGAACAGGATGATGGCAATAGTTTGCGCCAGTAAGATGATGAATAATGGCAGGGCGATGACTTTCAATTCCCAAATCTTAAGCGACATCATCGCCATGGTTAAGAATAAGCCCAGTGAAACATCTGAAATTAGGTTGATGGATTTTTGGTTAATACGAACAATTTCAACTTGGTCGTTAATGTTACGCACAATAATCGCGATAATCATTGCACCGACATAGCTTGGTAAAGAGAATCCCGTGGCTTTAGTAAATTGCGCAGAAGCAAATTGACCGACAACCATTACACCTAAAATAAGCGCTAACATTTTTAAGAATGCATGGGCATCGATAGAGTCGATTTTGCCAGCCAATTTCTCTTCAACTTTCACGCTTTCAATGTGTTCTTCGGTTTGAATAGTGACTTTGTGTTTTTTAATTAAATAGCTCGCGATAGGGCCACCTAATAAGCTTCCTGAAATCAGACCAAACGTTGCCGCTGCAATCGCCGCAACAGTTGCAGACTGTACGCCAAGACCTTCGGCCATACCACCAAATGCCGCCGCACCACCGTGTCCACCTGTTAAAGAAACACCGCCAGCCATGATCCCGATAACCGGGTCGATACCTAATAAATGCGCCAGACCGGCACCAAAGGTGTCTTGGAAAATAACCAATGTCCAGCAAATTAACAGGTAAGTAATGAGTAAGCGTCCACCGCTTTTTAATACGCGGAAACTGCCATCAATACCAACAGTCGTAAAGAACGCCACCATCAAGAATGTTTGTAAGCTGGTATCGAACGTAATTTCAGCTAAATCGAAAGACTTTAATCCCCAAATAAGTAAGCTGACTAAAAAACCACCAATGACCGGTGAAGGGATACAAAAACGTTGTAGCCATTCAATGCGTTTTTTGAGGTGAACACCCATTAGCAGGCAAACTACAGTCAGGAAGAGGGTGGTGAGTGTGTCGATTTGGAATGTCATTTTTTTCCCTTTATTTATACCATGTCTTTCAATCTACAGCGTTGTTGGCCGCGTTCGGCTACCCTAGTCACATACTTATGTATGCTCCTAGGGATATCCTCTCTAGCCGCCTAGCTGTAACTCGAAATCCAAGGGTATAAATGTCTTGTTAAAGACACGATAAAATTGTTTTTCGTGCTACAGCTTTAGGGGCACAATGCTGTTTATTTTTAACTAGTTGCTTAGTTGACTAAGCTTTTATTTATATTTTGAAAGACAAGGTAAGTTGTTTATCAGTCGTTTTATTGTGTTTGTTGTTTTTAGAATAAATATTGGTAAACCAAGTAAGCTGCTAGTTTTGATGTGTGGTTATCAATATCAAATTCAGGATTGCACTCAGCGATATCAAACAGTGCAATCTTGCCGCTAGATTTGATGACACTAAATAATTCATCAAATGTTTCAGTAGAAATCCCTCGAGCGGCTGGTGCGCTGACTCCCGGTGCGATACCCGCAGAGAACACATCTAAATCCACAGTGACATACAGGTAATCCACAGAATTTATAAATTGTTTAATCTGTTCAATCGCTTGGGGTAATAAGCTCGCGGTTAAGGCTTTATCGCGAATATAGTGGCAGCCTAAGCGCTCCGCTGTATCAAATAACACCTTGGTATTACCGTGATCTGCGATGCCTAAACATAGGTAATTGAAAGGGCGCTGGTGCTTAGCGCACAGTTGTGACGATTGTAAAAATGGCGTACCAGATGTGGCTTCTGGGGCTTCACGTAAATCAAAGTGTGCATCAAAATTGATGATCCCAATGTTTTTTTCTGGCTGATGTTTTTGAACGAAATCGAAAACACCTTGGAAGCTCGCAAAGCCGACTTCGTGACCGCCACCTAAAACAATGGGTTTTTGGCGCTGTTCTAACACTGAGATTATCTCATCGGACAGTCGGCGTTGAGCCGCTTCCAGATCACCATCATCACAACTTACCGTTCCCACATCACGAATAGCTAGTGGCTGATGGATAGGCAGGCCAGCAAGTTGACGGCGGATGGCATCAGGGCCGGCTTTAGCGCCTTGACGACCTTTATTGCGGCGAACACCTTCGTCCGAAGCGAAGCCGATAATGGCAAACTCCGCAGGTAAACGCTGGTTGATGACTTGGTGAATGCGTAAATGTTCCTGTGTTTCACCATCAGTACGACCCTGCCATTGAAAAGGTTGTGTCATAGTTACTCCAAGTTAATCAGTTTTGTTATATTTTGGGCCGTTTGGCATGTGGCTTTAATCAGCTCATCGACGCGGTTGATGGCACGAAATTCGGGTGCCATGACAGAGACGACAGCTAAAATATCATTGCCTTTAAAAACAGGTGCTGATGCGCCAAAAACACCCGCATCAATTTCACCAACAGAAATGCCATAGCCCTGTTGACGGATTTGGATTAGATCCTGTTTTAATTTCTGTAAATAGTTATCTTTGTGTAGCTGCTTGGCGTGGGTTTCGAAGACCAATTCTTGGTATTGTTCATCACGGTAAGCTAAGAGGGTTTTTGCACTAGCGCCGCGGATCACGGTATTGCCATGTCCCACAATAAAAGAGCAGCGTACGGCTTGTTCACTATCAATTTTATCAACACAGATGGTTTCCCGTAGGTTGGCGGTGATAATTGCCGCAGTTTCTTGGGTCTTTTTCGCTAATGCATGAAGCTCTGATTTTGACGAGGTCATCAACAAACTGTGGTGATAGTATTTTTCTTGAGTTTTGATACTCTGCGCACCAACGGTATAAGTGCCATATTGCTTAGAGTAAGTTATAAATTCCCAGTTTATGAGAATAGTTAAAAGCCGATAAACCGTTGAGAGCGGAATATCTAATTCTTTGGAAATGGTTTGCGGTGTGATTGGAGACGCGCAAGTCGTGACAAACGATAAGATATCTAGTGTTCTATTAATACTGTTCATGGCATCTCCTTTTTCTCGAACTTAGCAGTAAAAAAAATCACTAACAAATCACATTCTCATTATGCGAGAATAATATTATTAGAATTAGATTAAATTTGCAGATTTGTGGGTTGAAATTGAGAATATTCACGTAAATCCTATTTAAACCAGAGTGGCAGTATGAGCGAACAAAAAAAGAGTTATCGAAAAGGCGGGTTTACCTTCAAGCAATTTTTTGTTGCTCATGATCGTTGCGCGATGAAGGTCGGTACTGACGGGGTATTACTCGGTGCGTGGGCGCCTCTTAATGCAACAAAATATGCGTTGGACATAGGCAGTGGGAGCGGATTAATAGCCTTAATGCTAGCTCAGCGTAGTGAGCAAGTGCAGGTTGATGCGGTTGAACTTGATGACGCTGCGGCGTTACAAGCACAGGAAAATTTTGATGAATCTCCATGGTCTGAACGGCTGCGAGTGCTCCATCAGGACATTATTACGTTTAGCGAACAGCCTAACCATCAGTATGAATTAATCGTGAGTAATCCTCCTTATTTTGAGCCCGCGGTAGCGTGTCGGGATGAAAAACGCGATCAAGCTCGCTATACCGGAACACTTACTCACCAAGTATTATTAGATAGCGCGAAACGATGCTTGGCACCAGACGGGATTTTTTGTTTGGTATTGCCTTATGATGTAGGGCAGAAAGTCGAAGCGATGGCAATGGCGAGTGGTTGGTATTTAGCCTATCGCGCGCAAGTTCAGGATAAAGCCCATACACCATATCATCGGATGCTATTAGGGTTGACGATTAAGATGATGGAACCGGTTATTTCGTCTTTAACATTGAAACAACCAGATGATAGCTATACGGATGAGTTTATCTCGTTGATCCAGCCATTTTATCTTAAGTATTAAAAGCCTATCTGCGGCTAATGCACAGATAGGCGGTGAATATTAGCGGGTTAAAACGGTTGGACCAGAATCGGGTAAAAGCTCAGGGTAGTCTAAGGTATAGTGCAAACCGCGACTCTCTTTACGTTCTAAGGCGCAGCGCACCATTAGTTCTGCAACTTGGACTAAGTTGCGCAGTTCCAGTAAGTTATTGGAGATGCGGAAATTAGCATAGTAATCATTAATTTCTTGTTGAAGTAGATGAATACGACGCAAAGCGCGTTCAAGGCGTTTTGTGGTTCTTACTATCCCCATGTAATCCCACATAAATAAACGCAATTCATGCCAGTTATGCTGAATGACAACTTGTTCATCAGAATTATGAACTCGGCTTTCATCCCATTCAGGGAGTTCAGAAACCTCAGGGATCTGGTTGATCGTTTTGATGATATTTTCTGCGGCAGCCCACCCATAAACTAGGCATTCAAGTAATGAGTTGGACGCCATGCGATTGGCACCATGTAGCCCGGTATAACTCACTTCACCAATAGCATAAAGATTCGGCACATCTGTCATGCCTGTCGGGTCAACAACGACGCCGCCGCAGGTATAGTGGGCTGCGGGAACGATTGGGATCGGCTCTTGGGTTAAATCTAAACCTAAGGTGAGTAATTTGGCATAAATGGTGGGGAAGTGGTGCTGAATAAACTCAGGGGATTTGTGGCTGATGTCCAGATACATGCAGTCTGCCCCGAGGCGTTTCATTTCATGGTCGATGGCTCTGGCGACAATATCCCGCGGCGCTAATTCACAACGCGCGTCATAATCTGGCATGAATCGGCTGCCATCAGGGCGTTTTAAGTAGGCGCCTTCACCGCGTAAAGCTTCGGTGAGTAGGAAATTACGAGCTTGAGGGTGGAATAAACAAGTTGGGTGAAACTGGTTAAATTCCAAATTAGCTACGCGGCAGCCTGCCCGCCATGCCATGGCAATACCATCACCGGATGAGATATCGGGGTTGGTGGTGTATTGGTAAACCTTCGCAGCGCCACCCGTGGCTAAAACGATGGTTTTTGCTCGGATTGTTTCGACTTGCTCTTTTTGGCGGTTCCAAACATAGGCGCCGACAATGCGGGAGCGGGCGTTCTTTTGGGTTTTATCTTCGAGGATCAGATCAACCGCATTGTAGCGTTCTTTGATCTGGATATTCGGATGCTCAAAAGCAATATTAACAAGGGTGGTTTCAACCTCTTTTCCGGTGGCATCTGCGTGATGCAAAATACGGCGATGACTGTGTCCGCCTTCTCGGGTGAGGTGATACTGCGTTTCCCCTGTTTCGTTGACTTCGGTATCAAATAAAACCCCTTGGTCAATCAGCCATTGAACACAATGTTTGGCGTTTGATGCTATAAACTCTACGGCGCTCTTTTCGCAGATCCCCGCGCCAGCCACAAGCGTGTCATTAACATGGGATTCTATGCTGTCGGTGTCATCGAAAACGGCGGCTATTCCGCCCTGAGCGTAATAAGATGCACCATCACTGAGGGTGCTTTTGCTGAGAATAGTAACTTGATGAAAGGGTGCAAGCCGGAGTGCGGCTGATAATCCTGCGACACCACTTCCAATGATTAAAATATCAGTGTCATGCTGTGTGGATGCGTTCATAAGTGTTTGTGTGTTGTGTTTCTATAGAGAATTTTATGTTAGCCTATCGAGCTGCCTGTGACTATGTATTAATCGCATTTTGAGTTCTTAAAGAACTATATTATTTAGCGACACTTTAGTTTATTTGGAAAATCATCATTTATTTTGGGAAAAACCATTGGCTAAATGAAAAGTGCCAATGAGAATGAATAAATTCCACGTAATCATGCCGTAGATATGCCTGTTTTGTGTATACTATTAGGTAGTGCTCACAAGGATCAATGGGATCGATTAAGAAATATCGATCCCATTTTTTGAAATTATTTTCGATTATTTTTGGAATAAATTGAACTTCATCAGTTTTTATTACTCGAAGTTAGGCTTGCTTAAGGAAGGGAGAAGATGAACAAGTTAAGTCATTATCAATCTGTGTTCAGGAGATGGTTCCTGGAATGAGCGAGCAGCTGACAGACCAAATATTGGTTGAGAAAGTACAAAAAGGCGATCAACAAGCTTTCAATTTACTGGTGATTAAATACCAGCATAAGGTTGCAAGTCTCGTTTCTCGTTATGTACCGCAAGCGGATGTGCCTGATGTTGCACAAGAGTCGTTTATTAAGGCTTATCGTGCAATCGGCTCGTTCCGTGGCGACAGTGCCTTTTATACTTGGCTTTATCGAATTGCTGTCAACACGGCAAAGAACTACTTAGTCGCGCAAGATAGACGTCCTCCCGCGTCAGATCTGGAAGCAAGCGACGCAGAAAACTTCGAATCAGCCGGCGCATTAAAAGAAATTTCGAACCCAGAGAACTTAATGTTGTCTGATGAATTAAAGCGAGTTGTTTTCCGTACCATTGAGTCACTGCCAGAAGATCTCCGAATGGCAATCACGCTACGTGAACTTGATGGCTTAAGCTACGAAGAGATAGCCGAAGTGATGGATTGCCCTGTGGGTACCGTTCGATCACGGATCTTTAGAGCAAGGGAAGCAATTGATGAAAAAGTTCAGCCGTTGATCCAACAACATTAATTGGTTGGGTCGCGAGTTACCATTTAACTGTGAGCAATTAACTGAAGGTAATTGGGCATGCAAAGAGAGAAACTTTCCGCAATGATGGATGGTGAAGCTCTAGATTTAGAACTTATTAACACCATTTCATGTGATTCAACGTTAAAGCAACGTTGGGAGAGCTATCATCTTGTTCGTGATACTCTGCGTAATGATACAGGCGATGTCATTCATTTTGATATTGCAAGTAAAGTTGCGGCAGCGCTGGAAAATGAACCGGTGCGAATTAATCCTCAAGCAGTTGTTGAATCACAACCAGAACCTGCAAGCTGGAGTGGTTTCCCGTTTTGGAGCAAAATTCGTCCATGGGCTAGCCAAATTACGCAAATCGGTGTGGCTGCATGTGTATCACTCGCTGTAATTGTGGGTGTTCAACAATACAATCAAAGCAATAACGTCGATTCTACTGTGGATGATCCTGTATTTAATACTGTTCCTGTCGGACGTGGTGCGCCAGTTAGCTTAAATATTTCAGATAGCCAATTGTTTGGTACTGAGCAACAGTCTCAGCAAATCGAACAACAGAATCAACGTATCAATGCCATGCTGCAACAGTATGAAATTGAAAGACGTTCGATGCTGAATCAGCCACATCAAGACAGTGATAAAAATACCGCATCAGCAGGGGTTAAACTGCAATAATGAATAAATGGTTATCCGTCCTCTGCCTGACGGGCAGCCTGATTATATCTAATCAAGCATCGGCATCATCTACGGATGCCGATGTTCTTTTCAAAGAAATGGGAACGGCTGCCCAGAACCTGTCATATGAAATGTCGTTTATGACATTCAATCCGCAAAATATCGTTCCAGTGCGCTATCGCCATGCGATTATCAATGGTGTTCCTATTTCTCAAATGATCCAAATGGATTCATCTCGCCGAGAAATAGTACAAAATGGCAACCGAATTAGTTATTTTGAACCGGGATTCGATGCGTTTAGCCTGAATGGCGAACATATCATTGATAACTTACCTACGGTCCTTTTTGCTGATTACCAAAAAATTCAGCCTTATTATAATTTTATTGATGCTGGCCGTACGCACATTGGTGATAGACCCGCATTAGTCATCCGTATTATTTCAAAAGATAATTCTCGATTTAATTATGTGTTACTAATCGATGAAGAAACTAAATTGCCACTGCGTGTTGATTTGCTCGACAACAATAATCAAACACTGGAACAGTTCCGGGTAATTTCGACTGTTTTAGATAGCAAAAATGTACAAGATTCATTGAAATCCCTCAGTAATGTGAATTTACCACCATTATTGGTATCGCCAAAAAATGAAAACCCATCATTTAAATGGCGGGTGGGAATGCTGCCTCCAGGCTTTGAGGAAGTGTCTCGCTCTACGCGAAAATTGAGTGATGATGACATCATTGAAACAGCGATGTTCAGCGATGGGTTATTCACCTTTTCGGTTAATGTGACAAAAACATCGAAAGGTCCTTTACTGGATCAGCCGCTACAAAATGGTCGCCGCACAATTTACACCATGACTCAAAAGCAAAATGTGATTACGATAATAGGGGAGCTACCGCTATCAACATCCCAGTTAATTGCGAGTAGCATTCAGTTTCGGGAGTAAATCATGGTAAAAGAATGGGCAACGGTGGTTAGGTGGCAGAAAGGGCGAGCGTTATTGCGTTATGGCTCTTCAGCCGGATGTGGAAGTTGCAGCGCTCGTGCTGCTTGCGGTTCATATGCTTTAAACAAAATAGGACCTAACACAGAGCACGAATTGGAAATTGAAGTTGAACAGCCTTTGGTTGTTGGACAAAAAATTGAAGTAGGTATTCCTGAAGGAAGCTTGCTACGTTCTGCTATGTTAGTCTATTTAACGCCATTGGTTGGATTGTTTATATTTGCCGCATTGGCTCAATTAGCTGAATTTGAGCAGGTATGGGTTGCATTAGCAGGCATTTTCGGTGGGTTTGCTGGCTTTTTCACTGCGAGAGAAATGGCTTCACGTTGGCGCAATAAAATCGATTTTCAGCCTATCGTTTTACAAATAGGGCTGCCCCCCGGCGAAATCAGTGTTCAAACACATGGTTGAATGCCATTGTCTCACATCATCGCCTGTAGCTAAGCTTTCACGACATAAGCTTTTTACTACAGGCGATTTTGTTTTTAGTCGTTCAAAAATGAAGAAAAATGAAATAAGTAACTCATTCAACTTTAGCTAGTTTACAGTTGTTTTACATTGAATCTTTGTGTTAGTGGGTTCTTGTATGTAAAATGCTGCTAATTAGCAATCTTGTGATAATCATAGCATTTTAGTTTTGTGGCAAAATTTGCTCAAAACTGATTTTGTAAGGCAATTTAAAAGAAGATATTACCTTGAAAATCAAAAACATTAGAAACTTTTCGATCATTGCACATATCGACCACGGAAAATCCACGTTGTCAGATCGTATTATTCAAATCTGTGGTGGCTTAACTGACCGTGAAATGGCGGCTCAGGTTTTAGACTCTATGGATCTGGAACGTGAACGTGGTATCACCATTAAAGCACAAAGCGTAACGCTCGATTATAAAGCAGCGGATGGTGAAACTTACCAACTGAACTTTATCGACACTCCAGGACACGTGGACTTCTCCTATGAAGTTTCTCGTTCATTGGCGGCGTGTGAAGGCGCATTATTAGTTGTGGATGCAGGGCAAGGTGTTGAAGCTCAAACCTTAGCGAACTGCTATACCGCAATTGAAATGGACTTGGAAGTCGTTCCAGTCCTTAACAAGATTGATTTACCAGCCGCTGATCCTGAGCGTGTTGCTGAAGAGATTGAAGACATTGTGGGTCTTGATGCCCATGATGCTGTTCGTTGTTCTGCGAAAACCGGTATCGGTGTCCAAGATGTTATCGAACGTTTAGTAAAAGAAATCCCACCGCCAGAAGGTGATGGCGATGCACCGTTACAAGCGCTAATTATCGACTCTTGGTTCGATAACTATTTAGGCGTTGTTTCTCTGATCCGTATTAAAAGCGGAACATTGAAAAAAGGTGACAAAGTTAAAGTGATGAGTACGGGCAATGTGTATAACGCGGATCGCCTCGGTATTTTCACACCAAAACAAGTTGACCGTGATGTGCTTAACTGCGGTGAAGTAGGCTGGTTAGTGTGTGCGATTAAAGACATCACTGGCGCACCTGTCGGGGATACTTTAACTGGTGCTCGTAACCCAGCAGATAAAGCATTACCAGGCTTCAAAAAAGTTAAACCTCAAGTCTATGCGGGTCTGTTCCCTGTTAGCTCTGATGACTATGAAGCTTTCCGCGATGCATTGGGTAAATTAAGCCTGAACGATGCTTCTTTGTTCTATGAACCAGAAACGTCAACAGCATTAGGATTCGGTTTCCGTTGTGGTTTCCTTGGCTTACTGCACATGGAAATCATTCAAGAGCGTTTAGAACGCGAATACGATCTTGATCTGATCACCACGGCACCAACGGTAGTTTATGAAGTTCAGCAAACTAACGGCGAGATTGTTTATGTGGATAGTCCGTCGAAATTACCACCGCTGAATAACATCGAAGAGTTAAGAGAGCCTATCGCTGAGTGTCATATGCTGATGCCTAAAGAGTATTTAGGTAACGTTATCACTCTGTGTATTGAAAAACGTGGCGTACAAACCAACATGGTTTATCACGGAAATCAGGTTTCTCTTACCTATGAAATTCCGATGTCAGAAGTGGTACTGGATTTCTTTGACCGTTTAAAATCAACCTCTCGTGGTTATGCTTCTTTAGATTATTCATTCAAGCGTTTCCAAACGTCAGACATGGTGCGTGTGGATGTGTTAATCAACAACGAACGTGTCGACGCTTTAGCGCTGATCACTCACCGTGGCAACTCGCAGTACCGCGGACGTGAGTTAGTGGAAAAAATGAAAGAGCTGATTCCACGTCAACAGTTTGATATTGCTATCCAAGCAGCAATTGGTAACCACATTATTGCTCGTTCTACAGTGAAACAGCTGCGCAAAAACGTTCTTGCCAAATGTTATGGCGGTGACGTTAGCCGTAAGAAGAAACTGTTACAGAAGCAAAAGGACGGTAAGAAACGTATGAAGCAAGTGGGTAACGTTGAACTCCCACAAGAAGCGTTCCTTGCTATATTGCACGTTGGTAAAGACAGCTAAGTTTACAAGGAGTCTTAATGGCTAACACATTTGCCCTGATCCTCACACTGGCTACGCTGGTGACAGGGATTATTTGGTGCTTAGATAAATTTAAGTTTGCGCCAGCACGTAAAGCGAAACTTAAAAAATTGCGGGAAGTAACAAACGGCTCAATGAACGAAGATGAACTTGCTAAAGCGGTTCGTCGTCCGTCGTGGCTGGAAACGGGAACCTCAATTTTTCCTGTGTTAGCCATTGTTTTGATTGTTCGTTCGTTTATTTATGAGCCGTTCCAAATCCCATCAGGTTCGATGATGCCAACGCTCTTAGTTGGTGATTTTATGCTGGTTGAGAAGTTTTCTTATGGATTGAAAGATCCTATTACTCAAACCACATTAATCGAAACGGGTAAGCCTAATCGTGGAGATATCGCGGTATTTAAATATCCGAAAGAGCCAAATGTAGACTTCGTGAAACGCGTTATTGGTTTGCCGGGGGATAAAATCATTTATAACCCAGAAGCGAAAGAGCTGACCATTTACCCTAACTGTGCAGACAATAAATGCACAGAAAAATTGCCGGTCACTTATGGTCCATTAGAACCAAGTGAATGGACAATGGTATTTGAAAATAGCTCTGTGGTTGATAATCAATATGGTAATTATCAAATCCCAGTAGACCAAGCGTTACCGAATAACTCACTGCGTCAATATGGTCGAAGTGAGAAGTTAGATACCGTTACGCACCAAATTTTGACGATTAATAACTACATTACTCAATCAAAATATGTACAACCAGGTTTACCACTTAATGAGTGGATTGTGCCTGAGAAACACTATTTTATGATGGGTGATAATAGAGACAACAGTTCTGATAGCCGTATGTGGGGCTTTGTTCCTGAGCAAAATTTAGTGGGGCGTGCAGTGTTTATTTGGTTAAGTTTAGATAAACAAGAGAACGAATGGCCTACAGGTATTCGCTTTAGCCGAATTGGTCCTCTATAATTCATTTCAGACAATGCGAGTTTTCATTAGAAAACTCGCATTATCATAAGCATTATTATTTTACCCAGTGTACAATAATGTTGTTTTAAACATTATTGACTTCCTAATTATTAACTATCCTCGTTAAATTCCGATAATTCATAAAAGTTATTTTTCGAATATCAATTGCTTACGAGTGATGGTCGACGGAAGTCAGTGCAAACGCAACAGTTTTGTAAAATAGCTGATTTTACAGGTCTGTTGCGTGTGCTTTTTTATTAAACGTAGAATGGTTGGGCGCACATGAACCCCTCTTTGTTAGAAAAATTACAGCGTAAGCTGGGATATACATTCCAGCAAAATGATTTATTAATTCAGGCATTAACTCATAGAAGTGCTAGCAGCAAACATAATGAAAGACTGGAATTTTTGGGTGATTCAATTCTCAGTTTTGTGATTGCTAACGATCTCTATCATCGTTTTCCTAAGGTGGATGAAGGTGATATGAGCCGTATGCGCGCAACGTTAGTGCGTGGAAATACACTGGCGGAAATTGCCCGTGAATTTGAACTCGGTGAATGTTTACGTTTAGGACCGGGTGAATTAAAAAGTGGCGGTTTCCGCCGAGAATCAATCTTAGCGGATACCGTTGAAGCCTTAATTGGTGGGATTTTCCTCGACAGTAATATTCAAACTATCGAAGAGATCATTCTGGCATGGTACAAAGTAAGATTGGATGAAATTAGTCCGGGTGATAAACAAAAAGACCCGAAAACGCGGCTACAAGAATATCTGCAAGGGCGTCATCTTCCACTGCCAAACTATTTAGTGGTACATGTGAAAGGTGAAGCTCATGATCAAGAATTTACGATCCATTGCCAAGTGAGCGGCATTGAAGAGCCGATTAACGGCATAGGTTCAAGCCGTCGTAAAGCGGAGCAAGCCGCAGCAGAACAAGCATTGAAAATCTTGGAGATTGAATGAGTGAATTACAATCCCACTGTGGTTTTGTTGCCATAGTTGGACGACCAAATGTTGGGAAATCAACACTGTTAAACCAGTTACTGGGGCAAAAAGTCTCGATCACATCGAGAAAGCCGCAGACAACTCGCCACCGTATTATGGGGATCCACACAGAAGATAATTACCAAATTATCTATGTCGATACCCCAGGTCTTCACATCGAAGAAAAAAGAGCGATTAACCGTTTGATGAACCGCGCAGCATCTAGCTCTATTGGCGATGTTGAATTGGTTATTTTTGTGGTTGAAGGTACCCACTGGACACCAGATGATGAAATGGTGCTGAACAAGCTATCTAGCTTACGTTGCCCAGTTATTTTGGCGATCAACAAAATTGATAATGTGGTGGATAAAACCAGCTTACTGCCACACATCGGTATGATCAGCCAAAAAATGAATTTCTTGGATGTCGTACCAATCAGTGCAGAAAAAGGCACTGGCGTTGATACCATCGCGAAGATTGTGAAACAGCATATCCCTGAAGCTATTCACCACTTCCCTGAAGACTATATTACAGACCGCTCTCAGCGTTTTATGGCTTCTGAAATTATCCGTGAAAAACTGATGCGTTTCTTAGGTGATGAGTTACCGTACTCTGTGACTGTTGAAATTGAACAGTTTAAAGAGATGGATAAAGGCGGCTACCATATCAACGGTCTGATTTTAGTTGAGCGTGAAGGCCAGAAAAAAATGGTTATCGGTAATAAAGGTAGCAAGCTGAAAACCATTGGTACAGAAGCTCGTATTGATATGGAACGCCTGTTTGAAACGAAAGTTCACTTAGAGCTTTGGGTTAAAGTTAAATCCGGTTGGGCAGATGATGAAAGAGCACTGCGCAGTCTGGGCTATGTTGACGATTTAAAATAATCGGTGACACCGTGAGTGGTTGGCAACGCGCGTTTGTGCTCCATTCCCGTCCTTACAGTGAAACAAGTCTATTAATTGACTTTTTCACGGAAGGGGAAGGTAAAATTCGTTTGCTAGCAAAGGGTGCGAGACGCAACCGCTCACCATTAAGAGGCTGTTTACAGCCTTTTACACCTTTGTTGATCCGTTGGAGTGGCAAAGGTGAAATCAAAACTCTCATCAATGCTGACCCTGTCTCTCTTGCTCTCCCTCTCAGTGGCACTGTTTTATATAGCGGTTTATATCTTAATGAACTTACCGCTCGGGTTATTGAGTTCGGTACACCTTATTCATCTCTATTTTTTGATTACCTCAATTGTTTGCAAGTTTTAGCAGGGAGTGAACGCACGCCTGAATCTGCGTTACGCCAGTTCGAGCTCGCTTTGCTGTCTTATCTCGGTTATGGCGTAGATTTTTTACATTGTGCGGGCAGTGGTGAGCCAGTTTCAGACACCATGACTTACCGTTACCGTGAAGAAAAAGGGTTTATCGGCAGCCTAGTTGTTGACCAACTCACGTTCACGGGGAAGCAATTAAGAGCGTTAGCCGACCGAGAATTCCCAGATGCCGACACCTTAAAAGCTGCTAAACGGTTTACCCGCATGGCACTAAAACCTTACCTAGGTGGTAAACCTCTTAAAAGCCGTGAACTTTTCAGGCAATTTACTATCCCTTCTCAGAACATGGCTAAGTCATAGCAATTATTTGATTTTGTTTTATGGCGCTATTTTTTATCTGTTGTAATTGCAAATGGCTGTCATCCAAACTGTTGTAACCATAAAACGGCAGGTGAGCGAGACAAATTTTTTGTGCTATTTACTTTCTTCGAGGCGCTTCCCAAAAAATGAATGTAATTGATGAAATATTATTATTAGTTTGGAATCAGTAAGGAAGAAAGAGATATTTTTTCCCCCAACACCATAAATTGCAGTAGGATATGGCAGACAAGAAATAAGTGACTGTTTATTCATAGGGAGTTAAACATGGCTGAGCTGTTATTGGGCGTTAACATTGACCACATTGCAACTGTTAGAAATGCAAGAGGAACACAATATCCTGACCCTGTTCAAGCGGCATTTGTTGCTGAGCAAGCTGGAGCCGACGGGATCACTATTCACTTACGTGAAGATCGCCGTCATATTACCGATAGAGACGTTGAACTGCTCAACCAAACCATTCAAACGCGTATGAACCTTGAAATGGCAGTCACAGATGAGATGATTGACATTGCTTGTCGTATTAAGCCGACTTATTGCTGTTTGGTTCCTGAAAAGCGCGAGGAAGTGACCACTGAAGGCGGACTTGATGTCGCAGGGCAAAAACAAAAAGTCGCATCCGCAGTAAAACGGCTGACCGAAGCAGGTATTTTAGTTTCTTTATTTATCGATGCGGATCATGAACAAATTGATGCTGCTCAAGAGTGTGGAGCGCCATTTATTGAAATTCACACAGGCGCATATGCGGATGCCAAAACTGAACAAGAGCAAGAGCTTGAGTTCCGCCGTATTCGTGATGGCGTAAGTTATGCTGCAGGTAAAGGTATTAAAGTGAATGCGGGGCATGGACTGACTTACCATAATGTTCAACGTATCGCAGCGCTGCCTGAAATTTATGAGCTGAATATCGGTCACGCGATTATTGGGCGTGCACTGTTTAGCGGTTTAGCTCAAGCGGTGTCTGACATGAAAAACTTACTCACAGAAGCACGTAAATAATGGCTATTGTAGGTTTAGGTACAGATATTGTTGAGATTACGCGTATTGAATCTGTTATCGAGCGCTCCGCAGATAGCTTAGCGAAGCGTATTTTAACAGAGCATGAATATGCGCAATACCAGCAACAAACTAAGCCTGCGCGTTTTCTTGCTAAGCGATTTGCAGTGAAAGAAGCGGCGGCTAAGGCATTAGGTACGGGGATCCGTAATGGTTTGGCTTTTAATCAGTTTGAAGTCACAAACGATGAGCTAGGCAAGCCATTACTGTCACTGAGCGGTGAAGCGTTAAAATTAGCCAATAGCTTAAAAGCCACGCATTTTCATGTTTCAATTACTGATGAACGACACTATGCGGCTGCAACGGTGATTATTGAAAGTCTGTAGTCATTATTCATTGCCGGCTTATCTGCAGTCGGCAATGTTTCAATGAAATAGTAGCTCAATGAAAAAGTCTTTTAATGAAAGAGCACTTCAACGGATGGGTTTTTAGTAAAACAAAGCTAAATAACGCAGAGTTCAACCATCGTCGTTTCAACAAGTCTGTTCCGCATCTTTATGAAATTAGATTTTATCGGCGTGATGGATCATGACAAATTTATCCCAAAGCTGTTCCTGGGATTCAATATGTTCAGGATCTGTAATAATTGTATTAGTGATAGGGCAAACTGATTGGCAAGTGGGTTTATCATAGTGCCCAACGCATTCAGTACACAGGCTTGAATCTATTTCATAGATTTCCGCCCCCATGAAGATCGCATCATTTGGACATTCAGGTTCACACATATCGCAATTGATACAGCGTTTTGTGATTAATAAAGACATATCAATAATTTACGTTCAATAAGGTTAATAATCAGTAACTTAATCACTTTCCGTATTCGTTACTTTCGTCTGGCTATTGTGTTTTTATACAGTATGTTTTACATTGGAATACTTGGATTCGTAACACAAAACAGCAACACATACCCATTTTACTGCTCTAAAAATACCTAGTGTGTGAGCTTTAAATTTAATGTGTTGATATACTGAGGTATTTCAATGTCGAAAGTAACAACACAAAAGCCTGAAAACACTAATTCTGATGAATATACTGACGCATTACAGCGTTGGGAGTCATGCAAGCCCCCCTACACAAGTACACACATGAAAGTCTGTGTTACTGCGGCCAAAATCATTTTAAAACACATCAATAAGCCCCGTCGATCTAAATACGAAAAAGAGCATTATCTACGCATTGATTTTAGCAAAGCAGGAAAGGTGACAGTATACGCTGAATTTCCTAAGCATATGGAGGTGAAAGGTCAAAGATTAGGTGAATGGCCGGAACTATCGTTACCTATTGCTAGAGAAAAAGCCAAGGAACTCGGTGAGCAAGGTCTACGAGCTGAATCTGTCCATCAACTTATTACACTATACGAACAAGATCTTGCTGGTAAAGTAGCTCGAGCAAAGTTAAGCGAAAATAGCTATTCAACATACTGTTGCAGAACAAAGCAGTTAAAAGAATCTTTTAGCGCTAGAGAAGTTTTCAGTGATATGAAATATCCACGACTGATTGAAGTTATTGATTCATGGATCCAGACAAAGTCCAATAACCAAGCTCTAGAATTATTTGCGGAATTACGTCGATTTTGGAAGTTTGCGGCACCAATTTATTGCAATGGGATGAACATTGCAGCGAGCATCCCGGATGACTACGTTTCTTCTCGAGTACAAAAGCCTTTACCAACTAAGCGGTATACGGATATAGAATCCATTTCGTCGCTCTGGATTAACGTTGCGTCATGCACTTCCGTTCATCAAAAAAATGCGGTTAGGTATATGATTTTAACTGGCGTTAGACCGATAAACATTGCAAATTTGCGTTGGGATTATGTTGATTTGGATAATCTAGAAATTACTTATCCCGCAGGGCTAACGGGCATGCGCGGGGCCATGAAAACGCAGAAAGAATTTAAGTTCCCGATTACTAAGGCTATGAAGGCTTTACTTGAGGAGCAGCTATCGTGGCGTGAATCCGCAGTTAATTGCAATCGTGATTATGTATTTCTACAACCAAGGGATCCGTTATTGCCATTTTCAAAGCGTTCCTTGGATAAGTTGGTGAAAACATATAGCCCTGAAGGTGCAGTGAAAGGTGTTGTGCATGAAGGAACGGTGAAGGGAAAATCTGGTGCATTCAATACGATGTGCCGGAAATTTTTCAAAAGTAACATCATTGCTCAAATGCGTCAGAAAGGGTACTCACGTTCAGACACAAAAGAGATAAGTATTTTGTGTCTACATCATTCTGACAGAAGCGAAGACCGCATGGCCGAACACTATGATTTTTCTGATGAGATACTGCAGGAAGAAATAGCGCTAAAGCGTCAGGCATTTGAGGCCCATGAAAATAGTATTTTGACTCAAGTAGCGCTATTACGTAGGAAAATGGGTTAGTAAACTTTGCGGCATTTTTCAATAAATGCTTTAACATTTTTATACTCGTACCTAACGACTTTTTCGGTAAAACAAATAGGTGCGAGTATTTTTCTATGTTTATGATTGTTATTCCAATCAGCTAAAGTTTTAGGGCTAATGCCACCAATGAGAATACATACCTCTTGAATACTTAATAAATCATCGTCATGATATTTTTTAGGGGTATTCATCTCTTCTTTTTTTGTTTTGCGTTCTACGCAAGCGCTTTCTGTTGCCATCTTGGTCTTGCCTCATAATTGATGAAATAATTTGATCTGTAGTGTCGCAAGCATGTTTTATTTCAGCTTCAGTGCATGGTCTGTTTTTTACACTAGAAGCTAACTTGCCTAGTTTGATATCGAATTCAGTTAATAACTGTTCCCCAGTTCTCCAAGGGGTTAATTGCGGTTGTTTCATGGTGGTCATCCATTATTGAATAAACCACCATGTTAATTATTACTAAAGAACAAAACTGATTAAGCTTAATCAATTCTTGGTACTAATGATCGCATCAACTGGGTAACACTCAGACAGAATACCTTGTTGGGTTAGCGTATGTTTATCCATCAAGCAATTCTGTTCATCGGGGTACGTATAGCCGTATGGTTTATACAAACAATCAGCACCACTACAAATTAACAAAAACAAAGCATATATCATGATTTGTTCCCTTTGGATTGAGGTTCTTTTACTGGCTCAATCTTGATATTTTTAGGTAAATCATAAACGACATAACAACGGTCATTTGTCGTTATAAACCCTACAGAACCGTCAGGCATGGTCAATTTTACGGTTGGTCTCTGGTTACTATGAAAATGTCTTAGCATTGGTCTTGCCTCTTGGTTTCTTTGCTTCTGATCGCAATTTTGATTTTGGCCAATTGCAACACGGTCGGTTTATGTTCCGCTGGAGCACCGGAAAAGAAGCGATTTATCACCCCATGTTCTGGTTTGGTGATCATCATTAAGTTCTCAATGACACAATTCAATGGGTTATCATCAATGAACTTGATTACATGACCTTTTGGTACCTTTCCGTTAATCTCCTCCCATAGCAAAATATGTTTAAATTTCCATTTGCTAGGTAAACCAGTTTTTACTTTGATATAACCTTCTGTGGTAACCACCTCTGTACCAACATCATGTCGGTTGTGAGGAACATGGTTCTTTTTAAAAGATCCTGAATTTGCCCCTTTCAATCCTTTGATGCCCTTATTTGCTGGAACATGACCTTTAGTGAAAATTCCAGACCTACCAGTTCTCAATTTAAGGCTTTTGCGTAATCCGTTGATCATGTCTTTTGTGCGAGTGGTACCAAATCGGTCATTAAAGTTAGCGGTGAGTTGAGGAAGTGGTAATAAATAGTTTTGACGCATCCAATCACACATTTCTTCGCTATAAGAAAACCGACTCATTTTTTAACTTCCAGATAGTTAGGGGCGTCTTTAATGCGCCCTTCGCTAGACATACGCTTAACGCTGATAGCTAACTGCCCATTATTGACAATTTGAGAAGCAACGACAGATAAAGCTTTTGCGCGTCCAATCTCTTCTTTAAGTTCCTCACCTTTAAGATCTTCATCAGACAGCCTTTCCAATTGCATGAATAAATAGTTATGTAAATCTTCTAGGTTGTTTTTCATAATCTATACCCCGTGACATGTCACACTAATGAATAACAACGGCTTGTGTTGGGTAACCCAGTTGAAGTAAAACAGCTTTTTTTACCATCGCCAGAGTACGTTCTTCTTGGGTTGTCACATGTTCAGTTGTATCAGTGGACCACTCAACACTGCATTTATTGCTGGTTTCATCATGAGTAATGATGACTTCTAATTTCATGGCCATAAAAATATCTCCTGATATGCGCCCATTGCTGGGCGCTAAAGTATTTAACGAACCATCAATGAACGGTCACCAACTTCTAAGTGAGCACCAGGAACGTCGATGCCGTTTTCGATAGCCTCTTTAATGGCTTTTTTGTCGGGTGCCGTAATGGTTTGAACATCGACTAACTCATTAGGCAGTGCATCTTCATTATCAATGATGACTCGAACAACACCGGCGCGAGCCGTGAATGTATTTTTAGTTGTTTTCAACTTGTCCAAGCCCGAAGTTAACAAGCAATCCAAGGCATATTTTTTCAGGCTCTTAACCTGATTTTCGAATGACTTTTTACGGTCTGCCAGACGTTTGGATTCTTCATCCAATGTTTTGGCTTGACCTTCTAAATTACGGGCATGAAGCATAATTGCATCAAGCTTATCGCCTAGCTCACCTTCGATACCGACCAACGTATCGGCGATATCTTCGGCGGTAAACTCGCCAGTTTCGACGAGTTGTTGTAATTTGCTGTAGTCAGCAGCCATTGCAATAGCAGTTGTCTTGGTCATTAGATTGCCTCTTCTTTCTGATTAAGTTGGTCTAAACACTCTTTTTCAATTTCATTTAACCGGCGTAAACGGCCGTTTAAATATTTTTCATATTCACTATCACCACGTTGTTTAGCTAATTTAGCGTGGGTTGAGATTTCACGGGTGAGAGTGGATGTGATCCCCCGTAGTTCGTTTGCAGTTACTGCGCTGCGCATGGTTTCAGTGTGCCGCGTGAACTTCTCATCTAGCTCTTTACGAATGCGTGTCGCATCTTCGGCGTTATCCGTCGCAGCTTTGATTTCATATTCGAGCTTGTTGTTGGCAACATATTCAGGATTATCATGCATACCCATGAATACATCAGCACTAAAGCCAAGCATGGATAAGGCTTTTTTGATTGCGTCAGTGAGTGATTTTTTAATAGCCTCACCATCAACTTTCATTCCATAGTTAGTTTGATAGCGGTATGGTGTCGCGCCATAACTTTCAAATTCACCACGCGTTTCACACTCGATGGTGTACCAAAAACGGATCTTGATTGAGTGGTTTTGTTCGCAGAATAAAGAGCCGTCCCCATCGCGTAAAAATCGTGTGGCCACTTGCTTATTACGTTCATCAAGAATCGGTTCCATAATTGGCTTACCATCGATAAGCTTCTCTTCAAGTACTTCATAGCCCCACCCCTCACCGATAGGGCCGAATATTTCAGTGGCACGCATAAACATATAATTACTGTTTATGCTGGTACCAACAAAGCCCATACCCTCTAAAGGTTTAGTAAATCTGGCATCAGTGCGTTGTACGCGTTTCCAAATATTGAGGTGATCATTATTACTGTCGATGACTTCATCAATCACTGATGCGCGTTGTTCAAAGTCATCTTGTTCATTGGCAATTGGCGCAGAAATAACAGATGTTTCAATCACAACTGGTTCAGGTTCTTTTTCTACTTTAGCCGGTGTGTCTTTCTTCTTGCTGGTGCGCTTTGGTTTTTCTGTTTTAGCCGGTTGCTCAGGTGTTTCATCATTAGCAGGTTTAGTGCCTAAGTTATCAACCGAAAAACGACCATTACCTAAGGAGGTTACTTTCGGATTTTCGGTACCAAGTTTGGTATCGATAAACGCTTTACGGGCATTGGCATCATCAAATAATTCAGGCTTCTCTCGTGCCTCAGTCACTAATGCGAAGATGTTTTCGCGAGGGATATCGAGAACGCTAGGGAGTGTGCGCAAGTCCATTGATAAACGTTTCCATGCTTTATCTTCAGCTGCCATTAATTCTTTAGCTTTACGGATATCAGCGCTACGAATGCCGTCAAAATCAACGTCACCAATCAGTGCAAGGGCGATTTCCATATCAAGCATGGCATAGTCACGCTTAAGAGTTGGCGTATCCTCTTCGCTTTTTGTTGCAGAGGTTAATTCCACCTTAGGCTCTTCTTTCAACCAACTGTTACCTAAACCGATTGCATCGATGAGGGAAACATTATCATCAGCATATTCGAAAATAGCATGAGCCATCTCAGATGTTTGTTTCGCATCCATAGAATCGAGAGCTTTTATTCTTCCCAAGCCTTGAGCGATATTACGGATTTTTGGTTGCTCTGAACTTTCATTCATAAAGCTAATGGCTTTGCTGACATCAGTGCGAGTAAATTGAGTCTTACCAAACAATAAGATTGCAGCGATACGGATGGTCGTATTTATTTTGCTAAACTCTTCTAGTTTTGCCGGTTTCCAACAAGTTCCGTCAAATTCATTTTCAATTGCAAATACTTCGTCAAACTCACCGATAGCAGGGCGAGGGGAGCCCATAGCATCTTCACAAACGATAGGTTCGTCAGTGTTGAAATTATCCATGGCTTCCGGATAAGATTCTGAAAGCTTGATCATTGCTGATGCGCTAGCTAGCTTTTCGTTAGTTGCATTTAAAGCGATAGTTAATGGTACTGCTCCATTGGAGCGAGCCTCGGTCGTTGGCTCAAATACACAAATAAAAGTTTTCATTGGTCTTGCCTCTTAATAAGGGATTTCTTCGTCGATTTTAGAAATTGGCTTGCCTTCTAAACAAAGCAGCATCTGGATCTGATCTTCCAGTAAGCTGGATTTCACCTGCGCATCAGCAAGTATTTTGTTTTGTTCTGCGCGTAAGGACTCAATCTCAGCATTCACTAACTGTTCAGTACTTAGCTCTTGAAATGGAATTTCAACGGTATGCTCAGATACAACGAAACCTAAACCTGACTCCATATCGTATTTGAATGGGAGTGGTCGGTATCGATATGAACCGTCGAATTGCTTTTGTGCATGAATGTAAAGGGTGACACTTAGGGTTTTAGGTTGTGCTTTCATAGCAGCTCCTTTAAAATAACTGTGATCAGTGATTTATCATTGGTCTTGCCTCTTCTAGCGTTTGGTCGCGCTAGTAGAATTCTCGGTTAGCTTTGGTCGGCGACCCGAGGTAAAGGAACCCACTTCGGTGGGTTTTTTTACGCCTGTAAATCAATGCCCGTCTTTCCGATCTGTCAGGTCTTGCCTTGTAGCTTTGGTCGGTAACTAATTAAATTCCCTGGTACTGCTAAAAATTTGCTGTCACATCGTGGTAATCATGGTCAGTCGCTATGAGTGTGACGGTTCTCCTACGCCATAACAGCAAAACTAAATTTGGTTTGAACACCTATCAAAACACTTGCTGTGAGGTCTTGTTTGTTTCGATGTTTGTAATATACAAGATAAATTGTATTAAAGTAAATGGAAAAACTTGTTTAAATTTGTATTTTTTGTTTATTTGTTTGTAGTTGGTTGTTTTTATGAGGATATTTATTTTGTTTAATTTTGTGGAAAAGAGGTGGGGATCACATCAATGTATGCAGAAATGGTTTTTCCATTGAATGAGGTGTGAATAGAGAAACAGAGGATAGGAGGAAACAAAAAGCCCTTACGTTAAGCAAGGGCAGAAAGGTATTACACAATAATTATTCGCTAGCTGATTTTTTTCTGAAGTTTTCATCGTTTTTTACATATTCAAACGAATCAAGAATGATACCTGTTATTCTTAATATATCTTCAGGGGATTGAATTGTGATGCGGTTATTTGTTAACTCTAAACCTGCGCGCTTTATTTCATTACCTAATAGGTCAGTAATCTCTATCGGAACCATGAGATAAGCACTATTTTTCTTATCGTAGAATCTAACTATCCAACGATTAACTTTACCTTGATATAGGATACCAAAGTAAGACTCAGTATCTTTATATTCAATTTCATCACACCCGGTGATCTGTTTTATTTTTTCAAATAAAGTTAATTCATTAGTGGTGGTAATAATGTTTGGATTATCAGGATCAATAATATCTTTTAATTCATTAGACTCTTGAGTTTCCTCTGTTGCTGTTTCTACGGGCTCTTCGCCATAAGTAAACTTACCAGATAAGCCTGAAACTACCATTGCACTGACAGAACGTTCAACAGCTTGCTTGACTAGAGGGGTTATAGAATCGATAAAGCGCTGATTTAATTGTCTTTCAACATTCGAGCGGCTAGCAACATAGCGAACAAACTCACTATCAACATCTCTTAGACTTGAACTAATAGTTTTAGTGAAAGCAGATAGATATACGCTCTCTTCAGCTAGAGTTCTTAATGCTTCAGGTTTGAATTTATCGTGTCTAAAGCGAAATAATTGACCTGCATCTGAATCACTAATTTCATCCATTCTAATGCGTAAGAATGGAGTTGGATCCATAACGTTTTTTTGTTTCAAATCAGTAAAGAAACGCCATTCCAATCCATTAGTTATAGCTGATATAGTGACTTCAGGTGTGGAATTGAAATATCTAGAAAGTTGAGGGCAATGGTTATCTAATTTTTCAAAATAACATTTGGCTTCAATGAACATAACGGGAACATCTTGGCAAAAGAGCGCATAGTCAACACGCTCATTTGCTTTTACACCAGGGAAATCAGCGCCGTATTCTGCCTTAACTTTTTGTGGGTCATAAGGGCTAAAGCCGAGGATATCGAGAAAAGGCAGTATTAACGCCTGTTTTGTGGTTTCCTCTGTTGAGCAGTGTTGCCCAACCTGTTTTACATGGTCCACATGATTTTTAAGCTTTAACTTGAAATTTTCCATAGAGTTACCTTAGTAATCAAGAACAGAATACCAAAACATTCTGCCGATAATCGTCACACTGTCTTCATCAGCTTCTTCATCTTCATATTCATCACGGTTATAACTGCGAATAATTAGTTTTCCACCTGGTCTTCTATATAACATTTTTAAGCGTTTTAGACCGTCTTGGTCTATAGCGTAGACTTTACCATCAATTATTTTTTTATTTGCCATGTCAATTGCTACAGCTGCATTGCTAGGTATTACTGGTTCCATGCTATCCCCATTTGCAGGAAAACATGCAATAGTTGACCCATCAGTAGGTGCGCCAATTCGACGTAGTGTTGACTTAGAAAATCTCAATTTAAAGCCGTTATAATCAATATCAATACAGCTGCCATTACCACAGGCAAACTCTATATCTTTGTAGAAAGGAACTTCAACCTCATCAGATTCTAATGGGGTTTTACTATCCCATGACTTAATACTTCCCCACTCGTTTTCCGGAGGGAGTGAGTCATTGTTGTTTTCTCTTCCTGTGACAAGCCAATCAACTGAGCAAGATAATGCTTTTGCTAATTCAGGTAAAAATCTAGGGCGCTTAGTTTTTCCGCTTTCTAGTTGCTCTATCGATTGCTGGGTAGTTCCAACGGTTTCAGCTAACTCTGCCTGAGTCAGATTGAGAAGAATTCTTTTATTTTTAACTCGTTCAGAAATCGACATATAACCCCCTAAAAAATACAAGAAGATGATTACAAGAAAACCTGTAATTGACAAACAAGTTAGTTTGTTTTTAAATACAAGAAACTTTGTTAAAAAGGAGACGCAAATGAATACGCTTTCAGAAAGAGTTAAGAGTCGCCGAGTTGAACTCAATTTAACTCAGTCAGAACTTGCAGATATGGTTGGATTGAAGCAGCAATCTATCCAGCAAATTGAATCAGGACTTATAAAAAAACCTAGATTTATTATTGAGATCGCAAGTGCTTTAAAGTGCGAACCATCATGGTTAATCAGCGGTAGTAAGAATGTTGCCTAAAATCATGTTGTTATTTTAAACATATGCAGCTCACTGTTTATTAGTGTATTTGATTAAAAAATAAAAACTGATTCTTAATAATCAATTTTGCGACAGGAGACGCGAGTAGATGAATTTTGATATCGATATTGTCCGTTCTGAAATTGAGGATTGGGCAGCGGAGCAAGGTCAAGAGCATGTAGCTATTGAGGTTAGCCGCGCTTATTTAGGCATTGTAAAAAACAGGTCACAAGGGCGTTTGCATGTGATCGAAGACGAATCGGGTAGGGCTGATTGGAAAGCGATTAATAATAACCGGCAACAGATATTTCGTTGGTTGCGTGGTGATTCCCCCGCATCTATCAGAAAAATAGTTGAGTTAATGCCGGCAATAGAAATTGCATTACCGGCATCGAGATTAGCTCGCATTCGTGGTGATACAAAAAATTACCTAGCTTCAATTGCAATACAACGATTTGCTGAGGCAATTAGCGAAATTTTATTAGAGGGTCGTGACATGTCACACCATATTAATAATGCAGTCATTGCGTTAAATGCGATACCACGTCAGACCAGCGTGCATTAATTCAAGAGGCAAGACCAATGCTAAGAACAATTGAGAAGATAACCTATCGCAATGGTTTTTTGTTGAACGGAGAACCAGCGGATAGAGAGAAAATCGAAGACGTTTTCGAGGGTAGAAGAGCTGCTGCGCTAAGCGTTTGGGAACAGTACGAACAACAAAAACAAAAGCTGCTTTCAAAGAAACTCACGCCGGAACAGTACCAGAACGCCTGCCGTGATATAGCTAAAGCACTGGGGGTGTGAAGTGAGTAATAAAATTCAAGGTTATGTTTGGGATGCTTGCGCAGTTTCTGGCGTTAAAGGTACCAAATTAATGATCATGGTTCGCTTGGCTGACTACTCGAGTGATGAAGGTGTTAGTTACCCTAGTGTAGAAACGATTAGTCGACAAATTGGAGCAGGTGTCAGCACTATTCGTAGCGCTTGTAACGAGCTTGAGCAAGATGGTTGGTTAGTTAAAAAGATGCGTAGAAATGGAAATAGAAATGCATCAAATTTGTATTTTTTGAATGTTGATAAGTTGGAAAAAATAGCACTTGAGGAAAATGCAAAACTAAGAAAATTGCGAGAAAAAGCTTCTAAATCTCACCATCCAGATTCTGAACGTTCAGATTCTGACCGTACAGAAAACAATGAAAAAGTGAGGTTTGACCCTCCAGTTTCTGGCGTTCAAGGTGGTTTTCACCCTCCAGAATCTGGAGGCGATCCATCAGTAAATTCAAGACATGATCCATCAGTAAATTCAAAAGAGGATCCATCAGTTCAGGTTGAGCCAAAAAAATCGAAGAAATTATTCGATGCAAAATTGGCTAAACCCGAAAACGTGAGTGACGAAGTTTGGTCAGATTGGATTACTTTCCGAAAGGAAATTAAAAAACCGCTGACTGAAACTATGTGCAAGCAGCAAGCAAAAAAATTAGCGAAGTGTTCTGATGCCGATGCCGTGATTTGTAATTCGATTGCAAATGGTTGGCAGGGGATATTTCCAGAGAAAGTCATAGCCAAGGTTAACAAACATAATTCGCATACTGGGTTTGGTGACAAGCACTATGAATCTCAGGATCCGCACTGGTTTGTGGGAGGTAAAAATGCCTGAACAAGATTTATTGGTTAGTGTGAATATTCCCCCGCGCTTTGCTGATGAGACATTTGAAACATTCAAAGCTGTCACGCAACCGGCTAAACATAATCTCATGATTTGCAAGCAGTACGTAGAAACGTGGGATGACAGAAAAAACGCAGGAGAGGGGCTTGTGCTGTGCGGAATGCCCGGGACTGGTAAAACCCATCTTGCAGTATCGATCGCCCGAGAGATCGCTGTAGGTTTGCAGGAATCGGTATTTATCACTACTGCGGCACGAATCATTCGCGCATTTCGTAGAACGTGGTCAGGGAATTCAGAATTTAGTGAGTTGGATGTGCTAGCAAAATATTGTGATCCTGATTTGTTGATAATTGACGAAATTGGCGTTCAGTATGGGACAGACTCAGAGCGAAATATCTTATTTGAAGTGATTAATGATCGGTACGAATATTTATTGCCGACTATTTTAGTTAGCAATTTACCGTTAAATGAGCTGGAAGAAATGCTTGGTGAACGCGTAGTAGACCGATTATTACAGGGTGGCACCGTACTGACATTCAATTGGGCAACATACCGCAGAGGTAATCATTCATGATGGATGAACGTGATTTAGAAGGCGCGGTAATCAGTGGTTTTCTTGCTGGCGGCGCTTCTCAAGATGCTTATGAGGTATTGGCCACATTACCTGAAGAGGCATTTAGTTCAGGTTATTACCAACGTGTTTACAAAGAGATTAAAAAACAAGCGTTAAGTAGTTCGCTGATAGATCCTTTTTTTATTGCTGATGCATTAGGTGACAAAGGCGATTTAGCCAACCTGCTAGAGCTGGCCAACTCACCTATTTGGAAAGCAAATTTAAAAGGGTATGCAGAGAAAGTTCATAGTTACTTTCGTGTGCGTCAAGTGTTACAGCTCATGAGTAAGTATCAATCCGCTATTACGGGGGCGGGTAATCATGAGCAAGCAGAGGAGCTTATAAGCCAGTTTGCAAATCAAGTGGGGCAACTTACCGCAGGTAGCCAAAACCTGTTACCCGTTCATCTAAATACGCTCATTGAGGGATATGTCGAAGTCCTCGAGCGCAGAAATTTAGGTGAAGATATCAGCGGTATGATCAAAACAGGCATAGAGGCCTTAGATGATAAAATCGGGGGTTTTAACCCAACTGATTTGGTATTTATCGGCGGTAGACCAGGGATGGGTAAAACTGAATTAGCGCTAACCATGATAGAGGGAATGACTCGTGATGGCGGCGGGGCATTGTTGTTTTCCATGGAAATGGCTAATCAGCAAATTGCTGAGCGTATGATCGCTGGCTCATCTCAATTATCAGTATCAACGTTGAGAAAAGCGCAATTACATGATGAAGATTGGGCGCGGTTAAGTTCTGGTCTAGCACATTTAATGGATCGGGATATTCACATCATTGATGCGAACAATTTAACGGTTGAGCAAATATGCGCAATTAGCGAAAACCATAAACGGCAATACCCAAATTTGAAAGGGGTTTTTGTTGATTACTTAGGTTTAATTAAAAAGCCAAAAGCAGAGCGTAACGACCTCGCTATAGCAGCAATTTCAGCGGGGCTAAAAGGGTTAGCTAAACGACTACACACACCAACAATCGCATTAAGCCAGCTCTCACGTGATGTTGATAAACGACCATTAAATCAACGTCGACCAGTAGCAGCTGATTTACGAGACTCAGGAAGTCTAGAACAAGACGCAGATTATATTTTATTTACTTATCGTGATGTTGTTTATAACCCCAATAGCCCTGCTAAAAATTATGCAGAAGTTATTGTAGATAAAAACCGTCACGGTGAAACAGGTACTATTTACCAAGAATTTAAGAAAGGCCACTACATGCCAACCGACCAAATTACAGCGGCTGAAGTGTCCAGAATGCAACAGCAATCACAGAGTCCTAAACCACGCAAATACGCAGAAAAGGCATTTTAAAAACTTATTGAGGCAAGACCATGACAATTAAAGATCCAATCACCGGCGAATCACTTGTTCGGTGTAATCACCCCATACTACCTGATGATGGTTTGGATCATACACCATGCCACATTGAGCGTATTCAATCAGCTGCGCGAGCAAGAACTAAGGCGCCATATCAGCAAATATTGAAACCACAAAAGCCGAGGTAGTTATGTCTGTGCAATCAAGTTACTTGCCTGATGGATTGCCTCACAATCGTGCTTTGTGGTCAGATGAATATCGCGAACTGGAGCAACTTGATTTATTCGCTAGCCGGCTAATTCGGCAACTGAAAAATCGAAAAATAAACAGAGAGCGAGTGTTGGTGGAAATTGAAAAAGCACCTGAAGCACATCAGAGGTTTTTTAGAGATAGGCTTAATTATTGGCGTGAGGTGATGAAAGTATGAAGGATTATAGCGTTACTTATGGGTGTTTTAATTTTACAGGCATCGAGTGTTCACTCCATGAATTAGATGAATATGTCCAATCATCAGATAGCTTAATTGCTGTTATTGATGGAGATACACAGCAGGTAGTAATGATTGAATGTCACTCTGTAAAAACTAACGAGGTAAACATGAAAAATAAAGCACGAGTTGCTTGTGATTATCAAGGTTATGACTTTGGCGCTCATTATCTTGATAGCCAATGTATTGATGGTTACTTATGGGATTTAGATGCTTGCGATGGTAGCGGTAATTTATACGAGCCTATGGAAACTATTCCATGCCCAAAATGTAACTCAGATGCATGGTTAGAAAATTATCGTTGGTTGTTTATCAATGATGGCGCTAATCATGGCAGTACAGGCGAACCATTTAGCAAAATTGGGCGTTTTTATATTCCAGCCGAAATTAGAGCCAAGCGCGGAGCAGTTAAGAAAATATATCGCTGGTTAAAGCGTGGTTATTACTACGGATTAAAAAATCGACATTAATCAAGAGGCAAGACCAATGGCTAAATCAGCAGCAGAACGTAAGGCGGAGCAGCGTAAACGACAAAAGCAATCAGGCGTCACTAAGATTGAGCTATTTCTAGATGAGCAAGAATTGGAAATTCTACAGAAAAATTGCGCTCTTCGTAGACCAGGAAGAGAACCGTATGATGTATCTGAATATCTTTCTATGCTCATTAGAATTGATGACCGTTCGCTAAAATCTGTGATTGAAAAGTTATCCGAGCGTCGCTGTAAAAAGTGTAGTGATAAATTACTCGTTACTGAGTGTTGCATGGATGGTGATAGCGAGTGTTGGTTAACAAGAGGCTGGCATGAACTGAAACTGGTTATATAACCATATTTACTGTATAATTTTCCTATTGGTCTGAACACCCAATTCTAATCACTTGCTGTGTCTACTGAGAGAAAAAGTATGGCACAGCATGGCTTTATCAAAATGTCTAACGACACTCTTGTACCTGCTAATCCCGCTGCGAGAGATTTTCTGCATTCAAAAATCAAATGTGGTGATGTGCTTTATGCTGATTTTAAGAAAGCACGAAACCCACGATTCCACCGTAAATACTTCGCATTGCTTAACCTAGGATATGAATACTGGGAACCAACCGGCGGTACCATTTCGCCTGAAGAAAGAGAATTGGTTCGTGGTTACGTTAAATTCCTCGCTCACTACACCGATAATGATGATGCCCTCCAATCTGCCGCCGATGTTTATCTCGATGATATAGCACAGAAACGCGCTCGCAATATTTCAGCCGCTAAATCCTTTGATGCTTTCCGTTATTGGGTAGTAGAGCAATCTGGTCACTACGAAACCTTTGAGATGCCGGATGGTAGTCTTCGCCGCGTCGCTAAATCAATCAGCTTTGCAAAAATGGATGACCTAGCCTTTGGCGAACTCTACAAAGCCACGCTCGACGTGCTTTGGAACTTCATTCTATTCCGTAAATTCCCTACACAAGAAGCAGCTGAAAATGCCGCGGCTCAGTTATTAGATTTTACTTAGAGGCAAGACCAATGACCAAAAAATCAAAGACCAAAGAAGATAAACAATGGCTATCAGATGTAGCGGAACTCGGCTGTATTTGCTGTCGCAATATGGGGTACGGGGCAAGTCTCGCAGAAATTCATCACGTGAGAACGGGGCAGGGCATGGCTCAACGAGCTAGCCACAAAGATGTTTTACCGTTATGTCCACCTCACCACCGCGCCAGCTATGACACTGGATTTCATGCAGCGCCTAAATCATGGCAAGAAATTCACGGTACGGAAGTAGAGTTGCTCGAGCAAACCAAAATTGAAGTAATGGCATTACGCGCTTGTCGCGTCTAGCAATATTGATAAATAAAGAAGTTGAGGTATTAACATGATATATCCAGAGACAAGCGGCAAGAGTGGTGAACATTTAAGATTGCGCACATTAGAGAGTACGTGGATCCGTGGGAGATTAACAATGTGGGGTTGTTGGTCTGCGTTTAGCAAATCCCCTAAAGCTGCAGGTATTTTTCAGCGATTATTAACAGAACCGAAAATTACAAAGAAAGCCCTTAAAGATGCAATGCAAAGAATGAAAAAAGAAGGACTATCAGAGGAAACCTTGCAGCTTTTTTTGGAAGAGTACCAGGATAAAAAAACACTTAGCAATATGTGGTTCTGCAGTGATACCGAAGGTGGGAAAATGGATAAGGTAATAAGCGCTGTTTTTGCACATGATCAAGGATTGTTAAATGTCTTGAAGCAGCATTATATATACAAAAAATCCTATTATGCACTAGCTCTTGAATTACATGAGAGTAAGCCATCTATATCATTATCAACGTGTAGAAGGCGAATTAAGGCTTGGTTGTCTATTGCTGAATTTATGCTTTATCGACCAATGTGTGATGAATTTGATCGGGATTATCATTATTCTGAATAAATCATTGACTTTTTGAACAATGAAGTTATAGTTTTGGTATACGCTGCGCGAAGCTATACACGCAAAGCAGTAAAGGAATTGAAAACCTCGCCATTGTGCGGGGTTTTTTGCTTTCTAATGCAAGTAAAGCTTGCTGTCACCCTTGTTCAGAGTTACATGTGTGTTCACGACCAATAACTGACCAAAGGTATAGAAATATCATGTTAAAACAGATTGATATGACAGAAGAGGCAAAAATTGTTTTAGAAGTTGTTCCACATTCCTGGTGGGCAACAATAGAAGAAATTTCAGGTTACACTGAATTAGCAAAATCACGCTGTCAGTTGATATTAACGCAACTAGCGATGGCGGGGTTTATCAAAGAAAATATCAAAGAAAACACATTTCAAAATATCTAGCGCTGTGAAAATGGGCGACCGTAAAGGTGTTGGTAGCACCCTTGCGGTCATTCGCCCGTACCGGTAGATCACGGACAAACTAAAGCCCACTGCTTATGTGCACAAAGCATGGTGGAGCTTATCAAAAAAGGTTTCCCTGATCTATGAAAAATACTGTAAATTTAAACAGTGTCAATTTAGTTAATGATGATTCGCTCAGCTATATAAAAACACTTCCGGACAACTGTATTGATTTAATCGCAACTGACCCGCCTTACTTTCAGGTTAAGGCATGTAGTTGGGATAATCAGTGGGAAAATGTTACTGCATATCTATCGTGGCTTGACGAAATGCTGACTGAGTTTTGGAGGGTGTTAAAGCCGACTGGTAGCCTTTATATGTTTTGTGGCTCAAAGCTGGCGGCTGATACGGAAATATTAGTGCGTGAGCGGTTCAACATTTTAAATCATATCATTTGGGCTAAACCGTCAGGACCATGGCGAAGAGCGTGTAAAGCTGATCTTCGTAGTTTTTTCCCGAGCACGGAACGTATTATTTTTGCTGATCACTACCAAAGCCCTTACAAGGGAAAAAGTAGCGAGTATTTGCAGCAATGTCGTGAACTAAAAGAAAACGTGCTTAAGCCTTTGATTGAATATTTTAAGCAGGCTCGAGACTCTTTATGTATCACGGCAAAAGAAATTCATAGCGCAACGGGTAAGCAAATGGCTTCCCATTGGTTTGGTTATAGCCAATGGCAATTACCAAGTGAAACGGATTATTTGAAGCTTCAAGAGTTATTCAAGCGCATTGCTGAGGAAAAGTTAAGCCATAACCCATTAAATCGCGAACATGCAGATCTAGCGAGTGAACAAGGCGCGTTAAGGCGTGAATATCATGAGCTAGCAGCGCAATACCAATTATTACGTCGTCCTTTTACTGTGACCGTCGATGTTCCTTATACGGATGTTTGGATCTATCCACCAGTGCAGTATTACCCTGGTAAACATCCATGTGAAAAACCCGCTGAGATGATGGAACACATTATAAATAGTAGTAGTCGAGAGGGGGATATGGTTGCCGATTTTTTCATGGGCTCTGGCGCCACAATAAAAGCTGCATTGAAACTTAATCGGCGTGTTATTGGTGTTGAATTAGAAACAGAACGTTTTGAGCAAACAAAGTTAGAAATTGAGCAGAATACATGGCGACAAAAGCTGTAGTGGCTAACAGCAGCCAGCCTGAGCTAAATCAGGCATTCATTCAAAGCTGCGCAATGTGTAGCTTTTTTATTATCTAAATTCCATAGAGAACAAATAATTTATGAGCACATCAATAGGGATAACCCTCGGTGCTGCTGGTGGCGGTGCTATGGGTGGGTTCCTTATTGGTGCCGACTATGGCGTCGTGCTAGGAGCTATTATCGGAGCATCAGCCTCAGTTATTGCATCCAGAGATAATAACCGGAGAAAGATACTTCATTTTATTTTAGCTCTTGGTGCGGGGATCCTTATTGCTAAAGAGGCTTCCGATGTTATTTCGCAGATATGGAGTTGGGATATTAGCCCCAAAATAATGGCAATTGTTATTTCGGCATTGCTTATCCCGGTCCTCGTTCTTGCTGCAAATAGAGATAACCTCAAAAAGCTATTTAGCCGGGTCTTTACCTCGATAGATAAAAACTTCAGCAGTGTCACGCAAGCCATTAAAGATTGGCGAAATAAAGGAGGTAGCTAATGAGTGCCGTCCTTAATTACTTAAATAGCATTTCGCTCTGGGTAGACAGTCATCCACTTGAAACAGTCGATATTTTTCTTTTGCTGGCGTCTGCGGTAACGGTATTCCTTTGTCGGTATGCAAAACATCGTGACTCTATTGTTGGTACCGCTCTGTTTATTTGCTGGGTTTATCAAATATACGAGACCTTAGTTGGTGATCGTATTTCTGCACCATCAGATGTGCTTTTTGATGGTGTTATCTTCCTCGTTATTTTCTCTGCCGGTGGCAACATTATGTCTATTGTTGTTATCAGCAAACTTATAGAAAAAGTTAAATCAATCGGGTTGCTGATGATGCGACCGTTTACTTTTAAGGTGAAGAAATGACAGAACCTAAATGGCTCCTTGAAGCCAGAAAAGAAATTGGTGTATCTGAACATACCGATTCAGGCTCAAAAGCAGTCGACCAGATGTGGATTGATAGTAAGTTGCGCGGCTTAGTTGGCACGGCTCGTAAAGTTCCTTGGTGTGCTGGCTTCGTCAATGCCATGTTAGAGCGTGCTGGTATTCGTTCGACTCGCTCTGACTCATCTCGTTCATACCTGAATTACGGTATGAAATTATCCGAACCTAAATATGGGTGTGTTGTAACTTTCTCTCGTGATGGTGGTGGTCATGTCGGTTTCGTTGTTGGCAAGACAGAATCAGGCTCATTACTGGTATTGGGCGGTAATCAATCCGATGCTGTTAACATCAAAGCGTTTAAGACGGACCGTGTAACTGGTTACTGTTATCCAGAAGGTGTGGAAATCGATACCCGACCGCTGCCAATCGGTGATGCTGCGCTGTCAGTGAAAGAATCTTGATATGAGTACGCTGACTAAAGTATTAACTGGTGTTTGTGTGATCCTCGCGGTGTGGTTGTGTTGGGTGATTCGTGACTATGGTGATTTGAAGGGCGATTACACTGCACTGGAAAAAGATAATACTCAGCTAAAAGGGGATAACACGCAGCAAGCTAAAGTTATTGCCACCCAGTCATTTGAGTTTAATCGTTTTAACCAAATAGCCACCACCGCTTATCGTTATGGGATTTCCACTGATGCGAACTCAGAAAATAGAGTTATTGAGTACAGGAAAATACTTCAAAAAGAGCCTACCTGTGATTTGTACATTCCTGATGATATTGGTAACAGGTTGTACAACTACACAAAAGGTTTACGTTCCAGCGCAATGCACACCGATACCGGAGTCGTTAACCGAGCCGATGATAGTGCCATTACCTCCAGCAAGATAACGTATTGCCAAGCTGTTTACTGGATAGACCCATTAATATCAACCATTGATGGTGGCAATGCACGATTTAAAGCCATTAGGGATATTGAGCAACAGCGAGCTTCCAAATAAACATCTACAAACGTCATTCATAGAGTGGCGTTGATAGAGATTTATACAGGAGATAAACACGATGGCTAAACCGGATTGGGGGACGCTACAGCAACAGTTCCTCACCGAACATGCTAAATCAGGAATATCCCCTAAAGAGTGGTGTGAAGACCAGGGACTTAATTACGCAACTGCGCGTCGATACATCAAGATATCAAATGCGCAGAGTGCGCAAAAAACTGCGCACAAGAAATTGCGCACTGCGCACGAAAAAGAATGCGCAAAAGAGCCAATACACGATAGTGATATATCAATTGCTCAGAGCGGGGAACAAGATAATGCGCACAATGATGAAAACACGTTTAACCTGCGCAACTACAAGCTTACAGACCTACAATTTCGTTTCGTCAATGAGTATCTTATCGACTTAAACCGCACAGCTGCATACAAGAGAGCCGGTGGTAAATGTGATGGCCATAATGCCTACGCTAGCGCAAGTCAGATATATAGAAATATTGAGGTCAATCGAGCAATCAGAGACGCGCTAGCTGAACGAGAACGCAGAACTGAGATAACCCAAGATGCCGTATTAAAAATGTGGTGGGATATTGCGACTGCAGACGTTAACGAGCTGACTGAATATCGTCGATTGTGTTGTCGTCATTGCTGGGGCTTTGGTTTTAATTATCAGTGGCGTGATGCGGTCGAATATGAAGATGCCGTGAAAAAAGCCACGGTGGCAAATAAACCACCTCCAAAAGATGTTGGTGGCTACGGTTACGATGACACGTTAGACCCTAACCCTGATTGCCCTCGATGTAATGGCGCGGGTATTGGTCGTGCGCATTTTCATGATACGCGTGATTTAGCCGGCGCAGCTCGTCGTTTATTCGCCGGCGTGAAAGAGGGTAAGTTTGGTGTTGAGGTGATCACTCGTAATCAAGATGATGCGCTTAAAATGGTTGCCCAGCATTTAGGCATGCTGAAAAACAGAACTGAAGTAACTGGTGCGGATGGTGGGCCCATTCAATCAACAGGAATCGATCTAAGCCACTTAAGTTTTGAGCAGCTCATGCAGTTGAGGAAAAAATCGAAAAGTTGACCTTATTTAACATAATGGTGCTTACATGCCCTGCGACTTTTCAACTCAATTAAAATATAACTCTAAACCGATAAAAGCCTAAATCTTCTCTTTGAATTTGGGCTCTTTATTTGTTGCTAATTTGTTATCAAAAACTCATTTTCCGTTTCACTGTCCTTTTGAAGTGAAGTGGCTATTTCTTACATTTTAGGTATGGCTATGGATATCGATTTCAGCTTATTTGATGAAGAGATCGAAAGGGAGATAGCACGCCGTAGTTTGCATGAATTCATTCAGTATATAAACCCTGAATACATCACGAGCCATTTCTCTAAAACGGTGTGTGATGCGCTCGATAGGTTTATCATTAAGATGATGAATGGTGAGCGACCGGTGATTATTTTAGGCGCTCCCCCTCAGCACGGTAAGTCCGATATTGTTTCTCGCTACTTACCTGCTTACATCTTTGGTAAATATCCCGATCTGCGTATAGCGGGTTTGTCGTACGGCAAAGACCTAGCCAGTGATATGAACCGTGATGTGCAGCGGATCATGATGAGCGACGAATACGCTGCGCTGTTCCCTTTGTCATGTTTGAATGCCAAGCGCGTTGTTACCATCGAGGTAGAAGCAAAGCGTAACTCAGAAACGTTCGAAATTGTGGGTAGAAAAGGGACATATATCAGTCAGGGTGTCGGTGGTCCATTAACAGGTAAAAAAGTTGATCTTGGTATTATCGATGACCCCATAAAAAACGCCAAAGAAGCATTAAGCCCAACGACCAAGCAGTCAGTCTGGAACTGGTATGTGTCCACATTTAAAACCCGCTTATCGAAAAATAGTGGCGAGATCATTATGGCTACACGATGGGCAACCGATGATTTATCGGGTCGTGTAATCGAAAATAACAAAAAGGCGATAGTATTAGAATTTCCAGCTATTAATGACGATGGGGAAGCCCTAGTTCCTGAATTGCACCCAATTGACAAACTTCTAGAGACTAAAGCAATCCTTGGTGATTATTTTTGGTCTGCCATGTATCAACAAAAACCTAAGCCGGGTGATGGTCAAATCTTCCATGAAGAGTTTGCGCACTATTACTTGCCAAAAGATCTGCCTGAGTCCTTTGATGAAATTATTCACAGCTGGGATATGACCTTTAAAGATAGCGATGGTACCGACTATGTAGTAGGACAAGTCTGGGGTAAGAAGGGGGCGAATGCGTATTTGTTGTATCAGATTCGTAAGCGTATGAGCTTCACGGAAACACTCAAAGCCGTGAAGCTATTGGTTGAGAAATATCCACAGGCGAGGAGAAAGCTAGTAGAGGATAAAGCTAACGGTCCTGCGGTCATTGATTCACTAAAATCCATTATTTCAGGTCTTGTTCCGATTGAACCAGATGGTAGCAAAATCGCCCGCGCACACGCCTGTACAGCAGAATGGGAAGCCGGAAACGTCTGGCTACCACACAAAGCTATTGCACCGTGGATCACTGAAACGGTGGATGAAATCACAACGTTCCCGTTTGCTGGTCATGATGACACTGTGGATGCCATGACACAGGCACTGCGTTATCTGTTCCAGAAAAAGAAAGGCGGTTTCTTTACAACCAAGAGGTAATTCTATGTGGCCGTTTAAAAGGCGAAAAATTGCAGAGCAGATTGCACCGCCGAAGCGGTCAGCGTTTACCACGGATTTGTATCCTGCATTAGCAAAAGAGAATGGGTTTAACGGGTTAGCATTACCGCAGCCGATGATTAACGGTGTGGGGATGGACAGTATTGATACCTCCGTTCCCTCATTTAAAGGTGAGCAAGTTTATGGCGTTCCCGAGTCACAGGCGGCTTGGTATGCCTCGCAAATGTTTATTGGCAACAATATGTGCGCCATCATTGCGAAGCATTGGCTAGTTGATAAGGCCTGCAACATGCCAGCTCGTGATGCTATCCGTCAGGGCTATGTTGTTGATTGCGATAATGACGATGATAGCGCGATTAGCAAGAAGCTACGCAAGCGCGATAAAAAGTATCGCATACAACATCAACTCAAGGAGCTAATTCACTTTGGACGCGTGTACGGTGGTCGATTGGCTCTGTTCGTGGTGGAAACATCAAATCCTAAAGAATGGTATGAGAATCCGTTTAATCTCGATGGTGTGACTAAGGGGATGTACAAGGGGATTAAGCAAATTGATCCACAGTGGGTAGCGCCTGATTTAACTGACTCCAACATTCAAGACCCGGCAAGCATGGATTTCTACGAGCCGACGTATTACGTCATCGGTGGCCGTAAATACCATAAATCGCACTTTGTTAAGTTTGTGCCGTTCCCTGTGCCTAATGTACTTAAGCCACTTTATAACTACTTTGGTGTATCAGTGCCAGAGCGCATTTATGAGCGTGTCTATGCATCAGAACGTACAGCCAATGAAGCACCGCAACTGGCAATGACCAAACGGTTATTAACTATTGGCATGGCTGACCCTGAAGGAGCAGATAAAAGTACTATTCAGGAGAACATGATTTATTTCATGGAGATGCGCGATAATTATGGCGTACAGGTGATGGGGAAAGAGGACGTTGCTCAGCAGTTCGATACTTCGTTAGCGGATTTAGATGCCACCATTATGACGCAGTACCAGTTAGTTGCAGCGGCGGCAAACGTACCTGCTACTAAGTTGCTGGGTACCACACCAAAGGGATTTAATGCCACTGGTGAGTATGAAGAATCGAACTACCGTGAAGAGCTAGAAAGCGTCCAATCAAACGACTTAGACGAACTTTTACAGCGACATTACGACATGTTGATGCGCAGCGAAGATCTACCACTGACTGAAATATCAGTGACGTGGGCGCCACTCGATAGTCCAACGGCAGCAGAGAGCGCCGATATTGAGTTGAAATCAGCTCAGACGGATGCGGCTCTAGCGGCTACAGGCGCCATTGATGGTTTAGATATTCGTAAAAAAATTGCAGCCGATAAAGAGTCGAGTTATTACGGCATTGATGTGAACGAGAGTGATTATGTCGAGACGAATACGAGTTCGAACGAAAAAGGCGAGGTGGGCAACCTCCCGACAAGCGGTATTGAAGGGCAAGCCTCTACAGTACTCAGCAGCGCCGCCCAGCCGTTACCATCGTGACATGTCACGGTTAATCAACTCAATGATTAAGGACTATGAAAAAGTATTTAGTGAACTGAGTGATGATTTTGACGGCGCCACGATGGACGCCAGTATCGCGAGTCAAACACGGATTTGGCTCAACCGGTTAAAACGCAAGTGGGATAAAATCTTTACTACGCAATCGAGCACCATGGCTGATAAGTTTGTTTCACAAGTCGACATCGGTGCGCAGCGTAATTTAGACGATTCCCTCAAGCAGCTTTCTGGCGGCATCACAATCAAAACACCTGCGATGCCTGAAGCGTTAAAAGATAAAATGATTGCTGCCACGGCTGAAAATGTTTCCCTGATTAAATCCATTCCTACTCAATTTCATCAACGTATTGAAAGTGTTGCTTTGCGTTCTATATCGCAAGGCGGTGAAGGTGCAAAAACTTTACTTGAAGAGATAAGGCCCCTTGTCAATGCAGAGAAAGAAAAGCTGGAAAGCCGAGCGAATTTTATCGCTGTTGATCAAACGCGAAAGATTACGACTGCGGCGAACTATGAGCGCATGAAATTAGCGGGAATTCGTAAGGCTATTTGGCATCACTCCGGCGGAAGCGCTGAACCTAGAGAGTGGCACTTACAGCTAGACGGTGAAGTCTTTGATTTAGACAACCCGCCAATTATTGACCCCAAAACGGGTGAGCGTGGATTGCCAGGGCAATTACCCAACTGTAAGTGCTTCTGGTCACCCGTTATCGACTTCGGCGAGGAGACATGACAAAACGAACTTATGACAACAATGGCTGGCTCGAAGTAAAAGACAACCCCATCTCTAAAGTTGGGGTTTTTGATTATTTGGGGGCTGAAATCGGGGCGCCGATACCCGACAAAATCTATCGCGTATTACGCCCACCGGAAGAATTAGCCAGCGAAGAGACCATCAACTCTTTCAAGTTAACCCCGTTCATTATTGAACATGAAATGCTGGGTAAATATGCCACCCCAGCGGAGAAGAAAGGCATTCAGGGTGTTATTGGTGAGAACGTGTATTTTGACCCTCCGTATCTTAGAGCCAATATCAAAATCTTTTCTAATGTCGCACTTAGCAATATCGACAGCGGCAAAATCGACCTTTCACCAGGCTACCGCAGTAAGTATGAATTTACCTCCGGTATTTATGAAGGGCAGCACTATGACGTAATTCAGCGTCACCTACGTGGAAATCACCTCGCATTAGTCGATGAAGGGAGAACAGGCCCTGACGTCGCTGTGCAAGATCACCTCGTTATCACTATCGACACAAAGGAATTTATTCGTATGAATCCAGAAGATGATAAAGAAAAGCAGACGAAAGATGAAGGGACGTTTACCCCTGAACAACTCGCTGCACTTAAAACCATTATCGCTGAGGCAATCGAAGCTGGTAAATCGACTTCAGATGAAGATCCAGAAAAGAAAGATACTTCTGACTCTGATCCTGAAGAGGATAAAAAAGCGGAAGATGTCGAAAAAACAGTTGAAGACGCCGAGGTTGCAGCGGAAGAAGCAGAGTCCGGTGACCCCGAAGCCGTCGAAGCTGCCGAGGTTGCGATTGAAGCAGCCGAAGAAGCGCTTGAAGAAGCTAAAGAAGAACTTGACCAAGCGACAACCGATAGCTTGAATCGCCGCATCAAGCGTCTTAAGCGTGGCATTACTACGATGGACGAAATGGCATCACTTAAGCGAAAAATGAATCGCTTAGAAAAATCCAAACCGACCATGGACACTGGTGCATTGTTAAAGCAAATCGGTGAGCGTGATTCATTAGCACATAAGCTAACTCCGTTCATTGGCGTGTTCGACCATGCCACCATGACGAAGCAGCAAGTGGCGGAGTATGGTGTTGATAAGCTCGGTATTCAATGCGGTAAGGGTAACGAAGCGATTGCACTTGATGCGTGGATGCAAGGGCGCGTACCGGACTCTCAGAAAGCTACATCAACGATGGACTCTGCGGTTAGCAACAAATCAATTATGGACAAATGGGGAGCTAAATAATGGCAATTCCTAAATCAGTGGCGCATGGATTAACGTCTGGCGTAGTGGGTGAAATCAGTCATGCTGGTCCGATTCGTGCCGTTGCTGCCATTCTCAGTTCTGAGGATGAAAAGCAAAATATCTTCGGTCGTGCGTACACCTACAAAGATGATTCGGTTGAATCTGTCCAAGTGGGTGGTAAGGGTGCGTTTGCGGGGATCATGATTAACCCCAAAGCGTATCGTGTTGAAGTGGGTTACGCACGTAACGGTACGCAAGGTGAATTTTTGGTAATGGGCGAAGTCTATGTCGAACTCGAAGAGGGGGTAGGTAAGATCAATGCGCCAGTTATCTTTGATGAAACGGACGGCTCACTTTCCTCCAAGCTTGTTCCTGCTGCTGGTGACCGCGTGATTGGTTTTGTTAGTCGTCACATTGAGTCCAGCGAATCAGCCCATTTGAGCGTTATTCGCTTAACGGAGATCCCATACCCAGTGGCAGTAAAGGAAGGTGAATAATGCCAGTCAGTCAACAAAAGTTTTATATGTCCGGTCGTGATATTCGCAAGCATGGTCAACTGAATATCCAACCTGACCAGAAGTGGACGTATCGCGAACTCGAACAAATCGGCTTTGGTGGTTTATCTGCAATGGACTCCGCAATTAGCGGCGCAGCAGTGCAAGGCGGGCTAATTCAGCGCGAGATGTTACAGCACGTTCTTCCTGGTCTGATTCGTACTGCAACTCGTGTTCGCGTACTGGATGAAATCACCGGTGTATTGAATGCTGGTGAATGGCACGATGAAGAAATTATCCTTAACGTGGCAACACCAACCGGTAAAGCCGAGCTCTACGGCGATCATACCAATGTGCCGTTAGCATCTTACATTCAAGACCAGGAGCGTCGCGGTATCGTGCGTTTTGAACAAGGCTTCCAAGTCGGTAAGTTAGAAGAAGCGCGCCAGTCTGCAGCAGGGTTTGAATCAGCAGCAGAGAAACGTAATGCGGCGGCTGAGTCATTAGAGCAAGGGCGTGAGCGCATTGGTTATTACGGTTTTAATGCCCCTGAAACCCGTGTTTTCGGTCTGTTAAATGAGCCTAATTTACCGGCTTATGAAACTGCATCGAAAAAGTGGAAAGGCGGTACGTTTGCGGATATCACGAAAGATATTACGGATATGTTCTCACGCATTGAGATCACCTCTGGCGGTATTATTAAAGATGACATCAATATCACCTTGACGTTGCCGTTAGGCTACCGTTCCGCGCTAAACGTTGCTAACCCTGTAGCGCGTGGTGAGACCGTGTATCAGTGGGTGAAAGAGAACTATCCAAACATGCGCTTTGTGTTTTCGCCTGAGTTTGTCGGCGCGAATGGTGGGGCTGATGTGGCGTATATGTTCGCTGACACTGTAGATGATGGCTCAACTGCAACCAGCGCGACAATCTTGCAAGTCGTGCCGGTTAAGTACCAATTACTGGGTTCACAAGCTCAGATTAAAGGTTATTTAGAGGATGCGACTAACGCAACAGCCGGTGTCTTTGTCACGCGTCCTTGGGCGATCACCCGTCTAACGGGCATCTAACTTAACCACTTCCTTTTTTACGCCCTCATTTGAGGGCTTTTTTATTGGAGAAAGCCATGTCTCTCTACGTTTATTGCACATTATCAAACGACCAAAATTACTCCGTTAAAGACGGCAAGGTGTTTATTGCAGGTCAAGCCAACATCATGACTAAGCACATGTATACCCCGCGTGGGCGTGTCACGGAAATTAGTGATGAACAATACGCCCAACTTAAAGATAATCATGTATTTCAGTTGCATAAAGAAAACGGGTTTATCAGTGTGGAAAATCGCAAAGAAGATCCAGATAAAGTGGCCACAAATATGGAAGCCAGTGACAACTCAGCACCTGAAACACCTGAATCACTGGAAGCGGCTAAGCAGGAAGTCCCGAAAACCAACAAAAAGGGTAAATGATGATGGAGGCGAGCACATTTCCCCTTCAATCATTTCGTGTGCTCCGTCCACAGTTCAACGGGGTGCCTGATGATGACATTTATGTTATCGCCCAATCTGCGTTGAATTATTTCTCGCCTTGCCGTGGTGTCTGTACCAATGAATTGTGGATGTTGGTTGTTGCTCATATGCTGGATTTGAATCAACAAATTGCAGAAGGTGCCGCGCCAACGGGTGTTGTCACCAGTGTTACTATGGACAAAATCAGCGTGTCATATTCTGCGCCCCCTGCCGGTTCCGATTGGTCGCACTGGTTCAAAATGACCACCTACGGGCAGCAGTTCTTAGCGCTAATTAAACACTGTAGCGTACCTCAATACTTTGGTGGTGCGGGTGAGCGCTCGGCATTTCGTGGCGTTGGTGGGCGATTCACGCGAGGAGGGCGGTTGCGTTAATGACGAAATTAGCCCAGTTAAAAGCGGTTTACGATGAGTTAGCCAAGAAACAGCTTAAAGTCGGCTTCTTTGATCATTCCAAATACCCTGACGGTACGCCCATTGCGTATGTTGCTGCTATTCAGGAATTAGGTTATCCCGAAGGCGGTATTCCTCCTCGCTCGTTTTTTCGCCCTACGATGAGTGATAAAAAATCAGAGTATGGTTCGTTAATCTTTCGTGCCGCTAAAGCAGCTGCAAAGGGAAATATCACAGTCACTGATGGGCTAACTCAAGTGGGCGCAAAAGCGGCTAGTGATGTGAAATTAGCAATCAAAGCAGTAACAACACCCGCATTAGATGATGCAACGGTAAAGGCTCGTGCGCGGCGACATAGCAAAGGCAAATCGACGAATAAGCCACTAGTTGATACTGGGCAGATGTTAAATGCGGTGGCTTTTGTGGTGGAGGAAAAATAATGTTTGGTAATTTGCACCGCATTGCTTCGCGCTATATTCCTCAGCAAAAAGCCCTGTGGTTTCGCTTCAAAAGCCGTGACCCCGATGATTTAGGGCATGACCAAAACCAATATCATGAGCCGGTTGATATTCGTGGTAGTTGGCAAGCCGTCGATACCCAAGATGCTCAATCAATGGGCTTCGATTCAAACCAAGTTTATCGCCGCTTTTATACTTCCCATGATATCAAAGGTATTCAGCGCGGTGCCTCACCGGATTATCTTGTTTTTAATGGCAAGAAATACGATGTGATGGGTGATGCGGACTGGTATGAGCAGGACGGCTGGAAATCAGTGATTTGTATTGAGGTGGGTACTTATGACGGATAACGATGTCGATATAGCCATTCGTAAACAGCTTCTTTTTCAACTCAAAGAGGCAGGAATTGATATCCCCGTAAAAGCGGGTTTTCAATCAACCAAACAAGGCCGCGAAGAAAACATGGTCATATTTTTCCCCATTGATGAGCATGGTCACGGTTGGCAGGGGAGAAAATATAACGTTCAAGGTGAAAAATCGAATCACCAAGAAAGCCAGTTATCTGAAAAGACATACCAGTTTCAAGCCCTAATCACCGATTTAGGGTGTTATACGGCGGGAGACATTACCGCTATTGTCAGAATGATTACCAACTCTTTGCCATTTATTGAAGCATTAAGAAAGCAAGGTGTTGGCATTCAACGTGCAAGTACAATTCGTAGACCTTATTTTCTTAATGATCATGGCAACTACGAACAAAACCCCTCGTTCGACCTTACCGTTTCATTCACCAGGACATTACTTCCGGATACAGCGGCTGTTAGTGCGCTATATCCTGACATTCACCGCATATAAGGTTTTACTATGCCAATTAAACAAAATCGATACGTTGATATCGCATCGGCGGTTATTGGCGCGTCTGCTGTTCCGATGCGTAAATTAATCGGTCGCTTATTTTCCACTAATCCCAAAATTCCCGCTGGTAAGGTTTTAGAGTTTGCCAGTGGTCAAGTTGATGAATTGCTGGGCGCGGATTCGCCGGAAGCGCACTTTGCCCGTCAGTATTTCAGTTATGTTAGCCCCGCTCCGGTGAGCAAGCCCAAAGCACTGCAAATCGCATCTTATGAGCCAGTAGGAAGAGCACCTATGCTGTTCGGTACTAAGGCAGCGGCATTAGCGGATTTAAAAATGATTGCGGATGGTACCTTGTCTGTCACTATCGGTGCTATCACCAAAGATTACAAAGAATTGGATTTGTCAGAGGTGAAATCGTATGCCGATATTGCATCGATGATCCAAGCGAAACTGAATGCAGAGCCTGAGCCTCAGTTCTCAAACAGCTATTTGACGTTTAATTCCCTGAATAGTTGCTTTGAGTTAAGTGGTGGCGTTCAGGAACGCGCCTCTATCGGTGTCGCTTACTCTGTTCTGTCGAATGCGATGGGATTATCATCCGGTACCACATCCGAAGGCAACCCGGCACAGACGCCACTCGAAGCTTTCATTGTGGCTGAACAAGTCTCTGACTCCTTTGGTAGCGCGACATTCTTAGATGAAATGTCATTAGAGCAGGCGGTACCGCTGGCGCAATATGTTGCCGGTGAGAATGTGAAGTATCAACTTCATTTAAGTGTGAGTAAAGGCAAGGTTGAAGATTTTAGCGCCGCGTTAATCAGTACCGCATCTGTGGGGCTTAATCTTAAAACAGAAAGTCTCTATTACGTTCAAGCGCTGCCAATGGCAATCATGGCCGCAACGGATTACGACCGTACTAATGCAACGACGAACTATATGTTCCGTCAATTTAGCATTACGTTCCCAGCACAAGTGACGACTGATAAAGATGCCAATCTTTACGATAAATCTCGCGTGAACTATTACGGCGAAACGGCGGTTGCAGGTTCGAAAATTCGTTTTTATCAGCGCGGATTTTTGTGTGGAGGCCCATCTAATCCACTGGATATGAGTGTTCATGCTAACGAGCAATGGTTAAAAGCTTATATCACTCAGCAATGGCTCAGTGTGTTACTCGTTACGCGTGGTGTTCCAGCGAACAAAGATGGGGAAGCCCGTGCGCTCATGGTTATTGCTGGGGCGGTTACCAAGGCATTAGAGAACGGCACGATTTTAGCCGGCAAGGAAATCACCGAGGTTCAAAAACTGGCGATTGCCGATGCGTCCGGTGATGACCTCGCATGGCATGACGTGCAAGACAAGGGCTACTGGTACAACGCCCAAATCGTCGAAAGCACAGGCGAGAGCGGATTACCCGAATACGTCATGAAATACGTACTGATTTATGGCAAAGGTGACTGGGTGCGTAAAGTCGAAGGCTCACATAATTTAGCATAAGGAATAGATAATGAGCGATATTTCAGCAACAGGCTTGAGTTTAACGATTCAAGCCTCTAAAACTTTTCCAGCCGGTATCTTAATCACTACCTTTGCTGATGATGCAGATCCGCTGGATTTACCAGCGGTCGATATTGCGCAGACGGGCATGGACATTAACGGCAATTTGGTGAGCTGGTCAACCCCGACACCGCAGACGGTGACGATTAACGTTTTAGCTGGTAGTGAAGAAGACCAAAACCTGTCGATTTTGCTAGAGGCAAACACAGCGAAAAAAGGACGTCGTCATGCCGGTGATATGATCACCATGGTAGCATCGTACGGAGATGGTTCTACAGTCACAGCGCGTAACGGAAAAATGACCAATGGTAGTCGCGGTAATTCAGCGGCATCCGCAGGTAAGTTGAAAGCGAAGCAATACATCTTTGTTTTCCAAGACTTCGACAGCACGCGAGTCCGTTAATTCACTTCCAACTATGGCGGGGCTACCCGCCTTTTTTATAGGTTCACATCATGTTAATTAAACCCAAAGAAGTCGCTATCAAAGACGTTGATGGTGACGAAAAGCTATTTGTGATCAGCCGACTGCCAGCAACGGTTGGGCGTGAAATTTTGGCTAAATATCCACTGTCTAACGCACCGAAAATAGGTGATTACGATGTCAGTAAAGAAGCCATGCTGAAAATGATGGCGTATGTCTGTGTTGTGGTTGATGGGGATGAAATTCCACTCAAAACGCAAACCTTGATTGATAACCACGTCCCCGATGGTGAGTCTCTAATTCGCTTAGAGCTGGAGATGTTGAAGTACAACACCAGTTTTTTCGGGGGCGACGGGAACTCAGGCTTCCTCCATTACCTGCTCAGCAAGGTAAGCGGTTCACTCCCGTCGATTATAAAAACGCTGATGGGTTCTTTGCAGTCATCCTCAGCGAAGACCTCGCCACCCTCTCAGAGCTCAAAACCTCAATAGATTTAGAAGAGGCGATGGACCTGTGGGAAATCGCTATCATTAATCGCTACAACGAAGCCTTAGCTGCTTCAAAGGATAGATAATGTCGTTAATGGATACGTTTGTTCAGGTCTTTGAATTTGATACTCGGCAAGCCGACCAAGCCTTTGACAAAGTCCAGCGTTCTACTGACGACATTATCAAAGGCATGAAGAAAACCCAAGAGGCGGCTGAGCAGAGCTCACTCACGTTTGGTAGTGTGATGAACGATCTGTGGCAATCGCTTCAAGGGCTATCAGGTGAACACCCAATTGATTTTTCAACAAATGCCGAAGAGGTCAGTACCCAGACTTCTGCTGTTAAGTCACAATTGGATTCCGTGAGCACCGCTTTAGTCGCTTTGGATGAGCAGCGAGAGGTCACAGATGCCGGTTGGAGTGAAACTCAGTCGACATTGGGTGAGCTGGATGAGCATTACCAATTATTACACGGTGATATTGCTCAATTATCCACAGGCATGACTGAACTTGAGAACACAGAAAATCAAAGTGTTGCGACTAAACGTTTGGCTAACGCGATAATTCAAGCCTTACAAGGTAATTATAAAGAGCTGATTCGCATTGTTGACGAAATGCGAGCCAAGGGAGTTGAGGCTGCAAATAGCGAAGTCAAAGCGCAAGGTGAGGTTCAAAAAGCCTTAGATAATACCGACGCTAAATACCAAAAAACTGGTAATACTGTCGTTTCTTTTGCGAAAAAAGCATTAGGGGCAGTGGGCTTATTGATGGGCGCGACTGCGATGGTGAGCGAATCTATCACGCGCTCCGCTGAGATTGAATCACTTGATAAGTTAGGCAAAAAAATTAATGTGGCCACAGCCGATGTGGACGCATTTGCAGGCTCAATGGCTGAGCTTGGTGGAACGCGAGATGCGGCTCAAGCCGATTTATCCTCAATGGCAAAATCGTTTGGGTTTGCTAAAAACTCAATGGAAAAAGTCCTGAAAACGGCAGATAAAGTGCAGGGCATGAAGTTCGACAAAGCCAAAGCAACATTGTCTGCATTGGGCGTGACCGATGATAAAACGGTCGAACTCATGATGAAGGGGCGTAAAGAGCTTGAACGGATGATGGGTATTCAAAAAGAATACTCTGGTATCAATAAAGAAAGTATTGAGCAATCTATCAAGTTTAACAAAGCCATGCAGGGGTTTAAGCAGTCTTCCGGCTTACTGAAAAACAGTTTTCTTGAAATGGTTATCCCTGTTTTAACTAAGGGGTTTGAGTGGATTAATAAGTTTGTTGGTTTCTGTAAAGACAACAAGCAATTAATGATTGGTTTCTTCATTGCGATTGGTTCTGCAGTCGCGATTTTCTATGTCCCTTCAATGATAGCAGCGGCAACCGCTACGCTTGCGGCAACGTGGCCCATATTGGCAATTGTTGCTGTTATCGCGTTACTCGCGGCAGCGTTCGCCTTTGTCTATGACGACATCATGAATTTCATCGACGGCAACGATTCGATGATTGGTCGTATTCTTGAAGAATACCCTGAGTTGAAAGAGGTCATTCTACGGCTTTGGCAAACGTTTAAAATTCTGTTTGAGTACCTGATGGTTGCGGTGAAGTTCGTCGCTGATATTGTTGTTGATGCCTATAACACGATGAATAATGCGCTCAATCAATTCATTGATTGGTTAGTGTTAAGTATCAATGCGATAGTCAGTTGGGGAAATGATTTCAAAGGTGTTTTTAACACCGTATCAGATGCCGTTGTCGGCATTTTTAAATGGCTATGGGCTCAAATTCAGCAATACCTTGGCTGGATCAATGACGGATTAGATGCCATTAAAAATGGTTGGAGCACTGTCAAAGGTTGGTTTGGCTTTGAAGATGCGGAAGTGACTCAGACTGTTGAGCGTAAAGTCTCTGCAGACGGGACGATAGAGCACTCGATCCCTGAAACGCCAAAACTGTCCGAAGAGGATACAGCTTTACTTGTTCAAGGGTTAAATCAGCAAATTACAAGCATGTCGACTAATCCGATGAATCCTGTCACTAGTCAAGCAATCAGCAATCAATCCAGCACCGTCAACGAAAACACGGTTAACGTTGGTGAGTTGAAGGTATTGACTCAGGCAACGGATGCTCAGGGCATGGCGAGCGGAGCTAAAGATGCTCTACAGTCACAGCTTCAGGATGTTGGTCAGCAACATGATACAGGGTGGAGCAAATGATCACCGAAGTTAAAATATTCAATGTGGATAATTTTACGACGTTATTTGAAACCGCAAGCCCGATTCAAATCAATGTCCGTGACGAGCATAAAGCGACGCAGTTTGCTGTCGAATCAGGTGAGACGCGTAGCGATCATGTCGTTGTTCAGCCGGTTGAAATTGGCATGGATTTAATTCTCGCTGGTGAGATGAAAAATGCATTTGAGCTTATGCAGCAAGCGTATGACAAACATCAATTAGTCGGCATCCAAACGCGGGTTAAAACCTATCAACCCATGCTGATAGGGAATTTCTATCATGATGAAATTCCCGAAATGGCTGATGCGATTAAGTTGTCATTACGCTTCACTGAGTGGCGAACGGTCGAGCCGGAATATGGTGACTTGCCACCACGTAAAGTCGCGAAAAAAGAGCAATCTAGCACTGTGAACCGCGGTAAAGTTCAAACTTCAACGGTACCGGAGAAAAAGAAAAAGTCTGCGGCCACTAAAGTTGCTGATGGCGAATTTAAATTTGGGTGGTAGTGATGAAAGAAATTCCATTAAACGCAGTCCCCAACCAGCGATTGAGGGTAAGCCTTGGCGATGACGAGTGGGAGCTCACAATAAAAGTCGCCCGTAGTGTCATGTTCTGCGACATTAAGCGCAATGACGAGATGTTAATACAGGGCGTTCGTGTGATGCCGAACCAACCATTGATCCCCTATCGCTATTTAGCTGGAAACGGTAATTTTGCATTCATCACAGACAACGATGAGTTACCGTGGTGGGAGCAGTTCGGAAAGGCTCACTATCTTGTGTGGTGGGGTGACGATGATTGATTTACGCCGCATTAGAGTCGGCATTGAGGTAAATGGGCGACTGCAGTGGTATGAGGGCTTGCGTATAAAAGCCAATGGCACCAAGTACGCCAACCCATTACAGAATGAGTGTACGGTCAACATTGACGGTTTAAATGCGGATACGCGCAATATGCTGTTAACGGAAACCAGTCCATATGCAAAAAGTAAAACGCCACACCGGTTAATTGTTGAAGCCGGTCGCGCCAGTACGGGGGTGTTTCGGATTTATGTGGGTGATATTGTTAGTGCTGAAATAGCATCCCCACCGGATGTCACACTGACGTTGAAAGCTAAAACCAACAACGCCACTGCGCGGGAAATGGTATCAACGTCCGGTTCGGCAATGAACAAGCTGAGTGATATCGCGAAGAATATCGCCCAAGATTGTCATGTAAAACTCGACTTTCAAGCCACTGATAAGAACATTGCGAACTGGTATTTTTGCGGGTCGGCACTCAAGCAAGTCGAAAAACTTCAAGAGGCTGGCAAGGTAAAAGCGTTTATTGACGATGATGTGTTGTATGTCAAAGACCAGGATAAAGCATTGTCGGGTCGACTGCGTATTTTAAACCAAAAATCCGGCATGGTAGGCATCCCCAAAGCCACTGAAAAAGGCGTTGATGTCACTTATCTCATTGATGCGGAGTCGTCGCTCGGCGGCATGCTGCGCCTTGAGAGTAAGTTTAATCCCGCACTTAACGGCGATTACATTATTGAGCAGTTGAAGTTCGATATTGCTTCTCACGACGATCCTTTTTTCTATCAAGCGACCTGTAAGCGTGCTTAAGTCAATTTAGTCCAGCTTAAGTAATTAAAAACTACTTTGATATCAAATTATTAGTTTTCATTGTGACTAATTGGATTTTTACTCCCGGTTTTTAGTCCGTCGATTCTCTCTAATTTAAAGGTAAGAAATGAACCAGCCCAATAGTGATATTGCTAGCGAAGGCAGCTTGGCAGGGCAGCTCTCGGCTGCATTTCGCAATTTCCTGATGAATATTGATGACATGCTTCCGGCAACGGTAGTGAGTTATGACGACGATACCAATCGCGCCGTTATTAAACCGCTAGTCATGATGGTTTCTACTGAAGGACAAAAAATGGGGCGAGCTGCAGTACCGAATATCCCTGTTTTTCGTTTTGGCGGTGGTGGCTTTTTTATCCGCATGCCAATTAAGCCGGGGGATTTTGGCTGGCTCAAAGCCAATGACCGAGACGTCAGTTTGATTTTTCAGCGTGGCGGCTTAGAAGATGAACCCAATACCGCGCGTTTGCATACTTTTAGTGATGCCATGTTTTATCCCGATACGCTCAAAGGCTGGCTGATTGATGGAAAAAATGCCGATGCTTTAGTGATCCAATCTATGGATGGCTCTGTGTGCTTATCATTGCATGAAGATAAGGCGGTTTTAGATGCACCAAAATTTATCTCTAATGCTCCAGAAAATGAGTTTAACGGCAATGTGATTATCAATGGTAATCATGAGGTTAATGGTAACAGTGACTCAAATGGCGGCACTATGAAGCACAACGGCAAAGATATCGGGTCTACACATAAACATGACAAAGTCCAAAGAGGTGACAGTAATACAGGAGAACCCGTATGAGGACATTTAACGTCAACAGTAATAACGACATCCACATTGGCAATGATGGAAATTTGTCGATTGTGAGTGGTGAACGGGCATCCGAAAAACGTTGCGAACATTACGCGAAGGCACTGCGCGGAGAGATGTTGCATAAGTTGGACTTGGGTATTCCGTATTGGAAAACCACATTTGGACGACAGGCTGATATCCCGCTGTTTGAATCTGCGTTCCGCGACCGTATGCGTGAGCTGGATGATGTGATATCGGTCGTGTCATTCTCGGCATTAATCACAGATAACACGCTGAAATACACTGCAGTGATACAAACGATTTATGGGGAGATAACGCTCAATGGCTGATTATCAATTTATTACATCGCAAGGGGTGATTATTCCCGATACCAGCAAGTTACGTGAAGACGTTGAAAACGAGTATAGAGGCGTGTTTGGTCAGGACTTAGATGTTAACCCCGAAACGCCGCAGGGCGCTCTGATCACCATGGAAGTGGAGAACCGAGATGCTGTCGCTCGTAACAATGCCGAATTAGCCAATCAAATTAACCCCGATTTGGCCGGCGGCATTTTTCTTGATGCAATCTGGGCATTGATGGGGGGTCAGCGCTTTGATGCGACACACTCATTTCTGACGCAGGTTAAGTTTAGCGGCGTTGCCGGTACCATTATCCCCAAAGGTTCACAGGCAACGACACGGGGAGGCGATATCTTTGAAACAACAAAGGTATTAATTCTTGGTAAAGATGGTACGGCTACGGGGGATATGCGTTCCATTGAGACTGGTGCTATCGAGTGTGGCGTTGGTCAGTTGGATAAAGTAGCCAGTTCAGTGCTTGGCTGGGAAACTGTCAGTAACCCGACATCTGCGACGTTAGGGCGGATTGAAGAGTCCGATTTGCACGCGAGACGCAGGCGTAAGCAAACACTCGCGCGAAATACGGTGAGTGTTGGGGAGGCGATCACATCAGCACTCTATGAGCTGGAAGGGGTACGCTCTTTAGCTTATAGAGAGAATTATGGCGACACACCGATTATTTTTGATGGGATCACTTTGGTACCACATAGCGTTTACGTTTGTGTTGAAGGGGGAGATAAGAATCAAATTGCCCAATCCTTACTGAGAACAAAAACACTCGGCGCGGCCTTTAACGGCAGTGAAGAAGTTGAGGTACTTGAGAAAATCAGCGGTCAAACGTACCCCGTGAAATTCGATAGAGCAAAAGAAATTGTGTTGTTTTGCCGGGTAACGGTAAAAAAAGCCACGGTGGATGCGCAAACTATTATACCCAAGGCGGTCGAGTCTTGGGCGAATGGTGATGTAGAGGGCGACGGTGGTTTAGTGGTTGGTCGTGATGTTTCTCCATTTGAAATTTCAGCCGGTATTAATACCGTAGAGCCAAGACTGTTTATTACTCGCGTAGAGCTTTCAACAGATGGTAAAGCGTGGTCCTCTGATAACTTCACGATAAAGCTGAATGAAGTGGCTCGTATAAAAGGCAGTGCTGTACAAGTGGTGATTGTATGAAATCAGTACAATCATTTGATTTTCATTCGGATTTATTAAAAGCCATTCTTTGGCAATATGAAGAGGCTGAAAACCTCAAGGCACTAGCAAAATACAAGTCAGATTACTTTGAGCGTTCCACCATAGAATTTTGGCGTAACTGGTACCGCGATGTTTTTAATATCGACACGGCAAATGAATTTGGGCTCAATATCTGGTCACGCATCCTCGATGTACCGTTAGGGATTGACGTTCCTCCCAGCGATAAAACGAAAGTGGGGCTTGGTTTTGGTAAAAAGAAAGCCAATTTTAAAGCTAACTTTCGGCGTAATTCAGATTACACATTGTCACTGACGGTAGAGCAAAAGCGGCTGATCATCCGTATGCGTTATTTCAATCTCACTCAAAGCCCCACAGTGACCAATATTAATGAGTTTCTGCGTCGATTTTTCTGGCAAGAAGACAGCAAAGTCTTTGTGTTAGATCCGCTAGACATGACTTACATGTACTACGTCTTCAACTACAACCCTGACGAACGCCTAAGGCTTTTGCTAGAAAACTTCGATCTCATGCCTCGCCCATCTGGCGTTGGCGTCAAATATCGTATTGTGACGAAGAAATCCTTCGGTCACGGAAAATTCCGCAAAAACTTCCTGAGCAGTAATTTCGGAGCATAAACACAATGACTAAAATCTTTAAAGTTCCCTTTGCAACACAAGGGGATCGAACTTCTATTCCCAATGAAGTGCAATCCGATGGCGCCGTGTCTTACACGCAAGGCTATGGATATGATTATGAGCGCGATCAAGTATCAGACCCTGCAGCTAAAGATATCGAACGTGAAAAAATGAACGGCATATTTCACGATATTACTGAAGCGGTGGGTGAGATCCAAAATTACGGTTTTCCTAAATGGGCAGAAGAGGGCAAGCCTTATCCTATTCGAGCCATTGTTTATCATAAAAACAAAGTGTGGCAGTCCAAAGTTGAGAATAATGAAATAGAGCCGGTTGCTGGTGCTCAGTGGGCTGAATTAAAAGCGGACTTAACCGCTGGCGACATCAACGTTTATAACAAGACGGAGTCAGATAAGCGATACCAGCCTTTGGGGAATTATCAGGCTGCAGGGTATAGCTACTCCAAACAAGAGTCTGACTCCAATTTCCAGCCAAAGGGTAATTATGCGCCCGCAGGCAACTATGCCATGAAAGGTGATAGTTACACGAAAGCAGAGGGCGATGGGCGCTATCAGGCAAAAGGGAATTATGCGCCTGCAGGCGACTATGCAACGAATACGGCACTAACCAGCGGATTAAACACAAAACTCAATACAAGTAACGTAGCTCAAGGAACCGGGAGCTCAACAGCCAATGTCATGAGTCAAAAAGCCGTTACTGATGCCTTACAAAATGCTGTTAACCTCAATGCTATTTATCCGATTGGTATTGTTGTTTGGTTCGCGCAGAATAAAAATCCGAACACTTTATTCCCCGGTACTAAGTGGCAATATATCGGTGAAAATAAAACCATTCGCTTAGCCGCAGCGAGCGGTAACAATGTCTTATCTACAGGTGGCTCTGACTCCGTCACATTAACAGAAGCACAAATGCCAGCTCATAGCCATGCTTTCTCAGAGACGACAAATAGCGCCGGTGGGCATACTCATAACCGTGGAACCATGGAGATTAACGGGCAGTTTGCTGCGGTAAGGCGAGGGGGGAATCAAAATAATACCTTAAGTGGTGCATTTGCAACTCGAACACATTGGAATGCAGGAACCAGTTATGGTGGCGGGGATGATGCTGGTGGACTATGGACCTTTCAGGCGTCCAAAGGTTGGACTGGTGAAACGTCTAATAATGGCGATCATACACACTCAGTGTCAGGAACAACAGGAAATAAAGGCGGAGGGGCATCTGTTAATATAACGAATGCTTATATCATGTTGATGGGGTGGTATAGAATTAGTTAATTTATAGATAACTTTCTAATTAGTGTTGAGTTATTACTAACGCATGATTTTTAGGTTAAATTCAACACTAATTTATTTCTTATTTGAGTGCATCTTTAATGCTATTCATATAGTTATCTATATAAAACTTTTCGACCGACAATTTGATATCTGAGCTATTTGGTAAATTAGGATTGTCAGTAAGTGACTGTAATTTCTCAGTAAGAGAGATGACATCTCCACTTTGGTATAAATCCCCATTAATTGTGGGTGTTATTATGTCAGATGGTCCTGTTGGGCAATTTGAACTGATAACGTAAACACCATAGCTATTTGCTTCAGCAATCACCATTCCAAAACCTTCATAATTAGAAGTAATGACAAGCGAGGTAACTAATTTTATATTTTTTTCTATATATTGCCACGGATTGGTTTGCCAGCCATGCCAAACAACTTTGTCGTCGAAAGAGTATTCCTTTGAATATGCCTTTAACTTATTAATGTCACCATGTTCGCCTGAACCAATAATATGAAGCGTCCAATCACCTCGTAAGTTTGATAACGCCTTAAATAACTCGCTGACATTTTTTTGGCCATCGAACATAACGCGACCCACATAAATAAAGGATGCTTTTTCGGGGCGCGCAATAGTATTATCTTGTCGTTTTATTGGATTATAAATCGTGTAAATGTCATCTTCATTAACACCTTGCTTTATAAATTGCCTAGTTATTGCATCACAGATTGAAAGGTGTTTATCAGCTAAAAGTAAATACTTACCTTTATATGTATGTTTGATTGAAAAATGTGACCAAGAAAACAATGGAATATTAACAAATGAAAATCTCATCGCATATCGAGATATAAAACATCCAATAGGGTCATAGGCAATAACATAATCAGGTTTAGATTTCTTTAAAAATCGTCCAAACTTCAGTCCCATATGCAGTCTTTTTAGTTTTTTATTTTTGAAAATAGATGTAATTCTGCTATAACGCCTACCGCATAACCAGTCATCATTTACAACTGAGTTAGAGTTTAGTTCATTAAAGAAAGTAAATGAGATATCATATTTATCTTTGCTTAATTCATCGTATGTTGTTGTAAATACAGTTTCCATACCACCGAAACCCGAAACCTCTTTACCTACGATAAGAATTTTTTTCATGAAATATGCCCGTTTAACATCACTGCATGTGCCATTGTTTGTCGTTATGTTATCAAATGACGATATTCACGGAAAGAATAAAGCCGCATATTCGCGGCCTTTCATCACATTAGGTATTTTTTAGACTCAATTTTTTCTGTTTCTGAGTTACCGTAAAAATGCCGTTCCAGCTGGGTTAATAAATCTTTAGCAACACTCTCAGCCATAAAAGATTGTACTGGCTCTTTTTCTATGTTTTGCATTTCTCGTGTCTCTTCATTGAATCTAGGATCAGAAAAAACAAATTTCATGAATATAAAGCCGGGCGGGTTATCAATAGATACCTGTGCTTTCTCCAGTTTCGGAATGAATTCTGCGTTATCAGCTTCAAGCTCTACACATTCGTCATTTTTCATGCGGACACCCACGAATCATCCTGCCAAATCTCTTCCAAAATTTGACCTATCTCTTCTTTCTCATCATCTGTTTTAGTGCCGCTAATAGTTAGTGATTGTGATGAACTCATAGCGATACGCAAACTCAATGGACCGAACCGGTCACCAATCCTTTTTATAATTTGTTCCTGCAGGGCGTTACGAGTTTTGTCGTTTGGTTTTTGCTTTGATTCTTTATCAAAGAGAATTTCAATGCGTGGCATAATGTAACCTCTCATTTAACTGTTTATTTATACAGTATTTATATACAGTAAATTTTGAGATTGCAAGAGTAGAGGGCTAATTTTGTGTTACGAAAAAGAAGCTCACAGATAAGTAACACAAAAAATATGAAACACAGAAAGCAACACTTGATTTTATATTATTGATTTAAAATAGAAATATCGCCAATGATACACATATCGCAGTTAATGCATTTTTTAGTAATTAATAGTGCCATTTCAATTAGTTATATCAGATTTAAACCAGTAGTATACGTCTTCGAACGTCATTTTACACTGAAGTAAATCAATTAGACACTGAATTATGTGCGAGTGAACGGAGATGACCAACTAAAAAACAGTGATAAACAAGCAGAATAATTGAAAGTTCTAAGTATTATTTAAAGTGGATAGTTTGTAAATAAAGTCGAATTAATAATATAAAAAGGCTCTATTTATACAAATAGAATAAGAGCTTAATTTAAGCTCTTATGGAAGAAAGCAATTAATAGTTAATAGCAAATATTAAATTAATAATTAATTAAGTTATAGATATACCAGCTCTTAGTTTTATCAGATTGCGTATAGAAGCACAGTACACCATTAATGATAAAGAAGGTCGCTGATTTTATAGAGTCTTCAACGTTGAACTCCTCAGAATACATTAGCACGATGCTGGCATTATCAGCGATTTGATAAACATCGATAACTTTCTCATCGAGATTATAACCGTACAGATACTGTTTGTTCTGTGTTGGATCGTAGAAAGCTTGAATATTTTGCAGATAGGTTTTTAATTTACCTTTTTGTACGACAACGGTAGGTTCAATTTTGCCGGCATCTGTCATGTTATAGATCATGTAGGATTTATCTTTTGAATGCCCTAAGAAGTAATTTTTCTTAGCAGCGCTGAATGCAAGCGTTGTTGGGTAAAACTCTTCAAAGATACTTGATTGCACGGTTCTTCTAATAAAAGCCATGTTTATTCCTCTTATTTAAATTATGAAAACTTAAGTGCGGGTTAATCATATTTAATGAGAGAGATTTTAAAAATAATGTTAATTATTAGTTCGTTTTATATATTCAAATGATTTAAAAATTAATAAAAGTAGAATATTCACAATGGATCGCAACTGTGATAGTAATAAGAAAAAACAATTAGGAAGTGGTCATGTTTGAAAATCTAGGGGTATTGAATTTTTGGACTTACTTAGCGGGGTTGGTGCTTATCATCATTGTTCCCGGTCCAAACTCATTGTATGTATTAAAATCAAGTACTTCACATGGGACAAAAGCGGGATATCGCGCTGCAATCGGTGTTTTCACTGGCGATGCAATACTGATTTTTCTTTCATTCATTGGTGTTGCCTCGGTGATCAAAGCCTCTCCAACGCTGTTTACCATCGTAAGATACTTAGGGGCAGCTTATCTTTTGTACTTAGGGTGCAAAATCTTATATGCAACTTTTTGGCAGAAAAAATCGTTATCAGCAGGGGTTGAGCAGATTGAAGTAAGAAAAGAAAATTACTTCACTCGTGCGTTGGTACTTAGCTTAACGAATCCGAAAGCAATTTTGTTCTATATCTCGTTCTTTATTCAATTTATCGACTTCAATTATAGCCATGCTTGGGTGCCGTACATGGTATTAGCGGTTATCTTAGAGACGGTTAGCTTCTTGTATCTAAGCTTATTGATATTCAGTGGCTACTTGATAGCGCGCTTTTTACGGGAAAAGCAGATTTTGGCGAAATTGGGAAATTGCACTGTCGGTGCATTCTTTATGGGGTTCGCAGCAAAACTTGCCATTTTTAGTAATTAGTTGTTGATTAATATCAGATTCAATTTGCAGTCACTTTAACATTTCGTAATAATCAACTTTTCGAGTGTGGATGAATGAGAGGCTAGAGTGACGCAATTAGAAATCGACGAGTATTGGATGGCTCAAGCTCTTGAGCTAGCAAAAAAAGCTCAAGATGCAGGGGAAATTCCTGTCGGTGCGTTACTGGTCAAAGATAACCAACTCGTGGCAGAAGGCTGGAACCACTCCATTGAAAATCACGACCCTACCGCCCATGCCGAAATTATTACCTTACAAAAAGCGGGCACCGCACTACAGAATTATCGTTTATTAGACACAACGCTGTATGTCACTTTAGAACCTTGCATTATGTGTGCAGGGGCGATGATCCATAGCCGCATCGGTCGAGTGGTGTATGGCGCGAACGATTTTAAAACGGGGGCATGTGGCTCCTTCATTAATATCATGTCGCAGCCAGGTTTAAACCACTATGTTGAAGTGACAAGTGGTGTACTTGAAGAAACTTGCTCATCCATGCTCAGCGATTTTTTTAGAATGCGCAGAGCACAAATTAAAGAGCAGAGGCGTCAAGAAAAGCAGGCTCAAAATCCCGAAAGCTAGTCTTCAATTGATGTTTCCTTTTGTAGGGCTACGTTATTATCGGTGGAATTCGAACGCGTTGGTTTTGCCAAAATATATTTCCCTAGAGAGTCGTTTGGTGCACGAGTATTTTCCTTGGCATTAAACACACCGAGATTTGCTGACGCTTTGGGCGCGATCTCCACTTTTGCTGACACTACATCAGGCATCACATAAGATGAAAGCGGCGAGTTCTCATTTGGCACTACAACGTAAACGTGAGATTTCTTGGCAATTTCGAGTGTTTTCTGCTTTTTCTCCTGACTTTGCAAATAACCCGCTAAGCTTTGATGATAGCGACGAATATTTTCTACATAGCGATAAGCTTCGTGTCCTCGGGCATAACCATAAGTGAGTTGGGAATAATATTTTTGCTGAGTTAGCAAGGGTAAATTTGCTTTAACATCAAGCCAGCGGTCAGGATTACCGCCAAGTCTTTGCGTTAGTTTTCGCACATCCAGCATATGCCCATAACCCATATTATAGGCAGCAAGGGTAAACCAAATGCGATCATCTTCAGCGATAGAATCGGGTAAGCGTTTCATAATATAGGCTAAATACGCAGCCCCACCTTTAATGCTCCCCTCTGGATCTAACCTGTCTTCAATTCCCATAGTTGCAGCCGTTGGTTTGGTGAGCATCATGATCCCACGAACGCCAGTCGGTGAGGTTGCAAGAGGATTCCAGTGAGATTCTTGCCAAGCTATTGCAGCAAGTAATTTCCAATCGATGCTCTCAACGGTCTCAGCATATTTCTCAAAGAGAGGTTGATAATCCGGCAGTTTATTATTTATGGCGCTAATAAACGTTATGGTATCGAAATAATCGAAGGATTCCACATGGCTGAAATGCTTTTCAATCAAGCGAGCAAGAAGATCGTTCTGATTGCTGAGATTAAAAAAATCGAGCAGGGCGGCATCTAGGCTGTTGTCATGTTGGCGGCTTAAATACCATGTAATGGCATGGTCATCGCGCAAATCAAATGCCACGGCGACTTTAGGATGAATACGTTGCTGCAAAGAAACCGCAATAGAATCTTCAAGGGTGTAATCAATTTCACCTTCGGCCACCATTTCTAATAATTGACTTGGTGTATAGTTGCTGCTTTCTTCCCACTTAAGATTAGGATATTGCGCTGAAAGTGCTTTTAACGTGCTTGCATGAGTGCTCCCCGCGATAACCATTAATTTCCCTTTCAGGTCATTAAAGGTTTTTGGGCGCGTAGTGCCTTTACGGTAAACCAATTGCTGAGTAACACTCAAATAGCTTGGACCCGTTTTCATGGTTTCCAAACGGTCTTTATTATACAGCAGCCCCGCCACAGCGATGTCGGCATCGTCGTTATCGAGATCTTCGAAAATCTGTTCAATAGTCGGGCGAATAATAATTTTGAGTTTAATGCCTAGGTACGTGGCAAAGCCTTGAGCAAGCTCGTAGTCAAAGCCACGTAGCTGACGCTGCTCATCAATATAAATGAGTGGTGAACTTACTGCGCTAATACGTAACTCACCCCGAGAGATAATTTTGTCGATTTGGGTGTTTTGCGTATTAGACCATCGGACATTGAAGCCAATGATCATGGTGGCAAGTAAAGCGATGACCACGATAATAAAATAGTTAACTTTTAGGTTATTCAAATAATTATTTCTCGTGCAGGAACTGGTGTTGTGCGCTTAATAAAAACTGTTTAATCATGGTTATAAATCCAGTGGTTTCGTATTTTGCTCTAACAATGATGATCGGTGCAACTAATATTATCGTATTTAGCACATATTAATATTTAACTAATCGCTCTATTTTTAGTCACGCAAACGGTTTCGTATTGATGAACATTGCTCTATAATGGACTCCGGTTTCCCTGCTTTCGTGATCAGGGCTGGCGTTTAAAAGAGAGAATTTAAGACTATGGAAATTTTGCGTGGCTCACCGGCACTATCAGCATTTCGTATTACCCGCCTTTTGGCGCTGTTTGCTGAAAAACAGCTCCCAGTAACGGATATCTATGCTGAATATATGCATTTTGCTGAGCTATCAGCCCCATTAAGTGGCAGTGAGCAAGGTAAACTGAGTAGTTTATTAAAATATGGTCCTTCTCTGGCAGAGCATGAGCCATTTGGAAAACTGATTTTAGTCACCCCACGCCCAGGAACTATCTCTCCTTGGTCTTCTAAAGCAACGGATATCGCACATAACTGTGGCTTAACACAGGTTAAACGTATTGAGCGCGGCGTTGCCTACTATATTCAAGCCGATTCACTGACAAGCGAGCAGTGGGACTTAGTCATCAGTCTGTTACATGACCGTATGATGGAAACGGTTTTTGCCTCTTTTGAACAAGCCGAAGCGCTATTTGTTCAGCAGCAGCCTGCCCCAATGAAAGTGATTGATATTATCGCAGGCGGACGCCAAGCACTCGATACGGCTAACAAAGAGATGGGCTTAGCGTTAGCCGACGATGAAATTGATTATCTATTAGAGGCGTTCACAGGGTTAAAACGTAACCCAACGGATGTTGAGCTATATATGTTTGCGCAAGCAAACTCAGAACATTGCCGCCATAAAATTTTCAATGCGGATTGGATTATTGACGGGGAAACACAGCCAAAATCCCTGTTTAAAATGATCAAAAACACCTTTGAAAAAACGCCAGATCACGTCTTGTCTGCTTATAAAGATAATGCGGCAGTAATGGAAGGTTCCTCAGTAGGTCGTTTCTTCCCTGAGCCAGATGGACGTACTTATCGTTATCATCAAGAAGATGCACATATTTTGATGAAAGTGGAAACCCACAACCACCCAACGGCAATCTCTCCATGGCCGGGGGCTGCAACTGGTTCTGGTGGTGAAATTCGTGATGAAGGCGCAACAGGTCGCGGTGCAAAACCAAAAGCAGGTTTAGTGGGCTTCTCCGTTTCAAACTTACGTATTCCGGGTTTTGAACAACCTTGGGAAGAAGATTTCGGCAAGCCTGAACGTATTGTGACTGCACTCGATATTATGACGGAAGGTCCTTTAGGCGGGGCGGCATTTAACAACGAATTTGGGCGTCCCGCATTATTAGGTTATTTCCGTACCTATGAAGAGAAAGTGAATAGCCATAATGGTGAAGAATTACGTGGTTACCATAAGCCAATTATGTTAGCGGGTGGTATTGGTAACATCCGTGCGGATCACGTTCAAAAAGGTGAAATTACCGTTGGCGCTAAGCTCATCGTTTTGGGTGGCCCTTCGATGAATATCGGTTTAGGGGGCGGGGCTGCATCATCCATGACATCCGGTCAATCTGCGGCGGATCTTGATTTTGCTTCTGTTCAACGTGATAACGCCGAAATGGAGCGTCGTTGCCAAGAAGTGATCGACAAATGCTGGCAGCTAGGTGATAAAAACCCAATTCTGTTTATCCATGATGTTGGTGCGGGGGGATTATCCAACGCAATGCCTGAACTGGTGAGCGATGGCGGTCGTGGTGGGCGTTTTGAACTGCGTAAAATTCTTAATGATGAACCAGGAATGAGCCCATTGGAAGTGTGGTGTAACGAATCCCAAGAGCGCTATGTGATGGCGGTTGCTCCGGAACAACTGGCATTATTCACTGAAATTTGTGAGCGTGAACGCGCGCCGTTTGCTGTGATCGGTGAAGCAACGGAAGAGCGTCATTTAACTCTTAATGATGAGCATTTTGATAACCAACCAATCGATATGCCACTGGATGTGCTACTTGGCAAAACGCCGAAAATGTTGCGTGATGTGACAACACTGATAGCAGAGCCTGAATCACTGGATAGAACCGCCATCGATTTAACTGAAGCAGTTAAGCGCGTTCTGCATTTACCTGCTGTGGCAGAAAAAACCTTCTTAATCACTATCGGTGACCGCACTGTGACAGGAATGGTTGCTCGTGATCAAATGGTTGGCCCTTGGCAGATCCCAGTGGCTGACTGCGCGGTGACAACCGCAAGTTTGGATAGCTATTATGGTGAATCAATGTCTATTGGTGAAAGAACGCCAGTGGCTCTGTTGGATTTCTCCGCTTCTGCGCGTATGGCTGTGGGTGAAGCATTAACCAACTTAGCGTGCTCTTATGTACAAGATCTTAAGCGCGTGAAGCTGTCTGCTAACTGGATGTCTGCGGCGGGTCACCCAGGGGAAGACGCGGGTCTGTACGAAGCGGTTAAAGCGGTCGGTGAAGAGTTGTGTCCAGCATTAGGTCTGACTATCCCAGTGGGTAAAGACTCAATGTCAATGAAAACTCGCTGGCAGCAAAATGGTGAAGAGCGTGAAATGACGTCGCCATTATCATTGATTATCAGTGCATTTGGTCGCGTTGAAGATGTTCGTCTAACGGTTACACCAGAGCTGAAAACTACGGCAGATAACGGCTTGTTATTAATCGACCTTGGTCAAGGTCACAATGCGCTTGGTGGCTCTGCACTGGCGCAAGTTTATCGTCAATTAGGTAATAAAGCGCCAGATGTTCGTGACCCAGCGCTGTTGTTAGGCTTCTTTAATACCATTCAAAAACTGTTATCTGAACAAAAACTACTGGCATACCATGACCGTTCTGATGGTGGGTTGTTTGTCACGTTAGTGGAAATGGCATTTGCGGGTCATTGCGGTATTAACGTGGATATCAGTTCATTTGATGAAGACACCTTAGCGGCGCTGTTTAATGAAGAGTTGGGTGCAGTGATCCAAATCCAAGGTGCTGATCGCCAATACGTAGAGCAGTGTTTTGCCGATGCTGGCTTAGCTGGCTGTGTTCACTATCTGGGTTCTGCAACGCACGACGACGCGGTGATCATTAATAGCCGTGATACGGTAGTTTACAACGGTTCCCGTAGTGCTCTGCGTGAGTGCTGGGCTGAAACTACATGGCAGATGCAGCGTTTACGTGATAACGAAGAGTGCGCAGATCAAGAGCACGAAGCGAAGAAAGACAATCAAGATCCAGGTCTGAATGTGAAGCTGACTTACGATATCGCAGAGGATATTGCTGCTCCGTATATCGCGTCTGGTGTTCGTCCTAAAGTGGCTGTGCTGCGTGAGCAAGGGGTTAACTCCCACGTTGAAATGGCGGCGGCATGGGATCGTGCAGGCTTTGATGCTATCGACGTTCACATGAGTGATTTACTGGCGGGTAACTTGTCTCTTGAACAGTTCCAAGCGCTAGTGGCATGCGGTGGTTTCTCATACGGTGACGTATTAGGCGCGGGTGAAGGTTGGGCGAAGTCCATTCTGTTCAATAACCGTGTTCGTGATGAGTTTGCCTCCTTCTTCAACCGCCCAGACACTTTATCATTAGGTGTATGTAATGGTTGCCAGATGATGTCTAACTTGCATGACCTGATCCCTGGTGCTGAGTATTGGCCTCGCTTTGTACGTAACCGTTCAGAGCGCTTTGAAGCGCGCTTCAGCTTAGTGGAAATTGCAAACAGCCCATCATTACTGCTGCAAGATATGGCGGGTTCGCGTATGCCGATTGCGGTTTCTCACGGTGAAGGCCAAGTAGAAACTCGTGCACCTGCTCACTTAACTCAGTTAGAAAATAACGCGCTGGTGGCAATGCGTTTTGTGAATAACTACGGTCAAGTGACGGAGCAATACCCAGCGAACCCGAACGGTTCTGTGAATGGGATTACGGCAGTAACATCAATGGATGGTCGCGCGACTATTATGATGCCGCACCCTGAGCGTGTATTCCGTACGGTAAGCAACTCTTGGCACCCAGAAAACTGGGGTGAAGATAGTCCATGGATGCGCATTTTCCGTAATGCACGTAAGCAATTAGGCTGAGATTAAAACGTCTGTTTTAATTTAGAGCTAAAAACAAAACACCCTATAAGTCGCTTGATTTATAGGGTGTTTTTTGTTTCATCAAAAATGGTAAAGATTCAAATTTGAGGGTCAATGATATCAATAATATTACTGAGAACTTCTTCGAAAATATCTTCATTTAGGGTTGCTGAGTAGGTGGCTTTTCTGGCGATTAAATCCAACGAGCGAAGTTGATAACATAAGATACAGCCAGTAATGTTCCCCGTGTCTGTACTTGAACCATCTAAGTAAACAGTGACATTTTGAGTTCTGGCACGGCTCCCTCCACTTGTAATAGGAACGCAAATTGACGTACCAAGTGCGGTGTTGATTTGTGAATCTGTAATCACTAAATAGTAGTGGGGCCCCTTGAATTCCTTACCTGCGACTGGATCACCATTAATGTGCCAAATCTGGCCTTTGTGGGGCCTTTTCACGTTTACCATTAAATAACCTCATTTCCCTCTGGGTCAGAATCATCGACTTCACTGTTTAATAACTTAATCTCTTCTTTATCAATACCGGATAGTAGCTCATTAATAGATTTTCTTCCTCTAGCCACGCGTTTTACCGGTTTTATGCAAATGGATTCTCCTACAGCATCAATATTTAATTTCATACCGACAACCCATCCTGCCATATTGGCGACTTCAATTGGGATAGTTAAAACAACAGCTCCGCCTTGCTGCCTTAATTTGGTTGTTGACATATAAGCCTCGCATATCTATTAGGTGTAACTTAGTCACACTATAGCAAAGAGTGATACAAAGTCACACTAAATCGTCGTTTTTTTATTCTGTGTTAGTGACGAAAATAGCAAGTATCGCCATTTTTTATCATACATGTGAGCAATTAGGCTGAGATTAAAACACCTGTTTTAATTTAAAGTTAAAAACTAAACACCCTATAGGTCGCCTGATTTATAGGGTGTTTTTTTATCTGTTATCCATAAAAAACCGCCCAATCGGGCGGTTGAGATATATCTAAAACAGAAAATCTTTATTCTAAAATAAACATCCCGTATGGGTGGATTTGCAGGTAAAGATCTTCACCTACAGACGGTTGCAATTGAGTTGCGTTGATCTGCAATAGCATTGATTGACCATGCCAATCTACTGTGACCTCATATTGCGGCCCCATATAAGCCACATGAGTGATGGTACAGCGTTGGCTATCTTCACCTTGTTTGCTTAATGTGATGGCTTCAGGGCGAACGCCGACAGTGACTTGGGTTTTATCTGTTGCAAACAGCGCAGGGCGCGGTAAACGGTAATTAAAGATATCCACGGAATCGCTGCTGAGTGTAGCAGGGAAAATGTTCGCATCACCCATAAAGCTCGCCATAAACTTGGAAGCAGGTTGGCGGTACAGTTCTTGAGGTGAACCTAACTGCATGATTTTACCTTTGTTCATTACCAGAACCATATCCGAAACCGCAAAAGCTTCACTCTGGTCGTGGGTCACGTACAGTGAGGTAATATTAAATTGCTGTTGCAGTTCACGGATTTTTTCACGCATGCTACGGCGTAAGTTAGCATCCAAGTTACTTAATGGCTCATCAAATAACAGTACCTTTGGTTTTAAAATCAAGGCACGTGCTAGTGCAACACGCTGCTGCTGTCCACCGGAAATTTGGTCAACGAAACGGTCTGCAAAGCCCGCTAAGTCCACCAGTTCCAGCGCTTCTTCTACACGTTTTTTTATTTCAGCCTTTGGCAAGCCAAGCATTTTCAATCCATATCCCACGTTATCCCCTAACGACATATGCGGGAAGAGGGCATAGGATTGGAATACCATACAAATATCGCGCTGTTGAATAGAGCGGTCGGTGACATCTTCGCCATCGATAAACATACGCCCTTCAGTAGGCTTTTCTAAACCTGCGACTAAGCGCAGTACAGTGGTTTTACCACAACCAGATGGTCCTAATAGGGTGACCATGCTCCCTTGTGGGATAGAAAGGCTTAAATCGTCAATGACCGTATTGTCGCCAAAGCGCTTAGTTATATTTTTTAATTCAACGAAACTTTTCTGTGTCATGTCAGTGACTCCATGATTACTGTGCATTTTTGGCTTTGGAACGTGAAACACGGGCTTCGCCAATTAAATAGTCAAATAAGAAGATAATCGCGAGCATGACCACGATCAGAATAGAACCGTAAGCAATCGCCACACCGTATTCACCATCTTCAACACGGTTCAAGATATACGCTGTCGCAACGCGGGTATCTGGCGTAACCAAGAACACAATAGCGCTTACGGTGGTGATAGCACGGACAAAGCTGTAGATCAGCGCCGATAAAATTGCTGGGCGTAACAATGGCAGCAGGATGTGGAAAATTGTCCGCATTGAACCTGCACGCAAGCTGAGGGAAGCCTCATCTAACGATTTGTCAATTTGCCCTAATCCTGCGATACCCGCACGAATACCCACTGGTACGTTACGCATGGTCATGGAGATAATCACAATCGCCGCGGTACCGGTTAAATAGAACGGTGTATCGTTAAAGGCGAGGATGTAAGAAACCCCAGCCACAGTACCTGGTACGGCAAAGCACAACATAGTGGTAAATTCGATGGTTTTTTTACCACGGAAATCTTGGCGAACCACAATATACGCGATAAGCAGACCTAAAATCGCCGTGATTGGTGCAGCGATACCCGCATATAACAGGGTGTCTAACAGTGACGGCCATGCACCATCATCAAAACCTTGACCAAACAGTTTGATAAAGTTGTCCAGTGTTAAGGTGTAGTCCACGCCCCAGTTCACTGTGAAGCTTCCGTAGAAGATGCTGCCGTACAGTAAGACGTTAAACGCGACCCAAATACCGAGAATTGTTGTCACTGTTGCGACAAGAGAAACGGGCAGCGGTTGAACATCGCCACGATATGATTTACCGGAAACGGTGACGTAAGAACGTTTACCAATCCACATGTATTGCACACAGAAAACCAGCAATGAGAAGACAAGTAAGGATGCACCTAACGTACTGGCCGCTTGGTAATCAAGCTGGGAACCGGTGATATAGAAATAGATTTGTGTCGCCAGAACGTCGAAGTTACCCCCTAATACTAATGGGTTACTGAAGTCAGCAAGGGATTGCACAATCACGATTAAGAAGGCGTTCGCCAGTGCCGGTTTCAACAGTGGCATAAACACGTTGAAGAATGTCTGGTAGCGGTTAGCGCGTAAGGTGTATGACGCTTCTTCCAGTGATGGATGGATAGTTTTAATCGCACCATCAAGGATCATAAAGGACATCGGGGTGAACGCGAGAACCTGCGCTAACCAAATACCGGTAAAGCCATATAGCCAGTTAGTATTTTCTAGCCCCATATAGGTAGCTAGAAACTCAGTAATATAGCCTGAGCGACCCATCATTAAGGTGACGCCTAAACCGACAACAAACGGCGGGGTCACAATCGGTAAAATCGAGAATACGCGACCAATAATCGCGGAGCGCTTAGCAATTCGAGTGGTGTAAATCGCCAGGATTAAACCAAAGAAGGTACACCCAACACCCACTGCTAGTGAGAGGAATATGGAGTTGATGATGACCTGAACAATATGCGACTGGGTTAAAATAGCCACAAATGCAAATGGTGCAAAATCTCCGTTCCCGTCAGTAAACATCGGAATAAAAATTGCCACACTGGGAAAGACGATAAATAGCGCAATCAGTGCGACGACGGTGATAAGGGAGCCAATAACAAATTGGTCGCCACCCAGCCACTCTAATCGAGTCAGGGCGTGGGTCATTATCATTCCAAGGGCGATAAATAAGGTGATGGCGGAATAGCCTAATCCCTTACCCTCTAAATAAGCAGTAATAATCACGAGAACTGCCGTGATAGCGGCAACCGCGATATCAAGATAGTGGCGGGATTTTTGATTACGATCGGCTGGCGTGATTGGTCTTAACAGTAAAATAGAAGGCAGTAAATACCATAGCCAACTAATATTGACACTGCTCCAGCCGTACGCAGCTAAGATCTCATCTTGGGTTGAGTCGAATAAGCCGTAGTCGAGGCTCCATGAGGGTAGCAGAGCGAAGCCCAGCCACGCTATCAGAATCCAAAGGAAGATGCTGTCCTTTTTCTTCGAGGCTGTGAGGGTTAAGGTCTGAGGCATTGTTTTTCCCCTAAGTTTATTATTATTGAGTTAATTAATCATTGGGTTAATGGAATGATTTATAACGAAAATAATTTTAAACTTAATTAATATTATCGTTCTAATGAGTGAGCCAAGCTGGAGCCGTCTGCGTGGTGCAGACACTCTTTTATTTGGCATCATTTTTTATAGTAAGTAGCTAATACACTAAATCGCGAAGCTCGCGAGTCGTACGTGAGTCAATCAGGTAAAGTGCGGCGACAGGCGCCGCACCCAACATCTTATTTACTCATTTTAACTTCAGTAACCCACTTGTTGATCAGATTCTTACGGACTTCAGCGTCACCGTATTTATCCATATCGTAGTTGATTAAGTTTAAGTCTTTGAGTTTCAGAGACAGTGGAGAAGATTCTGCGGTGGTGTTAGTCAGGATTTGGTAAGACTGACCTTGTTTCCAGCTCAGCTCTTGGGCTTCTTTAGACAGAACGAAATCTACGAACAGTTTTGCGTTGTCCATGTTACGTGCGTTTTTCAGAATACTGATCCCGCCGATTTCATAGCCTGTCCCTTCGCATGGCGCGATTAACTCTAATGGTGCACCATTTTCAACTTCTAAAGAGTAGTCATGCAGGAAGCCGATACCGATAGCAGATTCGCCACGAGCCGCGTTACGTGCTGGGGCAATACCTGATTTGGTGTATTGGGAGATGTTAGCGTTCAGTTTTTTCAGGTAATCAAAAGCTTGCTCGTTACCCCACAGTTGGTCAAAGGTTGCCAACGCAGTGTAAGCAGTCCCTGAACTTTGTGGATCCGCGATTTGAATTTCGCCTTTATATTCAGGCTTAGTCAGATCTTTCCAGCAAGTAGGAATTGGTAAGCCTTTCTCTTTTAAGCGATCTTTATTCACACCAAAACCTAAGATACCGATGTAAACCGCAGAAGAGTAGTTACCTTTGCGTTTAGCTGGATCTTGGAATTGCGGCATGATTTGAGACAGGTTAGGGGATTTGTACGGCTCTAGCAGATCCATTTCACCAGCTTGTGAATGTGGATCTAAGGTTCCGCCATACCAAACGTCTGCTTGTGGGTTACGTTTTTCAGCTTCTATTTTTGCTAAAGTACTGCCTGAACCGTTGCGAACGAACGTGGTTTTAACGTCGTATTTCTTGGCGAATGCTTGCGTTTCCGCTTCACACATCGCGTTGGTGGCACTACAGTAAACCACTAAACGGCCAGCTGCGTTTGCAGTGGTCGTAATAGCGGCAAGGGATAAACCTGCTGCAACTAGTGTAGAGAGAGTCTTAAGTTTCATTGTCAGTCCTTTATTCACGTTTTCGGATTAACTATTATTATGTGTCGGTGAAACTGCACCGGCTAAATGCTCTCTTTTACTGACATTGGCAATTAAAAGAGGCATCAGTAGTAGCCCCATCAAAGCAGCTGCACTGGCAAGTAAGGTAAACATCCCTGACCAACCATAATTGGCAATCACTTGAGAGAGCGGCCATCCTGCGATTGCAGCCCCTAGATAAGCGTACAATCCAAGATAACCAGTTACCGTTCCAGCTGCCTTTTTATGACAATATTCTGTAGCAGCTAGACCGACTAACATCTGTGGTCCAAATACAAAGAAACCGTTGGCTAAGAAGCATGCAGCTAATAGCCCGTAGTGATGAATTGGAATTAACCATAGGGCATTCACAGAAATGAATAGACCTAAGGAAAACAGCAAAATCATCGGTGCTCGTTGTCCTCGAAACAGGAGGTCGGAACCCCAACCTGCGCACAATGCACCTAATAAACCACCTAATTCAAACAGAGCTAACGTGGCATTGGCACTTAATAAATTGCTTCCGTGTGTTTCGGTTAGCCATAAATTTCCCCAATCGTTTATCCCAATACGGATGAGATAAACCAAAATGTAGGTGAAACCGAGCAGCCAAATCATTGGGTTAAACACAATAGTTTGTTTTAAAATCACCCACATGGATTGCGGGGGAGAAAGCTGCTCTTGGCGTAACTCTAATGCATCATGTCGCCACTGCCCCACGGTGGGTAAATGTTCTTCTTTGGGCGTACCCCGAAGCTGGCGACATAGCCATAATCCTAAAATAACCCCAATAATTCCGGGAACGATCAGCGCTATTTGCCAACTGTAATGGGTCGCCAACAGCGCCGTTAACAGCGGTAGCGCCATTCCCCCGAGATTGATGGAGATATTCCACAGTCCCCACCAAAAGCCCCGCTCATTACGTGAGTACCAATGAGTGAGAATACGCGCACAGGGCGGCCAACCCCAGCCTTGGAAAAATCCGTTTAACGTCCAAACGATTAACAGTGCAGGGAACGATAAACAGTAGGCAAAAATGATATTGAGGATCCCTGTCATTACGAGACCAACCCCCATAAACCAACGGTAGCCTGTAATGTCATGGAAAATACCGGATATAAACTTGGATAGACCATACGCAAGGTAAAATGCTGAGGCGATCCAACCAATATCACTTTTGTCTAAAAACAATTCTGCCTGCATAACGGGCATCACAAAATTAAAGCTTTTACGGGTAAGGTAAAAAGCGGCATAACCGATGATCATGGAAAACATCAGGCGGCGACGCCAGAAACGGTAATTGTTATCCAGATCCAGTTTGCTTGTACCCGTCATGATTGTGTTTCTCCCGTTTGGCAGAATGTAATGAAGTTTTTAAATAAAAGGATGAGATAAGGTATTAGGAGGCTAAGAATTATTCCTAGTTTTTCACTATTTCATTTCAAAATGTGGGCAAGTTAACAATTATTTTGGTACCACTTTGGGTTGTTAGCGTCCAGTCGCCACCTAAGGCTCTGACTCGCTCCTCAATTCCACGCAAACCAAAGCCTGATGTGCGTTTGCTAAAAGGAATGCCCACGCCATTATCATCAACAATTAGCTGTATCGAGTCACCTTGTTGATTTAGTGAGATGTGGATTTTTGTGGCTTTGGCGTGCTTACTGATATTGTTCAGTAGCTCTTGAACCAAACGGTAAAGGGTGAATAACACCGTTTCATTGGCTGGAGTTTCAGTTAATCCGTAATGAAAGTCACATTGAATATTATTTTCCTTGAAAGCAAATTCACCGATTAAATGGGTGAGTGCGTTTTCGAGGGACATTTCATCGAGCACGGGCGGACGTAATTGGCGCAATAGATGGCGGGTGGCTTGGTGGATCTGTAGTGCCAATTCGTTGATTTGGCTAGCGGCGTTATAGCTTAAATCGTTAGCCGCGGTTTTCTTCACCAGCATCGATTGGATTTGGATTGCGGTAATATTTTGTCCAATTTCATCATGAAGTTCACGGGCGATATCTTTCTTCACATCTTCTTCGGTGTGCACTAATTGGCGCATCAAGTCTCGGCGGGCGTGAAGCTCTTCTTCTAATCGCTGGCGGTAGCGTTGTAAGTTACTTGAGAGTTGCTTTTGGCGGCTGATAGCGATACCTAATCCAATACCAATCAACGCTTGAGAGCTTAAAAAGAGCTGTAGTTCTTGGAGATCATCAAAGGCACCTTGGAACTGTCTTGCGAAGGTGATGATTAAGCTTCCAAGTAATGCGGATAACACGCCGCCTTGCCAGCCATAACGATATGCCATGAAAATATTGGGAATAAAGACCAACAAAACAATCAGTTGCTCAATTTCTGGGGCAAAGAAAATTTGAGCACTTAAGCCGACGAGGCAGAAGAGAAAACACCAAATAATCAATGAAGTACGTAATTGCTTATCCGTGGTTCCGTAGTCGAGCAGCATATGATAGTGCTGCTCGTGCAAGTATTCATAGATAAGATAAACAAAGGGGGAGAGGAGAATTCCGCCTGTAAATGTCGTTAAGAATAATTGGCTAATGGAATATTGAGATAACAGCCCAAACAGCAAGGCATTGAGTATGCTGTTGGCGGCGACGCCTGCCAATAACAAAATAAGTCGTTGCCAATAAAGTGTATATCGCCACCAAATATTTTGGATGACCATCGCAACCAGCAGGCTCAATATTGGGGATAACAGCAAGATAGGTTGAGTGAGTAATTGTTCTTCTGCAAGCCAGTAGGTCAGCAGGCCTTCAGCGAGTAAAACGGTTGGCCAGTAGCGTCGCCATAATAAGATCATCAAGGTGAGTCGTAAGGCTTGTGGTAGAAATAGAGTGGCTTGGAAGCTATTTTGGCTAAGATAAAAGCCGATGATCCATAATCCCACCCAAATCAGTGAGTAGGTAAATAATAGGAATAGAGACTGTAATCCTAAACGAGCCGCTTTGTTCATTACTATTTACCTTGTTAGGGCGTTACCTTACTGGAAAGAAAGTCTGTCTATCGAGAAATGATGTTATGTTCTAAGGCATAGTGCACTAAATCAATGGTGTTTTCGCATTGTAATTTCCCGAGAACATTCGCGCGATGTACATGCACTGTTTTATGGCTGAGGTTTAATTGTTCCGCAATGACTTTCACACTGAGACCTGCTACCAGTAAATCAAAGACTTCACGCTCACGGTTAGTAAGCTCTTGAACACCTTGTTTTTGCTGCGGTGTTTGGCGTAAGGCTCGCATTGCATCAGCGCACAGGTAGCATCCACCTTGGTAAACAGAGCGTACCGCCTGAACTAATTCTTCAGGTCCGCAGCATTTGGTGAGATAGGCGCTGGCACCGGCATCGAGCGCACTTTGTACGAAAGCAGGAGTGTCATAGATGCTTAAAATAATGGTACGAAAGTCGGGCTTTTTTTTACGTAAACGGGTTAGCAGTTGTAAACCGCTCTCATCTGGCATTGAAATATCCATAATTGCCACGTCAATATCGAGGCTAATTAGGTGCGGCCATGCTTCTTGCGCACTCGCATATTGCCCCACAATACTAATGTCAGGTTCTAACGTCAGTAATTGGGCAAATCCGGAGCGAACAACAATATGGTCATCAATAAGGGCTATTTTTATCATTGTAATGTCAAGAGTAAGTAGGAGACCATTTGCCAGTCTTATATCAATATAGGGATGGATAAGCTAGCGGAATAACATAAAATTCTGACGTACATCAGAAATGAAACGCGCAGGATCATAGCGATAATAAATAGGATGGCAATATTTTATTTGGGCTTCAAGAATCGATATATACCGTCCATTCAACGCTAAATAGATAGGTTTAAAGAGAATATAAATAATAGAAGATAGGTAAATTTTCTGGAGTGTCTACTATTCGCGACAAATAGGGTTTGCTAGTGTCTCCAAAAGGAGACATTTATCTTGTTGATAAACAAGTGATTTAAAAATCACGGAATTCACTGTCTTAAATTGGAGACAGATTCATGGTGAGTTAGTGGTATTTTTCATCACTCATAACAATTCAAAAATGATATAAACAAGTAAGAAAATAAATTTATATAAAAATCAGTTAGATAAAAATTTTATTGAAAAGTTGGCACGGGTTGTGCATAATATCCATCAGTTGCTCATTCAATTGCTTATGTAGGTCCAAGCTTGGGGAAACCTAGCAAATGGGAACATACCACATAAAACCCGAATGATGCCAAAGTAAGGTGCCTACCGTCCAAATCATCGATATTCGCTTTCGAGCTTTATCAAACACAGGGCGACACGTGGAGTGAGGCACCACCTATATGATTATCTTTAATGAAAGACATAGTCATATGAAAAAAATCGACATTCAAGCGTAATGCCGAGTATCGCTGGCGGAGGTGAGAAGCAATTCTTCCCTCCGCCTTCCCATTTCTGGGGCATCAATATTCCTTTCTATCAAGTTTATTCTTTCTATCGAATTAATCCTTCCATTCAATCATAGTATATTTAATCTATTTATCTGAAATCATTCACGTTTAGCTCACTTTCTTGGCATGTTCATTGCTATCTATCTGTCTATTGGTTTATCTATCATCAATGTAAACAGCACTTTTCGCATTAACGGGAGTTCTGCTACCATTGAATTACATATAAACAGGTAAGAGATGAATGCGTTGAGTAAATTGCGCCTTTTTCCGCGCTCATTGCGGCAGCTAGTGGTCATGGCTTTTTGGTTAGTCCTTTTGCCATTACTGGTACTGGCTTATCAGGCTTATCAAAGTCTAGAACAATTGAGCAACCAAGCGGCAGATATCAATAAAACTACGCTGCTTGATGCTCGGCGCAGTGAAGCGATGAGTAGCCTCGCACTGGAAATGGAGCGCAGTTATCGCCAGTATTGTGTATTGCAAGACAAAGCCTTACAGACGCAGTATCAAAAGCAGTTTGCTGATTATGAACAGATGCTGGAACGTCAAAAAACTATTTTGCCAGAGACTCCTGAAGTGCTGGGGCTCTTTACTGGGCTACAAAAGCTAAAAGCGATCAGTTGTGAAAATAATGAGCCGATGGAAGCCACGACTAAAGTGTTAGAGCAATTCTCCGCGCAAAATACGGCTGTCGTTCAGCAAACTCGAGAGGTGATTTTTAGCCGCGGTGAACAGCTTCAAAAAGCCATTGCCAATAAAGGACAATTATTTGGTTGGCAAACATTGATCCTCTTCTTGCTGAGCGCGCTGTTGGTGACCTTATTTACTCGTATGATTATCGGTCCGGTTAAAATCATTGAGCGTATGATTAACCGTTTAGGGACGGGGCTGACTCTGGAAAATGATACTGATCGCTTTAAAGGCCCGAGAGAGCTGAGGATCATTGCTCAGCGAATTATATGGTTAAGTGAGCGGTTGGCTTGGTTAGAATCCCAGCGCCATGAGTTTTTACGTCATATTTCCCATGAGCTGAAAACGCCATTAGCCAGTATGCGAGAAGGAACGGAATTATTGGCAGATGAGGTTGCAGGCCCGTTAACTAGCTCGCAAAAAGAGGTGGTTGATATTCTTGATCAGAGCAGTAAGCATCTTCAGCAACTTATTGAACAGCTTCTTGACTATAATCGGAAATTAGTCGATGAGCCGCCCGTTGCCCAGCAAGTCGATTTGAAAAAGCTTATTGAAGATATTGTTAATGCACATAATTTACCCGCAAGAGCGAAAGATATTACCACTGATATTCGCTTAAAAGTGGACAGTTGCCTTGCAGAACCGACCTTACTCGGAAGGGTTATTGATAATATCTACTCCAATGCGGTGCACTATGGTGGCGAATCAGGTAATATTTGGATCTCAAGTCGCAGAACAGGGAATAAATTACTCATTGAGGTTGCCAATACGGGCACGCCTATCCCTGAGTCTGAGCAAAATATGATTTTTGAACCTTTCTATCAAGGCAGCCTCCAAAGAAAAGGCGCCGTCAAAGGAAGTGGGTTAGGGCTTAGCATCGCGCAAGATTGTATTAAGCAGATGGGTGGTGAATTATCATTAGTGCCACATAAATCAGCGGATGTTTGCTTCCGAATTGAACTGCCTTTAACCGCAGAGAACGAATAATAATGCAAAACAGGTCTACAGATTTCTTGGTGGTATTGTGTAATGCAGTACTGTCGAAGACAAAAGCAATCTCAATTCGCCGTGGGACAAGTATTAAGTCTTCCCGCGCGGGTACTCCTTTGGGAATAATTCTATTCTCGCTCATTTTAACAGGGTGTGTGGCGAAGAACGGTCAATCACCATTAGAAACTCTAGCTAAAGTTGTTATCCCAGAAGTGAAAACCACGGATTACCGTTATGCTTCTTGCGAATCAATTTGGGAAAATCAAGAGCCTGTCTCACAGGAAAATGCCCTCTATTGGTTACGCATGATGGGCTGTGTGGACAGAATGGATGCTGACAAAGCGCGTGCTGAAGCGAAAAAGATTGAAGTGAATGATTGGTCTACTTCATTTACTAAAAATATTCTATTAGGTTCAGCGGAGCCAACAATCGCTGAACGTCGCCAAATGCTCGATAGCATCAACACCTATAGTTTGAGCTTCCCAACACCAATTCGCCCATTATTGCAATTGTGGCGCGAGCAGCAGGTTCAAGCGATCAACCTTGCAGATGCGAATGCACGTTATAAACGTATGCAGCAAGAGATGGATGCAAAGCTTGACCGTCTAAAAGAAGATAATGCCAAGTTGCGTTTTGAGCTTAATAACACTTCCCGCAAGTTAGAAAACTTGACGGATATTGAACGCCAGCTCTCTTCTCGCAAGAAAAATGCGAATGAAGTTGAAAAAGAAGATGAAGCCGCTGTTGCTGCGCCAACAGAAGCGAAGCCAGCTTCAGCCGAACAGAATTCCTCGGAGAATAAAGCACAATGACTGGTCGTAAGTCAGCTAACTTACTTTTGGTGGATGATGATCCTAGCCTGCTAAAATTGCTTGGTATGCGGTTGAGTAGTGAAGGTTTTAAAGTCTCAACAGCGGAAAGTGGGCCTGAAGCATTAAAATTACTCCAGAAAGAAAAAATCGATCTCGTGATTAGTGATTTACGAATGGATGAAATGGATGGCATGGCGCTGTTTGATGAAGTGCAAAAAGCCCATCCTAATCTTCCGGTGATTATTCTCACTGCTCATGGTTCGATCCCTGATGCGGTTGCGGCAACGCAGCGCGGAGTGTTTAGTTTCTTAACCAAACCCGTTGATAAAGACGCGCTTTATAAAGCCATTGATGAAGCATTAGCATTATCTTCCACACCGATTAGCGATGAAGAGTGGAGCGCTGGCATTGTCACGCGTAGCCCGCTAATGATCCGTTTGCTTGAACAGGCTCATATGGTGGCACAATCGGATGTGAGCGTGCTGATTAATGGGCAAAGTGGGACGGGTAAAGAAGTATTAGCACAAGCGATTCATAAAGTGAGTCCACGTGCTCATAAACCGTTTATCGCAATTAACTGTGGCGCATTACCTGAACAATTACTTGAGTCTGAACTGTTTGGGCATGCTAAAGGCGCGTTTACCGGTGCAGTCAGTAGCCGTGAAGGGCTGTTTTTTGCAGCCAGCGGAGGAACGCTCTTTTTAGACGAAATTGGTGATATGCCAATGCCGCTGCAAGTCAAATTGCTGCGTGTTCTACAAGAACGTAAAGTTCGCCCGCTAGGTAGCAACCGCGATTTAGATATTGATGTACGCATTATTTCTGCGACCCACCGTAACTTACCGAAAGCGATGGAAAAAAACGAGTTCCGTGAGGATCTCTATTATCGCTTGAATGTAGTGAACCTGCGCATCCCTGCGTTGAATGAACGCGCAGAAGATATTCCATTATTAGCTAATCATTTATTACGTGAAGCTGCGAGTCGCCATAAACCATTTGTTCGCAGTTTTTCGAGCGATGCGATGAAGTGCTTGATGACCGCAAGCTGGCCCGGAAACGTGCGCCAGTTAGTGAACGTGATTGAGCAGTGTGTTGCATTGACGACATCTCCAGTGATCAGCGAAGCCCTCGTTAGCCAAGCTCTGGAAGGTGAAAATACGGCGCTACCGACCTTTGTGGAAGCGCGTAACCAATTCGAATTAAATTATCTGCGTAAATTATTGCAGATGACCAAAGGCAACGTGACCCAAGCTGCACGCATGGCGGGACGCAACCGTACTGAGTTTTATAAATTACTCGGGCGTCACGATTTAGAAGCGAATGATTTTAAAGAATAAAACCTTTATAGCCTAAAGGATTAAGGGAGAACAAACACGTTATGAGCCGTAAGCTTAATATCTCACTGGCACAACTTAACTGGCTGGTTGGCGACATCGAAGGCAACTGCGAGCGTATGTTGCAAACTGTTGAAGAACAGGCTGAAAACACTGATATCGTCATGTTTTCTGAGCTGGCTCTAACAGGGTATTCCCCTGAAGATTTACTTTTCCGCCACGATTTTGAAGAGCGATGCACTGCGCAATTAAAACGTTTACAACAAGCTAGCGGTCAATGCGGGATCATCGTGGGTCACCCGTGGTACGAAGATAATGAAATTTATAACGCATTATCATTTTTCTACCAAGGCAAGCTATTAGCCCGTTACTTTAAGCAAGAACTGCCTAATTACGGCGTTTTTGATGAGCCTCGTTACTTCACGGCGGCGGAAAAAACGTGCGTGGTGGAATTCAAAGGTTATCAGCTCGGTTTACTGATTTGCGAAGATATTTGGTATGACGAGCCAATTGATGCGGTGAAAGGGGCGGGGGCTGAGTTGGTTCTCACCATTAATGCTTCACCGTATGATTTAAATAAAGAGCATATTCGTAGTGATCTGCTGGTGGAACATGCGCAGCGTACCGGTTTGCCGATTGTTTATCTGAACCAAGTGGGTGGACAAGACGAACTTGTGTTTGATGGCGGCTCTAAAGTGCTGGCAAATAAAGGCAAGCAAGTCTACCAAATGGCTGAATTTGCAGAGCAAGTGGCGACAGTCACCTTTGAAGATGTGAAATTAGTGACTGAGCAGACGAAGCAGCCTGAAGCGCCGCAAATTGCTCAGGTATATCAAGCATTAGTCTTAGCTACCCGCGATTACATCAACAAAAATGGCTTTAATGGGGCGATTTTAGGGTTATCCGGTGGGATTGATTCAGGATTAACCGTGGCGATTGCGGCAGATGCTATCGGTAAAGAGCGAGTTCAAGCGGTTATGATGCCGTTCCGTTACACCTCTGAAATGAGCATCCATGATGCTAAAGAGCAGGCGGAATTACTGGGTGTTGAGTTTGATATCGTTTCCATTGAACCGATGTTTGATGCCTTTATGGCACAATTGCAGCCGATGTTTGAAGGGACTCAACCGGATACCACGGAAGAGAATTTACAAGCCCGTTGTCGCGCCGTGATCTTAATGGCGATGTCCAATAAGCGCCGCCGTTTAGTGCTGACGACTAGCAATAAAAGTGAATCTGCAGTTGGGTATTCAACGTTGTATGGCGATATGGCAGGGGGCTTTGATGTCCTGAAAGATGTGCCAAAAACGCTGGTCTTTGAACTGGCTAAATATCGTAATACAATATCGCCAGCAATTCCGCAGCGCGTGATTGATAGACCACCTTCAGCGGAGCTGGCTCCAGGGCAATTAGACCAAGATAGTTTACCGCCATACGATGTGTTAGATGCCATCTTAGACGGTTATGTAGAAAAAGATTTATCTGTGGCTGACCTTATCAAGCTCGGATTTGATAGAGAAATTGTTCGCAAAGTTGTGCGTCTTGTCGATATTAACGAATATAAACGCCGTCAGGCTCCTGTTGGACCGCGGATCACAATGCGTAATTTCGGTAAAGATCGTCGTTATCCGATTACCTCAGGTTTTGGCCGCAAAAACTGGTCATAACAGGAACTGAAAATGAAAAAAATTGATGCAATTATAAAGCCATTCAAACTTGATGATGTGCGCGAAGCGTTAGCTGAAGTGGGGATCACCGGCATGACAGTGACTGAAGTGAAAGGCTTTGGTCGCCAAAAAGGTCACACTGAACTGTATCGTGGTGCGGAATATATGGTGGATTTTTTACCAAAGGTAAAAATTGAAATCGTTGTGCCGGATGATATTGTTGAAAGCTGTGTAGAAACCATTATGCAAACGGCGCAAACCGGCAAAATCGGTGATGGGAAAATCTTTGTGTATGACGTTGCTCGCGTCATTCGTATTCGTACAGGTGAGCAAGACGAAGAAGCAATTTAATTTTTGTTCTAGTTGGCGGATTAGCTTTTAGGCTGGCGAGTTAGCTAGAATGAAAAATGCGGTAACGGGATAAATATATCTTACATGGGATGATAATATATTTATATGCGAGTCCGTTACCGCAAAAATTAAAAATTTATATAAACTAAATCTTTAAAAACAATTCACTATAATGAATAACTGCAATTAATTTAACGGTAATACTTTATGAGGACCGAAACACTCATAATGAATGTTATCGGCAGTAACACCCATTTCAATTAGCTGTTTTCCAACATGCTGCATAAAGCCAACAGGTCCACAGAAATAGAATTGCATATTTGGCTGAAGCACTTTCTCTTTGACTTGCGTTAAATCCAGTAATCCACAGTATTGGTAATCTTCACCCTGTTTATCTTGTGGTGCTGGCTGGTTAAACCAGACTGCCGAATGACCTTGGGTATGTTGTGACATCAATTGGCTAACTTCTTGATTAAAAGCGTGTACATCCCCATTTTCAGCGGCGTGTAGCCAATTCACAGGTGCTTGATGTTGGTGCATAGTGAGGTGGTTAAGCATGCTGAGCATTGGTGTTAAGCCGACGCCAGCAGAGATTAAAGTCACTGGCGTTTTCGGTTCGACATCAAGGTAAAAGTCACCGCAAGGTGGCGCTAAACGAACAATATCGCCTTCATTGAGATTTTGATGTAAGAAGCCTGAAACGATGCCTTGCTCTTCACGTTTTACCGCAATACGGTAGGTTTTCCCATTTGGCGCAGTAGTGAGTGAATACTGGCGAATCTCTTGATTTTCAAAACTATTTTCATTCAGGTATACAGTAATATATTGCCCTGGACGATAATCGGCCACAGCTTTACCATCTACCGGAGTGAGTTCAAAACTGGTGATAACGGCACTTTGAGGCTGTTTTTTAGTGACTTTAAATTCACGTAAGCCTTCCCATCCGCCAGATTTTTCCGCATTTTCATGGTAGATCGCGTTTTCACGGTTAATGAAAATATCCGCCAGTACGCCATAAGCTCTTCCCCATGCGTCCAACACTTCCTGACCTGGGCTCAGTAGCTCATCAATCGCAGCGAGCAGATTTTCCCCAACAATCGGGTAATGCTCTGGTTTGATATTTAAGCTGGCATGTTTTTGCGCAATTTTTTCCACTGCACCAATTAATGCTTCAGGGGTTTCAATATGGATGGCATAGGCGCAAATGGCGTTGAATAGGGCTTCACGCTGATCGCCATTCGTTTGATTTCTCATATTGAAAATATCTTTCAGTTCAGGATGTTGTTTAAACATTCTGTCATAAAAGTGAGCGGTTAATTTAGGGCCAGTTGCTGCGATGGCAGGGATGGTGGATTTAATTGTGGCGATAGTTTGTTGATCAAGCATACAGGTACTCCTGAATTATTTTCATAATATTATGAATTTATAAACATGCATTTTGTATGCAACTTATAATATTTAGCGGGAAATGTAAATAATTAACGCATCAAAAAGTGGGGGAATTCACCGCAAAATTAGAGGTAGCTAGCAAAGTTAGATATTCGTCTCGGTATTATTGAAATGTGCGCTATTATATTTTGTGTTGTTTAAAGGTATCTGAAAGCAAAAAAATTAATGCAATCGTTTGCGTATATTTTTTCTTAGGGGCTATCTCAACGACGAAAAAGAGTTTACACTGTCAGTCATTAAGTTGAATTGATTGTTACCTTATTGAATTGCTGAGGCAGGAGAAGCGAATGTTAAAGCGTGAAATGAATATTGCAGATTACGACCCACAACTGTGGGAAGCAATGGAAAAAGAAGTACAACGTCAAGAAGAACATATTGAATTAATTGCTTCTGAAAACTATACCAGCCCACGAGTTATGCAGGCTCAAGGCTCTCAGCTGACCAATAAGTATGCGGAAGGTTATCCAACTAAACGTTATTATGGTGGTTGTGAATTCGTTGATGTGGTTGAGCAATTAGCTATCGACCGCGCAAAAGAGTTATTTGGTGCTGACTACGCAAACGTACAGCCACACTCAGGTTCACAAGCTAACGCTGCCGTCTATATGGCGCTGCTGCAACCAGGCGACACAGTATTAGGTATGAACCTTGCACACGGCGGTCACTTAACTCACGGTTCCCCAGTAAACTTCTCCGGTAAACTGTATAACATCGTTCCTTACGGTATCGATGAAAGCGGTAAAATTGATTACGACGATATCGCGGCTCAAGCGAAAAAACATCAACCAAAAATGATCATTGGCGGCTTCTCCGCATACTCAGGTGTGGTTGATTGGGCTAAAATGCGTGAAATCGCTGACAGCATCGGTGCTTACCTGTTCGTTGATATGGCTCACGTTGCGGGTCTAGTTGCCGCGGGTGTTTATCCTAACCCAGTTCCACATGCTCACGTAGTTACTACAACAACCCATAAAACATTAGCGGGTCCACGCGGTGGTCTGATTTTAGCCAAAGGTGGCGACGAAGACCTGTACAAGCGTCTGAACTCTGCGGTATTCCCAGGTTCTCAAGGCGGTCCTCTGATGCACGTTATCGCAGGTAAAGCGGTAGCACTGAAAGAAGCGATGGAGCCAGCGTTCAAGACTTACCAACAGCAAGTCGCTAAAAATGCGAAAGCAATGGTTGAAGTTTTCCAAAAACGCGGCTTTAAAGTGGTATCTGGCGGTACTGAAAACCACCTGTTCTTAGTTGACTTAGTTGACAAAGATATCACGGGTAAAGACGCTGATGCTGCACTGGGTCGCGCAAACATTACAGTAAACAAAAACAGCGTACCTAACGATCCGAAGAGCCCGTTTGTGACTTCTGGTGTACGTATTGGTTCTCCTGCAATTACACGTCGTGGCTTCAATGAAGCAGATGCACGCGAGCTAGCTGGCTGGATGTGTGATATTCTGGATAACCTCAATGACGAAGCGACCATTGAAGCTGTTAAACAGAAAGTATTAGCTATCTGCAAAAAATACCCAGTTTATGCATAATGGCAATATGCCCATAAAGTAAGCTGAATTAGCATGATAAACCCGCTTCTACACTTGTAAAAGCGGGTTTTTTGTTGTCAGTTGTAAACCCCTTCATAGAGAGGGTGATATGAAAATAAGGGAGGAGTGATGGTTATTCCATCAACGCGTTGGCTAGCGATTGATTATTTTACCTACTTTTTTGCTTACAGTATTTTCCTACCATTTTGGTCAGTGTGGCTACAAGGTGAGGGAATAGATGCAGAAATGATAGGGCTGTTGTTAGGTATCGGGCTTGCGGCGCGTTTTCTTGGTGCGATGTTTATCACCCCCCAAGTCAAAGAGCCTTCCAAGCTGATCAATGCATTACGATTACTGGCGGCGCTTTCCCTTATATTCTCCATTGGATTTTCGTTCGGCTCCCATTGGGCTTGGCTGATGTTTGTCATGATAGGGTTTAACCTCTTTTTTGCCCCTATGGTGCCATTAGGTGATTCACTGGCAGGAACATGGCAGAAACAATTTACGTTTGATTACGGCAAAATCCGCGTTTGGGGCTCCATCGCCTTTATTATTGGCTCATCGTCGATGGGCTATTTCGCTGGTGTGTGGGGACATATCTCTATCATGGTAGCGCTGGTGATCAGCTGCGCTGCCCTATTACTGGGGGCGATGCTAAAACCGGCAATTATGCCCGCGGGTGTGGCAAAAGTAGATGGGGCAAATAAGGTCTCATTTAAACAGCTGATTGCAGATAAAAATGTGCTGTTGTTTTTAATCTGTGTAACTTTATTACAAGGTGCGCACGCCGCTTATTATGGATTTGCCTCGCTGTTCTGGAAAGAAGCGGGTTATTCCGATTTAGTGATCGGTAATTTATGGTCGCTGGGTGTAGTGGCAGAAGTGATCGTATTTATGCTGAGCCATCGATTATTCCGACGTTGGAGTGCTCGTAATTTACTCTTATTATCCGCAGTTTGTGGGATTATCCGCTGGGGAATGATGGGGGCATTTACTGCATTACCAGTCTTAATTATTGTTCAAATCTTACATAGCGGAACCTTCACCGTTTGCCACTTAGCGGCAATGCGCTTTATTAGTGCGCGTAAAGAAAATGAAATCATTCCGCTACAAGGCGCTTATTCTGCATTAGCGACTGGGGGAGGGCTTGCGGTGATCACGATTATGGTCGGTTATATTTATGAACGTATGCCTGAACAACATGGCGTCGTGTTTTATTTGATGGCGCTCTTGGCTGTGCCTGCGCTGTTTATTCGACCAAAAGTGACGGCTCAGTCTTAGACTGAAGTTGTCGTAACGCAATAATAAAAAGGGCGCTTAGTTTTCACTAGCGCCCTTTTAGCAAATTTAACGAGGGTTAAATTAACGTTTTAATGCTTCAGATAATTCATCTTTCATAGCAGCCAGAATATCGCGAACAACGCGTGGGCTACCTGCAACTAAGTTGCCAGATGCTAAATAGTTATGACCGCCTACGAAGTCAGTCATGATCCCGCCAGCTTCACGCATGATCAGTTCACCGCCTAAGAAATCCCATGGTTTTAAACCGATTTCGAAGTAGGCATCAACGCGACCTGCTGCCACGTAACATAAATCCAGAGCTGCTGAACCTGTGCGGCGGAAATCTGCACACTGGTCAAACATTTTACCCATGATGTTCATGTAGATAGATGCGTGTTGCTTGTGTTTGAATGGGAAGCCAGTTGCGACAACTGCGCCTTCAAGGTCGCGCTTCTCAGCCATACGTAAACGGTAGCCGTTCATTTGAGCGCCTTGACCACGTACCGCAGTAAATAATTCGTTACGCATTGGGTCATAGACAGCAGCAACCTCTGTACGGCCTTTTACGCGTACAGCGATAGAAACTGAGAAGTGAGGGAAACGTTTTGTGAAGTTTGTGGTGCCATCCAGTGGATCAATTACCCATTGAATATCTTCATCTTTACCTAATAACTCACCACTTTCTTCAGTGATGATAGTGTGGTCTGGGTAAGATTTACGAATAATATCAACGATGATTTGTTCAGCGTCACGGTCAACGTTAGTGACGAAATCGTTAGCACCCTTTTGGGTTACTGTTACGTTCTGAGGATCTTCATAGTTTTTAGCTATGTAATTACCAGCCTTACGTGCAGCACGTATGGCGATGTTAAGCATCGGATGCATGGGTATTTTCCACTGGGATGTTAAAGAACGAAAATCAAGAGACGCAAAGTATATAGATGTTCGTCACAATAAGCAATTTTGTGTTAGACTCTTGCGATTAATTTTTCATGACAACGTATAAACCATGCTAGAAAATATTCGTATCGTTCTTGTTGAAACCTCACACACTGGCAATATGGGCTCAACGGCTCGCGCAATGAAAACCATGGGGCTTTCAAATCTCTATTTAGTTAATCCACTCGTCGAACCTGATTCCCATGCTATCGCATTATCTGCGGGAGCAAGTGATGTGATTGGTAATGCAAAAATCGTAAAATCTCTCGATGAAGCATTAGAAGGGTGCAAATTAGTCATTGGTACCAGCGCCCGTTCTCGTACACTTTCTTGGCCAATGGTCGAGCCTCGTGAATGTGGTGTGAAGTCTGTTGAACAATCAAAAGAGTCACCCGTCGCGATTGTTTTTGGTCGTGAGCGTGTCGGTTTAACCAACGAAGAATTACAAAAATGTAATTACCATTTGTATATTCCGACCAATCCAGAATACGGCTCGTTGAATTTGGCAATGGCGGTTCAACTAGTTAGCTACGAGATTCGCATGGCGCATTTGGCAATTGCTGAAAAAAATACGCAAACATCGACCGATGATGAGGTAGAATATCCACCAGCTGAAGATTTAGAACGTTTCTATGTTCATCTTGAAAACGTGTTGAATGAATCGGGCTTTATTCGCAAGGCACACCCGGGGTTAATTATGAATAAACTGCGACGTTTATTTACCCGTGCCCATGTTGAAACCCAAGAGTTGCACATTCTTCGCGGCATTTTGACATCAATGGAAAAATGGGCGAAAAAATGAGGTTAATGCCGTGGTAAAGTGAGCATAATACTTGAGTAAATTAGTCAGGTAAATAGTTGACCAAATTACTCAGGTATGTCACAATTGCTGCATATTTTACCACGGAGTATTTATGTTATGAGACTCACTTCCAAAGGGCGTTACGCAGTAACTGCGATGCTAGATGTCGCGTTACACTCTCAGACAGGTCCAGTACCTTTAGCTGACATTTCTGAACGTCAGGGAATTTCCCTCTCTTATCTTGAGCAACTCTTCTCTCGTTTACGTAAAAACGATTTAGTTTCTAGTGTTCGCGGTCCTGGTGGCGGTTATCTGCTTGGGCGTGATGCTGACCAAATCTTTGTTGCTGAAGTAATTGCTGCGGTTGATGAATCCGTAGATGCAACCCGTTGTCAGGGTAATAAAGAAGGTTGTCAAAATGGCGACCGCTGCTTAACTCACGCATTATGGCGTGACCTAAGCGATAGAATCACCAGTTTCCTTAGCAGCATCAGCCTTGATGAGCTGGTTAAGAACCAAGAAGTTCTGGATGTTGCTGATAGGCAAGATAATGAAAAGCGTAAAACAATGCCGAACGGCATTACGCCAGAATCCATTATCAATGTTCGTGCCTAATATAAAATAGATTATAAATTGCAGTCGATCACCAAATGGTGAAAAAGCCCAGCCTATAGCGGCTTGCATCATTGGGGTCATTAAAAAATTAAAGGCAAAGTTGTCTTGTCCTTTGGAGTATGTGAGCAATGAAATTACCGATTTATCTAGATTATTCAGCAACTACGCCTGTCGACCCGCGCGTTGCTGAAAAAATGATGCAATGTCTAACAATGGATGGGAATTTTGGTAACCCAGCATCTCGTTCACACCGTTTCGGCTGGCAAGCTGAAGAGGCGGTAGATATTGCTCGTAATCAAATCGCTGAATTAGTGAATGCGGATCCTCGCGAAATCGTCTTCACATCAGGTGCAACAGAATCTGATAACTTAGCTATCAAAGGTGCTGCCCAGTTCTATCAGAAAAAAGGCAAGCACGTCATCACTTGTAAAACAGAACATAAAGCCGTTCTGGATACATGCCGTCAATTAGAGCGTGAAGGTTTTGAAGTGACTTACTTAGCACCTCAAAGCAACGGCTTAATTGACCTGAAAGAGTTAGAAGCGGCAATGCGCGAAGACACCATTTTAGTGTCAATCATGCACGTGAATAACGAAATCGGTATTGTTCAGGACATCGCTACAATCGGCGAATTATGCCGTAGCCGTGGCATCGTATTCCACGTTGATGCAACCCAAAGCGTCGGTAAATTACCTATCGACCTGTCTGCGCTAAAAGTTGACCTGATGTCATTCTCTGCACACAAACTGTACGGACCAATGGGTATCGGCGCACTGTATGTTCGTCGTAAACCACGTATTCGTTTGGAAGCGCAGCAACACGGTGGTGGTCATGAACGTGGTATGCGTTCAGGAACTTTACCTGTTCACCAAATCGTGGGCATGGGTGAAGCTTACCGTATCGCTAAAGAAGAAATGGCTCAAGAATCTGAACGTCTGCGTGGTTTACGCTTACGTTTATGGAACGGCATTAAAGATATCGAAGAAGTTTACCTGAACGGTGACTTAGAAAATGGTGCGCCGCACATTCTGAACGTCAGCTTCAACTATGTTGAAGGTGAGTCATTAATGATGTCGCTGAAAGATTTAGCAGTTTCCTCAGGTTCAGCATGTACTTCTGCAAGCTTAGAACCTTCATACGTGCTGCGTGCTTTAGGTATGAATGACGAACTGGCTCATAGCTCAATTCGCTTCTCTTTCGGTCGCTTTACGACTGAAGAAGAAATTGACTATGCAATTAAACAAATTCATGGTGCGATCGGCCACTTACGTGAGCTGTCTCCTTTATGGGATATGTTTAAAGCAGGCGTAGATCTCAACAGCATCGAATGGTCTCACCATTAATCAGACAGTTTCAGGAGTTTAAAAATGGCTTACAGCGAAAAAGTTATCGATCATTATGAAAATCCACGTAACGTCGGTTCATTTGATAACAATGATCCAAGTGTGGGTAGCGGTATGGTAGGTGCACCTGCTTGTGGTGACGTTATGAAGTTACAAATCAAAGTAAATGATGACGGTATCATCGAAGATGCACGCTTTAAAACCTATGGTTGCGGCTCTGCAATTGCTTCAAGTTCACTGGTAACTGAGTGGATGAAAGGCAAAAGCTTAGACGAAGCTGAGTCAATCAAAAATACAGCGATCGCAGAAGAGTTAGAATTACCGCCAGTGAAAATTCACTGCTCAATTCTGGCTGAAGATGCAATCAAAGCTGCTATTGCTGATTACAAAAGCAAACGCCAAGGCAAATAATAGATAAATATCAGTAAGTAAGGGCTGTACCTTAGAGCATATAAACAACAAAAATAGACAGCCCACGACTGATAGATAAACTCAAATTAATTAAAGGTGTATTTATTATGCAACTTTAAATATAATGAGTTGTACCGATGATTTGAAGGCGGATGCTAATAATTTCTAGCATCTGCCTTGTTTGTTTCTAAAGTGAGGTTTGCAATGTCGATTTCTCTTACTGAAAGTGCAGCGCAACGAATTCAAGCATTCTTGAATAATCGTGGTAAAGGCGAAGGCTTGCGTTTGGGTGTAAGAACTTCAGGTTGCTCGGGAATGGCATACGTGCTTGAATTCGCTGATGTAATTAATGAAGAAGACACCGTTTTTGAAGACAAGGGTGTTAAGGTCATCGTTGATGGCAAAAGCATGGTTTATTTAGACGGCACTGAGCTGGATTTCGTAAAAGAAGGCTTAAACGAAGGGTTTAAATTTAATAACCCTAACGTTAACAGTGAATGCGGATGCGGTGAAAGTTTTCACGTATAATGTCTTCAAATGAGCATGACTTTGACCAATGTAACTAACGTGGCGTTAATGACCACATGATCTTTAGCTAAGCTTAGCTACATTGGTACCCGGTTCGAGAAACTGAGCACTTATGGATTACTTTACTCTTTTTGGGCTAACCCCTAATTACGCGATTGATAGTGAGCAACTTACACATCGTTTTCAAGAATTACAGCGACAATATCATCCCGATCGCTTTGCAACCTGTTCAGAACAGGAAAAAATGCAAGCACTACAACATGCTGCAACTATCAATGCGGCATATCAATCCCTTCGTCATCCGCTGAAACGTGCGGAATATATGCTGTTACTACATGGTTTTGATATAAATAACGAACAACATACCATGCATGACACTGCATTTCTGATGGAGCAACTCGAATTACGCGAAGAGTTAGATAACATCGAAAATAGCCCGCAAGCTCTTGAGCGGGTGTCTGCCTTTATGAAAAATGTCAAACAAATGCAACAGACGCGCAGTGCCTTGATGGTTTCAGAACTCGATGCGATGCAGTGGGAAAAAGCCGCTGATACCGTCCGAAAATTGCGTTTTCTCGATAAGTTACAGCAACAAGCTGAGCAACTCGAAGAACGGTTACTAGACGACTTTTAAGAGAAAACGATTATGTCTTTATTACAAATTAGCGAACCAGGAATGACCGCCGCGCCGCACCAACGCAAGTTGGCGGCAGGGATCGATCTTGGTACAACACACTCTCTGATTGCCACTGTTCGTAGTGGTGAAGCAGCTGCATTGCCCGATGAAAAAGGGCGCTATTTGCTTCCTTCTGTAGTTAATTATCAAGCAGATAACCGCATTGTGGGTTGGGAAGCGAAACAGTTATCCGAACAAGATCCTGTCAACACCGTGATTTCGGTGAAACGCATGATGGGGCGTTCATTAGCGGATATTCAAAAACGTTATCCGGATTTACCTTATCAGCTAACTGCTAGCGAAAATGGTTTACCATTTATTCAAACGGCAGCAGGGCAAGTGGATCCTATTCAAGTTTCTGCTGACATTTTAAAAACGTTGGCAAAACGCGCAGAGCAAACTCTTGGCGGTGAAATGGATGGCGTGGTGATCACGGTTCCAGCTTACTTCGACGATGCCCAGCGTCAAGGCACCAAAGATGCCGCTCGTTTGGCGGGCTTGCATGTTTTGCGTTTACTGAATGAACCTACTGCCGCCGCGATTGCTTATGGCTTAGATTCCGGTCAAGAAGGGGTTATCGCCGTTTATGATTTAGGTGGCGGCACATTTGACGTGTCGATTTTACGCCTGAGCCGCGGTGTCTTTGAAGTGTTGGCAACAGGTGGTGACACGGCGTTGGGTGGCGATGATTTTGACCACGTATTAGCGCAATGGATTGCACAGCAAGCGGGGCTTTCCATTCAGGGTGATCACCATTTAACGCGCCAATTATTGAACATTGCCACCGAAACAAAAATCGCATTAAGTGACGCTGATTCCGCGACAATCACTTTGCCAAATTGGCAGGGTACAGTGAGCCGTGAAACGTTTGAATCGCTGATTGAAACCCACATCAAACGTACACTGATGGCGTGCCGTCGTGCCTTAAAAGATGCCGGCGTAGAAAATGACGATGTCTTAAATGTGGTAATGGTCGGCGGTTCGACTCGCGTACCATTAGTTCGTGAAAAAGTGGGGGAGTTTTTTGGTCGTACACCATTAACCTCCATCGACCCAGATAAAGTCGTGGCTATCGGCGCTGCAATTCAAGCGGATATTTTAGTGGGTAATAAACCAGACAGCGACATGCTGCTATTGGATGTTATCCCGCTATCATTAGGTTTGGAAACCATGGGCGGTTTGGTGGAAAAAGTGATCCCACGAAATACCACCATCCCTGTCGCCCGTGCGCAAGAGTTCACAACATTTAAAGATGGACAAACCGCCATGAGCGTTCACGTTGTACAAGGTGAGCGTGAAATGGTTTCGGATTGCCGTTCATTAGCGCGCTTTACGCTACGTGACATTCCGCCAATGGCGGCAGGTGGCGCACATATTCGTGTCACATTCCAAGTGGATGCAGATGGTTTACTCAGTGTGAGTGCCATGGAAAAATCCACGGGTGTTGCCGCATCGATTCAAGTTAAGCCATCCTACGGTTTAACTGACACCGAAATTTCAACCATGATTAAAGATTCAATGACTAACGCGCAAGATGATTTAAATGCGCGCCGCCTAGCGGAGCAAAAAGTTGAAGCGGCAAGAGTGCTTGAAAGTTTAACGAGCGCATTAGAGCAAGATGCACATTTACTGACTCCAACCGAAGAGTCAGAAATTGATAATGCGGTCAATGAGTTAATCCAAGCAGTAGAAGGTACAGACCCTACTGTTATTGAAAATGCAATTAAACAACTGGATAAGAAATCCCAAGAATTTGCCGCTCGCCGAATGGATGCATCTATTCGTCAGGCGCTGTCAGGCCATTCTGTGGATGAGATATAATTATGCCTAAAATCGTTTTTTTACCTCATAGTACGTTATGTCCGGAAGGTGCTGTAGTCGAAGCACAAGAGGGCGAATCTATTTTAGACGTAGCACTGCGCAATGGAATTGAAATCGACCATGCCTGCGAAAAATCCTGTGCATGTACAACCTGTCACTGCATTGTTCGTGAAGGCTTTGACTCTCTCGAAGAAAGCAGCGAACTCGAAGATGACATGCTAGATAAAGCCTGGGGCCTAGAGCCAGAAAGTCGTCTAAGCTGTCAGGCACGTGTTGCGGATGAAGACCTCGTTGTCGATCTTCCGAAATATACTATCAACCATGCTAGAGAATGAGTTAGCTATGAGCCTAAAATGGACAAACAGTCGTGAAATCGGTGAAGCGCTCTATGATGCTTACCCGGATACAGACCCAAAAACCGTGCGTTTCACGGATATGCATCAATGGATCTGCGACTTAGAAGATTTTGAGGATGACCCTCAAAAATCTAACGAAAAAATCCTCGAAGCTATTCTATTAGTCTGGCTGGACGAATACGAATAAGTTTCGTGGATAAAAAACCGGATAGCACTGAATAGGTTGCATCCGGTTTTTTTTCGTCTGTAACAGACTGCATAAGAAATTAAAATGGTTCAAAAGAACCTATTAGTCTGATAGAAACTAAACTCAATAACGTTGCCATTTTTAGGGTATAGTTGGCGAATTAGTAAAGATTGATAGCAGAAAGTGATAAGCTAAATTCAAGATCCCGCAACAATCAACTTAGTGGATAAAGTGAGAAGAATAATGACCAAACAAATTATGCCAGTCATGATTACATGCGAACCAGCAGCTCCATGCTGGGGTGAAGGAGCTCTATTAAGTTCAAACGATAAAGGCATGACTATCCACCTTAAGCATCCGGGTAAGCTGTGTGCTGTACAAAGTGCTGGTCGTAAGTTAGATAGCCAAGGCATTCGCAATGTTTCATTAACGGGCGAAGGTTGGGACTTAGAAAAAAGTTGGGCATTTTGGCAAGGTTTCCGCGCACCAAAAGGGGCGAGAACTATCGAATGGCCAGCATTGCAAGAAGCGGATCGCAAAGAATTAGAACAGCGCATCAATACCATTGATTGGGTTCGCGATATTATCAATGCGCCAGCAGAAGAATTAGGTCCAGAGCAACTGGCTCAACGTTCAATCGATTTACTGTGCAAAGTGGGCGCTCAAGATATCAGCTACCGCATTGTCAAAGGCGATGACTTACTAGAACAAGGTTATGCAGGTATTCATACTGTGGGTCGTGGGTCTAGCCGTCCTCCAGTATTGCTGGCATTGGATTACAACCCAGGCAAAGATGAGAAAGCGCCAGTATTCGCCTGTTTAGTCGGTAAAGGCATTACCTTCGATTCAGGGGGTTATAGCATTAAGCCATCTGCTTCAATGAACTCAATGAAAGCAGATATGGGCGGCGCAGCAACATTAGTGGGTTCTTTAGCGCTGGCGATCACGCGTGGTTTAAACAAACGCGTAAAATTATTCCTGTGTATTGCAGACAACATGGTTAGCGGCAATGCCTTTAAATTAGGGGATATTATCCGTTATCGTAATGGCAAATCTGTTGAAATCATGAACACAGATGCTGAAGGGCGTTTAGTCTTAGCGGATGGTTTAATTGATGCAAGCAAAGAGAAACCAACGTTATTAATCGATGCGGCAACCTTAACTGGGGCTGCGAAAACAGCTGTGGGTAATGACTACCACTCGGTACTGAGCTTTGATGACAAATTAGTGGCAGAATTAATGTCAGCATCAGATGAAGAGTTCGAGTTATTCTGGCGCTTACCATTAGCTGAATTCCACCGTCAACAACTGCCTTCTGGTTTTGCTGATCTGAACAATATTGCAGCGCCTTCGCATACTGCGGGTGCAAGCACTGCGGCAGCCTTTTTGTCTCACTTTGTTGAAAATTATCGTCAAAACTGGGTACATATCGATTGTTCAGCAACTTACCGTAAATCGCCAGTGAGCTTATGGGCTGAAGGGGCAACCGGTATTGGTGTGAGAACATTAGCCAACTTACTTCTCAAAAAATCAAAATAATTCGAGTTATAATGAAATCGCAGTGGTGCAGTCAATGCAGCCTGCGATTTTTTCTTTAACATGAATGGTTTTTGAATTTAGACGATATTATTTTTGGTTGTAGAGGATATTGAATGACGCAACAATCCCAAAACCTAACAACAGACTCGCAATCTGATGTTCAGTTTACTGAACTCACGGTACCAGAAGGTTCTTCATTAAAATTAAGCGTTCTCGAACAAGAACCTGAAGAATTGACAGCGGCGCTCAGTGAGTTTTTTAAACAACATAAAGTTGTACGACGCGCGTTTATTGTTTCGGTCCAAGAAGTGGAAGATGAACAATTTGATGATATTTTGATGATAGCGTTGGAATTTGTTCCAGGCGCAGAAAATATCGATGAAATTATTCAAGAAGCGGGTGCAACCGCATGCGAATATATTGATGAGGATGAATCCATTGATTTTTGCATTGTTAATGAAGACGAAAAAGGGTTAAGCCACTTTATTACCCAGCACGTTGCACCATTTTATCAACGCCGCTTAGGCAGCTTCTTGCGCGACAGTATTCCCATCAAAAATACCTAATTCTCTCCTTACTCAAAATAAAGACCGGACTTCTCCGCGTCTTTATTTTTTCATGCTGTTTTTTCCGTTTTGTCTGATAGGTGTTGGTGTTACATTCTGTTAAATTATGTATTCAATTAATGCGCATACTTATTATTGCGGATTACACACTAAGCTCAATCATCGCAACGTATTTAAGTTCAAGGATTTTCTTGGGCTTCATGAACATAATAAATTAACTTAATAAGGGATGGGGCGGTAATGAAACAACAATCAAGTTGGACTTCATTGGCGGGTCTAAAAACGAAAAAGCGTTATGTAGCATTAGCCTTAGCGTCCGTTATGGCATTAGCGGGCTGCGATAATACAGACGATACCACGAAAAAAGAGAGTAATGTCTCAACCTCAGCGGCAGAAACGAGTACCAAAACGGCGCCCGTTGCAGAACAAAAACAGGCTGCACCTAAGCTTTCCAATGAAGAGTTAGTGAAGAAATATGCCGGGAAAGATCTGGAGATTTTGGATGCCTCGGAATTGCAGCTAGATGGTGCAAGCGCTATGGTCGTGACATTCTCGGTGCCTTTACAGCCAAATCAAAACTTTGGTCAGTATCTGAATCTGGTGGATGTGAAATCAGGCAAGCTGGATGGAGATTGGGAGTTATCTGATAACCAGATGGAATTACGCTTCCGCCATTTACCGCCATCGAAAGAATTAAACCTTTCGGTTAATCCGGGAGTGAAAGCGGTCAACGAACGTACTATCAACAACAGCTTTGAGAAGAAATTCCAAACGGCGCAAATTATTCCAACCGTTGGGTTCGCAAGTAAAGGCTCTTTACTGCCAAGCAAAGTTGCCCAAGGCTTGCCTGTCATCGCGCTGAACGTGGATAAAATCGACGTAAATTTCTTCCGTGTCGATGAAAAACAATTACCGCAATTCCTCGCGATGTGGCAATACCGCAGTAACTATGAATATTGGTATTCCGATGAATTCCTCGACAAAGTCGAATTAGCCTATACAGGGCGTTTCGATTTAAACCCAGATAAAAACACCCGCCAATCCATTCTGTTGCCATTAAAAGATATCAAAGAGCTGCAACAAGATGGCGTTTATTTAGCGATCATGCAAAAAGCGGGTAGCTACAGTTATCAATTCCCTGCGACAGTCTTTACGCTTAGTGATATCGGCGTGTCATTACATAGCTACCATGATCGTGTGGATATTTTCACCCAATCATTAGCCAAAGGTTCGGCGATTAAAGGCGTCGAGCTGCGGATTTTGGATGAAAAAGGTCAATTAGTGACCAAAGGCACGACTGATGGTGACGGTCATGCTCAGTTAGACAAACTGGCTGGCGGCAAATTATTACTGGCAACCCACGAAGGGCAAACCAGTATGATTGACTTGACTCAACCCGCATTAGACCTGTCTGAGTTTGATATTTCAGGTCCTTCAGGCTATGCAAAACAGTTCTTTGTGTTCGGTCCTCGTGATTTATATCGTCCGGGCGAATTACTGCTAGTGAATGGTTTACTGCGTGATGGTGATGGTCAGCCAGTGAAATCTCAGCCAGTCAAAGTGGATGTCTTAAAGACGGATGGTCAGGTCTACAAGAGCTTTGTATGGCAAGGGGATGAAAAACAAGATGGTTTGTACCAGTATCAGCTAGAGATCCCGAAAAATGCGGAAACGGGTGGTTGGTCACTGCGTTTTGATTTAGGTGATGGTTCACCACAACGCTATTACAAATTCAATGTTGAAGATTTTATGCCAGAGCGTATGGCGCTGGATATTACAGGCAGTGAGAAACCGGTATTAAGTTCGCAGCCCGTTGACTTTGACATTAAAGGTCGTTACCTCTACGGCGCCCCAGCAGCGGATAATCAGTTGCAAGGGCAAGTGTTGCTGAAAGCTAATCGTGAAGCGGTTGCGAAATTGCCAGGCTTTGAATTCGGTGCGACGAATGAAGAAGGCTTACCGCGTAAGCTGGATGAGTTTGATTTAACCTTAGATGGTAGCGGTGAAACCGTGATCTCCTTGCCGCAAAGCAACTGGGAATCAACGCGCTCTCCGATTACAGCAGTTCTGCAAGCTAGCTTATTAGAAGCAGGCGGTCGTCCTGTGACTCGTCGTGCTGAGCAAGCGATTTGGCCAGCGAAAAAATTAGTGGGTATTCGTCCTCTCTTTGAGAAAAAAGAGATCTACGATTACCGTACAGACCGCTACGCGAAGCGTTATAACGTCGATGAAAATTCATTAGCTGAGTTTGAAATTGTCATGTCAGATATGGCAGGGCATAAGCTGGCAGCGGAAAACCTGACTGCGCGCTTAGTGTATGAACGTCGTGATTACTACTGGAGCTGGTCAGAAAGTGGTGGCTGGGTTTCTAACTACGATCAAAAAGATCTCGTGGTGGCGAATGAGAATATTTCTATCGCCAAAGATGGTACCGCTAAGATCTCGTTCCCAGTGGATTGGGGGTCATTCCGTTTAGAAATTACCAACCCTGACAATGAGTTAGTCAGCAGCATTCAATTCTGGGCAGGCTTCTCTTGGCAAGATAATACCGGAGGCAGCGGTTCCGTTCGCCCTGACCAAGTGAAATTAAGCTTGAATAAACCCGCTTACTTACCGGGTGAAAAAGCCAAAGTCCGCATCGAAGCGCCAAAAGCAGGTAAAGGTTACATTCTGCTTGAATCGAGCAGTGCGCCATTATGGTGGCAGGAAATTGATGTCCCAGCTGGCGGGTTAGATGTGGAAGTGCCAGTGAATAAAGAGTGGGCACGCCATGATTTATATATCTCTGCGGTCGTAGTTCGTCCGGGAGATGACTCTAAAGAGGCGACCGTTAAACGCGCTGTTGGGGTATTACATCTGCCACTAGCTGATGAAAATCGTAAGATTGCATTGGCGTTGAACGCACCGACAAAAATGCGTCCAAATGAAGATCTGAAAGTGAAGATCAAAGCCACTTCTCAAGATGGCAAGCCGCTGCCTGAAAAAGTGAACGTGTTGCTGTCTGCGGTGGATACGGGCGTCCTGAATATCACCGATTTCAAAACTCCAGACCCATACGATGCCTTCTTTGGTCGTAAGCGCTACAGCGTTGACCAATATGATGTGTATGGTCACTTAATTGAAGGTCAAGGCAAGTTAGCCAACCTGCGCTTTGGTGGTGATGGTGAAGATGCTGCACTGGAACGTGGTGGTATGAAGCCTCTGACTGAGGTGCAAATCATTGCGGAACAAGCGCAACCAGTCATCTTAGACAAAAATGGCGAAGGCGAAATTACGCTGGCAATTCCTGATTTTAATGGTGAATTACGCTTAATGGCGCAAGCATGGAACCAAAAAGATTTTGGTCATGCAGACAGTAAGGTCGTTGTTGCGGCACCATTAGTGACGCAAATGTCGATGCCTCGCTTTATGGCGAGCGGTGACAAGTCTTACTTCGCGCTAGACCTCACCAATATGACCGACAACACGCAGAATGTGACAGTGACATTCAAAGCATCGGGCATGGTGAAATTAGATGGCGCAGCAACTCGTGATATCGAACTGACCAAAGGCAAACGTACCACAGTGACGCTGCCAGTCAGTGCCGATTATGGCTTTGGTGAAGGTGAAGTCTCCATGACCATCAACGGCGTAAAAGTTGAAGGGGAAGCGGAGAAAGAGTACAAAAACAGTTGGAAAGTGGGCGTGCGTCCAGCACAGCCAGCCGAAACCGTGGCATTTGCTACTGCGATTGAGCCGGGTGAAATTTGGTCATTACCAACCAACGATTTTGCTTATTTACAGCAAGATACACTGGAAGGACAAGTGCTGTTAACGAGCCGTCCACCGCTGCAAATTGCACGCTATATTCGTGAGCTGTTTGCTTATCCGTATGGCTGTTTAGAACAAACCGTGAGCGGGCTGTATCCGTCACTATTCTCGACACAAGCTGAACTGCAAAAGCTGGGGATTAATTCACAAACTGACGCAGATCGCCATAAAGCGATTGAGTTAGGCATCCCGCACTTACTGAGCATGCAGCGTGATGACGGTAGCTTCTCTCTATGGGATAAAATGGGGCGTGAAGAGTATTGGTTAACCGCGTATGCGACGGATTTCTTAAACAAAGCGAATCAGCGTGGTTTCTCCGTACCGCAAAGCGCATTGAATAACGCTAACACACGCCTGTTAAGTTATCTGCAAGATGGTAGCCAAGTGAGTTATCCGTACACGGATCAGCCAGACGCATCTCGTTTTGCGATCCAAGCCTATGCGGGCTTAGTACTAGCAACTCAGCAAAAAGCGCCATTAGGGGCACTGCGTCAAATCTATGGTCAAGCTAACAATGCGACCAGCGGTTTAGCGTTAGTTCAACTGGGTGTGGCATTAAACCTGATGGGTGATAAAGCGCGTGGTGAAAGTGCCATTATTGATGGTATGAAGAAACAGAGCGCACGTTATAGCAGCATTGGTGATTACGGCTCAGCGATTCGTGATGATGCGATGATCGTGGCATTACTGAATGAATATAACTTAATGCCAAAATCCCGTGACCAAAAACTGCAAACACTGTCTAACAACCTGACTTCGCAGAAGTATTTCTCAACTCAAGAGAGCAATGCCCTGTACTTAGCGGGTCGTTTCTATGCCAATGAGACAGAAACACAATGGAAAGCGCTAGTGAATGGTCAAGAGCCACCATTGGTTTCAGATAAACCAGTGAGTGAGTTCTTAACGAAACAACAGCTAGTGAATGGTTATAGTGTTGAAAACAGCGGTACCAGCACACTGTATACTCGTTTGAATGTTGTCGGCTATCCGATGCGCTCACCGAAGCCATACTCAAATGTGCTGGATATCAAACGCAGTTACTACGATATGAAAGGTAACCGTATTTCAATCGATAGATTAAGAAGCGGTGAAATGGTGGTGGTGAAGTTGGAAGTGAATGCCAACCAAACTGTTCCTGATGCATTGGTGGTGGATTTATTACCTGCGGGCTTAGAGTTGGAAAACCAAAATTTGGCCAATAGCAGCGCTAACCTCAGTGAATCTGCACCAAATCTGCAAGAGATGATTGATGATATGCAGCAGTCGCAAATTCGTCATATGGAATACCGTGATGACCGTTTTGTGGCGGCAGTGGAAGTTCAGCAATATCGTCCAACCACATTGGTTTATTTAGCTCGTGCGGTTACGCCGGGTGTGTATAACAAACCTGTGCCACAAGTGGAATCCATGTATGTGCCAGAATGGCGTGCCACAGGTTACTCCGATGGTCAGTTGGAAGTGGTTCGTTAATTCATATTAAATTAGAGAATCATTGAACTAGATGAAGATAAAGAGGGAAGCGTGTGTTTCCCTCTGAGGTTGATGACAAAGAGGGATAAAAGCGTGGTTTTTCCCTCTTTGTGTTATCAGGTGAAAATCAATAAATTGATTTTCCTTGTTAATTTTACAACCCAAAAGAGCCATTTCCAAACCTGATGGGTTTGTTAATGGTCTGAGAGGGAAACGTTTGTTTCCCTCTTTTTTTAGTATCATAAAAACAAATAATAACTCTTGGTATATTGACGAATGAAGAGATGGCTACGTCGCATTGGGTGGACGCTACTGGTTTTGGTCGTGGTATTGCCACTGGCCTTTTTAGCAGCAGATAAAATTTGGCCTTTGCCAATCAAGCAGATTGAAATGGCACGCACGGTCGTCGCGGGGGATGGGACTCCGTTATGGCGTTTTGCCGATAAAGAAGGTATTTGGCGTTTCCCTGTTAAGTTGGATGAGGTCTCGCCGGAATATATTGATGCATTATTAACCTATGAAGATCGCCATTTTTACCAGCATCCGGGGGTTAACCCATTTTCATTAATGCGTGCCGCTGGGCAGTTAGTAAGCTCTGGGCGCATTGTCTCTGGGGGCAGTACCATCTCGATGCAGGTGGCAAGGTTGATTGATCCACATGAGCGTACGTTTGGTGGCAAGCTCAAACAGTTATGGCGTACTGCACAGCTGGAATATCACTATTCCAAAGATGAAATCCTTGAAATGTATCTTAACCGTGCGCCATACGGAGGTACGATTGAGGGCATAGGTGCTGCCAGCTGGGTTTATTTGAATAAATCCCCTGCAAAATTAACGGCAAGTGAAGCGGCATTGTTTGCGGTTTTACCACAAGCGCCAAGTCGTTTAAGACCTGATAGATACCCAGAACGGGCGCAAGCAGCACGGGATAAAGTACTCGATAGGTTGGCGGAATACCAAGTTTGGAGCGCTGAAAAAGTCAATGAAATCAAACAAGAGCAAATCTGGCTTGCCCCACGTAAAAATCCGCATTTAGCACCATTACTGGCGCGTCGGATGGTCAAAGATTCCCAAGAATCCATCGTGGAAACCACCATTGATGCTAGCCTGCAAAAGCAGCTTGAAGATATGGCGATGAACTGGAAAAACCAATTACCGAAGCAAACTTCCTTAGGATTGCTGGTGGTTGATCACACGGATATGAGCGTGAAAGCGTATATCGGATCGATTGACTTTCAGGATGATAGTCGCTTTGGTCACGTAGATATGATCAGTGCGTGGCGCTCACCGGGCTCAACGCTCAAGCCATTTTTATATGCGCTGGCAATGGATGATGGTTTGATCCACGCCGAATCACTGTTGCAGGATGTGCCGCGTCGATTTAATGATTATCGTCCCGGAAACTTTGATAGCGGCTTTAATGGTCCTGTCAGTGTGAGTGATGCGTTAGTACGCTCATTAAACTTGCCTGTTGTGCAACTGCTGGATGTCTATGGCAGTAAGCGTTTTGCGGCGCAATTACGTAATGTGGGCACAGAACTGCGTTTCCCAGTTGGCGGGGAACCTAACTTGTCGTTGATCCTCGGGGGAACGGCGGCACGAATGGAAGACTTAGTGTCAGCTTACAGTGCATTTGCTCGCCAAGGAGAAGTTTCTCCTCTGCGTTATCGACCGACAGATGTTATCCGCGACCGTAAGTTGATGTCGCCGGGGGCAGCGTGGATTGTTCGCCGGATTATGGCAGGAGAAGCCCGCCCAATGCCTGATGCTAACTTATCGGGACAGCCAAATCTTGCATGGAAAACAGGAACCAGTTACGGCTACCGCGATGCTTGGGCGATTGGTGTGAACCCGCGTTATACGATAGGTGTTTGGGTTGGGCGTCCTGATGCAACACCAGTTGCAGGGCAGCTTGGCTATGCCACAGCGATTCCAATTATGAACCAAGTGAATAACATGCTGCTGACGCGAATTTATCAATCTCGCGAAGTGCTCCCCAAAGATTCAAGGCCAGCGAGCGTTAGCCAAGCCGTGATCTGCTGGCCGGGGGGAACCTCATTACTGAAAGAAGATAGTAATTGTCGCCAGCGCCGTTTAAGTTGGATTTTAGACAATACGATTCCACCAACACTAATGGCACGAGATCAAGAATCCTCTCTTGGACTCAGGCAAAAAGTATGGGTGAATGAGCAGGGGCTACAAGTTGCGCCAGATTGCCCAAATGCCCAAGAAAAAGAGATCCATTTATGGCCGATTACCGTAGAGTCATGGTTGCCTGCAAGTGAAAAACGAGTAAATCGACTGCCTAAGCCGGATGCCGTTTGTCCGCCGTTAAATCTTGAAATGCCACCATTATTAATTTCAGGTATCCGCGAAGGGGAGGTTCTCCAGCGTTTACCCGGAAAAACCAGTTTAGACCTGCGTTTACTCACTCAAGGTGGGCAAGGGCAAAAATGGTGGTTTTTAAATGGTGAGCAAGTGAACAATACAGAGCAAAATGGGGCAATTTTGCTGACGCTCGAAAAAAGTGGAAACTACCAAATATCTGTCTTAGATATGAGCGGACAGGTCACAGCTATCAATTTTAAGGTGAAGTAATAGCATAAAACGATGACTTAATTAAAAATATAGCATTTTTTGCTATGAAAAGATTAACAAAATGTTGATGTGACTGTAGGAAATTGTAATCCAAGCCCCTATAATCAACGCCCTATTTTTCTGCTTCCTAACATCAGGAATAGAAACAATATAAAAAACTACAACAGGCACATATTCTTGGTTCTTCATATGCCGCTCTTGAAATCCTAGTGGAAACATTGGGTTAAGTAAGAGAAATAAAGCAGAGAATAAAGAGTAAAAGTTAAGTCAATCGCTAAGAGGTTATTTATGGCTGTTCAACGTACATTTTCTATCATCAAACCAAACGCAGTTAAGAAAAACGTAATCGGTGCAATTTACAACCGTTTTGAAAGCGCAGGCTTCAAAATCGTTGCTGCTAAAATGATGCACCTGACTCGTGAACAAGCTGAAGGCTTCTACGCTGAGCACAAAGGTCGTCCTTTCTTTGATGGTCTGGTTGAATTCATGACTTCTGGTCCAATCATGTTACAAGTGTTAGAAGGCGAAAACGCAATCCAACGTCACCGTGACCTGATGGGCGCAACTAACCCAGACAACGCATTAGCGGGTACTTTACGTGCTGACTACGCGGACAGCTTCACTGAAAACGCAACTCACGGTTCAGATTCAGAAGAGTCTGCTGCACGTGAAATCGCATATTTCTTCGCTGCTGACGAAATCTGCCCACGCTAAGGCGTTCTCAATAATGCATTAGCATTATTGTTATAATATTTGTACAATATGTCGCCCTGTTAATCATCGCGTTAACAGGGTGATTTATTTTTTAGTCGTCCCGACTAATCGCAATCCCAATTTACGTCGTGCTTTTCGCACTGCCGAAAGTGTAATAACGAGGCAAACTCAATGTCTGATATGACTACCAATGCACAATGTGCAACTCCTTCTGCTGTATCTGCTATGCCAGAAAAAAATGGGCAGCCAGAAAAAAGCGGTCAAAAAATTAACCTGCTCGATTTAAACCGCAAGCAGATGCGCGAATTTTTTGCTGAGCTCGGCGAAAAACCGTTCCGTGCAGACCAAGTGATGAAGTGGATTTACCACTATTGCTACGATGATTTCGAACTAATGACCGATATCAACAAGGTGCTACGCGCGAAATTAACAGAAGTCGCAGAGATTAGAGCACCTGAAGTGGCTGATGAACAACGTTCATCCGATGGCACAATTAAGTGGGCTATCAAAGTGGGTGATCAACTGGTTGAAACGGTGTATATCCCTGAAGCTGATCGCGCAACACTGTGTGTCTCTTCTCAAGTTGGCTGTGCACTGGAATGTAAATTCTGTTCTACCGCGCAGCAAGGTTTTAACCGTAACTTGCGTGTTTCCGAAATTATCGGACAAGTTTGGCGTGCAGCTAAAATTATCGGTTCGCTGAAGTCTAGCGGTCGCCGTCCTATCACCAACGTGGTGATGATGGGGATGGGTGAGCCGTTATTGAACTTAAATAACGTGGTTCCTGCGATGGAAATCATGTTAGATGATTTTGGTTTCGGTCTGTCAAAACGCCGCGTAACAATTTCCACCTCAGGCGTGGTTCCTGCACTGGATAAGTTAGGCGATATGATTGATGTTGCGCTGGCTATTTCTCTGCATGCACCAACGGACGATGTGCGTGATGACATCGTACCAATCAATAAGAAATATAATATCGAAACATTCTTAGCCAGTGTGAATCGTTATTTAACGAAATCCAATGCGAATGCGGGACGTGTCACAGTTGAATATGTGATGCTTGATCATATTAACGATAGCGTTGAACAAGCCCACCAACTCGCAGAATGTTTGAAAAACACACCAAGCAAAATCAACTTGATCCCATGGAACCCGTTCCCGGGAGCGCCATATGGTCGCAGTTCCAACAGCCGAATTGATCGATTCTCTAAGGTATTGATGGAATACGGTTTTACGACTATAGTTCGCAAGACTCGTGGTGATGATATTGATGCTGCATGTGGGCAACTAGCAGGGGATGTTATTGATAGGACGAAACGTACCTTGAAAAAACGCCTTGCTGGGGAACCTATCCAGGTAAAATCAGTCTGATATATAGATAATATCTAATCAGTGAGTTAGGTTATAATTCGGGGCGTTTTATGGTTAGGCAAAACGCCCTGGTTCGCCTACAATAATTAAAGCGGCATATCTTCTCTATTGTTGTTGGAAACTATGACGTAATCAGACGGGTAAAGTAGCGTAAAATCTGCTTTATATTTATTAAACTTGGAAATAGTGTTGCCAGCTAATGACTATCGAAAATAATACCGAACAAACTTTTATCACTGTAGGGCAATTATTATCCCGCGCTCGCGAGCGTATGGGTCTAACGCAAGAAGCGGTTGCGGAGCGACTGTGTCTTAAAGTGAGTACGGTAAAGGAAATAGAACAAGATATTCATCCTGCGGGCGTAGAGCCAACGTTTTTACGTGGTTATATTCGTCTGTATGCACGAATGGTCGGAATTCCTGAAAACGATCTTGCCACACTCTTAAAAAGTGATGTTCCCGCACAGTCTCCCAATGTTTCTCCAATGCACAGCTACTCATTAGGCAAAAAGCGTAAAAAACGCGAAGGTTGGCTAATGAAATTAACGTGGTTGATTGTCATTGTACTTATCGCGATGGTGGGTATTTGGTGGTGGCAAGAACATAATGCCCAGCAGAAAGACCTGTTAACCATGGCGAACCAAAATGAAGCATTGGTTCAGCAAGATTCCAGCGAACCCGTGAACAATATTGCGGTTGATATGCCACTTGCAACTGACAATAGCGCTGTGCAAACCGATCCACTGGTCGACCCTGCACCAGTATTGACAGACACCCAAACAGTAGCGAATACCCAAACAGCAACGAATGCCGATGCGGAAGGGGTGAGAACGATCCCGTTGCCAAATGCGCCGCAAACAACGCCTTCGGTTGACAGAGCCCAAGCAGATGTTTCTCAAACAACGGATATGCCAGCCGCAACAGGTAATGGTTTAACGTTAAGTTTCTCTGGTCAATGTTGGCTAGAAATTCGTGACGCAAACAATAAAGTTTTATTTAGCGGCATGAAAAATAACGGCGACAAATTAGAACTTGATGGTGCACAACCTTACCGTTTAAACATCGGTGCACCAGCCAATGTGACGGTGCAATTCCAAGGTAAAAACGTTGATTTAAGCCGCTTTATCAAAGCGAAACGTTCTGCGAAATTTAAGTTGCCAGAAGCATAAAAATATTACGAAATTAAAGAAGCAAACTATATCCTAAAACACTCTTTGTGATAGTTTATAGTTTGCTTTCTTGTGTATAGTGGGGCGCGTTAAAGCAATGACCATACACTATGCCATGATATTAAAGAGCGCCATGGTATTAAAATGAGCACATGGATGTTCGGAGAATTAAACAAAAATGCATAACGAATCACCAATCAAAAGACGCAAATCCACCCGTATTTATGTCGGTAATGTTCCTGTTGGCGACGGCGCACCTATCGCTGTTCAATCAATGACCAATACCCGTACAACCGATGTCGAAGCCACTGTTCGCCAAATTAAAGCCCTTGAACGTGTTGGGGTAGATATTGTGCGCGTATCAGTACCCACGATGGATGCCGCAGAAGCCTTTAAATTAATCAAACAGCAAGTTGATGTCCCTCTGGTCGCTGATATTCACTTTGACTACCGTATTGCCTTAAAAGTGGCTGAATATGGTGTTGATTGCCTGCGTATCAACCCAGGAAATATCGGTAGTGAAGAGCGAATTCGCCAAGTGGTTGACTGCGCTCGTCATTACAATATTCCTATTCGTATTGGGGTGAATGGCGGCTCGCTAGAAAAAGATATTCAAGAAAAATACGGTGAACCGACACCAGAAGCGTTGGTTGAATCAGCCATGCGCCATGTGGATATTTTGGATAGATTGAACTTTGATCAATTTAAAGTCAGTGTGAAAGCCTCTGATGTATTCCTTGCTGTGGGTTCATATCGTCTGCTTGCTCAAAAAATTGACCAACCACTTCATCTAGGCATTACTGAAGCGGGCGGTGCGCGCTCAGGTTCTGTGAAGTCAGCTATCGGTTTAGGTATGCTGCTCTCTGAAGGTATTGGGGATACACTGCGTATTTCCCTTGCCGCTGACCCCGTTGAAGAAGTCAAAGTAGGCTTCGATATTCTGAAGTCGCTGCGTATTCGCTCCCGCGGTATTAACTTTATTGCTTGCCCAACCTGTTCACGCCAAGAGTTTGACGTGATTGGCACGGTGAATGCGTTAGAACAGCGACTTGAAGACATTATCACGCCAATGGATGTGTCTATCATCGGTTGTGTTGTGAATGGTCCTGGTGAAGCTGAAGTGTCCACATTGGGTGTCGCGGGTGCGAAAACCAAGAGTGGATTCTACGAAGATGGTATTCGTCAAAAAGAGCGTTTTGATAATGACAACATTATTGATCAGCTAGAAGCTAAAATTCGAGCCAAAGCGGCAATGCTAGACGAAAGCATGCGAATAAATGTTAATCAGATAGATAAATAATATTTAGAAACTGGCTCATCATGAGTCAGTTTTTTATTTATCACCGTGATTAGCAGTGTTAATCGCGGTCATTTTTTCTTAAAATTACGCCATAGCGACCAAAATCAACAGATAATTCCCGATTCCACGGTGGTTTTGCAGTTTGTTGATTGAACCTGATGACATTTCGCTCTTATAATCGACCTTATGTAATTCTGAAAATAGAGAAATAAAGTGGGAAAAAATATCCAAGCCATCCGAGGCATGAATGACTACTTGCCAGCAGATACTCGAGTGTGGCAAAAAATCGAAGCAACATTGAAGAATATTTTACAGGGTTATGGTTTTAGCGAAATTCGTACCCCGATTGTAGAGCAGACCCCGTTATTTAAACGGGCGATTGGTGAAGTGACTGACGTTGTTGAAAAAGAGATGTATACCTTCAACGACCGTAACGAAGAGAGCCTCACACTGCGCCCAGAAAATACCGCAGGTTGTGTCCGTGCCGGTATTGAGCATGGTTTGCTGTACAATCAGGAACAGCGCTTATGGTATTTAGGGCCAATGTTCCGTTATGAGCGTCCACAGAAAGGTCGCTATCGCCAATTCCATCAGCTAGGTGCTGAGGTGTTTGGTCTGGCAGGTCCTGATATTGATGCGGAAGTGATCTTAATGACTGCGCGCTGGTGGCGTGCACTTGGGATCAGCGAGCATGTTACGCTGGAACTCAACTCAATCGGTTCATTAGAAGCTCGCGCAAACTACCGTGATGCGTTAGTCGCTTTCCTGGAACAGCACAAAGATAAGCTGGATGAAGATTGCAAACGTCGTATGTATAGCAATCCTCTGCGTGTGCTGGATTCTAAAAATCAAGACGTTCAAGCATTATTAAATGATGCGCCAGCGCTATTTGATTATCTGGATGCGGAATCTCGCGAGCATTTTGATGGACTGTGCAAATTATTAGATAACGCGGGTATTAAATACCGTGTTAACCAACGCTTGGTGCGTGGTTTAGACTACTATAACCGCACTGTGTTTGAGTGGGTGACAACTGCGCTAGGTTCCCAAGGTACGGTCTGTGCGGGTGGTCGTTATGATGGTCTGGTTGAACAACTGGGCGGTCGTGCAACACCAGCGGTTGGCTTTGCAATGGGTATGGAGCGCATGGTTCTGCTGGTTCAAGAAGTGAATCCAGAGTTTACTGCAGATACCTCCGTTGCCGATGTGTATCTGGCTTCTTTTGGTGAAAATAGCCAACAAGCTGCATTGTTAGTTGCAGAAAAAGTACGTGATGAACTGCCAACTCTGCGTTTAATGACTAACCACGGCGGTGGTAACTTTAAGAAGCAGCTCGCGCGTGCCGATAAGCAAGGGGCAAAAATTGCTCTGATCTTAGGTGAAGACGAAATCAATAATAGCCAAGTGACGTTGAAAGATTTACGTACTGGTGAGCAAGAAACTATTTCACAGCAACTAATGGCATCGCGTATCGCCACGCTGTTAGGTTAAGGAGAGACAAGTGGAAGTCTATACAAACGAACAAGATCAAGTTGAGGCGATCAAACGTTTTTTCGCTAACAACGGCGTTGCTTTAGTGGTTGGACTGGTTATTGGTGTCGGTGGTGTGTTTGGTTGGAACTATTGGCAATCACACAAGTCGAATGTGTTGCAAGAAAGTGCAGCAAAATACGAGGCCGTCAATACTCAGTTACGTTCAGGTTCAGCTGAAGGTATTCAAGCTGCACAAAAATTTGCAGCAGAAACTAACGACGTTTACAGTTCAATGACTGGGCTGGAGCTGGCGCAAGTTTTTGCTGATAAAGGCGATTTAGCAGGTGCTGAGAAAGCACTGACTGACGCATTAGCGAAAGCAAAAACCGTTGATTTGCAAGATGTGATTAACCTGCGTTTAGCGCGTATCCAACTTGCACTCGGTAATGCGGATGCGGCTATCGCCTCTGTTGCTAAGATCCAAGGTAAGTCATGGCAAGCTACGGCACAGGATGTCCGTGGGGATGCTTTACTCCATAAGGGTGATAAATCCGGCGCTAAAGCGGCATACACTCAGGGGTTAGAAAGTGAAGGTTCTCAATCACTCAGAGGTATTTTGACTCTGAAATTGAACAACGTATCTAATTCATAAGAAGAAAGGAAACGACACACTATGCAGTTGCGCAAAACTCTTTTGGTAGGCCTGGTTGCTTCAGCTTTACTTGCCGGTTGTTCCAGCGAAACTGATTCTATTGTGATGGCGCCATTACCACAGGTTGAGAATCAATTTACACCTTCTATTGTTTGGGATAAATCCGTCGGTAATGGTGTTGAGCAGTTTTATTCTGAACTTTCTCCTGTGTGGGATGGTTCAGCAATTTACGCTGCGGATCGTAAAGGCTTAGTTAAAGCGCTAGAACTTGATAGCGGTAAAGAACTGTGGTCTGTCGATTTATCAAAACGTACTGGTTTTCTTTCTGCCAATTTATCTGCGTTACTGTCTGGTGGCTTGACCATTTCTGATGACAAAATTTTCATCGGCACTGAGCGTGGTACAGTTATCGCGCTAAATAAAGAAAATGGTGAAGTATTGTGGGATGTGGAAGTGGCTGGCGAAGCCTTGTCCAAGCCTGTCGTGAGTGGCGACATGGTGGTCATCCACACGAGCAATGGTCAATTACAAGCGCTGGATACAGCGACAGGCGCGATTAAGTGGACAGTGAATATGGATACTCCATCACTGTCATTACGCGGTGAGTCTGCGCCTGCGGTTGCATTTGGTGCAGCTATCGTTGGTGGTGATAACGGTCGAGTGAGTGCAGTTCTATTGTCCCAAGGTCAATTAATTTGGCAACAACGCATCTCTTTAGTCACCAGCTCGACAGAAATTGGTCGTCTGAACGATGTGGATATGACGCCTGTGATTGATGATGGCAAAGTGTACGCGATCGCCTATAACGGCACATTAGCGGCGCTGGACATGCGTTCTGGTCAAATGTTATGGAAGCGTGATTTAGGCTCCATCAATGACATGGTGCTATCGGGCGATACCCTGTATTTAGTTGACCAGACTGACCGCGTGCTGGCTGTTCGTAAGAGCGATGGCGTGACATTATGGACGCAAGATCAGTTACTGAACCGTGGATTATCTGCGCCAGAAGTCTATAACGGCTATATTGTTGTGGGTGACAAAGAAGGTTATCTGCACTGGTTAGATACCAGCACAGGTGGCTTTGTGGCTCAAAATAAACTGAACAGTTCAGGGATCCACAGCCGCCCAGCCATTGCGAGTGATAAACTGATGGTTCAGACAAGAAACGGAACAGTTTACCTGTTAACACGTTAATTTTCTGACAAGCAGACAATTTATCGATAAAATAAACGGTTCCTGAATACAGGGGCCGTTTCGTTTTTTTGTTTTCTGAGTTTAGCCTCAGAATTCTATTAGTTAATTAAAGTTGTGAGGCACTGAAGAATGATACCCGTCGTAGCGCTGGTTGGGCGTCCAAACGTAGGAAAATCCACGTTATTTAACCGATTAACCCGTACCCGTGACGCACTTGTAGCGGACTTTCCCGGTCTGACCCGTGATCGTAAATATGGTCGTGCAGAAGTTGAAGGGCACGAATTTATTATTATCGACACTGGTGGTATCGATGGTACAGAAGAGGGCGTAGAAACCCATATGGCGGCTCAGTCGCTTCAAGCGATTGAAGAAGCTGACGTTGTTCTTTTCATGGTAGATGCAAGAGCAGGCTTAATGCCAGCGGATGAAGGCATCGCTAAGCACTTACGCAGCCGCAAGAAAAAAACGTATTTAGTTGCCAACAAAACTGATGGTATTGATGCCAATATCGTTGTTGGTGATTTCTATTCACTGGGTCTTGGGGAAATTTACCCTATTGCCGCCTCTCATGGTCGTGGCGTCACTCAGTTAATTGAACACTCTTTAAAACCTTTTATCGAGGTTGAAGACGAAGAAATCGAACTTACTGATGAAGAAGCGAATGCTGCATATTGGGCTGAGCTGGAAGCAGAGGGCGAGTTCTCCGAAGACGAAGAGGATGATTTCGACCCAAGTACGTTGCCAATAAAACTGGCTATTGTAGGGCGTCCTAATGTAGGCAAATCTACCCTAACTAACCGTATTCTCGGTGAAGACCGTGTGGTCGTCTTTGATATGCCGGGTACCACCCGTGACAGTATTTATATCCCAATGGAGCGTGATGAGCGTGAATATATTCTCATCGATACCGCTGGGGTGCGTAAGCGCGGTAAGGTAACTGAAACTGTAGAAAAATTCTCAGTGATCAAAACGCTGCAAGCGATTGAAGATGCTAACGTTGTCTTGCTAGTTATCGATGCCCGTGAAGGTATCTCTGACCAAGATTTATCGTTACTAGGATTCATTTTGAACGCAGGTCGTTCATTAGTGATTGCAGTGAATAAATGGGATGGCATGAAGCCTGAAGATCGCGAGCATGTCAAAGATATGCTGGAACTGCGTCTTGGTTTTGTCGATTTTGCCCGTATTCACTTTATCTCCGCACTACATGGTAGCGGCGTGGGTAACTTGTTTGAATCTGTGCAAGAAGCGTATGAGTCAGCGACTCGTCGTGTTGGTACTGCACTGTTAACACGTATTATGAAAATGGCGGAAGATGAACATCAGCCACCATTGATCCGCGGTCGCCGCGTGAAGATGAAATATGCGCATGCTGGGGGTCATAACCCACCAATCGTTGTAATCCACGGTAACCAAGTTTCTGATTTACCAGATAGCTATAAACGTTATTTAATGAACTATTTCCGTCGTTCATTAAATGTAATGGGAACGCCAATTCGTATTCTGTTTAAAGAGGGTGAAAACCCATATGCAGATAAGAAAAATAAACTGACGCCAACCCAGCTACGTAAACGTAAGCGTCTGATGCAGCACTTGAAAAAACGTTAATCGCCAACTGTTAGCGCGATAAACAGACTAAAGCCGTAACCCAATTAGGTTGTTACGGCTTTTTACTATTATTTATTAGCTCGCCACAGCCCTAAAATTTAAGTTGTTTTAATGACTGAGGAAAACCATGGAAATCAATTCAACCACACGCCTGAATAAATACATTAGCGAGAGCGGTATCTGCTCTAGACGTGAGGCTGATCGTTATATCGAGCAAGGCAATGTGTTCATTAACGGTAAACGCGCAGGCATTGGCGACCAAGTTTCCGCGGGAGACGTGGTCAAGGTCAATGGTCAGTTAATTGAACCGCGCAATGAAGAAGATTTAGTCTTGATCGCGTTGAATAAGCCTGTTGGGATTGTCAGTACCACCGAAAGTGGTGAAAAAGATAATATTGTGGACTATGTGAATCACAGTACCCGTATTTTCCCAATCGGTCGTTTAGATAAAGATTCCCAAGGTTTGATCTTCCTGACGAACCACGGCGATTTAGTGAACAAAATCTTACGCGCAGGTAATGATCACGAGAAAGAGTACATTGTCACAGTGAACAAGCCTGTGACTGATGAATTTATTCGTGGCATGGGCGCGGGGGTTCCAATTCTCGGTACCATGACGAAGAAATGTAAAGTCAAAAAAGAGGCACCGTTTGTTTTCCGTATTACGCTAGTCCAAGGTTTAAACCGTCAAATTCGTCGTATGACCGAACATTTTGGTTACGAAGTCACGAAGTTAGAACGCGTGCGAATTATGAATGTGAGGCTCACGGGCATTCCTGTGGGTGAGTGGCGCGACTTAACTGATGATGAGCTTATCGAGCTGTTTAATTTGATTGAAAAATCAGAGTCCGATGTTAAACCTAAAAAAGCGGCAAAACCTCAAGCGCGTAGCGGTAGCGGGAAAGTAGCAGGAAAACCAGGTGTGGGTAGCCAAAAGCCGAAAGCAAATGCGGAACCGCCGAAAAAGAAATTTACCCAGCCTGGACGCAAAAAGAAAAAACGTTAATTGGGTAAATGACGAAATAAAAGATATTGAAGTGAAAAAAGGCTGAGGATGAGTGACCTAAAACTCGTATGTACTTGGCCTTTTTATTATGATTTTCGATCAAAGTTTTAAATAAAAGTCAGCCTGTTTGTGGGCCGACAAGGGTGTATAAATTACTTATTACACTTCATTTTTATTGAACACGTAACCCAACATCTAGCCAGCATTGGCGAGTTGCTAATTCAATTTGATCACCAAACAGATTTTTTGCTGAACGAATTGTTGCCTGAGCAAATTCAATAAACGTCGCCGTATTCGAGACGCTTGGATCCGATACCGCTGCAACCCAGATTTTCCCTGTTATTTCCCAGGAATAACCGCCTAATCTTGTTGCCAGTAAGTAGAAGGCTTTATTTGGAATACCTGAGTTGATATGCACACCGCCATTATCCACATAGCGAGGTAAATCGCGATATTGATCCATATGTCCCACTTGCGGGTCATTATTTGATTTAGTGAAATAGTAAGCGGTACCAGGCTCTTTCATTGAGCGTAATGCAGGTCCTTTTCTCTTATCAATAAACAAATTTTCACCCAGCAACCAACTAGATTGTGTTGCGGTTTGCTTTTGAACATATTGTTTCACCATGATGCCTAATACGTCAGCGACAGATTCATTTAACGCACCGGATTGATCGACATAATCAAAGTCAGCTTGTGAGCTAATGTACCCATGAGCGAGTTCGTGAGCAATTATGTCAATATCGTTGTAGAACGGACCAAAAACAGTTCCATCACCATCCCCAAAGAAAATAGCTTGAGAATTCCAAAATGCATTGGAATAGTTTTTGTCATAATGGATAACCGCATTGATATCAGCATCACAACCAAACATCTGATCAATATTGAGTTTCTCCTTAAGGAATGAGCGGATCAATCCAATAGCAGCGAACACGCGATGTGCTGGCTCAGTCGGTGCCACCTTATCCTCTTCTCGCATAATAACGGCGAAATCGTTATGTGCCATATGCTCATCAGCTGGCATTTCTTCGCGTCGACAAATCGGTAGGCTAGAGTGGTTGTGAGTGTAATTCTCTACACGTTGTTGGGCATCACGGATCACTCGGTTATAAGTGCCGCCGGTAATGTTACAAGCGCTAGCCAATAATTGACGTTGATAATTCACATCTTCTTCAGAGTAAGTGCGGCTCATGATGTCATTGATATGAAATAAGGTAGATTTTAAATCATTGCATTGGCTTTCTTGATAGAAGTGAGAGATTAAGCTAGGTGATAATAGTGAACGACCAAGTATCTGATTCATTTATAACTCCATTTTGTTTGACGAAATGGAATCATAAACGGTTGTGATTTTATTGTAACTACATGATAATTAAGTAATTAAATCAATATCTGCTAATTTTTATTAACATAACTAGCAGATAGAAATCTGATTAATTACAAAAGTTTGTACTATTTATTGTGTGTGAGCCAATCTTTGCCAGTGACCAAAAAGTCGGTACATAGCTTAGCTTCTGGGCTACCCGCTTCTGGATGGTAATCATATTCCCAACGCACTAATGGTGGCATAGACATCAAAATGGACTCTGTGCGCCCGCCGCTTTGCAAGCCAAAGAGTGTGCCTCTATCCCAGACAAGATTAAATTCTACGTAGCGCCCACGACGATATAGTTGGAATTGGCGTTCACGCTCACCCCATGGGATCTCTCGACGTTTTTCGACAATGGGTACATAAGCTTGTAAAAAGCCATTGCCAACATCCTGTGTGAATGAGAAACAAGACTCAAAGTCCCATTGGTTGAGATCATCGTAAAATAATCCGCCGATACCACGAGGCTCATTACGATGTTTTAAGAAGAAATAGTCATCGCACCACTGTTTGAATTTAGGGTAAATCTCTGCTCCATAAGGGGTGCAAAGCTCATTAGCGACGGTATGCCAATGGACTGCATCTTCTTCAAATCCATAATAGGGGGTTAAGTCGAAGCCACCACCAAACCACCAAACGGGATCGGCACCTTCTTTTTCAGCAATGAAAAAGCGCACATTGGCATGTGTGGTCGGTATATAAGGGTTGAGAGGGTGGATAACTAATGAAACACCCATGGCTTGGTAGCTACGTCCTGCTAACTCCGGGCGATGTGCTGTGGCTGAAGCGGGCATTTTTTCACCTTTGATATGTGAAAAATTCACGCCAGCTTGTTCAAAAAGTGCACCTTGGGTTAAGACTCGGCTGCGTCCACCACCGCCTTCAGTACGTTCCCAAGTTTGTTCAAGGAAGGTTTCTTTGCCATCTAATTCTGTGATTTTTTGGCAGATGGTATCTTGCAAGCTTTGCAAATAGGCTTTTATGCGTTCAATATCTGGGTAATTCATTGTTTTTTAATAAAACCGTCGGGAGAAATAAATTGGGTAAAGTATACCCCGTTGAGGTAAAAAAGGCATATTGATTATTGATTGTGTATCAAAAGCAGTGATAATGGCAGACAGTTTAGCTCAAACGGACAAGATGATGGAAATACGCATATTTCGCCAAAATGATTATGAAGAAGTGCTTACATTGTGGGAACGTTGCCAATTGAATGAAATTTCAGGTGATCCTGAATTAGATATTGAGCGTAAACTACAGTGTGGCGCCGATCTTTTCCTTGTCGCCGAGGTATCGGGTGAAGTGGTCGGAACCATTATGGGGGGCTACGATGGAATTCGTGGTACTGCTGTGTATTTAGCCGTACATCCTGAATTTCGCGGGCGCGGTATTGCTAACGCGTTAGTGAGTCGTTTAGAGAAAAAATTGATTGCCCGTGGCTGTGGCAGAATTGAATTATTGGTCAGCGAAGAGGCTGATTCGGCAATCTGCATGTTTGAAAAAATGTTATATGAAGAAGAGCAAGCTGAGCGTTTGATCTATTCCAAAAGATTGACTCACGAAGTGGATTTCTAAACTACCGGTGATTATTTTCTTGAAGGTTTAGCTAAATAGCGTGAATCTTTTATGAAATGGACGGTCTCAGTATCCATTATATGACCCGCTAAAGAGGATGATATGTCCCAAAACGCATTCGTAACCTTATTTAAAATTTCTCTACTCGGTGGCGCGGTGATGCTATCGGGTTGTGCTGGTAAAAGCCTATTTTCACCATCCACATGGTTTCATAGCCCTCTGATGATTTCAGAATCGGGCGTGGGGGCAATCACAAGTCTGACCCCAATGGATCGTGATGTGATTAATAATCAACTTGATGACCGCTACGCAGTGCGTGGTGGCCTGCAGCTTGAAAATGGTGAAATGGTTTCTGTGTTTCAAGCCATGAAAGATTTAGACGTTGAGGTCGAAGTCTTTGGTCCTGAAAAAGGCACCGTATCTCGTATTGTCGTGAATGATCCGGATATGCTCACTGAATGGGATACCCAAATTGGTACTGAGTTTAGCGACATTTACCAGAAAGCCTACGGCTCATGTTCCTTAGGGGAAGCGGTTGATAATGTGCCGACGGTACTGTGTGTTGCACCGCAAAGTAGCAAAGTGATTTATAAATTCAGCGGAAAATGGCAAGGTCCTGAGAATTTAATGCCTGCGGATGAAGTGTTGAAAACATGGAAAGTGTCGCAAATTATTTGGCATAAATAAGTTACTTCGCTAAGGTTTTGAACAAAATACCGTAAGTTATTCGATTTAATAGGCAATAATTTACGGTTTTAATCTGCTGATAATATTCATATTTATTCTCCTCTCGCATCAGACCCTTCTGATATCTTCTAGACTGACCAACTCTTGCGTTAAAACAAGGTGAAAATCATTATTAATGCGATAAACTAATTTAAAGTATAGGTTTGTGTAATTTATTCATTCTAAGGGGTTTATGCATGTCTCATTCCCAAAGTGGTATTTTGAAGGAACATAGTCGTTTTGGTATTTTTATTGAAGCCATGGTGACCGGGTCGCTCGAAGAGGTGAAATCAGGGTGCAAGATTTTTGTTGATGAATTAACCAAACTACAAGCAAAATTCCCTGATGATCGTCTTGGTGCAGTGATTGCATTTGGTTCAGATGTTTGGAAGCAGCTCGGACACTCCGCTGTTTCACCAGAATTAAAGCCATTTCGCACGCTCGGCAAAGGGCTAGCGCCTGCGACTCAGCGCGATATGTTTATTCATATTCAATCATTACGTCATGATATTAACTTTTCTCTGGCGCAAGCCGCGCTAAAAGCATTTGGTTCATCCATTGAAGTGGTTGAAGAAATTCATGGTTTCCGTTGGGTTGAAGATAGAGATTTAAGCGGTTTCATTGATGGTACAGAAAACCCTCAAGGCGAAGAAATTGCTGAAGTGACGTTGATTAATCAAGGCGATGACATTGGTGGTAGCTATGTCATGGTACAACGCTATGAGCATGACCTGAAAAAATGGTCTCGTTTCTCTGAACATGAACAAGAGAAAATGATTGGTCGTACTAAACACGATAGCGTTGAATTAGACGAAGATGCACGTAATAAAACTTCTCACGTTTCTCGCGTCGTGATTGAAGAAGAGGGGGAAGAGCTTTCTGTGATGCGCCATAGCCTGCCATACGGCACAGCAAGCGGTAAACATGGTTTATTCTTTATTGCCTACTGCGCAACCATCCATAATATTGAACAACAATTGCTGAGCATGTTTGGTGAAACTGATGGTAAATATGATGATCTGCTGCGTATGACGAAAGCCGTTTCTGGTAGCTATTATTACGCGCCATCAATTGAAAGATTATTATCCCTATAATCTTATCGAGACAATTCAAGCTGTCGCAGATAGCGGCAGCTTGAAAGTGTTTACTGATCGGTTTTTTGGAGTTCTTTACGTGCTGCGGCAGCAATGAATCCACTGCGGCTTCCATACTCGGGATTGGCTTTAACTAGCGTATCAATACGATGTAGTAAGCGATGAGGTAGCGTAATATTAATCCTTTCTGCACGTCCATCATATTTATCCATGTCGATATCAACGAATAACCAAAGACCATTTTGATATTCATCTTTTGTACGATTTAGATGCTCTTGCTGAGATTTTGGCTCAGGAATTTCAAACCCTTTTTCACTTAATAATTCAAAGTGGGCATCGAGTGCTGATTTTGCATCAGTGTAAGCATTTTCAATATTGTCGCCAGCAAAAGTACAACCTTCAATATCTGGAAACCAACCACTCGCACTACCATCATGATCAATTTCAATAAAGGCTGGGTATAGCATGTTTTGTCTCCATAAAGATAGCGCTCGGAGCGTGTTAAAAGAGCGCGTCTTTAATTAATGTTTCAGTTTAGCCGCTTTAAGAATTTGATTAAGTGTACCTATCTTTAAATCCTTTCGAGGATGCGGGACTGTGATAACAATTGAAAAGTCTGGATGAGAAAATTGATGATGACTCCCTTTAACTCGCTCTAATTTCCATCCATTATTTTCTAACATATTTATCAGCTCCGAACTTTTCAAGATCCCTCCATCTCGTTAACTGACATACACACGATACACACTGCAATTAGGTTTGGCAAGTATGCATGTTTATTCTTAACGTTTTATTCTAGGCTTAAATGAACCTTCCTCATTACATTAACGTCTTAAATTTCCTCTGAATTTTATGGCTTATTGCTATAACCTCTTTGTTATTCCAACTTGATATATCAAAAGATGATTGATAACTACAAAGTTATAACCAAAACATATACATTGTTTTTTAGATCATGTTTGGGTTTAGTCACGAGTAGGGATCATATGAAAAAATCAATTTTTAAAAATACAGGCTTAGCGAGTTTGGCGATGTTTTCGTTAATGAGTAGCGCATCCCTGACGGCGGCTGAATTACTGAATAGTTCCTATGATATTTCAAGAGAGCTATTTGCGGCGTTAAACCCTGAATTTGAAAAACAGTGGGCGCAGGAAAACCCTAATGATCCACTGACAATCAAGCTGTCTCACGCGGGCTCATCGAAGCAAGCGTTGGCCATTTTGCAAGGGCTAAAAGCGGATGTGGTGACGTTTAACCAAGTGACTGATGTGCAAATTCTCCACGATAAAGGGCAATTAATCCCGGCAGATTGGCAAGCGCGTTTACCGAATAATAGCTCCCCTTATTATTCGACAATGGCGTTTTTAGTTCGTAAGGGCAATCCGAAAGGCATTAAAACGTGGGACGACCTTGCACGCAGTGACGTGAAACTGGTATTTCCAAACCCCAAAACGTCGGGAAATGGTCGCTATACCTACCTTGCCGCATGGGGAGCATTTAACCAAGAAAATGGTAAAGATAGCCCTAAAACACGCGAAAAAATGCAGCAATTCCTGAAAAACGTTGAAGTGTTTGATACGGGCGGTCGTGGTGCAACGACATCATTTATCGAGCGAGGGTTAGGGGATGTTTTAATTAGCTTTGAGTCAGAAGTAAATAACATCCGTAGTCAATATGGCGAATCCGACTACGAAGTGATTGTGCCTCCGGTCGATATTTTGGCGGAATTCCCAGTCGCGTGGATTGACAAAAATGTGCAAAAAAATGGCACAGAAAAAGCGGCAAAAGCCTACTTGAATTACCTCTACACACCTGAGGCACAAAATATTATTACTCGCTTTAATTACCGCGTGAATGACAAACAGGTGATGGAAGCGAATAAAGGCAAATTCCCGTCAACTCAGCTGTTTACGGTGGAATCACAATTTGGCAACTGGAACAATGTGATGAATGACCACTTTTCGACGGGCGGGGAATTTGATCAACTTATGGAACAAGGTCGTCGTTAATGCGTAAATCAGGAAAGCGGTTTTTACCCGGTTTCGGACTGACGTTAGGCAGCAGCTTGTTTTTCGTTTGTTTGATTTTGCTATTGCCTTTAAGCGCTCTCGTAGTGCAGCTTTCCGATATGACATGGCAGCAGTATTGGGCTGTGATCAGTTACCCTCAAGTGGTTGCTGCTTATAAAGTAACTTTATTGGCGGCTCTGGTCGCAAGCCTATTTAATGCGGTTTTTGGCATGTTGCTGGCATGGATTTTAACGCGTTATCGCTTTCCTGGTCGCTTGTTCCTAGATGGATTGGTGGATTTACCTTTTGCGCTTCCTACGGCGGTCGCGGGGCTGACACTCGCGACCTTATTTGCCACATCGGGTTGGTATGGGCAGTATCTGCATCAATTTGATATCAAAGTGGTAAATACTTGGTTAGGTATCGCCGTTGCGATGGCTTTTACCAGTATTCCTTTTGTGGTCAGAACGGTTCAGCCTGTACTGGAAGAGTTAGGACCTGAATACGAAGAAGCTGCACAAACGCTAGGTGCAACACGCTGGCAAACGTTCCGCCGTGTTGTATTACCTGAAGTTTCTCCTGCACTAATAGCGGGAACCGTTTTATCTTTTACACGCAGCCTTGGTGAATTTGGGGCGATTATTTTTATCGCCGGAAACATTGCGTGGCAAACGGAGGTGGTCTCCTTAATGATTTTCAGCCAATTGCAGCAGTTTGATTACCCTGCCGCTAGTGCGATTGCCTCGGTAATTTTAGCGGTATCACTGCTTCTTTTATTCACGGTGAATGTAATCCAAAGCCGCTTTGGTAAACGCTTAGGAGGGCATTAATGGGACAAGTCACACCATTTCCAGTCACTCAACGCAGAAATATCAACTGGGGAAAATGGGCTCTTATTGGAATTGGGCTATTTTTCTCGGTATTGCTGCTGGTGGTGCCGATTATCTGGATTTTTATCACCGCATTTGAAAAGGGGTTGGGTGAAGTCCTCGTTAACTTAAGCAACCCAGATATGCTCCATGCCATCGGATTAACGATTCTTATCGCGTTGATCACAGTGCCTGTTAACTTGGTTTTTGGCGTGATGTTGGCATGGTTGGTGACGCGTTTTCAGTTTCCAGGGCGCCAGTTGTTATTGACCTTAGTTGATATTCCTTTTGCGGTTTCGCCGGTCGTGGCAGGGCTACTCTATTTACTCTTTTACGGTTCGAATAGTTGGTTTGGTGGCTGGTTAGAAGGCTTTGATATTCAGGTGATGTTTTCATGGCCGGGAATGGCGTTAGTGACTATTTTTGTGACATGCCCATTTGTCGTCAGGGAGTTAGTGCCATTGATGCTAAGTCAGGGAAGCCAAGAGGACGAAGCAGCAACATTATTGGGTGCTTCGGGTTGGAAAATGTTTTGGCGAGTCACTCTACCTAATATTCGCTGGGCGCTGCTTTATGGCGTGGTATTAACCAATGCGCGTGCCATTGGCGAATTTGGTGCGGTGTCTGTGGTATCGGGCGCTATTCGTGGTGAAACTTACACATTGCCTCTGCAAGTTGAGTTGCTTCATCAAGATTACAATACGGTAGGTGCGTTCACGGCTGCGGCTATTTTAGCGTTATTAGCGATTATTACCTTGATTGTGAAAAGTGCTTTGCAATGGCATTTAAGCCGGCAGCAAACTGAGTCAGGAGTCCATTAATTATGAGTATTGAAATTAATCATGTTGGTAAATTGTTTGGTAAAACATCAGTGCTGAACAATATCTCATTGGATATCGGCTCAGGGGAAATGGTGGCATTGTTGGGGCCATCTGGCTCTGGGAAAACCACCTTGTTGCGGATTATTGCGGGGCTAGAGCAACAAAGCCACGGTTCGTTACGTTTCCATGGTCAAGATGTAAGCCAAGTCCATGCGAAAGATAGGCATGTCGGTTTCGTTTTCCAGCATTATGCGCTATTTCGCCATATGACGGTATTCGAGAATGTGGCGTTTGGTTTGACGGTATTACCTCGAAAACAGCGACCCTCAAAAGCAGCGATTAAGCAAAAAGCAATGGCGCTGCTTGAGATGGTGCAATTAGCCCATTTGGCTGAGCGTTTTCCTTCTCAGCTTTCTGGTGGACAAAAACAGCGGGTAGCATTGGCAAGAGCATTAGCGGTAGAGCCGCAAATTTTGCTGTTAGACGAACCGTTTGGTGCACTAGACGCGCAAGTGCGTATTGAATTACGTCGTTGGTTGCGTCAGCTTCATGAAGAGTTGAAATTCACGAGTGTATTCGTGACTCATGACCAAGAGGAAGCGATGGAAGTTGCAGATCGCATAGTCGTGATGAGCCAAGGGCATATTGAACAAGTCGGTACTCCAAATGAAATTTGGCAATCACCGGAAACGCGTTTTGTGCTTGAATTCATGGGGGAGGTTAACAAAATCCCTGGACAGATCCGCGGTTCACAGTTGCAGATAGCGAACTTTACCTTCCCACTCGCGCAGGTTAGTGCTCAGCAAGGGGAGGTTGATGTGTTTATTCGCCCTTGGGATATTCGTTTGCAGAAAGAAAGGGATGAACAACACCAATTGCCAGTAAGGATCATTGAATCGGGCCCTCGCGGCCATTTTTGGCAATTAACGGTGCAACCTTTAGGCTGGAATGAAGAAACCTTATCCGTGGTATGGCAGGATGCGCGTACTGTTCCTACAAGGGGCGAAAATTACTATCTCGGCAGCCAACAAACACAAATTTATCAGGGTAAAGAGCCATTATTTTTCCCCTCTCTAGCTAAAAGCGCGTAGATTAATAAGGGATGATTGATTTTAGAATTAATTGTTAATTATATTATCAATCAATAAAAAATTATTATAAGGAAAAACACAGTGTCAACGTTGGAACAGTTTATTGGTCATACGCCGTTGGTTCGCTTGCAACGTCTAACGGAAGGTTTGGATGCTGAAATCTGGGTAAAGCTTGAAGGAAATAACCCTGCCGGTTCAGTAAAAGATAGAGCGGCATTTTCGATGATCAACGAAGCGGAAAAACGCGGGGAGATCAAACCGGGAGATACGCTTATTGAAGCCACCAGTGGCAATACAGGGATCGCTTTAGCGATGATTGCTGCGGTGAAAGGTTACAAACTGAAGCTGTTAATGCCGGATAACATGAGCCAAGAGCGTAAAGCGTCTATGCAAGCTTATGGTGCAGAACTTATTTTAGTGAGTACGACAGTAGGAATGGAAGGGGCGAGGGACTTAGCTCAAGAGATGGCTAAGCGAGGCGAAGGGAAGGTTTTAGACCAATTTAATAACCCTGATAATCCTTTAGCCCATTTTAAAACTACAGGACCCGAGATCTGGCAACAAACAGCAGGGCGAATTACCCATTTTGTGTCCAGTATGGGGACAACAGGCACCATCACTGGCGTGAGTCGTTACTTAAAAAGCCAATCACAAGATGTGGAAATTGTGGGCTTACAACCCGCTGAAAAGAGCCAAATTCCAGGGATTCGTCGTTGGTCTCCAGAATATTTACCGGGGATTTTTGACAGTGAATTAGTGGATACTGTACTCGATATTAATCAGCAAGAAGCTGAAGATACGATGCGTGCTTTAGCAAAACGTGAAGGTATTTTCTGTGGTGTAAGTTCTGGCGGAGCGGTAGCGGGTGCGTTGCGTGTAGCAAAAGAGAACCCTCATGCGGTGATTGTGGCGATTATTTGTGACCGTGGTGATCGCTATTTGTCGACAGGTGTTTTTGATAAGTAAACGTTTTTTGATAAATCAACGACTAGAAAATAGAACCCAACAAAAAACCACCAGGGCAAAAATGTCGCTGGTGGTTTGTTATTAAGCTGCTTTTTAAGGTTTAGCGCAATTATTTCTTAATACGCATAATGACTGTTTCACCCACAGTCACGGTACCGCTTAATTTATTCAGCTCTTTGATCTCGTCCATGTTTGAAATAACAACTGGAGTCAGAACTGATTTTGCTTTTTCTTCTAACAGGGCTAAGTCAAACTCAATGACAACGTCGCCTTTTTTCACAGATTGACCTTCTTCTGCGATACGTTTAAAGCCTTCGCCTTTGAGTTCAACAGTATCAATACCGAAGTGAACAAACAGTTCGATACCATCATCAGATTCAATAGAAAACGCATGGTTAGTTTCAAAGATTTTACCGATTGTACCATCAACCGGAGCCACAATTTTGTTGCCAGAAGGCTTGATAGCAATACCGTCACCAACAATTTTTTCTGCGAACACAACGTCTGGTACATCTTCAATATTGACTATCTCGCCTGATAATGGCGCGATGATTTCAATATTGCCACTGCTACTCTTGTCTTCCGAAACTAGTGATTTCAGTTTGTCAAACAGACCCATGGACCTTCTCCTAATCGTTTTATATGGGACCGAACTAATGTGCTGCTGTTAGCATAACGTTTTTTCTTGGATAAAGGTATCGACAAGTTTCATCAATTCATCGGCTGTTGGTTGAGCAAGTGCTTGTTCCGCTAGCGCTTGAGTATCTGCAAAATTCGCATTACGAATCAGCTTTTTGATACGAGGAATTGAGATTGCGCTCATACTAAATTCGTCCAGCCCCATGCCTAACAGCAATAAGGTCGCACGTTCATCACCTGCTAATTCACCACACATACCCGTCCATTTACCTTCCGCGTGAGAAGCGTCAATCACTTGTTTAATCAAGTTCAAGACGGCTGGAGACATAGGATTATAAAGGTGTGAAATCAGCTCATTACCACGGTCAACCGCTAAAGTGTATTGAGTGAGATCATTCGTCCCAATACTAAAGAAATCAACTTCCTTCGCCAAATGATGAGCAATGATTGCTGCAGCTGGCGTTTCCACCATAATACCGACTTCAATCGCTTCATCAAAGGCTTTGCCTTCTTCTCGTAGCTGCTCTTTAAGCATCTCAAGTTCTGCTTTCAGTTCTCGAACTTCTTCGACAGAAATAACCATCGGGAACATGATACGCAGTTTACCAAATTTAGACGCCCTTAAAATAGCTCTTAATTGAGAGTGTAGAATTTCTTTGCGGTCAAGACAAATACGAATTGCACGCCAGCCAAGGAATGGGTTCTCTTCCTTCGGTAAGTTCATGTAAGGTAAGTCTTTATCACCACCAATATCCATTGTACGTACAATCACGGCTTGGCTGCCCATGGCTTCTGCTACAGCTTTATATGCTTGGAATTGCTCTTCTTCTGTTGGCAGAGCGTCTCTATCCATGAATAAGAATTCAGTGCGGTATAGACCTACACCTTCTGCGCCATTACGCTCAGCACCTGCAACATCACGCACAGTACCGATGTTTGCACAGACTTCAACTTGATGACCGTCTAAGGTCATTGCCGGTAAATCTTTTAATTTTGCCAGCTCTTCTTTTTCTTGCTGGTATTCATTTCTGAAGGCTTTCAGTTTATCAATTTCGCTTTCAGATGGATTGAGGTAAATGGTGTTGTTCACGCCATCTAATACAATAAAATCACCGCTTTTCACTTTGCTGGTCGCATCGGTGGTACCGACAATCGCAGGAATTTCCAGTGAACGAGCCATGATAGAGGTATGGGAAGTACGACCACCGAGGTCAGTGATAAAACCTAATACTTTGTCTAAGTTTAACTGAGCGGTTTCGGATGGTGTCAAATCTGGGGCGACTAAAATAACTTCTTCGGTGATTGCACTTAAATCCACAATCGGCATATTCAGAATGTTTCTGAGCAGTCGTTTACCAATATCGCGTACGTCAGCGGCACGCTCTTTTAGGTATTCGTCGTCTAATGCTTCTAATGCTTGGGCTTGGTCTTCAATGACTGAGTATACCGCCGCATCTGCGGTTTTTTTATCGCCTTTGATGAGAGAGACAATTTCTTGCTCTAATTCTTCATCTTCCAGCAGCATGATATGACCTTCAAAAATCTCAGCTTTTTCCGCACCAAGATTTTTTTCTGCTTTATCTTTGATAAGGCTAAGCTGCTCAGCTGATTTGTTACGTCCATCAATGAAGTTTTGGATCTCTTTATCAATTTGCTCGTCAGTGATTTTACGGGTGCTGACAACAATAGGATCTTCTTTGAGGATGAGAGCCTGACCAAAAGCAAAACCTGGGGATACTAAAATTCCTGAAATCATAATATTACCTTACTACTGATAGGAGATTTGATGTTGCAGAGACAACAGTAGATATAAGTGATTAAGCAGGTGTCCCCGAATAAATTATTCAGGGACAGGGAATTATTACGTTAAAACAAGATGGCAAAGTGAAACGTTATTCTAATTCGCCCATCAGTTTAACTAAAAATTCAACTGCTTGTTGTTCATCTTCACCTTCAGCAGAAATGGTGACTACGGTGCCTTGGGTTAAACCTAATGTTTGTAGTTTGAACAGGCTTTTTGCGCTAGCTGACTTGCCGCCTGAACTCAGAGTAATGTCTGAAGTGAACGCTTTTGCTTCTTTAACGAATTGAGCCGCAGGACGAGTATGTAAACCGTTAGGTGCTGTAATAGTAACTTCTTGCTGGAACATAATATTTCCTCAGTGATTTTAAGATTTTTATGATGACACAGCCTATTGTAGATGAAATATGCTGAGCATGCGTATAATTTAGATTATCAACGATTCATTTGGTTTTCTACTTTGTTTGGTATCAACCAAATTATCATTTATTTAGCTTAAATTTCACACGACGCTTTTAGTGGGTATTTTGCCATTCAATGGATGAGTGACTAAAAAATGATTAATTTCGAGGTGTGAAATAATTACTATGTTTAATACTAAATGCCGGATAATAAATCATCCCAATCCGTGCTAATCTATGATCTCACCCACAAAAAAAGCACCTAATTGGTGCTTTTTTAACGTAATGTTAACCTAACAATCATTATTCAGCATTAATATCTGCAAACAGTGCGGTGGATAAGTAACGCTCTCCTGAAGACGGAAGAATGACCACAATATTTTTGTCTTTATATTCTGGTAGTGCAGCAAGTTTAGCGGCTGCCGCAATCGCAGCACCCGAAGAAATACCTGCCAGAATACCTTCTTTTTCCATTAACTCACGAGCGGTTGAAATTGCTTCGTCATCAGTAATTTGCAGGACTTTATCAATAATAGAAAGGTCTAAGTTGCCAGGGATAAAGCCAGCACCGATACCTTGGATTTTATGGGGACCTGGCTTAATTTCTTCACCAGAAAGAGCTTGAGTGATTACTGGGGAAGTTGCGGGTTCAACGGCAACCATCACCACATCTTTTTTCCCTTTTGTCTGCTTTAAATAGCGTCCAATACCTGTGATAGTCCCGCCAGTTCCAACACCAGAAACAACGACATCCACGTTGCCATCAGTATCATTCCATATTTCAGGCCCGGTCGTTTTCTCGTGAATGGCTGGGTTGGCTGGGTTACTAAATTGCTGTAATAGCAGATACTTACTTGGGTTGCTGTTGACGATTTCTTCCGCTTTCGCAATAGCACCTTTCATACCTTTGGCGCCTTCAGTCAGGATTAAATTAGCGCCAAGGGCTTTTAGAAGTTTACGGCGTTCTACGCTCATGGTTTCTGGCATGGTCAGCGTTAGTTTATAACCACGAGCCGCGGCCACGTAAGCGAGGGCAATACCTGTATTTCCGCTTGTTGGCTCAACCAGTTCTTTATCTTTTGTCAGGATGCCTTTTTTCTCTGCATCCCAAATCATGTTCGCGCCCACACGGCATTTCACGCTGAAGCTTGGGTTACGAGACTCCACTTTTGCCAAAATATTACCGTTGCCAAAATGCTGTAAACGCACTAATGGAGTATTTCCAATGGTCAACGAATTATCTTCATAAATTTTGCTCATGGGACATCCTTAAAATTAACGGTTAGCCAAGAATTAGGTGTGTTTTCAAAATTGAATATGAATTCAACATACTCGAACATCTGATTATTGCAAATATGATTTAACGCTAGAATATAACCATGGGTTATTTAAAATTGGATTATTATAACTAAGATGGAATGTTTGATATCGGGCGAATTTGAGAGTAGGAGCAGTGGAGAAGGATATGCAGATAGGTACCTGCATATCCCTAGAAAGCGTTAGTTTTGATAAGGGCTAATAGCGAGCATAACGAGCGCGATAACGGTCAACCCACATTAAGGTTGCGCCACAAACTGCAACCGGCATGATGACTAAATTCAAAATTGGGATCATCATTAATAAGCTGACGGCACCACCAAATTGAACATTATTCACTCGGTCTTTTGAGAGTGCTTGCTTCATGTCGTTAAACCCAACTCGATGGTTATCAAATGGGTAATCGCAATATTGAATAGACATCATCCAAGCGCCGAACAGGAACCATAAAACGGGTGCAACAGTTTGCCCAATACCGGGAATAAAGAACAGCACCAATAACACTATGGCTCGCGGCAAATAGTAAGCAATTCGCACAAATTCGCGTTTAATCATGCGCGGTACATCTTTTAGCAATTCAGCCATGCCCGTATCAGGTGCAGGCTTACCGGTTAGTTCAGCTTCTAAATGCTCTGATAGCCAGCCGTTAAACGGAGCCGCGATGATATTGGCAATCGTGCTAAAGAAATAGCTGAAAACCAGTAAGATAGAAATGACGGCAACAGGCCAAATCAGATAGTCAAGCCATTGTAGCCAGCTAGGGATGTAGCTCATTACCTGCTCAATCCATCCGCCAAGCTTGCTGTATAACCACCAAAAAGCGCCACCAAGCAGCAGAATGTTTGCTAATAGGGGTAAAATAACAAAACGCTTAATGCCAGGACGAGTGATTAGTCGCCACCCTTGTGAAAAGTAATAAAAACCAGAGTGATTTTTTTGTGGCGAAAATGTCGATTGGGTCATACTTCTTATTATCTCCTTTGCGGGTGAGCATGTATCATATAGGTATGAAATTACACTGACTAGTGATAATTTTGTTTAAAAAAGCAGCAAACGAAGGCGGAATATTCTCTTTCTTGTAAGAAAATCGTTCTGAGGGTTGCACTTAGAGCAATTGAGAAATAATCTTAAGGTAGTTTCCGCCGTGATGGCATCATTATTCATCAACTAGAGATAGCAGCGATGCAGGATTTGCGTCTAATATTAGTGGTCGTAGGTGCGATAGCCATTGTCGCTTTATTACTGCATGGTTTATGGACCAGCCGTAAAGAGCGCTCTAAGTTATTTCGCGACAGACCTGTAAAACGTAGAAAGAATGACACGCAGGAAAATTCATCAGAATATGATGATTCTGCTCTGTTTACTGAAAATCAACCGGTACAAAAAGCCGCTGTTGAAGATCAGCCTATCTATATGGTGAAAGAGGAGCCACGTGCTGAACCTGTTTCTCAACCCCATACAATTCAACGTGACGCTGAGCCTGAGTTTAATTTAACTGCGGAGCACTCACCACAGCCTGCTTCAAAGCCAGTTAAACCAACAGCTTCTGAGCCTGTGTTTGCTCCACATGTTGATAATCGCCATGCTCCTGAGCAATTGACGATTAATATGGCAGATGAAGCAGATTTACAAGAGCATGTTTCAGAACCTGTACGCATTCATACAGAGCCGAAAATTCATGTGTCTGCACAGCAAGAGTCTGTACCACAAGTCTCTGTTCATCAAGAAGCGGTACAACCTGTGGCTCAACCTCATAGTGAAGTCGATCACGAAGCACCAAGTGCACCAGCAGAAAAAGCGGCAGTTGCAAGCGAAAAAGAAATTGTTCTGGTACTGCATGTTGCAGCGCATCACGGGCAGGTTCTTGAAGGTGAAGCATTACTGCAAAGCATTCTTCAAGCTGGCTTCCAATTCGGTGCCATGAATATCTTCCACCGTCACGTTCATCCAGCGGGATCGGGGCCAGTATTATTTAGTTTGGCAAATATGGTGAAACCGGGGTCATTTGACCCAGAAGCTATGTCTGATTTCACCACACCGGGCGTCTCTATCTTTATGATGGTGCCGTCTTATGGTGAAGCTAGCCAGAACTTTAAATTAATGCTCCAAGCGGCACAACGTATTGCATCAGATGCAGGTGGTGTTGTGTTGGATGATGAACGAAAAATACTGACACCTCAAAAAATAGAGGTGTATCATGCTAGAATTCGAAATACATTAAGTTAATTAAAACCCCCGATTCAGGGGGTTTTTTATATCTATTGGTGAAACATGACGACGAAACAAACCCCAGACGCACTCACGCAAAAAATAGACGCGTTAAAACAACAATTGCGCCATCACGAATACCTCTATCACGTTATGGATGCACCAGAAATTCCTGATGTGGAATATGACAAGCTGATGCAGGAACTTAAAAGCCTCGAAGCGCAGCATCCAGAACTGATCACCACAGATTCCCCAACCCAGCGAGTGGGCGCTGCGCCATTAGTCGCATTTGATACAGTTCGCCATGAAATTCCCATGCTTTCTTTAGATAACGTATTTGATGAAGAAAGCTATCTTGCATTTGATAAACGCGTGAAAGACCGACTGCATAATCACACGGAATTGACATTCTGCTGCGAACTTAAATTGGATGGTCTAGCCGTTAGTTTGCTGTATGAAAATGGTGAGTTAGTTCAAGCGGCAACCCGTGGTGATGGTACTGTTGGCGAAAATATCACGGCCAACGTACGCACGATCAAAGCTATTCCGCTACGTTTACGGGGGGATAATATTCCTGCCCGTGTTGAAATTCGTGGTGAAGTTTTTATGCCTCAAAAAGGCTTTGAGGCCATGAACGAAGAAGCGCGTAAAACAGATGGTAAGATTTTCGCTAACCCACGCAATGCGGCGGCGGGTTCTCTTCGCCAGTTAGACCCGCGTATTACCGCTAAACGTCCATTAACTTTCTACTGCTATGGTGTAGGACTGGTGGAAGGCAAAACATTGCCAGATACCCATTATGAGCGCTTGATGCAATTTAAAGCGTGGGGGCTGCCAGTGAGTGAGCATGTACAGCTACGTGTTGGTTGTCAACAAGTGCTTGATTTCTATCACCATGTTGAAAAAATTCGCCCGACGCTCGGTTTTGATATCGATGGTGTCGTGATTAAAGTGAATGATATTGCCACTCAAGAAGAATTAGGTTTTGTTTCCCGGGCACCACGCTGGGCGACGGCGTTTAAATTCCCAGCTCAAGAGCAAATCACATTACTAAAAGATGTCGAGTTCCAAGTGGGGCGCACAGGGGCGATTACGCCCGTGGCTCGATTAGAGCCAGTGCAAGTTGCGGGTGTTGTGGTGAGTAATGCCACACTCCATAACGCGGATGAAATTGACCGTTTGGGTGTTCGCATTGGGGATACTGTTGTGATCCGTCGAGCAGGGGATGTTATTCCTCAAATCGTGAGTGTCGTGCTAGATAAACGCCCTGCGGATAGTCGTGAAATTTTATTCCCAACCCATTGCCCAGTCTGTAATTCGGATATTGAGCGTATCGAAGGGGAAGCGGTGGCACGTTGCACCGGCGGATTAACCTGTGGCGCTCAATTAAAAGAATCACTGAAACACTTTGTTTCTCGCCGTGCGATGGATGTCGATGGGATGGGGGATAAAATTATTGAGCAGCTGGTCGACGCGGAATATGTGAAAAATGCGGCGCAGCTCTATCAATTATCAGCGGGTAAATTAACCGGCCTAGAACGAATGGGACCGAAATCTGCACAAAAACTCATTGATGCGCTCGAAAAATCCAAACAAACGACACTGGCTCGCTTTATCTATGCATTAGGGATCCGTGAAGTGGGTGAGGCGACAGCGGCGAACCTTGCAGCACATTATGCATCATTAGATGCGGTGATGGCGGCGGATGAAGAATCACTGAAAACCGTTCAAGATATTGGTGAAGTGGTGGCAAAACATGTGGTGCATTTCTTCCGCGAAGAGCACAATCGCCAAGTGATTCATGATTTACTGACCATCGCGAACATCCACTGGCCTGAAGTGAAAGTGATTAACAGTGCTGACATCGATAGCCCATTTGCTGGAAAAACGGTCGTGCTAACCGGATCGATGTTAACGCTTTCTCGCGATGAAGCTAAGGATAGATTGATTGCCTTAGGCGCGAAAGTCGCGGGTAGTGTATCGAAAAAAACTGACTTGGTGATTGCCGGTGAAGCGGCGGGTTCAAAGTTAGCGAAAGCGACAGAATTGGGGATAAAAGTCATTGATGAAGAAGAATTAATTCGTTTGCTGAATATCTAATCGTGACCTATATTTAATGCGCAATGCCATTATCGTCCACCGTGATAATGGCATTTCTTATTTTCGGGCTAACATTTTTACAGTTGTTATTAATGTGTTACTCATGAAACGTGATCTGGTCGTGACTTTTGAAAGATAGGCTGAGTCAGTTTTCATATTAATGTGACGTTAATCTCATTTAAATGTTGTCTATTACATAGAATATGCGCATAGACTGATTCGTAACTTTGTTGGAGTCAAATATGACCTCGATCCTGCACTTTATTTTATCCATTGTCATCATCGGCGCTCTCGCTATTTTAGCGAGTAGTAACCGTAGAGGGATCCGCCCTCGTTATGTTATTCAATTACTTGTGATCCAAATTGCACTCGCTTACCTGTTCTTAAAATCAGGTATCGGTGAGTCTTTCGTTCTTGGTGTTGCTGGCGTATTTACCCATTTATTGGGTTATGCGGCAGAAGGGACCAAATTTATCTTTGGCGGAATGATTGAAGGCAACTTAGCATTCTTCTTCCTACAAGTATTGTGTCCAATTATCTTTATCTCTGCACTGATTGGTATTTTACAGCACATTAAAGTCCTGCCTTTCGTTATCCGCATCATCGGTACGGTGCTGTCGAAAGTAAACGGCATGGGTAAACTTGAGTCATTCAACGCAGTAAGTTCATTACTGTTGGGTCAGTCAGAAAACTTTATTGCCTATAAAGACCAATTAGGCAGCATGTCAGAAAGAAGAATGTACACCATGGCGGCAACGGCGATGTCTACCGTTTCAATGTCCATCGTGGGTGCATACATGACCATGTTAGATCCAAAATATGTGGTTGCCGCTTTGGTCTTAAACATGTTTGGTACATTCGTGGTGTTATCGCTGATCAACCCTTACCCACCAGAAGGGGAAAAAGAGATCCAAATGCGCAGCCTGCATGAAGGTCAAAGCTTCTTCGAAATGCTGGGTGAATATATTCTTGCAGGGTTTAAAGTTGCGATTATCGTTTCTGCGATGCTGATTGGTTTTATCGCCCTGATTGCGATGGTTAATGGAATCTGTTCTGCAATTTTCAATGTTAGCTTCCAAACTATGCTGGGCTATGTGTTCTATCCATTTGCTTGGATGTTAGGTATCCCTGCGAATGAAGCGCTACAAGTTGGCGGCATCATGGCAGTGAAAATGGTGACCAACGAATTCGTGGCAATGGATGGCTTAAAAGCGGTAGCATCGGGTTTATCTGACCGCTCTGTGGGCATCTTATCGGTATTCTTAGTGTCATTCGCTAACTTCTCTTCCATCGGTATTATTGCTGGTGCAATTAAAGGGTTAGATGAAAAACAAGGTAATACCGTTGCACGTTTTGGTCTGAAATTACTGTACGGTTCAACGCTGGTAAGCTTCTTATCTGCTGCGGTGGTTGGATTAATCCTGTAGTCATTACGATAAAAAGTGTTACAGTGAGAAACGGCATTCAGTGAATGCCGTTTTTTTATGTTTAACGCTTTCTGTTTAGAAGGAATTGGGAAGAAATGGAAAAACAAGACTTACTCGATATAGCCAATACATCGATGCCATTTGGTAAATATAAAGGTTGTGTCCTGATTGATCTTCCTGAGGAATACTTGCTGTGGTTTTATAAAAAAGGGGAGTTTCCGGCAGGGCGATTAGGGCAATTGATGGAGATGACGCTCGGGCTGAAGATAGAAGGGCTAGATAGTATTGTTAAGCCCCTAAAACGAAGGTAAGGGTTAGAGGCTTAATCGATAATTAAAGCGTGTTGAGTAGGCTGTTGGCCGTATCTATACCCGATTGGTAAGCACCATGTACGGTGCCGGCTCCTAATAGTGCTAAATGTTCTCCAGCAAAGAAAATTTTGTTATCAATAGGCTGTTTTAACTGGGCTATTTGATCCGCCGAATAGTTAGGGGCGGGGTAGCTAAACGAACCATAAGCGTAAATATCTTTTTCCCACTCGGTTTTTATCAGCTGTATAGGTGCGGGTACATTATCAAATACCTTACTGAGCGATTGTTGCAGTTCATGCCATGCGGCGTATTCATCACACTCTTCAAGCCATTTTGCGGATAACCCACCAAATAAAAACAGCAACGTTGGTTTTTGGTAAATTGCACTCACATCCATAAAATTTAGCCAATAATCAGACTCATGAATATACATACTATTGACGTTATTGAGTGAGTTTTTACGCCAGAAAGCCTGTTCAAAGGTGACAAATAACTTGTTGAATACACCGAAACCTAACTGATGAATAGCTTCTTGAGTTTTTTCAGGCAGTGCAGGCGTAAAATGAATTTTGTTTTTCTTCAACACCCCGAGCGGTACGGTAACAACGACTTTATAGGTATTGAACTGTTGCCCATCAAGTGTGGTGACAGTGACATAATTATCTAAGTAATGGATATGTTCAACAGGGTGGTTAAGGCGAATATCCAACCTTTTCGATAGCGTTTCGATAATTTGGGAATATCCGCGAGGGAAGATAACTTCATCGCCTTCACAAAAGCCTTCAAGTTGTAAAAAATAGGGAGATAATGTCTCTAATGTGCAAGCACAGGGATCTTCAGCGATAACTTCAAAAAACTCATGTAAACCTGTTTGTAGCTGTTCAAACAGGGATTGACTTGCATGGTGGCCTACTGTCAATAAATGGTGGAATTCAGGGCTTTGTAACCAACTATTTAACGCTTCGGCTGCATTGTTAAATTGGCAGGGTGATGAAATGGTTTCAAACTGTTCCATTAAATAATCAAGACCCGCTTCAAAAGCCTCTTTTTCGTTCTCACACAAAACCAAACCATTTTTCTTATAGAAAATAGCGTCTTGGTAATTGAAAACAACGGTTTGGATATGGTGCTGTTGTGCGATTGCACTAATTGGATTGTCGGTAATACCGTGGATCCAAGAAGCGCCTAAATCATAAAATTGGTTATCAATTTCACGCGTATGAATACGCCCACCAAGACGGTCGCGTGCTTCTAAGATAAGGACTTTTTTATGTTGGGAGTTTTGGGGTTGTGACTGTAATTGATTTGCGACTGATAAACCTGAAACTCCTGCTCCTATCACAATGATATCGGCATCTATGTGTGGCATAACTCACCTAGTTGAAATGGAATACGGACGATGTGTGATTACACATCTGAATAATTTCATTTAAATAAAATTATGAGCCAATTATATATGAGTTAATCAAATGTGAATAGACGGTAAAGTAGAAGAAAGTGAATTAGGCTAAATTCCAAGAATAACTGCAAATGGGATTTGGAAGAATAAAGAGTAAATTAAAGGGAGATAGGAAAGAGTTTGGTGGAGCTAAGCGGGATCGAACCGCTGACCTCTTGCATGCCATGCAAGCGCTCTCCCAGCTGAGCTATAGCCCCAAACGAAGTATTTTGTTGTGAAATTCAGACATCTAAACTGGTTTTTAGATGGTGGAGCTAAGCGGGATCGAACCGCTGACCTCTTGCATGCCATGCAAGCGCTCTCCCAGCTGAGCTATAGCCCCAAACAAAATCTTTTGGACGGGAGGCATCATATTCAAGCTCGGTTGGAGTGTCAATATATTAATATGTTTTTCGGGTTTAACTGCTGAAATATAGAACATTTTGCAATCGATTCCCATTTGATATGGTAGCTGAAAAAAAACTGCCCCTTAAGTTAAGAGGCAGTATATAGAGAGGAATCTTGTTTAGAAATTTATTGTGCGGATGCTTCGCGTTCTGCGATAAACGCTAATGCTTTTTCGATACGAGCCACAGAGCGAGCCTGACCGATAGCATGAACGGTAACATCTAACCCTGGAGATTGACCTGCACCCGTTACCGCTACACGTAAAGGCATTCCTACTTTACCCATACCCACGTCTAATTCAGCCGCAGTCGCTTCAATCGCTTGATGGACATTCTCTGCCGTCCAATCGGAAATAGCGATTAATTTGTCTTTCACCACTTCTAATGGCTGACGTGCAACTGGGCGTAAGTGTTTTTTCGCTGCATCAGCATCAAACTCTTCAAAATCCTGATAGAAGTAGTGGCAAGATTCCGCCATTTCTTTCAGTGTTTTACAGCGCTCACCCAGTAACTTGATTAATTCAACTAACTGTGGACCTGTGCTGGTGTCGATATTTTGCTGTTCGATATGCCATGCAAGGTAAGTTGCGACTTCTTCAGCTGGCAGGGTATTGATGTAGTGATGGTTCAGCCACTGTAATTTCTCAGTGTTGAATGCACTCGCTGATTTGCTGATAGCATCAAGAGAGAAATATTCTTTCATTTCTTCAATTGAGAAGATCTCTTGGTCGCCGTGTGACCAGCCTAAACGTACTAAATAGTTTAATAGTGCTTGTGGCAGGTAACCGTCATCGCGATATTGCATAACACTAACAGCGCCATGGCGTTTAGACAGTTTTTTACCATCATCACCTAAAATCATCGAAACGTGGGCATATTCAGGCACTGGCGCGCCTAATGCTTTGAGAATGTTGATTTGGCGAGGGGTGTTATTGATATGGTCTTCACCACGAATGACATGAGTAATTTCCATATCCCAGTCATCAATCACCACACAGAAGTTATACGTTGGAGAACCATCAGTGCGACGGATGATTAAGTCATCCAGTTCTTGGTTACTGAATTCAATTGGACCACGAATGGTGTCATTGAAAATAACGGAACCTTCTTGCGGGTTACGGAAGCGAACAACATGTGGTTCTGCCGCAGTGTGGTTATGTTCATGGTCACGGCAACAACCGTCATAGCGAGGTTTTTCACCTTTTGCCATTTGTTCTTCGCGTAACGCTTCTAAACGCTCTTTAGAGCAGTAGCAGCGGTAAGCGGTACCTGCTTCTAACATGGTATCGATTACCGCATTGTAGCGGTCGAAACGCTTAGTTTGATAGTAAGGACCTTCATCCCAATTTAAATTCAACCAGTTCATACCGTCCATAATGGCATCGATAGCTTCCTGAGTTGAACGTTCTAAGTCGGTATCTTCAATACGCAGGACAAATTCGCCCTGATTGTGGCGACTATATAACCAGGAATACAGGGCGGTACGAGCACCACCAACGTGCAAGTAGCCAGTTGGGCTTGGTGCAAAACGGGTTTTGATTTTACTCATCGAGATTGCCTTAATTGCGAAACGTTGTTTCTTAATGCGCTTATGATCATCGTAAGCATTGCTAAAAGTTCCTCTATTCTATCACCCTGTAGTGAATCCTCAATCTGCTTATCCCTATACTGATAAAGAAAATCATCAAATTGGGAAAATAACCGCTAAATTTTTTAGTCTGGTGGGCTTTGGATGATTTTTTTCTAATAAAATTTAGTAGGATAATGTAGATAATTGATTAAAAAGGGTACTTCTTAGGTGATAATTAAAACATCTTGATTATTTTTGCAACGAACAGAAAAAATCTATTCAAAAACCGTTGACTCAGAACGCAGTATCCCTATAATGCACCTCCATCGACGACGGGGCGATTAGCTCAGTTGGTAGAGCACCTCCCTTACAAGGAGGGGGTCAGTGGTTCGAGCCCGCTATCGCCCACCACCGTTGACGATGAAAACATAAATGATTGGGCGATTAGCTCAGTTGGTAGAGCACCTCCCTTACAAGGAGGGGGTCAGTGGTTCGAGCCCGCTATCGCCCACCAATTATTTATGACAATGTGATTATTATGAAGTGGGCGATTAGCTCAGTTGGTAGAGCACCTCCCTTACAAGGAGGGGGTCAGTGGTTCGAGCCCGCTATCGCCCACCACTTCATCTTTTCTTGCATTAAGACAATTCAGAAATACAGATGGGTCGTTAGCTCAGTTGGTAGAGCAGTTGACTTTTAATCAATTGGTCGCAGGTTCGAATCCTGCACGACCCACCATCTAAATGAAGTAAGTCATTCAAGCAGTACAGATATTTGAATATGGGTCGTTAGCTCAGTTGGTAGAGCAGTTGACTTTTAATCAATTGGTCGCAGGTTCGAATCCTGCACGACCCACCATTAAAATCTGTAACTTGAAAGATGTTTGGGTTATTCGGTGTGAACATTAGCGACTGACAAGATGGTTGCAGGTTCGACCCGTAGGGTGAGGCCAAAGGCCGAGAAATCCTGCATGACCCACCATCAAATACAGCGTCATGAAGTGGGCGATTAGCTCAGTTGGTAGAGCACCTCCCTTACAAGGAGGGGGTCAGTGGTTCGAGCCCGCTATCGCCCACCACTTCATCTTTCTCAAGCGTCCCTCTTAAAAAACTCCAAATCAAATCAAATTATAACTCATTGATTTTAATTAGTTTTTATAATCATATTCAATAAAGTTTCACTATTCCCACTCTCTGTCATTCTTCGTTTATTTTGCTTAAATATTCATATTGCTTATAAAGTATTACTCCTATTAAGATTAAACGTGTCGTTATATCGACCATTATATTGTTAATATAAACTTCTGGTTTTCTTATGAATCATTATATCGAATGAAGTGATAACGAGATTTTTCCTTGTATTGCTTAGCCCTCAAATGTTTTTAAAACTCAAAACTAGTTAATGAAAATAAAGCATTATGCCTACTTAAGTGAAATCACTTAAATGATAATGTTAAAGAACTAATGTATTTATAGCTTTATCTAAAATGAATTCTTATTAAAAACTATGATAGTAAAGTAAATACGCTAGAAATTAAGTTATGCCATATCACATGAATAGCCTTATGTTGGTTTGGATTAAATAAATTATTAAGAATATTCTTATGCGACATTAAAGGAATAACAAACAAAGCTTTCATTGATATTACAGTAAAAGAATATCTTCAAAGTAGTATATTAGTGAATAATTCTAGCTATTCACGTTTTGATAATCTTAAAGTTCAATAATTTCTGAGTGTTCATGTATTCATAATATTAAAATAAGATTATCGATAATCAGTAATGTTCATATTTTTGTGATATTCATCAAGTAAAGTGAATGTTCGGCTTCCTTAACGTTAATGTTTTGTTATGTTGAATATGTAGGTGCATTAAATTCACTAAGTTACTTTAAAAATATAGCGTTTAATTAATTTGTAGCATGCAGTTCAAAAATGTAAGTTATTGATGTTTTATGTTGCAAAATAGTTATATATGTAAAACACATATTTTTTACTTTCTTTTACAGAAAATGCTCACTTAATGTGGTTTTTGACTCAAAAAACTACCAATGTTATCGTGAAACGATTAACTTTGTTACAGTGTTAAATTATTCTGTTTATTTCCTTTATTTTTGGATTTATTGGCGGGAAAGTGGTTGGTTTTTAGTGAATTGTCTTGCGATGTGCTCTTTCACCTGAGTTTACTCGGTGATATTCACTGGCTATCGATTTGCATAACAGATTGATAATTAAGGGTTTATTTGCTAACTCGTCTTGTTTGTATAGAGAAAAATATTTTGTTACATAGTTGCAATGTCATTTTTGGACTAGTTGAAACTAATTAGAAGGCTAGTATATCATTCTCTTAGTGATGTTGGATGTATCACCATGTTTTTATCGATGAACTATATAGTACATATAAAATAACAATGAAAATGGCAGAAAATACCTGCTGATTTTTATTCAATTAATATAGATTGAAGCGAGAATGTTTATGAATACAAAATATCCTGTCGCTTGTGCAGTTGGACAAAAAATTAAGTCTTTAAGAAAAGCTCAAGGCTATACGGTTTTCCAATTAGCTAAAGAGATCGACATCAGTGAACAACAACTATTTCGTTATGAACGAGGTGTGAATCGTATTGATATAGATTGCTTAGTTCGCGTATTAAAGGTACTAGGCGTAAATATGGGTGAGTTCTTCAGTGAAGTTCTCCAGGATGATATCAATGCGTCTGAGGAAAGAGAATCTAAAGGGTTTAACGACTCACTTTATTCTCTCGTATAATATCTATTCTATGTAGACGTTTCATAATGAAACAAATTAAGTACAGTAATTAAATTGTTTCAATTGAGAACGATAAAATTAATTAACTCAAGTTAATTAATAAAAGTTATTGAATATATTAATCTCTCTCTTATATAGAGTACTTGCAAAAATAAAAGCCCCTTTGGGGCTTTTATTTTTTATGCATACAATTTAGAAAATAAGCGTGGAAAAATGAAAATGGATTATCACTATTTTTAACATATTATTCCTGCTGGATTTTTACTGGCTCTAAAATAACAGTAACGATACGTGGGCCGATCATTTCATCAATTTTTATTTGTATGCCATCTAGCTTAATCACATCCCCTTGAGAGGGTTCATTTTCAGTATTGACGTGAATAAATTGATTGAGTGTTTTATCGGAATCAACTTCAATCAAAATCCCATATGACTCATAAATTTCATTTAATCGCGTTGTGCCTTTTAAGCTTAAACCTGATTCAGGTAGCTCCATAACGGTTGGTTCTGAAGAAGTTTGTTCGGAGAATAATCTTTCTAAGAATAGGCGATTTTGCGGTTTTAGTACGACAAACAAATGATCATTCGCCATTAAGATTGTTGAGCCGCGTGGTGGCAATACACTTTTTTCTCGGGTGATCATCGCAATCACGGTTTGGTCAGGCAGGGCTAATTGAGATAACCTTCGTCCTACCGCAGAGCAGTCCTCGCCCAGCGTATATTCGACCAAGTCAGCATCAATCTGGTCGACAGCAGTAATATCTAATGTCGCAGCGGGCAGAAGCGGTGGTGGTTGCATAAGATTTAACTTGCGAGCAAAGTAAGGCAGCGTGGAACCTTGTAGCGTTGCAGAAATGAGTACCACGAAGAAAACAACATCAAAAATGAGGTTGGCCCCCGGTAACCCAAAAATAAAGGGGAAAATAGCCAAAATAATCGGAACAGAGCCTCTTAGTCCAACCCAGGAGATAAGTGCTATCTCATTTCGAGTGAAGCGAAATAGTTTGAGTACAGGGACAACCGCCAACGGTCTTGCAACAAAGGTTAATACCAGCGCAATGAGCAACCCTTCCTGCCATACCTCAATTAATGAGCTAGGGTTAACCAATAAGCCTAACATCACGAACATGATGATTTGGCTTAACCATGCCAGCCCATCATGGAATAGAAAGGTATTGCGCTGGAAAACAAATGAGTGATTACCAATAACCACACCCGTGACAAAAATAGATAAGAAGCCACTTCCATCTAAATTACTGGCGACACCGAATGAAAACAAACCACAAGCCGCCACTAAAACGGGATAAAGACCTGCCGCAAGTAACTTAATTTTGTTGATGATCTTTATTGAAATCCAACCAACACCTACCCCTACAGCAGCACCAATTCCCATTTGGCTAACAAATAATAACGCTAATTCACTGCCAGAGGCTTGTGGGTTCATTAGCAGTTGCAGTAGTCCAACGGTCAAAAATATGGCCATCGGGTCGTTGGTTGCACTCTCTATCTCTAAAGTCGCCTGTAAACGCTCATTTAGGTAAATGCCTGCATTGCGTAGCAGTGAAAATACGGCGGCGGCATCCGTTGAGCCAACAATGGCGCCTAAAAGCAACCCTTCAAGAAGTGGAATACCTAAAATATAGGCAGCGGCTAACCCAGTGATACCAGCAGTAATCAAAACACCAACGGTAGCTAAGGTGAATGCAGGTTTCCAGACTAGCTTAATTGATTTTACTGAGGTTTGTAGCCCACCATCGAAAAGGATTAGAGCAAGGGCGAGAGAGCCAACAGCATAAGATACATTGACGTTATCAAAGGTAATTTTCCCTAAGCCATCCTCACCTGCCAGCATGCCAATAAAGAGAAACATAACCAACATTGGCAAACCAAGTCTTGCAGACAATTTACTCGAAAAAATACCGAGTAAAATCAATATGGATGAAAGCAATATAAGTTGTTCGATAGTCGGCATAATCAGTTTTCAGTTAGAGGTGAATAAAACGCTGACGATGCATCGTAAAGCGCGCGAGGTAGCTAAAGATGTTATAAAAGTGACTAAAATATACATTTCATGGTGTTTTTAGTCCAAAGAGGTCAAATAAACATTATGATGTATAGTATTATGATTATATATGAATCATTTAAAATATATTGGTATTTTACTGCATTTTTTAAAATTTAATTTTTAGAAATAGCCTGTTTTTTTATTAAACTCGTGTTAGTAGCTATTTTTTTATGTGTAAATATTTTTTGCGGAGGAATTAAAAAGGGGGAAAGGGATGGGTAATTGTATGATAAATCAATAAAAGTCGATGAAGATATTTCATCGACTTTATATTAACTAGTGAAAACGCGCCTTTCTTGCCAAAGTGTCACCAATAAACTGTATTCCTTGCACGATAATCACCAAGGTCACCACCGTAATTGCCATAGCAACATTATCAAAGCGCTGATAACCGTAATTTAGCGCAAGATCACCAACACCACCGCCACCAACTGCACCAGCCATCGCTGTAGCCCCAACCAACGTAATACTGGCAGCCGTTAAGCTTAAAATTAATGACGACTTTGCTTCCGGTAGAATAAAGTGCCAAACAATTTGCCAGTTGGTCGCCCCCATTGCATCGGCAGCTTCAATAATACCCGAATGGACACTGAGCAATGAATTTTCAACCAATCTTGCCGTATATGGCGCAATATAAATGACTAAGGGTACAATTGCCGCGGTGGTGCCAATAGATGTTCCTACCACAAAGCGCGTTAATGGGATTATTGCCACTAATAAAATAATAAAAGGCAGTGAACGGAATATATTAATAATAGGGTTAATAACGCGATAAATACGTTTGTTTTCCCAAATTCCCTCAGGGCGAGTAATAACTAATAAAATCCCCAATAAGATCCCGAATAGCGAACCGAGGACAAGCGCAATACTCACCATAGTGAATGTTTCTGACATGGCCAATAAAAATTGTTTACTTGTCAGTGCCGTTTCAAAAAACTCACTCATACTGTCCCCTTATTCACTGCAACGCCACGATGGCGTAAATAGGCTACGGCTTCATCAATGTGTTGTTTATCGCCTAACATTTGAACAAACATACTGCCTAATACGACACCGTTGATCTCTTTCATGTTGGCAAACAGAATATTGATTTTAATAATATTTTTGATGATAAGCTCATTCACCACAGGCTCTTGAGCCGATTTACCTAAAAACTCTAATCGATACACATCCTCTTGATGTTCAAGCTGATGGAGTACACGCTCAGGAATTTTTTCATTGAGCACAGTACCCACAAATTTTTGCGTGGTTGAATGCTGAGGATTGGCAAAAATATCAAGTACTGTGCCTTCTTCAACAATGCGACCGGATTCCATGACGGCGACACGATGACAAATCTGCTCAATGACTTCCATTTCATGAGTGACCAATAAAATGGTAATTTTCTGCTCACGATTGATTTTTTGCAGTAATGCCAAAATAGAGGCAGTCGTTTGCGGATCCAAGGCAGAGGTAGCCTCATCACACAGCAAGATTTGTGGGTTATTAATTAACGCTCTCGCTATTCCAACGCGCTGTTTTTGCCCACCAGAAAGCTGGTTAGGGTATTGGTGTTTCTTATCGCTCAGCTCAACGTATTCGAGAATGTTATCTACGCGACGGGTAATTTCGTGCTTATCAATGCCGAGTAAAACCAGAGGCATTGCAACATTCTGTTCAACGGTCTTGGTTTCCAACAAATTGAAATGTTGGAAAATCATTCCGATACTTTTTTTATGATCCCGTATTTGCGATGGGGTATGTTCCGCTAAATTGTGCTGATCGACCTTGATGGAGCCACCGGTAGGCTTTTCTAATTGATTGACTAAGCGGATCAAGGAACTTTTACCTGCACCGCTATAACCAATAAAACCAAAAATATCACCTTTATTGATATGCAAATTAATATCTTGTAGAGCGACTAAGGACTGCCCATTTTTTTCATAGATCTTTTGGACATTGTTAAATTCAATCATCCCTTACTCCACATTTTCAATCAGTTGTACACGCTGAGCAGGAGGTAAAGCAGGTTGCCATTCATCACCTAATAACTCGTTTTCTGTACTGGTTTTAACCAACTCAAGGTGCTGCTGCCGATGAGCTAGATATAACTTGGCGGCAATATGATCTGCTAAACGCTCAGCTCCGGTATTGGTACCTGGGATCAAGCCAATTACGGGACCCATGCTGAGCGAGGCACTTAAATTGAAGCAATAAAAGTGGTCGATAAACGGAAATTCGTAACCCGACTTTGCTTGTAATTCAAAGTGTTCACCAAGATAGGGATGCGCGGCAAGTTCATCATTTTCCTCACCTTTAGGTGGGGTATAAACATCTCTCCACGTTTTAATAAACGGCGCTAGGCGATGAAATGGGCTGTGTTTTTGCCAATTCAGTCGGTAGCCAGTCGCTAAAATGAGGTAATCAAAAGAGAAGTCCCCTTGGTTGGTGGAAACTTGCAATTTACTCTCTTTGACGGTGACATCATTGACTTGTGTATTGAAGTTAAAATAAGCATGTGTATGACGAGAAACTCGTAGTGTACTACCATGAGGGGCAGGGGTTTTCGCTTTCAAAACATAGTCAGCATAATGCCATTTTTGCGCATCGGTAAAATACCCATAGGCATTGGTAAAACCAGCACTTCCGGCGACCTTTCCTCGGTTTACTCGCGGCATCTCTTTTGCTCGGATCAATAACTCAACAGACTTAGCACCATGTTCTAATGCAGTGGCTGAACTGTCCATAGCCCCCGCACTGTAGCCTACAACACGAATATCGAGCCCGTTAAATTTCTCATAGTTGCTACCCGCATATGAATGCTCCCAGTATTGAGTTGGAATTTTATCCATAAATTCTGGGATGTTAGGTTCGCTAAATGACTCCATACCCGTTGCAATGACAACATGCTGAGCGACAAAAGAGGTTTGCCCATTGGGAGTATCAAACGTTAACTCGCGACCTTGAGGGATTAATTTAACATCGACTAATTGGTGCTGATTTAGCAGTGTAGGTGCCGTCATGGTTTTAAACCATTGTAGGTACTCACCCCATTGCAAACGTGGAATTTTATCGAGACTTTCCCAAGCATCATCGCCAAATTGAGCTTTAAACCAGGCTTGGAATGTTAAAGAGGGGGATGCAAGAGCAGGACCGACAACCTGTTTAGGTGACCGCAAGGTTTCCATCAAGGCTGGCGTTTGCCAAGGACCTTCTTTGCCTGAGGGCGCTTGGTCAAAAACGATAGCGTTAATTCCCCGTAATTTTAAGGCAAAAGCCGCCGTTACTCCCGACATGCCCGCACCGATAATGGCGACATTAATCTGTTGTTTATCAAGATCTTCATCTGACAACGACCATGAGCTAATCGGTAAATTAAGATACTGCAAATCCTGATTTATTTGCGCCTCTAGAGCCGCTAATCCAATGACCTTATCCATGGTATTACTCCTTATTTTCAGGGAGTTCAAACGGTTCTCCCAATGTCAGCATTAAGCGATTAGCCCATGAAAAAAATGCACTGGATTGAATTAAATCGAGTAACTCTAGCTCCGTTAACCCTAATGAACGTAGTTGGTCGATTTGTTCAACTGAGGCTTGAATAGGTGTAGCTGAGAGCGAAGCGATAAGAGAAACGGCAGCTAAAAGCCTCGGTTCATAGCCTTCAGCAAGCACATTTCCTGCGGATGTCGCCAACAGTTTCTCGACATCACCGAGATGTTCTTTCGCATACTGGCTAGCTTTGCGCGCATGAACTGAGGCGCAATAAATGCAGCCATTCACTTTACTGACCGCAGCGGCAGCAAACTCTCTCTCCCAACGAGGTAGTCCGCCTGAGGTATAAAAAATACCTCGGTCTATTTGTGTTCGTAGCGCTAAAATTTCGCTTTGATGAGCTAACAGAAGGAAATACTCAGAATTTAATTGTCCATGTTTTTTCAGCGTTTGAGTTTCATCGTCACTTAACGAATTGACATCTCGCGCTGATAACCAAGATTCCCAACCTAATTGCTGTTGTGTAAAAGCGGTTGGTGATGGTTGTCCTAATTGTGTTGTCGTTGCATGACTCCAATTTCCTGCCAAAATTGGAAAGTGTTGGTCTGCTTTATTATCTGAATTCGGATTTTGTCCAATTAATAATTCCAAGCCAGCAACTAAGCGGGATTGATAAGTGACAAAGGTAATTAACTGTGCCAATAAAATAATGTCGGACTCAGACCATCCTTGCTGAATAAATTGTTGCGTTAAAGCGTAATCTGCTTGATTTGGATTGCTGGTTAATACTCGCAGATATTTCTCAGCAAGCGTAATGTCAGGTGTTATTTCGACAATAGGTTGGGATGATAATAAATCAGCATAATGTTTTGATAGTAATACGGAGCCAGTAATTTTCGTCACGGAAAGCGCAAAATAGTATTTCACATTTAGAGGCAATATTTGAGATGGCACAGAAAAAATAGCCTCAAAAGCGACTTGAGTATTGTCTGTTGCAACCGGTCTTTCTGCACGGGTCTTTGCTAATTCTGAGTCTGGTGTTAGGTTAAGAATATTGTTAATTAAATCAAATTTTACTGTCATAAATAACTCACTTTATTTAAATTTTTTTATCTCCTTCATTACATATCAATCACATCATTATTCGAACTACCATTTTGTTATATCGTTATAACCATTTTGGTTTGATTCATTTTTATATTCATTTCTATTTAAGTTATAACGAACGGATCTAAGACGTTAAATAAATCCTGTTTATACTCCGGTCGATTGGCAATATTAAAAACTGAAAGTCATTAAAAAGTAATCACCATAGGGAATATCAAATGTTCAAACAAAAAATAATAAACTTATCTTTAGTGGCAACCGCAATCATTGTATTGGCAGGATGTGGTGATAATAAAGAAAAAGACAGCTCAGATAAAAAGCAAATTACGATTGGCTTTGGTGTAGGGAATTATATCGACCAAGTCGATAAAGGCATTGTGCCTATTTTAGAGAAAAAAGGTTACCAAGTGACGTTACGTCAGTTTTCACAAAATAGGCAAATTAACCCTGCATTTGAAGAAGGGGCAATTGACGCATCCGTAAACCAAAGTCGCGCTTATATGGATGCATATAACCAAAAAAATAACATTAATATGGTCGCATTGGCCGATTCACCAAGCGCACCGCAGAGTTTACGTTCGAATAAACACAAAACGCTGGATGATGTGCAAGATGGCATGATTGTCGCACTGTCAAATGACCCCGTAAACGCGGAACGTGGAGCTCGAATTTTAGAGCAACTGGGTTGGATTAAAATTAAACCGAATGTCAGTACGCTCAGCTTTAGCGTCAATGACATTGAACCTGCAAAATATAAGCTCGATATCCGTGAAACAGATGCCGCGCAAGGTTTACGTCTATTGGATGATGTGGATTTTGTAGTAGTGAATGGTAATTATGTGGCGAGTGCAGGGCAGCGTATTGCGGATGGTTTGGTTGTTGAAAATTCACCGCTTGAGCATCGCGTTGTGGTTTCTGTACTACAAAAAGATCTCGACACGCAATGGGCTAAAGATTTAAAAGAGGCTTTTGAATCAAAAGAGTATGCAGATTATATTCGCTCTCAGCGTATTTATGATGGTTTTATTGAACCTGCTGCGTGGGCAAATTATTCTAAATAATATTCGAATCTTCGTTGCCAATTTGGTGAAAAATTGGCAACAGATCGTTTAGAAAGATAGACAAACATCATAGAGTTGGTTATTACCTATTCAGAATAAATAAAAATAGCAAAATAAAATTGTCTTGATAAAGACTAAAACCAGATAGGGGAAAATGATGGCTAACGAAGTTTTAAATGCACTAAAGGTATTAAAATCCAAAAAATGGGTGGATTTAACGCACAGCTTTGATAAAGATTCTCCTCATTTCTTTATGTTTGACTCTGCAGAATTTAAAACATTATTTGGCTACTCTGACGGCTTTTTTGCTCAGCAATTTACCTTTCCTGGGCAATACGGCACGCATATTGACGCACCTTGTCATTTTGTTGAAGGAAAACGCTTTTTACATGAATTGGAGCTGCAAGAGTTAGTCTTACCGCTGATCGTTATCAACCAATCTGAGCGAGCGGCACAAGACCCTAATTTTGCATTTTCTCGCGAAGATGTTTTAGCTTTCGAGCGTGAACATGGGCGAATCGAACCGGATAGTTTTGTAGCACTACGCACAGATTGGCATAAGCGCTGGCCTTCTCAAGAAGCCATGGATAATAAAGACGCAGAAGGTAATAATCAAATCCCGGGATGGGGTATGGATGCGCTCAAATTTTTATTTGAAGAGCGTGGCATTAAAGCCATTGGGCATGAGACATTTGATACTGATGCAGCGAAAGATTTTCGCCAAAATAACGCGCTATTAGGTGAATATTACGTATTAGAACAAGATACTTACCAAATAGAGTTGATGGCGAATTTAGATCAATTACCGACTCGTGGTGCTGTGATTTTTAATATTGTGGCGAAACCCAATAATGCTAGTGGGTTTCCTGTGCGCTCATTTGCTATTCTTCCCTGAAAATCCTAAACGCCTTTCTCAGTTAAATAGGCTGAGAAAGGCGTTAGTTTTATAACGCGAATAAAATCCATGCAGTGGCTAATAGCATACAGAGAACGGCAACAATTCCCCCAGATTTTGCAAATTCTGAGAATGAAATTTTCACACCATAAGCCGCCGCTTGTTCCACAACAATAATGCCCGCCAAGCTACCAAACACAAACAAGTTACTGGAAAAACCAGAGCCAAGGACTAATGCGGCGCCTAATGCATCAGCGTTACCGTCAGGCGTTAAAAAAGGCACCAGCAGCATGACAGAGGGGTTATTTCCGACAATAGTGCTGAGAACGCCGGTTACTAAAAATAGAATGAATGGGTTATTGAGTTCAACACCATGAGCGCGTAAATCATTCAACATTTGCTGCGGTAATCCTGTTCCAGCAAATGCCGCGTTGACGACAAATAATCCCATGATTAATAGTAATAAATTCCCATCCACTAACTTAAGCATATCGCTAGATGCAATGGAGCGGTTCAGTAATAGGAAACCCGCTGCCGTTAATGCGATTAACTCTTTTGGTATATCACTCACCACAAAAGCCACAATCACGGCGAGTGTGATCACACCGGCTTTAGCAGTTTCCCATGTATCGAGTGGTGTTGGCGGAGAGACCGTTTTAGGGGTATTAGTCGGCTCTTTAGCTAAGTACCAGCGGTTGCGATATAACCACACCAATACCAGCCAGGTGAGCGGTAAAGATAATAATGCCGGTATTGCCGAGGATTGTAATAAGCCCACAAAGGAAATATCTAGCCCCTGTGCCGCGATCATATTTTGCGGGCTACCAATCAGCGAGCCGGTTGCACCGTTGTTGGCGGCAAAACAGAATCCAAGCAGAAACGGAATGGGGTTAAGCCCGCGAGATAGTGTGATGGAGACCAATAATGGTGTCATCGCGACGACAACCACGTCGTTGGTTAACAGTGCGGAAAGTAATCCGCCAACGGCGATCAGTACGGCAAGCAGTGTAGGCGCACTGACTTTGAGCATCGCCACGCGATCGGCGGTCCAACTATAAAAGCCGGAAACCACAAACGAAGCGGAGACCACCATCAAACCAAATAGCATGCCGATAGTGCGGTAATCAATGGCATTCCAGGCATGAGGTGGCGTGATGCTGTCGATGGCCATCATGGCTAATGCACCGATGACGGCGGCGCCCGTTCTATCAACTTTAAAGCCGGGTAGTTTGCCAAATGCCATGGCGATATAGACCAACACAAAAATAATAATGGTAAGCGTCATATTATTCACATTTTTTCTGAAAGATTAGGGGGATTTTACGGTGAATAAAATTACAGGCAAGATAAAAAATGTTTAGTTTTTAATTAAGTAAATGGTGTCTAACTAGGATATTCGTAATACGATGTTATACGGACAGTAAGCGATAATTAATTTGTTGGCGGGATGTTTTCTACATCATAAAAATATCGATAAATAAAATGAGGTTGTTATGAAAGTTACAGTTACACATGATATTACCCCTGAAGATAAAGAAGAGTTATTTACTGGTCTAAGAAGCTACAACCGATCTTTTTTGCAAAATAGCTATTTTGGGCAACTTGGTGTGTATAGCAAGGATGAAAATGGGATCATGCAGGGTGGGCTTCTCGCGTCAATTAAAGGTCGATGGTTATGTATTGATTATCTGTGGGTGGATGAGTCAATGCGTAAGAATGGATTAGGTAGCCAATTAATGCACGTCGCAGAAGAAGAGAGTAAAAAACTCGGCTGCCACAATGCATTAGTGGATACTTTTAGTTTCCAAGCTTTGCCATTTTATGAAAAACTGGGTTACGTGAAACAAATGTCTCTCCCTAATTTTCCGGAATTAGGCATGCAACGCCATTATCTTTCTAAAGAAATATAACAATCTTCATGGCACCAGTTTATCTTTTAGTTCATGTGAGCTGATGGGTTTGTTGGTAAGGATTGGCTATCTATCCATTGAGATAATATTTGTTTTGCAGTTAATCTCAATGGTGTATTTGTCGCATTAGACGAATTTAAATATTGCGTAGAATATTCTAACAAGTATCCATTCTTAAAAATAAACCAGCGGTCTGTTATTTTTACTGTGGCTTCTGGTTGTTGTTTATCATGATAAACCATTAGCTGATAACCATCCTGCCTCGTTTGCTCATCCGGCGTTCCTTCTATTTGCATCACTTGGTTTGATGTCATCCCTGTCATAACAACAGAAGGCGATTTTTCCATCGTACAACCTATCAGAAGAATACCAATTAATAAGGCAAAAAGTGTTCGCATCGTGGTCAGTCCATCAAATAGGGATATAAGCAAAATACTATAGGGGAAGAAGTAAAAGCGAAATAGGGCGAAGAAAGATTGGGAAAGTTCTTGGGGGGGGGCTTAGTGCAGGAATCTGTCCCCTGCAGGAATCGAACCTGCAACTAGCCCTTAGGAGGGGCTCGTTATATCCATTTAACTAAGGGGACATTGAGATGCTGCGTAATAGCGCTTGGCATTTTACTGGCCACCCTCCATTGAATCAAGCTGTTACAGCCAAATTCTCTGCTTTTATCTTTTTTATTCTTTTCTTTGTTGGTTTTTTAAGCATCTTGCAGTTTAGCCTAAAATTATTTCAGATAAGTCTATCTCTATGTTAATACACTAATTAATGACATTTACTGAAGCAACCCTGGCGTTTGGGGGGATTCGTATGTATTTCTTATGATAAGTTGATAATTAAATAGGTTATAATTATATCTATATGGCAATTAAACCACTCAAAACGCTTAACATGTTTTTCTATTTGCTTTTATGATAAAGCGATTAGTAATAACGATAAAAACACCATGGCAAGGTGGAATAAAGGATGGAGAGAATGATGAAGTTTCGCATAAGTAGCGTTCTTCTCGCGGGAGTTTTAATGGCTGGATGTGCGAGCGTTGACCCAGAAACGCAGCAGCGTTCAGACCCGTTAGAAGGCTTTAACCGAGCAATGTTTAACTTTAACTATAATGTCTTAGACCCATATGTCTTAAGACCTGTAGCCGTTGCTTGGAATGATTACGTGCCAATGCCTGCTCGAAACGGACTCAGTAACTTTCTTGGCAACCTTGAAGAACCGGCCAGTATGTTAAACAGCTTTTTCCGTGGAGAAGTGGAGCAAGGCTTTAAGCACTTTAACCGCTTCTTCTTAAACTCAGTGTTTGGTATCGGTGGCTTAATTGATGTTGCTGGCATGGCAAACCCTCAGTTAGTCAAAGAAGAGCCAAAGCGTTTCGGGAATACACTAGGCTACTATGATGTGGGTTATGGTCCATATGTGGTTTTACCGGGTTATGGCAGCGCAACATTGCGTGAGCAAGGTGGTGATCTAGCGGACGATCTCTACCCAATGCTGAGTTATTTAACTTTCTGGATGTCTGCGGGTAAATGGGCACTGGAAGGGATTGAAACCCGTGCAAGATTACTTGATTCGGATGGATTGCTGAAAAGCTCTTCCGACCCTTACTTAATGTTCCGCGAAGCTTACTTCCAACGTAATGATTTCTTATCAAGAGGGGGAACGCTGCAACCAGCAAATAACCCAAATGCGGCAGTCATTGAAGGAGAGCTGGATTCGATTGATTAATTAGTTGATCGATTGATTTGGTGGGGTTTATCACTCTCTATGTTTTTTAGACATCAGAGAGTGATAAATAAACTGCTAGTCATTGTCCTGTTTTCCTCGTTGGATGACTGTGTCAATCACGGCACTGACGACTAACACGCTAACAAAGCTGATAGTGAATAATGTTCCCATAATGCCCTCCTATGTTTTTTCCATGATTTTCCTCAGATGGTAGCTTAGTGAGCAACTCTACTGCTTCTTCATGTCAAAAAAATGAAGGGCAGCATTGCAGTTAAAAATCGATATCAAAATGATTGAGTGGATATTTATGACTGGGATCAGTACATGAATAAGCCGCGGGAATGTTTTTAACAATAAAATAACATCGGGCTATAATTAATATATAAATCTGTACAAAAAAAAGTCAAGAAAAAATTTGGCTTGAGGATGTTTTTTCTGCGAAGAGCATAAAAGGAAAGTAAGGGAAGGAAGAGATAGAAGAGGGAGATATCAGGGGAGGGAACTCCCCCGATAAGATATAACTGATTAGAATGTATAGTTAAAGTTAACGCCGTATAACCATGCAGACCCTTCAGATTTGAAATGTTTCATTGTTTTGTCTTGTGACTCAACAAGTCTTTCATTGATATTAACTTTTTTGCCGTACATATAAGCAATACCTAAGTCCACAGAGGCATCTTTGTTAAATGCATAAGTGGTACCTGCGGTTAACCAGTAACGGTCTTGGTCTGGAATTGAAATTGAACGGTATTTAGATGGTACAGGGCTTTCATCGTAAGCAATACCCGTACGGAAGGTCCAATTATCATCATGGTAATAGGTAGTACCTAATGCTAAGCGCCACGCATCATCAAAGTTTTCTGGTTTGTGGAACAGTTCCTTACCATTACTCTTCTGGTACGCCGTTAGGTCTTTAAAGGTGCTCCAACCAGTGTAAGAAACGCTATAGTGAAGCGCCCACTTAGGATCGACTTTATGATAGCCCGAAAATTCCCAGATATCTGGAAGATTAAGGTCTAATGTACCTTTGATTTTTTCTCCATTAGTACCTTGCAACCCAATCAGTCCTAGGCGCGGGTCGTTAGGAAGACCGTTAGAATATTTACCGTTTTCAAATTTTACTTTGACTTTTGAACGATAAGTAAAGCTTAAGCGGTTATCTTGGTTGATTTCATATAATAAACCAGCGTTCCAACCATAACCCCAATCATCACCTGTTAATTTAGCCATTGTTGTGCTAGGTGGTAACGCTGGCATACCAATCATTTGTGTTAAAGCACCAAGATCGCCAGCATGACGACTAATTTCAGCATCGGCATAAACAGCATTCGCACCTAAACCGAAACTAAAATTATCATTAATACGATATGCGCCGCTTAAATTAAGGTTTACTGTTTTTAAATCGGTTTTACCGCCGATAGAACCCGCTGCATAATCTTTAGGGAAATCAGTAGAGAGACCAAAGTTAGTGGTCATTGAAGTACCGACTGCCCATTTATCATTAATTGGGAAGATAAAGTGAGCATTAGGAACTAGGGCATTTGGGGCGATATTGTTAGAAGTATATCTATCGCTGTCACGGCCTTTAATATCAACAGTTGGATCGATATAGACCGCACCAATCGACATGGTTGGTCGATCAAATAACATCATTGCAGCTGGGTTGCGGCTGCCTTCACTTGCGTTGTCGCCGACGGCTCCTGCGCCTGAAAATGCACGTCCTAGGGCTGAGGTTGAATATTCATTCAGCAAAAAACCAGCTGCACTTGCATTGGAAGAAATAACAGCCACTGCGATTGCTAAAGCTGATCGAGCAAATAGGTTTTTCTGGTTCATGACCAAAACCCTCTTGTATGTTTTATTTAAATAAGCGACTTCTATCGCAAGAAGCGCTGAATTGTAGGGTCGCTTGCCTCTACGACAAATCAGACCAGTTCAATGAGTATAGGTCTGACCACTGGGGATGTTGCAAGGTTGTTTTGTTTTTGTGCGATTTTTCTTTTCGAAAATGCGATGTAATTAACAAAATGGCAACATTTGTGTGAGCTTAACGAGTAATAAGTGCTCATATAAGGAGCTAGATCAAACTTATATTGAATTATTAGCAACTAAATTTGATATCACTAGTGTTTGGCACTTTTTCAGCGTTATGATACTTACTTAACAGTTTGTTCATTGGGAGAATAAAATGACTGATGCGATTAAACGTTGTAGCGCGGATGAAACAGCTGCGTGCTGCTGTGTAGATGTGGGTACAGTTCTGGAAAATAAAGATTGCACCGCATCGTATCAGCATGTTTTTGCGACTCAGCAAGAAGCTGAAGCGATGCTGAAAACACTCACAGAAAAAGCCAAATCTGTTGAGTCTGAACCGTGTGAAATTGCTCACTCAATCAACCCCGTTGCGGGTGGTGTAGAGTTATCGGCTAACTTTACATTTAGCTGTGAAGCAGAAAGTCTGATTTTCCAATTAGGCTTACGTTAATCAAACGTTTGAATTCCTTTTTAAAGCCCATTAACTCTATTATTTCGCGGATGCGTCATTTTTAGAAGTGAATGGGTTTTTTATTACTCAAAACTTACCTAATTTCCCCTCTTTATTGCCAATTAATTGTAACTTGTGTGTGAGCTCGCATTTTTTATCGACGCTGATTGATAAATGTGAAGAATATGTTAACAATCGATACAGGTCAGACCTCTTAATTTAATCACAACAATTCTACTTATTTTTCTTTTAGCAGGAGCGACCATGAATCAACTCTCCCACCATGGCGATAATAAGCATGCCACAAAAGAAAGGATTGCTATCGTTAGTGGATTACGTTTGCCTTTTGCTAAGCAATCTACCGCTTATCTCAATATTCCCGCCGTGGATTTAGGCAAAACCGTCGTTGCAGAACTATTGCATCGTAGTGATATTGACCCGTCGATTATTGAGCAATTGGTTTTTGGACAAGTGGTTCAAATGCCTGAAGCACCTAATATTGCGAGAGAAATTGTGTTGGGTACGGGTATGAGCGTATCGACGGATGCTTACAGTGTTTCTCGCGCTTGTGCGACCAGCTTTCAAGCGATTGTGAATGTCGCGCAAAGCATGATGGTGGGGGATATCTCCGTGGGTGTCGCGGGTGGCGCAGATTCATCCTCTGTGCTGCCTATCGGCGTATCAAAAAAGCTCGCAGCCACACTATTGGCGCTAAGCAAAGCCAAATCATTTGGGCAAAAATTATCGCTTATCAGTAAATTACGCCTGAAAGATTTAGCGCCAGTTGCACCAGGTGTCGCGGAATACTCCACTGGGTTACGCATGGGAGACACCGCCGAACAGATGGCGAAAAGTTACCATATTAGCCGTGAGCAACAAGATGAATTAGCCCATCGTTCTCATTTGCTGGCTGCCAAAGCTTGGAAAGGCGGCGTGTTAGAGCAAGAAGTGATGACCGCATATATGCCACCTTACAAGCAGGCATTCTCGCAGGATAATAACGTTCGTGAAAATTCCGTGCTCGCTTCCTATGCGAAACTCAGACCTGCGTTTGATAGAAAACACGGTAGCGTTACCGCAGCCAACAGTACGCCATTAACGGATGGGGCGGCTGCTGTGTTGATGATGACCGAATCTCGAGCAAAAGCATTAGGTTATACCCCGTTAGGGTACATCAAAAGTTATGCTTTCTCGGCAATTGATGTGTGGGAAGATATGCTACTGGGACCTTCCTATGCCACACCTATTGCCTTACAAAGAGCGGGGCTTTCTCTGCAAGATTTGACTTTAATTGATATGCACGAAGCGTTCGCAGCTCAAACACTCTCCAATATTCAAATGTTTGCCAGTCAAAAATTTGCCCAGGAAAAGCTTGGCTTGTCGAAGGCGATTGGGGAAATTGATATGGACAAATTTAATGTGCTGGGCGGTTCTATTGCTTATGGTCATCCTTTTGCCGCGACAGGGGCGAGAATGGTGACTCAAACATTGAATGAGCTACGTAGACGTGGTGGCGGGTTTGGGCTAACTACCGCTTGTGCGGCGGGTGGGCTTGGTGTGGCAATGATTTTGGAGGCAGAATAATGACGCAACATTCAGCAGTCATCACAGAACCTGCATTCACGTTAAAGGTAGTAAATGGCAATGTTGGGGTGATTTATATTGATGTTCCTAATGAAAAAGTGAACACCCTAAAGGCGGAGTTTGCACAGCAATTTCATGCCATTTTACAGCAAGCACAATCGACATCTGGTCTGAAAGGCTTGGTGATCACCTCCGGTAAAAAAGACAGTTTTATCGCAGGAGCAGATATTAGCATGATAGCTAACTGCACCAGTAAAGAGCAGGCGAGTGAGCTATCTAAGCAGGGGCACACTCTGTTCGATAAGATTGAAAATTATCCGCTGCCGATTATTGCAGCTATCCACGGTGCATGCCTAGGTGGTGGCTTGGAGTTAGCGCTCGCTTGCCATGCGCGCATTTGTTCTGATGACGATAAAACCAAACTGGGTTTACCAGAAGTGCAGCTAGGGTTACTGCCAGGATCTGGCGGCACTCAGCGCTTACCGCGTTTAATTGGGATCCCAAATGCCTTAGACATGATGCTGACAGGACGCCAATTAAAAGGTAAGCAAGCGTTAAAAATGCGATTAATCGATGACGTAGTTCCGGTTTCGATTCTACTGGACACGGCGGTTGAGCTGGCGCAGAAAGGGGGCGTAAAACGTAAACCTCTCCCTTGGCAACAGCGTTTACTCAGTAGCAAGCTATTGCGTAATAAAGTTTTCTCCAGCGCGAAAGAGAAAACATTAAGTAAAACCCAAGGACACTATCCGGCACCAGAAAAGATTATTCAGGTGGTGAAAGCGGGTATGAATAGCGGGCTAAAAACGGGATTCGCCGAAGAAGCCAAAGCGTTTGGTGAACTGGCGATGACACCAGAATCTGCCGCATTACGTAGCCTATTTTTTGCCTCTACCGCATTGAAAAATGAAACTGGGGCGGACGCTAAACCAAAAACTATCAAACAAGTGGGTGTGCTTGGTGGTGGCTTGATGGGGGGCGGGATCGCTTATGTGAGTGCGGTATTGGGTAAATATCCGGTACGCATTAAAGATATTTCGGACAAGGGTATCGCTCAAGCTCTGCGTTATAGCTGGGATCTGCTTTCTCAGCGAGTGAGTAAAAGGCGCTTACAGCCTCGGGAGCGGGATGCGATTATGGCTCGAATCTCGGGAACATTGACCTATCAAGGATTAGAGTCAGCAGACATTGTAGTGGAGGCTGTGTTTGAAGATCTGGCACTGAAACGTAAAATGGTGCAAGAAACCGCAAAAATGTCAGACGGCAAAGCGATTTTTGCCTCAAATACCTCTTCGTTACCTATCCATCGTATTGCGGAAGGCAGCCCTCATCCAGAGAAAGTGATTGGGCTGCACTATTTTAGTCCTGTGGATAAAATGCCGCTGGTGGAAGTGATCCCTCATCAGCAAACGGATGCCACTACCATCGCAACCACGGTTGCCTTTGCTAAGCGCCAAGGTAAAACCGCCATCGTCGTTGGTGATGATGAGGGCTTCTATGTGAACCGTATTCTGGCACCTTATTTGTGTGAAGCGGCGCAATGCCTTGTGGAAGGCGAGGCGATTGACCATATTGATAAGGCATTAGTGAAATTTGGTTTCCCTGTTGGACCTTTCCATCTACTTGATGAAGTGGGTATTGATGTTGGAACCAAAATTTTACCGATTCTCGTTGAACGTTTTGGCAACCGCTTTAAAGCCCCTGATGCTCTCGACAAAGTGGTCAACGATGACCGTAAAGGGAAGAAAAACGGTCGTGGTTTTTATGTTTACGGGCAGCCAAAAAGTAAGCTGGCTTTCTGGAAAAAATCCACAAAACGTCAAGTTGACCAGGGTATTTATTCACTGATTAACATTCACCCCTCAACGTCAACGAACCAAACGGATATTGCTCAACGCTGCGTTATGTTAATGCTCAATGAGGCTGCACGTTGTTTAGATGAGAAGATTATCCGTAGCGCGCGAGATGGGGATATTGGTGCGGTATTTGGAATTGGTTTCCCGCCATTCTTTGGGGGACCTTTCCGTTATATGGATAGCCTTGGCCTCAGTAAAACCGTGGAAACGTTGCAACACTTAGCGGAAAAACATGGTGATAAGTTTGTGCCATGCGACTTATTGATTGAAATGGCACAGTCTAACCGCACGTTTTATCCGGTGAATGATCATGAAAAAAATGCATCTTCAGCGGAAGAAAATAGTGATATTTAATAAGCGATAATCGCTGTCTAATCAACCTGATGCCACAGTTAAACGCTGTGGTTATCAGGTTTTTTTATGGCTGAATGACAAAAAATGTCAGTAAAAAACAATGTAAATCATTTTATTTACAACGGGTTTGTTGCAGAATCTCTCCTCACCCCAACTGATGGTTATCTTTAACAATAATTATCTTAACAAAAAGACCCGCATTCTCCTGTGGGACTGCGGCACAGATGGTGGATTATGCAAGTTTATATTATGCGTCACGGTGATGCTGCAATCCAGGCGGCGAGTGATTCAGCGAGACCATTAACCCAAAAGGGAAAAGATGATTCGGTACTGATGGCGAAATGGCTAAAAGCCCGCCAACCTCAAATTGATACCGTATTAGTGAGCCCCTATTTGCGCGCGGAACAGACATTACAAGTGATGCGTGAGGAATTATCGTTGCCAGCGCAAGCGCAAATCATGGAAGGGCTAACCCCCGGAGGAAATGCGGATTGGGTTGCCTCTCAAATTCGAGATTATGCATTTAGTGGTGCCAAGGCAGTTTTGGTGGTTTCGCACCTGCCACTGGTCGGCTATTTGGTCTCGGAGTTATGTCCCCACGAAGCACCGCCAATGTTCACGACATCGACGATTGCATGCGTTGAGGTGGATACTGAGCAGATGAAATGCCACTTAGAATGGATGCTCAGCCCATCGCAGATTTCGTTGACCCAATCTTAAGTTTAAGCATCCTAGGGGATGAAAACTGAACGAAGTGAGTGCTTAACGGCGAGCACTCTCAGTCGTTTCAATTAATAATAGCAGCGAAGCATTGCCGCCCCACTCTTTAGGGGCTTGGTGAAAAGCAACAATATCAGGATGTTGAGCAAGCCATAGAGGTGTTTGCTGCTTCAAAATATGCTTACCGTGTCCATGCATAATGCAGGCACAATGGACATTTTCCCGCTTACAGGCTGCAATTAACGCGCCAATTTCTTGTTTCGCTTCCATTTGGGTTAACCCATGGAGATCCAGAAATAACTCCGGCACATAGTCTCCACGACGTAATTTTTTCAGCTCATACGGGTTGGCATCCGGTCTTAAATAACGAGTAGGACCTTCATTATCTAGTTGTGGTTGAAATTCATCAGAAAAATAAAATGAAGCATCCACTTGTTCTTGCTGAACTTTTTTACTGGATGGTTGAGTGACTTTCGCACGAATAGGGGCATGCACTATTTGGTCTTGGTGAATTTTCTTAGCACCTTGAATAGCGTCTTTAAAGAGATTGATGTCGCCGTCTTCTAAGGCGAATTTATTTTTAGTCATTGTTTATAAATCAATTGTTAATAAATGATGCTTTCTTGGATGGGCAAAACAGAACCCACAAAACGGAGCGTAGTGTAACCCATTTTTCCCATGAACAGTTATCATAGAATATTTTTAGCGCTATGTAACAAATTTATAACTTTTACGAGAGTAAACATTGACAACAGACCGATAAGTAGTCTAATTGTATATACATATCTATACGTTTATATCTGTACCTTTCATATGTGAAGCCGAATCGGGTTTCTGCTGCCATGGGATGATTTATGTTATTTAAAGCACACGCAAATGATGTGATCTGGCGTAACGGGCGGATCGCCACAATGAATAGTGAACTTGGAACGGCATATGGGTTATTGGAAAATCACGATTTAATCATTCGTGGTGAGCAGATCATTGCCATTCACCCAAGCGACAAAGTTGATGCCAACGGCTGCCACATCATTGATGTTGAAGGTCGCTTAATCACGCCGGGACTAATTGATTGCCATACCCACTTAGTGTTTGGTGGTAACCGAGCCGCAGAGTGGGAACAACGTATGAATGGCGTCTCCTATGAAACAATTAGCGCACAAGGTGGCGGAATCAATTCTACCGTTCGCTCCACACGAGCTATGAGTGAAGATGGGTTATATGAGGTGTCGAAACCGCGTTTAGAAGCGTTGATTCGAGAAGGCGTCACCACCGTTGAAATGAAATCGGGTTATGGTTTAGATCTTGCCAACGAAGAGAAACAACTGTCAGTGGCAAAACGATTATTTGCAGCTTATCCGATCGACGTGAGCTCGACATTACTTTCCGCGCATACAGTTCCGCCAGAATATAAAGGTAAAGCTGACGATTATATTGACCTTATTTGCGATGAAATTATGCCGCAGCTATGGAAAAAAGGGCTATTTGATGCCGTGGACGTGTTCTGTGAAAGTGTTGGTTTTTCTCTTAAACAAAGCGAGAAGTTATTCTTAGCAGCGAAAAAACTAGGAATTCCAGTAAAAGGACATGTGGAGCAACTCTCTAATTTAGGGGGAAGTGAGCTGGTGGCAGAATTTAACGGGCTATCAGTCGACCATATTGAATACTTAGATCTCCAAGGTATTCAAGCCCTCAAACGCAGTGGAACCGTGGCAGTATTATTACCCGGTGCGTTCTATTTTTTACGTGAAACCAAACTACCGCCGATTGAATTATTACGCGAAAACCAAGTACCTATGGCCATCTCCACGGACTTTAATCCAGGTACCAGCCCATTTGCCTCACTGCGTATGGTGATGAATATGGCGGCGGTATTATTTAGATTAACCCCTGAAGAAATTTGGGCAGGAGTGACACGCCATGCAGCAAAAGCATTAGGGCGAGAACATAGCCTTGGGCAATTACGCGTCGGCTATCAAGCTAACTTTGTGGTATGGGATGCCAAGGATCCGGTAGAAATGATTTATGAACAGGGCAGCAATCCATTAAATCAGCGTGTTTATCAAGGAAAAGTCACCCATAAAAATTAATGGTTTATTTTAGTTAAAATAGAAAAAGTGTTTCTGTTTTTCAGGTTATAATATTATTTGCTCATAAAATTCTGATGTATTCATAAAGTTCTGATTGCTGCCTAGGAATATCACCTCCACTATAGGCAGTAATTATTTTGATTGATTTTCAATGTTGACGACTCACACACATTACTTATTTGGAAATAAACGTGACAGCCGAAAAAAAACCGAAGCTGAAAACTCCTGTTCCATTGTATTTGCAAGTTAAGCAGTCAATTATTGAAAAAATACAAGCAGGAGAGTGGCAAGCCAACGACCGTGTGCCTTCAGAAGCCGAGTTAGTTGTGCAGTTTGATTGTAGCCGAATGACGGCAAACCGAGCCTTACGGGAGCTTACCGCTGAAGGGTTATTGGTGCGTCTTCAAGGGGTTGGCACCTTTGTTGCCGAACCTAAAGGGCAATCCGCTTTGTTTGAAATCCACAGCATTGAAGATGAGATCCTCGCCAGAAATCACCAATACAGCTGCAAAATTAATAAATTAGAGCTAGTCAGTGCATCAGTCACACTGGCAAAAGAGTTAAATATTTCCCCAGAAACGCCGGTTTATCATTCCGTGATTGTCCATTTGGAGAATGATATTCCTGTGCAAATTGAAGATCGTTTTGTGAATGCGCTGGCAGCACCGGATTATCTGGAACAAGACTTTCTGACCATCACTCCCCACGATTATTTATCCCGTGTTGCGCCGTTGACTCAGGGTGAGCATATTGTTGAAGCGGTAGAGGCGGATGACCGCAGTGCTCGGCTTTTGCAAGTGCATGTGGGCGCATCCTGCCTGCAAATTACCCGCCGAACATGGTCACAAAGCCATATCGTGACCAGTACGAAGTTATTGTTTCCCGGTCATCGATATAAACTGAAAGGCAGTTTTTCTTCCTAGTGGTATGAAATAAGACCATTCCGTCGACATGAGCGCAGCCATTATGGCTGTGCTGACCTCTATCATCCCTAAGATAAATGTAAAATAACTGTGAACTAAATGTGATCTGGCAGGCAGATTTAGAATAAAAAAACATCAGTAAAATCAAAGGGTGTTTTTTTATTTCATTGTTTTTAATGAATAATATTTTTCGTTAGAGTCTGTTTTAGTCATCACGATTGTTAAAAAATAAATTGATTGTACATGTATATACAACTATATCTATAAGGAGACGCAATAAGTCAAACACGCATCTAAGTGAGGGTATATTCGTGACAAAGTTAAATAACAAATATCGTAATATTGAAATTCGAGCACCTCGTGGAACGACCTTAACAGCTAAAAGTTGGCTGACAGAAGCACCACTGCGCATGTTGATGAACAACCTCGATCCTGACGTGGCAGAAAATCCCCATGAGCTTGTGGTTTATGGTGGGATTGGTCGCGCAGCCCGTAACTGGCAATGCTATGACCAAATTATTGAATCCCTGAAACAGCTAGATAGCGACGAAACCCTGCTGGTACAATCAGGGAAACCTGTCGGCGTATTCAAAACCCACGAAAATGCGCCTCGCGTATTAATCGCTAACTCTAACCTTGTACCACATTGGGCGAATTGGGAGCATTTCAATGAGTTGGATGCAAAAGGCTTAGCCATGTACGGTCAAATGACCGCAGGAAGCTGGATTTACATTGGTAGCCAAGGAATTGTTCAAGGCACCTACGAAACCTTCGTTGAAGCGGGACGCCAACATTACAATGGCGATCTCACTGGGCGTTGGGTATTAACCGCCGGTTTAGGTGGGATGGGTGGCGCACAGCCATTAGCGGCAACGTTAGCAGGGGCTTGCTCATTAAATATTGAGTGCCAGCAAAGCCGCATCGATTTCCGCTTAAGAACCCGTTATGTTGATGAACAAGCCACCGATCTGGATGACGCATTAGCGCGCATCAAAAAGTACACATCAGAAGGCAAAGCCGTTTCTATCGCACTGTGTGCTAACGCGGCTGAAGTTTTACCTGAAATGGTTCGCCGTGGCATTAAACCAGACATGATTACTGACCAAACCAGTGCTCATGACCCGCTCAATGGCTATCTGCCGATTGGTATGAGCTGGGATGAGTATCGCGAAAAGAGCGTGAAAGACCCACAAGGTACTGCGCTGGCGGCGAAAAAATCCATGGCGGAACATGTGAAAGCGATGTTGGCTTTCCAAGCCCAAGGTATTCCAACATTCGATTATGGTAACAATATTCGTCAAATGGCATTGGAAATGGGCGTTGAACATGCGTTCGATTTCCCTGGATTTGTTCCAGCCTATATTCGCCCACTATTTTGCCGCGGTGTTGGTCCATTCCGTTGGGTGGCGTTATCAGGGGATCCTGAAGATATCTATAAAACAGATGCTAAAGTGAAAGAATTACTGCCAGATGATAAACATCTGCATCGTTGGCTGGACATGGCGCGTGAGCGTATTAGTTTCCAAGGCTTACCAGCACGTATTTGCTGGGTTGGTTTGGGGGATCGTGCCAAGTTAGGTTTAGCGTTCAATGAAATGGTCAGAAGTGGCGAGGTCTCTGCACCGATTGTTATTGGTCGTGACCATTTAGATTCAGGCTCGGTAGCGAGTCCAAACCGTGAAACTGAAGCGATGAAAGATGGTTCAGATGCGGTGTCAGATTGGCCGTTACTCAACGCCTTATTAAATACAGCGAGTGGCGCAACATGGGTGTCATTGCACCATGGCGGCGGCGTTGGAATGGGCTTCTCCCAACATTCTGGCGTGGTGATTGTCTGTGATGGTACAGATGCGGCAGCGGAGCGTATTGCTCGCGTACTGCACAATGACCCAGCGACAGGGGTGATGCGTCATGCGGATGCGGGCTATGACATCGCTATTGAATGCGCCAAAGAGAAAAACTTAAACCTACCTATGCTAAAAACACGTTAAGGAGTGCCATTGATGACTAAATTAACTATCCATCCGGGGAAAATGACACTCGACGAATTACGCGTTGTCTTCCAAAAGCCAGTGACCGTCACGTTAGATAAACATGCCCACAGCGTCATTGCCAAAAGCGTTGCGACCGTAAATCAAATTATTGCGGAAGATAAAACCGCGTATGGCATCAATACTGGGTTTGGTTTACTGGCTAACACCCGTATTGCCAGCAAAGATCTGCAATCTTTACAGCGTTCGATTGTGATGTCCCATGCGGCTGGTGTTGGTGAGCCACTGGACGATGATCTGGTTCGCTTGATTATGGTATTAAAGATAAACAGCCTTGCGCGTGGTTTCTCAGGTATTCGCTTAGAAGTCATTGAAGCGCTGATTGCACTGGTTAACGCACAAGTCTACCCGTATATTCCTGCAAAAGGGTCAGTGGGCGCATCGGGTGATTTAGCGCCGCTAGCACATATGAGCTTAATTCTGATTGGCGAAGGGCAGGCGCGCTTTGAAGGTCAATGGCTACCTGCGAAAAAAGCGTTAGAAAAAGCGGGCTTGAAACCATTAACTCTGGAAGCTAAAGAAGGTTTGGCACTCCTGAACGGCACTCAAACCTCAACCGCATTTGCGTTAAAAGGCTTGTTTGCGGCGGAAAATCTGCTGTTATCCGGCATTGTGTGTGGGGCGTTAAGCGTAGAAGCGACATTAGGCTCTCGCAAGCCATTTGATGCGCGAGTCCAAGAAGTTCGTGGTCAAAAAGGTCAAATCGATGTGGCTGCGCTGTTCCGCGATGTGTTATCACCAACCAGCGAACTGTCCCAATCTCACGCAAATTGCTCGAAAGTTCAAGACCCATACTCACTACGTTGCCAGCCTCAAGTGATGGGTGCCTGTTTAACGCAAATCCGTCAAGCGGCAGAAGTGATTTTAATTGAATCGAATGCGGTATCTGATAACCCGCTGGTGTTTACTGATAATGGTGACATTATTTCTGGCGGTAACTTCCATGCAGAGCCAGTTGCCATGGCGTCTGACAATATCGCGCTGGCATTAGCCGAAATTGGGGCATTATCAGAGCGCCGTATTGCGATGCTGATGGACACGCACATGTCCCAATTGCCACCATTCTTAGTTAACAATGGTGGTGTGAACTCCGGCTTTATGATTGCACAGGTGACGGCAGCCGCATTAGCCAGTGAAAACAAAGCATTAGCGCATCCATCTAGCGTGGATAGCTTACCAACATCCGCCAACCAAGAAGACCACGTTTCCATGGCACCAGCAGCTGGTCGCCGCTTATGGGAAATGGCGAAAAACGTGACGGGCATTTTAGCCATTGAATGGTTATCTGCGTGTCAGGGAATGGATTTCCGCGATGGTTTGAAATCGAGTGAAAAACTGGAAAAAGCCCGTAAAACTCTGCGTGATAAAGTCGCGTATTACGATAAAGACCGTTATTTCGCGCCGGATATCGAGGCGGCTATCTCGCTGATTGATCAACATAAACTTGCCACGTTGTTTGCAGCAAACTCGGTTTTTCATTCATAAAAAACCGCAGTTCATAGATCGATAGTTCCTATAAGTAAGTGTTTTAGAAGCAGCCGACTATGTATCGGCTGCGAATTCTCTTCGAAACGACTGATAAAAATACGAAGGACACAACATGCAAAGCACATCACAACTTGCGCGTGGGCTTTCTGCGCGCCACATCCGATTTATGGCCCTCGGTTCAGCAATAGGAACGGGGTTATTCTATGGTTCAGCCAAAGCTATTGAGACTGCCGGTCCGGCCGTTTTACTGGCTTATATTATTGGGGGCGCCGCTGTTTTTATGGTGATGCGTGCTCTTGGTGAAATGGCGGTTCGTAGCCCATTGGCAGGGTCATTCTCCCAATATGCTAGCCACTATTTAGGTCCGCGAGCGGGCTTTTTCACAGGCTGGACGTATGTTTTTGAAATGCTAATCGTTTGCTTGGCTGACGTGACGGCATTTGGGGTCTATATGAAATTATGGTTCCCTGATGTGGCTCAGTGGATTTGGGTGCTCAGTATTATCTGCTTTATTGGTGCCATTAACCTGTGCCACGTAAAAACATTCGGCGAAATGGAATTTTGGTTGTCGATAGTTAAAGTGGGGGCGATTGTCGCGATGATCGTCGGCGGTGCTGCCATTATGATGTTTGGTTTTGGTCAAGCCTCTGAACATGCGGTTGGAGTATCAAACCTATTTGACCATGGCGGGTTTATGCCAAATGGCATAGGCGGGGTCATAGCCTCATTTGCGGTGGTGATGTTTGCCTTTGGTGGAATCGAAGTCATCGGGATCACGGCGAGCGAAGCCAAAAACCCAGAAGTGACCATTCCAAAAGCCATTAATGCGGTGCCTGTACGTATCTTACTGTTCTACGTATTAACGTTGTTTGTACTGATGTGCATCTACCCATGGAATCAAATTGGCCAAAATGGCAGCCCGTTTGTGCAGATTTTTGATAGTTTAGGCATTTCAGCTGCGGCGAATATCTTGAACGTGGTGGTGATCACCGCCGCCATCTCGGCAATTAATAGTGATATTTTTGGTGCCGGTCGCATGATGTACGGCATGGCTCATGAAGGGCAGGCGCCTAAATCATTCACTAAGTTAACCAAAAATGGGGTGCCATGGATGACGGTGTTAGTCATGGTGCTGGTGCTGTTTATTGGTGTGGTACTGAACTATCTGATCCCTGAAGATGTGTTCTTAGTGATCGCTTCGATTGCCACGTTTGCCACAATTTGGGTCTGGTTCATGATTTTATTGGCACAATTTGCGATGCGCCGTAAGATGACGCCAGAGCAAGTTCAGCAATTGAAATTCCCAGTACCGATGTGGCCAGTTGCGCCTATCCTTGCAATTGCCTTTATGGTGTTTATTTTCGGTGTATTAGGTTATTTCGAAAGTACTCGAATTGCGCTGTATGTGGGGATCGGTTGGTTGTTGTTACTCACTATTGCTTACGCAGTATGGGTGAAAAAACCGGAAGAAACCGAGAAAGAAGTCGAAGAATTAGCGTAACGTTTTTAATATCATGATAAACACTGCGCCCTTGATGAAAATCCGGGGCGCGGTTATTTTTAGCGCCAAAATGCGCAAACAAGTGCTTATCTGCGTATTTTCTTACATTAATCTGCTGATTTGTCTTTCACTTCGTGGCAAACTTTAGCCATTCAAATTTTCCCTTTTAATCCACAGGCAGGAGAATCCCTTCTTGGAAAAGATCTTCGTTGATGAAGCCGTCGCAGAACTTCATACCATTCAAGACATTTTACGTTGGACCATGAGCCGCTTTAATGCTGCCAACATTTATTATGGTCACGGCACCGATAACCCATGGGATGAAGCTTTACAGTTAGTTTTGCCAAGCCTGTATTTACCGCTGGATTTACCGGATGAGCTACTAACTTCGCGCCTGACTCCAACGGAGCGTCACCGCATTATTGAGCGTGTATTACGCCGCATCAATGATCGTATTCCAGTTGCCTATCTGACTAACAGTTCGTGGTTCTGTGGACATGAATTCTATGTGGATGAGCGTGTGCTGATCCCGCGTTCGCCAATTGGTGAGCTGATTAACAACCATTTTGTGGGTTTATTATCTGATGAACCCCAAACCATCCTCGACCTGTGCACGGGAAGTGGCTGCATTGCGATTGCCTGCGCCCATGAATTCCCTGAAGCCGAAGTGGATGCCGTGGATATCTCTACGGATGTCTTGGCTGTGACGGAGCAAAACATTGCGAATCATGGTTTAGAACACCGCGTGATCCCAATTCGTTCTGACCTATTCCGTGATATGCCAGACGTTAAATATGACCTGATTGTCACCAATCCGCCGTATGTGGATGCTGAAGATATGGACGATCTGCCACAAGAGTTCCGTGTCGAGCCTGAGCTGGCGCTGGCGGCTGGTAGCGATGGTCTAAAACTGGTTCGCCGTATTCTCGCTAACGCTCCGCGCTTCTTAACTGAAGAGGGGATTCTGGTGTGCGAAGTGGGTAACAGCATGGTGCATCTGATTGACCAATATCCAGATATTCCATTTATCTGGTTAGATTTCGAATTTGGTGGTGACGGCGTGTTTATGTTAACCCGTGAACAGTTGGTGGAACATCACGAGCACTTTGCTCTTTATATTGATTAATATATTAATTAATAAAGAGTTGCGTTACTCGGCATAATCAAATAAAACATAATAATTACGCATAACATCATATTTCTTAACAAGTATAAGAATCGCAAGCAAATAGGAAACAGGGAATGGCTGGAAATTCAATTGGGCAACTGTTTCGTGTGACCACTTTTGGAGAGTCACACGGGCTAGCATTAGGCTGCATCGTTGACGGTGTTCCGCCGGGATTAGCACTGACCGAAGCAGATTTACAAATAGATTTAGACCGCCGCCGTCCGGGTACATCGCGCTATACCACTGCGCGCCGTGAACCTGACCAAGTAAAAATCCTATCGGGGGTTTTTAACGGTGTGACGACAGGCACCAGTATCGGTCTATTAATTGAAAATACCGATCAACGTTCCCAAGATTATGGTGCGATTAAAGACGTGTTCCGCCCAGGGCATGCCGATTACACATATGAACAGAAATATGGTCTGCGCGATTATCGTGGTGGCGGTCGTTCATCTGCCCGTGAAACCGCGATGCGTGTTGCTGCGGGGGCGATTGCCAAGAAATACTTGCAAGAAAAATTTGGCATTCAAATTCGTGCATGTCTAACCCAAATGGGCAGTGTAGAGTGTGAAATTAAAGATTGGTCGATTGTCGAAGAAAACCCATTCTTCTGCCCTGATCCAAGCAAATTGGATGCCCTTGATGAGCTGTTACGTGGCTTGAAAAAAGAGGGGGATTCCATTGGTGCGAAAGTCACCGTTGTGGCTGAGAACGTTCCCGCTGGTTTAGGCGAGCCAGTTTTTGACCGCTTAGATGCCGATATCGCTCATGCACTGATGAGCATTAATGCAGTAAAAGGTGTAGAAATTGGCGATGGTTTTGGTGTGGTGAGCTTAAAAGGCAGTGAAAACCGCGATGAAATCACCCGCCACGGTTTTACATCTAACCATGCTGGTGGAATTTTAGGGGGCATTAGCAGCAGCCAGCCGATTATTGCCCATATCGCGATGAAACCGACTTCCAGTATTACGGTGTCAGGAAAAACCTTGAACCGTGATGGTGAAGAGGTTGAGATGATCACCAAAGGTCGCCACGACCCTTGTGTGGGCATTCGCGCAGTACCTATCGCGGAAGCCATGATGGCGATTGTGCTGATGGATCACTTCTTGCGTCACCGCGGACAGTGTGCGGATGTTGTGCCAGCCGTGGCGCCATTCGAATAAGTCATTGACGTTTTTCAGTGGATATTCTTGCTTGGCAAGGGTATCCACTGTGAGTTAAAGGTTAGGATGAAACCTCGATTATAATCCATCCGGGCTGTGATATTGCTTAACTTTCAATAAGATAATCAATAAATAACAAATCTGCATCGTGATAGTTTACTTATCTGGAATGTGAAATGGATTGGCTTACCGCCGTTGCGCCTGAAGTTTACGCTCTGCTGTTTTTTGTCGCTCTACTTGCCGGTTTTATTGACTCTATCGCTGGGGGCGGTGGTTTACTGACCATTCCTGCGCTACTTTCTGTGGGGATCACCCCTGTCGAAACCTTGGCGACCAATAAATTACAAGCCATTGGCGGTTCATTCTCTGCCACACTCTATTTTGCAAGACGTAAAGCCATTAATTTGCGAGAGCAAATTTTCCCGGTGGTCATGACCATAATAGGGGCAATGCTCGGGGCAATTTTAATTCAATCCATCGATACCGCATTTTTGAAGCAGCTGTTACCTGTAATGGTCATCTGCGTCGGGCTCTATTTCTTACTCACACCCTCTTTGGGTGTGCAAGATAGACCTCAGCGTGTCAGTATGCCAATCTTTGGAGTTGCTGCGGGGATGAGTATTGGTTTTTATGATGGGGCATTTGGACCAGGAACTGGCTCATTTTTAGCGCTCGCTTATGTTCTGCTATTAGGGTATAACCTCGCCAAAGCTACCGCCCATGCTAAATTGTTAAATTTCGCCTCCAATTTTGGATCTTTGATCTTTTTTATTATCGGAGGTCATGTTCTTTGGGTGCTCGGTTTTGTTATGCTTGCCGGCCAAATGGTTGGTGCGAGACTTGGCGCTCGCTTAGTGTTAACCAAAGGACAAAAACTTATCAGGCCGATGATCGTCGTGATTTCACTCTTAATGAGTATTAAGCTGTTAAATGACAGCCACGGTGACGAGATTAAAGCTTGGTTTCTCACATTATTTTAAGATGATTTAAGCGTTCCATGACCCAACATCATTATCAGCAACTTATTGATATTTTCGAACAGTGTTTCGGCGAAGAGTACAATACCAAATTGGTAAAAGGGGACGACGAGCCTGTCTATTTACCTGCCGATGACACCACACCATACAACCAAATTGTGTTTGCACATGGCTTTTTTACCAGTGCACTCCATGAGATTTCTCACTGGTGCATTGCGGGTGAAAAACGCCGCCAGCAAGTGGATTACGGTTATTGGTACTGCCCAGATGGTCGCGATGAGAAAACTCAGTGTGACTTTGAAGTGGTCGAAATCAAACCTCAAGCATTGGATTGGTTTTTCTGTGTGGCAACGGGTATCCCATTTAATGTGAGTTGCGACAACTTGGAGGGGGATTTTGAGCCTGACCGTATCGCCTTTATGCGCAAAGTGCATGGGCAAGTGATGGAGTACCTCGAAAAAGGTATCCCAGAGAGACCACTGCGCTTTATTAATGCGTTACAATCGTTTTACAATACACCCCCACTTTGCGCGGAACTGTTTCCTTATCCGGAAGATATTTTCGCCTAATAGAATCACTCACTACAGTAAGGATTAAGCATGCTTGCGGATTTTGAAACACGCATACTGACAAAAATTGATGATATGGTTGAACACGCCAGCGATGATGAGCTGTTTGCTGGTGGCTATCTGCGTGGTCACTTAACCCTTGCTGTAGCAGAGCTAGAAGAAGAGAACGAAACCAGTGTTGATGCGCTATATCAGCGTGTTGAGCAAAGCATCCAAAACGCTATCAAAGCCGGTGAATTGACCCCGCCAGACCAAATTTTGGTGCTGGGCATGTGGAAAACATTGTTAGATACCGTGCGTTAGTTTTATGGACTCTATTGTTCGCATGTATTCTATTCGATTAGCAACCCATGAAGATGCCCAATTTTTACCTGAGGTAGAAGCGTCTGCGGGGCAAACTTTTGCCGGACATCCTAAGTTTGATTGGATTGCCCAAGGTGAAGTTCAACCGGAAGAAAACCACGTTGAGTGTATTGCGAATGGCTTAGAGTGGCTCGCGGTGGATAATCATGATCAGCCCGTTGGCTTTATTATGGCGGAGCATTTGAGCGATAGCCTGCATATTGTGGAGCTTTCAGTTCAGCAGTCAGCGCAAGGGCAGGGCTTAGGTAAGCGGCTTATTCAGCAGGTTATTGAGTTCGCTCAGTCCCAACAGATTGGTCAGGTTACACTAACCACATTTCGTGATATTCCGTGGAATGCGCCGTATTATCAGCGCCTTGGTTTTTCGATAATGGAAGAGGCGCAATTGACGCGCGAATTACAAGATATCTTGCAACACGAAGTGGATGCAGGGTTTCAAGCGGTTGATCGCTGCGCTATGCGGTTGAGCGTGAATTAATCTCAATATTGCTTCGTTCTGAGGGCTTCCAAATGGAAGCCCTCTTTTGTTCACGCCTCTTTCGTGGTGATTGGACGTCCCGCAAGCAGTTTTCTCACCCAAAAACGATTTGGATGTAATGCGGCAAGCACGTCATCGTCGGCAGGCATCGGCTCGTCAAAAATTTGTGCCGCGAGGATTTCAGCACACAGTGGAGCAGTGGAAAGCCCTCGTGCTCCTAATGCTCCGAACACAAACAGATTAGGATAGGCTGGAGAGGGTTCAACAGATTGTTGACGGTGAAGTTGCTCAGGTAAATCCGTATATTGCTGCATCAGGGCATCGAAGTCAGGAACATTACCAAGTAGCGGCATATGGTCGCGGATCACGCAGCGGATCCCTTGACGTGATTGCTGGTCGGAGATATTCACCTGCGACGTCCAATCCACATCCGGTAGGCTGGTGAGCAGCTTTTGCAGATTTTCTTGCTGCTCTTCCTCGGAGTATTCAAGGCTCAAATTATCTCGTTGGTAGCTAGCTCCCAAGCAGTGATGCTGATTTGTGGCATCTTCTGGCGTCATATAACCTTCGAAGCACAGCACGGTTTTTAATTTTTGCAATGTGGGGTTAGTCGGGATGTGGCTGACTTGGCCGCGTACAGGGGTGATAGGCAAGTTTTTCGTTTGCTCAAACTGATTCAATAAATGACCATTGGCAATCACCACGGTTTGATGGTGAGCCGTTTGATGTTTATCGAATGTCAGTTCCCAGCCGTTTTCTGAATGCTGTAAGTTGGTGACTGACAGACCAAAGTGGAAATTAACCCCTTGTTCAGCGAGTTCTTGCGCTAAGCTTTCGCATAATTGCGCAGGGCATAGCCAGCCGCCAGTGGGGTAATAAATACCTCGATGATTGACATCTACTCCGCTGAGTTCACTGAGTTGTTGCCTATCTTTGCCAATTGCAAACTCTTCTGGCCATTCGGTTTGCAGCATGTTGTCGATTTTTTTGGTTGATTTAGGGTTATATGCCATTTGGCTTACCCCGCACCATTGTCCATTAAATTCGATACCTTGCGCGCTAAGTTGCTGATAAAAGCGAGTTGCAAACGGGAAACCACTAACAAAAAAGCGTTCTAGGGCATTATCGTTCCCAGTCAATAGAGGGTAGACTGCGCCTTGGCGGTTTCCAGACGCGTTTTGCGCGACTTGCTGGTCTTGACAATAAATCGTGACATTCGCTCCGCGTTTTTTGAGTGAACGGGCTAAGGCGAGGGTGGCAATTCCACCACCAATAATTGCGATATCATCCGTATGGGATGCGGATTGACGCGCAAACCAAGGTGCCATCGGGCGAATCAGATTATTTTCTAATACCCCTGTTAGCATTTGACGCTTCTGACCAAATCCTTTGGTCTTCATGATAGTAAAGCCCGCTTGTTGTAATCCACGTTTGACAAATCCGGCTACCGTAAAGGTGGCAAATGTGCCGCCTTTACGCGCAAATTTTGCCATTGCAGCGAACAACTGTTCGCTCCACATCTGCGGATTTTTGGACGGTGCAAAACCATCTAAAAACCACGCATCTATCTTATTGTTTAAATTGTCATTAAGTATGGATACTTGCGTATTTACATCACCAATCCATAAATCGAGGGTGATCAAGCCGTTTTCTAAAATAATTCGATGGTTGCCGGGTAGGGCGGGTGGCCACTGTTCACATAATTGCTCTGAGAGCTCAGCTAATTCAGGCCAACAACGGTGCGCGGCGATTAAATCAGCTTTTGATAACGGGTATTTTTCAAAACTAATAAAATGTAATCGTTGTAATTTTGCATTGGGGTTTTCGGCTTTGAATTGGTTGAAGACTTGCCATAAAGCGAGAAAATTCAACCCAGTACCAAATCCTGTCTCGGCAATCACACAAGTTTCATCTTGGTGTGTTAGAAATCGCTGTGGAAAATGGTTTCCCTGCAAAAACACATGGCGACTCTCTTCTAAGCCATTTTGGTTAGAAAAATAGATGTCTTCAAACTGTTCTGAAATCGGTGTGCCTTCCTCATTCCAACTGAGGTGAGCGGTTTGTACAGCTGTCTTTTTCACGTTTAAGCCCGTTATTGCAAAATCATATTCAAATTCTAACGCTGATATCACTGTAAGGCTACCGTCACATAAAAGCCTTATTTGTGTCATGATAAAAAAAATACAAATATTTACCCTGATCGGACTTGTTCAGCGTACAAGTGTAAGCTAAAGTGACACCTGTAATCCCGTAATCATATAATTATAGACATGAGGTAACGAATGAAGCGTGCAGTCATAACTGGCCTAGGTATTGTTTCCAGCATTGGTAATAACCAGGAAGAAGTACTGGCTTCTCTGAAGGAAGGTCGTTCCGGGATCACTTTCTCAGAAGAATTTAAAGAGGCAGGGCTGCGTAGCCATGTCTGGGGTGATGTAAAGCTGGATACTGAAGGTCTGATTGACCGTAAAGTCCGCCGTTTCATGAGTGATTGCTCTGTCTATGCTTACCTGTCAATGGAACAGGCGATTAAAGATTCAGGTTTAGCGGAAGACCAAGTGTCTAACCTGCGTACGGGTGTTGTTGTTGGCTCTGGTGGTGGTTCTCCACGTAACCAAGTCGCAGGTTCTGACGGTATGCGTGCGAAAGGTCTGCGTGGTGTGGGTCCATATATGGTGACTCGCGCAATGGCTTCCGGTATCTCTGCTTGCTTAGCAACACCGTTCAAAATCAAAGGCGTTAACTACTCAATCAGCTCTGCATGTTCAACGTCCGCACACTGTATTGGTCACGCAGTTGAGCTGATCCAACTGGGCAAACAAGATGTTGTGTTCGCGGGTGGTGGTGAAGAACTGAGCTGGGAAATGACGTGTGAGTTCGATGCAATGGGTGCGCTGTCGACTAAGTACAACGAAACTCCATCGAAAGCATCAAGAACTTATGACCAAGACCGTGATGGTTTCGTTATTGCAGGCGGCGGCGGTATCGTCGTGGTTGAAGAGTTAGAGCACGCATTAGCACGTGGCGCACACATTTATGCAGAAGTGGTTGGCTACGGCGCAACATCTGACGGTGCTGACATGGTGGCTCCATCGGGCGAAGGCGCAGTGCGTTGTATGCAAATGGCAATGCACGGTGTTGATAAAATCGATTACATCAACACACACGGCACTTCAACACCAGTCGGTGATACTAAAGAGTTAGAAGCTATCCAAGAAGTGTTTGGTCATGATTGCCCTGCACTTTCTGCAACCAAAGCGATGACAGGTCACTCTTTAGGTGCAGCAGGCGTTCAAGAAGCGATTTATAGCTTGCTGATGTTAGAGCATGGCTTTATTGCGCCAAGCATCAACGTTGAGAATTTAGATGAGAAAGCGAAAGGCTTGAACATCATCACCAAACCAACTGAGCAAGCGCTGAACACAGTGATGTCTAACAGCTTCGGTTTCGGTGGTACTAACGCAACGTTAGTGATGAGCAAATACAAAGCGTAATTTTCATTCACTGAAATGCACTGATTCACTGAAATGCACTAAATAGAAAGCGAGGGCTAAGGCTCTCGCTTTTTTTATGGCTCAATTATTGCCGCCACCATCATCATTTTATTAAATTACCGTAATGAAAATAGTGCCATGATATCGACTCAAATATTCATTCACTTTGAGGAATTAAAATGAACATAACTCGATTTAATATGGCGGTTTTAAAGCAGGATATTAAGATTTTAGGCACCTTAGTCGTTAACTACATTCGCAGTAAATTTAGTGCGTTGTTAAAAACTGTGCGTAATGTTGACATGCCATTTCCATTGCATAAAGAAAAGGTGCTACAAAGGCTGGATGTAGATATCCCAGAAGAGGTGATAGCCGAGAAACTGGATTTTCATGATACTAAATTACATACATTGAGACGGGAAGCCGATCAAAAAGAAAAACAGCGACAGCAAGCTGAAATCATAGGAGAAAATGGCATTAAATAGCTCGTCATTTCTTATCGCTATTTAAGGTTATCAGAATTATCCACGGGTCTTTTATTGCCAAATTGTTTATAAATGCATGACACAGCATTTAATCAAAAAGAAAGGTAAAAAAGATGGCGTATTGGACGGCGAAAAGTGTTCCAGAATTAGCAGGATTAGAGAGAAAAGAGCAAGGACGCCTATTTCGTCAATGCCTGAAAGAAGGTAAAAAACGCATGGGCGCGAAATATTGGAAGCTCACAGGACTCGCGGTTTTACTTTCCGCTGTATTAGCCTTTATGTTGTTTTTCTTTGGTTTCTTTTCCGGTGGTTTTCTAGGCGGCGCATTGTTAGGCGGTATGATCGGTGCCTTGTTTGTCTTTATTGTACAAACACCAACCATTGATGTGGGTCGCGAATGGCTACGCGAGCAGGGATACCCGAAATCAGAAAATCAGTGAGCTAGTAAACAAAAAAAGCCCCATTTTCATGGGGCGAAGTCTTTTAGTCATAACGTACAGTAGGAATTACACTTGCGCGGTTTGCTGGCGGCGTTTGCGAATAAGCTTCACAATCGGTGGTAACACTAGCACCAGCACCGCCAGAATTAATAAGCTCTTAGAAATCGTACTGCTCCACAGAATATTGAAATCCCCATTACTGATAGACAACGAGCGGCGCAGGTTTTGCTCTAACATTTCACCTAAAACAAACCCGAGGATCAGCGGAGATAGCGGGAAATTCATCTTCCGCAAGATATAGCCGAATACCCCAAGCCCCATCATTAGTAGCAGGTCAAAAGTGGTACTGTGTACGGCGTAAACGCCCACCGCAGAGACACAAGCAATCGCAGGGACTAAGAACCACAATGGCACGGTGAGCATTCGCGTGAATAGGCCGATCAGTGGAATATTCATCACTAGCAACACAACGTTAGCAATCAGCAGTGCGGCAATTAATCCCCAAACGATATGTGGCTGTTCAGTAAACATTCCCGGACCCGGAGTGATGTTATACAGGGTCAGTGCCCCCATCATTACTGCCGTCGTGCCTGAACCCGGAACACCGAGGGTTAACATCGGAATAAATGACCCACAGGCAGAGGCGTTGTTGGCGGCTTCAGGTGCCGCGACACCGCGAACATCCCCTTCACCAAATGTCCCTTTATCCCCTGCAATTTTTTTCTCTGTCATATAGGTGATGGCACTAGCGATAGTCGCCCCTGCACCCGGTAAAATTCCCACAAAAAAGCCAATAAATGAGGAGCGTAATGTTGGACCAGCACAGGCCTTGGCTTCTTTCTTGCTAAATAACATTCGACCCGTTTTGCGGATCAATCCTTGTCCTGTTGCCGTGCTTTCTAGCATGAGTAATATTTCACTGACAGAGAACAGACCAATAACCACGACGATAAACTGGACGCCATCGGATAGGTTAACGCTGTCAAAGGTAAAGCGGTATTCCCCAGAGTTGGCATCGACACCGACGGTTGCTAGTGCCAAACCAATCAATGCTGCGAGCAGCGATTTGACAGGATTTTGGCTCATCATGCTGCCTAAACACGCGATAGCAAAAACCATCAATGCGAAATATTCAGCAGGACCAAATGCGAGTGACCATTGTGCCAGTAAAGGTGCAAATAAAATGATCCCAACAATCGCAATTGTGGAACCGATAAATGAACTGACGGCAGAAATCGAGAGCGCGATACCGCCTTGACCTTGCTTCGCCATCGGATAACCATCTAACGTGGTCATGATCGCCGCGGCGTCACCGGGAACGTTCAATAGGATGGCGGAAATTCGCCCTCCATACTCACAGCCTAAATAAACGGTTGCCAACAAAATTAGGGCAGATTCAGCTGGTAACTTTAGTGCAAATGCCAATGGCAATAGAATTGCGACACCGTTAATTGGGCCAAGACCCGGTAACATACCGACAATGGTGCCGATAAAGCAGCCAATCAGCCCGATCATAATGTTTTGAGGGATCAGCGCGACCTCAAAGCCTTGAGATAAATACATCCACGTTTCCATACTTTCTCCTTAGCTAAAAAGCTCGCCGATTGGCAATGTCACATCGAGTAATCGGTCAAAGGCATAGAATAGGGAAATTCCTAGGATTGGACCGGAAATCAGGGCGGCTATCGGGGTTGCACCAAATAACAGGGCAACGCTGATGGTCAACAAAGTGGTCGATAATGGAAATCCTAACCACTCAAACGCCCATGCATAAATAACTAATGCAATGATTAACAAGACTAAACGGCGCAAGACATAGGGCTTTGGCCATTCAACCGCTTCTTGGCGACCCAGCAGGAGTGCGAGTGCGCACAGGGTCATTAATGACAGTATGGCTATCGGGAAGGGGCGGGGGCCTAGTGGTTCATAGGTAAACTCACTTTGGATGCCCCAGCCGATGTACAGCCCGATCCCACACAGTATTAGCCAGACTATGGCAAATATGCGTTGGCTCATGGTGACTCCGTTATTTCGCTAACCCGAAGGAACGCGCTTGCTCACGGTAGTTCTCAACTTCTTTTTTCACGTAAGCGTCCAGTTCTGGGCCCGATAAGTTGTATTCAAACAAGCCACGTAATTCACGCTGCTTTTTAAATTCGTCGGTTTGTTGTAATTTTTGGAAGGCTTCAACCCATTGATTGTAATCCGCATCGGATACTTTGGGTCCCATGTAGAATCCGCGAATGATTGGCCAAACTATGTCATAGCCTTGCTCTTTAGCGGTTGGGATATTAGCGAGCCCATCCGGTAGGCGTTTATCCGCATATACCGCTAGGATGCGGATTTTTCCGTCACTGATATAGGGGGTCATTTCACTGATATCACCGGAGATCACTTGGATGTGGTTGCCTAACAGGGCTGTCAGTGTTTCGCCACCGCCTTCGAAAGCAACATAGCGCATTTTTCGTGGGTCTAAATCGATCGCTTTGGCGAGCAACGCCGTTTTCATCCAATCTTGGCTACCGATGGAGCCACCAGCACCGAAGACAATGCTGTTTGGATCTTTTTTGAAGGCGTCCATCAGTTCGCCTAAGGTTTTATAAGGGGAGTCTGCACGCACGGCAATCATGCCATAGTCACTGCCAACACTCGCTAGCCAGCGAACATCATTTTCGTTGTAACGACCAAATTTACCTTGTGCAAGGTTGAGTAAGGATCCACCAGAGAATGCGACGATGGTTCCCGGCTCAGCTGGGCGTTGAGCCACAATGGCATTGTAGGCAACGGCACCAATTCCACCTGGCATGTATGTCACACGCATCGGTTTTTCGATTTCTTTGGTTTCCAGCATGGAGACTTGAACGAGTTTACAGGTTAAGTCAAAGCCACCGCCAGGTTTGGCTGGGGCAATACATTCGGTTCTTTCGGGTAACGCCATTGCTTGGTTAACGCCAACTAAAAAAATTGCTGCAGCTAAGGTATTGATTGTGAAATTCTTCATGCTTCATTCCTCACTAGACAATAATTAAGTTACTTGGTTATTGTTGGTTATGTCGTTATGGATCTACCGTTGTAGATGAATATGTTTTTGTAGATAAATAACTGTGGGCGATGTTTGCTCGCCACTCATCATTGTATTGAGAACCTTTCATTTACCTTTCATTAACAAATAAAATTATTTTTATGTGATACATATCAGATTGTTTTATATTTACGCCTCTTAAATTTGTTAATTTAATGTTAATTTCTATCTGTGGCAGCAGGTTAACGAAGGATTGTTGTGATAGCTTCGGTAAAAATCATGTTTAACACTTTTCATTCATCCGAGAGAGTGCCAACTTATACGCATAAATAATCATAATGAGTGGGCGACTAATGAGAATGTTATTGGTTGAAGATCATGACGAGTTGTCACTGTGGTTACAGAAAGCCTTAACGGCATCGGGATTTGCTGTGGACATCGCCAGTGATGGTTACATCGCCGATCAGCTATTACAAACCGAGAATTACTCGTTGGTGGTCTTGGATGTTTCATTACCACGAATGAGTGGCTTAGATGTATTAGCCCAGATGCGCAAGCGGCATCAAGAAACGCCTGTTCTGCTATTAACGGCGAATTCAGATGTGGCCGACCGTGTGAAAGGGCTGAATGCAGGGGCGGATGATTACCTGACTAAACCTTTTGATATCGCGGAATTAGAGGCTCGAGTACGGGCGCTGTTGCGCCGTAGTCACGGGAATGTGAATAGCGACCAGTGTTTTGGTGATCTCTGTTTTCATGATGACGGTTATTTTTCACTGAAGGCGGAGCCATTAGGTTTAACCCCGCGAGAATACGCGGTATTGAATATGCTTTTTCATCGTAGAGGGCGACCTGTTTCAAAAACACAATTATTTGAACAGGTATTTTCGCTGTCCGATGAAGCCAATTTACAAAGTATTGAATTGTATGTGCATCGGGTTCGCAAAAAACTCGCGGGTTCAGATATCAATATCAATACTTTACGCGGATTGGGATACCGATTAGAGCAGTGTAGTGTATGAAATTAGTCTCTCATCCACGCTCTCTCTTTCATCAGTTGCTGCTGTTTTTCGGTATCCCCCTCATTTTGTTGGGAAGTTTCTCCGTTTATACCCACTATTACAGCGCTAAAAACGCCGCTAACCTCGCCTATGACCGGACATTACTGGCGTCGGCGAGAACGGTGGCGGAGCGATTACAAGTTGTGGATGAACATCTTTCCGTGAATGTGCCTTACGTGGTACTTGATAGCTTTGAACTGAACAATAATGACCGTCTGTTTTATCAAGTCATCGCTCCTCATGGGGAGACCATTTCTGGCTATGATGACCTACCGCCAATCCCCCCTTACTGGATGCGCTCTCAACATTACACGGCCTTAGTCTACTTTTATGATGCGGAATATATGGGGCTTCCCATTCGCGTAGCGACCTTTTTCCAACCGATTAATGAAGGTGGGATCCAAGGCATGGTGGAGATCCGCGTCGCTGAAACGGTGTATGCTCGGCAAGATTTTGCCAATCAATTGCTGATCTCGGCGTTGATGAGCCAAGGTACTGTGGTGGTTGTGACGCTGATATTGGCGTATTTGCTATTACGTAAGTTATTAACACCGTTGAAAAAACTTTCTAATCTTATGTTGGGTCGTGCCGCGAATGACCTAACTCCAATCCCGAATGTGTTGCCATGGTCAGAACTTTCGCCTCTGGTGGATGCATTGAACCGCTATGTGGAGCGATTAAGGCGTATGTTAAAACGCCAAGAGCGTTTCAGTGCAGACGCTTCCCATCAATTAAAAACCCCGTTAGCCGTATTAAAAACTCAAGTTTCGGTGGCTCTTAATAGCTATGATGAGCAACAGAAACAGCAAAGTTTGCAGGCGATTAATAAAACTTTGGATAACACCATTGTATTAACTGATCGGTTATTGCAGCTTGCCCGTTTAAAAGAACACGAAAAAGAGGCGATCAGGCTTTATCGTGCAGTTAATTTGGTCGAAATTGTTCAGCAAGTCTGTTTTACCCGCTTAGGGCAATCCGAAAGTAAGCAGATTGATTTAGGCTATGAGGGGCTAGAACATTGTTGGGTGAAAGGGGATGCTATTTTGCTGGCGGAAATGTGCGCGAACTTAATCGATAATGCGATTAAATATACCCCAGAGAAGGGGGTTGTCACGGTACGTATTATTGCAGATGAAAGTCATAAGTCGATGACCAAGTTGGAAATTGAAGACTCAGGGCCCGGTATTGAAAATAAATATATTCACCGCTCATTAAAAGCCTTCATGCGCTTGAATAATGCCAAAGGGCTGGAAGGTTCAGGGCTGGGCTTGGCGCTTGTGAAAGATATCGCCAGTTATCACGGCTCAGAATTACAGCTGTTAAAGAGTGAGCATCTCGGTGGGCTGTTGGTGCGTATTACGTTGAAAGCGAGCCGGGCGCCGAAGAAAGCTTAGTGGGTACTCTGTTATTACCTAGTTGCACCTAAAAACGGTCATTATCTAATTTGCACACCTTTTTAGGTGCAGTTTAGTCTGTGTAATTGGCGAAAATAAACAAAACCCCATAACCTTGAAGTAGATTTATGGGGCTTTTAATCAATCGACCTATTAATATGACTTACTGACAAGTATCTTCTTCTAACGCTTTTTTCTTGCGGGAAAATACTTGAGTGAGCGGGGTACGCAGCTGTTGAGCTAACATCACACCGAGTAACACGATACCGCCCCCAATTAAGTGGTAACTCTTTAACTCTTCCCCAAGGGTGAATACCGCGATAATGGCAGTAAATACCGGCGCGAGGTTCATAAAGATAGAGGTGGTATTGGCGCCTAAACGCAGTACACCTTGGATCCACATTGCTGGAGCCAGAATCGATGCGGCAATCCCTGCGAATAAAACTAACCCGATATTATTGCTGTTAAGGCTCACATCATCCGCCATCAAGAAGTTTGGAATTAATAATAAAACCCCAAAGAAGACTTGTACGTACAGTGAATCCCAACTCGATAGCTGAATAGACCAACGCTTAGTTAATACCCCGTACAGGGCATAAGCGGCGGAAGCGACGATCATCAGCAATTCGCCTTGACCCAGTCCATTATCAAGTAATGAACTTGGGTTCCCTTGGCTGACTAACCAAGCCAATCCAAACAGAGACAGAACGGAACCAACAACAATCCCAACGGTTGGGATCACCCTCAAAACAAAAATACTGATCACCACAGTTAATAGCGGAATAAATGAGTTCATAACACCCATAAATGTCGCGCTTACCGTATGTGCGGCATAGTAAGCTAAACTTTGATACAGCATCATCCCCAAAGCACCTAAGATGGCCAGTTGCCACCAATGTTGTTTAACCACTTTGGCATTGCGCAGTACCGAGCGCAGAACAAAGGGGGTCATGACTAAAAATGCCAGAGCCCAGCGATAAAATGAAATAGCAGCAGGGTCAATTGCCGTTGCAGCGGCTTTGTTGACGATGGCATTTATGGACCATAATAAAACCGCGGTCAGCGGAAACAGGAAATATTTCATTAACAACGTTCTCCCTAATCAGTCACAGGAGTATACATCTGTCCGAAATATTATATATACTGATATTCAGACAATCGATAACGCTTTTCAGACAGCCTATGAATAATTTAAAAAGTGATGTTCTGCAAATTAACGAATGCAATATTATTGAGCCTGAATTTATTGCCTTGCGTCATGAACAAATCAACCAGCAAACCGAATACAAATCCCACTCCCATACCTTTGGCCAGTTGTTGTATGTGGTTTGCGGAATTATGGAAATGGAAGTGGAAGGTAAGCATTATATGGCGCCGCCAGAGTTTTGCATCTGGATCCCTGCCAATACCCAACATGCAAGTTTTAATAAGCAGAGTGTTAAATTTCGGATTATTGATTTTGCCCAAGCCTATACGCCGAGACTTGCGAGTAGGGCCTGTGTTGTACGATTAAGCTCCATTTTCCATACGATCATGACGGATATGTATCAACGGGGAATTGTGCAGCCCGAAACCGAGCAAGATATTCGTTTGGGGGAAGTGCTGATTGACCAATTTGCTATTTCACCGTGCCAAGATACCTATTTACCTACCAGCAAAGATAAATTGTTAGCACCGATTTTAGCGGAGTTACAGCAAGATCCTGCGGATAATACAACGCTTGCCCAGTGGGCAAAGCGGGCTTATACCTCGGAGCGAACGTTATCTCGCCGTTGCCAACAAGAATTAGGCATGTCATTCAGCGAGTGGCGTCAGCGACTGCGTTACTTGCATGCAGTGGCAGGGCTGGATAAAGGTAAAAGTGTTCACGAAGTTGCTTTGGATGTGGGGTACAGTTCGGCGTCTGCATTTATTGCAATGTTCCAACAAATATCAGGGGTCACTCCAGACCGGTTTCGGATGAAAGAGCTGACCCCATAGCAGCAGAAAAATCAATATACATAATCGTATTTGATATTAGCGTGGTAGTTGTACACGCTATCTTTCCCGCCTTGTTCATCTTTAATTAATGTGGTGATATTTTTTTCCGCGTCGGTGCATCTTCCGAACGTATTCCAGCTTTTACAGGCCGTCACGGTTGTTTCAGTGGTAAAAAATTCTTCAATAGTTTTTTCGGTTAACAGTCTGTCATCATCATAGGTAAACTCTTTGACGGTTGAGTCAGACTGCATGCGAGTTAAGCGATTTTTCGCATCATAGTGGAAGGCTGTTTTCACACTATCATTTTCTAGTGTACTGACTCGGTTAGATTCAGATAATCGACCCTTATCATCCGTTAAAAAGTGCGTCACTGCTCTTGTTAACATGCGCTCTTTATCGAGGGTTGTTGTATAAGAGGAATCTTTGGCTTCGGTTATTTTTCCATTCTGATCAGTGAAAAACTTCCCGTTCATTTTTTGCTGCAAGATGGTTTTTTCAACATTATCTTGATTAATAACAGACAGTTTAAATGCGTATTTGTAGTCCCAACTGTGACCATTTTTTTTCATGCTCATATCAATGGATTTGACGGTCACGCTGTCGTGGATACTGAATTTGATAACTTCATGACCCGTTAACTCGATTAAGGCTCCACAATCATCAAACTTCGTTTGAACCGTATTGTTAATATAATCATCTTGGCTGGTGGTGTGTAAATTCATCTCTTTTAACGAGTCGTTAAATGGGCGCTCTTGGGCAAAGATGAAATTATTAAAGTTGTTGGCGGCAATGGTGTCCGCCGAGCAGTTTTGCTCGCCAGCATAGGCATAAAACGAGCACATTAGGGGGAGCGACAGTAATACTTTTTTCACAATCAATATGCCTTTCAAAATAAACGCCTTCCTGAAAAATGAATAGTTTTTAATGTGGTTTTGCTGATTAAACATGAAATCGTTCAGATTAGGTAGTCAGACTCATCTGTAAGTTTGTTTAATAAAAAGAAAAATTAAATGTCACCGATTAGACTATTAATTTCAACCAAAAGCATTGTTATGTAAATGATTCAGCCTATCGACGATTTGGAGTATAGTGTGGCAGCCAAATCGGGCATGACACACATTCTATTGGGACGAATTCCGTGAAAATTTTGGTTGATGAAAACATGCCATATGCTCAAACACTATTTAGTGAGCTAGGCGAAGTTAAAGCAGTACCAGGGCGCCCAGTGCCAGAACAGGAACTGACTGATGCAGATGCATTAATGGTGCGCTCAATTACCAAAGTAAATAAATCATTACTGAGCAATACGCCAGTAAAATTCGTCGGTACGGCAACAGCAGGGTTTGACCATGTTGATACCCAGTGGCTTGCCGAGGCCAATATTGGATTTTCTTCAGCGCCGGGGTGCAATGCCATTGCTGTCGTTGAGTATGTTTTTTCTGCATTACTGATGCTGGCGGAACGCGATAACTTTGATTTGCGCGATAAAACCGTGGGGATAGTGGGTGTTGGTAATGTGGGAGGGCGTTTGTATAAACGTCTGCAAGCGTGGGGCGTGAATACCGTATTATGTGACCCTCCTCGAGCAGATAAAGGTGACCAAGAAGTTTTTGTTCCATTCGATTCGCTACTGGAGCAGGCTGACATTTTAACCTTCCATACGCCGCTCAATATGGAGGGCGAATATTCGACTTTCCACTTAATGGATGAGTCTCGACTAGCCAATCTACGTGACGGCACCATTTTGGTGAATGCAAGTCGTGGTGAAGTGGTGGACAACCAAGCGCTATTACAGTTGCTTGAGCAAGGTAAACCGCTGAGTGTGGTATTGGATGTGTGGGAGCCTGAGCCTGATCTGGATACAGAATTACTGGCGTATGTGGATATCGGTACACCGCATATTGCAGGCTATACTTTAGAAGGTAAAGCACGAGGAACAACCCAAGTCTTTGAAGCTTATTGCGAATTCCTAGGTAAGCCTACTAATGTATCTCTGGCATCGCTGTTACCGAAACCGGATATCGACTGCATTAATTTCAATGGTAAATTAACGCAAAGCCAGCTCAAAAGATTAGTGCATCTCGTGTATGATGTGCGCCGTGATGATGCATCACTGCGCGCAGTGGCTGGCATTCCCGGTGAGTTCGATAAATTACGTAAACACTACCAAGAACGCCGTGAATGGTCATCGTTAACAGTTCAATGCGATAGCCAAGAGACAGTCCAGTTACTGAGCGAATTAGGCTTTAACGCAAAAATTTAATAACAGATTCTTTTAGGTGAAATAAGTGACTAATCACAGCTTGTTTCACTTTGATTTTTTAGAGGAAAAACCATGACAGAAGGTTGGAATATTGCATTACTCGGGGCAACCGGCGCAGTGGGCGAAGGCATTCTTTCCCTGCTTCAAGAAAGAGAGTTTCCCGTTGGTGAGCTTTATTTATTAGCCAGTGAGCGCAGTGCAGGGGAGAGCATTCGTTTCAACGGTAAAAGCTATCAAGTGCAAGATGTCGCGGATTTCGATTGGTCGCAGGCACAAATTGCCTTTTTCGCTGCAGGTGAAGAAGCCGCGGCACAGTATGCGGAATTAGCAGCACAAGAAGGCTGCATTGTGATTGATAACAGCGGTGTTTTTGCGTTAGACCCTGATGTACCGTTAGTGGTACCGGGCGTTAACCCGCAAGTATTAGCGGATTATCGTAATCGCAATATTATTTCGGTGGCAGACAGTTATGTTAGCCAGCTATTAACGTCTATCAAACCATTAGTGGACGCGGCTGGTGTAGGGCGCATTACTCTGACCAATATGCTGTCGATGTCAGCGTACGGTAAAGCCGCCGTTGATGAATTAGCAGGTCAAAGCGCACGTTTATTGAATGGTATCCCTGCGGAAGAAGGGCGTTTTACTAAGCAATTAGCCTTTAACATGCTGCCATTATTAGCGGATGCTGAAGGCAGTGTTGTGCAAGAACGCCGTTTAGTTGAGCAAGTTCGTAAAGTGCTGCAAGACGACGGTTTGCCAGTCTCCGTAAGCTTTATTCAGTCACCTGTATTTTATGGTAATGCGCAAGTGGTGCATTTAGAAACACTACGCCCAGTTAGCGCAGAAGAAGCGAGCGAAGAATTTGAACGTTTTGATGATATTCAGGTCTCAGAAGAGGGTGATTATCCAACTCAAGTGACTGACGCATCAGGTAATGATTTCTTAAGCATTGGCTGTATTCGTAACGATTATGGTATACCGGAAATTTTACAGTTCTGGTCAGTGGCGGATAACGTTCGTTTTGGTGGTGCGTTAATGGCGGTTGAGACAGCAGAAAAACTGGCTCAGGAGCTGTATTACTAATGTCGGAGTCCCCAAAGTTGTATCGCATTGCCCTCGGAATTGAGTATAACGGTAGCCGTTATTATGGTTGGCAACGCCAGCAAGAAGTGAAAAGTGTACAGGGTTGCCTTGAGGTTGCCCTGTCTAAAATTGCCGCGGAACCAATCACTGTCAATTGTGCAGGACGTACGGATGCAGGTGTTCATGCGACTGGGCAGGTGGTACATTTTGAAACTTCAGCAAACCGCAAAGAGGCTGCCTGGACGATGGGGGCAAATACCCATCTTCCTGAAGATATTGCGGTTCGCTGGTGTAAACCTGTGGGTGATGAGTTTCATGCGCGTTTTAGTGCAACCGCACGTCGATATCGTTATGTGATTTTTAATCACCGTTATCGACCTGCAATTTTATCGAATGGTGTCACGCACTTTCATTTTCCACTTGATGAAAAACGTATGCACCAAGCGGCACAAGCATTGTTGGGGGAGCGTGATTTTACCTCATTCCGTGCGGTGCAATGTCAGTCAAAAAGCCCTTGGCGTAATGTGATGCACGTTAATGTAACGCGTCACGGAAACTATGTGGTTGTGGATATTAAAGCCAATGCGTTTGTACACCATATGGTGAGAAATATTGTTGGCAGTTTGTTGGAGATAGGCTGTGGTAATCAAGACATTGATTGGATGGCACATCTTCTAGAATTAAAAGATAGAACGAAAGCGGCGGCGACAGCCAAAGCGGAAGGACTGTATTTAGTGAGCGTGGATTATCCTGAAAAATTTGACCTACCACAGAATGTGATGGGGCCTCTATTTCTTGCGGATGAGCTGCTGTAAAGGTCGTTAATATAAATCTCCACATGAGGAACCCCATGGAGTTTATCAGTTTTATCATTGATTTTATTTTACATATTGATGTGCATCTTGCGGAATTGGTCGCCGAATATGGTGTTTGGGTTTACGGAATTTTATTCCTGATCCTATTCTGTGAGACGGGGCTGGTGGTTACGCCTTTCCTTCCCGGGGATTCATTATTATTTGTCGCGGGTGCGTTAGCAGCATTGCCAAGTAATGATTTAAACGTACACGTCATGGTATTGTTGATGATTATTGCGGCAATTATTGGTGATGCAGTGAACTACACCATTGGACGTATCTTTGGTGAAAAACTGTTTAAAAACCCAGATTCAAAAATTTTCCGTCGTAGCTATTTAGATAAAACCCATCAGTTTTATGAAAAACATGGCGGAAAAGCAATTATCTTGGCGCGTTTTGTGCCTATCGTGAGAACCTTTGCACCTTTCGTTGCGGGTATGGGTAAAATGTCTTACCGTCATTTTGCCTTTTATAATGTGGCAGGTGCGTTATTATGGGTGTTACTCTTTACCTATGCAGGGTATTTATTCGGTGATCTACCGATAGTACAAAAGAATTTGAAATTACTGATAGTCGCGATTATCTTTATTTCGATTCTGCCGGGTGTCATTGAAATTATTCGCCACCGTCGAGCTGCTGCAAAAGAAAAAAATGCAGTGGCAAAAGAAAATAGTGTGGTGACGCAAAAAAACGATAACCAATAATCGGTTTGAAAAAAGTTTTTATCTACAGTGAGATATCATTGTGGTTTAATGGCAAAAAATAACATACTGATAGATGCTTCTTATATAACCACCATCTGAAATTCAGGGGCGGTATTATTTGAAGTGTCGTCAGAGTGCAATCAGACAAAAAGGTCCATTAATGAGCTGGATTGAGAAAATTTTAAAAAAAGGTACTTCAACCCCATCCCATAAAGCAAACATCCCTGAAGGTGTTTGGACTAAATGTGATAGCTGTGGGCAAGTCCTCTACGGTGCTGAGCTTGAGCGTAACCTACAAGTGTGTCCAAAATGTGACCACCATATGCGAATTCATGCTCGCCAACGCCTTGAATCTTTCCTTGATGAAAACTCAACAACGGAATTAGGTAGCGAATTGGAGCCAAAAGATGTGCTCAAATTCCGCGACTCTAAAAAATACAAAGACAGAATTAGCTCAGCCCAGAAAGAGACGGGTGAAAAAGATGCTATCGTCGTGATGAAAGGTACGCTCAAAGAGATGCCTGTTGTTGCCGCTGCATTTGAATTCTCCTTTATGGGTGGTTCAATGGCATCGGTTGTGGGGGCACGTTTTGTCCGTGCTGTAGAACAAGCTTTGGAAGATAACTGTCCATTAGTTTGCTTCTCATCCAGTGGTGGTGCGCGTATGCAAGAAGCGCTTCTGTCTCTGATGCAAATGGCAAAAACCAGCGCTGCACTGGCGAAAATGCAAGAACGTGGCTTACCGTACATTTCTGTACTGACTGACCCGACCATGGGTGGTGTTTCTGCAAGTTTAGCAATGTTGGGTGATATCAACGTGGCTGAGCCTAAAGCACTGATTGGCTTCGCGGGTCCTCGCGTAATCGAACAAACTGTTCGTGAAAAATTACCTCAAGGTTTCCAACGCAGTGAATTTCTGCTGGAAAAAGGGGCTATTGACATGATCGTGCGTCGTCAAGATATGCGTGATCGTCTGGCGGATGTCCTAGCGATGTTAACCAATCAACCAAGTCTGAACACCGCGCCAGCGCTGGTTGTTGAAGTGGTTGATGTGGAAATTGACCTTGCTGACGCTGTCGATGGTGCAGATAAAGCAAAAGGCGCTAAACATAAAAAAGATGATGAGTAATCCAATCATTCCTACAGCCAAGTCTCCATTGGAGGCTTGGCTCTCTTATCTCACTGACCTGCATAGCCAAAATATTGATATGGGGTTGGAACGAGTAGGGCAAGCAGCCCGTCAAATGCATCTCACTCAACCTGCTCCTCGCGTCATCACTGTCACCGGCACAAACGGTAAAGGTACAACCTGCCATACACTTGAGTCTATTTTGATGGCTGCGGGTTTGAAAGTAGGGGTCTACAGTTCCCCACATTTAGTGCGTTACACGGAACGCGTCCGAATCCAAGGTAAAGAGCTTACTGAAAGTGAGTTTTGCCAAGCATTTGCGACTATCGAAGCGCAGCGTGGAAATATTTCATTAACCTACTTTGAATATGGCACCTTAGCTGCACTACAATTATTTAAGCAAGCTGAGTTAGATATTGTGATCCTTGAAGTAGGGTTAGGCGGTCGCCTTGATGCAACTAATGTCGTGGATGCGGATATCGCGGCAATCACCAGTATTGCGCTTGATCATACCGATTGGCTAGGTTCTGACCGTGAGCATATTGGTCATGAGAAAGCGGGTATTTTCCGCCAAGGTCATTATGGTGTGGTGGGTGAGCCTGATATGCCAGCCTCTATAGGCGCTTATGCAGACAAAATTGGCACCATGCTGTTTCGTCGTGGCAAGGATTGGGATTACCAAGAGCAGGGGCAACATTGGTCTTGGGAAAGTTCTCAACGTTCGTGGGACAATTTACCGTTACCGAATGTGCCGTTGGCTAATGCAGCAACTGCGATGGGGGTGATCAGATGCTTGATGGAGATTGATGCCCAGTTAGCGCAGAAAATCACTGACCAAGCTATCCACCAAGGTTTAAGTACTGCTCAGTTATCGGGACGTTTTCAGATCATTGGAGAACATCCGTTAATGATCTTGGATGTAGCCCATAACCCTCATGCTGCAGGCTATTTAGTCTCCAAACTCGCACAATTACCGGTGACAGAAGGTCGTCGAGTTCGTGCTGTGGTGGGAATGCTAGGGGATAAAGATATTCAAGGGACATTAACCTGTTTATCCCAACAAGTAACTGACTGGTATCTCGCGCCGCTAAGAGAGTTTCGTGGTGCAGATGTGACTGAGCTTAGTCAGCATGTTGACGGTGCCCATGAGTTTGATTCCGTGGAAGCAGCTTGGCAACAAGCATGTGCGGATGCGCGACCACAAGATGTGATTGTGGTGTGTGGGTCATTCCATACCGTGGCTCATGTCATGATGTTATTAGAGAAAGCAGAAGGATAAAGCCAGTGGCTAGTAAATTCCAAAATCGTCTTGCTGGCGCCATTGTGTTAGTCGCCGCAGGGGTCATCGTATTGCCCGCATTATTGGATGGCGATAAGAAATACAATGAAAATGAATTTGCGGCCATTCCGATTATTCCCAAACCGGGTGATGAAGAAGATATTGAGTCAATTGCACCAATTACACACAGTGCATCGACCGCGTCTTCGGAAGGAACTTCTGAAGCGATGTTATCGGAAGCTATTACTGAGCAAAAGCAAAGTGAGCAGCCTCCTGTAGCCGCAAACAGTGCAAATCAAAGCAGTACAAATCAAAGTAATAACAGCCAAAACGTGGCGAATCAAAATGGAAGTGCCATTCCAACTAATGTCACTCCAGAAAAACCACGAGTAGAACCGAAACCGAAACCGGAGCCTAAGCCAGAACCAAAACCTGAGCCTAAGCCTAAGGTGGAACCAAAGCCAGAACCTAAACCTGAACCGAAACAAGAACCTCAAGGTAAAGCGTATGTGGTGCAAGTGATTGCCCTCAATAATGCCAGCAAGGTTGAAGAAATTGTGGCGAAGTTAAGACTGTCTGGGTATCAGGTTTATACGGTGCCAGCGCAACCGGTGAACAACAAATTAACGCGTATTTATGTGGGACCAGAAGCATCAAGGCAGAAGCTTGAATCGGCTTTACCTGAATTGAACGCAATTACCGGTACAAAAGGGATAATCCAAGCCTTTAAACCTTAAATTGATATTCAGTTATCCCTAAAAAATAAGGGTATTTAGTAACTTACTGCGGCGATTATGATTTTTTCTTTTCGCCGCTGATTTTTTTAAATTCAATGAAAAATGGTTACGCAAACGTTTTCGTTTTCTGTTAGAATGCATTCGCCGCTGACGTGAATGCGAATTTTGGAATGAAATATGGTCTGGATTGATTACACAATTATCGCCATTATTGGCTTCTCGGCACTGGTAAGCCTGATCCGTGGATTTGTACGTGAGGCATTATCGTTAATCACTTGGGGTTGTGCGTTCTTCGTAGCAAGTACGTTTTACCCTTATTTAGCGAGTTACTTTACGAACTTTGAGGATATTTTAGTTCGTAATGGTATTGCGATTGCAGCGCTGTTTATCGCGACATTGATTGTCGGTGCAGTGGTGAACTATGTGATTAGCTCATTAGTACAAAAAACCGGATTATCGGGTACAGATCGTGTACTGGGGATCTGCTTCGGTGCGTTGCGTGGGGTATTAATTGTATCGGCGCTGTTGTTCTTTCTCGATACATTTACACCGCTTCCTCAAAGTGAGGATTGGCATCGTTCACAGCTTATTCCGCAGTTCAGTCATATTATTAGGTGGTTCTTTGACTACCTGCAAAATGCGTCAAGTTTCCTACCGGAGAATATCTCTCCGTCTGGCTGATGAGGAAAGACTAAATGTGCGGTATTGTCGGTATCGCCGGTGTTTCACCGGTAAACCAATCAATTTATGATGCGTTAACGGTGCTGCAGCATCGTGGGCAAGATGCAGCGGGTATTGCGACTATTGATGGTAAAAACAATATCCGTTTGCGTAAAGCAAATGGTTTAGTAAAAGACGTCTTTGAAACGCGCCACATGCTGCGTCTTCAAGGCTCAATGGGTATTGGACATGTGCGTTACCCAACTGCGGGTAGTTCCAGCGCATCCGAAGCCCAGCCTTTTTACGTTAACTCTCCTTTTGGTATCACCCTTGCACATAATGGTAACCTGACAAATGCTCACGAACTCGCTCGGAGTCTATTTGAAACAGCACGTCGCCATGTGAATACCACGTCAGACTCCGAAATTCTTCTAAACGTATTAGCATACGAATTAGATAAGTTTGATCATTTTCCTCTCGAACCCGACAACATTTTTAGTGCCGTAGCATCAATGCACAAAAAAATCCGTGGCGCTTATGCTTGTGTGGCACTGATTATTGGTCATGGCATGGTGGCATTCCGTGATCCTCATGGTATTCGCCCATTAGTCCTTGGTCGCCGTATTTTAGCGACTGGCGAACATGAGTATATGGTTGCCTCTGAAAGTGTGGCACTCGATACTTTAGGCTTCGAATTCCTGCGTGATGTTGCGCCAGGCGAAGCGGTGTATGTTACTGAGGATGGCAAATTATTTACCCGCCAATGTGCAGAGAACCCGCAGCTGACGCCGTGTATTTTTGAATATGTTTATTTTGCTCGCCAAGATTCGTTTATCGATAAAATCTCGGTGTATAACGCAAGATTGCGTATGGGGCAAAAATTGGGCGCGAAAATTGCTCGCGAATGGGAAGACTTGCATATTGATGTGGTGATCCCAATCCCTGAAACCTCATGCGATATCGCGTTAGAAATCGCCCATATCCTAGATAAACCGTATCGCCAAGGTTTTGTGAAAAACCGCTATGTGGGCCGTACTTTTATCATGCCGGGGCAACAAGAACGTCGTAAATCTGTGCGCCGAAAACTGAATGCTAACCGTGCAGAGTTTCGCGATAAAAACGTTCTGCTGGTGGATGACTCTATTGTGCGCGGTACCACATCAGAACAGATCGTTGAATTGGCTCGTGAAGCGGGTGCAAAGAATGTCTACTTTGCTTCAGCCGCACCAGAAGTTCGCTTCCCTAACGTATACGGCATTGATATGCCAAATGCCAATGAGCTGATTGCACATGGCCGAGAAGTGGATGAAATCCGTAAACTGATTGGCGCAGATGGCCTAATTTTCCAAGATCTTAGCGACCTCATTGATGCGGTTCGTGAAGAAAATCCTGAAATCAACGAATTTGAATGTTCCGTATTTGATGGTATCTACGTGACCAAAGATATTGACCAGACCTATTTAGATTATCTAGAAAATCTGCGTAAAGATGATGAGTTGAAGTTGAAAGATCAGAGTGATGTTGAGGATTTAGAAATTTACAACGAAGGCTAAATTTTCGGGGATCCTCGTCATACTTCACGCTGTAGCGTTGTTGGCTGCATTAGCTAACCCTAGTCACATACTTATGTATGCTCCTAGGGCTTAGCTAACTTGCCGCCTAGCTACAACATGAATTATTTAGAGGATTAAATGTGGTTTAAATCTAAAACTAAGCTGAAAATGAAGTTAGTCTGAATTACCCTCTGCTCGTATTGTTTTTCTTGATGCCCACTTATTTTCAGTGAGTAAAGTTTTGCTCTATATTTTTACTATCCTGACCTCTACACTTCGCCTCTCACTCACTACTTCCACCTATTTGGTATATAATGCAGGAAATTACGTGAATTGGGGTTGAACATGAAAAAACTTATCATTGGGTTAACGGGTGCGAGTGGGGCGATCTACGGTATTCGATTGCTGGAAGTGCTTAAACCTGTGAAAGATGTGGAAACCCACCTAGTGATGAGTGCAGCTGCGCGTCAGACATTAGCACTGGAAACAGAATTCAGTGTTAAAGATGTGCAACAGCTTGCAGACCATGTTTACGATAGCCGCGATATCGCCGCTGCCATCTCCTCAGGCTCTTTTCGTACCGCAGGTATGGTTATCATGCCGTGTACCATGAAAACCCTTTCTGGCATCGTTCACAGCTATACAGACACGTTAGTCACCCGTGCCGCAGATGTCGTTTTAAAAGAAGGGAAAAAATTGGTGCTGGGTGTGCGTGAAACACCGCTGCATATTGGCCATTTGAAATTGATGGTACAAGCCGCAGAAATGGGAGCGGTGATTATGCCCCCAATGCCTGCGTTTTATCACCAGCCTCAATCGATTCAAGATATTGTTAACCAGACCGTTAACCGCGTTCTTGACCAATTTGATATCGAGCTTGAACAAGATTTATTTACCCGTTGGCAGGGCGCTAAATAGTGCCTGTTTTTAAAATAATCATGATTTTGGTGCTAACAAATCTTCAAGTGCAATTCTCAGCTCAATAAATTCAAATTCAAAGCCAGCCTCTTCTAAACGTTTAGGTATGGCTTGTTGTCCACCAAGTAATAATGTCGCGGATTCCCCAAGTACACCCCTGACTGCAAATGCTGGGGTGCGGATAAAGGAAGGGCGGTTGGTAACATCCCCCATCATGGCGGCAAATTGATCATTATGGACAGGGTAAGGCGAGGTCATATTAAATGGGCCGGAGAGGGTTGGCGTCTCCATTAGGAATAAAATCGCCTTCACCATATCGTTAATATGGATCCACGGCATAAATTGTTTTCCGTGACCAATCGGTCCACCAGCACCCATTTTAAAAATAGGCAGAATTTTAGCGAGCAAACCGCCGTTAGGGGATAAAACTAATCCAGTACGTAGTAAACAAACTCGGGTTTTATCCGATTGCGCTTCTTGGGCGATAGCTTCCCAGTGAGCAGCTAGTTGATGGGTAAATTCATCATGAGGTTGATCTTCTTCCGTCACGACCGATTGACCTTGGTCGCCATAGTAACCAACAGCAGAACCTGACAGGAATACGCTCGGTGGGTTTTGACTGGCTTTGATTAAATTCGTCAATTGTTGCGTGATTTTCCAGCGACTATCACAAAGGATCTGTTTTTGTGCTGCCGTCCAACGTTTTTCTGCGATAGGTTCACCAGCAAGGTTGATGACCACATCAAAGCCATCAAGAGAGGTTTTATCTTGAAGGGTTGTCCAGCATTCAACGGCTTTACAAAATAAACTGTATACTTTTTGTGGTGAACGGCTTAACACGGTGACCTGATGTGAATGCATCACTAACGTTTGAACTAGTTGGGTACCAATTAACCCTGTTCCGCCTGTTATTAGAATTCTCATTTTTTATCCCCCTATTTAAAGCGCTATCACACTCTAAATAATCCAATTTTTACCACCCTGTAAAGATAACTATAGCATTTGCAAATGGGAATTGTTGGGTTTCAGTTAACGCTTCACAAAAAAGAATTTTGTACTGTATCTTAAAGAGATGCATTGATTTTTGTGATGGAAAGCAAGGTCAAATTTGGTTAGGATCCCTTGCAACATATATGCGAAAAGAATACCTTGTATCAAAGTATTTTGGTGGGCAAGCTAAATAAGGTTTTCAGGATGGAACAACAGACCGAATTCGTCGAATGGGTAGATATCGTTGACGAAGATAATAATGTAATAGCGCAAGCAACTCGTAGCCAAATGCGTGCAGAAAACTTACGCCACCGTGCGACCTATATCGTGGTGCACGATGGTATGGGTAAAATTCTGGTGCAACGAAGAACAGACATTAAAGATTTCTACCCAGGGCTTTTGGACGCAACGGCGGGCGGTGTCGTGATGCAAGATGAACAGATCCTTGAATCAGCTAAGCGCGAAGCTGAAGAAGAATTGGGGATTGCTGGCGTTCCGTTTGCAGAGCATGGCACTTTCTACTATGAAAATGAAATTTGCCGTGTGTGGGGTGGATTATTTAGTTGTGTGAGCCACGGTCCTTTTGCTTTGCAAGAAAGTGAAGTCGCGGAAGTAAGTTGGTTGACACCTAAGGAAATTACCGCTCGTTGCGATGAGTTCACGCCAGATTCACTCAAAGCGCTGTCATTATGGTTAACACGTAATAATGAAGCGGATAAGGCGATTAGTTGTTCAAACCCAGAGTAAATGCGAGTATTGAAATTAGGACTACCTTGGTAGTCCTTTTGTATTTTTATGATTTATAAAATTTAGGTCCTTTGATTTTATTGGACAGTGGATATTGATGAAGTTTATCGGCGTAGGAGGTATTAATCTCGATGATTTTCTCATGTTGAGCATTAACTAAACACGCTTGCCGAGACATTGTTTTTTCAATGAGATTAAAAAACTTTTTCTTATTTTCTGTTATATAAAGCCCTTTATTAGGTTCAAGGAACTTGAATATAACTTTATCGTTAATATGTTTAATAGTGATCCCCATGGCATGATTTTTAGTAATAAAATCACAAATGGTATCCTTTTGTTGCTGTAGCCGATTATTAATACGCTGTTTGAATTGCTCGAAGGTTATATAATTTTGTGGATTTAATTTTATATTATTATCAATAGTCGTATAGGTATCATACTTTATATTATATTGGCTATTTTTTTGTATTATTTTTTGTTTGATGATTTTTTTCTGGTGATTTTTAACCAGCTCAAAAAATGGTTTAATGTCGTTCAGTGATAAGTCATTTTTTACAAGGTTAGAACATTTTTTCTTAATTTCTCGAGCAGTTAGTTTTATTAAATGACATTCAAAGTGGCTTTTACCTTTTAATATATCCTCCCTGGCGTTTGCGGATGTGGAATATGCATAAGAATATAGCTGATGTAATGCTTTTTTAAAGTTGATAGCATCATCTTCTTTTATATTATCGAGTAACAATGCGCTATTTTTAAAAAAGATTTCACTGATGGAAATAAGCATATTTTTTTGTTTTAATTCACTGCTATCATTTGAAAAATCAAACTTTTTCATGGCGTTGTCAATGTGAAGGGCATAGTCAACTGATGCTTGTTTATAAATAATTTGACAGAAAGCATCATTTAAAAAAGTGCGATAGTGACGAGTGTTTTCTTTGTGGTTATGTGCTTTTTTTAATGCGTATGCCAGATTTTTTATATATTTCGTTTCATCATTTGCATGGGCATAAAATAAGAAAGCATGTGTTAATCCATAACAGACACCTTTTTCGGCTTCTTGGATATTCTTAATGCCAATTATATTGCGGGAAAACTCATTCTCAGCGGTGTTTTTAAAATGGTCTGTTAATTTTATCTGTTCAAACTTAATACGGACTCTTTGGGGGAGAATCATAATTAACCTCAATATTTTTGTGAAAATATAGAAGTTAATGATATGAAATGGGAGGGATATCATTTTCATATAGCGATGAAAAAACAAAGGCCAACCCATTTCTGGATTGACCTTTTAACTCAATACTTAATAACTAAGATTATGCGTTTTCGTTTTGTACCGCTTGAATCGCGGTCAGTGCAACGGTGTAAACAATATCGTCTACCAGTGCACCACGGGATAAGTCGTTAACGGGTTTACGCATACCTTGCAGCATTGGACCGATAGAGACTAAGTCAGCAGAACGTTGTACTGCTTTATAGGTAGTATTACCGGTGTTCAAGTCTGGGAAGATAAACACAGTTGCTTTACCTGCAACCGGTGAGTTTGGCGCTTTAGATTTAGCCACATCTGCCATTACTGCAGCATCGTACTGTAACGGACCGTCGATCATCAGGTCAGGGCGTTTTTCTTGCGCTAAACGTGTTGCTTCACGCACTTTCTCAACATCGCTACCCGCACCGGAATTACCCGTTGAGTAAGAGATCATCGCAACGCGAGGCTCGATACCAAAGGCTTTTGCTGAATCCGCAGATTGAATTGCGATTTCAGACAGTTGCTCTGCCGTTGGATCTGGGTTAATCGCACAGTCACCATAAACAAACACTTGCTCTGGCAGCAGCATAAAGAATACAGAAGAAACTAATGAGCTACCTGGCGCAGTTTTGATTAACTGTAGTGGTGGGCGGATGGTGTTTGCGGTGGTATGAACCGCGCCAGAGACCAGACCATCCACTTCGCCTTTTTCCAGCATCAATGTGCCCAGAACAACGTTATCTTCCAATTGTTCCCGAGCAACCACTTCGGTCATGCCCTTGCTCTTACGCAGTTCGACTAAGCGTGCAACATATTCTTCGCGAACTTTAATTGGGTCAACGATTTCGATGCCAGCGCCTAATTCGATACCCTGAGATGCTGCAACACGGCGGATATCATCAGGATTACCTAACAATACGCAGGTCGCGATACCACGTTCAGCACAAATCGATGCTGCTTTAACGGTACGTGGTTCATCACCTTCTGGCAGGACGATACGTTTGCCTGCTTTACGAGCCAGTTCAGTTAACTGGTAACGGAACGCCGGAGGAGACAGACGGTTAGGACGCTCAGAATCAGCAACCAGAGATTCAATCCAGTTACTGCTAATGTGGCGAGCCACATAGTTTTGAATTTTCTCGATACGCTCATGGTCATCAGCAGGTACTTCAAGGCTGAAGCTTTGCAGATTCAGTGAAGTTTGCCATGTGTTGCTGTTCACCATAAACACAGGTAAGCCAGTTTCGAATGCTTGTTCACAAAGTTTGCGAATAGGTGCATCGATATCATAACCGCCTGTTAATAAGATAGCACCGATTTCTACGCCGTTCATTGCTGCTAAAGAGGCAGATACCAGTACGTCAGGGCGATCCGCTGAGGTCACTAATAATGAACCTGGGCGGAAATGTTCTAGCATGTGTGGAATGCTACGTGCGCAGAAAGTGACGGATTTAACGCGGCGAGTATTGATTTCACCTTCGTTAACGACTTTTGCATTTAAGTGTTTTGCCATGTCGATTGCACGGGTGGCAATCAGGTCAAAGTTCCAAGGAATTGACGCTAATACTGGCAGATTTAAACACTCCAGCGCTTTGGCATCGATATTTGCCACAGTCGCTTTGGTTGAATCATCAAAGATTTCAGACAGGTCAGGGCGAGTACGACCTTGTTCATCAACGGGTGCGTTAACTTTGTTAACGATAACCCCGATGATGCTTTCATTACGTTGGCCACCAAATTCGTTACGAACCAGCTCTAAACGCTCTTGCATTTGCTGGATTGAGCTATTGCCCGGTGCAGTAACAAATACAATTTCAGCACCTAGGGTTTTAGCAATTTCGTAGTTCAGTGATTGAGCAAAAGAGTGCTTGCGAGTTGGGACTAAACCTTCGATCAGGATCACTTCTGCATCTTTAGTGTGGTCGTGGTAGCGCGCCACGATCTCTTCCATCAGAATATCTTTCTTCGATGAAGTCAGTAGAGACTCAACATATTCCATTGTTAAAGGCTCAACAATGGTTGTGATGCTGGAGTGAGAACGTAAAACTTCGGTAGTTTGGTCTTTATTACCGGAAACGCGTGGTTGTGCGATAGGTTTAAACACGCTCAGCTGGACACCTTTTTGTTCCATTGAGCGGACGACACCCAGACTAACGCTGGTTAAACCAACGCTGGTGCCAGTAGGAATTAGCATAATTGTACGGGACACAGGAACCTCGTTTTTTGGTTACTCTAAAGCAGTACCGCCAGCATAAGGCTGGCGGCAAGAAAGTCTTTATGCTGTTAAGCGTGCAGCATCTTGGGCAATCACCAGCTCTTCATTGGTTGGAATAACCAGTGCCGGGCGGCTGTTGTCGGTGGTGATAACACCTTCTTTACCGAAACGTGCTGCTAAGTTGCGCTCATGGTCATATTCGAAACCAAGAATTGCCAGTTTCTTCAGCGTGATTTCACGCACTTGTGCAGAGTTTTCACCGATACCACCAGTGAAGATGATTGCATCAAGACGACCTTCCATCAGCGCGCTGTACGCACCAACATATTTTGCTAAACGGTGGCAGAACACATCCATTGCACGGGTTGCATCCGCTTTGGTGCCGTAGTTATCTTCAACATAACGGCAGTCGCTAGTCACGCCAGTTAAGCCCAGTAAGCCAGATTCTTTGGTCAGCATCTTGTTGATTTGATCAACGCTCATGCCTAATGAATCATGTAAGTGGAAAATAATCGCAGGGTCGATATCGCCGCTACGAGTACCCATGACTAAGCCTTCTAATGGAGTTAAACCCATTGATGTATCAACACATTTACCGTTAACGATAGCAGATACTGAACCACCATTACCTAAATGGCAAGTGATAACGTTCAGTTCATCAACTGGCTTGTTCAGTTTTTTCGCGGCTTCACGAGAAACGTAGAAATGGCTAGTACCGTGCGCACCATAACGACGGATGCTGTGCTCGGAATATAATTCGTATGGCAGTGCATACAGGTAAGCTTCTTCAGGCATGGTCTGATGGAACGCTGTATCGAATACTGCTACGTTTTTGGTGATCAGATGAGGGAATGATTTTCTCGCCTCTTCAATACCAATAAGGTGAGCTGGGTTATGTAAAGGCGCGAATGGGATTGCCGCTTTAATACCCGCGATAACTTCGTCGTCAATAACAACAGAAGAAGTAAATTTCTCGCCACCATGAACAATACGGTGACCAATAGAGGAAATTTGTGCTGACAATTCAGGCTTCGCAGCAAGAATCGTATTTACGATGAAGTTCAGTGCTTCGCTATGCGCAGCGCCTGCACCTAAAGGTGCCTCATGTTTTTCACCGTCCATTTTCCATTTAATGCGAGCTTCAGGCAAATTAAAACATTCAGCTAAACCTGATAGAAATTCATCTCCATTAGTCGGATCGATGATTGCAAATTTCAGTGAGGAGCTACCGCAGTTTAAAACCAGTACCAGCTTACTTGACATGGAAATACCTATCTTAGTTGATGTTGTGAAGCCCGTTATGAGGACACACAGACTTAGTTGAAAAATGTAATTCGCTAGAGCCTAGCGCATTTATATCCGACCAATTCATGATTGATATCATGATATGTGCAAAAAAGTACATGGGTCGATGATTTTACAGGGTTTTCTCGCGCAAACGTTACGTGATGCTGTTAAATAACTGTGAAAAATAAGTCACAGTATCGTGTTGAAATAACGCGCAGAACCCCAATATATCACTGTTGTTTACTTATTAAAGAGAACTATTAAGTAACATAGTTCGGCAGTAATTCTAATTACGGTCGATTCTACTAAAACTATTTTATATTTTATACGTTTTTTTTAAAAATAGGGCGTTTGGTTGATTAAAATCATAAATGCCATATAAAGTGTAGTTATAGCGGTGAGTTACGTATTCAAGAGAATAGCGGGTTTCATTTAAGTTAGCTTAGTTAAAGCTAAATTTGTGAAAATTAACTTAAAAACTGAGTGTGCGTTCACGCTCAATTTGACGTAAGCTAGCCATAGATTGATATTGTTTTTGTGATGACATCCAGAAATGAATAGCAGTAGAAAATGAATGGCAGTAGAAAATTAATAGTAGTAGGAAATTAATTGATGAGCACAATGCAGAGTACCCCTCCGGGTTTTTTCAAACGCTTCAGATTAGGAAATCACTATCTGAAGGTTTTCCCTATGGAAAAAAAGCTAACGCCACTGTTTCCTGAACTACGTATCAATAAAGCGATTCGGTTTGGGATCCGCTTTATGCCGCCCATTGCGATATTTACGCTGGCTTGGCAAATTGCGTTAGGTGGGCAGTTAGGTCCCGCTGTCGCGACGGCATTATTTGCCTGCAGCTTGCCAATGCAAGGGTTATGGTGGTTAGGTAAGCGTGCCGTTACACCATTACCGGCAGGGTTATTAAGCTGGTTCTATGAAATTCGCGATAAATTTACCGAAGCGGGAATCGCGATGGCACCCGTTGAGCAGCAGCCTGACTATATGGCGCTAGCCGAACTTTTGAAAAAAGCGTTCAATCAGTTAGATCATACCTTTATGGAAGATATCTAAACGGTTCATTGAACCTTATTTAGCATTCGATTTGATAACAAACCGTTATTTAACAGTAATTAACGCAAAATAACTGTTTAGATCAATAAAAGTGATATTTAATCTGTGCATTATCAACATTGAATGCGAAGATTGCAGAAAATTATCTACGGAGAGCTGTGATGGAAATGACCAATGCTGAACGCTTAATTTTATCCAATCAATATAAAATGATGACCATGTTAGACCCAGATAACGCGGAGCGTTACCGCCGTCTGCAAACTATCATTGAGCGTGGATTTGGCTTACAAATGCGCGAGCTGGATAGGGATTTTGGTGAACTCAGCGAGCAAACGTGTCGTACAGTTATTGAAGTGATGGAAATGTACCATGCGCTGCAAGTTTCTTACGGCAACATGGAAGACAAACATGGTGTGGATGGTCGTCGTGTGCAGTTTTTGGGCTTTGATGCCGCAACGGAAGCGCGTTATCTGAGTTACGTGCGCTTTATGGTTAATACAGAAGGGCGATATACCCATTTCGATAGCGGAACTCATGGCTTTAACTCACAAACACCAATGTGGGATAAATATTTAAGAATGCTGAAAATTTGGCAAGCTTGCCCTCGCCAATATCACCTTTCAGCGGTTGAGGTTTCTCAAATTCTCAATGCTTAACTTATCTTTTTAGGTAGACACATTTACGTCTTGCATTAGGTAGCACGATTTTCTGAAAAAGGGTTTGATGTGAAGTTAAAAGCAAAAGGTTTTTTATTCGATCTCGATGGCACGTTGGCGGACTCACTCGCTGTTGTTGAGCGCTGTTGGTGTTTATTCGGCGATAGAATTGGTGAAGATAAGCAAGCGATTATCGACTACATTCATGGAAAACCTGCAATGACCACATTGCGCCATTTCCTACCTAATGCGAGCGAAGAAGAGCTGCAAAGCCATTTTCGTTGGTTAGAGAAGATGGAAAGTGAAGATATGGAGGGGGTTGTTGCACTGCCAGGTGCAATAGCGCTGTTATCTTTATTGAATAAATTAGGCGCCCCTTGGGCGATTGTGACATCAGGTACAGTACCCATTGCTCACGGACGCCGAGCAGCAGCGGGTTTACCTGAACCTAAACATTGGGTCACGTTTGAAAAAGTCTCGAAAGGTAAACCAGACCCAGAACCTTTCCAATTAGGGGCGAAAAGCCTCGAATTGCCTCCCGAAGAGTGCATTGCTTTTGAAGATGCGCCAGCGGGGATCCATTCAGCATTAAGTGCGGGCTGCCAAGTTATTGCGGTTCATGATCCTGAAGGTATGCCAAGACGAGATGAAATCTCTGCAATTATTAGTACATTAGAACAAATTTCCGTGACAGGTCCTGACGATAACGGCTATTTTGAGCTTTTCGTGTCGAAAAACGTCTAATTGCGATCTAATCAAAGAAATCCTCTGAAAAACATGGTTAACTAACTAAAATCTTTAGCCTGTTTTTTTTCGTCGAAAGGGGATACTTTGAACGGAGAATTGCTGTGGGTGCTAACCCTACTATTGATCGCGGTTGTTCTATTTACTACCAATAAAGTCCGCATGGATGTGGTTGCCTTATTAGTCATTGTGGCGTTTGTATTAAGCGATACACTGACCTTACAACAGGCAACGGCGGGTTTTGCGGATCCTAACGTTTTGTTGATTGCTGCTCTGTTTGTCATCGGTGATGGTCTGGTTCGTACCGGAATTGCCTACCAAATGGGGGAGTGGCTCGTCCGAGTTGCAGGCAGCAGCGAAAGTAAAATGCTCGTCTTTTTAATGATGACGGTGGCGGGGCTAGGTGCATTTATGAGCTCCACTGGCGTGGTCGCTATCTTTATTCCGGTGGTGCTCAGTGTCGCAGCACGGATGAAAACCTCACCAAGTCGATTAATGATGCCGCTGGGCTTTGCTGGCTTAATCAGCGGCATGATGACATTAGTCGCAACTCCCCCCAACATGGTGGTCAACAGTGAATTAGTTCGCGAAGGATTACCCAGCTTTCAATTTTTCTCAATCACCCCAATAGGACTTCTTATTTTAGTCGCGGGTATTGGCTATATGTGGCTGACTCGTCGCTGGTTGGGTAGCAATGAACCGGATAAACAACCTGTTAAATATCAACGTAGTTTTCGTGATTTGATCCGCGATTATAAACTGGCTGGGCGTGCCCGCCGATTAGCGATTCGTAAAGGTTCTTCACTGATTGGACACACGCTTGATGAGCTTCATTTGCGTTCCCGTTATGGTGCAAACGTTGTGGGGATTGAGCGCTGGCGTAAGTTTCGCCGTGTGATGGTGAGTGCAACGGGGGGAACGGAGCTACGTGAGCGTGATGTTTTGCTAATTGATATTTCAGTGACTGACGATGAACTGCGCCAATTTTGCAGTGAACAGCTTCTTGAGCCAATGATTTTGCGTGGGGATTATTTTTCCGAGCAATCGAGGGATGTGGGGATGGCGGAAGTTTCCATGAACCCGGACTCGGAATTGCTAGGTAAAAGCTTACGAGAGATTAAATTTCGTACCCGATATGGTTTAAACGTCGTCGGGATCCGTCGCGATGGAAAAGCGCTTGATGGAAAACTGGTGGATGAACCTTTACGCTTGGGGGATATTTTACTGGTCATCGGTGATTGGAAGTTGATCCGTGTTCTATCAACAAAACCGCGTAATTTTATCGTATTGAACTTAGCCGCCGAAGTCGAAGCTGTTGCCCCTGCCTCCTCGCAAGCCCCTCATGCGTTATTTTGCCTTGCGCTCATGGTGGCGATGATGGTTACCAATGAAATCCCTAACTTTATTGCGGCGTTGATTGCCTGTTTATTAATGGGAAAATTTCGCTGTATTGATATGGAAAGCGCGTACAAAGCGATTCATTGGCCGAGTATTATTTTGATTGTTGGCATGATGCCATTCGCTATCGCTTTACAAGAAACCGGGGGGATAGCCCTTGCGGTAGATGCACTAATGAAGGTAGCTGGGGGATTAGGTCCTCATGTGATGCTAGTCTGCCTGTTTATTTTATGCGCGACGATAGGCTTATTTATTTCCAATACGGCTACTGCGGTACTCATGGCGCCTATTGCGATTGCCGCCGCGCATCAAATGGATGTCTCTCCATTACCATTTGCGATGGTGATTGGTATTGCAGCATCCGCTGCGTTTATGACCCCAGTTTCTTCCCCTGTGAATACATTGGTATTGGGCCCCGGTGGTTATAAATTTGCAGATTTTCTGAAGATTGGCGTGCCATTTACGATAATTGTAATGTTTATCAGTGTGGCAGTTATTCCTATCTTATTTCCTTTTTAAGAAATACAAAAATAGTATCAATAAAGAGCTCTATTATATATTAGGGCTCTTCTTATATTAAAAATAATAAATTTATAATATTTAATATATTTTAATGATAAATCTTTTGTTGATATTCTCCTCAATTCAATATCTATTAATTATAGGAGGATGATATGAGTAAAAATGAATCGTGGGGTAATGAGAAGTTTGTTTACGGTTATTGCGATTTTGAAAATTATTGGGGGGAGGATTTATCACATGTTGTGTTAACTCACTTTGTCTCTGGTTATTTTGATATAACTAAAAAACTGTTAACTTCAAAAGAAATATATGACATTCCGAATAAGACTGAACTGAAAAAGGTGTTCACTATATTATTTGAGCGAAATAAAATAGATTCATATGATTTTTGGTCATTAAAATTAGTCACGAAGAGTGGAGAGGTTTATGAAACGAAAGAACCTTTACGTTGTACTATTTCAATTGATGATTCTGAGTTTGTAATATTGGGTATTAATGGGGATGCAAAAACATTTTATATTGCATTCTCTGTAATGATAGGTTGTAATGTAAAATTAGAAAAGGTTGATTAAGCTCTTTTGTTAGACGAGTTTAGACCTGAAGTTTTTAGATTGGTAGAACAATAAATATACTATATAAGTGGGCATAGCATACCACTACTTATATATTAATTGCTTATTTCATCTAAAGACAGAGTAAAGCTAGGTACAAACGTTTTTATAAAATATTCCATTTCAGGGCTATTGCGCTCCGCTAACATTTTTTCAAGACGTCTTTTGGCTAACTTGAATTCGCTATTACCTGCGGATAGCTCTTCCAAACATTTTAAATAGGCACATAAGGTATCTGCCTGTTTTACAATAAAATGTTCTTCCTCGGATTGCAGATCTTCTACCAGTAAGCATTTAAAATCGTCTTGCAACTCTTCTGGCAGCATATCCAACAATTTTTGCTGGGCAAATTTTTCGATTTTTTTATATTCGTGGGCGATTTGCTGATTGTGATATTTAATTGGCGTTGGTAAGTCACCAGTGATGACTTCACTGGCATCATGATACATGGCAAATAGCGCAATTTTTTCAGGGTTGACATTTCCCTCGAATTTGCGGTTTTTAATGACCGCAAGAGCATGTGCTACCATGGCAACTTGTAAGCTATGCTCGGAGACATTCTCGGTACGCACATTGCGCATGAGTGGCCAGCGATGAATAAGTTTCATTCTAGCAAGGTGGGCAAAAAAATAACTCATAATCCCTCTTCAGTGATCCGGTGATGGTCTAAATTATATCTCAAAATTTATGAGGCTGGTAAGTTTATTGTGTCAGGCTTAAGTGGGCTTTTCTTATAAAAAACTAATAAATACAAGTGGGTTAAGGTTACTTAAATACCGCTATGATGAGACTCTATCTAAAAAGGAGGATATATGAACATAGAAAAACTAAGTGGTGGTATTGCCTCATTTGAAAACCATTGGGGAGAAGAGATATTGATGGCTAATTTACAGCACACTTCAATTAGATTGGCTTCAATTTCACTTGGGGGTATACAAAATAATGAACTGATTGAAAATGCATTTGAATATATTATTCAACATGATGTTGGACAAACAAGTGATTACTGGCGTGTTCATATTGTAACGTTGTCGGGTTCTTATACTACGCCTGATGGATTTTTTTGCTCAATTGGTGAGGAAGATAAAAAAATAGGGCGAGTTAAATTATCCGTTGATGGCAAAAACAAGCAACTAAATGTTACATACCCAGTATCAGGAACTTTTTCGACAAAAATGTCTATGTATTACTGAGTTTTTCTTTTTTCAATCAAATAGCTATTGCGAGAAACATCGATAAAGTATTTGATACAAGGTTGATATATATTACCTTTGAAAATGTCTAGTGTGAGGATTTAACAGTCGTTAAACATAATTAGGCTAACCATAAGCTTAATGTAAAGTAGGGTGAAAAAAGAAATAAACAGGGGCATGCAGAGTATATTAATTTGAATAGCTTTAGGTTTTTAGAGATTTAATCCATAAATGGTTATGCTAAAACAATATATGTGGTATTTATACATTCTAATAGCTGTAGCATATGGTTAATCCAAGGATGGGTTTATTGTTATATATAAATAGGAATTCAGTCAATCTTATAAAGATACTCCTAAATAGATGGAAATTAATTTATTAAACGATTAATTGATATAAGGGAAGAATGATTTATAATCATCGATATTATTCTAACTTGTCAGCTAATCGAGGTTTTTATGAAATACTTCCCAGTAATATTAGTGTTGTTTTTTCTTGCGGCAGTTTATCTTATTTCTATCATTTAAATATCAGATAAAGATAGTCGTATTAAGATATGATATGTAATAAATAGAATGGTTCTTTTAGGACTGTTCTATTTTCCTGCTCACCCTGAAATTAATCACACTTAAATAATTTAAAGTATTTTGAGATAACTTTAATTATAGGATGGATCATTTTAATTACTTATAACAGTAATATTTCATTTTATAAGCTATCAAAAATAAATAGCCCACTGAGGAGCTATTTATTCATAAAAATCTTAATAATGCTCTAATTACTGCTTATATCCGCTAAGGAAACGCCCAAACTTGGTAATCGCCATTTCTAAATCATCTGCATAAGGCAGGGTGACGATACGGAAATGGTCTGGGTGCGGCCAGTTAAATGCAGTTCCCTGAACTAATAGCACTTTTTCTTGCAGTAGCAGGTCAAGGATCATTTTTTGGTCATCGTGGATATTAAAACGTTTAATATCAATTTTCGGGAACATATACAGAGCGCCTTGTGGCTTAACACAAGAGACACCCGGAATTTGGTTAATCAATTCCCATGCACGATTGCGTTGCTCATATAAACGACCACCCGGTTGGATAAATTCGCTGATACTTTGGTAGCCACCTAATGCTGTTTGGATAGCGTGTTGCATTGGCACGTTGGCACATAAGCGCATAGAGGCTAACATTTCTAAGCCTTCAATATAACTTTTGGCTTGTTTTTTCGGGCCATTTAATACCATCCAGCCTTGGCGGAAACCTGCCACACGATAGGTTTTTGATAACCCGTTAAAGGTCACTGTCAGTAAGTCAGGTGCCAATGCTGCGATAGAGTGGTGCTGCGCATCGTCATACAGAATTTTATCGTAAATTTCGTCGGCAAAGATAATCAAACTATGTTGGCGAGCAATCTCGACGATTTCCATTAATAGCTCTTTGCTGTACACCGCCCCTGTTGGGTTATTTGGGTTGATGATGACAATCCCGCGGGTACGTGGGCTGATTTTCTTGCGGATATCGTCAATATCCGGCATCCAGCCTTGTTGCTCATCACACATATAGTGAACAGCATTACCGCCCGATAACGAAACAGCCGCTGTCCAGAGTGGATAGTCAGGGGCTGGAACCAGCATTTCATCGCCATTATTTAATAGCGCTTGCATTGCTTGAACGATTAATTCAGAAACACCGTTACCAATATAGACATCTTCAACCGTCATATCGTGGATATCACGGGCTTGGTAGTGTTGAACAATTGCCTTACGCGCAGAATATAAGCCTTTAGAATCACAGTAACCTTGCGAGCTTGGCAGATTGCGCAGGACATCAACGAGGATCTCATCAGGTGCTTCAAAGCCAAACGGTGCCGGGTTACCAATGTTCAGTTTTAGGACTTTATTGCCTTCTTCTTCTAAGCGTTTCGCTTCTTTTAAAACTGGCCCGCGAATGTCATAGCAAACATTATCAAGCTTATTGGATTTCATTATCGTATTCATGGTTCTCTCATTACCCTAACGGGCTTGCAATCATAGGGGACTTCCGGCGTTACTATCTACTGTACTCCTCCCTCGGAACCTTTTGAAGATGCTAGATAATTTTTGGTGCAAAAGGTTGGTTTAGACATAAATCAGATATATGCTATCTTAAAGTATCATATAAGTTGGATTATGGTTCTGGTTGTAGCTGTTAAGTCAGAATCTAATTCTGATAATTATCGTGGTTTTGGAGTGCATTAGTGGATGAGTCGTAAAAAAATGGCAGAAAAGTCGCGTAATGACAAAGTAACAAAAATTGTATCACTCTGTAAGTTTGCATCTTAAATCATTAAATTAGAAATAAATTTAACTATTGGTCGGGGCATTTTGGGTGCTTTTTGGCTTTTTTTGTTAGCAATATTGATTATTTTAATGAGAATATTCTTAGTGAAACCGTGGTTATAATGTTTAGTGTATTGATAATTAATAAAATTGTTAATTTACATCATATGTTACATAAACAGCTTACATTAAAATAATTGCAACTACATTAAATATGTTACTATTTAGTCTTCTTCAATTATTTCGTGCTTATTGAGTTTTACGTTAATCAACCCCGCTTTAATTGATAGAAATTTAAAAACACTAATTGGATAATTGAGCTGTTTAAGTTAATTATCAAATAGATATAGCAATATAGAGTATTGAATACAATAAATGCAGATCTACGGATTAGAAATGCAAAAAGTTGGATTATTTTTAAGACTCGCTGATTCTCACGGAGGAGAGCAGAAACACCAGGTATCATAAAATTATATAAAGAGAATGTACGATGATAAATTCCAATCGTCCCATAATGAACTTAGATCTCGATTTACTACGCACATTTGTCGCAGTGGCTGATCTTAATACTTTTGCCGCTGCTGCTGCCGCAGTATGTCGAACCCAGTCTGCTGTTAGTCAGCAGATGCAACGTTTAGAGCAATTAGTTGGTCGTGAATTATTTGCACGCCACGGGCGTAATAAGTTGTTAACCGCCCACGGTTTGCAATTACTCGGCTATGCGAGACAAATTTTACGCGCTAATGATGATGCCACCGCATCTTTAACTTATAACGATGCAGATGGCGAATTGCGTATCGGGGCATCCGACGATACCGTCGATATCTTATTACCTTTCTTATTAAACCGTATTGCCTCCGTATTTCCACGCATCGCGGTAGAAGTGAGAATTAAACGTGCTCAGTTTATTGAGTCAATGTTAGATAATCATGAAATTGATTTAGCATTAACGACAAGTCGTATTCCTCAGCACCCAAAAACAGCATTAAGAACTGTCCCGATTTTATGGCACAGCGCACCTGATTTTCAGTTACGCCCAAATGAGCCAATCCCATTGGTGGTAATGGATGAAACTAACCCATACCGTAAGTTATGTACTCATGCATTAGATGAAGCGGGCTTACCATGGCATGTGGCTTATGAAGCTGCATCATTACCTGCTGTTCGCGCAGCGGTGAATGCCGAAGTCGGAGTGACTGCACGTCCAATGGAAATGCAAAATGCGGATCTGCGTGTTTTAGGCGAGTCAGATGGCTTACCTCGTTTGCCAGATATTCAGTACTGGCTATATAAAAATGCGGATGAGCAAAAAGATTTCGTGCTCACTGTTTTTAATGCAATTGAAAACAAAAAAATCTCTTATTCTGTCGCTGAACAAGTTGAGAACGGCGCTCAATAAAATAGAGAATTGTCCTTATCGATAAAATAGGATTTTTATCAAAGATAAGTGTCAAATAAATCAAAATATGTTTATCCGGCTGAGTCAGTTAATTCTGGCTCAGCCGTTTTTTTTTCCATCGATACCCTTCCTTAAAATCGACCTGACTATTTTACGCATTTATATTGTTATCAAATTGTTTTTAACTGAAATTTACTAACCATACTCATTAAGTGGTTAATAGGGGAAGAAGGGGATTTTGCCAGTACGATATTTTACTTAAAGTTCAGGTGACAAAATAGTGAACAATGTTTCTGCTCAATAGGTGACTAAACACACGAATTAACCACTTATTGAGTATGGATTTACGCGTAAGAGCATGAAATAATTGTGATGTATATGGCATAACATGAAATTCATTAGTTAGTTAACGATTTGTTACGCCGTTAACAAAATTTATTTGCTGAATTGATAAAATAGCTGAGAGTAGTCAGTGGCTTAGTGGGCATGATGAATAAAAATTCGTTATCGCTTATTAAATTAAATTCGGATGTTATGTAAACAAATTGAGTATTTTTTCAATAAATCTGTGCGTTAGATCAAATAAAAAGCACATTTTTTCGTCTGTTAAGACAGGTTTTTCCTGAGATAATAGTGTAGTAAAAGCGAATAATCAGTTAGACTACTTTGCGTGTTTATTTGTGTATAGTAACACTGACACGTTTTAGCAGTTAATGAGTTATTTTTGTTTCACAGATGTTTTTGGCGTGTGAATTTTTTGTAATAAATACGGTTATTTTGTCTCATTTGAGCAAAATAAAATGTAGTGAGAGAGGGGCAAACCAAACAGCGGTCGTCAGGCTGATTTTAGTTTGGGGGATCTTTTAGTTTTGAGGTCAATTTTGGTCTTTCTTCTCGATTAACTGGGCAATTGTGGTGCAATACTGCCGTGTTATAAAAAAGAGCAGTTAAGTACCATAAGTAATGAGTAAGCAACGAGTATGTCTACATCAATCCTAGAGTTAGCCCATAACTGGGGCTTTGCTATATTCCTTCTCGGCGCTATTGGTCTTTGCGCTTTCATGTTGACCGCAGGTCATTTCTTGGGTAGCCGCGCCAAAGCCAGAACAAAACACGTTCCCTACGAGTCAGGTATTGACTCTGTCGGTAGTGCTCGTCTTCGTATGTCAGCCAAGTTCTACTTGGTCGCGATGTTTTTCGTGATCTTCGATGTGGAGGCTATGTTCTTATTTGCATGGTCTGTTGCCATCCGCGAAGCGGGATGGGTAGGTTTCATCGAAGCCGCTATTTTTATCTTGGTATTGTTGGCGGGATTATTTTATCTGATCCGCGTTGGTGCACTCGATTGGACTCCAATCCGTTCACGTCGCGCAGTTAAAGGTCCTAGTGAAGTTATTAAAATCAGCAATCGTCATCCGCAGTAAAAAGCGAGGCATTATACAATGGATTATACGCTCACCCGCATAGATCCGAACGGTGAGAACGACCGTTACCCACTGCAAACTCAAGAAATCGTTACTGATCCTCTTGAGCAGCAAGTTGAAAACAGCGTGTATATGGGGAAATTATCCCATGCACTTCATGATGTGGTGAACTGGGGACGTAAAAACTCTCTGTGGCCATACAACTTCGGTCTTTCATGTTGCTATGTAGAAATGGTGACGTCGTTCACGGCTGTTCATGACGTAGCCCGCTTTGGTGCGGAAGTACTGCGTGCTTCTCCTCGTCAAGCCGACTTTATGGTTGTTGCGGGAACTTGTTTTACCAAAATGGCTCCCGTCATCCAGCGCCTTTATGACCAAATGCTTGAACCAAAATGGGTTATCTCCATGGGTTCATGTGCGAACTCCGGTGGGATGTATGACATCTACTCTGTTGTTCAAGGCGTCGATAAATTTATTCCCGTGGATGTGTACATTCCAGGCTGCCCGCCACGCCCTGAAGCCTATATGCAGGCTCTCCTTCTGTTACAAGAATCCATCGGCAAAGAACGTCGCCCACTTTCATGGGTTGTCGGTGATCAGGGTGTTTATCGTGCGAATATGCAGTCAGAAAGAGAAAGAAAACACGGTGAACGTATTGCAGTAACCAACCTGCGTACCCCTGACGAAATTTAAGGCTTTTAGCCATACAGCGTAACAGAGCAATGTTGTTGCGAAATAATAAACCTGATCAAGCGTTATGGTGAAGAATGATGACAGATCAGATAGCGCAAGCGAGTCATAATCAGCCAGAATGGCAGACACAAGATCACATTAATGATCCTGTGCTTCTGGAACTGCGCAACCAATTTGGCCCGGATGCCTTTTCAGTTCAAGCAACCCGCACTGGCATGCCAGTGGTTTGGGTGCGCCGTGAACAATTACTGGAAATTGTAGATTTCTTACAGAAGCTACCTAAACCTTATGTGATGTTGTTCGACTTACATGGAGTCGATGAACGCCAGCGTATTCATCGCCAAGGTCTGCCTGAAGCGGACTTTAGTGTGTTCTACCACATCATTTCCATTGACCGAAACCGCGACATCATGTTGAAAGTGGCTCTTAACGAGAAAGACTTAAACGTGCCGTCAGTGGTTTCTTTATTCCCAAATGCCAACTGGTATGAGCGTGAAGTATGGGACATGTTCGGGATCACCTTCCAAGGTCACCCGAATTTACGTCGCCTGCTGATGTCTCCAAGCTGGGAAGGTCACCCGCTGCGCAAAGATTACCCTGCGCGCGCCACGGAATTCGATCCATTTGTTCTGACTAAGCAAAAGCAAGATCTGGAAATGGAAGCATTAACTTTCAAACCAGAAGAGTGGGGCTTAGATCGTGGAAATGAAAACGAAGATTTCATGTTCCTGAACTTGGGTCCAAACCACCCATCTTCTCACGGTGCATTCCGTATCGTGCTGCAATTGGATGGTGAAGAGATTGTTAACTGCGTTCCCGACATCGGCTACCACCACCGTGGTGCGGAAAAAATGGGTGAGCGTCAGTCATGGCATAGCTACATTCCTTATACCGACCGTATCGAATACCTCGGCGGTTGTGTGAATGAAATGCCATATATCCTAGCGGTTGAAAAACTGGCAGGTATCGAAGTACCGGACCGCGTAAAAACTATCCGTGTCATGATGTCTGAACTGTTCCGTATCAACAGCCACCTACTATATATCAGTACCTACATTCAAGACGTTGGTGCGATGACACCGGTGTTCTTTGCGTTTACTGATAGACAAAAAGTATACAACGTCATTGAAGCAATCACCGGTTTCCGTATGCATCCAGCTTGGTTCCGCATCGGTGGGGTTGCTCACGATCTACCGCGTGGCTGGGATAAATTACTGCGCGAATTATTAGACTGGTTACCGAAACGTCTAGAATCCTATGTGACTTCTGCGCTGAAAAACTCCATTTTGAAAGGTCGTTCTATTGGTGTGGCATCTTACACCAAGGAAGAGGCATTAGCGTGGGGCGTGACAGGTGCAGGCTTACGTGCAACGGGTGTGGACTTTGACGTACGTAAAGCACGTCCTTATTCAGGTTATGAAAACTTTGAATTCGACATTCCAATCGCCCATAACGGTGACTGCTATGACCGCGTCATGATCAAAGTGGAAGAGATGCGTCAAAGTATCCGTATTCTTGAGCAATGTCTGAAGAATATGCCAGAAGGTCCATTTAAAGCTGACCATCCACTGACAACGCCGCCGCCGAAAGAGCGCACATTGCAGCATATCGAAACCCTGATCAACCACTTCTTACAAGTGTCTTGGGGTCCGGTTATGCCAGCTAACGAATCATTCCAGATGGTTGAAGCAACCAAAGGGATCAACAGCTACTACCTAACCAGTGACGGCAGCACCATGAGCTACCGTACACGTATTCGTACTCCGAGTTATGCGCACTTGCAGCAAATTCCGGCGACAATCAGAGGTAGCTTGGTTTCTGACTTAATTGTCTATCTGGGTAGTATCGATTTTGTAATGTCGGATGTGGATCGCTAACCATGCATAATGAACAAGATAAACAAGGTCAATGTGGCACTGGCCAATGCGGCTGTAACAGCCAGTCTGACGTGGTGAATACCTTCGAACCGCAAGTCAATCACGGTTTTGTTTTAACCGAGCATGAGCGTGCGGAAATTGAAGGTGAAAAACACCACTACGAAGATGCACGCGCGGCGTCAATTGAAGCGCTTAAAATTGTGCAAAAAAATCGTGGCTGGGTCGAAGATGGTGCAATTCACGCTATCGCAGAGGTTTTAGGCATTCCTGCGAGTGACGTAGAAGGCGTGGCAACATTCTATAGCCAAATTTTCCGCCAACCAGTGGGTCGCCACATTATTCGTTATTGCGACAGCGTTGTTTGCCATATTACGGGCTACCAAGGCTTAGAAGCTGAAATTATTAAACAGCTGAGTATTCGCCCAGGTCAAACCACCGCTGATGGTCGCTTTACGCTGCTGCCAACCTGTTGCTTAGGTAACTGTGACAAGGGTCCAACGATGATGATCGATGACGATACCCACAGTCATGTGCAGCCTGAAAATATTCAAAAGCTACTGGAGCAGTATCCATGACAAACTTCTCCGCAAACCCTGTGATCCGTACCGCGGAAACTCATCCATTAACTTGGCGTCTACGCGATGACGCGCAGCCAGTCTGGTTAGATGAGTATCGCAGTAAAAACGGATACAAAGGTGTCGAACGTGCCCTTAAAGGCATGGCTCCTGATGAAGTGGTTAACCTTGTCAAAGACGCCGGACTGAAAGGTCGTGGTGGTGCAGGGTTCTCGACGGGTCTGAAGTGGAGCTTAATGCCGAAAGACGAAAACATGAAACTGCGTTACTTCTTATGTAATGCGGATGAAATGGAGCCGGGCACTTATAAAGACCGTTTATTGATGGAACAACTACCTCACTTATTAGTGGAAGGGATGATCATCGGCGCTTATGCATTAAAAGCCTACCGTGGTTATATCTTCTTACGTGGTGAATATGTTGAAGCGGCGAAACATTTACGTCGCGCCATCGAAGAAGCCAAAGCAGCGGGTCTCTTAGGTAAAAACATTCTCGGTTCGGGCTTTGATTTTGAGCTATTCGTGCATACCGGTGCAGGTCGTTATATCTGCGGTGAAGAAACCGCACTGATTAACTCCCTTGAAGGCCGTCGTGCAAACCCACGCTCTAAACCACCATTCCCTGCAAGTTCAGGTGCATGGGGTAAACCGACCTGCGTTAATAACGTTGAAACTATCTGTAACGTGCCTGCAATTCTAGAGCACGGTGACCAGTGGTATATCGATTTAAGCGCGGGCAAAAGTAAAGACGCGGGTACTAAGCTGATGGGCTTCTCTGGACGCGTGAAAAATCCGGGTCTGTGGGAACTGCCATTTGGTACAACGGCGCGCGAAGTCTTAGAAGACTACGCGGGCGGTATGCGTGATGGATTAAAACTCAAAGCATGGCAACCGGGTGGTGCAGGAACTGACTTCCTGACCAACGATCACCTCGATTTACCGATGGATTTCGAAAACATTGCAAAAGCAGGCAGCCGTTTAGGTACAGCGCTAGCGATGGCAGTCGATAACGAAATCAACATGGTTTCTTTAGTACGTAACTTAGAAACCTTCTTCGCGCGTGAATCCTGTGGTTGGTGTACACCGTGCCGTGATGGTCTGCCTTGGAGCGTAAAAATTCTACAGGCATTAGAAAAAGGTGAAGGTCAAGAAGGGGATATCGAAACTCTTGAACAACTTTGCCGTTTCTTAGGACCCGGCAAAACCTTCTGTGCACACGCACCGGGTGCGGTTGAGCCATTACAAAGCGCCATCAAATATTTCCGTGGAGAGTTCGAAGCGGGTATCTCGAAAAAAGATCTGCGCAACATCGTGCAGATTGCCGGGATCCAGCCAAACCTGCTCAAGCAGCGTTGGTAAGCATTTAGCGATTGAGCAACCGCTAAACGAATTTTTGACGAAGAACGTATTTATGTTTAACGCCTGCTAAAGCGGGCCTTTGGGAAGCATGCTGACTATGGCTACGATATATGTAGACGGCAAAGAATATGACGTAAACGGGTCTGAAAACCTGTTACAAGCCTGCTTATCGTTGGGGCTAGATATTCCTTATTTTTGCTGGCATCCGGCGCTGGGAAGCGTTGGCGCTTGCCGCCAGTGTGCGGTGAAGCAGTATCAAAACGCAGATGACACTCGTGGTCGCCTCGTGATGTCTTGTATGACACCGGCAACGGAAGGCACTTACATCTCAATCGATGATGAAGAAGCCAAACAATTCCGTGAAAGTGTTGTTGAATGGCTGATGACCAACCACCCACACGACTGCCCAGTCTGTGAGGAAGGCGGTAACTGCCACTTACAAGATATGACGGTGATGACCGGTCATACCATGCGTAAGTATCGTTTTACAAAACGCACGCACGTAAACCAAGATCTCGGTCCATTCATTAGTCATGAAATGAACCGTTGTATCGCATGTTACCGTTGCGTTCGTTACTACAAAGATTATGCCGATGGCACCGATTTAGGTGTGTATGGCGCGCATAACTATGTCTACTTTGGTCGTACTGAAGACGGCACGCTGGAAAGTGAATTTTCCGGTAACCTCGTTGAAGTGTGCCCAACAGGGGTATTCACCGACAAAACGCACTCAGAACGTTATAACCGTAAATGGGATATGCAATTTGCACCGGGTATCTGCCAACAGTGCAGCATCGGTTGTAATACCAGCCCAGGTGAGCGTTATGGTGAACTACGCCGTATTGAAAACCGCTATAACGGTTCTGTAAACCATTACTTCCTGTGTGACCGCGGTCGCTTCGGTTATGGCTACGTAAACCGTAAAGACCGTCCTCGCCAAGCGCTGTTAACCAAAGATGGCGTACAGCAGGTGGTTTCGGCGATTGAAGCAATGCAAAGCGGTGCGCAGATCATCAATCAAGCGAAAAAAGTGATTGGTATCGGTTCTCCACGTGCTAGCGTCGAAAGTAACTACGCACTGCGTGCTTTAGTGGGTGCTGAAAACTTCTACTCTGGTATTTCTAAGGATGAACAACGTCGCTTAGCGCTGATGCAAAACATCCTGCAAAACGGTGGTGTTTACACCCCAACATTGCGTGAAATCGAAGGCTACGATGCGGTATTAGTACTGGGTGAAGATTTAACTCAGACAGGCGCCCGTATGGCATTATCTGTTCGCCAAGCGGTGAAAGGTAAAGCTCGTGAAATGGCAGCAGCACAGAAAGTCGCTGACTGGCAAATCGCAGCGATTCAAAACATTGGTCAACACGCCAAATATCCACTATTTATCACTAACGTGGATGACACGCGTTTAGATGACGTTGCGGCTTACAACTACCGTGCGCCAGTGGCTGACCAAGCGCGTTTCGGTTTTGCGATTGCTAACCTGATCAACGGTGACGCACCAGCAGTAAATGATTTACCAGCTGATGTGAAAGCGAAAGTAGAAACCGTAGCTCAAGCCTTAGCGGGTGCGAAAAAACCGCTGATTATCAGTGGTAGCCATAGCGCTAGCGATGCGGTGATCGAAGCCGCAGCTAACGTGGCATTTGCGCTGAAAGCGAAGGGTGCGAACGTCGGTCTGTCTTATGTCGCGTCTCATGCCAACAGCTTTGGTCTTGCGATGATGAACGCATTGCCATTAGAAAATGCGTTCTCACGCATTGAAGCTAACGAAGCGGATGTGGCTATCGTGATGGAAAATGACCTTTACCGTCATAGCACTGTGGATGCCGTCAATAGCGCATTAGCGAAATTGAAGCACCTGATCGTGGCAGACCACCAGCACACAGACATCATGGATAAAGCGACATTAGTCCTGCCAGCGGCAAGTTTTGCTGAAGCAGACGGTACGCTTATCAACCAAGAAGGTCGTGCTCAACGCTTCTTCCAAGTCTTTGACCCAACTTACTACGATAACAGCATCGTGATGAACGAAAGCTGGCGCTGGATGCATTCACTGCAAACTGAAGCGCAGCAGCGTGATGCAGATTGGTCGCAATTAGATCACGTTATCGAAGAGTGTGTGGCTGCACTGCCGCAATTTGCGGGTATTAGAGATACAGCTCCGAAAGCCTCTTTCCGTATTCGTGGACAGAAACTGGCGCGTGAACCGCATCGTTACAGCGGTCGTACGGCAATGCTGGCAGACAAATCGGTTCATGAACCGCGTCAACCGCAAGATATCGATTCACCATTTGCGTTCTCAATGGAAGGGAATAACCAACCGAAAGCGCCACGCCAGCAAATTCCATTTGCATGGGCACCGGGCTGGAACTCACCACAAGCATGGAACAAATTCCAAGCAGAGGTGGGCGGACACTTACTGTTTGGTGATCCGGGTGTGCGTTTATTCAATTCGACAGAAAGCAAATTGGCGTACTTCACTGAGGTTCCGGCGGCTTACCAAAGCGGCGAAGCACAGTGGGTTGTGGCACCTTACTATCATTTATTTGGTAGTGATGAAACTTCACAACGTTCTGATGTGATCCAGCAACGTATGCCTGAGCCTTATATCATGTTGAACGCGCAAGATGCGGCGACACTCGGTCTAAATGCTGGCGTGAAAGCTGAATTTAGTCATGCAGGTCAAACCTTTAATCTGCCAGTGCGCATTAGTCAGCACCTTGCTGTGGGTCAAATTGGTTTACCACTGGGTATGCCGGGAATTGCTCCGGTAATGGCGGGCGTGTCAGTGAATAATCTGCGGAGGGGCGCATGATGGATTGGATTTCTCCTGCGGTGATGGAAGTCCTGATTTCCATCCTTAAATCGGTTGTTATCTTGCTGGTTGTTGTGACCTGCGGGGCATACATGAGTCTCGGCGAACGCCGTATTCTCGGTCTATTCCAGAACCGTTACGGTCCTAACCGTGTGGGTCCATTTGGAATGGGACAACTGATTGCCGACATGTTCAAAATGCTGTTTAAAGAGGACTGGATCCCAGAGTTCGCGGACAAGAAAATCTTTACGCTTGCGCCGGTTATCGCATTTTGTTCTCTGTTCTTAGCGTTTGCCATTGTGCCAGTCAGCCCGACTTGGCACGTCGCTGACCTGAACATCGGGATCTTATTCTTCCTGATGATGGCAGGTCTGGCAGTGTACGCGGTACTGTTCGCCGGTTGGTCAAGTAACAACAAATACTCCTTATTGGGTGCGATGCGTGCATCGGCTCAAACGGTGAGTTATGAAGTGTTCTTAGGCTTGTCACTGATGGGTGTGGTCGCGCAAGCGGGTTCATTCAACTTAATCGACATCGTGAATTCCCAAGAGGGTATGTGGAACGTGATCCCACAATTCTTTGGTTTCATCACGTTTGCGATTGCGGGTGTCGCGGTATGTCACCGTCATCCATTTGACCAGCCAGAAGCGGAACAAGAGATTGCCGACGGTTACCATGTGGAATATTCCGGTATGAAATTCGGTCTGTTCTTTGTGGGCGAATATATCGGTATCGTGACTGTGTCCGCGCTGATTGTAACGCTGTTCTTTGGTGGTTGGCATGGTCCATTCCTGCCTGCTTTCCTGTGGTTTGCGATTAAAACAGCCTTCTTCATGATGATGTTCATCTTGATCCGTGCTTCATTACCGCGTCCACGTTATGACCAAGTAATGTCCTTCGGCTGGAAAATTTGTCTGCCACTGACACTGCTTAACCTGCTGGGTACCGCAGCAGTGATTTTATACAACGCTCAGTAAGGGGTGATTGAACCATGACATTAAAAGAGTTATTGGTCGGTTTCGCCACCCAAGTACGCAGTATTTGGATGGTGGGTCTACATGCGTTCGATAAACGGGAAACGCAAATGTACCCAGAAGAGCCGGTTTATCTGCCACCCCGTTACCGTGGGCGCATCGTGCTAACGCGCGATCCTGATGGTGAAGAGCGTTGTGTTGCGTGTAACTTGTGTGCGGTTGCTTGCCCAGTGGGGTGTATCTCACTGCAAAAAGCTGAGCACGAAGATGGACGCTGGTATCCCGAATTTTTCCGCGTGAACTTCTCTCGCTGCATTTTCTGTGGTCTGTGTGAAGAGGCTTGCCCAACCACGGCAATCCAATTGACGCCAGATTTCGAAATGGCAGATTGGCGTCGTCAGGACTTGGTTTATGAGAAAAACGACCTGTTGATTTCAGGACCGGGCAAATATCCTGATTATAACTTTTACCGTAAATCAGGTATGGCGATCGCAGGTAAAGATAAAGGCGAAGCGGATAACGAAGCGAAACCTATCAACGTCAAAGACCTGTTGCCGTAAGGAGCGATATTCATGGAATTTACATTTTATATCGCCGGTCTAGTTGCTGTTTTAGCAACTTTGAGGGTGATTACTAATACCAATCCAGTGCATGCGCTACTGTATCTGGTGGTTTCTCTATTGGCACTTTCAATGGTGTTCTTCTCGCTCGGTGCGTATTTTGCCGGAGCATTGGAGATTATCGTTTACGCTGGCGCCATTATGGTTCTGTTTGTTTTCGTGGTGATGATGTTGAACTTAGGTCGCTCAGTACAAGAACAAGAGCGTGCTTGGTTAACACCGAAAACGTGGATTGGTCCCGCAGTGCTATCTGCCGTTTTACTGGGCATTTTAGTGTATGGGATCACCAGCCTTTCTCACCAAGAAAAAACGGAAGGTGTGATTATCACAGCGAAAGAAGTGGGTATCAGCTTGTTTGGTCCTTACGTCTTAGCTGTTGAATTAGCATCGTTATTATTACTCGCGGGTCTGGTTGTTGCCTTCCATGTGGGTCGTGACCGTTCAGAAAACAGCGCTGATCTTGTCAGCAACAGCCGTAATGCGGGGGAGAAACAATGATACCTCTTCAACATGGTCTGATTTTAGCGGCAATTATCTTTGTAATGGGACTGAGCTGTCTTGTTATTCGCCGTAACCTGCTTTTCATGCTGATCGGACTGGAAATCATGGTGAACGCAACGGCATTAGCCTTTGTGGTCGCGGGCAGTTTTTGGGGGCAACCAGATGGCCAGATTATGTATATTCTGGCAATCACTCTGGCGGCAGCGGAGGCGAGTATTGGATTGGCGTTGTTACTGCAACTCCATCGTCATCGTCAAAACCTGAACATTGATAAAGTCAGTGAGATGCGCGAATGAACTTACTCTATTTAACGATTCTGTTCCCGCTGTTAGGGTCTGTGCTTCTCGCATTTTCCCGCGGTCGTTGGTCAGAAAATGTATCCGCGATTATCGGTGCAGGCTCAGTGGGTCTGGCCGCTCTAGTTGCATTTTATGCAGGCTCTGAGTTTTTAACTCATGAAGCTGGGTATGTTTATCCACAAATGTTATGGACTTGGATGTCCGTGGGTAATTTCACCATTCCATTTAGCCTGTCCCTTGATGGTCTATCACTAACCATGTTAGGTGTGGTAACGGGTGTGGGCTTCCTTATTCATGTGTATGCCTCTTGGTATATGCGTGGCGAGGAAGGTTACTCACGTTTCTTCACTTACACTAACCTGTTTATCGCGAGCATGGTGGTATTAGTGCTGGCTGATAACATGATGCTGATGTATCTCGGTTGGGAAGGGGTAGGGCTGTGCAGTTATCTGTTGATTGGTTTCTATTACACCAACCCAGAGAACGGCAAAGCGGCAATGAAAGCCTTCTTCGTAACCCGTATCGGTGACGTGTTCTTGGCTATCGGCATGTTTATCCTGTACAACGAATTGGGTACCTTAAACTTCAGCGAAATGGCACAACGTGCGACTCAGTTGTCTCCAGAAGGCTTATCGATGCTGAACTGGGCAACGCTGATGTTATTAGGTGGTGCGGTAGGTAAATCAGCTCAGCTGCCATTACAAACATGGTTAGCCGATGCGATGGCGGGTCCAACGCCAGTATCTGCACTGATCCACGCCGCAACCATGGTTACTGCGGGTGTGTACTTAATCGCGCGTACTCATGGTCTGTTCCTATTAACCCCAGACATTCTGCACTTAGTGGGTGTTGTGGGTGCGGTAACATTGCTGTTTGCAGGTTTCGCAGCACTGGTTCAAACGGATATCAAACGTGTTCTTGCTTACTCGACTATGAGCCAGATTGGTTACATGTTCTTGGCTCTGGGCGTACAAGCATGGGATGCGGCAATTTTCCACTTAATGACGCACGCCTTCTTCAAAGCGTTACTGTTCCTGTCCGCAGGTTCGGTGATCATCGCGTGTCATCACGAGCAAAACATCTTCAAAATGGGTGGGCTGCGTAAGCAAATTCCATTCGTTTATATTGTGATGTTAATCGGTGGTAGTGCATTGGCCGCGTTGCCTCTGTTTACTTCTGGCTTCTACAGTAAAGATGCCATCTTGTGGGGCGCGAAAGTGGATGGGCAAACTGTGCTGTTATGGGCGGGTATCATCGGTGCATTAATGACCGCAATTTACACCTTCCGTATGATTTTCATCGTCTTCCACGGTGAAGCAAAAATCAAAGCGCATAAAGTTAAAGGCATCACTCACACTGTACCACTGGCTATTTTGGCAATCCTTGCAACCTTCGTGGGTGCGATGATCCACCAGCCATTAGAGGGCGTATTCCCTGCAAAACCTATGGAAGCTGAAGACGGTAAACTGTTTATCGAAGCTATCTCGGGTGGGTTTGCTATCGCAGGTCTGTTGATTGCGACGTTCCTCTATCTGTTTAGACGTTCTATCGTTGATGCGATTGCGAAAACAGCAATTGGTCGTTTCTTCTCAACGTGGTGGTACCACGCATGGGGCTTCGACTGGTTGTATGATGTAATTTTTGTAAAACCTTTCAAAGGAATTGCATGGTTACTCGAAAGCGATCCGATTAACTCACTGATGAATATCCCTGCACATCTTTCACGTTGGGCAAACAAAGGGCTAGCAGTGAGTGAAAACGGTCAGATCCGTTGGTATGTTGCCTCTCTGGGGCTGGGTGCAGTGCTGATTCTTGCTCTGCTGCTTTTGGTTTAATTAAGGGACACATTGCGCCATGCAATTATATTGGCTAATACTTATTCCCTTTATCGGTGGCCTGCTAAGCTGGCAGGCAGACCGATTCAGTCACCGCGCACCTCGTTGGGTTGCGCTGGGGACAATGGGGATCACGCTTATCCTTGCGGTACTATTTTGGGCCCAAGGGGATTATTCGCTGGTTAACCCGCAAGGTATTCCAGAGTGGCAAAATACATACTCAACGGAATGGATCCCTGCGCTAGGTATCAATTTCTCGTTAGCGGTTGATGGATTATCGCTGTTGATGGTGGTGTTAACCGCCATCATGGGCGCGTTTTCAATCCTCAGTTCGTGGAGCGAGCAGCAAGAGAACCAAGGTGCTTATCACTTTAACCTGCTATGGATTATTGCAGGTGTGATGGGGATCTTTACGGCAGTTGACCTTTTCTTATTCTTCTTCTTCTGGGAGATGATGTTGATCCCGATGTACTTCCTGATTGCGAATTGGGGACACAAAGGGTCAGGTAACCGCCAGCATGTTAAGGCAGCGACAAAATTCTTTATCTATACGCAAGTCAGCGGTTTGATCATGCTGGTGGCGATTATCGGCTTAGTTATCCTTCACTGGATTGCGTTCAATGAGCTGACATTCGACTATAACGCGTTGCTAGGTACTGAAAGTGCGTTGTCAGGTACGGCGAGCTTCTTGTTGATGCTGGGCTTCTTTATTGCTTTCGCAGTAAAAATGCCATTAGTGCCATTCCATGGGTGGATGGCAGATACCCAAGAACAGTCGCCAACGGCGGGTTCTGTCGATATCTCCGGTATCATGCTGAAAACAGCCGCATACGGTTTGTTACGTTTTGTACTGCCATTGTTCCCTGAAGCTTCACTGCAATTTACACCAGTGGCAATGACGCTGGGTGTGATCAGTATCTTCTACGGTGCATGGTTAGCATTCAAACAGACGGATATTAAACGTTTAGCGGCGTACAGTAGCTTATCCCATATGGGCTTTGTTACCGTGGCTATCTACGCAGCATCGACACTGGCCTATCAAGGTGCTGTGGTGCAAATGATCACCAACGGTCTGTCGGGTGCGGCGCTGATTATTATCAGTGGTCAGCTGTACGAACGTACTCAGACTCGTGATATGCGCATGATGGGTGGATTATGGAAGCGCATCAAATGGTTACCGGGTTTATCCCTGTTCTTTGCCGCAGCAACCTTAGGTATGCCGGGCACAGGTAACTTTATCGGCGAATTCATGATCTTCTTCGGTAGCTTCAGCCAATTCACATTAGTGACCTGCATTATGGTGTTTGGTGTGGTGTTTGCCTCTATCTATGCACTATGGATGATGCAGCAGACTTACTACGGAACGCCGAAATCAGAGACTGAACTGAAAGGGCTAACGGCTCGCGAGTTTGGTGTTTTACTGGTTCTGGCGGCTTTATTGGTTATCATTGGTTTCTACCCGCAACCTATCTTAGATACGTCTGCGGGTTCGATGGAAACACTGCATAACCTGTATTCTGCTTCACTTTCAACACAAGGGTAGTAATTCGCCATGACAATAACAACTTTAGAATTGTTAGCAATGCTGCCGTTAATCCTTTCTGGATTGACCGCAGTGATTGTGATGCTGTCAATTGCGTGGCGGCGAGATCATTTAAGCAGTGCCGGAATAACGGTTGTTGGCTTTCTCCTGACATTTGTTTCACTGATTTGGGTTAACGGCTATGCCATTCCTACATCAGTGGGCGAAGAAGCATTACTGCCAAGAGCAGTGACTTCATTGCTGTTAGTTGATGGTTTTGCACTGTTCTACTCAGGACTGGTTCTGATCGCAGGTATGGGTACCGCTATTTTTGCTTATCATTGGCTAGAAGGCTTTAATGATAACAAAGAAGAGTTTTACCTCTTATTGAGCATTGCGGTGACGGGTGGTGTTCTGCTGGGAATGTCGAACCATATGGCTTCGATGTTCATCGGTATTGAATTGATCTCTATTCCACTATTTGGTCTGGTGGCTTATACCTTTGAACGTAGCCGTACTTTAGAAGCGGGTATCAAGTATATGGTGTTATCCGCAGCAGCGTCGTCATTCCTGCTGTTTGGTATCGCTTTATTATACGCAGAATCAGGTAGCTTAAGCTTCAGCGTCGTCGGTCAAAGTTTAGCGAATAGCAGCATTCACGCGCCACTGATTTTAGTTGGTTTAGGTATGATGATTGTTGGCTTCGGCTTTAAATTATCGTTGTTCCCATTCCAACTATGGACGCCAGACGTTTATCAAGGTGCGCCTGCGCCAGTTGCCGCTTTCTTAGCAACGGGCAGTAAAATCGCTATCTTTGCGGTGTTGGTTCGTATCTTCTTAGAAGCACCGATTACGCATGTTGATGGCATCGCACAAACAGATACATTATTAGCGGTTGTTGGTGTGATTGCGATTGCGTCAATCTTGTTTGGTAACTTACTGGCATTGACTCAGAAGAGTGCGAAGCGTCTGCTTGGTTACTCATCTATCGCTCATATGGGTTACTTACTGGTTACATTGGTGGCAATGCGTGTTGATGCCCAATTGGCACAAGTCACCATTGCTATCTACCTGGTGAGCTATTTGTTAGCGAGCTTGGGTGCGTTTGGTGTGGTTAGCGTGATTTCGAGCCCATACCGTGGTGATGACCAAGATGATTTCAGTGCATTCCGCGGCTTATTCTGGCACAAGCCAGTCTTGGCGATGGTGATGACGGTGATGATGTTATCTCTAGCGGGTATTCCTATTACGCTTGGGTTCATTGGTAAGTTCTATGCCATCCTTTCGGCCGTATATGCACAATTGTGGTGGCTGACAGGGGCTGTGGTGGTAGGTAGTGCACTTGGATTATTCTACTACTTGCGCTTTATGGCGAGCTTATATAGCCGTGATGCAGAACATGCAGACCGTTATACTGGTCCAGAAAAAATGACGTTGGGAACTGTGTTTGCGGCGCTGTGTGCGATAGCGGTTATCGTGTTTGGTCTGTGGCCACAACCGATTATTGATATTGCAACATCAACACTGCCAGCACTTAGCTAAGTTTTAGTAAACAGCTAGGTTTTAGTAAACAAGTCAGTTCTGATAAAATCCCCGTTACCTAACAGTAACGGGGATTTTTTTAATCCGGTAATTGTCGTTGATATTGGTATTCAATATCGTTCAAATAGGTCATTAGCATTTGGCTAACGGTTTTAATTTGGTCGAAATTCAAACACTCCTCTGAGACTCTTTCACTCATAAAACCGCACCAAGATTCCCAATAGGATTTTAAAGCGCCAGCTTGAGTGATAATGGTCTGTTTGTGGGCTTCTATTTGATTGATGTCATTGGCATAGCTCATAAGCTGTGAGATTCGAAATATATTATTATCTATCGTATTTATTTCTTCACGAGCCTCAATAATTTGGTCACTGATATAGATTCTTACATCAACAAGTTGACTAAATTCGAGACCATCGTCCACCATCGTTAATAAGTTACGAATATAACTAATAGCTGCTTTCAGAATGTCTTTTTTATTGGGCTGGATATCAATAGAATCGATAAGCTCTTTCCCTTGAAAATATCGGTCAAAGAAATCTGTAATTTTATGTTTTAATATAATATCTTCCGCCGCAAGGATCACAGAGAGATTGTTATTTAATTCATTAACCTTAGATTGCTTACTATTTTTAGAGTTGACGAGAAACTCTTTTTGCTTGGCATATTGCGAATGCTTTAGTTTGTTAGGTTCATTTAAATGAAAAACCAATAATGATTCTAATGTATAGCGTGTTTTTGAAATAAGCTTTTCAAGTTCGAATTTGACATCCATTAAGTCATCAACAAAGCCTGTCATCGCAATTTTTCGGCGAATATCGGATAGCTCATCATCATTATTTTCATATGCCAGTAATGCATAATCATCATTTTTAATAATATAGTTCAATTTGATTTTCAGAATGGGAACAGAGTTTCTAATCAGTTCATTGAGCCTTTCAATCTTAATTGCGATTTTTTGAATTCGACCATAAATAATATAATCATAGTTAAGAATGTTTTTATTAAAAGAGCTAATACTATTTGAAATACACCTTAATTGGTAGATATCAATGGAGGGTAACATAGGTAAATCGAGGTTATCATGCATATTAACGCCTTTTATTGTGAGTTTTTTTCATTGATTTGTAGCTCATCAAATAGCTTAATCAAATGAACTGAATAATCTTGAATAGAAGTCCAAGATGTGATGATACGTTTGAATTGCGTGATAAACCGGATCAGTTTTTCTGCATTGTTTATCCTTGCAAATATATCAATAGATTGTTTAATCTCTGTGAGGATGACGAGCCACATATAATCTAAGTGGTCAATAGCGAGACGTGCATCTTTAAATAAGCCTTCAATTTTATGCAAATTAATTTGAATATCAAAGATAGTTTGCTGTAGTAGCTCTTCTTGATGTAATTTATGATTTATTTCTTCGATTTCTTTAATTAATTTATTTTTTCTATCACGGATATTTTCTGCTTTTACACCAAAAATACTGCCTGTAATCACTAAGCCAATAATGCCCCCGGCAAGACCTGTAAAGCAAAGCTTAACATAGTGGCTATACTCCTGCTCTAATTGGTATAGTTCGTTTTTCTTAAAGGTGATAAGTTCTTTATAAAATGACTCGTTATTGCTGGGATCCTCGTTAGATTCTAATTGTTGATATAGTCCTTTTATTGTGAAGAGTAATGAATCTACATGGGTGTAGTCTGAAAGATATCCACCGGTAATATGAGCACGAAAATCTGAGACTGTATTTTTAATTTGAATGGTTTTAATCGATTGCTGTTTTATATCTCCTTTAATTAATTGCAAAATGCTTAACAGTTCAGTGGCAATTTGTTGATCATCGTTTTGATAGGTAATTTGGTTTAAATCGCTTTCAGATAAATCCTCTAAGCTGTCTGATATTTTTTGAATAATCGGCATGTGATTAATATATTCAAGAATTTGATCACCAGTTTGTATGATGTTACGACTTGTTAATGACAAATCAATGGATTGCTCTTTCACTTTGAGTTCAACGTTATCCCAGGTGTTAGCGTGTTTACGAATACTCAAAATCGCCTCAGTTAATTCACTAGCAGGCAGTAATGAATCATTTTCATCATTAATGCCGAACCATTTTAAAATATCAATTTCTTTGACAGGAAGGGTTAACGCAAACTGGACGTGTCGGTGAATATTAATTAAATCTTCGAGGGTGAATATACCTGCTGATCTTGCGGATAAGGAGTCTTGATTGGTTAACAATGCCAATGTTGCATCGCCAATGTTTTCCTTTTCAATAATTCTGTCATAGTTAGACTGAGTATTCATTCTGGATTTCCAATTAATTAAATAAAGATGGAGTGATAAAGTTAGAGAGCTAATTATCTTGTTGCCTTGATGATTAATGTATTGTTTTACGTTTCGTTTTTAATGGTTATAAGATTTTAATGATGATGAATTTCGAGTCGCTATAAAAATTTTATCGTAATAAGTTTTTAATAGTAATAAACAAGAGGCTAATCACGTTCAAATTTATAACTCATAACCTACTAGAAATGCAGGGCATATGTTGATATTAAAAAATGAAAATCAGCGCTAAAAAATAACTCATTGGTTGTAGTTTTAAGTATTCACTTATTACATAAATTACAATTTTTAAACTTATATATAGCGTCGTTTCTGCGCTCTTAAAGTGAATATTATAGTTTCTAAACAATAAGGAATTAAGTGTAATTAGGATTCAATATCTAGAATCAATCAAAGAATAAAAATAGTTTATAAGGTGAATTATTGATATTTTATATATTAATCACAAGTTGATAGTGAGGTTATACAAATAAGATGGGTGTGAGGCCTTATTTAACAGTTTGATATGACATGATTTTGAAAACGTACCCATGTCGTAAGCTTATCATTTTTGATTTCTATCTGACGTTTTTTTAAACATCTTGTGCTATTAATAATGAATGTATTAATAAATTACATTGCGATATATAATAATTGTAAGTAAATCGATGTCGTTGTGATGGTGCAGTGGGAATCTAAAGTGACAAAAACAAAAATTGATAAATTATTAGCTGAAATTCTGACCCATTTGTCTACATTAGTACTCAATCCTAACGAATATACCCGCTTAGCGTGGAAGATGGATGCAAAAGAGACGTTTCCGGGATTAGCGTGGTTATCGTCCCAAGATAGCTACCCTCAATTCTATTGGTATCACCGTACTGGCTCAGAGGAATGTAGTGCGTTAGGCACAGTAAAATCATTTAATGCTATCATGGATGCTGAGCAATTTATCTCCGAGCATACTGAAATCCCTGATATGCGATTATGGGGCCTCAATGGTTGGAATGGTGTGGGCGAAGGTATCAGTGAAACCCTTAAGCGAGAATCCGCATTCTATTTTCTACCTCGATTAGAAATCTTCCGCTTGCGCTCAACGGTGACTGTTGCTCTAAATATTGATGGTGCACAGGATCTCCAAGCCGCTATTGCTTTTGTACAGCAGTTAAATTCGGTATCGAATAGCGTATCCCCATTATCCACTCAAATCATTGGGCAGCAGCATATTCCCGATCATGATGAATGGTGTGCGTTACTCACTGGAGCCATTCACGATATGCGTGCAGGTAAAATGGAGAAAGTGGTGATGGCACGGGAAACCAAATTGTCACTATCTAAGCCCATAACTGCGGCAGAGTTTTTATCTGCTAGCCAAAAAGTGAATCACCATTGCTACCATTTTATGATGGCGTTTAGTGCGCACTCCGGCTTTATGTCATCGACTCCAGAGCGTCTTTACTTGCGCCAAGGCACTCAACTTAATTCTGAAGCACTAGCGGGTACGGTTGCTAACCATGTTGATGATGGGATTGCGGCTGAAAATGCCAAATGGTTAATGGAAGACAGTAAAAACCAGCATGAAAATTTAGTGGTGGTTGATGATATTTGTCAGCAATTACAAGGTGCGGTAACGGGTATTGATGTCTCCCCCGCGAAGGTGATCCGCCTGAGAAAAATCCAACATTTATATCGCTCCATTGCCGCGACCCTATTAGCGCCCTCAGACAGCGATTGTTTGCAACGTTTACAACCGACGGCAGCGGTATGCGGCTTACCCCGTCGCGTTGCTCGTGAATTCCTTGCCGAGCACGAGCCATTTTCTCGTGGTTGGTATGCAGGAACGGGTGGCTTTGTCAGTTTAAATCGCAGTGAATTTGCGGTTTCTCTGCGCTGCGCTCAAATTGATGGTACCCAGATATCCCTCTATTCAGGTGCAGGGATTGTGAGTGGTTCAGATCCTGAACAAGAGTGGGAAGAAATTGAAAACAAAGCGGCTGGGCTGAAATCCTTACTTAAAACGCAATGAAAAACCAAGCACAATGAAAAAATAGCCTAAAAACCCTATAGCTAAAATGGTTATTTCTTTTTTATTTTCAATTAGTTCATGAAAAATTGTTTTGAGATCAAGAAATTTTTCTCAATCCTATTACACTCAGCATCATGAATAAGTTACCGAGCACATTATGTCGAATTCAGCATTTAATCTCCGTTGGGCTGAGGTAATTATTGAGGCGCTAGCCCGTCACGGAATGAAAAATATCTGCATAGCTCCCGGCTCTCGCTCCACGCCGTTAACGTTAGCCGCTGTGAATAATGCAAAACTTCATTGCCATACGCACTTTGATGAGCGCGGATTAGGTCATCTTGCTCTTGGGCTTGCGAAAGCGAGTGGAGAACCTGTTGGCGTGATTGTCACCTCAGGGACGGCAGTCGCTAACCTTTATCCCTCACTGATAGAAGCTGGATTAACGGGGGAAAAAGTCATTTTCCTCACGGCAGACAGACCGCCAGAATTAATTGACTGCGGTGCCAATCAGGCTATCCGCCAAACCCATATTTTTGCTAGCCATCCGTTCGAAAGTTTAATGCTACCAAGACCCACGCGCGATATTTCAGCGAAGTGGCTGGTTTCTGCGCTAGATAACGGGATGAATCAGCTGCGTCATGGGGCATTCCATGTGAACTGTCCTTTTGCTGAACCTCTGTATGGTGAAACTGAAGGGGAAACCGAGTGGCAAGCCAGTTTAGGTAATTGGTGGCAATCATCTCACCCGTGGCTAAGCGAACCTCCGACCCATACTGTCGCATTAGTGGCTGACTGGTATTTCTGGCGTCAGAAAAAAGGGGTCGTGATCGCAGGGCGTATGAGCAGCAGTGATGGCGAGCTTGTTGCAAAATGGGCGGCAGAACTGGGCTGGCCAGTTATCGGTGATGTACTTTCTCAGACTGGGCAACCTTATCCATGTGCTGATTTATGGTTACAACACCCGAATGCTAAAGCCTGGTTAGATGAAGCAGAATTAGTGGTTCAGTTTGGCTCCAGCTTAACAGGAAAACGCGCATTACAGTGGCAAAGCCAATGTCATCCTCAAGAGTATTGGATCATTGATACTATTCCAGGGCGCTTAGATCCCGCCAATCATCAGGGTCGTAAGCTCACTTGCAGCGTAAAAGGGTGGATAGAGCAACATCCCGCTCAACCTCGCGGTGCATGGTGTAAAGGCTTAACGGATCTGACAAGCCGCACGTTGCAACATGTTCAAGCCCAGCTACAAAACCAATTTTCTGAAGCGGCAGTGGCACATCAATTACCAGAGCTTCTCCCTCCTTGCGGACAACTTTTCGTGGGGAATAGTTTAATTGTGCGTTTAATTGATGCACTCGCACAATTGCCAGCGGGTTACCCTGTATTTAGTAACCGTGGCGCCAGTGGGATTGATGGTTTGATCTCGACGATGGCGGGGGTACAAAGAGCAACGGCGAAGCCGACTCTGGGTATCGTCGGGGATATCTCCGCATTGTATGACTTGAACAGCTTGGCATTGCTGCGTGAACCTTCTGCTCCTAGCGTATTGATTATTGTGAACAATAATGGCGGACAAATTTTCTCGATGCTGCCAACCTCCCCAGAAGCTCGCCAAAACTATTATTGCATGCCACAAAATGTAAGCTTTGAAGGTGCGGCGATGATGTTTGGTCTGCAATACTGCGCGCCAACAGATTGGTCGAGCTTAAAAGAGACAGTGCAAGAATTCTGGCTCAAGCAACGCGGTACACTGCTGATTGAGTTAGTGGTTGATGGGGATGAAGGTGCTCGAACACTAAAACAATTACTGCAAGACGTGGAAAGTTTACCGTGCTAGCGGCGCACTATTATCCGAGCCAGGAACAACCTGCCTACGGCGAAAAAACCCCGTGGCTAGTTTTCCTTCATGGTTTATTAGGGAGCCACGATGATTGGTCATCGATTGTTGAGGCTTGCCCCAATTATCCGCGCTTAGTGGTGGATTTGCCAGGGCATGGTGATTCACGCAATATCGGCTGCCAAGGTTTTGTTGATTTTGATACGCAACTGACTCAGTTGTTGGCGCGTTACTCTGTTTCGCAATATGTGTTGATTGGCTATTCGCTCGGCGCCCGCTTAGCGATGCACTTTGCCTGCTTTAGCACTCATCAAGGGCTACAAGGGTTGGTGATTGAAGGGGGCAACGTTGGTTTACAGAGTGAACAAGAACGTATTGCACGAGCCGATAATGACCATCGCTGGGCAGAACGTTTTCGACATCAGCCAATCGAACAGGTTTTGAATGACTGGTATCAACAAGCGGTTTTTGCCGACCTTACATCGGTTCAGCGTGAAAAATTGGTAGCACTCCGAGGTCAAAATAACCCATTGGCCGTTGCCGATATGCTAGAAAATACGTCGCTATCCAAACAACCATTTTTAGCTGAGTCATTAAAGCAATTATCTGTCCCTTACTGCTATTTTTGCGGTGAGAAAGACCAAAAATTTCGAGGCGTTTCGCAACAATATGCATTGCCGTTTACGCTAATTGATAATGCAGGGCATAATGCGCATCGGGAAAATCCCCAACATTATGCAGCTGCACTTCACTATTTTTTATCACACTGTGGTTAAAGGAACTTGATAATGATTTATCCAAGCGAAGAAAAACTGTACGCACCGATTGAGTGGCAAGATTGCTCGGCGGGTTTTGACGATATTCGATATCACAAATCCCCAGAAGGGATTGCTAAAATTACCATTAACCGCCCTGAAGTGCGCAATGCATTCCGTCCGCAAACCGTGAAAGAGATGATCCAAGCATTGTCAGACGCGCGTTATGACGACCATATCGGGACTATCATCCTAACGGGTGAAGGCGAAAAAGCGTTCTGTGCGGGTGGTGACCAGAAAATTCGTGGCGACTACGGCGGGTATCGCGATGAAAGCGGTACACACCATCTGAACGTATTGGATTTCCAACGTCAAATTCGCACCTGTCCAAAACCTGTTGTTGCAATGGTTGCCGGTTTCTCCATCGGTGGCGGTCACGTTTTACATATGATGTGTGACTTAACCATCGCAGCCGATAACGCGATTTTCGGTCAAACGGGTCCTAAAGTTGGTTCGTTTGATGGCGGTTGGGGCGCATCGTACATGGCTCGTATCGTCGGTCAAAAGAAAGCTCGCGAAATTTGGTTCCTGTGCCGTCAGTACAATGCGCAAGAAGCGTTAGACATGGGTCTGGTCAATACCGTTGTCCCTTATGCTGACCTAGAAAAAGAAACGGTGCGCTGGTGCCGTGAAATGCTGGAAAACAGCCCAATGGCATTACGTTGCTTGAAAGCGGCACTGAACGCTGACTGTGATGGTCAAGCGGGCCTGCAAGAATTAGCGGGTAACGCAACGATGCTGTTCTATATGACCGATGAAGGTCAAGAAGGGCGTAACGCATTCAACGAAAAACGTGCGCCAGATTTTTCTAAATATAAGCGTAATCCATAATGAGAAAAGCCAAACTTTACTCGTTCAGCCTGCCGATGGAGGCAGGCGTTATCCTTCGCTATCAACGACTAAAAACCCGTGATGGGCTTTTGGTTTGTTTACAAGATGGGGATAGCGAAGGCTGGGGGGAAATTTCACCTCTGCCGGAATTTAGCCGTGAAACCCTGGAAGAAGCAACAGCAGACACCATCGCATGGCTAAATGAATGGGTGAATGAAGGCACAATGACGCCAAGCCATTTACCTTCAGTTGCCTTTGGCTGTAGCTGTGCATTAGCAGAGCTGACCGGTGAACTTCCACAACAAGCTAATTATCGTAAAGCGCCATTATGCAGCGGTGACCCTGATGATCTAATCCTAAGCCTCGATGCCATGGAAGGGGAAAAAGTCGCCAAAGTGAAAGTGGGGCTTTATGAAGCTGTGCGTGATGGCATGGTGGCAAACTTATTATTGGAAGCGGTGCCTGAGCTAAAACTGCGCTTAGATGCTAACCGCAGCTGGACTCGAGCAAAAGCAGATGGTTTCGCTAAATATGTGAATCCAGATTACCGTGCACGAATTGCGTTCCTTGAAGAGCCATGCAAAACCCGTGAGGAGTCTTTGCAATTTTCTGCGGATACTGGTATCGCCATCGCATGGGATGAAAGTGTGCGCGAAGATGACTTCAAAGTAGAAGCGCAACCGGGAGTGGCGGCGATTATCATTAAACCGACCTTAACGGGCAGCTTGAGTTATTGCCGCAGTTTGGTGGAGCAAGCTCATCAGTTAGGGATGCAGGCTGTGATCAGCTCATCCATCGAAAGCAGCTTTGGTTTAACCCAATTAGCGCGGGTCGCAAATTGGCTAACGCCGAATACCATTCCAGGTTTAGATACGGTTTCACTGATCCAATCTCAATTGGTGAGACCTTGGCCACAATGCCAAATTCCTGTTCAACAGTTAGATGAGCTGACAGTTGTATGGCAGAGTTAGCATCATCGTCTAGCCGCTTTACCGACTGGCCTTGGCAGCATTGGGCCAGTCTTCAACCAAATAACATTGCACTTTTTACGGATACCGAATCGGTAACGTGGGCGGCGTTAAATCAGCAGATTGCCGATTTAGTCACTTACTTTGCGATGCAAGGCGTGCAAGAAGGGCAATGTGTCGCTTTGCGCGGTAAAAACTCCGTTGAACTGCTACTCAGTCAATTGGCATTGTTAGCTTGTGGGGCGAAAGTCTTGCTTCTCAATCCTCGCCTTCCTGAGCGGTTATTAAATGAATTACTGCCGCATCTTGATATTGGTGCAGTAATTGATTTTACCGATGAGCAGAATGCGTTAGCGGATTATCGCCATTTGGATCACCAGCTTTATTATCATTTTATTGAATATGATGATTTCCCTTCGGTGAGTTTTCAGAAAATCGCTGAGCAACCTGCAACGTTAATTTTAACTTCAGGTTCAACAGGGTTACCTAAAGCGGCTGTACACAGTATTTCGGCGCATTTGAACAGTGCGGCTGGCGTACTGAATGCCATGAATTATCAGCAAGAGGATTGCTGGCTACTTTCATTGCCATTATTTCACGTTTCAGGGCAAGGGATTGTATGGCGTTGGTTACTGAGCGGCGCAAAACTCGCCATTCGTTCTACACCATTGCCCGAAGCATTACAGGGTGTCACCCATGCCTCATTAGTGCCGACCCAACTATGGCGGTTACTGAATGACGAGATGCCATTAACTCTTTCGTTAAAAGAAGTCTTGTTGGGTGGCGCCATGATCCCAACCAGTTTAACGGAGCTAGCCGAGCAGCGCGGTATTGTATGTTGGAGCGGTTATGGGATGACAGAAATGGCATCAACCGTGTGCGCCAAACGTGCCGATGGTAAGAAAGGCGTGGGGCTTCCGTTAACGGGTAAACAAGTACGGCTGGTGGATGATGAAATTCAAATTCAGTCGGATAGCCAATCCTTAGGGTATTGGTTTGACGGGCAATTACATCCTTTAAATTTAGTGGATGGCTGGTTTAAAACCAATGACAAAGGCGCCTTTATTGAGGGTGAATATCAGGTTTTAGGTCGTTTGGATAATCTGTTCATTAGCGGCGGGGAGTGTGTGCAGCCTGAAGATATTGAAGCGGTGATCAATGCTTACCCTGATGTGCACCAAAGCTTTGTTGTTCCTGTTGATGATGTGCAATTTGGGCAGCGCCCGGTGGCAGTGATTGACGCGGATGAATCAATGGTTTTGAACATGCTGGCGGATTGGCTAAAAGATAAATTAGCCCCGTATCAATTCCCAATGGCGTTTTATCGTCTAGAACCTGAATTGAAAGCGGGGGGAATTAAAGTCTCTCGCCAGCAGGTGAAGCGATGGGTGTTAACACAAAGATAGTGATGAACTAAACGCGGAATGAATTAAGGAATAGATAAAAAGCGCTAGAGAGTTCTAGCGCTTGGTCATAACAGGAAATACTTGTTTATTTCAGCGCATTTAACGCTTTTTCAACACCCGCGCCGTATTCTGGGTGCACTTTCTTGAACAACTCGATTTGACGTTTTTGCGTCTCTTCTGACGCTTCAATCAACTCACTCGCTAAACGTTGGAACATACGTTGATGTTCTGCATCGTCCAGCAATTCATACAGTGCCCGAGGTTGGCTGAAGTAATCTTCATCTTCACGGTGATTCCAGTGATCCGCCGCACCTTCGATAGATAATGGCGGTTCGCTGTAGTCCGGTTGTTCTTGGAACATACCTGCGCTGTTTGGCTCATAGGTTACGGTATTGCTGCTATTACCATCAATGCGCATTGCACCATCACGATGATAATTATGGAATGGGCAGCGTGGGGCGTTCACCGGAATTTGATAGTGGTTAATACCTAAACGGTAACGCTGAGTATCCCCGTAAGAGAATAAGCGACCTTGCAGCATTTTGTCTGGAGAGAATCCAATGCCCGGAACGATATTCGCTGGGCTAAATGCCGCTTGCTCCACATCCGAGAAATAGTTATCTGGGTTGCGGTTCAGTTCAAAATAGCCTACATCAATCAATGGATAATCTTTGTGTGGCCACACTTTGGTTAGATCAAATGGGTTATAAGGGACGGTTGACGCCTCTTTTTCTGGCATGATCTGAATCTGTAAGTTCCAGCGAGGATATTCTTTACGTTGGATAGCATCGAACAGGTCACGTTGAGAGCTTTCACGATCTTTACCAATCAGCGCTTCTGCTTCGTCGTCCATAAGGTTTTCGATACCTTGCTGGCTACGGAAGTGGAATTTCACCCAAAAACGTTCGTTATTCGCATTGATAAAACTATAGGTATGGCTACCAAAACCGTGCATAAAGCGATAACTTTTCGGTAAGCCGCGGTCGCTGACATCAATGGTTAATTGATGAAGCGCTTCAGGTAAGTGGGAGAAGAAATCCCATTTATAGGCAGCGCTACGCATATTGGTGTAAGGGCAGCGTTTAACAACGTGGTTTAAGTCAGGGAATTTCAGTGGGTCACGCAGATAGAATACAGGGGTGTTGTTACCCACCATATCCCAGTTGCCTTCTTCGGTATAAAACTTCATGGCGAAACCACGGATATCGCGCTCGGCATCAGCTGCACCACGTTCACCGGCTACGGTGGAGAAGCGGACAAATAAATCGGTTTTCTTGCCAATTTCACTGAATAATTTAGCACGGGTATAGCGGGTAATGTCATGGGTGACAGTGAAAGTACCGAATGCCCCTGAACCTTTAGCGTGCATACGGCGCTCTGGGATCACTTCACGATCGAAGTGGGCGAGCTTTTCCAAAAACCAAACATCTTGCAACAGCATCGGGCCACGTTTACCCGCAGTCATCACGTTATTGTTATCCACAACAGGTGCGCCTGAAGCGGTAGTTAAACCTCTTTTTTTCATCACAATACTCCCAAGCTATTAGATTTATAGACTACACAAAAGTAACTAACTGGATGAATATTTGTAGAATATCACTTCATCTCTATAATAAACTTGATGAACAGTATAATAAGCAAAGAATTAATTATCTAATCGCTCTGACCAATCACTGTAATCATAGTAAGAAGTTTAGTCAGAAAATGAAGAATTGATTGAAGTAAACCACTGATGAATTTCACTTATTGTGCGTTAAACGGTGTTCTAACGTAAATTTAAGCAAAAAAGACTGAGTACGTGCACTAAATCACGTAACATCGTCACGATACTTTAATTTTTAATAATAAAGGAAATGATAATGCGCAAAGTTCTTTTAGCTGTTGCAGCGACCTCTGCATTTTATATGGGTGCTGCCCAAGCAATTTCTGCTGATTTCAGCGCGGGTGAACATTTTACAGAATTAAGTGCTGGTTTAGGAACTCAAGGTTCCGGTTTAGCATTTAATGGCTCTTGGGCTCGTAGCGATCATAATGGCGAGTTAGGTAGCTTAGGCGCAACTTTCGGTCTGCCATTAGGACCATTTAATGCCTATGTAGGTGGTAAAGCATTGTATTTATCTCCTGAAGATGGTTCTAACGGTGCAGCGGCAGCATTAGGCGGCGGCTTAAGTTGGCAAGCACTGCCATCATTAAGTTTCTACGGTGAAGCGTATGGCGCACCAGAATCACTGACTTCAGGCAGCAAATCCTACATGGAAGCGAAAGCAGGTGCGCGCTATACCGTGTTTAAACCGTTGTCGGTTGATGCGGGTTATCGTCTGATTGAGATGAAAGGCGCGCATGATGATCGTAATGAGAAACTTGCAGATGGTTGGTATGTGGGCGCCGGCCTGTCCTTCTAATATTCTCGTCATATTTTGATTTGTGGCGTTGTTGGCTGCTCTTGCCAACCCTGGTCGCATACTTATGTATGCTCCCTGGGATAGATTTTTCTTCATATTTCACGCTGTAGCGTTGTTGGCTGCTCTTGCTAACCCTAGTCACATACTTGTGTATGCTCCTAGGGATTAGCGCGTTTGCCGCCTAGCTACAACATGAACTATTTTGAAAAATGGCGGAACTGGATTTTTCAAAAAAACACCCCAATTTGGGGTGTTTTTTTATGAATGAAACTCTTGGGATTAACCTACGTTTGGTAGGAAGCCGGCCACGATGGCGAATTGGATGGCGATGACTGCGATACCGCACAGCAGAACTAAAGTGAGGATTGGTGTGCCGCCTTTGACGCGGTAAATGCCATTCGCTTCTAACTTGCGTACGCGCATGGTTAACAGTGCCGGTATGATTAATGCTAGGACTGATAATGCGACAGCGGCGTAAGTTAATGCTTGAACAAAACTACTGAAGAACAACGCTGCGAGTAACGGGGGTACGAAGGTCAGCAGCGTGGTTTGTGCACGACCAATAAAATCATTACTACGCTTAAATAAGTCTGCAAGGTAATCAAACAAACCTAAAGCCACACCTAAGAAGGAAGTCGCTAACGCTAAATCCATAAACAGGGCAACTGCCATATTCACACGAGGGGTGGCAACCACATCACGGATTGCGGTTAATAATCCATTTAAACCTGAAGACTGGGCAAGGATCCCCATAAATGTATTGGATGGGATAGAGCCTAATGTCGCTATCTGCCACAGAATGTAGGCAACCAGAGGAATTGCACTCCCTGTAATGAAAATGATACGCAGCTTGCGTACATCACCATTCATATAATTGACTAAACTTGGTACGCTTCCATGGAACCCAAAAGAGGTAAAAATCACGGGAACAGCAGCGAGTATAAGGCCTTTTTCCAGCGGCATTGTGCTTAGGTTAACCGCCTCGGCATGAGGCATCATAACGGCAAGCATAATCACTAAGAAAATCGTCTTAGCGGTGAAAAGAATACGGTTAATAAAATCAACAGAGTGTGTACCCACACAGACCACAGCCCCGCCAACAATGGTGAACATAATAATGGCTGTTTGAGTCGAAACCGTAATCCCCCACCAAGAAGATAGGCTATCAGAGATAAGCACTCCAGCCCCGCCAATATAGGCAGTTGTCAGAGCATACATCAGTAATAACATACTCAAACCAGTGACAATTTGACCGACAGGACCGAGGTACTTTTTCGCAACACTACCGAGCCCCATATTGGCAGGATTATGTTGATATACCTCGACTAGTAGTAATGAGGTATAACTCATTAGCATCCATAAACCAATTAACAAACATACTATTCCAGTGAAGCCAACACCTGCTGCCGCTAGCGGCATTGCTAGCATTCCTGCGCCAATTGTTGTTCCTGCCACGATCAAAATACTGCCAAGGGTACGATTCTTCACAAATTCCTCTGATTGAATTCGGGTTATTAATAATTTAAGCAGATTATGCGATTGCGATTACTCTGTCAAATCTGAATTACAGTGAGTGTAAATAAATATTAACAGTCTAAATAAGTCAAAAATTCTATTAATGTATGGGTGAATAACAACTTGCTCGCTAAGGGTAATTTTTTGTTAAGAATGAAAATAAGAAGTGAAGCTTGATGGGGTTTGATGTTAAAAAATGGGGTTTATAAGATTGATTTTACTCATTATATTATTTAACTGAGTATTATGGCAGCAACTAAAGGGGAATTTTGTGATGGGACCAAAATATTAGGAATGAAAATAAAACAATATTGTTTTTTAAATTAATATAAATCAAATTAATACGTTAAGACCATCTGGATAATAAGGGAAACCTATAAATAAAGGATGGACCTATGGACTTTATGATTCAACTTGCCATTATTCTTGTCTGCTTGTTCTACGGAGCAAGGAAGGGGGGTATGGCGCTCGGGCTGCTAGGTGGTGTTGGCCTAGTTATACTTGTCTTTGGCTTTGGTTTACCTCCAGGAAAACCGCCTGTAGACGTTATGCTTGTTATCATTGCTGTTGTTGCAGCATCAGCAACCTTACAAGCATCAGGCGGTTTGGACGTTATGCTACAAATCGCAGAACGTTTACTGCGTAAAAATCCAAAATACATTTCTATTGTTGCACCTTTTGTTACCTGTATTTTAACCATTTTGTGTGGTACCGGGCATGTGGTGTATACCATTTTGCCAATCATTTACGATGCAGCGATCAAGAATAATATTCGTCCTGAAAGACCAATGGCGGCGAGTAGTATCGGGGCGCAAATGGGGATTATTGCCAGCCCTGTTTCCGTGGCAGTTGTTTCTTTAGTCGCGATGTTAAATGGCGTGTCCATCAACGGTAAATCATTAGAATTTTTAGATTTACTGGCAATCACTATCCCATCAACCTTAATCGGTATCTTAGCGATAGGTATCTTTAGCTGGTTCCGCGGTAAAGATCTGGATAAAGACCCGGTATTCCAAGAGTTTATCTCTGTGCCTGAAAACCATGACTATGTTTATGGTGAGACGGTTACGCTACTGGATAAAAAGCTGCCTAAAATTAACTGGGTAGCAATGTGGATTTTTTTAGCATCTATCGTTGTGGTGGCATTGCTGGGCGCATTTTCTGAGCTCAGACCATTAATTAACGGTAAGCCGTTATCGATGGTATTAGTGATCCAGATGTTCATGTTATTAGCGGGTGCGCTGATCATTATCATTTGTAAAACCAATCCAGGACAGATTTCTAAAAACGAAGTATTCCGTTCAGGGATGATTGCTATCGTGGCGGTATATGGTATCGCGTGGATGGCAGAAACCATGTTCGGTGCCCATATGGATGAAATCAAAGGCACTTTAGGTTCATTAGTCAAAGATTTCCCTTGGGCGTATGCGGTTGTTTTACTGTTAGTATCTAAATTTGTGAACTCACAGGCGGCGGCATTAGCGGCGGTGGTACCAATCGCATTGGGTATTGGTGTTGACCCTGCATATATTATTGCTTCTGCACCAGCGTGTTACGGTTACTATATCCTGCCAACTTATCCAAGTGACCTTGCGGCTATTCAGTTTGACCGTTCTGGTACTACACGTATTGGTAAGTTTGTTATCAACCACAGCTTTATCTTGCCTGGTCTAATTGGAGTGGGTGTATCCTGTGTGTTTGGCTGGGTATTTGCTGCGATGTACGGTTATCTATAAAAATACCCTTCATACTTCAAATTGTAGGGGGTTAGCTGCTTACCGGTAACTCGCATTATTTTAGGTATGATTTTATAAGCAAAAAGTTTATAAGAAAAAAGCGATTGCTCGAGTCATCAAAGCAATCGCTTTTTATTGTTAGATATGCAGTATTACTAGCGCGGCTACTCGATTTCAATATCGGATAGCGGGTGACAACAGCAGGGCAGAATTTCACCCTCTTGAACAAAAGCGAGTGGTTTACGTTTGTATCCAACCTTTCCCTTTAATAATGTTACGCGGCATGAGCCACAGTAGCCTTCTCGACATTGGTACTCGACAGGCACTCGGCTATCTTCAAGAGCATCCAATAAACTGGTGTGAACATCCGTGTGGTAGGGGACTTGAACACCCTGCGTAAGACGCAGGGTGATTTTATGACTTGCCATAATTACAGTTCGAAATCACTCAAATCATCGGTGTTAACTTCAGCGTCAATCTGACCGACTAAATAAGAGCTGACTTCGACTTCTTGTGGCGCCACTTGAACGTTGTCAGATACTAACCATGCGTTGATCCATGGAATAGGGTTAGAACGCGCTTCAAATGGTAATTTCAGACCAACTGCTTGCATACGAATGTTGGTGATATATTCCACATATTGGCACAGAATATCTTTGTTCAGACCAATCATCGAGCCTTCGCTGAACAGATACTCAGCCCACTCTTTTTCTTGTTCTGCCGCATCCACAAACAGGCGATAGCATTCATCTTCACACTCAGCGGCAATCTCTGCCATTTCAGGATCGTCTTGACCTGAGCGTAACAGGTTCAGCATATGCTGAGTTCCCGTTAAGTGCAGCGCTTCATCGCGAGCAATCAGCTTGATGATTTTTGCGTTACCTTCCATTAATTCGCGCTCAGCAAAGGCGAAAGAGCACGCGAAGCTGACGTAGAAACGAATTGCTTCAAGGGCGTTAACGCTCATTAAGCATAAATAAAGCTGCTTTTTCAGTGCTCGCAGTGAAACAGTGACTTGTTTACCACCCAGCGTATGCGTCCCTTCACCAAACATATGGTAATAGTTGGTCATTTCGATCAGCGTGTCGTAGTACTCAGAAATATCTTTTGCACGCTTCAGAATTTCTTCATTCTCAACGATATCGTCGAAGATAATCGCCGGGTCATTCACGATATTACGAATAATATGCGTGTATGAACGTGAGTGAATTGTTTCTGAGAATGACCAAGTCTCAACCCAAGTTTCTAATTCTGGGATTGAAATCAGTGGCAGAAATGCCACGTTAGGGCTGCGACCCTGAATAGAGTCGAGCAGCGTTTGGTATTTCAGGTTACTGATAAAAATGTGTTTCTCATGATCTGGCAGCGCATTGTAGTCAATACGGTCGCGCGCCACGTCAACTTCTTCTGGACGCCAGAAGAATGAGAGTTGCTTTTCAATCAGTTTTTCAAAAATAGGATATTTTTGCTGATCAAAACGGGCAACGTTCACAGGCTGGCCGAAAAACATCGGCTCCAGCAGCTGGTTATTTTTTTTCTGAGAAAAAATCGTGTATGAATGTGACATAACCATCCCTATTAAATTTTACAAGCTCCGCCTTCACAATCAGAATCTGCGGTTTCAACAACCTCTTCCAGATCCCCCTGAACATCTTCAGCACCGTCGCGGGTGTTGTGGTAGTAAAGTGTTTTCACACCAAACTTGTAGGCTAACAATAAATCTTTTAACAGCTGATTCATTGGCACTTTGCCATTCGGGAAACGGGTTGGGTCATAGTTTGTGTTAGAAGAAATCGACTGGTCGATAAACTTCTGCATGATCCCAACTAACTGCAAATAGCCGCTATTGGAAGGCATTTGCCATAATAGCTCGTAAGCCCCTTTCAGATTTTCGTAATCTGGCACCACTTGGCGCAGGATACCGTCTTTTGAGGCTTTAATGCTGATATAACCGCGTGGTGGTTCGATACCGTTGGTCGCGTTAGAAATCTGAGACGAGGTCTCTGATGGCATTAATGCAGACAACGTTGAGTTACGCAGACCATACTGTTTGATCTCTTGGCGCAGCGCTTCCCAATCATAATGCAGTGGTTCGTCAGTTAATTTATCGAGCTCACGTTTGTAAGTATCGATAGGTAACACGCCTTGCGCATAAGTGGTTTCATTGAACCACGGGCAAGCACCTTGCTCTTTCGCTAATTCATTTGAGGCTTTCAGTAAGTAATATTGAATCGCTTCGAATGTTTTGTGCGTCAGGTTATTGGCGCTACTATCGGAGTAACGAACACCGTGCTTCGCTAAGTAGTAAGCGTAGTTAATCACACCAATACCCAGAGTACGACGACCCATGGAGCCTTTCTTCGCCGCAGGGATTGGGTAATCTTGGTAGTCTAACAGTGCGTCTAATGCACGAACCGCTAAGATAGCTAACTCTTCTAACTCATCGAGGCTTTCAATGGCACCTAAGTTAAACGCTGACAGCGTACACAGGGCAATTTCACCATTTTCGTCATTGACGTTATTTAATGGTTTAGTTGGCAGTGCAATTTCCAGACACAGGTTGGATTGACGAACAGGGGCAACCTGTGGGTCAAATGGGCTGTGGGTGTTGCAGTGGTCAACGTTTTGAATATAGATACGACCCGTAGATGCGCGTTCTTGCATCATCAATGAGAATAATTCAACCGCTTTTACGCTGGATTTACGGATTTTCTCATCTTGTTCATATTGCACATAGAGGCGTTCAAACTCGTCTTGATCCGCGAAGAATGCATCGTACAAGCCCGGAACATCAGACGGGCTGAATAGAGTGATATCTTGGTTTTTGATCAGGCGCTCGTACATTAATTTGTTGAGCTGTACACCGTAGTCCATATGGCGAACACGGTTCCCTTCAACACCACGGTTGTTTTTCAGCACTAATAAACTTTCTACTTCTAAGTGCCAGATAGGGTAGAACAGAGTTGCTGCACCACCACGTACGCCACCTTGAGAGCAAGATTTTACCGCAGTTTGGAAATGCTTATAGAATGGGATACAGCCAGTGTGGAATGCTTCGCCACCACGGATTGGGCTACCCAGTGCACGGATGCGACCCGCGTTGATACCGATACCGGCACGCTGAGAGACATATTTCACGATAGCACTTGAGGTTGCATTGATAGAATCAAGGCTGTCACCGCACTCAATCAGAACACATGAGCTGAATTGACGTGTAGGTGTACGTACCCCCGCCATAATTGGCGTAGGTAAAGAAATTTTGAATGTTGATACCGCGTCATAGAAGCGGCGGATGTAATCTAAACGGGTTGCTTGTGGATAATGAGAGAACAAGCATGCAGCAACCAGAATATATAAAAACTGGGCGCTTTCGTAGATTTCACCGGTGACACGGTTTTGAACTAAATATTTCCCTTCCAACTGTTTAACAGCGGCGTAGGAGAAATTCATATCACGCCAATGGTCAATAAAACCATCCATTTGCTCGAAATCTGCTTCGGTGTAGTCTTCCAGCAAATGCTTATCATATTTACCCATCTCAACCAGATGTTTTACGTGGGCATATAATTTTGGTGGCTCAAACTGGCCATAGGCTTTTTTGCGCAGGTTAAAAATCGCTAAACGTGCAGCAAGATATTGGTAATCTGGTGTTTCACCGGTGATTAAGTCAGCAGCGGCTTTAATCATCGTTTCGTGAATATCAGAAGTTCTGATCCCATCATAAAACTGAATCTGAGAACGTAACTCCACCTGTGAAACTGATACGTTACTAAGACCTTCCGCCGCCCATGTAATAACTTTATGGATTTTGTCGAGGTCAATGCGTTCTTTATGTCCATCACGTTTTGTGACTAACAGACTCTGGTTCATGAGCAAGTACACCTTGGTTGAGTTACAAAATAGAGTCTCCCAAACGTAAAAAAGCTCATGATGAACAATCATGAGACTTGTATATTATATTTGTGATGACCACTATATGTAGTAGTTTGTTAAGAATCTAATAACAAGATAATGTTAATGTGCGATTTTATCAAGTGTACAAATCTGATAGTTTTTGTGGATAACAACTGGATAAGAAAAATTGATCATGTCGGTAAGCAGCATGAGAAGTGGAGTTGCCAAAAATTGACTTACCGACATTAACCTAAAAATTATTTTGTAAAGTTGAGACCGTTTGCTGTTTTCTTAAACGTACCGCTTGCTATTTATTCGCTGATCGTATGCAGCATATAGTTCACATCAACGTTAGGCCCTAACCAAAATTTATCGGTGATTGGATTATAATGCAGTCCCATCATATGTTGTTCTTTTAATTGCGTTTTATCGACCCAGCTAATTAATTCGGATGGGCGGATAAACTTATTAGCATCGTGGGTGCCTTTTGGAACCATTTTCATCACATATTCCGCTGCCACGACAGCCATTAGCCATGCTTTTTTGTTGCGATTAATGGTGGAAAAAATAACATGTCCGCCAGGTTTAACTAACTTCGCGCAGGCTCTTACCACAGACTCTGGGTCTGGAACGTGCTCAAGCATTTCCATGCAAGTGACGATATCGTAGCTCTGAGGGTGTTTATCAGCATGCTGTTCGACGGTTTCTTGGACGTATTCCACAGGAATACCCGATTCCAGAGAGTGTAGACGAGCGACCATTAACGGATCTGCGCCCATATCTAAACCTGTGACATCCGCACCTTCGCGCGCCATGCTTTCAGATAAAATACCGCCACCGCAGCCAACGTCGAGAATTTTTTTACCAAAAATGCCGTCTACACGTTGCATGATGTAGCCTAAACGCAGCGGATTAATGCGGTGTAATGGGGCAAACTCGCCTTCAAGATCCCACCAACGTGACGCTATCGATTCAAACTTTTCAATTTCTTGTTTGTCGACGTTTAGGTACGTTTGGTTTTGGGTATCATTCATCTGAGGAACTCCTATATCTATTTCTATCCTCGCATTACTTATTTTTACCTATTGGACTATATTTATTTTGCAAAATGCAAAAACAGGTTGGAATTCGTAATGGGACGATAGTCGCCCGTGAGTTAATTTATTGGGATTATGAGCCAAATATGAAAATCCTTGAGAGACTATTGCTTGAAAATCTACAAGATTCGGACACATAAGCGCATTTTTCCGCTATTATACATAGCTTGAAAGACAAATACTCACTTCTCTTATCTCTTAATTAAATAAGGGAGTTGTGGTATAGTTTACTCTTTGAATCTGAAGTTATGAGGGACAGTGGTTCCATGAGCGAGATTGCCAGAGAAATCACCCCAGTCAATATCGAAGAAGAACTGAAAAGTTCCTATTTGGATTATGCAATGTCCGTTATCGTCGGCCGTGCACTTCCAGATGTTCGAGATGGGCTGAAGCCAGTACACCGCCGAGTGTTATTTGCGATGAATGTACTGGGAAATGATTGGAATAAACCCTATAAAAAGTCTGCCCGTATCGTTGGGGACGTCATCGGTAAATACCATCCACATGGAGACAGCGCCGTTTATGAGACCATCGTTCGTCTCGCGCAGCCTTTCTCTATGCGCTACATGCTGGTAGATGGTCAGGGGAACTTTGGTTCAGTTGACGGAGACTCCGCCGCTGCAATGCGTTATACGGAAATCCGTATGGCGAAAATTGCCCATGAAATGCTGGCTGATTTAGAAAAAGAAACCGTAGACTTTGTTCCTAACTATGATGGTACAGAGCAAATCCCAGAAGTGATGCCAACGAAGATACCTAACCTTTTGGTCAATGGTTCTTCAGGGATTGCTGTCGGGATGGCCACTAACATTCCTCCGCACAACTTAGGGGAAGTGATTAATGGTTGCTTAGCGTATATAGAAGACGAAGATATTAGTATCGAAGGCTTGATGGAACACATCCCAGGCCCTGACTTCCCGACTGCCGCTATTATCAATGGTCGTCGTGGTATTATCGATGCGTATCGTACCGGTCGCGGTAAAGTGTACATTCGTGCACGTGCCGAGGTCGAAGTTGATGAGAAAAATGGTCGTGAAACCATTATCGTCAACGAGATTCCGTATCAAGTGAACAAAGCGCGCTTGATTGAAAAAATTGCGGAATTAGTTAAAGAAAAACGCGTTGAAGGTATCAGTGCACTGCGTGATGAGTCTGATAAAGACGGTATGCGTATTGTCATTGAAATTAAGCGCGATGCAGTCGGCGAAGTAGTACTAAATAACCTGTATTCACTGACGCAATTGCAAGTTTCTTTCGGTATCAACATGGTGGCACTGCATCAGGGTCAACCAAAAATCTTGAACCTGAAAGATATTATTGCCGCGTTTGTTCGCCATCGTCGTGAAGTTGTTACACGCCGTACTATTTTCGAACTGCGTAAAGCCCGTGACCGTGCGCACATCCTTGAAGCGTTGGCGGTGGCACTGGCGAATATCGACCCAATTATCGAATTGATCCGTAAAGCACCAACACCAGCTGAAGCAAAAGCTGGGCTGATTGCCCGTTCTTGGGCTCTGGGTAATGTTGCTGCGATGCTGGAACGTGCGGGTGATGATGCTGCACGTCCTGAGTGGTTAGAGCCACAATATGGTGTTCATGAAGGTCAATATTTCCTGACTGAACAGCAAGCACAAGCAATTTTGGATCTGCGTTTACAGAAATTGACCGGTCTTGAGCATGAAAAACTGCTGGAAGAGTACCGTGAACTTCTGAAACAAATCGAAGAATTACTGTTTATTCTGCGTAGCCCTGAGCGTTTAATGGAAGTTATTCGTGAAGAGTTAGAGGCGATTCGTGATGCTTATAACGACCCGCGTCGTACTGAGATCACTGAAAATACCGCAGATATCAATATTGAGGATTTGATCAACCAAGAAGATGTGGTGGTAACGCTATCTCACCAAGGTTATGTGAAGTATCAGCCATTGTCTGACTACGAAGCACAACGCCGTGGTGGTAAAGGTAAATCCGCAGCGCGTATTAAAGAAGAAGACTTTATTGAGCGTCTGCTGGTGGCGAATACCCACGATACTATCTTGTGTTTCTCCAGTCGTGGTCGCTTATATTGGATGAAAGTATATCAATTGCCTGAAGCTAGCCGTGGTGCTCGTGGACGTCCAATTGTGAACTTACTGCCACTTGAGCAAGATGAACGTATCACCGCGATTTTACCAGTGCGTGAATACGAAGAGGGCTATTATGTCTTTATGGCGACCGCGAGCGGTACCGTGAAGAAAACCCCTCTGCAAGATTTCAGTCGCCCAAGAAGTGCCGGTATTATTGCCGTGAACTTGAACGAAGGCGATGAGCTGATTGGTGTTGATTTAACCAACGGTAGCAATGAAGTCATGCTGTTCTCTGCGCAAGGTAAAGTGGTGCGCTTTGCAGAAGATGCGGTTCGTGCGATGGGACGTACAGCGACAGGTGTTCGCGGTATTAAATTAATGGACGACGATAAAGTTGTTTCTTTAATTATTCCTCGTGGTGAAGGCCATATTCTGACCGTGACTGAAAACGGCTTCGGTAAGCGTACTGAAGAAGCAGAATACCCAACAAAATCTCGTGCAACTCAAGGGGTTATCTCTATTAAAGTGAGCGAGCGTAATGGTCAAGTTGTTGGCGCTATCCAAGTTGAGGATACCGACCAAATTATGATGATTACGGATGCTGGGACTCTGGTTCGTACCCGCGTTTCTGAAGTTAGCGTCGTTGGACGTAATACTCAAGGTGTGACGTTGATCCGTACTGCTGAAGATGAAAAAGTAGTTGGTTTACAACGTGTTGCTGAAACTGAAGACGATGACAATACCGATGAAGAAGGTATTGATGTTGACGGTGAAGCACAAACTGATGCAGATACCGAAGAGTAAGTATCATTCATCAATGAAACGGGCGGATTATCCGCCCGTTTTTGTATCTTTACACTAGCAATATACATGGAAGTTATTGGTTGTCGCTTTTCATCGAGTTAATCGAGTATACTCAGTATTAGTGATAATGTACTTGTAGGTAACGGATTGAGATATTTACCCTCGTTTAAAACATCCCTCAGATTATCTAGAGATCTTTTTCGTGTCCTAGGCGTTATGCTATGGGGAATGGGGCTTTTCATCACTCTGTTTTTCCTTTATATGCAGTTCAATGAACATAAATCTGATCTGCGCCAGCAATTCCATTCTGGTTATGAAAACCTGCAAGTTTATATTCAGCAGTCAAATGCTACACTTCGCCTTATTCATTCCATGACGGAGCAGCAACGACTCAAAGACGAAGAACATCAACAAAAAGTGGGTATTCAACAAGAAGATATCACTTTACCCGCATCCACGTCATACTCGCTATATCCACTCATGCCATCGGCAGATTGTGATGTATTTAAGCAGCGAACTCAGAATTATCTTTCTGCTTTTGAACAACTCAATATTTTCTGGAAAGACAGCATTGCGGTCCCCCAAGGCTTAAATCACGTATTTGTCTTTGGAACAGGCAGTTATTGCATGATGGATTATTCAATTCGTGCTGCAGTTTCTGATATTGATACGCTAAAAAAAGTGGTCTATGACAATGCGCGGATCTACAAACAGTTAAGACAGCAGGGTCAAGAGCGCAATTTATATACCATCACCCACAGTTCTCAACCATCAAATGGTCAACTCTATTTGATGATCCCTATTTATGAGAAAAGCTTAATTGTTGGTTTTATTGGGATTGAGCGAGCGATCAACTTAAATCAGTTTAATTTACGTAATAATCCAGCCGTTGAAATCACATTAATTAACTCATCAAATCAACCTGTTCTCTACACTTCATCAGATTCGAATATTAAAAATTCACCATTGCTGACATCTGGAGAGATAAATTATTTCGGTTTTAACTCTGATTATACTCAGCTGTTTTTTAAGAAGCGTTTAGCACCTTCGCAACTAACGGTTATTTATTCAATTGAGACATCGTATTTAATCAGCAACCTAAAAACATCAATAATTTACGCAATATTAATTAATATTTTGTCTGGTACGTTAATTTTCTTTTTAATTTGGTTGTTAGAAAGACGAATGTTAGAACCCGCGGCCAATACGGCGATTCGTCTTGAGGAGCATGAACAGTTTAACCATAAAATTGTGGCATCAGCCCCTGTAGGGATTATTATCCTAAGGTTAAGTGATGGCGGCAATATTCTGAGTAATGAGCTCGCACATAACTATTTCCGTTTACTGAGTGAAGATGATAAACAGCGAATTTTGACGATTATTCGTCAAAAATCTAGCAACTATATTGATGTTGTTGCAACGAATGGCACCCATCTACAAATTAGTTTTGTGAATTCACGTTATCAAAATGAAGATGTGGCTATCTGCGTATTGATCGACATTAGTATTCGTGTGCAGATGGAAAAATCATTGCAGGATGTCGCAGATGCAGCGGATCAGGCGAACCAAGCGAAATCGATGTTCTTAGCCACGGTGAGCCATGAATTAAGAACACCGTTGTATGGGATCATCGGTAATATTGAGTTATTGCAACGGTATGATTTATCAGATAAAGCGCTTCGATTAGTTTCTACAATGGATAATTCGTCATCGCTATTGTTGCAGATTATCAGTGATATTTTGGATTTCTCCAAAATTGAATCCAAACAATTAAAAATAGAAAATAAATTATTCAATTGCCGCAATGTATTTGCTTATGTTCTTGCTAACTACGTCCCTTTAGCAACTAAAAAACAAGTGTCACTTTACTCTTATATTGAGCCGAACATTCCAGACATGATGCTTAGCGACCCAGTGCGCCTACAACAAGTTATCTCCAATATTGTGAATAACAGCATAAAGTTCACAGACTCTGGTTTTGTGATGCTGCATGTTTGGAAAGATGAAAATTATTTAAAAATTGAAGTCAAAGATTCGGGGATTGGAATGACCCCAGCAGTGGTTATGCAATTATTTGACCCATTCTTCCAAGTATACGATCAAAATAATGGACACAAAGGGACAGGGTTAGGGCTCGCTATTTGTGAGAAACTCATCAACTTGATGGATGGTGATATTGGTGTGGATTCTCAAGCGGGGCTGGGGAGTACGTTTACGATCCGCATTCCACTCTATGACCAGCAATATTTAGAACCCGTTATTCCTGAGTACCGAAAAAATTACCGTGTCGCCGTGACGGGCCAAAATGCATTCTTAATTGATTTTCTTGTAAGATTGCTCGAACACCATCATTTTAATGTGGTAACGGGCTCATCCATTGATATCAATGAGACGTATGACTTGTTGATTACGGATACCCAAGAAAGTGTTGCCTTACAGAATAGAAACTTGCTGAAACTCAGTAGTTTATATTCAGGTGAATTATTTGAAACTCAACCAAGTAATTGGCTCTATAACACTTATCAGCTCGATAAGCTGCCAATGTTGATTGATAAAATCATTGTTAAGTTGGTTCAAGGTACTAAAGAGAGTTTAGAGAACCATGACCTTGAAGATGCCGATGCAGATTTGAATACGTTTAAAGTCTTAATTGTTGATGACCATCCTATTAACCGAATGCTATTGACAGAGCAGCTGACAAGCATTGGCTTTATGACAAGTACGGCAGTCGATGGATTAGATGCGTTGAAATTCCTTGAGCATAATTATGCGGACATTGTTCTTTCTGATGTGAATATGCCCAATATGGACGGTTATCAATTGGCGCGCACGTTGCGAGAACAAGGTTTTAGGCAGCCTATTGTAGCATTAACGGCAAATGCGATGGCAGAAGAGAAGCAGCGTTGTCTTGATGCGGGTATGAATGATTGTCTCTCGAAGCCTACATCGATCAGTGTGCTACGGGAGTCGTTGGTGAAATATGTTAAACCTAATGAGTGAATAAATTATTTATTAAACAGTTAACATATTGAATAGAAAAAATAAAAGCCCTAAACGGGCTTCTATTTTAGCGCCAAAAAACGATTATTCAGAAGGGGAATTGTCGATACTGACTGATGAAAGGTAATTCAGCAGTGCGATATCATTTTCAACACCCAGCTTTAACATCGCTGATTTTTTCTGGCTACTAATGGTTTTGATGCTGCGATTTAGTTTTTTAGCAATCTCAGTGACTAAGAATCCTTCTGCAAATAAGCGTAGCACTTCACTTTCTTTTGGTGATAAACGCTTATCGCCATATCCACTCGCATTCACTTTTTCAAGCAATTTACTGACGCTTTCAGGGGTAAATTTCTTCCCTTTTTGTAAGGCAGCTAGCGCTTTTGGTAAGTCAGCAGGCGCACCTTGTTTTAGTACGATACCTTCAATATCAAGCTCAAGAATAGCGCTTAAGATCGCCGGATTATTGTTCATGGTGAGGACAATAATCGATAAGTCAGGGTAGTGACGCTTAATGTATTTAATTAATGTAATACCATCGCCGTATTTATCGCCAGGCATAGACAAATCAGTAACCAGAACGTCTGCATTCAGGCGCGCTAAGTTATTAATTAAAGAAGTAGAATCTTCAAATTCACCGACGATGTTTACCCATTCAATCTGTTCAAGCGACTTTCTGATACCGAAAAGAACAATAGGATGATCATCGGCAACAATGACATTTAGGTTATTCATATTATTGGTTACCTTCTGGCATTAGTCTTTTCACTGAGACATCCAGTTCTCTAATGCAATTTTTTATTTCAAATCCGTTTTCATCTGCTATGTAATGTTCCAAATCTTCACAAAGTTTATGAAGATAATGGAATTCAAGCATAGCAAAAACTCCTTTTAAACGATGTGCAGTGTCTTTTAATTCGGTTAAATTCGCAACACTTTCACTATTATACAGTTTATTAATATCTATCGGTACTGTTGAGATAAACAAATCTTTATAATCGCTCTTCGACAGAATTAAATGATAGCCTGAAATAATATTATCGACAGAATTATTCGACTGAGAGTTATTTTCTCGTAGAACGAGTGATGAAGATAGGTTGGATTCATTATTATCTTCTGTCTCATTCGCTTGTTCTATCAATAATGAGATAGCATCGATAAGTTCATCCGCGAAATTGTAGTTAACTTCAATATAATTTGGGTTAATACAATTTATTGAAGATAGATTTCCTTTAATTTTAATTATGTGATTAAAGGAAACGTCATCATTGTCGGCGATCAAGAGATCCCAGTGGCTATGTGGTGAGCTCTCATCGATATCAAGAAACTCTGCACCATAATGCGATAAGGTCTGTTTAACAATGCGACGAGTATCAATATTCTGAATATTCAAGCGAATATACATATCTTCAAGCAGAGCAGGGTATTCATGGCTTTGCATCTGGGGTTGCGCGGGGAGCTTAATTTGATAATGGCTACCGATGGCATCACTTGACTTGATACTAAATGTTCCCTGCATTTTTTTCGTTAATAATTTGCAGAGGTAAAAGGTCATGCCAGAACGCTTAAATTGATTTGAACTTTGTGCTTTCCCTGTGAATGGGCTTTGCAAGTTATTCAATTCAATATGAGTTAACCCAATTCCGCTGTCTTTTATATCAATAGAAACTTCACTTTTTTCTTCAATATAGTCAATTGAAACGGTAATTTTACCAAAGGCTGTAGTTTCTATTGAGTATTCCCAAATTGATTGGAATAAAATCTGGAAATAATCCGGGTTATTTTCAATTAATGAGTCAGGATTAATGTTGTTATAAAAATAGAACGAAAGTCCTTTTCGATTTAAATGTGCTAAATTTTGTTTAAGATATTGGTTAATCATCTGACCAATAGCAAATTTTTCTGTTTTAAACTCAATCTGTTGAGTTTCTAATTGACTAATAAGTTCGATATTTCTAAACCAATTATTGATATAAAACAGTTGGTTTTGAATTTCAGATAATAATGGATTTTTAGGCTCACCAAGTGAAGAGCTTAATTGGTTAAATTTGGCATCAATTTGGTTAACAGCGGGTAGAATTTCCTGGCAAATATTTTCGAAAACCACTTTTCTAAGTTGAATATTTCGTTGATGCTCACGCGTAGCCATTTCTTGGCGTTTTTGCGTCAGAACTTCTTTATCTTTATCTATGATGATAAACAAAATGGTGTTTTCTTTAATTAAGCTTTTTACCAAAATGATTTCATAGATATTGTTTTCTATGGAAACTTGAATGACATCATTATGATCGGTTGCCATTTCTTTGATATGTATCAGATCCATAGACGGTAATAAGTGATTCGCGATACTGTTACTTAATAATTTTTTATTGCTATTAAAATCAAAGACTAGGATGCCATAAGAAATATGGTTAAGAATGTCATTATTGAGGGCATCTTTAAACTGGAGCTCATCCAGCATTGAAGCATTGGGTGAAATAATTCGCTTGCGGATAAACATGGTGGTGATCAGCGCCAAAATACTGACCGCAATCATGCAGGTAATTAACCAAAAATTGTAACTTAGCACCCCGAAAATAATACTTTTCAGAGAAAGGGTATAGCTAATCTGGTAATTAGTGCCTTCAATGGGTTGAGATAGCATCAGGCTGGTGCCAACGAGTTCGCTGGCCGCTTGGCTATTTTCTTGATTGTTTGGTCGCTGTGAAATCGAAATATCATCACCCTGTAATGTAAAGGGGAGGATTGAATTGATAGAAATATCAAAGGAGATCACACTACTAAGGCGCCCTGGCGAGTTAAAGACTAAACGATAGGTATAGAAGTAAACATTATCCTGCGCATTTTTCTGCATATTGGAGATAACTTCACGGCGATCTAATAATGTCGATTGGGTGATCATATCAGAGCGCTTATCTTCCGCCGTTAGCGTTAAATAGCTTTCTTTATAGCGTAACTCTGGTTTTAGAATGGAATGGGTAGTTACCAGAACTAAGGAGTTGTCTTGACCATTAAGGTAGTACATGGAGTTAAATTCATTCCGTGCCCCCCATACAATCTCCATATAGTTTGCGAGCTTTGTCGCTAAGACTTTACTGCTTGGTTTATTGAGACCAAACACAATGGAATCAATGGTCTGGTTATTGCTACTTAGCCAATAAACATCGTGGCGCATTTCAGTCACGGAAATGTCGTTAACAGAGTCAGGTGTAGTTTTATCATTGGCAAGCTTATAGATGTGACCCGCTTGATAGCGATAATCTTCAATTTGATAAGCGAGTCGATTAGCGAGAGTGTTGATGGCCGTTTGGTGCGCTAACATCCATGCGTGATAATAATTATAGAGGGACAACGACAGCATTGTGACGAGCAGCACAATAAAGGCAATAAAAATGCGAGAAAGAACATTCGGTTTTAATAATGATTGTTTGTACATACAGTCCCACGCTGTCACACTGGCAAATTAGATTAATCAGATTAAAAATCATACGCCTAGGTACGTTATAGACACTGATTTTGCACAGATATTAGCATTTTTTTAGGGCAATAGAGAACAATTGAGTGAAGATTAGTCAAACGAACAAAAAAATGCAATTATTTTACTATCAGGGGTAGACAAGCCCCCGGGATTCCTCCATAATCGCGCCCCATGGAGAGATGGCCGAGCGGTCGAAGGCAGCGGTCTTGAAAACCGCCGATGGGTAACCATCCTAGAGTTCGAATCTCTATCTCTCCGCCAAATTAGCCGGCTTAGCTCAGTTGGTAGAGCAACTGACTTGTAATCAGTAGGTCACCAGTTCGACTCCGGTAGCCGGCACCAAATAAGAACCCGCTATATCGAAAGATATAGCGGGTTTTTTCTTTGTCAGTCATTTATATCCTCAATTTTACGTTGTATTTTCAGTAGCTCCGTCCGTCGACAATATCTGTTTTCAGTAATCCCCATATACCACTAAAGGTCTATTTGATGATCATTTATTAATCGCGTGCTACTTTCTTTGTCATGGCACAGATTAATGAGGTTCAACATGAATACCGCTCAAAATGACATCAATAAAGCCGCAGGGAAAATTATTGCTGGGGCAGAGCGAATCCAGCGCTTTGTTGAAAAATACCATGACTATCTCTCTGATGAAGATAAAGCAAAATTAGCGCAGATAATTAAAAATGTGGATGTTAAGCTGAATCAATAAGAGCTTTTGAAGCTCGCTTAGTTGAAAGGGATTGATTTGAATTTTAACAAGTTAATTAAAGAGGATTACAATGCTAAAAGTCATTGCTGAAGATTTTATCAAGCCGGAAGCGGTAGAAATCGTGTTACCACTCTATAAGGCACTTGTTGAAGCCACAAAGAAAGAACCGCTATGTATCGCTTATGATCTTTATATTGATGAAAAGGATCCTGGGCATTTTGTTTTTATTGAAGAGTGGCCGAATCGTGCTGCATTAGATTCACATTGTGCGTCTGAACACTTCCAACGATTAGTACCGATGATTAACCACTATCAAAGAGCTGAGCCTAAATTTATCTTGATGGATGCGGCGTTTTAACACGGAAGAATTCATTTAAGTATCGTATGTAAAACTCATCCAAATAACTTCTCATCAGTTCCCCCTAAATAGTCGGGTTATTACTTTACTCGAAAAGGGGGGATTTGGTTTGGGCTCAACTTTATCGAATTATAGCCAATTCTGAAACAGAAAATATGACAGCGTAAACACAAAGATAATCATTAGGTGCTGTAAAACTTTTAAGAATAAAAGAAAGCGTCTAACTTGATTCATTGCTGCTAATCCAAATAAAGAATGACCTAAATTAAAGTGTATATTTAGCGTAGCAATGAAATAAAATCTTGCGAGGAAATATCACATAAGTAAAAAATAAATTTCAAATTACGTAAAAGTAATTATTAAAAAGGCGATAAACTGAGTTAATTTATCGCCTTTGAATGGTATTTTATTTTTTTTCGTCATGATTGAGCCGTTCAAAGCTCATTGAATCTTTATCAAAATTAATGACGGTATTTTGATTTTCACATTCTTGATTAGAAATCATTGGACATGATTGAGAAATGCTCTTCTCTGATATTCCTGTCCACTGAGAGAATAATGTCATAAAACTCATTGCACTTCGACGAGCAGAAATAACCTCTCGTTGAGTCGAATCAGATGATGTAATAAAAAACGGGACTTCAAAATTTTGCCGTGTTTTATCACCATGTATCAGATCAGTTTGATTATCGATAAAAGACAGCCCATGGTCAGAGAAATAAAGCATAGACCATGATGTATTTTGTTTTATAAGTAGCTGTTGTATCTGAGATAACAAGACATCCGTATTTTTGATAGATTGAATATAGCAAGAGAGTTTGTCACTTATATGAAATTGCTCATAAGTGTTATCAATCCGATCGCAGAATGGTGAATGACTACCAATTAAATGCACCACAATAAGTTTATGTTGACCCGGCTGCTTTAAGGATTCAATAAACTTAGGGACCACAGGGGCATCTTGAGACATAACATTATTATCGAGGAATGCACTTCCACCTACAAAATAAGCATGTGTTGCACGCTTGGCGATTGATGCTACAGGACCATCATGTTTACCGTAAGTACCTTGTCTCGAAATCCAAAAAGTTTTGAAACCCGCTTTGTTTGCGAGAGAAATAATATTATTTTGCATTTTTGGATATAAAGATAAGGTATTTGACAACGAAAGGTTGGTTGAACCTGATGCAGAAATATAATTATCGAATATATAGCCTTTTACTGTATCGGTAAAAGGGGTGTTTTCTATTGGAAAACCATAACTGTGCATGAAGTCACGGCGAACACTTTCGCCAATAACAATGACATAAACATGATATTTAGGATTGGAGGTGACTGTTTCAAAGGTATCATTACCTTCAATAGATTTTTTTTCTTGCTGTAAATAATCTAGGTAAAAGAGGCTTTCAGTAAAGAAACGATACTCAGGTAATCCAGATGTTAAAAGTAACCGCCAGCTTCCTTCAGAAATAGCTTTAATAGGGGATATCGCGGTGATTATCAAAAAAATAGCAGAGAAAACATATTTGCTTTTTTTATTCACTTTAAACTTCAATTTGAATATGAAATAACTGAAGCACAGGAGAAGAATTGATAATAAATAATACTTGTAATTGATGTTTTTAAGAAAGCCTTTAGCTTCCTCGCTATCCGTATAATAAAAAGATGAAAAGATATTATAATCAGGATAGCCGTAAAGTAACCCTACAGGTAGATAGCAGATACCCACTAGGGTATAAATGGCAATAATGGCTTTATACACTTTAGGATAGTCATTAACGACAATTAATATTCCTGTGATGGCTAGGACGTAGAAAATCTTAAAGTGGTAACCCATTGCATAATGAATAGCGGTAAAGAACAAAAATAAAGCAATAAATTTTAATAAGAAATTATTTTTCACTAGGTTGTGCATATTTTCATCAATTTCTGTTTTTGAGTAAGAGGCTATCGCTTAGCAGGCCGTCATTGAGTATATATCAATCGTAGATCTAATAGTGTACAAATATCAGCAGTAGAATGAAATAATAACGCAATAAAAAATATTTAATAAATCGTTTTTTGATAAGGATAGATATTATTTCTATTAATCAACTGATTTTAGGTAATGTTAGCATAACCGATTGAATGCTAAAATGATTAGCATAAGACTGGGTGAGGGGAGATCAACGATGAATAGGTTGATTCAAAGCCATCTTTAATATTTTAAAGATGGCTTTGGTTAGAAATAAGAAGAGCCTAGATATTTAGTCTTTAATTAAAAACTTTCCTCATACTCTCGGGCTTTTTTCTCATCATAATTGTGTTCCCATTTGGCGATAATCAAGGCAGCTAACGCGTTACCAACCACATTAAGTGCAGTCCTTGCCATATCGAGAATACGGTCAACACCGGCAATGAATGCCAAACCTTCTAATGGAATCCCCACAGAGCCTAACGTTGCCAGCAAGACAACGAATGAAACTCCCGGAACCCCTGCAATACCTTTTGACGTGATCATTAAGGTAAAGACTAAAATAAGCTCTTGCCCTAATGACAGCTCAATACCATATAGCTGAGCAATAAAAATGGCAGCGATACTTTGATATAAGGTGGAACCATCTAAGTTAAATGAATAACCAATTGGGATAACGAAACTGGTGACAGATTTTGGTGCACCATACTTCTCCATTTTATCCATAATACGAGGAAGTACAGTTTCAGAGCTGGCGGTTGAATAAGCAAGCAGCAACTCATCCTTTAATATTCTCATCAGAGTAAAAATATTAATTTTGCAATAACGTGCAACAATTCCGAGCACCACAACAGCAAAGAAAATAATCGCACAGTGAACCAAAATAACTAACTTCAGCAGAGGAACCAGTGAAGTAAATCCAAAGTTTGCAACGGTGACGGAAATTAATGCAAACACCCCGATTGGTGCATACATCATGATCATGTTAGTCACGCGGAACATGGTTTCAGAAAAAGTTTGCAGAACATCTAATAGTGGCTGTTTCTTTGCTACTGGTAGAGAAGATAATCCTAAACCAAATAAAACCGCGAAGAAAATAACAGGAAGCATATCGCCACTCGCCATGGCAGCAAAAATATTGCTCGGTACCAAAGATAATAAAGTATTCACGATCCCTGAAGGATGGCTAGCAACCTCCTGCGTCGTTTTTTGGTACTGAGAAATATCCACTTGAGTGAGCTGAGACATATCAATGCCCACACCTGGTTGGAAGATATTGGCAAACGAAATACCCACAATGATGGCAATGGTAGTAATGATTTCAAAGTAAAGGATCGTTTTGAAACCCAATGTGCCTAATTGTTTTGTATTCCCGACACCAGCGATCCCCACAATCAAGGTCGAAATGACGATAGGTACCACAATCATTTTGATTAACTGAATAAAAATCTTACCGGCGGGAGAGAGAACATTCAGTATTAACCAATCTTTGTATTCCACGCTTTCATGCAGTAAAGCACCAACGATAACACCTAAAAAAAGCGCAACTAGAATCTGCCACCCTAACCCAAATTTAAACGGTTTTTTTGGAACGATGTTGTTTAGTGTCATAAATAATTCTCGTTTATATTAATAATATTTAACATTGTATTTTTATTATGCTCAGTTTTATAACTAATATTCGGAAAAACCACAATCATTTATTCGAGAAAGTAGAGTTATTTACAATGGTTACTTATAACAAATTGTAAATTAAGTTTCTGAAATTGAATGATTTGTTAATATTTATTTCTATTTGTATCTATGTGTGTTATTAGATTGATAACAAAAAGTAATTAATCTAATCGATAAAGATTGTTAAATACAATTTTTATGAGTTGGATTTTCTGTGAAGTGTTTAATTCTGCAATATCTATGCAAAATTATTTGCATAGATATTGAATTAAAAAAATAGAGGGGTAACAAAAGACATGGGATAAAGCGGGCAATCTGCAAGAATAAGAACTTTATAGCAGTGATTGACTGCGCTTGTAGGCGGCAAGTAATGTGCGTTCAGATAAATCGAGGTAGTGTAAAAGTGCAGCGGCCGCGTCTTGATTTTTACCAGCATCAAGTAACTCTAAAATAGCTTGGTTTTTATCAATGTAGGGAGCGTAGAGCAGTTTGGCATCATTTAAATGACCAAAAGCTAAACGTAGCTCTGCGGCAATATTATGATAAAGCTTAATTAACCTTTCACTGTCCGACAATTCCACAATCGCGGTATGAAACTTCATATTGGCGGTACCGACACCCACCCAATTCTCCGTTTTTTCATGTTCCCGAGCTTCAGCGACAGCGAGTTTCATTTTTTGAACGGCAGGATGCAGTGCATAAGCATGGGTCAATGAATCACATTCAATTAATCGACGTACTTGGTAAATATCAATAATTGCCGCCATATCGGGGACGGAAACATACACCCCTTTATTGGGAGCGTAGGTGAGTAGGCCTTCTTGGGTTAATACGCGAAAGACTTCCCTTAAAGTATTACGAGAAATATCCAGCTCTTCACTCAATGCGGCTTCTGATAAACGTTGTCCCGGCGTTAACTCACCAATCGTAATTTTATGGCGGATAGTTTCTGCGATAGTGACTGACAAGGTTTGTGCGACGGGCTGTTTTTTCATAAAAAGGCGAGCCTAGTTGAAGAAAAGTAGGGTGAACAGTTCATTAAAACAGGTATTTGAGCGCTATCTTCACATATTCGCTGTAGGGCAGCAAGACTCCTTTTATGCACTAATTCAGGGCATTTTCCTTTTTGAGCACTAAATTGGTGCTTTGACGTATTACATCTCTCATTCTTAATGTTACAGATAAACATTAATTGTTAAAAAAGTGATCAAGATTTGATTTTTAACTTACCAGAAACGATTTTGATTGCTTAATTATTCATCGCTCCGTATTAATTGTTCAACAATCTTCATTCAATAAATTAACAATCCATACCATTGATAGAACAATGGCACGAAAATTGCCTCTACAAATGAGTTCAGTATTAAAAAACTTGCACAACATCAAAATACAGATAACAACAAAAACTACAGAGGAGTATGCATATGGCAGCTCATGAAAATATCTCGACAGCAGAATATGTGAAGAAACGTCGTTCCTCGCTGATTGGCGCTATTTTCTTAATGGCAACATCAGCGATTGGTCCCGGATTTATCACCCAAACCGCGACATTTACCGTTACTTTAGGTGCCGCGTTTGCGTTTGGTATTTTAGCCTCCATCGTGATTGATTTTGTGGTACAGCAAAATATTTGGCGAGTGGTGACACTCACGAAAATGCACTCATCCGATATCGCCAATGCGACAATTCCCGGAAGTGGCTATTTACTGGCGGTGTTAGTCATCTTTGGTGGATTGATATTTAATATCGGTAACATTGCCGGGGCAGGTTTAGGTCTGAATGCACTCGTTGGCCTCGACCCTAAGTGGGGCGGTTTACTCAGTGCGCTCTTAGCGATTTATATATTCTCGTCCCGCAAAGCCAGTAGTTTTATTGATAGATTAATCATTGCATTAGGTTTGGTCATGATTGGTCTAACCCTCTTTGTGATGATTGCATCTAACCCGCCAATTGGTGAAGCGTTACGTCAAAGCGTACTCCCTGATACCGTCGATTTTGCGATGATCACCACGATTGTTGGCGGAACGGTCGGTGGTTATATCTGCTACGCAGGGGCGCATCGTTTACTGGATAAAGGCGAAGTTGGTGTCGAAAACATCAAAGCGGTTTCTAGCGCAGCGACCAAAGGGATTATCGTCGTCGGTGTCATGCGCTATGTCCTGTTTTTAGCCATCTTAGGTGTGGTTGCCAGTGGCGTGACGATTGATATTTCAGGTAAAGCGGCGAACCCTGCCTCTCAAGCCTTCCAAGCCGCGGCGGGTAATTTCGGTTTACGTATTTTCGGTTTAATTTTATGGGCGGCGGCACTGACTAGCGTTATCGGCGCAGCGTACACCTCCATGAGCTTCTTAAAAGCATTCAAATCTTCCATTACGGAAAGACAACGTAATATTGCCACTATCCTGTTCATCGCCGTTTCATTGGCTGTTTACCTGTTTATGGGAACCGCGCCAGCAGCGTTACTAGTCTTCGCCGGTGGCTTTAACGGCTTGATTTTACCAATTGGTCTGACGCTGTTTGTCTATATTGGCTGGAAACGTGCAGATTTAATGGAAGGGTATCATTACCCGCGTTGGTTACTGTGGTCGGGGGTCGTGACCTGTGCGTTAACGTGGTACATGGGCGCCATGTCCGTGAGCGCAATTTTCAACTACTTAAAATAAGTCGTTATCAAGGATTGAGGAACAATAATGAATAAGCAAATCGACCTAAATAGCGACCTTGGTGAAAGTTTTGGTCAATGGAAAATGGGCAATGATGAGGCGATGTTGAGCATTGTCAGTAGCGCCAACATTGCCTGTGGATTTCATGCGGGTTCTCCCGATGGGATCCTCCAAACGCTCATTGCCGCACAAAAGCAGGGTGTGACGGTAGGAGCGCATGTGGGATATCCGGATTTAGTCGGATTTGGTCGTCGAAATATGGATATTGCGTCTAACGAATTAACCGCAGACGTGATTTATCAAATCGGCGCATTAAAGGGGCTTGCAACGGCGGCTGGCACCCACGTGGAATATGTTAAACCACACGGCGCGTTATATAACACCATCGCCCATGACAAACGCCAAGCAATGGCTGTCATTGATGGGATCTTGAAGATTGATAACCAGTTAACGCTGGTGGCATTAGCGGGATCCCCATTGATTGGTTGGGCAAAAGAGAGCGGATTGAAGGTGGTCGCAGAAGCCTTTGCTGATAGAGCTTACAACAGCGATGGTACGCTGGTTTCTCGCAAGTTAGCAGGTTCCGTTCTGCATGATCCAGAGTTAGTGGCTAAGCGCATGTTGCAGTTAGTGAATGAAGGTGGCGTAGTCGCTATTGATGGGAAATTCACTCCTATTGAAGCGGGCTCTATTTGTGTACATGGAGATAGCCCCGGTGCGTTAGAGATGGCGAAAAAAGTGCGTGAACTCTTTGAGCTGCAAGGGATCGGTATCCGTGCATTTGCAGGAAAGGGAGGCCAAGCATGAATGCATTAATGAAAGCCTCAAAAGAGGCTATTCAAGCGGCGAAATCAGCGAGAGAAGCGATTCGCCATGGTTATGATAAACCCACGGCAGGTATGGCGCCGGGAATGACCCAAGCCAATATGATTGCGTTGCCGAGAGATTGGGCGTTTGATTTCCTACTTTATGCTCAACGCAATCCCAAAAGTTGCCCTGTCTTGGATGTGTGCGAATCAGGGAGTTGGCAAACTGTGTTAGCCGAAGGCGCCGATCTGCGTACCGATATTCCTCGTTATCGCGTTTGGGAACAAGGCAAGCTGGTGGATGAAATTACGGATGCGACGGCCATTTATCAGGAACATCCTGATTTAGTCACTTTCTTGATTGGTTGCAGTTTTACCTTTGAAACACCGATGATAGAGGCGGGTATTGATGTTCGGCACATTACCGACGGTTCCAATGTGCCGATGTATAAAACTAACCGACTGTGTCGCCCTGCGGGGCGTTTAGAAGGCGAACTTGTGGTATCCATGCGCCCAATCCCTGCCGATCGTGTTGCCGATGCCGTCATGATATCGGGGCGTTTTCCCGCGGTACATGGCTCTCCCGTACATATTGGCGCACCTGAATTACTGGGGATCCAAGATATTATGCGCCCTGATTTTGGGGATGCAGTCCGCATTGAACAAGGTGAAATTCCTGTATTTTGGGCTTGTGGTGTGACACCTCAAGCGGCGGTGATGAAATCGGGTGTTCCTTTTGCGTTAAGTCATGCTCCGGGATATATGTTTATCACGGATGTTCCTGACGCCGCTTACCACGTATAGGGGGGCTTATGCGTTTCTTACCTGTCAATTTAAGCGCGTTTATGGTTGAACTGCCAAGTCTCGAACAAACGATGGCACTGACAGACTCATTAATGCATCGGCCCATTAAAGGTATCGAAGAGATAACCCCAGCGGCGCGAACGGTATTAGTGCGTTATAACCCAGCCATTGAGCATGTTAATACGATTGTGCAGCAAATTTCCCAGCGCAATATTGAAGGCGGCGAAGCTAAAACGGGAAAATTAGTGACTATTCCCGTGCACTATACTGGGGAAGATTTACCGGAAGTCGCGGAGTATTTAGGCGTCTCTATCGAAGAGGTGATCCGCCGTCATACTGAAAGTGAATATCTGGTGGCATTTAGTGGTTTCGCCCCCGGATTTGGTTATATGGTATCGAAGCAAGCGCAATTACAGGTACCGCGCCGCCAATCCCCTCGAGTGCGAATTCCTGCTGGTTCAGTGGCATTGGCGGGGGAGTTTAGCAGCGTGTATCCACAAGCCAGCCCCGGCGGTTGGCAACTGATAGGTCAGACTGATTTAGCTGTGTGGGATATTAATCGACCAGAGCCAGCCCTCTTACAAGCGGGTTATCGGGTGCAATTTGTTGACCAAAGCAAGAGTTCCGTGAGCTACAGTTTACCGAACCAAACTGACATTAAACCTATCGATAAGAACCAAACGTACGATCTCACTGTGCTGGCAACAGGGCTACAAACCTTATTTCAGGATAGAGGGCGTATTGGGCAGTCAGCGTTAGGGATCTCCGAATCGGGAGCGATGGACAAATCGGCGCTATACAGTGCAAATCGTTTGGTCGGTAATTGTACTCAATCCACTGTACTGGAAGTTACACAAGGCGGCTTAAAAGTCCGTGCTAATCGGGACCTGTTGGTTGGTCTTACAGGTGCTGAATGCCCTGTCACCATCACCACGGAAGACGGGCAGATATACACCTCAGCAACCTACCAACCGATTCACCTCGCGAAAGGGGATGTCATTCAATTAGGACGCCCAACCAAAGGTGTACGTAGCTATTTTGCAGTACGCGGAGGCTTTTCTGTGGCGCCAGTTCTTGAGAGCTGCTCATTCGATACTTTAGCTCAGGTAGGTCCCGCGCCATTGATGGTTGGGCAATCTTTATCGATTGATCACAAAATGAATCATCGCGCCATTTCGCTCTCAGAATCGCCAGCCTTTGATTACCCAACCGCGGATGACGTGGTGGTATTGGATGTGGTAATGGGACCTAGAACAGATTGGTTTACTGAACAAGCTGCGGAATTACTGCGCCAGCAAGTTTGGCAAGTGACTGCGGCTTCAAACCGTATTGGGTTACGCCTTGCAGGTGAAGTGCCGCTAAGCCGTGAACTGTTGCAAGAATTACCAAGTGAAGGCACCTGTATTGGCGCGATCCAAGTCCCAGCTAATGGGCAGCCGGTGTTATTTTTAAATGACCACCCATTAACTGGGGGGTATCCGGTGATAGGGGCGGTGTGTGACTATCATTTGGATCTTGCAGGGCAAATCCCCGTGAATGGCAAAATCCGCTTTAATCCATTACGTGAATTTTATCAACTTGAAGGGAGTCATGAAGCTTATGAATACCAATAATAAAAATGCACAGCATAAGGTATTGATTGCCAACCGTGGTGAGATCGCCGTACGTATTATTCGTGCTTGCCGCGATTATGGTTTTGCGTCTGTGGCGGTGTATGCCGATAGTGATATTGACGCATTGCATGTCAACATGGCGGACGAAGCTTATGGGTTAGGTGGCAATACCCCAGCACAGAGCTACTTAAACATTGAGAAACTGATTGAGGTAGCAAAAAAATCCGGTGCAACCATGGTGCATCCGGGCTACGGTTTTCTTTCTGAACGTGCTGAATTCGCGCGAGCAGTACAACAAGCTGGATTAATTTGGATTGGTCCAAGCCCAGAGAGTATTGATATTTTAGGGGACAAAGTTCAAGCCCGACATATCGCCTTACAAGTGGGTGCGCCGCTTGTCGTGGGAACCAAAGATCCCGTTGAAACCGCCCAAGAAGTGGTGCAGTTTGCCCATCAGCATGGGTTACCAATCGCGATTAAAGCCGCATTTGGCGGCGGTGGTCGCGGTTTAAAGGTGGCATGGCAGATGCACGAAGTGGAAGAGTTATACCACTCTGCGGTGCGTGAGGCGACAGCGGCATTCGGTCGCGGGGAATGTTTTATTGAGCAATTTTTGCATAACCCTCGCCATATTGAAGCGCAAGTCATCGCCGATACCCACGGTAACGTTGTTGTCGTGGGAACGCGGGATTGTTCGTTGCAACGCCGAAACCAAAAGCTGGTGGAAGAGTCTCCAGCCCCGTTTTTAGCCCCTGAACTGGAACAGCAAATCATTCGTGCTTCCACAGATATTTGCCGTAAAGCCGGCTATGTGGGCGCGGGAACGGTCGAGTTCTTATTAAGCCAAGAAGGCACTTTATCCTTCTTAGAAGTGAACACCCGTTTGCAGGTTGAGCACCCAGTCACAGAAGAAACAGCAGGAATTGACTTGGTGGTTGAGCAGCTACGTATTGCGGAAGGTTTGCCTCTGAGTATTCAAGAAACGCCTAAACCTCGTGGTCACGCTTTTGAATTTCGTATCAATGCGGAAGATGCAGGGAATGGCTTCTTACCAACGCCGGGAACCATTTTACGTTTTGATGCGCCATCAGGACCAGGCGTCCGTGTTGATAGTGGCGTTGAAACAGGCAAAACCATTCCCGGTACCTTTGACTCGCTAATGGCAAAATTGATTGTGGTCGGTCAAACCCGTGAACAAGTGATTGTACGTGCTCGTCGCGCATTAGCTGAATTTAAGATTGAAGGGGTCGCATCCGTATTGCCTTTCCATCGCGCAGTCATGGAACAAGCAGATTTTTGTGAGAATTTTAAGGTGCATACCCGTTGGATTGAAACAGAATTTAGTGTTGAGATCCCCCCAGCGAAACGCCAATTACCACAAGCTGAACATGTGTTAACACGGTCATTTATTGAAATTGACGGGAAACGCTGCGAGCTGGGTTTGCCCGCGCAACTGTTTGCTGGAATGGCAGTTAATCCAACAACGGTAACGCCATCATCCCAAGGAGTTGAAAATAACCCTAACAGCGTGAACGCCCCCATTTCTGGTGTGCTATACAACTGGCTAGTTCCTCAAGGAAATAAGGTAACAGAAGGGGACATTATTGGCGTGATGGAGGCAATGAAAATGGAAGTTCAAGTTATCGCCCACCGTTCAGGGGAACTGAAATATACGGCTAAACAAGGGGATTTTATCAATGCAGATAATAAAATTGCGGAGATTATCTAATCGCTAATGGCGATTAATCGTTAATAAGGGGTGGCGAATAGCCACCGCCTTACCTATTTGATCGTAACTCAACGTGATTTGCGTTCCGGTAAGTTGCGTACAGGTAATGGTGGATTAGGTGCGGGCACGACACTTTTTTCCTCTTTGGCGATTTCATCGCTATCACGATAAACCTCACCACATAAGAAAAACAAATTAGGGCGTTTTGCCTCTAAATAGGATTTTCGGCTCATGCACTGTTCTTGGGTAAAAATGGTTTCGGTCACGGGTAATGCATCGCATGAATCAGTGCCACAAGGACTGACCCACAAAGCCCAACCGATAAGTACCATATGTCCTGCCATTTATCTTGCCTTCCCACTCACCGCTAATGAAGTACACCCAAGATGTCAAATTAACACGCTCAATATATAGGGGCGCGTTCTTTGTCTATAAAATGCTTTGTCTATAAAATATAAGTCAAATTCTAACATTGGATTAAATAAATGTATGTATTCATACGATAGATAAATTTAAATTCACATTAAACAGCAAATAAGAATGCGTGATCGAGCATTTATCATTATCAAAAAAAGAATACTTATCTTGATGCAATAAAACTTGATGCAATAAAAAACAGTAGGGAGTTACTGAGAGTCATCGCGATTATTTTAGGGCTAGCTCGCAAATAACAAAATTTTTATCTGCAAATTTGTGTTTTTAGATCTCCATCCTGTCAATTTGAACTATTTTTATCTACGATGAACTCGATATCGTAATAATAATCGCAATAATAATATAAATAGGTAACTTATGAATGCCATGGAAGAAGTGCTTTCATTTTGGTTTGAAGAATCGACCCCAAAACAGTGGTTTGAAAAAAGCGAGAAATTCGATTTAACCATCGCAAAACGTTTTACTGCGCTCAGTGAACAGGCGGCAAAAGGGGAGCTAGCTTATTGGCGAGCCTCTATTCGCGGTCGTTTAGCGGAAATTATTATTCTTGACCAGTTTTCCCGTAATTTATGGCGAGATACCCCAAGAGCGTTCGCGCAAGATGCGATGGCGCTAGCACTGGCACAAGAAGCCATTAAACAGCCGGATTATCATCTGCTTACGCTATCTCAGAGAAAATTTATGTTAATGCCGTTTATGCATTCAGAATCGAGCTTTATCCACCTGCAAGCGGTGGAGCTATTTCGTATGTTGGGGGATGATAGTACGCTGGACTATGAAATGCGCCATAAGGCTATTATCGATAAGTTTGGGCGCTACCCGCATCGCAATGAGATTCTCGGTCGGCCATCAACTCGAGAAGAAATTGCTTTTCTACAGCAACCTAACTCGTCATTCTAATTCGTCTACATAAAAATGAGTTTGCTTACGTGCTAGCAAACTCATTTTCTTTTAAGGTTTATTAACGGAAAAGTTCGGCCGTGGCAGGCTGTAAACCGAGCTGTTTTTGCACACCAGCCAAATAGGTCTGAGTGATTTTGGCAAGGGTAGGGTAAAACCCATGTTCAGTTGACGTTTGCTGAACCAGCGTTAAGTAACGTTCCGCCCAAGGTAATAAATGCTGCTCGAGTAATTCCACAATGGCATCGTCTTGACCTTGCTCTGCCAGTGCTGAAATGGCCATTAACATCAAACCAAATTGGTCTTCCGGCTCCCGTAATCCCGTATCAGTAACCAATCCATGGGACATCAAAAATTGGCGATAGGCGCTGGTGGAATCCCCCATAACGGTGTTGTCGTGAGACAGATATACCGAGCCCCACGGTGGTGCTGGCATTGCACCTTGACCTTCAAAAAGAATTGAAAAATCATAGGTAAGCGTATCTGCTGGGTAATCACTTAATGCCTCACAATCGGCAATCAGCTGAGACGGTTCTTGCCAATCATACAGGGATGGGATCTCACGCAGTACAGGTTGTAACGTTTGAAACGTGGGGGTTTCAGGAGAGTAGTAAAACATTCCCCCTAAAATACGAAAAAGAGTGGTATCGAGAGTTTGCATGATATTACCTATAAAGCTGCAATTAATTTAAAGCTTCAATTAACTTAAAAGAAAGAGCCTGAATTCAGGCTCTTATATTATTATTTATTTTATACTGCTAACCATAATCTGTGGTTATAGCACCTTACATGGTGATTTGCCACAGGTTATAAAAGGCAATACGGCCAGACAATTCTGCGAGTAATACGGCTGCTGCACAGGTCAGTAATGGAATTTTTGGTGAACGTTGCTTGATAGCGAACCCAACGAATGCCGCTAAAGCAATCGCTAATACAATCACTTGGAAGCCCCAAAAACCAGTCTGCTCTGCGCTTAATGCGGGTGCAGTTTCGCTTAAAAATGCTTGGTAGCTGGCACGGCTGGCAAAAATCGCAAAGGTACCGACTAAAAACGCCGTTAATCCTAAACCACGAGCGCCGATTGCCATTGCAAGTGCGCCACCACCCACAAACAGGGTTGTCCACATTTGCAGCGTAGTGAATTGGGTATCCCAGCTAGCAATGGTTGCAATGTTATACACTTGCGGGATTGACCAAACGAACGCTAATCCTGAAATCACCGCCGCAATGTTAGACAGCTCACGCAGAGCGGCTTGTTTAACAAAGTGGGTGAAAAACAGCGTAGCGGCAGCACAACCCACAAATACGCCACTTAAGAACGCTTCATTACTCATTGGTGAGCGGCCCACGCCCAACAACATATTGAAGAAACGCAGTGGTTGACCGACGTGCAGTGCGCCAATACCCAAGCCAATCATTACAATGATAAACCCGACAATATTGGCTGTTTTCAGCTGTTTATCGTCAATTGAGCCCATTTTTTTTGCAATATAAGCTAACAGAAATAAACCCGCCGCGGATTGCCCTAAGACAGTAAAGAAAACCAGTGGTAACTCATGCATATTAGACCTCCGCAGGGTTTTTCAATTCGCCACTTTTATCACCTGATGGCTTAGCATCTTTGTGTGGCTTGATGACGATATTCGGGTTAGTCAGGCTTGGATCTGGCATCGGTGCAATGCCGCACTCCGTACCGTGTAACTCACGTAAAACGGTAATATCATCGAAATCTAAAGCGCGCTGCGGGCAAGACTCTACACAAACCGGCTTCATTCCTTTTGCGACACGTTCATAACAGCCATCGCATTTGCTCATCAGTTTTTTCTTTTCGTCAAACTGTGGCGCACCGTATGGGCAGCGCAGTTCACAGTAACGACAGCCTACGCAGATAGACTGGTCAACAACCACTAAGCCATCTTCACTGCGTTTGTGCATTGCACCAGTTGGGCAACCTTCTACACAAGTTGGATTCGAGCAGTGGTTACACGAAATAGACAGGTAGTAGCTATAGACGTTTTGTTGCCAAATACCGTCTTGTTTCTGCCAGCTACCGCCACCGAATTCATACACACGGCGGAATTTAGGACCTAAATCTAAATCTTTTTCGTCCTTACAACTTACCTGACAGGTTTTACAGCCAGTGCATTTTGTGGAGTCAAAATAAAAGCCATACTGTTTCATCAATTAACTCCTTAAGCGCGTTTGACTTCAACAAGGTTAGTATGTTGTGGTGTGCCTTTCGCCAGTGGAGAAGGGACATGGGAGGTTAGGGTGTTGATACAACCACCAACATCTAAACCTTCGGTATTCAATGTGCGCCATGCACCTTGAGGAACCGCAATCACACCCGGTAAGACGCGCTCAGTCACTTTGACTTTAATCTGAATACGCCCGCGATCATTGAAGATTTCAGCTAAATCGCCGTTCTTCAAGCCACGTTCCTGTGCATCAATTGGGTTTAACCAGAATTGATGAGGAATAGCTTCACGCAGCATAGCCACGTTGTAATAGGTTGAGTGAACATGACCTTTATCGTGGAAGCCCGTCATTAATAAAGAGTGTTTTTTCTGTGCAGCTTGCGCTTCAACACCTTCTCTATTCACACAATATTCAGGAATAGCTGGAATACGCTGACCTTCTGGAAGTTCCCAGTTTTTCACGCGTTCAGCCAGTTTTTCGGAGTAAATTTCAATTTTGCCCGATGGTGTTTTCAGTGGATTATTCACTGGGTCATCACGGAAGCTTTTCAGTGCCACGTTTTCAGCACTATTAAGGAACTTACGGTCGATGATCCCTGCGCCATCAGTCTCACTAAACTCAGGTAAATGAGGCATTTTTTCACGGGTTTTGTTGTAGCAAAACTCAATCCATTCTGCGTAGGTGCGACCTTCAGTGAATTGATCTTTCACGCCCATTTTTTCTGCGATTTCGACTAATACATCGTAGTTTGGACGGTTTTCCCACAGTGGTTCAATGGCGTTTTGTAGACGCACCAGATAGTGATAAGCCCCACTTGCGTAGGAGTTATTGATCAGGTCGTTTGTTTCGACGGTGGTCACATCTGGCAGCAGTAAGTCCGCATATTTTGCCGATGGAGTGTCGTGGTTATCCCAAACAAGGATAAACTCACATTTTGATTCATCAGACAGAATTTCATGGGTCTTATTCAAGTCACCATGCTGGTTTCCGATGACATTACTGGAATAACACCACATAAATTTGATGTCATTATTCAGCTTATCAACGCCTTTGATCCCACCATTTTCTGCGGTTAATTCTTTACCGCGTACAATTGCTTCTGACCACATATACGTTGGGATCAATGCTTTCACAGGGTTTGGCAAGCCAAATCCAGCCACTGGATAGGCAAAACTGTTACCCCATAAACCGGTGTTAGTCCCTGAACGACCGATATTGCCAGACATAATAGGCAGCATCATGATAGAGCGACAGGCTTGCTCACCATTTTCGGTACGTTGTAAGCCCCAGCCTTGTGAGATCCAAGCACGTTGAGCGTTACCAATTTCACGGGCTAACTGAATGATTCGTGAAACCGAAATACCCGTTAATTTGCTCGCCCACTCAGGGGTTTTTGCAATCCCATCAGGACCATTGCCTAAGATGTAATCTTTGTAAGAGGCATTACGTGGTGCTGAAGCTGGCAGGGTTGATTCATCCCAGCCTACACAGTAATTTTTCAGGAATTCTTCGTCGGTTAAGCCTTCTTGGATCATCACATAACCCAGGGCTGCCACTAACGCGGCGTCAGTACCTGGATAAATAGGGATCCATTCAGCGCCTAATGTTGTGACGCTATCGGTACGGCGTGGGTCGATAATGATGACTTTTGCTTTGCTCTTATCGAGGGCATTGAGTGTTTCATAGAACTGACCACCACCGGACATACGGGTTTCAGCCAAGTTATGACCGAACATCACCACGAGATCGGAGTTTTGGATTTCAGTTAAATAAGACTCTTCCACACTGCCGTAAACATATGGCGTAATTTCCATTAACTGTGCGTAGGAATAAGTTCCGTAGTCACCTAAAAATCCACCCGTTAAACTTAGAAGACGTTTACAGGCTGCACGACCGTGCAAGTTGGCACCCGTTGAACCAGAACCATATTGGTAATAAATGGCATCGTTGCCGTATTTATCGATGGTGTATTTCAGTTTTTCCGCAATGATAGTGGTAGCTTCATCCCAGCTAATTTTTTTGAACTTACCTTCACCACGTTTACCCACACGCACCATTGGGTATTTTAAACGGTCTGGATTATAGGTTTTCCAGCGAACTGAACGACCACGCAGACAAGGGCGAATCTGATGTTCTCCCAGTGTTGAATCGTCATACATGGTTTCATTGGAAATACGGCTGATAACGCCATCTTTCACATGAACTTTTAGAGGGCAGCGACTACCGCAGTTAACTAAACAAGCGCTGTAGCTGATTTTCTCACTGACTTCGTCAGGCATGATGGTTGGTGTTTTTGCTTGAGCAGCAAAAGGCAGAGTGATTGAGCCTGCAACGGCGGCTGCACCCGCTACGGTTGCGGAGGTCTGAAGAAACTCCCTCCTGCTCAGTTCTGCGAAATGAGTATTTGTTTTATTTTTATGCATTGACATTGCCTATATGTAAATAACGTATTAGGTATGTTCAATATGTTAGAAAAAATACCCATCACTAACATGATATGCATCAACAATATCCTTGAAAAAACCAAGGGAAATATTTTTATTTATTTAATTTATAAGGAGTTTTCTTGTCATAGATGCCATTTTTGTTCTGTTTTTATTATCAATCGTTATATTAAAAATTATATAATGGTAGGGTGGGATCTGTGAGTATAAGAGGGGTTTCCCCCTCTAGGTAGGCTGGCCATGTTTGCTAATCATTAAGTAGTATTTATAAGTTACCTATGATGAGTTATTTATTTGTTGAATGACCTAAGAATCGAACATCATTACCGGTAGGTGATTGATGCACAGATAAATTGAACTGCGGCAGAATGGAAAAAATATGGTCAAAAATATCCGATTGGATGCGTTCGTATTCTAACCACACTGTCGTGTTGGTAAACGCGTAAATCTCAATTGGGATACCGTTTGAGTCTGACTCTAATTGGCGAACCATGATGGTCATATTTTTATGGATCTGCGGGTGAGCGCGTAGATACGCTTCAATATAGGCGCGAAATGTCCCGATATTAGTGAGGCGTCGCTGGTTGAGTGGCGTCGCTTTATCCTCTGGTAAAGCAGAGTTGTAGACCTGGATCTCAGAGACTTTTTTCCCGATGTAAGGCTCTAATAAGTTGGCTTTTTCAAAGTTGCTAACTTCTTCAGGTTTCAAAAAATGAATACTATTGGCATCGATACGTAGGCTACGCTTGATACGGCGCCCGCCTGATTCGGTCATGCCTTTCCAGTTTTTAAAGGAATCTGAAATCAGGGCATAAGTTGGAATGGTGGTGACGGTATTATCCCAATTTCGAACTTTAACTGTGGTCAATCCAATATCAATCACTGCACCATCGGCACCGTATTTCGGCATTTCCAGCCAATCGCCAATGTTGACCATATTATTCGCAGAGAGCTGAATACCGGCGACTAATCCCATAATCGGGTCTTTAAACACCAACATCATGACAGCTGTCATCGCACCTAAACCACTGAGGATAATCAACGGAGATTTACCAATCAGTAGCGCGATGATCATAATCGAAATCAAAACAGTGGCGATAAGCTTAATACTTTGGAAAATACCACGTAGCGGGAGATGTGCCGTTTTTGCCGCACGTTGTAATACACCCAGTGTGATATCCAAAATGGAATAAATCGTCAGTAAGCCAAACAGCAAGCACCATGCTTGGGAAGCGACATTCAATACCATTTGTGTCGTTGAGCCCGAAGATAGCCATAAGGTGGACTGAATATTGACCACAATACCTTGAATAATAAAGGCAATTCGATTGAACAGGTTATATTGGGTGAGTTGATGTTGCCAACCGGAACCCGCTTTTAATCCTCTTTTTTCAATCGTGGGAAGCAAAATTTTGTGCAGAAAAAGATGCAAAATCAGGGCGACAATCAGTATCAGCCCAAGAACCATTAAGAGAGAGGCAAGGGTGGCATAGTCTTGATTAAACTGGCGAGCCCAGTCGAGCAGTTGCTGCTGCATAAATTCTCCTTTATTGCGTTATCCATAAATGACGACCCAGTATAAGCAAATAGGACTTAAGTTTGGTTGAAATTACTAACATTTACATAACATTACTGTGAATGAGCCATTTCCTATTGCTGTCCTCTTACTGGGGACATAATGTTTTATGACCCAGCATGGTTAGGAATTCACAATAAAATGCACATCGAGAATAAAGCCAAAAAACCATTTATTTTGCAGTTTATCTTACTGCCTGCACTCATTTGCATGCCGCTATTTGCTCAGGCTTCTAACCATCAAGGTGATGAAGGTAATGGTAAGCATAAGGGTGACTATTATTATTATGATCATGATGACCATCATCATAAGCACAATAAAAAGCATAAGCATAAGGGTAAAAAATATGACTGTGATGTGAAAAAATACTCAAGTCATTATGATAACTCTTTGATTAGTATTAATATCAATTTCGGCGATGTTCGCCCCGTCGCCGTCAATTATGGGTTAGTAGGTTATAAAGGGCTTCCTCCAGGTATTGAAAAACAGATCCGTCGAGGTAAGCCGCTGCCACCAGGAATTGCTAAAAAAGCGTTACCTGCCTCGTTTAGAGCCTGCTTGCCAACTTACTCTGGGTATGAGTGGCGAATGAGTGGTAAAGATTTGCTGTTAGTTGCGATTAAAACAGCGATAGTGGCAGAAATTATTGAGAACGTATTTGAATAAAAAAAACGGCCTTAAAAAAGGCCGTTAGCAAAAATTTGCAAATACTTGAATGAGGTAAATGAAAGGTTTGATTGACTATGGTTTAACTAACTAAAGTTTAAAGCAAATTACATAAAACGCTTGGACAGTAATTCAACAACTTCTTGCAGGTTAACGAAAAATTCTTTGATGCTTTTCATGTTCGCTCCGAATGTTAATGTGTGATCTTGATCACGTAGGAGCATTCTAGTTTTTTATTGATCAAAGTCAATAATCAGCCAAAAGATATTTTAAATATTAAACTAATTTTTAGGTCGAACCTTGTAAATTATTGTTTACAGCTTACTCATCATGCCGGCTAATTACCTTGCATAAAGGTTTTGCTGGATGAAATGGTGGCTAGACCTGATAGTGCCTGCATGCTTTGTTCGTGTAGTTCAATGGTTGCAGCGGCGCACACATCTTCGAGGACATGACAAAAATAACCTAAATCATGGGCTTGTCTTACGCTACTTTGGATTGCCATCACCGAACTGACGCCACCGAAATAGAGCTGAGTAATATTATTATCGTTAAGCCATTGGTGGAGTTTATTGCCTGCAAATGCAGAAACGCCTTTCTTAATGATCACTCTGTCTTGCATATGAACGACCAAATCTTCCACCCAATGGCAGCCGTAGCCACTTAATTTTAATGCGCCTCTCTGTTTAGCTTGTGAAAAAAGTGGGGAGCCAGCAGGGATATCTTGATAATTATCGCTAAAGCCAACTTTGACCCAAATAACAGGAATACGCTGACTTCTTGCGTAATTAGCGGCTTGATTCGCCTTTTCAATAATATTGCGGGAATTGACTTGGGAATAACTGCTATTGGATAAACCGTTTTTACCCACAATATCGTTAATAAGATCAATGATGATTAGCGCCTGTGACATTATTGCCCCTTTTTATGGCTAAGTAATTTAACGTAAAAGGGGATTGTAATGTTTATTATGCACTAGGGATGTTAACTGAATAACATTATTTTAAATAATGGTATTATTCTCGACTGCCGCCTTAATTAAGGCAAATCAATAATAAATCCAATACCTTTATTCTCTAATCCATCAGTGACTTTTAATGTTGCACCTATTTTTGATGCCAGGTTATGGGCAATAGATAATCCTAAACCGCTTCCTGTTTCTAATGTTCCAGGAACACGGTAAAAGCGAGAAAATAGATGTGCGCGGCTCTCTTCTGGAATACCGCGTCCATTATCTTGAACTGTAATGGTGGCACCAAAAGGAGTGAGATCGACCAGTGTCACTTTTATTTTGGCTTTTTCAGGAGAATATTTAATCGCATTTTCGATTAAATTAGTGAACACATTACTCAGCGCTAGCTTATCAGTTTCAACATAAAAAGAATCTGGACTGGATAATTCCACATCAATATGTTTATTGAGGGCATAAGGAATATGGGATGAAATGAGATTACTGATTAACATCGGTAAATCAATTTGCTCTTTACGAATGGCAAAATCTTCCGCTTCCAAACGTGCGAGATCAATTAATTGATGAGATAAAGAGGCGGCGCGCGTTAATGTCTCTTTCATATCATTAATAATCTCGGCTTTTTCTTTTGGATTATCGATATGCATTAACACATGTAATTGTGCTGTTACCGCTGCAATCGGAGTCCGCAATTCATGAGCCGCATCTGCCATAAAACGTTTTTCGCGTAAATTAGCGGCATCGACTCGTGCCATTAATTGGTTAATCGCGGAAATAATAGGGCGAGTTTCTTTATACATATCTTTGGTATCAATCGGCGTTAAATTTCCCGGTTGACGCGATGAAATAATTTTAGCGACTTGTTTAATTGGACGAATACTAAAATAGGCAGTGATCAAAATAGCGATTAACATTATGCCCAAAATAAAGGCGAGAGGAATTGCAGTGCCTTCGGCTGGGTTACCAATTAACTTTCGTCGCTCAAGATACGATTCTGCAATCACAACTTCGAGGGTATGGTCATCATCCCATGCAGAAGTGAAATGCCAATCTTTATGTTGAGCAGTTAGCATATCGACTGATTTTAGTGATGGGTCTGAAATCTTTTCACTATTGCGATATAGCACATGTCCCCGATTATCCCGCACAACCATATACGGTTTATAGCTAGTTTCAATGCCGTTTTCCATGGCATCGGTATACATTTTTTGCAGAATAACCGCGAGCTTATCAAAATATTCTGGGGTATCTGACACCGTGCCTAATGTACGCGCAATCCCTTGTGTGACAATTTGCTGTTGTTGGTTAAATTCATCATCATCGACCAAATCAGGTAGATAAAAAAATTGTAACCAACCGACTAGCAGCAGCCATAAAAAGATGACTGCGCCAATCTGAATACCAAATGTGTAGACAAGAAAGGATTTAATCTTCACCAGATTGCGCTTCTTTTTTTAGTAAATAGCCGATGCCACGGATAGTAATAATTCTGTCTTTACCAATTTTGCGGCGTAAATTATGAATGTGGACTTCAAGGGAGTTACTTTCCACATCATCCAAGCCAAATAAACGTTGCTCTAAATCTGTTTTTCGCACGACATTGTCGGCATTTTTAATTAACTCGTATAGCAACAAATATTCCTTGCCGGAGAGTAATAATAATTGACCATCCAAGGTGACTTGGTGATTTAACGGATTTAATTGCAGATTATCCAATTGCCAAATTTCAGATGAAAACCCAGCCATACGGCGGCTAATAGCCTTTACGCGAGAAATTAATTCTGGCATCTCAAAGGGTTTTGTTAAGAAATCATCGGCGCCAGAATCTAAGCTCGCCACTAAATTATCCATTTTATTGCGGGCGGTAAGAATAATAATCGGTATTGATTCTCCAGATTGGCGCCATGAAATTAATTCCTCTTGACCATCACCATCAGGTAATCCCAAGTCTAAAAGCATGACATCAAAATTGCGTGCCTGTAATTGCTGCTTAGCATCCGATAATAATCTGACCCAGCAAGGATTAAATCCGGCTAATTCCAGTCCACGACATAACGCTTTGCCGAGCTGAAGATCATCTTCTACCAATAAAATATTCATATTTATTACCTCTGTTGCGGAGTATAAGCAGACTCCGCTCACCCAGCAACTAGGATATTTATCCCCTTAAGCATCCCTTAAGGTTGGTTTAACCAAATATTAAGGTACTAAAATGCAAAAGCACTAATATACCCTCAACAACCATAACAAGAGCATTCATCATGAAAAAAGCGTATATTGAAGTGCCTCTATTTATCGGGATTATTTTTTTTGCCATGGTATTTATGGGGGCGAGTTTCAATAAACCACAATTGGCGTTGAATCCGACAAAATTAAATGAAGTTCAGCGATGCACTGATGCGAAAACTTGCTTAGTAGAGGCTCGAATACTTGAAGTGAGTAAAACGAAACGTAATCCGGTGAATGAGTTTAAATCGTATCTTCGTCAGAAACTTTATTAATAGTCTTTCGATAATGGCGGAATAGTGAATTGTGGTGCTATCGGTTTTTATACGCAAAAGCGTATAAGTGATAGGCAGAAACACATTAAAAGTGATTCAGATTAACTTCAAAGAATAGCGAATTAAGAAATGGAAGATAGATATTACCCTTCCATTTCTCTGCTAATCATCTAGTCATCGGCATTTGCTTCAGGTAGCCAGCCGTCATCCATCCAAATTTCTTCTAAGATCTCTTCAATGCGTAATTTATCATCCGCAATCTTCGTTCCTGAAATATTAATCGCCTGCTGAGAGCTAAAGCCCACTCGAGTGACCATATCAGGGTACTGTGACTGTAGTTTGCGTAAAATCTCAGACTCTAAAGCTTGTAAAACCAAGCCACTTGGTTTTTGCGGTGAATTCTTATCAAATAACACTTCGATGCGTAACATAATAGCCTCTACTAAAGACTGTATTAATATACAGTATTTTTAGATCTATATGGGGATATTGTCAATATCCTGCATTGAATATTTTTTTATTGTGATAGCAGGCTAACTCTTTTTATTTCGACAAGTTAATCCGATAACCTTTAAAAGAAGCTGGCAGAAATATTAATACACAACCCTAAAATGGCCATATTAAAGACAAATGAAATAATGGATTGGAGCAATACTGCGCGACGCATAGGGGTTGAGGCTACTTCTACATCTGCCGTTTGTGAGGCGACGGCAATGGTGAATGAGAAATACATAAAATCCGAATAGCTGGGTTGGGTGATTTTATCGGGGAAAATTAGCCACGGTTTTTCATTTTCACTATTGCCGTAATAGAGATGGGCATAGTGCATGGTAAAGCCCGTGGGTAAGAGCAGCCAAGAGGATATCAATGTCGAGGCAGTTAAAATATAAGAGTAAATTTTATCGGCTTTCGGGATATCACTGTGTCCGCCCAAGGCAAAAAATAAGGCTAATAAACTGACGCAGCAGCCTGACATCAAGAAAAATATTACCATGCTCGCGCTTTCATCTTCGATTTTTGTCAGCTTACGAATGTCTTTCACATTGTGGCTAATAATTCTCTGGAATAGAAACAGCAAATAACACCACGCAAATGCGTTCCAACTGATAATTAAGTTAATAATCAGACTTTGTGTTTGAAATAAAGCGAAGAAAGTGATGAAAGCAACAATGAGCGAGACCAAAAAGCGCGGTCGAGAATGAAATGCATGACGTAGCTGGTGGGTGATACGAGCAGCACAGCGAAGCATGGGGTATTCCTTGAAAAATAATTATCACGTTAATTTAAAACGAGTATATCACTGAAAAAAATGGAGCACGAATAAGGTGCTCCATACAGGTATTGCTTAGGAATAAATAGGTTTATTTTTCGCTTTGTCTTATCAACGCATAGCGATTCAGTAGCTGTTTAAAATGATTATCAATCCGTTGATATTCAGATTCAGGGACGGAACCTTGGGTTTGAAGTTGCTCAAGACGACGTAATTCCTCTTCCAAAGGAACGCTTTGATTAAAATGCTGGCGAGCATTGAAAATAATGGTTTTTAATTCAGACCCCGTGATATAGCTGCGAGGTTTACCATCAAGACTGTCTAAGCGCGTACTGAGATTATTTAGCTCGGCCATCCCTTCAGACCACTGTTGTAATTTATCGTTAGATAGCGCATTAATTTGCATATTTTGCTGCCATTTATCGTTAAATGCGCTGACTTCTTGACGTTCACCATATTGCTTAGTGAGGTAACTCACCATGTTTAATCCATACAGCTGAGGCCAAATTGGGGAGACGGACTCTAATTCCACGAGATAGTTATCGATTACCTTGAGTTTTTCAGGGGAAAAACTATTGGGTTGTGCGGCATTAGGCTGTAATTGTTGCTCAATAATTGAGGCAATATTCGGCGTAAAGTCAGGTAATTGGGGTAGCGCTTGCGCTAAAACATGGTTATTGATTTGTGGGTGTAACATATACAAAGTTCCTGCACACAGCGCGCCTGCGAGCACAATACCAAAAGCCAAACCCACACAAATGCCTTTGCGGTAAGAAGGCTTGATCGGTGTCGGTGTGCTGATAGTAGCATTGGCTTTGATGGAAATTGGCGTTGCTGCGGTACGGGCATGAAATGATGATGGAGAAGTTTTTGGTAATTGCAGTGGCGTCGGTGGAATAAAACCATTGTCGGGAACATCGGTATTTTCGAGCTGCTTGGCTTGAGTGATGAGCAAGTTTTGCAGTCGTTCCAGCTGAGTAAGGTGTTTGAGCTCTAATGTTTGTAGCAGCTGCCCAATTTGGTTGAGCGTCGCTTCAGTTTGATACAGTGCTGGCAGGTCTGCATAAACAGGCGCATGGGCGCGTAATCCTGTCATGAGTTGTTGGCTCAGCGTAGCGAGGATCTCAACCCGGGCATGGGTCTGTTGTGGCCATAATCCTTGCCAGTGGCGGCTCAGTAAATGTTGAAGTAAAGATAAGCCTTCGTTTAATCCCGCGATACCATTTTGATGCTGGCGGATCAGGGTAAACCATGCGCAAGTTTGTAAATCAGCGCCGTTTTGGTTGAATAAGGACAAACATAGCCCATGAGCTCGCGCCCAGTCTACATCAGGGCGGGCGGGGTGAAAGCGTTTATTTAATTCTTCTTTGAGCGCGGCAAAATCAGCCAGCGTGCGCGGGTCGCCACCAAGGCGCAATGTGTTTAAATCTGGGTTCATAGTTTTCTCACGCTATCGTCGGTTTAAATCGTATCGAATTGTTTTTTTAGATGGTGTATGAGAATGCGCCCATCCGGCATAAATTCAGTGCCATAACGGATCAAACCTTGCTCATGTAATTCAACCTCAAGGGCGTAATGGAGCGCCCCAAAGCTGTTTTGCGGTAATAACACTAAAGAGAGTGATTTGATGCGGGGCTCATACTTGAGTAACGTGGCCGATAAAATGGTCATCATATTGTGAGCGGTGCCGGGGAGACCTTGGATCATTTTACTCATATCTGGTAGTCCGTAGTCGGGAAGGTGCTCGATACTGCCCGCTCTGGCGTTGAGAATGCGGCGAATATTGTCCATCACAGACACCATCACTTGGTCATGTTCTGGGATAGCATCAATATCCAATCCACCCGCAAAATACCCCGTCAACATTTCGTATAATGAAGGCTGGGACATGCTATTTTTCTCCGAGTGGTTTTAAGGTCATGGAGTTATCCGCGAGGGTGAGTAAGCGTGGGTCATCCGGTAGTAACCGCTTTTTGGGGATCACTACGCGCCAGTCGTCGGTGATAAGGTCAGGATGATGGAACATCACGGCGACGGCTACAAATTCAGCGCCGTCTTCAAGGGGCATGTCGAGGGAAATCGACTCACCCGGACGAATGCGTAAATCTTTTTGGACCACGAGAGAGGATTTTAGTACTTGGCTATCTTTGGCAAACAACGACGCGTAATCACTCTCATCAAAGCTTTCCGTATCTTTTAATTGATATACGCGAATGATGGTGGATAGCGATGCGCCTGTATCATCGGTATTGAGCGCTTCACGTGCCACGAAATCAAGATGGACGACTTTCACTTGCTTATAAAATATCGCGCTTGCTGCACTACGAGTGCCATCGCTGACCATTTGAGTGAGCCCGCATCCAGCGAGATTTAATGCAGTCAGAAGCACCAATGTTTTGCCGCAAAATGGCAGTAAAGGGATGTGTTTCATAGGATAGTCCCAGAATTAGAATCGATAATTAGCGTAATGTGAGGGCGGCGTAGAGTGTGATGTTGCCGATAATCGCTGATAGCGCCCTAAATTTAAGGTAATAATGTGTTCTCGGTGAGGGGCATTAGGGGTTAATGCGCCCATCGCGGCGGTACGTCCCAGTTGAACACCTTGGTGAGATTGCGTGCTTAACGTTGCGTTAGGGAGCAACTTTCTGGGTAATTTGAGACAAAGACGGGCATTGACTCTTGACCCTAGGTAAACATGCAATAGCGCCATTAAATCTTGATACAGTTGTCCGTCAGGCAACCAATTGCGGGCTTCATCAAAGTTATCTGTCTGTAAGGTAATCAAAATTTGGCTGTTTACATCGGTAGAATACTGACCTAAAACGGGCTTGTTGGTTAAGGTCATCGGTGTTCTGCACGATAGCCCTGTTTGAGTTGTTTGCTCGATACGCCGCGGGTCATGGGGTTTGATTTTTACGTGAGTGTCAGGCGCGAGTAATTTAACGAGTGACACAACGCCTTCAGCGGTGCGGGTTGGAAAACGTAACGTACCCAGTAAGGCGAGAAAGCGGGATAAAGGCGCTTGCACATGTTGAGCTGTGCCTGGGATCCCTAAGCCAATTAACCCATACAAATACTGGGAAGTTTCATCTTCGCCACCCGCGGAAAAGGTTGCTGGATAGGAATATTTTCGCCAAATACGGTAAAACTGCGTGGTGAGCCGATGGTTAAAAATATCCAAAAAATCCGTGAGCGATTCGGTCCCTTCCCGCTGTTGCGCGATGTCATCGAGGTAGGCGGTGGGTAACGGTGATGTGACACCATATAACCCTAAAAAGGTAGTTCGAATACTGGGTGTGTTGCTATCTCGGTAGCGGTCTTCAATGTCGATGCCTTTAATTTCGGTGACAGGAAAACCCATCCCACGATGGGGACGAAACCGGATAACATCGGTTTTTGGATCTTGGGTGCTACCAAGTGGCGGGCGCTGTTTATTACTCTGTTCTAGCAGTTGGCAAAACCGATAGAAGTTAACCAGTGGTAGACGCTCCCCTAGCGCATCAAAAAGCTGATTTACTGAGGATGATTCTCTGTCCATGTGAGGCTATTTCCTGTTGGTAAAATATGGAGAGTCAATTGGTTAAATAGATGCACGTCGGTGTACAGTGCGAAAAAGCGGTTGAGCATTTCGCCAAAGAGATGAATATCACCTTCACCGTTAAATCCGTTGCTATCAAGGGTGATATCGATGGCAATACCGCGCTGTAAAAAGCCTTTTTCGAAACGCTCAATAAGGTGCTGTTCAACGTGGATCATGGCATCGAGTTTGCGGCTGTTTAAATCATCTTCGCGCCAGTCATAGAGCGCCAATGTGCCGCGCAATACTTCCACGTTGTCCATCATATTGAGGAAACTGGCGCCAAGGTGGCTGAGAACGCGCCAATGGAAACGGTCTTCGGCTGGGGGATAGCAAGGCAGGGTTGGTTTGCATAAATTGCGAACCTGCAATTGGGTTTGTAGAGTTTCTTCGGTTCTGTCGAGCAATGTACTTTGCAGCGCTTTGCGTGGAAGTTGCCCGTTAGTGCCGGTTAATTGCAAAGATAAGGTTTCACTTTCAAGAGCAGCGGTCGGCTGTTCGCGTTCTCCCCCTAAAATCAGCCATGTATCATGTAACCCGCTGACCCCGCGCTTAACGCGAGTGTGGTAGTAGTGTTCTGGTGCATTGCGTCGCAACATACCGCCTCGATGGCGAAAGCTGCTGAATGGAACATAGTGAATGTGTTCACCTCGCCTTGTGCCATGAACGGTATCGACAGCATAAATTTCGGTATGCCCATCTTGTAGGCGACGGGGACGCAGTAAATATTCACTTTCTAACCCGTTAACGGTAAGAGGGTCCGCTTCAATATTGAATAAGTTGATCACCGGAACGCTATGCAGTTTTAGGTTGTCGCGACTTAATGGAATGTCGCTATCCCACAAGGTATCGAGCACAATCTCCAGTTCAAAGTGACTTAATCCTTCAGGTAATTGAATTTCACCAAGTCCGTTTAAATTGACGAAGAAAAACTTTTCTCGAAAAGAAAAATACTCCAGCAACAACTGGTAGCCACTAAAAGTACTATCGCCTTTAGGCCACAGTTGATCTTCTTCGGCAAATCCGCCGGGGGAAAACCACAGCGGTAAACGAACGCGGTCAGGGGATGACGGTAAACGAATATAGGTCGCCGCGACGTGTTTGGTGAGTGCCAGATGCAGGGCGTAAGTGGTCGGAACATCCCCCGCTAAATAGAAGGAAATGGCGCCAAGAGGGCTCTGTTTCCAATCGACAAGTTTTGCACAATCGAAGCGTAATCGGATCACGGAACGGCCATCAGGCTCAGTGGTTAAATTCACTGTGGATAGCGCAATGGGATTTAAGGTTAAATCCCGTGTAGTGCGGTAACGACAAACGGTTTTCTTCTCGCCAATTGGGCGTGAAAGCACTTCAAAATTGGCTGGGATCACCGACGATAATTTCATATCGTGAATATCCGGTGCAAGTTCAACCACGGACAGGGAAGGGATGGTTTGTAAATAATGAGGCCAGAGTAGGCTGACCAATCCCTCCGTTAATTCAGGTAAATCATCATCAATTTTTTGGCGCAGTTGCCCCATCGAAAAGGCAAAACCTTCAAATAGTCGCTCAACAAAAGGGTCGGGAATGCCGGCTTTGTCTAAATCTAATAGTGCCGCCCGGTCGGGATGAGCTTGGGCGAACTCTTTGGCAGCTTCGCGTAGATAGCGCATTTCTGCATCATAATAGCGAAGGGTTAAATCATCCATTCGTATCACTCTCACTGATTAATTTAAGGGTAGAGCACCAATGCTCGGACAGGATCTAAGCGAGTTAATTGAGCCAATAATTCAGACATTTGATGATGTAACTCGGCTTTATCCGGTGTATTACGTTGTGCTTTACCGCGCAGAAGTTGTAATTGGCGGGCTTTGACTTCAAACAGGGAATGCGGTTCCCAATCAGCCAGTTGCATGTGTTCAGCGCGATTATCTAATTCACGCAATAAGTTCAGCGCTAAATCATGACGGGCAAACTGCTCTGCCACTCTTGCCATTACCAATTGCAATAGCCATTTTTGGCGGGTGGTCTGAATATTCGGGCGAGACATTAACCATGCTAGTGCAGCTTCCACCCCTTCGGTATCGGCTTGCGTTAATGCTTCTTGCTCTAAGGCGAATATCGAGCCGTTATCATCATCATCCGCGCCTTGAACTGGCATATGGTGCAGAGACTGAATGTTATCTTCCAGAATCTGTTGTTTGATCCACGCGAGGGTCACTTCATCAGCAAAGGGGGTGCCATCTTCCCATGCGAGATTTTCTAACCCGGGTAGGCGCAATAAAAATTGTTTTAAATCCGAGGCAATAACGTCTGCCCAACCGTTCCAAGGCGCGGGAGATTTACTGAGCGCTTGGTGTAGGTACCATTGAACGTCTAACCAAAAATGGTTAACGCCTTCGGCAAATAGACGGTCGGCTTGTTCGGTGAGCTCCAACCAGTTTTGTTGCAGATATAAACGTTTTAATTGGGCTTTCGCATCCGAGCGCGGTGGGGCTAAACGTGTGCAACCATGCTGGTTCTGTGGTGGCGATTGGTGCAGGGTATCCCAACGGACAGATTTCATCAGCCGGTGACCCGACAGCCAGCCGTTGGGTTGATTACGTAGATAATTGGCAAGGACTTTGGCTTGGTCGAGCAGCTCACGACCTGATTGTATGGGGGCGATAGGGCTGATCCCCGAGGCAGTTTGCTTTATCGCGATATTTTCCGACGCTTTGATATTTTGCGGGACGACACTATCAGCCCCACCCGATTGGGCGAGCCGATTTTCTAAAGCCCGTAAAAGGGGAGCAAGGTTAGGGCGGCTTGCTTCATCCCACGTATTAAACTCATCCACGATCGCGCTAAGTAGCGCCACAATGCGGGAAAATTCGTTGCTATCCACCTCAGGGTAGAGGGATAAGCTGTCGATAACACGTTGACCCGCCAGCCATTCGATGGCGGCTTTTCGGCTATTTGGGCGCGAAGGTAGTAGGCTGTCATGGTAGCGATGCAGTAATCCTGCGAGTAGACCTAGCCCATCGGCTAATCCTGTTTCCCCTTCGCGATGCAAACGCGCCCAAATATAATAAGTGATAACTCGCGCATCTTTGCAGACGTTGGTTAGGAGGTTTTCGGCAAGAGCACAAATTAATTCAGTGTCTGATCCCGAGAGTTTGTTGACTTCTTCTTTCATGCGTTCGAAGTCATCGTCATAACCGGGGTCATCCCCCATTGGATTTTCAGCTGTAATGGGCAGTAGCCAGCGCTCCCATAGTGCCACTTGTTGCTCAACAAGCTGGTTAGCAGCAAGCGGATTTCCAGTAAAGCAAGCGGTGCGCAAGGCAGTTAATAAAGGCATAGGTGATGTCCTATCGGTGGCTAATCCAAAAAGATTTTTTCAGGCAAAACGAAATTGCGCAGTTTTAATAGTGCCAGCGGGCCTTGACCCATTTCGGTGCGCAGTTGGTAATTCAGCGTGTTGCCATCCGGTGTTACCCACGAGACGGTATAGCTGCTAGTGCTGCCCGCATAAGGCGCGACGTTGGCCGTTTCGAGTAAACGGATCAGCCCCCAAACACCACGATGATCGCCATAGAGTCGGGTACCCGATGACGTAGTCATCCAGGTTAAAGATGCGCCAGACGCGACGGTATCGGCAGGCCAAACAAAACGTTGCCATTCTGGGAACTGGTTATCGTAAGTGAGATTTTGTTTATCGATCACCAATATGGTTTGCATCACATTTTTACTGGTGCCTGGACGCATTTCAAAGTAGAGGCGCGCTTCCCCGTTCGCGAAAGCCACATCACCTAACTCTGTCAGGGTATTTAGCGCGGTTAAAAAGGCAGGGTTAAAGCGTAAGCCTTGGGCATTGGTGCTATTGGGGACCCAATGGTTGCCTTCTTTGCGTAAAACCCCTTGCAAGCGCGTTTCTAAGAAGCGTTGGATCCGACCATTATCGGGGCGCAGATATTGCGCCATCAACGGTAAGGAGATATCGCTTTGGGTATTTTTTAGAGGATAGCGTCCGCCGAAAGCGTTGTTCCATTCACTGACAATGGCATTTTGCCATTCGCTATTAATACCTTGGGCGGTTGGTGTGAGTAATTGCTGCCACGCTTGGGTCATCGGCTCCACTAACAGCGCATCCCCAAAGCTTTGCCACTCTTGCCCAAAGCTGGCGGCAATCAAACTACCCATATCCCGCGCTTCGGCGAAATCGACATTTTTACCTTCTAGAATACTTTGCGCGAAGGATTGAGACATCGCTTGCGGATCCGGTGCATTAACCACTTGCTGAAGTTTTAATCGCACGCGGGTTATGCGGGTGAGATAGGCTTGTAGGCTGAGGTTATCGCTTGTTTGCGTGGCGGCTTGCGGGTCCACAAAATTCAGAATGGGGGCGAAGGTATCTTCAAGTGGACCCGTAAAGTCGGCTTTCTGACTAATGACGGGTTTCTGTTCTTTATTGAGCAGGTCTTTCGCGGAGTTCATAAAGGAGTCAGCGAGCTTTTCTTGCTGGCGTCCGGTTTTCCCTTGGTAAGCCACGGTATTCATCAATGCAATGACGGGTGACTGGCGCACATCGCTCATCAAAGATAATTGGTCGATAGTATCAGACAAGCTTTCAGTATGGCGCCATTGCAGGCTATTGAGGAAGTTTAACCAGCTATCAGAAAAGTCAGCAAAATAGCGTTCAGTAAGCTGCTGCTTAAGTGCATCAGGCGAAATATCTTGGCTAAGTTCATGCTGGCTATCACTCAATACCCAATCAATTTCATTGCGGCGAGATTCAACCACTTTTTTGATGGCAGGTTGAATAGACTCTTCCCACGCTTTGCGGGTAAAAATACCTGACACAAACTCATCCGTGGTGAATAAAAAGCTGGCATCGGTATCGCCCGTCATATCATCTAAGGTCATATCAGGGAACTGATGTTGCGCTTGTAGTAACACTTCTTGATATAGCGTAGCACTTTCGCTGCGTTGACCAATTTGTCGAATGAGTAAAGTGCGACTTTGATTAATCAGGTTATTGTTGGCAGTTAATTGCCATTCGGGGTGCTTCGGTAGCTGTTGGGCATAGAACATAAGTAATTCTTTACCGAGGGTTTGCCATTCGCCTTCGTTCATTCCTTGCGGGACGGGGAGAGTCGAGAGCACGCTATCAGTAAAAAACGCCGGATCCATGCGCTCAGGGGTACTCATCATTAAGTAGGTTTTTAGGCTTTGATACGCCCCTTGGGTGGCTTGGCGACGGTCATCACTGTTAGGGGATAACTGGGCGTAGGTTTGTAATTGTTGAGTCAATTGTTGAGCGATGGTATCACGCAAAGGCGGTAATACCGTTTCTTGGTACAGTGGCCATAAATGGGCTAATAGTGGCTGATTACTGTTTAGCCCAAAATGGAGCCAGAAAGGCACCGAAGTTTGTTCGCGATGATTGAGTAAGCCTAGGGTTTGCTGAAAATCATACTGGGCTTTGAGGCGTTCAGTTTCCGGTAATTGTGCGTTAGCAGCGACGCTTGCGCTTTGGTAGCTCTCTTCAATAAGCTGGCGATTGGCGAAGTAAGAGACAATCATACCGGCTCCCCATAAGGTCATGGCGGTGGCTGCGCCGTATTGAACGAGACGTTTTTTGTCAAAGCCTAAAGAGGCAGGCTGTAAACCGGATGCCAGTTCAGATTGCACATTCAACCAGCTTTTCCAGCGGGTATCAGGGTGCCAACTATTGGGTAAACGTTGCTGATTTAACGGATTGATACAAGGGCTAAATGCAATGCCGGAAAAAGGCAGCGTACGTAATTGGGTATTGAGTGGGGCTAATGCGGTTGCAAGCTGCTGGCTGCCACCGTTTTGTAAAAATTGGGCTAAGGCGAGTAGATAGGTGTGTTTTTGTTCGCGCAGTAATGCTTGAGTTCCGTTGATCACAAGTGCAGGGATCAGGCTTAATAAGCTAGGCGATAGCGCCTCGGCTGGCATATTTTGCTCTGTCATACAGAGGATAGAGGGCGTTTCAACAGCGCTGAGGGATTGCTGGTCACTGACACTCCATACCCAAACTGGCGCACGCCAACCTAATTCTTGGAAGAGGTTCTGGATAGCGCGCCCTGCATTGTGGGCTGTTGCGGTATTGAGGTTAGTGAAAGTGACGTTGTTGTCTAAAAGCTGAGATGAAATGCTGTTTTCAGTCACCCAAATCACGCCATCGAGCGGACGACGTCGGCGTAGGTGTTTGAGGGTTTCTAGTCGCTCTGAATCGATGGAACTCCCGATATCGCCACCGTAGATAAGTAGGGTTCCATCACACTCTTGCCAGATTTCTTGCGTCAGGCTAGGAGCGAGTTTTTCGACGGCGGAGTGGGAGCCAAGGAGATAAATAACAGAAATTTTATGTAAACAAAATCGACCATATACTTGTCTTAGAGCCTGCAACATTTCATTCGACGTATTATTATCATTGGCTTTTTTTAACCATTTATATTTATGCAAAAATGGCGCTATTGATGAAAGCGATATTCGGCGAATGAAGAACAAATAGACAGGGGCAATTAATAGTAGAATGAACCAAGAAATAACTGAATATAGGAAAATGGATTTATCAGAATATTGAGTCGCAAAATAGTCATTTCCAAATAAGGAATAAAAAGTACCAGCTAAAATCACTATTACAGTGATTGCTAGTAAATAGCCAATAATCAATGCACTTATTGGGGTTTTGGAACTTATTTTATCTTTGCTCATGACGGGAAATAACTCCAGCAAGGTGTTTATTGTCAATGATGTTCGACGTCCATCCACAAGAATCGATATTATTCTGTATACAATGGATTGTTGATTGAGAAATAGCTAGAAAAGGAGAAGACCGAGTGACTCCACCGTAGTATGGAAAAAGAACATTATCGATACAGATCCAATCGGTAGAAGCGAATGCAATAGCACTTTTACTATCCATAGAAATGGTGAGGCTAGGAGCCGTTTTTAGGTTTGCATATCGCTTTAAGTGAGTTGTTAGTTGATTAATATCTTCATAATGAGCATCAATGGTTTCACAACGATGAATAGCGTAATTTCCCGTATTCCCAATTAACCAAAGAAACCCGCTTTCGGATTGAATCACCTGTTCTGCTTTATCAAACAAATTTGTACCAGCAATGATGAGCTGTTCGTTATCACCATAATGCTCATAATGATTGTCAATAATATCATCAAGGTCATTAATTGAATGAATGATATTCCTATCGATAGAAGTATTACTATATAGCTCATTAAATAAATTCAAGAAAATAGCTAGTGTTGATTCGGTTCCGAGCCAGTAAATATTCTTAATATTTAAATTTGAGTTCATGTGTTTAAATTTAAATTCATTAAATAATAGTTTGGCGAGCATTTCATCTTTGTTTTTTTGATCACCTATTAAAATAGGGCATCGAAGAATTTGTTTTTCACCATTAATTTCTGGTGGTGAAGGGATAATTCTATTACGGATTAGCATCTGCCAATCCATTTGATTGCTACCCAAGCAACCAATAATTATAGTATCAATAATAGGTATATTTTTTGATTGATAGTCCCACCACATACTTTTATCTTTTTCAGTTGATTCAAGGTGAATATTTTTATGATAGGTGCGTATTTGGTAAATAAAGTAATAAATAGAAAATATTAGTAGATAAATAAGAGCAGGTAAAATAAAACCAGCAAACCAAAAAAGTGTGGTTTTATTGGGTGTATTTTTAGGCCAAAAAATATTAGTGATGAGTAAGAAGATAGAAATGATAATAAGGATACCTTGTCCCCACCGTTTCCAATTAATCGGGGGGACATTGGGTATTTCAGGGTAGTAAGGGGGTATTCTCATGGCTTAATGTTCATCATTGCAAGGGAACTAACCAGCGTGCAACCGCATGCACAGCGATGCCCATCTAGAGCAACTGGATTACCATTCATGGATGAACCCGATGTCCCTTCTACGATAGTGGTGCGTCCATGACGATTGCATACGGCACTATCGCCAACACAAGCGGCAGGTTTTCCAAAGGCAAGATATTGTCCAGTTAGTACATTACCACCATAGGGTTTTAATGTATCACCAACACGAATAATATTTTTCATGATTGATTTTCGTTATAGAATTTGTTTTAAATTGAATTCAGGTGAATGATTATTTAATCACTAAATAGTATTATGTAAGTAATATTGTATTTGGAGATGAAAGTAATTTATTTTGATTGTTTACATAATTTTCAAGTGATTTTTGTGCTTGTATGTAAGAAAGTAAAGTATCAAATTCATCGGTAGGAAAGGATATTTGACTATTTGGAATAATACTTTTTTCTCCTGTTATATTATCTATATAAGCAATTCTCCCATTATTGTCTAGGATAATAAACCCTTGGCGCGAGACAATTTTTTGTTTAAAGTTTTCATCATCAATTAATACAACTGAACAATATTTATTCCATTTTTGACCAAAATAAATCATTCTCATCAAAAAGTAATCACCTGCTAATTCACGAATTCCGAGTTCTGAATGCATAAACCACGCTCTGGAATCATGGATTTGGTTGTCATAAAGGTCAATGACAAGTGCAACATCTGTTGTTTTGTTCTCATGGTTCAGAACAGGAAGAATTTTTTCAGTATAGAGTATTTGGGCATTTTCTTTTAAATACAAATACTCAGATTCAGGATCTAAATGCATGAGCCCATAAAATTCATCTTGCAATAGGCTATCAACAATTGTGATTATCCATTTACCTTGCAGCGAATGAAAGTCGTCAATGTCATTAAGGTTATCATCATATCGACGCCTAAAACTTAAAGCTGCATCCCATAACTGTCCTCGAGCATTTGTTGCATCATACAAAGGTGTGCCAATTAAAGGCTCCCCATTTTGATTCACTTTAGGTGGAACCCAATCAGGGTTATTCGCGAATTTATCTTCCTCTAATTTTCGGTTTTTTCTGATCATGTCTAAATTATCATTACACGCTTTTTCTTCATTTGAGAGTGCAATATCTATTTTCTTAGCAAAAAGCGGATCCCAGGGGGGAATATTGACATCGCTGTGTTGAGCCGCATGTTGGAAGAAGGTTTGATGTGTAATGTTGTGTGGATTCTGACGAGAACAGGCGAAGCGCGCAATACGCCAAGCTGTCATCCATACCATTTGCTCTTGAATAACATTTTCTAGTGAAAATAGGTTACATTGCGAAGGAGAATATAAGCCTTGTGAAACGGGGTTGGCTGAGTCTGTGATGGTTGTACGCCATGCGTTAAATCTATTAATAAGAATATTATCGAAATCGAACTCATCTTCTGTATCTGGTGTCATTTCTCTAAATGGTTGTTTTTCCATTACATTAGGTGCTAGTGATAGATTAGCTGATAATATTGACAGTGGCGCCCCCGCTTCAAAAGCAGCAGCATACATATCATGTAAAATAATTTGCGAAAGTAATTCACCGTCGGAATCCCGCGCTTTGCCTTGGTCACCTCGCGGGTAGCCCCCTCCAATATCAGAATGCATCCCTGGGTAGACGACTTCTATCGCATTTGTGGGATATGTACCATCAGGGTAGCGAATAGAATCAAGTGAAAAACACTGGCGCTGTTCATGTGCTGCAACAAAATGGCAGCAGCGCTTGACTAATCCAGAACGCGGGATTTCTTGGGTTCCCCCCGCCCAGCCATTGTGACCACTAAATCCAGGAACGAGATTGGCAATACCAACTGCGGGGACAGTATCACAAATGCCCATAAATTCTATCGAAACAGGAAGTTCTAATAATGTGCCTTTCGAAGATAAGGCGGAGGTAGATAAAATTTCATCTAACCAAGTCGCAAAGGTTCGGGCTTCGGCAGCACCACGAGAAAAGCCATAAACGAATAATTTAATGTTTAATAACTGGGGCTTAAAATAATAAACCTTATCCTTAAGTGGCGCTAATAGCGATTCTATTTGTTGTAAGCGGTCTAAACGTGCAGAAAATTTTCCTTGTTGAGCATCTTTATAATTTTTCACTGTTTGCTTACTTGGCATACCTGGTCTAATGGTTATTGCATCCATGACGGCACTGGTATGTGCTATCATGGCTTTGTCTGAATCCATGTTTTTTACTGCGGTTTTCATGGTACCATTAGGAATAAAGCTTTGCGTTAATGTATGTTGTAGGGCATTACAAATTTGTATAAGCGCCCAATTAATTCTGGATTCCCCTCCCGTTGCATATTTAAGGCCATCAGCATAATAGTCATAGGTTCCTATTTCGGGGAAAGGTGTGCCGACTCCAGGCATATAAAAGGAATAAAAACCCTGCTCATTTGCTTCTGTGTTTTGTGGTGTCGTAGCATGAAATAATTTTGCAATATTAGTGGGATGAGCAGGTGTGGCAATATTGGTATCATAAGGCTCATTGTTATTGGTTCCATCAAAAAATAGACTGATATGAAGGCTTTTACAACATCGGTCCTGCTGTAACTGAGTGGCTTGTCGCTGATATAGGCGTTCTTTCGCAACAATTTTTTTGTAATTGGCTTCAATTTGTTTAGGCGTGAGTACGAGCCTTCCTTGCTCTGGAAATTCGGGTGGCACCCAACATGGGGCACCACACTCAACTTTATTCCAACCAGTTATTGCGGGCATGATTGATTCTCCTGTTGATTTATGAGGGCGTTGAATGGATGGTCGGGGTGTTCTATTCCCATGCAGGTTGCGGTAACTTTGACTTGATTGCAGGCAAAAAAATGCACTTGTAACCCGCAAGAGTCACCGTATTCAGGGACCTCAACGATGGCACTGTATTGACGATAATTGGCTTTGTGTTTTTTCATGAAAGTCTTAAATTCATCTGTGCCTAATGGAGGTAGTTTTGCTTTAGGGTTAGGATCGATTTCCCATTCCACTCGAACTTGCATACCCGGCTGCCATTTTTCAGGCAGCATAATGCAACAAGTAAAGCCCCCAACACGACCATAGTAGCCATTGACAGAAAATTTATTGACGGCAATATTTTTATATTGATGGTTGTACCCTAGGAGATTAGCCCCCACATAGTTGACTTTTTCAGGCTTGGGTGGCGTTTTATTGTCGTTAGGTTTTGTGTCTGGAGAGCAGGCTGTTAACAGGACAATCGCCAGCAAGCACATCATTTTTTTCAGTTTATGCGTCATTATTAAGCCCCCCTATGAACTGGGCTCGCGTTCTTCCAAAGAGTTATTGCGGACATGATTGATTCTCCTGTTGATTCATGAGAGCTTTGAATGGGTGGTTGGGGTGTTCTATTCCCATGCAGGTTGCGGTAACTTTGACTTGATTGCAGGCAAAAAAATGTACTTGTAACCCACAAGAGTCACCGTATTCAGGGACCTCAACGATAGCACTGTATTGGCGATAATTGGTCTCGTGTTTTTTCATCCAAATATCAAAGTTTGGGTCGTTAAAACGGGGGATATCTTTAGAATATGGGGAGGGGTCTATTTCCCATTCCACTCGAACTTGCATACCCGGCTGCCATTTTTCAGGCAGCATAATGCAACAAGTAAAACCCCCAACACGACCGTAGTAGCCATTGACAGAAAATTTGTTCACCGCGATCCCCTTAATATGAACATACCCTAGGAGATTAGCCGCGACATAGTTAACTTTTTCGGGCTTGGGTGGCGTCTTATTGTCATTAGGTTTTGTGTCTGGAGAGCAGGCGGTTAATACAATAATAGAGCATACGAATATCAATTTAGATATATTTAGCATTCATAAATACCTTTTTTAGTGGTGGGTTAATGCCATTTAATTCAAAAATTGTGGATGATACTTATTAATATAACTTTCGAAATCTCCGAGGTATTCACTGTTGTTTGCTTCAATAGCTAATGCATAAATGTCAGAAAAAATATCTTCAGCGTTTTTATTTTCAGTAATAGATAAATTGTCATCTATAAATAATGATGCATCACTAATACAGCCTAATCGATTTAGCTGTGTGTCAGTTAGAATGATATTAGGTTGAATATCATCAATAAACTCAATTTTGTGATCACAAACCAACCAGTTGACTTCATTATTTCTATCCATCCAGCCCCAAAGCTTGGCGACTTTACTAAAATAATTTCGTTGTTCTTCATTTAATATATCTTTCATCAATTCAGGAAATATACGGGAGTCATAAAATCGAAAAAGGCATACTTGATTACCATAGCTAGCTTCAGATAGTTTTTGTAAGTATCGTGATAATTTATTGAAATTAATATAAGATAAAAGAGCCAAAAATCGAGGGGTACAAATAAATAATTTAAAAATCTCATGAAGTAATAATTGTTGTTTGGGTTTATCCCATTCAATACGAATAAGAATAGGGGATTGATCAATATAATTTTCTTCTGGAAGGCCCGTAAATAATGAAAACCATTGTAATTGATGGTCAATAGTTTTTAATGCTGGAATTATCGAGGTTTCATAGCCCGCTAAATCTATGATGATATCAATATAATTTAATTGATAACTGAGACTATGTTCTTTTAACTGTTTTATCCAGTAGGTAATTAAATTTTCTTTAGAATTGGCAGTTATATTATTCACGATATATTATTCCTAATGCAGATTCTTGTGCTTTTTTTAAACACTCTTCACACACAGACTTTGGCAAGTCAGGTAATGGGAAATCTTTACCTTGCGGAGCATCCCACACATGTTGGCCTTTTAGACTGATACGACTTGGGCTATGTATTTCTATTTGCCCATCAGGGGAAATATGGATATAGCCACCGCCGCAACCTAAAGTTATACCATTTTTGGCAGTGAGCTGGATATGCCCTTGGGTTGATTGCACTGTGATATCTTTCAGTGCAATCGCATCAAGCTTATCGCCGTGTGATTCTATTTCGAAAGTCCCCTTACCTGAAACGAGACGAACCCCTTCTTTTTGCGAAAGTAATGAAATTTTTTGACTCGCATTCACACTAATGTGTTCACCACTGGCAATGTGCATTTCACCCGTACTTTGAGAATAATGAGCTTGCGCACTTTGCAACAAAATTGATTGTTCAGTAACCAGTCCAATTCCGTCAGTCGCATGTATTAACGCAGCGGGAGCGGCCAAGCTTTCAGTGTTTTTCTGAAGTGCTTTTAAACTGTCCTGCTCAGGAGATACGTTTTTATGCTGTTTGGTGATTTCTCCCCAACTGGTCAATTGATTATTTGCACTTTTTACGAGTGATATTGCGGGAGCCATCGCCAACACATCCCCACCGGCCTTATCCTGCTTATCGGTGGTAATAAACAACCCTTTACCCGCGCGAATTGCGCCCCAGCTATCTGTACGTAACTCAAAACCATCACCGCGCTGTTCGCGCTCGGCGTTGACCAAATGCCCCAAGTTTAACTGGGTTTTTCCGCCATACTCGGTGCTGAGCTTAATATGCTCTTGCCCGCGTTTATCTTCCATGCGCAGTTTGTTATTCGCAGGCGTGCGGATCACATTGCGGGTGTTATTTTTATCCGTAACGTGGTCGGGGTGGCGGGAATCATGCAGTGTGTGGGCAATGTAAGGGCGGTCTGGGTCACCCTCATGGAAGGCGATAGCGACCTCAGTCCCTTGAATCAGTGGGAAATGCATCCCATAAGTATCTCCGGCGTAAGGTTTCGCCAAGCGCACGGGCATACTTTCATAGCCCTTGGTTTTATCATCGCGATCCGCATCGAATTTGACCCAATAAAAGCCGTGTTCATTTTGGTGAGCATAAATGTCGTGGTCTTTTGCGCTGGTGACACGCGCCATTAATGTTCCAGCAATGACAGGACGTGGTTTTAGAGCAGGGCGCCAGCACAGTGATTCAGTGTATGGCACGGCGTCAAAGCGAACAGTCAGCGCTTTATCTCGGCTGGCAGTAAAACGTAGGCGAGTAATTAAAATCGGCGATTTGAATACGCTGGGTAACGTCGAACTGAGCGGGTTATCTTGAATGCTTAATACTAATAATGGCGTCAGGTCTGCTGCGCTACTTTCTCCGCGGAGTAAAGTCTGACGAGCTAAAAAGCGCTCGTGATCGAGTCTTGCCCAAAAGTTAGCGGTTTCGGTTTCAGGGCGAATTTTGTCCCCACGGGTTAGGTGGCGGCCTTTATAGTGATAAACATCGCCGTAGTTGATTTTTTCGCCATCACCGCGGGTCATGTCTGCGACGGCGGAAATCAACGTATCTTCCGCCAGTCGGTGGTTATAGTCTTTGGCAAAAACAGTGCTTTCAACCACTTGATGACGTAAAGATAATCCCCAAACACTGTCAACATGGTTATCGCTCAGCCCTGATGGGCTATTTAATGGCAGCGTTTTGTCATACACATAACCGCGTTGGCTGTCCGTAAAGTGGAGCACCTCGGTTTGGGTATCATCTTGTAAACCAAAGCGGTAAAAAATACCCACTTCACTGAGTAAACGCTCGATAAATTGGCGGTCACTTTCGTTAATTTGGTTGATTTGTTCGCGTTTTGGGTACTCTTTTTCGAGATGAAATTCGAATTCCCAGCCTTTGAAATTATGTTCGCGCAGGATCTGTTCAACCACATCAGGGATGGATTGGTTGATAAAGAAACGGTGGCTGCGAATTTGATGGCGGAGTAGCGCAAAAAAAGGCTCAATAACTAGCTGGTAGCGAGCTTCATCCGCAGAGCCAGAGAGACGACGGAAATCCGTCACTACGCCATGAACGCGCTTGGCAATGCTCGGCTGAGTGGAGAGTCCCATTAAGTTATTTATCGGCGCGGAAAAGGTCAGGCTGGCATTGCGGCGCAATAATTGCTGAGCAGAAAGATCTTGGGCGGAACAGGTAAACGTAATTTGATAGCGATAAGTATCGCTAGCGGCTTCACGCCCGGTAAAATGTTCAACGTCCAGTAAATCTGAGCAGCCTTGCACTTCTAGGCGATAGCGGTTTTGACCTTGAAGGAGGTTTTTGGCTGTATCGAGTAGGCTCATGGATTTATCTCCTCAATATCACTGAAACTCAGGGTGATCCCGTCTTCTTCGCTATACCCCAAAGTCAGGCTTTGCGCTTGCTGGTGGTTAGCTTGGCGCATGAGTAATTGTTGGCTAAGTACCGGTAAAATCTGCTGATTCAGTAGGCTATCAATGTTGCGGGCACCAGTGTCGGGTAATAAACAGGCGCTCACGAGTGTGTCATACAGCGCTTCTTCTATAATGCCTTCAAGTTTGTAGTGGGTGTAAAGACGCTTAATGACGCTACCCAGTTTCATTTCAACAATTTGGCGCAGAGCGACAGAGCCTAATGGGCGATAAATCAATGTTTGGAAACGTGCGAGTAAGGCAGGTTGGAAGTGTTCGCGCAAAGTTGGACGCAGCAGTTCTTGCAGCTCGCCGTCGGTAGATTCAGGGAACTCTTCGAGTTGCTGCATCAACAAATCACTGCCCAAGTTGGCTGTCATTAAGATCACGGTATTACGAAAATCAATTTCACGACCTTCGCCATCGCGCATAAATCCACGGTCGAAAACTTGATAAAACAGATTGAGCACATCGCGGTGGGCTTTTTCCACTTCATCGAGTAACACGACGCTGTAAGGGCGTTTGCGAACGGCTTCCGTTAAAATCCCGCCTTGACCATAACCCACATAACCTGGAGGCGAGCCTTTTAATTGGCTGACGGTATGGGCTTCTTGATACTCGGACATGTTGATGGTAATTAAAGATTTTTCGCCACCAAACAGGACATCAGCCAAGGCTAAGGCGGTTTCAGTTTTACCAATTCCGCTTGGACCCACTAATAAAAATACCCCTTGAGGGCCATTTTCTGAGGCAAGACCCGTGCGAGCAGCACGTAATCGTTGTCCAAGCCCCAGTAATGGGTTTTCTTGACCCACAACGCGTTTACCTAGCGAGTCTTCTAATTCAAGCAGTTCGGTTTGTTCGTCTTTTAAGAGGCTGGATAATGGCACACCCGTCCAGTCGGCGATGACAGTGGCAACGGTTCTGATATCCACATCGGGGGTGATCAGCGGCTCATTTTGTTGAACGAGTTCTAATTGTGATTGGATATCGCTGACATCTTGGGATTGACGGCGCTGTTCTAATAGCTCGCTGATAAGGTTTTTTTCTTGCTCAAAACGCTGTTCTAACTCAGCCAGCTGTATCGCTATTTGGGCATCTTGAGTGACTAATTCGCTCAGTAAGGATTGGTTGGTGGTGTTGCCAATCGCCAAATCATCAAGGATCGCTTGCTGTTCAAGTTCTAATGCATTGCGCTTGGCTTTTAAACGCGTCAATTCTTCAGGGAGCGTATCGAGGCTCATGCGGATACGGGCGCTGGCGGTATCGAGCAAATCCACGGCTTTATCGGGTAGTTGACGACCGGTTAAGTAACGGCGAGATAAGGTGACGGCGGCTTTGACCGCATCATCGGTAATGTGAACACCATGATATTTTGCGTAGCGAGGTTTTAGCCCCCGCAGCATTAAACAGGCTTTTTCATCATCAGGTTCATCGACTTTGACGACTTGGAAACGGCGTTCTAAAGCGGCGTCACGCTCGAAATATTGTTTATATTCAGACCAAGTGGTGGCGGCAATCGTGCGTAATTCACCACGGGCAAGGGCGGGTTTGAGTAAGTTAGCGGCATCAGCGCCACCAGCTTGGTTGCCTGCGCCAATGATGGTATGGGCTTCATCGATAAACAGTAAAATCGGAGTAGGAGATTGTTGTACGGCTTCAATCACGTTTTTTAAGCGCTGTTCAAATTCGCCTTTGACGCCAGCCCCCGCTTGCAGTAGCCCTAAATCTAATGTACGTAATGATGTGGTTTGCAGACTGACAGGAACATTACCTTCAACGATACGTAGGGCTAAGCCTTCCACTAACGCCGTCTTCCCGACACCCGGTTCTCCCACGAGAATGGGGTTGTTTTTGCGACGACGAGAAAGAATATCCACCATTTGACGGATTTCGTCATCACGTCCAAAGACTGGGTCAATCGCGCCTTCGCGTGCTTTTTCGGTCACATCCACCGTAAATTTATTCAGCACGGCCAGTAAGGCTTCATTCAGTGTGTTTCCGATGACATTCGGTGTTGGAGCTTCATTTGTTGATTGCGTTTCAAGTGGAGCTTCTGCCGGCAAAGATTGATTATGCGCCGCAAGTTGCTGAACTTCAGGGCGCTCATCGGATTGCGCATCCAGCATCGGTCTTAAGCGTTGTAATTGTGTGATGCTTAAGGTCATTAATGGCCAAAGGGCGTCGTTCGGAACTAAAGAGGGTTGCTTCACCATCGCCGCAAGAATATGGACGCTGCGAATGTGCTCGATATCCTCATCCAATGAGGCTATCACCCATGCGTTTTGAATTAAGTTTAGGAGTGATTTTGAGAGGGATGGGCGGCTATGGATAGAGCGGGGTAGGCTGTCGATTTCTGTTAACAGGCTTTGCCAAAGTGCAGAAATATCCCATTCATAGCGGCGAGCTAACACGGTGATATCACTTTCTCCTAGCTCAAGCAGCTTGAGTAACCAATGTTCGATGGTGACCTCAGCATGGGCGCGTGTTTGGCACAAGGAAGCTGCTGCCTCTAGTGCATTTGCACAGAAAGGGTTTAGGCGACGCAATAACATAACTGAAGAATTTTCCATGTTCTCTCCCTAGATAATCTGGTGGATATCAATGTGTTTAGGCACGCTACCGCCCCTAACCGTTAACCGAGGTTCATAAGGTGATATTCGCGATGGGAATGCGCGGTTGAAAGCGCGTATAGCTTGTTTAATGGCAAAATGTGTTGTGTGTGAGTGATGTTGCGCAAGGGACGCAAGAAAAAGCAGACGCCGAAACGCCTGCTTGTCTTAATTAAGCGGTAGCACGCTCATTCCAAGAATCGGAATGGATGATGTTGCCGTCTTTGTATGTCCAAGTGATTTTTTCATAGCGCAGCTCAATCTCTTCGAGATGGTTGTGCTTCTCTTTACCTGGATCTTTGATGTCGTGCATTTTTGGAGCGACTTTCACGACTTTGACGTTTTCAAGTTTGGTGTTGAAATATTCGACTTCTTGTCCTGCGTCATCAATGCGATACCATTTGAATTCAGCTTCTTTCAAGGTTTGACCCGTGGTCACAGCCTTGTAAAGATAAGGGCTTGAAGCATCAATTTCTTTAACGAAAATGAATGGCGTATGGATACGAGTACCTGTTAATTTACCGGTATTGTTATCCGTTGGGATGTACAGGTTATGGTCTTGAGCAACCACTTCGATGCTGCCTTCACGGTCTTGTACGTCGACAGAACCTTTAATTTCAGCACCGCCATCATCTTTCAGCCATAAATAAACTGGAATAGCCATAACTACTTCTCCTTTAGTGTGGAATGTGTACCACCATCCATCGATGGTACGGTGTTGACGCCTAATATCTGACAAGCTTCAGCTTGCGGTATCAGGCGAATTTCTACGCGGCGATTGCGAGCTCGTCCGTCAGCGGTGTTGTTGTCGGCAACGGGGTTATTTTGTCCGTATCCCTGCACAGCAAAGCAGGTTGGCGAGATATCGCTGGTTTGGATCATCCAATCACGGACAGACTCTGCGCGTTTTAAAGACAGTTTTTGGTTTTGTTCTGGATTCCCGGTGTTATCGGTATAGCCAGAAACCATAATTAACCAGCCGGGTTTGGCTTTGATATTGAGTAGCGCATCAACTAACACTTTGGTCGCGCCCGTTTTGAGTGTGTATTGTCCAACATCGAATAAGGACAAACTGTCCAAAGTGACGATTTGAGGTGGTGCAGCTGGCGCTTCAGGGGTGATTTCAGGTTGAGAAGGCGCCCAACTCCCTAGCAGAGTATGTAAGTAAGGCAATATTCGATTACCTTGATATAACGCTAATGAGTAAGCACTTGGGATCCCTTCACGCTCCCAACGTGCAAGCTCAGCGGCGTCATCTTGGAGCTGCTGATAAGCGGTTAATTTGGGTGCGAGTGGAACTTCTGAAAGCTGAGAGAAACGAGCAATATCTTCACCAATATGGCGAATGAGTTGCTGGTTATGGTGGTAGCTACCGACTAAAGCACCCACTAAGAAAACCCCAAAAATGAGGCCAATTGCACCGAGGCTTTTTTCCGTCCGGCTTAAGCTAATATCATGATGCAAGCGGCGTAGCATGACATCCGGCAAAGGGAGTAAATCAGTTGTTTGTACTGAGGAGCGCAATGGCAATGTGGTTTTTTCTTGGATGAATTGCTGCCATAAATTGTTCGGCTGGCTCGTGATATCAATCCACTGAATGGCCCATGCTGAAGGGATTTGCTTCGGCGCACCAGCTTGAGGCAGGGTGAATTGAGGCACTAAAACTTGGTTTAGCCAGCTTTGTAAGGTATCTAGCCATAGCGAAAATTGCAGGCTTTGTTCTGATTGTCCGAAATGCGTAGGTAGCCACACGGAGTAAGGGACTGACATCGCACCTTCTTGCTCTACTTGAAATTCAGTTTGGTGGCTGAGTAACGTCATCCAAGGTGTATGTTCATCATCAACATGCATAGCGGTATCAGTATGATGAGGTTTAGAAAGGTATACCGTTACCCAAAATGGCAATTTAGCACCGATTTTTTGACGGCCTTCCCCAATCGCTCGACGCCAGTTGAGTAGCGCTTGTGTCAGGGTTTCTTGTTGGGTAAGTTGCTCAGGTAATACAACGTAAAGTAAGGATAAATGCCCAGATAGTGAAGGGGCATATTCCACCAATGCGGCAATCAGTTTAACGAGCTCAGTGGGTGCGGATACACGAATGTACCAACCTTGACTTGTTTCTCTGTGTAATTGGTCATCAAGGAATAGTGCTTGAGATTGACCGCAGACTAAAATGACAGGCCCCTGATAATTATCAGCCGGAAATGCGCCCGTATAATCATGTTCAGTGGATAGCACTTGGCGTCGCTGTTTATATTGCCAAAACAACATTCCCCCCGTCAGAACTAAGACGAAGACGGAAACAAAAATGGTGACACTTTGCCCTAGAGACCAAAATCCCCAGAGTAGCCACAAAAAAAGCCCCGTAGCAAAAAGCGTCAGACACTGTTTGATTGGATTTTGCATGCCTATCCTTGTGTCATCCACTGTTGTAGTAAATGTTCTAACGATGCACTGAATCCCCACCACATGGCGGCGAGTATGAGGATGCCACCTACCCAACCAAACCAGTAAAGTCTGCGACGGCTAAACCGTAATTTAGGTTTTACGACGAGAGGCAATTCTGAAGTGATCAGATAGTCTGGAAGTTGAACATTGAGTTGAGCGACGATGCGCTCACGTTCTGGCGCCTCTTTTTGGCGAAACTTACCGACAAATCCGAGGGTAAGCACGCGATGAAAACAGAGCAAAACGTCAGGATTCGGGGCGGTTTCATTTAAAATGCTGCGTAGGCGATCCCAAAGTTTGTCTCCCGCTTCTAATGTATTGAAGTAGCGCGCTTGCAAAGGAGATTGGATCCATGTGTTGTAGCCATCATCTTGGTGTTGGCGATTCATCACAGATTCATCAATCAGAGCACATTGAGCGTATTGCATATGTTCAATGGCGGATTCAGGGTAGCCATGTTCGAGCAGTTTTTGACGTGTTTCATCAATGAGTTGGCAAACTCGACGATAAAAACTATCCCCATGAGTGATGGCGGTGCCTTGATGTAATTGACAAACCATCAGCCAAGTTTGGGCGAAGATCATGTCGATAGTATGGTGCGATGTTGTATTGTTCATGAGCGAAGTACCGCAAACAGCTCTAATTGAATGTCACCTAACGTGCTTGGAACATAGAATGCACATTGCCCAGAAGAGAGCATGGCTTGACCCGCAGGTGTTTCAATATCTAGCGCAAAATATTGATTTTCTAAGCGAAGAGGAACCGCCGTTGGGACATGACTGAGCGGTTTCAATGGAATACCATTGAGTGCCACATTAACGACGTCAGCCACATCATCACTACTACCCGCTTTGCAAAGGAGTGGAAATTGAGCGATTAATAAGTGAGCAGGCAATGATGAGCGAACCGATAAGTAAAAATCGGCTTCTTCACGTAATCGACCGTCATGGAGTTGACCTTTCCAGAATGGACCTTCTTTCGCCAGTTCAATGCTAATCACGCGAGAAGGTAAACTGGCTTCAAGCAGTGTATTTAACAAGGCAAAAAGAGGTGGGAAAACGAGCTCTGGCTGCTCATGTTTGTACAGCGGGATATCTTCCAGCTTACTTTCTAAAGAAAAAGTTAATAAGCTGCCCGCTAAACGAGCTAGCTCCCGATAGAGTAATTCAGGATGACGATGTAACGCTGTGCTGAGTTCATTGAGGACAGGCTCGGCACTATTGAGTGAATTCAGTAACCAAAACAGTGAGACATCAGCGACCACAAAGTCGGCCATTTTTTCATTACTTTCACGACGTAGTGCCATTAAACGACGGCGCTTAGCCACTAAACGGTGCATAAACTCAGAAAGTAATGTTCGTAATTCAGCACTTCCCTGGCAGGAAAGTAAGGGGGGAATGAAGTGGTTATCAAATTCCCACATCCCCTGAGCGTTGCGAATAAGGCGTGCAACAGGGCAGGTCATATAGGCTTCATTCTCATCATGAGCGAAACGCAGTGTTGCCACGTGACGTAGCACGGCAATGTCTGTTTGTTCATGCCCTAATAGGTCTTGGACTTTAACCCATTCTTGGCTAAATCGGCGTGGTCGATCGGTTCCTGTTTCGGGAACTAAGTTTCCACCATTGGCTAACATTAAAGGCAGCGCCAGAACGATATCCAATGACTGGCGATCTGCATAATCATTGAGGGACAATACCGGAGGAAGGGCATCAGCTAAGGTTGTGTCAATCAGTGTGCCGTCGTGAAAGCGCACCACGATTTTTTGGGCGCTTACGCGAGAGAGCGTTAATGCACTGACATCAAACTCGGTATTAATGACGCCCCACGTGGAGGCGATACCCATTTGTGCGACGACTTCAGCAACATGACCGTCCCAACGGGCTTGCTGTTGAAATTGCTGAGGGGCCAAAAAGGCCCCGTCTGTCCATAGGGGACGGTAGATTTTCATCCTGAATGACCTTTAATAACCGTTAGGCTTTAGCTTTAGGCATTTGAGAAACTAGCGATAAATCAACATCCATACCTTCGACTTGGAAGTGTGGAACGGCGTACAGTTTCACACGGAAGAAGCCTGGGTTATCTTCGATATCCTCAACAACCACTTTTGCATCACGTAGTGGGTGAGAAGCTTGTAAATCATCACCTGGATCGGTCATTTCAGTGACTAAGCCACGAACCCAGTTGTTGAGTTCTAATTCAAGTAAGCGTCTGTCTTTGGTGGTACCAATGTTTTCGCGTTGAATAAGCTTCAAGTAATGGGCGATACGAGACAGTAAGAAAATGTACGGTAAGCGGGCATTGATACGGCTGTTCGCGGTGGCATCAGCGGTATCGTATAACGCCGGTTTTTGCGCCGAGTTAGCCGAGAAGAAGCAGGAGTAATCACGGTTTTTGTAGTAAGACAGCGGGATAAATCCAAGATTGGCGAACTCAAATTCACGGGTCTCAGGGATCATCACTTCGGATGGAATTTTTACCTGGCTACCCGTACCTAAATCAAACAGGTGGATTGGGAGATCTTTAACGGCACCACCGGCTTGAGGTCCACGAATTTGTACGCACCAACCGTTGTTGATAAAACTTTTTACCATGTTGGCAGCAAAAGCAAAGGTGGCGTTGGTCCACAGGTATTTCTCGTGATCAGGACCTTTAACTTCTTCAACGTAGTTGAAGCTACGAACAGGCACGGTATCTGGTCCGTATGGTAGACGACCTAGCACGCGAGGCATCGTTAAGCCGATATATCGAGCATCATCAGAGTCACGGAATGATTTCCACTTGATGTACTCGGCGCGGTCAAAATAGTTGCCAATATCTTTGATTGCTGCGACTTCTTCCATCGTCTCTTTGCCGAAGAATTTTGGTCCCACAGAACCAATAAATGGCATATGTGCGGATGCTGAGACTTTGGAGATACTACGCAGTAAGGCGATATCTTGCGGGCTACGGTCAAATTCATAGTTGGAAATCATGGCTGCGATAGGTTCGCCGCCTGGAGTGTCATATTCCGCAATGTAGGTATGGTGATAAAGGCCGCTTTGAATGATTTCAGGGCTATCTTCGAAATCCTGACGTAAATCGTCTTTAGCAATATCTAACAGCTCAATTTTAACGTTTTGACGAAAATCAGTGCGGTCAACGAGGAATTTCAAGCCACGCCAAGTGGATTCAACTTTTTGGAAGTCTTGGTGGTGCATGACTTCATCCAGTTGTTGGCTGATTTGCTTATCAAGTTCAGCGATATGATGGTCAAGTAGGTTTCGGTCTAAACGCTCGACTTTTTGACCTGATGATTTTAAACGGTCTAAGAAGACTTGAACGGCGACAGTGACACGCTCATCAGCCGTTGCATCTGCCAAGGCGGCATTGTCTTGGAATGCGTTAATATCACTGATTGATGCGACTGGTGTTAAATTGATTTTTTCGAACAAAGAAGCGTAAACGCCTTGGTTTGAGGTGTCATCCAGCACAGTTGTTGCGCCTTGAGTTGATTCAGTTTTTACAGACATCAGCATAATCCTTTAATAATCCAAATTAATCTTTCTTCGGCGCTAGCTGTGCTAGTTCTTCACGAAGTTCATCACTGAGTTCTGGATCCTTAAGGATGTTTTCCAGTTCACGGCGGAACGTTGCGTTATCGAGGAGATTAGATTTCAGGTCACGCAGCAGATTGCGCATAGCTAACATTGCGCGCAGTTGAGGAATTTGACGGGCAACTTGCTCAGGCTCAAAATCTTTCATGTTTTTGAAAGAGAGGTTGATGCTTTCTTCACTTCCATCACCAGCAAGGGTGTTTTTCACCGTGAGGTTAATGGTCGGCGCAAATTCAGTGAGTACACTGTTAAAGTTATTTTTATTGATATTAACTTTTTCGCGCTCAGATAATGCTCGATTATCTTGTCCATTGCTGTAATCACCAACAGCTAATAATTTAAGTGGTAATTCCACTTTTTTCTGCGCACCACCCGTGTGCAAGTCTAATTTGATATTAACCCGAGCCTTCGGTACTTCATTTTGGAAGCTATCTGACATTTTAGGAGTCCTTTAGTGGTATTACTCGCTTTAAATATGAATTATTGGTAAATGAAATATATTCTTTAACTTTAATTTGGCTTAAATCAGTTTGCTATTTTATATAATTTTAAGATGGATAGATCAAGGTTTCTAATGGATTTGATTTTATGTTTGAGTGCGATACAACGTATTTTTACGTATGTAAACCTATTTAATTAATTAAAAATCATTTAAAATCAAAGTTGATGTATATTCACAATGAATGTGAGTGGATTTTTTGTGGGAAATTTTGATAGCGAAAATAGAGATTATTCTTAAGAAATTCAGAATATATAAATAATTCTACACATAAAGAGAGTGATATCGGACGATAATATAGACGAAATACTATTCGTGGAGTTATTTCTAATTTTTAATATAAATCGTTAATTAAAGCTAAAAATAAAGTGTAAAAAAATGTGTAGTGAATATAAATGCTTCGCAAAATTTAAAATAAAGCATAACGGATGATTATGCTAAATTAATTTAGTTTACTAAGATTTATTCTGGATTATTTAAAAAATAATTTTGTTGAGTGAGGTATTGCACAAACTTTAGATAGTTTTCGTGTGAATCAAACGCTCGTTTTGGGAAAATAAAGGCGCTAGTTCTATCAATAAATAGATAATGTGTGTCTCCATTTTGTTTTATAAAACCCATTGAATTCCAATTGTAGTGCCATAAACCATAAGCACTCTCAATGTGTAATCCATTCTCATCTGCCGTGAATGTTTTTGTGCAGAAAGTCGAGCTATCCGCATCAGGAATCGCTTTGTTCAATGTTTTAAACAAACGTATTGCAAAGATGGCATAAAGTAATATCGCCATCAGAACAGAGACAATGAATTGCCCCATATTAAGCTCGATATCAAAATGTTGGAGTAAGGTGAATACCCCTCCCATGATGGCAAAGAAAGCCAAATAGAGCAGAGTATAAGTGAGTAAGCTGCGGGTTTTGGGTAAAAAGTAGTTATTTTTATGGCAGTAGCGGCTAAAGGCGATAAACTCTTGGCGTGATAATGCAACTGTGACGGATAGCGACATGCTGTATAACTCAATAAAAGGTTAAAAGAATAGTGGCTATTATTCCGATAGCAATGCAATTTGGCTATCAGATAATGGTTAAAGAAAGGGAAACATTGAATAACAAAAAGCCAACCGAAAAGGCTGGCTTGAGTGAGAATTTGGTCGGCACGAGAGGATTTGAACCTCCGACCCCGGACACCCCATGACCGTGCGCTACCAAGCTGCGCTACGTGCCGATTAATGAATGCATGCCTTTACAACAAGGGCTTTAGGTAAAAATATACTACCCAAAACATTGACGAAATCAAGAGCAAACTCATATGACTGATTGAAATTTAAGCGCTAATTTTCATTGAAGCGTTTAAGTTCAGTAAAGATTTTCAGTAGCTCAGCAAGGTCTGGTTTGTCGTCAGTTTGCTCGTTACCTTGTGGGTCATAGATATTAAATTGCCCATTATGATCCATATACATGGTAGCGCTGTTGGTGGTAATGACGACATCGCTTTTATCGCCGGTGATCACCCACGGATAAGTGCGCTGCGCACTGAAGAGATCTTCACCTTGGCTGTAATCATCAGATGGGTTATTGACATGTAACACCCGCTGCATGAGGGTGGTCATTACATCTTGATGACTAGTTAGCTTATCAATTTGTTGCGCTGGAGTATTAGGCCAGTAGATAAATAACGGAACTTGCATACTGTCGCGGTTAAAGTGTTTTTTATTCACCCAGTCAGTATCTTGCGAACCGTTACTGTTGTAGTTTGCCGTGATCACCACAATGGTATTATTCAGCTTGTTCTGGCTCTTCAACGTCTCAATGACTTGACTGATTTGGCTATCCGTTTGATTACTTCCCGGCGCTCCCTTGATATTTAAGAAGGAGAACCAAGGAGAGCCATGCTTCACGTTATCTAGCCATAAATTCCACTGTGCAATAGTTTGTTTGTCATTGTCCGCTGCTTTTGTCGGCAAGGAGTAGTCAGACAAAATCGCTTGTCGGAATAATGGTGAGCTAAATCCATCAGTGGAGAATAAACCAAACTGATAGCCTTGATGCTGTAAAGCTTCAATCAGTACAGAAGGGTGGCGACCATTGAGAATGTTATCAATATAACTTGATGAGATACCGTAGAACAGCCCAAATAGGGCGGTGTCATTGCGTAACCCAGAAGTATAGTGATTGGTAAATTGGGAGCTGATATTTTTAAACTCTTTCAATGAGTTCATTTGGTTTTGCTGAGAAACATTACCTAAATCATCAACAACCAATAACAGTAAATTGTAACCCGTACCTTGGTCTTGGTAGCTAAGCGGCTTCAATGGATACTGAAGTTTCAGTGCAGTTGGGCTACCTTGCTGGAATACACGATTTTGATGTGCAGTTAGGTCGAGTAGACCATATTTATCAAGTAGCTTACGCGCTGTCATTGGTTGAGACAGCGGGTAATTATAGCGTTGCATCGTGATTGGGCGATAAAAATTGGCATCCGCCCACGCATACATTAAATGTGACATCACAAATGTTGCGATGAATAGACCTGCCAGCGGGCGCCCAAATGTTTGTCGGCTTAAGCTGCGTAGTTTTTGCCAGCTCCAGGTCGCAAATAGCATCTCAACCAGAAAAATAATGGGGATGCTGATGAACATCAATTGCCATTCGCGCGCCATTTCACCCTTGGCAGGGTTAATGACTAAATCCCATACCTGCGGGGTAAGGTGAAGACCAAATTGGCTAAAGACGCGAATATCAAAGAGTAATAAGGTAAGTCCCGCGGTGGCTAGCGCCACACAGATAACCCTCAACAATCGTTGGGACATAACGATAAAGGTCAGCGGAAAGATGATTAGCAAGTAAGTGGCGAACACCACAAAACTGAAATGACCCAACCAACTGACGAAGGCATAAGCGCGACCAGCGAAGGTATCTGGCCAGTCAAAAATAAACAGATAGCTGCTACTTAGCAAAAGGCAAAGTAGTATATTAAAAAGTGCAAACCAATGCCCCCAACCAATCATGTTGGAGACTTTATCACGGTAGCGCTGATGGGTGACCATGCTGTTTATTTATCAACCAAATTAGTGTGATTTATCTTCTTGTACAGAAGAAAGTAATGCATTGGCAAAGGACTCTGCAATCATTTTACGCTGAGCAGGGGCGACAGACGTATTCAGCAGATTGGTAACCATGTTACCGAGCACCATTAATGATAGATCAACGGGAGTATGGTTTTTTTCTAACACACTAACAAGGTCAGACAGTAAACCTTCAACTTTTTCATCACTATAGCGAGATGATTGTGGCATAAATTATGGCATCCTAAATTAATGAAAGCTCCATATGATAGCCCATTGTGGGTGACTTTTCTTCTTTCTTTAAACAAATTTTCGTTTAATTGATAATAATGTTTATTTAGATCACCGAAGTGGATAATAGTTCGCCACAAAAGTAATAAAAAAATGGCGGTTAACGGTTTCAGTTGCAGACAAATACTAACAGTGTTTGAATACGCGACATTATTTCTGCTAGCGAAAGGAGCCAACAATGAGTCTGGAAATTACCCAGATAGCGTTACACCAGTTGATTAAACGAGATGAGCAGACCTTAGAAGTCATGTTGCGTGATTCGTTATTGACGACAGACAATGTTGTGCAAGACATGATGGCAGAATTACATCGTGTATACAGTGCAAAAAGTAAGGCGTTTGGTGAGTTCAATGAAGAGAGTGAACTGGCTGAAGCGTTAACGTTACTGCGTAAGGGTGAAGAAGAGTTTTTAGGCTTTAGCCGCGCAATGACCGTACGTTTAAAAGATGAGCTGGCAAAATACCCGTTTGCTGAAGGCGGAATCGTTCTCTTCTGCCAATATCGTTACTTGGCAGTGGAATATCTCCTTATCGCTGTTCTGAATAGTTGCGACAGCATGTTTGTGACGGAATCCCTCGATTTGGGGACGACTCACTACTTAGATATTCCCCATGCGGATATTGTGGCGCGTATTGATTTGACTGAATGGGAAACCAATCCTGAATCGAAGCGTTATCTGACTTTCCTTAAAGGGCGAGTGGGGCGTAAAGTATCTGATTTCTTTATGGACTTTTTAGCTGCGTCTGAAGGTTTGAATGCGAAGGTACAGAATAAAGGGTTAGTCCAAGCATTGGATGATTTTTGTGATAATGCGCAAATGGATAAAAACACTCGCCAAGCCTATCGCCAGCAAGTTCACAGCTATTGCAGTGAGCAACTGCAATCAGGCGAAGAGATTGAGCTGAAGGAACTCTCAAAAGAGTTACCAATGGTGGAAGAGCAAAGCTTTGAAGATTTTACTCGCCAAAATGATTATCAACTGGAAGAGAGTTTTCCTGCTGATCGCGGTACGTTGAAGCAATTAACGAAATTTTCAGGCAGTGGTGGGGGTATTACGATTAGCTTTGACGCGATGTTAATGGGAGAACGTATTTTCTGGGATCCCGTGACGGACACATTGACTATCCGTGGTACACCGCCGAATCTGCGTGACCAGTTGCAACGTCGCGGTAATAAATAGTGAATGATGGATTCACTATCGAAATTTTTATGTTAGAAATCGTATGTTTGAAATAAATAACGCCGCAATTGCGGCGTTATTTACTCGGCGTCCCGAAAAAACTTTAAAGCTCGGCTATGGGCTTAATTAAGCGCGCAGGAAGTCAATGTGCGTCACTTTTGGCTTAAATGGGTGACGTTGAACAGCCTGAACTTTTACTTTAGTTTCTTTACCATCGATAACCAGAGTCAGAACTTCGTAAAATTCTGCTTTGCTTTCTTGGTTAATGATTTCATCGTGGTTCAGAGTAACAGAGATAGCTTCTTGGTTGCCACCGTAAACGATAGCTGGCAGTTGGTTAGCTCTGCGCAGGCGGCGGCTCGCACCCTTACCCTGCTCTTTACGTTCAATTGCATTGATAGTTAACATTACAATTTCTCTATAAAAGAAAAAATAAAAATCCTGCTACAGGCGACCCAGCAGCAGGTTCGAGATTTGGCCCTGTAACATCATTTCGCTAAGCGAGACATACAAAGGCGGGCGGCATTTTAACGAAAAAACGGTCAGCGGGCAATCATTAAGATCATTATCTTTCTGACTTGGCATGATTTATTCATCATTAATCGCGTCTTTTCTGCTTATCTTAACGATGCTGCAAGACGGAAACGCCCCTGATAATCAAAGATTTTCTCTCTAATCTCCCAGTAGTTTTCTTTTTTTCGCGCAACAATAAATTGTGGGTAACGTAATAAAGCTTGTTGTGAAATAATGTCGTTTGCATTATTCCAATGGAAAGGAACACCTGGGGCTCGATGATGTTCTCGCAAGAATCGGAATTCAAATGCGCGTTTTTGAGCTGGAGTGGTGAGTCGAAAGCGCTCAGACACCGACGTACCATCTTCATCATAGTAGGCAATTTTAAGCCATTCGCCTTTTGCATCCGAGCCTGACGTGAGTTCCATTCCCCCGCAGCGTAAGATTAGCGCATCTTTGAGTCGTAATGCGGCTTTAAGCATATCATCGGGGTCAGTAAGCACTTCTTGGCATTTATGGCAACGTCGTGCGGCAATGTCATTTTCAGCGCCACAATGGGGGCATTGCTTAAATCGAAAGCGGAACTCACATTGTTGTTTTCGTCCATGCTCATCTTCTTCCCACCCTTGGCAGCGACGCCCGTAGTGCTCGACAATTTGACCATCAGCGGTGCATTTCCCCCAAAAAACATTGGCAAACTGACACAGTGGACAGAAAACTTGGACTGGAACACTGGTGGAGTTGGGTTTGCTGCTACCCACTTCGGGGCGAAAGAGGTCGTGAGGATTTCCGGCATAGTCCAGAATTAGGCACTGTTTTTTTCCTTCACTCAAACGTAAGCCACGTCCAACGATTTGCTGATATAAGCTGACAGACTCTGTCGGGCGTAAGATGGCAATTACGTCTACGTGTGGCGCATCAAAACCAGTGGTCAGTACTGAAACGTTGACAAGATAATGTAATTGCTTGTTTTTAAATTGCTGAATGATGCTTTGGCGCTCGAGGGATGGTGTATCCGCGGTGACTAATGCCGCAGTATCTTGAGGTAAATAACTGAGGATCTCTTTAGCATGTTCAACCGTAGCGGCAAAAATCATGCAACCTTGTAATGGCGTTGCATACTCAATAATCTGCGCCACAATTTTTGGTGTAATGCGCTGCTGTTTTTTGAGGGATAAATTGAGTTCTTGCTCACTAAAAATTCCTGATTGGTTAACCGATACCTGACTAAAATCATATTGTAGCACTGGCATATCTAAGCGTTCAGGGGGAACCAAAAATTGGTTTTTGATCATGTAATGCAGCGGTAATTCATAGATACAATCACGGAAAAAACAGTGTTCATCACCTTTAACCATTCCGTGGTAGTGGTATTGGTAAATCCACCCATGGCCAAGGCGATAGGGCGTCGCGGTCAAGCCCAAAATGCGTAGTGCAGAGTTATGCTTTTGTAAGCTTAGGATAATTTGTTGATACTGACTTTCTTCGTTTAAGCTGATGCGATGACATTCATCGATGATCACCAAGGAGAATTTGTCGTCAAAGTGTTCAAGGTTACGCGCTACCGATTGTACGCTCCCAAAGACCACTTTACTGTGGGATTCCTTGCGATTGAGACCTGCTGCGAAGATATCTGCCTCTAGACCATAAGTCAGATATTTGGCGTGGTTTTGCTCAACTAACTCTTTGACATGCGCTAAAACTAATACGCGCCCACGAGCCAGCCTCGCTAATTCTGCGATCACTAAGCTTTTTCCTGCCCCTGTCGGGAGCACAATTACCGCTGGAGTAGTATGACGTCGGAAGTGCTGGATCGTCGCGTCAACGGCTTCTTGTTGGTAAGGGCGTAAAGTAAAACGGGATGAAGCTGTAGGCATATGAGTTAGTTTTTTCAAAAAAGTCAGATTATTAATGTTAAATTTAAGTTAAATCCGTGGCTAGGTCTAAATTTAAACGTTCCCTTTGCTGCGCTATCACTTGTAACAGGTTATTGGTATAATAAATTATGTGATAGTAATCACAGCAATCCATCTTTCTATCTTATGACAGCGCGGTGCTATTGTACCTCTCGCTGACATTCCATCAAGTTAAGAGAATCTATGCGACTGGATAAATTTTTGTCCCAGCAACTTGGGATAAGCCGGAGTTTGGTGGCGCGTGAGCTACGTGCCGGTAATGTCATGGTTGACGATGAAGTTGTAAAATCAGGTTCAATGCAGGTGGGTCTTGATAATGAAGTTGCCTATGATGGCAATGTGTTAGTGCAAGTCACAGGACCTCGCTATTTTATGCTCAATAAGCCTGAAGGCTATGTTTGCTCTACTGATGACCCAACGCACCCAACAATTCTCTATTTTATTGATGAGCCCGTCGCCCAAAAACTGCATGCAGCAGGTCGCTTGGATATTGATACGACAGGGTTAGTGTTATTAACGGATGACGGGCAATGGTCTCACCGCATTACCTCGCCAAAACATCATTGTGAGAAAACCTACCGAGTTCAACTGAGTGAAGATATTACCGACGATGTCGCTATTCAATTTGAACAAGGCGTCATGTTAAATGGTGAGAAATCACTCACGAAACCTGCTCAATTGGAGATTATTTCTCCACGTGACGTCCGGCTGACAATCAGTGAAGGGCGCTATCATCAAGTTAAGCGGATGTTTGCGGCCGTCGGAAATCATGTGTGTGGTTTGCATCGTGAGCGAGTCGGGGAAATTCGTTTAGATGAGCAGCTAGAGCCGGGTGAATACCGCCCACTGACTGAAGCAGAGATTGAGAGTATTACGGTTCCCCGTTAATGATGTCATAGCAGGAGTTAATAAGTGCAACAACAGCGTTCATCCTATTTGGGGCTGATTTTAATTTTAGGTTTGCTATCAATGCTAATGCCATTAGCGATTGATATGTATTTACCGAGTTTCCCTGCAATGACAGGTTACTTTAATGTAGATGAAGGGCGCATTCAGATGACCCTAAACAGCTACATTTTTGGTTTTGCAATTGGTCAGCTTTTTTATGGTCCGATGGCGGACAGTCTAGGACGTAAACCCGTAATTTTAGGTGGGGTGATTGTCTTTGCATTAGCCTCGGCGGCTTGTGCAGTTGCGGAATCGATCGATACATTTATCTGGTTGCGTTTCCTTCATGGATTTGCGGCAGCCGCAGCCAGCGTCGTGATCAACGCATTAATGCGCGACATGTTTACTAAAGATGAATTCTCCAGAAGCATGTCTTTCGTCGTATTGGTGATGACAATTGCACCGTTGATGGCACCTATCATGGGCGGCGAAATGATGCGCTGGTTCTCATGGCATGCCATTTTCTGGAGTATTGCAATTGCGGCTGTTATCGCTGTGGTGCTAGTCAGTTTATTTATCCGAGAAACACTACCCGTTGAAAGGCGACAAAAATTCCATATCGGAACCACATTACGCCAATTTGCGACGTTATTCAGAGCCCGCCAAGTGTTGTTCTATATTTTGGCCAGCTCATTTTCGTTTTCCGGTATGTTTTCTTTCTTGAATGCGGGGTCATTTGTCTATATCGACCTTAACGGAGTATCGCCTCAACATTTTGGCTATTACTTTGGCATCAATATTGTCTTCTTATTTATTATGACGACGATTAACGGCAAATTTGTAAGGCAATTTGGCGCTGAGCGAATGTTGTATTTCGGGATTATTGTTCAGTTCGTTATGGGAATATGGTTATTAACGACGACAGCATTGGGTATGGATTTCTGGACATTAGTGATCGGCGTCGCGATTTATGTGAGTGGGATTGCCATGATCACCTCAAACTCGATGGCAGTGATCCTCGATAATTATCCTCATATTGCAGGAACAGTGTCTTCACTTGCCGGCACAATTCGTTTTTCTATTGGTGCATTGGTGGGGACTTTGTTATCAATGATTCCTGCTAAAAATGCATGGCCGATGGTAGGCTCGATGGTAGGTTGTGTGGCTCTCTCCATGTTATTTGTGCTTTTAGCGAAAAGAGCAAAATAACATCTCCAATAGAATCAGTTTCAAGGATGAAGCTGATAAACTCATTAGTTTCCCTCAATTATTTATATCATGCTGATTTATCTCACCAATATATTATTCATAATACCTATGGATTAACCTACTCAACACTTCGATAAAACCGATTAATTTCATAATGAAATTAAAGTATTTATCAAAAAATGATCCATATCAATTATCTTAAGTGGAATGTTTGTTAAATTTCTGTTTTCGGTGAAAGGTGGAACTCATTTTCTAATGATCCGAAATAAGGTTATATGAGCTTAAAAAAGAGGTAATTGTTAATCCATTTAAGTGAAAATGTAAAAAATAAATTGATTTATTATGGTTTGTTTTGAGTGTTATTCTCAAAATTTGTTTAATAATTAACTTTTTTGTCAAAAAAATTCGTATGCAATGATGTATGTCACAAAAATTTAACGACATGCTACTTTTTTAATGTTATATTTAAGTTCTTGCTTTTAACATTCATGTTACTTTTTGATTGAGTTAAAAGTTCGGTTTGAACGAGGATTTCTTTAAGACATATGTAGCTCTATTCACTCTCTAATATAGAGAGAGGTACAAGGAAGAGGGACGTTGTCTCTTGGGGGAGTTTCAGTATCTAAAAGAATCGATATTCATTGAGTGAAATGTAAATTAAACGCCAATTTGGCTAGTCAATTTACTTGGCAAAATGATGACATGTTTTAATAGGAAATTTTTGTGGAAAAATTAGGTCTTTCGGTAGTGCACAGGCTGCCGCAAAGCTACCGCTGGTTATCGGGAAAAATAGGGACTGATGTTGAAGTTGTACCTATGAATGATATGAATAGCGATAAGCTAGTGGGGCTAAAATTGCTGAGCCACGACTGTGCAACAGATTGTATTGCAATGAAGCATTTATCTGAATCGTTATCGGAAATGCAGATCGATAACGCCATTTTAGAATGGCAAAAAGAGATGTGTTTATTTATCCGAGCGAGTGATGAGCTAACCGCAATGTGCCGTTTAAAAGCATCCGGTGTTGCTATCGCAGAAATGGCTTCTGGTTTCTATTGTGCTTAATGGCATTGAAACTATTTAATCTTAAGGTCGTCTTTATGATATACGACCCAATAAAAAAGCTTCCGGTTTAGAGCCTGGAAGCTTTTTTATTGGCAAGGTATCTATATGTTACTGCATTAATGTTTCTGGGTTCTATGAGCCATTAACCACACGGCGGCTTGCGTAATAACGCTTGCTCCAATAATCGTTAGTCATTTCAGAAACAATAACGCCATTGCTTGTAGAGGCGTGAACAAACTTATTGTCCCCAATATAAATCCCTACATGCTTCATCGTGCGACCTGTTTTAAACAGAACTAAGTCACCCGCTCTTAAATTATTGCGTTTTACACTTTTACCTGAAGACTCTTGTTCAGAGGTAGTACGTGGTAATTGCACGCCAAATTGTTCGAGGAAAGTACGTTGTACGAAGCTAGAACAGTCAACACCACTTTTCGTGGTTCCACCTAAACGGTAGCTTACGCCTTTCCAGCTTGCATATTGATCCATGATTTTGGATTTGGTATCAACACTTCTGACTAAATCTTCGAATTCATCTTGAGATGCCATTGCGAGTGAGTCATTCGATGTTGCATTTAACATACGAGCATCTGAAGATCTTGTGGTTGTCTGACCATTCTTCGACGTTTTCGGTGCCGTACATGCTGAAAGCGTTACGGCAATTGCGACTGCCGGAACAATGCGCCAGATATAGCGCTTAAATTTTTCAGAAGTTAACATTAATAGAATATCCCTTGCCATTTTATTTGTTGCCGTGTGGAAATTACACAACACACTTAAACTGATCCCTGTGAAAAACGCATTAAACGACTGAGTGTATTTTTCGCAGAAAGTGTTTATGTATCGAACAAATTATGCTCTAAATTAGCAGCTATCTTGTGCTCTAACACCTGTTGATTATAAAAAGATAATCAGAAGCTGCTAAAAATCGTACTTATTTTATATATTTGGCTGATGAATATTAGGTTCTTTAACCAAACATAAAGAATATACATAAACAAAGCTGAAATGGCGAGTTAATAGGGGCATAATTTACAAAACATTATATAAAACGAGAGATCCATCATTAACTTGCCTTCAGAATGCGAATAATCCAGTGTTTTTGCGCTCTTAGGAAGACCGTTTTCAAAGAAAACATGATCATAGTCACGTTTATTATCTAATATCTTTATAAAAACAGTGGTAATTTTTTAAATTTCAATCTGATTTGTAAAGAAGTTTAAATTTATATTGTTTGTCACTTAAATGTAAAAACAAATTGTCCGTATTAGATAGGTATATGTTGCGGATATTCTTACTACATTATCGTGTGTTTTTTATGCATTAAGCTTCCAATGAAGAGAGCTAAACAGTTATGTTCATTATTCGATGTTATGAAATTTTACTCTTTTAATAAGTGAAAGGAATTAAATAGATTAAAAATTTACTAAGAAAATGAATTTAATTAGAGAATTGTTGATAGCAGTTCTAATTAATAAACATCTAATGTGATTGATGGATAAGATGACTAATTTTAATAAAATAGAAAGTGATTTGTTGTATAAATGAAATCAATTCCAATGAAATTTATTGTATATAAGTTAAATTTTAAACACTAAAAATCTTACCTCCCTTTGCGGGTTTCTAAAAATAAAAAATGGCGACCATATGTGAAATAACTATTTCCCTACTCAAATTAAGCTTATATCCGAAATTTATTAAACAACGCATCAATTAGATGTAAATAAATTCTAGTAATTGACGATAACTTAATTTTAAGCGGAGAAATTCTTGTGGATCACTCAGTAAAAAAAATAACATTAGCAGTATTTTCTTTAATGGCATTAACATTCGGTATGCACGCTAAAGCCTCTACACATAGCGAAGCAAAACCCGTTGCATCAGGTACTATCCACTTTGTCGGCGCGATTGTCGCATCACCTTGCGTTATCACGAGTATTGAACAGAGTATTGATACAAAATGTTGGAATGATGATGGAGCCGTTAAAACGACGTCAGTAAAGTTTAATAAATTGACTGAAAAAGGAACTGTACTTCCAAATCATAAAGGAACTCAAACATTCAAATGGATTAATAAGGAAAATAAAATAGGGGTTTACACGGTTATTTATGACTAATAACTAAATTGTCATTTTATATTAATTTTTGAATGTTAAATGGAATGCGTTTCTAGGATGAGTGATGTTTATTTATAATGACGCCTATGGGCGGAATGCCCATAGGTAATGTAAGCTTATTTTCATACTGAGAAAATAGAGCAAAATAATTAATCACAACGCCCCATATAACGGCGTTCAGGAATGTGAATACGGATTTTTTCACCGGTAGTTAAATATTCAGGAACTTGAACTGTTAAGCCAGTCGGCATTGTTGCAGGTTTAGTACGAGCACTTGCAGAAGCGCCTTTAATACCTGGTGTTGTTTCAGCAATCACCATATCGACAGTTTGTGGCAATTCAAGTGCTAGCACTTGCCCATCCATTGTTAAAACCTGCATTCCTGGTAAACCTTCTTCAGGAATAAATAGCAGCTCTTCTTCAATATCAGATTTTTTAAAGATATATGGGGTATAGTCTTCATTGTCCATGAACACATACTCATCACCATCAATATACGAGAAGCTTACCGCACGGCGAGTGAGTGAAATTGTGTCTAAAATATCATCGCCTTTGAAGCGCTCTTCAACTTTTTGGCCGGTTTTGATATCGGTAAAGCGCATTTTATACAGTGTACTTGCGCCACGAGCGCTTGGGGATTGGATATCAATGTCTTTAACCAGCAGTAATTTCCCGTTGTAGTTTATTGCAAAACCACGTTTGATTTCGTTGGCCTTAGCCATAAATAACCTTCTTTGTTATTAGTCAAAAAGAGTTCGACAAAATTACTCGCAGATAAGGGATTAGGCAAGATGTTAACATCAAAAAAATCCCTAGTTTTCACGCTAGGGATCTCTTTTTAACCAATGATTGTCTTTGAATAACTTAATAAACAGGCAATAAACCTAACAGAGACAAAATATGGGCTGCTGCGTTAATCAAACCAAATAAAATGACGAACCCAATCACAAAGCTTCCGCCGGGTGTTCGATAGCTATTATTAGGAAAACGCTTACGGCTTGCTCTTGCCATCATGGCAGGGACAATGACCGCCCAAATAGTGGCTGCAAGTCCTGCAAAACCGATGGCATAAATAAAGCCGTCAGGGAACGCTAAACCTAAAACTGTTGGCGGTAAGAAAGTAATAATGACTGATTTAAATCGCCCTTGATGGCTATCGTTAAATTTAAAGAAGTCAGCGATAAAATCAAATAAGCCGAGGGATACGCCTAAAAACGAGCTAGCTAATGCCATGTAAGAGAACAGCGTTAAAAATTGTGAAATAAAGCTACTCTGTGCGGAAATATTCATTTGATTCAGTAACGCACCAATATTGTTACCATTTTCTCTGATCGCAATAAAGGATGAGCGCGGAATATTACCCTGAATAGCATACTGCCATAAGATGTAGATAGTGACAGTAATTCCTGCACCGTACACTAAGCTCAACATGACACTACGGCTATCTTTATTGTAGTACTTCACTAATCCCGGCACGTTTCCGTGATAACCAAAAGAGGTCAGTAAATAAGGCAACGCAGCTAATGCATAAGGTAAATATTCACTTTGACTATTTTCATATTGGTCGAAGAGAACTAAAGGTGAAGCAGTTGTCACCATACCACCAATAGACATGACGAACGTGATCACCATCCCGCCAATTAAAATCGTACTTAACCTATCAACTGCACGGGTAGATAACCAAACAAAAAACGCGATAACGACCGCAAAAATAAACCCTGAAAGTGCTTGTGGAACTTGAACATATTGTGAAATGTTCTCTGTAATGATTGAGCTACCTGCTGAAATATAGGCATAGGTCAAAATATACAATACAAACGTAATGGAGAGGGTATTAATGGTATTCCAGCCAGAACCTAATAAATCTTTTACCATGGTATGAAAACTAGCACCTGCAGGGTAATTCATATTGGCTTCTAAAATCATTAATCCTGATAATAACATACAGATAAATGTGTAGATCAGTAAGACAACTGAACCGGAAAACCAAACACCTGAAGTCACCATCGGAATAGAAAACATACCTGCACCGACTGCGGTACCGGCTATGATCATTGAACCGCCTAAAATAGAGGGGCGCTTTGGTGGTTTTGTTACATCGGCTTCCATGATGACTCCTGAATGATTGCTTCACTGTACTAGCTGAACGATACATTAGGACTGAAATAATGTAAACATCTAAAAGATAATAAAATAAAAAATAATTAATGGTGATTACTATATGCACAAATAGGATAAAATTTGTGCATATGGGGTTTAGTGGTGAGGCTGATAAAAGCGTTTGTTGAGCCATAGCTCAATGGTATTACGGCTAGCTTCAAAATGAGGCTCAGGTAATGGGTCAGTTGGGGAGATCCACAACAGGCTTTCGCATTTATCCGATTCCATGATCTGTGGGGCTTTTTCTCCGTTATATTCCACATGCATGCAGATGGAAACGGTATGTTTTCCTTCTTGTTGGAAGGTTTCGATATTATTGCTGATACCAAATACGGTTGGGGTCTCGATATCAATACCAATCTCTTCTTTTATTTCACGGATTGCACAGGCTTCGAAAGATTCTCCTGGGTCAACATGGCCTCCGAAAATAGACCAGTAAGGCGCATGCTGACTGCTACGTTTACCTAGGAGAATTTGCCCTTGGGCGTTAGTAATCAGTACGCCGACACCAACAACAACATATTGAGGATCCGACATTATTTTTCCTTCTTCTTATTTTTATAAAGGAAAGAATTTTGCCACGTTACTTTCAAATTACAATCAGGAAAAAATACAAATATCACTGAAACTAACAGTTATTAGTGTTATAACTATGCCCTGAAAATCTTGTGATAAGACCGTCTGCACGAAGACAATAATGATAAGGGAGATAAGTGGTTATGACTCGCCGGGTTGCTACAATTACATTAAATCCTGCTTATGACCTTGTGGGGCTATGCCCTTCCATCGAAGTCGGTGAAGTCAATTTAGTTAAGACCGCTAGTCTCAATGCTGGAGGCAAAGGGGTTAATGTAGGAAAAGTCCTGCGTGACCTCGGTATTGATATCACTGTTAGCGGCTTTATGGGTAAGGACAACCAAGAAGAATTCCAACATTTCTTTAGTGAAAATGGCATGGCAAACCGCTTTAGCATGGTGCCAGGTCGTACGCGCATTAATGTTAAGCTCACAGAAAATAACGGTGAGTCGACAGACTTTAATTTCTCTGGTTTTGATGTCAGTAAAGAAGATTGGAACCGTTTTTCCACAGAATCCCTTAATTGGCTTGGTCATTTTGACATGGTGGTGGTAAGCGGAAGTTTACCTAATGGGATTGAACCTGAAGAATTCACACGTTGGATGACTCGTCTGCGTCAATTATGCCCTTGTATTATCTTTGATAGTAGCCGCGAAGCATTAAAAGCGGGTCTGAAAGCATCCCCATGGTTAGTTAAACCTAATCGTCAAGAGTTAGAAACATGGGTAGGGCGCAAATTACCTGATTTAAAAGATGTTATTGCGGCGGCACATGAGCTGCGTGATAAAGGTATTTCTCACGTGGTCATTTCCCTAGGTGAAGAAGGCGCTCTTTGGGTAAATGCTTCAGGATCTTGGCTTGCAAAGCCGCCTCAATGTGAGGTTGTCAGTACGGTAGGTGCTGGGGATTCAATGGTTGCAGGGTTAGCTTACGGGTTATTAAATGGTGAGACTAGCGAGCATACACTCCGTATGGCGACCGCAATTTCTGCGTTATCGGTTTCTCAGCCAGATGTTGGCTTAAAAAATCGTAATAAGCTGGCAGATATGATGGCGAAAATTGAGATGAAATCATTGTAAATATTGTACGATTATTTCATTGAGAAGGCGGCTATAGAAGGCCGCCTTTTTGTTTGCGATGGTTTTTGTCTATTAGCTGTCTTAGCTATTTTGTTGCGATTTTAACCATGCAATCTCTTGTGGCCAAATATCGGGATTGATGGTCTCTAAAATCAGCGGGATACCATCAAAACGTGGGTCTTTCATAATATAGCTAAATGGTGCATAGCCAATATTGCCTTCACCTAAGCTATGATGGCGGTCAACACGGCTGGCAAATTCACTTTTCGCATCATTAAGATGCATACCTTTTAAGAATTCAAAGCCCACAATATCAGAAAATTGTTGGAATGTTTTCTCGCAATCTTCTGCTGTGCGCAAGTCATAACCTGCGGCAAAGGCATGGCAAGTATCAATACAAACACCGACACGGCTTTGATCTTTCACGCGTTCGATGATTTTAGCTAGATGCGTAAAATCAAACCCCAGATTTGTCCCTTGTCCTGCAGTATTTTCAATGACGGCGATAACGCCTTCAGTTTCTTCTAAGGCGATATTGATCGATTCTGCAATACGCGCGAGGCAATCATCAACTTCAATTTGCTTAAGGTGGCTGCCGGGATGGAAGTTCAGCAGGTCAATCCCCAATTGCATGCAACGCTGCATTTCATCAATAAAAGCGACGCGAGATTTCTCTAATGCTTCAAATTCAGGGTGCCCCAAATTAATGAGATAACTGTCGTGGGGTAAAATTTGGTGCTTCCCATAACCGTATTTAGCGCAGTTTTGTTTGAAGCTTTTAATTACTTCGTCGCTAAGGGGGGCTGCTTTCCATTGACGCTGATTCTTGGTAAATAAAGCAAATGCGGTGGCTCCAATTTCATGGGCGCGAATGACTGCTTGGTCTACGCCGCCAGAGGCGCTGACATGTGCTCCAACATATTTCATGATTGACTCCTTTTTTCAGGAGTATGCCATTAATAACTAAAGAAATGAAACCAATAAAAAAGAACCGCTTATAAAAGCGGCTCAAAAAAGGAGACAAACTTAGCGAATAGAAAATGAGGGTTAAAACACCGACTGAATAACAACGTTAATCACGATACCGCCGAAAATTAACCAAGCGAACAAGATAGCAGCCATCAATAAAGGTTTGATCCCCGCTTGTCGAATCGCACTGACATGCGTTGTCAACCCTAATGCCACCATCGCCATCGCTAATAGGATGGTATCTAACGTAATAATTTGTTTAACCAGTTGCTCAGGTAATAAGTTGAATGAGTTAAACGCGGCGACCAAGATAAAAATCACCGCAAACCAAGGGATCGTAATTTTACTTTTTTGGGTGCCTTCTTGCGTGCTGGCCGCATTTTTACGGCTAATAAATGCAGATAAGATAATTAAAAACGGCGCCAGCATCATCACGCGTAACATTTTCGCTATCACAGAAGCATTTTCTGCATCTGGACCAATAGTATGACCTGCGGCAACAACTTGGGCGACTTCATGTACGGTTGAACCGATATAAATCCCGAACGTTTCTTGAGTCGCAGGGATCCAGCCGAAATGCGCATTTAACTGATATAACCATGGGTAGACAAAAATACCAATGGTACCGAAGATCACCACGGTTGAAACGGCAACTGCGACCTTACTTGCGGATGCTTTAACGACCGGCTCGGTTGCCATTACGGCAGCGGCACCACAAATACTGCTACCCGCACCAATTAACATGGTGGTTTCATCATCAAGTTTGAATACTTTTTTACCAAGCCAATAAGCTAAGAAAAAAGTTGAGGTTAATGTGAGCGCATCAATAATCAGTCCTGTGGCTCCCACGTCGGTAATTTGCTGAAAAGTCAGGCGAAAGCCATACAAAATAATACCGGCACGTAAAAAATAGTGCTTAGCGAATTTAATTCCTGCATCGCTACTTGTACTAATCGCAGGGTAAACGGTATTTCCCACACAAATACCAAGAAGAATAGCCAGAGTGAGCGCGCCCAGCCCGATATCCATAAACCATGATTGTTCACCAAGGTATATGGCAATGGCTGTTAAAATTCCCGCTAAAATGATCCCCGGAACAAGTTTTAGAATAGGGAATGAATTATTTTGTGTGATTGCTTTGGTTCCAGTTTTATCCATGACTACACTCTTTATGACGACTTAGATTAAGTTGGAATAAGCATATAACAAAAAATGTAATAATCTAAATTGATTGTTTTTGTATTATTTATCTAAAAAACAGATTAAGAGTTTCTTCTGGTATATTGCTAATAAATGATTAATATTAACAATATTATTACAACTACATAATCATCTTGGAGCTTTCTGTATGCGTATTACACTGAGGCAGCTTGAAGTTTTCACGGAAGTATTAAAAAGTGGCTCCACGACGCAAGCATCGCAATTATTAGCGTTATCGCAGTCCGCAGTGAGCGCTTCACTGACTGACTTGGAAGGGCAATTAGGTGTGCAACTCTTTGACCGTGTAGGTAAACGACTTGTCACTAACGAACATGGGCGCCTACTTTACCCAAAGGCATTAGCGTTATTAGAACAAGCATTTGAAGTCGAGCAACTGTTCAAAAAAGAGATGGGCGCAGTTCGTTTGGCGGCAAGTACCACAATCGGTAACTATATGTTGCCTGAGATTTTAGCCGGGTACCGTCATGATAATCCTGAAATTCCACTGGAATTATTTATCGGAAATACTGAGGAAGTCATTAAAGGCGTGATGGAGTTTCGGGCTGATGTGGGGCTGATTGAAGGGGTTTGCCACAGTCCTGAGCTTATTTCAAAACCGTGGTTAAAAGATGAGTTAGTGGTGTTTTCCGCACCAAGTAACCCATTAGCACAAAAAAAAGTGACTTTAAAAGAGTTAAAAGATGCGCCATGGATCTTGCGTGAAAGAGGTTCTGGTACGCGCGATGTACTAGATCAACTACTCTTTGCTCACCTTCCAGGATTCCATATTTTAATGGAGTTAGGTAATTCTGAAGCGATTAAACATGCGGTACGTTTTGGGATGGGTATCAGCTGTTTATCTCGACGTGTGATTGCGGAGCAATTAGAGAATGGCACGCTGGTGGAGCTTGAAGTGGAAGAGTTACAACTTGAGCGTACGTTATACCTGATTTATCACCGTCAGAAGCATCTTTCTAACGCGATAACGAATCTGCTGGATTATTGTAATTGACGTTTTATTCACTATAACGTGTTTTGCTAATAATTATCGCTGGATTATGAAGGTATCTTATAACAGCAAAGAGTTGCTTAGTTCTGCCGTTTGAGTTTGTTAGAATCCCCCGCGTTATTGACTGAAAATAAAATACAGGGAACAGATGGCAGAACAACATACAACGACATCGATGAGCGGCGGACCAAGATTACGTCGAGAACTAAAAGCTCGCCACCTCGCGATGATCGCAATTGGCGGCTCCATCGGAACCGGTTTATTTGTGGCATCCGGTGCCACAGTAGCACAAGCTGGACCGGGTGGAGCGCTCCTCTCATACGCCATTATTGGTTTAATGGTGTACTTCTTAATGACCAGCTTAGGTGAATTAGCTGCGTACATGCCAGTCTCTGGCTCCTTTGCGACTTATGGCGCAAAATATGTTGATGAAGGCTTTGGCTTCGCATTAGGTTGGAACTACTGGTACAACTGGGCGGTGACTATCGCGGTTGACCTTGTGGCTGCGCAATTAGTGATGACCTACTGGTTCCCAGATACCCCAGGTTGGATCTGGAGTGCTATCTTCTTAGCAATCATTTTCTTACTAAACTACATTTCCGTAAAAGGCTTCGGTGAAGCAGAATATTGGTTCTCGCTAATCAAAGTGACCACGGTGGTTATTTTTATCGTCGTTGGCGTGCTGATGATTTTCGGCATTATGAACGGCGCAGAAAACGCAGGTTGGCATAACTGGGAAATTGGTGATGCACCATTTGCTGGTGGTTTCTCTGCCATGATTGGTGTGGCGATGATCGTAGGGTTTTCATTCCAAGGTACTGAATTAATCGGTATTGCGGCGGGTGAGTCAAAAGATCCTGCGAAAAATATCCCTCGTGCGGTGCGTAAAGTATTCTGGCGTATTTTGCTGTTCTATATCTTCGCAATTTTAATCATCAGCTTAATTATTCCTTACACTGATCCAAGCTTGCTGCGTAATGACGTAAAAGATATTAGCGTGAGTCCATTTACACTAGTATTTGAGAATGCAGGTTTATTATCAGCGGCAGCGGTGATGAACGCCGTTATCTTAACGGCGGTTCTCTCTGCGGGTAACTCCGGGATGTATGCCTCAACGCGTATGCTGTACACCTTAGCTCGTGAAGGTAAAGCACCAAAAATCTTTGCTCGCCTCTCTAAAGGTGGCGTACCACGTTATGCATTGCTGGCAACCACGGTTGTGGCGGGTCTGTGCTTCTTAAGCTCAATGTTTGGTAACCAAACGGTATATCTGTGGTTATTAAACACGTCAGGTATGACTGGGTTTATCGCGTGGTTAGGGATTGCCATCAGCCATTACCGCTTCAGAAGAGGCTATATTGCGCAAGGTAGAGATCTTAATGACTTGCCATACCGCTCTGGTTTCTTCCCAATCGGGCCAATTTTCGCCTTTATCCTGTGCTTAGTGATTACACTGGGTCAAAACTATCAAGCTTTCTTAGAAGATAAGATTGACTGGGTAGGTGTTACCGCAACCTATATCGGTATTCCTCTATTCTTAGCTATCTGGTTCGGATATAAAATCGTGAAGAAAACCTCGATTATCCGTTATAAAGAGATGAGCTTCCCGTCATATAAAGAGAATTTAGAGAAGTAATTTTCTCTTAAAATTAAGATGTTAATGGGTAATGTTGGTCAGTGAGTTTGCTGACAACATTACCCATTTTTGTTTTCTAAGGGGATGACGTTGATTGGGTGTTTTCTGGTATAACTAGCGTTGCACGCAGCACCATCTCTCCCGCATCAATTAGCGCGGACAACTCCTCTTCTGTTTCGCCCGCTCTCGCCCGTAGCGATACTGAATGCAGTAATGCGATAAGCGTTTTTACCAGTAATCGCGCATTTTTAGGTTCACGTAAGGCCGATTTTTCCTTTTCGATACAAGTGATAAGCATCGTCTCCTGTGCAAAGATAACGTCTTTTAGGAAGGCTTGTACCTGTGGGTCATCGGTTTCTGCTACGGCAGTGGAGAGCACCATACAGCCCGTTTTACCGTCTACGCCGTTATACAAGGAGACGGTGGCTCGAAGCCAACGGCTAAGTCGTGCGAACAACGGCTCATTTGGCGATTGCTCAGCCAGCGCAGCTGCGTAATGTGCCTGCGCGATTTCACCAAACCGTGCCATTGCTAATTCATACAGTCGCGCTTTGTTTCCAAAAGCGGCGTAGAGACTCGGCTTTTTCATCGCAGTGACGTCAACCAAATCTTCAAGTGAAGTCGCGGAATACCCCTTGCGCCAGAATAACGCCATGATGTTATTTAGCGCTTCATGGCTATCATAATTTCGTGGTCTACCTTTTTGTGCCATTTTATTACCATTCAGTACAAAAATAGTTTACTTCATTGTATATCATATATTATCTTACCGATCAGTATAATAATGATGATTAAACAACCAAAGGTAATAGAATGAATAAATATGATTATGCCATTAGCACAGCCGCTGGGTTGACGACACCGTCAATTCAGGCGCTGATTGCAGGGGGGAGGGCGCAGCAATCTTCTTTACTTAAAGTGGGTATTTTTGTCTGCCCAGGATTTATGCCAATGGACATTAATGGAGCACAATCCGTTTTTACTATTGTGGGTGCTGAAATTTATTTTATCTGGAAGCGTAAAGAGCTGCTTGAGGGTTACACAGGGTGGCCAACTATGCCAACAATGACATTTGATGAGTGTCCTGATGATTTAGATGTTTTAGTCACGGGTATGGTGCCTCCAGAGGTTATTGAAGATCCTGAAGTGATTCAGTTTTTTGCACGGGTTGGGCATACCGCAAAAACGGTGATTGGTACTTGCTATGGTTCGCTAATGTTAGGAACGGCAGGGTTATTGCGGGGTAAGCGGGCAACCAGTAATAGCAATGTTGTCCCGATGCTACCAGATGTAGGGGCAATTGCTGTAGGGGGCAGTGATGTCGTCATCGATGGGTCGATTTATACCTCTGGGCCGGCAACCGGTTCATTTGACGCCTCACTGTTGGTGCTCAAAGCCTTGCGTGGAGAAGAAGTTGCCTCCCTTGTCGAATTGGCAATTGAGTATGATCCTCGCCCGCCGTTTCGTACCGGTTCCCCTGAACTCGCAGGTCCTGAAATGACGGGAATAGCGCAACAGATGACTGCACCACTAAACCAACAGTATCACGCAGCGGCAAAACGCGGTTACGCACAGTTTAACCAGAATATTAATCAATAACCTTCCGTATCTACTGTCTTCTCGCGCTTGTATTTAGCTTTCTTTTGATAAGCGCTCACCTTTCTTCGTTTTTAATCGGATCTACGACTGATGAATAATCAGCCGCAGATCTTGATTCAAAAGATTTAACCTTTGACTTAAGTCACACAATTCATCACGGAAAGTCATGAATCATTCAATAATGGTATTGATAAGTATTACCATTTACATTATTGTAACCGCCTGCGAATGAGAGTTAATTACTTAATTGATTTAGCTTCGAAAGTGGTAAACCTCAGAAAGTATCATGTCAAAAGAATAATAAACCTTTGGGGCGTTAGACGACCCATGCTGAGCATAGAAAATTCATTGTTAAGATAAAGAAATCTCTTGGAGAATTGGGAATGGTTGTTTTTACTAAAAGAAAAATAGCAGTTAGCATTATTGCGGCTATCACTGCGGTACCTGCTTTTGCGGATGACAGCAGCGATAAAATTTTTGTAACAACTGCATCAGGTTATCAGCAAAAGATTGAAGATGCGCCAGCATCAATTTCCGTTGTGACACGTGAACAGCTAGAAACTAAAGCGTATCGCGATGTGACGGATGCCCTGAAGGATGTCCCTGGTGTTCTTGTTACTGGTGGCGGTAGCAGCTCCGATATTAGTATCCGAGGGATGGATGCAAAATACACTATGATCCTTATCGACGGGAAACGTGTGGATACACGTAGTACTCGCCCAAATAGCGATGGTTCTGGTATTGAGCAAGGCTGGTTACCACCATTACCTGCGATTGAGCGGATTGAAGTAGTACGTGGCCCTATGTCATCGCTATATGGTTCTGATGCTATGGGTGGGGTAATTAATATTATTACTCGCCGTGTACAACAAGAATGGACGACCAGTTTACGTGCAGATACTACCATTACAGAACGCAAAAATTCGGGTAATACAGGACAAGGAAGCTTCTATACATCTGGACCATTAATTGACGGTTTATTGGGAGTTAAAGCCCAAGGACAGTATTCACATCGTAGTGAAGACAAAATCATTGATGGATTTAATCGTCAAATTATGACTAGTGGCGGAGCGACTGTGTCATTAACTCCAGATGATAAAAACACGTTTGATGCGGAATTTAAACGTGATAACCAGCATCGAGATGACCGTGAAGGTTATACAAATAAAAGGGGTGATGGTAGCGGTTTTAGTAAATATGAATTGACCCACATGGCGTTAACTCATACGGGTATTTATGACGTTGCATCGACGGACACTTATGTTCAGTACGATGAAACAAAAAACCCGGGTCGTAAAATGACCGCAGAAGACCTTGTGTTACGAAATCAAAGTGTCTTTTTATTAGGTGACCACAGCGTAAGTATTGGTGGGCAATACCGTAAAGAGAAACTGAAAGATGAAGGAAATAAGTTTAAACAATATAATGAATTAGACAGATACAGCTGGGCATTATTTGCAGAAGATGAATGGTTAATGACAAATGACTTTGCATTAACAGGTGGTCTGCGAATGGATAATGATGAAAACTACGGTGCTCATTGGACTCCTCGTTTATACGGTGTTTGGCATGCAGATGAGCAATGGACGATTAAAGGTGGTGTATCTACAGGCTATAAAGCACCAAGTTTACGTGAGTCGTCGGCAAACTGGGGACAAGCAACTGGTGGCGGTAAAGGAAATGCCGTCATTTACGGTAACCCAGATCTGAAACCAGAAAAAAGTATCACTGAAGAGATTGGTGTTATTTGGAATAATCAAGATAACCTAACCGCTGGGGTTACTATTTATAATACTGATTTCAAAGATAAAATCACGGAAATCAGACGTTGTGACAATAGCATTGACACAATCAGAGATTGTACATTAGCGGATGGTGAAGGTGATACCCCAGGTAAACCGTACCGTTTTGTTAGCGATAAAGCCAACGTTGACAAAGCAAGAATGCAAGGTGTTGAAGTGACTTTCAACTGGGGAATTCTTGATAACCTCGAATTTGCAGCGAACTATACCTATACGCACACAGAGCAAAAAAGTGGTGTAAATAAAGGTAAGCCGTTGAGTAAGCAGCCTAAGCACATGGTAAATACCACCTTAACTTGGGATACAACGGAAGATTTACAAACTTGGGGTCGTATGAATTTCCGTAGTGAAACTTCAGATTATCAAGGTCGTGGTCAGCAAATGAGTAAAGGAACACCTTCTTATGCACTGTTTGACCTAGGTACGAGTTATAAACTCAGTAAAAATGCCAACATTGTTGGTGGTGTTTATAACGTGCTAGACCGCCGTGTAGATCAAGGAACCTATGGCGCTGAATTAGAAGGTCGTCGTTATAATATCGGCATCAACTACAACTTCTAATTAAACCATTAATTTTTATTTATCTAAGCCCTTTGGTTAATCGCCAAAGGGCTTTTTTGTACTATTATTTAAAAAGAAAATAGGTATCCAAAAAGAAAATCAGTAATTCGGAATAAAGATATGGTTATTTACCGCTAACTGCGTCAATCTTCCTCACCGCGATATGGAGCCGAGCAGGAATAGACTATGCCCAAATTTAACCGTTATTTTAGAGCTAGTTGTCTGAGTTTTTTACTATTTATAGGCGGTATTTCCCATGCCCTTGCAGGTGACCCGGGACCTTACCGATTAGTTTTTCTCGATATCTCGCAATCACCGTATCAAGATGGTCAAAAATTATTAATCGAATTGCGCAAAATGGAGAGGCTATCCTCAGTTCAAAGAGACGCTTGCTTTATGTGTAATGGCAGTGATGATGGTGATTCCGATGTGGAAGTGTTGTATGTCTACTCAGTTCCGGTAGGGCTATCCATTGAAGCACTCCGTAAAGCCGTCAATGGTGATGTTGAGGCGAGAAACAGTATGCAATCGGTACTGGGTAATTTTAAAGACCAATATGATTATGGCGTGGATGGGTTATTGATTTATAACCATCAAGAGGGAAAAGTGACGGTCTATACGATGGATAACAAAGTCGGTAGTCCATTGCAGTCAGAAACCAAAGCCATAAAAAGTAAATTACTGCACTCAAGTTTAGATATGTTATTGGAAAAAAGTGCCGCGAAATTAGACCGACCGGTTTAGCATTTTATTAAGGATAATCAATCGGATTTAGTGTCATTTATCGTCTTAAAAGCATGTCATATTAGCTATCAGAACGGAAAGTCCAAAATTATCAGAATTTCTCATCGAAAAGGGGGCGTTTTGTTAACAAATTGGCTTGCTATTTACAGGTATGACGTGCAAAATGCGCGGACTAAAAAATGACTGATGCCTGATAAAAACCGGCATCGGTTTTTTTGCTTTTTAGGGTTCTTTCATTTTAACGGGGCCGGATATCAGGCCGGATAGATAAATAAATATTTACGTGTAGCTAATATTTCATGCTACAGCTTTGAGGAATGCTTTTATGGCTTACTTTTTCGCACTGGCAGCAGGGCCAAGCGGCCGTCGTTGCCGCATTGATGACTACGGAGCAAACACCGGCTTCGCACAGACGCTTTTCCACTTCTCTTCTTTCTTCTCTGCTTATAGGCAGATGCAAAGTCTTCCCAGTAACTGTCGATTGAGTCGAAGTACGCAATCGAAAGTTATGGGAGGGCTTTATCATGCAAAATAATTCCGTACCTTTAGATATCGGCCACAACCAAACTGGTGCCAATAACCGTGTTCAACTTGCGAAGACATTAACGCTTGTACAAGTTGTTATGATTGGTATTGCGTATATCCAGCCAATGACTATCTTTGATACTTTCGGAATGGTATCAGATAAGACGGGTGGTCACGTCCCGACTTCATACATTATTGCACTTGCTGCGATACTGTTTACTGCACTGAGCTACGGTAAGCTGGTTAAACGCTTCCCATCCGCTGGTTCAGCCTATACTTATGCCCAGAAATCAATGAGTCCACATATTGGTTTCCTTGTGGGTTGGACATCTTTGCTGTCCTACATTTTCATGCCAATGATCAACATCTTATTGGCGAAAATTTATTTACAAGATATTTTCCCGAATGTTGAACCTGCGTATTTTGTTATTGGTTTGGTTATTTTAATGACCGCCGCCAACTTACGAGGCATCAACGTGATTGCAAACTTAAGTACCGTGATTGCGATTATCCAAATGGGGGTAATGGCGGTATTTACAGGTTTAGTGATCCACGGGGTTTCAAATGGTGAAGGGACAGGGGAGATCTGGACATTCAATCCATTTGCAAATGAAAAAACTGAGATGATCCCGTTGATAGCTGGAGCAACCATACTCTGTTTCTCATTCTTAGGTTTTGATGGGTTAAGTTCACTGTCAGAAGAGACACCAAATGCAGGTAAAGTTATTCCTCGTGCAATTTTCTTAACAGCACTGATTGGTGGCGTGATTTTTATTACCGTTTCGTTCTTCTTACAGCAATTTTTCCCAGACGTTTCACGCTTTGCGAATATTAACGAAACACAGCCTGACATTATGCGATTTGTGGCGGGGTCCTTCTTCCAAGCCATTATCCTTGTGTTCTCCTGTGTCACGGTATTAGCATCCGGTATGGCGGCTCATGCGGGTAGTGCGCGTTTAATGTATGTAATGGGTCGTGATGGTGTATTCCCAGAAAAAGTGTTCGGCTACGTTAGCCCAACATGGCGTACTCCAGCTTATAACGTCTTATTAGTTGGCTTCTTAGCCCTCGGCGCTATCTGGTTTGAGATGGATTTTGCAACAGCATTAATTAACTTTGGTGCGCTGATTGCATTTACATTCGTCAATATTTCAGTGATTAGCCAGTTCTTTATCCGTGAACGCCGTATTAAAGGCTTCAAAAACATCATGAATTATTTGATATTACCGATCATCGGTACGCTAACAGTCTGTGTGCTGTGGCTGAATATCGAAGAAGATTCAATGGTTTATGGTCTGATTTGGACGGCGGTTGGTCTGGTGTATATGGCGGTGTTGACACGTATGTTCCGTAGGCCTATGCCGCAGATGAGCGACGTATAGATATATTCTTCATACTTCGCGTCGTAGCGTTGTTGGCATCATAAAGTCACCCGAATCACATACTCATGTATGCTCATCGGGATGACTTTATTTGCCGCCTAGCTACAACACGAATTATTTTGAATGTATGCGAGCATCAAAATAATTAAACTGCGAACTGCGAACTGAAATTGAAGATGAATAAAAACAGCGCCTTTGGGTGCTGTTTTTGTTTCTAAAGGGTATTAATAATTTCTTAACATATTAATCTTATGTGATATTGTGGATGGGTTTAATGACAAGACCCTGACAGGAAGGCATGAGATGAATGATGTAAAAAATCCTGAGAACCAACGATTATTACTCACACTCAGGAACATTGTTGGCAAAAAAAATATCCTTACCGAACCCCATAAAACAGAACGTTATCGCAAAGGCTTCCGCTCAGGAGTAGGTGATGCCATTGCTGTTGTATTCCCAACCACATTACTCGAACAGTGGTATGTATTTAAAGCCTGTGTCGAAGCTGACAAAATTGTGATCATGCAAGCGGCAAACACGGGGCTCACCGAAGGCTCAACCCCAAGCGGCTATGATTATGATCGTGATATCGTCATTATCAGCACGTTACGCCTAAACCAAATTCAAGTGCTACCTGAATTCAACCAAGTGGTTGCGATGCCTGGCAGTACGCTCTATGACCTCGAAAAAATCCTCAAACCACTAGGGCGTGAACCGCACTCCTTAATTGGCTCTTCATGTATTGGTGCTTCTGTTGTGGGAGGAATTTGTAATAGTTCTGGTGGCTCCCTTGTGCGTCGTGGTCCGGCTTATACTGAGTTGGCCTTATATGGACGCGTCAATGAAGATGGCAAGGTTGAGCTGGTAAACCATTTAGGTATCGAATTGGGGAAAACTCCAGAAGAGATCTTAACCAACCTACAAAACCGTCGCTATAGCAGTGAAGATATTGAAAATAGCGAAAAGTTGGCATCCGACCATGACTATGCTGAACGCGTGCGAGATGTCGATGCAGACACGCCATCACGCTTTAATGCGGACGAACGTCGGTTATTTGAAGCCTCAGGTTGTGCGGGTAAGTTAGCTGTTTTCGCTGTGCGCTTAGACACTTTCCCTGCGGACAAAGCCACACAAGTTTTCTATATTGGTTCAAACAATCCAGATGTTCTAGAAGACATTCGTCGCCATATCTTGAGTGAGTTTGAAAACTTGCCTGTCGCGGGCGAATATATGCACCGTGGCTGCTTTGATATTGCCGAAATATACGGTAAAGATACGTTCTTAATGATAGATAAATTTGGTACCGACAAAATGCCAACTTTCTTTACCATTAAAGGGCGTATGGATGCGGTACTGAATAAAGTACCACTGCTACCATCAAATTTAATTGACCGTACCATGCAACTGCTAAGCAAACTGTGGCCATCTCATCTACCACCGCGTATGAAACAGTTCCGTGACCAGTACGAGCACCATTTAATGCTCAAAATGGCGGGAGACGGTATTGATGAAGCCAAAGTCTGGTTGAAATCCTTCTTCGCCACAGCCGATGGTGGCTATTTTGAATGCACACCAGAAGAAGGCGCAAAAGCATTCTTACATCGCTTTGCCGCTGCGGGATCTGCCGTTCGCTATCATGCCGTACATAATAATGATGTGGAAGATGTCCTGCCGCTAGATATTGCACTAAGACGTAATGACCGTGATTGGTTTGAAAAATTGCCACCAGAAATTGAAAATCTGATTGTGCATAAATTATATTGCGGACATTTTATGTGCCACGTAATGCATCAAGATTATGTCTTGAAAAAAGGCGTAGATCCGAAAGAGCTGAAGCAAAAAATGTTGGAATTATTGGATGCGCGAGGTGCTCAGTACCCAGCAGAGCACAACGTCGGGCATTTATATAAAGCACCGGAACAATTGAAATCGTTTTATAAAGTGTCTGACCCAACAAATACCATGAACCCAGGTCTTGGAAAGACCACCAAACGGAAACATTGGGAAGGGGATTGTGGTTGTGACCACTAGGGCACTAGAACAATAAAAGATAATAAAAATGGGCAGGTTTTCTGCCCATAGTTGTCTCTGGTGTTCACAATTAACTCGCGAGCTCAGCGGCATAGTTGACCAACGCTTTTAATTGCTGACAGCGTTTTTCATCTTCATGATGAACTTCCATGAGTAATTGAATTTGCTGTAAATAATCCGTTAAACGGCACTCAGTAAAATAATTGCGGCGATGCTGTAACCAACGCTGTTGCTCATCATAAGAGAGTGTCGCAGGGAAATTGCGTGCCTTATAACGGAAAAATAGCTCCTTCATACGCTTATCTTCAAAGCTAAGATCTAATGCAGGTAAATTTTGAGGTGGCGTTTCGCGAATAATGTCCATCGTAGAGCGATCAGACGGGCTGAAAAAGCCATTATAGATTTGGCTATCTACATCGTTATTTTCTTCAAATTGTTGGGCGACGCTAAACAACTCAATCAGTTTATTACGCACATCAGGATTCTTACGTAATAGTTCTAAATTACGCATGCATAGGTCACGGTCAATACCTGTACGCTCCGCATCTACCGTTCGCAAGGTCTTTTCAGGGGCAAGGATTGGGCATTTGTTAATATGTACCAGTTTAACTGGGACGGGTAGCTCGTCACCTAAATCGGCTTTTGGTGTGTATAAGCGCTCACGAAGTTCATCCGCATTTAACGTTAGTAGTGGCGACATATCGGCTGACAGGTCACACATAATCACCGCGTTTTTATTCTCAGGGTGCCAAGCGAGAGGGGCCACTAAGCTGACATAAGAGCGTACCGCGCCAAACATCCCCGATACATGAACTAACGGGGTCATATCCACGATGTCGATCAGCTGGTTAACTTTGTTTTTATTTCGCAGTTGATAGAAATAATCAAACATACGAGGTTGAGCTTGTTTCAGTAACTTAGCCATATTAATGGTGGCTAAAACGTCAGACATCGCATCATGGGCATTTTCATGGGCCACGCCGTTAGCTTTAGTTAAATATTCAAGGCGTAAGCTAGGTAACCCGTCATCATTTTCTGGCCAATTGATCCCTTCAGGGCGCAGCGCAAAGCAAGCACGTAACGCATCCAGTAAATCCCAGCGCGAATTGCCTTGCTGCCAGCTATAGGCGTAAGGGTCATAAAAGTTACGATAAAAAATATTTCGCGTCACTTCATCATCAAAGCGAATATTGTTGTAACCCATAATGCAGGTATTCGGTACGCTGAATGCGTCATGGATGCGCTTCGCAAATTCCGCTTCATTCACGCCGTTAGCCATGGCGATTTGCGGGGTAATGCCGGTTATCATGACCGCTTCTGGCTGAGGAAGATAATCATCCGTAGGTTTGCAGTAAAATACCTCAGGTTCATCGATGATGTTGAAATCTAAGTCTGTCCGCACACCCGCAAACTGAGCAGGGCGATCCAGAGCCGGATGCTTACCAAATGTTTCATAGTCATGGATAAAGAAGGTCGGCTGATTATGCTTATTTTTCAAAATGAGGTCCATCGTCGATTTAGGTGAGTAATGCAAACGCATAAAAGTTTGATGCTATGGTAAACCATCTGGCAAAAAATCTAAACTTATGTGGGGGATAGCGTCGCGAGTGAAGAAAATGGTATTCCAGTTGCATTAATGATGCTGCGTAGCGTTTTTAATGTTGGGTTTCCAGTCGGGGATAATGTTCGATAGAGTGTTTCTCGGGATAAGCCGGACTGTTCGGCTATATCCGCCATCCCTCCTCGAGCTTCAATAATATGGCGTAAAGCTAATAAAAATGCGGCTTGCCCGCCATCTTCATCAATCTGTACAAAGGCTTGCTGTAGGTAAATTGGGATGAGAGTTGGATCTTTACGTAGCATTTCAACTACTGCATCGTCATGTAATCGAGATTTAGCCATATTTGTTCCTACCTTAAATAATCGGTTAGATACTGAATTGCGATATCAATGTCTGCTTGTTGTGTTTTTTTCGTACCCATTAAAAGCAGTAAAATAATCTCGTCTTTAACTAAGCTGTAATAGACTCGATATCCAGATCCTTGGTCAATTTTTAACTCCCATACTCTATTTCGACAATATTTATGTTTCCCTAAATTCCCCTTAGCGAGTTGGTTAATACGCATGACCACTTTAATTCTAGCAATTGGGTCTTTGATTTTATCGATGAAATCTGAGCATGGATCTTTACCATCCGTGGTTAAATAATGCCGAATTATACGCATATGTCCTCATGGTATCTTATAGGCTACAATGTTCAAGTGTTTTGTTTCAATGAAGAAGGTTATTACTAACATTGATTAATAAAACAGGCGGGATTTAATGGAGGAAGTTTGTCTGTATGTAAATGGCTTACGAGCACGCTCGCAAATTAAAGGCTAAAGATGCATTGGCAATGCAAATCATTAAATTCAAATCAATAAAATAGTGAATGCATCTTGTAAGGTGACCCTAGAAGAAGGTATTGTGTTAATAGACAATACATTTTGATTATTGAATAGGGGATTTTAAACATGGACAACGCCAACAAACCAACTTTCCAGAATGTCCTGGAATTTGTGCGTATGTTTCGTCGTAAAAATAAAATTCGTCGCGAAATCACGGATAACGAAAAGAAAATTCGTGATAACCAAAAGCGTGTTCTGCTGTTAGATAACCTGAGTGAGTATATCAAACCAGGTATGTCCATTGATGATATCCATGGCATCATCGCAAATATGCGTAGCGACTATGATGACCGTATCGATGATTACATCATTAAGAATGCTGAGTTATCCAAAGAGCGTCGTGAGATCTCTAAAAAACTTAAAGAGATGGGTGAGCTGGCGCGACCTGAAACTAAGTAATTATCGCCTGACTTAATTTTAAGGAAGCTGAGCTATGTCTCAGCTTTTTTTTTAGTAATAAAATGAGATGGTTTACTTAATGATTAGTTGATTGGATTTAAAATACATATATATTAATAACTTAGTTTTACTATGAGTTTTCATTCGCATATGTGTTTTGTTATCATTAACTCTTTAGTTGGTAAGAAAACACGCAATGAATAAACGATATTATATTAAAAATATGTGCTGGGGATGGTTTATGGGTTCATTATTTTTATACTCTTGTTTAGATAATGAGCTTAAATATAAACCATTAATTATACTGATAAGCATTATTGGTATTGTAATTTTCCCGCTGGCTAAATGGGCTGTGGAAAGCTTTTTTTTAATTTTTACTACTAAAGAATTTTGGAGTAGAGGCTTGTTGATGGACACTCCAGGTAAGGCTGGAGGATTAGCTTTGTATCATGGTGTTGTTTTTTTCTTCGCAATTCCAATAACGTTAATATTTATATTAACTATATTTATAAAAAGATGGCAGTAACCAAATGAACTGCCTTCTGTGGCTTACTATAGACCAACTAGCTTATTTGCTTTTTCTACCAAGCTATCATCAATTAGAGACCCTATTCCGGCAAGTATGAGTCCATAGCCTAATATACCAACTGGCCCACCTAATAAAAAAACTAAAACCTAAGCCAGCAATACCCGTAGCACTAATTCCTATTAATATAGTTTCTACTTTCACAAAAAATGGTCTCCAATTATCAGTTTCTACGGCTTTAACCAATTCAATTCTTAGGTCGTTAGCATCAATTGAATAGCTTACAAAGCCCATGCCTTTACTGAATTTTTTCAAGTTTTTTGCAATCTCATCAACGTTGAGTGATTCTAATGCTGATGCAATAATTTTCCGGTTTTTAGTATCGATCTTTTTATTAATATTAGTTTTATATTTATCATAAGCTCTTAATGCATCTTCAACATTACGAATCCTTTCTCCTCTGACTCTATTTTATTTATTTCATTTAAATCCTGCTCTATTTTCGGTTTCATCATTGGGTACAACCCGCCAAAAGAACGCCAATAAATGGTATACATTAATTCAAGTTGTCCACTTTGATAGGCGCTTAACATTTTTTTATAAGGGGATGTCTTTTCGAAACGGCAATTACTGATCCCACAGACTCCACATAATCCTTTTGCCATCGCATTCAGAATGTGGTCAGGCAGAATTCTGTTGTAACTTACATGAAGGGTTGGGAGTAGTAATACACCATCGCTTGCATAGGCATGGCCATTTTTCCAATGGCGTATTTGTGTATAATCATAATCCATAGAAATATCCTCATTAAGTGTGCTTTCCCACGGTACATATGTCTTTTATGCAAATGTACAATGCAGTTATCTACGATATTTCGTCAAAGGCTTTAAGATGATAAATTTCGTTAGTATTTAATAAATTACAACAGGAACAATTTTTTTTGGGCAAAAAAAAGCCTTGATAGTTTCCCATCAAGGCTTTCGTCAATTACTTACTAATGTTAGAAGCTAGCAGGTTTTGCCATTTCTGATGTCGCAACGTTGGCTGCTACATGTCCACCTGCGCCTTTAGATTCAAAGGTTGATGGCTCACGTTGATACTCTTTAATTTCAAAGTCTGAAGCCACTACAGCAGGCGCTGGGGCTTTCGTCATTGGTGAGTATGCATGGCGTTTGTGTAAGATAACTGTATTTGCTGTTGAAGCCGGTTCAATCACGGTGGTTTCAATAACTGCTGTAGTAACCGCAGTTTCAATCACCACATCTGCAACGACAGGTTCAACAATAGTTTTGACCTCTTCAACGACAGCGGTTTCAACCTGCGTTTCAACGACTGCTGATTTTGTCTCTTCGATAACGTCTGCTGCGACATTCTCAACAACATTTTCAGCAACAACATTTTCAACAACATCGCTTTTCACTGCTGCGGTTTCAACAACAACGCTGGTTTCAGTTTCTACTTTTGGTGCTTCGATAACAGTTTCAGTAACAACTGGGGCTTCAGTGAGCTCGGCTTTTACTTCAGCATGTTCAATCGGAGCAGCTACCACAGGGGCTTGAACGGTATTTTGTTGTTCCAGCATCTCTTCATTGGTCATGATAGCCATGCTTTCTTGTTGAGGCTGAACGACTGGGTAACGAATAAATACTTTACCAGAGGCTAATTCAGGGGAGGCTACAGCCGCCGCTAAAGGCATTGGTGATTTATTCAGATGACGCTCATCACGGTAACGGCGACGACGCTGACCACTCACCCGCAGATGACGTGGTGAACGACGAGAACGGCGTGGAATGATGGTGTCTTGTTTTTCATCATCATCCAATTGTTCTGAGTTAGTCGCTAAGTTGTCATCTTCGTCCAGCGAAACATGAGATTGTTTTTTCTCAACATTCACTGCTGCTGGTAATGCCGCAATCGGCGCAGATTTTTCTGCAACAACGGCGGTATCAGCAACCATTGACGTTTCTACTGTTTGGTCATTGTCAGTCACACGAATTTTTTGTGTTAATTGACGACGTTGACGACGAGGAGCAACAGGGCGTTGTTCTTCTTCATCTTTTTCTACAGCTGCATTATCAACAGCGGTTTGCTGGTTATCTTGCTGTGTTTTTGCAGTTTGTTGTTGACGTTTTTCATCTTGACGACGGCGACGTTCTGCACGTTGATCACGACGTTGCTGCTGATTTTCGCGGTTTGCACTGTCAGTGATTTGCTCTTCAACTTGGTTCGCATTTTTGTTGTTACGTCCCTTGTTGCGGTTTGCAGCATCTTCAGATTGTGCATTGCGATTATTACGGTTATCGCGGTTGTCACGATTGTCGCGGTTATCACGATTTTCGTAATTATCATCGCGGTCGCGACGATTGTTATTACGGCGGTCGTTATTATTGCGACGGCGATCATTATTGCGGCGACGGTCATTGTTATTTTGACGTGGTTTCTGCGCTGGTTTTTCAACCGCTTTTTCTTCTTCAGCAAAGAGACCTTTAAAGAAAGCGGCAATTTTGCTAAATAAACCAACTTTAGGTTGCTCATCCACTTTGGCACGAACTGGTGCTTTAGCCGGAGCTTCTTTTGGTTTCAGTGCAGGAACTTCAACGGGCTCTTGCAGTGCAAATGCTGAAATAGCAGGTTGCTCTGGTGCTTTACGCTCAGTTGTCGCTTCTTCACCGTGGTTTAAAGTTTCAGTTTCATGATACTGGGCTAAGTTGTAGCTCAGGGTTTGAACTTCTTCACCTTTACGGATACGGATGACGTGGAAGTGAGGCGTTTGCATCTGGTCATTCGGTACAATCACAACGCGAACGTTACGCTGACGTTGTTCAATTTCTGTAACTGCTTGGCGTTTCTCGTTTAACAGGTATGACGCGATTTGCACTGGGACAATCGCATGCACTTCATGGGTATTTTCTTTCAGTGCTTCTTCTTCGATTAAACGCAGTACTGACAGTGACAGCGATTCATTATCACGGATAGTCCCCGTACCTGTACAGCGTGGGCAGACGTGATGGCTGGACTCACCCAGTGATGGGCTAAGGCGCTGACGAGACATTTCTAACAGACCAAAGCGTGAAATACGTGCGATTTGAATACGCGCACGGTCTTGGCGAACGGCTTCACGTAAGCGGTTTTCAACTTCACGCTGGTGGCGAACTGGGGTCATATCGATAAAGTCGATAACAATCAGCCCACCTAAGTCACGTAAACGTAATTGACGTGCAATTTCGTCAGCGGCTTCAAGGTTAGTATTGAATGCCGTTTCTTCGATATCACCGCCACGGGTTGAGCGTGAGGAGTTGATATCAATAGCCGTTAATGCTTCGGTTGTATCGATAACTAACGCACCGCCTGAAGGTAAACGCACTTCACGCTGGAACGCCGATTCGATTTGAGATTCGATTTGATAGTGACTAAACAGAGGTACATCGCCACTATAATGTTTAATTTTGCTAGCAAAATCACCACGACCAATCGCTTCGATATGGTTACGTGCCATCTCAACCACTTTCGGGTTATCGATCAGGATTTCGCCGATGTCAGGACGTAAATAATCACGGAAAGCACGGACGATCACATTACTTTCTTGGTGGATTAAGAACGGAGCTGGACGGTTTTCAGCGGCTTTTTGAATTGCTTCCCAGTGGCGTAAACGATACAGTAAATCTTGTTGCAGGGATTCTGCTGATTTACCCACACCCGCAGTACGGACGATGAGTCCCATACCATCTGGAATTTCTAAGCAAGATAACGCTTCTTTTAATTCTGTACGATCTTCACCTTCGATGCGGCGAGAAATACCACCGGCACGTGGGTTGTTTGGCATCAGAACTAAATAACTACCCGCTAAGCTGATGAATGTGGTTAAGGCTGCACCTTTATTACCACGTTCTTCTTTATCAACTTGAACAATAACCTCTTGGCCTTCTTTAAGCACATCTTTGATGTTAGGACGACCTTGGGAGTGGTAATTGCTAGGGAAGTATTCGCGAGCGATTTCTTTGATAGGCAGGAAACCGTGTCTTTCAGCGCCATAATCAACAAAAGCAGCTTCGAGGCTTGGTTCAATACGGGTGATTTTACCTTTATAAATGTTGGCTTTTTTTTGCTCATGACCTGGGCTTTCAATATCCAAATCGTAGAGTCGTTGCCCGTCAACAAGGGCAACACGCAACTCTTCCTGTTGAGTTGCGTTGATTAGCATTCTTTTCATGTTATTACTTACTCATTATTTTTTAAATAATAAAGAGCAGCGAAAGAAGGAGCTACTGTAAACCGATGGCCTCATGATTTTTACAAAGCCGTCTACCTCTCGGCAGTCGTTCGTATAGAGACGCGCAGTATTCGGTGAACCTGATTTTTAGATTAAAAATTCAGCGTTCTTAATCAGGATGCCGTAGATTTCTTAGAAAACGGAGACTCCCAACCCAATAAGCTAAAATTCGTTGCTCGCTAATTTATTTGATTTAGTTAGATGTCTTACGCCATTGCAGCATCGTTACGCCATCAAATAATAAATTCCTACAGTATTACGTCTAACTTGTATTCTACTAGCTAAAAATAATTATAGCCGAAAGTGCAAAAACACCTAAAGCTAACATAGCAAAGCCAATTTTCGTTTTTAAACATCTTGGCGCCGCTTATTATTCCATTGCCAAGTGCATTATAGCAAGTGCAACGTAAGTTATATGGAAATTTTATTAAGAAATTGAGCCAATCATGCAGAAATTGACCAATTTAAAAAAAAACATAAAAAAATTCGTGGAGTCGGTATGATATAACGATGTAAGTGAGACTATTTATTCATCAATCAGAGTTAACGCATTCCCGAATGAAAACAGAAAACCAAGTCCAATTTATTGATATTAGCGATGACGAAGCAGGGCAACGCATTGATAATTTCTTGCTGAGCAAGTTAAAAGGTGTTCCTAAGAGCATGATTTATCGCATCATCCGTAAAGGTGAAGTGCGCGTCAACAAAGGGCGAATTAAGCCTGAATACAAACTACTCGAAGGGGATCAAGTTCGCGTGCCGCCAGTGCGTGTGGCTGAACGTGAAACCGCACCTGTTTCAGCGAAATTGGATAAGGTGGCAGCATTAACAGATTGCATTCTATTTGAAGATGAATCCATTCTAGTCATTAATAAGCCATCAGGTACCGCGGTTCATGGTGGCAGTGGATTAAGCTTTGGCGTGATTGAAGGGCTGCGCGCATTACGTCCAGAAGCCCGCTTTTTAGAGCTGGTACATCGTTTAGACAGAGATACTTCCGGCATCTTATTGGTTGCTAAAAAACGTTCGGCGTTACGTGCGCTTCACGAACAATTACGCCTGAAACAGATGCAAAAAGATTATTTAGCGTTAGTGCGCGGTAATTGGCAGTCACATACTAAAGTTGTGCAAGCGCCGTTATTGAAAAATATTTTACAAAGCGGTGAGCGTATTGTTCGAGTGAGTAGTGAAGGCAAGCCTTCTGAAACACGCTTTAAAGTCGAAGAACGTTTTGAAAATGCAACGTTAGTTAAAGCGAGCCCAGTAACCGGGCGCACTCACCAGATCCGCGTGCATACTTTGCATGCAGGCCATCCAATTGCTTTTGATGATCGTTATGGTGATAGGCAATTTGATAGCCAGCTGGCAGATACAGGGCTGAAACGTTTGTTTTTGCACGCGTATTCACTGAAATTTACTCATCCTAAAACAGGTGAAGAGATGCGAGTCGTTGCACCGTTACATAACGATTTGAATCAGTGCCTGAAAGTCTTGAGAGCGAAAAAAGCGCAGTAATAATGATAATAAAGGTTAGCAACTCCCGCAGGTTAGCTAACCTTATTATTTAGTCTAAGAGTGGATTGACACCATGCTGGCGTAACATTTCCAGCAATAAAATAGTCGGCAAGCCAATCAGTGTGTTTGGATCTCGCCCTGAAAGTTTATCAAACAGGCTAATGCCTAGTCCTTCCGATTTAAAACTACCCGCACATTGATAAGGTTCGTCTTTATTTAGGTATTGGGTGATTTCTTCATCAGTGAGCTGTCTAAAATAGACATCGAAGGGTTCGCACTGGAGATTGAATTTACCTGTCGCACTATCTAATAAGCAAAGCCCAGTATAAAAAGTCACCCGATGACCTGACGCTGCCTTGAGTTGTTTAAAGGCATTATCAAAATTATGTGGCTTTCCGACGATTTTATCGTCAATGACACAAACTTGGTCAGAGCCAATAATTAAATGTTGTGGATACCGTTGAGCCAATGCATTGGCTTTTTCGTGAGATAAGCGCATCACTAAAGCTTGAGCCGATTCCTGTAAAACAGGGGTTTCATCAATGTTGGGCGCGGCGGCGAGAAATGGGATACCCAACTTCTTCAGTAAGGCTTGTCGGTATTCAGAGGTTGACGCCAAAATAATCGATTTCATGATTTTTCTCGAAACTCATAGCCAAAAGGGTTAACTCATTTTAAACTATATCCGCTTAACCGGCGATTTTTTGGTGAAAAGGCGAGTTTATCCCGCCTTTTTCTTTGACTATAGTTCATTACAAAGTTAATATGCGCGCCTTATGCAAAAGGTAAAATTACCCCTGACTATCGATGCGCAGCGTGCAGCTCAGAAAAACCTCGACTATGTCGGGAGTTACACACCTGAGCAAGTTACACGAATTGCCGAATCAGTAGTCAGTGTAGATAGTGATGTTGAAAGCAAATTATCATTTAAAATTGATAATCAGCGCTTGACGGTCATAGAGGGGCATTCTGAATTGGATGTCACCCTACAATGCCAACGTTGCAGAAAAGATTTCAAACATCATGTCTACGTATCGTATTGTTTTAGTCCTGTCGTCAGTGACGAAAAGGCCGAAGCATTACCGGAACAGTATGAACCAGTTTATGTAGATGAATTTGGTGAAATAAATTTGCTGGGAATGTTAGAAGATGAAATAATTCTATCCCTACCAGTGGTTCCGGTTCATGATTCTGAACACTGTGAAGTGTCCGAAGCGGACATGGTGTATGGTGAACTACCTCCTGAGGTAGAGAAACCAAATCCATTTGCCGTATTAGCCAGTTTAAAGAAAAGTACTTAAGGAGTAAGGTCAATGGCCGTACAACAGAATAAACCAACTCGTTCAAAACGCGGTATGCGTCGTTCACATGATGCACTGACTGCTACCCTAGTTTCTGTAGATAAAACTTCCGGTGAAACTCACCTGCGTCACCACGTGACTGCAGATGGTTACTACCGTGGCCGTAAGGTTATCAGCAAGTAATTGTTGATACTTTGGCTAATCTAACCATCGCGTTAGATGCCATGGGCGGGGATGTTGGTCCCCGCGTCACGGTGCCTGCTGCATTGCAGGCACTGGCATCTAATCCAGCATTAAAATTACTGCTTGTCGGTCAACCCGAAGCCATTCATCCTTTGCTTGCACAACAAAGTGCGGAGCAAATTTCGCGTATCGAAATTATCCCAGCTGAAAACGTCATTGCTAACGATGCTAAGCCATCCCACGCAATTCGCCAAAGCAAAGGGACATCAATGCGAGTGGCATTAGAGTTAGTGAAGACAGGTCAAGCGCAGGCTTGCGTGAGTGCGGGTAATACGGGTGCATTGATGGGCTTGGCAAAATTGATGTTAAAATCAATTGAGGGCATTGAGCGCCCAGCGTTAATGACCATATTGCCAAATCAGAAAAAAGGAAAAACCGTTGTCCTCGATTTAGGGGCTAACGTGAATTGCAGCAGTGAAATGCTCGTGCAATTTGCAGTGATGGGTTCAGTGATGGCGGAAGAAGTTGCCAACATCAATCAACCTAAAGTCGCTTTACTCAATATTGGTGAAGAAGAGAGTAAAGGGCTGGACAATATCCGCGAAGCCGCCGCTATGTTAAAAGAAACGGCGTCAATTAATTACATTGGTTATGTTGAAGGCAACGAGTTGCTGACAGGTAAAACAGATGTATTAGTGTGTGACGGCTTCGCAGGTAATGTCTCACTAAAAACAATGGAAGGGGTGATTCGTGTCATTCTTTCATTGTTAAAATCAGCCGGTGAAGAGAACAAAAAAAGCAGTTGGTTTATGCAACTCGCTAAGAAATGGTTGAAAAAACGGCTAATGAAGCGTTTTGGGGATATGAACCCCGACCAGTATAACGGCGCGACTCTGTTAGGATTAAAAGGGATTGTCATCAAAAGTCATGGCGCAGCGAATGGGAATGCGTTTAAAGCCGCAATTGAACGTGCGGTACAGGCTGTTGAACGACAAGTTCCCGAAAGAATAACAGCTCGACTTAATATTGTTTTACCCAGGAGTGATCAATAACCTATGTACAGTAAAATATTAGGAACAGGCAGCTATTTGCCATCGCAAGTTCGTACCAATGCTGATCTGGAAAAAATGGTTGATACTTCTGATGAATGGATTGTAACGCGTACGGGTATTAAAGAGAGACGAATTTCAGCTGACGATGAGAACGTGTCCATAATGGGTTTCCAAGCCGCAAAAAATGCGCTGGAAATGGCACAGGTCGACAGCAGTGAAATTGGTTTAATTATTGTAGCGACAACCTCCGCAACTCATGCATTCCCAAGCGCTGCATGTCAAATTCAGCAAATGCTGGAAATTAATGACTGTGCGGCATTTGATGTGGCAGCAGCTTGCGCTGGTTTTACTTATGCTATCAGTATCGCTGATCAGTTCGTTAAAACGGGCATGACTAAAAAAGCATTGGTGATTGGTGCGGATGCGTTATCTAAAACGTTAGACCCGAATGATCGCGGAACCATTATTCTATTTGGTGATGCTGCGGGCGCTGTGGTAATTGGCGCTTCTGAAGAACCGGGTATCATTTCTACACATCTGCACGCTGATGGGCGTTATGGAGATTTACTCTCCTTACCAAACCGTAGCCGCTGTTCAGATGACCAAGCTTACTTGTCCATGACAGGTAACGAAGTATTCAAAGTTGCTGTGCGTGAATTAGCCCATATCGTTGATGAAACACTGGCGCAAAATGACATTGCAAAAGAAGAACTTGATTGGTTAGTACCACATCAAGCAAATTTACGAATTATTTCCGCGACCGCAAAAAAATTGGATATGACCATGGATAAAGTGGTTGTTACGCTGGATCGTCATGGAAATACTTCTGCGGCATCAGTCCCAACAGCACTCGATGAAGCAGTGCGCGATGGTCGCATTCAGCGTGGCCAATTAGTGTTATTAGAAGCATTTGGTGGCGGCTTTACTTGGGGCTCCGCACTGGTTCGTTTTTAATTTACTGAGAAAACAAACATGACACAATTTGCTATGGTATTCCCGGGACAAGGTTCCCAGTCTTTAGGAATGTTAGCTGATTTAGCAGAGCAAAATCAGCTGGTTAAAGAAACATTCGCTGAAGCTTCTGAAGCATTGGGTTACGATCTCTGGGCACTAGTTCAAAATGGGCCAGAAGAAGAGTTAAACAAAACATGGCAGACCCAACCTGCATTATTAGCAGCGTCTGTAGCTATCTTCCGTGTTTGGCAAGCAAAAAATGGCAAAATGCCTGCATTGATGGCAGGTCATAGCCTTGGCGAATATTCAGCGTTAGTTTGTGCGGGTGTTATCGACTTCAAACAAGCCATTAAATTAGTGGAACTGCGCGGTAAACTGATGCAAGAAGCGGTTCCTGAAGGCACGGGCGCAATGTATGCAATCATCGGTTTAGATAACGAATCTATCGAGAAAGCATGCCAAGAAGCAGCACAAGGGCAGGTGGTTTCACCTGTGAACTTTAACTCACCGGGTCAAGTTGTTATTGCAGGTGAGAAAGCTGCGGTTGAGCGTGCAGGTGCTGCTTGTAAAGAAGCGGGTGCAAAACGTGCACTGCCACTGTCTGTTAGCGTGCCTTCCCACTGTGCATTAATGAAGCCAGCTGCAGATAAATTAGCTGAAGCATTAGATAAAATTGAATTTTGTGAGCCGACCTATCCAGTTATTAACAACGTTGATGTTAAAATGGAAACGTCTGCAAAAAATATCCGTGATGCATTAGTGCGCCAATTATATAATCCGGTGCGCTGGACTGAAACAGTCGAATTCATGGCAGAACAAGGCATTGAGCAATTGGTTGAGATGGGTCCAGGTAAAGTTCTGACTGGTCTAACCAAGCGAATTGTCTCTAATTTAACTGCCGTTGCAGTCAATGATCCTGTATCATTAGACTCGGCTTTAGAAACTATCTGAGGACGACAATGAGCTTTGAAGGAAAAATTGCACTGGTAACTGGTGCTAGCCGTGGGATCGGTAAAGCAATTGCTTTAACCTTGACTGCACGCGGTGCGACCGTTATCGGTACTGCAACAAGCGAAAAAGGCGCGGAAGCGATTACTGCCTATTTAGATGGCAAAGGTAAAGGCTTAGCGTTAAACGTGACAGATCCAGCATCAATTGAAGAAACATTGACCCAGATCCGTGCGGAATTTGGCGAAATTGATATTTTAGTTAATAATGCTGGTATTACGCGTGATAACTTATTGATGCGTATGAAGGATGATGAGTGGCAAGATATTATTGACACGAATCTTTCATCCGTTTACCGTTTGTCTAAATCCGTTTTGCGTGCCATGATGAAAAAACGTTGTGGGCGTATTATTTCCATCGCATCTGTTGTCGGTGTCATGGGAAATGCGGGACAAACAAACTACGCGGCAGCGAAAGCTGGGCTGATTGGTTTTAGTAAATCATTAGCTCGAGAAGTCGCTTCTCGTGGTATCACTGTTAACGTTGTAGCGCCTGGTTTTATCGAAACTGATATGACTAAGGCATTGACAGACGAACAACGTGCAGGCATTTTATCTCAGGTTCCTGCGGATAGACTGGGTGATGCACAAGAAATTGCCAGTGCTGTAGCATTTTTAGCTTCTGACGAGGCTGCTTACATCACAGGTGAAACATTGCATGTCAATGGTGGCATGTACATGATCTAAAGAAATGAGGGAACCATTTGCATATTTTTGTGTTATCTAATACAAAATTATGCAAAATAATGGTTTCCACAGCCGGGATTGGGTTGTATCTTTTCCTGTATTTCATAAACTACGAAAACCATCGCGAAAGCGAGTTTTGATAGGAATTTTAATAGTATGAGCACTATCGAAGAACGCGTTAAGAAAATCATCGTTGAACAACTGGGTGTTAAAGAGGAAGAAGTTGTGAATACAGCTTCATTTGTTGATGACTTGGGCGCTGATTCTCTTGACACAGTAGAACTGGTTATGGCTCTGGAAGAAGAGTTCGATTGCGAAATCCCTGACGAAGAAGCTGAAAAGATCACTACAGTACAGGCTGCAATTGACTACGTCAAAGCATCTGAGTAATAGCGGTAAAACTTATCTAGGCGATCATTCGATCGCCTATGTTTCTTTTGTAACTAATTCCCTCCTTGGAGGACATACGTGTCTAAGCGTCGTGTAGTCGTAACCGGACTGGGCATGTTATCTCCTGTCGGCAACGCAGTTGAGTCATCATGGAAAGCTGTTTGTGACGGACAGAGTGGTATCAGCCTAATCGATCATTTTGATACTACTAACCACGCAACTAAATTTGCTGGCTTAGTAAAAGATTTCAACTACGAAGATTTTGACATCTCTCGCAAAGATGCGAAGAAGATGGACCCATTTATTCAATACGGTATTGCTGCGGGCTATCAAGCTATCAAAGATGCTGAATTGGAAGTAACAGAAGCCAATGCTACTCGTATCGGTTTGGCGATTGGTTCTGGTATTGGCGGGTTAGGCCTCATTCAAGACAACTGTGAATCTATGTTACACGGTGGTCCTCGTAAAGTGAGCCCATTCTTTGTACCTTCAACAATCATCAATATGGTTGCTGGTCACTTAAGCATTATGTATGGCTTCCGTGGTCCTAGCATCTCAATCGCTACTGCATGTACCTCTGGTGTTCATAATATTGGGCACGCAGCACGTATGATTGCGTACGGTGATGCTGATGTGATGTTGGCAGGTGGTGCCGAAAAAGCAACAACACCATTAGGTGTCGCTGGCTTTGGTGCAGCGCGTGCATTATCAACCCGTAATGATGACCCACAAGCGGCTAGTCGCCCATGGGACAAAGACCGTGATGGTTTTGTTCTTGGTGATGGCGCAGGGATCATCGTACTTGAAGAATATGAACATGCTAAAGCGCGTGGTGCGAAAATTTACGCAGAAATCGCAGGCTTTGGTATGAGCAGTGATGCTTATCATATGACGTCACCACCAGAAAATGGTGAAGGCGCTGCATTAGCGATGAAAAATGCGCTAAACGATGCAGGCATTAAGCCAAGTGATGTTGGCTATATCAATGCTCACGGTACATCAACACCAGCAGGTGACTTAGCGGAAGCGCAAGCGGTTATCTCTGTATTTGGCGAAGACACAAAAGTATTAGTCAGTTCAACAAAATCCATGACAGGTCACTTATTAGGTGCTGCGGGTGCGATTGAATCTATCTTTACTATTCTGTCTCTGTGCGACCAAATCATTCCACCAACAATCAACTTAGATAATCCTGATGAAGGTTGTAAGCTTGATTTTGTTCCGGGTGAAGCCCGTAAAGTTGAAAACATGGAGTATGCTCTGTGTAACTCATTCGGCTTTGGTGGTACTAACGGTTCCTTAATTTTCCGTCGCTATCACGCGGAATAATCAATAATACCGTGCATTTCTAAGCTCCAGTGTCTTTGATACTGGGGCTTTATTTTTGCCTTCTTTTTGCAGTACTCTTTGCTTTAGTTTATGATATTACACACTATGTTACTGCCTGATTTATCAGCTTTTATTATAAGAAATGGTCATGACTTATTGGGTTAACGGGGTTTATTGTCAACAAATTGATATTACCGATCGCGCTATCGCCTTTGGTGATGGCTGCTTTACGACTATTCATGGCGTGAATCAACAAGCAAAGATGTTAGATAAGCACATTTTACGCCTACAGCAGGATTCCGCTCGTCTCAAATTACCAGTGATAGATTGGCCACAACTGGCGCGACATATTGAAGAGGTTTGTGAACAACAAACAGATGAAGAATTTGTAGTGAAGGTCATGTTAAGTCGTGGTCAGGGCGGTCGAGGTTATAGCTCCCAAGGGTTTGAACATCCGACAATTATCATGATGGTTTCTCCTTTCCCAAAACATTACGCAGCATTACAGTGCCAAGGGGCTTCATTGTTGCTCAGCCAAATTCCATTAAGCCGCAATCCACTCTTAGCAGGCATGAAGCACTTAAATCGATTAGAGCAAGTGTTGATCCGCCAAGAGATTGATGACGCTAAATTGGATGAGGCTGTGGTGTTAGATACGAATGGCGTCATCGTTGAATGCTGTAGCGCCAATATTTTTTGGCGTATAGGGCGTGATGTTTACACTCCGATTCTTAGTCACTCCGGCGTCAATGGATTAATGAGACAAAAGATCATAGCGCAGCTCAATAATAGCCAGTACCATCTGGCAGAAGTCGAGCGCTTTCCCGCCATTTTGACTCAATGTGATGAAGTGATTATTTGTAATGCTTTAATGCCTGTTTTACCGGTGAAAAGCATCCAGTTTTCAAAAGATAAAACAATTAGTTATCAATCAAGAGAACTGTTTGAGTATTTACTATTACAGCGACAAATTTGAATCCGATAACCATTTAACTTATATCATTCATCGACAAACAATTATTCATCGACAAAAAATACATTTAAGTGACCCATAATGAAATTAGCGAAAAAAATAACACTGATTGTCTTTGTCCTTGCGGTTATCGGCGTGATTGTGGTGTATCTGCAATATCGCCAAGTTCTTGATTATGCGAAAAAGCCCATCAACATTGTCCAAGAGACGATCTTTACTGTGCCTGCAGGGACAGGGCGAGTAGCCTTAGAAGGGTTGCTTATCAAGGAAAAATTTATTGAAGAAGGACATAATTTTCAACTTCTTTTAAAAGCACGGCCCGAATTAGCTCAGTTCAAAGCAGGAACCTATCGCTTACAGCCAAACATGACGGTGGAGCAATTATTAGCGTTGATCGCCAGTGGCAAAGAAGCGCAATTTAGTATTCGTTTTATTGAAGGTAACAAACTGGCAGATTGGAGCAATATCTTGCGTGATGCTCCTTATATGCAACATAAAACTCAAGATGCTACGCCAACTGAGCTTTATGCCATGCTGGATTTTAAAGAGGGCGATAACCTCGAAGGTTGGTTATACCCCGATACCTATTTATACACTGCGGGTACCAGCGATGTTGAGATACTCAAACGCGCTTATAAACGCATGCAAGCTGCGGTGGAAGAAGAGTGGAAAGGTCGCGATAAAGATCTACCCTATAAGAATGCCTATGAAATGTTGATCATGGCATCGATTGTTGAAAAAGAGACTGGCGTGGACAACGAACGTGCGCAGGTTGCCTCGGTGTTTGTGAATCGCTTAAAGAAAAATATGCGCTTACAAACAGACCCTACGGTTATCTATGGGTTAGGGGAAAACTATCGTGGTAAAATTTATCGCAGCGATTTAGATAACTATACCGCATATAACACGTATAAAATCGATGGTTTACCGCCAACGCCAATTGCTATGCCGGGTCTTGCTTCGATAAAAGCGGCGGCTCATCCAGCAAAAACAGATTATTTATACTTTGTCGCCGATGGTACAGGCGGACATACTTTTAGTCGCAATCTTAATGACCATAACCGCGCTGTTAAGGTTTACCGACAAATTGAGCAAAAGAATTGATAAACGAAATGAAAAACCAATTTATTGTTATTGAAGGATTAGAAGGTGCGGGTAAAACGACGGCAATCAACACCGTTGTTGACACATTAAAGCAAGCTGGCATCCATGATATGGTGTTTACCCGTGAGCCGGGAGGTACACCGCTTGCGGAAAAACTACGTGAATTGATAAAGCAAGGCATTGAAGGTGATAGAGTCACCGACAAAGCTGAGCTATTAATGTTGTACGCGGCGCGTGTTCAGTTAGTTGATACCGTCATCAAGCCCGCACTTGCAGCAGGAAAATGGGTTATCGGCGACAGACATGATTTATCCTCCCAAGCTTATCAAGGTGGTGGCCGTGAAATCGATCGCCACTTAATGGCTTCATTAAGAGATCTCGTCCTTGGTGAATTTAAACCTGCACTGACGCTCTATTTAGATTTACCGCCAGAATTGGGTTTACAACGCGCCCGCTCTCGCGGTGAATTAGACCGTATTGAGAAAGAATCACTGGCTTTCTTTGAACGTACCCGAGCGCGTTATTTAGAATTGGCAGCGGCAGACGACACGATTTTAACCATCGATGCGAGCCAAAATATTGAACAAGTGCAAGCCGATATTCGCAGTACTTTACTGACGTGGCTGGCAAAATAAGGCACTAATGATGAATTGGTATCCGTGGCTTAATGAGACTTATCGTCAATTAATTAGCGCCTATCAAGCAGGGCGTGGACACCACGCGTTGTTGATTCACTCAATAGCGGGCAATGGGGCTGAAGCATTAAGCTATGGCGTGAGCCGTTGGTTGATTTGCCAAGATAAAGACGGTTTAAAAAGCTGTGGAGAGTGCCATAGCTGCCGCTTAATGTTGGCAGGTACACATCCTGATTATCATGTTTTAGAACCTGAAAAAGGGAAAACAACCATCAGCGTTGATGCGGTTCGTAAGCTGACAGAAACGTTAAGTGGTCATGCGCAGCAAAGTGGCGCAAAAGTCGTTTCCATTCCCGATGCACAAGCACTGACGGATGCTGCGGCTAACGCGCTGCTCAAAACCTTAGAAGAACCCGCAGGGCAAACCTACTTTTTATTAGGTTGTGAAAAACTCGATAGTTTGCTGGCCACATTAAGAAGTCGCTGTTTAACTCACTTTTTACCTGTGCCTGATCAGCAAGTTGCATTATATTGGCTGCAAAAACAGCAGGCGAGTTTATCCGTAGAAGATGCTGTGACGGCATTAAAATTGTGCCAAGGCGCACCTGTTGCCGCATTACAGTTGCTTGAGCCAGAGTTGTGGCAACGACGTCAGCTATTATGCAACGAATTAGAGCAGAGCTTACGCCAGAAAGATTTTTTGAAGCTTTTGCCAGCGTTAAATACCGATAATGGGCCTGAATGCATTAATTGGCTACTTGGGTTAATTGCCGATGGCATAAAATTGCAGCAAAAAGCAGGGCAGTACGTTGTTAACCAAGATAAAATGGCGTGCGTCACTTTGTTGGCGACATCCATGAGCAGCTCGCAGCTATTGGATGTGTATAGCCAGTGGCAAGCGTGTCGTTACCAGCTATTAACCGTGCCTGCACTGAATCAGGAGTTGATCCTGACCAATCAATTATTACACTGGGAAGCGTTATTCGCTTAGCCTTCAAGATAAAAAGAGTAGACTATGTTTGTTGTTGATTCACACTGCCATCTCGACTGTTTAGATTATGAAAAATTACACACTAACGTCGATGATGTTATCGCAAAGGCATCCGCACGCGATGTCGGCTTTATGTTAGCCGTGGCAACCACTTTGCCCGGTTTTGAAAGCATGAAACAGTTAATTGGAAAGCGCGACAATGTCACATTTTCTTGCGGTATTCATCCATTGAACTTGGATGAAGGTTATGATTTTGAAAAATTGGCGCAATTAGCGGCGGGCAGTGAAGTGGTCGCGCTCGGTGAAACGGGCTTAGATTACTATTATCAGCAAGAGAATGCGGCACTACAGCAAGAGTCATTTCGTCAGCATATTCGCATTGGTCGTCAAGTGAATAAGCCCGTGATTGTGCATACTCGTTCCGCTCGAGAAGATACACTGACTATTTTACGTGAAGAGAAAGTTGACGAGTGTGGCGGTGTGTTGCATTGCTTTACGGAAGACCAACAAACGGCCATCGATTTACTGGATTTAGGGATGTATATCTCTTTTTCTGGTATTGTCACGTTCCGTAATGCTGAACAGATCCGAGAAGCAGCGCGAGTTGTGCCATTAGATAGAATTTTAGTAGAAACAGATTCACCTTATTTAGCCCCAGTACCGCATCGTGGTAAAGAGAACCAACCTGCGTATGTGCGTGATGTAGTGGAGTATATGGCTGTATTGAAAGGGGTGAGTGTTGAAGAAATGGCACAAATTACCACAGAAAACTTCAACCGTTTATTCCATTTACGCGCTGGGCAATAAACAGATAACGATTAAATTATTAAGGAATTTGTCATGGCAGAAGAGACTATTTTCAGTAAAATCATTCGACGTGAAATCCCGTCTGAGATCGTCTATCAAGACGAACTGGTCACAGCATTTCGTGATATCGCGGCACAAGCGCCGACGCATATTTTGATCATTCCGAACAAATTAATTCCAACCGTGAATGATGTGACGGTTGATGATGAGCTGGCATTAGGGCGCTTATTTACCGTGGCGGCGAAAATTGCGAAAGAAGAAGGGATTGCAGAAGATGGCTATCGCCTGATTATGAACTGCAACAAACATTCAGGACAAGAAGTTTTCCACATTCATATGCACTTAGTGGGTGGACGTCCATTAGGCCCATTATTGGCTAAGTAATTCATCATGAAACGCGCTGCATCAACCTTAAAATACGTCGCCACACTGGGCTTACTTATGCTGTTTCTCAGTGGTTGTGCTTGGAACAAAAAAACAGGGTTATCATTTAATGTTCAGCAGCGCATCGTGATGGAGCCTTCCGTGCTAGCCGCGGGCGTGATTGTAGAAAAACCGGTGATTAAGGTCGGTAGCGTAACGGCGACCGCAACGATCAATATGAGCAATATTGAAAAGAAACCGGTCACTGTGATGTATCGCATCTTTTGGTATGACGAGCAAGGACTGAGAGTGGATTCAACAAAGAGTCAACCCCAAGTTATCCCTGCTAATTCGTCAGTGATGCTAAAAGAGGTCACGACATCCCCGCTTGCTCGTAATGCGCGTATCTATGTTTTCTTACCTTCAACGGCTGGAGAGTCACAATGAAACGGATCTTATTGGTCGCAGCAGCAGCATTTATTTTGGCAGGTTGTCCGTCAGTCCCTCAAGGGCCTAAACCCCCAATTGTTCCTGTTGAACCGGGTGTAACACCGAAACAACCTGAAAAGCAGCCGGAATTAACGCCTCCACCACCAACAGACACCGTACCGATGCCACCAAAGCAGCAATCCATTGATTGGGCTGGTGCATTACAGCCATTAGTCAATAAAATGGTGGCGGACGATGGCGTTGAAAGTGGCAAAGTTTTACTGGTCGATTCTGTCAAAAATAATACCAGCGGAAGCTTACCTTCACAGGCAGTCACGGCTGCATTAACCAATGAAGTCATGAAAACCAATAAGTTTAAAGTGGTTCCTCAAGGCGTCGTCAGTGCTGCCCGTAAAACCTTGGGGTTGTCGCAGGATGATAGTTTGGTGACTCGCAGTAAAGCGATTGGTTTAGGTCGTTATGTCCAAGCGCAATATGTGATTTACAGTGTCATGTCAGGCTCTTCTAAAGAACGCAGCATTGAAATGCAGTTAATGGACGTGCAAACCGGTGAAATTGTGTGGTCTGGAAAGCAGAGTATTGAGTAATCAATCATCACTGTTTGCATTACTTTCTGAATGCTTCCCAGCAGTTTTAGCATCATGCTGGGAAGTCTCGCCATTAACGGGGTTATCAGGTGGCAGCTATTTAGTTGAATATCGATACTCGACTCAAACCCAAGATACGGTTCCCTCCATCAAATTAATCGCCCGTTCAGATGGGCAAGCGCAAAATGCGTTGTATGTTAATCGCCGTAAAGAAGCGCATATTCTTAAGCAATTGAAAGATTTTCCTTATTCCCCCCAAGTCATCGGGCGTAATAGCCATTGGTTATTACTGGAATGGGTTGATGGAGACCATCCTAGCTGCGAACAATTTCTTTCCTTTGAATTTCAAAAAAACTTGGCAGAGATCGTTGCCAAGCTCCATAATCATGGCGTATTAAATTACCGATTACCGTTACGTAATGAGATTGCTCATTATGGCTATTTAATTGATAATAAAAGAGTCTCTGCACGCTGGAAGCGGGTACATCGTCGCTTCCTACGCACGCCAATGCCAAAGGTATTAAAGCTCGCACCCGCTCATATGGATATTCATCCGGGCAATGTGCTGTGTGAGCAAGGAGTGCCAAAAATGCTGGTGGATTGGGAATATGCGGCAAATACCGATATTGGTTTGTCCCTAGAAACCTATTTTCAATTCAATAGCCTGACGGTAGAACAACGAGATTATTTCTTGACGCAATATTGCCACACCTATGGCGCCTATAAAGATAAATCCCGTTTGGCAGAGCATTGCTTGCAATGGGAGCCGTGGGTCAAGTACATGACGTTAATGTGGTATGAAGTTCAGTGGTGCCAGCGTCAAGAAGCGCAGTTTTTAAACGATTCTTCCCCATTACGAGACTATTTTGGTCTTTGATTGGGCAATATAAAATCTCCGTGAATACACGAGAATTTGTGAAAATTAATCAAGTGAGGCATGTTATGGGTCCGATAATGCTGGATGTTCAGGGTTATGAACTGGACAACGAAGAGCGTGAAATTTTGGCTCATCCACTGGTAGGCGGGTTGATTTTATTTACCCGTAACTTCCATGATGCGGCACAGTTGCGTGAGTTAGTGCGACAAATCCGTGATGCATCAAGACACCGTTTATTGATTGCAGTGGATCAAGAGGGTGGCCGTGTACAGCGTTTTCGTGATGGATTTACCGCATTACCTTCTGCGCAAGCTTTTGCTGCACTGAACAACCAGATGGATGGTGCTAAATTAGCGCAAGAAGCAGGCTGGTTAATGGCCGCAGAAATGATTGCTATGGATATCGACATTAGCTTCGCCCCTGTGCTGGATTTAGGGCATGAAAGTATCGCAATTGGTGAGCGTTCATTCCATGCAGATCCTGAAATTGCAATGGTGATGGCAGAGCGTTTTATTCGCGGTATGCACAGCGCAGGAATGAAAACCACAGGTAAACACTTCCCAGGACACGGCGCCGTCAAAGCCGATTCCCATAAAGAAACGCCACGCGATGATCGCCCACTCGAGCAAATTCGTGGCAAGGATATGTCTATTTTTAAAGACTTTATTCAGCGTGAATTGCTTGATGCTATTATGCCTGCCCACGTGGTTTATACCCAAGCGGATGACCGTCCTGCGAGTGGTTCACCATTCTGGCTAAAATCGGTATTACGTGAGCAGCTTGGTTTCGATGGCGTTATCTTCTCTGATGACTTATCGATGGAAGGTGCTGCCATTATGGGGAGTTATCCAGAGAGAGCAAAAGCCTCATTGAATGCGGGCTGCGACATGATCCTTGTTTGTAATAATCGTGAAGGTGCGGTAAGCGTCCTGGATAATTTACCGAAACAAAGTGACAGCCGCGCTTCTAAGCTGTACCACAGTGGCCGCCAGTATTCACTGAATGAGCTACAATCTGTGGATCGTTGGAAGCAAAGCCACCGTCAATTAGTCGAATTACATGAAAAATGGCAAGAACACCGTAATCGCTAATTAAAATGTGTTGAAAATGAACCGATGGAATAATAATCCATCGGTTTTTTTTATCTTAAATTCCTGAATAAGTTACGGGTAACCTTATTGGTATAAATTGAATAGGAACAAGGGGTGAGATTGTCTAATTTGATTAGTAATACTGTATCTATATTCAATATATGTGTAAAAATCACGCGTTAATACTAATTGTAACATGGAATTAACTAGGAATAATTCCTAGGTGGGATAATGAGTTGACGTTAAATAATCTCTCTATATGCGATAACTATTCCTCATTATAACTGATCGAACCAGTATATCGCTTAAAAACAGAATGATTGACTTAGTCATTTATCAAAATAGAAAGTCTGAGCTATGGATTAATGTTATTGATTTAAATAAAAATGTTATTTCACTTTAGTAAATAACATTTCATTAAAATATAGATGATTAAAATAGCAAAATTATTGTTTAAATATGGAATTCAATTAATAAATGCAATAGCCAATAAAGTGATTAATATCACATCGAATGATGTGCGATTTGCAATACATCTGGTTTGTTGTGACGCTGATCGTGTTAATTGACATAAAATTACGTTAGCATACTTTTCATTATGAATATCAACGCAAAGTGCTCCTTATTAGAGTGCGGTTGAATATTGCCCAAATAAGTCTGAAATCATGGTGTGAACTTAAATTAAATTCGTACGTTTGGATTAATTATTTCGACTTATAAAATAATTAAATTTTATTCTTAACGCCAAGAAAATAAATTGCGCTTAAAGAATAGAGGATGCAACTTAAATTAAATAATCATTAAAGACTATTGCAGTAATTAAAGCTAAATAAAATTGTTACTTATTGAAAGATAGCAAGATGTCATAACGCCCAATAAAAATTGGGTGCGGGTAGTTATATTCTAATAATCACGACTAGGTTTAATTTAAATGAAAGTCAAAAAAATAGCGTTAATATTGTTTCCATCTTGTTTCGTTGCGTTTGGGGCTAATGCTGGCGATTGGGAAAATGCCATCAAGGAAAACTCATTTGTTGCAGATTCTGAATTAGAACTTTCTACACGAAATATGTGGAAATACCTGAAGTCAGAAAACCGTTACGATGCCAACGAGCAACGTTACAGAAAACAAGTTGCACAAGCTTGGGGTCAGAATATTCAGTTAGACTACCAATCAGGGTATTTTGCTGATTTTATCGGGTTTGATGCTTCTTATTACGGCGCAATCAAACTGGCAGCAAGTAAAGACTTCGCCTCTCGAGCGATTTTATATAACGATGATGGCGAAGCGAAAGGCTATAACAAAATTGGTCAGCGTTACGCTAAATTCAAATTAGATTTTGAACCGGTTAATTTCAAAGGTAAAGCGGGTTGGTTCACGTTGAAAAATACGGGTATTTTTACCAACTCTCAGCGTTTATCTTTAAACACCTATAATGGTTATTATACCAACACCGCCATTAGCGATTGGAACTTAGATTTACTCTATCTTGATGGCAAAGTGATGCGTCGTGATAGCCCGAATATTGACAGAATGTATTTCCGTGACGGAAATGGTGTTAATCATGATATCAACCATGTGGTTACAGGGGGCATTAACTACAACACCAAACCATTGAAAGCTTCTTATTTTATTGGCCAGGCTGATGATGTTTTCCGTCAACAAGGCTTAGAGATCAAGTATAAGCTTAACTCAGATATCACCTTATCTTCTCAAATTTATGGTCATGAATACGGTAGCGATGGCAAGCGTACATCGACAGATACCAAACGTGGCAAACAAAACTTTGATAAGCGTGCTTGGCACTATGCGGGTGAAATTGAGTGGCGCGTCCCAGAAACTCCGTGGACTTTAATGACGGGTATCACGCATACCACTGCACATAAAACCAATGGTGTAGGGCAATTTGCGCGCAACCCAATTGGTAACACTCGTGGACGTTTTAATTCACCAGCCTATGCCGATATCGACTATGTTCGTGATGGCGAAACCATGCTGGCGTTAAAAGCCGAATATCAAGTTAATCCAACTTGGTCTGTCGGGGCTAACAGTAACTACAGTGAATTCTCTTACTCAGGTGAGCGTTTAAAACAAGGTCAGGTTGGCTTATTTACTTACTGGAAACCAACTGAGAACCTGTCCGTTTCATTAAGTGGCGGTATGGGCTGGCACCATCAGCAAGAGTCTGATAACTCCACACCAAAACTGTATGATGGTGAGTCGCGTCGTGCACACTCGTTATCCGGTTCGATGACAACCACTTATCGCTTTAAAATGTAATTGGGGGCAATGAATAGATGAATCATAAAATCAGTTTAGTGACATTGCTGGTATCAGGTGCTTTATTAGCAGGCTGCGCCACGAAACAGAGCGATACCGTCAAAGTTCAAGTCATTGGTATTAACGATTTCCACGGTGCATTACAAGCACCGGGGGATGGTAAACTCGGTGGAATCGAATCCATTGCGACACTGGTCAAGCAATTAAAAGCGGAAAACGACAACACTATTATTGTGGGCGCAGGGGATTTAGTGGGCGCGAGTCCATTACTGTCATCGATGTTCTACGATGAGCCTACTATTGAAGCGCTTAGCGCAATTGGTCTTGAGACCAGTGCTGTCGGTAACCATGAGTTCGATAAAGGTAAAATTGAGTTACTGAGAAAGCAAAATGGTGGATGCCATCCAACCGCAGGCTGTGTGGGTAAAGAGTCTTTTGCTGGTGCTGACTTTAACTATTTAGCCGCGAACGTGATTGTCAAAGAGACCGGTGAAACGCTATTTCCATCTTATTACGTTAAGAAATTTGATGGCGTACCAATGGCATTTATTGGCTTAACGCTGGAAGGAACGCCTGCCATCGTTACACCAAGTGGTACTGCGGGCTTAGAGTTTAAAAATGAAGCGGAAACCATTAACCAGCAAGTGAAATTGCTTAAGGCGCAGGGTATTCGTAGCATTGGTGTGTTGATCCACGAAGGGGCAACTCAGCAAGTGGATACCAAGGTTAAAGATATTAACCGTTGCGATAACATCAAAGGACCTATTGTCGAGATCGTTAAGCAGCTCGATGCGGATGTGGACTTTGTGGTGAGCGGCCATACGCATCAAGCGTATAACTGTGATATTAATGGAAAAAAAGTCATTTCAGCACAATCTAACGGGACATTACTGTCTCAATTGAATATTGAAATCGATAGAAAAACCAAGGATATCGTTAGCATTAATGCGAAAAATATTCCGGTAGAAACCAGCCGTTATGAGAAAGATCCACAATTAAGCCGTTTTATCCAAAACTATGAACGCATCTCCAAACCGATTGCTGAACAAGTGATGGGTACGTTGAGTGCGCCGGCGGATAAAAAACTAGCGGCGGGTGGGGATTCAACATTAGGTAAAATTATCGCCGATGCTCAGTTATATGTTGCTGCGACTCCAGATGCGGGCGGCGCTCAAATTGCCTTTATGAACAGCGGCGGTATTCGTGCTGATCTCAAAGCAGGGGAGCTAACCTACGGCGATATTTTTACGGTGCAGCCATTCTCGAATGTGGTCGTCACGCAATCCTTAACGGGAGCGCAAATCAAACAAGCGTTAGAGCAACAGTGGGATCGTGAACGCCCGCAAGTCATGCCAGTTTCCCACGGTTTTTATTACGAATGGGATGACAGTCGTGCGGTAGGCGATAAAGTGATTGCAAGTTCCATGAAATTAAATGGTAAGCCAATCGATATGAAGAAAAGCTATCGTGTCGCTGCCAATGAATTTTTGGCAACCGGTGGTAGCCGTTTCTCTGCCTTTAAGCAAGGTAAAGACCGTATCTATAGCCTGCCGGATAACGAAGCGCTGATGAAATACTTCAAAGATAACTCGCCAATTCAGTTACCGACGGATGAGCGTATTAAGAAAGTGAAGTAAAATACCCCCACAAAATGCTAGGTTTCCAAGCCCGAGAATAACGCCATTCTCGGGCTTTTTTGTCTCTAAGTTAAATAAAGCTGACTCGTTTCTTTTTTTTCAAAAAATGATTTGACGAGCGTGATCGTTGTCATAATAATCAACTAAATTGATTTGCATCAACATTTGGTATGACCAAATAACCAAGCATGATATTCTTCAAACCCAAACAAAATAAAAGACGGTGAATTAGTGTTATTTAAGTTTTTTGTTATTAGAAATCTTAAATAACATTAATATATTTTATATGAGGGGCGTATGACCTTAACTCAACCTAAAATCGTTGTTGTAGGCGGTGGTGCTGGTGGTTTAGAACTGGCAACACGTTTAGGACGTAAATTAGGGCGTAAAAAACGTGCGGATATCACGCTGATTGACCGTAACCCAAGTCATTTATGGAAGCCATTACTTCATGAAGTGGCGACAGGTTCACTGGATGATGGTGTTGATGCTATTAGCTATTTAGCCCATGCTCGTCACAATGCATTTCACTTCCAATTAGGCTCCCTCACGAATATCGACCGAGAAAATAAAAGAGTGGTTCTCGGTGAACTGCGTGACAAAGATGGAGAACTGTTAGTGCCATTGCGTGAAATTGATTACGATATTTTAGTCATGGCATTGGGAAGTGCCTCGAATGATTTTGGTACCCCAGGCGTAAAAGAAAACTGCATTTTCCTTGATAGTCCTGCACAAGCTCACCGCTTTCACGATGAAATGCTGAATTTATTCTTGCGTTATTCAGTACGTGATAATGCGGAAGAAAAAGTGAATATCGCCATTGTCGGCGGTGGGGCAACGGGTGTTGAGCTTTCTGCAGAACTGTATAATGCAGTGGAGCAGTTAACGAGCTATGGCTTTAAAGGGTTAGATACTGATGCGCTAAATGTGACCTTAGTGGAAGCGGGGGAGCGTATTTTACCTGCGCTACCTCCACGCATTTCAAGCGCAGCACACCAAGAACTGAATAAATTGGGCGTGAAAGTATTAACCAAGACCATGGTGACCAGCGCGGATGCCGATGGCTTAAATACCAAAGAAGACGGCAAAATTTATGCTGACTTAATGGTGTGGGCGGCTGGGATCAAAGCACCTGACTTTATGAAAGATATTGCAGGTTTAGAAACAAACCGTATCAATCAGTTGGTGGTTAAGCCGACATTACAAACCACGTTGGATGATGGAATTTTCGCTATTGGTGACTGTGCGTCTTGTGCAAAACCAGAAGGTGGTTTTGTCCCACCAAGAGCACAATCCGCTCATCAAATGGCGAGCTTATGCTATGACAATATCGTGGCATTAATGAAAGATAAGCCACTGAAAAACTACATTTACAAAGATCATGGTTCATTAGTTTCGTTATCTCGTTTTAGTACGGTAGGTAGCTTGATGGGGAACTTAATGCGTGGAGATATGATGGTAGAAGGGCGTATAGCTCGTTTTGTCTACATTTCCCTATATCGCATGCACCAAATTGCATTACATGGCTATATAAAAACGGGCTTAATGATGCTGGTTGGCAGCATTAACCGTATTATTCGACCTAAACTGAAATTACATTAATCTGTAGTTATCGTTTTTTCAGTTCTGCAATCGCAAGGATATACACGGTTATCAGTGAATAATCGTGTGTATCCTCCAATCAGAATAAAGATGTATTTAAAATAATAGACCCAGTTAAAATGGTACATATATTTTAAATATTTATTCATTAAATAAACGCCATAAAGTCAGCTAATTACCCTAATGAGTTTGGGTTAAGTGTGATTTAATACAAAAAGGCAGCATATTGTTAATTTAAATCACTCATGATATCCATTCATTGGGATTTTTATTTTTTTGTTATAAAACAAAGTAGTAGGTGGGCTTTTTATTTGGTGTAATATATTGAAATGGATTTAGTTAATTATTTACGACTATTCACGGTAAACTTATTACGCGTAAGTAAATAAGATGTATGTCTCATACTCAGACTAATCTAAAAAACCATATTTATTGTATGTAATTAATGTAGTTGATACTAGATAAGCTACAATAGCTAACACACTCACTATTTAAAAAAGGGCAAGCGATGAAGCTAAAAATTAAGTTGTTGTTAGCCGCATTCGTTGTTGTTTGCCTAATTGCTGTCGTTTATTTCTCTTTTGTGCGCAGTGATGAAGTGAAAATTGCCACTGTTTTATCTACCGAACCCATTAGAGCAACGCGTATGGTGGAACATGAAAACTGTTCGGTCACGGGCATTCTAGGCACATTCACGCAAGAGTCGTTATCTCGTTGGCATCCTGCGCAACGCGAATGCAGAACCATTTTGATGATCCAATCCTTACAAGGCAGGTCGCTACCTCCATTCTCCAGCAATGAACCAAGAACGTGTGTGATCACCAAAAGTTTAGAGCAGATTATTGTGGGTTATGATGTGATTTACCGTATTGGCGATACGATTGGTAAAGTGAGAATGCCGTATGAGCCAACGGTGTTTATTCCTCTAAATGAAAATGGGCAGTTAGATTTAACCATGTCCAGTAAAGCGGCATGTGAAACCCTACGTGAAGGGGCAAAAGGCATTTTGCCATTCTACTGTATGAAGCCAGATGACCTACCAAAAGCTTACCAACCGTCTACCGTACTGGAAGTTAAAACGGGTAAAAATACCTTTGGAATGTTTGAGTAGAAAGAGAAAGCATGCTGAAAAAATTACTGGAATTTTTAGGTTTCAGGTCACGCAATATCCCCTCATTTAATGAACTCATGTTGAAAGCCAAAAGTGGTGACCTCGATGCGCAGTACGAGATTGGTACTCTATATGATGTGGGGGAAGGGGTTGAAGAGAATGAGGAAAAAGCCATTGAGTGGTATCTGAAAGCCGCTAGCCAAGGGCATGCTCAAGCGCAATATATGATGGGAATGATGTATGAAACCAGTGAGCGTTTATCTGATGACTCTCACCAATCCTTAGAATGGTTCCAAAAATCTGCGGCGCAGGGCAATAGCGATGCTCTGGGGCACTTAGAAGTGATAGGTCATTCGATAGAGAATAAAAAGTAGTCATTTATTGGTTAAAACCACATAAAAAAAGCCATCGAAACATAATGAATCGATGGCTTTTTTGTTGTCAATTTCTGGCTTATGACGCTAGCTGATGCTCATCAAAATCAGCGACTAGCTGCTTGATAAAGTCTAAACGCGTCGCTCTGTCGGCTAAATCGTGGAAGAATTTCAAACGGACAGGACCTTCCATACGGAACGTTTTCGGCTGATTTTGCAGTAAGCTGATTAAGAACATCGGGTCGACTTTGTTGCGTTCATTGAATTCAATAAATCCGCCTTTTTCATGAGCTTCAATCCGCTTCATGCCCAGTTTCTGCGCTTGTAAACGAATGCCAGCTGTTGACAGCAAGAATTTACCTGCATCAGGTAAAGTACCAAAGCGGTCAATGAGTTCGATACGCAGCTCATCCAGTTCGGTCTGATCTTTAGCACTGGCAATACGTTTATAGAAAGACAGGCGGATATTCACATCATGGATATATTCATCAGGCAGAAGTACTGGCATACGCAGTTCCACTTCAGTTTGCTGACTGGTGAGATCCTCTAGGGATGGCTCGCGTCCTTCTTTCAGTGCATCGACCGCACTTTCGAGTAGCTCCATATATAAGGTGAAACCGATGGTGGTCATCTGCCCACTTTGGTCTTCCCCCAATAGCTCGCCAGCTCCACGAATTTCAAGGTCATGGGTCGCCAGTGCAAAACCAGCCCCTAAGTCTTCAAGAGACGAAATCGCTTCGAGGCGTTTTTGCGCATCGGTGGTCATGGCTTTTGGATGCGGCGTCAGCAGGTAAGCATAAGCTTGGTGATGGGAACGACCCACACGACCGCGTAGCTGATGCAACTGCGCTAAACCAAAGTGGTCTGCACGTTCAATAATAATGGTATTTGCGGTTGGGATGTCGATACCCGTTTCAATAATCGTGGTGCAGATCAGGACATTAAACCGTTGATGGTGGAAATCTGTCATGACTCGCTCAAGTTCGCGCTCACGCATCTGCCCATGACCCACAACAAATCGCGCTTCTGGCACTAAAGCTTCAAGACGGGCTTTGGCTTTTTCGATATTTTCCACATCATTATAAAGATAATAAACCTGACCGCCGCGTAACGTTTCCCGCAGAATCGCTTCGCGCACCACTAAATCATCATATTGGCGAACAAAGGTTTTTACAGCTAAGCGACGAGCGGGAGGGGTTGCGATAATTGATAAATCTCGCATGCCACTCATTGCCATATTGAGGGTGCGTGGAATTGGCGTCGCCGTTAAGGTCAGAATATCCACGTCAGCGCGCATCGCTTTAATGCGCTCTTTATGACGAACCCCGAAGCGGTGCTCTTCATCCACTACCAGCAAACCCAGATCTTTCCATTGAATATCGCTTTGTAGCAATTTATGGGTACCAATCAAAATATCCACTTTACCTTCGGCGGCATCGCTAATAATTTGTTGTTGCTCTTTGGCCGTTTTAAAGCGCGATAGCATTTCGATACGTACTGGCCAATTGGCAAAGCGGTCGCGGAAATTATCATAATGTTGCTGGGCTAATAGCGTGGTAGGAACCAGTACAGCCACTTGCTTATTATTGTTGACCGCTAAAAATGCGGCGCGCATGGCGACTTCTGTTTTACCAAAGCCCACATCGCCACAGACTAAGCGATCCATTGCCAGCGGCTGGCACATATCACTCAGTACTGCATTAATTGCCATCTCTTGGTCGGTGGTGGTTTCGAATGGGAAACCTTGGCAAAACTCTTGGTACTGCTCTTTATCATGTTTGAAGGCGAATCCGGCTTTTGCAGCTCGCTGAGCATAAATATCCAGAAGCTCGGCTGCCACATCCCGTACTTTTTCCGCCGCTTTTTGGCGAGCGCGTCCCCAACTGTCACTACCCAACTTATGCAGCGGTGCATTTTCATCGGCTCCACCTGCATAACGGCTAATTAAATGTAATGAAGAAACAGGGACATACAGTTTATCTTCGCCTGCGTAGGTGAGAATCAAATACTCGGCGGGAACACCTCCCGCTTCTAAGGTGATTAAGCCTTGATAGCGTCCGACACCATGCTCAATATGAACCACGGGTTGCCCCGGGCGTAACTCAGCAAGGTTACGAATGAGCGTATCGGTATTGATGGTGCGGCGTTGGTCACTGCGGCGGCGAACAACTCGCTCACCCAGTAAATCGCTTTCGCAAATTAATGCGCGGTGGCTCTCTGGCTGAATAAAACCGTGCTCAGCTGCACCAATCGTAATGGCAAAGCGGTCTTGGGTTTGACCAAAATAATTGCTGATAATTTCAGGGCGGATTTTCAGGCGAGCGAGTAATTCACTCACCGTTTCTCGACGTCCTTCACTTTCTACGGAGAATACAATCGTGCCATCAAACTGTTCGGTGAACTGCCGCAGTTTTTCCAGTGGGTTTTTACTTTGCCCTTGGGTGCTAATATCTGGAAGTGGCTGATAGTCTAAATTGGTATTGGCAGCTTTCTTCGGTAATTTTTCCGTAGACAGCTGTACCCGAGGCCAATTTTTTAAGTTCTGATTCAGTTGTTCGACGGTTAACCATAACTCTGCAGGGGGAAGCAATGGGCGCATTGGGTCAACACCACGGCTTTCATAACGCTGCTGAGTATCTTGCTGGAACCGCTCTGCGGGTTCTTGCAGATTTTGTGAAACAAACAGGGTGTTAGCGGGTAAGTATTCAAATAAAGAAGGTAGCGGTTCAGCGAAAAACAGCGGCTGCCAATACTCAATTCCACTTGGCAGGGTGTTTTTACTCACTTGCTGATAGATATGTTCCGGATCACGACGAACTTCAAAGCGTTCGCGCCATTGGCTACGAAAACGCTCGATAGCGTCTTTATCGGTCGGAAATTCGTGAGCAGGCAATAAGTTGATTGCGCTGACTTCTTCTAAAGTGCGTTGGGTATCGACGTCAAAGGTGCGTAGGCTATCAATTTCATCATCAAAAAAGTCGATACGAAATGGCAGGTCGCTACCCATTGGGAATAAGTCGAGTAATGCACCGCGAATCGCATATTCCCCATGCTCAAGGACTTGCTCAACATGGCGGTATCCGGCTTTATCCAGTTCGTCTCGTAGGTTATCGCGCGAGAGCTTATCGCCTTTAGCCATCACTAAGGCATGCCCCGTTAGAAAATCAGCAGGGCATACTTTCTGCATTAAGGTATTAACGGGGAGGATCAGCGCCCCTTTTTGCAGGGTTGGTAAGCGGTATAGAGTGGATAAACGGTGAGAGATGATTTCTTGATGCGGCGAAAAATTATCGTAAGGTAACGTTTCCCAATCCGATAGTGTCTCTATAGGGTGTTGGGTAAACTGTTGAAGTTCATCACGAACACGTAATGCGTTTTGCATATCACGCGTGACAATCACCACAGGACCTTGATGGCGTTCAATCATTTCTGCGCATTCTAAGGGACCCGCAGCACCAATTAAGCAGCCTAAATGGCGGACATCTCCAGCACGACTGGGCAGTTCATAACGATAATTTGACGACATAGAAATATTCAGCTTCTCATAGCTAACTAGTTAATTAATGATTAGTTAGGCAATTAAAAATTAATTAAACGACCCACAGAACTCATTGAGTAGTCTGAAAGTGATCTAAACAAATAGTATTTATAATAAAAAAAACCACAAAAGCGCGGTTGGGTGGTTCCATTCATCAATCGTACCCTTTATTATCCCTGAACACTTCGCTTTGGCAACAGGGACATTACGTTTTCATGCATCAATCTGTCTCACTCTTTATAGGTCTGCGCTATATGCGTGGGCGCGCGGTCGATAAATTTGGACGTTTTGTGTCCAGCTTGTCGGCGATAGGCATAACCCTTGGTGTTGCGGCATTGATCACCGTGACGTCTGTGATGAATGGTTTTGAACGTTCGTTACAAGATAGCATACTTGCTTATATGCCACAGGCCATATTGACCTCAAATACCGGAAATATCGATCCCAATCAACATCCCATCACGGACTTAAAAAACCTCAAAGGCGTTAAGAAAATTGAGCCGATTGTTCAGTCGGAAGTGGTTTTACAAAGCCGAACTAACGTGGGGGTGGGCATGATGGGGGGAATTCGTTCCGATGAATCTTCCTTATTACTCGATAAGCTGATAAGCGGGGATCGCCGTGATTTAATCGATGGGGAATACAACGTTTTTCTCGGTAATCGACTGGCGGAGACTCTTGGCGTAAAACGCGGTGACCAAGTGCGCTTGATTATTCCCGGTGTGAGCCAATTAACCCCTATGGGGCGTATACCCAGCCAGCGTTTATTTACGGTCACGGGTATTTTTCAAACCAATGGCGAAGCGGATACGAGCGAATTGATTGTTGCTCAGCCTGATGCAGCGAGAATGCTACGTTACCCAACCGGAAATATTACTGGCTGGCGTTTATATCTGGACGAACCTCTGCAAGTGGATGTGGCGAGCAAACAGACACTACCGGAAGGGTTAGTTTGGACAGATTGGCGTGAGCGTAAAGGCGAATTTTTCCAAGCAGTAAGAATGGAAAAGAACATGATGGGTCTGCTGCTGAGCCTGATTATCGCGGTGGCGGCCTTTAACATCATTACGTCGTTATCCTTATTAGTCATGGAAAAACAAGGCGAAGTGGCGATTTTGAAAACCTTGGGGCTCAAACGTAGCAAAATTCTGACTATCTTTATGATCCAAGGTGCCGGCGCGGGCATTATAGGTACATTGATTGGTACCGTGTTGGGTACGTTGCTATCGAGCCAATTGAACGTAATTATGCCGTTAATTGGCTTATTACCGCGGGGAGTGTCACTCCCGATTGTACTCGACTATCCGGGTATTTTAATTATTGCGCTGTGCGCGATGCTGATTTCTTTGCTGGCGACGCTTTATCCTTCTTGGCGTGCGGCAGCGGTACAACCTGCTGAGGCTTTACGATATGAATAATCAACCACTTCTGGTCTGTGAACATTTAAGTAAGATTTATCAAGAAGGCGCACTCTCCACAGAAGTGTTAAAGAATGTCAGCTTCACGATGAATGAAGGCGAAACTATGGCTATCGTAGGTAGCTCTGGTTCCGGTAAAAGTACCTTATTGCACCTACTTGGCGGGTTAGATACGCCATCCCAAGGGAATGTCATTTTCCGTGGGCAGCAGATTAACCAGCTTTCTTCCGACGCCCGTGCGGCAATTCGTAATAAAGACCTCGGTTTTATTTATCAATTCCACCATTTATTGCCTGATTTTACGGCATTGGAAAATGTGGCGATGCCACTGTTAATTGGCGGTGTGGCGAAAGTAACGGCGTTTGCTAAAGCCACTGAAATGTTAAAAGCGGTAGGGTTAGAGCACCGAGCTAATCACCGTCCATCTGAATTATCCGGTGGTGAGCGCCAACGTGTTGCGATTGCCCGCGCATTGGTGAATGACCCAGCGTTAGTGCTGGCGGATGAACCAACAGGTAACCTCGATTTGCGTAATGCGGATGCCATTTTTGAATTACTGGGTGAGTTAAACCGTAAGCAAAAAACGGCATTTTTAGTGGTCACTCATGATATGAAACTGGCGAGCCGTTTATCCCGCCGTTTAGAAATGCGGGATGGTCATCTGCAACAGGAAATTACGTTGGGGGCAATGTAATGATTAAAATGCCTCTGACGCTATTAGCGGCATTGCGATTTAGCCGAGGACGCCGTAGGACAGGCATGGTGTCTTTGGTGTCGATTGTCTCGACCCTCGGGATTGTTTTAGGTGTTGCGGTATTAATTATCGGTTTAAGTGCCATGAATGGCTTTGAGCGAGAACTGAATAACCGCGTGCTTTCGGTGGTGCCTCACGGGCAAATCTACGCCGTTGAAGCCCCTTATCAAGATTGGGAATTCGCCCAAAATGTGATCCGCAAAACGCCGGGTGTGCAAGGGGTCAGCCCCTATGTGAATTTCACGGGGCTACTTGAACGTGGTGCGAACCTGAAAGCCATCCAGATTATGGGCGTTTCTCACGAGACGGAATCCCAAGTCAGTGCATTGCCTGAGTTTATCCTAAATGATGCGTGGCAACATTTTGAGGCGGGTAAACAGTCAATCATTTTAGGGCAAGGGGTGGCAAATTCGCTGAATGTAAAAGTCGGGGATTGGATAACAATTATGATTCCGAATACCGATGACAGCATGAAAATTCAGCAGCCTAAGCGTATTCGTGTCCAAGTAACGGGGATTTTCCGTTTAAGTGGATTACTCGACCATCAGCTTGCTTTAGTTCCGCTGGCGGATGCACAGGAATATCTCGGTTATGGAAACGGCATTAGCGGTTTTGAGATTAAAGCTAAAGATCCTTTCGAAGCTGATAAAGTGGTGTATAACGCTGGGCTGAAAACCATGCATCATGTGGTGGTGAAAAGCTGGATAGGTGATTACGGCTATATGTACAACGACATTCAAGTGGTTCGCAGTGTTATGTACTTGGCGATGATTTTAGTCATCGGGGTCGCTTGTTTTAATATCGTTTCCACGCTAGTGATGGCAGTTAAAGATAAAAGCAGCGATATTGCGGTACTGAGGACATTAGGGGCAAAAGATAGGCAAATTCGTGCTATCTTCCTGTGGTACGGGTTAATCGGAGGGCTGGTTGGCTCACTTATCGGCGTGGTGCTGGGGGTATTAATCTCCCTGAATTTAACCACGATGATTAAGGGACTTGAAGTGATTATCGGTCATCCTATCTTATCAGGGGATGTCTATTTTATTGACTTTCTGCCTTCAGAATTGCATGTGATGGATGTGATTTACGTGCTGTTCACCACGGTTGTTCTGAGCTTATTAGCCAGCTGGTATCCAGCAAGACGCGCAAGTAAGTTAGATCCAGCGCGTATTCTAAGCGGTCAGTAATCAATAAGGCGCGAGTGGAAACAGTCGCGCCTTATTTCATCATGTTATCTAAGGCTATTTCATCAAATTCTCAAGGTACATCTGCTTATAGCTGCGAGTTTCAATTAATGCTTCTGTAAAACCATAGTGTTGCGCGGTAGACAGTAATTTGGTGTACAAGTTGTCTAACTCGCTCTCATCGTCCGTCATAATCGCAAATTCAGCAAACCAACCAATACCTTCTAAGTAATCAATGGTGATATGAATGTCATCCAGAAAATAGATGCTGCGCTGTTTTGCAATCGTTAGGTAACATTGATATCCCAAGGTACTCAGCATACTTTTGACATGTTGGCAGTCTGCAATATCAATCGCTTTACACTCGGAGCTGCTTGGTCCTTTGACTATCCAGAGTTTGATCCCAGACGGCGTCATCTCCCGCACGGACATACTGATATTTTGTGCTGTTAACTGCCCATCTTGATAATCAAAAAAGTCATCAACTTCATGATTATTTACGGTAAATGCTTCAGCGTTATCATTGATAAGCTGTTTAAGAAAAGTGTCAGAATTGGGTAGTTTGAACTTAATTTCGGCTTCAAATTTCCCGACAAAATGGTCACTCATTCTGTTATCCAAGGCTGTTTTAAATGATGGATTAGGTGAGTGGATAGTAACATAGGGAATGATGGCGTGGCTGAAGATAATGTTAAGCCGTATCAAAGAATAGCGGAATAATTAGGTACGAAAAGCTATTCTCGTACCTATGGTTTTCAATGCTAAGGTTTTCAATGCTAATGACTGTTTTAAACTCCAATAACAGCATCAAGGGAAATCGAATTCGCAACCAACAGATGCCCTGCGTGGTTAAGGTGGAGATGATCGCCAGAATCATAGATTAATGCTAATTGCTGAGGATTTTGTGAGTCGCGCACAAGTTGTTCCGTGTCAATTAATACGTCAAATTCACCACTAGTGCGTATCCATTCATTTAATTCTTGGCGAATAGCTTCTTTTTCGGGGGCATAGAAGTTATCTAATCCATATTCGTCTGTACAACGTAACGGAACAAGAGTGACGCCGACGACGCGAATATTATGCTGATGCGCCATATCAAGTAATTGACGATAACCTTCAATCAACTGGCTAGCGGAAGGCATCATATCCGCAGGCGCTAGGGCGGTTTGTGCAAGCCCAATATCATTGAGACCCACTTGTACAATGCAAGTGGTTACGCCAGCTTGCTCAATAACATCCCGAGTAAAGCGAGATAATGTACTGATGCCAATACCATCTTTGAGTAAGCGAGAACCCGATTGCCCTGCATTGATCACCGCTGTGTGCTGAGAAACGGCACGTTCAGCAAAAAAATCCACCCAACGGTGATAAGTTCCCATTTCGACACCGTTGCCATCCACCATGGAATCGCCAATAACGACAATCGCTTGGCTTGGCGCCTGATTCTGAATTTCAACAGCTTCTAATAATAAGCGCGAACTAATTGGTAGGCTTTCTTTCGTTGTTTTGGAGTGAACATCATTACCCGATGTTAGTTGAGAATAATGTCGCGCATCCCAATGAAAAGTCTCTACAAGCGTAGGATCCGGTAGATAGGTTCGTAGGGTGACTTCAGACAAATCGTCAATAGGATGAATGATTTCATCACTGTACGCTACTTGTCCTGCGGGGATAGAAACACCAGATTGTCCATTAAACAGAACAGGTGCGCTCCATGATTTGCCAGATGGTGAGTTTACAACAATGGCATTTTCACCTAATGCTAAGGCTTGAGAGCCATAACGATTCGAAAACACAAGGCGTAACTGCTGCCCGCCTAATGTGATACGCAGCGCTTGTTGTAGGGTTTGGTTATTCAATAAGGTTGGGATCTCCAATGGAAACGGAAATGCCTCTCCGGTGGTGGGTTGAGATGTTGAAAGCCATGTGCAAACCCATGCATGACTGGGAGATGAACCGAATGAGGACATAGCGATTTTTTCCTAAAATTGAAGCGAATAATCAGTGGGTAGTTGATGTTGAGATAAAAGAATCAAACGCGGTCATAGCAACGTTAACCATCGCGAGCAACTGAGCTTTACTCACCCCGTCGCGAGCTTGAATCGAAATGCCGTGAAATAGTGTCGATATATAATCGCCAAGTGCTTGGGTGTTCGTTTCCTTGGGTAAATCTCCTTGAGTTACACCCTTATTTAAACGTTGTATGATGGCGGTGGTACGGTCTTTCCGGTAATTCGCTAGCCAAGACATAATGTTTTCATTTTCACTGGCATAGTTGGTCAGTGATAAAACTACCATGCACCCCTGTGGATGCGTTTGTTGGGTGTAAGTTTCGACAGCTTGGGTTAATAACTGTGTTATTGCTAGACGCGTATTAGGCTCTTGTAACGCGGTATCTGCAAAAGCGCCTTCTTGGCTTAGATACAGGGCGATAGCTTCGCGAAATAGATTTTCTTTCGAGCCAAATGCCGCATAAATACGAGCAGAAGCGATGCCTAGAGCAGAGACTAAATCTGACATCGACGTACCTTCATAACCTCTTTGCCAAAAGACAAATTTAGCTTTATTCAATGCCGCGTCTCTGTCGAACTCTCTCGGTCTTCCCGCCATAACGATGCTCCTCTTAATACATGATAATGATGCGCTGAATGAGAATGCGTTCATACTATCACTTCTTTGTCGAATGACAAATAATTATTCTTTATCGATTGACAAAGAATTAAAAAAACCTTTAACCTATTCATTGCTGATCGACAAACAATTAATGCAATTCGTGAATGAGTGGCTTTTTACCCACATAAAAGTGTATGGAACAAATATGAATTCGGTATTTAAAAAGGTGTTACTCGTTTCTCTGATGACGCTCTCTTTGCAAGCAACAGCTACGTTAGCAGCAGGAAACCTAACTCAAACAGCCAAAAGTGCTACGCCTCCAACCATTGAAGCGAATGAGACCAGCTTTAAACATCACTATGTGAAAGTGAACGGGCAGCGCCTTCACTATGTTACCGCTGGGGAAGGTGAGCCAGTTTTATTGATCCCCGGTTGGCCACAAACATGGTACACGTGGCGATATGTGATGACGGATCTCGCTGCTAATGGTTATACCGCTATTGCTGTTGATCCATTGGGAACAGGGTATTCTGATAAGCCAGAAAGTGGTTATGATACGGGCGCTGCCGCAACCGCATTGCACGAAATGATGAAGCAACTGGGTCATGCTCATTATTCAGTGATAGGGCATGATATTGGCATGTGGGTAGGGTATGCGCTGGCCAGTGATTATCCCGCAGACGTGAAAAAGATAGCCTTAACCGAAGCGGTTATTCCAGGGTTAGCACCTGCACCGAGTATTTTCGTTGATCCTGAGGAGAATATTTTCCTCTGGCATTTTATGTTTAACCAAGTGCGAGATTTACCGGAAACGCTGACGGCAGGTAAAGAGCGTGAGTATCTTAACTTTATTTTTGATAATTGGGCTTATCGTCGTGATCGCGTTGCCGCGCAGACATATATAGATGCGTATGCTTCTCCGGGGGGGCTGCGAGCTGGTTTTGCCTATTATCGTGCTATTCCACAGACGATTGAGCAAAATAAACAGCGAGCGCAGAAAAAGCTCACCATGCCAGTATTGGCGATTGGAGCGGATCAGGCAACCCGAGATGCGCCACAATTGACATTACAGGGGCGAGCAACCCAATTACAAGGGGCGATGCTGGGGGAGTGCGGTCATTTTGTGACGGAGGAGTGTCCTGAGCAGTTGATGAGCCACATTTTACCGTTTTTGAAAAAATAATATTTGAAACAAGAAGGGAAGCTACAGTGAGCTTCCCTTTTTTATGCCAAACTGCGTGTATTGAGAGAGATTAATACTTCGCTTTCTTGGTCATTTTATCTAAATAACCCATCACAAACGCTGACAGCACGAAGGTTAAATGAAGGATCACGTACCACATCAACTTATCGTTTTCGACGTTTTTGAGGTTCATGAAAATCTTCAATAAGTGGATGGATGAGATGGCGACAATGGAGGCAGCCACTTTATTTTTCAGTGACGTCGCATCCATAGTCCCAATCCAATTTAGCTTTTCATGATGATCAGACAAATTTAATTGAGAGACGAAGTTTTCGTAACCTGAGAACATCACCATCACCAGTAATCCACCCACCAGCGCCATATCAATGAGAGATAGCAGCGTGAGGATCAAATCAGATTCTGGAATGCTAAAAATGCTTGGCAGAATATGAAATACTTCTTGGAAAAATTTGATGGTTAACGCCAGCAATGTCAGTGATAGTCCCAAATAAATGGGCGCAAGGATCCAACGTGAAGCGTACATCATTCTTTCAAAAAACTTTTCCATGGAAATCCTTCAAATAAGAGAAACCAAAATAGTGAGATGGCGGCTATTTTAGCCGTTAGGTGTGATGGGGATAAAGTTTTTTGTCATCTGAAAGTGAAAAAAATGTCTTTTTGATGATAAAAAAGTTATTAAATCGAGGTTATTGAGATATTTGTTTTACTTTGCAGGAGATGAAGGGGTTTAGTATGTTACTATCTAAATTATGTATAAATAACATAATTTACCATGTTTATATTTCCACTTTTTATACCGACAAATTCACTGCAAGGATGAAAGGAAATTTCCGATGTTGCGATTTCGCCGTAGATTGAAAAAAATAAGTAAAAATAAATGTAAACGCCGTCAGCGACTTCGCAATCGTTCTTACTACATTGATAATAGACTGCTCAGTATGCAAAACATTAACGTGGTTGTATTAACCGGTGCGGGTATTTCTGCAGAGTCAGGGATTCAAACCTTCCGTTCGGCAGATGGTTTATGGGAAGAGCATCGCGTGGAAGATGTGGCAACACCTGAAGGATTTGCTCGTGATCCACAATTAGTTCAGCGCTTTTACAATGAACGTCGTCGCCAGTTGCAACAAGATAATATTCAACCGAATGCAGCGCACTACGCATTAGCAAAATTAGAACAAGCGCTAGGGGATAGATTCCTGCTAGTGACGCAGAATATTGATAATTTACATGAGCGTGCGGGTAGCAAGCGCGTAGTTCATATGCACGGTGAATTATTAAAAGTACGTTGTAATTGGTCAAATCAAGTCCTTGAATGGAAAGGGGATTTATCCGTAGAAGAGCGTTGCCACTGCTGCCAGTTCCCGCAGCCACTACGCCCACATATTGTGTGGTTTGGTGAAATGCCGTTTGAAATGGACAGGATCTACCAAGCACTTGGAGAAGCCACGCTGTTTATTTCTATCGGGACATCGGGGCATGTTTATCCAGCGGCAGGGTTTGTACATGAAGCGCGTTTACAAGGCGCTCATACCGTGCAATTGAATTTAGAACCAAGCCAAGTGGAAAGCGAATTTGAAGAGCGCCATTATGGATTGGCGAGTAAAGTGGTTAGTGAATATGTGGATGACTTGCTGGCAAAGTTAAACCGCTAAGAATGAATATAAAAGGGAGCTTTGGCTCCCTTTTATATGCACGGAGCAAATTAGGTTGATATCACACGTTTTCATCTAACATAGCGGGCATAGTAATTTCTTTTACACAGGTGGCGCTGCTGGTGCTAAGAATAAAGCGCACTGCATTCACCACATCTTGCAGCGGAATTAACGCACCTTCACTTTTTTCAATCACCTCATTCACTGGCATAGATAACGGATATTCCGTGGCGAGATAACCTAAATTCAAAATAGAAATGCCAATATTATCTTGGCGCAAGGTTTCTCTCAGTGATTGTACAATCCCACGCAAGGCATATTTGGTTGCGCTAAAGGTGACTTCTTTACCATTATGATTATCCAACCCCCACGTAGAGCCAATTAAAATAATTTTACTATTGGTGCCTAAACGCAAGTTGCTAAGAAGTGCTTTCAAATTCAACAGGCAAGCACTGATATTGGTCTGGATCATGGTGAGTAATTCAATATCGCTGGTGGACTCGAAATCATATTCTTCAGTAAAGGCGAGCTTTTCCCAAATGCCGACATTATAAATGAGGGTATCAATGGGTTTTTCGCCTAGCTGCTTTTTGATAACTGAGGCCGATTGAGTATCACTAAGATCAGCGGGTATCCAGTGAAATTGCGTATCACCAAAAGGTGGTTCAGTGCGAGAAACACCGTACACAGTATCAGTTTGGTCAGGGACTCCTTCAACTAATGCTTTACCTAACCCTTTACTGACACCGTAAATTAAAAATGTTTTTGCCATCGTATTCCCACCTTAGAAATTATTCTATAGCGCATTTCGTTATATAAGATAGTCATTATATAACATGTTACTTAACGCGTTGCGTTATCCAAAAGTGCAGCCCAAAATGAACAATAAATTAAATTAATTAGTTATCTTCCTCACTCTTTAGCTGCAAATCTGATTTGAAACAATAATTGTTTCTGTGATCTTTCCCATAATATCCCCATTGATATTTAGGGGGAGGAAGTATGGACAAACTCTTGGAGCGGTTTTTTGAATACACTGCGTTTGATACACAATCAAAACTGAATGCAAAAACAGTACCTAGTAGCACTGGCCAGCTAAAATTTGCCCGCGCGTTAGCCAAAGAATTAAATATCCTTGGCTTTGAAAAAGTGACGCTGTCGGAACATGGCTGTTTAACGGCTATCATGCCGTCCAATGTTGATTGGGATGTGCCTGCGATAGGCTTCATTTCGCATTTGGATACCGCCCCAGATTATTCGGGCAAAAATGTGTGCCCGCAAGTACTTGAGAATTATCGAGGTGGCGATATTGCTCTGGGCATTGGTGATGAAGTTTTATCCCCCGTTATGTTCCCTGTATTGCACGAAATGATTGGCAAAACGCTGATTATGACTGATGGCAAAACCTTATTAGGGGCGGATGATAAAGCGGGTATCGCAGAAATTATTACCGCGATTGTGCGTTTAGAAGGGCAAAATGTTCCACACGGAAAAATCTGTGTTGCCTTTACGCCAGATGAAGAAATTGGTCGTGGTGCACAACATATCGATTTTAAAGAATTTGATGCTCGCTGGGCTTATACCGTTGATGGTGGTGGTGTCGGTGAACTCGAATTCGAAAACTTTAACGCTGCCAACGTCTCTATTAAAATTGTGGGTAACAATACCCATCCTGGTAGCGCCAAAGGTGTGATGGTCAATGCATTGGGTTTAGCAACGCGAATCCATTCTATGTTACCGGCGGATGAAACACCTGAAAATACGGAAGGTTACGAAGGCTTTTATCATTTAACGTCCATTAAGGGTAACGTGGAAAAAGCGGAAATGAACTATATTATCCGTGATTTTGACTTAGCCAATTTTGAAGCGAGAAAGAAAAATATTATTCGTATCGCAGAAAAAGTGGGTGAAGGGCTGCACCCAAGCTGCTATATCGAGCTGACATTGGATGATAGCTACTACAATATGCATAAAGAAGTGATGAAATATCCGCATGTTGTTGAATTAGCGAAACAAGCGATGCTGGACTGTGATATTGAGCCTGTTATTAAGCCTATCCGTGGGGGAACGGACGGTGCGCAGTTATCATACCGGGGCTTACCATGCCCGAATATTTTTACTGGTGGCTATAACTTCCATAGTAAACATGAGTTTATTACTCAAGAAGGAATGGAACAGGCGGTGAGCGTGATTATGAGAATTGCGGAATTAACCGCTATCCATGCAAAACGTAATACTGATAAATAGTTTTGATGCGTTCTTAATATAAAAATGCCCCGATGTGATGATATTCGGGGCATTTGCTGTTTGTTGGCGGTTAATTATAGGACTAATTAGTCGTCAAAATACCAATATCCGCTATTAATCAATGCTGTCATTAAGGCGATAAAATTGACATCATCTAATGCATCACCAAGATTTGCATGGTTGACGGAATCGAAACGGCACAGGCTATCAGCGGCTTCATAGCATTTAGTCTCTAAAGACTCACCGTTAACAAAGAACTGATCACCAACACGAAGAGCACGCAACCCATTGAGTTTATATAGAGTTTCTTGCTGTTCTTTCAATAAATTATAAATCTCATCTTGTTCATAAGGCGGCTCTGGCGGTGCCAAATCCAGCTCGTGACGTGATTGAGAAATAAATTCACCTAACCACTTACGGAATAGCTCTGGATCATGAATCAGTGATTCCATCATTTCGCGCAGCTTAATCTGTTCGCCTTGCAAAATTTCAGCCGGATTATCACGGAAAGAAAGGTCAGGGTCGCTGTAGCGATAGCTGCCTAAATCATTGGAAATTAAATGGTCAGCAAAGCTGCTCATTAATTCACGAGCATTAGGCGCGCGGAAACCGACAGAGAAATTCAGTGATGGCTCAATGGCATAACCTTCGTGGGGGAATCCAGGTGGGATATACAGGATATCACCGGGTTCCATCTCTTCGTCAATAATGGCGTCAAAAGGCTGCACTTGCAGTAAATCAGGATGTGGGGAGTGTTGCTTCATTGGGATCTTTTCCCCAACACGCCAGTGACGACGACCTTCGCCTTGAATAATGAATACATCGTATTGGTCGAGATGAGGACCTACACCACCACCCGGAACGGAGTAGGAGATCATTAAATCATCCATACGCCAGTCAGAAAGGACACGGAAAGGTTTCATCAGTTGCGCACTTGGGTAGTGCCAGTGGTCAACGGCTTGAACCAAGATTGACCAGTTTTTTTCACCTAAATGGTCGTAGCTTTCGAATGGACCGTGGGCGACTTGCCAGAGCCCATTTTGATGGCTGACTAAACGGCTATCAACCTCATCTTCCATCGCTAATCCCGCGAGTTCATCAGGCGAGATAGGATCAATAAAACGCGTAAAACCCTGTTTGATAAGCAGAGGTCGTTTCTGCCAATGACTGTCCAGAAAACTCTGCCAGTCAAGATTCAGTTTATAATCCATCTTATTGTTCCCTAGTTATGACAAAACTTCCTAAATAGTATACCGGAAATGGATCGTAAAACAGGGCTTAGAGGGCGTCAGTTCACAGATTAGCCATCTTCATTGACGGATGAGTGAATTATCTTCATTTCCGCCCTAGCTATCATTTGTTAATGACCTAACTATCTTCAATCACCGCTTGCTGCCTAAAGGTGACGGCGACGCGAGCACCCCCAAGTGGACTATCTGAAATGGTAATTTCGCCATCATATTGGTCGATGATATCTACTGCTATCGATAGCCCTAAACCTTGCCCCGGTCGCAGGGTATCGGCGCGTTGTCCACGCATAAATATCATACTGCGTTTACTTTCGGGAACGCCAGGACCATCGTCATCGACAAAAATGGTTAGGCTATCATGATCGGCAAGGGCAGTGACTTCCACAAACTCAAGGCAGTATTTACAGGCGTTTTCCATAATATTGCCCATCACTTCCATAAAATCATTGGGCTGACCTAACCATGTGATTTCAGGGGAGATATCGACGGTAATCGAAACGCCTTTGTTGAGATACACTTTATGCAGTGCGCTAGATAGGCTATCTAAGATAGATGGCACCGATGCAATTTCCCGTAGCATCAGGTTTTCATCCCCTTGGTTAGAGGCACGATGCAAATAGTAGCCAACTTGCTGGGAAATGCGTCCAATTTGCTCCAACATGATGGGTTCTGCTTGCTCGATGGTCATCTGTTTACCGGAGCGTAGAAGCCGCAATGTGGATTGTAAGACCGCCAACGGGGTTTTTAGGCTGTGAGTTAAATCGGACAATGTAGTGCGATATTTGCTATAGCGTTTGCGTTCGTTGCTCAGCAAAATATTCAAGTTTCGCACTAAGCCTCGCAGTTCTGCTGGCGGGTTTTCATCCAGCGTTTCGCGTTCCCCTTTTTCAAGGCTACTAATTTGCGAAATTAGTGACTTAATGGGGCGCACACTCCAATAGGCTGCAAGCCATAATAGCGGGATCACCAGTATAAAGTTGGCGAGTAACACGTAACCAAACCAGTCCCAGACAACGCCTGTGCTCTGTAAGTCTTGCGGTAACGTATCGACGACAACAATTGTCAGCGCTGGCATCGTTTCCGTTTCTAAATATTGGTTAACTGAAACGGAGTGAGTTAATGGCTCATCGATATTATCAATGTCATTGAGTCGATGGCTGTAGTCTGGGTTATTGTTCATCAATTGGCGTGTTTCATCGAAATCGGTATCAATTTCGTATAACCCATTCTTTTTCAACCAATCCAGTTGAATGAGACGCTCGACGCTGGGGACTTCACGTTGGCGCCAGACGGTTTGCCCATTTTTATCATAAATAATGATCAAAGAGGGGTTATTCAACGTAAAGTTTGGGGGAACGCGAATATCAATTTTATTATCTTGCCACTGAGCAAGGCTGTAAATTAGGTTACTTTGGCTACGTAGCAAGGTGTAGGTCGTTCGGTCAAAACTGACTAAATAGCCCACAACAGCGACAATCCCATAAGCGAGGGTTAGTGCGAGGATCACAGCAGATGTCGCACAAATAAAACGCGCCTGTAAAGAGATGGGTTTGAACCTAAATTTACGCAGTTTCATATTAGCTGTTCACATCGAAACGGTAGCCTTGACCTCGAACAGTCACAATCACTTCTTGGGCATGGAACTGTTGGATTTTTTTACGTAAACGTCCCATAAGTACATCGATAGTGTGGCTTTCTCGTAACTCTGCATCTGGATAGAGTTGGCGCATGAGGGAGTCTTTACTGACCACTTTTCCATTATTGCGCAGCAAGGTTTCAATAATGGTGTATTCAAACGCAGTGAGTTTCACTGACTCGCCGTTAACCGTAAATTCTTTACGGGAAAGGTCGATAATAAAGTTTTCTAGCTCAAGCACTTGAGAGGCTAATCCACTGTTACGGCGCATCAGCGCTTGCATACGTGCGACCAGCTCTTCTAATTGAAAGGGTTTGGTGACATAGTCATCTGCGCCACTATTGAGCGCTTGAACCTTTTCTTGCCAGCTTTCGCGTGCAGTTAAGACCAGAAGCGGAATGCTGACATGGTTGCTGCGCCAGCGTTTTATCATGGAAAGCCCATCTTCATCCGGAAGACCTAAATCCACTACCGCAATATCGGGATGGCTTTCATTCAGGAAATAGTCCGCTTCTTTTGCATCTTCAGCAGAATCCACTTGATGACCTAACTCTTTGAGTTGAACCGTTAAATGGTGACGAAGTAGGGCATTATCTTCGACGATAAGAATGCGCATCTGAGAACCTCACATAAAGAAAGCATGCAAATGATAATATTATAATGAGTATGGTAGAAAGAGATGGGATAGGGAACAAGATCTTAACTAAATATAAGTCAAACAGATCGGAAAAATAGTCAAATCTGAGATTTTTTGGAAAGCGGGCTAAACAAATAAATAGAAAAAAAGCAGGCGACACGAATGCCGCCCGTTTTAATCATTATTGATTACTTGATTTCATCAATAAAATTAACGGCATAGCCAATGTAGTTGGCAGGCGTCATTGCTTTCAGACGCTCTTTTTCGCTTTCTGGAAGCTCTAAACCATCGATAAACTGCTTCATGCCTTCAGCGGTAACGCGTTTACCACGAGTTAATTCTTTCAGTTTTTCATACGGTTTTTCGATGCCATAACGACGCATTACGGTCTGGATTGGCTCAGCCAGAACTTCCCAGTTTTGATCTAATTCATCCAGTAAGTGCTGTTCGTTAACTTCTAACTTGTTTAAGCCTTTCATTGTGGATTGGTAAGCAATCAGGGCATAGCCTAAACCGACACCTAAGTTACGCAGAACGGTTGAGTCAGTCAGGTCACGCTGCCAGCGAGAAACCGGCAATTTGCTTGCTAAATGACCTAATACTGCGTTTGCTAAACCTAAGTTACCTTCCGAGTTTTCGAAGTCGATAGGGTTAACTTTGTGCGGCATAGTGGATGAGCCAATTTCACCCGCAATCGTTTTTTGCTTAAAGTGATTTAGAGCAACGTAGCCCCAAATATCACGGTCAAAATCCAACACGATAGTGTTGAAACGCGCAACACAATCAAACAGTTCTGCGATATAGTCATGCGGTTCGATTTGGGTAGTGAACGGGTTCCATTGAATGCCCAGTGAGGTCACGAATGTTTCACTGAATTCGTGCCAGTTAACTTCCGGGTAAGCGGCAATGTGGGCGTTATAGTTACCGACCGCACCATTGATTTTACCTAAGATTTCCACTTGCTCTAACTGGCGGAATTGGCGCTCTAAACGGTACGCAACGTTAGCAAATTCTTTACCAATAGTGGATGGTGTTGCTGGTTGACCATGAGTACGTGACAGTAAAGGTAAAGTACGGTATTCGTGCGCCATTGCTTTAACTTTATCAATAATTTGACGCCATTGTGGCAGTAAAACCTCTTCACGAGCAGTTTTCAGCATCAATGCGTGGGACAGGTTGTTGATGTCTTCAGAAGTACAAGCAAAGTGAATAAATTCAGAGACCGCATGCAATGCAGGAATGTGCGCCACTTTTTCCTTTAGGAAATACTCTACTGCTTTAACATCGTGGTTAGTTGTGCGTTCAATTTCTTTGATACGCATTGCATCTTTTTCGCAGAAGTTCGCGACGATTTCATCTAAGTAAGCGATTGCGTCAGCATCAAATGAAGGAACTTCTTTGATTTGAGCGGTTGCAGCCAGTTTTTGCAGCCAGCGAACTTCAACTTGCACACGAAATTTCAGTAAGCCAAACTCACTAAAAATAGTGCGTAAAGCGCTGACTTTATCACCGTAACGGCCGTCAATCGGGGATACAGCGGTCAGTGAGGATAATTCCATTGGTAGCAACTCCAGATTTATAGGTGAGACAAAATTTGTTTCGCCTGATTAGACAGACGGCTTCGAGAAAACATCAGTTGGAGGCGACTTCCACCAACTTGCTGCCAGAGAACTGCGCAGCGGATACCTGCGAGCAATGTGGCTCTAACTTTGGCTTGAACAACGGTGTTTTTCAGAATATCAGGGGAGCCTGTCACTTGAATTCGAGGACCTGCTGGACTGACTACATCCACATAAATTCCGGCGAGTGCGTTAAAAACACCTTCAGACATCGGTTCGAAATAGCTGGCTTGACGCTCAAATTGCTCAATTCGTTGACCGAGTTGGTTCATGGCATTGTCATCTTTGCTTAAGCGGCGCTCTAGCGCCATGATGCTAAGCATATAGCGGGTCATCTCAGCAGAGATCCCGCTATTACCCCCGGTCAACATACCCAGCAGGGCAGTTAAACCGGTTTTTAAATTTGCTTCGTCATTACCGAATACATCCAGCGTGCTGGATGGATTCATGTTGGTCAGGCTATCGACCATGGTTTTACCATCTTGCTCATTAAAGGTACCTTCATGAGCGAGCTTTTGTACCATCAGACTTGCTTGGCAGATACCCGCTAAGGCTAGCGTGATATCGTAATAGTTTTTAGCCACATTTACTCCTGAATACGGGCTTCAATAACGCCGCCACCGAGGCAGACTTCGTCGATATAAAATACCGCAGATTGTCCCGGAGTAACAGCTGCAACCGGATAATCGAAAGTGACTTGGATTTTCTCGGCGCTCAATGGGGTGATTGTACAAGGGATATCCGCTTGACGGTAACGGGTTTTCACCACGCAGCGCAATGGCTCAGTTAATGTTTGTCTATCAACCCAATCTAATTGCTGAGCAATTAAGCCTGTAGACATTAAACGTGGATGCTCATGGCCTTGCGCTACAATCAATTGATTTTTTTCAACGTCTTTATCGACTACATACCATGGCTCTTCAGAACCGTCTTTGGTGCCTCCAATGCCTAACCCTTTACGTTGACCTAATGTGTGGTACATCAACCCTTCGTGCTGACCAATGGTTTCACCGTCAACGGTGACGATTGGACCTGGTTGAGCAGGGAGATAACGTCCGAGGAAATCGCGGAATTTACGCTCACCAATAAAGCAGATACCGGTAGAATCTTTTTTCTTCGCAGTCACTAAGCCAATTTCTTCAGCGATGCGACGTACTTCAGGTTTTTCTAATTCACCCACTGGGAATAAGCTTTTTGCCACTTGTTCATGGCTGAGGGTATACAGGAAGTAGCTTTGGTCTTTATTATTGTCTAAGCCCCGTAATAGCTGGCTTTTGCCGTCAACATCACGGCGACGCACATAGTGACCCGTTGCAATATAATCTGCGCCCAGATCTTCGGCAGCAAACTCTAAGAACGCTTTAAATTTGATCTCTTTGTTACACAGAATATCTGGGTTTGGGGTACGACCGGCTTTGTATTCTTCTAAAAAGTGTTCGAATACATTGTCCCAATATTCAGCGGCAAAGTTGATGGTGCGCAGTTCGATACCGAGTTTGTCGCATACCGCTTGTGCATCTGCAAGGTCAGTCGCTGCAGTGCAGTATTCTTCGTTATCGTCTTCTTCCCAGTTCTTCATAAACAGACCGACCACCTGATACCCTTGCTGCTTGAGCAGGTAAGCGGAAACGGATGAATCAACACCACCGGACATACCGACGATGACCTTAATTTGGCTGTTATCTGATTTGGTACTGTTATTTGACATGGGAAATAGTCTCAATGCGGAAAAATCAAGCCCCATACTTTAGCACGTTGCCCCCTTGTTGCACCAGCGTTAGGAGAATAATGTTACTCGTAATGGTCACCGAAGGCGGCCAAAACGCTCAAAGGATAGTGAGTACCCTCTTGGTAGCAGAGGATACTTTGGGCCACTAAAGGGGATCGAAGGCATTGGCTAGTCAGAATTTCTTCTGCGCTAACCCAATGACAAGCGCTGATATCATCATCATGGGGATGGGTTTCGCAGGGAGCATCCAGTTCAAGAGAGAATAAGACGCGAATAAATTGGGTTTTATCGGGGGCTATCCACTGGTGAATTTTAATTAATGCCTGCGGTTCGCCAATAATGCCAGTCTCTTCATACAGTTCGCGGGCGGCAGCTTTCACTAATGTTTCATCGGCTTCAAGGTGTCCTGCGGGTTGATTCCATGTGGGTTTATTATTCACCCACTCTTCGACCACTAAAAAACGTCCTTGGGCATGGACAATGGTGGCAACGGTAACATTGGGCTTAAACAACAGAGACCTCCTTCCATTCGCCGGAAGATAAGTTATCGAGCGTAAAATTCCCCATGGCGTAGCGTATTAATCGCAATGTGGGAAAACCAATATTGGCAGTCATACGACGAACTTGCCGATTTCGTCCTTCATAAAGCGTGATCTTCAACCAAGAAGTGGGAATGTTCTTACGCTCACGGATCGGTGGAACTCGCGCCCATAACCATTCTGGCTCACTGACTAACTCAATGCCTGCGGGTAGGGTGGGTCCGTCATTTAGGGTTAATCCTTGACGAAATTTTGCAAGTGCGCTTTCATCGGGAATGCCTTCTACTTGAGCATAGTAGATTTTTCCGGTTTTTTTCTGCGGCTGGGTAAGCTGAGCTTGTAATTTGCCGTCATTAGTGAGAACGAGCAGACCTTCACTGTCTCTATCCAAGCGCCCTGCGGCGTAGACATCGGAGATAGGGATATAGTTTTTTAACGTTTCTCGCCCTTGCTCATCCGTAAATTGCGGCAACACATCAAACGGTTTATTAAAAATAATCACTTTGCGTGGCTGAGTTGGACGAGCCACGCGAGAAGATGAATTCGTTGCCAATGAACGACGTTGCTTTGACGGTGAGGATGTGTGCTTGGTGCGGTTACGGTTAGGTGCGTTCATAATATTTTATTGAGAGTCATTCATGTAATGCGCAATAGAATAGCGATATTTTGTCGATAAAGTAAGGCTGTTTGGGTGGGTTATTTAAGGGAGAGATATAGCAATCAGCAAGTAGCTCTCCCTTAATTTATCGGATATTGATTTGTGACTTACTGATTTATTTCATCGATAAAACGAGAGAAAGCGATAAATATTTTCTCTATCAAATGTACACAAAGAGCGTGTTCTTCATCTGTATAATTAATGGTATCAATTAATTCTGCATCACTGCCCATCGTATGACCGGATTCGTGAGCTAAGTGAAGATCACCGCAATATTTAAGTGGTACAGGAGATAATTTAGCGATTTGATTGATGTACGTGAAGAATACGCGTCCCGTTGATTCTATGCTTTCAATGATAGCTAAGCGAATTTGGGCGGGCTGATTAGCAATGGCGCTGACCAATTCATAGGTGAGCTTACGGTTAGCTTCCATTTGTGGCGACCATAACCATACTAAGGTATCTGTAAAAAGTTGTGGCTCATTCATACGCAATGTGCGGAGATCATCGATATACCAATACCAGTGATCCGAATCTTCTAACGCATGATTATTCACCGCAATTTCTAAATCATCTTGAGGATTTTCAAAGGGAAGGATGTATTTATTAATGTCCCCAAACGCCAAGATAAAGAAAGCTATTTTGGGTAGGAACGCCAGTGACTCCTTGATGGGTAACGATGGGTCAATAGGATTGTGAAAAAAAGGATGCTGTGAAAATGCTTTTTGCTTGAAATTGATTAAGTCTGATAACTTTTCCATATATTCACCTTTTATATTATCTTGAATTAATAATTATATTTTTAATAAATAAAAGTTTATCTTTCTTAATCTATTACGGTATTTCATTATTTATTTAAATAGAATTCAATCAAATTAGTAATAATCTAAAATTGTTTAAAATCAATGTGGTTTGGGGTTGTGTACATTAAAACCATTAAATGCGAATAATTTAATTAAATCTATTAAATCATAAAGATAATATGGCAATATATTAATTTCTGTGAGCAGTACGAATGTTTGGACAGGGTATTTTAGATAAGCTATGGAATAAGGTCATTCAGTATTTAGGTTGTGATTTAGCTTAGCATTTAACTTTTTAAAGTGTTGGTGTTTGTTTTAATGTCATGATTTTATTGAATTTTTTTTGATTTCATTGAGTGTTTGGACACGGAGATAATGCGTTAAATGCGATCTGTATAAAAGCTTAGCTTAGTAATCATTGGCGTTCGACGCAGATTGCAGTAGTATTGACAGGTCTCTTACAAAAAATTAACAAGCAAAATACGCAAGTGAAGGAGAGGTTAATGGATAGCAAAGTAGTAGTTCCGGCAGAAGGCGCTAAAATTACCATTGATGCAAAAGGCAAATTACACGTTCCGAACAACCCAATTATCCCTTTCATTGAAGGTGACGGTATTGGGGTTGATGTCACTCCAGCAATGTTAAAAGTTGTCGATGCAGCAGTTAAAAAAGCCTATAACGGTGAGCGTAAAATTTCTTGGATGGAAATTTATACCGGCGAAAAATCCACTCAGTTATATGGTAAAGATGTTTGGTTACCGCAAGAAACTCTCGATTTAATCCGCGATTACCGCGTTTCTATTAAAGGCCCATTAACCACACCAGTTGGTGGCGGCATTCGTTCCCTCAACGTTGCACTTCGTCAACAGCTTGATTTATACATCTGCCTACGTCCAGTTCGTTACTACAAAGGCACGCCAAGCCCAGTTAAACAACCTGAACTCACTGATATGGTGATCTTCCGTGAAAACTCAGAAGATATCTATGCAGGTATTGAGTGGAAAGCGGGCAGCGCAGAAGCAGATAAAGTGATCAAATTCCTGCAAAACGAAATGGGCGTAACGAAAATTCGTTTCCCACAAGATTGCGGTATTGGTATTAAGCCATGTTCTGAAGAAGGCACAAAACGTTTAGTTCGCGCGGCGATTGAATATGCGATCGATAATAACCGTGATTCAGTGACTTTAGTTCATAAAGGCAACATTATGAAATTCACTGAAGGTGCATTTAAAGATTGGGGTTACCAATTAGCACAAGAAGAATTCGGTGGTGAATTAATCGATGGTGGTCCATGGGTTAAAATCAAGAATCCAAAAACTGGCAAAGATATCATTGTTAAAGACGTTATCGCGGATGCATTCTTACAACAAATCCTGCTGCGTCCAGCAGAGTATGATGTTATCGCGTGTATGAACCTGAACGGTGACTATATTTCTGACGCATTAGCGGCACAAGTTGGTGGTATCGGTATTGCACCGGGCGCAAATATTGGTTCTGAATGCGCGCTGTTCGAAGCGACTCACGGTACTGCACCGAAATATGCAGGCCAAGATAAAGTAAACCCAGGTTCTATCATTCTGTCCGCAGAAATGATGCTGCGCCACATGGGTTGGGTTGAAGCGGCAGACTTAATCGTTAAAGGTATGGAAGGCGCAATCGCGGCTAAAACTGTCACTTACGATTTCGAACGTCAATTAGAAGGCGCTAAATTACTGAAATGTAGCGAATTCGGCGACGCAATCATTAAACACATGTAATTTATTACATAGTGTGAATAATAACGGGAACTTAATAGTTCCCGTTATTTATTGTCATATTTGAAACGGTTATCAAAAAGTTATCAAAACGAATTATCAAAATGGCCTATATTATCTACTGATAATTTATATCTTAATGATATCGTCCTAAGGGAATTTGGTATGAGAGTATTTAAGTATAGAAGTGGGGATGATAAGGTGTTTTTAAGGGACTTATCTTCATTAGAACAGGATTATTTTTGGTCTCCTAATTATGGCAATCTAAATGATCCATGTGAAGGTCTAGTACTAACAGATCAGGTCTTTGAACAATTAAATGTTTTAAATAATGTGTTTGGTACTTTTATTTCACTTGATTCAGTGAAAGAGGCATTTAGAGATTTAATTGCTATTAAAGATAAGTCTGGAATTTACTCTTTAAGCAAAACTTTTACTGATGAACTATTATGGGCACATTATGCTAATAGTCATCATGGCTTTTGCATTGAATATGATTTAGATAAATTGTGCGACTTTGAAAGTACTAAATATTCTATTTTTGATGTCATATATCAAAATAAGCCACCAGTAATGAATTTTGACAGCATGTTTGCTTCAGAAAATCAAAATAAGACTCTCCAAAAATTAACAAGTGTAAAATCTAAGAGATGGCAGTATGAAGAAGAAATCAGAATTATCACTCCAAGTAAGGGTAAACAGTATTACGATTTCAGAGCTGTAAGGGCTATTTATTTTGGTTTGCGAATGAAAATGGAAAATATAGGGTCGATTATGGAAGCCCTTCAAGGAAGGGGAATTAAATATTTCCAAATGCAATTGAAAGACAATTCATATGAGTTGACACATCAACCCATAGATGATTTATATCCTACAAAACAAAAGTACAAATATTCAATTTCCCCCATAGATGAATATACTATTGATGTGCAAAGCTTAGATGAGAATTGGAGTAAATATAAGCCTTACTTATTTAAATTGGCGGAGATAGCTAGAAGAGAACCATACTGCCAAGAGGTCGCTAGGGTTGCTCTAGATACTACACAAAGTACAATTGATAATCCTATTTTCTTTGCACAATTTAAGAGAAAGGAGCACAGGTATAAGAATATATATTTAACTATCAAGGAAATAGATGATATCTTTGCGCTAATTGATGATTTGGATGAAAATTACTGCAGCATCCATCCTAAAGCTTAACTAGCAACCAATCTTTACCCCGATCATCATTATATTTATCAGTCATTTTTTGCGATTTATGGCCCAGCAAATCTTTAGTGTTTATCCCTTGTTCGCGATACAGCCTTTCAGACAAAGAACGTTGTTCATGAAATGAAGCTGGCGTTCCTTCACCCCAATCAATATCAGTTTTATTTCGCGCCTTTTTAAAATTCGTTGTTATTGTATTTGCTGTGACTTGATCACCGCGATTTGCTTGGGAAGTTGTATGAAAATAATGGATAAGATACTGACTAACAACGCGGTCACGACATCTTGAAACAACTTCTCTCAATGACATATTCAATGCATCAGATTTTAGCGCTAATGGAATAGCTAATTTACTCCCAGTTTTTTCTTGTGTGATATGTAAATGGTCATCCCAAATATCGCTAAACTTCATTGCTGAAATATCACCAAGTCGTTGTCCGGTAATTACCGCTAATAGCATCGCATTACCTAAATACTTATGCTGTTTATCTGCAATATCAAATATTTTTTGCCATTCCTCCAAGTTTAAACGCTGGCGGGTGATCCGTCGTTTTGGCTGCTTAGTGGCGAGTGCAGGGTTATACCCTGGCGGCACTTCACCAGCATGTTGTGCCTCTTTAAACACATCGATTAATACGGAGCGAATAACTTGAGCCATACGATGTTGGCCATTAGATTTATATTCATCGAGTATTGATGCGATATCTCTCGCATCAACTGCTGGCAAAGGCTTCATTGCGAGAGAGTGGCGCATTAGGTCCACAGGTTTTCTTTTTTGCTTATATGTGTTTTGTTTTATATCACCGTCAGCAAGGCGCTCTTCTTGTATTACCCAGTAGCGATCTAGCCAAGTATTTACGGTGATCTCTTTACCTTTAATTCTTGCTACCCTATCACTGATCGCCATGACTTGACGGCTGCGTTGTTCCGCTAACCGGTTATTAGCTTCAATCGCAATTTCACGAGCTTCAGCCTCATTGTCACCGAGGGCATGATATTTGCCAGTTATAGGGTGGCGATAACGCCAATAAACCTTGTTAGCTTTTCTGCTAAATAGTGGGTAGAGATTAGGGATATTGACGTTATTTTTACGTGGACGGGCAGCCATCGTTTAAAATCCTTTGTAATTTAGGGTTATCACTCTTATTGATAACCGGTGATGTCAAATTACCAACTAAGTCGGCATCTTCTCTCACGCGCCAAATACCACCTTCTTTTTGTGCTGGTGGATAGAACAAGCCACTCCTAGCATAGCGTTGTAATGTCCCCAGTCGAGGAGGGCGACTTCTATAACGTTCGCTCGCCCATTCCTCCAAAGTTAGCATTTGCATAATTACCTCCACATTCTGCCGCATACAGATTAAGTATATTTTAGCCACAATATAAATAAGACCACTGACAGTAATTAAGCACATATTTACCCGTATGGACTGATGCCAATGGTCTTATTTATATTTAGAAAAAAGAGGCGGCATGGCACCGCCAAACATTATCAATAATTACTAACTAGCACTGGCATTATTATTTTCAGCTTGGATCCGAAGATAAATTTCTTCGCGGTGAATACTTGTATCTTTTGGTGCTTCGATACCAATCCGCACCTGGCATCCTTTGATTCCCAAAACAGTGACTTTGACATCATCACCAATAACAACTGTTTCACCGGCACGACGAGTTAAAATAAGCATTCCACTAATTACTCCACATAGTTGATTAGTTGATTGCTGGTAGGCCTAGACCTGCATTGCAGATCTCAGTTTGCTCGTAAATATCATCTTCGATTCTTACCAGCTTTTCTTTGAGTTCTGCGTAGGCAGCGTTAAGGCTTTCAAGTTTTTTAAGTGCAGCAGCTTTCTCCAAAATCCACGCATGAATTTCATCTGTGGACATTGGGTTGTTAAAAGTAACGATTGGTTTTGTGTGCATGACTACCTCCTAAGTTGTCTTAGATATAAACTAATTCAACTTAGGATTTGTGTCAATGCGAAAATCTAAGAAAACTTAGAATTTAATTGGGTGGATAGTTATAACTCATACTGGACACCACGAACTAGACCGACTATTTCGCAGTTACCATTGATAGGAATGTTGTTATAGCGAGGATTTAAAGGCATCAAAAACTTGTTGGGGCCATCTACAACATAACGCTTTACTGTTACTTCATCAGAGCCTTGTAGTCTAGCGACTACAAATTTTCCACTCACAATTTCAGCTTCAGGGTCGACAATTACAGTTGAGCCTTCAGGTATAGATGGCAAGCCATACGGATTAGTCATGGAATCACCAATGACACGCAAGGCAAATGACAAGGGGGATACCCTAAGTGTGGTTTCTATAAATTCAAGGTCTTCGTCATATATCTGATTTGGAGCGTAATCAGTGAAATTACCAGCTTGAACATAGGATAGTACAGGTACTTTCTGTGCACTGGTTATGATATTCGATGATTGTTTAGATGGGATACCATACAAAATATACGCTTCAGTCGTATTGAAATATCGAGCTAATTTCAAGAGAGCATCACTTCTAGGGGTGTTTAGGTCTTTTTCCCAATACCCCACAGTAACATCTGATACGCCACAATACTTCCCAAGATCTTTCTGGGTGGTTTTAGTGACGTTTCTGAGAGCCTTTATTCTGCTTCCAATAGTGCTTTGGGTATTACTCATATACAAATCCATTTTAACTAAACCTAAGTTATCTTAGTTTTTATTGACCAAATATAAATTAACAATTATTATCTAATCTAACTTAGATTTAGGGGGCGTTATGACAACTGAACAGATTGAAAAATACTTTGGCACTACTAATAAAATCGCAGAATTTTTTTGTATTAGTCCAGAAGCATTCTATCAATGGAAAAAACGACCAAACCAATTAATCCCAAAAAACCGAGCAATGGAAGCGGATTATAGAACAAATGGTGAGCTGAAATATAACGCGGCGCTTTATCAAAACAGTACCAAAAGCAATTAACAGAGTTAACTACAAATAAAACAACGGAATTGTAGATATGTGCAAACAAACACTAAAAGAAGTCGTGAAAGAGATGTGCAAAGCATTCCCTGGTGGTCGTTCAGCGATGGCGGGTGCTTTGGGGATATCTGAAACCACTTTCAACAATAAGCTGTATGAAAAGAATGGTTGTCGATTCTTTGAGCATGACGAATTAGAGGCAATAGAAGAACTGTCGGGAACTAAGTTGCTGGTGGAGTATCACCTAGATCGCCATGGCATGACAGCGATGGAACCCATTGAAGCTGAAAAACTCGATCAGGTTGAGCTGTTTGATATTCGAATGAAGCTAGGCGCAATGCAGGGCGCGCTTGCAGTTTTAATTCAAGAAAGCATAGCTGATGGCATTTTAACTGGCGATGAAATCACTGCGATAAACAAAAAATCTCAAAAGGTTTTTGCTTATGCAAAGCACTTTATCGATTCACTACCTGTTGTTTATGGGGTTAAAGCGTAATGACCAACGTTAGGAAGGTTGACGCTCAGGATATGCGGTCCCGAGCGTCGGTGCTAATAACAACTTTTGTGGAGCAACTACTAGCATGAACAGTGTATGCCAAATTCAACCAATAAAGCAATTTAGATGCTTACCAGTCTCAAAACAAGGTTCGCTTCAATATGTAGAAATCATAACGTCAGCAGATGAGTCGGGCAACTACCGGAGAAATGAGAAATTGGTAGATATCGCTGAGTTGAGAAGTGACTGGGCTAACTTTTATTTCAATAGCAAAGGCGAGGCACATGACTGATGAAGATTCAAATAATCTCAATCGCATTTATCTCGACAAGCGCGGCATTCCTGTCCGTGTTGTTCGTTATGACCGGGAAAAGATGTGGGTCATTTACATGCGAGAAGGCTATGAGCATGAATGCTTTGCTCCGTTATACAAATTTAAAGATGAATTCAGAAGACTCGAGTAGGTAGCAACTATGAGCGTAAAACTATCAAGTTATGTTTGGGATGGCTGTGCGCCAGCAGGTTTGAAGATAACCTCGGTTGCTATCATGGCTCGTCTCGCTGACTTCTCAAACGATGAGGGCGTGTGCTGGCCATCGGTACCGACAATTGCTCGTCAAATCGGTGCGGGTGAAAGCACTGTACGTACCGCCATCAAAGATTTAGAAAAAGATGGTTGGTTATCGAGAGAAAAGCGCCGTAAAGGTAACCGTAATGCGAGCAATATCTATCAGCTTAATGTTAATAAATTAGCTTCAGCAGCGAGAGCCGCATTACCTCAACCAGCAGAATCTGATACGTCAAATCCTGACGCGTCAAAATCTGTTGCATCAAAATCCGTCCCGTCAGAATCGAGCAAAAATAATCGTTTTGACCCGTCAGAATCTGGGGGCGATCCGTTAGTAACTTCAAAACAAGATCCATCAGTAACTAACTCTTCGTCGCAGAATTCTAGCGAATCCCGCGACAAGGCTAAAATTGATTTTTTAAATCGTTACCCAGAGGCAGTGATTTACAGCCCTAACTTTCAGAAATGGGGATCTGCGGATGACCTCAAATGTGCTGAATGGCTGTTTAGCCGCAAGTGTGAAGTATTCAAAGAGCTTGGGCTGCAAGAGCCGAAAGAGCCAAACTTCACTGAGTGGGCTAACGATGTTCGTCTGATGGTTAGCCAAGACGGTCGCACCCACAAAGAGATTTGCCAATTCTACAAACGCGTTAGCCAGGATGAGTTCTGGAAGAAAAACGTTCAGTGTCCAAGAACACTGCGTACCCAGTGGGATGATTTAACCCTCCGTTTAGCGGGAGAGCAAAAGGTTTCCATCGACCAAGTTCAGCGCGATGAAGCATTCACTCGCATCATCGGCTCACAATCTAAGCCTCGAAATCGCATCGAAGAAATTGCAGCGGAGTTAGCAGGTAAATCTGGTGTGCGTCGAATGAGTGATTTTGTTGGACGTAAGGCATGGGCAGGTATTTGGCAACAGGCAGCAGAACAAGCAGCGAGAGGGGTGCCATCTGATGATTAATGTATCAAGCTTTTCTGGTGGTCGCACTTCAGCGTTTATGGTCCATTTACTTGAACGAAAAGCCGCTAAAGAAAATTTAACAATAAAACATGTCTTTATGGATACCGGTGCGGAACATCCTAAAACCTATGAATTTATCCGTAATGTTGCCAAAAACTGGAATATTGACCTTATTTGCCTGCGACTTGTTATTGATCCGGAACTTGGAAAAGCCAACACCTACAAAGTTATTTCAGTTGATGACATTGGGCATGACTTACAACCGTGGATAGATGCTTGCAGCAAATACGGCACTCCATACGTTCATGGTGCATTTTGTACTCGAACGATGAAAACAGAGGTTTTCACTCGTTACTGTACAGAAACTTACGGTGAGTACCACACATGGCTAGGCATTAGAGCTGATGAGCCAAAACGACTAAAAGAGCGTGAAGGCGTTTCATATTTGGCGGATATCAGTGATGTTGAGAAGCAAGACATTCTTGACTGGTGGGCTGAACAACCTTTCGATCTAGACCTACCTGAACACTTAGGTAATTGCGTTTTCTGCGTTAAAAAAGGCATTAATAAAATTGCTTTAGCAACTCGTGATGAACCAGAACTAGCCCAGCAATTCCTTAATGTAATTACCGATAAATCTGTTCGTGTTGTAGAACGCCGCCAACAAGAAAATAAAATCATGTATCGAGGTAATAATTCACTCGAAGGCATTATTGCCATGTTTGCGGATCATTCTCGTGATGATATAGCGGCAACTATCCGTGGTGCTGGTGGCTATGATGCTGGTTCATGCAGTGAATCATGCGAGCCATTACTATGCGAACAGGAAGAAGAACAGAGCGAGTATGTTAAAAAACTCAATGTATTGAAGTCAAAGCCTACTCACAAACTTAATGAGATTGGGGATCAGTGGCAATCTCCCGAAAACCTGGTGTACGGCGCTAACGCAATCTATGGACCATTCACGCTGGATTTATTTACTGATGGTGAAAATAACAAAGCCCCACATTTTTACACAGCAGAAGACAATGCGCTCACTCAAGATTGGTCGGAAAAGCTAAAAGAAATCGGCGGTGTGGCATTTGGTAACCCTCCATATTCAAGACCTTCATATCACGATAAACAGGCCATCACAGGTGTTATTCACATTATGAATTACGCTTCAGCGATGCGTGAAAAGGGCGGTCGTTATGTCTTTTTATTGAAAGCAGCAACAAGTGAAAGTTGGTGGCCACAAAATGCGGATCACATCTGCTTTATTCGTGGGCGTATCGGTTTCGACGTTCCTAAGTGGTTTAACCCTGCTGATGAAAAACAAAAACCTACCGGGGCATTTTTCGCCGGAGCAATTGTTGTTTTCGATAAAACTTGGACTGGCAAAGCATTTGATTACATCAATCGTGAAGAGCTAGAGCAGCGCGGCAAAGCATTCATAGAGCAAGCGCAGTGGTTAGTTAAAAAGATGGGGGTGGCTGCGTGAAAGATTACATGTATCAGCAAGGGATTGATTTGATTAAGGCGATGCGTAGCTACGATAATTTCACTGTCAAAACATTGACGAGTGGATGCGCTATTCACAATGCCACTGCACGCCGATTATTGAAGGTAATGGTTGAACTTGGGTGCGTGAAATTAATCGGTAAATATAACGGTAAGGTGACACCTGAAAATCGTTATAGAGTAGATCCTTATGCGGTAACGAAATTAAAGGCTGTAAAGTTAGAGTTTGAAAGACTGAAGGGTGAAAAGCTGGAAGCAAGAAAGGCAGCAAGGCGAGTGAAAAGGGTAGAAGTAAAACCTGTAGTTGAAATTCCAGCAGAGCCCTCTAAAAAGAAAGAAACGGACTCTTTGGGTGAAATGAGAGTTGTTGAAAAAGCTTACATCGGCGATATGGGAAGCCCTTTGCTTAAACAACTAGATAAATTGCTGGCGGGAGTTAGAGCATGAAAGACAAGATGCCAGAAATCCAGCCCTGCCGTTATTGCAATAGTTCTGACACAACAGTTGAAAGTCATAGTTATAGGACATGGTTCTATGTCCGATGTCATAGCTGTGGTGCTAAAGGTCCCGACGTTAATGATAAACCAATGGCAGTAATTGTATGGAATAAGGGGGTAATTAGTGAGTAACTCAATATCTCTAACGCTACCATTTCCTCCAAGTGTTAACGCTTGCTGGCGGAATATCAACGGTAAAACTCTGATCAGTGCAAAAGGGCGCGCGTTCCGGGCAAATGCAGCAGCAGCCATCTATGAGCAATTACGTAGAAGACCGAAAGCAATCACTGAGCATGTATCTGTCACTGTGAAGATGTATCCACCATCAAAACGCCGAATGGATATCGATAATTACTTGAAAGCGCCTTTTGATGCATTAACTCATGCTGGTATTTGGGGTGATGACGTTCAGGTTAGACGCGCAGTCATTGAATGGTGTGAAGTAGTCAAGGGTGGTCGGTTTGAAATTGAGATACACCCTCTTAATACGGAAGGGGGAAAATCAGCATGATTCATCAATGGATATTAACTCCCATCATCATTCCAGAAGTGAAGGCAGTGATGTTTAAACCAGGAGCGAGCCTAGGTATGTTTAGTGGCAGAATGCTGATCACGACATTGCCTGATGAACTAAAGCATCAACCATCGGGTTTAATTTCTCCTTCTCAACATAACTTCAGCGACGAGGTGAGTGGTGAGCGGGTATCAAAACCTGTATTAAATTTAACCATAGACGCTGAGCCATCAGCAAGCTTTATGAAGCTTCCAAAGCTTCAGCGCTGGGATAGTGTGAAATATCTGCAGTGGGTTAAATCACAGCCGTGTTGTGTTTGTGGCGCCACAGCTGACGATGCCCATCACATTATCGGCTACGGGCAGGGCGGCATAGGCACAAAGGCTCATGACTTGTTCACTATCCCACTGTGTCGAATTCACCACAGCGAGTTACACAAAGATCCAAGGCAGTGGGAACAAGAAAACGGTAGCCAGTTAGTTTTGTTATTTAAATTTCTAGATCGCTCTATCGGTCTAGGCGTATTTGGTTAATGCAGAGTGCGGTCTGCTAAAGAGGTATTAAGTGATTTATCCATTAACAACAGGTAAAGGCGAAGAACATTTAAAATTACGTACACTGGAAAGCGTATGGATCCGTGGGCGTTTAAAAATGTGGGGAAGATGGGCAGCATTTAGCAAGGTTCCTAGTGCAGCAGGAATGTTTAATCAGTTATTAGAAGAGCCAACAATCACCAAAAAAGCGTTACGAGACGCAATGAAAAGAATGCGTACTTCAGGGCTATCCAAAGAAACGCTATTGATGTTTCTTGAAGAGTTTAAGGATAAAAAAACTCTAAGTAGCATGTGGTTCTGCTCTGATGCGGAAGGCAGCAAAATGGACAAGGTCATTTGCGAGGTCATGAGTGCAGATGCTGGTTTATTGAATATTCTAAAAGAGCACTATGTTTATAAAAAATCTCAGCATGAAATTGCGCTGGAGCTTTGTGATAAAGAAGGGCGTTATTGCCTTCGTACATATCAGGATAGAGTTAAGGCGTGGTTAAGTGTTGCTGAGTTTATGTTGTATCGCCCAATGTGTGACGAATTCGACCATAAATATCATTACGGTGAATAAGCCTTGACTATTTTGCCGATAAAGTTATAGTTTTCATATATGCTGCGCGAAGCTGTACACGCAAGGCAGGAAACGAATTTAAAGCCTTGCATTAGCGGGGCTTTTTTATTGGAACTGTTAATTGTTTGGTTTAAAATTGAAAGATTGATTTATAACTTTTACAATTTAAGGGATCTAATGAGCAATGAAATTGGTTTTTTAGAATCAAATTCAACTTTATTAAATGAGATATCAAGAGTTCTTAATCGAGATGGAGCTATTGATATGTTATTTTCATCAATAAAACTTGAAGATTTAAACAAGGATGAAAAATATTTTTTATTTTCATTTCTCGATGAAATTAAAGAAACTTTTAGTTTGGCTCGTGATAATTTTAGTAAAATTGATGAATATTGCCAGATTACAGCTGAGGCTGATCTTCCTATTGAATATGGAACAGGGCGTGATATTCTATTATCGTATACAATAATATTGAGGTTTTTCACTGAGTACTTGGTTGTTCAAGCAAATGGATTTTATCAAAATTTATTTATTAAAAGAATTGATTTCATAAAGAAAAATGAAAAATATTTTTACATATTGGATGAGGTTGTTAGTTCTCAGCTTAGATATATTATCTATGAATATAGGAGTTATATATTTAGTTGTTCAATTTCAAGTCTTAAAAAAGAAATTAATGAAATAAAAAATATTAGAGATTATATTTATGATGTGAAAGTTAGCATTTCTGATACACATGAAAAATGTAAAATTGTAGAAAATAAACTAATGACCTACCAGAGTGAAATTGATGATTTTTACAAAGAGAAGTCTGAAAAAATCCATAATGACTTAGAGATTAAAGAAAATAGAATCTTAGAACTGAAAGGCTACCTTGAAAATCTTGGAGGAGATTATAATTTTGCTGGCTTAACAAAAGCTTATTCTGATTTTTATAGAACTAAAAGCATAGAAAGGTGGATATCTCTTAGTGTTCTTGTTTTACTGGCCCTGTTATCATTCTTACCTTTAGGTATTAAGCTGATAACCGAAAATGCTAACAAAGTAAGTGATGTTAATGTGCTACATTATTTTGGGTTCTCTGCATTAACTGTTATTGCACTTTATTTTTTTAGGGTGTCACTTCAAAATTACAATTCAATTAAAGCAGAGCTTACTCAAATAAAACTTAGAATGAATTTGTGCATGTTTGTTGATCATTATTCTGATTTTTCGAAAAATAAAGATAATAGAGAAGCTCTGGAGAAATTCGAAAACATTATATTTTCAAATATCCAGCCTAATGAGAATAATATTCCGTCAACATTCGATGGCTTAGAACAACTAGCATCACTGATAGAGTCAGTAACAAAACGCAGTAAGTAATAAATTAAACATCAGAAGGCTACGAATCGCGTAGCCTTTTTCACTTTTAAGCATGGTAAAATGGTACTGATTATTTCAATTTAACCGTGTTATAGAAACTTTACTTTAGCGCCAGAGTTTTAATTCCTAGATAAAAAGCAAGTCTAGACATTAAGAATGCAAAGCAGATGAATAACTTTAATCTGTTTGGCGTGTTTTCATCATAAATTGAGTATTCAGTGATCGTTGATCCATCCTTGCTTTTTACGAGCAGCGGGTCATCTATTTGCCATGCATCGGCTGGATTTTCTAGTTGAAAACCCTTTAATAAATTAACGAGCTTTTCTATTGACTCATTAGAAATTAAATTATGTCCGCTTCCATGAGCTAAATTATTTCTTATTGAATTAATCATTTTTAGAGCACTATACAGAGCGTCAGGAACTCCCAAATTTCTAGCCAATTTAAATTTATCACTGCAGTTAATTCTTACTGAATAGTTACCTTCTCCGAAAAAATTCCCGGCATCGCAAGCCGCGCAAATCCAAGCCTCGGATAATTGCTCGCTCAATAAGTGAATGCGTAAAACGGCGCCAATATCATCCTCTGTTCGAATGGCTTGCATCAATAGTTTATTGACGCCAATTTCATTAACCTTATTTATAAACATCTGTTTGTTCATATCAGTTTCCTTTGGAGGGAGCATGGATCTTAAAAATATCATGATGATCAATATATCAGATACAGGCGTCTCGTTAACCTTTAATGGAGGAGTGGCTAGCTATGACCAAGATGGGAGCCTTGAGGGGTGCATTGGTGACAGATCCATCATTCCAACTCATGTAAGCTTTGTTGATACACGGTCCAATCAAAACCAATCAGCCAAATCACCAACCTAAAGCACTAACAAATCTATAGCTACCATTGCTGGTGGCTTTCCATTAACCAAACATCGGAACACTCCGCAGGGGGTGGATATGCGTATGCACGAAAAATACTCTAGCCCCTTTTCTTATGCTCTTGGAGTTATCACCACTGCTGCAGGGGCATTATCGTTAGACCAGTGGGCGGTGCTCATCGGGATTATCTGTACAGTCGCTACATTTTTGGTGAATTGGTACTACAAGCGGAAAGAATTCAAATTAAGAGAAGGGGAGTCTAGTGGCAAAAATACCAAATAAAATAAAGAATGCTGCCGCTGGTGGCTTAATGGCCTTGACGGTAAGCATGATTGCTTACTTTGAGGGCATGGAAACTAGGCCGTATAAAGATGTAGTTGGTGTGCAAACTGTATGTTATGGCCATACAGGTGCTGACATCATTCCCACTAAAACCTATTCCGAATCAGAATGTTTAGCTTTGCTTGAAAAAGACCTCAGCAAAGTCAGAAAGGGTGTAGACCCTTTAATTAAAGTTGATATCGACGATAACACCCGAGCCGCTATTTATTCCTTTGCTTACAACGTAGGCACGGGTGCTTTTGCACGTTCTACGATGCTGAAGAAGCTAAATGCTGGTGATATCGCTGGTGCATGCAACGAACTTAAACGCTGGACATACGCAGGGGGTAAAGAGTGGAAAGGCTTGATAACGCGCAGAGAGATAGAGAATGCTGTATGTCTTGGAAAGTTCGCCTATGCATATCCGCTTTCATTATCGGGATCCTCATTTTCTTGGTCGCTGGCGTATACGTACTCCGAGATGACACATGCGGCAATACTGATAAGGTAAGTTTAGAAAAGCGCTGCCAAAGTGCGGTCAATTACAACAAAGCCCGGCAGGTTAACTTATGAAGATAGATAACTCATTTTGGCTTTTTTTAATGTTAGTTGCTGTTAGTTGGTTGGCATTGACGCTTTATGATAATAACACTGCAGTTAAGAACGACAACGACAAGTTAAAGCAAGATAACATCAAACAAAGTGCAGTCATTGCCATTCAGTCATTTCAATTCAATCGCTTCAATCAGATAGCAACAACAGCATACCGGAACGGCATTCAAGCTGATGCGAAAGCGCAGGAGAAAATCATTGAATATAAAACGATACTCAAAGCAGAGTCTTCTTGTGATTCTCTTGTGCCTCAGCTTGTTACTGATGGCTTGTTCGAGTACACAAACGAGTTACGAGCGCGCGCAATGCGTTCCAATTCCATCAACATTGACTAATTCTGTGGTACCGCCATTGCCGCCTGACAGTGACGGTAAAACCCTATCATTCAAAGCGTCTGTATTATGGAACAGATTATTGCTGGGAACGATAGAAAAAGCGAATGAGCAGCTTAAAGCAATACAGGAAATTGAAGCTGAGAGAATTAAAAAATAGACCCACGTGTCTAATGAGGGTCTGAATGTATAGGATAGTTTAAGTCTTATTATGTTTTGTCTGAGTAGACGTGTCATACATGCTCGCGGCTAGTATTAGCTTGGTAAGCGAGCCTATTCAACGTACTCCATTGTTTAAATAATAGCCAACTTATATTTGTAAAGGTTCATAACCATCAGCTAATCACCGATGACTTTTTGCTTTTGATAAATAAAAATGCCCCAGAAATCGGGGCTAAATGAGAATAAATGCTTTTGAATAGAGCTTCACTATACGTTAAACACGAAAAGCTACAACAATAAAAAAGTAGTATTCTCAAGCAGATATTACAAATCGGAGCCTCGTAATGCGGGGCTTTTTTATTGGTGTAATTATTCCAACATTTGAAAATTAATACGGAGATAACAGCATAGTGAAAACCTACAGCTTTCCGCCTTATGGCCCCGGATGCAATTCGAGTGTCGTAGTGGTACTTGACCGCATGACTCATTTCGAGGGCATTAGTTTTAATGGCATTCAAGGTGCTGAGATTCATTAAGATACAGGCGCAAATTAATCACTACATGAATTTACACAATAAGATGGTCAGTTGTGATACACCATGAAGTAATCACTATCTGTGATGGTGACGAAATTATTTATGGAGATCTTAAGGCTCTGAAGAACATGGAGTTTTACAACTGGAACGGTAGATTTAAAAAATAGACCCCGTGTCTAAAGAGGGTCTTAATGTCGTAGGCTTTAATATAACTTATTGTTTTTAGGTTTTGTTGAAAGGTCATGCATGTTTAGGTTTCAAAGCTAAAGCATACTTCAACGCGGCAACAGTACGCGCTTACCTAGACAATAGCTACCTTATATTTGTAAAGGTTTATAGCCATCAGCTAATAACTGGTGGCTTTTTCATTTGTGGAGAAAATTATGCCCCCTCGCATACCTCGATCTTGTCGCAAGCATGGCTGCAGTAAAACAACCACTGACCGTAGTGGTTATTGTCAAGAGCACATGAATACAGGATGGGAAAACCACCAGCAAGGCAAGAGCCGTCATGAGCGCGGTTATGGCTCCAAGTGGGACAAGATACGTGCTCGCGTTTTGCATCGTGATAAACATCTATGCCAAGAGTGTTTGAAGTCAGGTAGACCAACTGAAGCAAAGACAGTGGACCACATCAAACCTAAGGCGCATGGTGGTACCGATGATGATAGCAATCTGCAATCGCTGTGCTGGTCGTGCCATAGAAGCAAGACGGCAAGTGAACGAACCAGAGGATAATCGCTATATTGCGATAACTCACAAGGGGGAGGGGCGGGTCAAATCCCTACCACTCTCGCCCTAAAGTACCGCCGCCTTACCTTTTGTTATATCGCCGCAGGTTAGAAAACTTTTTTATGGGGATCCCCAGCGTTAATTAATAGGAGGTTTCTATCATGGCTGGACCACCTAAAACCCCGTCACATCTGCAATTAGTGAGGGGGAACCCATCAAAACGCCCCATTAATAAACAAGAACCAAAACCGCCGTCAGGGGTACCCAAAACACCAAAGTATTTTGATAAGCGGGGTAAGTATTGGTTCAAGAAAATGGGTGAAGAGTTAGATGCACTGGGTGTCATGAGCACACTCGATGCAAAAGCTCTGGAATTATTAGTTGAGGCATATGTTGAGTACCGGCATCACTGCGAAGTGCTCGATACTGAAGGTTATACCTACAACACCACGTCAATGACTGGCGACATTATCAAAAAAGCACATCCAGCGGCTGCAATGAAAGCCGATGTTTGGAAGCGAATTCGAGCTATGCTCAGTGAATTTGGCATGACACCTTCAGCAAGAACAAAAGTCAGTGTCAAAGGCCCTGAGCAGGAAGATCCACTAGACGTATTTCTGAAAAAGCGCAAATGATGAATGGCAACCGTAGCAGATGGAATTCAGTACGCCGAGCAGGTCGTGGCTGGAGAAATTGTTGCGTGCGAATTGGTGCGTTTAGCGTGCCAGCGTTTTTTAAATGATTTAGAGCATGGTCCTGAGCGTGACATCTATTTCATTGAAGATCGCGCACAGCACATACTCGACTTTTACAATTTTATCCCGCATGTCAAAGGGGCATTGGCTGGAAAGCCGATTGATTTAATGCCGTGGCATGTCTTTATCTTGATTAATATTTTCGGGTTTGTGATCCCGTTAATTGATGAATTAACCGGTGAACAAGTTCTTGATGATGATGGTGATGCCATCTTTGTTCGTCGTTTTCGAACCGCATTTAATGAAGTGGCTCGTAAAAATGCAAAATCAACGCTCTCCAGTGGTATCGGTTTATACATGACTGGGGCTGATGGCGAAGGTGGTGCTGAGGTGTATTCAGCAGCAACGACTCGCGATCAGGCTCGCATCGTGTTTGAAGATGCCAAAAATATGGTCAAAAAAGCGAAAGCAACGTTAGGTCGCTTATTTGATTACAACAAGTTAGCCATTTACCAAGAGCGAACGGCGTCTAAATTTGAACCACTTTCAAGTGATGCAAATAACCTCGATGGCTTGAATATTCATTGTGGGATAGTCGATGAACTCCATGCTCATAAGACTCGTGATGTGTGGGATGTTCTTGAAACAGCAACGGGTGCGCGATTGCAGTCGCTTTTATTTGCAATCACAACGTCGGGTTTTAACAAAGAGGGGATCTGTTACGAGTTACGGGATTACGCAATTAAAGTTTTAACGGGTGTTGTTGATGATGACACTTTCTTTGCCATTATTTATACCCTCGATGAGGGAGACGATGATTTTGATGAATCCATTTGGATAAAAGCTAATCCTGGGCTTGGTGTCTGTAAGCGTTTCGATGATATGCGACGTCTGGCCAAGAAGGCGAAAGAGCAAATTGCTGCTCGTCCTAACTTTCTCACTAAGCACCTTAATAAATGGGTGAATGCTGAATCTGTCTGGATGGACATGAGTAAATGGGACGCCGCTCCAGCTAACGCACCTGATGATGAGTTGAAGAATTATCCTGTTTGGGTTGGCGTTGACTTGGCTAGCAAAATTGACGTTGCCGCAGCAATTAAGATGTATGAGGACGGGCAGGGAAAAACGCACATTAAATGCAAGTTCTGGTTGCCAGAAGATCGCATTGACACTGCACCGAAACACATCGCAGAGCTTTACCGTAAATGGGCTGATGCAGGTTACTTAGAATTGACCGATGGTGAAGTGATAGATCATGACATTATCAAAGATGACATCCTGAAGTGGTGTGAGGGTGATGATGTACGTGAATTAGGGTTTGACCCATGGAGTGCAGTTCAGTTTTCTCGCCGGCTAGCGGAGGAAGGCGTTCCGTTAGTTGAGGTTACTCAAACAGTTAAAAATATGTCTGAAGCCATGAAAAGTGTTCAGGCTGATGTGTATGCAGGTAAGTTCCACCATGATCACAACCCAATGATGGCTTGGATGTTATCCAACGTTACTGTCAAACCGGATAGAAACGAAAATATCTTCCCCAACAAATCCACACCAGAAAATAAAATTGATGGTCCGGTTGCCATGTTTACGGCAAAAAGCCGTCAATTGGTTGGAGGTGGTTCTGATGGTGATTTTCTTTCCTCACTTAATCCTGACGAAGATCTACTATTCCTATGAAAAACTTATTTCTCGATATCACTGCATTGATTGGTTTCAGCGCGGTGATGGCAGGCTGTTATCTAAATTATGGGCTCCCCAATACATTAATGATCGGCGGTTCCGTGCTGGTGGTTTATGCATTAGTGGCAGCAATGAGGGGGAAACGTGCTTCTTAATGCATTATTTCGTAGCGATGGACCGACAAACATTGAAAATCCATCGGTACCCATTACTTCTGATTCTATTGATACAGATGGAATTTTCACTGCTGATGTGCACGTTAGCCCTGAAACGTCGATGAAGCTTGCGGCAGTATATGCGTGCATTTACATACTTTCTTCGTCTATAGCTCAAATGCCGCTACATGTTATGCGTAAATCTGGCAATAAAGTTGAAACAGCGCGTGATCATCCTTTATTTTACCTCGTTCATGATGAACCGAATGAATGGCAAACTAGTTATAAATGGAGAGAAACAAAACATCGACATGTGCTTGGTTGGGGAAACGGCTACACACAGGTTGTGCGTAACCGCAAAGGTGAAGTGACTAACCTTGAAGCATGTATGCCGTGGGAAACAACCCTGTTAAATACAGGAGGCCGTTATACCTACGGTGTTTACAACGAACTCGGCAATTTTGCCATCAGTCCTGATGACATGATCCACATTCGTGCGTTGGGGAACAATCAACGTATGGGGATTAGCCCTATTGTACAGCATGCCGAAACTATCGGTATGGGAATGAGCGGGCAGAAGTATACGAGCTCATTTTTCGGTGGTAACGCCAGACCTGCGGGTATTGTTTCAGTCAAAGGGGAGTTAAAAGCAGAAGGCTGGACCAGGCTAAAGGAAATGTGGCAAAAAGCATCGGCGGCTTTACGTAGCCAAGAAAATAAAACGATGTTGTTACCCGCTGAGCTTGATTATAAAGCGCTGACAGTTTCCCCTGTCGATGCTCAGCTAATCGATATGCTGAAATTGAACCGTTCAATGATTGCGGGGATCTTTAACGTTCCTGCCCACATGATAAATGACCTCGAAAAAGCCACCTTCTCTAATATTTCAGAGCAAGCTATTCAGTTTGTTAGACACTCGATCATGCCGTGGACGGTGAATTGGGAGCAAGAATTAAACCGACGTTTATTTACGCGACAAGAGCGAAAGGCGGGATTTTATGTTCGCTTTAACCTTGCGGGTTTATTGCGTGGTACCGCGAAACAGCGCGCTGAGTTTTATCATTACGGCATCTCTGATGGATGGATGAGTCGAAATGAAGTGCGTTCTTTTGAAGATATGAACCCAGTTGATGGGCTGGACGAAATGTTAGTCAGCGTTAATGCTGCTCAGCCTGTTGGTAGTCAAACAGATAAACCCAAAGGGGATAATGATGAGCAGTAATCAAGAAACTCGCTGCTATATGGGAGAAGTGAGAGCCGAACCCGGAGAAGAGAATCAAGCAACCCATATTATCGGGCTGGGCTCTGTTTTCGACTCTCGTTCTGAGTTGATGTATGGATTTAAAGAAATCATTAAGCCGGGGGCGTTTGATGACGTGCTTAATGATGATGTTCGCGGATTATTCAACCATGATCCTAACTATATTCTCGGAAGAACAGCGGCAGGAACGCTGTCTTTAAGTGTGAATGAGCGTGGTTTGGTTTATGACATCACCGCACCGGATACTCAAACTATCCGTGATTTAGTGCTAGCACCGATGCAGCGTGGCGATATTAACCAAAGTTCTTTTGCCTTTCGTGTCGCCCGAGATGGTGAAGATTGGTATCAAGATGATGAAGGCGTGATTATTCGTGAAATTCACAAATTCTCACGCTTATTCGATGTGAGTCCAGTGACTTACCCAGCCTATCAAGACGCAGGTGCCGCAGTTCGCTCAATGGAAGCTTGGAAGGAAGCCAGAAATGGCGGTGATCTGCAAAAAGCGATTAATCAAAAATTAGCGCGTGAGCGCATTTTAACTTTACTCAATGCATAAGGTAATACTATGACTATGAAGCTTCATGAATTAAAACAGAAACGTAACACTATCGCTGTCGACATGCGTGCTATTCACGAAAAAGTGGGTGAAGGTGTGATGACTGATGAGCAGCGCACCGAGTGGAATAAAGCGAAAACAGAGCTTGAAAACTTGGAGGCTCAGATTGAACGTGAAGAGCAGCTTCGTTCATTAGACCAGGAGTTTGTTGACGATAAAGAGCAAGAGCAGCGTCGTAATCCTGAAAATGACCCTGAAGCGGCAAAAGTCGAACGTCGTAATTTAGCCTTTGATCGCTTTGTGCGTAGCGGGTTCGGTGAGTTATCAACGGAAGAGCGTCAAGCGCTTAAAGAATTACGTGCGCAGGGAACATCGCCGGATGAAAAAGGCGGGTATACCGTACCGACACAAATGCTGAATAAAATTATTGAGCAGATGAAGGCATATGGTGGCATTGCCAGCGTCGCACAAATTTTAACAACATCAACAGGACAAGATATTACATGGTCCACTTCGGATGGCACAGAGGAAGAAGGGGAATTATTAGGCGAAAATACAGCGGCTAGCGAACAAGATGTAGAATTTGGCACTGCAATCTTAGGTGCGAAAAAGCTTTCCTCTAAAATTATTCGCGTATCAAACGAGTTACTTCAAGATAGCGGCGTGAATATTGAAGCATATTTAGGTAGCCGTATTGCTCAGCGGATTGGTCGCGGTGAAGCGAAGTATTTAGTTAAAGGTACAGGGACTGGATCGCCGTTGCAGCCTAAAGGGCTAGATGCTTCCGTCACTGGTACGATTGATGCATCCGCAACGTTTGGGTGGAAAGATATTAACGCTTTAGAACATGCGTTAGACCCTGCCTACCGAAATGGACCTAAGTTCCGTTTAGCGTTCAATGATGACACATTGAAAAACCTGAAAGAAATGGAGGATGCACAAAAACGCCCACTGTGGTTGCCATCGATTGCTGGCGTTGCTCCTTCGACTATCTTGGGTATGCAATATGTGGTTGATCAGGCCATTGATAAAATGGAAGCGGGTAAGAAATTCATCTTCTGCGGTGACTTTGACCGATTCATTTTGCGTCGTGTGACCTACATGACTCTGAAACGTTTAGTTGAGCGTTATGCAGAGTATGATCAGACCGCATTTTTGGCGTTCCACCGCTTCGATTGTGTCCTTGAAGATACTTCAGCGATTAAGGCGCTGGTCGGTAAAGGCGCCACAAAATAATTATTAATCTCCCCCAGTCAAGTGCCGCTTAATTGCGGTTTTTTTGTGCCTGCGATCTGGTCATGGTCGCAGGCATTAAGGTGAAAACATGCCATTACCCACATTGGAGAAGTTAAAGGCGCAATGTCGGATTGACGATGACAATGCAACAGAAGATGACTTGCTGATCACGTATATGCTGGCGGCTAAGAAGCGGGCAGAAAACTACGTCAACAGAACGCTTTATGACGGTGATATTCCTGAATCCGATCCAGATGGTTTGCAGATCTCGGAGGATATTGAGCTGGCCATTATGTTGGCGGTTGGTCATTACTATGAAAATAGAGAAACAACGGGAATGTCTGCCGGGTTTAAAGCGCTATTGGAGCCATATCGCTATATCAATATTTAGGGGGTGATATGAAAGCGGGCGAACTCAATAAGCGGATTTGGTTATCGCGTATCGAGGAAGTGAGGGATGAGTTCGGCGTCCCTAAATCTAGCGTGGTGAAAATCAAAGATGTTTGGGCAAAAGCGGAGGCGATGTCTAACCGGAAAATACGCACCGCCGATCAACAGCAGGTTATTGAAACGTACCAATTCACTATTCGACCACGCAGCGACGTTAATATCGGGTGGATCATCACTTATCAAAATCGCAACTTTACGGTTCGCGCTGTTGATAGAAACCAGTCAGACCGACTAATCATAACGACGGAGGCTGACAATCAGCATGATAGAAACTGACATTAAAGCCGATTTGGAGCGACTAACAGGATTAAAGGCATATCCGTTAGGGCTTCCATCCGAAGTGTTGGAAGGGGTTATTTATCAGCGCATCAGCGACCCTAAAGCGCTTACCGGGCTCGCTAAAACCTCCCTTGTTCAATCACGTTTTCAAATTACCTTTCAGATCCCCAATGATTATGCCAAAGCGTTGAAGCTAGAAACCTTAGTGCTTAAAGCTTGGGAAAACATTACGCATGGTCATATCGGCTCATATCCTGTACAAACCGTTCAGCGTGGGGCTTTCATGCAGTCACGAGAGGAGCAGACAGATAAGCGCGTTATTTTCAGAGTGATGCGTGATTTTGTTCTTACTTATCCAGAGGACGCCACATGAGAATGACGGTCGAAGTGAAGGGGTTAAAAGACCTTGAGTATGAACTCAATAAACTAGGAGAAGAAATTACCACAAAGGTGTTAAGGCAAGCTGGGCGAGAGGCAATGGCACCTGTATTAGACGACATGAAAAAGCACGCTGGTTATGATGCGACAAGTGAAGCTGAGCACATGAGAGACAGCATCAAAATTACCACCATAAGCCGAATGAAGGACAACAAAACACTTTCGGTCATGACAGTCAGAGTGGGACCTACTAAAGCGCATTATATGAAAGCGAAGGCTCAAGAATTTGGCACCGTCAAACAGATACCGAATCCATTCATCCGACCCGCGCTAGATTATAACCGTCAATTTATTCTCAACACACTTGCATCGGAAATACGTGCAAGCATCGAAAAATATCGTTAATTAAACTATTGGAGTCATCATTATGGCTGATAAAAAATCATCCCCTGAATATGCAATGTTGCCTGCCGGCACTATCGTTAAATTTGGTAAGCCGGGTGATACCGTTGAACAGATGAAAGCACTGGAAAACTGTAAAGCAACAGGTGCAACGGGGCTAACTGGCGGGTTTGTTGATTGCACCACGCTTATCGATAAAAACAAACAATCAATCTCTGATTTACCGGATGGACCTGAAAAATCTCTTGGTTTTATCGATGACCCTGAGAATGCGGATTTTGCTGCATTTTTGAACGCTGCTAATGCCCGTGAAGTCGTGCAGTTTTACCTTGAATTACCGAATAAACGCACTTCAACGATGATTTTGGCATTATCCGGCTGGGAAATGAATAGCCTTGAAGCACCTGCGAATGAGGTTATCCAAATTACCGTAAAAGGTAAGCAAAACAACATCACATGGGGCACGGTTACTGCAGGAGGTACAAAATAATGTCGCTGAAGTCATCTCTCCTGAAACCTACACCCCACATTGAAGAACATTCAATTTTAGGTACCAAAGTATTTCTACGCCGGCTAACAATTGCTGAACTTGATGAATATGAGCATGACCTTCAGGACGCTCAAAAAACCGGATTTAGTTCAGATGCCAGCAAGGCTGGCGCTGAGTTGATCTTAAAAGCGATTTGCGATGAAAAAGGCAATCCAATTCCTGAAGATGAGTTACCTACAGCAGATGAATTAGTGGCAGTACATGATACGCCAACACTACTTTCTGCGATGGCATTCGTACAAAAATACAGTTATGGCTCGGTTGAGGAAGCCAAAAAAAACTAGCCGACTCACCCTATCTTAAGTTGATTTTCCAACTGGCGGACAGATGGGGTGAGCCAGACCCACGCAAAATAGCACAATTGCCTGCGGATATTATCACTCACTGGCAGGCTTTTTTCTCTCATGAGCCTAATCCGGAGCCGGAGCAAGGCGAACACCCTCCAATAACCCAAACACCGCTTCCATCTAGTGTGGAAGAGCAGTGTAATAATGTCATGAGGATCTTAAATGGCTGACGTTGCAAGTTTAGCGGTTGCGTTACACCTCAACGCAGCCTCTTTTAAATCACAAGTCTTTGATGCATATGACTCTGCACGAAAAGAATCCCAAAAATTCGCACAAGCGGCAACGAAAGATGCGGGTAATACAGCGGAAAGATTATTAGAAGTGTCAGCCAGTGCCAGAAAGGCGGGTGCTGATTTATCTGCTTCTGGCCAATTAGCGCGGCATTCACAACTTGGATTTGCTCAACTAAGAAATGCACTTACCAGTGTTTCTGCTGGTTCATCGGTTGATATGAACCACAAACAATGAGAAACAAAAGATATAGGGAATTGGCGAAAATAAACGGGATTTCGCGGATAAGAATCTAGGTGATTCGCGGGTTTGAGAGGAGATAGGTAGAACTGTTTAAAAATTTGTGCAAGATTGCCGAAATGAGAAAAAATTTGAATTAATTATTTTGATTCACTTATTTTGGTAAATACGTAATGCCCATGAAAATCATTTAAATCATATTTAAAATCTATTTGAAAACGTGCCAGCCACATTTAGCTGGCTTTGGTTTTATCGCTTAAACTGCGGTTAGCTTGGTTGTACTGCTCTTTATTGACAGATTCCAAAAAACTCTTTTTATCTTCGTCAGTTAAAGATGAGTACATTCTAGCTATAAGGGTCTCTTCCGCTGATAAGTCATCAACAGAGCGGTCATTGGATTTAACATATGTTTTGCCTAGCAATACATTAATTCCTTGTCTAAACACATTGTCTAGAACTTGCTCCCTTTCATCTGGCGTCATTCTTTCTAGTATCTCTAACCATACTTTTTGTTGTTTATCCGATGCGCGGCTAACTTCATGTCTAGGATTGTTGTCTGGAATTAATGGGTTAGTGGTTGTCATATCACACCCAGTGGCTAGCCATTCAAAAGAGCAGCCCGTTACATTAGCTATATGGGCTATCCGATCTAGTGATGGATATGTTTTACCTGCAACATAGTCCCTTATCGCTTTATCTGACATATCACACTTTTTTGCAAATGACTTGAAAGACTCTCCCTTTATTAGCGTGGATAATCTCTCCCCGAAGCGTGTTATTCCACTCTGACTAATAGTATGGGATGTGTTTTTATCTAATTCAGCATGTAATTCTTTCATAGTTAGCTCTATCACTCGCATTGACTGTACAAAGTCTCATTTCTTTTGTTGGGTATAAAAACACGCCAATCTATTTACATGCGTGTTTTTATACGCTATAGTTTTATCAATACCGATAACCGTGCCGGATTATCGGCACAGATACCTATAAGGATCGCACGATGTCATTAAACACGCAAGATTGGCACCGCGCAGATATTCGCGCGGCATTAGAAAAACGTGGCACAAATCTACGCACCTTATCAACCGCCGCTGGCTTAGCGGCTGATACATTGCGTAATGCCTTGGTTAGACCGTGGCCTAAGGGTGAGCAGATTATTGCTCATGCTATTGGGGTTGAGCCGTCAGTAATTTGGCCTAGCCGTTACGATAAACAATAAATACTCAAGGAAGGGTCATGGATATTTGGGTTACAGCACAAGAATGTATAGGGCTTCCTAACTTACCTTCAGCCCCCTTTAACATTTCTAACCGATTAAAAAAACACGCGACTGAGGATATGGTCAGAAAGCGTGAAGGTTCAAAGGCGTTTGAATTTCATATCAATTGTTTACCTCCTGTTGCTCGTGCCGCCGCGCTCAAAAAGCAAGGGGTTATTGAGGTCGCAGGTACACCAATTGAAATCAAGAAACGTCCAAGTGGTGACTACTCTCGCGAGCTACTTTGGCAAAGCTGGAATAACGCCAGTGAAAAACAGCGTGAAAAAGCACGCGAACGTTGCGAAGCGGCGATTGCAGTTGCGGGTCTATTGAGTAGTGGTGTGGATGTTTTAACTGCTTTCGAGTCAGTTGGTGAAGCCTTAAACGTTGCCCCTGCTTCTGTGCGTCGTTGGTATTACCAAGTTAAGTCGTTTGAGCGTTCTGACTGGCTTCCTGTGTTGATTGGAAAGCACGGCAAAGACCAAGATACACGGAAAAGTAAAGAAGCGGTATGCAGTGCTGAAGCATGGGATTTCTTTTGTGGTGATTATTTACGTTTAGAAAAACCTGCACTTCGCACAAGTTATGCGCGTTTAGAAGAAGCCGCAGAAGTTCACGGTTGGGCGATACCGAGTTTATCCAGTATTCGTCGCAAGATTGAGCGTGAGATCCCTCATGAGCAATTGGTGTTATTGCGGGAAGGTGAGCACGCCTTAATGACGTTATACCCAGCACAAGAGCGTACTGTCCTTGATTTGGATGCGATGGAATGGATTAACGGTGATGGCTATCAACATAACGTTTTTGTGCGTTGGTTTAATGGTGAAATCATTCGCCCGAAAACATGGGTATGGCAGGACATTCGTACCCGTAAAATTTTAGGTTGGCGTACTGATGTTTCAGAAAACAGTGACAGCATACGTTTAGCGCTTGCAGATGTTATTGAGCAATACGGTATTCCTAAGCATGTCACTATCGATAACACCCGCGCAGCAGCGAATAAATGGATGACGGGCGGTGTGCCTAACCGTTATCGATTTAAAGTAAAAGAAGATGACCCAAAAGGGATCATCCCATTACTGGGCATTGAGTTGCATTGGACGACCGTACAGTTTGGGCGCGGTCATGGGCAAGCAAAACCGATTGAACGTGCATTTTCGCACGGTGGTTTAGGTGAGGTTGTTGATAAACACCCGCTACTGGCAGGTGCATATACAGGCGCGAATCCAATGGAGAAGCCCGATAATTATGGTGAACGGGTTGTAGAAGCGGATGTGTTTTTAAAGGCTTTAGCTGAAGGGATCGCCTTTTGGAATCGTTTACCTAAGCGCAATACCGAAGCCTGTCAAAAACAGTTGTCTTTTGATGAAGCTTTTGAGCAAAGCTACCAAGAAAGCGCTATTCGCAAAGCGACTGCAGAGCAGCGCAACTTGTTATTGCTGACCGCGGAATCTACCACGGTGAAAAATGGTGCATTTACATTAGAAGCAGGCGGCAGGATCAAGTCACGTAAAAACCGTTATTACAGTGAGTTACTGATGGGGATTAAGGGCAAGGTTGTTATTCGCTTTGACCCTCAAGCATTACATGACTCTGTATTGTGTTACACCTTAGATGGTCGCTTTATTTGTAAAGCTGACTGTATTGAGAAATCCGGATTTGGTGATACCCAAGCGGCGCGTGAGCATCATCGTAATCGTATGCAGTTTGTTAAACGTAATAAAGAAGCCGCGAAAGCGAAAAAACGCATGACCGCATTGGAAGTGGCTGAATTAATGCCGGATATTTCCCCACCGGAGCCGCCGCAAACACATGTTGTGGAAATGTTCAGACCTGCTGGAAATACCGTGAGACGTGAGCAGGTTGTCGTGGAGTCCGAAAGTGACAGTGACTATGACGAAGCTTTTGAGAATGCGGTTTCACAATTTTATGCACAAAGCACTAAGAACACGATTTAGGAGAAGCCATGAATAACATTGTTACATTAACTCAATCCGTTATGGATTATAGCGCAACGCGTTCAGCACTGCGGGCGATTGTGGATAACGATGGCATGACCTATACCGCTATCTCACGTGAAGCGGGGTTATCCAGTACGGCGGTTTCTCATTTTATGAATGAGAAGTACAAAGGCGATAACGACGACGTCAATACCAAGTTAAACCTGTGGTTAGAAAACCGTACTCGTCGTGCGAATGAAATGCCCCAAGCACCGGATTTCATTGAAACCAAAACCTCAAGACAGATTGATAGTGCGTTGCAATACGCGCAATTAGCGCAATGTATTACTGTCATTTACGGTGTGCCGGGTGTAGGGAAAACTAAGTCATTGCAACACTTTGCACAAAATCGCCCGAATGTTTGGCTCATTACGATCTCTCCATCCCGTGCGAGTCTGAGTGAATGTTTGTATGAGCTGGCACTGGAGTTGGGTATTGGTGATGCGCCACGTCGAGCAGGTCAATTGGGTCGCGCCGTTCGTCGTAAGTTACGCGGTACAAACGGCTTGCTTATTATTGATGAAGCTGACCATTTAGGTTACCCCGTTTTAGAGGAACTTCGGATTTTACAAGAAGATACAGGTATTGGTTTAACGCTTGTGGGGAATCATCAAGTGTATTCAAAACTGACTGGGGGTAACTCTCGTGATATGGATTTTGCTCGCTTATTCAGTCGAATAGCTAAAAAAGTCTCTATCTTGAAACCAAAGACGGAAGATGTAAAAGCGATTGCCGCAGCTTGGAATCTAGGTCAAGCGGAGAGAGCTTTAGTGTTTGAGCTTGCCAAGAAACCCGGAGCTTTGCGTGTGATATCTCACACCTTGCGCTTAGCGTCCATGTTTGCCACAGGAGCCAGTGAAATGCTGAATGAAAAGCACATTCGCCGCGCAGTCAAAGACTTAGAAGGTATTGAGGAGACAGCATAATGAATATTTCCATCACCCCGGACAACCAATCCATTGTCTCGAAATTTATGCATGCAGATATGGCGTGTAAGAAACTGACTGATTTGGGTTTTACTGTTATTGATACTTCCGTCCAGTACGGAAAAATCAGTATTCGTATTGCGTATCATGGTGCTTGTGACTCTCTTATTAAGGCGGGTCAAGCAGCTTACACTTATGTGTCAGGTGTTAAACAAGGTGTTTATAACTTTGGTGAGTGCCGTGTTTACTGGTCAGAATCAACACACTAAGGAGGGCGTTTATGCCAGCAAAAATTACCATTGTTATTACGGAAAATATTCAAGGAACTTTTCTCTATTCTGTTGATGGCGCCTGTGTCGGTGAAATGACTCAGGGCGAAATTGAAGCGGCTAAATTATTGGTGCATGGCATCAATGGTAAGGCGATTGATTTAACACCGAACAAAGAAGGAAAAACAACATGTTAGCAAATGATAAGCAGTTTACTGCACATGAAGTCCCAGAGGGGTTTTGGATTAATGCGAAGGGTCATAACGTACCGCTTAAGACAATTAAACAAATTGACCGTCTGCGTGATGCGTTAGTGGGCGATATCGTGACGCCTGCAAAAGCGTTAAATCAAGCACTTAAAGATTTAAAAACCACGGCGTTTAATTCAATTGATGCGTTTCGTGAATTATCGGCTGAGCAATTTGACGCCCCTGTTGGTGGAGAAAAAGGCAATGTCAAACTCTATGCTTTTGATGGTGAGCATTGTATTCAGGTCGCTATTCAAGACCGTATGGCTTTTGATGAACGCTTGCAAACAGCAAAAACCTTAATTGATGCGTGTATTTTTTCGTGGTCGGAAGGCGCGAACCCTAACATTCTCGCCATTATCAATGATGCCTTTCAGGTGGATAAAGAAGGCAAAATCCGCATCCGTGAAATTTTAAGTTTACGCCGCTTAGATATTCAAGACGATAAATGGCTTAAAGCGATGGATGCAATCAGCGAGTCGATTCAAATTGTTGATAGCTGCCGTTACATCCGTATTTATGAGCGTACAGGCGATACCAATAAATACATTCAAATTTCACTCAATATCACAGGTGTTTAACCATGGCTAGACAAATTAAAGTGAGTTCAGGCTCTTGGCAACTAGATTTAGAAATGGTTATCACCGTTATCGATGAAGATAAATTTAAAACCCAGTGTGAGCAAATTAATAAATTCTATTGTGATGCAGAGTATAGAGCTAAAAAATATGGAAGCCATGAAAAAGCAGGTTTTACCATGTTCTGTGCAGAATGTTTCCAACAAGTGGCATTTAATAACTTCAAAGATGAGGAATGGGTTACCGAACAATTCGATTGGTCTAAAGATAAGGGAATTGATGGATATCCTTCATTAGATGATATGGGGATTAGAATTGATGAAATTGAACCATGGTTTATTAATAGTGAAGATATAGAAATAACTGGGTGGGAGGAGAATAAAGGCTAGCCACATAGTATGTATTGTAATAACAAATATTACATTTTATTTGAAAATAATTTAACTCACTAAAAATAAACACTTTTTAATTAATGGCGTAAACCCGTCAGGACGCGCTTACGCCTAAATCCAGATAATGAGGTATTTATTTAAATGAATAGTCCACACCTTACCCAATATACAGGCACGCCAATACAGCAAATTAAATTGGTTTCTGCCATTTTGTTTGAAATCTCAAATCAACACCCGGGCATTGAGATTAGTCAGAGTGAACTCAATACGATCACCGTCGCAGCCAATGGTATTTGTGCGGCATTTCTTACTCCAGTTACTGAAGGTAATAACAATGACTAATCCATCGACCTGTAGCATGAAACAGCCTCAGTTTGTTATTACCGCTGAGCCAGTGTGTTTTGTTAAACCTTATCAACCAGTGTCAGAAACAATTTCTATCTCTCGGCGTGGTGACAAGCAGCACACCACGCCACTGTTTATGGCGCTGAGTGATGACGATATTCAGTTATCCGATGACTATCTACGAGAGTTACAAGCGCAAGGTGTGGATAAACTGGCGGACTCATTACAAGACTCGTTGGCTGCTCTCAATGAATGCCATTACACAGGTGCCGTCACGCAAACTATTCAGGATGAAATTAACCTCTGCCGTGCGTTTGCTGAGCGATTACGCCACCCCATTGTTAGCGCATGTCTATGTGATAGTTGTAATGACTGGATGCGTGGTGGCTGTTCGTCTACATGTGCAGCATATGGTGAGAGAACATTACAAAACCCTATGTTACCACCCGTAAAATCACGAATCCTTGGAAAAAAGGGAGTGACTTTATGACCAATGATCAACTGGTACGTCTCATTCATATCGCTAAATCCAAATTGAAATTGGACGATGAAACTTATCGCGCGATGTTGGTAACAGCAACGGGCAAGGATTCCTGTCGCAAAATGCGTCATGGTGAACTTCAGCTAGCGTATGACGCCTTTGTTGAGCGTGGATTTAAACGCAGTTTTAAAAAGCATAAACCACGGGTTAAACCCCGTTTAAATGGCGGTGATAAAGCCGCGGAGATTAGCAAAATCAGAGCGATTTGGATCACAATGCATCGCCATGGCTTTATCGTGGATAGCTCTGAAGAGGCGCTCAATAAGTTTGTACAACGCCAAACCGCCCGCTTGAACAACGGTATCGGTGTGAACGAGCTGGGTTGGTTGGATGCTGAGTTGGCTTACCGTGTACTGGAGTCACTTAAACAATGGCATTTGCGTTTGATGCTGGAAGGTTTACGCGCATTGGGTAAGCCGCTCCCAGAACGTCGTGGTTATGATGCGGTCTGTGATGCTTACGGAGGGACTCGATGAAAATTGGACGTTGCCCTATCTGTCATTCTGACTTTCATCTTGATGCGATTATGGAGGATGATGCCAGCCGCCAGTTAATGGACAAAATCAGTAAGTTATCTCATGGTTGTGCTCGTCATTTGGTTAACTATATCGGCTTATTTCGTCGGGAGAAAAACAATCTGTCTAATAGCCGAGCATTAAAATTGGTTGAGGAAGTGCTTGAACTCTACCCCTCGAATCGAGTGCTGTCCCATGCACTGAGTGAAACCGTCGAGCGTATTCGTGAAAAACGGGCGCAAGGTGATACAAAGCCGTTGTCGAATCACAATTACCTCAAGACGGTTTATAGCTCTTCCCAGCAGTTATTTGCGCAAGGCAGTAATGTCAAAGAGCGAGAGAAACAACAGGTATCGGGTTCTGATAGCCAAGATGCTTACTTTAAACAAATGCAGAATTATGGTGTTGATTTAGCTACACTACCGGGCGGCAAAGAGTGGTTAGATAAAAAAGGAGGCTTAAATGGATAGTGATCTGCTCATTACATTAACAATCATTGGCTGTTCTTGGTGGGTTTATTTTGATGCATCTAGTCATCAAATAGGTTCATATCGTGATGAACTAAATAGAGTTAGAGGATGGTCTTCAATCTCTTGGGGAATAGGTTCTTTAATTCTATTTGTTATCTTTTTTCCGTTGTATCTAATACGCAGAAAAACGCTTTTAAAAATAGCGGAAAAACATCCTGCAAAAAGCGATAAGAGTTTAGGAATTCTAGTTATAGCGATGATTAGCGTTTTCTTACTCTGGTATTTTCACTTTCGCTAACTATAGGTTAACAACATGAATAATCTACCTCTCTTTGCCGATGATCATACCGATGTAGGACAGTTGCTTGACCAACTGGATAATATTCCGGTTAGCGAACTTCAGTCACGCTGGCCTCAGTTGTTAGCGGATATCGTGGATTTATTTCATACTGAGCTGATTCGTCAAGGCTACGATGAACCCAAAGCTCGATTAGCCGCCAGTAAGTTGGTCGGTGCTCTGTCCCATTACTATGGTGGGCGAGCGGTTTACTTACCAACAGGCGATTCCCTAAAATCCGCTTTGCGCGATAACCAATTGTTTATCGAATGGAGTTTAGAGTCGCGCGGGGATATCGACGGATTAGCGAAAAAATTTGGTCTGACTAATTCCACCGTTTATGCCATACTGCGCCAACAGATGGCACTGCACCGAAAACGCTATCAACCTGATTTGTTCTAATACTCAGACCCGCCACCTTGGCGGGTTTTTTTGTTTGATTCCCCACAAACCCACCATTCCCATGAAAACCCCGAATATAAGTCATTGTTAATTCTATTTTGGGGCATTCATGAAAAAGCCATTTGTCTTTTCTCAGCGCAGTAAAAGCAACCTTGTGGGTGTTGACCCACGCTTAGTTAAAGTAATTACCCGCGCGCTTGAGCTTACCTCTGCCGATTTTGCCGTCATTGAGGGTGTCCGTTCCCAAGCTAAGCAGGCCGAATATGTCAATAATGGCGCGTCACATACGTCTAATAGTCGTCACTTAACAGGCCATGCCGTTGATATTTTGCCGTCAGCCATGAAGCCCGGCATGGTGTGGGATGACCATCCAGAGCTATTTGACCCAGTGTTACGTGCGATTAAGCAGGCGGGTGATGAACTCGGCGTACCGCTACGTTTTGGTAAGAACTGGACAAATGACCCATCTTTGCCCGTTAAGACGACGTTCCCGGATTATCCTCACGTTGAAATTCCACGCTAAGCGGAGGTGCGCTGATGTTTCCCCCTGCGATTGCTGACACCGTGCTACTTAAGCTTAATCCCGCGCTGCGTAATCCGCGTTATTACGATACGTATCAGGCTGGACGTCAACAATGCTTAGCGTTGGCGCTTGCTGGGGGTGACATTAAAGACGTGCCGCTTTATAGCCATAACCAAACCTATCAATCGTTTTTTCGGCAAGGTTGGCAATCTGTCAATGCGCAAGATATTCGATTGGCTAAAGTGGAGGTCAATCATGTTCGCTCGGCTTAAACAGTTGATCACTAACCCCGCCACCGGGCGATTATCCACCTCGGACACCACCTTATTTGGGGCTTTTATTGCCAGTACCTTTGTACTGATTTGGGTCACGTTATCAGGGCGAATGGTGGATTGTGAGTGGCTTTATGCTGGATACCTCACCGCATGGGTGGTGCAAAACCAAGCCTCAAAACAAGCGGCGATCAAACGCGATAAGGAAGTGAATCAATGAACAATCCCCTCATCAGTTATGTCGTCACTGCACTCATTAGCGCGGGGTTTGTGGGCGGTTTGAGTGCGTTTGTGGCAACCAATGCCATGCAGTCTAAAGTCGATGATGAAATTAAAAAGCGTCAAGGCATCGAACTGGCATTCAGTCAGGCGCAGCAAACCTCTGCCGAAAACCATGCAAATGCGCTTGAGCAGCTCGTCGCCAAGCAACAGGAGCAATTGAACGTAAATGCGAAACTCTCTCAGCAGGTCTTCAGTGAACTTAAAAAAATTGCCGGGGCTGCCAACCGTATTGAGCAACAAATTCCCAACGCCGTGGCTTCTGATGGCGCTGATTATACTGGTCTTGGCGCTCATGGGTTGCAGCTCTACCGCGAAGCCTTCGGTTACGGTGACGCCGCCTTTGGTGATTTCAGCATGCCCAATGCCGCCGAGCGATTTGCTCCAGCGCCCCGTCAAGCCACTCCCGCCGACCTCGGGGGAGCCGGAAGCCCTTCTCAAGCACGCGAGCGCGTATGGTCAGTGGAGCCAAACCCTCGAAGCAAAGCTGATAGGACTTCAGATGTGGGTCGAAAACCAACTCAGGACGCCGAATGAAAATCATTGATAGGGCTTGTGAGCTTGAGCAATGGCATCGAGACCGCGAGTTAGAAAGTCACTTTAAACATCAAGCCACATTGGCTGGAACAGGTACATGTTGCGATTGCGGTCAAGAAATTGACCCCGCCCGGTTAGCGATTAACCCGCATTTTGAGCGATGCGTACTGTGTCAAAACCTTGTTGAAAACAGGACGAAGCATGTTAGACGCACTTAAAGAACATTGGTCAATCATTTGGGCTGTCGTCACCAGTGTTGCCAGTCTCGTGTTGTTGTTGCTCAGTAAAACCTATGCGAAGCGGGATGACGTTGAGGTGATGAAAATGCAATTAAGCCAGCTTGAAACGTCGCTATCGACCCTACCTAACCGCCAAGAACTGCATAATTTACAACTGGAAATAGCCAGCTTATCGGGTGACCTCAAGGCAGTTTCTCCCGAACTGCGCCAGCTACGTCATCTCAGTGACTTGTTATTACAAAACGAACTGAAAGAGAAAAAATAATGTCAATGCGTGAAATTTTAAAAGAAGACCAGCGTTTAGTGTTATTGCGATCATTGGAAGAGTGCGGCGGTGATGCTAATGAGTCCGTTTTGCAAACTTGCCTTGATACGTATGGTCATCGTGTGAGCCGTGATGTGGTTCGCTCCCACATTGCATGGCTAGAAGAACAAGGTTTGTGTGCCACCAAAGACATTGCGGGCTGCCTCGTTGCCACTGTCACGGGGCGTGGTTTGGATGTTGCTGAAGGTCGTAGCACCGTACCGGGTGTCAAGCGTCCTCGCCCCCGGAGCTAGTTATGAGTGACAAAAAAACGCGGGGACGTCCGTCTAAAATAGACTTGCTTCCCGAAGGTATTCGAGACCAGCTTCACGCGCTATTGCGTGATAAGCGCCATACGCAAGAAGACATTCGCGCCGCCGTCAATGAACTCATTGATGATGCAGGCTTACCCGATGACCTGAAAATCTCCCGCACGGGGTTAAATCGTTATGCGTCCCGTATGGAAACCTTGGGTGCAAAAATTCGTGAAGGTCGCGAGATTGCTGATGTGTGGGTGTCTCGTCTGGGGTCTGCCCCGACATCAGATATCGGTAAATTGCTGCAAGAGTTTGTGAAGTCACTGGCATTTGAAACCACCATGTCTTTATCTGAAAGTGAAAAAGTGGTTGAGCCTAAAGCCTTGGCGCAGCTTGCGCTAGTTGCTGCCCGTATCGAGCAAGCCGCCATGATGAGCACCAAGCGCGAGAAGGAAATCCGCGCTGCCTTTGCGGCTGAAGCCGCGACTGAAGCTGAAAAACTGGTGAAGCAAGCCGGATTGACCCAAGAGGCGGCTGCCAATATTAAACAGTTTATTTTGGGGATCGCCTGATGATAAAAACACCGCTTACACCGTCTGCCGCCTTGGTTTTAGATACCTTTTCGCAGCCTAATTTTAATCGTAATGATGTCTTACTGGGCTATCAGAAGCGCTGGATAGCGGACGATTCTCCCCTCAAGATTGCAGAAAAGTCCCGTCGTACTGGTTTAACCTGGGCGGAAGCGGCGGATGCTGCGCTCACTGCGGCACTTTCGCGTGAAGCCGGAGGCACAAACCATTTCTATATTGGCTCAAATAAAGAAATGGCGCGTGAGTTTATCGATGCGGTGGCGATGTGGGCAAAAGCCTATGGACTCGCTGCGAATGAAGTCGGCGAGGAAGTCTTTGAAGATGAAGACAAAGATATTTTGACCTTTGTCGTCTACTTCAGCAGTGGCTTTAAGGTGCAAGCCCTATCCAGTAACCCCAAGAACTTGCGGGGGATGCAAGGTAACGTCACCATCGATGAAGCCGCGTTTCATGAAAAGCTTGCAGAAGTGCTAAAAGCTGCCTTGGCGCTGACCATGTGGGGGGCGAAAGTCCGTATTATCTCCACCCATAATGGCAATGAAAACCTGTTTAATGAGCTGATTAAGGACTCGCGAGCGGGTCGTAAACGCTATAGCGTCCATACCATTACCTTAGATGATGCCTGTAACGATGGTCTGTATCGTCGTATTTGCCAAGTGCGCCGCCAAGAGTGGACGCAAGGTAAAGAGGATGAATGGAAAGCCAATTTACTCAAAGACACCGCAACGGAAGAAGATGCGCTCGAAGAGTATTATTGCGTGCCGAAGCAAGGCTCAGGTGCCTATATTCCGCGCGTCTTGATTGACCGTGCCACCGATGAAAACTGTCTTGTGGTGCGTTTTAGTATGCCTGATGGACACATGACTTGGTCAGAAGATGAGCGTGTGAGCACGGTCGATACGTTTATTGCTGAAGACGTGACTCCCATCATTAACCAGTTTGACGCTGATACGCGCCATGCCTATGGGCAAGACTTTGCGCGCAGTGGTGACTTATCAGTCATTGGTGTGGGCACCATTGAGCAAGATACACGCCGCAGAGTCTTACTGACGATTGAGCTGCATGATGTGCCTTACAACCAACAGCGTCAAATTGCTTTAGCGGTCATTGACGCATTGCCTCGTTTAGTCGGGATTGCGGTCGATGCCACGGGGAACGGGGGCTATTTGGGCGAGGCGTTACTGCTGCGCTACGGTGAGGACATGGTGGATGCCATTCACATTACGGATAATTTTTATCGTGAGTGGTCGCCTAAGTACAAAGCGCTGTATGAATCTAATGATATTTCAATCCCCAAAGATGAAGACATCATTGCCGACCAGCGCCAAATGCAGAATATTCGCGGCGTACCCAAAATCGATAAGAATCGGCGCAAAGGTGCAGACGGTAAGAAACGCCACGGTGACAGCGCGGGTGCGTATTTGATGTTTACGCGTGCGACCTATCTTGATGGGCAAGAGATGGACTTTATTCCTCTGCCTGATAAGCACGCGGTCTCTAATGACGATGACTATCACAATTTTGATCGAGGTTGCTGGTGAGAATATTAAATCGCATGGTGAATGCCGTCGGGCAGCGGTTTTGGTTTAAAAAACACGCCCAAACGCAAGATGATGAATCACGGGTAAATCAGCTTCATCGCTATTATGGCGATCATCCTGTCAGTGGACTCACGCCCGCGCGTGCCGCCGAGATACTGCGTGATGCGGAGCGAGGTCAATTGCTCGCCCAATGCGAGCTGGCTGAGGACATGGAAGAAAAAGACCCGCACTTACAGTCTGAATTGGGTAAGCGTCGCCGCGCCCTTCAGTCGCTGGATTGGAAAATCAAGCCGCCCAAAAATGCCAGCCGCGAAGAAAAGCACGACGCCGAGCTGCTCACCGAAATTCTCGACGATGCAGATTGGTTGCCAGATTGTATCTTTGATGCCACCGACGCCATTTTAAAAGGCTTTAGCTGCCAAGAGATTGAATGGGAAGAAGTGGAAGGTTTGATCATCCCACGTTCGGTAGAGTGGCGCGACCCCGCATGGTTCCAAACGCCGATTGATGAGCGCAACGAATTGCGCTTACGCGATGGCTCCGCTCACGGTCTTGAGCTTCAGCCGTTTGGGTGGGTGCAGCATGTGGCTAAATCTAAATCGGGGTATCTGGCACGGACGGGATTAATCCGTACGTTAGTCTGGCCGTTCATCTTTAAAAACTATTCTGTGCGCGATTTAGCGGAGTTTTTGGAAATTTACGGCTTGCCCATCCGAGTGGGGCAATACCCTGCTGGGGCTACCGATAAAGAGAAAGAAACGCTGATGCGAGCGGTGATGTCGATTGGTCACAATGCAGGCGGCATTATTCCCCGTTCAATGCTCATTGATTTTAAAAATGCGGCAGATGGCACGGCTGACCCGTTTCTTGCGATGATGAACTGGGCGGAGCTGAGTATGTCTAAAGCCATTCTCGGCGGTACGCTCACCAGTCAAGCTGACGGTGCAACCAGTACCAATGCACTGGGTAACGTCCACAATGAAGTGCGTTTTGAGGTGCGAGACAGCGACGCGACCCAGCTTGCCGCCACCTTAACCCGTGATTTGGTTTTTCCACTGTACGCGCTTAACTGTCAGTCCTTTGATAATCAGCGCCGCAAGCCTGTCTTTGAATTTGATTTATCGGAGCCGGAAGATATAACCACGTATGCAACCGCCTTGCCGCAACTGGTGAATATGGGGATGAAAATCCCTGCACAGTGGGCGCATGATAAATTGCAAATTCCCGTGGCTGCCGACGATGAAGAGGTGCTCAAGCCTGCAACACCCGTGACACCGGATTTTTCAACGGCGCTACTGAGTGCCCGTCCGTTATCCGATAAGCCATTGGTGGCGTTAGCCTCGCAGGTTGAGCCGGACTCCGTGCAATCGATGGTGGAAACCGTTAGCCCGCAGGCGTGGCAATCCACTGTTGATCCACTCCTCATCCCACTCATTCAAGCGATTGAGTCTGACGGGTTTGCTGCCGCCCAGCAATTGGCTGATGAACTGTATGCGGAGATGGACGACACACAATTGACGGATATGCTGCATCGCGCCATGTTTGTGGCAGAGTTATGGGGACGCCTCAATGCCACAACCCGTTAATTTAGGCTATGCCGCCACGCTAGAGCCATCACTTGCAGTCGATTACTTTCGCGCTAAAGGCTATGAAATCACATGGAACTGGCAAGAAGCCAATGCCGCAACTCATGCCAAAGCCTTTACCGTGGCGAAAGCGGCGCGTCTCGATATTTTAGAGACTATCTACGCGGAAACTGAACGCGCGAAGAGTCAAGGTATCACGGAGCGCGAGTTTAAGCAGACCCTTACGCCTCGTCTGCAAGAGCAAGGATGGTGGGGAAAGCAAGTGATTGTGGACAGTGATGGTGGCGCGGAAATGGTGCAAATGGGCAGTCCTTCAAGGCTGTCCACCATTTATCGCACTAACGTTGCCACCGCCTATCAGGCGGGTCGTTATCAACAACAACTTGCCAGTGTCGAAACGCACCCTTACTGGCAATACATTGCTATCCTCGATGGACGCACCCGTAAAAGTCATGCTGCCATGCACGGGCGTGTTTTTCGTTACGATGATCCTATCTGGGACAAGCTCTATCCGCCGAATGATTGGGGGTGCCGTTGCCGCGTTCGCGCCTTAACCGAGGCACAAGTGAAGCGCATGGGCTTAACGGTTGAATCCAGTACCGGAGCCTTGCAGTCCCAGCAAGTGGATTCAGGCGTGGATAAGCGCACAGGGGAAGTCTACGAAGCAGAAACCACCACCTTTAGCCGTGGTGGGCAATCCATGACGACGGGCGCGGGTTGGTCAAATAATGTCGGGCAAGCCGCGATGGGGGCAGATGTGGCGATGGCGCAAAAATTGGTTGAGATGCAAAATCGCGCGTTACGCCAACAAGTGATCCAGTCAATGAATAATGCCCCAGCCCGTCAGGCGGCATTTGCTCAGTGGGCAGGTGAAACCCTCACTCAACAGAACGCGCCGCAGACGACCCAATCGCTGGGCTTTGTGAGTGATACCGTTGCGGTCGCCATCGAAAAACAATCGGGTCAAGCCGTTCCTCGTATTGTGACTGCCGATAATCAGACGTTGCAATCGGGTTTAACGCTGATGGAGTACCAAACGTTACCACAATTACTTGGGCAACCCGCTGCGGTGTTGTTAGATACGGAGCGACAACAATTGGTGTACGTGGGTGCCACAGGGCGTGAGCTGGGTCGAACCGTCATGAGATTACCGCTTGGCACCCAAAAATCGGCGTTAATCAGTCAGGCAGTTCAGGCGGAGTCTATGCCGTTATCGACGTTACAGGCAGGACTGGCAAGCGGACGTTATACCCTACTGGAAGGTAAACTATGAAGCTTGAGACAAAGATAGACGTTACCCCGATTCAAAATGCCTTTAAACGACTTCAGAAGCTTGGACAAGATACCACGCCGATTACGCGTGGGATTGCTGCCGTGCTTGCCAGTGAAAGTGAGGATGCCTTTGCCAGTGAAACTGACCCGACCACGGGAAAAAAATGGTCACCGTTAAGTGCGCGTTATCAAGAGAAATTAGAGAAAAGTGGCCGCGATGGGTTAATGTTACAGCGCTCACAAGGCGGGTTGGCCATGTCATTGATGCCCTATTATGACGCCACGAGCGCCGCCATTGGCACCAATAAAGCCTATGCTGCCTTGCATCAATGGGGTGGTTTGCCCACGATGCCCGTCGCCCCTGCGTCTGTGTCTGCACGTCCTTACATGGGGCTATCACCGCAGGGGATTGCCGATATTGTGGATATCATTCGCCAGAAGCACGAGGAAGCCTCAAGGCAGCGTTAACGCCCGTTATATCATGCTCACCCCGTTTAAACGTGTGATAGCGTTTTTAAACGGGTTTTAAACGCGGTATAGTGTCCTTTCTTAACTCGCTTTTCATTTGCCCTCCCAGTAAGGTGTGATTTACCACAAACCCGCCTTGTTTTGTTCCTCCGCCACAATGGCGGCATGAAAACCCGAAAAAACACCTCACCCAAACGCGTTGCCATTTTAAGTGCCGCGATAACACACAGCCAAGATGGCTGGTATCAACTGCTGCCTGCGGGGCATTTTAACGCCCGTGATGGTCGTCCCGATGATGTGCCGGGCGGTCAATGGTTTATTGATGCCACCATTGCTGCACAGTTTATCGAAGCCACCGCCGCTATCGGTCAACCCGTGCTGTTTGACTATAACCATGTGACCTTAAAACAAGATGAAGATCCAACCGCCTGCGCAGAAGCCAAAGCCGCAGCATGGTTACGTGACCCGCGTGCCGATATGCAGTGGCGAGACGGCGACGGATTGTATGTGCGCTTGTCTCTGACTCCCGCAGCACAAGCGGCGGTGGATAATGGCGAATGGGCGTATTTGTCGGCAGTTTTCCCCTATGACGAAGTCGGTCATCCGTTGTATTTGCGGATGGGCGCTCTCACCAATGACCCGGGTTTAACCGGAATGAAATCGATAGCGGCATTAAGTGCGCGACTCGATACCTTAATTTCTCTTCCATCCCCTACTGAGGACGTTCTTATGAATGAAACTCTCCTTCAGCTCCTTGAGAAGCTGGGCATTACGTTGCCTGAAGACACCAGCGAGCTGACTGAAGACGCATTACGCGAGCTGCTGGGTCAAGCGCTTGTGGCGATTGAGACCTTGTTAGCCTCTGCCCAAGTGGCATTAGACACGCAAGAAGTGATTGATACCACGCAAGATGTGGATGTGCTTGCCAGTGATATCACGGACATTGTGGATGACAACAGCGCAGAGCTGGCTGAAGTGGAACAAATCCTCGAAGAAGCCGCATTAGCCGGTGTTGACTTGACGCAATTTGTTCCTGCTAAAGCGTACAACCTGCTCGCACGCTCGGCGGCGGTATTAAATGCCCAAGCCAAAACGGGCGGCGCTGAAAACATTATTGCAACGGCACGTCGTTCCGGTCGAGTGGTCGCAGCAGAAGTCCCTTATTTACGCACGTTAGCGCGTACTCGCGGGATTGCCGCCCTCAATGCGGCAATTAAAGGTAGAACAGGGATTGCCGCGGTTACTCGTCGTCAAACGACCACCTTGACTAAGCCTGCTGCTCGTCTCGCTGTTTTGTCTGCCTCAGATAAAGAGGCTGCACGTTTACAGGGCTTGACAGATGTAGAGTTTTTGAAACGTAAAAAACTGGGAGCTAAAAAATAATGGCAATCATCACCCCTCAATTAATTCAATCTCTTTTTACAGGCTGGAATGGCGACTTCCAAAATGGTCTTACAGATGCCCCGAGTCAATATGAAAAAATTGCAATGAAGGTTGCCAGTACCACCAAATCAAATACTTACGGCTGGTTAGGGAAATTTCCTAACATGCGTGAGTGGATTGGTGATCGTGTGCTTAATGACATGGCATCACATGGCTATCAACTGGTTAACCGTCCCTTTGAAAGCACAGTCAGTGTTGACCGTGATGATATTGACGATGACAACCTTGGGATTTACTCACCGCTATTTACAGAAATGGGTCGAGCTGCGGGTGTCCAGCCGGATGAAATGTGTTTTGGGGCATTAACCAAGGGATTTAATACCTTGTGTTATGACAAGCAAAACTTTTTTGATACTGACCACCCTGTTTATTCCACCGTTGATGGGACTGGTGCCGCGAAACACGTTAGCAACATCCTGATAGATGATGCCTATCAAGGTGAACCGTGGTTCGTGATGGATTGCTCTCGTGCTGTTTTACCTATCATTTTCCAAGAACGTAAAGCTGCAGAGCTGGTCGCGATGGATAAAGTCGATGATGAGCAAGTCTTTATGCGCAAACAGCTTCGCTACGGGGTCGATACACGCTGTGAGGTCGGTTATTCCTTCTGGCAGTTAGCGTATGCAGGTCAAGCTTCGCTAAATAAATCCAACCTTTGGAAAGCAATTAAAGCCATGCGTGCTTTTAAATCAGATGGCGGTCGTCCATTAGGCATTAAACCAACATGCCTCGTGGTTCCGCCATCACTCGAAGAAGAAGCGACAATCTTATTAGAGCGTGAACTGACCACCGATGGTGAAAGTGGCACGGTCTCCAACGAAATGAAAGGTCGCTTAGAGCTGATTGTTGGCGACTACCTGTAACCATTAAACGGGGGTTAACCCCCGTTTAAATCGAGTTTAACCGGAGTTGAAATGCTATGTCTGATAAAGAAAGTGCTAGCAAACTTACCGAGATGGTGGGCGTCCATGTGGTCAATACCGCACATGAAGGCTACCGTCGCGCGGGTTTTGTTTTACATCAAGGCGAAAACACCTTACCGCCCGTTACAGCCGCCGTGCTCGAAGCGCTCGAAGCTGACCCACGTCTCACTGTTATGGTTATCGCGTCAAATCCTGATAGTGACCCACCGCGGGGGCTGGGCGATCCGATTGCACCAGCAGCGATAGTGACTGACGAGCCGACTTTATCGGTTGGTGAGGTGACTGTGGTTGTTGATGGTGATGCCGTGACGGATAAGCCAGCAAGTGAAGTGACGGCTACCGAAGAAGTTAAAGCGCCTCAAGAGCCAGTACCTGAAGCCACAAGTAAAGGAAAAGGTAAAAAATGAGTTACGCCACCCTGAATGATATGTATGCCCGGTACAGCCGCACGACGCTGAATATTCTGGCGGATAAAAAAATTGAAGATATTCGCCAATTATCCCCCGAAGAATTGGATGTTGAGCGCCAGCGTATATTGCAGATTGCGCTGGATGATGCCGCCGCCGCGATTGATGGTTATATCGATGGGCGTGCCACATTACCACTCAAAACTGTACCGACAGTGCTCGTCAGGGTGGCCTGTATTTTAGCGCGTTTTTCACTTGAGGAAGGCAAAGCCACCGATAAAGCAACCAAAGACCAAGAAGATGTTATCCGCTTTTTGGAGAAAGTCTCTTCAGGTGATATCAGTCTGGGATTGAGTCCCGAGGCTGAGCGTCCAACGGGTGGTGATGTCGCTCTGATGGAAAGCGCGGGCAGTGTTTGGTCACGCGGCAAATCAAAAGGGTTTATCTAATGGCGATCACGTCGGATATTTCGGACAAATTGCTTGAAGGCATTGATGGTCTTTTTGGTAACACGCTTCGCGCACTAGATACTCATCCGGGGAATTGGAGCGACAGCGCTGTGTCATTAATTGTCAATACTGCTCCCGCGGTTTATGTGGCATGGCTAGGCAACCGTCCGGGGGCAATTCGCCATACCGCTATTTCCAGTTGGGGGATTTTTGTCAGTGCTGAAGTGCTGGATGGTCGTCAGACCCATGTTCCCGGTATTTATGAGATTGTTGAGCGTCTTATCGGCTGGCTGAACAATCGTCGCATTGAACCTGCGGGGAACTTTACGTTAACGCAAGCCAGTAATCTATGGAGCGATATTCAAAGTAGTGGTGGCGTAGCCGTGTATGGGCTGTATTTTGAGGCACCACAACCGCTGCCTGACCCTGTGGAGATGAGCGAGTTAGATGACTTTGCTACCCATTACCAAGTTTGGGCTGAACCGGACGGCACGCCAGAGCAAGAAGCCCTTATTCATTTACCGATACAGGAAAAACCATGACCACGTTACACATTAAACCCGTGACAGGGCTAACGGTTCGTGACCCTGACACGTATCAACCGTTAGCAGATAAAGGCGAAGTCAAGCCGCGTAATGCATTTTGGCTGCGTCGTTTGAAAGACGGTGATGTTGTGCTTGTTAACACGCCCTCGAAAGGAGCTAAGGCATGATTTCTTTTAATGAGATCCCTTCCAATATTCGTGTTCCTCTGTGCTATATCGAGTTTGATAACTCAGCGGCAGTCACGGGAACACCGCCAACGTTGCATAAAACGTTGTTACTGGGTATTCGAGCCTCAACAGGTCAAGTGCCCGCGGGTGAGCCATTTCGTATCACGTCAAACAATGCGGCTGAGGCGGCGTTTGGTCGAGGCTCCATGCTTGCCGAAATGGCGATCAGCTTTATTAAAGCGAATGCCTTTGCGGATTTATGGGCATTAGCCGTGGATGATGATCCTGATGGCGTACATGCTGAAGGTGAAATTGCACCTGTGGGCACCGTTGCCCAGACCGGACAAATTGCGCTGATGATTGCCGGGACGTCAGTCCGTGTCACCGTTAAAGCTGGTGATACCGCTGAGGTCATGGCAAAGAAAATCAGTGATGCAATCAATGCCAATGACCGATTGCCTGTTAGTGCCAAAGTGAGTGAGCAAGTGGTCAAGCTCACCGCGAAATGGTCGGGTGAAACGGGAAATGATATTGATGTCCGACTCAATTATTACACGGGTGAATTACTGCCGTTAGGTATCGATGTCACCATTACCCCGATGGGCAAAGCGACGGGCAACCCGGATTTAGCCAATGCCATTACCGCGTTCGGTGATACGTGGTGGAACCACATGGTTAACCCGTTCACTGATACGTTAAACCTGAACCTCATGCGTGATGAACTCAAAGAACGCTGGGGCGCACTCAAAATGATTGATGGCATTTGTTGGATGGCAAAACGCGGCACGCTCGCTCAAACCTCTAGCTTTGGTCTCAGTCGTAATGATTACCTGTTTTCGACAATGCCAACGGGATTGTCTCCACATCCCCCGTACCTTTGGGCATCCACCGTCGCGGCTGTGGCAGTTGGGTCACTCAGTATCGACCCCGCACGTCCATTACAAACGCTCCAGTTACCGGGCATTTTACCGCCGTCTATTGGCGACCGCTGGCAACTTAATGAGCGTAACTTGCTGCTTTATGATGGGATTTCAACCTTTAACGTCGATACGGGCGGCAATGTGCAGATTGAGCGCATGATCACCATGTACCGTGAAAACGCTTTTGGTGACCCAGACCCGAGTTATCTCGATGTGGAAACCATTGCGACATTGTCGTACCTGCGTTATGCGACCCGCGTGCGTATCACTCAGAAATTCCCACGTCATAAGCTCGCAGAGGATGGTATTCGCGTCAGTGCAGGTCAAGCGATTGTGACCCCATCCATCATTAAAGCTGAGCTACTGGCGCTCTTTACGGAGCAAGAGTTTGCGGGGCTGGTTGAGGACTTTGACACCTTCAAGGAAACCTTGATTGTGGAACGCGATAAGAATGATCGCAATCGCGTCAATGTTCGCAGTAACCCTGATTTGGTCAATCAGTTCCGTACTTACGCTCACGCTATTCAATTTATTTTGTAAGGATAACGACTTATGGCTAGCCCTTATCAATATACCGGAATCGCCTTTATCCGCATGAATGGGAAGGAAATCCCCACGCTTGAGGGGGCGGTACTGACCCCGGGCGGCAAAATTCGAACCCCTGTAGTGGGTTCCCGCGTCTACGGTTTTCAGGAAGCCCCAAAAGAAGCGGCACTTTCTTGCACTATCCCGCAAGGTTCCGGTGTGAAGCTGTTTGACATTAAAAATGCGGTGGATGTCACTATCTCGTTTGAATGTGATACCGGCGAAAAATTCTTGCTGGCAAACGCATGGAGTGATGGACAAAGCACACTCTCGGGCAAAGGTGAGATAGTCGCCAATTTTAACGCAGTGGAATGTAAGGAGATCTAATCATGCAATTTACCCTAAAACACGGATTACCGTATGGCGACGGTGACGATGAAGAGCTTCAGTTTGATGTCGAGCTGCGTGAGCTAACCGCGGGTGATTTGATTGATGCTGAAGCTGCCAGTGAGCGCGTCGTGATGACCAATAAAGGGGCGGCATTGGTGTCGAGTCCTTCTCGTATGGGGTATGAGCTTATTCGCCGTGCGATTGTGCGCATCGGTAAAATTAACGGTCCATTGCCCTTTGAGATGCTGAAGACGCTCAATCAAGACGATTTAGAGCTGATTTCTAATTACTTTGGTGGGCATCAGGACGCGGCAATGAACACGGTTGTGGGCGTGACCGATAAGGGGCGATAGTTTGCAGTGCGTTCGAGCCATCGAGCGTACTGCATTATTTGTTGGGATTAAGCTACAAAGTGGTGCGTCGTGGGCAATGACGTTGCCACTTTCTAAATTGCGGTTGTATAAATCTTGGGTGGAGGCGCGATAATGGCAACTCAAAATAAGACACAATTTGTGGTTGATTTGGTGGGTAACGTCACCAGTCGCGCCCGCCAGTTTGGAGCCAGTATCAGCCGTTTCGGGGCGGAAGGTAGCCGCTCCATGAAACTGTTTACCAGCAGCATTAATGGGGCAAATGGCATACTGGATAAGTTTGACAATAAGTTAGTCGGGTTCGTGACAGGTGGCGGCTTGGCGATGGCAGGCAAAAAAGTTGCCGACCATCAACAAGTCATGACCAAATTGGGTACGCAATACAATTTAACCGCTGACCAAGTGGGCGAACTGGATAAACGTATCGCACAAACGGCAGCAACCTACCGCCTCAGCAGTAGCGATTTAACGAATGCCACCAATGCGTTTTTAACCCAAACGAATGACTTTGATGCCGCGATAAGCCAGCTTGATAATATTGCCAAAACCATTGGCGGGATTGGCGTTGAAGCCACGACCGCGGGGGCTAAGTTGGGGGATATGTTCAATGTGGGCTATAACTCCCCCGAAAAAATGAGTAAATGGCTCGATGGAATTGCGACCGCAACTAAGTTTGGTACGGGCGACATTACCCAGCAATTTAACGCATTGCCGAGTATGGGGAAAAATACCGCATGGAAAAGCCAGCAAGATCAAATGCAAATGCTGGCTATCATGCGTATTGCAAACAAAGAGTTTGATGACCCTGCACAAGCTGAAGCGGCTGCAAAAGGTTTATTTGATGTTGCTACTAATAAAGAAAAACAAAAAGCCTTACGTCAAAAAGGGGGTATCTCCGTTAAGGATAAGTCCGGTAAATTTAAGTCTCCTGCGGATTTAGTGAGCGAAATCAACACGGCAGCGTATAACAAAGAAAACAACCTCAATCAGGTCTTTGAGGGTGATACGCTCAAATTGATGATGGCGTTTACCGACCCCAAAAATAAAACCCTGCTAAAAGAGCAATCGAACCCGCTGAATATTCAAGATGGCTTGATGGATGAAAAAGCCACCCAAAATGTGCAAACCCTGAACGCGGCGATCATCTCGTTAACCAACGCAGGTGAGCGTTTTGCTCAGCTAAAGCTGGCTAAGCCCATTCAAGACTTAGCTGATGCCATCAATGACCTTTCCCCTGAAGAACTGGATAAGTATGCCGAACGCATCGAAAAAGTGGCCATAGGTATCGGTGCAGTGATTGCAGCTCGTTACGCCTACCGAGGGGGTAAAAAAGTTTTCGACTTCGCGCAGAGCTTTAAAAAAGATGGCGGCGCTGGCAGCAAAGATGGTGGCATCCCCGGATTAGGCGGTGATAGTGGCGTTGTTGATGTCTATGTCACTAACTGGAATGAGCAAGGTAGTGTCAGTAGCAACACAAACTCCGGTAATGATCTTATCGATTTTGGTAAAAACATTTTTGCAAAAGGGATAAATGCTGCTCTATCTATGACTGAGTTTTTAGACTCTGAAGATGCAAATGCCAACTTACAGAAATTAAGAGACGAGCAGAAAGCTAAATATCCACATGCCGATTTAGATTCGTTTATTCCCGCGCCAATCAGTAACTGGATGAATAAACCCGACGATCTTTCCTCACCACCAAACCTATTTGGTGATTGGTCGTCTTCCTCTGCCACGTTAGTTGGTGAACTGATTAAGGCACTACCGGAAGCCCCAGAACCCGCCAAACCTGCCGACGGGAAAATTACGGTCGTCGTGGAGTCGTCTGAAGGGTTAACCGTGAGAACAAAGTCCGTGCAATCTGAGAATGTTGATTTACGGGTGAATACGGGCTACAGCGGGGGGAATACGTACTAATGGAATTTGAACAAGTGATGTCGTTGTTTAACGATAATTCATGGCGTAGCCGGGTCAATCCGGGTAAAGGTTCGTTTCGTGGCGTCCCGTTCTTTATCATGGACGATGCCACGGTCAGTGGCGGGCGTCGTGTTGTGCGCCATGAGTACCCAATGCGTGATGATGGTGAGACCGAAGATATGGGGCTGTCTACGCGAGAATATGCGTTCACGGCCATTGTATTTGGTGACGATTACCTTGACCAAAAAGACGCGCTTATTGAGGCGTTAGAAGCCAATGAGCCGGGGGAAATTGACCACCCGTATTACGGTAAAAAGCACATCCAAATTGAAACTTATACCGTGCGTGAGTCATGCTATACGGGCGGTGTGGCACTGTTCTCAGTCACCTTTGTATTAGCCACTGAGAATACCTCGCCCGTTATCGCCTCAGAATCTTCGCTTAACAGTGACGCCCTAACCGATAGCACGCTGGCTGATATTGCCGGGCACTGGTCATCGTTCACGGACACGTTGAGTCATGCTGTGGAGCGCATGAGTGCCCTTGAAAATACGGTCAATACCATTGTAAATGGCATTCGTAGCCTGCCCGCAGGTTCAGGCATGAACCAGTTACTGGGCGCAGCGTTAGGATTAAAAGGCTCCCTGAAGAACCTAATTTATGTACCGGGTGAACTGTTTGGCTCTATCAGTGATTTAATTTCTGGGATGGTTGACGTAGCGCCTGCCGATTCAGCCAATCGCGCGTTACGTAAGACCTCAAGCGCTCTTGAGTCACAATTCACGTCGAATATTCCTGCGGTCGCAGAGTTTCAGCAAGTCATCAATACCACGACAGACATTTTCTTGACCCGTGAGTTAGTGGGATTGTCGCTGGATGCCGCCAGTGCCACGGCACGTGAGCAGCAATTAGCTTCCCAATTAACCCCCGCGGCTAACCTGCAAGGTGGCGCGCTCACGCTCACACCTGCATTACAGACCGACGCTGAGCGTGAAGTCATCCCTTTGATTGAAACTATCGGTGATGTGCGTCAAACCAGTGACGAACTGGAAGAGTCGCTTACTGAGTTAATCGTCCATACGGGAGATTTAGGTTGGTTTAATACTTCAGCTCAACTGCGTGATTTTCGCTTAGTGTTCTTGCAGCAAATGCAAACCACGGCAACACGTTTACCTTCAGCTCGCAGCGTGACGCTTGTTGATACCGAACCCGCATTAGTCACGCTTTATCGTGAAACTCAGAGCGTGGCGCAGATTGACCGTTTCATCCGTCGTAATGGCATTCGTCATCCTGCGTTTGTTACAGGCTCACTGTCCGTTGAGGTGATTGATGGCTAACACGATTGAACTCAAATTAGGCAACACAATTTATTCTGGTTGGAAAAAGCTCGATGTCACTCGTAGCTTAGAAGACATGTCCGGTCAGTTTAGTCTGGGTATCACCGTCAAAAATGATGACTCGCCCCTCGTCCTCAAACCCGGTCAAGCGTGCCAATTAGCGATGAACGGTCAGCCTGTCGTGACAGGTTACGTTGATACGGTCGAGGTCAGTATCGGCAGCGATGAACGTACCATTACGTTATCAGGGCGTGATAAAACCGGGGATTTAGTTGATTGCGCCGCCATTCACGGTAAGGGGCAATGGCGCAATGTGAACCTTGAAAGCATTGCCAAAGACCTGTGTCAACCGTTTGGCGTTAGCGTTCGCTGGCAAGTGACCGATGCAGCGGCGGCAACCGCATTTCGTCAGTGGCAAATTGAGCCGGGCGAAACCGTATTTGATAACTTATCTCGTGCTGCACGTCATCGTGGGGTACTGATGACCAGTAATGCCGCGGGCGAATTGGTGTTTACCCGTGCCAGTACGCAAACGGTGGCAACTTTGATCCTCGGTAAAAGTGAACGCCAAGGCGTCAAAATCCTCAGCTTAGACACTACGCTTTCGTGGCAAGAGCGCTTTAGTGTTTATCGCGTTAAGGGGGCTTCTGCCGCAGGTGGACGCTGGGGCGAAACACAAACACCCGTGCAATCCACTGCCATTTACATGGACGCTAAAGACCCTGAAATCAGTCGCTATCGCCCAACGATTGTGATTGCCGATGACAACATGACCAAAGCTAAAGGCACTGCCCGCGCTGCATGGGAGCAAAAACGCGCGATGGCGCATGGTATTAAAGCCAATGCGACTGTGCGCGGGTGGTTTCAAGCTTCAGGGCAGTTATGGCAGACCAATAACCTCGTGCAGCTCCATGCCGTACCCGCAGGTTTTGTGGATGAGCAGCTCTTGATTGTGTCTGTCAATTTCTTACTGGATAACGATGGCGGTACGGCCACACGGTTGGAATTGATGCCCCATGAAGGCTTCACTGAGCCTGCTGACCCTGAAAAGTCCGAAATCAAAGGTAAGCATTCCGATATCAGGTGGAAGCCATGATTGCTCAATTCAATAAATTTACGGCCAGTATTTCACGCCGCATCCGCTTATTGGTGTCACGCGGCGTGGTGAACTTTGTCAATGATTCCCTGAAGCAACAAAATCTTCAGGTGTCATTACTGGCAGATGAAACCGCTGATGATGTCGAGCGTTTTCAGAACTACGGTCACACCAGCGTTCCCCCTGCGGGCAGTGAAGCCATTGTGTTATCGGTGGGTGGCGTTCGCCAGCATTTAGTCGCCATTGCCGTGGATAGTCGTGGCGTGCGGTTGGGCAATCTTGAAAGTGGCGACAGTGCACTGTATCACCTTGAAGGTCATAAGATTTTACTGACCAAAGACGGTGTGATCCGAATTGAGTGCAAAAAGCTTGAAGTAGTTGCGGAAGAATCTGTGTTTGATTGTCCACAAACCCAGTTTCTAGGTGACGTCGAGATAATGGGGATTAGTAAAGCGCAAGACCATAAGTCAGGCGATAAGAGCGGTAAAGACCACATTCACGAAGAGCATGACGGGTACAATACGGGCAAACCGAAATGAATGCAATCAATGATATTCAATTACAGTGGCAGCTTGATGGCGCAGACATCGTGCTGAAAAATGCCGATATTGCACTGGATGACTCGCTTGGAACGGCGGTCATTGTTTCGTTATTTACTGACCGTCGCGCACTGGACTCAGATGTGTTGCCATCCGGTACAGGCACCGATAAACGCGGTTGGTGGGGTGATAGCTTTAATGAGCGTCCGATTGGATCACGTTTGTGGTTATTAGGACGAGAAAAGCAGCTCTCGACCGTGTTGCACCGAGCGAAAAGCTATGCGGAAGAAGCCTTAGCATGGTTGCTCGATGAGAAGTTGGTCAAGACCCTCACCGTTACCGCGTCTGTGCCTGAAGATAGTTGGTTATTGCTCTCTATTTCCTTAACGTTGCCCGATGGTAGCGTGTTGCCGATGCCTTTTAAAACACGATTAAACGGGGTTTAAATGCCATATCAAGCACCGACACTGTCCACATTGATTGCACGTAATCAGGCTGATATTGAAAGTCGATTACCGAGCACGTATGCCCGTGCCCCGTTTAGTGTCACTAAAGCGATTGCCTATGCAAACGCCGGAAATGCCGCAGGCTTACATGACCACTTAAACTGGACTAGCCGCCAAATCTTCGCCCATCTCGCGGATGAAGATAAATTACTGGAGCATTGCGGCTTTTGGGGCGTTTGGCGCAAACCTGCGACCCTTGCAGAAGGTGCGCTCACGGTAAATGCCACCGCATCGGCATTTATCCCCCAAGGTACACGCTGGCAACGCCCTGATGGTGAGGTTTTTGAAGCGATTGAGAATACTTCGCTAACCACGGGGAGCAATACCGTGGCAGTCAAAGCGCTCATTGAGGGGCGCAATAGCAACACCGTCGCGGGTGTCCCTTTTTCGTTGATTTCTCCCGTAATTAATGTCCAGCCAGACGCCATAAGCCAAGTTATCAGTGGCGGCGCAGAGCTGGAACCCATTGATTCACTGCGAAATCGCTTGTTATTTCGTGTTCAATATCCACCTTCAGGGGGCAATCAATATGATTATGTACGTTGGGCGCTTGAGGTTCCCGGTGTTACGCGAGCGTGGTGCATTCCACGTTATCGAGGTCATGGCTCCGTGGGGGTCATGTTTGTGCTGGATGAAGAGCCGGATATTTTCCCCAAAGAAAGCGACCTCGTGCGCGTAAAAGACTACTTAACGGGACATGTTAACCCTGTCACTAATCAGGTCGAGGGGAAAACGACAGGCGCAGAGCTGATTATGATCACCCCCACGGCGAAAACGGTCACGTTCTCCGTGCGCGTATCCCCCAATACTGAAGACGTACGCCAAGCGGTAAAGGCGAATTTAAAACGCTATCTAGACAGCTTGCCACCGGGAGGATTGGCGTATTTATCTGAGTTGCGGGCGGCGATTTCGAATGCACCGGGTGAAATCGATAATACGTTATACAGCCCGACGGCGGATATCCAAGCCACTGAAAATGAAATCTTTGTATTAGGTAATATCCAATGGCGATGACTCCGCAGCACTTTCAGCGTTCGGGGTTGCAATTACTCCCAACGGGTCGCGCATGGACAAGAAACCCCGAGAGTGACTTGGGGCGTTTGATGTTGGCAACAGGTGAAGAGTTAGCAAGGGTTGATGATGTTAATGATGTTTTACTCAATGAGATGTTTGCTGATCGCGCCTTTATGCTACTGGATGATTGGGAAGAGTTTGTCGGTTTACCCGATTGCAGTATTGATAAAGATTCATCGATTGATGCCCGACGACGTGCCGTTAAATCAAAAGTTGTGATGACTGGAAGCCTGTGCAATCAATTTTATGAGCGTTTAGCCGCAGAGCGTGGTTATAACATCCGAATGGTTGAGCACTACCCACATCATTGCCTGCGTGATTGCACTTATCCTCTTTATCCCGAGATAAACTGGTTTCGGGTTTATGTGCATGTTTTTGATAGAACAACTCAATTTGCCACTGTGCTCGATAATTGCCAGCAGCGGCTACGCATCGCCGATGCAGGGGATTTGGAATGCTTACTTGAGCGCTATACCCCCGCTGAGACTGAATTTATTTTTATTTATGAGTGAGGTTTAAATGTACGGACTCGATAATCAGAGCGGTGTCAATGCTATGCCCGCTCTGGCGCCAGTAAAAAGCCCTACGCCCCTTTGGTTCACTGAGGGCGGTTCAGGTTTAGCACCGTCTTACCCCGGTCAAGATTGGTTCAACATGGTTCAGGCTGAAATGCTGGGTGTGTTAAGTAAAGGCAGCATAAAACCGGAAAAAGGTAAGCTTAATCAGTTAACTGAAGCTATTAGTGCCATTATTGCGAGTTATAGCTACTCCAAAACAGAAATTAATCTCAAATTTCAGCCTGCTGGTAATTATGCGCCAGCAGGTGACTATGCAACCAATACAGCATTAAACTACGGGCTTAATGAAAAGCTTGATAAGAAAGGCGGTATAGCCACAGGTGCCATTTCAGTAAAATCATCAAACGAAGCCATATCAATACAGTGTACGAATGAAGAAATTGCCTTTTATTCGATAAAAAACTCGGATGGCAGTCGCGCCGCATACTTTGGCTACGGCAGTCCCGCCTCGCCGAGCACGCTTCAAATTATCAATAGCCGTAGTAATACAAACGTGACCATTGATGGCGGGCGAATCACTGTCAATGGTAAAGAGTTGATGGCTGTGGGTGCCTATGGCTTCGGCGGACGAGGTGCCTCGCTATCAACTGCTAATGATACTGAGTTACTTTCACTACTGAGAAATGTCGATACACCTTCTCAAATACTGAGTTCGAGAGAAATTGCTAGCCAGCATTTCCCTGGTAACTATTCAGCATCGCTTTATGCTAGGGGGAATGACTCATTCACTTTGTTAGCTGCGAGTTGTTTTTCTGATGATGTTATTGTTACTGCGGGTAACAATACAGGAACGCGATTAAAAGTCCTGAAATTACTGACAAGTCAGAATTTAGCGCAGGAATTGGGCAGTAGTTCTACTGTTGCTATCAGTCAGAAAGCAGTGTCTGAATCACTGTTTGGGCGAGGTAAATATATTGATGTGACGTCACAACGAAGCTCAGGTGTTACTTATACAAATACAACGAAAACACCGAGATTTATCTCGGTAATCTTCACTGGAAATGTAATGAACCCGCAGATTAATTTTGTTGTGGATGGTGTGCAGGCGGCTTTCTCTTACAACTCATCGGGAGAGGCAAAAACGGGTGGTGTGTGCATAATCCCTGCGGGTTCAACTTATTCATTCACAGCGAATGCGAATGCGAGTGTTAAAGTGATGGAGTTAAACTAATGATACATTTTAAAAATAAAGATAATGCCGTATTTGCATATACTAAGTCAGATTTAGCTCAAGTTGAGAGAGCGAGTGAGCTTGAAAAGTTGATTCTAGACATGGAACCAACATATAGCACTTTAGCTGAGAGCTTACAAAAAGCATCGATTGAATTACAAGAAGTATTAAATCAGCGTGATGATGCTCGTGAGAAACGCGAAGCTATCACGCTTAATGTAACGGATGATATTGAAAGTCTTAAAGAATCCATTACCAAACTTGATGAAGAAATTACTCAATTAGATTTAATTGTTATCGATAAACAAGAGCAACAAAGCCGTGCTCAGATTGCATTCAATAAAGCACAAGATGAATTAGAGCCTTTAAAAATTGAATACTCTGAAATTCCCCTCGTTTTTTTTGATATCAGAGAGCATCTGAATGTATTGAAGAAAATGACGAATAAAGAGGTTGAAGCATACATAAACCCGCCAATATCTAAAGAACAAAATATCGCAGAAGCAGAAATGAAGAAGCAGCAATTTGCTGAAGAAGCTGAAAAAAACATCACTATTTTAGAGCGAAAAGTACGCTTAGGCATGGCGACAGATGAAGAAAAAGATTTATTGACCGCATGGGAAATTTATAGCGTCAAAAATGCAGATGTTGATACATCTAAAGCGCCCGATATTGACTGGCCTGAAAAGCCGCAATAGTTCACGTAATTTGATAAAAACTCATGGCTAAAAGCGTTTCTCATTTTCAGTGAAGCGCTTTTTCATTTCACGCGGCGCGCTTCATCGGTAGCGACCAGTAGTTTAATTGGTGGTTTTATTCCTGCACTGGAACGCTCATTAGAGAACGTCAACAGTGTCAAATTTTCTTTAACAGAACAGCAGCGAGTCGCACAAGAAGCCGCGAGAGAGGCTATTAATTTATCTCGCGCTCAAATCGAAGGGGCTCAAGCGGATAGAAAAAGCGCCCAAGAAAAAATCAATCTTGCAGCAAAGATGCGTGACGAAGCCATTGCCCGCAGAGAGCAAGCTTTTGCGCTCGATGAGTATTTAGAGCGACAAGTTGAAGTGAACAAGCAGCATGGTATTTCAGTCAGCTACGCGGAGGATCATGCTAAAAACGCACGCATTATCAGTGAGGCAAACATTGCCGAAGCCGATGCCAAGAAGCGAATGCAGAGCGCGTCTAATGCCATTATTTTAGCTGATAAAAGCGAGCTTGATGGTAAGAAAAATCTAGCAGCTGCTACAGTTCAATTATCCGATGCCAGCAAAGAACTAACCTTCTCACAGCGTGCAGCGGCGAATAGTGCCAGTTTGTTTAAAAGTGCATGGGGCATGATGGGTGGCGCTGTCGGTATTGGCATTATGGCGTCAGCGGGCGCTTTTACTTATTTATACTCTCAATATCAGCAAGCCGAAGAGCGCCAAAAAGCCTTCAATGCAGCCTTGCAAAAAGGCGGGTTAGGGCTTGTAACAACCGCCTATGATCTGCGAAATCTAGCGAATGAACTAGGTGGAACCGCAGAGGCTTACAAGTCTGTCACCGCTGCTGCTAGCGCGGGTTTTTCTGGTGATTTGCTTCACCAAGTTTCAGAGCTTGGTGTTCAGATGGAAAAGTCTGGTGGTAGCGTTGATTTGCTTATTAGTAAATTGGTTTCTATAGGTGAACAGCCATTAACTGGAATAAAAAAACTAATTGATGAAGGCGTTGTTGTCGAATCAGATATTGTTCAGCGCATCGCGCTACTTGAAAGGGAAGGAAAAACAAGAGAGGCTTCCGAATTAGCTCAAATATCGACACTGCAAGCTAAGGTAAAAGCGGAAAATACGCAAAGTGAAGTGCTAAAAGCACAAAAAAATGAGGTTGAATTTCTTAGGCGTAGCTATCAAGGACTATATGAGGTAACTAACGGTAGTAATTATGTAAAAATAAATACACAAGTGAATAATGCATTCTTAGAGGAAACAATAAAACTAAAAAAAGAACAGGCGCAAATACAAGAAAAGCAATTATTAGAGCAAAAAGAAGCTGCATATAAACAACTTGAGATAACTACAAATTTTAATGCAGCATTTAAAGCAGGAACAGATCAGCAAAAGGAACGCTCTGAAAGGCAAAAGCAATTCAAAGAGATGTTGGATAAGGGCACTATTTCCGCAAATGAATATCAACAAGCCATAAAAGGGCTGGATAAGTTATTTACTGCCCCAAAGAAAACAGGTAGCAACCCTGTTGTTGATGAAGGAAAGCAGCGTATAGAGCAGCTTTTGCAGCAAGGAGCAGCACTACGAGCTCAGTTGGAAGAGACTGAAGGTCTTACTGCATCAGAGCGTAAGCTTGCTTCCTTTGAACAGGAATTAATTGGATTACAAGGGCAGCACTTAAACGCTAGACAAAAAAGCATCCAATCACATCATATCGAGATCCGTACACAGTTACTAAAAAATGCTGAGTTAGAAAAAGAAATTAAGTTTAAGGAGTTACGAAAAAAATTCGATGACCAAAATTTTGAGGTTATGCAGAAAACGTCAAAAATCAGTCAGGATGCAACAAATCAAATTTTGCAAATGACGATGAGTCAAAATGCTTATGATTTAATGCTTGAAGAGCAGCGTATTCAAGATGACTTTAGGCAAAGACGCTATCAGTTGGACAAGGAAGTTTCAGATAAAAAATCTCAACTCTATGCTGACCAAACGGCATTTTTACTTCAAGAAGAACAAAAGCAATTAGAAATTGTTCGTCAATCGTCGAAAGATAAATCTAGAGATCAGAGGGATGCTTACAAAGGAATGGCTAGAGGCGTACAGGATTTTGGCAATACAGCTGAAAACGTTTATGACCAAATGCGATCTATTAGTAATTCAGCCCTCAGTGACATGTCAGGTATGCTGGCTAACTTCGTAGCGACAGGGAAATTAAACTTTGCCGATTTTGCCCAATCAGTTGTGACTGAAATCACTAAGATGATCTTCCAGATGATGATTTTCAATGCTCTAAAAGCAGGTTTTACTGGTACCGCTTTTGGTGATGCAATGGGACTAAAAGCCACACCAAATGCCAAAGGTAATACTTATGAGTCTCCTGGGTTAAGTGCCCATCGTAATAGTATTGTGAAATCTCCAACATTATTTCCTTTTGCTAAGGGTGGCGTTCCTGGGATGGGGTTAATGGGGGAGGCTGGACCAGAGGCAATTATGCCATTAACTCGCGGAAGGGATGGTTCGCTAGGCGTTAGGGTTCTAGGGTTGGAGCAAGCACAATCAGCCGCGCCAAGTATCATTATTCATCAAACATTCCACGTTACTGGCAATGGTGATCAGGCTCTTTATGATGCAATGCAGGAAGCTGCAAAGATGGGGGCAAAGCAAGGTTCAGATGACGCTTTAGCTAAAATACAGCGTGATTTTATGACGAGAGGAAAAATCCGAGGATCCCTTGAGAGGTAATCATGGTATTAGAGTGGCCAGAAGCCGTTGTGCCAGCAACAATGAACTGGCAATTAATCAGCAATAGTAAATCATTTGCGTCTGTTTTTACCGGAAGCGTGCAAACAGTGCGCTTTCCTGGTAGCCGTTGGCGCTGCACATTAACCTTTAATAATCTTACCGAGCAATTATCACGCGATCTAGAGGTTCTTATGGCGGCGCTTGATGGTGAAAGTGGCCGAGTAAAAATTAGCAATTGGTTGCGTCAAGGATTGACTGGAAAAGGTGAAGCAAGAATAAGTACCGCCAATCAAACAGGTAAAATATTACAAACTAAAGGATGGATAGCTAGTTCAATTATATTGCGTAAAGGCGATTATTTGACGGTTGGTAATGAGTTGAAACTGGTCACTGATAATGTCATTAGTGACAAAGAGGGGAATGCAGTTATCCCTATTTCACCTATGTTAAGGGTTTCTCCAGCTGCCAATGATAAATTGGAAACTGTGCGCCCATTTGGAGTTTTTAAATTAACCAGCAATGATCAGGGTAATTTTCAATACAGACCGGGCGTCTTTTCTAATGTAACAATTACGTTTGAGGAGGCGTTATTCTAATGCTTTATCATCCATTTTCTAATAGCATGGTCAAAGCAATTAATGATGGGGCTGAATTAGTCATAGCTGCAAAACTTGATTTGAAGTCAGGGGTAACAAGAGCCCATACCGGGATTGGCAATTTGATTATTGCGGGTGAAGTCTATTTAGGCGTGGGTTCTTTGGGGAGCATAGAAACAGTTTCGGAAAATAACACCACAAGCCCACAGCAACTTATCTTGTCACTTTCTGGTTTTGACTCACTTTTAATTGCCGATGTTATGAATGAGCGAAGTCGTGGTAGAAATGTCAGTTTAATGCTGGTGGCTTTAGGTGGTGATGGGAAACCCGCTGTAGCTGAAATTGTGTTCGCTGGTCAAATATCAAATATTGGTGTGACTACAGGTAATAATAACGAAGTTGCCGTCACGGTATCAAATCGATTTGAACGATGGTCACAAGGTTTGCCAGATAGATTTACGGATGAATCATGGACAAAGAGGCACGCGGGTGATCGTATTTTTCGTTATGTTGCGCAAATGGCGGAGCGTGCTATCTATTGGGGTAGCAAAAAAGATGCGCCAGCATTTATTTATAAGTGATTTGTCATTACTCTTGAAAAAACTGTATAGGATATTCGAGTGAACAAACAATTAATGATTAGCTCTGCAGTTGTAGTTGGCGTGGTTGTCGCTGTTTTTATTTATCGAGAGGCTTCTGTATCTCAGTCATCCATATATGACGCTGTAGAGAAAAAAGTTTCTAGTAAAATGACGGATCCTTCATCAGCAATTTTTAGAGATTTTGAATCTCACTCAAATGAGTCTAATGGTAAATCAAAAAATGTTACTGTGTGTGGGTATGTGAATTCCAAAAACATATATGGTGGGTATGCTGGCAGTAGAATGTTTATATCCACAGTGGCAATAGATGGGTATAACATTGATGTTGGATCTGTAATTATTTCTAATAGTGCTGAACAAGATAAAGCCATATTAGAAATGTGCAAAAAATAATTATTCGAATACCATAAACCCGCTTCGGCGGGTTTTTTTATGCCCGGAGATCAGCAATGCGACATCCTAACTGGACAACCAGACTCCCTGAGACACTACAAAAAGCGATGCAAAAACCATTTTCATGGGGTGAGCACGATTGCTGCTTATTTGCTGCGGATTGTGTGATTGCGCTCTGTGATTTTGATCCCTGTGAAAAAGTGCGTGGAAGATATAAAACTCGCACCGGCGCAATGCGTGTTTTAAAAACGGAGTTCGGTGATATTGAGTCTGCGCTTTTAAATCACTTTCTTGAAATTCCAGTTAATCAAGCAATGCGTGGCGATATCGTCATGTTTAACGGCGATGATGGGAAGACGCTTGGCGTTATATGGGCAAATAAAGTTTGGGCGGTTACCGAGTCAGGAGCAATGCCAGTTAATCATCAACCAGTCAAAGCATGGAGAGTAGAGTAAATGGGAAAGACGGTCACTAACATTGTCTCTGCTGGGTTGATGATTGCAGGGGTCATCGCCACAGGTGGATTGGGCACAGCATTAATCGTAGCCGGTATTGCTGTGCAAGCTGCTGGTACCATGATCTTCAAAGATAAAATGCCATCGATGAGCTATCGGGACCAATCTGAACGAAAACAAATGCTACGCTCTGCGGTTGCATCAGAAACTATTATTGTGGGGAAAACGGTGTGTTCTGGTTTATTGTTTTTCGCAGAAGAAGAGCGCGGCGAACAAGATGAAAATGAACGTCTATTTATGGCATTAGCCATTGCTGCACACAAAGTTGATCACATCGGCAAGATTTGGCTGAATGATGATTTGATAGGAACTTTCGGCGATAAAGCGGGTTATGAGTTTCATAACTCCCGGACTGATTGTGACCCATACATGCTAAAGAATGCACCATCATGGAAAGAGGACATGATCGGGGGATGGTTTGACATGGTTACGATTAACACTGAGATACGATGCTGAAAAATTCCCGTACGGTGTGCCAAACGTCAAAGTAGAGGTTTGGGGTAAGCAGCTATTCGATCCTCGCACGAATAAAACAACCTGGAGCAACAATGGTGCACTGGTAGTTCTCGATTTTTATCGCAGTTATCTTGGTGTGCCTGATGCTGATATTGATTTTGAATCATTCAAAACAGCTGCAGATCTGTGTGACGAACAAGTCGTTAGCCCAGAAGGTGTTGCCGAACCACGCTACACAATTAATGGAGCCTATGAACTTTCTGAATCTCCAGCATCGATACTCGATCACATGCACAAATGCATTGCAGGAGAGCCGACTTATGTCGCTGGTAAGCATGGCATATTAATGCAAGCCTATAACGGTCCTGCGGTATTGCGTATTGAACCTAATCAAATCATTGATACTGTTAACATCACGCCGGAACTGGCTTTACGCGATGCCACTAATGCGATTTATGGGACGTTTGTTGATGCTGATCAGCTGTACATCAAAACTGACTTTGAGCCTGTCATTATCGAAGAATGGATTGATGAAGATGGGTTAGAAATCAAAGAGAACATGGATTACCGGTTTGTCACTAGCCCATACCAAGCAGCACGGCTTTCTAATTTATATCTACGGAAAAAGCGTGCAGGTCGCCGTATTCAATTGCGCATGAATATAGATGGTTACGCGTATCGACCAGGAGAAGTGATTTTATTAAACCTTCCTCATATTGGTATTCAAAACCTTGAGTTTCGTGTCGCTGAATGGAAATTTCACCCTCAGGAGGGTGTTGATATTCTCCTCGAGGAGGATGGTGCTTATATTTATGAAGATATCATCGGCAAGCCATTTGTTAGACCACCGTTTACTGTATTGCCAACGGGCGGGGTGGCACCACCGTTAAACCTTGCATTTGTACCAGTTAGTATCGGCGAGATTGTGCAAGGGTATTTGAGTTGGAGATCTGCTGCTGCAGATGTTCGCTATAACACCGTGAACATTATTCAAGATGGGAAAGTGATTCAATCAATTCAGGTACCGCAAGATAGGGTCGATTTATCAGGACTTGTTCGCGGATCCTATCGCGCTGAAGTTCGTTCAATTAATGCCGCTGGCGCCATGTCTGCACCTGCCATTATTGATTTTGACATTCAAGCCCCGCCCATACCAGTGAGCGTTGAAGTCACTGGCGGGATGTTCTCATTAACATGCGTTCCTCGAGCTGGAGAATCTGCACAACACGGCTATACGTTTGAATTCTGGTTCAGCGACAAGAAGCTAACCAACACTAACGATTTGGAAGTTACAACAAAATCCAATCGGTTAGGACAAGGGCAGTTTTGGACGAAAGAGAATTTAAAAGCGGGTACCGATTATTGGTTTTATGTTCGAACAGTCAATAGTTACGGAAAGTCACCCTTTGTCGAAGCGGTTGGGCAAGCCAATGCATTGCCTGCAGATATCATCGATGAAATGGGTGGTCAGTTCATGACTACAGAAGCCGGTAAGCGGTTGGAGGAACAGCTTAATTGGGTCAATGAGTCTAACTTGATAAACAGCGCTGCCACCTTTGAAGTTCAGCAAGATTTATTCACAAAACACGGCGAATCAGTGGCGCAGATTAAGCGTTTGGATCGTGTGTTTGCGAGCGCTGAGTTGGCATGGGCTCAATCTATTGTTGAAGTTAATGCATCAATAAATGGCGTTAAAGCAGGCGTTATCAAGAATGACCAAGCCATTGCTGATTTAGACAAAGCATTTTCTAAATCTGTCACTGAATTAGAAAGCTCAATTGGTGAAGTGAAATCCGGAGTTGTTAAAAACGATCAGGCTATCGCGTCATTAAACAAGTCGTTTGCAGAATCACAAACGCAGGTTCAGTCAAAGCTTGATGAACAGATGGCGATTGTTAACACCAAAGCGACAACCGAATTTACGGCAAAAGGTGAGGGCTACGCAACGTGGGATGTGAACGCAGGTGTTTGGTACAACAAGCAATTCTATAAAGCGGGTATGGTGATTAGCGCCGAAGTGAAGGCAGGAAAAGTAGATACCTATATTGGTTTCATGGCGAACAACTTTGCATTTATTAATCCCGCAAACGGTAGCTTTGAAACGTTCATGTATCTTAAAAATGGACAAATGTTTGTCAAAGGCGCTTTCATTGAAGAAGCCCATATTCAGCAAATCATTGTCGGTACTGATATGCGCTCTAAGAACTACGTACAGGGCAAATCAGGGACGCGCATCGACATGAACACGGGTGTCTTTGAAACGAACAGTAATGAAGGGGACTACTCTGTTATTCGAAATAGCAAGGGTGATTACTTCAAGTACAAGGACACATACATCATTGAGCTAGGGTGGTTCTTATGATTGATAAATTGTATGGACTAAAAATAAGAAATCTTGATGGTAGCGAATTTATTTTCAATGAGAAAACAGCTCCAGCCACAAATCTATGGACTCGCTATGTGACTCGGCGTGATGGTATAACTCCCGATGGAGGTTGGTTAACCTACAAATGGACATGTCCAAATGAGGTGCCAGACGGTTACGGGTTTCAGGTTGTATCATTTAGATCCGCCGAGGTAACTTTCAGGCAAGTGGGGGATAGGAGATATGTGTCAGGGACGAGAGATAAAATGGTATACAGTACCAGCAATCGAAAAATTACGGTTATGGGGCTGCATGACTATGACCTTAATTATGTAAAAATTATCTCCTTTCCTACCGCTGAATCTCAAAAAGTGACCAGTGGCTTCGGTTTAAAAGTATCGGGAAGTTCTATTTTTCTTGAAAATACACCACCATTGGGTTACGCCTACGCAACTCATAAAGCAAAAGTGTATATCGATAAGTTTTTTGATATAGGCAAAGTATTTCCGGGATTGACGATAGAGAATGCTATTTTCTTTTTTTACACCGATGATAATAAATCATTCATTCGGCTTGAGGCTTCTAACGTAACAAGTTGGGAGGAGCTTAAGTGGTGGAGATATGTGAGTCGTAATAGGAATAGTACCGGTATTACTGATTATTCTTCAGCGTGGTATTGGGTGATTGCGTTTACCAACGTACCCAGTGAGCAACTCGATACTCCGGGGTTTGGGCTTAAAATTCGCAACATCAACGAGAAAAAAGTGACTTTTAACTCACAAATGGGCGTAATGACCCGACCGATTACGCTCCCTTCAAATCAGATCCCAATCAATAGTGGCATAAGTATTGATGATATACGTCGTCCTATGTATACGCCGACAGTGGTGGGAGAAGTTTTTTCAAGCAATGGAGGCTTGGGGTGGTGGAGAGACCTCAATATAGGAAATATAGGTGAGTCAAAGGTTGGTTTATTATTGACGAGTACATTACAAGATCGTGGTCATCACGGTGATTATACGGTAGCAAGAACGGCACTCCCTGCTATTTTTCTAGACGCAGCAGACTACTTTCCATTCCCATAAGGTAATCCAATGAAAAAAATTAACTATGCGATTCTCGTAGGGATCGTTGCGCTTATTGCTGCCTGCAAATCGCCAGTAACAGTGACCCATAACCCGTGCGATGGCATGTTTACGGTCACGAAAAATAACGGAAATTTCGAATTTAAACAGCAAGATTGCTTGAAGAAATAGGGGCATTCATGATTTATCAAACAGGCACAATCACAACCACAGCAGGACAAACAAAAATAAAAGGTACCGGAACGCGCTGGAAAGATAATTTGGCAGGTATCTCTGAAGGCTGTCCAATCTCTATCTTTATCAATAACGTTGTGTACTTTAATAATGTGTTATCTGTGAATTCAGATACCGAGATTAACTTAACCTATCCGGTGCCAGTGGCAGCTTCAGCAGCCAAGTATCAGATAGCGACATTCGTTCTGGATAGCATGAGCGATGGTGTTCGCAAGATGCTTGCGAATCAGCAGTATATCCAATACTTCTTGCGCAACATGGATACATGGCTAACGCAAGACGGCATTGTTGAAGTTAAAACTCCGACTGGGGAAACCGTAAGGCTTGAGAGTCTTATTGAACTGAAAAAACAAATGGATAACAAGCTCGATAAAACAGGAGGCACAATAACAAAAAATGGTGAGGCTTTAACTCTTAAAAACACGTCTGCTAATCAATCCTTATTTCTGAAATTCAGGAAGTCAGACGGTACAGAAAGAGGGTATATTGGCGCTCCAAATGACACTGACCGAATTTCCTTGGTTAATAGTACAGCAGGCACATCTTTGACATTATCGGAAGATAAACGATTATTATGGCAGGGTAAAGATGTTCCTACGCTAGTAAACCCACAAGCTCAAGATACGGCTGTTCAATATGCAACGCCAATGTGGATTATTAGATCTAATGGGGTGAATGGCGAATGGGTTAAAATTGCAAAAATAGGCGGGGCTGGGTCATCCCATGGTGGTTCACGCTATCTCTTTACATTAAACTGTACAACATCTGGATTTTCATCCCAGAGCAATTTCCCAGCGTTTGCACACCTGTCTATCACAATAGGTAACGGTAGCAACCCTAACAGAAACGTAGAGGCATCATTTATAGGGCTGGAAGCCTACGGTATCAACAACAGGTCGCCAGTTCGCATTCGCCAGCTTTCAGCATTTGAGGCAGAAGTGTGGGTCGGGATAGGATCTTATTCAAGACTGAGTTGCTCTTGCATAACTTACGACAGCATGGTGCCTTATTCTAACTCATTCATAAACGACATCCCGCTATCGGAGAACGCCGATAAATCGGTGTATGAAGGGTCTAATAACTATCTGTATGCGGCTGCGAACAAAGACGGCAACGTACAATCTAGAGAAAGCTTAAAAATATCTTCTTCGGGGAATTTCCCTAACGTAACTCTAGCCAAAGGAGACGGCTCTTTGGTGTCGCTTGAGGCTAACCCGTCTACTTCCTCCAACTTTTTAAACTTTGTCCACAGATTTTCTGGGAATTCTGTCGTTGTGGGGGTTCCTAACAAATCGGGCTCGCTTGTACAAGTTGGTGACTTTGGACTAGGAGATGGCGTGTCGGAGGCTTTAACAGACGCGCAGATGAAGCAAGCTAGAGTTTTTAGATCGTTTAGACAGGGTGGAGGCACAGCTGACAGGATGTTTGGTGGGTGGGGGTGTGGAATTGCATTTCCATATGACACCACGAGACATGCTGGGATTTTCATAAATAACCAGACATCTGCTCTCAATACTTACATTAAAAACAATTTAGGTGAAGTGTCAGTTCAAGCAGTATATAGCACAGCGAACACAACCAAGGATAGCAATGGAAACCTAAAAGCGGCATCTCCGATCATTAAGGTATTCGCAGAGCATATTGATACAAACGAAGAATCAGAAGGTGTAACACTCAAAAAGCTGCACACTGGAATTTATCAACTGCATGGGGTTCTTGGTTTACATTCTGATGCTAGCTGGGGTGGAGTTCATGGTGGTATTACTATCCCGTGCGGCATTAACCAGCTTCCACTAGTGTATGCGCTTTATGATGTACTTGAAAAAGGTAAACAGCACCCATTCGATGGTCGCATCGTTGAGCCTGATGAGGATGGTGATATCGTACTTTATACGACATACCGCAAGCATGACTTGCCGCAGAACATTCAATATGAGCGATTCAAACTTTACCCTGAATTTCTTAAAGAAGTCGATGGGGAAATGGTTGAATTAACTCCGGGTGAGCCTTGTGATATTCCCAATGGCCACTGGATTGATGTTCGTGTGAATATGTCGAGTGATTCTATCTACAATCAGAAGCTAGCTGAAGCTGAGAGGCTTGCTAAACTAGAAGCAGAGCGATTAGCTGAAGAAGAAGCTAAACGAGCAGCAGAAGAAGCGGAAAGAGCAGAACAGGAAGCTACGGAACGTAAACAATATGACCTTGGTGATAATGACACATTGCTATAATTAAAAAATAAATGCGCCAGCTTGAGTAGTTGGCGCACTCTAATCATTTATCGAAATACTCTACTTCCTCAGTTTCTTTCATTTCAGGCATCCAATCTCCATCATTCCAAATTTCTTCCAGCGTTTCTTCAATGTAGGTTTTCTTTTCGTTCTTACCAAGGCCATCAATAGAAACATTAGCTTGAGATCCCCAACTAATATCGATATTTAAATCAGGGTATTTGGGGTTCAATCTTTTTGTGATCTCATTTCTCAATGCGTCGAAAGTCCCCACAGGTAATTTACCTTTCATGCTTGCAGCGAAGCGAACTTTAATAGTAACCATCGTACATTCTCCTTGCATAAAGTGCTGTATATAAAAACAGTTAAATAATTACTGTGATTATATGCAGTAAAATATTAATGGAGATCAAGAAATAAGGTAAAATTTATCTTATGGCTAAGAAAATGACTTCCCCAAAACCATTTAAAGAATATCGTTAAATCAAGAGGTTAAATGATAGTTGAAAATGGCATAAAACCAAGGGGTAATGCCATTTAAATAATTATGAATCAATAAGTTAAGTTATTATTAAGCGCATGAATAAAATATAAATATAGAATTTACTTTCTAAAAATAAAATTAGTTAAAAGTAAAAAGTTAATAAAAAATTGTTATCAATTGTATGTATAGTGAGTAAGCATTTTAATTATTAGAGTATTTTGCATGAAATGCTTCCTAACTAAATGTTTTCATTTATAAAATTATTAATTAAGTTAATGTATAGATAGTATGTTATAGTACATTAAATAATCATGCCTCATTGCTATAAAAGCAAATCTTGCCTTCGCAAGCTTTTATCTAACAAATAGATGCGGTATCCAAGGGAAGTAATTCCTAAGGGATTGCCTATGAATTTATCTACATTGTACCGAAACATTTTATCGCTTACAGGGAATGCTTTAATAATAGTTGTATTACTGCTAGCTGCATTTTCACTTGTATACTGGATGTAAAACTATTCTGCAGATCACGGAAATAAAAGGTATTTAGCCTCTGAAAACTAAGTGTAGAGGCTTAAAAGCATCAATGATGGGGATTGTTAGTGCGCTTCCTCGCGTATAGCTTAATGGAGAAAAAATGAACTATTACATTCAGACAATGATGGAACCACAGGGTAGTTATAAAATGCATAAGATTGGATGTAAGAATATGCCTATAGCTGTAAATAGATTTTATCTTGGTAACTTTTTAAATGCTATGCAAGCGATTAAAATGGCTAAAAAATCAGGTTATGAAGTTGTAAAAATATGCTCTAGCTGTATAAATAGTGGTATAACGTATTAAAATAAATCGCTAAATATTACTTTTTAATTTGCATTTATAATATCAATAGTAAGCTCTTCTGAAAAAGGAGTGAAATATAAAATTTGCTATTATTGTGTTTGTGTGGCCTAATGGTTTAACTGGTTTGGAAGTACAGGCCTATTTATGCTAGTCAGTTTAAAGTCGTTCACCATTTAGTGTTATCTAAGATACCCTTCATTGCGAATTCCTTCTAATTAATTCCCATAAGTAAAAATAAAAAACAAACCTAATATGCCTTATGGCAAACTTAAAAAATTAAAGGAAATTCTATGTCTAATACAATGACTGGTTCAGTAAAATGGTTTAACGACGATAAAGGTTTTGGTTTCATTACTCCAGCTGATGGCTCTAAAGATGTATTTGTTCATTTCTCTGCAATTCAGAGTGATAACTTCAAATCTTTAATTGAAGGTCAGCAAGTTTCATTCATCATTGAAAATGGTGCAAAAGGTCCTGCTGCAGGACAAGTGGTGGCGCTTTAAAGACACTATAAAAGTCTATCTGTACTTTAAATGTCCTTGCTGTAGTGGATCTCAATATAGAACCTCACAGTTTGATATTTCAGTAAATAATCCACATGGCGCTAAATGCATTTTTTGCAAAAGCTCAATGAAAGCAAAAGTTTGCTGATTAAAATTTCGATAGTACTTAAAACCTCGTTACAACGAGGTTTTTTTATTTAAATCGTATTTATTTAAATGGATGTGTTAAGGTTAAGGAATAATTATACCTCATTGCTATGAATAGCAAATCTTGCATCCGCAAGCTTTTATCTAAAAATAAATGTGGTATCCAAGGGATATTTACCCAAGGTATACTAATGAAAAAGCAAACAGTTCAGTGTTTAGTTGTAACTATTTATAAGAACATACTCATTTTGGCTGTGTTAACTATAGCGGTCCTTGGTGCAATTTATTTCTTTGATACGCCATCATTAAATAAGCTTGGTAATGGGTATGTGTTTTCTAACAATTAACTCATAAGGTGTATTCTGTGAACTGGTTTCCTCTTTATCGACGTATTGTTATATATTCAGGAAATATATTTGTAGTAATTATATTAGTAGGGATATTAATTTTGATTGCTTCATATGTAGTTAATTTATTTAAATAATTTTTCCCCACCATTAACTCAACTGGAAGAGTATTTAGCCTTATTAAGTCTAAGAGTTGAGGTTCGATACCTCGATGGTGGTCCATTTCCTTAATTAATGATATTACTATTTAATATCAAAGGATTAATATCCTGTGGGTGTATCATGTCAGGCCTAAGTCAATCCAAATTGATTTGTAGAATCTTGCAGTGGATTAGTAGTGCCGCATTACTTTTACTTGCTGTTATATTAATAGCATTTTTAATAAAAGAAACTGTTGTATTAGCAGGGTTGTTATTTACAGCTAATGATTCCATTTCAATTTACTTATTAGTAGATGGTCTTATTGTTTATTTTTTATACTTTGAGTTCATTGCATTGATTATTAAATATTTTCAATCTAACTATCATTTTCCATTACAGTATTTTATCTATATTGCAATTACTGCAGTAATTAGGTTAATAGTGGTTGAGCATAAAGATCCACAACTCTTCATTATTTACTCGATATCAATATTAGTACTTATTTTTGCTCTATATGTTTCTAATGCAGATAGGTTAAAGCCCAAAGAATGAGTTTTTATAAAATAAATAAGTAGCTTAATGATAAGCTATAGTAGGAAGGTTGATCTAAACAAGTAAAACAATTGTTAATATTATATGTATTATAGCTAGCTATCGTATAGAAATAAGAACGTATCAAACTATAAAATAATTAATAAACTAAAAATCAGAAAATGTTTGAATATGAAAAATATTAAATGAATCCATTGAATTTTTACAGAAAAATTAATTATAGTAAAACTATACAAATCTTATCTGGGAATTACGTTAACTAAGTGATACTGTTAAGAGAATACTCAGAGGTGATTATGGATACGGATAAAGATGTAATTTATATGCGAATATGTCAAGTAGTTGGTCGGGCTGTTATGTTGCTAAATGAGTCAAAGCACAACATTACTGGAGAGCGCATATCTGCGATTTTAAAAGAGCAAAAAGAAAGTGAGCAAGAGAAACAAATGATAACCATATATGCGATTGCAATTGATTTAATGGATTCTAGGTGAACGAATTAATTTCTATATATTATCAATGAATTAAAAACCTCTATTTTTGCTATGTAAAAGATAAAATATTAATGATAACGTCATAAATATCAGATGATTAATATAGCCATATACTGTTTTGTAATGTGAAATGACGGGAAGCGATATCCGATTTATTTAACACAAAATAATGTTGTTCTAAAAAAGTTATAAAAGGTACTTATTCAGAGTAAACCTTTAAGTTTTGGTCTCCATCAGCTTTGTGCCATGAGCGGAAATTCAAACGGACGCTGTAAATAATTAAAAAAGTCCGATGTAATGGAGCGCAGCAGTGAATATGATTTATTTCTTAGAAGAAATATCATCAGAAGTGTTCTAATAGCTTATCTTGATAGATGTGATAAGTTCTACTATCCCAATTCTTTGCTGAATAGGTCATGAAAGTATCATTAGAACCATAACGTTATGATAATGTCAGTAGAATTATTTTATTCATGCATTTTTTCATAAGGGATCTGTATTTGATTTTAGAATTTAAAAGACTAACAGAGGTCAATGTTAGCAATATTATTACGCTCAATAACCATCCTGATGTATTACGGCACATGCCATTGGGAAGCCCCGATTTTAACTACCAAAAGTGTATAGAATGGGTGGCACAAAAAGATGCTCAATGGAAAGAACATGGTTATGGCCCGTGGGCAATTATGATTAATGAGCATTTTGCTGGGTGGGGGGGATTACAATATGAAGACGGTGATGCAGACCTTGCCCTGGTGCTTCACCCAGATTATTGGGGGGCAGGTAAAATAATCTATGACGAAATTATCAGACGTGCTTTCTGTGAGATGAAACTAGAAAGCATCACTATTTTACTGCCCTTGAGTAGGGTAAAAATTAAAACTATTTTACGGTTGGGTTTTCAACCTGATGGTGAAGTGATGTTTGATAGCATATGTTTTCGTCGGTTCCGCTTATTAGCAACGCAAGAGCCTATATAAAGTAGGTTGTTACCTAAAAATGCATTAGCGGTCGCGCTAACCATGCATTCCTGAACAGGGATAATTATGAACGTCCGCTTATTGTTCAAACCAGACACTCGAGTTTAGCTGTCTAATTAAAGCAAAGATAATTTAAGCGATTAGAAAAGACGATTATTGTGATGGGTTAATTGTGTTAAAATCGATTAATTTCCACTCAATGTTTGAGAAATAGCAGTTATCAAAACTAAATTAATCATTTATGTTATCAATGACTTAAAACTCTCTGTTTTTATCATGAAAAAGATAAAATATTTATAGTAATATGATAAATATCAGATGGTTATGATTAATGTATCTATATACTGCTGCGCCACATGGGTTGGGTTGAAGCGGCAGACTTAATCGTTAAAGGTATGGAAGGCGCAATCGCGGCTAAGACTGTAACTTACGATTTCGAACGTCAATTAGAAGGCGCTAAATTACTGAAATGTAGCGAATTCGGCGACGCAATCATTAAACACATGTAATTTATTACGTGGTGTGAATAATTACGGGAGCCTAAAAACTCCCGTTTTTTTTCGTCGGGTTTTTCTCTCAAAAATGCATAAATTAATTACATTAGACTATAGGTCGCATAAAAAAATTTGGAAAACTTAAAAGGGTTAAAATATATATTAATTAATAGTATTTAGCTTTGTATTTACAGCTGCCTAGTGCAGTCTTTTATTAATTCTAAACAATCAAATAGGTATGAATCCTATTATCTAAAGATTATCTTAATGCAATGTGAAGACATTTAATGAATAAGTGTTTGTACTTACTTTTGCATAAAGAAATGGCGCTGGAAGTTAGTTTGATAAATGTTAATATGATAAGAATTATTTGTAGTGAAATTAATGAAGTAAATAAAAATTAGAAAAGAATCGTTATAAAGTTTAGAACACAGCAAATTAGCAATTCTGAGGTATAGAATTATATGAATAACAAATACTTAGCTTCAATTGTTCAATTGGCATTATTTACTGTCTCTTTTCAATCTGCTGCATTTCAAAAAAATGAGTATAACCCGATCGTTTTTAATTTTGCTCAACTCTATGATTTTAATCCAGTTAAAGGCAATATCAAAGAACTGAATACCTTTGTTTATAATGAGGATGAAACCATTAATTATCAGTCTGCATTAAAGATTGGTCGTGATGGTTGTGTTGATAGTTTCACGATGAAACAAAAAAAAGATGAGTATTTAAATAGCATTGCTAACTGGCTTTCAGTCAAGCGAGAAAAAAATAAATTAGTGGGTTCAGATGCAAATGGACCTGTTGAAATGGAAGTGGCAGAGAATTGTTTGATTATTTCAAGAACTGATAGTAATGGAAAGTTAATATATCAGTACAATAATGATGGAATAATTATCGGCTCAATGAGTGCAGAACCTAAAGTTCAATACAGTGAAAACACATATAACGAGAATAACCTTCCTGAGACGATAAAATATTATAAAGATAATGTTGTTTTCTCTGAAAGTATCATTAGTTACGGCAAAGACATAACTAAGCCATTTGATCTTCAAATGGAAATTAAGGCACTTGGTTTGCCAATCTTAGTTGTCGATTCTAAATGTGATTATGACGAGCAAAATATTGCACACAAATGCAACTTTATACTCACAATCGTATCAAATGGAAAAACAATAAAGTTACCGAAAAGAAGTATTACGGAAACCGTGTTTTACTAGCGGACAATGCATTGAAGCAAATAGATTAAAGATATTTTGAAGAGAATTTAAAAGGGTAGTTAAATAAGCCCCTTACATAATAAGGGGCACTATTTTTATGCTTTTGGATCTGCGCCAAAACGGTTGTCGCCTTTAGTACCCTCTAAGCACATGAAGACGAGCAAAACGATCGCACCAAATGGGATAAATGAGATTAAATACCACCAGCCTGATTTTTCAGTATCATGTAAGCGACGTACAGATACAGCAATGGAAGGGACGATAGTGGCTAACGCATAGATCCCTAATAAAATTCCAGCGATCATTCCTAATCCACCCATTTCGCCTGTTGTGTAATCAACAGATGAAATGATCAATGCATATAGAACCATAATGATGATCATGTTAATAAGAGTAAACATCCAATACTCTTTACGTCTAGCACGACCTTCGAAATTAGCATAGTTATTTTTGATGACTTCTAAATACCAATTCATGTTTATTCCTTGACGAAAAATTGAGTGGTGAGTATAGGTAGAACTTAAATTTGTGTAAATCAGCATTATCTGTATATTTCAAGATAACAGTAAGATAACTCTCAATAAATTAATCCATCTCCCATGAGATAATCTGTTAAAAACAGGCATGCTTGCGAAACTTTACATTAATTCTAGCAGCTTATTTCACTTTACTAAAAGATTGTGCTGGTTTTTTCTTATTTTAAAAATGTATGACTTAAATGAAAATAGTTTTATGTTAGAGATAAAGATAGTATGACCGAGAGTATTTGTATGGTAGTGCATCTAAGCTCTAAATTTCTTGAGCTCAGTGAGGTAATCTAACCTTTAACTTTAAACGTAAGCACAGTAAAATTAGGCGCATCCTTCTGGTGGTGTTTTTACGTATAAGATTTCAATTTCATTAAAATAAATAGTAATTTAACTATCAGAATAAATATAAAAATTAGAGGACAGCATGAATATTAAGTTCTTATCACTGGCTTCCAGCATAACAACATTTTTTTTACCATTTCAGGCCGGTGCAGTCCCTATGGATAAATATAACCCGGTTGTTTTTAATATGGCTCAACTGTATGATTTTAATCCAGTAAAAGGCAATGTTAAGCATGTTAAATCTGTCGTTTATAATGAAGATGGTTCTATAAACTATGAATCAGATTTGAAAATAGCAAAGGATGGCTGTATTGAAAGCTTTAGCATGACTCGTACAAAAGATGAGTATATTAACAGTGTACATAATGAGCTTTCTGTTAAACGTGAGAAAAATAAATTGATTGGTCAAGATTCTAATGGACCAGTAGAAATGGAAATTGGAAATAATTGTTTAATTCTATCTAAAAAAGATTCCGATGGTAAATTAACCTACCAGTATAATGCCGATGGCTTCATTAATAGCTCATGGGTCGCGGAACCTAAAACTAAGCTCAGTGCGTTCCACTATGATGAAAATAATCGCTCATACAATGTTTCCTATTACAATGATAATAAATTGTTTTCAGAGATTTCCGTAAGGTATACGAGTGATGAAACTAAGCCGTATGATCTTATTCTAGAAGTTAAAGTGCTCGATCAGTCTGTGCTAACTGTTGATACTCAATGTGAGTATAACCAGCAGGGCGTGTCGCATAAGTGCCAATTTGTATTGACACTTATTTCGGATGGAAAGCAAATTACATTGAAGAAACATAGTACGACGGATGCTTCATTCTATTAGTTGTAGGTCAATGGGGTGTTTTTCTCCATAGGATAAAATGCAATAAGCCCATAAGACCATGTCCCACAATATAAGCTTCGATTAGTCCTGTGAGTGTTTTATGAATATTTCTTGCTTCAGGGGCTAATGATGAGTTTTGCCACCATAAAATAAACCAAGTTACACCAGAAAGGATAACTAGCGCCAATGCACCCAGTCCAAGCCCTTGGACACTTGTTGCTAACCCTTTAGGTGAGCTGTCAGGAAGCTTTAAATTAAATAAGCTTGTGATATCGTTTTTTATCTGAGTGAGATCCCCCCATAAATAAGGATAGAAATATCTAAATCCTCGATTTGAGAGACAGACAAAAATGAGAATGGCCGCTAAAAATAATAAACAAAACCCAATGATAATGTGTAGCCAAGTAAAATAATACGCAAGACCACTTGTTGGGATTACGCCACTTTTACTGACAGACATCCAATTGCTGATGATAATTTGCCCAATGACCAATAAAAATATCATGCAATGAGTTAAGCGAATCGTGGGCGTTTGATAAACACCAAAAAACTGCCAAATAGATTTAAACAGTTTCATTTTATTCCTTAAAAGAATTCTTTTTCTATTACTCTATGTTGTAGTCTTTTTACTTATGAAATTCAATAAGTTTATTTTGATGATAAGAATTAGATGAATAGATTTAAGTAATGCAAATAAGAAGTATTTTTATCCAATAAAAGACAGAGCGATTGAAAGTCATGTGATTTGACCGAATATAGCATTAAGAAATGTAAAATTAATATTATATTGGGAAATAGTCATGAATAAGATGGTATTTGTGGAGCAGGCATTAAAAGAGGTTCTTGGTAAACAAATTGGAGAGTTAGCTATAATCAAGCAATTCTTCTCATCGGATTATGTGCAAATAGTTGATGGAAAACAGATTGATTTTTCTGAGTTCTATGCGCATATGCAGGTTTTAAAAGAAGCCACCGAGAGCATTACGATAGAAATTAAGTCAATTGCAGAAGGTGAAAATTGTGTTCATACGCAACATATTGCGAAAGCAATAAAAAAAGATGGCACGGTGAGTGAATTTGAAGTATTTGCTTGCTTTCATTTGATGGATGGAAAAATTATTCGATGTGAAGAGCTGACGAGAATGTTATCAGGCTCAAAACACGATAATGATTTGGGTTCTAGAACATAAATATATTTATAAAGGCAATCAACATGAAGCCATGTAGCTAATATAGGGGTTATTGTAATTAGCTACATGATTAAGTGTTATTTTATGCAGGATAAGTGAGTTGCATACCGGTTCCAACTTCTTGAACAGGGGCATGTTTTGCTAAATGAATTTTAGCAGCCAAGTCCGTGCAATGGCATGGGTGGATCTGCAATAAATTTTGTTTTTTAAAATACTCACTGGTTTGGTTTAACAGCTCATCGGACGCTTTTTGTAAATGAAATCCGCCGATGACAGTCACAATTTTGTCTATTTTAGTGACTCGCTTAGCATGCTCGACAATGTTACAGATCCCAGAGTGTGAGCATCCTGTAATAACAATCAGCCCCTCGGAGGTTTTAATCGCAAGGGCGCTGTCATCCAGTACATAATCATCAACACTGTTATTATGTTCATCGATAGTTTTACCTACCGGCTCTTTTCCTTCAAACGTGTTATTTCTTGGGATCTCACCTAAGAAAATGACATTCTCAGAAACAGAGTAAGAACCTTTAGTTTCAACTGTATCAAAGTAGGCGGTTAAAACATTCTTAGGGGTATTCGCGCCAATAACTTTTGAGTGATAACTTTTAGGTTGCAAAGCGTCCGGATGATAAATCAATTTTTTGGATTGCTGGGATTCGACATTTCGGCGATCTAAATATTGAATAAGGTGATTAATTCCCCATGTGTGGTCATTATGACCATGGGATAAAACGAGGTCAGTAATTTGAGCAAGGTCGATATTGAGGATATTGGCATTATTAATGAAAACATCGGAATAGCCAGTATCAAATAGAATTTTTTTACCGTCAGCTTCAATGTGGTAGCAAACTGCGGGTTCGCCACAAAAATAACTGTCAATCAGGGTGTTGTTATCAACGAGTACAGAAATTTTTATTGTCATTTTTATCTCTTTAGTTGTTTCATTATACAAAGAGGTTATATCAGAATAATGGCAAAAAATATTCAACCATCGATAAACATATAGGGTGTAAAAAAACACATGTTTAAATATGTGATCGGGAAAGGGTTGTTTATGAAAGCTAACTAGTCAATGTGAGTGGTTTAGAGTGATAATCAGTACAAATACTCTTAACCCTATTGAGTTTGCTATGATTTCCTTATTGGTAAAATGCTTGTTTGGTGCACTCGCTGTTTTAGTTATCGCGATCCTCTCGCGAAGCAAAGTTTATTATATTGCGGGATTGGTTCCTTTGTTTCCCACTTTTGCATTAATTGCCCATGTGATTGTGGTTCAGGAGCAAGGTGTGGAGGCATTAAGAAAAACAGCATTGTTTGGTTTATGGTCGCTAATCCCTTATGCAATGTATTTAATCACTGTTTATGTCTTTGCAACCAAATTAACACCGTGGATTTGTTTAAGTTTAGCAACATTGATTTGGATAGTCACCGCAGCTGTTTTAGTGTATTTCTGGCAGCTTATGCAGTGAAACTTATTGGTTTAACGCTTTCATTGCGTAAATTTAATGAAGTGTGTGTTTTTTAGTACTTAAATTTATATACAACATTTCTGTGTTAGATTTACACTCGAATTATTTTTTAGACGATTTATAATAATACTTAGTGTGTTCTAATTCGCCATTCATAGAGAAAAATGTTACTAAGAGTCCTTGTAGTATTATTAGTCGCGGGCTGTTCCTACATAGCAGGTGTGATGACAGAAGTTTCTTCAGATACTGAGATGGACGCAGAGAGTAAAGTCAAAAGCGCCGTTGAAGATTTTCTGGTATATCCATCAGCCGCAACATACAAAAATGTGAAATATCATGTCCTGAATCAGAATGAAGAGGGCGATGAGACTGGCTACTATTGTGGTGAAGTTTTTGGATTTGAAGATGGTTTACCTTACGGATATAAACGATTTATTGTTCGTTTACATAAAAACAAAGAAGGTAAAACAGTGGTTTCTATTCCACTAGTGGAAAAAGTTGATGACATTGTTCCTGTTGAACAATTTGACCCTATCTGGGAACGTTATTGCAATCGAGAGTAATGAATCATAAGGCAGATTGATCTTTGTATTATCAACTCTGCCTTATGATTTCATGGTTTTATTGCCAATGTCGCTAGGAATGTTGGCAAGAAATTATCGATAACAAAACGAGGATTTGGCTGCCAATCTTCTTGAAAGCCTGCAATGTTAAAGCCTGCCTGAATTTGCCCCCCAATTAAGTCTGTCAGTGAATGACCGAAGACAAACGCCTCTCGCTTTGCGTATTTTATTGCCACCTGTTCTTGCGATAAATTATCCAATTCTGAAAACGGCATGGTATATCGAGGTCGAATAATTGTGTTTTCAGTAGGACTTTTTTCTCTATCATCAATAAATACGACAGGGTTAAAAAAGCTTGAAAGCAATCGACCTTGTGGTTTAAGGACTCGAAAGCATTCTTGCCATACAGGATTAACATCGGGAATGTATAAGTTTGAAATTGGGTGAAAAATAATATCAAATGAATTGTCTTCAAACATAGGGAGATGGCGCATATCTCCTTGAACTGTCGTCAGTGCTAAATTATCTCGCTTAGCCACCATACTATCTTGCGCTAACTGTTTTTCTGACAAATCAAATACTGTTACGATAGCGCCCACAGCGGCCAATATTGGCGCTTGTTGCCCACCAGCAGAAGCTAAACAGAGAATTTTTTTCCCTTTTACGTCGCCAAGCCAAGCTTTATTTAATGGGGTTGGCGTTAGATGAATTTCCCAATTTCCTTTTTTTGCTTCTTCAATTGTTTGGCTATCAACCGGAGTAGACCAAGGTTGTTGAGATGCCGCTTGTTTATCCCATGCTTTTTGATTTGCAATAATAAAATCCATCATAAAGTGTACCTGTTAATACATTAATTAAGTTCATTGTAATCACGGTGAGATTAAAGTAAACAAGAAAACGTACCAGAAAGTACAGTTTGTTTCCCTATTAGGAAAAAATGCAAGCTATTTGGCTGGTTATACGTGAAAGCAATAATGAACAAATATGGGAAGATGATTGAAATTAAGGGGCGTTATTCGCATAATATATGCATATTTGAACTTGCCATTGGCTTATCATGCTAGCAAAATTCTATCCTGTCATCTTATTGGTTATTTCCAATGTATTTATGATGTTCGCTTGGTATGGACATTTAAAATTTACGAATAAGCCATTATATATAGTCATATTCTTTAGTTGGCTGATTGCATTTGTAGAATACTGTTTCGCGGTACCCGCAAATCGCTTAGGGCATCAATATTATAGCGCCGCTGAATTGAAGACGATGCAAGAAGTGATTACGTTATGCGTATTCGCTGGGTTTTCTGTGCTTTATCTTGGTGAGAGTTTTACAATAAACCATATTATTGGCTTTATTCTTATTTTTGCAGGCGCATTTTTTATTTTTAAAGGCCCTTTTTAGTTACCAGCATCTTCTACTTTATAGAGAATGGTAGGGTAGAAGATGCTTGGTAAAGAAGAGGGTTTTTACTTACACCCAACCTTTTTGACGAAACTCTTTAAGTACCGCAACGAACTGCTCCATTTCTTGCGGGGTACCTAAGGTTAAGCGGTTCCAACCCATAACAGGTGGAAACTCTCTGCCAACCATAATATTGGCCTCTTTCATGCGCTGCTTATAGGTTTTCACATCGCCTTTTACTTTATGGAAAATAAAGTTAGCTTGTGATGGCGCATATTCTAAGCCTAATTCATTGAGCGCAGTTTCAACGATTTTACGCGAAAGATTGTTAGATTTAAGGCTATATTCCAGGAATTTTTTATCCTTCAATGAAGCAATGGCAGCGACTGCTCCTGCAGTATTAGTGTTATCAATCGAGATAAACTCATCGACTGCTTCAATGATTTCTGGGGTAGCAATACCGTATCCCACTCGCAAGCCTGCTAATGCGTAAATCTTCGAGAAAGTCCGTGTCACGATCAGGTTTTTTTGTCCTGCTTTGACTAATTCGATTGCGCTCACAAATTGTGGATCTTCAACAAACTCGGCGTAGGCTTCATCAACAATAAAAAATTGTTTATCTGAAATTTTTTTCATCCAGCTATCGAGTGGGCTATGCGGAGTTATCATCGCCGTTGGATTGTTTGGATTACAGATATAGATAATGGATAACCCGTCGAAATCATTGGCGATTTGCTCCATTTTTATCAGGTCAAAACTCAAATCCGATTTTAATGGAACTTTAGTAATTTCTACACCGAGTGGGAGTGCATAGAGTTCAGCATAGTTAAATGTAGGATCTGGGGTGACAAGCTGAATTTTTATGCCTTCTTTTCTTGCCTTATTTGCGAGCATGGCGACAGCCGCCTGAATGGTTTCTGACGAACCATTTCCGAGGGTCACATTCTTGCTGTCTAGGTTATGCAGTGTGCCAATATTGCCGATAAGCTCGGAGCGTGCATCATCAGGATAACGGAATGAACCTGGTAAAGCTTCAATGACTGCTTTTTGTGCATTAGGTGACATTCCCAATGAGTTCTCATTGAAATTGAGTAATAAAGGATGTTGGGCATTTGGTTTAACAAGTGCGCTAGTATTTGCACTTGCATGATTTAAAACTGAATTTAGTGCTAAGCCACCTGCAACAAGTGAGCTTGATTTTAGAAAAGAACGACGATCCATAATGAGTCCCTGAAATATATTTATCTTGTGTGATTAGATTACTCGAAATAATTCAGTTGTAAATAAATATATAGTTAAAGTGATTTTTTATTCATTTTGTTATATTTCAAAAGGCTGGTTTGAAACGGAGATAATTTTCAATTCTATCTAATTGATTGATTATAAATAGTAATTTTGATTAGTTTTAATTTTTGGGAGTGGTGTTAATTATTGCAAATTGAATTGATATGGTTGTATATTATTATACATAACGATAACTAATCACAGAGAGAGAATAATGAAACTATTTATGTTTTATGTTGGTGGTAATGCCGGAAAATCCAATATTGAGGTGCACGATATTCAGTTTGCGGCAGTTAACACACCAGAAGAAGCTTGGCCATTATTGCGAGATGCTTGGTTTGGGGATAAAGATAAAATCCATGTAGATGGGTATGCAGATATCAATTGGGCAGATGGGTTCGACATCAGTTTGAGCAAAGAACCATCAGAAAGTGAATACAAACTCTATTTTATTAATGTAGGTGGATATATTTCATCAACGCTTGCGGAGCTGCATGAGTTTGATCTCTTTGTGGCAAAAAATGCCCAAGAAGCTAAACAAAAAGCAATTAGCCAGCTCTTAGTGAATAGCCAGCAACAGCATAAAGATAATTTAAAAGATGTTGATGATTGTTTATTACTACAAAAAATTGGTGAATATTATATTCACCTAAATAAAAATGAGAATGGAAATAGATATCAACCATTATGGCAAGGATATTTACCAATAGGTATAAATAGCTAGTTTTTAGTTAATACGTAATAGCCAGCATTATTAAAGATATTACTGGCTATTATTATTCAGAGTGAAATTTATTGAGCTTCTTGTGTCACTAAGCTAGGTGATATTTCAATCACTGCCACTTTCACCATATATTTTTTATTATTCTCACCCTTTGGTACTTCCGCTATGATTTTCTTTAACGCCTCTTCTGGTTGAGCGGTTTGTACAGCCGTGGAGTATTGCATCATTCCTTGATGGCGTCCCATATATTGCCCACGGTAGTTACCATCACAGGGTCTGTCATACTGAGATTGACTGGAGCCGTTACACCAAGTTCCATTGCCATTTCGGTGATAACCATTACCGTGATAAGCAAAGGTAGAGAAACTCACCGCTAATAAACTGCTGACTAAAATAAGTGATTTTAAATTTTTCATTCTGATTCTCCTCTTTATTTATTATCAGCTTGCCATTGTGGTTTTTTATTTCAATCGGATTTACTTAAATATAGGGAGATTTCATATTTAAAACACAGTTATTCATTATTTCTTCACACTGATAAAAATTTGTTAAATAAATATTGGAATTACTCTAATGTCTGAAAGACAATATTATATAAGCTATAGAATTTTAAATGTAAAATAAATTTATTTTTATTTTGTCAATTAAATAGAACTTTTTGTGCGGCATGAATATCGAGATACTTATTATTGATGGGGTAAAGGTGTTAACATAATCAATAAACCCATAAGTGTAGTATGAGAAGGATTTGAGATTGAAACGTATAAAAAGTAAGCTACTGATAGTGATTTTACTGGCGTTAGGCGCATTTGCTTATCAGTTTTATACAACAATCGGTGATAGTGATGTTACCAAGCAAGCTGAAAAGCTTATCGAGAATAAGTTAAGTTCAGGTAGTCCTCTGACTTTTGACGATGTCAAAATTGTTCTGAAAAGCGAATTTAAAGAAGGTGAAAGCTACCGAGTCTGTGGTTTTTATCAAATCAGTGAGAAAGGTGATAAGTTACCGTTTGTTGCTAGCGTCAGTGTTCAAGGTGGAAAATTCTCTGAACATCATCAATTGATCACCAGTGATACACCAGAACTACGCACTGCCATTGTGTCATTGTGTGAGAAATCACAGTAATTCTATCTAGAGTATTTACGGTATAGCTACGTACTCAATTCAGGCATTCGCCTACATTTTCCCCATAAAAAAAGCCAGTAATAAATACTGGCTGCTATAAATTAGCAAAAGCAATGTAAATGAAAATTCGTTATATACATTATCATATAACGCTTAAAAGAAAAGGACTTTTATACAAAGTTGACTAACATCATCATTAACTATGATCTTGATCAGGGTTTGAAATAGGGGGAAGGGCGAGAGCGATGAGTTCCAGCCTAGCGGTTATCGCTGTAGGCTGGAAAATAGAGCTAGAGTATTATGCTTTTAACCAGTGACCATGATGGAAAACATCTTCAACCAGTTCATGGAGAACGATATGTGCTTCTTTATCATCATGGAAGCCTTTGGTATTGAAGGTGGTTGCACCACTGTCATGTGTAATAAAAAGGTTGCTACCAGGGTATACTTCTAAAACTCTGGCATGCAATTCAGCAGTGAACGCGTCGTAGGATTTTTCAGAGAGTGTTGAGACTAAATCGTCAGAAACTTTGATGTGGATTTCCATATATTACCCTTTGATGTAGAAAGTAAATTAGCGATAAGTGTATTGGTATCATAAAACATTAGCAATATTCTTATTGCGATGATTGCGAAATGATTATTCTACTCTGAAATAGGTTTAAGCGGTAGATTTAAAATAAGTAAAATATAATTCAAAAAAGACGTATCAAACTATATTTAATATTTATCATCAATGATTATTCAAAGGAGTAATAATTAAAATCCATCAATTAGTTATTTAATTTAAAAAACACTGAAGGATTATTTAATAAAATACGCGTTCACTTAATTAAATTTAATGTTTTTTTACTTATAACTGTAATTTCTGGTTAAAAATTGTCATGTTTTTAATCAATTGATTGAGAATGCTCTTAAAGTAATCAACTTAATCATATCGATTTGTTTTTATTGCCATTTAATTGTGCTTTTTTATTCTGGGTTGCATGATTGTTCGTTGTCTTCAGTATTAAATAGACTGATGGCCAGAAAAAAATTTACAGGGAAAGTAAAAAAAATATAATTCATGGGTCTTGTTTAATAACATTGATTATTCATGATAAACCATCATGGTTTATATTTTTATGTGTTTAATTACTTAAATAATATGGAGCTAAATAACTCACCAACTAATACCTCTATTAGTGGATATAATAAAAGGAGCATAATTTGATAGAATTTATAAACTCAATCAGCAATCTTATTTGGGGCTCGTTATTAATTTATTTATTATTGGGAGCCGGTTTATATTTTACAATACGATCTAAATTTATTCAGTTTAGGCATTTTGGCCACATGTTCGGAGTACTGAAAAATAGCACTCAATCGGACAGTTCAGGTATTTCTTCATTCCAAGCACTATGTACCAGCCTAGCGGCGCGAGTTGGTACTGGAAATCTAACGGGTGTTGCTATCGCGATTACGGCAGGCGGCCCTGGCGCTATATTCTGGATGTGGGTGGTTGCATTACTAGGAATGGCAACGTCATTTGTCGAATGTACATTAGCGCAGCTTTATAAAACCAAAGATGACCAAGGTAACTATCGCGGCGGGCCTTCTTATTACATGGAGAAAGGCTTAAAACAGCGCTGGATGGGTGTACTGTTCTCCATCTTCTTAATCATTGCATTTGGTTTGGTTTTTAATGCAGTTCAAGCGAACTCCATTGCACAAGCAACTGCTGTGGCATTTGATTTTAACCCACTCTATGTTGGTATTGCCTTAGTGATCCTCAGTGGAACCATTATTTTTGGTGGATTAAGATCAATTGCTAAAGTCGCCGAATTTGTCGTGCCAATCATGGCTATCGCTTATTTAGTACTGGCTTTCTGGGTTGTCGGTCAAAATATTGATCGCTTACCTGATGTCTTTATGCTGATTTTCCGTAGCGCCTTTGGTTTACAGGAAGCCGCGGGCGGCGCCATTGGTTATGGTATCGCTCAGGCGATGACGCAAGGCATTCAGCGCGGATTGTTCTCGAATGAAGCCGGAATGGGTTCTGCGCCAAATGCAGCGGCATCTGCGTCACCTTACCCACCACATCCTGCCTCCCAAGGCTATGTCCAAATGTTAGGTGTATTCATGGATACCATTGTGATCTGTAGCGCTACAGCCATTATTATTTTGGCTTCAGGCGTGTTAGATGGTCCGGTGGGTAAAATCAATGGTATTGAGCTGACTCAGCTAGCTTTATCTTCTGCGGTAGGCAGTTGGGGAAGTATCTTCGTTGCGATTGCGATTTTCTTCTTTGCTTTTACATCCATCATTGCCAACTATGCTTATGCAGAAAGCAATATGATTTTCTTGGAAAATAATCATACCGCTGGGCTGTTTATTTTCCGCTTAGCGACATTGGGGATGGTGATGTTCGGGGCGCTCGGTGAAATGCCACTGATTTGGAAGCTTGCGGATGTTTCGATGGGCTTAATGGCAATTACAAACTTGATTGCCATCCTCTTATTGTCCGGTGTGGCATTCAAACTCGCGAAAGATTACAACCGGCAGTTAGGTGCTGGAAAAATTCCAACATTTGATATTAATGACCATCCAGAGCTGAAAAAACAGCTTAATGAAGGAATTTGGGAAAAAGAGTCGGTTGAGCAGTGGGTTAAGAACGAAGCCCATTAATTTTGCAATCTCTGGTTGCTGTTGACGCAATTGATCGCAGTTGAAAGCAAATAGAAATAGAAGGCGCTTAGATTTGTTTCTAGGCGCCTTTTTTATTCTTAATTGTCTGCTCAATAAATATAAAAAAACTTGCTTTATTGCCCTTAGAGCGTAAGGTTTTGGAGGAAAATAATAGCCAAGATAAATATGAAATAAGGTGTTGATCAGGAAGATGAAACTCGGACGATACGCAGCAACATTTTACGGGGTCGTATCCATATTATTGTGGAGCACGATGGTAGGGCTTGTTCGCAGTACGAGCGAAAACTTTGGTCCTATTGGTGGCGCGGCACTTATCTATTCGATAGGGAGCCTAGTTTTGGTTGTTGTAATGGGGTTGCCGAAAATTCATCTTTTCCCTAGACGCTATTTGTTTTGGGGGGCGTTTTTATTTGTTAGTTATGAAATTTGCTTTATTTTAGCGCTAGGGCTTGCCAATAATCGTCAGCAAGCCATTGAGCTGGGGATGGTGAATTACTTATGGCCGAGCTTCACAATTGCGTTAGCGGTTTTATTTAATCGACAGCGTTTTAGTTTATTACTGATTATCGGGCTTATTTTAGCGTTTGCGGGTTTATTGTGGGTTATCTCCGGCGATCAACCTTTATCCCTAAACGCCATTCTTTCAAATATTCAAAGTAACCCACTTAGTTACGGCTTAGCCTTTGTTGGTGCATTACTGTGGGCTTTTTATAGCAATATTACGAAACGAATGTCGAATGGCTGCAATGGTATGGTGCTGTTTTTTATCATGACATCGGTCGGATTGTGGATCTTATTTATCTTCTCGACGCCAGCGCCATTTAATATCAATGTGAATAGTGTCAGTTTGTTATTTATCACTGCCATTGCAACCGGCGGGGCAAATGCGCTTTGGACAGTAGCAATCATCAAAGGCAATGTGGCTTTTCTCGGGACATTGTCCTATTTCACTCCTGTTATCTCTACAGCATTTTCTTCAATGCTCTTGAGCACCGCATTAACTTTGGGCTTCTGGCAAGGCGTCTTGATGGTTACCATAGGGTCAATCACCTGTTTTATTGCCACAAGGCGCTGAGTTATGTTTGGGCGTGTAACGAACACTAATAGCGCCGAGGATAAAAATCACGCCAAGTAGCTGCAATACCCAATGTTCTGGTAAGCCATGTTGAACAGCTTTACTGTTCCAACCTGAAAAAGCCCATCAAGCAAATAACAAGCCGAATGTCAGCGATATGCCAACATTCGGCTTTTAAATATCAAGATTAAGCTAAGTTTTGCTCAGCAACAGGCTCGCTTTTCGCGGTCAATTTGCCGATAAACATCGAGATAATAAACGCGATAATGCCTGGAATTAACCAACCCATCCCTTGCTCAAACAGCGGTAAATAAGTGATTAAGTTTGCTTTTATTGATGCGCTCAAGAGTTCCATATTATTCAGCGTATCGAATAGGCTCATCAGCACAACTACGCCAATGGTGATCCCATAAGTGACTCGAGGAGCAGCCATAAACTTGCGCGCAAATTGCAGGAACACGATAGTGACCGATGAAGGATAAATCATCAGCAGCGCCGGAATGGTGACGCGCAATAAGGTGTCGAGACCAAACGTGGACACGACGGTGGTTAGCATTGTGAAGAAAACTACCCAGAAGCGATAACCTAAACGGTGATGGAAAGTCGCAAAGTAATCCGCACAGGCGCTGGTCACACCCACTAATGTGGTCATGCTTGCCAGTAATACAATTCCGCACATGATCCACGTACCTACCGCACCAAACAGGACATCGACGTAACGAGAGAAGATCTGTCCGCCATTGGTGGCTGTATTCGCCACTTGTTCACTGGTCGCGCCTAAATAGAACAGGCAGATATACAACGCCGCGAGTAAGCTTACTGAAATTAAACCCGCTTTAATCGTGATAGTCGCGACTTGGCGAGGTTCAGTGATCTGTTTCGATGCTAATGCGCGCGCCACAATCCCTCCAAACGCCATCGCTGAGAGGACATCCATGGTTTGATAGCCATCAATCACGCCGCCAAAGAAGGCAAACTCAGCATACTGTTTAACTGGCGGATTCATGTCAGAAAGCGGGTTAATGACCACGGCAATTCCCACAACCACTAACAAAATAAGTAACGCCGGAGTCATAAACTTACCAATCGCGCTGATCATAGTGCCTTGCTTCAACATGAAGAACATCGAGGTGAAGTTAAAAATGAGTGCGAAAGTGAGATGAGAGAATGTGCTTTTTTCAACGAAGCCTAATGGTAAAAAGCCCATTTCAAATGCGGTATTCGTCACCCTTGGCATCGCAAATGTGGAGCCGACAATTAGGTAGAGTGCAACCCAGAAAATGACCGCAACCCATTTAGGCAAATCAACAGAAAGCTTTTCACCACGTCCTTTTACTGCAACTGTTACTAAGGTTAAGAAGGGTAATAGAACACCGGTGATCAGAAAACCTAATGAGGTATCAAACCAGTCTGTCCCTGATTGATAGCCTGCCATCGGTGGAAAGATGATATTTCCCGCGCCTAGAAATAAGGCGAATACCATCATCCCCAGAATTAACATATCTTTAGTCGAAAACATTTTACTACCTGTTAGTGATGTGGGTTTTATTGTACTTATAGATGAATGACAATTTTTTAAAAGAGGCAGATAGTATCAAATTTGGAAGAGTAAGTAAGGTAAAGGATAAAATAGCCCTAAGAGAAAGACAGGAGATGGATATGCCAGAATGGGGATGTCTAGGCATATCCAGTTAAATTGTATTTTGGTCTAGAGATTTGAACTCTAAATTAACTGCTCACTAGATAATAAATTTGTTTATTGCGATAGCAACACCATCACAATCGTTGGTGTCGGTGACAAATTTCACTATTTCACGAATATGTGGTGCAGCATTTCCCATTGCAACCGAAACACTCGAATACTGTAGCATGGCAACATCATTATTTTGGTCACCGATGCTCATGACTTTATCCGGCGTGAGAGATAATTTCTCACATAACACTTTTAGTGCAGAGCCTTTGCTTACATCCTTATTCGAAACTTCGAGGAAATAAGGACTAGTTTTGATCAGCGAGTAGTTTTCAAAGGTATTTTCAGGAATATAGCTGATACCTACATCCAGTTTTTCGGGATGGTCAATAATCATGATTTTGGTAAAACTGAGCGAGCTATCCATTTCGTTAACCGGGCAATACACCAGAGGGGTATTGGTGAAATAGGCATCATGAATGGTATAGCGGCTAATATGACGATTCGCAGTGAACATGGTGTTGTCTGCAAGGGCGTGCATATGAACCCCCACGTTGTTAGCTAGTTCAGCAAAATATTGATAATCTTCAAAATCTAACAAGTTTTCATACAGGTGACTGCCATCATTGGCTTGATGGATCACGCTGCCATTGTTACTGATACAGTAGTTGCTGGCAGTATCTAATCCAAGTTCTTGAAGGTAGGGTAAAATACCAGAATAGGGGCGACCTGAGGCAAGGACAATTCGCACACCTTGTTTGTGCGCGCGGGTAATGGCTTCTTTCACTGCGGGAGAAATTTGGTGCTGCGAATTGAGTAACGTGCCATCTAAATCAATGGCGACCAGTTTGATTGACATCAATGCCTCCTAAAATAGAACTTTTACACGTACCTTACTCTGATTATCGAGAATGTAAATTATCTAAGAGGGCAACGGATAAGTTGCTCAGTAAAAAGGATGAGAATACCCATGTTTTATCGCATTAAAACTGAAAAAATGCAGGTTAATGCGCGTAAAACAAATTCACTCATCATCCGGGATTAGGTGTAATGGCTCTTTTACATCCAAATGAATTTGGTCATTTTGACGAAAATCAAACGGCGTAATGCCATATTCTTTGCGGAACATATAGGTAAAGTGGGATTGCGAGCCGAAGCCAAAATCTAACGCAATATCAAAAATACTTTGGCTGCTGTTTCTTAATAAATTTACGGCGCCAGCCAGTCGGCGCTGACGGATATATTTTCCTAAGGAGATTCCTGTGACCTCCTTAAAGATTTTTTGCATATGCCAAAGGGAATACCCAGAATAGGCAGCGAGTTCTTCCAAATGGATGACTCGACCTAAATGCTCTTCGATCCATTTACTTAGAGCATTAACAAGTGCTACGTGGTTATCTTGTGCCATCTCAAATTCATTCTTATTTTACGGTAACCGAAGTATACACAACTTCATTTCACCATGACAAAGGTTGGTTGTGCGGTATTACAGATTTATGTATAAAAATCACACAATAATAGCCAGTTATTTATCAAGAGCTGCAAAAATAAACAATTGTTTTCTTGAAAACGATGAATAGCCCATTTTACGAAACTAAAGACGATAATATCGATTAATATTGCCAGATGATGTGACTATTAAGAACCCCATTATCTATGCGAAATATGCTATTAATCATCAGCATTGTAATTATTTGTGCTTTTTTATACCTCTTGGCGATGAATAATCTCTGCGATCAGGGCGGGGATGATTTTCAACTCGGTGTTTGCCGCGTGACGGGTTTGTTACCATTTTGAGTTTGCATTTTGCAACGTCTTACAGGATATTAGTTTGTCATTATTTGGAAACATTAGAAGACAGGCAGAAAGCCAGCTTTACAGTTGTATAATTGCGAGTGGAGTTCATGCAAAAATTCAAATAAACTTGCGTGATTATCACAACTGTGGACGATAACAAAAAGCTAGAGGATGAAGGGTAAAGATATGGCGCAACAGACGCTAAAGCGCGGATTGAAAAACAGGCATATTCAGTTAATTGCCTTGGGGGGCGCTGTCGGTACAGGGCTATTTTTAGGGATAGCAACCACCATCCAAATGGCAGGTCCGTCGGTACTACTTGGGTATGCATTGTGTGGATTTATCGCTTTTCTGATCATGCGTCAGTTAGGTGAAATGATTGTTCAAGAGCCTGTTGCAGGGTCATTTAGCCATTTCGCATTCAAATATTGGGGCGGTTTTGCCGGGTTCCTCTCGGGTTGGAACTACTGGGTGATGTTTATCCTCGTGGGGATGACTGAACTGACCGCTGCGGGTAAATATATGCAACACTGGTGGCCTGAGTTACCTATTTGGGTTTCGGCACTGGTGTTTTTTATTGCGGTTAATGCAATTAACCTGATTAATGTTCGCTCTTATGGAGAAACGGAATTCTGGTTTGCGCTGATCAAAGTTGTTGCGGTTATCGCGATGATTTTATTTGGCTGTTACTTACTGTTTAGTGGCCATGGCGGCCCTCAAGCCAAAGTGAGTAACTTATGGGAATACGGCGGCTTTTTTGCCAAAGGCTATAATGGGCTATTAGTCGCGCTGGCGATTATTATGTTCTCATTTGGTGGATTGGAATTAGTGGGGATCACTGCAGCAGAAGCTGAAGATCCAGATAAAAGCATTCCAAAAGCCATCAATCAAGTGGTTTACCGTATCTTAATTTTCTATATCGGCTCACTGGCGGTATTACTGGCGCTGTATCCGTGGGTGCAACTGGATGGCAAAACTAGCCCCTTCGTACTGATTTTCCATGAGCTGGGTGATTTACTCGTTGCCAATGCATTGAACGTGGTGATTTTGATTGCGGCTCTGTCGGTTTATAACAGTGGGGCATACTGTACTAGCCGTATGCTGTATGGTTTAGCACAACAAGGTAACGCACCGCGCTTTATGGCAAAAGTGAATAAAGGCGGCGTGCCTGTAATGGCGCTTATTGTTTCAGGTATCGCGACTTCTGGCGGGATCTTGATTAACTTCGTGATGGAAGGCAAGGCGTTTGAATTACTGATGTCCTTGGTGGTCACCACGTTAGTTTTAAACTGGATTATGATTTGTGTTTCTAACTTGAAGTTTAGGGCTGCAATGAATAAACAGGGTATTGAAACGAAGTTTAAGAGTATTTGGTATCCGTTTGGTAACTATCTGTGTTTAGCATTCTTGTCGCTGATTTTGATTATTATTCTGACAATGGATGGGTTACGCGTTTCTGTGCTGATTATGCCTCTTTGGATCGCGGTTCTGTGGGTTGGTTATCAATTCTCAGGTGCTAAAAAACAAGGTGTAGAGAGCAAAGCGTTATAGCCTTATCAATCAGTAAAAGACCAGATAAATAAAAAACAAAAAACCGGTAAGATTTTTAATCTACCGGTTTTTTTATGCTTGCTTTTTGGTCAATCAGCCTCTAGCGAGATGAGTTCAAACGCTTACCACTGCCAACGTAACCAAGCAAACAGGACGTTACCGTTATTGTATGTTCCTGGAATATAGGTCGCTTGAACAGAAAGCTTATCATATTCAATAGAAACTAAAGGCAGAGGCGCAGGGAGTGGAATATAGCTATATTCCTCACGCGCGGTAATACCTAATGTGAATCCCGCACCCATACGGAAGCCATCAAGATCGCCCGGGATCCACATTTTTTGGAAACCATAACCCACGATTGGCTCGACTTTATTATGGGAATCCATAAATGCCATTGCGTAGAGTGCATGCCAGTCATTATCTTCATCATAACGATATTTACCGATACCAAAGCCCCATGGCTCTTCATTATAGGTATCTGTTTTTTCTTTATCGTACATAAGACGGTTATGCCAAGTGAAGAACGGGATATACAGCTCATATTTGTCAGAATCCCAAGTGGTGCTGACATTATTAGTGAATTTATCCCATAAACCGACTGACTGCTCTTCAGCAAATGCAGGCGATGACATGCAGATTGAAGCGCTCAGAATTGCCGATGCGCCTACAACCAACTGTATGTTTTTATTAACTCTCATTGTGGATCCAATCTAGTTTTATCTGATAGATGAGTCATGATAGACATTGACAATGATGACATCATTATCGCAATTGTAATAATTGTAGTGGAAATTATTTTAATAAAGATAAGCTAAATAGGACAGCAATAAATGGTTAAATTAGGATAATGACGTATTGGGATCGTAATTTGCTGTAAGGAATCAACTCAATATTGATATCAATTTTTTGATATTAGAATGAATCAATTAGCTATAACCATTTGATTATTAATTATAAAAATCCAATTTATTTTTGATGAAAATCAATCGCATTTAATTATTGAAGACAATGGATAATCTGCTAGTAATTAGCATTGCGTATGAGACAATTCATTTAAGGACGTTATTTAATTAACTTAATGATTTTTATTAAGTTAAAAAGACGTAATAAGCGCAATATGACTAAGGTCAATTATCTTTCTAAAGACAATTGTTTTACTGAAGACAATTATTTTACTGAAGACAATGGAGAGGGCACTAATGAGAGTGAATGCATTAACGATTGCGGGAACGGATCCATCTGGTGGAGCTGGTATTCAAGCAGATCTGAAAACATTTTCCGCACTCGGTGCGTATGGAACCAGTGTGATGACTGCGCTGGTGGCACAAAATACGCAAGGTGTTCAAGCCATCCATAATATCCCTTCAGACTTTGTTGCGGCCCAATTGAACTCTGTTTTAAGTGATGTCCGTATTGATGCCGCGAAAATCGGCATGTTATCTAATCGAGGCAATGTTCAAGTTGTCGCCAATGCGTTGAAAAAAACACCCGTGCCTTATGTGGTGCTCGATACAGTAATGGTCGCCAAAAGTGGAGACCCGCTATTATTACCGGACGCGGTGGAAACCCTAAGACGCGAGCTTTTACCTATGGTTTCGTTGATCACGCCAAATTTGCCCGAAGCAGCCGTATTACTTGATGAGCCGATGGCGCAAACGGAAGAACAAATGCGTGAGCAAGGGCAACGCTTACTGCAATTGGGTTGCCAGAGTGTCTTGATGAAAGGCGGGCACTTAATCGATTCTCAAAGCCCTGATTGGTTGATCACCCCAGAAGGGGAATGGCGCTTTACATCGGTACGTATCGATACCAAAAATACTCATGGAACAGGATGCACGTTGTCAGCAGCGTTAGCCGCACTGAGGCCGCGTTTTGAGGATTGGCAACAAACAGTTGTGGAAGCAAAAGCCTATTTGCAAGGGGCGCTAGAGCAAGCGGATAGCTTAGAAGTTGGTAGTGGTTTTGGGCCTGTACATCATTTTCATCGCTGGTGGTGAGAATTTTGAGGGACTAGAAAAAAGAAATGGCTAGCTCAAGGGAGATTGAGCCAGCCAAGGAGGTGGTTCCTAGTCTTAATTTATGACTTTCTAGTTCTTCGTTTTCGACAGTGACTATACGATATAGAATAACCAATTGATGTGATCTGTTGCATAAATTTGGATATTGAGTGCACTTTTTAACGAAACTGTCAATAACGAGAATGATTCTCAACTAAAATAAAGCATAAAATGGCCGTTTTTTACACGAATACCTAAGAAAAAACCCATAGTCATCGACCATGGGCTTCTATTTAGTAAAACGTGTTTAGTAATAAGCGATGGAATGCTTAGCCAGTTTACGCTTTTTCTGCTTTTACGCTTTTTCTTCTTGGGCTTGGTGCGGATCTCGAGTAGTTGTTCCTGCAAGATTGCGGATCAACAAACCAAAATTCACATCCACATCTTCAGGAATTGGCAGATAAACTACATGTCCATTACCTGGAGCAACTTCAATAGATTCACCTTTGCGGTTAGTTAATGCATCCAGAGTAAAGACGATATTACCTGACGGTGTCATTAACTCTAAGCTGTCACCGACGCTAAATTTGTTTTTCACATCGACTTCCGCTAAGCCATTCACTCGGTTGCCTGTGAATTCACCGACAAATTGCTGGGTATCCGAAACGGAATAGCCATATTCATAGGTTTGGTAGGCATCATGGGTGTGACGACGTAAGAAACCTTCGGTATAACCACGGTGTGCTAATCCTTCAAGGGTAGAAAGCAGGGTTGGGTCAAATGGCTTACCCGCTACCGCATCATCAATGGCGCGGCGATATACTTGGGCTGTACGAGCACAATAATAGAATGATTTAGTACGACCTTCGATTTTCAGTGAATGAACGCCCATTTTGGTCAGTGTTTCAACGTGTTCGATGGCGCGTAAATCTTTTGAGTTCATGATGTAAGTGCCATGTTCGTCTTCAAAGGCGGTCATGTATTCGCCCGGACGCATCGCTTCTTCAATCATGTAAACTTTATCGGTTGGAGCACCTTCACCGAGTGTTGGCGCCACGTTTTTAACGGGGATTGGCTCATGGACATGCACGATGTTACCTACATCGTCTTCTTTGCCTTCTTGAACTTTATATTCCCAGCGACACGCGTTAGTACAGGTACCTTGGTTAGGGTCACGCTTATTAATATAACCAGACAGCAGGCAGCGACCAGAATACGCCATACACAGCGCACCGTGTACAAAGACTTCCAGCTCAATTTCAGGTACTTGCTGGCGGATTTCAGCGATTTCTTCCAACGATAATTCGCGGGATAAAATCACGCGAGTTAATCCCATTTGTTTCCAGAATTTCACAGAAGCCCAGTTGACGGCGTTAGCTTGAACCGATAAGTGAATATCCATCTCCGGGAAGGCTTCACGTACCATCATAATCAGACCAGGGTCGGACATAATTAGGGCATCGGGACCCATTTCAATCACGGGAGTCAGGTCACGAATAAAGGTTTTTAACTTGGCGTTATGTGGCGCGATATTGACGACCACATAGAATTTTTTACCCAGCTCGTGGGCTTCGTTGATCCCTTTTGCGAGATTCTCATGGTTAAATTCGTTATTGCGCACGCGTAAGCTATAACGTGGTTGGCCAGCGTAAACCGCATCGGCGCCGTAAGCGAAAGCATAGCGCATGTTCTTCAAGGAACCTGCTGGGGATAATAATTCTGGTGTAAACATGTTAGTTCTCAGTCTGATGTCAGGTCAGCACCAAGCCGGATGGCTTGGTGTAAAAATTCGAGGGTGGGGATTTTAACGCTAAATGACGGGAATGCCAAATTTCCCATGTAAAAAACAGGGTTATAATTTTGTTACAGAAACGCTGGCAGCAATTAGATGTCGTCCCAACGATAGCCTAAACCATAGATGGAGCGGATAAAGGTTTTTTCGTCATCCAACGATTCGAGCTTACGGCGTAAATTTTTGACGTGGCTATCAATGGTTCTGTCGGTGACCACACGATGGTCATCGTACAAAATATCCAGCAATTGATCCCGAGAAAACACGGTACCTGCGTTATCTGACAAAAACTTTAGCAGGCGAAATTCTGCGGGGGTCAATTCCAGTAATTTATCGCCATAACGGACTTGGAACGCATTTTCATCGATAATCAGTTGAGTTTCTTGGCTACCTGTAGATGAAGGGACTTTTTGGCAACGGCGTAAAATCGTTTTCACTCGGGCGACCACTTCTCGCGGACTAAACGGCTTACAAACGTAGTCATCGGCGCCAATTTCCAGCCCTAATAAACGGTCAATTTCTTCTGTTTTAGCCGTCACCATAATCACAGGAACGTCGCTGAATTTACGCAGTTCACGGCAGACTGAAATACCATCAAGTCCCGGCAACATCAAATCTAATAAAATCAGGTCAGGAAAGTGCTTTTTCACATAGGGGATCACTTCATCCCCGCGCATCAGCAGGGCGGGTACATAGCCAGCGGCTTGCAGATAATCAAACAGTAACTGTCCAAGTTTAGGTTCGTCTTCAACAATCAGAACATGGGCGCTATTGGCTCCCAATAAAGGGGATTCAGGCAAAGACACTATTGCTCCTCCTGCGTCGCAATGGGAATTTGAATGGTTATCTTCACGCCACCGAGTGGAGATGGTGCCGCAGAAATAGTCCCGTTATGGGCTTCGACAATATTATAGCAAATCGCCAGCCCCAAACCTGAGCCGCCACTCGCACGGTTACGAGAAACTTCCACACGGTAAAATCGCTCAAATAGACGCTGGCACTGTTCAACACTTAATCCCGGTGCACTATCTTCCCACGTGATCACTAATTGTTGGTCATGTTGGCTCACGTTGACGGCAATTTTACCGTGAGGATCCGTATAGCGCAGGCTATTTTCCATCAAATTATAAAACAGTTGGTTGATTCGATCAGGGTCAGCGAATAGATGGGAATGGGCAGAAAATTGAGTTTCTAACGTCAGTTGTCTATCTTCCAATCGCCATTTGGCTTGTCCTAAATTCATCTCGATAATCGGGATAATATCGATAAATTCCATACGGTAAACCAAGGAGCCTCTATCGGATAACGAAAGCTGATGTAGGTCATTGACCAGTTTTATCAGTGTTTGAGTCTCATTGAGTAGGGAATTGATGGTTTCAGGAGTCGCTTGGCGCACGCCATCTTGCACAGCTTCAAGTTCGCCGCGTAAAACGGAGAGTGGGGTGCGTAATTCATGGGAAATATCCGCCATATAATCGCGGCGCATTTGCTCATTTTTTTCCAAAGTCGAGGCAAGATGGTTAAAGTCTTTCGCCAATTGCCCCAACTCATCTTGACCAACCTCAGATACCCGTGCGCTGAAATTGCCTTTAGCGAGCTGTTGAGTACCTTCCAATAATCGGGTGATGGGCTTTAAAAAGCCACGAGCTAAAAATAGGGTCACTAACAGCGCCACGAACAGAGATAGCCCTGCAATTACCCAGCTAATGTGCATCTGCTGGGTATCGAAACGTTGGTCTAATTGGTTGCTGATCCCACTTTCATAACTGGCGACTAGCCAGCCGACGGTTGCTCCTCGGCTCGTTTTGACTGGCACGCGGATGACTTGATCCGGAGGGGGGAGGTCACGCCCCCAAATCAGGTTGTCTTTGGTGTCATAAACCCAAAACATACCGCGCATTCGCTTATGACCACCGCCATGACCTTGCCCTTGGTGCTGATTATCGACATTGCGTAGAATACGGAAAAACATCCGCTCATCCACCGCCAAGAAACGCCAACTTCCTTCTTCCTCGTATTGCTCGGCAAGCGCCAAAGCGAGTAACTCAGCGCGTTGCTGGTCATTCTCTTTAATGTAGTCGATAAAACCATGCTGGAAGCCCATTCTGACCCCTTGATGCATGATAGCAACCAGCAGCAAACAGGTGGCAAAGATAGCGATAAATAACCGAGTACTGAGGCTCGAGAGTTTAAGCTTCATGGGATTTCTCCTGCATTGAAGGCGCTTTGCGCGAAAAACGCTGTCTCAGGCTATCAAAACTGAGGTACACCACTGGGGTGGTAAATAGCGTCAGCAACTGGCTCATGACCAAACCACCAACAATTGCGATCCCCAGTGGTTGGCGTAATTCTGCACCATCACCTGTACCTAGCATCAAAGGGAGCGCCCCAAAAATGGCGGCAAGGGTGGTCATTAAAATTGGCCTAAAACGCAGCAGGCTTGCGCGTAAAATAGCCTCTTTCGCCGATAAGTTCCCGTTGCGTTGGGCTTGAAGGGCAAAATCCACCATAATAATGGCGTTTTTCATCACAATACCAATAAGCAACATAATGCCGATTAAGGCAATGAGGCTAAATGGTGTATCAAATAATTCCAAAGCTAATAACGCGCCGACACCCGCGGAGGGTAGAGTAGACAGAATAGTGAGTGGGTGAATATAGCTTTCGTACAAAATACCCAGCACTAAATAAACCGTGACAATCGCCGCTAAGATTAAAAATAGCTGGGATTTTAAGGTATCTTGGAAAACTTGCGCTGTGCCTGCGAAGGTACCGCGCACCGTCGATGGCACGCCTAAAGCTGTCATGGTTTTTTCTACCGCCACAATCGCATCGTTTAAGGTATAACCGTCTGCCACGTTAAAGGAGATGGTCGACGCGGCGGATAACCCTTGGTGGTTAACACTTAACGGTGCATTGGCGGGCTGCCAGCGGGCAAAATAGGAGAGGGGGATCGCTTCTCCTTGCTTATTGACCACAAACATTTTATCCAGCGAACTGACGTCTTGGGTATATTCCGGCGCCACTTCCATCACCACTTTATATTGGTTCATGGCTTCATAAATGGTGGAAATTTGACGTTGACCAAAGGCGTTGTTGAGCAGGTTGTTCGCATCACGCACATCGATACCCAGTTGCGCCATCAAATCGCGGTCATAGGTTAATGCCATCTCCGCGCCTTTATCTTCTTTATCAGAGTTCACATCGGTTAATTGAGGCAAATCCCCCAGCGCTCGGCGAATAGCGGGCTCCCATGAACGTAATGCATCCAGCTCGTCGGCTAACAGGGTAAATTGATAGCTAGCTTCGGATTGGCGTCCGCCCACACGAATATCTTGCACGGGCATCATAAATAAGTTGGCACCGGGTTCGTTTGCCAGTTTTATACGCAAGCGGTTAATCACGCTGTTGGCACTCTCTTTGCGCTCATCCAGTGGTTTTAAGGAGATAAACATAGAACCACTGTTGACGCGGCTGCCGCCCGTAAATCCAGTGACGCTATCCACGGCAGGATCCGCTTTCACTTGCTGCATAAAGCTGGTCATTTTTTGCTTCATTGACTGGAATGAAATGCTTTGGTCTGCTCGAACGAATCCCAGCAAACGCCCTGTATCTTGCTCAGGGAAAAAGGCTTTAGGGATCGAAATATACAGATAAACATTCAAGCCAATTGCCGCAATCAGCACCGCCAGTACACTGCGACGATGAGATAGCACCCAATTTAACGTGACGGCGTAACTTTCTTGTAACCGAATAAGAACGCGTCCAAATCCTCGTTGCTTGGTATTAGCAGAGCCACGTTTTTTCAGTAAATGCGCGCACATCATCGGGGTTAACGTCAGCGAGATAATCAATGAAATCCCGATAGCAGTAGAGAGCGTAATGGCAAATTCGCGGAATAATCGCCCAACTAATCCATCCATCAGTAACAGTGGGATAAACACTGCCACTAAAGAAATACTCATAGAAACGACGGTAAAGCCAACCTCAGATACCCCTTTAACCGCCGCGATAAACGGTTTTCGACCATTTTCAATGTGCCGAGAAATATTCTCTAGCACCACAATGGCATCATCCACCACAAATCCAGTGGCGACGGTTAAGGCCATCAATGACAAGTTATTGAGGCTAAACCCGCATAAATACATGGCGGTAAAGGTACCAATTAACGAGACAGGCACAGCAATAGCAGGAATTAAAGTCGCGCGTCCTGAACGTAAAAATAGCAATACGACAAGGATCACCAGCGCAATCGCAATCATTAATGCGCGTTCAACTTCAGCCAATGATGCTTTGATTGTGGGGGTTCTGTCTTGGGCGACTTGTAAATCAATGGCTGCGGGGATCATATCCTTAAATTCAGGGAGTTCCTCGCGAATACGTTTGACGGTTTCAATGATATTGGCACCCGCTTCACGGCGAATAATGATCAAAACCGCCGGTTCACCACTGGACATCCCTGCGGCTCGCACATCTTGGACTGAATCTTTTACGACGGCCACATCACTGAGTTTAACGGCATTGCCATTGCTGTAATGCACAATAATCGGACGGTAATCGGCGGCTTTTTTCAGTTCGTCATTAGTCTGGACTTGGTAGCGATTATCGTCATTATTAATATAACCTTGGGGCTGGCGCACGTTGGCACTACTGATGGCAGAGCGCACAGCATCAAGGGAAACCCCTTGATTAAATAGGGCGGTTGGGTTGAGTTCCACACGGACAGCAGGAAGAGAACCACCCCCTACGGTAACTTCACTGACCCCATCGATTTGCGCGATACGCTGAGCTAAGCGTGTGGATGCCACATCATACATTTCCCCGGTACTTAAGGTTTTTGATGTGAGGGTTAAAATCATGATCGGCGCGTCAGATGGGTTTGATTTATAGTAACGTGGTCGACTTGGCATGCCGCTAGGTAATAAATTTTGTGCGGCATTCAACGCCGCTTGTACTTCCCGCGCGGCATTATTGATATCTTTGGTTAAATCAAACTCTAAGGTAATGGAGGTTCGCCCTAACGAACTGCTCGAGGTCATCTCATTTAACCCAGCAATACTACCTAATGAGCGCTCAAGCGGTGTCGCGATAGAGGATGCCATGGTTTCAGGGGAGGCGCCAGGAAGTGACGCTGTCACTCTTATCACAGGGTAGTCTACCTGTGGCAATGGCGCCACAGGTAAAAACAGAAAGCTCAATGCACCGCACAGGGTAATGGCAACACTGATTAACGTGGTCGCCACCGGACGGCTAATAAACAAAGCAAAGAAGCGTTTCATTAAGACTCCTGTGCCTTGTGCTCACGGCGATTGAAGCGATGGGCTAAACGGTCAAACATCAGGTAAATCACAGGCGTGGTGAACAGCGTTAAAATCTGGCTCATGATCAGCCCACCCACCATACAGACCCCCAGGGGTTGACGCAGTTCTGCTCCGACACCGGTACTGAGCATCAGCGGCAGTGCACCAAGCAACGCAGCCATAGTGGTCATCAGGATCGGGCGAAAACGGAGTAAACAGGCCTGATAAATCGCATCATACGGGGATAAACCTTGTTCACGCTCTGCGGCGAGAGCAAAGTCAATCATCATAATGGCGTTCTTTTTCACAATCCCGATCAGCAAAATAATCCCGATAATGGCGATAACATCGAGCTCATTGCCCGCCATCATGAGTGCGAGCAAAGCCCCTACACCAGCGGTCGGCAAAGTGGACAAAATAGTGATTGGATGAATAAAGCTTTCGTACAGAATACCCAGCACGATATACATGGCTATAATAGCGGCAAAAATCAGCCAAACGGTGCTACTTAGCGCCGCTTCAAAGGCGAGGGTGGCGCCTTGGAATTGTGTCGTTATCGATTTTGGCATCGCTATCTGTTTTTCAGCCAGTTTCACTGCATTGACCGCCTCTTCTAATGAAGAATCTCCCGCTACATCAAAAGAGAACGTGACTGACGGGAATTGATCAAGGTGATTAATCGCCAAAGGTCCATAGCCTTCTTGAATATTCACAAGGGTATTTAGTGGAACAATGGCGCCATCCGTACCTTTCAAGCGAATATCATTGAGCGCATCCATTCCATCACGGGTTTGGGTATTGTGCTCTAAAATCACGCGATACTGGTTAGCTTGGGTGTAAATGGTGGAGATCATACGCTGACCAAATGCGTTATACAGAGCGTTATCGATATTCGACATAGTAATACCAAAACGGCTCGCGGTATCCCGATCCACATTCACATACGCCACTAAACCTTTGTCTTGCCAATCGCTGCTGACATCAATCAATTCAGGTTGCTGACTTAAGGCTTCCTGCAATTTTGGTACCCAAGTGCTGAGCTCATCCAGAGAACCTGCTTGCAGCGTAAATTGATACGGGGTACGGGAAACCTGCGTATCAATGGTTAAATCTTGTGACGGTTGCAAGTAAAGATTGACCCCTGCAATGCCGCTGGTGGCTTGTTGTAAGCGAGGAATAATCGTAGGAACACGATCGTCGCGTTCATCAAGGGGCTTCAATGTGATTTGAATACGGGCGTTATTCAGAGTGGCATTGTTACCATCGATACCCACATAGGTGGTAACGTTCTCAACCGCCGGATCTGCCAGAATAATGCCCGCCACTTCTTGCTGTTTCTTCGACATCGCGGCAAACGAAATGGATTGGCGACTCTCAATCGTGCCTTGAATAATGCCGCTATCTTGCAGTGGGAAGAACCCTTTCGGGATCCACATATACAGCAGCACGGTCAGCACTAAGGTTCCCAGCGCGACACACAGAGTTAACCATTGGTGGTTAAGAATGCGTTTTAGCCAAACACCGTAACCTGCAATCATCCATTCAAAGAAACGCTCACAGGCGATTTCAAAGCGGTTATGTTTATGTTGGGATTCCGGTTTGAGTAAGCGGGCGCACATCATTGGGGTGAGGGTGAGGGATACCACCGCAGAAATCAAAATTGCCACTGCTAATGTAATCGCAAACTCACGGAATAGGCGCCCGACAATATCCCCCATAAATAGCAGCGGGATCAGCACGGCAACCAAAGAGAATGTCAGGGAGATAATGGTAAAACCGATTTCTCCTGCGCCTTTTAAGGCGGCAACAACTGGCTTATCCCCTTGTTCGAGATAGCGAGAAATGTTTTCAATCACCACGATGGCGTCATCCACCACAAATCCCGTGGCGATGGTGAGTGCCATCAAGGTGAGGTTATTGACGGAAAAACCGCAAAAATACATGACGGCAAAGGTGCCAACTAACGATAAAGGTACGGCGATGCCGGGGATCAGCGTCGCAATACCATTACGTAGAAATAGGTAAATCACCATCACCACGAGGGCGATAGCGAGCATTAATTCGAATTGAACATCATTGACAGAGGCGCGAATGGTGCTGGTACGGTCAGTCAAAATATCCACGTTAACGGATGCTGGTAAGCTTTCAATCAATTCAGGCAACAACGCGCGGATAGTATCCGTGGTGCTAATCACGTTAGCGCCAGGTTGGCGCTGAACGTTAATGACAATCGCTTGTTGGCTATTGGCCCATGCACCGAGATAGGCGTTCTCAGCTCCTTGTTCAATGGTGGCAATATCTCCCAAACGAACAGGGGCGCCATTTTGGAAAGCCACAATCAACTTGCGGTAATCCTCAAGGGATTTCATCTGGTCATTGGCAGATAACGTTACAGAGCGGGTTGGACCATCAAAACTCCCTTTTGCAGAGTTGACGTTGGCATTATTGATAGCGGTGCGGATAGTTTCGCTGTCTAACCCTTTTGCTGCCATGGCTTGCGGATTAAGGTTGACGCGTACGGCAGGGCGTTGCCCCCCCGCTAAGGTGACTAAACCCACCCCAGTCACTTGGGAAATTTTCTGCGCCACGCGGGTTTCAATAATATCTTGTACCTGCGTTAACGGCATCGCATCGGAGGTGACGGCGAGCGTTAAAACGGGCGGATCCGCAGGGTTTACTTTGTTGTAAATCGGTGGGTACGGTAAATCGGAGGGCAGCAAGCTGGTGGCGGAGTTAATCGCGGCTTGGACCTCTTGCTCTGCCACATCGAGAGGTAAAGAGAGCTGGAACATTAAGGTGATCACCGACGCGCCGCCGGAGCTGCGTGATGACATCTGTTGCAAACCGGACATTTGACCAAATTGAGTTTCTAGCGGTGCAGTGATAGCCGACGTCATTACATCAGGGCTGGCACCAGGATATAAAGTCACCACCTGAATGGTTGGGTAGTCAACTTCCGGTAATGCTGATACAGGTAAAAACCGATAACCGATGATCCCCGCGAGCAAAATCGCCACCATAAATAAGGTGGTTGCAACAGGGCGCAGAATGAAGAGGCGGGATGGGCCACCGCCTTTATGAGTATCCGGCTGCATTAGGCTTTCTCCGCGCTATTGCGAGGTTTTTTCTCAGCGGAAGCGGGTTTCTTTTCAAGGGTTGAAGCGTTGACCACTTCAACTTTCGCGCCGTCTGTTAGCTTATCGACGCCATCGGTAATGACTTTGGTATTGGCGGATAAACCGCTTTCAATCACGACTTGTTGGCTGTCTTGAATGCCCACCGTCACAAGGTGTTTCGTCACGGTATCATCGTCGCTCAATACCCAAACATAGTGACCTTCATTGCCCATTTGCAGAGCAGCAGTTGGGATCACGACAGCATTTTGTAAGGTCTCTACCTGCATTTTGACGTTCACAAATTGGTTCGGGAACAGTTTTTGCTCTTCGTTAGTAAAGCGTGCTTTGATTTTCAGTGTACCGGTTGCTGGATCAATTTGGTTATCGGTACTCAATAACTCTCCGCGTGCAATCATGGCAATATTATTGCGATCCCACGCTTCAATCAGGACTTTATTTCCTGCTGCTTGTGCTTGCTGGATTGCAGGAATGTCGCCTTCAGGTAAAGCAAATAGCACGTCAGCAGGTTGTGTTTGGGTGATCACCACAATCGGTGTGGAAGTCCCTGAAGAGATAAAGTTACCCACATCCACTTGTTTTAAACCGATGCGTCCAGAAATAGGGGCGGTAATTTTACTGTAGGTGAGTTGCAGCTTGGCGTTATCAACCGCGGCTTGGTCAACTTTGATGCTACCCTCGGCTTGTAACACAGTAGCCCGCTGGTTATCCAGCTCTTGTTGGGAGATGACTTTGGTTCCCGCCAGTTTTTGGTAGCGGGTCAGGTCTAATCGAGCATTGGCTAAAGTCGCTTTATCTTTAGCTAATTGACCTTCCGCTTGAGCAAGTTGCACTTCAAAAGGACGTGGGTCAATTTGCGCGAGTAAATCACCCGCTTTAACGGATTGCCCTTCGGTGAAGTAGATATTCATTAATTGACCTTCAACGCGGCTAGTGACCGTCACCATGTTAGCAGCCTGTACAGTACCTAAACCGGATAGGAAGCGCGGAACGACTTTTTCTTGGGCAGTAGCAAATTGAACGGGGGCCAGCGGGCGCGATGGTCTTCCGCTTGCTTTTTTCCCTTGTCCGCCTTGAGTTGCACTGGCTGTGGTTGGTACTTCATTTTGGTTATTTTTATGGTAGACATACCAGGTTGCGCCAGCCGCAGCTAACAGAGCAACAAACAGGGCAGAGCGAGTCAAAATTGTACGGCGTTTCTGTGTCGTCATGGTGGGTAATTCGCTTAACTCAAGGTTGAGTAAAATCAGTTAGGAGCCATTCCAATAAATTTAACTGAATATAATAAGGTATATATTAAAAATTAATCAGTTGCGTATTTTAATAGTTTAGCTTGAGGGGAACAAAAGAAAATGGAGGAAATATGAAAAAATGGAAAAGAACGTTAGATAACTGCAAATAATACTTTTCGAAATTAGCGTAGAACTCTTTGTTGTGAAAGCATTTCTCTCATTTGTTGTCCAGATCACTTGCTATACGCATATTGGTGTAGTGGCTATTTTATATCTATCTCTACAAAATCACCCCTTTTCTGGGGTGGTTTTGTAGAGATAAAAAGACTATTATTTATGTATACACAATAATCCCGTTAAAAGGGTGATTTAGTGGAGATAAATGATGAACCAAATGACTGCTATCCAAACATTCGATAACTTAAATGAAAAGGGAAAAAATATTTTTCTCTCTCGTGATTTGGAAATGATTTTTCCCAACGAGTCGCCAAAAACATTGCAAAAATCCATCGATAGGCTTGTCACTTCAAATATACTAAAACGAGCCGCAAAAGGCGTTTATACCTACGTTAGAGGGTCTTTAGGCCCTTATCCTTTAGAAAGCCTAGCGGTGAATATTCGTAGGGGGGAATATAATTACATTAGTTTGGAATCTGCATTGTCCCAATACGGCGTTATTTCCCAAATTCCAATGGATCGGTTGACTATCATGTCGACGGGACGTTCTGGGGAATTTGTTACCCCTTGGGGCGTGATTGAAGTAACTCATACGAGTAAAACACCATCAAAAATTATTAGTAGCACTCTTGAAGGACGAGGTCCTTTGAGAATCGCTAAGAAAGAAACGGCACTGCGTGATTTATTAAGGGTGGGAAGGAATACTCACTTGATTCAAAAGGAGGAGATATAAGATGGCAAGTCTGGTTGATTTTAACAAGTTAGTCGATGAAATAATGAGTGAAAACAATTTTTCTACTAATAGACCTGTCGTAGAAAAAGAGTTACTGCATTACGATATTTTGTATGCTTTATCTTCTGCAGGTTTATTAAAAAAAATAACGTTTCAAGGCGGTACGCTGCTGCGCCTATGTCATGGCTCCAACCGATTTAGCGAAGATTTAGACTTTGCTGGTGGACATAATTTTTGTTCTGCTGATATGCAGGAAATAAAGAGCTGCATAGAAAAATACGTTGGGCATCGGTATGGCTTAGAAGTGGTTGTCAAAGAGCCAAGTGAATTGCGTAAAGAGCCTGAATATGCGGATGTAAAAATCGATAAATGGCAAATTTCGGTGACAACAAGTGCTGAAAGAAAAGATTTGCCAAAGCAACGAATTAAAATTGAAATTGCGAATATTCCAGCCTATACACGAGCATTACGTTCCCTTCAAAGAAACTACCCACAGTTACCTGATGGATATTCTGATTTACTTATTCAGGCGGAAGAACTCTCCGAAGTTATGGCGGATAAATTGATTTCCTTCCCTGCAACAATGGCTCGTATTCGATACCGTGATATGTGGGACTTAGTTTGGCTGCATCAGCAAGGCGTGAAACCAAATGCGCAGTTAGCCATGAAAAAAACAGTTGACTATAAAATAGATAATGAGTTTAAAACGCTATTACAAAGTCGGATTGAATCATTGCCAGAATTGGTACAATCGAAAGAATTTAATGATGAAATAAAACGATTTTTACCGTTAGAGGTTGTTGAGAGAACATTAAATAACCAAGATTTTTTATTATATTTAGAAACAACGTTGTATGAGTTAATGAAATCTGTGCAATCTGACATGTATGGGGATAGGCGGGAAAGGCAGAGTAATCCTTTTAGCATGTAGGACGGCATAAAAAAGCCAGCCGCAAAGCGACTGGCTTCATGTTTGAATGACGAGAACTTAATTGACGCTGGTTTTCAGCACTGCCGCAGGGTTACGTTCCTCTTCAGCGGTACGAGTCCAACCTTTGTATGACAGTGGGATAAACGCCACGGCAACAGCTAACAAGGAAACCCCTGCTACATAGTAGGCTGGCGCCATATGGGATTGCTGTAACCATGCACCGGTTAAGATTGGGGTCAACCCGCCAAATACGGCGTATGCCAAGTTGTACGCAAAGGATAAGCCAGAGAAACGAATTTCTGGTGGAAACGCGCGAGTACTGATGATTGGCGTTGTCGCAATCGCTCCTACGAAGAAGCCCATTAACGCGTAATTAAATGTTAAGGTATTCGCCGAAATATCCGATGACAGCGATGAATAGAAGTAGATAGCGGTGACCGCTAATCCGCCCCAAGACAATGTCATCGACGTACGTGTTCCCGTTTTATCTCCTAACCATCCCCAGAAAATACAGCCTAAGGTTAAGGTCAACGTTGCTGCGCAGTTGGCTTGTAAAGCAATATTACGATCGATGCCATAAATACCTTTTAATACCACGTCAGGGGTCATCAAAATGGTGACAACGATAGCGGTAGACAGCGACCACGTCAGTGCTGCAGTGATCATGCAAGCTTGTTTATGGGATTTAACCACGGTTTTTACTGGTAACTCTTTGGTTAATGCTTTTTTAGCTGCCATCTCTTTGAAAATTGGGGTCTCTTGTAAGAAGCGACGCAAATAGACAGAGATAAAACCAAAGATACCCCCTAAGATAAACGGAATACGCCACGCAAAATCATGCACTTCTTGGGTGGTATAAGAACGCTCAATGATAATCGCGACGATAGATCCTAATAAAATTCCACCAGTGATCCCTGAGGTTAATGTTCCTACGCCTAAACCATAACGTTGTTTTGGAGTATGTTCGGCAATAAACACCCATGCACCAGGCATTTCACCGCCGATAGCAGCACCTTGCATGATACGCATTAATAACAGTAACAGTGGTGCAGCGGCACCAATGGTCTCAAATGTTGGCAAGAAACCAATAATAAAAGTTGGGAATGCCATTAAGAAAATACTTAAGGTAAACATTTTCTTACGACCGATTTTATCGCCAAAGTGGGCCATGATAATGCCGCCCAATGGGCGAGCAAGATAACCCGCAGCAAACAGACCCAGCGTCGCCATTAATGCGAGAAATTCATTATCGCCCGGGAAAAATAGCTGGGAGATAATTTTCGCGTAAAAAACGAAAATAACGAAATCATAAAATTCTAATGTGCCACCTAAAGAGGATAAGCCCAATGTTTTATAATCTTCTTTGCCTAACGGTCTGGCCGCAGGCTGGCTGGTTGTTTGCGATGTCATAATTCTGTCCTTCTAAATACACAACATTTCAATATTAGCGCGATGAGGTTATTTGTAATAATAGGTACGTTAAATAGCGAAGTAATTAATATTATTTGGCAAAGGATATGAGAGATAAAACGAGGGAAAATAAACCAAGGTAATACTCTGTATCTCTAACGTACCTTCATTTATAGCAGAAAGTTTCATATTCTGTAAACCGCCACCTTGAAAACAAGCATAAGATTCTATTTAGTTAAAAAAGGTCAAATGACTACTCTAAATGACAATTGAATGTCACGATATGATATTAATAAACTAGCAATTACAGACGATTGTATATTTTGAGATATAAAATAATGGCAAAAAAGCAATAAATATAATGGTACTCATTTATTAAGTGTGAAATTAAATAGAGTAAATAACAGGTATAGATAAAATAATATAATTAATTTGCAGGTGATAAGGCTATTTAAATAAATAATACTCGCGGATATGATCTGTCAGTGATTTCTATTTTAGTAGGATTAGGAGGTTTTGCAGGAAATAGCAGCTTTTTATAAACCCGCGCACCTGGCTTAAGGCAAAGTACGCGGGTTGGCTGTTAAACTAAGAACAGGGTAGCTAACCCTAAGAAGATAAAGAAACCACCAGTATCAGTGATTGCGGTGATCATCACGCTAGAGCCGATAGCAGGATCTTTACCCATCTTAATCATAATTAATGGGATCAGAACACCCATGATGGCAGCCATCAAGAGGTTGAGCACCATCGCAAGGGTCATCACGGCGCCCATGGCAAGATCCCCATAGAGAAGGTAGGTGACGACGCCCATAATACCGCCCCAAACCACCCCGTTAATAAAAGCGACTCCGAGCTCTCTGACCATCAGGAAGGAGAAGCTACCGTTCTGAATTTGGTGTAATGCGATGGCGCGGACAATCATCGTAATAGTCTGGTTACCGGTATTACCACCAATACCCGCCACGATTGGCATTAATGTTGCGAGGGCAACTAACTGTGAAATGGTATCTTCGAACACCCCGATAACGCGGGAAGCAACAAATGCGGTACATAGGTTAATGGCAAGCCATGTCCAACGGGTTTTAACCGCTTGACCAACAGGGGCGAATACGTCCTCTTCAGGGCTTAACCCCCCCATACGGCGGATGCTGTTGTCGTTTTCTTCGCTGATATTATCAACGATGTCCTCAACGGTTAGACGCCCCATCAGCAAGCCATTGCTGTCCACAACGGCGGCAGAAATTAAGTCGTAACGTTCGAACGCGCTTGCCGCATCTTCCCCTTTTTCATCGGGTAAGAAAGTGACGGTATCGGTTTTCATCACGTCCGCAACAATACGCTCTGGCGCTTGGATCAAAATGGTGGTTAGGGGTAATTCACCTTGCAGATAATTATCTTTATCGACAACGAAAATTTTATCCGTTGCTTCAGGAATTTTTCCCCGTTGGCGTAGATAGCGTTGTACTGTTTTTAGGGTGACATTGGAACGCACGGTGACGAATTCGAAATCCATCATCTGCCCAACGCTGTCTTTGGCGTATTGGAGAACTTCACGAATACGGCTGCGTAAGCTTGGGTCTAAGTAGGTGAGGAGACGGCGCATGGTATCGCGGGGCAAGTGCTCGGCGATATACGCTTGTTCGTCCACATGTAAGCCAGCAACCGCTCGCAGCAGTTCTCGATCTGACATATCTTTAATCAGGCTGTCCCAAACAGAGACGGAGGCCTCAACCAATACTTCACCGCGTTCGTTGTTGTCGACTAAGCGCCAAAGTGCGAGACGCTCGTCGTACGGTAGCATTTCAAGGATATCGGCGATATCCGCGGTGTGGAGGTCAACAAGCAGTTCTTTAACTGTGCTAATTTTTTCACTAAATGCTTTATCATCCATACTGACGTGTTGGTCTTTCTCGACAAGAGCGTGAACAAACTCTTCGTCTTCCATGAATAACGTCAGTATTTGCTGGCGGATGTACGCCAGTCTTTGTGAATGCGGATTGATTATTGGTGCCGCATCAGTTGAAAAAGCAGTTTGTGACATGTTAATCCTTAAACCATTCGGCGCCGAAGCGCTTTAAATTAATTCGCCTGCGAGGTGACGAAACTTCTACCCAGTATTGTCGCTGATCCCAAAAAAATATCAAATCTGTTCATATTTCGAATAAGAAGAACAAAACAACACTGACCGCAACTCATTATTTTTTATTTCTATTTTCTAAATCATATTCATTTTTGAGTCATATAAGCCTATGGCTCATTTTCTGCGCAAATGGTGAGTTTCCAGCCTGGAACCTCTTCCCAGTAGGCACTTTCTTTTTCAAGGTCAAGCAGCATTAACGCATTGTGGGCGAGATACTGCGCAGGTAAGAAAAGTGTCCAATGACCATCGTCAGTTTCAATGCGCATAGTTGAAGGCGTCGTTGTCGATTGGCGCTGATTATTCAATAAGATAGATAAGCGCAAAATCTGTATCAACGGCATAAATTGCTTGCGTTTAAATAAGTTAAATTTAGGTATTTCATCGTATTTAATGGCACGACGATGATTACGAACCAATGTCGCTAATAGCAATTGTTGCTCTTGGCTAAATCCTGGTAAGTTGGTGTTTTGTAAGATATAAGCGGAGTGGCGATGCATGCCACTATGGTTAATACTTAATCCCACTTCGTGCAGCATAACCGCCCAAATTAAAATGGATTCTAATTGCGGGTTGGCCTGTTTAGGGTTCTGCTGGCGCCACTGATAATACAGCTCTTCCATGGTTTTCAAAACCCGTTTAGCTTGTTCTCGATCGATATTATAGTGTTCGGCAAGGCTTAATGCGGTGCGTTGACGAATATCTTGGTGGCGAAAGCGACCTTCCATTTCATAGAGAACGCCTTCACGTAAGGCACCGTCGGAGAGTCGCAATTCTTTGATTTCGAGGGAATCAAACACTGCAATTAAGATAGCTAAGCCCGGTACAAAAACTTGTTTACGATCAGAAGAAAGTCCCGGTATTTCTAGTGATTTAAATGTTTTATACTTCAATGCTATTTGTTTGATTTTTTCGAGGCGCTCACGGGTAATAATGCCATCACGCTCGCCCATCTCTACAATCACCGCATGTGCCGCTTTAATGGTGCCGGATGCTCCCATTGCGACGTCCCAAACTTGCTTCTTAAACAGGGTAGCGGTGCTTTCCAATTTTAAGCAGGCGGCTAAATAAGCGCGATTAAAATTATCTGGGGAAATCGTTTCATTAGGGAAATAGTGACGCGCGAAGCTAACGCAGCCCATACGGCGGCTTTCAATTAAAATCGGCTCAAATTTTTCACCGATCACCAGCTCCGTAGATCCACCGCCAATATCGATAACCAGTTTGCGTCCTTTTTCCGGCTGCGTGTGCTCAACGCCCATAAAAATCAAACGCGCTTCCTCTTGTCCTGAAATAATCTCAATCGGGTAGGGGATAATGGCTTTGGCTCGGCGTAGAAATTCTTCAACGTTGGTGGCGACTCGTAATGAATGGGTACCGACGATACAGACGTTATCAGGCGTGAAACCTTGTAGACGCTCAGCAAATAGCGATAAACACGCTAAGCCGCGCTCCATGGCTTCTTCACTGAGTTCGTTGGTATCGCTCAGCCCATCAGCAAGATGAACACGTTTTTTTAAACGGGTTAGAACTTGTAGTGCTCCATTGACAATACGCGCAATAACCATATGAAAACTGTTTGAACCCAAGTCAATTGCGGCAATTTCTTGTGGTCTTGGGGTAGATGAACTGGCAATTGGCATAGTATCAAGCTCTTGTTTCAGGCATTTCGAGTGCTTTTAAAAATTCATAAACAGCTAATTGAGCGCGAATTTTGCGCTTATTGCCGCGGGGAACATAATGATTACTGAGTTCTTTGTCAACAAAGCGGGCTTTGACGGTATCACTGAACTGTAATTCGAGGATATCTAAAACCAACTGTTTAAGTCGCGGATCCAGCAAACGAACAGCCACCTCGATACGGTAGTCGATGTTGCGGGTCATCCAATCGGCTGAGGAGATAAAGACTTTTTCGTCACCGCCGTTGGTAAAGACATAAACGCGGTCATGCTCTAAGAATCGGTCCACTACACTGGTGACTTGGATATTTTCGCTATAGCCTTGTTGCCCTGAGACGAGTGAACACATGCCACGCACTAACAAGCGAATTTTAACCCCCGCATTGGAAGCATCGTAAAGTTTATCGGTCAGTTCTTTATCGACTAAGTTATTAATTTTCAGCGTGATGCCGCTAGGTAACCCAGCTTCAGCATTCGCAATTTCTTGGTCAATTAATTCAGTGATTTTGGTGCGTGTATTTTGCGGAGACACCATCAAGTTATCGAAAGTCACAGGGCGATACGGGTTTTCAATAAAGCTAAATACTCGGCGCACTTCATTGGTGATTTGCTCATTACAGGTGAGTAATGAGTAATCGGTGTAGAGACGAGCGGTTTTTTCGTTAAAGTTACCCGTACCGATATGGGCATAGCGAACAATTTGTCCTTCTTCCATGCGGGAGATAATAAATAATTTGGCGTGAATTTTAAGCCCCGGCGCAGAGAAGATAACGTGGACACCCGCTTCAGTCAGGCGTTTTGCCCAGTGAATATTGGCGGCTTCATCAAAACGCGCTTGCAGCTCCACTACCACGGTCACTTTTTTACCGTTGTGGGCGGCGTGGATCACCGAGTCGATGATGCGTGAGTCTTTTGCCACACGGTAAATATTGATTTTGATGGATAACACATTCGGGTCAAACGACGCTTGGCGCAGCAATTCTAATGTGTGCTCGAAGGTGTAATACGGGTAGTAGAGCAGCACATCGCGTTCGCGAATGGCATCAAATCCGTTACGGAAATTGTCAAACCAACGGTGACGTAAGCGCGGTAGCGGTTTGTTGAGTAAGTTTTTATTTCCTTCATTTGGGAAGTTAATAAAATCTTTAAAATTATGGTAACGTCCCCCCGCAATCACCGAGTCATCACTTGATAACCCCAGTTTTTCTCGTAGCAGCGCGACCATTTCATCGGGCATATCACGTTGATAAACAAAGCGAACAGGCTCAGCTGTTAAGCGCTGTTTTAACGTGGATGACATAATTTCCAGCAGGCTAGATTCCATTTCCGTGGCGATATCATATTCCGCATCCCGGGTCATTTTCATGGAATAGGCGTTGAGCTTATCGTAGTCAAAGAAGCCTTTGAAAATTTCATCGAGGGTGTAGCGAAGGATATTATCAATCAAAATCATTGATTTGCGGCGCTTTGGCATCTCTGGCGGGAGATTAACAAAACGCGGAACTTTATCCGATGGGATTTCTAATAAAGCATATTGCACTTCAGCACCATTAATAATTTCAACGGCGAGGTAGGTGTAATCGTCTTTCAGAAATTCCACTAAGTTAGTATCACGATTGATTAAAATTGGCGTGATATGTTGGCGTAGATTTTGACGAAAGTATTGGCGCAACCAAATTTGCTGACGAGGTGAAATTTGACGCTCATTAATTAAGAATATTTGGTTACGTGCCATTTCAAGGAGCAGGTCGTTGTAGAGAACGTCGAACTCTTGCTCTTGTTTGGCCACTTTAGACTGAATTCGTTTGAGTAGATGACGGGCACCGCTGGCGGAACCGCGCTCTTCATTGATTAAGATACGGCGCTTAACATCCGCAAAACGGACTTTATAGAATTCATCTAAGTTATTGGAGTAAATGCCCAAAAAACGCATTCGTTCTATAAGAGGGTTCCGCTTATCCGCGGCTTCTTGGAGAACTCGTTCGTTAAAAGAGAGCCAGCTGAGCTCTTTTTCATGATAGAGGCGTTCTTGGGACATTGTTGCTCCGTATTCGACTGGTTAATGCTGATAAAAACCGATTATTACCTTTGACTTCTATTGCGTTATTTACGTGTTTTCAGACTGCTGTTTCATTGCAAAATATTGGTGCTGGAACACACACATACGGATTGCGGTGTGGTAGCGACCATTAACAAAAAATTCATCAATCAGCTCGCCTTCTGTGTGGAAGCCGAGTTTATTATAAATATGGATAGCTTTGACATTTTCTTTATCGACTATCAGATAAAGTTTGTACAAATTGAGCACTGAAAAGGCGTAGTCCATGGCCAGTTTTGCAGCGCGGCTTGCATACCCTTTGCCTTGATAGCGGGGTGCAATAATAATCTGGAATTCAGAACGACGGTGAACATAATCAATTTCAACCAGCTCAACTAAACCGACTTTTTCACTGTCAGATTCGACAATAAAGCGGCGTTCGGATTGGTCATGAATATGCTTATCGTAAAGATCACTGAGCTCAACGAATGCCTCATAAGGCTCTTCGAACCAATAACGCATAATGTTGGCGTTATTGTCCAGCTGGTGGATGAAAGCTAAGTCTTCACGCTCAAGTGGGCGCAATCTAAACAGATGAGCTTGCCCGGTCGTCATAAAACACCTCGATTGTTGTTAATTATAAAACTATTTATGGCGAAAGTATCAACTAGAAAATTAATTACTTAGCGCTGTAATAAGGATACCACTTATTTGCAATAAAATAATGACAGAAAGCAGGGGGAGGGTGAGTTTGTCGAAGATTAGTTGGTTTAAGGGGGGAGGTTGGTATGTGGTTGGTGGTGATGTACATATAGTCTAGTGGGTTGTCTTGTGCCAAGAGCAAACTTTTAGTCGTTGTATAAATATTTGAGCATTTCGATTACATCAGCTTTTCTACCAACAGAGAAGCTGATGTTTCAGTGGTGGGGAGCTAATGTACTTAATTGAATTTAACAGATTTTTTGATAAAAAACTGTTCAATCAAATCAATCCATTCTGGCCGTTTAAACTCACCATTTTGGCTAATTTCTAGATAACTTTTTGAAAAGGAATACTTGATACCATCAAGGTCAAAGAAAGAATCTAAACTATTTTTATTCTTAGGCCCTAAATCCATAACATAAAATGAAGAGTTAGACTCTTCAACTTGATCAATTTCAGAAGGAATCAATTTAGTAATAAATTCATGTTGTTCAGAAAAATTTTTTAGGGCTTTAATGAAAACTTTTGGATTAAGACAATCCTCTATCTCCGTTGAAGGAGAAACGGGGTTTGATGATATATCAACAAGTTTTGTAATATTATTGGAATTAACGATTCTTTTGCAAACTATATGTGGCATTGCGGGGGTTTCATAGCTTACCAATTCAGCATCAGTATCAGAGAGTAAAAATATCTTTCCCTTCATATCTTTTTTAAGCTCATCATAGGAAGCTTCAAGGTGTTTAAAAATTTTCTTGACTTCGTTGGCACCTCCGACTGGAACGATTCGCAATCTATTGTTTGCAACAAGGTCTCTTAAATAATATGACAAATAGTTTTTTTCAGTTGACCCTTCACAAATCAACCAGTTATATGGTTTGTCAGCCAAACAACTGGATATTATTGATTGAATAAGGTCATTTACACTTTTTATTTTGATGTCGAACGGGATCTCTTTAGATGCGCTTTTTATTTTTTTTCTAACTTCTTCTCTATAGTTGGCCAAATCATATAGTTCAAAATGATGTTCGCCATTATTCTTCGTAATAGCGGTAGTGCATCCATTTTCCACTGTTGGGAGATAGCCATACCAATGAGATGTAAAAATAAGTTGCTCAACTATATTGCTTATTGAATAGAGTTTTTCGAATTGTTCAAAACATGCAGACATATGAAGTGAACATTCAGGTTCATCTATACCGATAATGAGATTATTCCCATTCTCTCTATGCTTTGTAAGAAAGCCATAGGCAATATCCATAATTGCCCTTTGCTTTTCACCTGAACTTAAAGAATTCATCTCTATCCATGCGTTATTTTGTTTTTTGTTTAGATTTCGAACATTGAAAAAAGCTTCTATTATTAGATTGTAAACATCCTTTTTTTTGATTTTTAATTGTCTTTCACCAGCTGTTCGATAACTGTAATCTTCTAGCTCGTTCTCAATTTCTTTAAGAAAATTAGATAACCCTGTATTTATTTGTTCGATGGTATTCCTTGATATTCTTTCTGAAATTATTTTATCCAGTGACTCACCCATCAGTTTCTGAATTTCACTTGCTTCGAGTTTAGTAAATAGTGCAGAATCTATATCTTTGGGGATATATATATATTCATATTTATATCTTAGATAATTCATCAGATTAAAAAAATTTTTTGATAGAGTCTCTTCATTTACTTTATTTTCTGAAGTAGATATTCCCATTATTTTAACTAAAGACTTTCCATTTAGGATAGAAGTACTTACACCTCCATCTTTTTCAATGCCTAAAGGAATTAAAAAGTATTCTTCTATATTGATATTTCTTCTTAATTTATTGATGTGCTGAGAAAAAGTTGTAATAATTCCTCTGGTGGTAGGTGTGGCATTGATATCAGGGTTAGCTGAGTTATATTCCAAAACTAATTTTGTCAGCATTTCTGCTTTATCATGATATTCATCATATAACTGGTCACGCTTTATAAGAAAAAGCGGTATTATATGAGGTTGAGGCCTATCACTGCCGATCTTTTTATATGAGGAGTTAATACTCCATGATTTATTATTTATAAATGAGTCTAAGGCTTCAAGAACAGAACTTTTTCCAATCCCATTGTTACCAACAATGCCACAAAATTGACTTCCACTTGATAATGGAATGTAGTGAGTCCCACTGTATGTCTTATAGTATCTTAAAAAAATTCCAACAATCATTATCTATTCTCACTCAAATAAATGTATAATAACCCTAACCTTAAATATGAATAATTTCATTAGATTTTTATATACTAATTAAAATTGATAGTTAATAATTTGAACTACATCGAATTTTTCTAGAGATTTAGCTTCTCATTCATAGCTGCCTTTCGGTTAACGATAAGAAAAAATAAAACTAAAACTGGGTGCATAAAATATGAAAAACAATATTACGTTAATAACGGGTGGTGATCGCGGCATTGGTCGAGCGACAGCAATAAATTTGGCTCATAAAGGGCATAAAGTTTGTATTGGGTATCACACCCGTCAAGACTGTGCACAGGAAGTTTTAGACATAATTCGTCATGCAGGTGGTACCGCCATTGCAGTGCAGGCTGATATTTCTCAAGAAGAACAAATTGTTTCGTTGTTTCAGCAGATTGATAAAGAATTAGGCCCCATTTCTGGGTTGGTTAACAACGCAGGAATAATCATGCCTCAAGCCTCAATAGAGCAGCTAGATGCACAACGTTTAGCGCGATTATTTGCAACGAATGTCAGCGGTAGTTTTCTTTGTGCGCGTGAAGCGGTCAAACGTATGGCGTTTCGTCATGGTGGGCAAGGTGGCGCGATTGTGAATGTTTCTTCTGCGGCATCTCGCCTTGGCTCTCCCCATGAGTATGTGGACTATGCAGCATCAAAAGGTGCCATCGATACAATGACGATTGGTTTATCTCTCGAAGTGGCTGGAGAGGGAATTCGTGTCAATGCTGTTCGCCCAGGATTTATTTATACTGACATGCATGCCGATGGTGGTGAAGCGGCTCGGGTTGATCGAGTTAAAGAGAGTTTACCGATGAAACGTGGAGGTCAGCCAGAAGAGGTCGCTCAGGCTATCGCGTGGTTATTGTCTGATGAGGCATCTTACGTCACGGGAAGTTTTATCGATTTGGCGGGTGGGAAATAAAGCATTTATCGCGGATGGTTGGATTTAAGTTACTCGCTCAGACCTGCCAACCAAATCTGAGCGAATACATTTAAACTTACCTAACTGCATATTAATTTGCTTGATAACCTGTCGCTGATAGCGGCCGGCCATCGAGCAGGGCTTTACCGTCTTGCATCACGAGGCGACCAGAAACAAACCATGCAATAACTTGAGGGTAAATCAGGTGCTCTTGCAGTTTAACGCGTTCAACCAAATCGTCTTCGGTGTCTTGCGGTAAAACAGGCACATGTCCTTGCAAAATAATCGGACCACCATCGAGTTCTTCAGTGACAAAATGCACGGAAGTGCCGTGTTCTTTATCGCCGTTCTCAAGTGCACGTCGATGAGTATGTAACCCCGGATATTTAGGCAGTAAAGAAGGGTGGATATTCAGCATTTTCCCTGTGAAATGTTTCACAAACTCAGGGGTTAAAATACGCATAAACCCAGCCAAGACCACTAAATCCGGTTGATACTGCTCGATAGCGTCTAACAGTGCAGCATCGTAGGCTTGGCGGTCAGTGAATGCTTTCGAGCTAACACAAAGGGCTGGAATGCCAGCCTCTTGTGCGCGAACCAAACCGTAAGCATCACTTTTATTACTGACCACCGCGACGATTTGCCCATCGATTTCATGGCGTTGGCAGGCATCAATTATTGATTGCAAATTACTGCCACTGCCGGAAATCAAAACAACGATATTTTTCATTAGCGGATAACAACCTGCTCTTCACCCGCAGGTAATTCGCCAATGGTTCCGATCTGCCAAGCGTTTTCACCTAATACGGTCAGCAGTTTTAATGCGGACTCAACTTCGGTTTGTGGCAGAGCAATGATGATACCGACGCCGCAGTTAAATGTACGATACATTTCATGGGTGGTGACATCACCTGCTTGTTGCAGCCATTCGAATACCGCAGGCCATTCCCAGCTGTTGCCATCAATAATGGCTTGGGTGTTGTCAGGTAAAACGCGAGGAATATTTTCCCAGAAGCCGCCGCCAGTAATGTGTGCAATGGCATGAATGTCGTTTTTCGCGATCAATTCCAAGACATTTTTAACATAGATACGGGTTGGTTCTAACAGGTGGTCAGCAAGGGGTTTGCCCGCCAATTGCGTGGTTTCTGGATTGGTTTTGCTGACTTCCAGAATTTTACGCACTAATGAGTAACCGTTAGAGTGAGGACCGCTTGAGGCTAACGCGATCAGTGCGTCGCCCGCACTGACTTTTGTGCCATCAATAATTTCAGAGCGCTCAACGACACCCACACAGAAGCCTGCAACATCATAATCTTCGCCGTGGTACATGCCCGGCATTTCAGCGGTTTCACCACCGACTAATGCACAGCCAGACTGCTTACAGCCTTCCGCGATACCGGTGATAACGCTTGCTGCGGTATCCACATCCAGCTTACCGGTTGCATAATAGTCTAAGAAAAACAGAGGCTCAGCACCTTGGACAATCAGGTCGTTGACGCACATAGCGACTAAATCGATACCGATGGATTCATGACGTTTTAAGTCCATCGCGAGGCGTAGTTTAGTTCCCACACCGTCAGTGCCTGAGACTAAAACAGGCTCACGGTATTTTTGTGGTAGGGCACACAGTGCGCCGAACCCTCCCAATCCTCCCATCACTTCTGGACGGCGAGTCTCTTTCACCACACCTTTGATACGTTCAACCAATGCGTTACCTGCATCAATATCAACACCGGCATCTTTATAGCTGAGAGAGGTTTTATCAGTCACTACGGCCCCCAAGGCAATTGCATTTTGGAAAAGATAACTTCATTTGCCGATATTCTATCAGGCTCCGCAAACGTTTGCGATAGCTTTCTGACTGAAATATTTGATGCAATAAATAGTGATGTCGTGACGCAAAGCGCATGATTTTATTCGCTGCCTACAACATAAAAAATATTATGTGTATACTAATTCAGCAAATAACGCCTGATTGATGATTGTTTGACCTTAATCAAGATGATACTAGTGGCATTGAGGGGAAAAAGCGGTATAATCCCGCGATTTTTTTGTCCGGTGACGTTTTAAAAAAGTAGGAGAAACCCATGAAGATCGTTGAGGTAAAACACCCTCTCGTTAAACATAAACTCGGCCTGATGCGAGATCATGACATAAGCACTAAGCGCTTTCGTGAACTGGCCTCAGAGGTTGGTAGCCTACTGACTTATGAAGCGACCGCTGACCTAGAAACTGAAAAAGTAACAATTGATGGTTGGTGTGGTCCTGTAGAAATTGAACAAATTAAAGGTAAAAAAATCACTGTAGTCCCTATCCTGCGTGCGGGTATTGGCATGATGAACGGCGTATTGGAAAGCATCCCAAGCGCACGTATCAGTGTAGTGGGTATTTACCGTGATGAAGAAACGTTACAACCTGTCCCTTATTTCCAAAAATTAGTTTCTAACATTGATGAGCGCATGGCGCTAATTGTAGACCCAATGTTAGCAACCGGTGGTTCTATGATTGCCACCATTGACCTCCTGAAAAAATCCGGCTGTAATTCAATTAAAGTCTTAGTTTTAGTTGCTGCACCGGAAGGTATTGCTGCATTAGAAGCAGCGCACCCAGACGTTGAACTGTACACGGCTTCAATTGACCAACACTTAAATGAAGAAGGTTACATTGTTCCGGGTCTAGGAGACGCGGGCGATAAGATATTTGGTACTAAATAATAATGAAGCCGACTGAAGAGTCGGCTTTTTTTTGATAAAAAAAAGAATATTCACGACGCATAAGAGGATGACGAGCATGACACGCCGCACGATAAGTGTTGAAGAAAGACCACCATTACTACAAACCATTCCATTAAGCTTTCAACATTTGTTTGCCATGTTTGGGGCAACGGTTATTGTTCCTATTTTGTTTGGCGTGAACCCGGCAACGATTTTATTATTCAACGGGATCGGTACGCTGCTGTATTTATTTATCTGTAAGGGAAAAATCCCGGCTTATTTAGGGTCGAGCTTCGCCTTTATTTCTCCGGTATTAATTTTACTGCCTCTTGGGTATGAGTTAGCGCTTGGCGGGTTTATTATCTGCGGGGTGCTGTTCTGTATTGTGGCATTGATTGTCAAAGTGGCAGGACGCGGTTGGATAAATGTGATGTTCCCACCCGCAGCGATGGGGGCGATTGTCGCGGTTATCGGTCTGGAATTAGCGCAAACGGCAGCGGGTATGGCGGGCTTATTACCTAAAGAAGGCGCCGCGGTTGATTCAAATACCTTAATTATCTCGATCACCACATTGTCAGTCACTATCTTGTGTGCTGTGGTTTTCCGTGGATTCTTATCGATTATCCCAATCTTAATTGGTTTCCTCTCAGGTTACGCACTTTCCTACTTTATGGGGATTGTTGACTTTACGCCAGTTATCGAAGCGCCATGGTTTGCCATTCCGACTTTCTATACACCGCGTTTTGAGTGGTTTGCGATTTTAACCATCCTGCCTGCGGCGTTAGTGGTCATTGCGGAACACGTTGGGCACTTAGTGGTGACCGCGAATATCGTTGAGCGCGATTTAATGAAAAACCCTGGCTTACATCGTTCCATGTTCGCAAACGGTTTCTCTACCGTGTTATCGGGTTTCTTTGGCTCGACACCAAATACGACATATGGTGAAAACATCGGCGTAATGGCGATTACTAAGGTCTACAGTACGTGGGTCATTGGTGGTGCGGCAATTATCGCTATCTTACTCTCTTGCGTGGGCAAATTAGCGGCTGCGATTCAATTAGTGCCAGTACCCGTCATGGGCGGTGTTTCACTGTTACTGTACGGCGTAATCGGTGCTTCGGGTATTCGTGTTCTGATTGATTCAAAAGTAGATTATAACAAACCCCAAAACCTGATTTTAACTTCAGTGATTTTAATCATCGGTGTGAGTGGCGCGGTGATCCACATTGGTCAAGCTGAACTGAAAGGAATGGCGTTGGCGACTATCGTCGGTATTCTGATGGCGCTGTTATTTCGCTTTATTACCTTTGTTCGCCCAGAAAAACAGTTTGTGACTTCAGAAGTGAAAGTCTTAGACGAAAATAAAAAATAAGTCATGATTAAGTAAAATAGATTGCCGGAGTGGCTAAAGCTCCGGCAATTAACCGTCAGGCTGTTCATCTCTTCTTGTTATTTATGATAAACTCAATGGCGTTAATTGAACTGCACAATCAGAGGCGCTTCTGAATACACCATCTCAACTCTCATTACCACTTTCTCTTCCTGATGATGAAACCTTTGCCAGTTTTTATGCAGGGGAAAATGAGGGATTACTCTCTGCGCTCAAAACGGCGATTAATCAGCCTCATGGTAGTTATATCTATTACTGGTCAAGAGAAGGAGGCGGTAAGAGTCATTTACTGCATGCGGCATGTGCTGAGTTGTCTGAGCAAGGTGTTGCTGTGGGTTATGTGCCACTGGATAAACGCGCTTACTTTGTACCTGATGTGCTTGAAGGTATGGAACATCTTTCTCTTGTCTGTATTGATAATATTCAATGCATCGCAGGGGATGAAGAGTGGGAAATGGCCATCTTCAATCTGTATAACCGCATTTTAGAAATTGGTCGAACCTGCTTACTGATCACCGGGGATCGCCCACCGCGCCAGATTGACTTGAAGCTGCCGGATTTAGCTTCTCGCCTAGATTGGGGGCAAATTTATAAACTGCACCCTTTAAGTGATGAAGACAAAATTTGTGCGCTGCAATTACGCGCCAGTATTCGTGGATTCGAATTGCCTGAAGATGTTTGTCGGTTTGTATTAAAACGGTTAGACAGAAAGATGGGCACCTTATTTGATATCTTAAATAAGCTTGATCACGCCTCGATTGTCGCCCAGCGTAAAATGACCATTCCTTTCGTTAAAGACATTCTCAAGTTATAAAAAATTGGCAGCCCATCGACTGCCAATTTATTGTCTGCCAAATAGCCTGCTTATAAAATTTCCAGTACTTGCTCTGGTGGGCGACCCAACTTGGCTTTTTTACTTTTTACCACAATCGGACGCTCAATTAACTTTGGATTATCATGCATGGCTTGAATAAGCTGCGCTTGAGTGACGCTATCATCCGCTAATTTCAATTCTTTATAGATATCTTCTTTGGTGCGCATTAATTGGCGCGCATCGGTAAATCCAAGCATCTTCAGCAATTTTTCAATCTCAGCGACTGAAGGTGGCGTCGTTAAATATTCAACCACCGTCGGCGTGATGCCTTTTTCTTGCAATAAAGCCAGTGTTTCACGGCTCTTGGAGCAGCGAGGGTTGTGATAAATTTTAATTGAATCCGTCATTATCTTTATTCCTTACGGTTTTGCGTTGCTATCGCGCTCTTTTAATCGAGTGAGTTCATCGATTCGCGCATCAAAACGTTGTTGTTCATAACTGCCTAAGCGGCTTTTACGGCTCGCTTCGCTTAAATAATTAATGGCAGTATCATAGTTGCCGCGCAGTGCCATGCCTTCGGCATACGCCGCCAGTTCTGCATTACGATCCCCAAGTTTTGCGGAAGCTTCCGCAAGCAGATCCCAACCAATAGGGTCATCTGGGTAATCAAACGTGTATTTATTCAATAAATTAGTGGCATCTTTATATTGCCCGTTACTGACGTATGCGTTCGCTAAGTTGACAATAAACACCGTATTTTTCGGTGCTTTTTTCAAAGCATCTTGTAGGCGAGCAACCGCTTTACCAACTTGTTTTTGCTCAATATCGATATCGGTCATGGAGTCGATAAACCACGGGTTATCCGGCTGCTTGGCTAATAATTCAGAAATAATAACGCCCGCTTCGCTGTATTTTTTATCTTGAGATAATAGTAATGCTTTACCGTACTTTGCTGCCATTTGCTCTTGAGCATTGCCTTTACTGTAGTTTTCGATGATTTGGTCCAGCGCATTGCGTTGATCCGCAGGGCTATACATCGACAAAATACGAACGCGTGCCAACATAAAGTCTAATGAGGATGGAGCATGGACTTTCGGATATTGGTTTGAACGGTTACGGGCATCGGCTAAACGGCTATCGGGTAAGGGGTGAGTCAGTAAAATTTCTGGTGGTTTAGACATATAGCGGGTTTGGTCAGACATGATTTGCATAAAGTCAGCCATAGCATGAGGGTCAAACCCTGAACGACGCAATGTTTGTAGACCAATGCGGTCGGCTTCTTGCTCATTGGCTTGTGTAAAGCTGATCATCCCTTGCTGCATTCCCGCGAATGTTCCCGTTAATGCGGCAAAACCGGCTTGCGGGTTCGCCATCACCAGTAATAGAGAACCAATGGTCCCCGCGATAGCTAACGGTGTTGTGGCTTTCTGGTCTTCCATCATTCGCGCGAGGTGGCGCTGTGTCACGTGAGAGATTTCGTGCGCCATAACGGAAGCAAGCTGGCTCTCATTTTGGCTATAACGAAATAGTGCGGAGTGAAGAACCACGTTGCCGCCAAAATAGGCGTAAGCGTTAATATTCGGGTTATTGACCAGGTAAAATTTAAATGGCGTTTTGACAGAATCGGCATTCGTCACTAAACGTTGTCCCAGCTTATTCACATACTGGGTTAGTAATGGGTCATAAATGAGAGGGGTACTTCCTCGGATTTGACGAGTAATGGCATCACCCATAATGATTTCTTGGTTAATGCTGAGAGTGCCTCCCGCGGTTGTACCGATATCGGGTAGGGTATCTTCAACAGCACTATAGGCAGGTAATACAGCACCATGGAGAAGTGCGGACATCAGGATAGCGAGCAGTGGATATTTCAGTTTTTTAGTCATAGTGCATATCTTCACTTATTACCTACAGAAAACACGAATTAATTGGGAGATATGATAGCAAAAGCTATCGTAAAATCTGTTATTCGGTATAATTTTCTTTAATTTAGGAACTGTCTTTGTTTTACATTCCCAGGAGCCAATGAATGTTAGAAATGTTTTTACAATGGTACCGTCGGCGCTTTGCTGACCCGCAAGCAGTTGCGTTGTTTAGTTTGCTGGTTATTGGCTTTCTGGTCATCTTTTTCTTCAGCAGTATACTGGCTCCATTATTAGTCGCAATTGTCTTAGCGTATTTACTTGAATGGCCAACACATTTACTCCAACGACTTGGTTTATCCCGCGTTTTAGCGGTTAGCATCATTTTGACCTTGTTTGCTGGAATAAGTGCCATGGTAATCTTAATTATTGCACCAACAGCGTGGCAACAAGGGATCAACCTCGTGGCGGATTTACCTAACATGGTCAATCGCTTTAGCGAGTTTGCTCGCCGATTACCGGAACAATATCCGGCACTAGTTGATGCTGGCATCATTGATATGATGGCAGATAATGTGCGCAGTAGGTTGTCAGTTGTTGCGGAGTCTGTGGTAAAAGCGTCAGTCGCTTCATTAATTGGTATTTTTACGTTAGCCGTCTATCTGGTTTTAGTGCCGTTAATGATGTTTTTCTTACTAAAAGATAAAGAAAAGATCACCAAAAGTTTTTTAAAACTGTTACCGAAAAATCGTCTTTTAGTCAGTAAAGTTTGGCTAGAGATGAATCAGCAAATTACTAACTATCTGCGTGGTAAAGTCACGGAAATGGTGATTGTTGGCGTCTGTACCTACATTGGTTTTGCCTATTTTGATCTGCGCTACTCAGTGCTGTTATCTGTGTTGGTTGGTGTTTCTGTTTTGATCCCATATATCGGTGCAGTGGCAGCTACCATTCCGGTGGTCTTAGTCGCATTATTCCAATGGGGTATTGGTACGGAGTTCTGGTCACTGTTTATTGTTTATCTGGTGATCCAAGGGCTAGACAGTAACATTGTCGTACCGCTGTTGTATTCTGAGGCGGTGAACTTACACCCATTAGTGATTATTTTGTCAGTGGTTGTTTTTGGTGGTTTATGGGGATTCTGGGGCGTATTTTTTGCTATCCCACTTGCAACTTTAATTAAAGCGGTGATTAACGCGTGGCCACAAGATTTGAGTGATAGTGAAACAACAGAAAAAACAGAAGGCTAAAAAAGAGCCAGTAAGAAAAAAGGGGTGCTAAATTAGCAACCCTTTTTAGTGATTAGGTTTTAGTCACTATGTATCAGTAATTATGCGTGAGCGTTGATGTACGCTAATACGATTTCATGGTGGTTACTGGTTTTAAAATCGTCAAATACGTGCTCGATGGTGCCATTTGCATCGACAAGGAAACTAATGCGGTGGATACCGTCATAAGTTTTACCCATAAATTGTTTTTCACCCCACACACCAAATTGTTCACAAATTTGATGATCTTCATCGGATAACAGTGTGAAGTTTAATAACTCTTTTTCAGCGAAACGAGCCAATTTTTCTGGTTTGTCTGTACTAATACCTAAAACTTCGACACCTTTTGCTTTTAGTGTATCCATCTCATCACGCAGTCCACATGCTTGAACTGTACAGCCTGGCGTCATCGCTTTAGGATAAAAGTAAACTAATACGCGTTGACCCTGGAAATCAGAAAGATTGATGATTTCACCATCTTGGTCAGGAAGGCTAAATTGAGGTGCCTTATCACCGGCTTTCAATGGGTTCATTACATATATCTCCGTTAACTCTGCATTTTGGGGTTGTTAACAATACTGATGTTGCCTTTGGCATTTAGCATTGTACATAGTTGTTGAAATTTATTCTTTATAATTATGCCATTATCATCCAGTGGGTCATGAGCTGTAATTTGAATTTCCAATTGAGCCGGTTGTGTATCATTTGCAGGCTGTGTTTTAGAAATTAATTCTGCGATGTTGCACTGTTGAGTGGTAAACAAATTGGTAAATTGTTCAATAATACGCGGCGCATCGTCCACCATCACATTCACAGTTACAGTAGACGGATAGTAGGTTTTTTGTACACTATGCGTGCGTTTCATAACAATCAGTAAATCTAACTCAGCCCCTTTAGTCGGTAAAATCGCTTCTAGAAGCGTGATAGCATTCCAACTGCCGGATAACATCATTATAAAAGTAAATTCCTCGCCAAACATAGCGAGTCGACTATCCTCAATATTACAATCACATTCACTGACAAGGCGTGTAATTGTATTCACAATGCCCGGACGATCTGTTCCCAGCGCAGTAATAACAAGAAATTGCGGTTCAGTCTTAGGCAAAGTATCTTCCTTATTTTGACTAAATTTAGGTCAATGATATTGACTCAGGATGGTGGTAAGGAAACCATAAAATTGTGAATCTGCCAAGTGGGGCGATTCACTCTTGCGACAAATATGGCTGAATTATTACTTCTATTTAAGTTAATGTCATCGGCATTAACAAAATTCATTAAAATCTTGCGTTTGGGTGGTTTTCTTCTGTGAAATGAAAACGTAACATGGAAACTCACTATTTAGGGGGTATTGCGATGGCTAATCAAAACGTAAACTACAAAGACTTTTTACAAGGCAGTATTGTTGCTGTGATCACACCAATGGATTCAACGGGTAACGTTGATAGAAAAAGCTTGAAACAGCTGGTGGATTACCATGTCGCAAATAAAACCTCTGCGATTGTGTCAGTGGGAACAACGGGGGAATCAGCAACATTAAACCATAAAGAGCATGTTGATGTAGTGAAAGCGACGCTTGAGTTAGCTGATGGACGTATCCCAATTATTGCGGGAACAGGTGCAAATGCGACCGCAGAAGCGATTTCACTAACAAATGAGTTTGAAAACAGTGGTGTAGTTGCGTGCCTAACAGTAACGCCTTATTATAATAGACCGTCACAAGAAGGTTTATATCAGCATTTTAAAGCTATTTCAGAAAACACCAGCTTGCCACAAGTTCTCTATAATGTACCATCGCGCACTGGATGTGATTTATTACCTGAAACTGTGGGCCGCTTGGCGAAATTGGCGAATATTGTGGCTATTAAAGAAGCCACAGGGAACTTAGCACGGGTTCATCAAATCAAAGAGTTGGTTGATGACCATTTTGTTCTACTTTCTGGCGATGATGCGACTGCACTTGATTTTATGCAACTCGGTGGAAAGGGCGTCATTTCGGTCACGTCCAACGTCGCGGCTGCGCAGATGGTAAAAATGTGTGACTTAGCGCTTGCGGGCAAATATACTGAGGCCCGTGAATTGAATAAACAGCTGATGGGACTTCATCATCAGTTATTTGTTGAGCCGAATCCAATCCCTGCGAAATGGGCTTGTCATCGTTTAGGTCTTATTGCGGATGATACTTTACGGTTACCAATGACACCGTTAACTGTATCTGGACAGCAAAAGGTTGAAGATGCCTTGAAACTCGCGGGTTTACTGTAAAATTTAGGGAATTTTAATGGCAACATTATTGCAAAAATCGAAGGTTATGAAGGTTGCTGGCCTGTCACTTGTCGTGTTACTGGCAGCCTGCTCCAGCGATCAGCGCTATAAACGTCAGGTTAGTGGTGATGAGGAATATCTTAATGCTGCGCCATTGAAAGTGCTGAATGCGCCGCAGGGGATCACTTTACCAGCAACTAATGGTGAATATGACATTCCTAAAACCACTTCAACAGGGGCGGTTGGGAAAGCGTTAGATATTCGCCCACCAGTACTGACGATTTCACAATTAGCAGGTTCACGCACTGAAAACAGCGCAGAAGCCAGCCGTTTGTTGCTAGATAATACTCCTGAAAATAATGCTTTATGGTCACAAGTGACCATGATTTTAGAACAGCGTGGCATCCCAGTCTCAACGAAGAACGATGGTTCTCGCTCTATCGAAACTGACTGGATTAAATGGGATCGTGCAGACGAAAACGTCCCATTAGAGAGCCGTCATAAAGTCACTGTTCAGCCAGAAAATGGCATGATTGCATTAACAGTGACTAACTTAGGCTTACGCCAAGGTGATGAAACGGTAACAGATGCAGCGGAAATTCAACGCTATAACAAACTGTTATTAAACGATTTAACCGACGCTCTGTACACACTGCGTGATACCTCAAGCAAAAATAGCTTGCAAAGCGCCTATGGCATCATTGATGTTCAAACAGGTAGCAATGACACTGGCTTACCAGTGGTTATCGTTCGTGCACCGTACGATGCAGTTTGGGAGCGTTTACCTCACGCATTAGAAAGTGTTGGTATGAAAGTGGGTGACCGTAGCCGCTCAGCAGGTTCCGTCATGGTGACTTACAAAGGTTTGAGCAGCTCTGAGTGGCAAGCGCTGGGTATTGATGACCCATCGGTACCTGAAGATGACTATAAAGTCCAAGTGGGTGATTTGAATAACCGTAGTAGCCTACAGTTTATCAACACTAAAGGCGTGCCATTAACTCAGAAACAGAATGATGAAATGGTCGCTGCACTGAAAGCCGCTTTCAGTAAAGCACCGACTAAAAAATAAGTTTACATAGCTAACTTATTTGTTCTATCAAGTGAAAACGCCGTCCTATGGGATGGCGTTTTTTTTCGGATAAACTTCAGGCTGTAATGGCTAACAGTGAAAGAAAAGTTATGGATAATAGCGCATCGAAACCAATGGATAGTAGGAATAATATAACGATGCCAAGAAGAATTGCCGGAACAAACTTTAATGATAATTTACTAAATTCATTAAATAATATTGCTCATACAAGAAGTTTTCTAGAGGAGGGTGCTACTGTTTTTGATTTACCAAATTATGTGGTACCTCAAGGATACCGATTAATGAAATCATGTAAGAAAAACCAATATAGGATGGTGACTACTGGTGAAGAGCCTGAAACGATATATTTGCTCGAATTGAAACTGCGTAGTGATATTGTCTTTGGTGAAACCACATGCACGCAAATTAAAGTTTGGCGCACTATATCCCATCTACATCGGAATAATATTGGCAATTTACCTCGAATATTTTTCATTCATTTACTCGACAATCATAGCATCATGGTAACGGATGAAGAGCATACCCGAGATGGACAGCGCTTCTGGGAAATCATGATTTCTTGGGCATTTTATCAATGCTATTATATTTATGCTTCCGATGGCACGCTCGAAGACAGACCACTAACGCAAATCCATACTGAGGCTGAATTCTTTAGTCAGTGGATTAATCAACTTTGGGGTAGAGATATCGACGTATATACCCACAAACTGATTGTAATCAGCAAACATCCATTACTTTAACTACCCATCTGCACATCTATCCTTCATTAAATTCTCGGTGAAACAAATGGACAAAAAATCAGTATTTGCAGCTAAGTAATCGTTTGCGTATGCGCGAGAATTTTATTATCATAATTAGCAGTTAATCATAAAATATTGAATATCAGTTAGTTAGCAAAGTATCAAAGATTTTGGGGTAACTGACTGAATCAGAGCAGAAAATTAACAATGAACCCGCTATTTTTAGCGATCTATTCTACTGTTACTTATCTGAATCTGCTGTGCAGGTTGATTTCTATTGAGTGTAATCACATCCCTGGAGTGTTTAAGATGCAAAAGAAAGCTGAGTTGTATCGTGGCAAGGCAAAAACGGTCTATACCACAGAGGATCCAGATTTATTAGTTCTGGAGTTCCGTAATGATACATCAGCACTCGATGGCGAGCGTATCGAACAGTTTGACCGCAAAGGTATGGTTAATAACAAATTTAACCATTTCATCATGACTAAGTTGCAAGAAGCAGGCATTCCTACACAGATGGAAGCCTTATTATCTGACACTGAAGCATTGGTTAAAAAACTGGATATGGTGCCGGTTGAATGCGTTATCCGTAACCGTGCGGCAGGCTCTCTGGTTAAGCGCCTTGGGGTTGAAGAAGGGATGATTTTAAACCCGCCTCTGTTCGACTTATTCCTGAAAGATGACGCTAAGCATGACCCAATGGTGAACGAGTCTTACTGCGAAACGTTTGGTTGGGTGAGCAAAGAAAACTTAGCGAAAATGCGCGAACTGAGCTACAAAGCGAACGATGTTTTAAGCAAGATTTTTGCGGACGCAGGTCTTATCTTAGTCGATTTCAAACTTGAGTTTGGTCTATTTAAAGGTGAAGTTGTGCTGGGTGATGAATTCTCTCCAGACGGTAGCCGTTTGTGGGATAAAGAAACCCTGAACAAAATGGACAAAGACCGTTTCCGTCAAAGCCTTGGTGGCTTGATTGAAGCTTATGAAGAAGTTGCTCGTCGTATCGGCGTTAAACTCGATTAAGTTTCTAAAACTTCGCTAATATGAAGAATGATAGCCTGCCAACCGCAGGCTATTTTTTTGTCTTCAAATCATGACTGAGCCAGAAATTGCTGAACCCAACGCTCAGCTTGGTTTTCGATAGGTAGGTTCAACTGATGGCTGAGAGAATGCAAAGTTGGGGAAGGTAAAACAGAATTTGGCTGTAACTCAGAGTGGCGTAATACCGTCTCAATATTACCATCTGCCACTAAGCGACCTTGGGATAAATGTAGCGCACGCGCAAAATGGCGAGCCACAAAATCCAAATCATGACTGATCGTGACAACCGTAGCCCCCAATTGTTTTTGATAATCGAGCCATTGCTCAAAATACCCTAACCACTGTGTATCGAAATCACGGCTTGGCTCATCTAACAGCAGTAATTTAGGCTGAATAGCGGTTAAACAGGCCACTGCGACCATGCGCCGCTGAGCGGAATGTAAATCAAGCGGGTGTTTATCCGCAACATCTGTTAAATGGCAGAGTGTTAAAGCTCGCTTTAATTTTTCAGCGATATCCGATGAGGATAATTTTAGGCGGCGTAATCCAAACATAATTTCATCTTTCACCGTGCTGTGAAAAATCTGCTTTTCAGCTTCTTGGAATAAAATTCCAATCTGCTGAGCGCGTTTTGCTGCTTTCAATCCACTGATAGATTGTTGATTAAAATTGACTTCCCCAGTAGAAGGTGGCAATAAACCGGCCATTAAACGCAATAAGGTGGATTTGCCTGCGCCATTGTCTCCCACCAATGCCACCCATTCCCCAGAGTGAATTGTCAGTGTGAGAGCCTCAATGGCATATGCGATTTTCGGGGCGTATTGAAAGCTTAATTGATTAATTTGCAGCATAACACGCCTCAATGCCTTGAATCAGTTGTTGTTCATTGCGAGGCACCGGGGAGTGCCAACTACCACGCTCCATTAATTTCCCGACAACACGCCATGCATCGGGCATATTGATTGTCTGCTGTGCGGGTAAAAATATGGCTTCAATATTCCCTTGAGCAGTAATACTGCCTTGTTCCAGTAACGAAAAATCTTCGCAAAAATGCAGAGCTGGCAGTAAATGCCGTTCGAACAAAATGACACAACAGCCGGTTTGTTCACTGTAATTTTTTAACTGAATGAGTAATCGATGTGTGGCTGCGGGCGTTAAGCGGCTAAAGGCTTCATCCAAGAGTAATAATCGTGGTTGCATAGCAAGAGCACTCGCCAATACAATGCGCTGAGCTTCTCCGCCAGAGAGTGTTGCAGGGTGACGAGTGCGTAAATTTTGGCTGAATGTTAACTCAAGAGCCTGTTCAACCCGTTGAACGATTTCTTCAGGCGGAAGCCCTAAATTTTCGGGACCAAAAGCTACTTCTTGCTCAACGGTAAACGTACAGCCAGAGAGTTGTAACTGCGGAGATTGTTGCACGAGTTGACGCTCAATAGAGAGTTCAACTAACGATTGCTCCCCTAATGGTTGAGCAAGGATCATGCCATTACCCGTGATATTTCCGGTTAACTGATCCGGCAACCAACCCGCTAATAGTTGGGCTAATGTGGTTTTGCCGCTGCCATTTCCACCTAACACACAATGCCAATTTCCGTGTGATAGGGCTAGGTTAATCTCTGACAGAATAGGCTTCTCGCTGTTTTGAGGCGTAAATGTTAATTGCTGTAGATTTACCGCCCTATTTTCCGTCATGTTTACCAACATAGCGCCACCCCTGCTTCAATCACGATTAGTGCTAATAAGCCAAGACGCAATGCATATTGAAGGCGGCTATCCGCAGGTTTATTCAATGTGGTGCGATGGCGAGTGTAGCGAAAACCTCGCATATCAAGGGCAGCACCGCGGACAGTTAGCTCACTGAGTGCTTGGCTCGCCAGGGGAAGCAATAGGGCGGGTAACGTCGTTAATCGTTGCCAAAAGTGGCCATCTAAGGGAACCCCTCGGGCAAGCTGAGCCTCACGAATCGTGGCAAGCTGCTGACGAAGTTGTTCAACAAGTAAAAGTGGACCCGCAAGCACATAGGCAAAGCTGGCCGGGAGGCGACTGGCAAATAGCGCTCGGATAAACCGTTCAGTGGGAACATACTGTAGCCATAACTGAGAGGCACTAATGATGGCGAGCAGACGCAGCCATAAAGCCATGGCTTTTTGCTGCTGAAGGGCTTGTGGCGGTGAGCCTGTTAATAATTCACTTAGCCACCCTCCGTGGATTAGCCAAAGTCCTATCGCCATTGGTAACATTATTCCCGCGATAAATTTCCAGCGATGGAATGATGCTGAGCGCAAGATGACTGCGGCAAGGGTAGCGAAAGCAACGATAACTAATCCCCAGCCTAGCGGTAGCATCAATGTGCTAGCGCTAAACCAGAACCATAAGGTCAATGAAGTAAAAGGGTGCATCCTAACCCCTAGCGAACTTTAGCCATATTCGGGAAAGTACGCTGAACGCGCTCAGGTAAACGGCGGACAAGCAACCAAGCCACAATGGCTGAAATTATCTTATCCGCAATATTGGCGCCTAAAACAGTGATAGCCACAGACTCTAATAAGTTTTCACCGACAGCATGGAAATAAGCCACAAAAAAGTCTGCGCCACTACCGGTAGTACCCGCAAATAAATAGGTACGAATAGGTACTGCGACAATCATCAGTGCGATAGTGATCAGCACGCCCGATAAAATAACGCGTGGTAGAGTACGAAAACCGCCAGCACGTGCCAGCAAACCCGCACTTAAGCCGATCATCATCGCGACTGGGGCAAATGCCGCCGCGATAGGGCCTGTTAAAAGGCCCCACAGTAAGTTAGTCGCTAAGCCACTAAAGATAGCCGCCCAAGGACCCGCGAGCAGCGCACAGATAATCGTGCCGATAGAATCAAGGAAGATAGGCAGTTTTAACATGGAACTTAATTGCCCAACTACCATGTTGATTGCAATCGAAAAAACAATTAAAGCCAATGTTCGGCTGGAAATGATTGACGAGTTTGCCATGAATTAAATATCCCTAATAAGTTGTAAATTAAAGCTAGAATGAAATCAAAATAGAACAAAAATTAACGAGAAGTGATGACCAATTCTTCATATCCTGAGAGCGCGCAAGGCTCACGGGTAAAGGTTTTGTTTTCCAGTTCGCCAATAATCAATTCGAGGGTAGTTCTGACGGTGCAACCCGGCATCATATGTCCACCACTCATTTGCCCGTTTTCATCGGAAACCGCCAAATGCAGATGTTCACCCTGAGCATCAAGGGTGCCTATCAGTGACACAATTTCAAACTTACCTGAGGTAAGATGGGTATTTTCTTGCCCAGCAAAACGCAAGGCAACATCGGTCAAGCTACCCACGCAGCCAGCAATAAATGCGGCTTGCAACTGATGATGTTTGACCTGTTCACGTAAGGTAAGAATGATATCTTCCCCTGGACGTAGACGCAGTGCGATAAAGCGAGCGTTTGAATAAGTGGTTAAATCGTGAGACATAGCCGAGATCCTAGTGAATCGTGTTTATAGATTACGGCAATCTATTATACGAATAGATAACTTGCTGTCTGGGAAAGGGATTTTTTTTGGTTTTTTTTAGTGAAACACTCTGTATCTTAGAAAATATTGATCAAGAAGGTCGGAATAGTGGGTGAAAAAACAATGGGGAGTATCGAATATTCTGATTATTTAACTTAAGTTTTATTAGGGTTCCATGAATGAAGGGAAACCTATTTTCTAAGATAAACTTTTTTCAGATAGACTACAGAAAATAGCGTTTGAAGGTGAAGGATGATTTGCCTCTTCAACGCGAGATCAATAACATACTCTCTCAATTGACGCGGTGGAACTGTGTTGCCGCAATGCATTTATTTTTACAGGGGAAAAATTATGAGCCAAGTGGATCCTACACTGATCATTTTGCTGGTATTGGCAGGATTAGGCATTATCAGCCACAACATGACAGTGACGTTAGCCATGCTATTTTTGCTGGTAGTGCGGATCACGCCGCTGAATAATTTCTTCCCTTGGGTCGAAAAATATGGGTTAACCATCGGGATTTTAATCTTGACGATAGGTGTTATGGCGCCAATTGCGAGCGGAAAAATCTCAGCAAATGATGTATTAAGCTCCTTTTTGAATTGGAAATCATTATTGGCAATAGTGATTGGCATATTGGTTTCTTGGCTAGGTAGCCGAGGTGTAGCGCTGATGGGGAGCCAGCCTTCGACGGTGGCAGGGCTATTGGTGGGTACGGTGATTGGTGTTGCCTTATTCCGAGGGGTTCCGGTTGGACCATTGATCGCTGCTGGGATTCTGTCATTACTTATTGGTAAATCGTAATCTTGGCGATGAAAAATTCATTACAAGCGATTGTTGAGCAACTACATCATATCGGTTTTCGCCGCTTGCTGGTGTTATCTGGGGAGCATGAATGGGTCACAACTCAGCTTCAAGAGTATCAAGGCTTCTTAGCGGGGGATTGGCTCTGTCTCTCACCAGAATTACCCAATAGTATTCAACCAGAAAAAGCCCAACTATTGCTTGGACGCGAATTTGTTCATGGTATTTTTGATGCGCGTAAAGGGTTGCATAGCGAAGCGTTGGCTATCTTAGCGGGAACCCTAAAAGCAGGAAGTTTATTGGTGCTTTGCACTCCACCCCAATCTCTGTGGGCGCAGCAAAATGATGCGGATAGTGTGAGATGGAATGAGCAATTTGGTGAAATTCCCACACCGAATTTTGTCCATCATTTACAACGCACTTTCCAGAATCTCCCTGATGTACTGTTTGTTGATCAACAGCGAGAGGAGGAAAATCAACCTGGCGTACTGAATTTGCTACCCGATCACCCCAAATGGATAGCACCCAATGGTCAGCCAACCCAACAGCAGCAAGATGCGCTTGGACAATTGCTGTCTGCGAAAAATGGAGTATGGGGATTGATAGCCCCTCGCGGGCGAGGCAAGTCCACCGTAGCAGGGATGCTGATCAAGGAGTGGAAAGGTGTGTGTTGGTGTTGTGCGCCGGCCAAAGTGACCACCGGCGTCATTGCCGAATATGCAGAGCATGAACTTAAATTTTGGGCGCCTGATGCGCTTTTGCACTATTGCCAATCAGGACAAAAGATTGATGCTGATTGGTTAATTATTGATGAAACTGCTGCTATTCCATCCCATATTTTGCGGCAGATTATCGCCTTTTTCCCTCGGGTACTCATGACCACGACGGTGGAAGGTTATGAAGGTTCGGGGCGTGGGTTTATGATGAAATTTTGTGATAGCCTCGAAAATTTCACCTCGTTATCGCTCACTCAACCGATTCGCTTTGCAGAACATGACCCGCTCGAAAGAGTGATTAACCAAAGTTTATTATTGGAAAGCGCTATATCGGTGAATGTTGTGTCAGAGCCGATTATTCTCAAGTCACTTAGCCAGCAGCTACTGGCTCATGATCTTAAACAACTTCACGCATTTTATGGTCTATTGACCGCGGCACATTATCGGACCTCGCCGTTGGATTTACGTCGATTATTGGATGCACAGCATCAGCACTTTGCTGTCGCAAGCCATCATAATCAGGATGTTATTGGCGCAGTATGGATGGTGGATGAAGGGGATTTAGATGAAAAACTGAGCTGGCAAATTTGGGCAGGACAGCGGCGTCCACGGGGAAATCTGGTTGCTCAATCCCTCGCAGCACATTGCTATTTCCCTCAAGCCCCGAGATTACGTTCTCGACGAGTGATGCGTATCGCTGTAAATGCTGGATATCGTCGCCAAAAAATTGGTTACCGGTTATTAGAATCGCAAATCGAGCAAGGCATTCAGGACGGTTTAGACTTCCTATCGGTCAGCTTTGGTTTAACCCCAGAATTATTGGCTTTTTGGCAATCATCAGGATTCCAGATCGTGCGAATTGGGCGGCATGTTGAGGCGAGTAGCGGCTGTTTTACGGCAATGGCGATATTGCCATTATCCGCAGAAGCTCAGTCAATTTGCTATTTAGGGCAACAGAGATTAGAACGAGACCTATTCTGGCGTCATGATCTTAATGAATTTAGTCTGAAAAGCACATTTGAACAGCATCTTGACGCTGGAGATTGGCTAGAATTGGTCGGCTTTAGCGACTACCATCGTTCGTTAGCCGCCAGTGAGCCGTCATTACAGCGTTTTTTAGCGGTTTTACAGCAACAACATGCGGCTGAAATAACAGGTTCAGCCCTTGCGGAGTATTATCATCAAGGGCTATCTGTGGAATATATTGCTATGCAACTCGGGTTAGTAGGGCAAAAACAGTGGTTAAAACGCGCAAGAGCCGAAGTCGCGCAGTGGCTGAATGACTATTACCCTGAAGAGGTGAAAAGTTTAAGGCAACAAATTAGCGCTTTTTGTCTTTAGGCCAGTCGTCATCTTCATCATCCCAGAGGTGATTATTATCTTTGTGAGGTGGAATTTCAGGTTTGTCATCTAAATACTTTTTGGGGTCGAGTCGCATCATTTCTTTTACTGAATTCCAAATGACCCCGACTAATAACAGTAGGATGATCCACCAGTAATCAGCTAACCAATGCATATTTGCCTTCTTATTTTAATCATAATAATGTGTAGCCCTGCCCACATGACGCAGTTGGTAGGCTTTAGTGGGGTCATTTAACCATGTTTTTTGTTGTAACGGGAGAGCCTGAGTGAATATAAAGAAAATCATATTCATTACAGTAGGATGGATTGCTGTTGGCTTAGCTTTTCTTGGCGCTATTTTACCCGTCATGCCAACAACCTGTTTTTTATTATTAGCGGCATGGTGTTTTTCGCGTTCCTCACCACGTTTTCATTACTGGTTGCTATATCGTTCATGGTTTGGCGGGTATTTACGTCACTGGCAAGCGCATCGCGCACTACCAAAAGGTGTAAAACCGAAAGCCATGACGTTAATCGTTATTACGTTTGCCTTTTCGATTTGGGTGGTCAGCTATGGCTGGCTAAAAATCGGGTTATTTTTAGGAATGTGCTGGTTACTGATTTTTATGTACCGCTTGCCTGTCGTGGATGTATCAAATTCGGATCAGAATAACGCAGATTTATGATGGCGTGATGGGAAAAGCTGTCACTCAGCGAGAAACTGAGTGACAGATAAATCATTCAGGCACTTTAATATAGCGGTTGAAAACATACTCAAGGTTATCTAATAACCAGGGTTTTCCACTAATATCTTCTTCGGTGAGCACCTGTCTAACAATTTCTGGCGTCAATAGCTGTTCAGCTTCATGGGATAACGGCCAATAACTAATATGCCAAGGTTCTTCCGCTACACCTGCATTGGTCGCGGTGAAAGGGCGGTAAAAATCAAAGGTCGCCATATTGTCGGTTAACCAGTGATTAAGCTCAGAAAAATATCCCCCTTCTTGATATTCCCACGGTTCTAATTGCAGGGTTTGCCCAGCAGGAATACGTAGCGGGTCGTAAACATCGATCTCTGTCCCCCAGTGATGACGGCTCGCCCCTGGTAGTGCAGACCAATGCAAGATTGCCTCACACAATTCGCCTGCCGATAATGTTGAAATATCTAACGGCTGGCTATGGGTATCAAGAACAGGGCGTTTACCTGCAAATTTTTCATTCCAAATGATCTGCTGACGAGCAAAATCACGAAAAGCACTGGCGGATTGTAGTTTAAACCCTGCGCGCGCGGCGGCTTGCTGCATGGCAAGAAACGCTTTAGTGGTATTAAACTGTAGGCGGTGATTACCGCCCAAAGTCACTAAATGGTCGGTGGAGCGCCCGGTTAACATCTCGATGGAGAGAGTCATAGTAATAGTAGCTCCATGATACGTTCGTAGATTACGGCGAGCTGTTGTAAATCATCGACGCTAACGCACTCATCCACTTTATGGATCGTCGCATTTAATGGACCTAGCTCGATAACATGGGTACCCATTTGAGCGATAAAACGTCCGTCAGAGGTGCCGCCGCTGGTAGATAAGGTAGTGGCGCGCCCCGTGACTTCTTGGATGGCTTGCACCGTTGCACTCACTAATTCGCTGTCGCCCGTCAAGAATGGCTGACCTGATAAGAACCAATCTAAATGATAATTCAGCCCGTGGCGCTCTAACATGTCAGCCACACGTTCACGGATCACGGTATCAGTCAGTTCGGTGCTAAAACGGAAATTAAATTGTACTTTTAGTTCACCGGGAATGACGTTATCGGCGCCTGTACCTGCATTGATATTGGCGATTTGCATGCTGGTGGCTGGGAAATATTGGTTGCCATCATCCCATTTAGTGGAGACTAACTCTTGAAGGAAGCCCGTTGCACGGTGTACAGGGTTATCCGCCAGATGTGGATAGGCAACATGCCCTTGGGTACCCAAAATAGTTAAGTGTGCGGTGATAGAGCCGCGACGACCATTCTTAATGATGTCACCAAGCGCAGACTGGCTGGACGGTTCCCCTACTAAGCAGTAGTCGACTGGCTCATGACGGGCTTGTAACGTCTCCACCACTTTTACGGTGCCGTGAGTGGCTTTGGCTTCTTCATCGGAGGTAATTAAAAACGCGAGGCGACCAGTATGAGCTGGGTGTTTTTCTACAAAACGCTCAGCGGCAACGACCATGGCGGCAATAGAACCTTTCATGTCGGCAGCGCCACGACCGTATAAATGCTGGTTGATAATTGTCGGCGTAAATGGCGGAGTCTGCCATTTACTGTGGTCGCCAGCAGGGACAACATCGGTATGACCCGCAAAGGCGAGGGTTTTGCCATTATCACCACGGTGAGCCCAAAAATTGAGAGTATCCCCAAATGGCATTTTTTCTACCGTAAAGCCGATTTTATTCAAACGTTCGATGAGTAAATCTTGGCAACCTTGATCATCTGGGCTGATAGAGGGACGGGCGATAAGTTGTTTTGCAAGTTCAATGACAGGGCAGTTCATTGAGTCACCTTTATTTTGTGAATTTTTGGTAATCATCGGCGTTAAACCCGACAAGATAATGACCATTAGCAGAAACAAGAACAGGGCGCTTGATCATCGCAGGTTCAGCCAGTAAGACTTTTTTTGCGCTATCGGCATCAACAACTGCATTTTTCTCTTCATCGCTGAGTTTGCGCCAAGTTGTACCGCGTTTATTGACTAAGGTTTCCCAATCGATGTGTTGCAAAAATGTAGAGAGGAGTTCATCAGTGATGCCATCAACGCGGTAATCATGGAATTGGTAGCTGACTTTGTTATCGTCTAAGTAACGGCGAGCTTTCTTTATGGTATCGCAGTTTTTAATTCCGTACATGATATAAGGGGATGCAGGGGTGTTGGACATATGATTTTCCTCTGATGGCGAACAATGTATGCCATACATAATGCGGGAAAATACAATTATGGTCTACCCCTTTGAATCGAAAAGATTTATTAATCTAACAAGCGATTTAATAATAACTAAAGCAGAGTTAATATTCATAATATTATATATAAATAATAAAATAATTAATTTAGACAACTTACGTTAATTAAATTAAATCAGATGAAATTATTTTGAACGCATGTATATTAAACTGGCTTCTAAACGAGATCGGACTCGTAATTTCTTTAAGACATTTCGTATATGAACCTTAACAGTTTCTTCAGAAATAAATAATAGTTGAGAAATTTCTCTGTTTTTTAATCCCGCTGCCATTTCGTGCAATATTTCGCATTCACGGCGAGTTAATGTGGAAAGTGGATCTTTGGATTGGTGTCGAGTAATCAAATGCTGATAAACTTTTTCGCTAAATACATGGTGTCCCTCCATCGCTTTTTTCATACTATTAAGCAACATATCGAGTTCGCTATTTTTTAATAAATAACCTTGGGCACCGGCATCGATAGCGGCGTAGATATCGGTTTTCATCGTTGAGAGTGAAAGAACCAGCAAATAACTGTTAGCGCAATGCTTACGTAGTAATCGAATCGTTTCGAATGTTTTATTACCATGAAGAATAGTATCTATCAGTATCATGTTGGGTTGTTTGCTGGTGGCGATATTCAGCGCTTCTTTACTATTTGAAACTTCTGCCGTTACGTCAAAGTCAGCTTTTGATTTTAATAAATGAGACAATCCAAAACGAAAGATAGGGTGTTCATCGATAATCATAACCGTGTGATTAGACATAGTGGGTTCCTTTTTTATGTCTGACAACTTATTAGATTAACTAGAATTGATATAGTTAAAATATAATATATTTAAGATTACATGAAATCATTATTCTTAATTGATGAATTAATTATCCGCATAAAAGCATGAATAATGGGAGCGAATATTATGGAGCTGGATATATATATTAAGGCTAAAAAGAAACGAGCTTTAGAATAATACATTAATTTCAAAAAAATAATAACTAAGATTGAAAAAAATTAAAGTGATTTAAAAAATGATATGAATAAAAATAATAACAATATTGTGTATGTCTATAAATTCGCCATTGTATTTTTGTGGCAAATCTGTGTAAATTTCTTGTAACTGAAAGATTTTTCTGGAAATCATAGACGTGATCATGATTTGCTAACAAGATGTGTTTATACTGTGATGGCTCTTACCTTACCAAATTTTGAAAGGACTTGATGATGGATGATAAATTAAAACAAAGTGCTCTCGATTTTCATGAGTTTCCTCATCCTGGGAAAATTACTGTAACACCAACCAAACCGTTAACCACTCAACGTGACCTAGCCTTAGCTTATTCCCCAGGCGTTGCGGTACCTTGCCTAGAAATCGCAGAAGAACCACTAAAAGCGTACCGTTATACAGCGAAAGGTAACCTTGTGGGGGTTATCTCTAACGGTACTGCGGTACTAGGATTAGGGAATATCGGTGCATTGGCAGGTAAGCCTGTCATGGAAGGGAAAGGGGTGCTATTTAAGAAATTCTCGGGTATTGATGTTTTCGATATTGAAGTCGATGAAACCGATCCTGATAAGCTGATTGATATCATCGCGTCGCTGGAACCAACATTCGGCGGTATCAACCTCGAAGATATTAAAGCGCCAGAGTGCTTCTATATTGAACAAAAATTACGTGAACGCATGAATATTCCTGTGTTCCATGATGACCAACACGGAACCGCCATTATTTGTACTGCGGCGGTGATTAACGGTCTACGTATCGTTAAAAAAGACATTGGCGATGTGCGTTTAGTGGTATCCGGTGCGGGTGCCGCATCGATTGCCTGTATGAACTTATTAGTGGCGTTAGGATTAAAGCGCGAAAATATCACCGTTTGCGATTCAAAAGGGGTGATTTATAAAGGTCGCGATGAACGAATGGATGCGACTAAAGCCGCGTATGCGATTGACGATAATGGTCAGCGCACATTAGCGGATGCTATTCCTGATGCTGACATTTTCTTAGGTTGCTCAGGTCCTCGCGTATTAACACCTGAAATGGTGAAAACCATGGCGAAAGACCCGCTGATTTTAGCATTAGCCAACCCTGAGCCGGAAATTCTGCCACCATTAGCAAAAGAAGTTCGCCCAGATGCCATTATCTGTACAGGGCGCTCTGACTATCCGAACCAAGTTAACAACGTTCTGTGCTTCCCATTCATCTTCCGCGGTGCGCTGGATGTTGGCGCAACGACAATCAACGAAGAAATGAAACTGGCTTGCGTTTACGCTATCGCTGACTTAGCGCTGGCGGAACAAAGTGAAGAAGTCGCTTCAGCGTACGGGAACCAAGATTTATTCTTTGGACCTGAATATATCATTCCAAAACCATTCGACCCGCGCCTTATCGTGAAAATTGCGCCAGCAGTAGCAAAAGCAGCAATGGAATCAGGCGTTGCGACACGCCCAATCACGGATATGGATGCGTATGTTGAAAAGCTGAATCAGTTTGTTCATAAAACAAACTTATTTATGAAACCAATTTTCTCCCAAGCGAAAAAAGAGCTAAAACGCATCGTATTAGCGGAAGGGGAAGAAGAGCGCGTATTACACGCAACTCAAGAGCTGGTTTCTCTTGGTTTAGCATTCCCTATTCTGGTAGGTCGCCCTAGCGTGATTGAAATGCGTATCCAAAAACTGGGTCTGCATATTGAGCTAGGTAAAGATTTTGAAGTGGTCAACAATGAAAATGACCCACGCTTTAAAGAGTACTGGCAAGAATATTATCAAATTATGAAACGCCGTGGTGTTTCTCAAGAAATGGCGCGCCGTGCATTAGTTGCAAACCCAACTATTATCGGCGGTATCATGGTTCTACGTGGTGAAGCTGATGGGATGATATGTGGCTCAATCGGCAGCTACAGTGAACACTACCAAGTCGTCAAAGATTTATTTGGCTTCCGCGAAGGTGCACATACTGCTGGGGCAATGAATGCCTTGTTATTACCAACCGGTAATACCTTTATTGCAGATACTTATGTGAACGAAGATCCAACGCCAGAAGAGTTAGCGGAAATCACCTTAATGGCAGCGGATACCGTTCGTCGATTTGGTATTGAGCCTAAAGTGGCGCTGTTATCACGTTCGAGCTTTGGTTCTTCAGATTGTGTTTCAGCACAAAAAATGCGCGATACTCTGGCATTAGTGAAAGCGCGTGAGCCAAACTTGGAAATTGACGGTGAAATGCATGCGGATGCGGCGTTGATTGAATCAATCCGTAAAGACGTGATGCCAGATAGCCCACTGAAAGGCTCAGCAAACTTACTGATTATGCCAAATATGGAAGCGGCACGTATTAGCTATAACTTGCTGCGCGTCACCAGTTCTGATGGTGTTACTGTGGGTCCTGTACTGATGGGGGTTGCGAAACCTGTCCACGTCTTAACGCCAATCGCATCTGTTCGTCGTATTGTCAACATGGTGGCGTTAGCCGCAGTGGAAGCGCAAACGAATCCACTGTAATTAGCTTCATTATAATAGTTTCTCGAATGATTGATTAATCATCGAGTTCCGCATAAAGACTTCCATTGTGGTTAATGGGAGTCTTTTTTATTTGAAAATGATTATCATTATCTGTATTTTGAATGGCTTCAAAGTCACTATATGGAAAAAATAATGATATCAGCACGTTCTTTGAATTATTTAACGAAAAACTCCTCACTGTTGAGTTTAGGGATGCTTTTCGTTTTGAGTTTCACACAGTTAGGATGTACCTCACAAACACCAAAACCCGCTCAGCAATTGGATCCCCAACTCACACAAGCTGGCAAAATCATTGATTTAGATTCGGGTAAATCCATCACTCCTCAGCAGTTAATTCAAGAGCTTGCAGCCTCTCCTCGTGTGATTGTTGGGGAGAAACACGACAATATTTACCATCATCAAATTGAGCAATGGGTCGCCCAGGAAATGCAGCAAAAACGTCCTCAAGGTGCGGTGCTGTTGGAAATGCTCACCCCAGATCAACAAAGCCGAGTTAACAATGTTCAAAAACAGATGCAAGGGAACCCGTATATTCGGGATGAAAAACTGCAAGAGATTTTACATTGGAATAGTGGCTGGCCGTGGGCGCAATATGGGGAACTCGTGAAGTATTTACTGGCTCAGCCATCCCCAGTTTTAGCAGCAAATATTAATCGAGATGCTGTGCTGAAGGCTTATGACAACCCACCGACACTAACGGGAGCACATTCAACTCAGCTTGTTATTCAGGAATTGATCAGCGAAACCATTAAGCGCTCACACAATGGTGAGTTGGATAATAAACAAGCGATAAAGATGATGGTGATCCAGCAGTTAAGAGATAGGGCGATGGCGCAGGGCTTATTAGATGCTCCGGCTCCCGCATTGTTATTTGCAGGTGGTTATCATGCAACGCGAGCGATTGGTGTGCCGTTACATATGCTCGATTTAGCGCCAGATGAGCCATTGAAAGTATTGATTATTTCGGAGCAAGGCGAGGAAATCGATAACTTGCATGCGGATTATGTTTGGTACACGCCTAAATAATCAACAAAGACAAGCAATATGATGATTTAAAATCGTTAATTTTGTGAAGTAATCATCACATTTATTTACAAATAATTTCCATTTGCATTCGTTATTAATTATCATTTGCAACTCTGTAAAAGCACGTAAGATGAATATGAGCACAATAACGTTTGAAAGTGGGTATGTGAGTAGAACTTCCAAAATGGGCGGCTGGCTGGTTTTAGCCGTGGCACTGCATATTGTCATTGTGGGGTTTTTTATCTGGGTAACACACAATGCGCGATGGGAAGAATCCCTGCCGCCGCCCTCGGTGGTGATGGAGTTATCTATCGAAGCACAAGCCAAACAATTAACGGAAGTGAACATTGGTCAAACTCAAGAGCTAGCAGTGGCGAGTGAATCCCATAAAGCACAAGCAGAGGACGCCATTATTCCCACACTGCCTGTTAATGAGCAAGCGGAAGTGCAACTCACGAAAACAACGGCGAAAAAACCAAAGCCTGAGTTGAAAAAGCAGAAACAAGAACAGCAGCAAGTGAAGAAGGTGCAAACCACAGATTCGAAAGCCAGCGATGCGCCAGTGACCAGCGATGCGGCGGCACTTGTCCAAAGCCAGCAAATTGCAGCGGAACTTAATAGCCAGTCCGAAGCCCTCGATAGCCTTCAAAAAGAGTGGGAAGCGATGGTGCTTGGAAAATTGAATAAATATAAACGTTACCCTGAAGATGCAGGAAGGCGTAATCGCATAGGTAAACCAGTGGTGATGTTTACGGTAGATAGCCAAGGTTTTTTACTTGATAGCAGTTTAGCGAATTCATCAGGCACACGCTCTTTAGACAGAGAAGCGCAGCAGGTGTTATCTCGCGCAGCACCGTTACCCGTACCGCCAGCAGAAATTCTTAAGAATGGACGGATAACAGTCAGGTTACCTATTGATTTTACTCTTAATGATAAATAGATTGGACTCACCATGCGTCATAAAACCATACATAATAAAACCATGCGTAATAGAATCACCACTTATTGCGTGGTCACACTACTTGGGTTATATGCAGCCAGCAGTGCTGCGGAGGACAAAATGCTAGCACCAATAGCGAAAAAACAGCCCCACACTATGACTATCCATGGGGATCAGCGCGTCGATAACTATTATTGGTTAAGAGACGATAACCGTGAAGCCCCAGAGATCCTTGAATATCTGAATCAAGAAAATGCCTATACCACGCAGCAGCTTGAATTGGGTGAGCCATTAAAACAGGAAATTTACGACGAATTATTATCTCGCGTAAAGCAAGATGATGAGTCGGTGCCATATAACTACAATGGCTATACATACCGTTCTCGCGTTGTCGCCGGCAAAAACTACTCTATTTATGAAAGACGCCCAATTAATAGTGATGGCGAATGGACAGTTTTGGTTGATGGTAACCAACGCGCGGAAGGAACCGAATATTATCGAATGGGGGCGTTAGCTATTTCCCCAGATAACACCACGATCGCGATTGCTGAAGACCGCCAAGGTCGTAATGATTATGCGGTTTCGTTCCGTAAAGTTGATGATGCAAAGTGGCAAGAAAATGTCCTGACTAACACCTCAGGCAATATTGTGTGGGCAAATGATAACCGCACACTGTTTTATGTTAATAAAGACAAACAAACACTGCTGCCTTATCAAGTGGTTAAGCACCAATATGGCACGGCGCAATCTGCCGATAAATTGGTGTATGAAGAAAAAGATGATACTTACTATGTCAGTTTAGCGAAATCCACCTCCAAAGATTATATTCTGATCGGGATCACCAGCACCGAAACTTCAGAATATCGTCTTTTGGATGCCAACCAACCTGAACGTGATGCGATAGTGCTACAACCTCGCAAAACAGGTGTGGAATATTACCCTGATCATTTTAACGGCAAATTCTATATTCGCTCTAATCATCAACATCCATTATTCGGGCTGTATATTGCGGATAATGCCACGGCACCATGGGTAAGCTTTATCGCGCCTCGTGATGATGTCGACCTTGAAGATTTTGCGTTATTTAATAACTGGTTGGTGATTGAAGAGCGCCAAAACGGCTTAGTGAATATTCGACAAATTAGTTGGTTAACCCACAAAGAGCATTCTGTGAGCTTTGATGATCCGGCTTATATGGCGTGGATTGGTAACAACCCAGAGCCAGATACGGATAAATTACGCTACGGCTACTCCTCCATGACAACACCATCCTCGGTGTATGAAATTAATATGCTGACTCAAGAGAAACAGCTATTAAAACAAGAGGAAGTGAAGGATTTCAATAAAGCGAATTATCAAAGTGAACGTATTTGGATCACTGCCCAAGATGGAGTGAAAGTACCGGTTTCGTTAGTTTATCGCAAAGATAGTTTCAAACAAGGTAAAAACCCACTTCTGGTTTACGGTTACGGTGCATATGGATATGGTATCGATCCGTCATTTAGTTCTTCTCGCTTATCCCTGCTTGATCGCGGATTTGTGTATGCTATTGCCCATATTCGTGGTGGAGGGGACTTAGGAAAGAATTGGTACATTCAGGGTAAAACCGTCAATAAGATGAACACCTTTACGGACTTCATTGATGTGACAAATGCCTTGTTGGCGCAAGGCTATGGAGAAAAAGGCCATGTCTATGCCATGGGCGGCAGCGCAGGTGGCTTACTGATGGGCGCTGTTGTCAATATGGCTCCTGATCTGTATGAAGGTGTGGTTTCTGCAGTGCCATTTGTTGATGTTGTCACGACCATGCTTGACCCTTCAATTCCACTGACTACAGGGGAATATGATGAGTGGGGTAATCCAGAGAATGAAGAAGATTACTGGCGCATTAAAGCCTATAGCCCATATGACAATATCAAAGCCCAACATTACCCGCATATTTTGGTCACCACAGGGCTGCATGATTCCCAAGTACAATATTGGGAGCCTGCAAAATGGGTGGCAAAATTGCGTGATCTGAAACAAGGCAATTCTTTATTGTTATTAGAAACCAATATGAATGCCGGGCACGGTGGAAAATCCGGCCGTTTTAATGCCTTAGATGATATTGCGAGAGAATATAGCTTTATTCTGATGTTAGAAAATAAAGCGAAATATTTTCCAGATTTAAAATAGCGTTACCCATAATAATTAGCCAAAAATAAGGCTATTAAGGATCAGCTGTACGGTTTATTAAAACGGGCAGCTGATCCTATTCGCAGACATTATTTTTATTCTGCGTTTGCAATGTGAGCGACTGTTTTATCAGTACGTTTACAGGAATGGTTTAATGAATAATAAAATAATAATCATGGTAGCTGGGACTATTTCCGCTGGCTTCCACGGCTTCGCTTTGTCTGAAAACACACAGCAGACAAATAAGCAGAAAGATGATGTGGTTAATTTTAGCCAATTAAAAGTGTCGGGCGCGCAAAAACAAACGCCGTTGGTCAAAGCATTGGAAAAACCAGGCGCCTATAGCGCAGTTGGCACCGAAAATAAATTGCAATCGATGGATAAAATTATCCGTTCGATGCCTGGAACCTATACCCAAATGGATGCGAGCCAAGGCACCATCAACGTGAATATTCGCGGACTGAGTGGCTTTGGCCGTGTAAACATGATGGTGGATGGGGTCACACAAAGCTATTACGGAATATCACCAAGTAAGTTCACTCACGGTATGCAGCCGAGTAATGACTTTGGTTCACTTATCGATCCTAATTTTATTGTGGAGGTAGAGGTAGAAAAGGGGCAATTAAATGGCAGCAACAGTGTTAACGCCTTAGCGGGAAGCGCCAACTTTCGAACCTTATCTATCGATGATGTGATTTTCAAAGATAATTTGTGGGGAGTACGTAGCAAAGGGAGCTGGGGAGATAATGGACTCGGCTATAACGGTATGGTTTCGGTTGCGGGAAAAACGTTATTAAATGAGGGTGATGGGTATTTTGGCGGCTTAATTGCCGTGAGTGGGCACAATATCCCAGGCAGTTATAAAAATGGTGATGGCTTTGATACGGATGAATTTGCAACGGATCCGACATTCAAACAAAAACCACAATCTCAATTAACTAAATTAAAATATAAACCGAATGATAGCCATGAAGTCGAGTTCAGCGGTCGATTTTTACAAAATAAATTAACCAGCCGTAAGATTAATAGTGAAGATTATTACCTTAAATATAAATACACGCCAATTAACGAATTGATTGATGTGGAAGTGCTGGCGAGCCATGGATTTAATACCCAAAAATTCCAAGGTGAGCCAATTGGTGGTGCATTAAAAGACGCGGAATCAGAGAATAAATCTGACAGTATTAATATTTCCAATACTAGCCGTTTTTCTTATGGTGACACTGATTTTAAGTGGCAGGTTGGTTCGAAATTAATGAAGACCAAATACCAAAAAATCACAAAACCAGTAGAAGATCCAAACACTATTACTTACAACCCATTCTCGCCGAGTGGCACACAAGATATTGCGAGCTTGTATACGCAATTTGAGGCTCAGTACGATATTTATACTGCTACATTCGACCTCAATTATTTAAATTATCGCGTTCAAGGGTATAAACCCGCTTGTGATGAAACCGAGAAATGCTTCCCTCAAGAAGCCAGTACGTTAAATTTACGAGAAAGTGGTATTAACCCAGGAGTGTTAGTCTCGGCACAAATTATTCCTGAATTTCAGCCATTTGTGAGTTACGCGCATTCGATGCGTGCGCCGAACTCTCAAGAAGCATTTTTCTCCCAAAATGGCGGTCAGAGTATGAACCCATTCCTAAAAGGAGAAAAAGCACAAACTTGGCAAATTGGTTTTAATAGCTTCAAGCCGGACCTAGTGGTGGAAGGAGATCAATTTAACCTAAAAGCACTGTGGTTCCATACTCATATTAAAGACTACATTACCAGTAAATCCTTCATGTTATGCCGTGCAACTTCTCAAGAAGAATTTGATTGGTGCTTAATTAACGATGATGTGTGGGATAAAGAAAATCCAGATATTTTTCAACGTGCTGATATGTATGTGAACGACCCTCGAGATGTTAATTTGCGCGGTTACGAGTTGCAAGCTAACTACGATGCTGGCGTGTTTTACTCCATGGTTTCTTACACCAAAGAGTCTGGCAAACAACCAGTATCAATCAACAGTACATCGGTATTTAGTGCAGGGGACTTTACCCAATTACCTGAATATTACGTGACTTTAGATTCGGGTGTTCGCCTGTTTGATGAAAAACTGACCGTAGGCTCGACAGTGACATGGACGGGACCATCTAAACGTATCAGTCCAATTCCTGACGGTGACATGAACGGGGATGCAATGACGGAAAAGTATGAAAAACAGCCAACTATCGTTGATCTGTACGCAGACTATGAAATCAATAAACATTTCAAATTAATGATGGCGATTAATAACCTCACTAATGAAAACTACACCGACGTGCTAAACCGTGCGAACTCTGGCGCAGTGATGGAAGAACGCGGCAGAAACAATGAAACGGGAAGAGGGCGCAGTTATATGATTGGCGGTCAAGTGCGCTTCTAATCAGGAAATTGCTAACGGAAAGCGTTTAGTATTATTTTTAGTCTTACTCTCTAAGGAAGATTGATAGGCTTATTATCTAAACGCTTTTCAATATTGGATACTCGACTCTCAGTTTATCCCTTTGGATTCATTACAATCAACTAATAAAAGTATGGAGATTGCAATGAAAACTATCAATAAAATCAATGTGCTTGATTTAATTTCGCCAGAAATGCAAAAAGTTATTCAATATTATGAACAACAGATACCAGCTGAGCCAACTGATGGAAGCTATGAAGCTCAGCGTATTGCTTATAACGAAGATCGCCGTTATTGGAACGCCAACGCACCTGAACTTTTTCGTGTTGAAAACATGACGGTTAAAACCGTCAAAGGTGACGTTGTCACGAAAATTTATCACCCTATTGAACATACACCTGCCACACTGTTTTATCTACACGGTGGCGGGTTTATCCTCGGCAATCTTGATACTCATGACCGAATTATGCGTTTATTAGCGCTGTATTCTGGCTGTACGGTTATCGGCATTGATTATTCGCTTTCCCCTGAAGCTCGTTATCCTCAAGCGATTGAAGAGGCGGCAGCGGTATGCCAATTTTATTCTAAACATGCAGAAGAATATGCACTGAATATGAATCACATTGGATTTGCGGGGGATTCTGCTGGTGCGATGTTATCCCTTGCTACCGTATTATGGTTACGGGATAAACAAATCCACTGTGGTGATATCTGCGCAGTTTTACTGTGGTATGGGTTATATGGTTTACAAGATTCAGTCAGTCGTCGTCTGTATGGCGGTGAATGGGATGGGCTAAGACCAGAAGATCTTCAAGAGTATGACAACGCTTACTTAGGCGAAGAAGGAAGCCGTGAAGAACCTTACTATTGCTTGTTCAATAACGATCTGACGCGAGGTATTCCGCCTTGTTTTATTGCGAGTGCAGAATATGACCCGTTACTTGATGATAGCGTGACATTATTTCAAACGTTCCAATCACATAAAATACCTTGTGAATATAAAATGTATCCAGGGACGCTGCATGCCTTTTTACATTACTCGCGTATTATGCCAACGGCAGATAACGCCATTCGAGATGGCGCGGAATATTTTAAAAAACGGCTATTTGGATGATTTTTTCGCTCGAACCTTCTGAATATTGGTCACTTGGCTTTCAACCCATCCATCATTTAAGCGAGTTTTGAGCTGTTGACCTAATTTCACCTGGCTGGTTTTTTTTAATACCGCGCCATCCGTGGTTTCGCTGATACTGAAACCTCGAGCGAGGGTAGCAAGAGGGCTGACAGCCTCCATTTTTGAGCAGGCAACAGCAAAACGCTGGCGGTAGTTATTCACTAACTGAGTCAGCATATTTTGCAAATGGTACTGAGTTTGCTGCAATTGTCGCTGTTGGCGTTGTAATTGAGGACGCAGGTCATTTTGCATCAAACGGCGTTGGTTTTTATCGAATACAAAGGTGGCGGATTGTAGCTGGCGGCTGATGGCATTGGTCAGTTTTTGGCGTAAGGCTGAAAGCTGATTTTGTTGCCGAGCAAGGCGTAATTGCGGGTGTTGCTGCTGTAAACGGTGCTGAAGACGTGCGAAACGTTGCTGCTGCGCTGCCAAATAATAATCCATCGCCATCTCTAGGTGCTGTTGCCCTGATTTCAATTGGCGCAGCATTTCGGTTTGATTGCGACTGACAAGCTCCGCGGCTGCAGATGGAGTCGGTGCGCGTACGTCGGCAACATAATCGGCGATGGTCACATCCGTTTCATGCCCAACGGCGCTAATGATGGGTAATCGACTAGCAAAAATAGCGCGCGCTACGACCTCTTCGTTGAATGCCCATAAATCTTCCAGTGACCCGCCTCCACGCCCCACAATGAGAACGTCGCATTCATTGCGCAGGTTGGCCAGTTCGATGGCTCTGGCAATTTGTGCTGGCGCTAAATCCCCTTGAACTGCCGTCGGGTAGATAATCACGGGAAGAGAAGGGTCACGGCGATGCAGGATATTTAAAATATCATGCAGGGCAGCTCCTGTAGCAGAAGTGATAATCCCCACGCGCTTTGCTGGAGATGGCAAGGCTTGCTTGTGAATAACATCAAATAGCCCTTGGGCATTAAGGGTTTGTTTGAGTAGCTCAAAGCGCTGTTGCAATAAACCTTCACCAGCGGGCTGCATGCTTTCAATGATTAGCTGATAGTCTCCACGCGGCTCATACAGTGTGACAGTGGCACGGACTAACACCTGTTGCCCATTTTGCGGACGGAAAGTGACGCGGGTATTCTGACCACGGAACATCGCCGCGCGAACTTGGGCACGATCATCTTTGAGTGTCAGGTACCAATGTCCCGAACTTGGTTGCGAAAAATTGGAAATTTCGGCCGTTAACCAAATTCGTCCCATTTGGGTATCAAGAAGTTCTCTTACCGTTTGGTTGAGCTTGCTGACTGAGTAAATTGCGCTATTTTGTTGAGTCGACATGTGAGCTAGATCAAATTTTAAAACAATGACTTAATTGACTGATACTAACGTAGCCGACGGACTTATCAAGTTTTTTTTGAAAAAAGTGCTGGAAGCAACCGATTACGGTGTGTATAATGCCGCGGCAATATTTTATACCTTTCATAACGCTGCCTGGTGGGATATTGCCTATGTTACGCATTAAAAAAGAAGCACTAACTTTCGACGATGTTTTACTCGTCCCTGCACACTCAACTGTACTGCCAAACACGGCAGATCTGTCCACTCAACTGACCGCAAAAATCCGCCTGAACATTCCTATGCTCTCCGCAGCGATGGATACTGTCACCGAATCTGATCTGGCTATCGCACTGGCTCAAGAAGGTGGTATTGGATTTATCCATAAAAACATGTCCATTGAGCGCCAAGCTGAAGAAGTCCGTCGTGTGAAAAAACATGAAAGCGGCGTCGTGACTGATCCTGTCACTGTTACCCCAGAAACCACAATTCGTGAAGTGCAAGAAATGGCTGAACGTAATGGTTTCGCGGGTTATCCTGTGGTTTCTAAAGATAATTCTTTAGTGGGTATTATTACAGGTCGTGACGTACGTTTCGTGACGGATTTAGACCAACCAGTAACTGCGGTGATGACGCCAAAAGAGCGTTTAGTCACCGTGAAAGAAGGCGAAGCACGCGAAGTCGTTTTACAAAAAATGCATGAGCAACGTGTTGAGAAAGCCTTAGTTATCGATGATAACTTCCATCTGTTAGGTATGATCACCGTTAAAGATTTCCAAAAAGCAGAACGTAAACCAAACGCATGTAAAGACGAGCAAGGTCGTCTGCGTGTGGGTGCGGCTGTTGGTGCCGGCGCAGGTAACGAAGAACGTGTTGATGCACTGGTTGCAGCAGGCGTTGACGTTCTGCTCATTGACTCATCACACGGTCATTCTGAAGGGGTTTTACAGCGTATTCGTGAAACTCGCCAAAAATACCCTGATTTGCAAATCATTGGTGGTAACGTTGCAACAGCGGAAGGCGCGAAAGCGTTAGCAGACGCTGGCGTTAGCGCAGTGAAAGTGGGGATCGGCCCAGGTTCAATTTGTACGACTCGTATCGTGACTGGCGTGGGTGTACCTCAAATCACGGCAATTGCTGAAGCCGCGGGTGCATTAGAAGGCACTGGCATTCCTGTTATTGCAGATGGTGGTATCCGCTTCTCTGGCGATATCTCTAAAGCTATCGCGGCAGGTGCAGCGTGTGTGATGGTCGGTTCCATGTTTGCAGGTACCGAAGAATCTCCGGGTGAAACTATCCTGTTCCAAGGTCGTACCTATAAAGCATACCGCGGCATGGGTTCTCTGGGGGCAATGTCTAAAGGTTCTTCAGACCGTTATTTCCAATCTGATAACGCAGCAGACAAACTGGTTCCAGAAGGTATCGAAGGTCGCGTGGCTTATAAAGGTCGCTTAAAAGAGATCATTCACCAACAAATGGGCGGCTTACGTTCATGTATGGGTCTGACAGGCTGCGGTACTATCGATATGCTGAGAACGAAAGCTGAATTCGTGCGTATCAGTGGAGCAGGTATTCAAGAAAGCCACGTTCATGATGTGACTATCACTAAAGAGTCTCCTAACTATCGCTTAGGGCAGTAATTATTGTTTAGGATAATAACGGCCATTTCGGGACGCTATTATCCTTTAAAACAGTAATCGAAAAGTTTCAGGGTGGCGCACATATTGATGGCGTCACCACCTTTTATTTTGACTTGAATTGCTGGAATTCTCCTCAAATGACTACAAATATCCATAAGCATCGCATTCTTATTCTTGATTTCGGCTCTCAGTATACTCAGCTGATTGCGCGTCGTATCCGTGAAATTGGCGTCTACTGTGAACTGTGGGCGTGGGATGTAACCGAAGAGCAAATCAGAGAGTTTAATCCTAACGGGATTATCTTGTCTGGTGGTCCAGAAAGTACGACAGAAGCTGATAGCCCACGTGCACCAGAGTATGTATTTAATGCGGGCGTGCCTGTTTTAGGCATCTGCTACGGCATGCAAACTATGTCCATGCAATTAGGTGGCGCGGTTGAAGTGTCTGGCGAACGTGAGTTTGGTTATGCGAACGTTGAAATTCTGGAAGATTGCGACCTGTTCCGCGGCATCCAAGATGCGCTGAACGAAGATGGCAAGCCAGTTTTAGATGTGTGGATGAGTCATGGCGATAAAGTGACCGCTATCCCGTCTAGCTTCAAAACGATTGCAAGCACCCCAAGTTGCCCATATGCCATCATGGCTGACGTTGAGAAACGTTTCTACGGTGTTCAGTTCCACCCAGAAGTGACTCACACTCATCAAGGTTTAAATATTTTAAAACGTTTCGTATTGGATTTGTGCCAATGTGAAGCGCTGTGGACGTCAGCTGCGATTATCGAAGATACCGTTGCTCGCCTGAAAGAGCAAATCGGTGATGATCATGTTCTGTTAGCACTGTCTGGCGGCGTGGATTCTTCTGTTACTGCGCTGTTATTAAATCGTGCGATTGGTAAGCGCCTGACCTGCGTATTCGTTGATAACGGTTTACTGCGTTTAAATGAAGCTGACCAAGTCATGGAAATGTTCCAAGGTAAATTTGACCTGAACATCATCCACGCCAAAGCAGAAGACCGCTTTATGAACGCACTGGCTGGCATTTCAGATCCAGAAGCTAAGCGTAAGAAAATTGGTCACGTATTTATCGAAGTGTTCGATGAAGAGTCGTCTAAGCTGCCAAATATCAAATGGTTGGCTCAAGGAACGATTTACCCAGATATTATCGAGTCTGCGGCATCAGCAACAGGTAAAGCGCACGTTATTAAATCTCACCATAACGTGGGTGGCTTACCGGAAGATATGAAGTTGGGTCTGGTTGAACCTTTGAAAGAGCTGTTCAAAGATGAAGTGCGTAAGATTGGTCTGGAGTTAGGCCTGCCATACGATATGCTGTATCGTCATCCGTTCCCAGGCCCAGGTTTAGGTGTTCGTGTTCTGGGCGAAGTGAAGAAAGAGTATTGTGATCTGCTACGTCGCGCAGATGCTATCTTTATCGAAGAGCTGCACAAAGCGGATCTGTACAATAAAGTTAGCCAAGCATTCACCGTATTCTTACCAGTGCGCTCTGTTGGCGTAATGGGTGATGGTCGTAAGTATGACTGGGTTGTTTCTCTGCGTGCAGTTGAAACCATCGACTTTATGACTGCTCACTGGGCTCACTTGCCATATGACTTCTTAGGTCGCGTGTCTAATCGCATTATCAATGAAGTGAATGGCATTTCCCGCGTAGTTTATGACATCAGTGGCAAGCCACCAGCGACCATTGAGTGGGAATGATTTAGCTATTATCGATAGCGATTTTTAGAAATCATTAATGTTAAAGGCATCGGTTAGTTACTGGTGCCTTTTTGTTTTTTCATTAATTGAATTACCATTCTAGCTCTTCACCTTTGTTGCTAATGTATTGCTTTGAGATTAGTTGCTGCTTTTTAGCTTGTTATTTCCTTAATTTTTTCAACGTAGACTCATTGAACTCCATTCTTATTCATAGCGTCCTTAAATAGGGACACAGCCAGTATAAAGATGATTTAAAGTCCATATTAGTGAACTTTAAATATGAGTTGCTTTCTTTCTAGGAACAATAGCCCCTAACGAATAGCATAGGCCAGTTAGCCCTGCGAGGCTTAACGGCAAAATCATGACGCTATCATTTTTGAGTGGGTTATCTAGGTTAAACATAATCACGATTAAAAATAAATTACTCGCAAAGGTGGCGGCGGTATAGATAACTGCCACCTTTTGAGGTAAACGAATTAACGAAAAATTTTCGGCAAACTTATCAAAATGCTCCCAAATAAGGTGAATAACTAAGTAAGCAAGAATAAGCGTAAAGTAAAATATGCTGAGTGCTTGTGTTGTTTGTGGGTGGAAAAACTCAATCATATTTTATCGAGATATAGATGAAAATAACGCTGAGTATAGCCGCTAGAATATAAATATTAGTGGTTGTTAAAATCAGAGATGGAACGATAAGCGATATAGCACCATTGAGTGCTAAGGCGGAACCAACTCCTCCTGTAAGAGGATTCATTATCTTTTGAATTATCCAATTCATAGTTTCCCTTATTAGTTAAAATAACGTGCGTTAAAAACGAGGTAACGGAACAGCCAACAAGGCTAAAATACAAGCCCCCAAACACAAACGCACCCAGAATAATATTATCTAAAAAGAAAAACATACCCCGAACAAGGTAATTTAAAGCAGAAAAAATGATTATGAGAGCAGCCTCGTAAAAAACATTATTGAGGTATTTAGAGGTAGTTGTATTGCGGTAAACAAGATATGAGAAAAGAAATTCCAGAGTGACTTCCATTATAAATTCACTTAAAGTGATTTTTTATTCAAATATTGGTAATTATTGCTTGTTCAATTAATTCATATTGTTATTATCAGTAGCCTATATACATTGAAAGTATATGTTCACTCCCCGTAATCATAATAATAAAGGTGAGGGGAAACTCACTGATCCATGGCTAAGGATAACAACGTGGCATTTCGTCTGAAATATCTTGCTCTTCTTCCTCTGCTGGTGGCGACTGCATGTCAGCAACCTGCGAAAACCAACATCATAGAAACTCCATCTGCACAAATTCAACCTGTGCTAGTTAACAATGCGTGGATAGAAATTTCTCACAGTGCATTGGATTACAATATCAAGAAAGTACAAGCATTATTGGGTGATAAAGCGGGTATGTGCGCCGTTTTAAAAGGGGATGCATATGGGCATGACCTGACGCTAGTTACCCCTGTAATGATTGAAAATAATGTCCAGTGTATAGGGCTCACCAGTAATACAGAATTGAAGCAAGTTCGTGATTTAGGCTTTAAAGGTCGTTTAATGCGTGTGCGTAACGCCACTGAAAAAGAGATGGCTCAAGCCACTGAATTTAATGTAGAAGAATTGATTGGTAACTTAGAAATGGCGCAGCGCTTAAATGCTGTAGCGGCGAAACAGGGCAAAGTTATTCCGATTCACCTTGCATTGAACTCGGCAGGAATGTCACGAAATGGCTTGGAGGTCAGTAATGCTGAAGGATTGCAACAAGCTAAGCTAATCTCGCAGTTACCTAATTTAAAAATTGTCGGGATTATGTCTCACTATCCTGAAGAGGATGAAGCACAAATCCGAAAAGATCTGGCTAAATTCAAAAAAGAGTCTCAACAAGTTCTGAATGTGACAGGATTGAAACGCGAAGATGTTACTCTGCATGTTGCGAATACTTATGCAACATTGACCGTGCCAGAATCGTGGTTGGATATGGTGCGTGTTGGTGGCATTTTTTATGGTGATACGGTTGCCACTAAAGATTACAAACGCGTGATGACGTTTAAATCGAATATTGCGGCGGTGAATCACTATCCGAAAGGAAATACCGTCGGTTATGACAGAACGTATACGCTGAAGCGTGATTCTGTATTAGCGAACATTCCTGTCGGTTATGCGGATGGCTATCGCCGTGTATTCAGTAATGCTGGGCATGTGTTAATCAATGGGCAACGCGTACCTGTTCTTGGGAAAACATCAATGAACACAGTAATGGTCGATGTCACTGATATTAAGAATGTACAGCCAGGGGATGAGGTTGTCTTTTTTGGTAAACAAGGAAAAGGGGAAATAACCGCTGAAGAAGTTGAAGATATTAGCGGTGCGCTGTTTACTGAAATGTCCATATTATGGGGTGCAACCAATAAGCGTATTTTAGTGAACTAAACCACATCATTTTAATAGAAGCCCGCTACAAATGAAGCGGGCTTTTTTATTGGCTAAATAGGAGTCAGATAAACTGCAATTTACAATAGAGATCCGATTAGTGCGGTTTAACAGAATTGTTATCGAATCCTTGGTGGCGATATGTTAGCTTGAGATAACCTTTTCAATCTGAATAATGTCAGAAGGCAAATAGAAGAATTAGAAGGATATTTTATGTATCAAGTTGATTTACATGCGCACACCATTGCCAGCACCCATGCATTTAGCACTGTTAATGAATACTTTGCGGAAGCTGCCGCTCGAGGAATGAAACTATTTGCCATTACCGATCATGGCCCTGAAATGCAAGATGCCCCACATGAATGGCATTTTGGCAATATGCCAATATTGCCGCGCATTATTAATGGTGTTGGTTTGTTATATGGAATTGAAGCAAACATTAAAAATAAGCAGGGTGAGACAGACTGCAATGAAAAGATTGCTCGTCATCTAGATATTATTCTAGCAGGATTCCATGAGCCAGTTCTAGAACCACAAAGTCTAGAAGACAATACAGAAGCGATGATTGCTACTATTCGTAGCGGAAAAGTGCAAATTATTACTCACCCTGGCAACCCTAAATACCCAATTGATATTAAAGCTGTAGCCCAAGCTGCTAAAGAGAGCAACGTAGCACTAGAGATGAATAACTCCTCTTTTTTGCATTCTAGAGTGGGTAGTAAGAAGAACTGCATAGAAATAGCGAAAGCGGTGAAAGAAGCAGGCGGTTGGGTTGCTTTAGGCTCAGATTCACATCATGTCAGTTATTTAGGGCGTTTTGATGAAGTGGTTGAGATGTTGAAATCCATCGATTTTCCAGAGTCCCGAATTTTGAATACCACACCACGCCGTGTTTTAGACTTTTTAGAGGCTCATGGACGTAAACCTATTCCTGAGTTTGCTCATTTTTAATTTTCAAATCGAATATCGTAACTTCAAAAGCCATTCAAAATTGAATGGCTTTTTTACTTGAAGTAAGCAGAAAAAGTTCTCTTTAGATAAAAATAAAAGTGAGCTTATCTTCAAAAAAAGAAACTTTATTAAATTGGCAAGATAAAAAGTGAGTTTTTAAAAGAAAAATGAAGAAAAAATAGATATCAAATAAATTGGAGTGAAGGTAATCTTTAAAATCAAAAAATTAACATCAAGGTTGTTTTTAATTTATCTAGTTGATATTTATAAATAAATTAATTTGCGGTGAGTCTGAAAAAGATTGGAAATTAACCATTTAAAAGTAAATGGAGTATCAACAAAATTAAAATATTTATTCATTAAAATAACCTATAAAAAACTTAAGAATCTTTAATATTCTCCTATTGCGAAATGATCTGTAGATATGATTTATTAATGTGGCAAGAACATCCTTGCTTAATAAATTAATCTTAAGGTACTTAGTATGAAAAAGTTATTAGCAATCGCAACTGTATTGTCATTAGCTGTTTCTGGTGCTGCATTAGCAAATACAACAACCAAAACTGAGCCAGTAGCGCCAATTGCTACCGCTCATCACTCAGCGAAAGCTCATCACGCAAAAGTGAAAACTGAGAAAAAAGTGAGTGCAACTAAAGATAAAAGTGCCGAAAAAGCCATTTAAATTTTTAGCTACACCAAAATATAAGTTTTATACCAATTACTCGTTAGTTTGAATTTAAATAAGGCGTTCAAAATGAAAAAATTATTAGCAATCGCAACTGTTCTGTCATTAGCTGTTTCTGGTGCTGCATTAGCAAATACCACTGCGAAAACTGAACATGTAAACCATGGTGTGAAAACGCACGAAGTTGCCAAAGCAGAGCATGGTAAAAAAGAAGTTAAAAAGAGTGAAGTGAAACAGCCAGGTGAAGTCAAAGCACCTGAAGCGGCTAAAGCAGGTAAATAAGTTCGCTATACTCCTCTAGATTACGTCACGGTGCCATGGGGTATAATTCCATGGCGCTGCTTGACAGCTTATATGGTATACTGAGCATTATTTTTAAATCAGTGTAACCATATGAATTATCAATGCCCCTTGTGTTTAAAACCCCTCAATTTAATTAACAGTAGCTATCGTTGTGAAGCAAATCACCAGTTTGATTGCGCCAAAGAGGGTTATGTTAATTTGCTCCCTGTACAGCATAAGCGTTCTAAAGATCCAGGTGATAGCCTAGAAATGATGGTTTCTCGTCGTCAGTTTTTAGATGCGGGTCATTATCAGCCAATGCGCGATAAGGTCGCTGACAAGCTCGCTCAATATCTACCTGAGAGCAGTGAAAATATACTCGATATCGGTTGTGGGGAAGGGTATTACACTGATCATTTTGCTCAGTCATTAAAGGCGGCATCTAAATCTGTTAGTGTGTATGGGCTGGATGTATCGAAAGTGGCAATCCGTTTTGCTGCTAAGCGCTATAAATCAGTTAATTTCTGTGTTGCTTCAAGTCATCGTTTACCGTTTGCGGATTCGAGTTTGAGTGCCATTATTCGTATTTATGCACCCTGTAAGGCGCAAGAATTAAGCCGAGTATTAACACCAATGGGAATTTTAATTACGGTAACGCCGGCAGCAGAACATCTGCAAGAATTAAAAGCCTTGATTTATGATGAAGTGAAATTACACCCTGCAAAAGACGAAGACCTTCCAGACTTTAAATTGATTGATGAGACTCGCTTAAATTATGTGATGGATCTTGAAGGAGAAGAGGCATTTGCATTGTTAGAGATGACGCCGTTTGCATGGCGAGCTTCTGAAGAGGTGAAACAGCAATTAAAGCAGGGAAACGTGAAAGATTATACTGCTGATTTTCTGATCCGAGTTTATCAATATAAAGACTAAAACCCGTATTAAATCTCAAACTGTTCCCCCTGAATGACTCAGGGGGAACAGGAAGATCATGGTGCGTACATAAATAATTCGAGATGCTCAAAGAGGATATTAAATCCAATCGCAATAAGCACCAGCCCGCCTAAAATCTCTGCTTTTTTTCCTAATAATGGACCTACGTAACGGCCAATCATCATTCCAATTGTGGCCATTATCATCGTGGTTAAGCCGATAGTCATCGCTGTATGGACGATATCTACTTGCAGGAAAGCCAGACCTAAACCAATTGCCATAGCATCAAGGCTGGTGGCGATGGCAGATAACACTAAATTTCCTGCACTGTGACTAGATGGTTTAGCGCAGCAATCTTCATCTTTGGTGGTTAGACTTTGCCAGATCATACGTCCGCCAAGAATGAATAGCAGGGCAAACGCAATCCAGTGATCCCAACGGATAACATACTGGCTGGCTAAAATACCAATGCCCCAGCCAATGATCGGTGTGATAGCTTCAATAAAACCAAAGATAAAACCAGTACGAAGAATTTCACGAAAACGAGGTTTATGGAGCACTGCGCCCTTACAAATAGCGACAGCGAAAGCATCCATAGAGAGCGCGAAGGCAAGGATGAGAGTTGCGTAAAAGCTCATAACAATAATCTCGGTTGGGTGTTTCCATATACACATAAATTACCCCCAACCAAAAGGCGTATTTATGTGTCTATGGTCTTGCCAACCAATAAATGGCATCCGCACCACGTTTAAAAACAAACGAGTATGTTGACACGGATTTTCTGGAAAGAATACATTCCAGAACAGGCTACTCCCCAATGACGTGGGACGAAAGATATCATAGATTTTAATAAAGGCAAAATATTAATTATTAATAAATATATTTTTTAAATGAGAATAATTTTCATTTTCGATATTAACAAAGTTAAGGTTAATTAAACATTTAATTAACCTTAATATTTATACCAATATATAAAGTAGTTATTTATGATTAATAAAAAAATCATAAATCTTTTGTAAATCATCAAGATGGTTGACTTGAATATGGACTTTTTTTTGCTCTAATCCAATCATTAAAATACCATCTTCAGATAAATTCATTGTTTTAATTCGCTCATATAAAATAAACGTATTGGCTAAATAAAAGCCGGTTTGTTTAAAAAATACTTTTGGGCGACGAATAAAAGCTAAATAAATAGCCATAAAAATAGTAATCATTAATAAATAAGTGGTTAATAAATTACCATGTCGAACAATATTTGTATAAATGACGATACAAATGAGAACAATAAAAATGATGGCATCCACTCGATGTTTACGTTTTAAGTTAACTTTTAATAGAGTTTTGCCTTTTAGTGTTCCTTGAATAAATTCATCATAGATTGCGTATACAAGCATGATCAAAATGATAATGGCTAAAACGACATCATTTAAGGTCATTTGAGTACCCATGACTAAGTGGACGAATTACCAAGCTTAAAAGTAAAAAAGGGAGGCTGCAACCTCCCTTTTTTATTATTTAACAGAAATTATGGCGCTAAGAAGTTTAACCAAGCACCCAGAATACCTAAACCGAAGAAGCCGATAATGATCCATAAAGCATTCACTTTACGGCGTAACAGCCACATACAGGCGAAGGTCAGCAATAGAGGAACTAATCCAGGCATTAATTGGTCGAGGATCATCTGAACAGTAGTGATATCTTCCACACCCGTGGTTTGGTTTTTGATCCGCGAAACTTCGAGTGGAATGTTGACGTGAGTCCATTTATTGACCAGCGCCCCCATAACAAACAGGCCTAGAATCGATGCTCCTTCTGTCAGTTTTTGCAGGAATCCACCGCCCATATCTTGAACGATATCAATCCCTTTCTTGTAGCCATAGGCCACGCCATAATAGCGAGTTAACAGACGTACAAGGTTAAACAGAACGAAGAACAGTACAGGACCTAACAAGCTACCTGTCATCGCGATACCAGCACCCAGAGCAGCGAATACAGGGCGCACAGTTCCCCAGAAAATTGGATCACCCACACCGGCCAATGGTCCCATTAGACCGACTTTGATACCGTTGATTGCACCATCGTCGATGTCCGCGCCATTAGCACGTTCTTCTTCCATCGCCATCGTTACACCCAAAATAGGCGCAGCAACGTAAGGATGGGTATTGAAGAACTCTAAGTGACGTTTAATCGCTTGTTTACGGTCATCATTATTTTCTGGGTATAAGCGACGGATCACGGGAACCATTGAGAAACAGAAACCCAGAGCCTGCATACGTTCAAAGTTCCATGAACCTTGGAATAAGTTAGAACGTAAGAAAACCCCACGAATATCGCTTTTTGTCAGCCGTTTTTCAGTAGATTGAGTTTGTTCAACCATTTTTACGTTCCTTCTAGTCTAATTCGTTATCAAGATTGTTGTTACTGTTTGATTGGCTGACAACAACTTGGGATTTGTTGTATTTCGGGCTTAGTTGGATGTACAGAATCGCCATCACAACACCAATCACACCAAGTGCAACAAGGTTGAAGTTAGTAAAGGCCGCAGTCACGAAGCCTAAATAGAAGAACGGCATCAGATAGCCAGCGCGCATCATGTTGATAACCATCGCATAACCGACCACAACAATCATACCACCTGCAATGTTCAGACCGTTGGTAACGACTTCAGGGATAGAGTTCAGTAAGTGCTGGACTTCTGAAGTTCCCACTGAAATTGCGACGATCAGTGCAGGGATTGCGATACGCATTGCTTGCAGTAATAACGCAGAAACGTGGATAATGCTCAGGGAGGTTAAATTACCGGAGACCGCAGCACGGTCAGCGGCGTGTTGGAATGCAACGGTAATAGTACGAACAATGATTGTCAGTACTTGTCCAGCTGCTGCCAGTGGGATAGCCAGTGCAATACCGGCACCGATACTTTGACCACCTGCAATAACCAGAATGGTTGAAATGATGGAGGCTAATGCAGCATCTGGTGCAACGGCCGCACCGATGTTCATCCAACCTAACGCGATCATTTCCAGTGTACCACCGATAATAATACCGGTTTTCATATCACCCAGAACAATACCAATAAGCGTACAGGCAATGAGAGGGCGGTGGAACTGGAATTCATCGAGGATCGATCCCATACCGGCGATACAAGCCACGACGAAGACCATTACTATTTGAACAACGGTAAGTTCCATTGTTTAATCTCCTGTAACCAACAAGTTTCTAAGTCTGTTTTTGAGTAACGGTTCAATAAGAACTAATTTCTAAAACATTATTTTTTGAGTTTATTAATTAAATCCATCATGTGGACTTTACTGTCTGAAGCGACTTTACGAACTTCTAACTCAATATTTTTGTCATTCAGATAATTGAATGCATCGATATCTTTTTGGTTAATTGATACGGCATTGGTGACCATGGTTTTACCTTCGGTATAGGCCATCCCACCAATATTGACCGAGTCAATCTCAACGCCTTGCTCAACAATACGCTGTACATCTGTTGGGTTAGTGAATAACAGCATCACGCGCTCGCCGGAATATTTCGGGTTGTTGTAAACACGGACACATTTGTCTACGTCAACAACGTGGGCGGTAACACCTGGAGGAGCAACTTGTTTCAGTAAGGTAGAGCGAACGGTATCTTTGGCCACTTCATCGCTGACAACGATAATGCGTTTAACGCGCATCTCTTTTGTCCAGCGAGTCGCCACCTGACCGTGAATTAATCGGTCATCAACACGCGCTAAAGCAATAATCATGTGTTCACCCGGGCCTGCAATAACAGGTTGTGGAGCAGGTGCACTGACCGCTGCGGGCGCAGGAGTTCCTGCAATAACTTCTTTAAACTTGAATGGACGGATGCCACCGCGACCTGTTTCTAGCGCGACGGTGATCAGCTCATCCATGGATGGGTTGTCATCGCGGCACATAAAGGTCTCGACGAGCATTGGGACATTTACGCCTGTAATGATTTCGTAATTGTCATGCTCATTGGCAATGCGTGTAGCAGCATTAAATGGACTACCTCCCCATGTATCAACAAGAAATAGCACACCCGCTGAGGTATCAAGAGTAGTCAGCTTTTGTGTGTATTTTTCAAATAGGGTGTCAGCATTTTCCCCAGGGACAAAGTCAATAAACGAGACGTTTTCTTGCTCGCCTATTAACATCTCGGTGGTTCGGAGTAGCTGTTCAGCAGCAACTCCGTGGGTACCAATCATAATAGCTATACTCACTATTTTTCCCTCTTAACAGATAAATCGAAACATCATTGACGATAGAATAGAAGTTAGAAACTGGACTCCTTCTCTATGTGTTTCCCCTGCACCTTAAATAGTAGCTGAATAAATTCAAACTAAGTGGCTAGCTAATAATTAGTTAAGTGCAATTATTAGCTGAATGGTCAGTCTGATCATATCACTAGGATTAATCTAAAAAACTTGTTTCGCGTCAGAAAAATAAAAACAGATCCAAATATTACTGATAAATAAACCTATAACTCTAAATATATAAATATTTACAGAGTATAATTTTGGTTTATTTCAATAAGAAAGAGTGACACTCTGTTATCGGTAACAAAAAATCGGTTTATTTGATAAGAAATTCGTCATGGAGAGTAAAAAGTGAGCAAAAACAGGGCTGACCAATAGAATTTAAAGGAATAACAGAATGGAAATAGCGATTCAAAAAATAGAATCCCGCGTGAGAGTACTGAAGAAATAAAACGTTCGTAGACGATAAAAATCGAAAGCTGAAACGAGAAAAGCAAAAAGAGGGGAGATGTTATTTTGATGAAGGTGTTGGAGTTTAATAGACTTAATTAAAAAAATTAAATAAGCGCAGAAAGAGTGAGGGTAAAGCTCCCTCTTCACCATTTAAATGAGCAATGAAGAGGGAGGCTTAATCTTACTGATTAATCACACTGGACTTTGATAGCTAAGCCACCACGAGATGTTTCGCGGTATTTGGCATTCATATCTTTACCCGTTTCGTACATGGTTTCGATAACTTTATCGAGAGAAACGCGAGGCTCGCTGGTTCTACGTAAAGCCATGCGTGCGGCATTGATAGCTTTAACAGAGGCGATTGCGTTACGTTCAATACAAGGTACTTGAACTTGTCCGGCAACAGGGTCACAGGTTAAACCTAAGTTGTGTTCCATACCAATTTCAGCTGCAATGCAGACTTGCTCTGGGCTTGCGCCAAATAATTCTGCTAAACCTGCCGCCGCCATTGAGCAGGCAACACCAACTTCGCCTTGGCAACCCACTTCTGCACCCGAAATAGACGCATTCATTTTATACAGAATACCAACGGCGCCGGACGCTAAGAAATAGCGCAAGTAAAGTTCTGGTGTAACGGGTTCAACGCAATGGTTGTAGTAGGCCAAAACAGCCGGAACGATACCACAAGCACCGTTAGTTGGCGCTGTAACAACACGACCACCCGCTGCGTTTTCTTCGTTAACGGCCAATGCATACATGTTGATTAAATCAACCACGTTCATCGGGTCATTAGACAGTTTACTCGCAGAGGTCACTAAGCGGTTCAGTGCCGGTGCACGACGAGGAACGCGCAATGGACCTGGAAGGACCCCTTCAGTGTTCAGGCCGCGTTCAATACAGGCTTGCATGGTTTTCCATACATCCGCAAAGTAAGCGTCAATTTCTTCACGAGGGTGCAAATCCAGCTCATTTTTCATCATCAGGCTAGAAATCGATAAGCCAGATTCTTTACATTTTAGGAGTAATTCACTCGCGGAATTAAACGGATAAGAGACTGGTTTACTGTCTGAAGAGGTTTGACCAAAATGTTCTTCATCGACAATGAAACCACCGCCGATGGAATAATAAGTTTTAGTGTAAATTTCCTTATCGCCAGCAAAGGCGTGGATAGTCATACCGTTTTCATGTAACGGTAAGTTATCTTGACGGAAATTCATGCCACCCTCACGTGGGAAATCAACAGTATGAGTGCCATTGGCTAATAGCAGCTTTTCTGTTTCTTCCACATTCTTGATAAAGGATGGAATTGATTCAATGTCAACGGTAGCAGGGAGGTTACCTGCTAAACCCATAATAATGGCGATATCGGTATGGTGACCTTTACCTGTTAGGGATAAAGAGCCATAAACGTCTACTGCGACACGGGTGACGGATGGCAATAATTGCTTATTGACCAAATCATCGACAAATTCTTTCCCAGCTTTCATCGGACCAACGGTATGAGAGCTTGAAGGGCCAATGCCCACTTTAAACATGTCGAAAACGCTTATCACGCAGGACTCCTTAAACAAAAGATGAAGATATAGTGATTTATTTTAAAGGGCGCTACTTTACTGTTATTTCGTAGTGTTAACCAGTAAGTTTAAAGTATTTTTTGAAATAAGGTAGTTACATAAGGTGGATTGGTTATAAATAGCACTAATTGTATTTTGGATAGTGGAAAAATGATTGAATAAAAGGATTATTGACTATGAAGACTAATCCAGTTGTAGGGCAAGCTGATGCAGGATGGATGCAGTTAGACCCCAGACTAAGTGATTGTTATACCAATAGAAAAAGATCCGTTTTTCGCGGCCGGAGCGGTTGATATCCACATATTTATGTTTTTGCAGGGATAACGCATCAAACAGGGGGATTTCAAAAATAGAGGAAACTTCGCTTGGATTCGCCTGATAACGAATATTATCGGGAACAAGACCCACAATTGGGGTGACTTGATACCCGCCAATACTGGAGATAGGTGCAAGTTGCCCTAAGACCTGTACTTTCTCTGGTGGAATGGCGACTTCTTCGTAGGCTTCTCGTAATGCGGTCGCAATTAAGTTTGAATCTTCAGGATCGCGTGAACCGCCTGGAAATGCCACTTGACCGGCATGAGAACGTAATAGTGGTGACCGTTGCGTGAGCAATAATGTCGGATTGGATTTATTAATAATTGGCAATAGCACTGCGGCCGCTTTACCCGCCGATGTGGCGGGTTGGCGAGAAAGCGGGAGTGTAAATTGAAAACGGTTAATAAAGCTATTTAGCTCAGTCATCGCTATCGAGTTTTCCTAGTTTTGGCAAAATCAGGCGTAATTTGTCAAAGGTTTCTTGGTACTCTTTATCTGCTTGGCTATCAGCAACAATACCGCCACCAGCCCAGCAATAAATCTGTTTTTTATCAGTTATCAGTGTACGGATTGTGATGTTCGTATCCATATTGCCACAGAAACTAATATAGCCGATTGCGCCACAATATCCATGTCGACGATTGGGTTCTAATTCTTCAATGATCTGCATTGCACGAATTTTCGGGGCGCCCGTAATGGAACCGCCAGGGAAACAGGCACGCAGTAAGTCGGTAGCTTTGTATTGGCTGTCTAATGTGGCAGTGATAGTGCTCACGAGGTGATGAACTGCGGGAAATGGCTCCACTTTGAAAAGCTCAGGAACGCGTACGGTGCCCGGCTTAGCAACGCGTCCAATGTCATTGCGCAGTAAATCCACAATCATCAAGTTTTCAGCACGATCTTTTGGCGAAATGGCTAACTTTTCTGCTTGGAGTTGGTCTTCTTCTGGTGAGTCTAAGCGAGGCAAGGTTCCTTTAATCGGGCGAGTTTGAATTTCACCTTTCTCTAGTAAAATAAAGCGTTCAGGAGAAACACTGATAACCGCATTATCGGGTAAGCGAATAAACGAGGAGAATGGGGCACGGTTGCTTTCATTCAGCGTTAAAAATGCATCCCACTCATTGCCCTTATATTTGGCTTTAAAGCGCTGGGCTAGGTTGATTTGGTAGCAATCCCCCTCACGTAAATATTGATGGATACGGGCAATATTTTCATGGTATTGCGCTTCGGTCATGTTGGCATGCCATGGGGATGTTAGTGCGAAGGCACTTTTACGAGAGGCTTTTTGAGCCTGCAACCAAGCGAGTCGTTGCTCGACATCTTGATGGCTGTATAAGGTCACACGCTGTTCATGATGGTCAACAATAAGAGCCCATAAATAGATGCCCACCGCCATATCGGGAAATTGCAGTTCAGTGGTAGCAAGTTCAGGAAGTTTTTCGATACGGCGACCTAAGTCATAGCTCCAAATTCCCATTGCACCACCTTGGAACGGCAGAGTTTCATCAGTAAATTTGGCGACTTGATATTGATCCATATATTGCTGTAAAAGGGCAAAGGGATCTTTTTCTGAAAACTGAGCAGGCTGATTTTGCGCTTGAATTTCCGTTTGCAAACCGCGCGTTAATAGGGTGACAGCTGGATCAGCGACAATCATATCGTAACGGTTATGAGAGTGTTCAGCTTGACCAGAATGAAGCAGCATGGCCCATGGTTGGTGCGATAACGGTGCAAAATAATCTAATGCCACATTGGGGCTGTAAGGGAGTTGTATTTTATTAATAGCCATATCAATCAATTAAAATCAGGTTCCACAAGTGAATAATGCCAGATTACCATATAATCTTACCTTATTAAGGCAAGAGCTGTTAAAATTTGCTGAAAATCTTAACGTATTAAATAAGTCTGCAATTTAAAGAGGTTGATTATGTTTTCAGGTATGCCAGCACTTTCCCACGCAGAGCAACAAGAAGCGGTTGAACGCATTCACCAACTGATGGCAGAAGGCATGAGCAGCGGAGAAGCGATTGCGCTGGTTGCTCAAGAAATCAGGGAAAACCATCAAGGTAAAGAGCAAATTGTTGCTCGATTCGATGACGAAAATTAATAATTAATAAACATCCTATTAACATTTAAAAATATTTCTGATAAATTCATATCAGTTAAGTCATTTTGCTCATAGGTTTGATTTTTACAACTACACTAAATAGACAACGTCTGCCTATACGCGCGTTGTTAATGATGCTGCAGTTTTGGTGAGTACAATGGATCTCAATTTCATCTACATTTCGTAGATGCCGGAGGACGGTATGAATGTTAATAAAAAAATAGCAATGGTTTTAGGCAGTTGTGCGCTTGTATTAAGTTCGTTTGCATTCAGTGCTAACAAGGAAGAAGGTAAAGCAGCGGCATTTGTGAGCTGTGGCAATCTTACTGAGCCACAAATTGCGGCGCAGGTTAAAAATGATTTTATGAATAACCGGTTACCACGTTGGGCGGATGAAAAAGCGGCCGTGGGTAAAAAAGCGGTTGCATGGATCAATGATAGTGAAGTGACGAAAACGGAAGATGGCTACTCGCTGCCTTTAGTGGTCAGAGGGTCGAAATCCGATTTGCATTATCGTGTCGCTGTGGATTGTAAAAACAATACCATCACCTATAACACCAGCAAATAATCTGTGGGTTTATAGAATGAAAAAGGAGAGTCTAACTCTCCTGAGGTTGATGACAAAGAGGGATAAAACGTGGTTGTTCCCTCTTTGTGTTATCAGGCGAAAATCAATACATTGATTTTCCTTGTTAATTTTACAACCCAAAAGAGCCATTTCCAAAACTATAGGTTTGAAAATGGTCAAAGGAGAATTACATTCTCCTTTTTTTGTGTCTAAAATTCCATTCTTAGCGATTTCTTGGCTCGTAGGGCATGCGAGCGAAATTCATCGATAACTGGCGATAGTGGACCAGTCTTTCACGAAAATAATCTCGCAAATGTTCTGGTTGCTCACGTTCGATGGCATCAGGAATAATGGGAATATTATAACGTTCCTTAAAAGCAACACCGGAAGCCAGCAGGTCAACGTTAATTTTGTCCATCTCTTCTTTTGGGAGGGTGGCAAGATTGTGGCTCATTTCAAATCCTAACGGTTAACAACATCAGCGTGAATTGTAGCAATTGAAGTTCAAAAAATCTTGATGAAATAGTGAGATGGTTAGCGAATAAAATTAAATTCAAACATGATAATAGTAAGCAATTAGGATTATCATGATGAATAAAAGCTAATGCGACTGATTCGTGTTATTTTTACAAAAAGTTATTGTTAATCAATAAATTAATTTTTATAGGAAGAATGTTTTCTGAATGCATTTATTATGTTACTGTGGGATATAACTTCATAAAATCATCATCATTAAGGTAAAGATATGTTAAAAGCTGACATGATTGAAGCGTTAAATAAACAACTGAATCTTGAGTTTTTCTCCGCTAATCTGTATTTGCAAATGAGTGCTTGGTGTAGTGATAAAGGTTTTGAAGGTGCAGCTGCATTTTTGAAAGCTCACTCACAAGAAGAAATGGAGCATATGCAGCGTTTATTTAATTACCTTAGCGATACAGGGGCATTACCACGCTTAGGCGCGATTGCTGCACCACCAGAAAATTTTGATTCTATCGCTGATGTGTTCAATAAAACGTATGAGCATGAGCAATTAATTACTTCAGAAATCAATAAACTTGCGCATTTAGCCATGACCACCCAAGATTACTCAACATTCAACTTCCTGCAATGGTATGTTGCAGAGCAGCATGAAGAAGAGAAACTGTTCAAATCTGTACTGGATAAACTGGGCATGGTGGGTGAGTCTGGTAAATCATTATTCCTGCTGGATAAAGATTTGAAAGGCTTAGCGGCAGCGGCACACGTTTAATTATTCTTTTCAATAACTCGATTTTTGGGTTATTTATCAAGCGCCAATTCAGAGATGAATGGCGCTTGTTCTATTTTTGCGAGTGAGTTTTATTCGCATTTTGTGCCAAGCCTCACAAGCTGAATGATAAAATCTGATTTTATCGCTGCGTATCGTATTATTTTCCGTATAATGATTGGCAATATATCTAAATTCACCTGCAAATTAAGAGGTTACTATGCCAATCAACCAAATAAAATCTTCTTGGCGTAAATTAAGCGCGGTCGCTGTACTGTTCTTAGGTATGTCATTCCAACAAGCATTTGCTCATGCGCATCTTAAAGATCAATTACCTGCTGAGGGCGCGGCATTAGAGCAGGCACCAGAAGCTATCACATTAAACTTTTCTGAAGGTATTGAAGTTAACTTTACTAAGGTCAATGTAACGGATGAGAACAAGCAAATAATCAAGACGGGTAAAGCCGCGTTAGATCCTAGCAATAACACCAAAGTTATTATTCCTGTTGAAAGCAAATTAGCCGCAGGTAAGTACGATGTTCAATGGAGCGTTGTCTCTGTTGATGGGCATAAAACCAAAGGGAACTATAGCTTCACTGTGAAATAATATGTCACTGGAAGCATTTTATACCTTAACGCGATTTGCTCATTTTATCGCCGCAATGTTGATGTGTGGAATGTCGATGTTTGCGGTGATAGTTTCCCATGGGCAATTTCGCGTACTACTCCAAGATACACTGAAAAAAAGCATTATATTTAGCGCAGTTATTACTATCATCACCACATTTTGCTGGATGATTGCACAATCTGGTTTGATGGGCGATGGCTGGGAAGATGCGTTGAATATGGATATTTGGCAAGGTGTACTTGGCACTACCTTTGGTCAAATCTGGCGTTGGGAAATCCTCAGTTCTGTCGGTTTGTTTGCCGTTCTATTTATACGCCCGATCACCTTAAAACTTTATCTCATTCTTGGTTTCTCCGTCATTACTCTGGGTCTGCATGCCTTTATTGGTCATGCGGCGATGCATGAAGGGTGGCTGGGAATTGCTCATCAAACTAATCAATTCATTCATTTAATTAGTTGTGCGTATTGGTTTGGGGGCTTGTGGCCTTTCCTTATTTGTATTCAATTTTTACGTAGTAAAGAACAGTTAAAAGCAGGGCTAGAAACGCAAATTGTTGTATCAATGAAGCGTTACTCGCAATTAGGGCATATTGCTGTGATTTGTGTACTAATAACGGGGATTATTAATAGCCTGATTTTATTGCCGGGCTGGCCATTCACCTCAACACTATCCGAATACCAATCTTGGCTATGGCTAAAAATTGCGTTGGTTGGGTTGATGGTGCTATTGGCATTAACGAATCGTTATTGGGTCGTACCACGTCTTCAACAGCAAGGGCAGATTAATTATTTGATAATAAATAGTTGGGCTGAATTGCTGCTTGGTACGATTGCCATCCTTGCCGTGGCTATTTTTGCTACCTATCAACCTGTATAATGGCGCATATCTTTGTATAACCCCGTTTGACAAGGTCATTTTCAATGAAATTCAAATTCATAATTTGTGCGTTAGTACTGGGTGGAACATTCAGTACGGCGATGGCGGCTCCACTGGCGAGCGTTAGCAAAAAACAGTTTGGCGACGATTGGCCGCTAAAGCGTGAAGAAGTAATGTTAGAGTGTCGAGCGAATGGCGCATTGGTGGTCATCAACCCATCTACGTTAATGCAGCATCCATTGAATGGTATTGCAACGGCACAAATGGAAAAGAAAGAGATCCAAGCACAACCGATTGATGTGCTATTAGCGCCTATCGAAACCACTAAATCAGTTGAAGAGCGAGTATTACCGCTGAAGCAAGCCGCCGAGAAACTGTGTGAGAGTAAATAGGATGTAGTTAGCCTTTAGCTAGAAATATCAAGGAGATGGCAATTGAAAGGTTTTGCTGATTGCTTAGATAGGTTTAACTTATCATGCAAATAGCTCAATCTTAGAAAATTAAGCAGTAAATTGTGTTAAAAATATGTAAATTAATTGCTAATTTAAGTGGTAAGAACGTAAGCTGAACGCTAGTATTAGGGAGTACTTTGTTACGTCTCAATGGCAATTTTAGCGCACGGCTCTGCCAGAGCCATTTCCCAAGGCCCGGTAATCGGAATCTACCAGGCCTCTTTTTTTTGTGTTATTTCCCATCTAACCGTTCTATTGAATACCACCATCTTCATCAAGCAATTCTCATTAGCCAATGATGATTTTCTTTATCATAACGCTGGCGATAGAGCAGAACCGGTTTTTCATCCAGTGTCGCAGGGATACTCGTGTGTTCATCCCAACCATCCAATTGCATACAAAACTCAGAATCGGAATCGCAAGGAATACTCACAGTATCACTACGCTTATCAGTCATGACTGCATCATTGATTTCATAGGAAGAGATTTTCAATTTAACTATGCTCATAACGTTTCCTCTTTACTCTTTATTTTTACAATAAAAAATCAGCCCAACGAAATTAAGCATAGTATAAATGGAATTCGTTTCCAAAATATATTTTCAGTAGAATGGAATAAAAAAGGCGTCATGCTGTGAAACATGACGCCTTGTGAGGGATTATTTTTTGGGAATAGGGGTTCCCCAGTCTAACCAGTCCGCAGGTGGCTCTAATTTCAGAATGAAATGCTGATCAGGCTTAGCTTTAGGTGCCAGTGGCACTGTTGGCGGGGTTGCCAGCGAAATTCCACCACGAACAAACTGCTTGAATGTACCGCTTTTCACTACGCCGCCTGTTAAACCAAAGGCGAGATTGTAACCGGAAGATAACCAGAACTGGGTATTATCGCGGATCAGATATTGGTATTCTTTACCTATGCGTGTTGCAATATAAACGCGATCGGAAAGTTCTCCCAAATAAAGCCCAGTGACGGTTCCGATTTCTAATCCTCTAAACAGAATTGGCGTTCCTACCTGAATAGACCCCGCTTCGCTAGCATCAAGGATAATGGTGAGACCATCGAGATAACGGGAATCTGTAATGTTGGCAGTTTGCAGTTCAAATTGGAAACGGCTCTTATTACTGCGCCCAGGCTCTGCACTGATATACGGTTGGATCAGCGTATCGAGGTTGTTAACCCCCGATGGGGAAAGTTCAGGGGTCACAATGGCGAAACGGCTGCCAATTTTGGTGAAGTTTTCTACATATTCAGGATACAGAATCGCTTTCGCTTTTACTTCGCGGTTATCCGCAGACAGTTTCAGTGATTCAATTTGTCCGATATTAATCCCTAGGTAGCGAATAGGCATGCCTTCGGATAGCTTAGACGCATCAAAGGTTGTCAGTGTTACCGCACTACCAATCGCTTTTGCCGCCGTTTCTGATGGATAAAGTGTATGTTGGCGTGAAGTATCTAAAGAGCCAGTTTGAATATTGTCAAAGCTAATTGCACCACTAAACGCACGGCTGAGCGGGGAGGCTTGAACTGTTAAACCTCCAGCATTTAACTGAACTTTAGCACCACCTTCAGCCCAGAATACGCTTTGTGGAGTCAATAAATTACGGTATTGACCTGAGATATACACATTCACTGCAAAGCCGTCATTGTTTGGTTTAATCGACACAATTTTACCGACTTCAAATTGGCGATATAACACCACTGAACCTTGTTGAATGTCGGGAAGGGTATTGGTGTTTAGCGTAATGGTGGTCGGTAACATGGAACCTAAAATACCCGCCTTGGCATTTTCATCGGTACGATATAACGGGAATGAGTCTGGTAATGTATCTTTCCCTTTTCCTGGAATGATATGTAAGCCACCTTCCAGCCATTCTTGAGGTGTCGCACCTTGGAATTGCAATCCGCTCATACCTAATTGCACATCGACACGGCTATTGGCGACAAATTTACTGTCTTGTTTAACCAAATGTTTAAATTCATTAAACACGGCAATTTGGAACTGAACATTGTCATCTGTTAAGTGACGTTGTAACACTTCACCGATTTTTATTCCGCGGTAGATAACAGGTTGCCCCACATTTACCCCGAAGGTATCCAATGCGGTGAGGGTAAGTTGCAAGTCTATATTGCCTTGCTGATCAAGCGGTTTGACATCCTCTTTACTCGGCTGCAATTCATATTGCTGCCCGGTTTGTGCTGGCAGGCTGTTTTCTGGGGAATCGAATGCGACAGCGCCATTGATCACTGCCGAAAGGCTTTCCATTTTGATACTGGCGCCAGTATTTAAGTCGAATCCTCCCTCAATACCAGAGATATTCCAAAATTGGCTATCCGATCGTACGAGATTCACGTAGCGTTTTTTAATAATAACCGCGATGGATACGCCTTTATTTTCAGGTAATAAGGAGTAATCAGAAATATAACCGACCGGAACTTTACGGTAATAAACAGGGGAGTTTTCGTTTAATGCACCTAAATCTTTCGCGGTGAGGTAAATGAGTAATTCACCTTCGTTTAAGTTTCGCTGAGGTGGTGTATCGAGCGCCACAAATTGGGATTTTTGCGAGCCAGTGCTTGGCTGCATCCCAATATAGTTCCCACCTACCAGAGCATCTAAGCCTGATACACCGGCTAGTGAGGCTTTAGGCGTTACTAGCCAAAAGCGCGTTCCAGAAGTGAGTGCAGAGCGCATATCTTTATTCACATTGGCGGTGACAATTACGCTTTTCATATCGCTACTAATAGAAACGGTTTGCACCATGCCAACATCCACACCTTGGTAGCGAATTGGCGTTCGACCTGCAACAACGCCAGAGGCAGATGAAAATTGAATGGTAATTTGCGTGCCACGTTCCACCCATTGTTGGAATAGCAGCCAGCCTGCGATCATGATCGCGATGATGGGAAGCAGCCAAAAGGGCGAAATTGTCGTCCTTTTACGGCTGATAACCTCCGAAACTTCATCCGAAGCTTCATTTTGATGGTTTTGATTTTCCATAAGAATCCCAAATTAATCGACTGTCTAACCACTCAACAGCAAGGATAGTTAAAATAACAGCGGTACCAAAATATAAAGCCGCAGGCCCCATAGTAAATGACATTAGCATATCGCGGTTAACTAAGGTCATCATCAAGGCGATGACGAATAAATCTAACATCGACCAACGCCCAATCCATGAGACGAATTTCAGCAATTTCATCCGTAACACAGGGTCTGTATGGCTTTTAAGTTGAATTGAAAATAATAACAGTATCATGATGATAATCTTTACGAAGGGCACCAAAATACTGGCAATAAAAACGATAATAGCAATCGGCCAGTTTCCTGAATCAATTAAGGAAACGACACCGGAATAAATTGTATCTTCTAAGCGTCGCCCATTTAAATAAAACGTCGAAATAGGCAGTAGGTTAGCAGGGATTAGCAATACCATGGCGGCAATCAGTGCGGCCCATGTTTTTTGTAAGCTTAAAGGTTCGCGATGGTGAAGTGGGCGGTGGCAGCGCTGGCACTTGCCTTTCTTATTGGGTTCGCCAGTAAAATGGCAGGCTAGGCAGGTTTCTGCATGAGGCGCATCTGCATTTTCTTCTAAAGGATAAAGCCGCCGCCACAGTTCATTGAGATTAATATGGATTAAAATGATAATACTAATCAAAGACATAGTGCTAAACGCAATCAACCCGTGCCCGACATAAACTGTCGCGTAATCTTGCATTTTAATCGCGGCGATACCCAAACCGACAAGATAGACATCCAGCATGACCCACTCTTTGAGATGCTTCATCATCAGTAAAATGGGGCGCATGTTGATGGACAGGTAACGCGCTAATACCAAAGATAAAATTGAAATAGGCAAAAGTAACGGTGCTGCTATCGCACAAAAAGCTACAATGCTGGCGGTAAAAGGGTCACCTTGCTCGCTAATTAAGCGGATACCATCAAGCACATTAGCATTGATTTGGGTGCCAAATAGATGAATAGAAATCAATGGCTGCCAAAAAGCGATGGGCGCAAGAAGCAATAAAGTGATAGATAATAGAGCAAGACGACGGAGTGACCATGAGCGCCCATCATTTAGTTGACTAGAACATCTTGGGCAAACAATGACTTGCCGTGGTTGAAAAGGCGGAGTCACTATTTTTTGGTTACAATGGCAACAACGTTGCAAATTCATGGCAGTATGATTAATGTGGGTCATATATATTGATTGTATGAATTAATTTGCTTGTAATCTAGTGTAAAAAAATTTACGTAAAAGTGACAACTTGCTAACCTACGGTCTACGCTTACTAATATTTTTTTACTTGTTTACGTATAACTGAAAATAAATATGGATAAAAAGAAGTATTATCACGAACTTTCAGATAGTTTATCTGCACTTATCGCTGGAGAGTATGATTTAATTGCCAGTTTGGCAAATAGCAGTGCGTTATTATTTGAACGTTTATCCGGTATCAACTGGGTTGGTTTTTACTTGAGTGATGGAAAGGAACTGGTTCTCGGTCCATTCCAAGGTAAAATCGCTTGTGTACGGATCCCGTTCAATAAAGGCGTCTGTGGTGCTGCATTTTCCGAAGCGCGAGTTCAGCGTGTGGAAGATGTGCATGCTTTTCCAGGTCACATCGCGTGTGATGCGGCAAGTAACTCGGAAATCGTCTTCCCTCTATGTGTAAATGGCAAGATAATTGGGGTTTTAGACATCGATAGCCCAAATATCGGCCAATTCGACGAAGAAGATGAAAAAGGGCTTCAATACCTTACAGACCAGTTATGCCAGCACTTGGCGATGTGTTCTATACCAAAATATTATTAATTATTGGTATGTAAAATCAATAGGAACGTGGCAATTGTCAGCAACACGATTATAATGTCCGCTTGTTCATGCCCGTGAGGTTGGCAAAATCGTTGTTATCAGGAAATTTCATGGAAAATCAACCTAAGTTGAATAGTAGTAAAGAAGTTATCGCATTTTTGGCAGAGCGTTTTCCACGCTGTTTTATCGCTGAAGGCGAAGCACGTCCGCTTAAAGTCGGAATTTTTCAAGATATCGTAGGGAACTTAACCGAAGAAGATGGTATTAGCAAAACGCAATTACGTTCAGCGTTACGCATGTATACCTCTAGCTGGCGTTACCTTTACGGTGTTAAAGAAGGCGCAAAACGTGTTGACTTAAATGGAGATGACTGCGGTGAATTAGATGCAGAGCACATTGCCCATGCGCGTCAACAATTAGCTGAAGCGAAAGCGAGAGTCCAAGCGCAACGCGCAGAGCAACAAAAAACGCAAAAGCGTCCTGCTGCGAAAAAGCCTAGCGACAAAGCACCTCGTCAAAATGATGCGAACAAAGAGAACTTATCTCGTCGCCGTCCATCAGACAAAAAAGAACGCCCACAAAATACAGCTCCGAAAAAACCTCGTAGCAATCCAGCCGAAGAAAATTTGAAATCAGTTACTGATATCAACACACTGAAAGTCGGTCAGACTCTGAAAGTGAAAGTGGGTAGCAGTATGATGGATGCCTCTGTGCTGGAAATTGCCAAAGATGGTGTTAGGGTTCAATTGCCATCTGGTCTGGCAATGATTGTGCGCGCGGAACATTTAAAGTTCTGATACGGAGGTCACTCAGGTCATGAACAAATTACTCAAAGTTGCATTTGTTGTGAGTCTCGCGACTTTCGGCACCGCAATAGCTAATACTCAGGCAGTGACTCCGGTCACTGCTGCTCAGTTACCTCTTTTAAAGCAGAATACACAGCACGGAACCGTGAGTGAGCGTGTGACATCACGTTTTACGCGCTCTCACTATCGTCAATTCGATTTAGACAAAGAGTTTTCTGGGAAAATATTTGACCGTTATCTCAATATGATTGATTACGGACATAATGTTTTACTTCAATCCGATGTTGACCAGTATGCAAAAGATAAAGCAAAAACGGGCGAATGGCTTGAAGATGGCAAGTTAGATAAGTTCTATGACCTGTATAACCTTTCTCAGCAACGTCGCTTTGAACGTTTCAAATATGCGCTGGCGCGTTTAGATCAACCGATTGATTTAAACGCGACGGATTCTATTGAGGTTGATCGAACTAAAGCACCTTGGCCGAAGGATAAAGAAGAACTAGACCGTTTATGGGACCAAAAAGTCCGCTATGATTGGTTAAGTTTGAAATTAACGGGCAAAGATGACAAAGAGATCAAAGACAAACTGACTAAGCGTTACAATTTTGCATTGAAACGCTTATCTCAGGCACAAAGCGAAGACGTATTCCAATTAATTATGAATGCGTTTGCTCGCGAAATTGACCCACATACCAGTTATTTATCACCTCGTAGCACTGAACAATTTAACTCAGAAATGAGTTTATCCCTTGAGGGGATTGGTGCCGTGTTACAACAAGATGATGATAATACGACAATTAATTCTTTAGTTGCGGGTGGTCCTGCGGCTAAAAGCAAAGAGCTAAAAGTCGGCGACAAAATCATTGGTGTTGGTCAAGTTGGTAAACCTATTGTTGATGTCGTGGGTTGGCGTTTAGATGACGTCGTCGCATTAATCAAAGGGCCAAAAGGTAGCCAAGTTCGTTTAGAAGTTGTTTCAGATACGAAAGGTGCTAAGCCACGTATCGTGACAATTGTTCGCGAACAGATCCGACTGGAAGATAGAGCAGTAAAACTGTCTATCAAACAGCAAGGTAAAGAGAAAGTTGGCGTATTAGATATTCCAGGTTTCTATGTTGGTTTGACCAACGATGTCAAAACTGAATTGCAAAAAATGGCGAAAGAGAATGTTTCGGCTCTGATTATTGACCTGCGCGGTAATGGCGGTGGGGCATTAACAGAAGCAGTCGCATTATCTGGGCTGTTTATTAATAAAGGACCGGTTGTTCAAGTTCGTGATAACAATGGTCAAGTTCGCCAAGATGCGGATGACGATGATGTTATCTATTATAAAGGTCCATTAGTTGTTCTGGTTGATCGTTTTAGTGCTTCTGCATCAGAAATTTTTGCTGCAGCAATGCAAGATTATGGTCGCGCTTTAATTGTGGGTGAACCGACTTTTGGTAAAGGAACGGTACAGCAGCACAGAAGTTTAAGCCGTGTTTATGACCAAATGCTAAAACCAGAATGGCCAGCATTAGGTTCAGTGCAATACACTATTCAGAAGTTCTATCGGGTTAATGGTGGAAGTACTCAGCGTGAAGGTGTGACTCCAGATGTGGTTATGCCAACAGGGCAAGATCCAGCAGAAACAGGTGAAAGCTTTGAAGATAACGCATTGCCTTGGGATAGCATCCCGGCTGCGAATTACACTAAATCTGGGGACATTAACGCTGATTTATCTCCGATTAAAACCAAGCATTTAGCCCGTATCAGTGTTGACCCTGAGTTCAAATATATCGATGAAGATATTGCGCGTTACAAGTCATTGAAAGCGACAAAGAATCTGATTTCTCTGAACTATGCTCAGCGTCAGAAAGAAGATAATGAAATTGATGCGACCAAACTAAAACGCATTAATGAACGCAATGCAAAACTTGGTAAACCGCTATTGAAGTCGATTGATGATTTACCGAAAGATTACGAAGCGCCAGATCCGTATTTAGATGAAACGGTGAAAATGGCAATAGACCTTTCGAATCAAAACACTAAGATGCTTTCTGGTGCCAAGCAGTAAAAATAAAAAGTATTTTCTAGAGCCAGCGTAAGCTGGCTTTTTTATATCTATTGATTTTGTAATTTATTGATTTGAAAATGATTTAATGTATTTAGTATTTTATTTATAGTCTCGGTTTCAACTAAACCTAAATTTTTGTTCAAAAAAATAGTAGGTTTTCTTTCGCTTTTTCAAAAATATCCTACACTTCAGTTAGTAATATCCCTTATTAATGAGGCAAAGCAATGCGTAAATTATCTGTAGGTTTATTAACTGTCATGGCGGTCATGATGTCGTCAATGGGTTCTGCGAATGCAAGTAACTACCCTTGTTCAGGCGCTAAAGGCGGAATTGCTCGTTGTGATGGCGGGCAATTTATCTGTAATGACGGAACAACCAGTCGTTCAGAGCAAGTCTGTACAAATGAGCTAAAAAACTCAATCAATAAAAGTGCAGGTATTGGGGCGGGTGTGGCAAAGCAGTCCAGCAAACCATCTGCGGTAGATTCTATCAAAGAGACAGGTGACAACATGAGTAAAACTGCAAAAGATAAAGCATCAAAAGCAACTGATAAGGCAAAAGCTGCTGAGAAAGAAACATCGAAAGCGGTGAAAGATAAGGCAAAAGCAACAGAGAAAGAGACCTCTAAAGCTGTAAAAGAGAAAGCGGATAAAGCCAAAGCTGCTGACAAAGAAACCTCTAAAGCCGTAAAAGAGAAAGCAGACAAAGCGAAAGCTGCCGACAAAGAATCTGCAAAAGCAGTGAAAGAAAAAGCAGATAAAGCCAAGGCTAAAGAGAAGGAAACCTCTAAAGCGGTGAAGGAAAAAACCGACAAAGCTAAAGCGGTAGAGAAAGACAAAACCAAAGCAGCAAAAGAGAAAGCAGACAAAGCAAAAGCGGATAAAGCAAAAGCCGACAAAGCTAAAGCTGCAGCAAAAACAACCGCAAAAGTTTCTAAAGGCAAACCAACTAAAGGTAAAGTGAGCTGATCATTTTCTCGTAGTGCCTTATCGTTATCATTTAAATGCCGTTTATTAAAACGGCATTTTTTATTGCTGTGTGTAAAGATATGTTATTTTATGACTTTTTCCTGTTAATGGGCTTGAAATGGTGTGAAAAAACCTTATTTATGAAGTAAATTTGTCGTGATGTTTGTTTTGACCAAGGAACCTATAAAAAATGATGAGAATTGCTTTATTCTTGCTCACAAACTTAGCTGTTATGTTTGTGTTCGGGATTATTTTAAGTTTAACCGGGATACGTGGAAGTAGTGCTCAAGGTCTGCTGATCATGGCGGCATTGTTTGGTTTTGGTGGCGCATTTGTGTCGCTGCTCATGTCCAAATGGATGGCGCTGAAGTCCGTTGGTGGGGAAGTTATCGAACATCCACGTAATGAGATGGAACAGTGGTTAGTTAACACTGTTAGCCGTCAGTCCCAGCAAGTCGGTATCAAAATGCCACAAGTGGCAATTTACCATGCACCGGATATCAACGCATTTGCAACGGGCGCACGCCGTGATGCTTCTTTGGTTGCGGTAAGTACGGGTTTATTGGAAAACATGAGCCGTGATGAAGCTGAAGCAGTTATTGCCCATGAAATCAGCCATGTCGCTAACGGTGATATGGTTACCATGACCTTATTGCAAGGTGTTGTGAATACCTTCGTTATCTTTATTTCACGTATTTTGGCGCAAGTTGCGGCTGGCTTTATGTCAAACAACAATGACAATGAAAGTGAAAGCAGCAATGGTAACCCAATGGTTTATTTTGCCGTTTCGATGGTATTAGAAATCGTGTTTGGTATTTTAGCGAGCATCATTACGATGTGGTTCTCTCGTCATCGTGAGTTCCACGCGGATGCAGGCTCTGCCAAATTAGTCGGCAGAGAGAAAATGATTGCTGCACTGCAACGCCTGAAAACAAGCTATGAACCGCAAGAAGAAGGGCGCTTGATGGCATTTTGTATCAATGGTCGTGGTAAAGCATTTAGCGAACTGTTTTTATCTCACCCACCATTAGATAAACGTATTGAAGCATTACGTTCAGGCCAGTATCTGAAATAGCCTACGATGTTAATACGATAAAATGAAAGGGAAACATCATGTTTCCCTTTTTTATTTACTCATCCTACCACTACTCCCGCCGTATTCGATTTATCATTTTATCTAACTATTTCAGCGAATAGTGCCAGTAAAGCAGTGTGCTAGTAAAAGAAAAGTGACGGGTATTTTATGCTGAAGAGAGTTAAATAAATATACTGAAAGAAACCGGCACTCAGATTGAATCGAATTAAACCCTCAGTTTAAAAATTACGACTATTTTATAGGTATTGACGCTTATTTATTGAGTAAATGTTGAGTAAATAGGCTAAATACTCCTTTGGGGTTATTTAAATCTAAATAAAGTTAGAAAGATATATACGCGTTATTGGCGTTAAATCATGTGAATAAAAAAATAAATACCACGTGTAATATTGCATATTTACGGTTAGCTAAAATTAATAGCCTGCCATTAATTTCTGAAGATTATTTACCATAATTAATATATTTATTTTATATATTTTTATAATTGCTTTCTGTAACTATTACTTTTTGAAAAAATCAAAAAATAGAGCATATTTATGCATTAATAATTATTTGTAATTTATTAATCTGTTATGTTATGGTGCGAAAGTATCCTTTTCAATCAAAGTAAGTGTCGAATTATCATAGGGTTTCTTCTCCTTGGGTTAAATCTGGCTTTACTCATCGTTGTTGTATATGCATAAAATGTGCATAGATAGCGCTATGTTTTGCGCGTCAAATGGAATATGACGATAATATTATCGGCTATGAGTAATAAACATTTCATTTTGTTTGGAATAAAAATCTTATCGCGCGGGAGCCAATTTTCTCAGTGAAATATCTCGCCATAAAATAATAGGAACTCAACATGCACAATGAATTTTTAGTACACGAAGCAGAGATGCTGGATTTATTAAAGCAAGTGGTTAATACCGAATCCGGTTCATACGATAAAGAGGGTGTTGATAATCACGCTGCATTCTGGTGTGAACGTTACCAATCAATGGGCTTTGAAGTTGAGATAATCCCAAATGAAAAATTGGGTAATAACTATCGTCTTTATCACCCATCTACCACGCCTGAAATTTTGATTTTGCTGCATCTTGATACCGTATTTCCAAAAGGAACCGTAGCGGAAAGACCATTTAGTATTGAGGGTGATAGAGCCTATGGCCCCGGTGTTATCGATATGAAAGGCAGCCATGTCATGGTGCATCAGGTGATCAAACAGCTTTATGCCACCAACGATGAACGCTACAAAAAAATTGAAGTGCTGCTGAACTGCGACGAAGAGATAGGTTCTATTTCGTCACGTCCGGTCATCGAGGAATGTGCGAAAGGCAAACGTTACGCGTTAGTGATGGAGCCTGCGCGTGCTAATGGTGCCATTGTCAGCGCTCGTCGTGGTGTGGGAACCTATGTTCTGACCATTCAAGGGAAAGCGTCTCACTCCGGTATTGCTCCTGAAGCAGGGATCAGTGCTATCCAAGAACTTGCTTTCAAAATCCAAAGCTTACATGCACTTTCTCAGCACGATAAAGGGCTGTCAGTGAACGTGGGTCTGATTACAGGTGGAACATCCGTCAATACCGTTGCGCCAAATGCGCGTGCAGAAATTGATGTGCGGATCTCTTCTGAGCAGCAAGGTATTGAAATCGACAAGAAAGTACGTGAAGTGTGCAGTCAGCCTGTTCTAGAAGGCATTCAGCTTTCACTGACCGGCGGGATCAACCGTCCACCAATGGCAAAAACGCCAGAAAGCGCCGCGCTTATCGACATCATCAAACAAGAAGCCGACAAACTGGCAATCACACTGGAAGACGTCTCTACAGGCGGTGGTTCTGATGCTTCATTTACCGCGGGTGTGGGGACGCCAACGGTAGACGGTTTAGGTCCAATTGGCGGCTATCAACATAGTGATAAAGAGTACCTCGAAATTCCCTCTTTAACTGAGCGCGCTCAGCTATTTTTCAATGTGTTAAAACGCATTACGCAGTAATTATGGCTAACAAAACAAATAATAATCCAACAGGATAAATCTATGGCAATAACATCAACAACACCACCACCACAAAAAAAGCGTTCTGATGGGATAAACCCGTATGTATTGCTCTTTTTCATCCTTGTCGCGGCAGCGGTTGCGACTTGGATCGTTCCTGCGGGGCAGTATGCCTCTGAAACGAAAGTTATCACAACTATCAAAGATGGTGTGGAAACCCAAGTTAAGAGCTCTTATACCATTCCAGGGAGTTATGAGCGTTTACCTGAACAGCATGGCGTCTTACCAGGACAGGTTTTCACGTCGATTGCTGACGGGCTAGTTAAAGCGGCTCCGATCATTTTCTTGATTATCTTTACTGGTGGCGCGTTACATCTGCTTGAAACGACTGGTGCAATCAATAAAGTCTTGAGTAATATTTCACGCAGTAAAAAGCTCAATGACTTTTTGTTGATCACTATCTTCTTTGTGGTGTTCTCCATTTTGGGTACCACTGGAATTGTTGTGAACTCGATAATTGCATTCGTGCCAATAGGTTTATTGGTGGCGAAGTCCGTTGGAATGGATGACAAGTTTGGCGCAGCAATTGTCTATGTTGCGGCTTACTCCGGCTTTAACGCCTCGGTAATGGCACCGATGACCGTAGGGTTATCTCAAGGTTTAGCTGACGTTCCGTTGCTATCGGCATTTGGCTTCCGTACTGTGGTTTATATTAGCTTTGTGATCGCAGGGATTATCTTTTTAACCTTGTACGCGAAGAAAAGCCGTCGCCAAGGGATGGTGCGCCCAGAAGTACAGATTGATGACAGCCAATTTGAGACCTCAAAAATCTCTTTACGCCACGTCATTACATTATCCTATGCCGCATTCTGTTTAATTGGCTTTATTTTCGGTGCCATCGAGTGGAGCTGGGGCGAAAAAGAGATGATGGCCATGTTTATCATCTTAGGCGTGGGTGTGGGTGTACTGAATAGAATGTCACCGAATGATATTGCAACCGGCTTCCTGAAAGGTTGTGCTGGCATGGTTGGTGGGGCATTTATCGTTGGTATGGCCCGTGCGATTGCGATTGTATTAGCGGATGGCATGATCTTAGACACCATCGTGAACTCGATTATTTCTCTGATGGATGGTTTACCGAAAACATTATCTGCATTATCTATGTTCGGTACTGCTGCTATCATGCACTTCTTTATTTCTTCAGGTTCCGGTGAAGCGGCTGTTTTAGTCCCTATTTTCACCCCAATGGGCGATCTGTTAGAAATCACCCGTCAAACTACCGTTCAAACGGTATTAATGGGCGAGGGTGTCGTGAACTGTATTAACCCAACATCAGGTATCCTGATGGCGGTGTTAGCGACGTCGAAAATCCCATACACTAAGTGGCTGAAGTTTATCTGGCCGTTGGTATTAACTTGGGTCATTATTTCGATTATCTCGATTGTTTACGCCGTCATGACAAATTTAGGTCCGATTTAAGTCTGTTTATTACGTTATTTAGACAGACAGGGTATTTATCCAAGCGCCACTCGAAAGAGTGGCGTTTTTTGTTTTTGGGTAATGAGTAGGCAGGATTTTAGGCAAAAAAAAAGCCCCCTTCATAGGGATCTGAAGGGGGAGCTAAATGAATAAAGAATGGTTTAATTCGAGATCAAAGATAAAGGATCCTAGTGGACGAAACTTAGGTTTTTGTGCACTTTAGTTCGCTGTTTTGAGTTAGCGTATAGAATCGCATTTATCGCTAAAGCTCTTATTGGCGATAACCAGTCTTGATTTGTTCTAAAATGTTTTTGTAAGTCTCAGCTTGCTTTTCATCTTCCATCGAAGCGACTTCGCGTTGCATTTTGATCAAAATTTTACCCGCATCAGCCTGACCGATAGCTTTAAGCATATGAGTAACAAGATTTTTTAAACAAGTTACTTCGTCTGCTAATGCGTTTACGTCTGGCTCAGTTGGAAAATGGGTTTTCATTTAGGAATTCCTGTAAGAATAAAAAGTAATTTGCAGATTGTAGCATAGAAGAAATGATTCTGTCGCTTTTCAAACTGACATGAAAATTAAAGGGGTGTGACTGTTTCTCTATGAAAAAATAGTGTGAACATGATAATTTTCAATCCTTTAAAGATGAATGGTGAATGTGATATTATTCACAAAAATGTACTAAAGGTTGTTCTTTACCTTAATTATCATCAACAGGATGTCGTAAACCATGTCCCAGGTTTCTCGAAGCACTGCATGGATCCGTGTATTGGCGCTTTCCGTTGCGGCTTTTGTCTTTAATACCACCGAATTTGTTCCTGTCGCATTACTGAGTGATATTGCTGAAAGTTTTGATATGACCGTTGCCCATACGGGGTTAATGATCACCATTTATGCGTGGGTTGTCGCGGTGATGTCTCTGCCATTAATGCTGATGACGGGGAAATTTGAGCGGCGAAAATTACTGGGAATTTTGTTTGTTGTCTTTATTCTCAGCCATATTTTATGTGGGATTGCGTGGAATTTTGAAGTGCTGATTATCGCGCGTATTGGTATCGCATTATCTCACGCAGTTTTCTGGTCGATTACTGCATCATTGGCGATCCGCGTCGCGCCTGCGGGTAAAAAAGCACAAGCATTGGGCTTGCTCGCAACGGGAACGGCACTGGCAACTGTGTTGGGATTACCGTTAGGGCGAGTGATTGGGCAATGGATGGGCTGGCGAGTGACATTTTTGTGTATCGGCGTGCTTGCGTTATTAACCCTGATTGCGTTATTACGCTTTTTACCACGTTTACCGAGCGAACATTCCGGTTCATTAAAAAGCCTACCTGTTCTGTTTAAACGTCCCGCATTGATGGGTGTCTTTGTGTTAATCACCGTCGTCATTACGGCTCATTTTACTGCGTATAGCTATATTGAACCTTTTGTGCGTGATATTGCCTTACAGAGCCAAAATTTTGCCACACTCTTATTATTAATTTTTGGTGGGGCTGGTATTTTTGGTAGCGTTTTGTTTAGCCGCTACAGTAGCCGCTTTACGCTCTCATTTTTACCTGTATCGATGACCTTACTGACGCTTTGTTTAGTGTTATTCATGCCACTAAGTGGCGATGTTTGGACACTGATTGGTACTTGTATATTCTGGGGTATGGCGATCATGTGTATTAGCCTCGGGATCCAAGTAAAAGTGTTGGATTTGGCGCCAGATGCGACCGATGTCTCGATGTCGATTTTCTCTGGATTATTTAATATTGGCATTGGGGCTGGGGCATTATTAGGGAACCAAGTGATTACCCATATGGGAATGACCAATATTGGGTATGTGGGAGCAATTATCAGCCTTTTAGCACTTGCTTGGTGTGTGTTTATCTATACCCGCTATCGCTCAGCTTTTGCAGAAAAACAGTCAACTACTGCTAATTATTAAGGTGGATTTATTCATTTGGCACTGTACTAATTAAAGGTTAGTGCGGTGCTTTTTTGTGTGTTAAATTTCTGCCAAATTTTAGGCTAAAAAATAGAGAAAGGTGAACGATGAAAGGATTGGGCTTCTTATTAATGTCCATTATTGCGGAAGTGATTGCGACAACAACGTTAAAAGCGTCGGATGGTTTTAGCCGTTTTTGGCCTTCTTTAGTGGTTATCATTGGCTATGCAGTCTCTTTCTGGGGGCTTTCCCAAGTCGTGAAGGTGATGCCACTGGGGATTGCGTATGCTATTTGGTCAGGATTGGGAATTGTGTTGGTTTCTGTGGCGGCTATCTATATTTATAACCAAAAACTCGATTTACCCGCAATTATTGGTATGCTATTAATTATCATTGGTGTATTAGTCATCAACCTGTTTTCTAAAAGTGGTACCCATTAATGAGATTCAAAACATAGTGGGACTCAAAACAGCGCTGATACTATCGGAGAAAGAGAATGAAAAGGAAAAGTCAGGCGCTGTTAAAAACAGTCGTGGCAATGGGTTCAGCTACCGTATTATCTATTTTGCTTTCAGCGTGCAGTAGTCCTGATAATAGTAAAATGACAAGAGCAGAAACGTCCGGTTCTCAATATGCTCAGCAAGTGGTGAATTTAGGTCCCGGTGCTCAAGAGGCATGTACTTCTGCTGGTGGGCTGCCTTCACTGAATTTAGAACTCAATGGTGAAAAGACCCCAGTTTGCCAATTTGCAAATGGGCGCCGTTGTGCCGTTTCGGCAATCCGTAGCGGGGCGTGTATCTAAGTATTTTTGTTAGCTAATGATTTGAATCGCCCATCAAGCATAGTTGATGGGCGAAAAAGAAAGGCTATTTTTTGCTCGGGAAGAATAGGCTGATCGCAACGATGATGCCAACTAAGATGTAAGCTGCAAAAATACCGACTAACCACTGCGGCATGTCTAACCCTAAGAATGCCCACTGTCTAACGGCACAATCACCTGTCGCTTCAAACACAGAAGGTACCCATTCTTGAAGTGGTAACCAGTCTGGGAAATTAACAAAGAAATCACAGGATGCAAACGGAGATGGGTATAGTTGCAGCATGGTATGTTCCCATGAAAGGTCTAATCCACGCCAACCCGCATACAGCCAAACCACAATCGCAATCACTTTAACGACGGTGCTTTTCGGTGCAATCGCTCCGATTAAACCGGCCGCAATAATTCCCATCAATGCAACGCGTTCATAGATACACATTACACAAGGTTGCAGTTTCATAATATGTTGGAAATACAGAGCAGCACATTCAAGCATAAACGCAGTGAATGCCATAAGCAGCCAAGCTGACCGTCCTTGAGAACAGTAATTAAAAAATCTGAACATAATAAATTCCCTTCATCAATAATCGGCTTATTTTGCCTCTATCTGGGTGATAAAAAAAGCAGCAAAATCAGATTAGAATAAGATTAGCTTAGTTTTTACGTTTTATTACAAAAAAAGCCGCATAAATATGCGGCTTTAAATCCAGAAACTGAACAATCAATATTGATTAACGTGGAATAGAAATTAACCCTAAGCTTTCCATCCAATCAGTTAATGGGATAAGCCATAGCTCAACACCTAACAGACCGACGATTGTCATCACAACCGTAAATGGTAATGCCATCCACACCATTCTACCGTAAGACAGACGAATCAGCGGAGACAGTGCTGAGGTTAACAGGAACAAGAAGGCGGCTTGTCCATTTGGCGTTGCAACCGACGGTAAGTTTGTTCCGGTGTTAATGGCGACCGCTAAGTGCTGATATTGCTCGGCGGAAATTAAGCCCGCATTAGCGGCTTTCAGCGCTTCCGTAATATACACGGTGCCGACAAACACGTTATCTGATACCGCAGAGAGCAACCCGTTAAACAGATAGAATAGGGACAGCTGCGATGATTCAGAGGATTGCAGTACATACTGAATGAATGGCGTAAATAGCTGTTGGTCAATGATCACGGCGACAACGCTGAAAAAGACCGTCAGTAGGGCAGTAAACGGCAGGGCTTCTTCAAAGGCTTTACCGAGCGCATGTTCTTCAGTGATCCCACAGAATGTCGTGGCAAGAATGATCACGGATAGACCAATCAGACCCACTTCAGCGAGGTGAAGTGCCAGCGCGACAATTAACCAAATTCCGATAAGACCTTGAACAATCAGCTGTGCTTGCTCTTTCTTACTGCGCTTAGCACTCATTTTTTTGTCGTGTTCGGTTAACACTTGGCGCACGGTATCAGGTAACTCAGCCCCGTAGCCAAATACTTTGAATTTCTCAACAAGGAAACAGACCACGAGCCCGCAGAGGAAAACAGGGATGGTCACTGGTGCCATACGCAGATAAAAGGTAATAAAATCCCACTCAACATGTTTGGCGATGATCAGGTTTTGGGGTTCACCCACCATGGTCATTACACCGCCAAGGGCAGTACCAATACCCGCATGCATCATTAAACTACGTAAGAAGGCACGGAACTGTTCTAACGTCTGCTTTTTCTCCGCCGTATCAATGAAGGAATCGTTTTGTAGATCCGTATTGCTAGGCTGGCTAGAGGCATACTGATGGTAAATGGAGTAGAAGCCAATAGAAACGCTAATGACCACAGCAATGACCGTTAAAGCATCTAAGAAAGCGGATAAAAACGCACTTGCTAAGCAAAATGACAACGCTAAAATTCGTTTAGAACGGACGTTTATTAACAGCTTCGTGAAAACATACAGCAGAAGTTGCTTCATAAAGTAGATGCCAGCCACCATAAAGATCAGTAACAGAACCACTTCAAGGTTATTACTAATTTCATGAGAAATCTGCGCTGGAGAGGTCATACCAATGAGCACGGCTTCAATGGCTAATAGCCCGCCAGGTTGCAATGGGTAGCATTTTAGTGCCATCGCTAAGGTGAAAATGAATTCAATGACGAGTAACCAACCGGCGATAAATGGGTTAACAAAGTAGAAAACAATTGGGTTTATTATTAAGAACAAAATGATAGCAAGTTTGTACCAATCTGGAGAATTTCCCAAAAAATTCTTCAAGAATGCTCTTTTTAAACTAAAATCCATTATGACTTTTAATCCTCTTTAACTGGTGTTGTGTGACTGCGCGTTACATACTACTCTTATCTTTTATAGAATTTAAGCTTATTTGCTAATAGATAATCCATTAATTATATGGGGTTTTTACGATTCACCTGCGGTTTATTAGAAAGCTAACTATCTCGGATTGTGACAATCTGGTATGCTTTCGCGTAGTCCGTCTAAAAATGTTTGGAATAATAAAAATATGGTTATTAAAGCTCAAAGTCCGGCAGGTTTTGCGGAAGAGTACATTATTGAGAGTATTTGGAACAATCGTTTTCCTCCAGGATCTATCTTACCCGCGGAGCGTGAGCTATCTGAATTAATCGGCGTAACTCGTACGACATTACGTGAAGTTTTACAGCGTTTAGCCCGTGACGGCTGGTTAACCATTCAACATGGTAAGCCAACCAAGGTCAATAATTACTGGGAAACGTCAGGATTAAATATTCTGGAAACGCTGGCGAAACTCGATCACGACCGTGTGCCTCAGTTAATTGATAACTTATTGGCAGTACGTACCAATATTGCGGCTATTTTTATTCGTACTGCATTTCGTAATGATCCAGAAGCCTCATTAGAAGTGTTATCAGGTAAAGATAAAGTTGAAGACAACTCGGATGCATTTAGCGATTTAGATTACAACATTTTCCGAGGATTGGCCTTTGCGTCCGGTAACCCAATCTACGGCTTAATTATTAATGGATTGAGAGGGCTATACACACGAGTTGGGCGTTATTATTTCTCTAACCCTGAAGCTCGTCGTTTAGCGTTAAGTTTTTACCAACAGTTGAGCAATTTATGCCGTGAGCAAGCCTATGATCGTATTATGGATTGCGTCAGAAACTACGGTAAAGATAGCGGCGTAATCTGGCACAATATGCAAAGCAACATGCCATCTGATCTTGCAAATAATATTTAATTCATCACTTCTTTTTCAATAAGAGCCAGTGCCTAGCGCTGGCTTTTTTGTTGTGGTTAATCATATTTAAAATATTAATTTAGTAAACAAGTGCAGGAGTCATCCATTGTAACGATGTTGTAGTAATCGACTTTTTTGTTTGATAGTTCTTTAACCAGCCTATCTATAAAATTATCATCTGACAAATTTATAGAGTCATCATTTATTATACAATGGAAACCCGCACGTACCGTACTTGTGGTGGATGCTAATGCATAAATTGGACATTTAGGTATGGGCATCGTGCTAAAACAGACATTGTCTCCATGAATCTCAACACGTGTTTTTCCTTCAGGGTCACAAAGCGCTGTTGCAAAACTCATGTGGGAGAATAAAAACAAAATAGCACTTATCCCCATTAATCGTCCTACAGAAAAGATCTTTCTCATCATGTCGCTACCCCCTTTAATTAACTTGTTGAATTTATATTGGATAGGAAATATCAATCACTGCAGATATTCCAGTTGAATAATCTAGAGGATTGTAACTTTTTAGTATTAAGTGAAGTGATCATGAAGTTAATTAAATTGGCACATAATATGTTGCACTTAAATTAAAGCACAAAATATTGAATTTTATTATTTTTTGGAAAATGACTTTTAAATTAATTGCATACAATTCAATTGGGTATGTTTTTTTGAAGATTTTCACCTGAAATAATACGCTGCATTGCAAATTTAAAAGGCTCTTAATCAGCTTTATTGTCTTTTTTGTTAAAAATGTTAATCAACTGTATTGGAAAATAAAAACTAGAATATTATGCTAACAGTAATTCCATTTTGTTCTCTTGAGGGGTTCTATGAAAGTTCTCGTTTTAGGTGCTGGCGTTATTGGTGTTACCACTGCGTGGTATCTAGCACAAGAAGGGCATGAAGTTTGCGTCATTGATAGACAGCTTGATGTGGCTGAAGAAACCAGTGCAGGTAATGCTGGGCAAATATCTCCAGGGTATGCAACCCCGTGGGGTGCGCCGGGGATCCCTCTTAAAGCCGTAAAATGGATGTTTGAAAAACATGCTCCTTTAGCGATCAAACCCGATGGTAGCCTATTCCAATTACGCTGGATGTGGCAAATGCTGAAAAACTGCGACATGCAGCACTACACCATGAACAAAAGCCGTATGGTGCGAATTGCAGAATATAGCCGTGATTGTATTCGCCAACTTAGAGCAGATACAGGGATTGGCTATGAAGGGCGCCAAGGCGGTACGTTACAATTGTTTAGAACCGCAAAACAGTTTGATAATGCAGCCAATGATATTGCGGTTTTACAGCAAGAAGGTGTGCCATACGAATTACTGACCTCAGAACAGCTCATTACGGCTGAACCTGCATTGGCTTTTGTAAAACATAAGCTGACAGGGGGGCTGCGCTTACCCAATGATGAAACGGGTGATTGCCAGCAATTTACTAAAAAACTGGCAAAAATGGCGGAGCAAGCTGGAGTAACATTCCGTTTTGGTTGTCATGTGGAACAAATTTTGACGGATGGCAAGCGCATTAGCGGCATTAAGGTCGACGGCGAGATTTTGCTGGCGGATCAGTATGTCGTTGCAATGGGGTCATATTCCACTCAGATATTGCAGCAATTGGTGAAAATTCCAGTTTACCCTCTGAAAGGCTACTCATTGACGATGCCAATCATCGATGAATCACGCGCCCCTGTTTCTACAGTGCTGGACGAAACCTACAAAATTGCAGTAACACGCTTTGATCAGCGTATTCGCGTCGGGGGAATGGCGGAAGTGGTTGGTTTTAATCTTGATGTACTGAAAAAACGCTGTGAAACCCTGAAAATGGTGGTGCAAGATCTCTATCAAGGTGGTGGAGATATTAGCCAAGCGCAATTTTGGACAGGACTGCGTCCAATGACACCGGACGGCACCCCGATTGTCGGACCGACAGAATTTAGCAATTTATATTTGAATACGGGACATGGAACCTTAGGTTGGACAATGGCTTGCGGCTCTGGCAAATTGTTGGCTGACTTAATTTCAGGGAATACGCCAGATATTGCGGCGGATGATTTATCGGTATTTAGATATACCGATGGTTTTAACACAAAATTAGTCAATACTGGTCATTTATCGCCTGCGCGTTAATTGAGCGACGTAAAATATCAATAATAAGGAATCGCAATGCCACGCCCAATTCGTGCTGTCATTCATCAACATAATTTAGAACACAATTTAGCGGTGATCCGCCAGAAAATCGGCCAAGCGAAGGTCTGGTCAGTCATGAAAGCGGATGGTTATGGTCATGGTATTAAACGAATTTGGCGTGGGCTAAAAGACTCTGATGGTTTTGCTGTTTTAGATCTCCATGAAGCCATTTTATTGCGAAATGAAGGGTGGAAGGGACCCATTCTATTATTGGAGGGGTTCTTCCAAGCGGAGGATCTGGCTGTTATTGACCAGTATCAGTTAACAACCAGCGTACACAGCCGCTGGCAGTTAGCCGCCATTAAACAAGCTTCACTGAGCAAACCTATTTCTGTGTATATTAAGCTCAATAGCGGGATGAATCGCCTAGGTTTTTCGGTAGATGAGTATGCGGATATTGTGTCTCAACTGAGCCAAATGGAAAATGTTGCTGATGTGACGCTAATGAGCCATTTTGCAAATTCAGATTTGGTTGAAGGAACTCAAGCGCCGTTAGCGAAAATTCAGCAATTTTCAAAGCTATCACTGCCGATCTGCATTGCGAATTCGGGGGCAGTTTTATGGCATAAAAACACCCATTATGATTGGGTTCGGGCTGGAATTGTGCTGTATGGCGCATCTCCGAGTGGCAAATGGGGCGATATTGCTGAATATGGTTTAAAAGCGGTGATGACGCTGCAATCGGAAATTATTGCAGTCCATGATATTGAAGCGGGTCAATCCATTGGTTACGGTAGCAAATTTACGTCAGAAAAACCGATGCGTATCGCGACGGTCGCCTGTGGTTATGCGGATGGGTACCCTCGTCATGCGCCAACTGGAACGCCTGTTTGGTGTCAGGGGCAGCGTTGTGCGTTGTTAGGTGCGGTTTCCATGGATATGCTAACGATCGATATTAGCGATTGTCCTGACGCGGCTATTGGCTCTCAAGTAGAGCTGTGGGGCGAAAACTTACCTGTTGATGATGTGGCACAATCGGCAGGCACAATCGGTTACGAATTATTATGTGCATTAGGACGTCGCGTACCTATTGATTTTTAATGAAAAAGGCCCTTATTCATTCACTTGGCTTATATTCTTGATTGAGAAAGATAGACAATCAAAGTAATTTAGCTTTAAATGTGAAGCATCTCATTAACGTGGGTGAAATTTCCCACGTTATTCATTGTTTATTGTTAACTTCATCTGAATAATTTGGGTTTAATTTAAAATGTCTAAAACAATCAAAATGACCACACTTGCCATTGCGTTAAGTGCGGTTTCAAGTGCTGCGTTTGCTGGAACTTGGTCTGTTGGTGGCTCTGTATTAGCGCAATCAACACCGTATAAAGGCATCAAAACGAGCGACTATATTTCGCCTGTTCCCGTTGTAAATTATGAAAGTGAAAATTTTTACTTCCGTACTTTAGCTGTAGGTTATTACCTCTGGAATGATAAAGTTGACCAGTTGTCTTTAGATGCATACTACTACCCACATTTCTTTAAACCAAAAGATAATGATGATGCTGACATGCGTAAGCTGGATCGTCGTCGCGATACTGTGATGGGTGGCTTTACTTACCGTCATAATGCTGACTGGGGTACATTGCGTTTCAATGGTTCTTTCGACATGCTATGGGAAAGCGAAGGGATGCGTGCAGAAGCAGCTTACCTGTATGCATTTAAAGGTGATAACTGGTCTTTAACGCCAGGTGTAGGTATCAAGTGGGATAGCGCGAAACTGAATCGTTATGAGTTCGGTGTGACATCCAAAGAATCTGCCAACAGCGGATTAAAGCGTTATGAACCAAACTCAAGCTGGACACCGTATGTGGAGCTGTCAGCTAATTATAAAATGACAGACAGCTGGTCTCTGTTTGCGCTAGGTCGTGTTGATAAACTGTCTAGCGAAGTAAAAGACAGCCCAATGGTCAATAAATCTTATTCAGCGATTATGTGGAGCGGTGTGACTTACACCTTCTAATTCATATTCTGGAATAGAATAAAAAACCCCAAAATGGCTAGGCTGTTTTGGGGTTTTATTTTGCATTTATTCTTACGCTTATTTTTCGCTTGGTTATTCTTGCTGTGGCTGCGGTTTATTTTCGCGACATACCATCACGAGAGAAAGGCGAGAAGGGCTTTGCGCTTCAGATTTCATTGGCATATGAATACGAGCCGTTTCCACACAAACCATCTGTTTGTAACCATTATTAGGCATATCTTGCATGCTGCACGATAATTCTGCCCAAGGGTTCCAGCACACCACATCACTGTGATGATAATGATGTAACTCAATGGTGCGATTCCAGCCATCATCACGTAGCAAGCTGTATTCTTCTGGCTCGGTGTATATGCGGTCAGTGTGCTTATTAAATTTCAGCGGCTCTGAAATATAAGCTTCTCTGTCAGCCACTTTATCAATGTAATGTCCACCAAGACCATAAACGGTGGCTTTCTGGATATCACTGATATTGAAATAGCTGTGTAATGCGGCAGTAGCCTCGAAGTCACCGTAACTTTCTAATTCAAGCTCGCAGGTTTCCCCGAGCTTCATTCGTAAAATCAGCGTGAACTCATGTGGCCAGAGTTTGCGGGTGTATTCGTTGTCCGTCAGGGTAAAGGTGAGGATCACGCCACAATCATGTTCATTATGAGCTGTAAATTGCCAAGGTAAGATACGGGCAAATCCGTGACTAGGGCTGTTTACAGGACCAAACCATGGCCAGCAAATAGGAATACCACCACGAATGGCAACCCCTTCTTTAAATGCACTTTCAGGGCTTAGCCAAAGACAGGGTTTTTGACCTGCGGGTTGCCAGTCAATTAAGTGGGCACCTTGTAAGCTCACAGCACCACGCACTTTTGGATGCGAAATGACGATCAGTGGTAAATCCCCAAGTTGACGTTGGGTAATGTAAGGGGAAATTTGTTTGATAACAGGTAAAGCAAAAATTTTATCATGCATTGTCTTGCGCCTGTGGTTGTTGGTCCATCATCACGACCTAAATCAGCGACTATAAATAGAACAGCGCCTATAAATAGGGCAGTAACTAGAAATAACAATATAACAAACTCACGATACTGCAAGTGGCATTGAATGGAGTGGGGGACGCAGCTTGGAGTATATTGAGCTGAGCTTTAATTTTGAATGTATGAAAGATACAAAAGAGCCGCCAAAAGGCGGCTCAGTCACACTGATTACTTAACAACGCTTATTTAGAGATGTGAGCGATCAGGTCTAGAACTTTGTTAGAGTAGCCAGTTTCGTTATCATACCAAGAAACCAGTTTCACAAAGTTGTCGTTCAGAGCGATACCTGCTTTAGCATCAAATACTGAAGTCAGTTTTTCGCCGTTGAAATCGGTAGATACAACGTCGTCTTCAGTGTAACCCAGAACGCCTTTCAGCTCGCCTTCTGCTGCTTCTTTGATAGCGTCACAGATTTGTGCGTAAGTTGCTGGTTTTGCCAGACGTGCAGTCAGGTCAACAACAGAAACGTTAGGAGTTGGAACACGGAAAGACATACCAGTCAGTTTACCGTTCAGCTCAGGAATAACTTTACCTACAGCTTTAGCAGCACCAGTTGAAGATGGGATGATGTTCTGAGAAGCACCACGACCACCACGCCAGTCTTTGTGAGATGGACCATCAACAGTTTTTTGAGTTGCTGTGGTTGCGTGAACAGTAGTCATCAGACCTTCAACGATACCAAATTTGTCGTTGATAACTTTAGCCAGTGGAGCTAAGCAGTTAGTTGTGCAAGATGCGTTAGAAACGATTTCTTGACCTGCGTAAGCTTTGTGGTTAACGCCCATAACAAACATTGGAGTGTCATCTTTAGAAGGACCAGTTAACACAACTTTCTTCGCGCCTGCTTGGATGTGTTTACGAGCAGTCTCGTCAGTCAGGAAGATACCAGTTGCTTCAGCAACAACATCAACACCGACTTCGTTCCATTTCAGGTTTGCAGGATCTTTCTCTGCTGTAACACGGATTTTTTTACCGTTAACAACTAAGTGACCATCTTTAACTTCAACAGTACCGTTGAAACGACCGTGAGTTGAGTCGTATTTCAACATGTATGCCATGTACTCTGCATCGAGCAGGTCGTTGATAGCAACGATTTCGATGTCAGAACGCTCTTGTGCAGCACGGAAAACGATACGGCCGATACGACCAAAACCATTAATACCTACTTTGATAGTCATAGTATTTCCACCAGCTATTTTATTTCGTGAATTAAGATGTACTTAAAGTTACCAAAACCTTGCCAGCCGTCAAGCGGAATCGTGTCAATTATTGAAAAAAATCAATTCTGATACCACTATCTGCATATTTGTCAGTCACTTCAGCAGCAAATACAGCCGCACGTATTATCGGGATTGTTCAGCATAATGAAACCATCCATCAGTGATATATGTGAGGCTCATCACAAATCAAACCGTAAAGTTCTAACCTTAATAGTCTAGAATAGTTTTCCACTGAGCGTTGTTAAGTTTTTGTTGCTTGAAATGGATGCAAAATCGTTTTAATGCGCATCTTTTTGAAAAAAAGTAGGTAATCAATGTCGAATAAAGATAAGCAAGCTATTGATTTATCAAAGCTTAACCAAGTCCAGCTGCATGTTACACAACACGCTGGCACAGAGCCCCCGTTTAGCGGCCAATTATTGCATAACCGTAAAGATGGCGTGTATGAATGCCTCTGTTGTGGAACCCCTTTATTCCTTTCTGAGACCAAATTTGATGCAGGCTGCGGATGGCCGAGTTTCTTTCAACCGATTGATGAAAGTTTGATAAAATTTATCGAAGATTTTTCTCACGGTATGCATCGAATAGAAGTGCGTTGTGGTAATTGCAATGCGCATCTTGGGCATGTATTTCCTGATGGCCCACAACCAACAGGACAGCGTTACTGCATAAATTCAGCATCGCTAAGTTTTACGGATGACCAAACGGGTGAAAAGACCCTAGGATAACGTGCTGAAGCTTGCTGAAGTGTCAAAATACATTTGGCAATAACGATTCAGCTAGTTATTCAAAATACACTATAGATATAACACCGCAAGAATAATTATCGAGATTGCCACTAGATTGATGTGATGAGGCGTAACGTGAGCGTAGAAATGGATGCACAACAAATAGATCAATTGCTGTCTGTCATGACCCCTGAAATTTACCAGCGTTTAGTGACTGCAGTGGAGTTAGGTAAATGGCCAGATGGTGTGGCATTAACGCCAGAGCAGAAAGAAAATACTTTGCAGATGGTGATGCTATGGCAGTCACGCCATAACCATGATGCGGAACACATGACGGTCGGTACTGACGGTCAAATTACCATGAAGAGCAAACAAGAGTTAAAAGCGCTTTTCCAAGGGAATAGACTTGCGACATTGAAACCGCAGGATAACGACTAAGTCAGTATCTCGCCCCGTCAGCTAACGGGGCGAATTTCAAACCTATATCATGGCTAGTTACTACAGCATTCTAGCGGGATGATGTGATTAGACTAGCCCCCGCACTCTGCATTTCCGCTAAAGCCTTCTGGCTATCTTCAGGGGCTAAATTAACGCCACGGCACCCATCCATTAGCACATCAACACGATAGCCCAGCCTCAGTGCGTCCAGTACAGTAAATTTCACACAATAGTCCGTCGCAATGCCCATAATCATTAAATGGCTGATTTGTTGTTGCTGAAGCCATGTATGCAGCTCTGTTTGACTGACTCTGTCATTATCAAAAAAGGCACTGTAGCTATCGACTTGCGGATTTTCACCTTTAGTAAATACCTTTTGAATAGCTTGGTGATTAAGCTCTGGATGAAAATCAGCACCATGGGAGCCTTGCACGCAGTGAACTGGCCACCAAACCTGTGGCAATCCATTAAGTTCACCAAGGGCACCAATAGGCTGGCCAGAGTTCACGGCAAAACTGAGATGGTTTTCTGGATGCCAATCTTGGCTGGCGATCACCGTGATACCCTGTTTTTGGCATTGCTCAATAACTTGGTTAGCGGTTTCAATAACCTGTTCGCTTTGTTTTACAGCGAGAGCACCACCAGTACAAAAATCATTTTGTAAGTCTACTAACAGTAATGCTGATTTCATCTTTCTTCTCAGTAAGTTATAGCTTATTCATCAGCGTAGCTTAATTCACCACGCAGGTTATTTTGCATTAATTCGCGAATAAGCTCAGAGGTATAATCTTGGCTTAGTAAGTAATGTAATTTACTCAATGCGGCTTCAAAAGTCATATCAAAACCACTGATCACTCCAGATTCTGCTAATGCATGTCCTGTGGCGTAACCTTCCATATTTACACGCCCAGAAATACATTGGGTGAGGTTGACGACAATAATGCCGCGAGAAGTTGCTTCACGAAGGATGCGTAAAAGCTCGGGTTGCTGAGGAGCATTACCGACACCGTAAGAGCGCAAGATTAGCGCTTTAACCGGTTGTTGAAGAATATTTCTTACGATTTCAATGGATAATCCAGGGTAGAGCGTGACAACTCCAATAGGTTGCGGGGTAATGCGATGAGTTTTTAATTCCCCAATGCCAATCGGTGCAGGGCAGGCATTGAATGTACGGATATGAATACCGGCTTCCATCAGTGGAGAGCAGTTTGGCGAAGTGAACGCTTCGAAACCATCAGCATGCGCTTTTACTGTGCGGTTACCGCGATACAGTTTGTTATTGAAGAATAAACCCACTTCGTTGATCGGGTAGTTTGCCGCTAAATAAAGCGCATTAAGCAGGTTGGTTTGCCCGTCGGAACGTAGGGCTTCCAGCGGGATTTGTGACCCTGTCACAATAATGGGCTTCTTCAAGTTTTCAAACATAAAGGAGAGCGCAGAAGCGGTAAATGCCATGGTATCAGTGCCATGTAGGATCACAAAACCATCATATTTATCGTAATTTTCACTGATGTCATCGGCGATATTTTGCCAATCTTCCGGTGTAATGTCCGAAGAGTCGATTAATGGCTGGTGTTCACGAATCGTAAATGTTGGCATTTCAGGGCGATGAAACTCAGGCATTTGGGCTAATTGTGCCTGTAGGTGACCAGAAACAGGAATATAGCCTTGAGGAGAATGGCGCATGCCGATGGTGCCACCCGTATAAACGACATAAATCGATTTCTTCTGCATTTTGTTACCTAACGATGACAGACGAAGTTCTGTATGAATAAGAAATTCAGTGTGTGAATAATTTGGATTATAAGGATTTTGGCTTATTTACTGGAGATAATCTATGGATAAAACAAGATATTGCAGATTGTTGTGATGGAAACTTCAGTTTACGCTAGCGTCATTCACCGTGTAATGGCAGCCCCCCTACGGTTGCTTTAAGAGGGGAGCCATGGGTGGAAATGAATAATTAGTTAATTTCTGCGCAGTTTAAGCAAAATGCGTAACGATTTTGTGGATCGTTCATTTTTAAGAAAAACTGAGCTTGGCGGCGAATATCAGTAGCGACTGCTGGCGGTAGGAATGTTTGCAATGCATCAGGCATCATGACTTGAACGTTGCTAGTCAGTTCAAGGATCAACTGATCCATAAAGGAAAGTTCAGGTTGCATCCAATCCAGCTCGACAGATTTTACTTTCGCTAATTCGGCGGCTTTTGCGACGGCATCATCGAAATCACCAAGTTCATCAACTAAACCAATCTTCAGCGCATCCTTACCAATCCAAACACGACCTTGGGCAATCTTATCGATTTCTTCCGGTGTTTTATGGCGAGATTGAGCGACTAAGCCAATAAAGGTTTGGTAGCCATTTTCGATGGTGATTTGCATCATATCGGAAAATTGAGGACTGATCCCCTTAGTGACAGAAACGCCCGCTAATGGTGAAGTCGAAACACCGTCAGTATAAACGCCAATGGATTCTAATGAGTTTTCAAAGGTATTGATCACACCGAAGATACCGATAGAACCTGTTAAGGTGCTTGGGCTTGCAATTATGTAGTCAGCTGGTGTTGAGATCCAGTAACCGCCTGATGCGGCCATGCCACCCATTGATACGACGACAGGTTTCTTCGCTGCGCGGGCTGCGGCTAATTCACTGCGGATCAGGTCAGAAGCGCTGACACTTCCTCCAGGGCTATTAACACGTAATACGATGGCTTTAATGTTTTCATTTAAACGGGCATCACGGATTTGAGCTGCTAGGGTTTCGCCACCAGCAATACCGGGAGTTTGCGGACCATCCATGATGGCACCTTGTACTACGATGACTGCAATATTGCCGTCGCTGTTGCTGGTATCGGCAATTTTAGTGGAGTAATCATAGATGCTAATGCCATTGAATGTTTTATCTTCTTTATTCCAACCAAACTGATTAGAGAACACATTTTCGGCTTGTTCGCGGGTGTAGATCTTATCCACTAATTTTTGCTGTAAAGCATATTGCGCAGTATCACCTTTGGCTGCGCGAAGTTGTGCAATGAGTTTATCCGCTCCCGGGAAGATTTGCTCTGCTTTAGATTGGCGATTCTCTGCGATAGAGCCTAAATAGTTATCCCACAAGGTATTTAACCAAAGCAGGTTAGCTTCACGGGCTTCAGGTGACATATTATCACGCATCATCGGTTCAACCGCAGATTTGTAGGTACCAACGCGGAAAATATGGGTGCTTACCTTGAGTTTTTCTAATAACGATTTGTAATACAGGGTATCCGTTGAGAAACCGTAAATACCCACGGCGCCATGGGGTGCGAGATAAATTTCATCTGCAAAGCTCGCTAAATAATATTGAGCTTGTGTATAGCTATCGCCCATGGCATAGACTGATTTCCCAGAGGCTTTAAACTCTTCAATCGCTTTACCGATGTATGCCATGGAGGGTTGATCCGCGCCAACCAGATTATCTAAACGTAGTATTAGACCTGTAATGCGGTCATCGTCAGCGGCGGTACGAATGGTATCGACGATATCGAATAGCGAGTTTTCTTGCATTAAGTTATTGGAGGTACCAAGTAATTCGCGGCTCATACGTCCGAAAGGATCTGGGGAAGAGACTTGGTCAACAACAATCCCTTGTAGATCAACAACCAGTGCACCAAAATAGTTTTTTTCTGGTTCGTTGTCGGATTGCAAGAGAAAATAACCGCCGATCACTAAAAATAACAACACGAAGAAAATTGCGTTGAAAACAAATTGTCGAATGAAATTAATGACTCGCCAGCTAAACTTAAAAACAGTGGCGAAAATATCCCAGAGTTGTCGCATTTTTTCTCCAGTGTGAGGATATCAATCAAGATGGCGGCATAAGATGACGCGCGAATGATTTAGAATATCATCTATTTGACAGATGATTAATAGATAGATTAATCAATAGATTTAATCCTATACAGTATCAAACGATGACAGATACCAAATAATGTAATACAGGATTATTCATAACAAAACCATTGTGGGCGTTGTACAATAGCCCGATAGTATTTCTATTTTGCTGAGCACTACATCAGCTTACTCTTAATCGGAGATCAATATGGATGCATTAACCCTTTTGTTGAACCGCCGTTCAGCTTCACGCTTAACCACTCCCGCGCCACAAGGCGAACAACTCGACAATATTCTTGCAGCAGGAATGAGAGCGCCAGACCACGGAGCGTTAAAGCCATGGCACTTTGTTGTTATGCAAGGAGAAGGTATCGCTCGCTTTAGCCAACTACTTGAAAAAGCAGCCGTAGAAGGCAAGCTAGGCACGGAAGTTGAAGAAAAAGCGCGTAATGCACCATTTCGTGCGCCGCTTATCATTACCGTGATTGCGAAAGTGAAAGATCATCCCAAAGTGCCACAGTGGGAACAAATCGTTGCCGCAAGCTGCACCGTACAAGCGATGCAAATGGCCGCTTTAGCACAAGGCTTTGGCGGTATTTGGCGTTCAGGCTCATGGACGGAAGATGCTATCGTGCGTGAAGGATTAGGTTGTGAAGAAAATGACCATATCGTCGGTTTTCTTTATTTAGGTACACCAGAATTAAAAGCACCTGTAAAAGCTCAACAACCGGATATGACAGGTTTTGTGACCTATTTTTAAAGAGACAGACAATGACAGAAAAAATTAGATTGACCCAATATAGCCATGGTGCTGGCTGCGGATGCAAAATCGCACCAAAAGTATTAGAGCAAATTTTACATACTGAACAAGCTAAATTTCATGATCCTCATTTATTAGTGGGAAATGAAACCAAAGATGATGCCGCAGTTTATGATTTAGGCAATGGCATCGGCATTATCAGTACCACTGACTTCTTTATGCCTATCGTGGATAACCCATTTGAATTCGGGCGTATTGCGGCAACGAATGCCATCAGCGATATTTTTGCGATGGGCGGTAAGCCAATTATGGCAATTGCGATCCTAGGCTGGCCGATTGAAAAATTACCACCAGAAGTGGCTCGCGAAGTGATTGAAGGTGGGCGTGCTGCTTGTGCGGATGCCGGAATTTCACTGGCAGGCGGCCACTCCATTGATTCACCAGAGCCTATCTTTGGTTTAGCGGTGACAGGGGTCGTAAACACAGATTACGTGAAGAAAAACAGTGCAGCGTGCGCAGATTGCGAACTGTTCCTAACCAAACCGCTGGGTATTGGCGTGCTGACTACGGCTGAGAAAAAAGGCGTATTAGCACCAGAACATGCGCACCTTGCTGCGGAAACTATGTGCCAAATGAACAAGTTCGGCGCGGTTGTCGCTCCTCTAGAAGGTGTAACGGCAATGACGGACGTAACGGGCTTTGGTCTGTTAGGGCATTTAAGTGAGATCTGCGAAGGTTCTGGTGTTCGTGCTCAGATCGCCTTTAGTAAAGTACCAAAACTTGCTGATGTGGAAAAATATATTGAAGCAGGCTGCGTACCGGGTGGAACTCAACGCAACTTTGATAGCTACGGTCACTTAATTGGACCAATGAGCGACCTACAACGCAAATTGTTGTGTGATCCACAAACGTCAGGCGGGCTTCTAATCGCGATTAAACCATCGGAAGTGGCTAAAATTAAAGAGATTGCACAGCAGCAAGGTGTTTTGTTACAGTCTGTCGGTACCTTATTACCTGCACAAAGCGGTGTGCCTTTAATTGAAGTGATCGATTAATCTATGCGTTTGTTTATTGCGGAAAAGCCTAGTCTTGCACGGGCCATTGCGGATGTACTGCCAAAACCTCATCGTAAAGGGGATGGTTTTATTCAATGTGGCGATGACCAGATGGTCACGTGGTGCATTGGGCATCTTTTAGAACAGGCTGAACCGGATGCTTATGATCCGCGTTATGCCCGTTGGAACTTACAAGATTTGCCAATCATTCCTGAAAAGTGGCAATTGAAGCCCCGTTCCGCAGTAACCAAACAATTAAACACTATCGACACACTCCTTAAGCAAGCCAGCGTCGTTGTCCACGCAGGAGACCCCGATAGAGAGGGGCAACTTCTGGTGGATGAGGTGCTGGATTACTTCAAGCTTGATCCCGAAAAACGTAAAAGCGTGAAGCGCTGTTTAATTAACGACTTGAACCCTCAAGCTGTTGAGCGAGCGATTGATCGTTTACGTGAAAACCGTGAATTTATCCCACTATGCGTTTCTGCATTAGCCCGCGCTCGTGCAGATTGGCTGTATGGAATCAATATGACTCGTGCCTATACCTTATTAGGGCAGCGAGGTGGTTACCAAGGGGTTCTCTCTGTTGGGCGCGTACAAACTCCCGTATTGGGGTTGGTGGTTAGGCGCGACGAAGAGATAGAACACTTTGTACCAAAAGACTTTTTTGAAGTTAAAGCACATATTGTCACACCTAAAGATGAGCGCTTTGTGGCAATTTGGCAGCCAAGTGAATCTTGCATCGATTTTCAAGATGAAGAAGGGCGTTTAATTCATCGTCCATTGGCGGAACATGTGGTTTCTCGCATCGAAGGTAAACCGGCGATTGTCACGCAATACCAAGATAAGCAGGAAACCGAGATTGCACCATTGCCATTTTCATTATCCGCTTTGCAGATTGAAGCTGCCAAAAAATACGGTTTAAGTGCCCAAGAGGTGCTGGATATTTGTCAAAAACTGTATGAAACCCATAAGCTTATCACTTACCCGCGTTCGGATAGCCGGTATTTGCCGGACGAACATTTTGCAGGGCGTCATGCGGTATTAAATGCGATTGCAGTACACCAACCCGCATTAACTGAATTTGAATTACCCGAACTGGATAAGAAAAATCGGTGTTGGGATGATAAAAAAGTGGATGCTCACCATGCCATCATTCCGACCGCTAAAACAGCCTCCGTGCGTTTAACTGAAAATGAAAGCAATGTTTACCAGTTGATTGCTCGTCAGTACATTATTCAATTTATGGCGGATGCGGTTTACCGCAAATGCACTATCGATTTAGACATTGAAAACGGCAAGTTTAATGCCAAAGCGCGTTTTCTTGCGGAAGCAGGATGGCGAGTCGTGTTAGGCGGGAAAGAGCGTGACGCGGAAAATGATGGCATGCCATTGCCTATCGTGAAAAAAGGCGATGAGCTTTTATGTGAAAAAGGGGAAGTGGTCGAACGGCAAACTCAGCCACCTCGCCCATTCACCGATGCAACGCTGCTGTCTGCGATGACTGGGATCGCCCGTTTTGTGCAGGATAAAGCATTAAAAAAAGTATTGCGTGAAACGGATGGTTTAGGAACTGAAGCGACGCGAGCGGGGATTATTGATTTACTGTTTAAGCGTCAATTTCTGTTTAAAAAAGGGCGCTATATTCACGCCTCCCCCGCTGGGCGAGCGCTGATCCACGTTTTACCCGATATGGCGACCTTGCCCGATATGACGGCTCACTGGGAGTCAAGGTTAACGCAGATCAGCGAAAAACAGACGCGTTACGATGATTTTATGCAGCCGTTGAGCCAGACGTTAATCAACTTAATTCAGCAAGCTCGTCAATACACAAACTTGCGCGCATTTCGTGAATTGCCACCTGTTGCCAATAATAAAGGGGCAAAGAAGGGCACGAAAAAAGCGAGTGCGAGTAAAGGGAAAAAATCGTCACCGTCAGAATAGGTGCAGTGGATTTCTAAACTTGAGTGCGCTAAGTAGTAATTTGGGTAGGAAGGATATCTAGGGGAAAGCATAGGGCATATGATTATGCCCTATAAAGAGAGACTCAGGATTACTTCGTCAGGTCGAACTCAGCCCAAACAGGTGCGTGGTCAGACGGTTTTTCCATACCACGGATGTCGTAATCAATACCCGTTGCGCTACAACGGCTGGCGAGTTTCTTAGAGGCCAGCAGAAGGTCAATGCGCAGACCGCGATTATCGTCAAAGCCTTTGGAGCGGTAATCGAACCATGAATAGCAATCGGTGGTATCTGGATGCTGCTCACGGTAAGTATCAACAAGCCCCCAGCTCAGTAGTTTATCCAGCCATTCACGTTCTTCAGGTAAGAATGAGCATTTTCCGGTTTTCAACCAACGCTTACGGTTAACTTCACCAATACCGATGTCTAAATCGGTATGGCTGATGTTCATGTCACCCATAATCAGCAATTGGGAATCCGTGGTTTGCGTTGATGTTACGTAATCTTGCAGATCACGATAGAATTTTTCTTTTGCTGGGAATTTGGTTGGGTGGTCACGGCTTTCTCCTTGAGGGAAGTAACCATTGACGACTGTCAGAATCCCTTCGCTGGTTTGAATATCAGCCATGATGATGCGGCGCTGAGCTTCATCATCATCAGTTGGAAAGCCTTTTCTAACGGCTAGTGGTTCATTTTTCAGGAGTAATGCTACGCCATAGTGGGCTTTTTGACCGTGAAAATAAACATGGTAGCCTAATTTACTGACTTCCTCGTAAGGGAACATATCATCGTGGACTTTTGTTTCTTGTAGCCCAATGACTTCAGGTTGGTGCTTCTCAATAATCGCTTCCAGTTGATGAGGACGTGCTCTTAGGCCATTAATGTTGAACGAAATAAATTTCATGGTTACTTATCACCCATTGCTTTGAATATGACTGAGGGGATTCTATCAGATGCTAACAATAGTGTAACTATTAAATATTTTTTGTTTATATAATTGCGGATAATTTATTAGGGAACTTTAATTTTTAATAATAATATATCTATAGCTGTTAATTAAAAAATGTTTGTTAGTTTTATAATCAACTACTGAAAAGTTCATTTAAAGTCAGTTGGTTATTTATATTTTAATGTGATTTAATGGTGGGGCAATAAAAAATAATCAAATGAAACAATATAATATATTGCTTTGCTATGTTGGAAATTATAAAAATACTTTTATGAAATATTGTTAATCATCAAATCAAAAAATTTATTTAAATTTTTATTTGATGTGGAAGATTATGGGTTAATCAACATGCTGTTATTTAAAATAATCATGTTGGTTTACATTTCAATAAATAGAATGGGGTCATAGATATGTTCTTTTCAAGAAAATTAGAGGCGTTTATGGCAGTTGTTGAGAATGGCTCGCTAAGCAAGGCTGCAAGGGTGATGAATCGCACGACACCCCCCATCGCAAAATCCATAAAAGACTTTGAAACGAGTTTGGGTAAACGGCTTTTTAAACGAGAAAAATTTGGAATGACATTAACTAAGGATGGCCAAGAACTTTATAACGATCTTAGAGATCTCTACTTGCAGGAGAAAGAAATAACGAAAAAACATTTTTCTGGTTATATTGTCAATGAAGCTAATATTTATTATGACTGGGGGAAGGAAAATCATCTAATTAATTTATATCAGGCAGCACATAAGAATAATGTACAGGTTAATATATTAAGATTTAACTATGATGAGGTAGATGAAATTGTCGATTATGATGGAAATACTTTAATTTTAAGTTCTGAATTAGTCATCAGTGAAAGGTTTTCATTACAAAAAAAAATAGAGAATGCGCCTTTAGGTATTTATTGTAGAAAAGAGTTATACGAGAAATTTAATCATGATGTTGTAGTCTTACTACAACAAAGTACTTGGCTATGCGATCCCTCATTTTATAAAAGCTCACTGATGAGTGACTTGCTGGCTAAAGTTGAAACCGCAGAGAATAAATCCAGTATACGACAGATGGATAATATTGGGTGTTGTCAGAGTTTCATTCAAGACGGTGATTTTATCGGGATTATTGACTATTATCCTGAGGATGAGCTGATCGATAGATCGCTGATCTATGTTTCATTAAATGGACTTTTGGATAAAAGTGACTGTTACATTTATAAATCAAAATCACATTCAAGTGTATTAAATCGATTTATTGGGGTAGTTGATAAACTTGGAAAAGACGTTGCTTAGATGGTGGTGGGAGAAGGATTCGAACCTTCGAAGTCTGTGACGGCAGATTTACAGTCTGCTCCCTTTGGCCGCTTGGGTATCCCACCAGATTTTGAATTGCTGTAATCGTTCACAGCGGGCGGCATCATATCAAATGACGCGCCCCTGTAAAGTATTAATTGAAAAAAAATGTCTGAATGCTGATTTTTTAATCTCAATGCGTGATAAATCAACAAATTACTACAATTAATAACCGATACGCTCTGTTATAAAATAATGGTTCGATTGCCATAAACAAAGACGCGCTGTGCCAATACCCAATATAAAGCATGGCTCAGTACGTTCTTTTCAACGTCGCGGCCTGCACGCATCATATCATCCGCAGTAAATGTATGGTCCACATTGATAACGTTTTGCGTGATGATTGGACCTTCATCCAAATTATCATTCACAAAGTGAGCGGTTGCTCCAATGATCTTAACGCCACGCTCATAAGCTTGGTGATAAGGACGTGCGCCTATGAATGCCGGTAAGAATGAGTGGTGAATATTAATAATTTGATTAGGGTAGTGCTGAACAAAAGCGGGGGTCAACACTCGCATATATTTAGCAAGGACAACATAGTCAGGCTGATATTGATCAATCTGAGCCGTGAGTTTCTCATCGTGCTGTTCGCGCGTTAAGCCTTCATGGCTAATATGATGGAATGGAATACCAAACTGCTCGACAAGGTTTTTCAAGGTGTCGTGGTTGCCGATAACGGCAGCAATATCGACATCTAACCCATCGTAAGCACTCTTCATCAGAAGATCACCAAGGCAGTGCGCTTCTTTTGTGACCATAATAACAATGCGGCGACGTCCTGCAGAGTTTAATTCACGCTTAGAGCCTTCTGGTAATGCATCATCTAAATCTGCCAGTAAGGTTTCATCGTTAAAAATCCCTTCCAGTTCCGTTCTCATGAAGAAACGACCAGTACGGTGATCAACAAACTCATTATTTTGGATAATGTTCAGCTGGTGTTTGTAGCAAATATTGGTGATTTTAGCGATCAATCCTTTTGCATCAGGACAAATGGTTCTGAGAATTTTTTTCTGTACATTTTTGTGTTGCATGGAACTGTCTAATCCTTAACTGACTAAAGCCTAATAATTTAGGCTAATCGTAATTTATGCAATGAATATACGAATTGATAAACAGAGAATTAATAACTATCGCAGCACTTCTTAAATTTTTTTCCTGAGCCGCATGGGCAATCATCGTTGCGCCCAACTTTTGGTGTTATTCCGTCAATGTAATACCACTGTGCATCAATGCGAAGAAAACGGGAACGTTCGTGAATAAGCTGTTTATGATCAGCTTTTTCATCAATAAAGCAAGCCGAAAATTCGACATAAGCTTCGTCAGGATTTTTAGCATGAGAAGAACTAATGACTCGCAGTCCCAGCCATTCAGTTTGTTCAAAACTATCTAAGATAGCTTCTCGCCACTCTTGTGCTTGGCAATCTGGGTGCCACGTTTTGATGAGGTAATCTACATTGTGATGGACATAAGCGCTATATCGTGAGCGCATTAATTGCTCTGGCGTTTCAGCAATAACCAGCCCAAGCAACAGCGGAGAGCAGCATTGGTCAAACGGCAAAGGATGACCGCAACTACAATTATTTTTTAAAGATTGGCTCATTCTTTTCTCGATAAAATAACTATACTTAAAAAATATAGTCGTTAATGATTTTATAATATGACTATTGGCGTCAGAATATATTACTTATGAAACCAGGGTTGTCGTGGTAGGTATGATATGAAAAATAGAAAAATACTCATAGTTGAAGATGAAAAAATTTTTTGTACTATTCTTCGTGAATACCTCGAAAGTTTAGAAACAGAAGTCTACATCGCTGACAACGGCGCGCTTGCACTTGAACTGATCACGCAACAAAATGTGATTCCCGATGTCATTCTTTGTGATCTCAACATGCCCATCATGAATGGTGAATCATTTATGGCGGAGCTGGTGGAGCGTAATATTAATGTACCTGTGATTGTTATTTCAGCAACTACGGACTTCACGCAATTAGATAGAATGTTTCGTCTTGGTGCGAAAGATGCTTTGTTAAAGCCAATAAAAAATCTTGATGAAGTGAAAGTGACGATTCATGCGGCACTGTATCCAGAGCAATATGACTCTGAAACACTCATTGAAAATGAAATCCAGAATATTTCGAACATTTTGAATAATGACAAGTTGGATATGTTAGCCATCTTGAAACAATTACAGCCTCCAGTCGCGCAGGTTATAAATGGCTATAAGATAAACTATAGACAATTAAATGAAGCGAATCGTTTTGGGTTGCTGTTGGATATCGCGGCAATATCTGAGGAGCAAATCGGATTTTATTGCATTGATATAGAACGCTCTCCACAAGAAGGGGTGATGGCGGCGTTTTTAATTCGTGTTGTGTTTAATGACCTCTTAAAAAGTGCGGTGAACAACCGAGATAAAAAATTACCTCAAATTGATAACATTATTAATCAAATAAATCACTTACTGGAAGATTCTGGCTTTTCAGGTCAGTTTCCATTGTTACTCGGTTACTTTAATACCAAATCTAAAAATGTGATTTTGGCGAGTGCAGGACTGGAAGCCAATATTACGACGGAGCAGCATCATTACCATCTCGCGCGAAATGTCCCGCTAGGTACGCTAAAAACATACCATTCAAATCGATTAGACTTTCAAGGTGAGAGTTGGAAGTGTCTTATTCATAATTCGAATCAAAAAATCAAGTTAATGTTTAATCCCTATGCTCAGAAATAATGCACTTATTTAATGGATCTAGGTTCTATTTATCCTAAACGAACCCATCTCTATTTATTCAATAATGAATCCTGATATACTGGCGCGCACTAAAAACGCGCCAGTATAGTTTATTGAAAATATAAACGGTGCTTATTAAATTTTTGGAGTTCTCGAGATGATCAAACGCAAGGTGCGTAAAGCGGTAATCCCTGTAGCAGGTTTAGGAACACGTATGCTTCCAGCGACGAAAGCAATTCCTAAAGAGATGCTACCAGTTGTTGATAAGCCTTTAATCCAATATGTGGTTAATGAGTGTATTGCTGCAGGAATTAATGAAATTGTGCTAGTGACACATTCATCTAAAAATTCTATTGAAAACCACTTTGATACCAGCTTTGAACTTGAAGCCATCTTAGAAGCGCGAGTTAAGCGCCAATTGTTGGATGAAGTGAAATCCATTTGCCCAAGTCATGTGACTATCATGCAAACACGCCAAGGCATTGCTAAAGGTTTAGGTCATGCTATTTTATGTGCGAAACCATTGGTGGGTGATGAGCCTTTTGCCGTAATCCTTCCGGATGTTATTTTAGATCGCTATAGCACCGATTTAACGAAATTTAACCTCAAAGAGATGTTAGAACACTACGAAACTACTGGAGCTAGCCAAATTTTAGTCGAGCCAGTACCAGAAGACGATGTTTCTAACTACGGGATTGTGGATTGTAACGGTGTGACTTTACATCCGGGCGATAGTAAACCGATTTCCCGTATGGTTGAGAAACCGAAGCGTGATGAAGCACCATCCAATTTATCTATTGTAGGGCGTTATGTATTATCCGAAAAGATTTGGGATGCATTAGCGAAAACAGCACCGGGTGCTGGCGATGAAATCCAATTAACGGATGCTATCGCATTAATGATGGAAAATAAGGAACCCGTTGAAGCATACCACTTATGTGGTAAAAGCCATGACTGCGGAAATAAATTAGGTTACATGAAAGCCTTTGTAGAATATGGTATGCAACACGATACACTAGGAAATGATTTTTCCGCGTGGATTAAAGAGTTAGCCGCTAATTTAGGTTCATCATCGAAATCTAATTAAAATACGAATCTTTGTTGTACAGATAAAAGCTAGCCTTTATGGTTAGCTTTTTTTATGGGCATTTTATAGAAATATGTAAAAAGGAGTACTCAGATTTTAAGTGTCATTAAATGTCAGTTATATAATATAAATCGATATAACCCGTGTGGCGTGTAAATTAATTAGTGTAGTGGGCTAGGAGGAGATTAAAGAATATCACTTGATTAGATTACGTAACTTTACTTTAACGTATATTTTGTATCACTCTTTTTGATTAGAAATAGATGAGGGGGGATTGAAACAGAGGAGATGATAAATGGATAATAACAAGGCTACTATAAATAAAAACACCCTTATAAAAAGGGTGTTTAGAATTTGGAAGGTTATCAATATTAGATTAAGAAATCGTCTAAAGATTTGCCTTGTTCTTCGATTGCAACTTTAATTACTGCTGGAGTACGACCTTGGCCTGTCCAAGTTTTAGTTTCGCCGTTCTCATCAACATATTTATATTTTGCTGGGCGAGCAGCACGTTTAGCGCGAGTGCTGGTGCTTTTACCAGAATCCATAGTTTGCAGAAGGTCATTTAAATCTACGCCTTGTTCTAAAATCATTTCGCGAACTTTTTCCAGTTTGCGATTACGTTCTTCAACTTCAGCGCGAGCTTGGCTTTCTTCTTCACGACGTTCGTCAACAACGACAGTTAATTTTTCCAGCATTTCTTCTAAAGATTCTAAAGTGACTTCTCGTGCTTGAGCACGAAGCGTACGGATGTTATTTAATGCTTTTAATGATTCGCTCATTTTCCTGGTCTCAATTTTATATGTTGGCATGTGTACAGTAATAATAGAGTGCTATTTTAAATTCTGCAATAGCTAAATTACTTCGGTAGTTTAAAAGTTATCTTTAACGAATGCAATTTTTTTACAAAAGAATTATAAAAATTTTCGTTGCTATAAATTGCTCTATTATCAATAACGGTACTAATGAAAAAAGGTAATTAGAAAATGTCACTAAAATTTATATTAATAGCCTAGTGATAACCATTACCTTTTGTTTGTCGATGTATCAATGGATGTCTTTAACGGAAATTTTCTTTTTTTGACAGAATAAACTTAGCAATATGTGCCAATATCTATACCAGATAAAGTTAATATCAGTTTGAGATTAATTGTCTACAACACAGATGGTGTGTGATCTAAAGGAACTAATTTAACATAGTGATGGATGGAAATTCATACACTTACTTATCTACATAGGTTTAAGTTAATCTTAAAAAACCTTTATGCTAAAGTATTCGCGAATATTATTTTTTAGGGAACCGCCCAATGGCACAGCTATATTTCTATTATTCTGCGATGAATGCGGGTAAATCGACTTCATTATTACAATCTTCCTATAACTATCACGAACGTGGAATGCGTACGCTGATTTTTACCGCTGAAATCGATAACCGCTTCAGTCAAGGTAAGGTATCTTCGCGGATCGGTTTATCTGCGGATGCGTTATTATTTTCGCCTATAACGAATATGGCAAAAATTATCAAAAACGAGAATAATGCTCAAAAAGTACATTGCGTACTTATTGATGAATGCCAATTTCTGACAAAACAGCAAGTAGAGCAATTATGTGATGTCGTCGATAATTTAGACATTCCGGTACTCTGTTATGGTTTACGAACGGATTTTTCCGGAGAGTTGTTTGCAGGAAGCCAATATTTATTAGCATGGGCAGATAAACTCGTTGAGTTAAAAACCGTCTGCTACTGTGGACGTAAGGCAAATAAAGTTTTACGGATTGGTGGTGATGGCATCCCAGTATATGAGGGGGATCAAGTGGATATCGGCGGGAATGAAAAGTATATTTCAGTTTGTCGAAAGCATTACTCAGACGCTATCAAGCAAGCTCAATTAATGAATAGCGGTGCAATTGAAAAAATACCGTTTAACTTCAAATAATCATTAATTAAGATTAATGAGTTATATAGTTTACAAATAGGAATATCAGATTATTAAGATATTTTTGTCAAATAAAGTAAATGAATTAATAAAATACTCAGCTCGCTAGTTCTTAAAAGGGATGCATGGCAGATAAAGTTTCAGCGTTCATAGAATAAAACCGGATTGAGTGAGATTTGATAAGCCTCATGTTTTTAACATGGGGCTTTCTTTTTATGCCAGTTTAATTTCACACTTTGGCACATATCATATAATCAAAAAATGCAAATTTACTCGAAACTGTAGGGCGTAATGAAATTTAGCATTTCAGCATTTAAAAACGGTCGTTGTAATGAAAACTTCAAACTATCATCAATGGCGAGTGTGATTGCAGGAAACCCCAACATCGTCAATAAAAACAAAAATAGAGAAAAGCGCACCAATCAAATGGGAATTATTGACTTATTTACTCTTAACTGACGGATAAATAATAATGTCAGAGAGACCACCAAAATCATTAATCATCTGCCAACTAGCTTGGGAAATATGACCTTGTAGACCAGTGATTTCAGTATCACTAAATGGCGTGAGGATTAGGCTTTTCCTATAGTTTTGCTGGTTATATTTGAGGTTTACCACCGTGAGATAATAGGGGGTAGGGTTATTAAACACCCATTGTTTTCCCTGTTTTTTTAGAGTCACTTGCTGAAATACTGCATTATTAGGCACTGCCAGTTGATTAGGGCGGTAAAAGACTTTAATCACGATATTCGTCACAAACGAGCGTTTGGCATCATTTTTCTGTTCATTAGGATGCTTTTGGGCGGGAATAGCCCGTGTATTTAAAAAGAACAGAGATTCTCTATCTACGGGTAATTCCCTTTCATTTTTTAATAATACATGAGCACTAAACTTACTATTTGCATCTAATCTGAACAGTGGTGGTGTCACAGCAAAATAAAGGGATTTGGCACCTTCAAGTTGTTCAGTTACAGAGGTCTGAATTAGATAGGGGTTCAAATCATCATTCACAATGGTAAATGTAGCATTGGATTTAGTGCTATTTAGGATTAATCGAGTTTGTTCCAAACGCAAGTCAGCACTGTAAGCAAAAAAGCTTACTATGAATAAAAGTATGTAGGTAACGCCAGCCAGTTTTTTCATATCAGCTTATTAATCCACAATAAAGGAAAAATCATTGTCGATTGGAAAGCATCAATTTGCGGAACGCATATTTTTCCAGATGGACACCTAAGATAAGTATAAAGTATTATGACGAAATAACGAGAAAGGCTCCAAAAGCGTTAGGAAAATCCTAAATCTTTTGAAGCCTTTTTTATGTATTAATGGCTAAGCCATCAACGAGTTAACTATTTTTTACTGCTTTTCTTTTCAGCTTTTGGTGCTGCTGGCTCTGCACTTTTTTCAGTAAATTCACGACCGTAGTAAGAATCCAGTAACAGTTGTTTAATTTCAGATATCAGCGGATAACGTGGGTTAGCGCCAGTACATTGGTCATCAAATGCATCTTCAGACAGTTTATCTAAGTGAGCTAAGAAGTCCGCTTCGGCAACGCCAGCTTCACGGATAGACTTAGGAATGCCTAAATCCGCTTTCATCTCTTCTAACCAAGCCAGTAAGCGTTCAATCTTCGCACCAGTACGGTCGCCTGCTTTGGTTAATCCTAAGTGGTCTGCAATCTCAGCGTATTGGCGGCGTGCTTGAGGGCGGTCATATTGGCTGAATGCTGTTTGCTTAGTTGGGTTATCATTTGCGTTGAAACGAATTACGTTACAAATCAATAGGGCGTTTGCTAAACCGTGTGGAATATGGAATTCCGATCCCAGTTTATGCGCCATTGAGTGACAAACCCCTAAGAAGGCGTTAGCAAAAGCAATACCGGCTAATGTTGCCGCATTATGAACACGCTCTCTTGCTACTGGGTTTTTTGCTCCTTCGTGGTAGCTTGCTGGCAGATAATCTTTTAACAGGGTCAGTGCTTTGAGTGCTTGACCATCAGAGAACTCATTTGCCAGAACAGAAACATAAGATTCTAATGCGTGAGTCACTGCATCCAAACCACCAAATGCGGTTAAGGATTTAGGCATGTTCATCACGAGGTTAGCATCAACAATCGCCATATTTGGTGTTAATGCGTAGTCCGCTAATGGGTATTTTTGACCTGTTTTATCATCCGTCACAACAGCAAATGGCGTCACTTCTGAACCTGTACCTGAAGTGGTAGTGATAGCGACCAGTTTTGCTTTCACACCCATTTTCGGGAATTTGTGAATACGTTTACGGATATCCATAAAACGTAATGCTAATTCTTCGAAGTGTGTTTCTGGATGTTCGTACATCACCCACATAATTTTCGCAGCATCCATTGGGGAACCACCACCTAAAGCGATGATCACATCCGGTTGGAAGGCTTGCATTTGAGCTGCACCTTTACGCACAACGGATAATGTTGGGTCAGCTTCGACTTCAAAGAAAACATCGGTTTCAATATGGTGTTTTTTCAGAACATCTACAATTTCATCAACATAACCATTATTAAATAAGTAGCTATCGGTCACGATAAAGACGCGTTTTGCACCATCAGTGGCTATCTCTTCTAAAGCGATTGGAAGACATCCACGGCGGAAATAGATTGAACTAGGAAGTTTATGCCACAACATATTTTCAGCTCTTTTTGCCACGGTTTTCTTATTGATTAAATGTTTTGGTCCCACGTTTTCAGAGATGGAGTTACCACCCCAGGAACCACAACCCAAGGTTAAAGACGGTGCCAGTTTAAAGTTATACAGGTCACCGATACCGCCTTGAGACGCAGGGGTATTAATCAAAATACGCGCCGTTTTCATTTTTTCGCCAAAATAGCTGACTCGGTCATGTTGGTTGTCTTGGTCAGTATAGAGACAAGAGGTGTGACCGATACCGCCCATTTCCACTAACTGTTCAGCTTTCTCTACCGCATCTTCAAAGTTTTTAGCGCGATACATTGCTAAGAGTGGGGACAGTTTTTCATGAGCGAATGGCTCTGACTCATCAACAAGTTTGACTTCGCCAATTAGGATCTTAGTGGTTTCAGGAACGACAACACCCGCCATTTCTGCAATTTTAAATGCAGGTTGACCTACGATAGCCGCATTTAAGTTGCCATCTTTCAAAATAATATTTTGTACCGCTTTGAGCTCTTTACCTTGCAGCAGATAACCACCATGAGTAGCAAAACGTTCACGGACTTGATCATAAACCGCATCAACCACCACAACAGATTGTTCAGAGGCGCAAATCACACCGTTATCAAATGTTTTTGACATTAAGATAGAGGCAACGGCACGTTTGATGTCTGCGGTTTCATCGATAACAACTGGCGTGTTACCTGCACCCACACCAATCGCAGGTTTACCGGAACTGTAAGCCGCTTTCACCATGCCTGGGCCACCTGTCGCTAAGATCAGGTTAATGTCAGGGTGGTGCATCAGTGCATTGGACAGCTCAACAGATGGGGAGTCAATCCAGCCAATAATATCTTTTGGTGCGCCAGCTTCAATGGCCGCGTTCAATACAATCTCAGCAGCACGGTTAGTCGCAATTTTAGCGCGTGGGTGTGGAGAGAAAATAATAGCGTTACGGGTTTTTAAACTAATTAATGATTTAAAAATTGCAGTAGAGGTTGGGTTAGTGGTTGGAACGATACCGCAGATAATACCAATCGGCTCAGCAATGGTGATGGTACCAAAAGTTGGGTCTTCAGATAGAACACCACAGGTTTTCTCGTCTTTATATGCGTTGTAGATATACTCAGAAGCGAAGTGGTTTTTAATCACTTTATCTTCAACAATCCCCATGCCTGACTCTTCAACTGCGAGTTTTGCTAATGGAATTCGTGCATCAGCAGCAGCAAGAGCAGCGGCGCGGAAAATACGATCCACTTTCTCTTGAGAGAAGCTGGCGAATTCACGTTGAGCTTTTTTGACACGAGCAACAAGTTCATTGAGTTCAGTAACGTTTGTTACGGACATATAGATTACTCCTGATAAAGTTAAAATTTTTAAGCCAATGAGCAAAGCATCTAAAAAAAGCTGTTGTGACTAGAACATCTAAAACGACCACCCAAAACAACAGTATAGATAAACTTAATAATAATGCTTTCCGCCCATGCTAATTGGCTTATAAATCTCAGATAAATAGCTCAAAAAGTAAAAATTAACTGATTGATTACCGCGTTTATCAGTTGAGACTAGATTAACAAAAAGGGAATTTAATAAAGTGATCTAAATCACAAAATATGCAAGCTGACTCCATTCAGCATGCCGTTTTTATGGGATTCATTGATTTGCAAAAAAATGATTAATTTATCGCTAAAAAGAGGTGAATAAATCATCCTTTTTTTGTCATTAAGATAATCTGCAATAAATAATTCTACTAAGATGCACAAAATTGTTCTTTAACTAAGGATTTTAGCGATTTCAGTGATAAAATTAGTTCAGGTAAGCGTTTCTTGTTTAAGAATTTTATGAGGGTATTAATGGGTGAGCGCAACATTACTTGATTTATCAGGCTATATTAAATTTTTTATTGGTCTATTTGCGTTGGTAAACCCGGTTGGTATCCTGCCTGTGTTTATTAGTATGACAAACTATCAAACCGTTGCGAGCCGCAATAGAACTAATACGATAGCCAACTCATCAGTCGCAATTATTCTTTGTACATCGTTGCTGGTGGGGGACTCGATATTACAGCTGTTTGGTATTTCAATTGACTCATTCCGCATCGCGGGGGGAATTCTGATTGTCACCATCGCGCTATCAATGATCAGCGGTAAAATTGGTGAGGACAAACAGAACAAACAAGAAAAAACGGAAACCGCAGTGCGCGATAGCATTGGGGTGGTGCCGTTAGCGCTTCCGTTAATGGCGGGGCCTGGTGCAATCAGTTCGTGCATTGTCTGGTCATCACGTTGGACAGGCTGGCAGAACTTTATTGGTTTAGCGTTAACCAGTATTTTGTTTGCTTTTTGCTGCTGGCTGTTGTTCCGCTCTGCATCTTTACTGGTTCGTTACTTAGGGCAAACGGGGATCAACGTTGTCACCCGTATCATGGGCCTGCTACTTATGTCATTAGGTATCGAAATCGCTGTAACGGGCGTTAAAGCCATATTTCCAGGACTTTTATAGTTTGAGCATTATTTAGCCGTCTTACGAGGCGGCTATTCTCATCCGCCTTTCCCACCATTCTATTATTTCTTTCGAATTCAAAATACTCACTCAATTATTTTGGTTTTTTCTGCGCAATCAAACCGTCCTTTACAATCAAAATAATTCCTCTACGCGATAAATTTGGAATGTGATTATGTGTCGCACTTTTTGCAAAATCAGGCATAAAAAGTAAGGAAATGTGAGCTGCGTAAATTTATTCACTATTCTCATTAGAGATTGTTAATGATATGTTTGGATTAATGTTGATGAAAATTTTAAGAGTAACTTAAGGTTTTTTATTATCTAATTGTTTTTATTTGAGTATTTAAAGATTGAGGAAGTGTGTAACCCCTTTTTAATAGGCTCTCCAACTTTAAATGTTAAATAAATGTAATTTTTTATAACTTTTTTTTATAAGCTTTCTGAGCGAAATTGCACCGTTAAGGAAAGCTTTTGGTGGTTAAATTAGAAAACAGCTTAAGAAACAGTGACTAGAGCAGTAGTAAATCAACAATGTGTAGGCGAACTAAACGTCGTTCAACATACGTTGAAACGTTAACTGTAAAACCGCAACTATGAAATGGAGAAGGCGCAACGATGAAACTTACTACCAAGCACAGTTTACTTTCCTGTCTCATTTTCTCATTAACAATTTCTGCTCAAGCCTCATCAACCCCCGATAAATCCCCATTAAATACAACATCCATAAATAAAATAGTGGTCAATAACGGTTCAGAAGTGACTTCACTCGATCCTCATAAAGTCGAAGGGGTACCTGAAGGCAATATTATTTTAAATTTATTGGAAGGGCTGGTTTATGACAATATTAATGGTGTGGCGGTTCCTGGTATGGCAACCCATTGGCAAAATGAAAATTACACCGTATGGACATTTACCCTACGAGATGATGCCAAGTGGAGTGATGGCACTCCCGTTGTTGCAGAGGATTTTGTATATAGTTGGCAGCGTTTAGCGGATCCTAAAACTGGTTCGCCTTATTCCAGTTATTTACAAAATGCTTATATAGAAAATGCAGACGCTATTTTAAAAGGTCAAAAACCTAAAGAATCATTGGGCGTTAAAGCCCTTGATGACAAACATTTGCAAGTCACGCTAAGCCATCCCGTCCCGTATTTTATCGATATGCTTTCCCACACATCAATGAAACCCGTTAACCGTAAAGCTATTGAAAAGTACGGCGATAAATGGACTCAACCGGGTTCCTTTGTGGGCAATGGCGCTTATGTTTTGGATGAGTGGACGGTCAACGAGCGGATTATCATCAAGCGTAATCCGTTATATTGGAATGACGCAAAAACGCAGATTGATCAAGCGACATTCTTAGCGATTACCTCTGAAGTCAGTGATAACAATCGCTATCGCAGTGGGGAAATTGATATTAGTAATTCGGCTATTCCTCCAACACTGTTCAAAAAGATGAAAGCAGAGAAGCCGAACGAACTGTATGTTCGTCCGTTTTTGTGTACGTTTTATTATGAAATTAATAATCAAAAAGCCCCATTCACGGATCCTCGAGTACGCGAAGCCATTAAGTTAGGTTTAGACCGAGAAACCATCACTAATAAAATTATCGATCAAGGACAGACGGTGGCTTACGGTTTTACGCCAACGTTTATCCATAATGGTAATTTTGCAGTGCCAGAATGGGCAAAGCTCACGCCAGAACAGCGTTATCAGCGTGCGAAAGAGTTGCTCGCGGAGGCTGGGTATAACGCCAAAAATCCGCTCAAGTTTACCTTGCTATATAACACCTCAGACCAAAATAAACAGCAGGCGATTGTAGCGGCATCCATGTGGCAGAAAAATATTGGCGCAGAGGTAACACTGCAAAACCAAGAGTGGAAAACCACACTGCAAAATCGCCATGAAGGGAATTATCAGGTTGCAAGAGCAACATGGTGTGCCGATTACAATGAACCTTCTGCATTCTTGAATTCATTACTATCAGAAAACAGCAACAATACGGCGGCCTATAAAAATAAAGCCTATGACCAACTGCTATTAGAGGCTTTAACGGCTCCGAATGACCAAGCTCGTCAACAGATTTACCAACAGGCGGAAACCCTGCTGGATAAGGAATCTGCGCTAGTTCCCGTGTATTACCGTGTGAGTGCAAGGATGATCAAACCCACAATCGGAGGATTTAAAGGTGAAGACCCTCTTGATCATATGGATATTAAGCGGTTATATATTAATTCTACTAATTAATAATTTTGTAATAAACAAAATAATTGCTTACTGATTCAGTAAGCAGATGCATCAACAACACAACCAAAACAATAGTATGGGAGTAACCAAAATAATGAGCAAATTACTGAATAAGACATTTGTTGCTTTAAGCGTTGCTGCTGGGTTAATGGCAGGGACGATGGCGACAAGTTATGGTGCAGTGGTTCCAGCAGGTGTCGAACTGGCTGAAAAACAAAATATGGTTCGCAACAATGGTTCTGAACCTCAATCCCTTGATCCGCATAAAATTGAAGGTGTTCCTGAGTCAGCTCTAGCGAGAGACCTTTTTGAAGGGATTACGATTGTTGGCCCTGATGGTGAAATTTTACCGGGCTCTGCTACAAGCTGGGAAAATAAAGATTTCACCGAGTGGACGTTTAAAATTCGCGATGGCGCCAAGTGGTCAAATGGTGACCCTGTCACGGCGGAAGACTTTGTTTATAGCTGGCGCCGACTCGCAGATCCTGATACCGCATCCCCATACGCGAGTTATTTGCAGTATGCACATATCAACAATATTGATGATGTTATTGCCGGTAAGAAAAAACCAGAAGAGCTGGGCATTAAAGCGCTGGATGATAAAACTTTAGTGATTAGCTTGAGTGAAGCCGTCCCTTATATTCCAAAATTATTGGCACACTCCTCGATGTCACCAGTGAATAAAAAAACAATCGAAAAATATGGTGCTAAGTGGACTCAACCAGCTAATTTTGTGGGTAATGGTGCTTATAAATTAAAAGATTGGACGGTTAACGAACGTATTGTTTTAGAACGTAGCCCAACTTATTGGGATAACGCAAACACCGTGATTGATCAAGTGACTTTCCTGCCTATTTCCTCTGAAGTAACAGATGTTAACCGTTACCGCAGTGGTGAAATTGATATGACCTATAGCAATTTACCAATCGAACAATTCAAGTCACTGCAAGAAAATATGCCAAAAGAGCTGCGTGTAAATCCGTATCTCTGTATCTATTATTACGAAATTAATAACGAAAAACCGCCGTTTAATGATCCGCGTGTTCGTGAAGCGTTAAAGCTTTCAATGGACAGAGATGTCATTACTTACAAAGTGAAAGCGCAAGGTGATATTCCAGCTTATGGCTTCACACCACCGTTTACCAGTGGCATGAAAACAGAAAAACCAGACTGGTATGCGAACATGACTCAAGAGCAGCGTAACGAAAAAGCCAAACAACTGCTGGAAGAAGCGGGTTATAACAAATCAAATCCACTGAAATTCAACTTATTGTATAACACGTCAGATTTACATAAGCGTATCGCTATCGCCGCATCGTCCATGTGGAAGAAAAATATTGGTGCTGATGTGAAACTGGAAAACCAAGAGTGGAAAACCTTCTTAGATAGCCGCCACCAAGGTAACTATGACGTAGCGCGTGCGGGCTGGTGTGCGGATTATAACGAACCGTCATCCTTCTTAAACATGCTGCTTTCTTATAGCAGTAACAATACCGTGCATTATAAAAACAAAGATTTCGATGCCACCATGAAGAAAACACTTCAGGTGAAAACGGATGAAGAGCGTGCTGAGCTGTATCAGCAAGCCGAAAAACTGTTAGATAAAGATTCTGGTATCGTGCCTCTCTACTACTATGTGAACACCCGCTTAGTGAAGCCATATGTGGGTGGATATACGGGTAAAGATCCATTAGATAACTTACATACTAAAGATCTGTATATCATCAAACACTAATCACAACAGGCTGGCTCCTTGTGAGCCAGCCATTAGCCTAAATGGCAATAGAAGTAGGAAAGGGCAATGTTTAAATTTATTTTGCGTCGTTTGCTTGAAGCAATTCCGACTTTACTGATTCTTATCACCATCTCATTTTTTATGATGAGACTCGCGCCGGGTAGCCCGTTTACCGGCGAACGTAAACTTCCACCCGAAGTTATGGCCAATATTGAGGCGAAGTATCACCTTAATGACCCTATGTATAAGCAGTATTTCAACTACTTATTCCAACTTTCTCAAGGGGATTTCGGTCCTTCTTTCAAATATAAAGACTACAGTGTCAACGACTTAGTTGCGAAAGCCTTTCCCGTGTCTGCAAAATTAGGCGCCACCGCCTTTGTGGTTGCCGTGTTATTTGGTGTTACTGCGGGGGTGATTGCCGCATTAAATCAAAATACCAAATGGGACTTTACAGTCATGGGATTTGCCATGACGGGGGTTGTCATCCCAAGCTTTGTTGTGGCACCACTTTTGGTGCTGATTTTTGCCATTCACTTGAAATGGCTCCCCGGTGGAGGTTGGGATGGTGGTAACGTCACGCACATGATTTTACCGATGGTGGCACTCTCTTTGGCGTATATCGCCAGTATTTCGCGTATTACCCGTGGTTCAATGATTGAGATCATGCACTCAAACTTTATTCGTACTGCGCGCGCCAAAGGGTTACCGCTACGCACCATTATTTTCCGCCATGCGTTAAAGCCAGCATTACTGCCAGTGCTCTCTTATATGGGACCTGCATTTGTGGGGATCATCACGGGCTCTATGGTGATTGAGACCATTTTCGGCTTACCGGGAATTGGGCAGTTGTTCGTTAATGGCGCACTGAACCGTGATTACTCGTTAGTGCTCAGCTTAACGATTTTAGTTGGGGTATTGACCATTGCCTTTAACGCCATTGTCGATGTGCTGTACGCCGTCATCGACCCGAAAATTCGTTACTAAGACCGGAGAAACACTATGTTATTAAACAACAAAAATAGTGAAGCTCTGGAAAATTTTTCTGAGCAACTGGATATTGAAGGGCGCAGTCTTTGGCAAGATGCAAGACGACGCTTTATGCATAACCGTGCGGCAATTGTTAGCCTATGCGTGCTATTTTTTATCACGCTGTTTGTGATTTTTGCCCCGATGTTATCGCCGTTTTTATATGATGATACCGACTGGGAAATGATGTCGACGCCACCTGATTGGGCGACGGGACACTATTTTGGAACCGATGCTTCAGGGCGTGATTTACTTGTGCGCGTGGCAATTGGTGGACGAATTTCCTTAATGGTCGGCGTAGCGGCGGCATTAGTCGCGGTGGTGGTCGGAACCTTATATGGCTCACTGGCAGGTTATGTGGGCGGTAAAGTTGACTCTATCATGATGCGCTTACTGGAGATTTTAAACTCCTTCCCGTTCATGTTTTTCGTTATTTTGTTAGTGACGTTATTCGGTACCAACATCCTGCTGATATTTGTCGCCATTGGGATGGTGTCGTGGCTGGATATGGCGCGTATCGTGCGTGGACAAACATTAGGATTAAAACGCAAAGAGTTTATTGAAGCGGCATTAGTTTGTGGTGTCAGCACGCGTCACATTATCTTGCGTCATATCGTCCCTAACGTACTGGGGGTGGTGGTGGTTTACGCATCATTATTAGTCCCAAGTATGATCCTGTTTGAGTCATTCTTAAGCTTCCTTGGCTTAGGAACGCAAGAGCCACTTAGTAGCTGGGGTGCTTTACTCAGTGATGGCGCTAACTCTATGGAAGTCACGCCGTGGTTACTGCTGATCCCTGCTGGGTTCTTAGTTATCACGCTGTTCTGTTTTAACTTTATCGGCGATGGCTTACGTGATGCCCTCGATCCGAAAGATCGCTAAGGGGCTAATTTATGGAACATTCAACACGCAAAAGCCCTTTATTATCGGTACAGGATTTAAACGTCACATTCGCCACCCAAGATGGGGATGTGACGGCGGTGAATAAACTTAATTTTGAATTGAGTGCAGGGGAAACTCTGGGCATTGTGGGGGAATCTGGTTCGGGTAAATCCCAAACTGCCTTTGCTTTGATGGGATTGCTGGCAAAAAATGGCCGGGTAGGTGGTTCCGCCATGTTTAATGGCCGTGAGATTTTAAACCTCAAAGAGAAAGAGCTTAACCGCATGCGTGCGGAAGAAATCTCTATGATCTTCCAAGACCCCATGACCTCCTTAAATCCATATTTGAAAATTGGTACGCAGTTATCTGAAGTATTGATGCTGCACAAAGGGATGAGTAAGAAAGAGGCTTTTGAAGAATCTGTACGCATGCTGGATGCGGTAAAAATGCCGGAAGCCCGTAAACGTATGAATATGTATCCGCATGAGTTTTCTGGTGGTATGCGCCAGCGTGTGATGATTGCGATGGCGCTACTGTGCCAACCAAAATTGCTGATCGCCGATGAACCGACAACCGCATTGGACGTCACGGTGCAGGCGCAGATCATGACATTGCTGAATGAACTGAAGCAGGAATTTGATACCGCGATCATCTTAATTACCCATGACTTAGGGGTTGTCGCCGGTGTGTGTGACAAGGTACTCGTGATGTACGCGGGGCGCACGATGGAGTATGGCAGCGCACGAGATATTTTCTATCAGCCATCTCATCCATATTCTTTGGGTTTATTAGCGGCAGTGCCACGCTTAGATGGTGATGACGATAACTTAGCCACCATTCCAGGCAATCCGCCAAACTTATTACGCTTACCAAAAGGGTGTCCGTTCTCGCCGCGTTGCCAATATGCAAACCAACACTGTGTAGAGCAAGAGCCTCAATTATCCAGTTTTGCACAATCTCGTTTACGTGCCTGCTTTAAGCCTGTGGAGGAATTAGTATGAGCCAAGAAAATAGGCAGGTGCTGCTGGAAGTCAATGACTTAAAAGTGCATTTTTCCATTAGAGATAAACAGCAATGGTTCTGGCAGCCGGATAAAAGCTTAAAAGCCGTCGATGGAGTAACCCTGCGTTTATACGAAGGGGAAACCTTGGGCGTGGTGGGAGAATCTGGCTGCGGTAAATCCACATTTGCGCGTGCATTAATTGGTTTAGTGAAATCCACTAGCGGCACGGTGACATGGTTAGGGCAAAACTTGCTCACCATGAACGACAAGCAGTGGCGTAATGTGCGTAGCGATATCCAAATGATTTTCCAAGATCCACTGGCATCCTTAAACCCACGGATGACGATTGGAGATATTATTGCAGAGCCGCTGAAAACTTATCATCCGAAGATGCCACAAAAAGAAATCACTGAAAAAGTGAAGAAAATGATGATGCGAGTTGGCTTATTGCCGAACCTGATCAACCGCTATCCTCATGAATTCTCCGGTGGTCAATGTCAGCGTATAGGGATTGCACGGGCGTTGATTTTAGAGCCGAAATTGGTGATTTGTGATGAGCCAGTGTCTGCGCTAGACGTCTCCATTCAAGCGCAAGTGGTGAACTTACTGCAAGAACTTCAGCGGGAAATGAAACTTTCCTTAATCTTTATTGCCCACGATCTTGCGGTGGTAAAACACATTTCTGATCGCGTATTAGTGATGTATTTAGGACATGCAGTGGAGCTGGGGACTTATGATGAAGTGTATAACAACCCGCTGCACCCTTATACGCGCGCATTGATGTCTGCGGTGCCAGTACCGGATCCAGATAAGGAAAAAAATAAGCAAATTGAGCTTCTTGAAGGGGAATTGCCATCGCCCATTAATCCGCCTTCAGGCTGTGTATTCAGAACACGCTGCCCAAGTGCTGATGCAGAATGCGCCAAAACCCGCCCATTACTCGAAGGAAGTTTCAAGCACGCAGTATCTTGTTTGAAAATTGATCCACTGTAATTGGTAAGATTTGCGTTTTATTGTTGTATTAAGGCTCCCTTTATCATTTATAAAGCGGAGCCTTTTTTATGGGAAACAATTTTCAGAGAATTCAAACCCAATTGCTACTTAAAATAATCAGTTAGCTATGATATTAAAGGCAATGATATTAAAGGCTAAAAATAAATAATTAAAACTTGATAGGACAGTAACCGTTAATGAGTGATCACTCGCAACAAATTTATCAAATATGGCAAGACATCAATCAGCGTTATGCGGATGACCAAATTCAACGTATACAACAAAAACTCCCCCTTGCTAAGCAAATGGACAGCGATGAAGAGTTGTTCGGAGCGGACAGCCACCATTATCAGCTTAACCCTCCTTTGGATATGGCACAGATAGCGCAGTGGCAGCGCCGAATTGGGGTGAATTTACCCCAAGAATATGTACAGTTTATGACGCAGTTAGGTAATGGTGGCGCAGGCCCTTATTACGGTATAGAACGTTTTGAAGACAGTGAAAATCGCTATGATGCGGTGGCATTACCTTGCGTGCTTAGCCCAACCATGAGCGATAAAGAGTGGCAAACACTCAGCCACTTAGCGGAAGACTGCAGTGATGAAGAGTATGATTCACGGGAAAGCGTGATCCACCAAGGGCTGTTTTACCTTGGTACTTGCGGCTGTACGTATGACATTCTGCTGGTGGTGACGGGCGAACATGCCGGGCGTCTTGTTTATACCCACGAATGGTGCGATTCACCAACACCGTATCAGTTTGTTTATGAACGCCATTTTTTAGATTGGTATGAGCGCTGGCTGGATGAAATTATTCAGCAATACGATACAGGCTGGTTTGGGCATCGAATGGGTGGCAATGAAACCACGTTATTCAACTTATTTCATCATGACGATAATGAAAAAACGAAGCTGGCGGCACTAGAAGGACTGAAAAAGTTACCGTCATTATCGGAAAAGGGCATTGAGCAACTCACTCGTATATTAGATAACGAAGCACTCAACGTTTACCATGTGAAGTCACTGGAAGTATTAGCAAAATATTCCGTTGCCGCTTCAGCTGATTATTTATCTCAAGCGCTTGAGAGCCAAGATCCTGAACAAGTCACTCGTGGATTGCAGCTGATTTATTGGTATCAAAAAGCGGATTTAGCGAAGTATCAAGCGGCTATTTTAGCTAAATTAGCACAGTGCGAACATGTAGATACAGTGAGCTTTTCGGGGTATATCCTTAAGGAGTTGCAAACGGTCAAAGTGGAAGATTTCCAACACTTATTTAGTCATGCTGATAGTCAGATTGCCGTCAGTGCGTTATATGCAGCTTCCCATGATGTGAATTTTAGTCAAAAGGTCGCTAATTACTTTGAATATATGATTGCGGATAAGAGTGAGGTTGCATTAACCGCGATCCAAGCTGTCGCGCGTTCGCCTGAACTTGCTGACGGGGTGGAACCCTATATTGTAGCGGCGTGGGAAAAATACCCATTAGATAAGAGTGACTATATTCGCAATAATCTGCGTCTCTATATTAAGAAGCATCATTTGCAGTTGGATTTAGTAGAATAAAGTTTAATAAAAAATGGGGGAATATTTCCCCCATTTTTATTTCTGCTTACTGTTTCCATTCGATATGTTGGAAAGGGTGCTTAGGGTTACGACTGATAAGAATTCGTGCAAAGATATCGTCAATTTCATCCTCTGGGCTTTTAGCAAGCCCGATCACCACTTCACTCATTTGCGCTAAAGGTAATCCTTGGGTGGCAAGAATATGCCAATCTTGACTAAATGGCACAATTTCAGCCGCGCCACACTCTTCGAACTGTAACGCGAAAATCACTTGGTCGGCAGGCTCTAAGTTATCCATCGCACCTTCAAGGAAAAGGTCATAGGCAATTTCAATGATTTCATCTTCATCGATTAGGTTAATACTTGGGTTCTGGCTCATGACGTTTTCCTAACGGTTAAGCAATAGTAACTATTATGATCATAATAATGGGCTAAAGAAATAGCACAGACGCTCAATCACACGGTTCCAGAACGGGCGTTGTTCCCATTCTTCAATATCTAAGCGTGTGGAGCGAGCCATATAATCATACTGAACCAGCGTCAGATCGCTACCAAAACTTTTATCGTCAATCACGACTGTGATTTCAAAGTTCAGCCATAAGCTGCGCATATCTAAGTTCACTGAACCGACTAAGCTTAATTCCCCATCAACACAGACACTCTTGGTGTGCAGTAATCCATCTTCAAATTGATAGATTTTCACGCCAGCTTCCAGTAATTCCGTGTAAAAAGAGCGGCTTGCCCAGCGAACCAAGAAAGAATCATTATGGCGTGGCATGATGATACTGACATCAACGCCGCGCATCGCTGCGGTACAAATTGCATGCAGTAAATCATCACTTGGGACAAAGTATGGGGTCGTCATGATCAGCTGCTTACGAGCTGAGAACATCGCCGTCATTAATGATTGCTGAATAAGTTCTTCAGGGAACCCAGGACCTGATGCAATCATTTGGGTGGTATGTCCGTTATCTTGCTCGAACGGCATGATATTGCTATCTGGTGGTGGCGGTAAAATGCGTTGTCCGGTTTCCATCTCCCAGTCAAAGGCGTAAACAATCCCTAATGTGGTACTCACAGGGCCTTCCATACGGACTAAAATATCTACCCACTCACCGACCCCCGCATCTTGTTTAAAGTAGCGAGGATCCACCATGTTCATACTGCCGGTGTAAGAAATATAGTTATCAATCACAACGATTTTGCGATGCTGACGTAAATCCATACGGCGCAGGAAAAAACGCATAAGGTTTACTTTTAGAGATTCGACAAACTCAATCCCTGCGGCACGCATTTTATCGGGATAATCACTGCGGAAAAAATGCCAGCTTCCTGCGGAGTCCACCATAATGCGGCATTTAACACCACGTTTTGCCGCATTGAGAAGGGCTTCGGTGACTTCATCGACAAGCCCACCTGGCTGCCAAATATAGAACACCATTTCGATAGAGTTCTTGGCATTATTAATATCATTGGCAATGGCTTTTAGTGAGTCTTCGCTGGTGGTCAGTAATTGAATGCGATTGCCTTTGACGCCTGCAATACCTTGGCGTTTCTCACACAGTTGGAATAATGGCTCCGCAACGGGGCTGTTATCATTAGCAAAAATATGTTTGGAGAGGCGTAGATTTTCCAGCCAAGTGGCAACCGATGGCCACATTTGGTGGGCTTTATCGATACGACGTCGACCTAAATGGAGCTCACCAAATGCGGCATACGCGATGATCCCCACCAGAGGCAGGATATAAATGATCAGTAACCATGTCATCGCCGAAGTGACGGGGCGACGTGTGACGAGGATACGAACAGTAACCCCAGCAACAATTAACCAATACAGGAAAAACAGTAACCAACTCATTAAGGTGTAGACGGTTGCCATAATGGATAACAAGCCTCACTGACAGAGAGAAAAAGAGTCGAAAAAAGAAAATATGTCTTATTAAATATAGACTAAGAATAAACATACCAGAATTTAGTAAAAATTCTGAATAAAAACTGAGTTAAATAGATAAAAGTGCAATTAATGACAAATTCAATGAATCTACCTCTCTTTTACGGGGTAAATTTCATCAACACTTTGATAACTTCCACTTGGTTCTCGTGAGCAAAGGCATATAATATTTCGCTGTTACGAACATACACCTGATAAGGATTAAAAAGATGAGACGCAGTAGGCAAGAAGTGGGTCGCTGGAGAATGCTAAGACAAGTCGTTCGCCGCCGTCGCCGTTGGTTAGAAAGACACTCTCGCCGCAATATGCACATTTATTCGCTCCGCAAAATGGACATCTATAAACGCCGTCATTCCCTGTTATTTACACAGTGGATTGAGTAAGGGTATTCACGTTTATACTCACATTTTTAACTTTGTTCGCTAAACCTTATTGAATATGATTGCTATTTGCATTTAAACTATTAGCCATATTCAATAAGTAAAACGGTGTAGGGTAAAAATTGCATATGCGTGGTATCAGACTGTTAGTGATCATTGCTGTTTCATTATCAATTCATGCGGGCTTGGCAATGGCATGGATTTTTAATCAACCGAAATTTCCTCAACCTGAGGAGCCAATCTCGATAGCAATGCTTTCTTTTGCTGAACCAGCAGCCACTCCACCAGCTGAAACACAGGCAGAGCCAGAGCCTGTGGTTGAACCTGAACCTATCATTGAACCCGAGCCTATAGTTGAACCGGCGATAGTCTTACCTCAGAAAAAACCAGAAGTAAAAAAGAAACCTGAACCGAAGAAAGAACCTAAAAAAGAGCCGAAAAAAGTTCAAGAGCCCGTTAAACCGGTTGAAAAACAACTGGCGATGAACAAAACACCATCCACAAATACAGATACTACGCCAAAAGAAGTCACTAACACGCGCGGAACTGATACTAACGTCAAAAATAATGCAACAGCATCTAACCAATCCACTGGTCAGCGTGGTCCAAAAGCATTAAGTAAACAAGCGCCTGAATACCCAGATCGCGCTCGTCGCCTAGGGAAAAATGGTTATGTGAAAGTACGCTATGACATCGATGAAGATGGGCGAGTGCAAAATATTGAGTTTGTTGAAGCTTCACCTAAAGGGATGTTTGAGCGTGATGTGAAGCGTGCAATGAACCGTTGGAAATATGAAAAGCTACCAGCGAAAGGTTATACCACTGAAATTTACTTCAAAGTAGATGGCACAGTAAGCCAAGCTTAAATGCTAGGAAATATCGGGATCAAAAAAGGGCGCTTATGAAGCGCCCTTACTGTATATGAATGATTAAGCCTGAGGTTGTGAACTTTCTAATTCGAAATGTTGTTTATCTTCAGGTAACGCACGAGGCGTATTGTCATCATTGACCGCCACATAAGTAAATACCGCGTCAGTAGCTTGATAACGCTGACCTACAGGGTGGGTTGCCACTTTTTTCACCCACACTTCAATATTGATAGTGACGGAGCTTTTCCCTGTTTTTAAGCAGCGAGCATAACAACAAACAACATCACCAACAGCAACTGGTTTTTGAAATTTTATGCCATTGACTGCCACTGTTACTACGCGACCCAGAGCAATCTCTTTTGCTAAAATAGCGCCGCCAATATCCATTTGAGACATTAGCCAGCCACCAAAAATATCGCCATTCGCATTGGTATCTGAAGGCATTGCCAAAGTACGTAAAACGAGTTCACCGTTAGGTAATTGCATATCAAACTCTTTATTAAAAGGAATTAAACACTATGATTTTGTTGCTCATTTATAGCAAACAAACATAAGTATAGTAAACCGCTAGAGTACATCCAGTCACAGATAATTGTAACAAATCACTGTGATAGGCATAAAAAAGCTGCGAAAGTGCGCAGCTTATTTATCATCATAATATTTCGAAGAAATAAATTACTCTTCCGGCTTTTCCGCCTGAGGTTCTTTAGTCATGTGTTTGAAAATATATACCACGCTAAGGATAGTGAAAATTAAGGTGCCAGCCGTCAATCCAAACACTTTAAAGTTGACCCAAACACTCTCAGCCATCCAATAAGCCACGTAAATATTAATAACAGCGCAAGCAATAAAGAAAATACCCCAAGCGGTATTTAATTTTAACCAATAGCTGTCCGCTAACTTAATTTCTTGGTTGCTACCCAACATTCTTTGAATGAGCGGTTTTTCTGTAAACCATTGGCTCGCAAACAGAGCAATACCAAAAAGAGCATAAATAATGGTGACTTTCCATTTGATAAAGTCAGCGCTGTGAAATAACACCGTTAACCCTGCAAATACCATCACAATCGCACAGGTGATTTTTGCCACTCTTTCCACTTTTTTATAAATAAAGTAAGTGACCAATAAGGAAATCGGGGTGGTTATCAGTAATGATTGGCTAGCAACATAAATGTCGTATTGCTTATAAAAGAGAAAAAAGATAACCAAAGGAATAAAATCAATAAGTTGTTTCATAACAGTGGATTCAGATCCTTAACGTGAACATAGTCAGCTTAAATAGAGTCAATTCAAACAGAGTCAACTTAAACATAGTGGCGTAGTTTAACTGATTTTGCGCAGATTGTTAAAAGTTTGCTCTCTTTTACCAAGAATTAAGCCTGTAAACCAATCAAATTTGCACTATTTTACCCTTATTTGACTTAGTCCTAGATAAACTTTAATAGTTCGGATATAAATAGTCTACACAAGAAATTAACTGATTAATTTTTAGAGATTTTTTCCATGATAAAGGCGCGATTATTTAATCTGATGCCCGGTTTACAAACCTTTAGCCAATATCAGTTGGCGAACTTGGGACCGGATGTGAAAGCGGGGTTGTCGGTCGCCGCCGTGGCGCTGCCTGTGGCAATTGCTTATGCTGAACTCATGGGGATCAATGCCATTGTCGGGCTATATGCTTGTATTTTACCAATGCTGATGTATGCATTGTTTGGAACCTCTAAACAATTAATCATTGGACCGGATGCAGCAACCTGTGCGGTGATCGCCGCTGCCGTTGCACCCTTGGCGATGGGGGATGAAAACACCCGTTGGCAATTAATTATTGTGATGAGTTTAATGACGGGAATATGGTGCCTAATTGCGGCGCGCTTTCGTCTGGGGATGTTTGCTGATTTTCTATCAGGGCCGATTTTACAAGGGTTATTAAATGGCGTCGCACTGACCATTATTGTCAGCCAGTTAGGCAAAATTTTTGGTATTGACTCGCTGCCTTCTGGGTTTATCGAGCGTTTAGTAGCGCTACCGCTCGCACTACCTGAAACCCATATTCCGACATTAACGGTGGCGGTGTTAACCCTTACTGTGACGATGGTGATCAAACGGGTACGCAGCAAATGGCCATCACTGCTTATTGCGATGGTCTTGGCAACCAGCGCCAGTATTATCTTTAATCTTGAACAATATGGCATTAGCACCGTGGGTAATTTGGGTAATGGATTACCTTCAATAGCCGCTCCAGATTTTAACCCTGGCTTATTGCGGGATTTGGTAACGCCATCCTTAAACTTGGCAGTGATCAGCTTTGTGAGCTTTATGATGACGGCGCGGAGCTTTGCTAGCAAAAATGGTTATACCGTGGATGCTGATCAAGAGCTACGAGCCTTAGGCATGGCGAATATCGCTTCTGCATTATCTCAAGGGTTTGCTGTGAGTGCGGCCAGTAGCCGAACTGCTGTGAACGATATGATGGGCGGTAAAACACAGATGGTATCGGTCATTGCTGCGCTCACTATTTTGGTGGTGTTGCTGTTTTCAATGGATCTACTGGGTTATATTCCGATGCCCGCATTAGGTATGGTGTTGGTGGTCTCGACGTTTTCACTGATTAGTTTTCGCAGCATTTATGCAATGCGTAAACGTAACCGACAAGCCTTTTTCTTATGCGTTTTTACTTTATGCGCGGTGTTAGTGGTCGGCTTGATCAGCGGAGTGGGCTTTGCCGTGTTGTTAGGTTTGCTGCAATTTTTGCGGGTGATATTCCGCCCGACAGATCAGTTATTGGGTGTTGACGAGCAGGGTATGTTGCACTCAATGAACCCGGATAATGATATTCAGGCGGTTGAAGGCGTGCTGATTTATCGTTTTAACTCACCGCTGACCTATTTCAATGTGAACTATTTTAAAGATCGTTTAAATAAGCATATAGATAGCGAACGTAAACGTCCGGCGTGGGTTATTGTCGATGCGGCGGTCAGTTTTACCCATAACGACGTGAGCGTATTCTCTGCACTTAACGAGCTGGTGACGTCATTAAAAGCCAAAGGGGTAACGCTGGTGCTAGCTGGGCGACGAACATCCCTAAACCGTTGGTTATCACAAAATAAAATTAGTCGTTCTGATGATGATTTACTGGTGGTGCCAGATATCTATTTCGCTATCCGCTTGATCCAGAGTAAGCAGCATATTCAGCAAAAAAGTGTTGAAGAACGCAAGGAGAGCGAGGAAGGAACCGCTGATAGTAAGTTGTCAGAGTAATGGTATCGATAGGATTAAAAACAAAAGGGCGTCACTTTGAAGAGACGCCCTTTTTGATCATTAAATCTGTTTCTATTTATGCGTAATGCGTAATGCGTTATACGTTATGCGTTTTTGCTGCTCAGCATATATAAACGGAAAAAGTAAATTAAGGCAAAAGCGGCAATCATGTTGTTGATCAGGAATGAAATACCATTGACCACAATATGATTCAGTTGCAGGCTGCTTAACAGCATACTGACTAACATTTGCGTTGCCATCCAAATTAAAATCATTGGGGCAGCGATACGCCAATTGGCAAATGCCAGCTTCCAGCTTCTACCCATCGCATTAAATGGATTTACTTTTTCATTCATTAAAATGGCAGGGGCAAGAGAAAAGCCAATCGCCAAAATCAGACCAGGAAGCACCATCAAGGTGATACCCAGCTGAATTAATAAGGAACAGATAATCAGCAGCAGGAACATCGCAGGGGCTTTAGGTAATGATGAAACTAATGCTTGAGTTCCGTTCACGGCTTCACCGCGAGATAAATTGGCGATATAAGAGAGCACGCCGCACATCAGTACCAAACTTCCCAATGCTACGGATAAAATCAAGCCCATAGATACGCGCAGAATGCTGTTTTTCTCGTCTTCAGGTAAGCTCAGTACCCAATTTTGTAACCCGGCATTACCCGCTTCAAGTAGCTGGTTCTGCGCTTCAAGTAACACGCCGATCATCCGTTCATTAGGAATTAACATTGCGTAGACAATCACGCTGATTGCGGTGGCGATTAACACAATGGTGAAGAGGCCATTCAACTGGTTTTTAAAAAAGTTGATGCTGTCACGAAAGAGTGAGTTGGCCGAAATGGACATGTAACTGCTCCTATCTACAAACGGAATAAAAATTTGACGGTGATTGTAACTGAGTATCGGACGTATAGGTAGAGAAAGATAAGAAAAGTCTGGGAGTTAGCCTAAATAAGTGTGCTACACAATAAATGAGTGTATCACTATTAATAAAGAATAATCTTAAAGATGTATTTTAAATATATATTTAAATCGCGATTTAATTAGCCATTAATATAAAATCATTTTTTATTTTAATAGTTATTTCATGAAAATTGATTCAAATCAAAATAGAAAAAACCAGTAATGGAATAATAAACTCAGCTTTATTAAGAAATATATAAATTAGCAAAAGATGTGATCTTGATTTGAATATTAAATTTAAGAATAGGCTATATTTTTGCTAAATAATAAACATAGGAATGGGATTGACAATGAAAAAACTCACTGCGCTTGTATTGGCTGCTGCAACTTTAGCTCCAGCGGCTTCATTTGCTCATGAAGCTGGCGACTTTTTATTCCGTGCAGGTACAGCTACTGTAAGACCAAATGTTGGCGGGGACGATGTTAAACTGGGCAATGCGAATTTAGGTCATTTTGATGCAAATAATAATACCCAATTAGGTTTAACTTTCGGTTATATGATCACCGATAATATTGGTGTGGAATTATTAGCAGCGACTCCTTTTGAGCATAAAGTTGGTACTGGCCCAACAGGAAATATCGCAACAGTTAAACACTTACCACCAACTCTGATGGCTCAATATTACTTCGGTGGCAAAGAAGATAAACTGCGTCCTTATTTAGGTGCAGGTCTGAACTATACGTTCTTCTTTGATGAGAAATTTAATAGTACTGGTAAAGAAGCAGGCCTGTCTGACCTAGACCTGTCAAGCTCTTGGGGCTTTGCAGCGCAAGCAGGTATGGACTACATGCTTGATGAAAACTGGATGTTAAACGCCTCTGTTTGGTGGATGAATATCGATACTGACGTTAAATTCAAAGCAGGTGAAGACCGCGTTAAAGTTGATACTCGTTTAGACCCATTTGTATTTATGTTTGGTGTGGGTTACCGCTTCTAATTTCTTAAGGACTTCGGCAAGTTTATTCTTGCTCGCTAATGGATTAGAAAGCAGTAAAGAAATCCGGGAATTTACTCCCGGATTTTTCGTTTTTAGAGAATAAAGAATATAATAAGCAGAAAACTCAATGTTAAATCATTTATATTTTATTTAACATTAAATTCACAATGTCAAAAGAGACCAATAATCAGAGTGAAAATTTAAATTTATAATTAAATATCAAGATGGATATTTAAACTAAATTAGCCTGAGTAACTTTACCTAATATATTTTAAATATTATCCGTAAAGTGGAAATTTGACAGAAACCATTGAATGCATTAACGGCTATTTGAAATGAAAAAAGCCATCAAATTATTGATGGCTTTCTGACACAATGAAGAAAATAAATTAAGGTACTATTTTTGTGTGGCGGCTTTCATATTTGCCACAAACGTCGTTAATTTACTGAGCATTTCTTGTGGTTGTTGTAGGTTATTTTCAATGATTTTTACCACAGCAGAACCCGATATTGCCCCCGCAGCGCCATTACGAATCGCTTCAGTCACTTGAGCAGGCTCCGAAATACCAAATCCTTGAAGTGCAGGTGCTGCGCCATATTGGGTTAATTTGCTCACTAAATGAGTTAATGGCATTTGCGCTCGCTGCTCTGTACCAGTGACGCCTGCGCGAGAGAGTAAATACGTATAACCTTGGCTATGTTCTCCAATCTCTTTTAGCAGTGCGTCATCCCCATTTGGTGGACAAATAAAGATTGGGGCGATGCCGTGGGTGATGGCTGATTCACGGAACGGCTTTGATTCACGCATTGGCACATCGGCAACTAAAACGGAATCTACGCCAGCTTGTTGGCAACGTTGATAAAAATGGTCGATCCCATTGGTGAAAACCAAGTTAGCGTACACCAATAAGCCTATTGGCATATCGGGGTGTTTAGCTCGAATACGGGCTAACAACTCGAAACATAACGTCGGCGTGATATCGCTTTTAAAGGCGCGTAAATTGGCATTTTGAATTGTCGGACCATCCGCTAAAGGGTCAGAGAAGGGGATGCCAATCTCTAAGGCATCCGCACCACCGGCAATTAACGCATCGACAATTTTTAAAGAAAGCTCAGCATCAGGGTCACCTAGCGTGACAAAGGGAACAAAAGCGCCTTGGTTTTGTTGGTTTAAACGCTGAAAAAGTTGAGTATAACGCGTCATCAGATTTCCCCTTTGCTGGTCAAAATATCATGTACCGTAAAAATGTCTTTATCACCACGACCGGATAAATTGACAATTAACAACTGCTCTTTATTTGGATTTTGCTCTGCCATTTTGAGGGCATACGCCAATGCATGAGATGACTCTAATGCAGGAATAATCCCTTCTTTGCGTGACAGTAATTTAAAGGCGTTTAGCGCTTCATCATCGGTAATCGAAACATATTCAGCACGACCAATACTGTTTAAGTGCGCATGTTGAGGCCCCACTGATGGGAAATCTAACCCTGCTGAAATGGAGTAAGATTCTTCAATCTGCCCTTCAGAGGTTTGCATCATTGGGGATTTCATACCGAAATAAATCCCAACACGACCATGTTTTAACGGAGCGCCGTGTTGCCCTGATTCAATACCGTGACCGGCAGGTTCAACACCAATTAACCCGACGCTTTCTTCAGGGATAAATGAAGCGAACATACCGATAGCGTTCGAACCACCACCAATACAAGCGATCACCGCATCCGGTAGGCGACCTTCTTTGTCTAAAATTTGCTGTTTAGCTTCATCACCGATCATGCGCTGAAATTCACGCACAATAGTCGGATATGGGTGAGGACCTGCCGCAGTACCTAATAAATAGTGCGCGGTTTCATAACTGCCAGACCAGTCTCTTAGTGCTTCGTTACAAGCATCTTTTAAGGTTGCAGAGCCGCTATGGACAGGGATCACTTCAGCGCCCATTAGCTTCATACGAAACACGTTTGGAGATTGACGCTCAACGTCTTTTGCACCCATGTAAATACGGCACTTCATATTTAATAAGGCGCAAGCTAGGGCGGTAGCAACACCGTGCTGACCCGCACCCGTTTCAGCGATAATTTCATTTTTACCCATCCGTTTGGCGAGTAATGCTTGCCCCAACACCTGGTTGGTTTTGTGGGCGCCACCGTGGAGTAAATCTTCGCGCTTTAAATAAAGCTTAGTTTTGGTTCCTGCTGTCAGGTTGCGGCACAGAGTTAATGCGGTTGGACGACCCGCATAGTTTTTAAGTAGATCATGGAATTCCGTTAGGAACGCAGGATCATTTTGTGCGTCAATAAAGGCATCTTCTAGCTGGTTCAATGCTGGGATCAAAATTTCTGGGACATATTGCCCACCAAACTCACCGAAATAGGGATCTAATTTGCTCATTATTTATTATCCATTTTAAGTTTATATGTTCAGTATGATTAATATGGCTTTGCGCTAAATCGCCATACGGGCTGATTTCAATGCATCAAAGACTTGGTTTAATTTCTGTTCGGATTTAATACCCGGTTCGATTTCAATGCCAGAGTTAAAATCAAGCCCATTGCAGACGAGTTTTGCGGCTTGCAGGCAGTTTTCAGGGGTAAGTCCACCAGCCACCATCAGTTTGTGACCGCTATTTGTTGGTATTGATGACCAATCAAAGGTTTTTCCTGTACCGCCAGCGCCGTTATCTAATAGCAGCAAATCAATTAACGCAGGGTCATAATCGGCGATTTGGCTATCAGCCATATTCAGCGCTTTCCAAATATGGCAGTGAGCTGGCAACATTTCACGTAATTGTGCCATGTAGGTATTATCTTCATCGCCGTGGAGTTGAACTGCGTGCAACGCCAATTGTTGGGCAATATGCGCCACAAAATCCGCGGATTGATTACGGAAAACACCCACAAATTTAAGTGGCGCAGCATGAATAATCTGCCTTGCTTGTGACAGCGTCACTTTGCGAGGGGATTTTTCAGCAAAAATCAGTCCACCAAAGTTAGCCCCTGCGGCAAATGCGGCTTTAGCATCTTGTTCACGGGTTAAGCCACACACTTTATGCTCACCAATCAGCAAGTTACGCAGTGCTTGAGGTAAGTTTGCTTGCTCCATCAGGGCGCTACCAATTAAGAATCCGTTCGCGACATCTGCAAGACTTTGAATATGTTGATGTTGAAGAATACCTGACTCGCTGATCACCACGGTTCCTGCTGGTAAACGTGGCGCGAGCTGACGTGTACGATTTAAATCGATAGACATATCGCGCAGGTCGCGGTTGTTGATCCCAACCACTTTAGCTTTCAATTTTATCGCACGTTCCAGCTCTTCGTCGTTGCTCACTTCGGTGAGTACGCCCATGTTCAGTTGGTGTGCTACATCGGCAAGGGCAAGATATTGTTCATCATTCAATACGGACAGCATGAGTAAAATAGCATCCGCTTGGTAATAGCGAGCAAGGTAAATCTGATAAGGGTCAACGATAAAATCTTTGCACAGAACTGGCTGTTTAACGGTGTTACTGACAATCGTCAGGTAATCCATCTTCCCTTGGAAATATTTTTCGTCAGTCAAAACTGAAATGGCAGAAGCATAAGGGGCATACATGCCCGCAATCACCGCGGGGTCGAAATCTTCACGGATAAGCCCCTTCGATGGAGAGGCTTTTTTGCACTCTAAAATAAATACTGGGCGCTTCGCTTGTAGAGCTGAGTAAAAATTTCGTTGCGCAGGTTGCACTTCAGATTGAAAACTTGCCAGCGGTTGACGTTGTTTGCGCTCCGCTAAATAGGCAAATTTATCATCTACAATCTTTTGTAATACCGTGCCTTTCATCTTAGTGCTCCCTTGCAGCTAGTGCCAGAACGCGGTCAAATGCTTTGCCGCTACGAATAATATTGAGTGCGTGCTCGCTGTTTTCTTTTAAATCTTCGTAACCATTAATACGTAACAACATGGCGACGTTTGCGGCGACAGCCGCCTCATGAGCCGCTTGACCATGACCTTGTAATAATTGCGTCAGCAGAAAACGGTTTTCATCTGGGGTGCCGCCTTCCAAATCTTTCAATTGATAAGGCGCTAAGCCAAAATCTTCAGCTGTCAGAGTATATTGCTGAACTTCACCATTTTTTAATTCGGCAACATGGGTTGGTGCATGAAGTGAAACTTCATCCATCCCTCCACTATGTACCACAGCCGCACGGGTAAACCCAAGCATTTGCATGGTTTTTGCTACTGGCTCAACCAATGAATCCTGATAGACGCCCACTAACGCTAATGGTGGACGAGCGGGGTTAATTAATGGGCCCAGCACATTAAATAAAGTACGGGTTTTTAATTGGCTGCGTACAGGCGCGGCATGACGGAATCCACTGTGATATTGCGGCGCAAATAAGAAACATAAGCCTAACTCGTCTAACGCATCACGGGCACTTTGAGCGCTTAGATCTAAGGCAATGCCAAAGGCGGCGAGTAGATCCGATGAACCTGAACGACTGGAAACGCTGCGGTTGCCATGTTTTGCGACTTTTATCCCACATTCTGCCGCCACAAATGCGCTGGCAGTGGAAATATTAATACTGTTGGCGCCGTCTCCTCCTGTGCCGACAATATCACTGAATTGATAGTCAGGGCGTGGGAAAGGTTGGGCATTTTCTAAGCATGCCAATGCAGCACCGGCAATTTCTTGTGGTTGTTCGCCACGCATTTTCATGCTGATCAAGACGGCAGCAAGTTGGGGCTCAGTGAGTTCACCTTGAATAATCGCGTTAAATAAATATTGGCTCTCTTGTTGAGTTAACGCTTGCGCCTTAAATAATTTATCGTAAATGTTTTGCATGATTGGCTCTCTGTGTCCCATTAGTGCGAATGTGATGTTGTTTTGTTGGGGGAAGAAAGCGCCCATGCCACCGTATTTTCTAACAACAATTTTCCTTGGGTGGTTAAGATGGATTCGGGGTGAAACTGGAATCCACACACTCGCTGTTCATCATTGCGTACCGCCATGACCATGCCATTGGATTGTGCGCAAATCGTTAATGATTCAGGGATTTGGCTACCCACTAAAGAGTGATAACGAGCCACTGAAATAGGGTTTTCTAAGCCTGCAAACATGGCTTGTTCATCGTGGGTTGCCATTGAGGCTTTGCCATGTAAAATTTCACCCGCAGGGGAAACGGTTCCACCATAAGCTTCAACGATAGCTTGATGCCCTAAGCAGATGCCAATCACTGGAATGGTGCCTATTACTGACTTAAGTACTTCCGGCATACAGCCCGCGTCACTGGGTTTTCCTGGACCCGGTGAAAGGACTAAAATCGCATCATCGAGCTGATTCAGTACGGATAAAACATGCGCCGCATTAACGGTGTTGCGGTAGATCACTACGTGATGACCGCTGGCGCGTAATTGGTCGACCAAGTTGTAGGTGAAGGAGTCGACGTTATCGAGTAGTAAGATATTAGCCATTAAAATAACTCCTCAACTTGGTGGGCTTGGGCAATAGCGCGGATCACTGCGCGGGCTTTATTACGAGTTTCGTCGGCTTCACCTTGTGGAGAAGAGTCGAGGACAACGCCGCCGCCAGCTTGAACGGTAGCAATGCCATTTTCGACATATGCGGAACGAATAACGATGCAGGTATCAAAGTCGCCTTTACCATTAAAGTAACCCACTGCGCCGCCGTAGGAGCCTCTGCGCTCTTTTTCACATTCCGCGATCAGTTGCATGGCTTTGACTTTCGGCGCGCCTGTTAATGTCCCCATATTCATACAGGCTTGATACGCATGGAAAACATCTAAATCGCTGCGTAAAGTTCCCACAACATGGGAAACTAAGTGCATGACAAAAGAGTAGCGGTCAACTTTGGTCAGGTTGGCAACATAACGGCTACCAGCTTCACAAATTCGTGCTAAATCATTACGAGCTAAGTCCACCAACATAATGTGTTCTGCCAGCTCTTTTTCATCGGTACGCATGGCTAATTCAATACGGCTATCTAAATCTAAGTCGATGTTTCCTTGCGCATTGCGTCCACGAGGGCGGGTACCTGCAATTGGGTAGATTTCAACCACACGAGTTTGTTTGCTGTATTTCAAGGCGCTCTCTGGTGAAGCGCCAAACAGGGTGAAATCGTTGTCTTGCATATAGAACATGTACGGACTTGGGTTTTGCGCCTTAAGTTTTTGATAGGCAATCAGCGGTTGAGCACATGGCATACTGAATTTGCGTGATGGGACGACTTGGAAAATATCCCCGCGGTAGATAGCTTCTTTTAAGGTATTGACGACACGGCCATATTCTTCATCGTTTTTATTGATTGTGACGCTGAAGTTGTCTTGTTCACCCAGAGGTAATGCGGGTAAGTAAGGGCGGCACGCAACGATAATTTCGCTGTGACGCTGCTGTACTTGCGCGACAATGTGGGTGTCTGCGGTAAATAATAGGCTTTTTAAACGTGCGGCTTGGTTTTGATGGTCTATCACTAAATAGTGTTCTGCGACAAAAAAACAGAAATCCGGGCATTGGTTTGTGGCTGCGACTTCCGGTAATGCTTCAAAATTTGCCACTAAGTCATAGGCAAATAATCCGCCCATAAACAGGATTTCTGGTCTTGGGAAATGGGCTTGTGCAAGTGCTGGTAATGCGCGTAATACATCCAAGCATGAAGCACTTTTTAAACGGCTATCTTCATCTAATTGGCTTTCTGGTTGAGCAAAGGTGACAGTCAGATGGTTTGTGGTTAAATCGCGAGAAATCGCTTTCTCGGCTAATTGTAGATTAATTAAAGGTAATAGGGCTTGACCATTTTCAGTTAACGCTTCAATTTCAACTCGTTGACCAAATGCACGGATGCGTAATGCGCTGTCGATGATTAATAAGCTTTGTAAATTGGCTTTGTTGTTGACTTCAGCCGACTCTAACAGCATGGTAGCGGCTTTATTCTGGCACAGGTGATTAAATAACAACGTAGGATCCGGTTGATAGTTAATTGGGCTATCCAGATGATTAAAATGTGCTAATGTGGTGTTTTGTTTGTTCATTTTGCTGCCTTAAGCTAATTTTAGACGTAAAAAAACCCGCTGGTTGAGGGCGGGTTCGGCACTGAGGCATTAACAATTTATGCGCGTGCGGCTTCCGCCCAATTTGGGAAGTCGCGCCACCAACGATTTGATAAATTGAAAATAGTCATACATGCCTCACTGGATAAACAAATTAAGTTTTAAATGCTTTTGCATACTAATTCTTTTGAATACTAATAGCTTTTGCATAAAAGTAATCTTGCGTACTAGTAAACTGGATCGCGCGGTTGATGTCAATAGCTGTTTGTATTTATTTTTAATTTTCGTTAAGACGAAAAGGGAGAAGGTAACAATATGTCGCAAGATTCGACGCCAATAGTGACTCGCTATGACTTACATAGCCATACGAATGCATCAGATGGAGAATTGCCTCCCGCTGAGTTAGTCGAACGTGCGATAGCAATGGGTGTGAATATTTTATCAATTACGGATCATGATACTTGTGATGGCTTAATTGCTGCCAAAGCGTATCTTGCTGACAATCCACGTCCATTAACATTAGTTAACGGGGTTGAAATATCCACCTTGTGGGAAAATATTGAAATTCATATTGTTGGGCTGAATTTTTCACCGAGCCATCCTACGATGGAAACGTTACTCTCGCAGCAATCACAACGCCGCCTAGACCGCGGGATTGAGATAGGTCGTCGCTTGCAAAAGGCAGGGATTGAGGATGCGTGGGAAAATGCTCAAGCGATTTCAGGTGGCGGCCAGGTCACTCGCGCGCATTTTGCACAGTACATTGTCAAAATTGGCAAAGAGAAAACCATCAATAATGTGTTTAAGCGCTATCTTGCGAAAGGGAAAACTGGCTATGTGCCTGCGCAGTGGTGCACCATTCAGGAAGCTGTGGATGCTATTCATCTATCTGGCGGTGTCGCGGTACTGGCGCACCCATCAAAATATCAATTATCGAATAAATGGCTAAGACGCCTGATCGAACACTTTAAAGCCTGCCAAGGGGATGCGATGGAAATATCTCATTGCCAGCAGCCGGCGAATGAGAAGCGATTTTTAGGAGAGTTGGCACAAGAGGCTAACTTGAAAACTTCTGTTGGGTCAGATTTCCATCGCCCTTGTTCGTGGATTGAGTTAGGGCGGAATTTATGGCTTCCTGATGATGAGCAAGCGGTTTGGACCCTCTGGGATAAAGTGAATTGATAGAAAGCTAAAACCTCTTAGTTTGTAAGAATATTACCTAATTCGTTGATGGATCACGGTTTGGGTGTAAAATAGTCTGTATATGAATTATTTTGTTGAGTCACAATATTATTTGATAAAGATATTACTGTGACCGTTTTGTTTTGTAAGAATAGATAGATAGTGCCATTTTTAGGTCGTTCACCGGATGATGCTGTCGATACTCAACTATAGAGGTCACTATGAGCCAGTTTTTTTATATCCATCCGGACAACCCTCAGGCAAGGCTAATTAGCCAAAGTGTTGAGATCCTGAATAAAGGCGGTGTTGTCGTCTACCCGACAGATTCAGGTTATGCCATTGGTTGTCGTTTAGAAGATAAAAATGCCCTAGAACGAATTTGCCGTATCCGGAAATTGGATGCGAACCATAACTTTACCTTGATGTGCCGTGATCTATCCGAAATCTCTAATTATGCCCATGTGGATAACACGGTATTTCGTTTAATCAAAAACAATACGCCAGGTAATTACACCTTTATTTTAAAAGCCACCAAAGAAGTGCCTCGCCGTTTGATGAACGAAAAGCGTAAAACTATTGGGTTACGCGTACCATCAAACCCAATTGCCCGTGATTTACTGGAAGCAGTGGGGGAGCCACTTATGTCCACCAGTTTGATTTTACCGGGCGATGATTTTACTCAATCTGATCCAGAAGAAATCCGCGATTTACTGGATAAACAAGTGGATTTAGTGATCCACGGTGGTTACATCGGGCAAAAACCAACCACGGTAATTGATTTTACTGATGACACTCCAGTTGTCGCTCGTGTCGGAACTGGCGACCCAACCCCATTTGAATAAGCCAATCTTCCTTGAAAATTCATTCTTTCAGGGAAGACGATTAGTCATAGGGGATCACAATAAACCTGTGTATAATGCGCAGGTTTTCAAATTCATCACTTTTTGCCGATGACACAAGACTTGTTAATTGAGCGAGGCTTGTTTTAATAGCGCAAGAAGCTATTTGACGCCTGTGAAGGCGACAGCTGAGGATCTCATGAGTTCTAAACCGCAACAAACTGAAAAGCTACAAAAAATTCTTGCCCGTTCAGGGCATGGTTCCCGCCGAGAAATCGAAGGCCTATTGAAAGAAGGCCGCATTAGTGTTGATGGCAAAATGGCAACATTGGGTGATCGTGTTGAAGTCAAAGCCTCCACAAAAATTCGTCTTGATGGTCGTGTCTTAGCGATAAAAGAGCCTGAAAAAGAAATTTGCCGCGTGATGGCATACTACAAACCGGAAGGGGAATTGTGCACGCGCCATGACCCTGAAGGTCGTCCAACGGTATTTAACCGTTTACCAAAACTGACTGGGGCTCGTTGGATTGCTGTAGGGCGTCTAGATGTGAACACCAGTGGTTTATTGTTATTTACAACCGATGGTGAATTAGCTAACCGCTTAATGCACCCAAGCCGTGAAGTGGAACGCGAATACGCAGTACGTGTATTTGGTGAAATCACGGATGCAAAAATTCGTCAATTAACTACAGGCGTGCAATTAGAAGATGGTCCGGCATCCTTTAAGACTGTGTCGTATCGCGGTGGTGAAGGGATGAACCAATGGTATAACGTCACTTTAACCGAAGGTCGTAACCGTGAAGTTCGTCGTTTATGGGAATCTGTTGGTGTGCAAGTGAGCCGCCTGATCCGTGTTCGCTACGGAGATATTGATTTACCAAAAGGTTTACCACGTGGTGGTTGGACTGAATTAGGTTTAGAGCAAACTAACTATTTAAGAGAGTTAGTTGAACTGGATGTTGAAACAGAAAGTAAAGTGTCTGTTGAGCGCGATCAGCGCCGCATCAAAGCTAACCAAATTCGCCGTGCGGTGAAACGTCACACTCAAGTGGCATCTCGCCCAGCAGCGAAACGCCAAACTTCACGCCCAACGGCTAAGCGCCGCACTCGAATCTAATCGTTTTAACGTTATTCGAATGATTTAAAATGAAGGTTATGGTATTTACCATAGCCTTTTTTTATTTCAATTTAATAGAATAGCGAAATGTTCTGTCATTCTGTTTGGTCATTTCAATAATTCATTCAACTTTGATTTTTCTAAAAATCGATTCATTCTGAATTTTATTTTCGAATAATATGAATAAGCCATCCTAATCTTAAATTATTATTTACTTGGCATCTTTTTTTGACTAGAAAATGATAAAGTTAAAAAAGCTGTGTTATTTCACTTATTACTTTTATTTCTTTGTTATTTTGATATTTAAAACTTAAAATACGCCAATATAGAGTTTATAAGGTATCTGTCACATTATGAGGCTTTTATATTGTACAACTCATCTATCTAAACTATTTTTATCATAATGAAATAATAAAAGGTTTTAATGTTTATGTTATGTGCAAAGTCGGCGAAATATGCAGCACTATTGAGTTTTGGCATAACAAGTTGTGATGTTTATCAACCACATACTTCTGAAAGTGGGCGATTCTTTTTTAGTAATGACTCGTCGGAAAATTATTCTTTCTTTATTGATAATAAGCTGATGGTGATCCCGAAAGCGTCAGTGGGTAGCTTGTATTTAAAGCAAGGCTTACATTCCATGACAACCGAAGAAGGTCAGCACATTTATTTTATGATTTACCCAGGTAATAAAGGAGGGATATTAAATCCCCAAAAGCAACTTTATTATTCTTACAGCTTTGTATACGGTAATAATGGAATTCCTTCTGTTCATAATCAAACAATACAGGAATTAACTATTGGTGATTATCAAGTGAAAGGAAGAGTTGAGAGTAGTGATGATATCATTATTGATAATAACGTATTCAACTGTGATTACCCGATAGGGACACGGATCCCTGAACAGTTAAATTCGCTAACGACTGTCAGCAAAATAAAAACAAAATGTTTTTCTTTTTCAGAACTCATTACGGCGATTTCGTCGGATGATAAACAAATGACGCAACTGGTTGTGCGTCAAAATGAGCCAGTGCAAAACAATACGGTAAGTTTAACATTTGACTATCCAGTCACACTCCCTGCTTTTGAAGATCAGCAAATTCAGCAGTATGCGGTGAAGGTGAATACGCTGATTCAAGCGTATCGAGGATCCGCTGACCCAGAAAAAAAACAGAACTTTTATAATCAATACCATGTAGCCGTATCGAATATGGCGGAGCGCTATAGCCAATGGGAGACAGGGGATAATTGCCTTGAGGAGCGACAAAAATATTTGCAATTCTTATCACAAACTGCCGCCATTTTTAGTGCTGGGGTTTTAAAACTAAATGTAGCACCAAAATAGCCTGTGGCTGCTAACTAGCATGTTGCCAAAGGCTACCAATCAATCCCTTTTTGCGCTTTGATCCCTGCATCAAAGGCATGTTTAACAGGGCGCATTTCTGTCACCGTATCGGCAAACTCCAATAGGTCACGGTGGCACCCTCGACCCGTAATAATGACGGATTGATTTTCAGGACGGCAACTTAATGCATTCATTACTTCAGCAAGAGGAAGATAATGGTAACTGACCATGTAGGTCAGCTCGTCGAGGATCACCAAGTCATATTGAGGGTCTTGCAATAATTCCACTGCATGTTGCCAAGTTTCTAGGCAAGCTTGTGTATCAGTCTGCTTGTTTTGTGTTTCCCAAGTAAACCCGGTGGACATCACATAAAAGGGGATGCCGTGAGGCTCTAAAAGATTGCGTTCGCCATTATCCCAGCCACCTTTAATAAACTGGACAACCGCGACTTTTTTGCCATGACCGACAGCACGACAAGCGGTGCCAAATGCTGCCGTCGTTTTTCCTTTTCCATTGCCAGTAAAGACAATCAGGATCCCGCGCTCCAGCTGGGCTGCTTCAATTCGCTCATCTACTTTTTGCTTTAAACGTTGTTGGCGTTCTTCGTGTCGGTCTTGGCTCATAGCTTGCTCCGTTTCGGTCGAGTTTAAGCTTTAATCGGTTTTAAATTGGGCTGAGCGTCTACGCTGGTTCCTGTTTGCTCGGTGCTATCATCACCCATTAAGTATAGATAAGTCGGCATGATATCGGCAGGTGTTTTTAGGGTCATAGGATCTTCACCGGGTGCCGCACCTGCACGCATAGCGGTACGAGTGCGCCCAGGGTTAATACAGTTAATACGTAATCCAGTGCCTTGATACTCATCGGCTAAGACTTGCATTAAACCTTCAGTCGCAAATTTTGAAACGGCATAAACGCCCCAATTAGCGCGTCCTTGTTTACCGACACTTGAACTGGTGAAAATCAGCGATGCGTGTGGGGCTTTTTCTAATAAAGGAAGTAATGCTTGTGTGAGCATAAAGCCCGCATTGACGTTAACTTGCATGACGTCATGCCAGAGCTGAGTCGGTTGTTCACTGATTGGTGCGATATTTCCTAGCAAACCTGCGCTATGTAATACGCCATCCAAGTAAGGGTGTTGTTTGGCAATATCGTCAGCGATAGCTTGGCAAGTTGCCTCAGTCGCTGTCAGTAAATCAATCACATAGGTTTCTACGGATGCACCGGTAGAATTAATAATTTGTTGTTTAACCGCCTCTAATTTTTGCGAGTTACGGCCTAATAAAATGATGGAGGCGCCAAAGCGTGCATACGTTAATGCTGCTTCTTGACCAATCCCGTCTGTAGCACCGGTAATTAAGATAGTTTTACCATTTAAAAGATCTTGTCTAGGCTGATAATGAAGCATAATTTTTCCTATCGTCATGAGTCGCGTTGAGGGTTATCATCGCGTAGATTGCACGGGAGGGCAATTTACCACATTTGTTTCATGTCTGTGGTTATTGATAACAGTTTTTTTACTGGTTGTTTGTGAACAATCATGCGATCATTTTTTTATTAGCGTTAAATATTAGAAGGATCAACTTGTGGAGTATTTCTCTTTGTACGGACTGTTTTTAGCAAAAGTGGTCACCATTGTGGTCGCCATTGCTGTGATTGCAGTATTTGTATTTGGCGTAGGTATGAGACGTCAAGGAAGTAAAGGCGCGTTAAAAATTACTGACTTAGGTGAAAGTTATCGTGAACGCCAACGTCAAATGCAGCAGATCAAAATGAATGATTCTGAGCAAAAAGCGTGGTCAAAGGCATTTAAAAAGCAGGAAAAAGCCAAGTCTAAAAATGAAAAAGCTGGGGCGAAAATGGGGCAAACTGCCGTCAAAAAGCCTTGCTTATATGTCTTAGACTTTAAAGGCAGTATGGATGCTCGTGAAGTTAGCTCTTTACGTGAGGAAATCAGTGCAATTCTTGCAGTTGCAGATCAGCAAGATGAAGTTTTATTACGTTTAGAAAGCCCAGGTGGTTTAGTCCATGGCTATGGCTTAGCAGCTTCTCAGTTGATGCGATTGAAAGAGAAAAATATTCCGCTAACAATTGCAGTTGATAAAGTAGCGGCAAGTGGCGGCTATATGATGGCGTGTATCGCGAATAAAATCGTTGCGGCACCGTTTTCTATTATAGGTTCTATTGGTGTTGTCGCTCAGGTTCCCAATATTCACCGCTTACTGAAAAAGCACGATGTGGATGTGGAGCTGCACACCGCAGGGGAATATAAACGTACACTGACCATGCTTGGCGAAAATACAGAGCAGGGGCGTAAGAAATTTGTTGAAGATCTGAATTCAACTCACGAACTGTTTAAAGATTTTGTTCATCAAAATCGCCCATCCCTTGATATTGCCGCGGTGGCAACGGGTGAGTATTGGTATGGAACACAAGCATTAGAGAAAGGGCTGGTTGACCAAATTGGTGTTAGTGATGATTTGATCATCGATGCAATCGAAACCAAAGAGATTATCAGCATCCGTTTTGTGATGAGCAAGAAAATGGTTGAGCGTTTTACCAGTAGCGCGGCAGAGAGTGCGGATAAGCTCTTATTACGCTGGTGGCAGCGTGGTCAAAAGCCGCTTTTATAAAAAAGCCAATAATGTTCACTGAATATTCATGACACAATATTTAAGTTGGACTACCCTTAAAAATACCGGCGATAAAAGCCGGTATTTTTTTATGTCTATTCTGATTCTTGCAGTCGGTACTTATCAGAAAAGAGGTGCGCCAAATGCTTATACATATTAAAAGCCGCTGGACTTTTTAAGGATGGTATTCCGTTTTCATCAAGGAAGAACTCGCCTTTAAAAACTAAAACACCACGATGTTGCTCGACATTATCCACGAACATGCCATCAAGGTACTCATCGTGGTTTTTGATGATTTCGTTGGCTTTTTCAAGTAGTTCTTGCTTTGAAATAGTTTGAATCTCATTGTTCATAGAATGCCTCTCTTGAAAAAATAATTGGTTGCTTCTAGCATTTTATCAGGTACAGTGTGTGTTTTTCAATGCGGCTAAACTGCATTATGTGGTTAAAATCAGTCAACTAGAGCAATTTGTATGCTTTACAAAATAATGTGACTGATGGATAAAATTCGTTTCGTTACAAATTATTGTGCGAAAAAATATTGATATATTGTGATTCTGTCGCAATATAAAAAAGAGATTCTCATTTTGCGCATTTGAATAGAAAAATGCGCCTTCGTTGATAGTAGGTAAAGGTAAATATGGGTAAAGCTCTTGTTATAGTGGAGTCCCCGGCAAAAGCCAAAACGATCAATAAGTATCTTGGCAGTGGCTACGTTGTAAAAAGCAGCGTTGGCCACATTCGTGATCTGCCGAAAAGCGGCTCTGGTTCACAATCCGGCTCACCAAAGAGTACAGGCTCATCTACCGATAAAGCAAAGACCGACAAAACAAAGAAAGTTAAAAAGGATCCGCAAGAAGCGTTAGTTAAACGCATGGGGATCGACCCTTATCATGGTTGGAAAGCGAATTATCAAATTCTGCCGGGTAAGGAAAAGGTGGTTTCTGAATTAAAAGCGTTAGCCGAAGATGCTGACCACGTCTACCTCGCGACGGACCTTGACCGCGAAGGGGAAGCTATTGCGTGGCATTTACGCGAAGTGATCGGTGGTGATGATTCTCGTTTTAGCCGAGTGGTGTTTAACGAGATCACTAAAAATGCAATTACTCAAGCATTTGAAAGCCCTGGCGAATTGAATATCGACCGTGTTAATGCTCAACAAGCTCGTCGCTTTATGGACCGTGTCGTGGGTTATATGGTCTCTCCATTATTATGGAAAAAAGTGGCGCGCGGATTATCTGCTGGACGCGTACAGTCCGTCGCAGTCAGACTTATCGTTGAGCGTGAACGTGAAATTAAAGCGTTTGTTCCTGAAGAGTATTGGGAACTCCATGCGGATCTAGCGGATAAAAACGCCGTTAACTTACGTTTAGAAGTGACTTCCCAAGCAGGAAAAGCTTTTAAACCTGTCAATAAAGTCCAAACGGAAGCTGCGGTTAAATTACTGGAAAATGCACGCTATCAAGTGATTGATCGTGAAGATAAACCAACGTCCAGTAAACCAAGCGCACCGTTTATCACGTCGACACTCCAACAAGCGGCGAGCACTCGCTTAAGCTTTGGTGTGAAGAAAACCATGATGATGGCTCAGCGCTTATATGAAGCGGGTTACATCACTTATATGCGTACGGACTCAACGAACTTGAGCCAAGATGCAGTGAACATGGTTCGTGGTTATATTTCCGATAACTTTGGCGCTCAGTATCTGCCAAAAGATGCCAACGTTTATACCAGTAAAGATAACTCCCAAGAAGCGCACGAAGCTATTCGCCCATCCAGTGTTGATGTACTGCCTGATTCACTGAAAGACATGGAAAACGACGCTAAGCGCCTCTACCAGTTAATTTGGAATCAATTTGTTGCGTGTCAAATGACACCAGCGAAATACGACTCCACCACGTTAACGGTTAAAGCGGGAGATTTCGAATTAAAAGCCAAAGGTCGTACGTTACGTTTTGATGGTTGGACAAGAGTCATGCCAGCACTGCGTAAAAATGACGAAGATAAAACATTACCTGCGATTCAAGTGGGTGCTGAATTATCACTGCTGGAATTACTACCAAGCCAGCACTTTACTAAGCCACCAGCGCGTTTTAGTGAAGCTTCTTTGGTTAAAGAATTAGAAAAACGTGGCATTGGTCGCCCATCAACGTATGCGGCAATCATTTCAACGATCCAAGATCGTGGCTACGTAAAAGTGGAAAACCGCCGTTTCTATGCGGAAAAAATGGGTGAAATCGTTACAGACCGTTTAGAGGAAAACTTCAGCGATCTGATGAACTATGACTTCACCGCTCGCATGGAAAACCAGCTGGACCACGTTGCGAATCATGAAGCAGAGTGGAAAGCGGTATTGGATGAATTTTTCTCCGATTTCAGTAAGCAGCTTGATGTTGCAGAAAAAGATCCGGAAGAAGGCGGTATGCGTACAAACCCAATGGTGATCACCTCGATTATCTGTCCTGACTGTGAACGTCATATGGGGATTCGTACTGCATCCACTGGGGTATTCTTAGGCTGCTCGGGCTATGCACTGCCACCAAAAGAGCGCTGCAAGAAAACCATCAATCTGATCCCTGAAGATGAAGTATTAAACATCCTCGAAGGTGACGATGCAGAAACTAACGCCTTAAGAGCGAAACGTCGTTGTCCAAAATGTGGCACAGCGATGGACAGCTATCTGATTGATAATGGTCGTAAATTACATGTGTGTGGTAACAACCCTGCATGTGAAGGCTATGAAATCGAAGAAGGCGAGTTCCGTATCAAAGGTTACGATGGTCCGGTGATTGAGTGTGATAAATGTGGTTCTGAAATGCACCTGAAAATGGGACGTTTTGGTAAGTACATGGGTTGCACCAACGAAGAGTGTAAAAATACCCGTAAGATCTTAAAAAGCGGTGAAATTGCACCACCGAAAGAAGACCCAGTACCACTACCAGAATTACCGTGTGAAAAATCGGATGCTTATTTTGTGTTACGTGATGGCGCAGCTGGCGTATTCCTTGCTGCAAACACTTTCCCGAAATCAAGGGAAACACGTGCGCCATTAGTGGCAGAGCTGCAACGATTTAAAGACAGATTACCGGAAAAACTGGCGTACTTAGCGGAAGCACCAGCACAAGACGAAGAAGGCAACCCAACAGTGGTTCGCTTTAGCCGCAAGACAAAACAGCAATATGTTTCGTCCGAGAAAGATGGCAAGGCGACGGGGTGGAGTGCGTTTTATGTGGATGGTGCCTGGAAAGCCAAAGAATAATTTTTTATTCTTCATACTTTGCACCATAGCGGCGTTGGCTGCACTCGCTAACCCTAGTCACATACTTGTATATGCTCCTAGGGATTAGCTCGATTACCGCCTTGCTACAGCACAATTATTTTGAATAAATCTATTGATTATATTCAGGATGACTCTGGTGCTAACCGCCGCCTGCTCTAACGCGAATTATTTAGAATAACGGTTTGGAATTTTGTAACGAAGTTCAAAGCCGAAACCGCAATCATTATAAAAGAGCCCTTAGGGCTCTTTTTTTTGTTCATAATTCGATAGCTCTCACATAACAAAAGCAGTAATCGCCCATTTTTATTCATTTATTATGCTAACGTTTAGCTTAAGGATAATAATCACGATGAATGACTGGAGGCAGTATGAAGTTCAAATTATGTTTGTTAGCGGCACTATTCACAACTGGCGCAGCGTATGCGGCACAAACTACGGTAGAGCTGAAAGAAGCGACAGCTAAAGGCGAGGGTAAGGCCATTGGTGAAGTGGTGATTTCTGAAACTGAATACGGATTACTCTTCACGCCAAAACTATCTGGTTTGCAAGCGGGTGGCGTGCATGGTTTCCATGTGCATGAAAACCCAAGCTGCGAACCGGGAGAAAAAGACGGTAAAACCGTTCCGGCACTCAAAGCGGGCGGACATTTAGACCCAGCCAAAACAGGGGTTCACAAAGGACCTTATGACAAAAAAGGCCATCTCGGAGATTTACCGGGCTTAGTGGTAGATAGCCAAGGTAATGCCACCTACAGCGTGCTAGCGCCAAAATTAAAATCCCTGAAAGATGTTCAAAACCGCGCGCTGATGGTGCATGTGGGTGGGGATAATTATTCCGATCATCCAGAGGCTTTAGGCGGTGGCGGCGCAAGGATGGCTTGCGGCATCATTCCTTCGTCATAATTCGCACCGTAGCTGTGTTGGCTACACTCACTAACCCTAGTCACATACTTGTGTATGTTCCCCGAGATATCCGCCTTGTTCTAACGCGATTTATTTAGAAGAACGGCAATGTAATAAAAAGGCGCATTTGGCGCCTTCATCAAATATTTACTGCTTATAATCTTAATTCGAATTAAAGATTGTCTGAAAGTTCTAGTTAAATTTTATAAAACAATATATTCATTACTCCCTCCCATGATACAACTAGGTTGGCTGTAATCATTGAATATGAAATTGACTTAATTAATTGATATTTATAATTTTTTATTGAAACTGATTGGGCGGGTTTATTTTTAATTCAATGATTATATAAGTATCCTTGCAGTATTTAATGATGAGATATTTGGATGGCATGTAGTTCACACAGGATGGTGCACGAAAAATTACAAGGTTTTGATATATACAGGTATATTGATGTTGAATATACTTTTTCCGAAGATACAACTAGACAGGTTACGTTTAGGTTAGTCTTTTATAAAGAAGAGTGTAATCAATTTTTGGTTGATCTTTATGGTGATGGGCTAACTGCGCTCGTTGTTAGCGTGGTAAGTTTTTATAATATTGATGCGGAAGATAACGAAAAATGTGACTCTTTATTCGATAAACCGCCAGATGCAGCGGCTTTGACCATGGTTGAGACTCGTTACTTCTACACAACCCTGATTGACATCATTTTTAAAATAGCTGAAACTGAAAACATAAAAATATTAACTTTTCAGGCTTATAGTGAAGAACTGAAAAAGGTTTATGACAGATTAGTAAAGCGATATAGCAAAGCGATGAACTTAACAACTCATACTAAAGGAGCTTGTTATGTTATACGAATGGAAGATATAAAATTATGAACGTAAATATTGACTATGATGCAATTAAAGCTGAGAAAAATGAAATGATTCAACGTTTTTTGCAGGCTAAAAAGAAAGCGGAACAAGCTGGACAAGTTGTTGCAAAACCTATCTAACCTTCTTCATCGATAAAAAAGCCTCTTACACAGAGGCTTTTCAACGCTATTTTACCGACTTAACCAATCACCAAATCTTAATTCGTTTCTCCGGTGCGAGGTAAAGGGCATTATCCTTATCAACACCGAAGGTGGTGTACCAATCATCGATATTACGGACGACGCCATTAGCGCGGAACTGATTTGGACTGTGTGGATCGGTGAGGATTTTGTTGCGCTCGGATTCTTTATTTGACAACTCTTGCCAGGTTCTGGCCCATGAAATAAAGAAACGCTGTAAGCCAGTCATACCATCAATAATCGGTGGCTCGCCATTTGGGTAGTTCTCTTTAGCAAATTGCTTATAAGCGCTTAGTGCGATATTTAAGCCGCCTAAATCGCCAATATTCTCACCGAGGGTTAACTCGCCATTCACTTTCTGTCCATCGACGGCAAAGCCATTATATTGATCCACCAACTTGGCGGTTTTCTCTTTAAAATGCGCTTTGGCACTGTCGCTCCACCAATTACGTAACTGGCCTGTACCATCATATAAGCTGCCTTGGTCATCAAAACCGTGACCCATTTCATGACCAATTACTGCACCAATCGCACCGTAGTTATAAGCAGGATCCACATTTGGGTCGAAGAATGGTGCTTGCAAAATAGCCGCAGGGAACACAATTTCATTTTGTACGGGATTGAAATACGCATTGATGGTTTGTGGTGTCATGCCCCATTCCCATTTGCGAACAGGTTGGCCAATTTTGCTCATGGCATCATTATATGACCAGGCTTCCACTTGCTTAAAGTTATCCATCAATGTGTTCGGTTTCAAATTAATGGTACTAAAATCATTCCATTTATCAGGGTAGCCAACTTTGACCGTAAACTGCTCTAGCTTTTTCAGTGCTTCTTGGCGAGTTTGCTCATCCATCCAATCATTATCTTTCAGACGCGCATTAAAGGTACCGCGTACATAACTGACCAAATCTTGTATTTTCTCTTTAGATTGTGGATTGAAATATTTCTCCACATAAATCTGTCCGAGAGGCTCACCTTGCAGTGAATTGACCGTTTGAAGAGCACGCTCTTGACGAGTCCGCTGTTTTTCAACGCCATTGAGTTTTTTCGAGTAAAAATCAAAGCGTGCGTCAGATAAGCTTTTATTTAAATAACTCGCATGGTCGTTCACGTACTGGAACGTTAGGTAATCTTTCAGGACTGAAACCGGGGTCTTGGCAAAAATCTGTGCCGTTTTTTCTACCGCCGTATCGTTCTCAACCACCACTTTCGCCAGTTGCTGATCCGTTAATTTCCAGTGCTGAATAAAGCTATCCCATGCAAAGCCATCGGTAAATTTTTTCATTTCAGCGAGGGTCATAGGATGATAGTTTTTGATGGTGTCACGGCGAGCTTCTGGGCTCCAATGCACTTCAGCAATGGATTTTTCAAGGTCGAAGATCTGTTGTGCCTTTTTCTTAACGTCTTTTTCGCCTGCTAATTTCAAGATTGTCGCAATATACGCGATATAGTTTTTGCGGATCTCTTTCATTTGCGGGGTATCGTCAAGGTAGTAATTACGATTAGGTAATCCAAGCCCACCTTGGCCAAGATACAGAATATAGGTATCTGGCGCCTTGGCGTCTAAATCCACCCAATAAGAGAGCACGGAAGTATAGCCCGGCAGGGTCATCAGACGGCTAATATCATTATGATCTTTGGCTTTTGCAATAGCCGCTAAGTCGGATTTGATTGGCGTTAAACCCGCTTTTTCAATGCTGGCTTCATCTAAATAACTCAAATATAAGTTACGAATATTTTTCTGATTATGATCCAAGCTGCTCTCAGGGGCTTGCTTTAATTCATCGATAATAGCTTGAGTCTGCTTCTCGGTACTTAAATACAAATCCACAAAAGAGTTAATTCGTGGCATACCTGTTGGGATTTTCGCCTTATTAATCCAATCATGGTTAACATATTGGTAAAAGTCATTACCCGGCACGATGGTGTCTGATAACACGATTTTTTGCTGACCGTAAGATAGCTCTTTCGCTAATAAGTGAGGCGCAAAGGATAGGGTTGATAAACCGACCATCATGGCTAAAACTTTTATACGCATCTAGATAACCTCTCTGTAGTCTAAATAGGATGCTCACCGCAAAAATGGAAATAAAATTCGCATGCTAATTATTCAAGCATAGTCGAAGAAAAAAATAATCTGACTTTGCAATACCTTACTTGGGTGCCGCCTTTTTTTCACAACAAGATGAAATAATATCATCATACTGTTTATTCTCATTAGTTTGATGTTATATTGGTTATATATAAATTAAACAATATTACTTTTTGTTATATGTAATGTTTTTTAGCTATAGCAGAAATGATTTCCTGTAAGAGGTGGAGCGAGTATGAAGTTACAGCAACTGCGATATATTGTTGAAGTGGTTAATCACGACCTGAATGTTTCATCAACAGCAGAAGGGTTATTTACTTCCCAACCGGGGATCAGTAAGCAAGTCAGAATGCTGGAAGATGAACTAGGCATTCAAATTTTTGCGCGTAGTGGTAAGCATTTGACTCACGTGACTCCAGCTGGTGAGGAAGTTGTGCGCATTTCCCGTGAAGTGCTCTCCAAAATTGAAGCTATCCGTTCTGTTGCCGGTGAGCATACCATTCCTGATCGCGGTAGCTTAAAAATTGCCACGACACATACCCAAGCTCGCTATGCCTTACCGCCTGTAATCAAAACCTTTATTGAGCGTTATCCTCATGTTTCCTTGCATATGCAGCAAGGCTCGCCAACCCAAATCGCTGAAGAAGTTTGCAAAGGGAATAGTGATTTTGCTATCGCGACAGAAGCGCTCCATCTGTACAGCGACCTTATCATGTTGCCGTGCTATCACTGGAACCGTTGTGTGGTGGTACCGAAAGGGCACCCACTGACCGAGAAAAAGAACGTTACGATTGAAGATATTGCAGAATACCAAATTGTGACTTACACCCACGGGTTTACTGGGCGTTCAGAGTTGGATGTAGCATTCCAAAAAGTAGGCTTAGAGCCCAAAATTATTTTCACTGCCACGGATGCGGATGTGATCAAGACCTATGTGAAGCTCGGTTTAGGGATTGGCATTATCGCCAGCATGGCGGTGGATCCTGAGGTGGATAAAGACCTCGTGGTTATCGATATGCGCGATAAATTTAGCTACAGCACCACGAAAATCGGTTTTAAACGTACCAGTTTCCTGCGCAGCTATATGTATGATTTTATTTGGCGTTTTGCCCCGCATCTCACACGTGATGTGGTGGATAAAGCCATTGCCTTGCGTAACAACGAAGATATCGAAGAATTTTTCAAAGAAATTGAGCTTCCTATTCTTTAATTGGCACAAAATCTATAGAGGAAATGATTATGAGGACTATGATTAATAATACTGCGTAAAAAAATAAGGTGATAAAAACGCCAAGGAGGAGTTATGTCGTTGAGTTTAAAAACAAACAGTGCTGCAACACTGAATGTCGGTAACAAACAGTATAATTACTTCAGTCTTGCCCTTGCAGAGAAACAATTAGGCAGCGGGGCGAGACTTCCTAAATCCCTCAAAGTTCTACTCGAAAACCTACTGCGTCATATCGACGGTAAATCCGTCGTTGACGCCGATCTCCAAGCCATCATCGATTGGCAAAAAAACGCTCATGCGGATAGAGAAATTGCTTATCGCCCCGCGCGGGTGCTGATGCAAGACTTTACCGGTGTTCCTGCGGTTGTCGACCTCGCCGCTATGCGTGAAGCGGTTAAATCCCTTGGTGGCAACGTCAACCAAGTTAACCCATTATCTCCCGTTGATTTAGTCATTGACCACTCAGTGATGGTCGATGAGTTTGGTAATTCCCAAGCGTTTGATGACAACGTCGAAATCGAAATGAAGCGTAACCACGAACGCTACCTATTTTTACGTTGGGGACAAAAAGCGTTTAACCGCTTTAGGGTAGTACCGCCGGGAACGGGAATTTGCCACCAAGTTAACCTTGAATACCTCGGCAAAGCAATTTGGCATGAAGAGATTGATGGCAAATTAGTTGCTTACCCTGATACGTTGGTTGGAACTGACTCCCACACCACCATGATCAACGGTCTGGGGGTATTAGGCTGGGGTGTTGGCGGAATTGAAGCGGAAGCCGCAATGCTGGGGCAACCTGTTTCCATGCTGATCCCCGATGTGGTGGGCTTCAAGCTAACCGGTAAATTAGCAGAAGGGATCACCGCGACAGACTTGGTGTTAACCGTTACTCAAATGCTACGTAAGCATGGTGTGGTGGGTAAATTTGTTGAATTCTATGGGGATGGATTAGCTGACCTGCCATTAGCCGACCGCGCGACCATTGCCAATATGTCACCAGAATATGGGGCAACCTGCGGCTTCTTCCCGATAGACGAAATTACCCTTGCGTATATGAAACTGACAGGGCGTGAAGATGATGAAATTGCGCTGGTGGAAGCCTATAGCAAACAACAAGGTTTATGGCGCCATCCAGGGGATGAACCGATTTTCACCAGTACCTTAGCGCTGGATATGGGCACGGTAGAGTCCAGCCTTGCAGGACCTAAACGCCCACAAGACCGTGTTGAACTGAGCCAAGTTCCGAAAGCATTCCAAGGCGCAGTGGATTTAGAGCTGAATAAGCAAGATAAACATGCGCATCCTCGCGTGAACTTTCAAGGGCAGGAATTCGACCTTACCGATGGCGCGGTAGTGATCGCCGCTATCACATCCTGTACCAACACCTCTAACCCTAGCGTATTAATGGCAGCAGGGTTACTGGCGAAAAAAGCGATAGAAAAAGGACTTTCTCGTCAGCCATGGGTTAAGTCTTCTCTCGCACCGGGTTCGAAGGTCGTGACTGATTACCTCGCGTTAGCAGGATTAACCCCTTATCTGGACAAACTGGGCTTTAACCTTGTGGGGTATGGTTGTACTACCTGTATTGGTAACTCTGGTCCGTTACCTGCACCGATTGAAGAGGCAATTAAACAACATGATCTGACGGTTGGGGCAGTACTTTCAGGTAACCGTAACTTTGAAGGACGCATTCATCCGTTGGTAAAAACCAACTGGCTGGCATCACCACCACTCGTCGTTGCCTATGCACTGGCGGGCAATATGCACGTTAATTTAAAAACCGACCCATTAGGGGTGGATCAACAGGGTCAGCCTGTCTACTTGAAAGATATCTGGCCATCCAGTGCGGAAATTGCCAGTGCGGTGGAGAAAGTCAAAACTGACATGTTCCATAAAGAATATAACGCGGTCTTTGAAGGGGACGAAGCTTGGCGTGCGCTGGATGTTGAAAGCTCCTCAACCTACCATTGGCAAGGGGATTCAACCTATATTCGCCATCCACCATTCTTTGAAAACATGCCTGCGCAACCTAAGCCCGTCGCGGATATTCACGGGGCAAATATTCTCGCTATTCTCGGGGATTCGGTAACCACTGACCATATTTCTCCGGCGGGGAATATTAAGAAAGAAAGTCCAGCGGGGCGTTATCTCCAAGAACACGGTGTAGCGGTTGCGGATTTTAACTCTTACGGTTCTCGTCGTGGTAACCATGAAGTCATGATGCGCGGTACGTTTGCTAATATTCGTATTCGTAATGAAATGGTACCGGGGGTGGAAGGCGGCTATACCTTACATATTCCAACAGGCAAACAGATGGCTATCTTTGATGCGGCGATGTTGTATCAGCAACAAAAACGTCCGTTAGCCATTATTGCGGGTAAAGAATATGGTTCAGGCTCTAGCCGTGACTGGGCGGCAAAAGGCACCAATTTACTGGGTGTTCGTGTGGTGATCGCCGAATCCTATGAACGTATTCACCGCTCTAACTTAATTGGGATGGGGGTTATTCCATTAGAATTTACAGGTGGAGAAACCCGTAAAACCCTGGATTTAAAAGGCGATGAGCGTATTGATGTTACTGGTTTACAGTCTCTGACTCCAAGCCAAAGTATCACCGTAAAAATTACGTATGGTGATGGCAAAGTGAAAGAGGTGAATACTCGTTGCCGCATCGATACTGCGACGGAAATGGAATATTATCGACACGGCGGGATCTTGCATTATGTGATCCGCCAAATGCTCAATTAATCTCCGTTTATGGCGCCTACAAGATTTCTTGTGGGCGTTTTTTCTTTATTAACGCTTAATATTGTTATTTCTCAAGTTTTTTAGCCAGTTTCTCAGTTATTGTGATAGTCAGTATTCAGAAAAAGCTCAGTAGTTTGATGGAATGAAGTGACCGCATTTATCGAAAATAGCGTAAAGGAAATCAATATGGCAAATATCAATGAAACTGATTTTTTCAAGGGTGCATTATGGGCGGCAGACATTCTATTAAGCACTTCACATTGTGCGGGTGCGAATGATGAAGTTCGTGACATTTTAGAACATATTCCGAATCTTTATTCAGTTGTCATGAGAACCCCAGAAACCGAAGTCCATGATTTAAGATTATATGCAGATAAAGAGTTTCCATTAGGCTTGAATGCCGAGTACACCGCAATTTCTATTGCACCACTCAAAGATTTCTTTGATATTTTGCCTGTCACCGATCACGAACTTGATTGTGAAGCCATGGATATCGAAACGTGGGGCGTCGTTGCTGACCTTGCAAATGGTAAAAAAGATCTTCTGATTGCAGGGCTACTGACCCCAGAAACAGCACAAATGTATGCAGACCGGCTATCCGAGCAGCTAGAATTCCAACAGAAAAAGGCGAGTTAATCTTCATATCGTTGAATAAATGAGCGGAAATGAACAAAAACGCCGATACTGTATTTATATCCAGTATCGGCGTTTTATTATCTTAAAGAGAGACTACAGGATCTTATTTTCAGCTAATTGCAGTGCGAAATAAGTAAAGATTAAATCTGCACCAGCGCGTTTAATGGCCCCTAAGCTTTCTAACGTGACGCGAGTTTCATCAATGGCGCCTGCTTGCGCGGCAAATTTGATCATGGCGTATTCACCACTGACTTGATACGCACCAATAGGCAATTGGGTACACTCACGCAGGTCACGGATAATATCTAAGTAAGCACCCGCGGGTTTTACCATCAGCGCATCTGCGCCTTCTTGCATATCAATCAGCGACTCGTGCAGCGCTTCACGGCGGTTCATTGGGTTCATTTGGTAAGTCTTACGGTCACCTTTTAAACATGAACCTGCTGCATCACGGAATGGGCCGTATAGAGCTGATGCGAATTTCGTGGAGTAAGACATAATCGCTGTATCGGTAAATCCTGCTTCATCAAGTGCATGGCGGATTGTGGCAACTTGCCCATCCATTGCAGCAGAAGGAGCGATAAAGTCAGCACCGGCACGCGCAGCAGCAACGGCCTGCAGACCTAAATTATGGATAGTTTGGTCGTTATCAACCACGTCACCGTGCATCACACCACAGTGACCGTGAGATGTGTATTCGCAGAAACAGGTATCTGACATCACAATCATTTCTGGGACGGTCTCTTTACAGATACGAGACATACGCGCTACCAGACCATTGTCTTGCCATGCATCGCTACCATTTTCATCTAAGTGATGAGATACACCGAAGGTCATGACCGACTTAATGCCCGCTTTTGCAATACGCTCAATTTCATAGGCTAAGCGTTTTTCTGGAATACGCACAACGCCTGGCATACTCGCAATCGGTGCGTAATCATCTAAGCCTTCTTCGACGAAAATAGGCAAACACAAGTCATTGATGGAGAGGTGGGTTTCTTGGAATAGGTCGCGGAATTGTTCACTTTTACGCAGTCTTCTCATGCGCTGGATGGAATGCAGGTTATTCACACTATCTCCTTGGTAAACGAAAAATAGACATTTCCCATTCGGATTATTATGTGGGAATGTTCAACTCTTATTTTTCGATGTATTTAATAATGAATGGGATTAAGTTGCGAACAGTATAAACCTTATAAAAAGAATGTGAATATATCACTCGTCAATTGTTATAGATTCGATTGTTATGATGAAAATGGGAATTAAGGCAAGAATAATAGGAAGAACAAGGGATGCTCTTCCTGATTGAGAAGGATAATTATTGGTGCTTAAATAACATATGACCCATTTTTTGTGCTTTCACATCTAAATAATGTTCATTGCTAGGATTTCGTCCAACAATTAATGGCACACGTTCAACGACGTTGATACCCGCTTCACGCATAATATCAATTTTTTTCGGGTTATTAGTCAGTAAGCGAACTTCATTAATGCCTAATAATTTATACATATCAGAACACAGGGTAAAATCACGTTCGTCGGCTTTAAATCCTAATTTTAGGTTAGCTTCAACGGTATCTAATCCTTGGTCTTGTAATGCATAAGCACGGATTTTGTTCAGTAACCCAATATTACGACCTTCTTGGCGGTGATACAGCAGTACCCCTCGGCCTTCTTCACTAATTTGCTTGAGTGCAGCTTCTAATTGAAAACCACAGTCACAACGTAAACTAAATAATGCATCGCCAGTTAAGCATTCGGAATGAATTCGACTGAGTACTGGCGTTGCGCCTGTAATATCACCAAAAATAAGCGCGACGTGGTCACGACCTGTTGCGATTTCTTCAAACCCTACCATTAGGAATTCACCGAAAGGGGTAGGTAGTTTGGCTTCGGCAATACGTTTTAGCTGCATATTTTCTTTCATTAGTTAAAGTAACTCTTGCTGAATTAAACACGTAAATCGATATAGTACTAAAGTTATATGGTCACTAAAGTTAAATATATCGATGCTATATGACGTTTGCATATAGAGTCCGGCATTCTTTGCACACAGCCGACGCTATACTACTATAACAGAGATATTTGCAGGCTATGTAAAATTTGTTAATTAGGAAATAATTAAAACGTAAGGAATATTCTAGATGAGAAAGAGTGCCTACCTTATCGCAATAAGTGTCATTTTTTTGCTGTTACCGCCGATAGTTATGATAGCCACAGGCTGGCAGTGGACTCCTGATCATCAGCCATCGATGAAATGGCTACTTTGGTTGACGGATAGCGCGGGATTACCTTATAGCTATGTGACGTTTGTATTTTTAACTCTCTTAACGTTAATCGTCTTTCGTCATAAGCGGAATCAATGGCTAAAGCTGCTGGTGGTTATAGCGTTATGTATTCTCGGTGCGCAAGGGGTGAAGTCCTTAATGAAAAGCACCTTCCAAGAACCGCGTCCCTATGTGGTGTGGCTGGAAAAAACGTATCAAATTCCCCATCAGGAATTTTATGATTTAAAACGCGGGGAGCGAGCGGATTTAATTAAGAATACCGTGAAGTCAGACTCGCTTATTCCTAAATGGCAGCGTAAACATTGGCAGGCAGAAACGGGCTACTCATTTCCTTCAGGTCATATGTTCTTTGCTGCGGGATGGGCATTGCTATTAATTGCGCTGTTTTGGCAACAACGTCAATATGCATTGGGAATCATCATATTATGCTGGGCGCAGGGCATCGGATTAAGCCGTATGCTACTAGGAATGCATTGGCCCCTTGATATTATTGCCTCCACGTTGATGAGTGCGCTTTTCGCGTTGTTAGGTTACTGGATATATCAATCTCGATTCTTAGAGAAATGAATTTAACGCTAATCGGATTATCATGATGAAAAAGGGCGGTTTTTAGAGCGAATACTCTTGGCAGGCGAATAATTTACTTTGTCTGAATGCGCTGAAAATGCTACCTTATCAGAGATATGTTTTGGAACGATAAGAACTGATAACGGGAAAAAATGTGAAATATTTTCTGATTTTATTACTAGCGGTCGCCGTTTTTATTGTGTCGATTACGCTAGGTTCAAGCAATGATCAGGTTATTACATTTAACTACCTGATTGCAAAAGGGGATTTTTCTTTATCTTCCTTACTTGCAACCTTGTTTGGTGTCGGTTTTGTGCTGGGGTGGCTGGTGTGTGCGATGTTCTATTTGCGTACCATTGTTAGCCTTAAGAATGCACGTCGTAAAATTAGACGTTTAGAATCACAATTGGGTGCTGGAGAGAAAACTATTTCTGACTCAACCGAATTAGTGACAGCTCAGAACAAGGAATAATCCTCAATGTTCGAGTTGCTTTTTCTGTTGCTACCTGTTGCCGCTGCATATGGTTGGTACATGGGGCGCAGAAGTGCTCAGCAAGATAAGCAGCAGCATGCAAATCGCTTGTCCCGTGACTACGTGACAGGCGTGAACTTCCTATTATCTAATCAACAGGATAAAGCCGTTGATTTATTCCTCGAAATGCTCAAAACGGAAGATAGCTCCGCCTTTGAGGCTCACCTAACTCTCGGTAACTTATTCCGTTCTCGTGGCGAAGTTGAACGCGCGATTCGAATTCACCAATCGCTGGTGGAAAGTGCAGCACTGTCTTTTGAACAACGTTTATTGGCCACTCAACAGCTTGGTCGTGATTATATGACCGCTGGTGTGTATGACCGCGCTGAAAACATGTTCCAGCAATTAACCGATGAAGTGGACTTTAAACAGAGTGCGCTGCAATCTTTGTTATCGATTTATCAGTTAACCAGTGATTGGGGCAAAGCCATTGAAACGGCAACCAAGCTGGTGAAATTAGGCGCTGAAGAGTTACGGGAACAAATCGCCCATTTCTACTGTGAGTTAGCGACTCAAGAATTGGCGAGTGATGATATCGACGAGGCCTTAAGCCTATTAAATAAAGGCGAGCAAGCGGATAAAAACTGCGCACGCGTTTCGATTATGAAAGGGCGTATTTTTATCGAGCAAGGCAATTATGATAAAGCGATTTCTGCCTTAGTGCAGGTTTATCATCAAGATAGAGAACTGGTTTCTGAAACACTGCCAATGCTGTACGAATGCTATCGACACACTGGGCTGGCGGAAGGCTGGGAAAGCTATTTACGTCAATGTGTTGATGGAAATACAGGTGCCATTGCCGAGCTTTATCTCGCCGATATTATCGTTGAAAAACAGAATCATGAAGCGGCTGCTAGCTATATCAATGACCAAATTCAGCGCCATCCAACCATGCGCTTATTCTACCGTTTGATGGATTACCATCTGGCGGAAGCGGAAGAAGGTCGAGCCAAAGAGAGCTTGATTTTGCTGCGTAAAATGGTGGGGGAGCAAATTCGTACTAAACCGGATTACCGTTGCCACAAATGTGGTTTTACCTCCCGTTCGCTCTATTGGCACTGTCCATCTTGTCGCTCTTGGGACACCATCAAGCCAATTCGCGGGCTGGATGGTCAGTGACAGCGTCACTTATAATTTCTGACAATACTCAATAAAGGCTATGAAATGATCTCCTCAACTGAGAACCTCGTTCGCGTAAACACTGACTCGCCTATCATTGTGGCTCTAGACTATGAAACTGCGGATGCCGCACTTGCATTTGTGGATAGGATTGACCCGCGCGACTGTCGCTTGAAAGTGGGCAAAGAAATGTTCACATTTAATGGTCCTCAATTTGTTAAGTCACTCCATGACCGTGGTTTTGATGTTTTTTTGGATCTTAAATTCCATGATATTCCGAATACGGTTGCTCGTGCGGTTTCCGCAGCGGCAGAAATGGGCGTTTGGATGGTGAATGTTCACGCTAGCGGCGGCGCACGAATGATGGAAGCGGCACGCCAAGCTCTTGAAAGCTACGGTAAAGACGCTCCTTTATTAACAGCTGTCACCGTATTAACCAGTATGGATGCCTCAGATTTAGCGGGTGTTGGTATTAACTTAACGCCAGCAGAGCATGCTGAGCGTTTAGCGCTGTTAACTAAGCAGTGTGGTCTTGATGGTGTCGTGTGCTCAGCACATGAAGCAAAAGCGCTAAAAGCGGCATGCGGGCAAGAGTTCAAGTTAGTTACTCCGGGTATTCGTCCTGTAGGCAGCGAAGTGGGTGACCAGCGTCGTATTATGACCCCACAACAAGCGATTGAAGCAGGTGTCGATTACATGGTAATCGGGCGTCCGATCACCCGTAGTGAAGACCCAGCGCTGACCTTACAACAAATTAATCAGTCCATTAAGGATATCGCATGAGTGACGCTAACAGCCGTCTCGTGTATAGCACAGATATAGGACGCATTGAGGAAGAAAAACCGAAAGCCGAGCGTCCAAAAGGCGATGGTATCGTGCGTATTCGCCGTGAAACATCCGGCCGTAAAGGAAAGGGTGTTTGCGTTGTGACGGGCTTAGATCTGGATGATGCGGAATTGATAAAGCTGGCCGCTGAATTGAAGAAAAAATGCGGTTGCGGCGGTGCAGTAAAAGATGGTGATATCGAAATCCAAGGTGATAAGCGTGACTTGCTGAAACAATTACTGGAAGTCAAAGGCTACCAAGTTAAATTAGCAGGTGGTTAATTAGCAGTATTTAAGAAATAACCATCCTAATAAAAATGGGGGAAATATTCCCCCATTTGTCATTAAAGTGTGTGTTAAATTTACTTCTTCACTTGATGTCCAATAATCCCGCCGATAGCCGCGCCGCCTACTGTGCCCAGAGCGCTTCCATCCGTTAATATTGCGCCTCCAACAGCACCGACAGTCGCTCCAATCGCTGTGTTTTTATTCTGTTTTGACATATTTGAACAAGCACTGAGACCCAGCGCCACCGTTGCGATAATGACAAAAGAGAGGATGCGTTTCATGATGTTTACTCCAACTTATTTTTTATAATGATAATTACGTATCAACATATAGCCGAATTAAAATATCATGAAAAAAGAATAGGCGGATCGGAATAATCAGAAATAAATGTCAGGAAATGTTAGATGTTTAACATTAAATGCTAACTCATTCATATTGAATGTATTTTGACCATATAAAAAAAAAGCCATTACTCATAAGTAATGGCTTTTTTGATACGAAATGGAGAATGACTACGCGGCTGGGCGAGCCACGATATTACGGGTTTCCATACGCACTTCGGCGATATTGACATCAATAATATCGTTTAATTGATAGGCTTTTTCGCCTTTGATTAGCACACTGCCAGTCTCTTGGCTGCATTGAATTTCATCACGAACACTGTGAAGGAATGGGGCAGGAATAAAGGCAACGGCGCCATTATCCACTAAACGCACACGCACACCACCGCGAGTAATATCGATAATTTCCGCAGGGAATTTAGTATCAGTGCCTTCAAACGGTTTCAGATAGCGGGAATATAGCCAATCACCCACATCACGCTCAGCCATACGGTTAGCACGGCGGCGTTCTGCCAGCTTAAGAGACAGCTCTTCAGTTGGTTTTTCTGGTGTTGGTGCGCCCGCAATAATCGATTTCAGCAAGCGGTGGTTGACGATATCGGTGTATTTACGAATTGGCGATGTCCATGTGGCATACGCGTCAAAGCCTAGACCAAAGTGAGGACCCGGATCCGCTTTCACCTCCGCAAAGGTTTGGAAGCGACGAATACGGCTGTCTAAGAATTGAGTCGGCTGTGAATCCAAGAGGCGGCGTAATTGACGGAAGCCTTCAAGGGTTAATAGCTCTTCGCCTTTTGCTTCGATGCCATTATCTTTCAAGGTCTGAACCACTTGCTCGATTTGCAGAGGCTCAAAGCCCATATGGACGTTAAACACACCGAAACCTAATTTGTTTTTCAGCACGTTAGCCGCACATAAGTTAGCGGTGATCATCGCTTCTTCAACAATGCGATTTGCGGTACGACGGCTTTCTGAGACGATATCCACCACGTTGCCATTTTCGTCTAAAACAAAACGGTAATCCGGTCTATCTTTGAAGACTAAGGCGTTATCATGGCGCCACTGTAAGCGCTTATCAGCCATCTCTTTTAATAGCAGGATTTGCTGAGTATCAGCGTCAGATTGTGGTTTCCAAGAACCCGTTTCTTCTAACCAATCAGAAACTTCGTCATAAACTAACTTAGTTTTAGATTCAACCCACGCACTGAAGAACTCAATATTGCTATCAATGGCACCGTCTTGCAGGATCTGCGTAACGCAAACTAGAGCAGGGCGACGAGCATTCGGGCGCAGTGAACATAAATCATCAGACAGCTGGCGAGGCAACATTGGAATGTTGAAGCCTGGCAGGTAGTTAGTGAATGAACGGGCTAATGCCAGTTTATCCAGCTCACTGCCTTCTTTGATATAACTGGTTGGGTCGGCAATCGCGATATACAGTTTCAGGTTGCCTTCAGCTGTTTTCTCGATATACAGCGCATCATCCATATCTTCAGTGCTTGCACTGTCGATGGTGACAAAGTGAAGGTCAGTTAAATCAAGACGTTCTAAGCCTTCATCATCACGCTCACTTTCCACCATTGCAGGTTCAGCGCGATCTAATTGGTGACGGCGTAACGTAACCCACCACGGTGCGAAATGGTCATCACCGAAGGTAATATATTCTGTAATTTCTGCGTAGAAACCTTTGTCGCCTTTTAATGGATGGCGACGCATTTCTGCGACAACCCAGTCACCTTGCTTAAATTCATGAGTGATACCATTGATTGGGCGACAGGAGATAGCATCTTTTAGCAGTGGGTGATCAGGAATAACGAACAGGCGATTGTCGTTATCTTTCTTCTGAATTTTACCAACAAAACGGTTAAGGAATGGCTCGATAAGCTCTTCAGGCTCGGCAAATTCACGGTCTTTATCCGTATGAACAGCGGCAGAAATTCTATCCCCGTGCATCACTTTCTTCATTTGCGGCGGTGGAATGAAATAGCTTTTTTGTCCATCGACTTCTAAAAAGCCAAAGCCTTTTTCAGTGCTTTTCACCAGACCTTCGACGCGAGGTGTTTTGGCATGCAACGTTTGTTTGAGTTGCGCTAATAATGGGTTGTCTTGAAACATACTTACCGTTTATTTGATGTTGAGTTTGGCTCTATTGTTGCGTAAGACAAAGTCTTAGAGCAAGAAAAAAATGCGAATGACTTTATAACTGTGTGGAAATTCGCATCTTGGGCTAAGTTGATTAATTTTCAGGGTAAATTTTATCTTTAAACTCGCAAAGATCTTCAATGATGCAAGATCCACAGCGCGGTTTGCGGGCGATACAGGTATAACGACCATGGAGAATAAACCAGTGGTGGCAGTCGACTTTAAATTCAGCAGGAACCACTTTTAATAGTTTTTCCTCGACTTCCACAACATCTTTGCCGGGAGCAAACTTGGTGCGATTACACACGCGGAAGATATGGGTATCAACGGCAATGGTCGGCCAGCCAAAGGCGGTATTGAGCACAACGTTTGCCGTTTTACGCCCAACACCTGGCAAGGCTTCTAATGCCTCGCGGTTTTCAGGGACTTGGCTATGATGCTTTTCAATCAGGATCTGGCAGGTTTTATAGACGCTTTCGGCTTTGGTATTAAATAACCCAATGGTTTTAATATACTCTTTGATGCCATCAACGCCGAGAGCGACCATTTGCTCTGGCGTATTGGCGACCGGATAAAGTTTTGCCGTCGCTTTGTTGACGCTGACATCGGTGGCTTGCGCAGACAGCAGCACCGAAATCAGTAATTCAAAAGGGGAGCTAAATTCTAGCTCCGTTGTCGGATGAGGATTGTTATCGCGCAGGCGAGTGAGAATTTCGATTCGTTTAGTTTTATTCATTGCTCACAAAGCTTCAAATTTAAGAAATATGAGTGCCACAACCTTGTTCTTTTTGGTATTCACGAGCAGGTTGTTGACCTGATTTTAGCGCCGCGCGCTTTTTCATTTTTTCATCAATAAGGTATTTACCGGCTAGCATCAAGGCTAAGCCAATAAACGCGCCCGGTGGCAGCATAGCGAGTAAAAAGGGTGAGTCAAGGTGTAAGACTTCCACACGTAACGATTTTGCCCATGAACCTAGCAGTAGGTCAGCGCCATCGAACAAGGTGCCGTTACCAAGAATTTCACGCATAGCACCTAGTACAAACAGTGCGGCTGTTGCTCCTAATCCCATCGCCAAGCCATCGATGGCAGATAAAGGAACTGTGTTGCGAGATGCATAAGCTTCAGCGCGTCCAATGACGATACAGTTTGTGACAATCAGCGGAATAAAGATCCCCAGAGACTCATACAAACCAAACGCATAGGCGTTGATCAGCATTTGTACGGCGCTCACCACGGAGGCGATAATCATCACATAAATAGGAATACGGATTTCAGCAGGAACCCAGCGACGAAATGCGGATACTGCTACGTTAGTGCAGACGAGAACGAGGGTCGTTGCTAGCCCCAAGCCTAATGCGTTAGTCGCTGTTGATGATACCGCTAATAATGGGCATAACCCCAGTAGTTGTACCAATGCAGAGTTATTCTTCCATAACCCTTGTGCAAATAATTCTTTAGTTTCGCTACTCATTATTCATCCCCACAAATTGGGTAATTCGCTAATTCTTCAGGTACCGTTTGGATAAATGCCGCGGTACGTTTTGTGGCATTGACAACCGCACGAGGCGTGATTGTGGCGCCTGTAAATTGATCAAAATCACCACCATCTTTTTTCACTGCCCAATGAGGGTCTTGCGCAGACTCTAACTTTTTGCCCGTAAAATGGGTGATCCAATCAGAAATGCGGGTTTCAATTTTATCCCCAAGCCCTGGTGTTTCATGGTGTTCTGTGACGCGTACACCCAAAACATTGCCTTTAAAATCTGCACCAACTAACAGATGAATTGCGCCGGAATATCCATCGGGAGCCGTGCTTTCTAAAGCCGCAGCAACAGGCTGACCATCCTTACGGGCAATATACAGATGTCGAGGAAGTTTATTTCCCAGTATAGTTTCATTGGTGACCAGATAGCACTCTTTGGCGAGCTCATTGTCATATAAGGATTCAGGCACCACTTGGTCGAGTAATTTCTTCTGCACGATAGCGGCTTGTTCTGCAATGATATCTTTCGTTAGCGTATATACAGCGGCGCTCAGTGCAGTTGTACCTGCCGCGAACAGAGCCAAGATTGTGCCATGACGGCGCATTGTATTTAACATGCTGGCTCCTTACTTATGTCCATACGCACGAGGCTGCGTATAGTGGTCGATTAATGGTACGGTGATATTGGCAAGCAAGACAGCAAAGGCCACGGCATCAGGATAGCCGCCATAAACGCGGATCACCCACACTAAGAAGCCGATTAACACACCAAAAATAATTCGTCCTTTTGGCGTTGTCGATGCGGTGACTGGGTCGGTTGAAATAAAGAATGCCCCCAACATTGTCGCACCGGACAGCAATTGGATTAATGGCGGAGAATAGCGGCTATCGTCAATTAACCAGCTAATCACAGCGAGTAGGGCTAAGGTACCAATAAATGCCACGGGAATGTGCCAGCTAATAATGCGGCGGCTTAACATAATTAATCCGCCTGCCAGATAGGCAAGGTTCACCCACTGCCAACCGATACCGGCTAAAGAGCCTTGCAGGATTGGTTGCTGTAGTACATCGGAAATGGAATGGGTGAGTAAGCCCGTTTTAAAGCTATCTAACGGAGTCGCTTGGCTCATACCATCAATACCGGTACGTAATTGATCCAGTGTTATTCCCGTCGAGGTATGCCCGCTAAAGATCACCATCAAGCTATCAAAACCAGAAATATGTAGCTGTTGCAATTCTTGAGGAGGCAACCAGTTCGTCATTTGCACTGGGAATGAAATCAGCAACACCACATAACCGACCATAGCAGGGTTAAATGGATTCTGTCCCAAGCCACCGTAGCATTGCTTAGCAATAATAATGGCAAATACAGTGCCTAACACAATCAGCCACCAAGGTGATAGTGGCGGTAAGCTCACACCCAGTAATAACGCGGTAACAATCGCGGAATTATCTTTCAAAACAGGCAGCACAGGTTGCTGGCGTAAGCGGATGGAGATGGCTTCTGTTACTGCGGCAGTGACCATCGCAATGGCGATTTGGTATAAGGTTCCAACACCAAAAAAATAGGTTTGCACTGCAATGCCGGGGATAGCGGCAAGCAGAACCCAAAACATGACTTGACTGGTACTTTGGTTATCATGAGTAAATGGGGCGCTAGCAATTTTTAAACGGCGTGCTTTGCTATCAAGCGGTCTAAATTTCATCTGTTTATCACTTACTCTGTGGTGGTTTGTTCGTTTGATTGTTGTTCTGTAGGTCGCTGTTCAGCGGCTTTTTTTGCCTTAACTCGGGCAATCGCAGCGGCGACGGCAGCTTTGCGCGGGTCGACTTCCTCAGTGGCTTCAACAGGCGCTTCAACAACAGGCTCTGAAGTTTGTTGCGCAGCCGCTTTTTTCGCTTTCGCTCGAGCAATGGCAGCGGCGACGGCAGCTTTGCGCGGGTCGACTTCCTCAGCGGCTTCAACAGGCGCTTCAACAACAGGCTTTGAAGTCTGTTGCGCAGCCGCTTTTTTCGCTTTTGCTCGAGCAATGGCAGCAGCAACGGCAGCTTTGCGCGGGTCGACTTCCTCAGCGGCTTCAACAGGCGCTTCAACAACAGGCTCTGAAGTCTGTTGCGCAGCCGCTTTTTTGGCTTTCGCACGGGCAATTGCAGCAGCGACGGCAGCTTTGCGCGGATCGACTTCTTCAACGGCTTCAGCCGGCGCTTCAACAACAGGCTCTGAAGTCTGTTGCGCAGCCGCTTTCTTGGCTTTCGCACGAGCAATTGCGGCAGCGACGGCAGCTTTGCGTGGGTCGACTTCCTCAGTGGCTTCAGCAGGCGCTTCAACAACAGGCTCTGAAGTCTGTTGCGCAGCCGCTTTTTTCGCTTTTGCACGAGCAATTGCAGCAGCGACGGCAGCTTTGCGTGGGTCATCACCCTCAGCGCCATCTGCAATAACTAAGTTATCAGATTGAGTTTGGTCCGCGACTTTTTGTGCTTGCTTCGCACGAGCTTGGGCTTTACGCGCTTCTCTTGCTGCAATAACGGCACTATTATCCGGCAATTCGCCCGAAATAATTTTTATTGGTTCAGAGGTTGAGGCTTTCTTCGCTTTAACACGAGCCAGCGCCGCATTAACCGCGTCTTTATCCGCGGTATCCACTTGAACAGCTGCTTTTTTATGGCGCTCTTCACGGGCCAGTTTTTCACGTTCCATTCGCTGTTGTTTGGCTTCAAAGCGCAGTTTTGCTTCCGCGGAACGACGTTCCTCTTGGTCTATCTCGCGAATTTCAGCTTTTTCTTGGCGATAATATTGCACCAACGGAATATTACTTGGGCAAACATAAGCGCAAGCGCCACACTCAATGCAGTCAAACAGATTATGCTTTTGCGCTTTTTCGTGTTCGTTGCCTTTACTGAACCAATATAATTGCTGGGGCAGTAATCCCGCAGGGCAGGCATCAACACATAAACCGCAACGAATGCAGGCTTCTTCGACTGGCTTTTCACCCATTTCTTCTTGGGTAGGAACCAATAAACAGTTACAGATTTTCACCACTGGCACATTCAGATCCGGCAGCGTAAAGCCCATTAATGGGCCGCCCATAATCACCATTTGCTCACTTTCAGGTTCAAAACCAGATTGTTGAAGCAGGTGCTTAACTGGGGTGCCTAAACGCGCCCAGAAGTTACCAGGCTGTTTAATCGCTTCGCCCGTCACTGTTACGACACGTTCAATCAGTGGTTGTCCATCAATCACTGCGCGTTTAATGGCAACAGCGGTACCGACGTTTTGCATTAGCACGCCGATTTGAGATGAACGAGCGCCAGAAGGGACTTCCTTTCCGGTTAAGATTTTTGTGAGCTGTTTCGCGCCACCTGATGGATATTTAGTTGGGATCACGCGTACAAAAATCTGTGTATCTATAGGCGTCAGTGCACGTTTTAATGCCTTGATAGCTTCAGGTTTATTATCCTCAATACCAATCAGCACTTGGTCTGGATTGAGCAAATGTTGTAAAACGCGGCAACCTTCGATGACCTCTTGGGCGTGTTCCTGCATTAATCGGTCATCTGCGGTGATGTACGGCTCGCACTCAGCAGCATTGATAATCAATGTTTTAATGGCATCTTTCCCGCCCGCTAGCTTGGATGCTGTCGGGAAGCCTGCACCACCAAGACCGGCGATACCCGCTTGTTCAATCTTATTGAGTAAATCGGCACGTGAAAGTTGTTGGAAATTAGGCTCGGGTTGCAAAGGTGCCCAAGTATCTAAACCATCCGATTTAATTTTGACACACAGCTCTTTTAACCCTGAAGGGTGCGCAGTCACCATGGGTTCAATGGCAACAATGGTTCCTGATGTTGAGGCGTGAACCGGTACGGTACGACCGGAACCTTTGGTGAGCGGCTGCCCTTTAAGGACGGTGTCACCAACCTTAACAATCAGTTCACCCTCAGGTCCTAAATGCTGTTGTAGCGGAATAATCAATTCGTCAGGGACGGAAGCCACTCGCATAGGCGTTTGGCTGGATTGCAGTTTCATCTCTGGCGGGTGAATGCCACCATCGAAGTCCCAAACATTATCTTTTTTCAACCACTTAAATAAATTAAGCATGGGAACCCTCTTTAACTGAAGAAAGAGGTACATCCGTAATGTTTTTAACAGGAATGGTGTTTAAATCCCATTTCCAGTTAGCGGTTGTGGTTTTAACCGGTACCATTTCAATACAATCCGTAGGGCAAGGGGCTACACACAGGTCACAGCCTGTACACAAATCTTCAATCACGGTATGCATAGCGCGAGTGGCGCCCACAATGGCATCCACAGGGCAAGCTTGAATACATTTGGTGCAACCAATACAGTTTTCTTCATCGATGACCGCCACTTTACGAACGGGATTTTGTGCCTCTTCATCGCCATCAATCGGCTGAGGATCTACGTTCATCAATTCGGCTATTTTGAGCATCACTTGCTCGCCGCCAGGGGCACATTTGTTAATCATCTCACCGTTATTGGCAACGGCTTCTGCGTAGGGACGGCACCCCGGATAACTGCATTGACCACACTGACTTTGCGGTAAAATCGCATCCAGTTTTTCAACAATCGGGTCTTCTTCAACTTTAAAACGTAATGAGGCATAGCCTAAGATCAGACCAAAGATCAGCCCGAAAACGGCTAATATGCCAATCGCAATCCACAAAGACATCATTAGAATTTCACCAAACCACTAAAGCCCATAAATGCGAGGGACATTAACCCTGCTGTGATCAGGCCAATTGACGAACCTTTAAAAGGCGCTGGGACATTTGCGACAGCCAAACGCTCGCGAATAGCCGCGAAAAGTACCATCACAAAAGAGAATCCGACGGCGGCGCTAAAGCCATAGACCGCAGATTGCAAGAAATTATGGGATTGGTTGATATTTAATAAGGCCACCCCAAGAACCGCGCAGTTAGTGGTGATCAGCGGTAAAAAGATCCCCAATAAGCGGTATAACGTTGGGCTGGTTTTTCTCACAACCATTTCGGTAAATTGCACAACGACAGCAATCACAAGGATAAAGCTCAGTGTGCGCAGATAGACTAAATCCAGCGGGATTAAGATCAACGTATCGATTAGCCACGAAGAAATAGAGGCGAGAGTCATCACGAACGTTGTCGCAAACCCCATCCCAATGGCAGTTTCTAGTTTTTTTGATACACCCATAAATGGGCATAATCCCAAGAATTTAACGAGGACAAAGTTGTTGACTAACACTGTCCCAATAAAAAGTAGAAGATAGTCGGTCATGTCATAGCCTGAAGAGAGAAAAAAGCCCAAAAACTGACCGCAGTCAGTTTAACGGAGGCTATGATATCAAAGCTATTTTTGTGATGCTTATCGATCTTGTGTGAAAGTCATTTTCACGCGTTTAGAAACTTTCATATACGGGACGAAAAAAGCAGCCCCTAAGAGTGGCCATGCAAGGATTTGCAAGGCTGTCTGGTCATCAATCGGGGAAAAGGCGAAGGTTTTTAGCCCGATTAACATTAATGCTAATAACCAGATAGTAAAACGACGGGGGAATTGGCGAGAACGTTTAAACATCAATTGCGCTACATGCACGCTAAACAGTGACATAGCGAGGCTGATAGCGAATGATAAATACCACTGAGGAGTAATGAAACTACTCCAGCTTTCAACGGTAGTCACTATCTCATAAAACTTAATGCAGTACATCACAGTCATGCTGCAAGCAGCAAATAATGTCAGCAGTAAATAGCTAGCGGGGACTAATAGCCAGCCAGTAATGCGGTCTGCGTTATAAACAGAAGTCATAAATAAGGGATCCGTTATCACTAAATAGTACAGATAAATAATAATCCTATCATAGATTTATTTGCTAATTGATTCATTCTGATGGTACTTTTTTAAAATAGCAAAATATGCCACTAATGTGAGGTCAACATGTCCAAGCCAATTAAAGTTGGGATTGTCGGGTACGGTTATGCCAGCAAAACTTTCCATGCCCCATTTTTAGCCATGTTAGAGGAGTTTGAACTAACCACAATCTCCAGTAGCGATGCGAGCAAAGTTCATGCCGACCATCCTAATGTTAAGGTGGTGGGGACACCCGAAGAGCTGTTCGCGGATGCTGAAATTGAACTGGTGGTGATCCCAACCCCGAATGACACTCACTACCCATTAGCCTGTAAAGCGCTAGCGGCGGGTAAGCATGTGGTGGTTGATAAACCATTTACGCTCGACGTTAAAGAAGCCGAAGATTTACAACAACGCGCTGAAAAAGCAGGTAAATTGTTGTCGGTATATCATAATCGTCGCTGGGATTCTGGTTATCGTACCGTGAAAAAAATCCTGCAAGATGGCTGTTTAGGTGAGATTAAATATTATGAATCTCATTTTGACCGTTTTCGTCCCGTGGTTAGGCAACGCTGGCGTGAGGCCAATATTCCCGGAGCAGGGATTTGGTACGATTTAGGACCACACGTTATTGACCAAGTTCTACAATATTTTGGCAAGCCAAAAGCGATTACGGTGGATCTTGGTATTATTCGTCCAGGTGCGGAAGCGGTGGATTATTTCCATGCAATGCTGGATTACGCAGATAAAAAAGTGGTTCTACACTCAACGACGCTTGCCGCTGCACCAATGCCAATCTATACCATTCATGGGATGAAGGGCAGCTACGTGAAATATGGTCTGGATACTCAAGAAGATGCGTTAAAAAGCGGCGCGATTCCGCAAGGAGAGCATTGGGGGGAAGATCCGAATCATGGAGTTGTGACCCTGTCACAAGGTGATGAAATGGTGACGAAGCCGTGGAACAATGAAAAAGGCAACTATGGCGGCTATTATGAAGCTATTCATGACGCTATCCGTCTCGGTAAGCCAAATCCAGTAACGCCAAGTGAAGCCATCGAGATTATGAAACTGATTGAAGCCGGTATTCAATCAGCGAAAGAAAAACGTACCATCGAAAATATTTTCTAAGGTTCAACGTTGAAGATAAAGCCAGAGTGAAACCTGGCTTTAGACGATTTTCAGACCTAATTGGTTTGAAAATCGCTATTTTTGGTTGCAATAATCAACGAGGAAAATCAATTCATTGATTTTCGCCTGATAACACAAAGAGGGAAAAACCACGCTTTTATCCCTCTTTGTTAGCAACATATTGCCAGAGTGAAACCTGGCTTTTTATTTGTGGAAAATCGAATGAATTTATTAGCAAAACTTAAAATAGACTCTTTTCTGTTGATCATGATTGGCGTGGTTGTTATCGCCAGTATTTTTCCTTGTGAAGGGGAAGTCAAAACCGTTTTTCAGCACCTAACTACAGCGGCAATCGCGCTACTGTTCTTTATGCATGGTGCTAAGTTATCCAGAGAATCTATCGTTGCAGGGATGGGGCACTGGCGGCTTCATTTACTGGTATTTGCTAGCACTTTTATTCTCTTTCCCATTATTGGTATTGCGTTACGTTTCATGGTGCCTCATTGGATGTCACCGACGGTGTATATGGGTTTTCTCTATTTATGTGCATTGCCAGCAACCGTGCAGTCAGCGATTGCATTTACCTCAGTAGCAGGGGGCAACGTTGCTGCCGCGATTTGTAGTGCTTCGGCATCGAGTATTTTAGGGGTTTTCCTTTCACCTGTTTTGGTGGGAGTACTAATGGATACCGATGGCAGCCAAGCCATGGACACTTTGAACGCGATTGGCTCCATTATGTTGCAATTAATGGTGCCGTTTATTGTTGGGCATTTGTGCCGTCCGCTAATTGCTAACTGGATTAATCGCCATAAAAGATTAGTTAATACCACAGACCGCTCATCGATTCTTCTAGTGGTTTACGTGGCGTTCAGTGAAGCGGTAGTGGAGGGTATCTGGCAAACTATCGATGCTTATTCATTGTTTATCATTACATTAGTTTCTTGCGTCGTGTTAGTGGTGGTGATGGTGATTAACGTGATGTCTGCGCGCCTTCTTGGATTTAGCAAAGAAGATGAAATTACCATCTTGTTCTGTGGCTCGAAAAAGAGTTTAGCAAACGGAGTACCTATGGCGAACGTTTTATTCCCAGCGGCAACGGTGGGGATTATTTTGCTGCCATTAATGATTTTCCACCAAATTCAATTAATGGTGTGTGCGGTTATCGCCCAGAAATATGCCAAACAATTAGAAAAACACTAAGATTAGAAAAATACTAAGAGTACAATAAGGCAGCGATAGCTGCCTTTATCAATATGCTATTTTAGTTACAACATACTATTGGGTTTAATACTATAAATAGATTAGCAGCGGAGAAAGCTTGAAGTATCGAAGGGTTAAATAGGGCAGAGAGAGGTTCTGCCCTAGGATGGTTATAACGCTGAGGCAGTTATAACAGAGGTAGGCTATAACGGAAATTAACGGTTAGCAGCTTTACGTGTTAATGCCGCTTTTTCGCTATCAGAAAGAAATGCCATGGTTAAACCATTACGTTGAGCTAGCTCAATTTCAGCCTGTGTTAGGCCCGCTTGCGGTGCAGCCACATTATATTCGTATGGCAGCTCAATACCTTGAACAGCAGGGTCATCGGTATTAATGGATGCTAATACACCGTGGGATAAAAACGTTTTCAATGGGTGATGAGCCAGTGAAGGGACGGTGCTGGTTTGAATGTTTGAAGTTAAACAGCTTTCAATACCAATGTTATTTTTTGCTAAAAATTCAACCAGTTCAGGATCTTCAATGGCTTTTACGCCATGGCCAATACGCTGAGCACCTAAATGCTTGATCGCATGCCAAATACTGGCTGCACCCGCGGCTTCTCCTGCATGAACAGTGATATTGAGCCCTGTATTACGCGCTTTGGTAAAATGTTCTTCAAATAGGGCGCCAGGGAATCCTAACTCATCACCCGCTAAATCGAGAGCGCACAGTTTATCTCTATGAGCAAGAAGACCGTCTAATTCTATGGCACAGGCTTGCTGTCCAAATGTACGGCTTAGAATGCCAATCAGGTTAACTTGAATATCATATTGGCGACAACCCGCAGCAATACCATCAATAACTGCGCCCACAACACCTTCAACAGGAAGTTGGTGTTTCATGGCCATATAGTAAGGGGAGAAACGCAACTCTGCATAGTCGATGCCTGCGTTGAACGCATCTTCCACGTTTTCATATGCGACGCGCTTACAAGCATCTAAATCTGCGAGGACAGCAACACCCCAATCCAATTTAGTCAGAAAGCCCACTAAATCGGCTTCTTGTCCCATAATTTGAACGTGAGGGCGTAATGCTTCAATTTCATCGGCGGGAAGCTGAATATGATGTTGTTGTGCAAGGGAAAGGATGGTTTCTGGGCGAATATTGCCATCAAGGTGGCGGTGTAAATCCGTGAGTGGGAGTTGTTTGTTTATCACAATAAATGATCCTTATAGATATATTACCTCCATTTTGTCTGTAATTGAGTAAAAATCAATGAAAAAGAGGGTGATAAAAAGAAAAACGCCAGTCTGTGTGACTGGCGTTTACTTGATTTATCTTAAGGGAAAATTATCTTAAGAATCAATTACTGTGCAGCTGGCGCTTCTGCTGGTTGTTCTGCTTCAATTGCAGGTTCTGCAACTTCTGCACCATCAGCTGGTTGAGCTTCTTCTTCGTAACCCATTTCATCTTCTGCGCCCGGCATCATTTTCATCTTAGTTAAGAATTCAGCTAAGGTATATTTGTCATCGTTGAAGGTCAGGTCGTTACCAGAGAATTTAACAGTCATGGTTAAATCGTTTTCGCTGTCGATCATCCAAGGGTGTTTTTTCTCTTTCGCTTTTTCTGCACGTTGTTCATCAGTCATGAACATTTCTTCGAACGGGTTAGAGAACATATCCGCAGTCAGCATTTGTTGAACGCCTGCGAACTCTTCAGAAACTTGTTCTTGAACCGCTTTCTTGTCTTCTGCTGATACTGCTACGCCACCATCTAAGATCATCGCTTGAGTCATTGACTCAATGATCATTGGCTTGTTCAGTTTCATGCTGAAGTCGAAAGAAGTGATCAGTTGTTTGAACGCTTCATCCACTTTGTTTTGCATTGCTAACGCAGTGATTTCGTCTTGATTCCACTTGTTGAATGTGATGCTCAGGTCGATAGAACTTTGACCAGCGTCGTTTTTCCAGTAGAACGGGCTCACAGTGAATACAGGCTTGCTTTTCATCAGCTCAGGCAGAGTCGTGGTCATCATCTGCATTGCGATTTTTTCGCTAACTTCACCTGGGTTGCCTGTTGCTAAGCCATCAGCCAGTGCTTGGTTGTATTGCTCAACAAATTTGCCTAATGCTTTCGCATCTAATTTCTCGATAGCAACCGTCAGCTCACCAGAACCTAAGTTTTGCTCTAACGCTTTTACATCGCTGATTTTGTAAGAGATGTTACCTTTAACATCATCACCGTTGATAGAAGTATCACTTGAAACGTCTAAGTTTTTGAACGAGAACTTAGTTTCAGGGATACTAACATCAGTATCTGCGATCACGAAAGATTGAGTACCAGTATAGAAGCCGTGTTGAGATTTCGTTACGTTAGAAACCAGTTTCAGGCCTTTCATGGTGATAGAGCCTTCTTCCTTGGTGCTGCTAATGACTAAGCTATCAGTCACTAAAGATGCATCAACGGTGCTTAAGTCAGAACCCGTTGCGATATCAAATTTAGCGCCACTGAAAGAGAATTTACCGTCATCTTTAGTGTACTCAAGTGGGATCAACTCAATGTTAGAATCCACGTTTTTGCTGTAGCCGATAACTGCAGAACCATGCATGAATGGCTTGCCTTTAGTCGCTTCAAACAGCTCTTTAGTCACTTTGGTGTTCGCTAATTCAACATTCACTGCGCCCAATTTTGGCATCAGGTTGAATTTAGCGACTTGAGATAATGGCAGTGGACCGTGTGAGATATCCGCTTTAAAGACGATGTTTTCGTCAGCAGAAGTGGTTGAAGTAATGACGATGTCAGCTTGAGAAGAGAACACACCACGTTTGTAGTTCTCTAATTTAAAGACAACATCAGCACTTGGATCGTTAGCGGTGATAAACGCATTGGAATTCGTAATCACTTTATTCAGTTCAGCTTCGACTTTTGAACCTGTGTACCATGATGCGCCAGTCCATACTGCGCCCAGAGCAACGATAACACCTACCGCAACTAATGACTTTTTCATTATCAACATCCATCCTTTCAGTACGTACAAAACGTACTTATGTAAAAATAATATAAGTTTTATTACCCGTTTGGCTGTGTGTACCAACGGCTAAATACAGAATACGACCTAAAAATTAAATACTCGGGCTAATTGACCATTTCCTTTAATAGAAATGTTATCCTCATAAGCAGGTAAGAAAACAGATTCACCAGAATTTATGTTTATTTCTTGATTACCTGATCGCAATACTAACTTACCTTCAATACAAAACAAAATTGAAGCAACATGGTTAGTTATGGATAACCCAGAGCAGTCAATAGAATATATATTAAATGAAAAATCTTCTACTGGGATCTTATATTTCCAGACATTTCCAGATTTTTCGGGAATGTTGAACAAATCTTCAGCTTTAATTGATTTAAAATCAATATTATCAACCAGTTCTTTAACATCGATATGTTTACTGGTCAATCCAGCCCGTAAAACGTTATCTGAATTAGCCATCACTTCTAACCCGACACCTTCTAAATAGGCGTGAGGGGTTCTAGCGGCTAAGAACATGGCGTCACCTGGTTGTAATTCAACGATATTTAGCATTAAAGGTGTAAATAAACCATTATCGTCTGGATATAAGTTCACCATTTGTTTAATTGAATTCCAAGGCTCACCTTGTTTACTATTTAATGCGGCTTTTAATACCCCTATAGCAAGATCTTTTTGTTCGCCTGTCAAATTAAGAATCTGTGCAAATAATTTTTTAAGTCGTTCTTCACTTGGCGTTTGAACGAAAAGTTGAATTTCAGGGTGTGCGGCTGCAATAAAGCTAAATAATTCGACAATCTCATCTATAGGACGAAATGCATTCATTGCTTTAAAAGGCGTTAATGCATAAATCAGCTCTGGTTTATGATTATCATCTTTATAATTACGTATAGGAGAATCTAAAGGGATCCCTTGCGCATTTTCTTTAGCAAATCCTATTTCTGCATCATGTTTATTTGGATGAACCTGAACGGATAGAGGCTGAGCTGCACACAACACTTTAAATAAATAAGGTAATCGACCAAAGCGCTCGGCAATATGCTTGCTCAGTATTTTCTCTGGGTTTTCTTTAATGAAGTCATTTAACGAGATTTTCTGATGCGTTAAGGGGGATATGACCTTAGAACTGGCTTTGGGGTGAGCGCCCATCCAAAGTTCAGCCATAGGTAAATTATCCGGATTAGGATAACCATACAATTCATTGAGGGCAGTTTTACTTCCCCAATCATAGTGTTGGATTTGGTTTATCATTTTTAGCATATCAAAACTCTCTTTTTGCAAAAATCAACTAATTTCCTTTTTACTACAGCACAATAAGCTCGACCAAGTCTCATAAATGAAATTCAATTTGTGGCATTATACTGCTCGGTTATTTGCTTACCTGCAAGCAGATGATTCTAAAATTAATTATTCTGAATATGTACCTAAGGAGCTAGTAATGGCAGCCACTCGCATTGAAAAAGACTCAATGGGACCAATTGAAGTACCTGCTGACCACTTGTGGGGCGCGCAAACGCAGCGTTCTTTAGAACATTTCCGTATCTCTGTAGAGAAAATGCCTGTTGCTCTGATCCACGCATTAGCCGTCACTAAAAAAGCGGCCGCAAGCGTGAACATGGATTTAGGTTTACTGCCAAAAAATCGCGGTGATGCGATTATCGCTGCGGCAGACGAAGTCCTTGCTGGCAAGCATCCAACAGAATTCCCTCTCGCTATCTGGCAAACTGGTTCTGGTACTCAAAGTAACATGAACATGAATGAGGTTCTTGCTAACCGTGGTAGCGAAATCCTCGGCGGACAGCGCGGTAACGACCGTCTGATCCACCCAAATGACGATGTTAACAAGAGCCAAAGCTCTAACGACGTCTTCCCAACAGCAATGCACGTGGCGGCCGTTGTCGCGATGCGTGAACATTTGCTGCCAGAACTGAAAGTTCTGCATAAAACCCTCGATGCGAAAGCAAAAGAATTCAAAGACATTGTTAAGATCGGTCGTACGCATTTACAAGATGCAACGCCATTAACATTGGGTCAGGAAATTTCAGGTTGGGCGGCGATGTTAGCTCACAATGAAAAACACATTGAAAATGCAGTGCCGCATGTTTGCGAGCTTGCATTAGGTGGTACTGCGGTCGGTACAGGGTTAAACACTCACCCTGAATATGCGGTTCGTGTTGCGAAGAAAATTGCTGAATTAACGGGCCAACCGTTTGTGACCTCACCGAACAAATTTGAAGCATTAGCAACCTGTGATGCATTAGTCCACGCACACGGAGCATTAAAAGGCTTAGCAGCTTCTTTAATGAAGATTGCTAACGATGTTAGATGGTTAGCATCAGGTCCTCGTTGTGGTATCGGCGAAATCTCGATCCCTGAAAACGAACCAGGCAGCTCAATCATGCCAGGCAAAGTGAACCCAACTCAGTGTGAAGCATTAACCATGCTATGCGCTCAAGTGATGGGTAACGATGTTGCAGTTAACATTGGTGGGGCTTCAGGTAACTTTGAATTGAACGTATTCCGTCCAATGGTTATCGATAATTTCTTACAGTCTATCCGCTTATTAGCAGATGGTATGCGTAGCTTCAACGAACACTGTGCGGAAGGTATCGAACCAAACCGTGAGCGTATCGAGAAATTACTGCACGAATCTCTGATGCTGGTAACTGCGTTAAATACCCATATCGGTTATGACAAAGCAGCTGAAATTGCGAAAAAAGCGCATAAAGAAGGCTTGACGCTGAAAGAGTCTGCACTGAAATTGAACTACTTAACTGAAGCTCAATTTGATGAGTGGGTTCGTCCAGAAGATATGGTTGGTAGCATGAAATCGTAATTATCTTTATCTAAGATAACGTTTTTAGCCCCTGTACTAGAAATAGGCAGGGGCTTTTTTCATCGCTCTATATACAGATTTAGGCGCGGTATCAGTAATTCAACAGGTTTGGCTTTTGGGCGATTACGCAGTGCGATGCTGTCTTGATGATAATCCGCCAGCTCACCCAGTTTTATGTCACCCAACGTTTTATCGACAGCAAAAACCAATATCGGCGTCGCACATGGATATTGCGTCTGTTTCTGAGTTTCTTTGTCCCAAACTCGGGCTATAGGTTGAACTTTTACCGGACGCTGTGTTTTTAGAATGCAATCATGGGGAAGGGAGCGAATTAACTGGATCTCAGTTTCTAACTGCAACTGCCAATGTTCGCGCTGTAAATGAGCCGGTGTTCTTCCGCTTTCTAAACTGGCTTGTAAACGGTTGAGCATCTCTTCTTGAGTCACTTTGTTAATCACTTTCTTATTTGCCCACCCAAAACGAATAGTGTCGGGATCGACAACAGAGGTGAGGGTTCGATAGGTATTCAGCGTAAGTAGCCCATGCAAGCTTTCTCTTATAAATTCAAACCGATGAGCTTCATCAATATTGGTCACTATTTGCTTTATATCTATTTTTAACTGGTTGATATCGGAGATTAACTGCTGAAATTGTTTATATTCTGCATAAGAGGGCGCTAAACAAATCGCTCCAGGTAAACGTATTGCCGTTTTATTGCTAACCAATTCTGATTTTTTATGAATAAACAAAAGCTTAAATAATTTTATTGTTTGGGCTATTGCATCGTTTCCCGTATGTTTATCCACAAAGATAGAATAGACTTCATTGTTTTCTTCCCCTTTAAGGGTTTCAGGTAAACTAAACACGGCCGCATTGACGTCTTTTTGCGCCTGAAGCAATTGGCATAGCAGATTAATATTCGACTCTAATAGATTGAATGAGCTAATTAACTGTTGTTTGGACATTTGAGGTATACAACCTTATATTTAGTTACAACATTCTTTATGTTTGTAAAACAAAACTAGCATTAACATCTCAGTTTATCAACAGGCTTAATCAGGAAGTTAAGGGATAGCGAGGTAGGGTATTATACTATCCCATCATGGTTTTTTCTTGCTGTTATTGCTTATAATCTATTTCTATATCAATGGCTTGATAGAATGCATTGGCCGTATCATTTATGGTCCAAACCCCCAAAACAATATGGTAGCCTTGGTAATCTTGGGGGAGCCTGCAATTGTGTTGCACTAAACTCGCTGGCGTCTCTATTTTTTCGTACTTGCAAAATGGCGTTAATTCAAATTGCGCTCGGGTTAATGGTTCACTTGGGTTCCAATCTTTCCGTGTAATAAAATATTCCCATTTCGTTGTTTTGTGGATCGCCGTTAATCGCCAGAAAAAATCAAAATCAGGCGTTTCTATTAACATACGAGTCCAACGAGACGGATGCTGAACATCGATAGGCGAGAATGCGGGCACACCTGCACTGGCAATTTTACCGTCAGCCGGCCCTTTTTGAGGAAAACCTTTCAACCCTTCAACAGACTGAGGTTCATACTGGATAGCGCCACAGTTTTTATTGGTTTGTAATTTACACAGGTAAGCTCGGCTTGCGGGATACTCGATATAGCCATGAGGCAGGGCAAAGTAGCTATAGCAGAGTAATAAAGGAAATAATAATAATTTTTTCATTGAAGATCCTCATCATTGATTAATTTATATATTCTCTATTAACTATGATGAGGATGTGAATTCTAACCTTTGGTAGCAGTTAACTTATTGGATTATTCGGTAATTTATAAGCCACTAACATTTTGTTTTTAACTTATAAGCGATACCTACACCGGCCAGTAGAAGAGCCGCAATAAATAATGCCACGCCATTCCAACCATATGCCGACCAGAAAAAGCCACCCAATGTACCGGCAATACTGGAACCCGCATAATAGCTAAACAAATAGAGGGAAGATGCTTGTCCTCTTGCTCGTTTAGCGCGACGTCCCACCCAGCTACTTGCAACGGAATGCCCGGCAAAGAATCCGGTGGTCAATATTGTCATACCTAATAAAATGACCCAAATATTACTGTGTAACGTCAAAATTACGCCGATTAACATCATCGCAATGGCAGCAATTAAAATTCGCCCAAAACCATGTTTCTGGGTCAAACTCCCCGTTTTAGTCGCACTGTAAGTTCCTGTTAAATAAATAACAGATAAGAATCCCACGACAGACTGACTAAAATTATAAGGCGATTCAAGTAAGCGGTATCCAATGTAGTTATACATGGTGACGAAGCCGCCCATCAAGATAAAGCCCTCAATAAATAACCAAGGTAATCCCGTATCGCGTAGATGTAAGTGTAAGTTAACCCAAAGGTTTCTAGGTTTCAGAGAACTCGCGCGAAAGTGTTGGGATGGTGGTAATAAGCGCCAGAATCCAATCGCGGCCAGCAACGCCAATGAGCCTAAAATAACCACAGCAACGCGCCATGAATAATAGTCGGCTATAACCCCAGTCATTAAACGCCCACTCATTCCCCCAATTGAGTTACCACTGATATATAAGCCCATCGACAGTGCAACATAGCTCGGGTGAATTTCTTCGCTCAAATAGGTCATGGCGACGGCGGCGACACCGCTAAGTGATAATCCCACTAATGCACGAGCGATCAAAATCCCTTGCCAACTTTCCATTATCGAGCTCATTAATGTAAAAAGTGCCGCACAAGTCAGGGAAATGACCATCACATTTTTACGACCAATTGCATCGGAAATAGGACCGGTGATCAGCAATCCCAATGCCATTAATCCGGTACTTAAAGAGAGTGATAAACTGGCCGTCGCTGGGGAAATATTAAAATCCGCTGACAACATTGGCAAAATAGGTTGTACAAAGTACAGCAACGCAAATGTTGCAAAACCTACAGTAAAAAATGACAGAGTGACACGCAGGTACAGAGCATCGTCCCGTTGAATATAATGTTTTTTCGGCTCTGTATTGGTCAAGGTTTTGGTTTGTTTTCCTTGGAGAGATTGGCTCGTTGAGAGGCTATTTGACTGCTGTTCCATGTAAATTCCTTGACGACTAAACGGACTTGATTTCGATCAAAGAATAGAAACTTTCTATTTTTTTGTCTAATATATTAATAATACATAATGATACATTTAAAATATCAATCAAATGAACATAGAATTACGCCACCTACGTTATTTTATTGCGGTTGCCGAAGAGCTACATTTTGGACGGGCAGCTGAACGCTTGCACATGTCTCAGCCACCACTAAGCCAACAAATACAGGCGCTTGAAGAAATGGTGAATGCCAAATTATTAGAGCGCAATAACCGCAATGTCGCCTTAACCCCAGCTGGCGCCATGTTTCTCAAAGAAGCCTACCAAATTTTAGGGCAGGTCGATGCCGCAGCGACCAAAGCGGCTCGGATGGAAAAAGGGGAACTGGGCGAACTGTCTATTGGTTTTACGTCAACAACGCCATTCATGCACAAAGTCACCATGAGCCTACGCCAATACCGAGAAGCATATCCTGATGTTTCTATTCATATGCATCAAATGAATACGAAGCAGCAAATCCCGCCTTTAGTGACCGGGCGCATAGACATAGGCATCATGCGAAATACAATATTGCCTGAGCAATTGGACTATCAATTATTGTTTAGAGAGCCTTTCATGGTTGCGGTTTATGAAGGGCATCCTTTACTGGCTTTTGAAGAAAGTGGTGTCGACATTAAGCAACTAGCCGCTTATCCGTTAGTTTTCTTTGAGCGGGAAGTAGGGACGGCACTGTATGATGAGATTAACCAATTATTAGCTTCCGAAGGAGTGGTTCCTACAATTTCCCAAGAAGCAGGGGAAGCCATGACTATTCTAGGATTAGTTTCTGCGGGAATGGGAATTTCCATCATTACTGAATCCTTTACACGAATGAAGATTGACGGTGTGAGGTATCTAAAACTCGCGAATATTCAAGCTACTTCAGAAGTCTGGTTGGTCTACAATACTCGACGAACGCCACCTGCTGCGGCTAAAAAACTAACAGAGTTACTGCTGCACAATATTGTGGGTATATAAGTATTGTGAGCATATAAGGCGTAAGATTTGAAATGATTAACGAGATTTGCATCACGTTTTATATGTAAATGTAGCCGAGTTTTCATTTATATCAGGCATAATCAATCATAATTTATAACGATTTCTGAGTGTTAAGATGATAAACCAAACGGGGAATACCGACCAAATAAAGCAATTAAATACAGGGCTTGTGTACCGAATTATTGCACAGCATGGTCCTATTTCCCGTATTGCGTTATCAAAACAGTCTCAATTGGCTCCGGCGAGCATCACCAAAATTACCCGTGAATTGATGGATGCTCACTTGATACAAGAACGTGAATTTCCTGTATTAGGGTTAAGAGGGCGCCCAGCCGTTGGGTTAGTCATTGAAAGTGAAGGTTGGCAATTTTTAGCCATTCGAATTGAACAGCAACACGCCATTATTTCGTTAAAAGAAATTAATGCTAAAACCCTCACGGAGCAATGCTATCCTTTTGATGTAAAAGGTAATCAACAATTTAGTGATCGGTTATCGGAACTGATTAGTCTATTTTTCGAAGAAAACGCATCTCATTTAGAAAGAGTCACGGCGATCAGCATCTTATTAGATGGTCTCTTAGACTCTTATTCTGGAGTTATCTATGGGCTGCCTGACTACCATGTTCACCAACTGGCTATCGGCGAAATGCTGACCGAAAAAACAGGGCTGCCCGTCTATCTTCATCCGCCAGTTAATGCTCTGGCTATCGGTGACCACCTCAAGCATTCAGAATCTCGAGCACAAAAAAATATTATTTATCTACAAATTCAAGAAGTGGTTAATATCGCGGTACTGAACCACGGTTATTCGCTGGATTCAATAACACGTCAGCCTATATTATTTGCACATACTCCAACTGATTCAGAAAGACCACAATCTTGCTATTGTGGCGGAAAGGGCTGTTTAGAAACCCAAATATCCATTCCTGCCATTGTTCAGCAAGCAAGGGATTTACTTGCAGATTATCCTGCATCTATTTTGCATAAAGAGAGTATCGATATTAATGCAATTAGTCGAGGTGCAATAGAAAATGATCCATTATGTATTTTATTACTCGATATAGTAGCCAAACAACTCGCTTATCCATTAGCAATGATGATTAATTTATTTGGAACCGAATTGATTTTAATTAATTCGCCTTTAACTGATGAGCAAAATTACTGGCTTACTCGCCTACAATATTTTATCTCATTATATGGGAATCCACTTTACAATAATAAATTAATGTTTGAGAAATCAACAATTTCAATTAAAGAAAGTGAAACGGCATTAATTCAAAATGCACTTTATGATGGCTCACTGTTGTTGCAATTACTGCAAGGCTAATACAATTTGATAAACTTCTCATTATCTTACACAAAATTGAGCTAACGCAAACTTATCATTTCCCCATTCCCATAAACTGAATTCATATCATTTTTATAGCATTTTGCTGACTTTAGTCTGTCACTTCAGGATAGAACAACCATGAACAATCTATTTATTACCGGGACAGATACAGATGTCGGGAAGACGGTATCGACACTAGCAATATTACAAGCACTTAATAATCAAGGTATTAAAGCAGTAGGGTACAAACCTATTGCAGATCAATGTATCGATACACCTGAAGGGAAGCGCAATAAGGATGCACTTCTTATTCATCGTGTTTCGCAAGATCTAGTCTCGTATGATGAAGTTAACCCTGTCAGACTTGGTGATAATTACAGCCATGAAAACAGTATTGATTTTAATAAAATCAATAAAGGGTTAGATCACCTTCACGAGCAAAGTGACATAGTGGTTATCGAAGGTAATGGTGGGTGGCGTTATCTTCTCGATGATAATACTTTTTATGCTGATTGGTTGAAAAAACAATCTGTTGGCGTGATCTTAGTCGTCGGCATTCAGCATGGGTGTGTCAATCATGCATTATTGACAGCTGAAGCTATTCGAGCGGATGGTTTACCGTTAGTCGGTTGGTTAGCCAATAGAATCAACCCAGGCTTGGCACATTACGCTCAAATTATCCAGCGTATGCAACAACATATTAATGCGCCATTATTGGGTGAAATTCCTTATTTATTGCGTCCTGAAGAAAAAGAGTTGGGACATTATTTAGATGGTGAAAAACTGCAAGAGTTTGTTTCGGTTCCTGCATTTTAATCTTTATAGAGATTTTAATTTATTATCTAAGCAAAAGGGCGCAAATAGCGCCCTTTGTTTTATCGATATTATCTATTTTCAACTATGGATTGATAATTGGACGACCTGAGTTAACATCAAGACAACGTTGAGTATTTGGCTCCCAATACGCATTAAGATTCAAACTTTTCTCACATTTATCTTTAGCATCAAATGCGGCGTCAATCTTATCAAACTCTTTTTCGGTGCGACGGTTAACTTTAGAACGCAGCATTTTAGTCTCATCCCACTGTTCTTTATCTTGTCGCGCCTGTTCCTTATTCAACGGGTCATTACTACCATTACCGACAGAAACACAAGTGCTACCCGCAGCGCATGATGTATTAGCTGCTTGCGCCGCATTAACCCACATCAAAGGGAGGCAGAAGCAGATTGCAGCCAGACCATTTTTGATAAATTTTTGTGACGTGCTCATGTAATTTCCTTTCGTTTCAATACTCGCTCTATAACCAGAGTATAGCTAATAAACAATAATGCCGTCTTTATAGAATAGTACGAAAATTTATTATTGTTTATGTACGGTTAAGCCAGCAAATGTTTGGCACACCGGCATTAATTCCAGTGTATTAACGTTCATATGAGCCGGAAGTGTTGCCACCCAGTAAACAGTTTCCGCAATATCTTCAGCGGTAAGGGCATCCGCGCCTTTATAGGTGTTCGTGACTTTTTCATCATCACCTTTAAAGCGGACATTTGAAAACTCAGTTCCACCGACTAACCCTGGTTCAATATCGGTCACACGGATTTTTTTGCCCACTAAATCTGCACGTAATCCTAAGGAAAATTGTTTTACAAATGCCTTGGTTGCACCGTAAACGTTGCCACCTTTATATGGCCAAGATGCCGCAGTAGAGCCAATATTAATAATATGCCCGTGATTTTTTTCCACCATACCTTGCAGCACTTCATAAGTCATATTGACTAAGCCTTTGGTATTTGTGTTGATCATGGTTTCCCAGTCATCCGGATTAGCATTAAATGCAGGCTCTAATCCTAATGCAAGTCCCGCATTATTCACTAAAAGGTCGATGTTTTTTAAGTGGGAGGGCAAATTGGCTACAGCGTGTTGAATAGCTTTTCGATCTTGTACATCCAGAGTTAATGGATAAAATTTGTCACCCAATTCTTGGTGTAATGCATTTAATCTTTCAGTTCTGCGTCCTGTCCCAATCACAGTAAAGTTATGCTGAATAAATTTGCGAGCAATAGCTTCACCAAATCCTGATGTTGCGCCGGTTACTAGAATAATCATTAGGTACCTCAGGTTGTTATCGTTGTTTGTTTTGAATCATTCTAACCTTATTATTAAGGGGCTTCCAAGCCTCTTATTTAGTTCTTTTACACCGGTAAAATAATTAACTTATTTAGTGAGTTATAATCCATTAATCTGCTTATTTTTAGGGTATTTCAGCGTATAACTTAGTGGTAACTCGACGGTTTCTTGAGGTTTAAGCGTTAAATCCCATTCAATTTTATTCTCTGTTTCATCCAATTTTCCGCCTTTATATTCAGGGTTGAGCACTTTAATATCAGTATCTCTACTCGTCGGAAGTTGGTCATAGACTGACAGCTTAATATCATTTTTCCGCGTATTACGTACTTTAATCAAGAAGCTTTCTTTTTGCTCAACCGAGGAGCCCATAAAGGTCGGTTTTTTACGCATACCTGCATTATTCACACGAGAAATTTGAATGTTATCATCCACCCCGAATGGAATATCGAGAGTCTCAGTTAATTGCCCTGAATTCACATAAAAATCACCCACATAGCTGTTCATAAAGTAAATATTTGCAGGACCATTCAGTAAGTTCAGTGTATCCCAGTCATCAATTTGTGCTTGCAAATAGACTTCTTCAGCCATTTTTGGCGTTGATGTATAACGATATTTAGCATCAACATCCGCTTGCTTAATGGTAATGGATTTTGCTTTAGGGGTAGAGGCTAAGCTAAAAGGCAAGTCGATGTTATAACTGAGATTCACGCCATTGGTGTTGGTCGACACATAGTTTGCCATTCCAGGGCTGCGTTTTTTTACTGCTGAGAGTTCCGCTACTGGCGCAGGTGCTGCTACCTCCATATCCATGGTTGCGGACATTTTTCCGCTCATATAGCCTTGATTATATTGGTCATAAACAGACAATAACCATGGCGTTAACAATGGCGGGGTGATATTGCGTGTTGGGTTGGCAGAGGAAAGGGTGAGTTTAATTTTGTCCCAGTCCATGCCGGTATTTTGAATAACATCAGCTTTGTAGGTAATACTGACTGGTTTATCTATATCTTTAGCGCGAATATCATAACTTGGAGACCAACCGGCATCGGGAGTGACATACGAGATTTGCATATTAGTACTCAAATTTTTGGGAGCATCAACCGTCAACACAATTTGCGTCTGTTCACCAATATTATCGGGAAGAATGCCTTCATATTTTGCCTGCAATAATGTTTGTTTCTCTGTCAATTCATCAATCTGCTGCTGATACGCTAAGTTTTCACTCAATATCGCAGACATTTGCTTGCGAATAAATTCCAATTTGGATGCGGACTGCTCAAGGGATAATGTCGTCGTTTCACCAAAAAAGCGCTGGTCTTTCAGTAAAGCAAGTTGGTCATCACCCACTTTTATTTTGATATTAAGTTCTGAAATTTGCTTAGTTATCGCGTCTATTTGCGTTTTTAAATTTGCCACTTCCCCCGTGTAAACCGGCTCTACAGCCACGGTTTGCACGTCAATTGAACGAATCAAAACATCTTCATTATCTAAGCTAATAGAAAGGCTTTTTTGATCAAGATGGTCAGCAACGTTGGTAAAAACCAGTTTACTTTCGCCTTGCGGTAAATTAACAGTGGCGCTATTTGTTAACTCGACACCACGTAAAAAAATCGTGGCTTGATTGAGCTTAAGAGGGTGCAAAAGCGGCGCTGATTCAGCAAATGCTTGCCATGACGCTAACGCCGATACAAATAAAATTCCTTTGGTGAATTTGCGAGTGACAAACATATTGATACTCCATTAGCTGGATAAATTAGTTTTGTTGGTAGTTTTTAATCATATTGGAATTTAATCCGTTGAGATAACAGAATAAGCTTAAATTAGGGTGACTCCGTAGGCCGCACTCTCATTTATTTTTGGGGATTATGGTCACTATGATTGTTGCAACCATGTGAATATTTCAGTAGTCTTAGCTCTTTCGGAGATAGCACATGTCCGTTACAGATTCTCTACTTGCTTACACTCTCGCAGCAACACTTCTCACCTTAACGCCAGGTCTTGATACCGCACTCATTCTCCGTACTGCGGCCGTTGAAGGTGGACGAAAAGCCTTTCATGCAGCATTGGGCATTGATATTGGCTGTTTTATTTGGGGCGCGTTAGTGGCCTTTGGTTTAGGGGCTTTATTAGCGGTTTCTGAATTTGCTTATACAATGCTGAAATGGTGCGGGGCTGCCTATCTTTTCTGGTTAGGCATTCAATTGTTACTACGACCACGACAACAATTTAGCTTAAGTAAGGAAGAAGGGAGTCCTTCAAGCAATTGGTTCCTAAGAGGAATGTTGGGTAATGTGCTTAACCCCAAAATGGGCATCTTCTATGTTTCATTTTTACCGCAATTTATCCCAACCGGGCATTCACCCATAGGCTGGACATTTCTTCTGGTTACGATCCACGTAGTGATTGGCACGCTGTGGTCATTAACACTCATTGCTGCTACTCGATATGCTTCTGGAATTTTGAAAAAGCCAATCGTAGTTAAATGGATGGATCGCATGACCGGATTGTTATTCTTATTGTTTGCAGCAAAATTAGCGATAAGTCGAAGATAGTTTGAGGCGTAAGGAGAATGTTGAGATAAAACACCCATCACCAGGTGTTTTATCTTATTAGGCTAAAGTAACTTACTCTTCGAAATACCAATATCCCTGATTGATAAATTCGGTCAACTCAGCGACAAAAATTGGGTTCTCCAATGCTTCACCGAGTTCATTTATTCCGATTTCCGTAAGCTGGCATAATGTATCGGCCCCCTTTATTTCTGTGGTATTCCAACCATCTGAATTAACAAAGAAATGATCGCCGATGCGCATAACACGCAGTCCGCTCAGTCGTATCAATTTTTCACCGGCATTCAAGGCACTCAGTACTTCTTCCGGCTGATATGGCGGTTCCGCAGGAGCAATATCCAGCTCATGGCGAGGGGTGGTTGCAAAACGACCTAACCACTGCTCAAAATCACCGGGCTTGTTGACCATTTCAATCATCATAGCGCGTAAGCGTTCCACCTCATGAGGTTCCATGGTTCCCGCATTTTTACTGACTTTCAGGTCAGGATCTCCATAATTTATTCCGCCCAAATCCTGTTCCAGTGCATAGTCAGCAAAACTGCTCAGCAAGTCGCGTCCGGTCGGACCACGGAAGCCGACAGAATAGTTCATGGTATCTTCGAAGGTGAAACCATCGTGAGGGAATCCCGGCGGAATATACAGAATATCGCCCGGCGCCATTTCTACATCAATAATCGGTTCAAATGGATCAACATGTAATAATGCCGGATGTGCGCAAAACTGACGCATGGGAAGGGCGTCACCGACTCGCCAGCGGCGGCGTCCCATTCCTTGGATGATAAAAACATCATAGTTATCAATATGTGGCCCAACACCACCACCAGGCACCGAATAGGAGATCATCAAGTCATCAAGACGCCATTCGGGTAGCACGCGGAACGGTTTCACCAATTCAGCGGCAGGCATATGCCAATGGTTGACGGCTTGTACTAGCAGTGACCATCCTTTTTCGCCTAATTCGCTGTAGTCTTCAAACGGACCGTGGCTCGCTTCCCATTTGTTATCAATGAAGCTGACTAGACGACTGTCAACTTCCGGTTCCATCGCCAAGCCAGCCAGTTCATCTGGAGTGATAGGGTCTACAAAATCAGGAAAGGCATTTTTCAATACAACGGGTTTTTTCTGCCAGTATTTTTCTAAAAATTCAGGCCAGTTAAGATTCAGTTTGTTAGCCATGTGACCACATTTATATGAGTAAATAAGCCAGTCATTATAGAAGTAATATGCCGTTATATTTTTGTTTGGCGTCAAGTGCAGGTCGATAATTTTTTTGGGGTTCTAACAACACTGAAAAGCTTAATTGGTCATAGAAAAGGTAGTTTCAGCGATAAACAAACCGACACGATTAACCAGCCAGAATGCTGGATTTCTTTATTTCATACTTAAGTTCGCATAATGCATATTATGTTAAATAGGATATATGGACAGATAATAGCCTTATACCTATCTCTCTACTGCTTACTACTACTTATCGGGGTTCTTCCATTGAACCCCAACCTACAACAAGTAATTCCAATATTCTAGTGACTAAGGTATTCGTCAAATATATGTGAACCTAAAATACGAATCACTTCTGAGCGTTCATCCAAAGAAGTATCCGCTTTTCTTACATAGATGCTGATGAAAACAGGATCATGATTATTTGACCAGACCATCGATGTTATCCCTCTGACACCATAGTCACTTGCACCTGATCTATCAGCGATTTTCCATCCTTTAGGAAGCGAAGCTCTAAGCATATTATCAGCGACTTTATTATTGACCATCCATTCTTTCAATTGTTCTTTTGATGAATTACTGAGAACTTCGCCAGTCAAAATTTTCTTGATACTCTTGCTCATTGCATCAGGAGTTGTTGTGTCTCGCAAATCACCCTCAGGATTGACTGTCAATTCTGGCTCATATCTGTCAGAACGAGTAACCGTATCTCCGATAGCCCGCATAAATGCCGTCAGAGCTTCTGGTCCCCCACCCGAAAAAATAGCAAAATTAGCGGCAGTATTATCACTGTATTCATTGGCCGCTTTGCAAGCTTGTTCAAGCGTAAATGGCTTATTCATATAATCTTTAGCAACGGGTGAATATGTCACAATATTTTTTTCAGTCACTATCATCGAATGATTTAATGAAAGTTTCTTTGCATCAACCTTTGCCAGAACATTGGCGCAAGCAATTGATTTAATTGTACTATCTAAAGGAAAACGTTGATTTCCATTTATAGAAATCGTTTTATCATCTGAAAATATAATTGACAAACCAACCTTCCAACCCTCTTTTTCGTATTGCTTAACTTGATCCTGTAAAGTCAAAGCAAATGCAGAGGATACAAGAGGCATGCTTAAAATTAATGCGGCAAATGTTTTAAATCGTAAAGTCATAGTAAACCTTTGATGGCCAATATTTATATAATGAGTTTATTTCAGCATAAGTTGAAATTTAATTTATGTAGGGTCTTATTTTTACTCATGATTATATTTTCTTTTGTATTGTTCACAAATGATGATAATTTTTAGTAGCCTATAGAAAAACTTATGGCTTGATTCCATAATAGTTGTAACTTGCTGAAAACCCCTACTCTGTATTTTCCGAAGCCCCCTTAAAAATAATCCATATAGGCTGTTTTTATTTAATTGATTACCCTTTAAGCAATACTTATCAATTCAAAGGTAAATCCAATATGGCGTTAATTTTATTGATCTTCTTTTTAGCTGGATTTGTTAAAGGAGTCATTGGGCTAGGCTTGCCAACATTATCTATGGGTTTGTTAACAACGGTCATGGAGCCTGCTGTTGCAGCAAGCATTCTAATTATTCCATCTTTCGTCACCAATATATGGCAACTTATGATCGGTGGTAAGTTTTTAAACTTAATTCGACGATTTTACTTATTTATTATCGCTATTTTTATTGGCACTGTTTATAGCCCATTACCAAAATTGAGCTCAGCAGCAGAATGGGTATTTCCTGCATTAGGTCTGATATTAATCATCTATGGATTAGTGGCCATGTTCCTCCCGAAATCGTCAACATCGGGTAAAAATGAGCAGTGGTTATCCCCACTAATTGGTTATATCACTGGTATTATTACCGCAGCCACGGGGGTTTTTGTGATCCCTGCTGTTCCTTATTTACAATCGCTAAATCTTAATAAAAATGAATTAATACAAACATTAGGACTCGCGTTTACCGCGTCAACAATTGCGTTGGCCATATTATTAATCAGGGAGAATAATAGTGAGATTATAGATTATTACACATCGTCAATTGCACTTATTCCGGCGATTATTGGCATGTATGTAGGGCAATATTGTAGAAATTTGATCAGTGAAAAAATATTCAGGCGTTGTTTCTTCTTAGGATTGATCGCTTTAGGTATTTACATGTTATTCAAGTAAGAACTTAACAAACTCATCCATATAACTCGGTAATTCATCAAACCTTCGGGCGCAAATGTACAATTTGCGCTTTGCCCATTCATCAGATAAAGGGATGATATTTCCTGGATATATTCCGATAAACCGTGATATGACTTGTCTCGGTAAAATGGCATAGCCAAGCCCTTCACTCACCAATTGCATCACCGCGTCCATCGTTGCTAAACGCATTCGGTAATTAAGTGAGATTCCTCCACTCAGTGCATGATGATCAATATAATCTTGCAATGCATTACCTTGAGAAAGTCCAATAAAATCATGGTTTCCAATTTGATTTAATGAAGAGATGCCGTGATCATTCAAATCATTGGATGGTGGTGCGAAAATAACTAAATGGTCATCACATAAAAATTTAAATTCTAAGTCATATAATGACGATGGATTTGCAACAATGCCTAAGTTTGCCATTTGATTATTAAGGCTGTTGATGATTTTCTCACTCGACATTTCACGGATCCCAACGCTAATGTTCGGGTGTTTTTGTAGATAGTCCGCTAATTTTTGGGGAAGAAAACCAGCTTGTGCCGAAGAGTTGCATAATAGGTCAATATACCCTCGTAGTCCTTGGCTATATTGACGCAATTCACTGCGCATATGGTCGATTTGCAAGAGCACTTGATTCGCGTGATTTAATAATGCTAGCCCTGCATTTGTCAGCTTTATTCCCGACGAAGAGCGCGTCAATAATAAAACACCAAGTTCACTTTCCATACCTCGAATACGTTCACTGGCTGATTGCAAACTTAAATTAGATAAATTGGCACCCGCAGTAATACTCCCAGCTTTGTGAGTATTTACAAATAAACGCAAATCAACCATATCAAAACGCATAGTCGCTCCAAAAATGTTTATGACCCATGCTTAGACTAAGTTTTAGCATTAAAACTCATCAGCAAGGCGCGATATCCGGGAACGTGCCTCATCGATGTGACCGCGTAACGTTTGTAAACATAAAGCAAAGTTTTCAGAAAAACAGTGGCAATCATTGGCTAAAGTAAAAAACGTCTCAGCTAACGCCAACGCTTCCCGCCAAGTTTCTCCACGGATCCCTTCAAGTAATGTTACTGGTCTAAGAGTATTAACGATTTCACCACCCGACTTAGGCGCAAACCCCATCGGTAAGATATCGTAAGCTGGTGCAAGATGGTATGGGCGGCCATGACTACTAATAAACGATAAATTACCATGATGCATATCGGTATTGCCGATGAGCATACCAAATGCCCAAAGCCGTGCTGTACTGGTGATAGCATCGGGATGTACATGTTTTTGCTTAACTAATTCATTGACCAATACAGGCCAAGGCTCCCTTGCCCGTCCTACAAATTCTGCATCCAGAGCTTGTAAAGAAAAAAGCCCTCGACGGCCGAGTAAACCAACGCGATCGAATCGAGGAATTTCAAGGAAACGTTGTCCTTCAAAATCAAATACCTCTGTTTCAACTCCAAGTACCTTTAAAGCAAGGTGCTCTGCTTGTAACAAATCACGCCAACGTTCACTGATTGGGTTATTATCTTGCGCCGTAAATTTTACGATGACATGACCCCGTTCAGTGTAGGTACAAAACTTAGGTTGCTCACCGCCTGCGGATGATCCTGGAACCTCTCCCGAGCTAACCGCTCGCGCTAATGTTGGATACACAGTGGCTCGATCAACGGGTGTTGGTGCCTGCATTTCCAGAAATTGGTTTCTTGCCTGCTCCCCAATTAATAAGTTTCCTACTGCATCATGCCCATGAGCGAGCAAGGCTCTTATAATATCGGAGTCTGACCAGCGATCTGGATTTGGTGATATTCCAAGTTGCGTTGAATAGGCGGATGCATAAGCTCGACCAAGGTATCCTTGTGGGCGCATATCAAATAGCCACCATGGTAAACCATCACTATGAAGGCATACTCCGTCAACTTGCTCCATAACAAACCCATCGGGATAAACCGGAATCAACTGACCTAGAGATCGTAATGTACCCTCTTCTGTGATGCGATAAATAGGAGCAGAATTAAACCCTCGAAACGTATCACGCAATGCATATTGAATAGAGGATGCAGCACCAATCCGGACAATATCGTCACCTAACGCTTTTAGCGCCCGAGACAACGTTGGCTGACTAATGTTCATAATATCAGTTAGTTGCCTTGCTGCTGTTGGCCCATTACGGAGCAATTGACGTATCATCTCAGATCGATTGGTCATGGTATTAGCCGCTTAGTGAATAAATGAATGAATAGATGCATGAATAGATAATTTAGCAGCTATTTCTAGTATTGTCATCTTTCAGAGCTATCTAACCACTGCACTAACTCATCGATCTCGGAGTGAGAAAATACAGAGACCCCTGACTGAGATAATAACGTAGTTGCAACCCCCATTCCTTGAATGGTTTTTCCACTGAATGTGCCATCATAAATCTGATTTACACCACAAGTAGGGCTGCCATCTGTTAATAATGCAGCAACACATCCTTCTTCTTCAGCTCTCCGTAAAGCGAGCCATGCCGCCAATTGATATTGTTGCGTGACATCATTTCCAGTCTTTTCGACCATTTTGGCCTTTCCTTGCATAACCTCATAGCCTGTGGCTGAAATAATCTCTACGGGCAAACGCGGTGTTGGAAGCCCTGCGGCTAGTTCAGGACAAAAAATGACTAACCGTTGATCTTCATGCATACGGGCTAAAACTGTTTGTAAATTTGCCTTTGCCGTTCCATTGTAACGAACGTTATGTCCCATTAAACAAGCGCTAACAAGAATTTTTTATTCATCTCATTGATTCACATAAGAAAGAATAAAATTAACTCGGTCCTTAACGGGTAAACAAGGGATCTCGATTAATTCATAGTTATATTTTTTATATGTCGTCACCATCGCATGGTAGGTCATCACTGCTTCATCAAATGTTTGTTTTCTTTCCGTATCTTGCACATATATTTCTTGCCATGGCGGTGTGATAAATACGTTTTTATTATACTGAAACGTATTTATTGCTCGTTCTATATGCTTGGGAATTGGAATTGAACATAAATTCAAATAGCCCTCAATATCAGGCAGCCCCCGGTCAAAAAAACAGATTTCATTATGATGATCAGCCAAATGCCATGATCGCAATTCCCAGCAAAGCATCATTTCAGCAAATGCTTGTCTATCAAGCCATGGCAATGCGTTACCACCAATACAGACTTGATCTTGAATAATGGCTCTACCCGATTCCGGTAAACAAGAGTATTTTTTTGCTATTAAATTTTCAATAATTGCACTTTTACCTGCACCGGGGCCACCAGTAATAATAATCTTTAGTCCAGCATTAATCATATATTTCCTTCATCTTTACTATTTCCTATGACTAAAAAACACCATTTTTCTTCAAATGAACTGAGTTAACCATTCTTGATGTAAATAAGTCATCAACCATAATTCAATTCAGAATAGTTAGGTGATAAGTTAGCGGATAAACGTTATTTATATAGAGCGCAAAATTATTATGAAAACACTCTCTATCAGCCAAGTATCCGAACTTACGGGTCTTACCTCTGCAACTATTCGTTTCTATGAAATCAAAGGGTTGATTCAACCTATTGGCAGAAAAGGTTTAACTCGGTTATATGCCACTGAAGTTCTCACTCATCTTTCACTCATTATTCTTGCTAAACAAGCTCAGTTTTCACTGGATGAAATAGCAAACATACTAAATCGTATGCCAGAAAAAGGAATTGAACGCCCTATTTTGCGGGAAAAAATAGATGAGATTGACCAAAAAATCCAAGAGTTGCAGAAACTTAAGCAAGGGTTACAACATATTGAACAATGTCCGTCGGAAAATCACTTGCAATGCCCTAAATTTCAGAAAATTTTATCTGTAAGCTTAAAACAAAATATCGCAAAACTGACCAAAAACATCGCTTGACTTAAAGTCAACTTGAAGTTTTATCATCCGGCATATTCGTTTTCTCCCTCTACTATTGTTGATTTTTATGAGCAATAAGGAATGATTATGCCTCGTTCAGTTTTTTGGCTCGCCGCCGCACTCGCATTATTTACAACTGGTAATGCCCTCGTTCTTTCTGTTGCAGTGCTGATTGGTTCGCAATTAGCGGATGACCCAGCCTATGCCACCATACCCCTGTTATCACAATATATTGGCTTGATTGTAGCCTCCATTCCCATGGCGCATTTTATGATGAAATTTGGTCGCCGAGCTGGTTTTCTGTTGGGAAATATTGGCGGATTAATGGGCGCAATTTTCGCTATTTCAGGCATTTACACTCAAAGTTTTTGGCTATTTTCTCTGGGAACTTTTTTTACGGGTATTGCGATTGGTACGGCTCAACAATATCGCTTCGCCGCGTTAGAAGAAGCGCCAATTGCCCTGCGTGCAAAAGCCATCGGATTAGTCATGAGTGGTGGTATTGTCGCTGTATTAGTAGGACCTACATTAGCGATGTCAACTCGCACACTTATTGCCCAATATCCATTTATGGGCACCTTCGCAGCACTGACGATCATTTATATTTTGGCATTCATACTTTTATTAATGATCCCGTTAACCACGCAGCATAAAACGGTATTTTCTGCTGATACTCCGAAGACTCGCCCATATTCAAAACTCTACTCTCAGCCATTACTTATTTTAATCGCTTTCGTTAGCGCAATAAGTTATGCCTTGGTCGTTTATATGGTTGGCGCATTTCCATTGGCAATGAAAGCACATGAATTTACATTCACCTCCATTGCCTTTGTTTTCCAATGCCATATTTTAGGTATGTTTGCCCCTTCCTTTTTTACAGGACATTTGATCAGTCGCTTTGGCGTAAAACCTTTTTTATGGCTAGGGATAGTCTGCCTGATGGTCGCCAATTTATTAAATTTAACGGGTGCCAGTTATACACACTTTTTAATATCAATGACGCTAGTCGGCCTTGCCTGGAATTGTATTTTAATTGGTACCACGCACTTATTGCCACGCACATACCGCGATCATGAACGAGGTAAAATACAGGGAATGACCGATTTTCTTATCTTTGGTTTTGGTGCTATTGGCAGCTTATTAGCGGGATTCGCCTTTTATTTTGTCGGCTGGCAAGTGACCAATATGATTGGATTTATTGTTGGCGTGGCTATTTTTTCCGTGATGCTATTGCTTCGTCGTAGCATGAGTGAAACACCCGAATTGGCTAAATCTTAGTGTGAAAATAACCGCCTCGAACCTTAATTCATCGAGGCGGCTAACCTTCACTATTTCATTTTTGGTAGGAAGCTTATATCCATATAATATTTATTGGCATTATTCTTATCGAGATAAATCGTGACGGTTTCTCTATCAATATATGGCGATGGGTCAAAATAAATATTTTCACTCTTATAACGTTTAATCGTATTCGTGCTTTTATCATGCACATCCGCCAAAATTTGGTATGGCGACTGCTTGTTTATCTGGATCATCGTATTTTCTTCAACCCCTGTAATTTTGACTTGGATTGGCGTACCTTCACGTAATAACCGCGTATTTTTCTTTTTACCTACCATGCCAAAAGCAAACGGAACACCGCCAATTAATGTAAATACAACGCCGAAAATACCACAAAATATACTTAGCCCATAAATACCAAAGAACGAATTAATCACCGCATCATGGGGGTTATTAGGGTCATATAACACATCAATAGACTGCCCTATACTGCCACGATAGCTACTGCTGCCCATCGAAGATCGAAATTCAATTTTTTGATTATCTTGCGTCGTAAATTCAATAATCGGAAAATAGCTTTTTGATTTATCCTCTGAAACACTGACATCTAGATCAGTCACAATCCCTGTTGTTTCCACTCCATTTTTTGTCATATCCATGCTGGAATAGAGCGAGAATGCAGTACCAATCAGAAATAGGATCCCAATCACTAAAAAAACCGTAAATATAATATTTTTAATCTTCACCCTTGTATTCCTTTAGTTGAGCTTTCATTCGCCTCTATTATGGTACAAATCGACAGTAAATTTCAGATAAGTATAAGCTAAAGAGAATATTTAAGACTGTTTACCGGTTCAAAATGCCCTTTGGTGGTAAGCAAATATTGATTACAGTGAATAAGCTTTGTTATAGCAACCTTAAGAGAATCTTATTTAAGTCCAGATAAACCTATTTGGTGAATAAAAAAGATTGCCTCAGCGCTGAAAGCTTGAATATATAGGCTCTCTAGCAGCAATATATAACATCAACAAAGGGGCCACTATGTTCCATGGATTATCTGCATTTCCACTGACACCACTGCGCAATAACCAAGTCGATCAACACGCATTTTCAGTTTTAATCGCGCGATTGGTTCAGGCAAAGGTTGATTCCATTGGTGTGCTCGGTTCTACGGGCTGTTACCCTTACCTATCAGAAAAACAGCGCCAGCAAGTGACTCAATTGGCTGTTGATATGGCTGGGGATATTCCCGTCATGGCCGGAATAGGCGCAACGAACCTATACGATGTTCTCACTCATTGCGAACGAGCTCAACACGCTGGTGCCACCGCGCTAATGCTGGCTCCCGTGTCCTACCATGTTTTGAATGACGATGAAGTTTATGCGTTATTTGAGGCAGTATCCCGACAGGTTTCAATACCTATTTGTGTATATAACAATACAGGGACAACCCATTTTTCTTTCAGTGATGAGCTCTACATAAAGATTGCACAACTTCCGAATATTGGTGCAATAAAAATGCCCGCTATCTCGAAAGACATTCCGCAAGCTAAGCAACGGCTCGCTTCATTACGTCAGCAATTACCAAAACATATCAAATTAGGGGCAAGTACAGACAGCCTCGCAGCTTACAGCATAGCCAGCGGTATGGATGTTTGGTTTTCTGCAACTGCGGGCTTGTTACCGGAAAAAATGCAAGAAATTGCCATTGCAGCGCAAGCTGGCAATTTAGATATCGCCATTACACTGTCTGAACAATATTCCCCACTTTGGGAATGTGTCGCACAAAATAAAGGCAGCGTGCGTTGTGTGGCAGCCATTGCTGAAATATTGAAACTGGTTGACTCACCTTGCTTACCTCCCCCATTAAATAGTGTGCAAGGCGCAGATAGAGAAAAATTAGTCTCACTCATTAATGAGTTAAAACTGAGTTAAAAACCATTTTATTAATAAGGTGCTCACCACCTTATTAATATTGAATAGATTAAGATAGGAATCTAGAGGTAATCGCCCCTCCTTCACTATACGATTATCCTGAAACCCCCGCCTTCCATTCGCACTTCCCAAATAGCGATTTTACGAAATAATTTGCGAGTAATTATATTTAGTTCAGTGCAATCCACTCATTGAATGATTCTCATTTAATTATATATTGCCTGAATTGATACCTTACGTTGATAATATACGCGGTTTATTTCCCATCCATGCACAAAATCAACTGTTTTATACGTGATTTAAAGGATTTTTATATGAAATACAATAAATTAGCAATACTTATCACAACTCTGGCATTTGCAGGCGCAGCTAACGCGGCAGAAGTTTATAACAAAGATGGCAACAAATTTGATGTCTATGGACAAATTGATGTTCGCCACTATATTGCCGATTCAAAAAGTGGTGAAGATGGTGATGATTCACGCGTTCGTTTAGGATTCCGTGGTGATACGCAAATCAACGATCAACTCACAGGTTATGGTCGTTTTGAATGGGAAACTCCAACCAATAAATCTGAAAGTGATCATGAAAACCAAAACCGTTTAGCTTATGCCGGTTTAAAATTCGCTGATTTTGGTTCTTTGGATTACGGTCGTAATTATGGTGTGAACTACGATATCAATGCATGGACTGATGTTCTCCCACTTTGGGGCGCGGACACCATGGATCAAGAAGATAATTTCATGATGGGACGTAACCGTAACTTATTAACTTATCGCAATAATAATATGTTCGGTTATGTTGATGGCTTAAGCTTCGCCCTGCAATACCAAGGCAAGAATGGCGATCAAAATAAATCCTCTGGTGAAGATGCACTAAAAAATAACGGTGATGGTTATGGTTTATCCACCGCTTATGAATTAGGTTACGGCGTCACCTTAGGGGGCAGCTATGCAAACTCAAGTCGTACACCAAGCCAGCGTGACGGCGCTATTGGAGCAAAAGGTGAACGCGCGCAAGTGTGGAACGTCGGGGGTAAATTTGAGTGGGAAGACCTTTACATCGCAGCGATGTATGGCCAAGCACTGAATGCAACTCGCTATGGCGAAGATGATGCTGAAGCTGTTGCCAATAAAACAGAAAACTTAGAAGTTGTTGCGACTTATACCTTAGATTTCGGCTTAACCCCTTCAATTGGCTACAACCAATCTAAAGGGAAAGATCTCGGCGAATATGGCAGCAAAGATTTAGTTAAATATGTAGCTGTTGGCGCAGCTTATGAGTTCAACAACAACATGTCCGCTGTCGTTGATTACAAAATTAACTTATTGAATAAAAATGAGTTTACTCGTGATCACAACATCAATACGGATAATGTCTTAGGTCTGGGCTTAGTGTACCAGTTCTAATCTAGATCTCGAAAGTGGCGCTATCTTCAGTATTAAAGATAGCGCCATTTCTTTGATTTCACTCTTATTTTTACTGATTTTTCTTCAGATAGTCATCGTCGTCAAGCACCCAAAGCGGTTCTATATCGCTATCCTTCTTAATGACTAAAGAAGGGTCAGAACGTAAACATGCACCACCATAATGCCCACCTACCGTAAATGTACAGACCTGAATATAACGTTCTGCCACTTTCGGTAAACACCATAATTGCTGATAAACATTCTCTTGATGGGCAAATTGCCCACAAGTTTCATCCAGAATATCGTCTTGATGATCAACTAGCCCAATATTATTACCACAGCGCCCCGCGATAGGCTTCACGGCATACCCCGTTTGGCGTAGCTCATTGTTAATCTCAAAATCAGTATCCAATAAATATGGATGATGCGGGAACAGTGACCATAGAATCGGCAGAATTGATTTATTCCCAGGGATCACTGTCCATAACGGTTCAAAAACACGAATTTCTGGACGCAACAGCACATCAATCAGCCGGACATCATTATGATGTGGATGACCAGTTCGGATAGGTAAACCAGAAAGGTCACTTTCACTCTCTTGGCGTAACTGCTCCAGAGCAGTTTCCCATGCCCATGTTTTCCATACACATTGAAGCACCTGCCCTTCACCATCCACCACTTGACCCGTTTCATTCCAGACTAACTCATCCAAACCATGGATAATTTTACATTCAAATCCCGCCGCTTTAATGGATTGAGCCATAAACAGAGCGTGATAATCCTCTTCACTATCCTTATCTTGCATGATGTGAATAAACGGTTTTGCAGTGGTGTGTTTCCATGTATCCGTAAGTAACTCTTGCAGTCGTTCACCAGGATTCCAGCCCGCGTTGATACCGCCTACTTTTGACCATTTATCAATAATTAACCCTGTTTCAGTATGACAAGAAGCTGAATCCGCATTGTATTCATAAACTTTCAATCCTCGATGATCCATACAGAAATCAAGGCGACCCGTCACCATATCATGACGGCGGTTTTGCCATGATAAACGCAAACGCGGCCAGAGAATTTCGGGAATATTGAAAAGTTTCAGTAAGTTGTCATCTTTGAGGACTTTTTCAGTCGCATGCAAATACATCAAATGAACTTCATTTGTTGCCTGCATGAGTTGATTTTCGGCAGTACTGGAAATCGTGAAATATTCGTGAGGGTTGGCATTCAGTTTATGCCCATGGTTAGCCTTAACATAGGCTAATTCAATCGGGTTAGATTCATCTAACCAGCGTTGATTGAAGTTAACTTGGCTATCTAACTGAGCCGCGTGCAGTTCCATCAATTGCGGATTAATTTCAGGTTCTTTATAGGCATACTGGTTATTATCCGTTTGTATCATCCAACCGAGGATCGTGGTATCGGTGAATGTATCAGACAACGTATAACTTCCATTATCAGTGTTTAACGGTAGCTCTCGAGTCCACTGCTGACCCGCTGGGAGTTTATGGTGTAAAACATTTTGCTCAACAACTCTAACTTTGTTATCAAAAACTTGGGTAATAATCGCAACATGCCCAGTATGCTCAAATTCCCCCCCCTCCGCCCAAATCAGTAAGCTTCCTGCGGTGGGTTTCATTTGGCTGCCATTTTGATACGCGCGCAATGGCAAAATGCCGTCATCCACTACATGGCGCAAAAAACGTAATGCGAAAATTTCATACGCCATGCTGACATCGGTAAACACCACTCCATAATTGAGATAAAGAAAGCGGCGAGCAAATTCAACGCATTGCCATTTATATCCCATGTATTCATTATTGATATAACTGCGAAAAGAGATATCATCCCGTTCACCTAAATCGGGAATGGAACTGTAATTGGAAGAGTAAATTGCAACACCACCGGGGGCGTAGCCAAGTAAAGTGCCAAACGGTTCATGTTCTTCTGTCATGATCAGACTCCTATTACAGCTCACTGATATTATTTAAATTGCAATTATATGAATGCTAATAATCAGTATACGCTTGTAATAGTCAAAACACTGCGTTTTTTCATGGCATAAAAAAAGCACCTATTAATAGGTGCTTTTTGGTGTTGATCTTGAATTTAATGAGAAAATTTTGTTAGCGATAACCGCGAGTATGGTTGTTAGATGACCAGTTGTAGGTCGCATTGCTTCCTGTTACGTGCTCTTTTTTCTTTTGGGTTCTTAAGGCTTTGGCTTCTTTTTCAACTTCAGCCGAGATTTCGGTAATGATCAATTTTTTGACTTTGCTTTCTTCTGAATTGGTCAACTCGCGCCCTAAACTTTTACGTTCTTGAGCCAGCCGTTGCCTCACCCGCATTCTTTGCGTTTCAGTCATCTCTTGCAGTGTTAGGGTTTTCATGTCATTACTCCTTCGAAAGTTGAAAGACGACTTCCAATATAGCACTCCGTTCTCTTTTCGTCCCAGATAAGGTGCCATCATCCCTATTTAGGAGTATAGTAGCCCTTATCGAAATCCGAATTGATATGAATCATTTTATTTATTATGGAATTAGCGCTCTCCACACCTGAAATTCGCCAGATCCTCGCTTCTGACACCCCAATCATTGATGTTCGTGCCCCCGTTGAATTTCAACAAGGCGCGATGCCATCGGCACTCAATTTACCCTTAATGAATGACGATGAACGTACCACCGTCGGGATCTGTTATAAACAAAAAGGCTCCGACAAAGCGGTCGAGTTAGGGCATCAATTAGTCTCGGGTGAATTACGTGAAAATCGAATTAATGCTTGGAAAACTGCGTGTCAACAAAACCCAGAAGGCTATCTTTGCTGCGCTCGCGGCGGAATGCGCTCCCATATTGCTCAACAATGGTTAAAAGAAGCGGGCATTGAATATCCGCTTATTAATGGGGGTTATAAAAATTTACGCCAAACTGCCATCGATGCAATTAACGAACTCGCTCAACGCCCAGTAATATTGATTGGCGGTTGCACTGGAAATGGCAAAACACTATTAGTTCAAAGCCTTGAAGATAGTATTGATCTAGAAGGTATTGCCCATCATCGAGGCTCTTCCTTTGGGCGTACTTTAGAAGCCCAATTTTCACAGGCGACGTTTGAAAACCATTTAGCGGTTTCTATGTTAAAAAAAGCTCCTAATCACAACCGGTGGGTGCTTGAAGATGAAGGTCGAGCCATTGGCGTGAACAGCCTTCCCGATTCACTACGCCAAGCAATGGAAACAGCAACAATTGCGGTGGTTGAAGACCCCATTGAGCGCCGAATGGAAAGGTTAAAAGAGGAATATTTTGACCGAATGACCCACGATTTTCTTGCCGCATTTGGTGAAGAACAAGGTTGGAATGCCTACAGCGAATACCTACATCATGGTCTACATGCTATTCGTAAACGTTTAGGTTCCCAGCGAGCGATTGAACTAACTAAACTCCTTGATGATGCGCTGATTACTCAACGTAAAACGGAAAAAACAGACGTTCATTTCTCATGGCTTACACCACTTCTTCATGAATATTATGATCCGATGTACCGCTATCAGTTAAGCAAGAAACAGGATCGAATTGTTTTCAAAGGAACATTTGAGGAAGTCACTGAGTGGGTAAAATCCACCGCTCAATAATGTTACACGTATCCTTCAATATTAAAATAAGGTGACGCTGTCACCTTATTGACCATTTCCAAGCCTGTTTAACGTACTTCCTGTTTAGCGTAACAGTGCACCCACTAAAAATAGTGCCCCCAATATCAAGCTGCACCCGGAACTGACATACCAAAATAGGTCGCTATTGCCTTTAAAGCGGCTTTTGATCAGTGGAAATATCGCCGCTCTAATTAAAAATACAGCAGCAATGGCAATTAGAATGGATTGAGTAAAGGGTAAAGAAAAAGAACCTTGAGCTGCACTGAATGCGTACAATCCCCAAATGGTTAATACCGTGCCGACAAAAATCGCCGTAAATGGTGGATACCAATGCCCTTCTTGAGCCTGTTTAACGATCCGTTCCCCTGCTCCGAGCCACTTAAATCCAGCTGCACCCCAAACCAGACACGCAAAATGCAATAGTGCAACAATCCATGTCAGCACAGCCGCCAAATACAATGCAGTTATTCCCATTTATGGTCCTTTCAGTGAGGTTTATTTTTTAAAGGCAATCTCAGTAATACCTTGGTAAATTAATTTAGAAGCTAACCCGCCTAAAATCAATCCGACCACTTTGCCTATCACTTTATGGATACGGGAATATGTTCGCCTTACAGAAGATAATGAAAATGTCTGGCATAATATAATACGCCAAATTAGAGAAGCTACCACAATTCCTAGCCAAATCACAAGTTTAGTCCACAATGGTGTCGAAGGTGAAATCGTAGTAGAGAAAATACTCATGAAAAATAGAACGGTTTGAGGATTAGATAAGTCAGCAATTAACCCTCGACGAAAATAAACGCCTGTTGGGAAATTTTCTGTATTTTTTTCGGTGGCAAGAGACAGTTGCGTTTTATTTCGAAAGACACTGATCGCGTAATATAATAAATATAATCCACCCAGAATCTTAATCAGGGAAAATAGCGACTCAAACTGTGTCATTAATGCCACCAGCCCAAATAACCCTAACCCTGAATAAATCGCATCCCCCAGAACAACTCCATAACCACAAGTTAATCCGGCTTTTTTACCTGAACTTAACGTTGTTTGAACTACCGTAAATAAGTTTGCTCCGGGGTTAAAAAAGGTCAAAACAAACAAAAACAAGGTAATCAGAATGCTGTGTAGTGGATCCATCATGGTGTCTCACATTAGCGGAAGATTTTTTTATTATAGACAGGGATAACCCATCGAGGTGCAACCTACGTCAGGTTATTGAAAATCCACCGTATGCGAATGAACTAAAAACACTATCCCAACGATTTTCGACGTTGCAGCAGCCACTTATCTAACTCATTTGCAAATTGTTGGCGATCACGTTGGTTTAAGCTAGCAGGCCCCCCAGTTTGCACGCCGCTAGCTCGCATCGTGTCCATAAAGTCTCTAATTGTCAGTCTTTCACGAATGGTGGCTTCACTGTAACGTTCACCTCGAGGGTTCAACGCCACCGCGCCCTTTTCCATGACTTCCGCTGCCAACGGAATATCAGCAGTAATCACTAAATCGCCGGCTTGTGCGCGTAAAACAATCTCATTATCTGCAACATCAAACCCAGCGGGAACTTGCAGAGTTTTTAAAAACATCGAAGACGGAACCGATAAACGCTGGTTCGCCACAAATGTAATTTGCACTTTTTCTCTATCAGCCGCGCGATATAACACTTCTTTAATCACTTTAGGGCATGCATCCGCATCCACCCAAATCACCATCATTGACATATAACCTATCTATTTCATCTTTAAAAAATTAATGGTGAGCATAATAGCATGACGCGGTCTTTTAAGAGGAACAAACTGCCGTTTCTTGTCGCATCAATAGCCCGTAACTCATGAGTGAGCACACCACCACCAAAATACCGCCAGCAATAGCAACCCAATATCCTGCATAAATTCCAAGCTCATCCACCATTTTACCTGAGAGCATCGCCCCAAATGCCACGCCAATATTGAGTCCCGCAAGTAGCCATGTCATCCCTTCCGTTAAACGGTGATCGGGAACAATATTCTCCACCAGTGACATACCGATAATCATCGTTGGTGCAAAAAATAGCCCAGATATAAACATTACCATCGCCAGCGACCAAATTCCCCCAACCCACAGCAACGGAATAATCGACAGCAATGTCAGAACCCCGCTGATTAGCAACATACGCGGCAAAGGCATTGATAAACGCATCCCTCCAAATACCACCCCCATCACACAAGAACCAATGGCATACAGTGATAACACTAAACTCGCCATCGCCGGCTGCCCTTGTATCTGTGCCAGCGTCACACTCAAAATATCCACTGTCCCCACAATCACGCCCAGCGAAATCATGAGAATAATCAACAGTTGTAAACTTGGCAGGCGCAAAATAGACGCCTTCGCGCTCATCATCTGGTGCTTATCGACTAAGGCAGGTTCTGTTTTACGTTGAGAAACTAAGAGCAAGACTCCCACCAGCAATAAAATACCCGCAATCATAATTCCCGCTTGTGGGAACAGAACCACTGTCAGCCCGACGGATAAGGGAGGCCCCGCAATAAACGTCAAATCATCAAATACGGTTTCCAATGAGTACGCAGTTTGCAGCAGCGGATCCCCTTTGTAGATCTGCGACCATCTCGCGCGGATCATCGCCGACATACTCGGCATAAAGCCCGACAAAAACGCCCCTAAAAACAGCCAAAAGTGAGAAAGTTCTAACCACGTTGACGTCACGATCAGCCCCATGCCCAGAACACTAATAAAAGTCACTAACGGCAATACGCGAAACTGACCAAGGCTATCCACTTGGCGAGAAATCTGCGGCGATAATAAGGCATAAGTCAGCACAAAAGTGGCTGAAACGCCACCTGCCAGTGCATAACTTCCTTGCAACATTGACAGCATGGTAATAATCCCAATCCCCATCATGGGTAACGCTAAGCGAGCCAAAAGCCCTGCTAAGGCGAATTGGATGCTTCCTGAAGCGTGAAAAAGTTGTTGGTATCGACTCAGCATGCAGTATCTCCATGATAAAAATTCAATATATATACGGTGTGTATGTATAAAAATGATATATTGATACGAGATGAATGTAAATAATCATACGCAATGTATGTAAGAGGTTTTATGGCAAGACGAACACAAGCCCAAATGGAACAAACTCGCGCCCTATTACTGGCGACGGCACGGGATTTTTTCTGCCGTTTAGGCTATGCAGACACATCAATGGATGATTTAACTGCCAGTGTTGAATTGACTCGCGGCGCGCTATATCACCATTTTGGGGACAAACAAGGATTATTCTTAGCTGTTGTCGAACAAATAGATGCTGAAATGAACCAACGTTTACAAACAATTACGGACAACGGCGATGACCTGTGGTCAAGCTTTCAACAACGCTGTCATGCCTATTTAGAAATGGCGCTAGAGCCTGAATATCAGCAAATTATTTTGCGAGATGCTAAAGCGGTATTAGGAGAAGCCATTGCAAAATCTAACTTACAATGTGCGGACGCTATTGAAAAAATCATCGCCAAGCTGGTAGAAGATAATGTTATTGCCAACGTAGAGCCTCGCGCCCTCGCCGCGTTACTGAATGGAGGCTTATCCGAAGCGGCCTACTGGATAGCGCAAGATAAGAGTGAAATTCGGCTAAAACAGAGTATTGCTAGCATTGATATGCTACTGAATGGACTAAAACTCCCTGCTAAATAATCGCTGATAACAGTAAGCCCATATAGTGGGCTTACTCATGACGCAATTAACGCAGTGACTTAAATACGCTTATAAATTTTTCAACATCTTGTTCGCTTGTGGACCATGAAGTACACAGACGCACACAAGTTTTACCCGCTTCAGGCGCTGGCATACTGCTTAAAACGTAATGTTCCAACAATTTCTTCGCTAAATCATCCGGTAGCACCACAAACACTTGGTTTGATTCAACTGGCGCTAAGAATTCAAAACCTTGTTGAGTAAAGAATGCCGCTAAATGCATCGCCATATCATTGAGATGTTTACCCAATTTGAAATAAAGGTCATCTTTAAACAGTGCTTTAAATTGAGCCGCTAATAACCAACCTTTCGCCTGCAATCCCCCTTTTTGCTTGATGCTAAAGCGAAAATCAGATTTTAAGCTTGGGTTTAAAATCACCAGAATTTCACCGGTCAATGCTCCAATCTTAGTACCACCGATATAAAAAATATCCGTCAACTGAGCGATATCTTCAATCGTTACGTCGCTCGCATGGGACATTAAGCCTGAGGCTAAACGTGCACCATCCATAAACAGCCATAAACCATGCTCATCACACACTTTACGCAGTGCAACCAGCTCATCTTTACGGTATACCGTCCCAATTTCTGTCGAGTTACTGATATACACCAATTTGGGCTGTACACAGTGCTCATCAGTATGATGTGCCAAAACTTGCTCAATCAGCGCTGGGGTTAACTTACCTGATGCCGAAGGAACAGTGAAAACTTTATGCCCAGTGGCTTCAATTGCGCCCGTCTCATGCACCGCGATATGCCCTGAATCTACCGCGATAGCTGCCTGATGAGGTCTTAATACATGGGAGATGGTGGTTAAATTGGTGATCGTGCCACCATTAAAGAAATGGATATCTGCATCTGGGCGCCCAATGCGCTGTTTCACTTGCTCAGCCACACTGGCACATAACGTGTCGGTACCATACCCTTCAAAACGCTTCCCCGCTAAACTATTAAGTTCTTCCATCACTGCTGGGTGCGCTATTTCATTATAATCATTAATAAAGCTGTACATTGGCAACCTACCGTTAAGTTAAAAACAAGCCAACAGTTATATGCGGATATTATTCAATATTCAATGATATTTTTTGGCTTGCAGAAACGAGTCACTTCATAAGCTGTGAGCGACGAAATGTCAGATTAAAACGGTAAGCCCCAAGTTGAGGATGAACGCCTGATTTGATTTGTCGTACCCCGTGGTAATGGAGCCGCGAACGCCCGCCCCACACCAAAACATCTCCATGTTCCAGAGGGACAGCTTGACGTGGAGATTCTCGTGTCTTTCCACCAAAATCAAAGATAGTGGGCAATCCTAATGAAAAGGAGACAATCGGCTGGGAGAAATCAGCTTCATCTTTATCTTGATGCAACGACATTTTAGCCCCCACACCATAGCGGTTAACTAGGCAGGCATCTGGATCAAAATGAGAGAAGCCGACTTTTTCAGCGGCATTTATCGCCAACTGTTTAAATAATGCGGGCATCATGGGCCATGGCTGCTGAGTCATCGGATCGATAGAGGAATATCGGTAGCCTTTATTATCCGTCACCCATCCCCAGCCACCGCAATTGGTCATTGCCACAGACATGGCGTACCCGCCAGGGGTTTCCATATGACGCAAAGGCGCTTGAGCAATCACTTCATGCAATGCAGCTAATAACGGCTCCCCTTGCCCAAGCAAAAAACCTTTAAGGAGATAAGCATCTGGCGCAATCTCAATCGTATTCTCTTCATCAGGAAATAACATAGTCACCACAACACATATTGTCACCACTCAGTAAAATGGGTGTCTACCTATATAAGACACCCTGACCATTTAAGCGGCTTGTTGCTGCCTTTTCAATGCCAATTTACGCTCTGCTTTTTGGCTACCCCAGACGCTGAGTAAAATCACCAACATGCCGAGTAACTGTAATGGACTGAGTTGCTGGTCGAGCCACAGCCACCCCAGAATAACAGCGCTCATCGGGCTTAAGAATCCCAGGGATGCTACTGAACTGGGTCCTAAGATAGCGAGACCGCGAAACCATAACGCATAAGTTAGTGCGCCACCTATCAAAGTTAAATAACTCAGTCCTGCGATATTTAACAAACTCAGTGACGGTAACGCAGGTTCAAGTAACAGCGCAAACGGCAGTAAGACTAACCCGCCTGCGGTTAATTGCCACGAGGTAAAAGTTAAGGCGGAAACGGGCGGCTGCCAACGACGGCTTAATACCGTTCCTGCCGCCATAGAGAATGCCCCAGCTAAACCTGCAATAATTCCGGTTAAATCTAACGCGGCATTTGGCGTCAATAATAAAATAGCCACCCCGAAAATACCGCTCAGTGCGGCAAATATCGAAATACTCGATAGCGGGCTACTTAATAACCAACGGCTAAGGAATAACACAATCAGCGGTTGAATCGCCCCGACCGTTGCTGCCACGCCACCCGGTAAACGGTATGCGGAGATAAACAATAGCCACCAAAACAACGAAAAATTCAAAATGCCAAGAATCAGCACTCGTCCCCACCAAATTCCCTGAGGCAATTTGCGTAAAAAGAGTAAAAGCAGCAATCCTGCGGGTAAAGCGCGGAGCATAGCTAACGTCAGAGGCATGCCCTCAGGCAGCATTTCCGTGGTCACCAAATAGGTACTTCCCCAAACTATCGGTGCTAATGCCGTTAAAAACAGAACCCAATATCTATTCATGAATACGCTCACGTTGATTTATCTTGAGGTCAAGATAAATTCAAACTACCTTGACGTCAAGATAGATTATTGTATGATTTGCCTATGGATAGAATCGATAAAATCACTCAACAGTGGGAACGTGAACGCCCCGACCTTGATATCAGCGCCATGGGGTTGATTGGTCGCTTAGGCAACGTTGCCCATCACCTGACCCGTGAAATGGAAAAGGTATTTGCCAAATTTGGTCTAAACCGATCAAGTTTTGACGTACTCGCCACTTTGCGCCGTGCGGGTTCCCCTTACACACTATCACCCAGCGAGATGCTTGCGACCTTGATGGTGACATCCGGCACCATGACCAACCGCATCGATCAGCTCGAGAAAGCTGGTTATGTGGCGCGTCATGTCAATCCTGATGATGGACGCGGTTTTTTGGTGAGTTTAACAACTGAAGGGTTGGATTTGATCAACCGCGTAGTGACAGCCCATACTGAAAATCAGTCTCGTTTAGTGGCATCACTGACTAATGAAGAGCAACAAGCGCTGAATCAGCTACTACGGACGTTTCTAAGTCATTTAGAATCATGAAACTTTTAGAGGGGAATTCCTTTCCCCTCACTATTTTTACGAGCTAAATTAGCTATTCAATTCAAATGGCATCAATTTTTGCGAACGCTCAAATTGGTCGCAAAGATACACCAAGCGCAGTAAATTTTCGGCGGTTTGATTTTCCCGTTTTAAATAGTGTGCCAGTTGCTTAGCAAACCATAACATCCCCAAGTCGTGCAATGTCCTGACCACAAAGTTTAACTCGTCAATTTGACTCGCTGATAACTGTGCGCGCCCTGTGCAGCTTTGTGTTTCCAATACCGCCAAGATTGGGCGGGTAATCTGCTGTGCCAGTGTTGGCACTGGCGCAAATGCCGTGCGGCCTTGCTGTTTTTTCGCCATATATTCAGCAATCGACGTCATAAATTTGGAAGACTGTTTTTTACGAGGCACCGATTCAAAGTCGAGGTAAAATAACTCAATACCCTGCTCTTTTTTCAACCAAAGCGTTTTCGGCGTAAGCTGTAATTGCTGCTGAGACACGCTGACTTGAACGGAAACCGCACTAATTTCCCAACCTTTCTGAGTGATAAAACGCAGTTCTTCAATTTTGTGGTTTTCTGTGCCTTGCCAATTTAATCGCAAAAATGCCCGATTCTGGTTCCCATCCAGCACCGCCCAACTGACGCACTGCTCGGTTTCATTCCAATGTAGCGGTTCGTAGCTGTCGATATGCAGCACAACAGGCTCAAACTGAGCATCATCGGTAAGCGCATTGAAATAGGCCGTTGCCGCTTTCCAATCCTCAAACCCCAGCTCACTTTTCAATGTTTGATAGTTATCGAATGAAATACATGGAACGTGACTCACCGCACTGCGACTGACTGCATAGCTATCGCCGCTAGCCGCAAGTTTGCCCTCATCGGATAAGCGGGGATTGTGCAACTCAAAACCGCTACGCATCAGGTTATCTGCCGTTTGTTTCCAAATAGCTAACGTTTGCCAGACACTGTGACGAGTGAAATTCGGGTCGAGGGTATTGGCGCGTGCTTGGCTACACTGCACCACTTTTTTCTCTTGGTTATCCCAAAAACTAAACGTTCCCCCAATGGCACCACTTTGGGTTTGCCACCACTCGGCATGAATCGGAGTCAACGAGAGAATGTCCGTTTTACTATCATATTGACGACGACCAAAAGCACGTAGTTGTCCAATTTTATCGTCGCTGGCATGAGTTAATTGGTAAAGATAGCCACTAATTTGCGCGATAAACCGCAAAACTTGTCCTTCATCCATCGTGAAATGTCGCTGGGCTAATAACTTCACTTGATAGCTTAAACGCTTTAAATAATTGGCCAAGCGAGGCAAACCTTCCGCACGCGCCGACATATTCAATAAATGCAATTGCGCGGCGCTGCTTTGGCTTATATGGGAAAGCCCCTGACGCAGCATATCGTGAATAAAACGCTGGATAGTCGCAATAACCGCTTGCTCATCGTCGCTCAATGTAAGCATGACCTCGCGATTAGGCATCAGATCGTCAGGCCAATTCCACGGCTGATTATGCTGAAGAAATACCTTAGCGATCGCTGCCAAATGGAGGGCTTTTTGCTGCTTCTCTGGTAATGACGACAACATCCCTTGAAAGCCATTCCCCCGAATATAGATAATTGGCTCATCATAATGAGGAATAGTTATTTTCAACTGATTCGATTGGTCCTCCAAGATCAATGCATGATCTTGCCAATCCTGTAAGATCTTCACCGCCAGGCGGCAATCTGGCTTACTGTTTTGCTTGATTAACGCGGGAACATCGAATGCCAGCAGCTCAGGTAATAGCGGTTCAATATCGACAGATTCTGAACTATCTTCTGTAGAATCAATCGATTGTTCATCGCGGTTTGTTTGTACCCAAAGCACCGCGGCCAGAATATGTTTGCAGCAACCCGAGGCCGAACAATCGCAGCTGGCTTTTTGCACCCCTTGAGGATCTAACGTGACTTGCTGACCGTCGCTGGCAAAAGTTCCATCTGCTAAACAAACCGGAGAAACTTTACCACTTTCCAGATCCTTACGGGCGCGTCGCAGCAATCCAACATTGGCAAATACGGCTAATGCGTCGTCATCATAATGTAAATAAACGGTTTTCCAACTCATTGCATCACCTCAGCCAGCCAGTGAGCAAAATGCTCTGGGGTTAACGCCGCCACACTCATACCGCGATCCGCCAGCTTCTGGGCAATCTCCGAATCATAAACTGGCAATGCATCATCATCTAAAGCGGCGAGTCCCAACAATTTCACTTGCTGGCTATTCAAGCGCTCGGTGCAATTGAGCAGGTTATTCAATGCCCCGCCTTCTTCAAAGTCGCTGATCAACGAAATCACCGTGCGTTTCGGATTGCGGATCAAGCTCTCGCAATAATGCATCGCTTTGGCGATATCGGTTCCTCCACCGAGCTGCACGGTCATTAATACTTCCACCGGATCGTGGGCTAAGTGGCTAAGATCCACTACTTGGGTATCAAACACCACCAAAGAGACACGCACCGTCGGTAATGCCGCTAAAATACTGGCGCACACCGCCGCATACATAATCGAACTCGCCATCGAGCCACTTTGGTCGACGCACAAAATCACATCCCACGGCAAATGCTGTTGCTGGCGGGAGTTAAAATACGGGGTTTTTATCACTAAGCGCTGATTTTGTTGATCATAATTCTTTAGGTTCGCAGCAATGGTGGCTCGCCAATCGAAATTACGGCTATTGGGGAGTAGCGAACGCTTAAAGCGGTTGCGACGCCCCGTTAATGCTTGGCGAAATTGGTTTCGCATTTGGCTTAAAATATCATCCACCACTTTGCGAATAATATTCTTCACCGCATCCCGCGTATCTTCGCTCATTTTACCGCGTAAACTTAATAACGATTTAGCTAAGGCTTTGGTGGGCTCCATTGCATTCAAGGCTTGCGGGCTTTTTAATAAGCTACTGATCTCATAACGCTCTAATGCCTGCGACTGCATTCGCTCAAAGGTGCTGTTCGGGAACAATTTGCGGGCTTGGTTCAGCCAGTTAACCGCCGTTAATTGGGACGCGTCTAACGAGCCATGACGTCCGCCTTCTTGGCGTAAACCGCGACGTTGATATTCACGGCGATATAAAAAATCCAATGACCGCTCGATTTTGAGCTCATCACCATTTAGCGCCGCTTGTCCCAGAGCGCCATCCGCATATTGGCCTAAAATAAGGCGCCAGCGTTTCGCTAATTGAAGCTGTTCTTCGGTTAATTGCGCATCTTCTGGCTGCTTATCCATGAGATAGCCCCTCATTTTGTAACGCAAACCACTCGGTTAACCCTTGGTTTTCAAGCTGATGCTGAATTTTTTGTTCTAATTCCATGGCTTGGAGTAATTGTTGCTGATTAAATTGTGTCTGATGGAGGGTTAAATCTTGGGTATCCATCGATAATTTTTGCGCGACCACTCGCGCCATTTGCGCATTCTGTTTTGGGGTTAATTGGCTAAACGCAAAGCGCAGATCCGGTAACACTTGCAAAAACCGCCCATCATCCCACTCACCCAATAGTTCATTGAGTAACTCTATTAATAGGGGTAAACGCACAACCAATTCCGGTGCGGTACGCATAATGCCAATGAAATAACCGATAGCCAGTTCCGGGTCGCTACCTAGACTAAACGTTCGCTGAATTTCCAGGGTCAGTACCGATTCATCAATTTGACCACCAAGATAACGAATAGCATCCACCGCCCCTTTGATTAGCGGCGCGTGATTAAGGCGCCCATCCAATCGGCTCAATTGTGCATAAAATTCTGCGGAATAATCCATATCGCAGCTAATTTCCGGCATAAAGGTGATTAATTCACGACAAGACAGCAGCGCATTAAAATAGTGTTCTTGTTGCTGTTCATCCCCTTGAGCCACCTGATCTAAGCAGAAAAAGGCCTGGGAGAGTACTTTATCAATCCGCTGTTTGATGCCCGTTTCATCTTCGAGGTCAAAGAAACTACGCCCGCGCCATAGGTGTACCAGTTTATGGCCACATGCCACCAATGATTCAAACTGGCTATCTTGCTGAATATAGCTATCTAATAACGTAAATAACGTTGGAATGCGCTGATGAAGCCCAATCAACGCCGCTTGCATTAGCAATGTCACCGCACTTTGGCTCGAGCGGCTGACGCCTTGCTCTTCAAGTTGCTTTTCCATCGCCAAAATTTTATTCAGTGCAATGGCTTTTAATTGCGTGCCTTTTTCAGAAAGCGCGATCAGCTCCCCTTCCACATTTGGCGTCCACGCGTATTGCCACTCTTCAAACAATAAATCCAGCTGGTTGCCCGAAAGAAAATTGGGACCAGAAAGCGGTTTGGCGAAGTGGATTTCTAAAAAACTCAAAAGATGCAGAAAACGGCTGCGTAAACGGTGCTGCTTATTACGGTATACATCTAAGCGGCTGACTTTGGCTAAAGTATCGTCCAGTTTAAAGCGGAACGCTTTCGCCAATGAATAGGTTTCAGACACCAATGGCGGTGTGATGGTGCCTTTGGGGATCTGCCCCAAGGTAAAGCCAGAAAAACAAGTTTTGATTTGCTGCCACAGTTCATCTTGACTTTCATCTAAGCTGCCTTTGATAAATGCACTTTGCAGCCCATCCAATAGATCATAGCGACCCGCGCCCGTGTGCCCTCGAAATACGGCAAGTCTCAGACTTTGCTCTGCGGCGAGCTTAACAGATAAAAACCCTGGCGCTGCATCAAATTGTTTTTCCCGTAACACTTCAGCCACGTAAGCCAAAAATTGAATACCAAGCTGATTTCGATAAGCCGCCGTGGCAGCCACTTTTTGCTGAGCTTGATCAGTGCGTTGTGCCAGCAACCCTTCCCACACTTTTTGATAAAAGGCGGGGGACGGCATGCCGGAGGCGTAACCATTTAATGCATCGAGCCGGTCAAAGCTATAACGGATAAGCCAAGCGCTGTCACGGTCTGCCAACTTTTGCTGAGATGCAAATTGCTTTTGTTGCTCGGAAGAGAGTTTAAATTGCTGCGACGCCGCTTCCCCAAGCCCTTCAAGCAGTGCCAAGGTATGAAACCCGCCCGTCACGACCACAATTTTCGCGTTTGGCTCTGCCGCTTTAATGGTTTGAATGTGCGCTTGCATATGGGCTTCACGCTGAGTTGAACCCTCCGAAGCCAGTACTTCTGGCTCGTAATCTAAACGCGCCAAGGCACACCAAATAAAGGTATCGCGGAAGAAATCAGCCCAATTGGCAACCGACGTTAATGGGCGCAACTCAAACAAATGTTCCCACAGTTCATCGTGATCACGGCACCCACACTTTTTCGCTAGCTGAGCAATAAATAAGCTATGGGCAAGGTAGCGTTCCCGTTGCAGGCTTTGATGCTGGCTTTCGCCTTCCAGATCAAGTTCCACCTGTGCTGTCCACGGCAAATCAATAAAACGCAGCTGAGCTTGATACTGCTGCCCTACGTGTAACGCTTGCCACTCAGGGGAATATTCACAAAATGGGAAATACGCCGATCTCGTGACAGCGTCACTTTCATCTGATTCAGTAGGCGCACTTTTCAGGGTAGTCTGCCCCATAATCGCCACGGGCGGACGTGTATCGCCATCCAATAAACCCGCGATTAATGGGTTAAAACTGTCAGGGCCTTCTATCAGCACATAGTCAGGCTTAACCTGTTCAATTAAGCTCAATACACTATAAGCACAGGCGGGACTATGGTGACGAACGGGCGCAAAATAGAGCTGTTGCTCATCCAGTATTTTCCACTGTTCAAGCGCTTGCTGTAGCCGTTCTGGCAATGTGATGTTTGATAAACTCACCGATGATGTCTCTCATAGGGACAGTGTGGTGATGTATTTACCACCACACTGCGACGACGGATATTATTACCAGAATTCACGGGATGCATCGAAAAAGGCTTTCCATGCTTCGCTCTGTTTCGCACGTTCGCGGGCAACATTATCAATGTAATAACGCATCCGTTTGATATCATCCGCATTATCTTTGAGTACCACACCAATCAACTGGCGCGCCACAGCGCCTGCGTTCAGTGTGCCATTCCCCAAATAGTGAGCTTCCAATGCACAGGCATAGGCGATGTTAACCGCTTCCGCCGTAGACATCACCGCATCTGGGGTTTTGATACTTCCACCATCTTTGGTATTGCCTGAACGTAATTCTTGGAATGTCGTGACTAATAATTCGATCACATCTGTTGGGACAGTCACTTTGCCATCCAGCTCACCCAGTTCAACGGTCAATTGCTTGTTGATCAGTTCAATTTCAAATGCTGGGTCTTGGATAGGTTTGACCGTTTCGAAATTAAATCGACGCTTAAGTGCCGATGACATTTCATGCACACCGCGGTCACGTAAGTTGGCAGTACCAATCAAGTTAAAGCCTGATTTGGCGCTGATCCGCGCATTATCTTTCATTTCAGGGATCATCATTTGCTTCTCAGACATCATACTGACCAGCACGTCCTGAATTTCAGGTGGGCAGCGAGTGATCTCTTCAAAACGCACAATTTTGCCTTGTTGCATTCCTTGGTAGAGGGGTGAACTCACTAATGCTTTCTCAGTTGGACCTTCCGCCAGTAACAGCGCGTAGTTCCACGAATATTTAATATGATCTTCCGTGGTACCCGCCGTGCCTTGAATGGTTAAACCGGAGTCACCGCTGATCGCCGCCGCTAATAACTCGGACAGCATGGATTTCGCCGTACCCGGCTCCCCTACCAGCATTAACCCTTGTTTACCCAGTAAGGTCACAATGGCGCGATCTACTAGCGCATCGTCACCAAAAAACTTGGGGGTAATTTGCAGTGCTTCATCCCCAAGAATAAATTGACGAACCGCCCGCGGGGAACGTAGCCAACCTTGTGGTTTTGGATTGTCTTTATCCGCTTGGGTTAATCGTTCTAATTCATCCGCAAAGCGCACTTCTGCGCTTTCACGCAGAACGCCTTCTGTTACTTTTTTCGCCTTAGCCATGTTTGGTTTCCTAAATTTATGCGTCGATTAATCAATGATTACCACGGGGTTTTCTTTTCCCATTCAGGGTCAAAACCGCTACAGGCATCCGCGACTTTCAGGTAGTCAGCATAGCTTTCGGCTAACAGGATCGGCGGCACGTTTTTCAGTTCCACATAGCCTCTATCCCACGAACTTTTTTGTGCTTGGTCGAAACTCAAGGAGTACAACACCGCAGGGATATTTTCTTCTGGGACATAGCTACCACTGAATTCCATATACACATAGCAATCTAGGCTGGAGAAATATTTGAAGTAATGACAGAAGCTTCCCCCGTCTTCCGCTTGACCGCGCTGATACCCCATTTTGGTTAACACGCCGCGTAAGGTGAAGGTATCCGTTAGCCAGCCTTTTCTATCTTCGATTTCGGTTAGTGTTAACGCCAGATCTGGAATGGTGTGATCCATCTGCGAGAATAGGAATTTGACTTTGTAATCTTTAAAATGAGTAATCCACGCTTTACGGTCAGCGTCTGATAATAACGCCGCATGAGCGAGCTTGATGCTGGAATCTGCGCTCAATTCGACTTCATCGTCATCAAGGTTTAACAAGCAACCATCATCGGATGGACGGAATTGGTTGATCACTTGGTCATCTTTCACTTCTAACCAAACCAGTCGTTCAATCAATCCACGCATCACTGGGTGATTTTGAATATATTCCTGCCAATCCGCCGTGCTCCACAGACGCTCAGCACACATCGCTTCATACAGACGCGCAGTTTGTAATTCAATAACTTGCTTAAGCTCTTTTTTACTGGATGTCAGGAGTTTTTTCGACTCTTTAATCAGCTCTTCGTTGTCGGTTTTACGTGCCGCCGGCAGCGCTTTGATCTCTTTACCTTCTGGGTTAAATAACACCAGTTTTTGCTGGGCATCGAGTTTAGCCGTAAATGTGCGATCGCCATATTCCAGTACTAAGGTGCCAGTTTCGTCCATACCTGCAGTTGGGATGGTTCTGTCTGCCAGTTCATCCGCGCTCCAACCGTTACGCTGCGCAATGTCAGAGACTAATCCGCGAGCTTTTTCTTGGACCGATGCGGTACGATAACGACGCGATAGTGATAATAAAAGCTGGATGATCAGCGGATCATTGCTGACGGCAATCGCGTCAATCATCGCTTCAATTTGGGCGCGACGCTGGTAATGGTCACGCATATAGTTACGCAGCATGGTTACGGCAACATGCCCCTCCACGCCACAAATCAGCGCAAGCATCCCTTTTTCACTGATAGCCGAGCCTAAATAACGGCCTAATACTTCGTTTTTGATCTCGTTGATGGTCTGCTCAAGGGTGAAGTTTTCATACTTGGCATAGTATTCAGGCCAGCGTTTTACCCAATCTTGGTAGTTTTTCAAGCGTGATGGAGCGTCTCTTTCCGCTTCCGCCATCGCCGCTTCCAGTGACGGTCCCGCCACATCTTGGCTAATAAAACTGTTGAGAATAAAGCTACCTAACTTACGCTGGCTGTCTAATGATAATAAGCTGATATATCGCTGTAATAGCCCATTACCCGCTGGCATTTTTAACTTCACCGCCAGAATGATCCACCAGCGGATGATGTCCGCGTCCACCTTTTTATTATCTTGCCAGGTCATGGCTGGAATAGCGTCCAGATCAAACCATGCCATACTCGCCGGTGCTTTGGCTTTTAAGCCTTTTTGCGCTTCTGCCAGCAGAACTTTCGGAGCTAAGTAACCGGAAATATCTTCGCCAAATTGCTCTAATGCCGTTAATAATGCGGCTCTTACCACTTCACGTTTCTCTTTTTTCAGCAACGCGTACAGCGGTTTTAGGGAATCTGGATGTTTTAAGCGAGCTAACCATTCGATGGCAGTCACGCGGATCTCTTGTTTACCAGAGTCCAATCCTTCTGCCGCATTGACGTGAATGCTTGGTAAGGTTTCCAGCAATTTTTGAGCGCTTAAACGGTGGGTTTTGTTTTCACCCAGTGCCAACTCCATAATGCGAGGAATGAATCGTGCTGGAATGGTCGGGTATTTACCTAAAATGGTTACCGCATTAGACGCATCATACTCTTGGTAATAACGATGCCCTTGGTGCTGCGGGATAAGCCCCAGCGCTTCGCTTAAGAAATCAGGGTACTGCATAAAGAACGGCCAAATTTGTTCCGGCGCTCTAAATAGCCCTAATCCATCACTGTATGAACGCAGGCATAAGTCAGCAATTAAGCGACTCGCATTTTTAAAATGGCACTGCTCAAGCCCTTTTTCTAATTGACGTAAATCGAGCTGCGACAGGATGCGAACGGGAACTTCACGAGTGAGTTGATAGTGAGAAAAATGCTCAACATCAGAACGGTTATGACTCAGCAAACGCAACGCGTGGAATAGCGTGAATTCCGGTAAATTATTAATGCGCTCTTTGTGCTTGATGACATTGTATTCATGATCAGTGATCACCCCAACGCCCGAGTTTAATTTAGCTAATAAGCCAGCACACTCGTCTTCACTGTGTTGACTGAACTCTTTGTAATGGCGTTGTGACCACGTGTATTTATGCTTTTCTTGTTTGTTTTCTTCCAGTTCGCGCTCAGCATTTTCTTTCGCTTTTTGCAGCATTTCACGGAAGTTAGAGACCAAAATATCGACGGCGCTTGCTGGCAATGGCGTATCTTCCATCGGAATAACGTCTGGAATTTCCACCGCTTCCACTTCACTCGCACAATCCATCACATCAAAACGAGAAATCGCACTTTCAACGCTCTTGAGGACGGTTTTGTTGGTTTCCACTTTCAATGCCGCTTCAAGAATATCTCTATCTTTACCAATACGGGCGAACAGATCCGCCGCTTGCGTACGCTGTTTTGGCGTTCCTTCAAGCAGTACTTTGGTTAAGTGGGTTTTAACCGCCTCTTCCGGCAGAATAGACATCACTGGCTCAGCCGCTGAACGCACGGTTTTCAGTGAACTGGTTGCCAATAGCACTAAAATATCGGCAAACACGCTATACAGAGCTTCGTCTTTTCTCAGCGTGTCGATCAATTGGATCTGACCACTGGCGGATAAATTGCTCAGCAGGCTTTGGCGAATAAAATCTTGCTCAGCAATTAAATATTCTTTTAAACCTGGAATAGCGAATAATAACGCCATATTTTCGTAGTGATAATCAGACAGGTTTTGTCTATCAAAAATACCGTATAGCACGGTGTTACCCGGTTGTTCGGCTTCATTTTCCACTAACTGACTGAGCAGACCGTAGTTCCAGTGTTTACGGTGTTCATATTTAGCATGGCGTGAATTTTCAAAGGTGGTTACAAACGCATCACACAGTAAATACAGCATCCAAGACGGCAATTCTGGCGTCAGAATTTTGATATTTACCTCTTGGCAAGCCGCCGCGACCACTTTTGCAAAACGCGCGATCTGCGCTGGCGTAATATCATCACCCACTTTGGAATACAGTTTATGGCGAGCATTTTTACCTTGGCGGATTACTTTGCTATACGAGCCGGCATCAAAACTGTGGCTTCCCCACCACCAATCCACCGTTCCCGGTTTGTCTAACAAAATTGTGGCTTTTTCTTTGTCCAACTGCCCCAGTTTCATCAGAATTTCAGGGGATTTACCCTCAATGACATAATCAAAGAGCGATTTGGGTAAGCTTTCTTCAAATGCGGCAAAAGGAAGCAGGGATTCTTGTAAATATTGTAATCCTGCGGTTTCCCCTTTTTCGCCATAAATAGCCAGAAGGTCAAAGGTAATTTTAGCCATGTTAATTTCCTAAATGTAGTTATATAACAACTTCTTATCATTTTTAGTTATTCATCTCAATTTGATTATTCTTATTCCTGATTATTTAACTTTACTGCTTAATTATTCATCTGGAATTAAATACCAATAATTTAATTATTCCCCCGCTATTTTCCCAACACTTGCTTCAAATACCGCCTGTTTATGGAAGATTGATCAGTAATGTATGACGTTGTGAGCAAAATGCCATCTATAACAATCTTTCTCATTTTTAGCTTGATCTGCCCAGATATCATCGGCAAGTTGACGAAAATTTTTAGTTCATTTAAACAGCAAAAAAGCCATTGACTAAACATATAATCTAATATTAGACTTATTGTATAAGTTAAATTTCCGAATGAGGAAAATCAATGAGCCAAAATACCGCTTACACAGATATCGTATACACTAATGCTTCCCAGCTGGTTCCACCAAGAGGGCACTATTCACACACAGTCACGGCGAATGGTTTCGTGTTTGTATCGGGGCAATTACCCACAGATAGCCAAGGAAATGTCCATGCGGACGCACCCTTTACTCAGCAAGCAGAACAAGTATTAGTAAATTTAGAGGCTTGCTTATCTGCCAGTGGTGTCGGTCGGCAACAATTGGTTCAGGTTCGGGTTTATATCGCGGATATGGACAATTGGCCGGTGTTTAATCAAATTTATGCCAATTGGATTGGCGAGTTTCGTCCTGCTCGCGCTGTTGCGGGTGTCAGTGAACTGCATTTTGGTGCGGGGATCGAAATTGAAGCAACCGCTGTAGCGGCAAGTTCATTGTTATAAAAATCAAGTTATTACCAATTAGCCATTTAATAATGGGGTATATCATGTCTGAATTAACATTACCGACCTATCAAGATGTCGAAGCCGCAGCACAGCGCATTGCAGGTATTGCTCACAAAACCCCAGTGATGACGTCCACGACAGTCAACAAAGAGTTTGGCGCTGAGTTATTCTTTAAATGTGAAAATTTCCAACGTATGGGGGCATTTAAATTTCGCGGCGCGTTAAATGCTCTTTCACAACTTACTCCAGCGCAAAAAAAAGCAGGAGTAATCGCATTTTCATCAGGAAACCATGCTCAAGGTATCGCGCTGGCGGCACAAATGTTGAATATTCCAGCCACCATTTTGATGCCGATTGATTCTCCAGAAGTCAAAGTTGCCGCCACTCAAGGCTATGGAGCTAAAGTGATTAGATTTGACCGCTATACCCAAGATAGAGAGCAACTTTGTCGCGATCTTGCCGAAAAAGAAGGATTGACCATCATCCCACCTTACGACCATGTGGATATTATTGCGGGTCAAGGTACTGTGGCTAAAGAGCTGTTTGAGGAAGTTGGCGAGCTGGATGCCCTCTTTGTTTGCTTAGGTGGTGGTGGGTTGCTCTCTGGATGTGCACTCGCAGCGCGCGCATTATCGCCGAATTGCAAAGTGTATGGCGTTGAACCTGAAGCCGGTAATGATGCGCAGCAATCTTTCCGTAGTGGAAAAATTGTGCACATTGATACGCCAAAAACTATTGCAGATGGTGCACAAACTCAACATGTGGGGAACTACACTTTTGAGCTAATCAAACAAAATGTGGATGACATTTTAACTGTGACCGATGCGCAATTAGTTGATCGCATGAAGTTCTATGCTGAGCGTATGAAAATAATTGTGGAGCCGACAGGTTGCCTTTCTTTCGCTGCCGCCTTGAAAATGAAAGAACAGCTGCGCGGCAAACGTATTGGGATTATTATTAGCGGCGGAAATGTGGACATTAAGCGCTTCGCAGAATTAATGTTAGCTTAAGCAATTTATGCCCCTTCTCTATTAGAATTGAAAAAAATAGTTTAATATTTAAAGAGATATCCAAAATAGATGAAGGGGTAGAGCTATGGCAAAGCCACAAGAAAACAGTTTATTGGCACAAATTGAAGCCATAGCACAAGGGTTAAGTGAGACCTTCGCCCCTTTCTGTGAAGTAGTGGTTCATGATCTGAAAAACCCCGAACATTCGATTATTTCGATTCATAACAACCTCTCTGGGCGCAAAGAAGGTCAACCGACAACTGAATTGGGTCTCGCCCGTATTGAATCCGCCGATTTCCCCAATATCATCGCCAATTATGCCAATCAATTTCCAGATGGACGCCCAGCCAAGAGCACATCAATCGGTATCAAAGATGAAACTGGGCAATACGTTGCCGCATTGTGCCTCAATTTAGATATGACCCAGTTTCGCAGCATGCAAAGTATGCTGTCACAATTTACAGAGGTGGGATGCAGCCCCGTCAAAGAGCATTTAGAACCCAACGGCAGCGAAGCTATTCGTACTCGCATCGATCAATACGCCGCTTCTATCGCCGCCACTCCCCGAACCTTGAAGGCTGATGACCGAGTTGCCTTAATTGAGATTTTACGCAAAGAAGGTCTTCTTGATATTAAAAAATCCATGGATACCATCGCGCAACACCTTGGGGTTTCTCGAGCTTCGGTCTATTTATATGCCAAAAAAGACAGTTAAAAATCCCAAATTGCTTTTCCTTGCCAGCATTCATCGATCAACGTTAGGAAGTAGCTCACTTTGAGCGGCAAATAACGTTTTGTCGGATATAAAGCGCAAATCGATGATTCTTGGCGAGAAAATTCACTCAATATCGGTAGTAGTTGCCCTTGCTGAATAGCAGTTCCCACTAAGAAAGCCCCTAACTGGCAAATTCCTTCGCCTTCAATGCTGGCATCTAGAATTGCCTGAGTGTCATTCAACGTCAGGCGCCCTGATACGGGGAATAGTTGCTTTCCTTGAGGGGTATGAAATTGCCACGGAACCACACTACCCCGATGTTTAAACGCCAACTTTTGGTGCTTTACTAACTCGGAAATGCTCTGTGGAGTGCCATATCGTTGTAAATAGGTAGGAGATGCACAAGTGACCATTCGATGTGGTGCTAAGACTTTGCGGATCAGCCGGTTATCATCATTTCCCCCAATACGAATGGCGAGGTCAAAACCTTCCCCAACAATATCGCTATAGTCATCCGAGAAATGAACGTCCACCTCTACATGAGGCCATCGCCGTGCATATTCTTTGACAATAGGCATGATGTACAAACGCCCAAATATAACCGGAACCGTAATACGCAATAATCCTTTTGGTTGCTGTTGTCCCTGACTCAGTTCGTTTTCGATATTGGCGACTTCGTGTAAAATTTTGAGCGCACCTTCATATACAGTTTGCCCTTCATCACTTAAGCGAAGGCTTCGCGTTGTGCGATGCAATAAGCGAATTTGTAATCGGTTTTCTAACCGCGCGACACATTTCCCCACGGCTGAACGCGAAATACCAAGTCTTTGTGCTGAATGCGTAAAGCTTCCTGTTTCAACCACATCCACAAAAACTTTCAGGTCGAACAAGTTATCCATCAGTAATGATGCCGGATTAGACACGATTAGCCCCCAATGAAGCCACGATAGTGATGTTTATTATCAATAATGTCCCAGATAAGATCAATTAACGCTTGAAACTATTTACTGACCGCCATTATTTGGAACTTTATATGACGAACACAATAACGATTGAAACCAATGCAACTTTTCAACAGCGATGGGGAGCCATCCTGACGCTCATGCTGGCGACCTTCAGTGTGGTGACAACCGAGATGATCCCCGTAGGGCTATTAACGCCGATTGTGGAGGATTTTTCTGTTTCCTTAGCAACCACCGGTTTCTTAATGACACTTCCAGCTATCAGCGCCGCCATCAGCTCACCGCTGATTGTGTTATTTACGCGTTCTATTGACCGCAAAACACTGTTATTGATTGGGGCGCTTTTACTGACCCTTTGTAACTTAGTGGCGGCTTTAACACCGTATTATTGGCTACTCTTGATCAGTCGTCTTTTTGTTGGCGTTTGTATTGGCATTATTTGGGCCTTAGCAGGCGGGTTAGTGCCTCGCTTAGTGGCTGCCCCCGCTGTCGCGCTAGCAACTTCGCTAGTTTTTGGTGGCGTGGCAGCAGCGTCGGTACTGGGCGTACCTTTCGGCGTTTTAATGGGCGAATGGTTAGGCTGGCGTGCGGCATTTGCCTCAATGTCCTTTATTTCTTTGTTACTTTTCTTCTCTTTGCTCATGCAATTACCTTCACTTCCCGCGATGACGTCTCCCACATTCAAAACGTTTATCATTGAAATTAAGCGTCCCATCATTATCAATGGGCTGTTAATAACGCTACTTATTGTATCCGGGCATTTTATGGCATTTACCTATATTCGTGCGCTGCTATCCAATAATGGTTTGATTTCCGTGGACCTTTTAGGAGGCTTATTACTGATTTACGGGTTGGCTGGTATCGTAGGTAACTTTCTGTTTGGGCTCACCGCCAACAAACACCTAAATTTTGCGGTCGTGATGATAGCCAGCGGTCTTGTCTTAAGTTTAGGCGCATATATATTCCTTCCAATGAGTGTATGGATGGCATTATCCATTATGGTACTTTGGGGAATTGCTTATGGTGGCGTATCGGTCACTTTAATGACCTGGATGATGCGTTACAGCGCTCATAATATTGAAGCCACAAGCTCCTTGTATATTGCCTTTTTTAATGGCGGAATCGCCTTAGGCTCTGCACTTGGTGGTATTTTCGTCTCACTGTATGGATTAATTGGCAATTTGCATGTCGCGGTATTGTCATTTGTGGCTGCGCTTGCGCTGTTAGGGATCAATTATTACCAGAAAAAAGCTCGCTAAATTCTCTAACAAAGTCGATTTATTATTAATAACTAAAGTAAATGGCGTTTAAATTAGTAGCGATTGTTTTTTTTAGCGCTAGCCTTTCTTGCTGAGTTATTGCATAAATAGCTATCACCAAAAATAGGGAAATAAAATGACAAAAACAGCACCATTAACACTGTATTACGATACCTTTGGTCAGCCAGAACACCCTGCTGTCGTACTTATTGCAGGGTTAGGTGGACATAACATTAGTTGGACATCAGAATTTTGCCAACAAATTGCCGATGCAGGTTTTTATATTATCCGTCCCGATAACCGTGATGCGGGTTTATCGCCACATTTAGATAATTATCCGCCACTAAATATTGGGGAAATGGCTGAGCGCTTACAAAACGGCGAGCATGTCGATGTTCCCTACACCTTATTTGAAATGGCCGATGATATTATCGCCTTGTTAGATAGCTTATCCATCGAAAAAGCCCATATTGTAGGGCGTTCAATGGGTGGAATGATAGCGCAAGTGGTTGCATCAAAAGTTCCGAACCGCACTCTTTCACTTTGCCCAATTATGTCATCAACGGGTAATCCGCAATTGCCGCAAAGCGAGCCGGATGTCATGAAAATGCTAATGTCTCCTAGCGTAGATCCTAAACAGGATTTTGAAGGCTACATTGCTGGGCAACTCGCATTTTACCGCCGCATTGGTTCAACGTGCGTGCCGTTCGATGAAGAAAATTGCCGTGACTATATTGCACAAGCATTCCAACGTAACTACTCTCCTGAAGGCACTAAACGTCAGTTAGCCGCCGTTGCAGTAACGGGTGATTTGAGACCTCTCCTTAGTGCCATCACCGCCCCAACGCTGGTGATACACGGCTCTGTTGACCCATTATTCCCCGTCACTTCAGGTCAGGATATTTTTGATAATATTGAAACGGCAAAATTAGAAGTGATTGAAGGTATGGGGCACGATACGCCAGCCGAATTAAACCCTCAAATTGCTGAAATGATTATTGAGAATATGCGAGAGAGTGAAGTGAATTAATAACGTTAAGTTTGTAAATAAGCGCCTGAAACGAGGCGTTTATTTATAGCCAGCCTTGCTGTTTATGTTGTGCGCAAATTGGGCACAGAGTTTCTTCCGAAGTCCATGCCGAAAAAGGTAATTGGCATTTTTGGCATGTCCCATCAAAATAATAGAAATGCTGTGGTTCGCTATTTTTTGCCACGTGAGGATGAACTTGAATTGATTTTGGGAAACAGACCACTTGGCAACTCATACAGCCTGTACAACGCTTATCGTCTAAACTAAATTGATGATCTTCTAGCTCTATCGCCTGCTCATCACACACTTTCGCGCATGCGCCACATAAAATGCAACTGGCCGTATCTAATGCAATATGGAACCAGCTATCCTCAGGATAAAACTGTTTTCTGGCATTCAATCCCGTTTTAACCTTGCCACTATCTAATGGCTGACTATCTAATTTTTGACGAAAAAGCATTCTACGCCGCCCACTATCCACTTCCGCAGGTTTGGTGATGGTCAAACTCCAAATAGGCTCTTGTAATGCTTCTAGTTTTAAATTTAATGCCGCTAAAGCTGGCAACCATTTATCCACCAACGGTTCAGGAATTTGCATACCTCGAATGGCATATTGACGATGCCAAACAATCAGTTCTTCAGGGCTAGCAAGTGGCTCATCATGGCTGATAACCAAAAAACCATTTTGATAGGTTCGTTCATGAGGTTGAATATTTTCAATGGCATCGACTGGACAGGTAAATAAGCAGTTACCGCATTGATAACACAGTTCATTATCAATTTTCGCATCCATAAAACCAAAAGAAATCGCACCCACAGGACAGCTGCTCGCACAGTTGTCACAAACACTATTTTTCAAGCGCTTATGGACACACTTTTCATTAATAACAGGTTCTTGAGGAAGATCTAACTGAATGAACCGCCGCATAATCTATTCGTTTACCTTTGATGATTAAGCTTAATAACTTTCTATCATCTTAATGCAACGGCTTAAAATTAACATGACATAAATTAAAAATTAACGAGATATGATGGCATTACACGCAAAGGCACTCACTTGCTCTAAGATTTTGTCCAATAAATCTTTATCAAGACTTTTTTGATTCAAGCGTTTTAATAGTGATTTTTTCGCAATCACAAATCCCAAAACTTGCCCAATTAAAGCATGTGCTGAAATAATCGCCGTCGCTTGATCTTTATCCGTAATAAATTGGACAAGTGAAGTTAAGCGAGAATGAAAAGGCTCGATAAACTCTTTAAAGATAATATCTGCATTTTCTGTAGGTTCTAGCTGCTCTCTTAGGATTAATATTGAATAATACTCATGTTCCGGTGACAGCAACGCCAACCCTAGCCCTTTAATTAATAGCCGGAGTAATGATTCAACCTCTATTACCTCATGGCTTGCCCGTGATTTTAATTGCTCAAACTGCACATCAAATATGCTCACATTGCTCATTTGGGCAAGATCTGCCGCAATTTTATGGATAACAGCTGCATAGACCCCCATCTTTCCACCCATATGATAAGGGATGGCAGATTGGTTAACTCCAGCACTTTCAGCCAGTTGACGAGTTCTCACGCCATTAATACCATAAAGAGCAAACTGTTTGATGCCTTCATTGATTAATTTTTCTTTCGTCAGCTCCGAAGAGAGTGTGTTTTTGTTTATTTCTGTCATATGCAGCTGAAACCCTAATTACATTAAATGAGTAACATTATACGTCGGCACGCATTAAATGCGTCGAATTATTATTTAATTCTATCCCCTTATCTTTTCCCACAATAACGGTACCGCCTAAATTACATAAATGATAATCAAAGGCACAACTGGGTTCAAACGCAAATGTCATTCCTGCTTTTAAGATTAATTCACGCCCAGGATTAGGCAGTCGGCTTATATGTCCATATTTTTGAGCTAACGGTAATATTTCAATTCCTGGAGCCGTACCAAAGCCAATTGGGCCATAAGGATTAATGCTATGAATAAGCGGATGAACATGCCAACCTTTTGCCTTTAATAATGGTTGTTCCATTTTGTCCACCAACTCCCCAAAGGTAATGCCTTCTTTGAGATTCTCTACACCTATCTCATAACATTCTCGCGAAACTTGTGCAGCTCGCTCAATATTAGGGTGTATTTTCCCGACTGCCACCGCAGCTTGATGCTGGGTTTCATACATCCCATACAGTGCGAAAATTTCAGTTAATACAATATCTCCATATTGTATTTCCCTTGGTTTTTGCGAGCGGTACTGCCATGCTGGTTGTCCCCAACCAATATATTCAGGGCCTGAACCCATTAAAATTTCTGCTGTAAACCCACCCATCGATAAACATGTTGAAGTCACTGCCGCAGCAATATCCGCTTCGGTATTTCCGGGAATCGCTGTTTTGCGCATCGCTTCACTCATGGCTTCACCAATCATGGCCGCATGTTTGATATGCGCGATTTCTTCATCGCTTTTGACCGAGGTTAATTGGAAAAAGGCTTTATAAACCGGCACAAAACTCACATTCGGTAATTGCTCTTTAATACCTGACAACGTATTAAACGGCATTGCACCATCAAAATAGAATGGCGGATATGGTTCAAGCCCAATGACGCCTATCTGAGCATTCGGCGATACCCCTAACTGAATCAAAATATTGCCGATATTGCGCCCTGTTTTTCCCACCATAATCTGTTCAGGTGAAATCCATTGCATATCATTACGTAAAGACGCCTGCATATGGTCGGCCACCATCATCGGCGCAAATGTCACCACTATTGGAGCTTTATCTTGATGGAACAGCACCACCGAGCCCAGTCTGTCATTAGTAAAATAATGATCGATACAAAATGGTGCCGGTGCGGCGGACTCCCTATCGCCATACACCATCAAAACTTCCAGATCATGCTCCTTCATAATTTTACGAGCCAAATCCCATCGTCTATCACGCTCTTTAAGGGTAAATGGAGCGGGTATCATTGAATTCATCATAATTTCCTCATTTGCATTATATTTAATTCATTTGAATGAATTAAATATTGATCGTGGTGATATCGAAGTCAAATTAATCATAAGCATTAAGTGCTATCGCTAGGAAATTACTTACCCCAAAAACGGATAGTGAATTGAAAATTCAGAAATAAATAAACAAAGTCCCAATCAAACTTTTTGATCATCCTTTGAATAGTTTCGAGTGTATACTAGTGTAATCTCAACGTTTTTAACCCTAACCGATGCCAAATGACATCCCCTACCATTCCCAACCAAAGGTTTGTATATGAATAATTTTGAGTTTTACAACCCAACGCGCATTGTTTTTGGTGAAGGTAAAATAAGTGAATTGGACCGATTGGTTCCCGCGAATGCAAAAGTCCTCGTGCTATTTGGCGGTGAAAGTGCTCGCAAGAATGGCACCCTCGATGAAGTTGCAAGTGCATTGAAAAATCGCCAGATTGGCTATTTTGGTGGGATTGAAGCCAACCCTCGCTATGAAACCTTAATCAAAGCTGTCGCGCAAATTGAACACGAAGGTTATGATTTTTTACTGGCTGTTGGCGGTGGCTCCGTCATTGATGGTACTAAATTTATCGCGGCGGCAGTCAATTACGCAGGAGATAAATGGGAAGTGGTGACCAGCGGCGGTGCCACTATTGAACACGCATTACCTTTTGGTACGGTGTTAACCCTCCCTGCTACTGGCTCTGAAATGAACAAAGGCTCTGTGATCACGCGTGAGGAATTACATGCAAAATTAGCCTTTATGAGTGACAAAGTTTTCCCACAATTTTCTATTTTAGACCCCGTTAAAACCTACTCATTACCACCTCGTCAAATCAGTAATGGGGTTGTGGATGCGTTCGTACACGTTATCGAGCAGTACCTCACCTACCCTGTAAATGCCAATGTTCAAGACACATTTGCTGAAGGTCTACTGAGAACCTTGATCGATATTGGCCCGAAAGCCTTAGCAAATCCAACCAATTACGATGTGCGCGCCAATTTAATGTGGACAGCAACATTAGCGTTAAATGGTTTAATTGGTGTTGGCGTACCGCAAGACTGGGCAACCCACATGTTAGGTCATGAAATCACCGTTCTCTACGGTTTAGATCATGCCCAAACCTTAGCCATTATCCTGCCTTCCTTAATGGAAGAAAAACTGCCTCAGAAACAAGCGAAAATGGCGCAGTATGCAGAACGCGTCTGGGATATACGTGAAGGCAGCGAAAAAGAAAAAGCACTCAAAGCCATTGAATTAACAAGAGACTTTTTCGAATCAATGCAAGTGAAAACACGCTTTAAAGATTATCAGCTCAACCAAGATATCGTAGAGCCTTTAGTTGAGAGCCTCGTGGCGCATAGCATGGTGACACTCGGGGAACACCGTGATATTACCCCTGAAGTGAGCCGTCGAATTTATCTCGCTTCATTATAATGACCGTGTATTATCAAAAGAGCGCATTCCCTTGCGCTCTTTTTTAATGACTCGAACAGGGTTTTAAGTTCACTTCCGCGACCAACCATTTCAACAATAACGCCGCGCACCAAAAACGATGACTTTTGATATTGAGAAAGGCAACCGACTCTTAATTTATATGCCGATTAAATAGGATGATGAATCAATAATTAATTGATTTTTTATGCAGTTAAGCAGATAGCAGATAACTCTACTATCTGCGTCGCCGCTATCTTTAGCCAGATAATTGATTGGCAATGGCACAATAGCATGATCAAAATATTGTTTTGATTTCCCGCCCTAATAACCCGTTTCTTGGTGCCGCAATTTTATGTATTTTATATAACAAAACTACATAAAACATTTTTGTAACAATCGTTTTTATAGCTATCGTTTTTATAACAACCATTTTTATAACAACAATGTACTCCTAGGTCGTGAGCCATGTTTTCTAAATCCAATATCTCGAATACTGCCCTGCTCGCGTCTTCGCTGCTATTAACCATCGGGCGCGGCGCCACATTACCATTTATGGCAATTTATCTGACACGCCAATACCATATGGCGATCGATATCGTCGGTGTTGCTATGACTATTGCCTTAACGGTCGGCGTGCTATTCAGTATGGGATTTGGCATGCTGGCGGATAAAGTCGACAAAAAACGCTGCATGCTTATTGCGGTGATAGCGTTTATTTGTGGATTTATCGCGATCCCGCTCATGAACAATGCCCTATTGGTGATTATATTTTTCTCACTAATTAACTGCTCTTATTCTGTTTTTTCGACTGTTTTAAAAGGCTATTTCGCAGATACTTTATCACTATCCTTAAAGACTAAAGTGTTTTCGCTCAACTACACCTTTATCAATATCGGTTGGACGGTCGGGCCCCCAATGGGCACATGGTTATTAATGTACAGCATTAATTTACCATTTTGGCTAGCGGCAGTCTCCGCAGCCGCCCCTATCTTTTTTATTCAGCGATTTGTTCAAAGCACCAAACCTGCTAGCCATGTTGATGGTCAACCGCGAGTGTGGAACCCTAAAGCAATGCTCCACGACCGTGCATTGGCTTGGTTTATTCTCTCCACTTTTCTCGGCTCACTCGTTTTCGGCTCTTTTACCACGTGGATCTCCCAATATGTGATCACCGTTGCTAACAGTGACTTTGCACAAGCGGTAATTGGCGTGATTTTACCTGTCAACGCCGTCGTCGTTGTCACATTGCAATATACGGTAGGTAAACGCATTACGCCGGATAACTTAAGACGCTTAATGACCATTGGTAGCGTATTCTTTTTAGGGGGGTTAGCGGTATTTATGGGGTCTGGCGATAATCTCTATTTATGGGCATTAGGCTCATTTATCTTCACATTGGGCGAACTTATTTACGCACCGGGGGAATATATGCTAATTGATAGCATTGCCCCTGAAGGCATGAAATCCAGTTACTTTTCCGCACAGGCGCTAGGATTACTTGGCGGGGCATTTAACCCTATGATGACGGGGTTCGTTCTGACTGAACTTCCTCCGTATTTTATCTTTATTATCTTAATGGTGGTGACAGTACTGGCATGGCTAAGTATGCTTAACGGCATGCGAATTAAAAATAAACAAACTCTCGCATTGGCAATATAAACTGCGGTAAACGTGGTTTGCTGTATAAATAATCTTCCTTATGTTTAATTACCCGCTAATAGCTATTATTAGCGGGTTTCTTTTTTCTATTTCAACGCCCTATTTCAACAGGGTCATTTTTAAGGTTTCCCCGAGAATTTTTATCGCGTTGCGCCGTCTTGGGATCAACTCTAATGCATAGTTAATACGCAGGTGGTTTGGGTAGCAATCCCCTGTGGCAAAGTGGGCTCCCGTCAATACCGTCACTTTATTGCGATGTAAAATCTCCATCAATTTCGCAGTATCTGCTGCCGGATGCTCGACCCATAATGAAAATCCGCCTTGAGGCCTTGAAATTCGAGTATTCACGGGGAAATGCGTTTCAACTAATTCCCGGTATTGGCACTGTAATTCACGATATTGCTGACGCATTCGGCGTAAATGCAAAAAATAGTGTCCTTCTTTTAAGAAATTACTCATCACTTGCTGCATAAAAACTTCGCCAGAACAATGTGATAAGTATTTTAAATGCATAACTTTCTCTTTGTATTTACCGGGAATTATCCACCCCGTCCGTGTTCCCGGTGCAACGGCTTTAGAAAATGAACTGCACAGAATCACATGACCTTCGGTATCCAGAGATTGGATCGTTGACGGACGCGGATAAACATATGCAAGAGGCGCTAAACAATCATTCTCGATAACCGTACCTTGATATCGATTAGTCATCTCAAGTAACCTTTGCTTATTTTTTTCCGGCATAATACTGCCCATCGGGTTATTGCATGTCGGCGTCACCACCACCGCTTTAACTTGCCAACATTGAAAAGCTTCTTCTAACCTATCCAAGTTAATTCCTATTTGCGGATCAACGGGAATTTCGATGATTTTACGACCCAGCCCATAAAGCGTCTGCAATAATCCAGGAAACGTCGGCGATTCAACAGCAACCACATCATTCGCTTGGGTACATGCTTGAATTGCAATAGAAATCGACTGATGAGCGCTAGTGGTCGTCACAATATCATCAGGGGTAAATGACTGGCGATAATCAGACACATGATAAATTTGCTCTCTGAGTGCAGCTAACCCTTGTAAGCTATCATACTCAAGTGTTAACGGATTACGGCGGCGAGCCACCATGTTCATTTCTTGCCATAAAGGTTCTAAGGTTTTATCGGCAATATTAGGTACCGCACACGATAACGATGTGACCCCTACGTGCTCTTCAACACGCAAAAAGTCCATCGTCGGGTTCCACTTATCAATATGAACAGGCTTTTGAATATAATTAGCCACTTTCGGTAATTGTGCTGTGATCTTTTCAGGGATCACGAAATAACCCGATTTTGGTACTGCATAAATGAGCTGACACCGTTCCAATTCACGATAAGCTAGTTGAGCCGTGGTAATGCTCACATCATGGCAGCGGCTAATATCACGTACCGACGGCATTTTCTCACCACCAAGAAACTCCCCTCGATGGATTTTGCTCTGTAGCATTTGGGCTATCTGTTTATAGAGCATCGCACTCATTTCCTTAAAATCGAATTACCGTATCTGTAATTTAATACAAATTTCGCTGAAATGATCTGTATTTTACAAAAAAGCCAATCTGTCACTTTTTTAAGTCAATTTCTCATGCGAAGCTAAATAAACAAAATACAGCAATAGGATTTTATTTATGGAATATGAAAAAAACATAAAGGGTAAACCATACCCAAAATTTATATTAATACAACCAATCACGTTCATGTTTCGGTGGTTAATATCATTATTTATAAGGAAAAAACATGAAAAATATAAAAACCAAAAAATCTAAGCGTTTATTTAAAAAAATTAAATCGACCTTAATTAAGTTAATTTTCGAAGGATATAAAACAGAAACCGCTCACTATAATAAATAGAAAGGATAATTTTAACTTCAAAACTAACTATCTAATTAGAGAATATATATGGTTTTTATATTAAAAATTGCTGCGACAATAGCGATATTGGCGCAGCTTTATTCTTTTTCAAAATAGACCTTATTATTTTTTTGCAGATTCTTTTAGTAATAATGCTCGCTTTCGATCGATCCCCCAGCGATATCCCGATAATCCACCATCCGTTCTCACTACTCGGTGACATGGAATCGCCACCGCTAGCATGTTTGCACCACATGCATTCGCCACTGCTCTAAACGATTTTGGTGTGCCCATTTTTTCCGCAATTTCACGATAACTCACCGTTTTTCCAGCGGGAATCGTTCTTAAAATTTGCCATACTCGCTGCTGAAATGCGGTTCCTCGAATATCCAAAGGAAGGTCAAAACCTATTTCTGGGGCTTCAATAAACCCAATAACTTTAGAAACCACTTGATCGAATGCTTTATTTCCACCAATCAACTGAGCATGGGGAAATTTATCTTGTAAGTTATTTAGTAATTGCTCGGGATCATCTCCGAATAAAATTGCACAAATGCCTATCGGACTTTGTGCAACAAGTACATTGCCCAGCGAACAGACCGCCAGCGCAAAATAGATTTGGCTCCCTTCACCACCAGATTTCCATGCTGTCGGCGTCATCCCCAATCGCGAATTAGCTGTTTCATAAAAACGACTGTTCGAATGAAAACCCGCATCATAAATAGCGTCAGTGATCCGTTCATTTTCCTGTAATTGTGCTTGTACTTTTTGATGAAGATAAGCATCACGATAGGCTTTTGGTGTTAATCCCGTTTGCGATTTAAATAACCGATGAAAATGAAACGGGCTTATTCCGACATAATCAGCTAACTCAGCCAATGTATATTTCTGGGTGTTTTGCTCAATATACCGACAAGCAAGCTCAATTTTTTCTTGATAAAACTGAGCTTGCTGTGACATTTCATGACGACGACGTTTTCCAGAATGAAATCCATGCGCTATCGCTTGCTGCTCATTATCAAAAAACAGCACGTTATCTCTCTTCGGTAGTCGTCCCGCTGCGGATGGATGGTTATAAAGTTTCGATGTTTTCACACCATACACAAAATAACCATCTGCGGATTTATCTCGTAGTTTCAGTGCATTCCAGCGCTGCTCATCTGTGACCCATTGATTTTTCGTCGACATATATTTAACCCTTTACTGATTTCACCGTGATCAGTATCTCTGGTTATTATATGTCGAACACTCCAAACCTTGCTTTTTAATTCGCGCTACACATTACGCCCTGCGTTTGTGTTTCGCTATTTTTCCGGCGTACGATCAGCAAAATCACTATAAACCCGACTATTGCTAATAATGCGCCCATAAAACTCATCGTCGTGTAACTGTAACCATGGGATAAAATCGCCGCACCGACAGCCGCCCCAATGGCATTTCCCAAATTAAATGCACCAATATTCACCGAAGATGCTAGCGCTTGAGCACCAACAGCCGCATTCATCACTAATATTTGAATGGGTGGAACGAGTGCAAAGCTGACAATACTCCAGAATAATAAACCAATAGTAGCCCCAGCGATATTTGTCGCAATAAATGGGAATATCACCATGCTTATTGCCGATAATACAAATAAGGTTAATAAGGTTGGATATAAGTTTTTATCCGCAAAATAACCACCGAGATAATTACCAATACTAAAACCAACGCCAATGACCATTAACATCATTGTAATTGTCTGGTCTGCAGCCTGAATAAAATTCATCAACATTGGCGTTATAAACGTATACAAGGTAAACATTGCACTTGCTCCGAGTACCGTCGATAACATACCTAACATCACTAATGGGCGTCTTAAAATACGCAATTCATTTTTAACGTTAACCTGGCTACCTTGTAAACGCGCAGGAATAGCAAAAATTAAACTGGCGATCGTGAGCAATCCAATACCCGAAATTAAATAGAATGCCTCACGCCAGCCGATTAATTGCGTTATTTTAGTAACTAATGGAACGCCACCAATACCCGCGATGGTCAGCCCCATAAACATTGCCGCAATCGCACTCGCTTGTTTACCAGCGGGTACCACACTAGCCGCAACAATGGCACCTAAACCAAAAAATGCTCCGTGATTTAGGCTAGTAATCAACCTTGAAAGTGACAGCGTCACCAAGTTAGGCGCTAAACCTGATAATAAATTCCCCACCGTGAAAATCGCCATTAAAAAAACCAACGCAACCTTTGGGCGCTTGCTCACTAATAATAGCGTCATGATAGGTGCTCCAATCATCACCCCCAGCGCATAAATCACCACAATCGCACCGACAGAAGGAATGCTTTCATTAAGATTTTCAGCGATATAGGGAAGCATTCCCATCGGAGAAAATTCGGTAATACCAATGGCGAATGCTCCAACGGATAACGCGAGCAATGCTGTGTTTATTCTCATTTTTATGCCTTATAAACCAATCTCAATTGACCGGCGGCAATTCTTCCATATTGAAAGCGGTTGAAAAACCCATTATGGTGAGAATAACTTTTGCGGGAAATGCAATAATGAAAATTACATTAGAAGAGCTCCAAACATTTATCAGCGTAGTCGATTATGGCTCTATTACAGCGGCAGCCGATCAGCAATGTATGACGATATCCACCGTTAGTCGCGCATTATTGCGTTTAGAAGAGAAAGTCAAAACCACGCTACTTTACCGAACCACTCGCGCCATCAAACTCAGTGATGAAGGTGCCGCATTTTTGCAAAAAGCGCGAGAAATAGTCCGACTAGCACAAGAAGCCGAAGATTTGCTATCCGCTCGCCAATCGATTCCATCAGGTAAACTACGCATTGATGCTTCAACCCCATTTTTAACCCATGTAATCGCTCCACTGATCCCTCTATTTTATGAACGATATCCCCAAGTTGAGTTAGAAATAAATAACTATGAAGGTGTGACAAACCTATTAGAGAAAAAAACGGATGTCGCGTTTAGAATTGGCATGTTAAAGGATTCTTCACTCAGTGCAACCCTATTGGGTTATACCCAAAAAAGGCTAGTTGCTAGCCCCGCGTACTTAGAAAAATATGGAATACCGGAAACGATAGAAGATCTCCATAAGCATTGTTTGCTTGGTTTCACAACGCCAGAGTCATTAAATTATTGGCCACTCAAAAACGCCGATGGCAGCTTACTCAAAATTACCCCCCATATCGCCTGCGCCAGTGGTGAAGTACTCCATCATTTAGCGCTGCAAGGAACGGGCATTCTCTCTTCTTCCGACTTTGTAAGCTTAGATGCTTTTGCCAATGGCGGACTCGTGAAGGTGCTCGAACAAAAAACCATAACAATGAAACAGCCGATTAATGCTGTCTATTATCGCAACCAAGCTGTTTCACCAAGGCTACGCTGCTTTATTGATTTTATTAAAAAGCATTCGACAAAAATCGACCCGAGTTAATTCTTATTCACTCTTTTTCTAAACTCACTTAATGTCGCACCAGTATGCCGCTTAAAATAGCGGCATAAATACGAGGTGTCTTCAAAATTTAACTCATCAGCAATACTCTGAATGGTGAACGTTCCTCTCTCTAACAGAGCTTTAATTTCTAAAACCACTTGCCTATCAATCAGTGCCTTAGGCGGATCGTTGAAGAAGTCCTTCACAATTTGCGATAAATAAAACGGTGTAATCGAAAGTTGATTCGCATAGAACTTAACCTCTCTTTGTTGTTTACAATGCTGGGTTATTAATGCCCAAAATTGCCAACATAATTGTGATTTACGGCTACGTTCATCTGAAAAATGGGACTGTGTATGATTGACCTGATTGGCAATTTCTAAAAATAGATTTTGTAAATGTTGGCGTAATTGTAATTTCCCATACTCCGCGCGTTCTTGTTGGTAATATAAAAATAGCTGATACCAATGTGAAAATAGTGTGGATTGTGCCGATGACATCGATAAACGTGGTTGAAAATTGAAATAGGCAAACAATGAATTAGGTAAAACAAATGCAATATCTGTGGCAAATGTCTTATCAATATGGATGTAATCTACAATAAAATTCCGAGAACGCTTCTGTAACATAACAAAAGTGTCATCATACAAAACAAAGAGTTCATTTTTGCGTAAGGCATAACGCTTAAAATTAATATTGAAAATCCCAGCCCCTTGCCTACAAATACATAGCGTCACATAGTCTGGAGACAATACTGTATTTTGCAATTCTTTCAGTGTCGTCGAGCCGATGCTGACTACCCCTTCCCATACAGATTGATGCTGCTCTTTCATGTTCAACACACTCACATTTCATTCATGCCATTAGCTTTATTAACTTATTCTACCTCGTTTTTTTAAAATGTCAGTTTTCATAAGTACCCAAAATGCCGAGGTTAAACTATTAAAAAAAGCAAATAAATACCTAAAATAGATGGCGTACTATCAATGCAATGAAGAGAAAATAACATGATTTTATATACACAAAGGCTAATTTTACGCCCTTGGCATATTACTGACGCGGCAGACCTTTATCATTATGCAAAAGATGAACGTATCGGCCCTATTGCAGGCTGGCCACCTCACCAGAGCGTCGAAGAAAGTGCGAAAATTATTCAATCCATTTTTATGCGCGATGGTGTATTCGCTGTTGCACTAAAAGAAGATAACAAAGCCATTGGCTTGATTGGTTTATCTATCGGAAAAGAGAGTAATTTTCCAATTGGGGATAACGATGCGGAAGTGAGTTATTGGATAGGTGTACCATTTTGGGGAAAAGGGTTTATTCCTGAAGCTATCAGAGAAATCATGCGACATGGATTTAAAAACCTCAAATTGGATAATCTATGGTGCGGTTATTTCCAAGGCAATCAACAATCTAAAATTGCTCAAGAAAAATGCGGTTTCCAATATTACGCAACATTAGCCCCACAATTTATTGAGCTTATTGGCGAGACAAAGACTGAAGAAATTAGCCGTATCACTTATCAGCAGTGGCAATCACAAGCTTAATAACCCTTACTACGCTATCTCAAAAAGATAGCGTACCCTTCAATACCATAATCTTGCAGTTTATCTGACTTTCAGCATGGATTTTGTAACAATCTACTGCAACATAATGAAAATATCCGACAGCCTACTTCTATCAATGCTATGATTTCCTGATATTTATAAACTACACGTCATACAATAAAAATATCCAAGGTAAACACATGCACGACTATGGTATTTGGACAATTATCACGCCAATTGTCACTATCCTTTTAGCTATTCTCACTCGCCAGGTGATGCTTTCATTAATGCTCGGCATTTTAGTCGGTTTTACCGTCATTAATGACCACAATGTATTACTCGGTATTCGCGGAACTGTGGATGGCATCATCGATACATTTTCTTCCGCCGGCAACACTCGCACCATCGTCTTTATGGTCATGATTGGTGGGATCATGCGCCTAGTCGTCGTCACGGGCGGTGTCCGGGCATTAGTTCAGTTACTGACAAATAAAACAAAATTAATTAAGAATAGAACGGCAACACAATTACTCGCCATTGTCATCACTGCCTTAATTTTTATTGAGAGTTCCATTAACCAATTAGTTGCGGGAGCATCCACTAAAAATTTAGCCAGACAATATGGCGTTGCCCCAGAAAAGATGTCCTATCTTATTCAAACTGCCTGCGTTTCTGTCTGTTCATCCGCCATTATAAATGGTTGGGGTGCGGTGATTATGGGACTCATTGGTGTACAAATTTCCCAAGGTCTTATTTCGGGTGAACCCTTCGATATTTTAATTAAATCTATCGGCTACAACTTAATGGCATGGCTATCATTGGCCACCATTTTATTCTATGTGTTCACCAATATTTCATGGGGACCAATGAAAAAAGCCGAAATGAAGTATCAAGAAAATTTCATGGCAGGAAAATTAGCCGAATCTTCACGTAAAAATGAAGAGGAAGAGATTATTGAACATCCAAATGCCCATTCAGCCTTGAACTTTTTCATCCCAATTCTTTCGACTGTTTTAATGGTTCCTGTGGCCTTATATATCACTGGTGATGGGGATTTCAGTAAAGGGAGCGGCTCAACGTCCGTTTATTGGGGCGTTATGTTCGGTACCGCAATTTCTTTTTGTTGGTTTATCGGAAGAAGGCTATTAAATATTGATAGCTTCTTTAAAGAGCTATTTATTGGCTATGCTAGCATGTTAAAAATCAGCTCCATCATGATTTTAGCTTTCCTGATGGGAAATGTATCTTCTGAACTGAATACGGGTGCTTATATTGCTGAAGTCACTCAAGGCATTATGGCGCCTGGATTCTCTATCGGCTTTATCTTTATTATTAGCGCCATTATGTCTCTGGCTACGGGTACCTCATGGGGAACCTTTGCCATTATGATTCCGATTGGTGTCCAATTAGGATTATCTGTCGGTATGCCAATTGAATATATGATTGGCGCAGCCATTTCAGGATCTATTTTCGGCGACATGACCTCACCTATTTCTGCGGATGCCATTGTTGCCTCTATGGCTACTGATTGTGATCATATTGAACATATTCGTACTCAAATGCCTTATGCATTAGTAACAGCAAGCTTCGTACTTGCCATTTATCTCTATTTAGGTTTTACCAATTAATACAGGGGAATTTAGATGTCTCTTCAACAAAAATTAACTCAATTCGCAAAAGTTGACTTGCTTAAAGCATCGACCCCATTGAATCGACTCGATAATTTATCGCGTTTATATGGTCGAGAAATCTACATTAAACGCGATGATATGACGCCGTTAGCAATGGGCGGAAATAAGCTACGCAAACTTGAATTTTTAATGGCGGATGCCTTAGCCCAAAATGCAAAGATTATCGTGACAGCGGGCGCGATTCAATCAAATCATGTTCGTCAAACTGCTGCGGTAGCGGCAATGTACGGACTAAAATGTGTCGCTTTATTAGAAAATCCTATTCAAAGTGAAGACAGCAATTTCCTGCATAATGGCAATAAACTCCTCACCGATTTATTTGGTACTCAATGCGTCATGTGTGACGAATTAACCGATCCACAAGCACAAATGGCAGAGTTAATTAAATCGTTAGACTTGCAAGATGCTTATATCGTCCCTGTCGGCGGTTCCAACGGTCTGGGCGCATTAGGTTATGTTCAATGTGCGATTGAAATTGCTCAACAAAAACCGACCAATATTGAATTTGATAAAGTGATTGTGGCTTCTGGCAGTGCCGGAACTCACGCTGGCTTAGCGATTGGCTTACAAGAATTACTCCCTACTTCACAACTCATTGGTGTCACCGTTTCTCGTAAACAGCAAGATCAGGCACCAAAAGTTGAAAAACTGCAAAATGAATTAGCAGAATTACTGCAAATTAAAAAAACACCAGACATTACACTTTGGGATGATTTCTTCGCACCAATGTATGGTATGCCAAACCGCGGTGGTTTAGATGCAATAGCGCTATTAGCTCAAAAAGAAGGGATCCTTCTTGACCCAGTTTATACAGGAAAAGCCATGGCGGGTTTGATTGATTATTTAGACAATTCTTCTGAAAGAACGCCTGTATTATTTGTCCATACTGGCGGTGCTCAAGCCCTTTTCGCCTATTCAGAAATTAACAAAACCATTAAATAATAAATATCGCTCTATGGAGTCAGTTATTTCCATAGAGCGCCTATTTTATACTCTCGATTTATTCGTTACCCATAACCCGAAGATAACCACTATCCCACCCAATAATGCAGAGAATGTAATTTCCTCATTTAAAAACAGCGTTCCTATTATTACCGCCGTCAACGGATTAAGTGCAATGAATGACCCGGCTCCCGCGGCACCTAACTGATCAACACCTTGGTAATACCAAATATAAGCCAGTGCTGAGCCTAATACGCCAAGGTATAACAGACTCATAACATCGATATTTGTTAAGTGTGTAATTGCGCTAAGCGTTAATTGCCCCATGATACTTGACGTGATAACCAATAATGCAGTTCCTAATAGCACGGCATAAGCGACCGTATGTATAGCGCCAATTTCACGGATGACATTTTTACCTACAACGGTATAAATCCCCCAACTCACGACACAACCTAATATGGCAAGATCACCTTGGTTTGTTAAAAACCCACTCACATCTGACGTCTTTGCTGATAACAATATTGTTGCCCCTAATACACAACAACCAATACCCACACCTTTAATTTTCGTGATTTTTTCTCGCCATAATAAATAGGAAATTAAGGCAATCATCGCAGGATTAATTGCTACTAACAGTGCCGCTCGAGATGCAGGAATAAGCTGTAGCCCATAGAAAAAAAAGACTTGGTAGATAAATACACCGCTACATCCCAACAAGAGAATTTGAAAAAACTGACGCGAATTCACTTTTACCCAACCAATACGAGTGCAGCTCAGTAAAATAAGCAATGCAACACTCGCAAAAATAAAGCGAAGCGTCGCTGAAAATAATGGTGATATATCGGTTTGTAACACCCTACCAGCAATGAATGTTCCTCCCCATAATATCGAGACACAGATCATTTTTAGAACAACAATATTGACTGACTTTTGTCGAACCTGCCTTTTTGTTATTTTTAATTCCATTGCGATGTTTCCCCATCCAGATCAGATATTGTGCACTTTATTGACTCAATCATTCGATACAGATAAGGTATTTGTTATCCAAGATCATAATCAAATGAGTATTTACTCATGACACTAAGTCAACTGGAAATATTTACCCGTGTTGCTGAGCTAAAAAGTTTTACCTTGGCAGCAATGTCTTTGAATATTTCCCAATCAGCGGTTTCACATGCCATTAAATCCCTTGAAAAAGATTTCAATGTCAGTCTATTTACTCGGGAACAAAACCAAGTCACTCTGACCGAAATTGGTAACACACTGCTAAATCGCGCCCAACATATACTGAGCCTTCAAGAAGCAATGCGGCAAGAAGCGCTAGCGTCTAATGGATTAAAGAAAGGTGTTTTACGGATAGGATCTTTCGGCCCCGGATCTTCAACGGGTATTTTGCCTCCATTATTAAAGACCTTTCGTCAGCAATACCCAAGTATTGAAATTATTGTTGATGAGGGAGACGACGAGAGCGTGGCTCAATGGTTGCAAGAAAAGCGCATAGATATTGGTGTTGTGGTCCTGCCGGACGAACGCTTTGATACTTTTCCCATAAAACACGACCAATATGTGGCAATTTTGCCGCTAAACCACCCTTTGACTCAGTACGACGGAGTTACACTAAAACAATTGTGTGAGTACCCCTTCAACTTAACTCAAGCCGGTTCAGGTAAAATTGTGATGGGACTATTTTCTGCACAAAAGCTGACACCTAAAATTCAATTTAGAACCCGCCAGCTTCTTAGTACGTTTTCATTAGTTGCACGAAATGAAGCCGTATCGATTGTGGCTCAACTCGCCATCCCTGAAAATATTAACAACATCGTCGTGAAGCCATTAATTCCCCGCGTGACTCGGGATATTGCCTTTGCTGTTAATAATTACAGTGATGCGTCTCCGGCCACAAAAGCATTTATTAAACTAGTAAAAAGCCGTTATCGTGATTAAGCGTTTTCCGTTGTTAATCGGTAATGAATAACATACAAGCAATTTTCTGTTGGGTATATTTCACGAATTAAAGCTTTCAACGTTTCTAATGTCATCGCTTCTTGGGTCGCGTGATACTCTGAAATATCATCGTAGTTTAGTGGCTCAACAGATAGTATTTCAATGTTGGTATAGTACTCGCCAGTTTCTAACGCGTGGACTTTGACAACCGAGCCAGCTACATAATGACTCTCACTTTCATCACGAATGGTGATCACTTTTTCACCGGAAACAACCAGTGGTAATAAACGCTCAAAGAACGTGATGGTTTCGGGGATATTATTCACAGATATTCCTTAATCTTCTCTTAATTCAACAAATGCTATCCCATGTACCATAGTGACAGCAATCTCAATTTCCTCAATAGACTAGGAACGTTCAGTTAATTTATTAGGACACCATGAAATGATTCACAACGAAGCGTGTTTTTACTCATTAGAAGATATTTTTTGGTCTGCAATTTGCCTAAAGACGCATCATGTAGAACCAAATACGTTTGCCTATTTTACTGAGCTAAAAACTCCCGCTTTTAATTATATTTATTTGCATTCAGGAGCAACTATTGCTGGTTTTGAAGCGGCAAATACATTGTTTCAACAACAGTCAAAACCCTATATTTTAGTTGTTCACACCGATGAATTACTCAAGTTCTCAAATTGTATACAACAGCATGATCTTATTGATGATGGTGAATCAACAGCGATGGTGTTTGAACTTACGGAAAATGAATTCGAAACGGAAAATCAGTTACCAGATGGCTATCATGTAAAGCTTAGTAATCATAATCTCTCAGACTGGTCAAAACCGCTTATTACTGCGTTTCCTGTAGTCAATGAACTCGATTGCGATAATGATGAATCCATCATTGATGAATATATTCGCTATCATCAGCGCGCGTTGGACAAGCAAACCAATATCATGCATTTTGTCTTATTTAATCAGCAGGTCCCTGTATCATCACTGACACTCACGTTACACAATGATATTGCACGCTTAGATGATATTGGTACAGATATTGAATTCCAGAGACAAGGGCTTGCCACGGCATTGATTAAACATGCTTTACAGATTTGTCGTCAACATAGAATCAAGCAGTGTTATTTGGAAGCGTCTAGCGATGGTTTATCGGTTTATCAAAAACTAGGTTTTAAACCAATTTTTAAATATCACAGTTATATTTCAGAATAATATCCCAAAATGCCCAACTAAAAATTCTTTAGTTGGGCATCTATCCAACCTATTTTTTGATATTTAATTTTGTATACCAATCCTGAATATCGGCGATAACGACTGCGGTCTGATTATTGTCCTGACTGTCTTTAAAATAGTGATCTAATGTGGAATAAGTTTTATAGGTAATATTGGGGTTATTAATCTCATTCATCATTTTCTGTGAACCTTCCACATCCACATTAATATCGGTGAGCGTTTGGATCACTAAATGGGGTTTACAAACACCTTGAAGTAGTTTTTTATTATCTATCGTTAAGGCTTCATACCACCAATTTTGCCCATGATTGCTGGGAAATTGGTCATCGTCTAAATGATCATTCAAAACTGCATCTGCAAACTGGTTAAATCCTTCTATTGCACCTTGCGCTTCTTCAGCGGGTAAACTTTTATTAATGCTGTAAATCACATCATTAATAAAAAATTGTCCGCCACCATTTAGCGAAATAGCCGCATCAATAAAATTAACTTTAGATGCAATAATATTCGTGACTATCGCACCTTCACTACCCCCCAATAAAACAATATGCTGATACTGATTTTTTAACTGGTTCAGCACAGCAATATAGTTATCCACTCTCTCAAAATAAGAGTCATTTCTCATATATTCTACAGGGCAGTTCTCTTCTAAGTTATTTGGATCATCCAGTCCTACATCAGGTGTTAAGCCTGTTTTTTCTACTAAAAGCACATCACTATTAGGTAATACTCCCCTAAAATTCTTAATCATGTTTTGGTTATTCACGACACTTTTGCAGTCGGAACCTTGGATTAATACTAATAATTCTTTAGAGGGATTAGAGTCACTTTTAAGCAGGTAATAATGGATTTCTTTATCATCGTGTTTCAGTATTTGCCTATCAAAAGAATTTTCAGCTGATTCTGAAAACACTGAATAGCCGACTAAACTCAAGGCAATTAATATAAATTTTTGCATTACTTTAACGTAACCTCAGTCATCTTTTATTTTTCAAAAACAATACATTGAAGAATATAACGTTTACAACTCTATTTATCTTATTTACGTCACGCTATTTAGCATATTTATGCAGGTACGATCTCTTTATTTCTACTATCATAATGGAGAAATTAGTAAGATAATCTCATTGAGTTACAAAGCTTTTTATAAATTTACATGACATTTTATAGAGTAAATGAGCAATGTAAGATAGCATTAAATAACAATCTATCTGCATATCGCACGAAACGCCTTAATTCATCTTCAAATTTACTTTATAGATATTGATTAATGACACTGAAAACGTTGCACAAGAGTGAGATCTAAGGTCAAAGATAAGATGACAACTGCCGCAACGGTTGCTGATTTTAAAGGTTTAGTTATTATCAATAGATAGATCACAAAGGCTTTAATGCCAATAAGTTAACAGAATTTTACATGGAGTCAGATTTGTTATTTGCTCCATTTGACTAACACATTTTGTATCAGGTAACTGACTAATGAACATACCGCTCTACTATTTACGACATTACCAATCGATCGAAAAGACGTTTTGGACTTCGATTTGTGAGCACAGTATCCAGATTGCACAACATACAATTTGTTATTTAACGCCATTAAATTCTCCGGCGTTCAATTTTATCTATCTGCAACCCGACTCTACTCATCATGCTTTTATGCAAGCGTACAACCTGTTCGTATCGCAGAAAAAGAATCACACTTTGGTGATCCCTGAAGAGATGTTGCCAAAAGTCGTCAGAGATATTGAAGCTCTTAACTATAAACGTGACAGCGTCACAACAGCAATGGCGCTAACATTGTCACAGCAGAAAGAAGTTGATTTGCCTGATAATCAGGTAGATATCGTGCTCGCAAACCATGATTTATCCCTTTGGGCTAAACCATTGGTTTCTGCGTTCTATCTTTCAGAAGAGCACGATATGGTGATCCAAGAGTATGTTCGCTACCACGAAGATGCCCTGCAACAAGGTGCACCACAATTCCATTTCGTCTTATTGGTCAATGGAGAGCCCGCAACATCCATGACGGTCACCATTGAAGGTGAATTGGCGCGTTTCGACGATATCGGTACTGAACCTAAGTTTCAGGGTAAAGGCTATGCTTCTCAGCTTATTGATTATGCCCTCGCATTTTGTCGTCAACAACGAGTCGAACATTGCTTCTTAGATGCTTCAGAAGCAGGATTTGATTTATATAAAAAATTTGGATTTGAGCCGTTATTCCGTTACATCAATTATGTTTGGTGCAACAAAAACGCAGTGAATTAATGAGATAACTTTATAGTGATATTGCCGATAGCAGGCTGCTATCGGCAAAAGTTGCGGAAAATATCAGAGATTAAATTTCATCACAGGCTGTTTTTAATGCAGCTGTTTGCTGGAATTTTTCAATCCCAAGTTCAATTAAACGACTGATCAGTTCTTGATAAGTCATACCGCCTTGTTGCCACAGCTTTGGGTACATACTGATATTAGTGAAACCTGGTAATGTGTTGATTTCATTAATCACAACATCATTCGTTTCGGTTAAGAACACATCAACGCGGGACATACCGCTGCAGTTTAAGGCTTGATAAGCTTCAAGTGCAATTGCACGGATCTTTTCACTCACATCTTGCTTTAAATCCGCCGGAGCAACAACAGACGCACCATTTTCATCAATATATTTAGTATGATAAGCATAGAAACTGTCATGCAGCACGATTTCACCACATGGGCTAGCGAGTGGATGTTCATTTCCAAGCACCGCACACTCGATTTCACGCCCTTTTACAGCGCTTTCAATCAGCACTTTCATGTCAAATAAGAATGCAAAATCTAATGCCGCGTTAAACTCGCTTTCATTATTAACTTTACTGATCCCAACCGATGAACCTTGATTAGCTGGTTTAATAAATAATGGTAAGCCCAGTTTCTCAACCGTTGCAGCATAGCTGATTTCACCACGACTGCTTTTCAATAGCGTAATAAATGGTGCAATGTGCAACCCTGCATCCCTTAAAAGGCGTTTAGTGACATCTTTATCCATACAAGCTGATGAGCCTAGAACACCCGGTCCAACAAACGGTAGGTTCGCCATACGCAGTAAACCTTGTAGAGAACCATCTTCACCTAAATTACCGTGGACAATTGGGAAAATCACATCAATTTGTGGGAGAGGTTTAGCATCTTCTAGAGAAATGAATTGTTCACTTTGTTTGCCTGGAACGATTGCAATGCTACGCTTTGGAGTATTTAACGCGATATGAGCAGGATCATCGCCATGTAACAGGAAGTTCGCTTCATCATACTCATGCCATTGCCCTTCTTTATTGATACCGATAAGGCAAACATCAAACTTACTACGATCTAATCCATTAATAATATTTTTAGCTGATTGCAACGAAACTTCATGCTCAGTGGATTTACCACCAAAAATGACACCAACCCGGATTTTGCTCATTATTTACTCCAACATAAAGACATCAAAAACGATTCTGGGAAATATAGCACGCAGCGAAATAGTTAGGGCATAAAAACTTCACTACGCAAGTAGGTTCGGTGATTAAATGACCAAACCCTTAAAATTATACAAATTTTATGCCGATTACTGAGTTAACAACAGGCTTTGATTCACGTTTGTTTCTAACCACTCCATAAAAATGGCTGCTGGGGTATCCGCTTTTATTTCTTTAGGTGAAAGCAAATAATATGCAGAACCATCTTCAATAAAACCTTCTGGGGCCATTAATTGTTGTGTATTAATTTCATCAGCAACCATTAGGAACGATGCAATTGTAACGCCCTGTCCTGCTAATGCAGCCTGCAAACACAAGTAGAAATGTTCGAAATTAACTTGTTTATTATGTTGTAAATTGATGCCACTACGGGCTTGCCATGTACGCCAAACATTTGGCCGGGAGGCTGGTACAAGCAAGTTCAACTCATGATAGGGCTGGCTATCATTTTTCTTGATGATGCCTATCCATTCTGCACATATTTTTTTCGCATAAATATTGTCATCCCAAGTGAAATCATTACGACGAAGAGCAAGATCGACCCCCGCCTTATTAAAATCAATGGGACCACCTGCGGCAATCAAATGTACGGTAATTTCAGGGTGTTGCTGATAAAAACCGGTTAAACGAGGGATCAGCCATTTCATTGCGATGGTCGGCTCACACGATAAACTAACAACTTGGTTATGAGGACGCTGAGTAATTTTTTCGACGGTATCTGAAAGTTGCTGGAATACGTGTGTTGTCGTTTGAAATAACAGTTTACCTTCTTCTGTCAAAAAGATAGCTCGATTACGCCGTTCAAACAGTAAAACACCGAGATGATCCTCAAGTAATTTTATCTGGCGGCTAATTGCACTGTGCGTAACATGCAGCTCTTGCGCGGCTTTAATAATACTTTCATAGCGCGCAACAACATCAAAAAACCGTAACGATGTTAATGGAGGCAGTTTCATAGAATTAATGTCTTCATAAAATTAAGGGGCTTATAAAATAAGTGACTTCACAATTAAATAGGTAACGAAAACTGACAGATTTTATTGAGAATAAATCGCTTTTTATCTAACTACAATCTATTGATAATCAATATCTCTAATTAATCAAATCTATTTTTACCCAAAAAATTAAGTCAGTTTTTATTACCATTAGGATCTCACTATGAATGAAATTATCGCTGTTGCCACCATCACTATTTTGGCGGTTATTAGCCCTGGTCCCGACTTCGCTATGGTCACCAGAAATAGCTACTCCTATGGCACCAAAACGGGTTTACTCAGTGCCCTTGGTATTGCTGCTGGAGTGCAAATTCATGTGCTGTATACCATTTTTGGCGTGACTCTAATCATTATGAGTTCCCCTACATTATTTATGGCAGTCAAACTCCTTGGCGTCGCTTATTTGGTGTATATCGGCTTTAAATCCCTAACAAACAAAACAGCCATTAACGCCAGCGATAACCTTAACCCAACATCAGCACCCTCTTCATTTTCCGCATTTAAAATGGGTTTTTTAACCAATGCCCTCAACCCTAAGACGATGTTTTTCGTTGTTTCGGTCTACACCCAAGTGATTCAAACTGGTAATTCTCAATGGCTAAACTTCAGCTACGGATTATTTATTTCTTTTGCACATTGGGTTTGGTTTAGTTTAATTGCTCTATTTTTTGCAGCACCGTTGATTAGAAATAAAATCTTAAAATATCAATTCATTATGGATAGAGTTATCGGTGCCTTATTAATTATGCTTGGTATCTCTTTGCTCTTTTTTAATATTTCATCATGACTGAATTCATTTCGAATGAGCCGAACCATTTTGAAAATGTTCATTCACCATAATGGCAAGCTCCACCACATCTTTAGGAAGGTTTAAGTCATTCATTTCACTAAGAGGAATCCAATGAAAATCTGAATTGCATTGGATTTCTTCGTCTATGAGCTCACAGAGATAAACCATATCGATATGCCAATGATCTCCTTGGCGCTTATCTGCAATGAATTCTTTTAAAATGGCTAAAGGAATTGGTAAAGAGAGAGTATTTTTTGAATCATTTACCTTTGAGTGCAACGGATAGCGGCAATCAATCACTCGGCACCGTAAGCCTGTTTCTTCAAACACTTCACGAACAACAGTATCTTGTGGTTCTTCATTTGGATCAACGTGACCTCCAGGAGGTAGCCAGATACCTAGCTTAGGATGCTCATGCAATAGAAATTCCCCTAGAGAATTACAGATCATCGCCGTCGCCGTAAAATGTTTGATGTGTTCCACTATTTTTCTTCCTTTATACTTATCATCTTTATAAATCAATCAAATACAGTACAACATGCCTAATCGCTTCTATTGCCACCGCCAGTTCTTCATGGGATAAGGTACTAATTGCTATTCTTAACGCCTGCGGTACTGAGTTTGATGTGCAGTAAGACTCTGCGCTGCTAATGGCTATATTTTGCTTTTTTAATTCACTGACGACTGCATCAGCGCGTACGCCATCAGGTAATGGTAACCAAACAAAATAGCTGGCAGGATGCGCAATATAGGGTATATCCGTAAAAATTTTCTGGACTATTGCTTGCCTTATTTTTGCATCCCGTCGCTTATCTCTTTCAATGCTATCTACCTCACCTTTTTCAATCCAATCACAGAGGATAGCCGTGGTTATTGCCGGTGTATTCCATGTTGTAATTCGGATAATACGCTCGATGTTTTCAATATATTGTTGCGGTGCCAATACCGCACCGACACGTAATCCCGTTGCAATATTCTTCGAAAAACCTGTTGTATAAAATGTAATTTCAGGTGCCAGCGTTGCTAATGGAACAACTGCTGGTCGCTGTAAAAAGGCATAAGATCCATCTTCAATTAAGAAAAATTGGTGCTGTTTGGCTATGTCCACCAGCTTTTTACGCTCCGATAAACTCATCACCCAGCCTAGCGGATTATGCAAAGTCGGCATCGCATAGTAAGCCCGAATTTTTCTCTGTTGGCATAGCTTATCCAGTGCTTGTAAGTTTGGACCATTTTCTGCCGTAGGCACAGATATCAGTTCTAAATGGTAAATTTTTGCAAGAGCCTTAAACCCCGGGTAAGTTAAGGCATCGACGGCAATAATATCCCCAGGACTGAACATACCTAAAATGATGGTAGCTAAACCATGTTGACCACCACTCACTAAAGCCACTGTATCTGCCGTTGCATGAGTTAACCCACGCTGTTTTAAGTATTTAGCGACCATTTTTCTTTCATGTTCACGCCCTGTATGTTGTTGATAATAAAGAATCCCTTCTAGATCACCACCAACCGCTATTTCCCGTAACGATTCCCGTAATAGTTTGGTTTGTTCTTTCGCAATCGGATAACTAAAATTCAGGTCTAACGTGTTTTTAGCGACATCTTGCTCAATACTTAACTTGGGCAATAGATTGATATCTCGGACAAAGGTGCCTCGCCCGGTTTCTCCGATGATCAAGCCCCGTTCCATCAGTTCTCGATATACCCGCGAAGCTGTCACTAAGGAAATACCCGATTTTTCCGCAAAATGGCGATGCGTAGGCAAACGCTCCCCCGCTTTAAATTCGCCACTCATGATTTGCGCTGAAAGCAAGTCAACATGCTGCTTATAACGATTCTGAGCCATGAAATTGTACCTATGACAATTTTTTGATTGTCATGATTATGTCGATTAGCTTAGTAAAACTCAATTACTAATAATAACGGTCAATTATGAATCAAATTAAATCATTAACATCGAGCAGTGTTTCCATAACGGATTCATCTCATACCACTCGCGGTTGGATCAGTGGCTTTATTGGCGTTGCTATATTTAGTGGCTCACTTCCCGCAACCAAACTGGCTATCAGTGGATTTTCGCCCGATTATTTGACCATTCTGCGGGCTACTATCGCTGGGATTTTGGCTCTGATTGTTTTGATAGTTTTACGCCAAAAAATTCCAGCAAGACAAAAGTTGATTCCTCTTCTTATCGTGACATTTGGTGTGGTGCTTGGCTTTCCATTCTTAACTGCTGTTGCATTACAGTACATTAGCTCATCTCACTCCATTGTATATTTAGGGCTGCTTCCTTTGTCTACCGCTTTATTCGGTGTTTTACGAGCAGGCGAGCGCCCTCGCAAATTGTTTTGGTTGTTTTCAATCATGGGAAGTTTATTTGTAATCGGCTTCGCAATTCTTCAAGGAGCCACTCACGCATGGCAAGGTGACTTATATATGGTCATTGCTGTAATTGTCTGTGGGTTGGGCTACGCAGAAGGTGCTGTACTTTCAAAATCATTAGGGAGTTGGCAGGTGATTTGCTGGGCGTTGGTTTTAGCATTACCCATCATGGTGATATTCAGTATTTTGCGCTTACCACCCACGTTTTCTACTGTTCCATTTGAAGCATGGATGGGCCTAGGTTATGTCTCTCTGTTTAGTATGCTAATTGGTTTCTTTTTTTGGTACCGAGGGCTGGCTGAAGGCGGAATTTCGGGCGTCAGTCAATTGCAACTATTACAACCGTTTATTGGATTAGTGCTTTCCGCTTGGCTGCTTAATGAAACAGTTAATAGCGTCATGATCATGTCTACACTTGGAGTCATTCTGTGTGTCGCAGGTTCAAAACGTTTTTCACGTTAAATATTGAAATAACTAACCTTAACGGAAAATTAAGGTTTAACTTTGGTTTATGGTAATACTGAGGCGATTTCATTAATTTACCCTCAATATCACGATTAGGATTTATGGGTTTATGAAACGTTTTAGTATTACCTCCCTACTGTTTTGTATGCTGTTTATATCGCCGGTCTCATTTTCTGAAACCATGCGATTAAGTGTGACTTCACCTAAGCAAATACCCTATACGGAAACCTTGGTCTTACCAGGGACATTTGTTGCAAAAAATGAAATTGCGATTGGCTCACCTTTGCAACAACAAATGGTGATTGATGTACTGGTTGAAGAAGGTCAATGGGTTGAAAAAAACCAACTACTCGCCATATTAGAATCTCCACTCCAAAATGCATCTGTAAGCCAGTTACAAGCTGAAACTGAAAAAGCCACAGCCTATATTAAGCAGCAAAAAGCTGTGGCAGAACAAGCGCAAAAAGAACTTTCTCGCCTAGCTCCGCTGGCTAAAACTGGGGTTATTTCTGCCAACGACTTTGAAAAAGCAAAATCAGAATCTTTAGCGGCGAACGCACTATTAGATGCTAATAAAGCAGAACTGCGTCAATTACAAGCTCAGCTCGCGAAAGAAAAAAGCCAACAAGATAAGTCACGGATCATTGCGCCTATTTCTGGTGTAATCAGTGAGCGTCATGCTATTCGCGGAATGCTAACGGATAATCAATTACTGTTTAAAATCATTGAAGATGGTGAAATTGAATTTAATGCTTTAGCGCATATTTCAGAATTAAAACGTTTATCAAATCTGACGTCTATCCAATTAAAAGCGCCTAATAATCATCAAATAGCAGGAAAATTACGTTACTTAGCACCGAAAGTAGATCCTATTTCACAACAAGGAAAGATTCGTATTTCTCTCGCTGAAAATGGAGATAATCTACAAGCTGGAGAATCAGGCACAGCAATTATTTCCAATCCAGAAAAACTGCAAACTACGCTCCCATACAGTGCCATTCGAACATTTGATAATGGTGAACGAGTCATTTTTACTGTCGTTGATAATAAAGTGAAGCAGCAAAAAATAACGACCGGAAAAATTCATGATGGCCGTATCGAGATTTTGTCCCCTATTTCCAGTGATACCGTTGTTGTCACCAATGCCCAAGCCTTTTTAACTGAAAATGATACTGTGACCCCAGTCAAGGATAGTCAATGAAACTCCAACTATCTTCATGGGCAATCACACGCCCTATTCCTACTATCGTTATGTTCTTAGCGCTCACGATTGCGGGTATATTTTCTTTTAATCAATTGCCTGTTACTGCAAACCCGGTAGTTAATTTTCCAATAGTCACAGTGACCATTACGCAAGATGGCTCATCCCCGACCGAAATGGAAAACGCTATCACGAAACCAGTTGAACGGGCAGTTTCTGGTATTCCAGGGATCCGTCATATCACATCAACCATCACTGAAGGCATTTCCACCACCACTATTGAATTTGATTTAACTGTGGATGCCTATATTGCAACCAATGATATTCGTGAACAAATCGCACAAATTCGCAGCGATTTACCGCAAACAATTGATGAACCATTAATTAACCGTATTGATATCGAAGGCGGTGCAATATTACGTTACGCCGTTTCATCAGATAGCCAATCCCTTGCCGATTTATCTTGGTTTATTGATGATACAGTCAGTAAACAGTTAATTACGGCCCACGGAGTACAAAAAGTCAGTCGCCTTGGTGGTGCTGATAGCGTTATTCGCATCGAGCCAGACGCCGATAAACTTGCAGCATTGCAATTGTCTATCCTAAGTATTAATGAACTACTCAGAAGCACGCATCAAAATTCCGCTGGTGGCTCGTCTAAATATAATGACCTACAACATACTATTCGGATTTTAGGTGAAAAAAAGAACGTTGATGAAATTAAAAATATCCAATTACCTATTGGTAATCAACAGTGGATTAAACTCGGGGATATTGCTGCAATTTATCAAGGTCAAAAAACAACCAAAACCATTTCGCAATTAAATGGTAAAGATGTAGTTGGTTTTGCCGTATTTCGCGCTAAAGGCTCCAGTGATACCGAGGTCGCAAATAATGTTGAACATGAGCTTGCACAATTAAAACTGAAACACCCTGATATTTCTATTCAGCTTGTTTCATCAACCGTGAAATATACAGAATCAAGCTACCATTTAACGATCCAAACTTTATTAGAAGGTGCATTTTTAACCGTTATCATTGTCTTCTTCTTTTTAAAAAGTTGGCGAGCCACCTTGGTCGCGGCTGTTGCATTACCTTTATCTATTCTTCCCACCTTTTTGGTATTGGCAATATTTGGCTATTCACTTAATAGTATGACACTGCTTGCTTTGACATTAGTCATCGGTATTTTGGTCGATGATGCGATTGTCGAAATTGAAAATATCCAAAAATACATAGAACGAGGCGAACGCCCTTATTTAGCTGCGTTAAAAGCCTCGGACGCGATTGGTTTTGCCATTGTAGCTATCACACTCACTATTGTAGCGGTATTCTTGCCCGTCAGTTTTATTGGCGGCTTTGTTGGTAAATACTTTGTGCCTTTTGGTATTACAGTTTCCGCGGCTGTTTTATCTTCATTACTCGTAGCCCGATTAGTCACGCCATTAATGGCGGCCTATGTTTTATTACCTGCAAAAAAGAAAGTGACCGAACATTCTGTACCTAACTGGATCAATCGATATTCTCAATTGTTAGTAATGACATTGAAACATCGCAAACTCGCCCTTTCATTCGCATTTATATTTTTGATTGGTTCAATTTCCAGTATTACTTATCTGCCTATTGGCTTTATGCCTGAAGGCGATATTAGTGTTAGCCAGATTGAAGTGGAATTACCACCAGGAACCCCTGTTGAAGAAACTCAAAAAGCGGTTAGGAATATGGCTGAACAATTGAAATCACGTACTGAAATAAAGTCAATTTATACCATTGCGGGGATCAGCGATGACGCCGATGGAATAGCTCAGCATAAAGGTCAAATAATTCTGACATTAACAGAACCAAATGAACGTGAAATGTCACAAAAACAGTTTGAAAACTCAATTTCTCACCTATTACAACAAACTCCAGATGCACGCTATACCTTCAGTAATAGCGAAGGAAATAAAGAATTTTCATTGACCTTTACAGGAGCTGATCCCAAAGAGCTAGAGATTCAAATGCATAAGCTTCGCGATGCAGTTGCCAAAGTGAATGGAATTAATAATGTCCGTGTTGTTAAGCCACTTTTACGTAAAGAGCTGATTATTTCCCCTGACTTGCAAGATTTAGGAAGAACTGCAGTTAATGTAGAAGAAATCGCCAATACATTAAGAGTGGCAACAATGGGAGAATCAAACTCTCGCAGCGCTAAATTTAATTTACCGGATAGACAATTAACGTTACAGGTTGTTTTACCTGACAATCAAAAAAATGACGTAAGCGCGTTGCGTAATCTCTATATTCGTAGCGGTAATGATTTAACTGTGCCACTTAAATCCGTCGCTAACATTAATTTTAGCGATGGACCATCACAGATTGACCGCATAAATCGAGCTAGGAAAATGTCTATTGAAGGTAATTTAGATGGGTTATCACTTGGCGAAGCATTGGAACGCGTTGTCGAACTTCCTGAATATCAATCACTACCAAAAAGTATTGAGCCATTAGAGTATGGTGATATGGAGTTCATGCTCGATATGTTTGAACGCTTTAGTACAACAATGCTTTTCAGTGTATTACTGGTATTCGCCATACTCATTATTCTGTTTAAAGATTTTATGCAACCTATAACGATTTTAGTGGCACTACCATTCTCTATCGGTGGAGCCATTATCGCCTTAGTGTTATATGGTGCGATGATAGATCTTCCTGTCATTATCGGTATTTTAATGTTGATGGGGATAGTGACCAAAAACTCGATACTTTTGGTGGAGTTTATTCTTGAAAAAGAACGAGCTGGTTTAAATCGACAACAAGCCATTATAGAAGCCGGTCAGGAACGAATTCGACCAATAATTATGACTACTTTTGCTATGATTGCGGGAATGATCCCTCTCGTACTCACTACAGGGGCTGATGCGGGATTTAGAGCGCCAATGGCAGTTGCTGTTATCGGCGGCTTGATGAGTTCAACCGTTCTCAGCTTACTATTTGTTCCCGTTATTTATAGCTTGATGGATGATTTGAAAAAGAAAACATTGCCACTATTAGCAAAATGTACATCTGTCACTCAATCTGATAGAGATATAAAACGCTGGTAAGAATAATTACGATAATAAGAATAACTGCAATAATCTGGCTCTCCATACCAACGATGTAGAGCCAATAACGAGATGTTTTAAATAATTGTGCTTGAAAGCTAACTTACCCTATTAACTTACTGTTTTTTAGTTTTACAGCCGTTTGATACCAGTGCTTATTATAATTCTGTGCCGCTTTGGGTAAAAGTGAATAGGTTTTAATCACTTCATCAATTAGTGGCATCGCTTCAATCACACGTTTTTGTTCAAATAAAAACTCAGCGTAAGCAACCTTGTATTCAATATGGTCACGATGACTTAATAAGGCACGAAACTCATTATCAGCTTCTGTAACCAAACCTAAGCGCACTAAAGAACGAGCATATAAAAAATGTCCCGTATTCGAGTTGAACGTTGGATTTTTTTCACACAATAGGTCTAACGTCTCTTTACAACGCGTGTATTCTCCCGCTTCATACAGTGCATCCGCATATTTCAACATAATATCCGGTGAATACTGATTAATTCCTTGCAGTGATTCCTGATAGTATTTAATCGCATTTTGATAGTCACCTTTATCGGTATATGCGTCAGCTAGTGTTACACAACTATTCGTAGTCGGATTTAATTCATACTCTTTTAGAGCTTGATTGATACTTTTATTGGGTGCTAATTGTTTTTTAATCGCTCTTTCTATTTTATATCCTTGGCGGGAATAACGCATAGCCGGCATCCAAATGACCAGCGCATAAACAACCGAGCCCAAAATTGGGAAAACAAATAAAATGAACAACCAATAAGAGTTTTGATTACTCTTTATTGAATGGACAGCGAAATAAATCGCAGGAATAAAATAGATTAATAATCCCAGAATGTGCATAACAACCTCAATTAATATCAATTCGATGGTTTTGTATATGGCCATACTCATACTTCCTTGTACAGCGGCTTACTTAGTCGTGACTAAATTAGCGTCATAATGACAGGCATCACTCTGAAGGCAAACAGGAAAAAACCTGAAAAGATAAATTAAGAACAAAAAAATAGCTGGCACATTCGCCAGCTACCCTTTGATAAAAATTTATAAATCAATAAATTAGGCTGTTAATGCTAATTTTGCACCGAACATTAAAAAGACAGCACCAATACAGCTATTTGAAAATTTAGATAATTTTTTATTGTGTTTTACCATATTGGTCACTGCAACAGCACCAAATATCAGCATTGATAGATAAAACATGCTGCATGCTTCTAATATCACGCCGAGCACAAAAAATGGCACCCCTGCACTTGGGTACGCTGGATCAATAAATTGAATGAAGAATGAAACATAAAAAATGATCATTTTTGGATTTAGCAAACTTAAAAAGACGGCTTTCTTATAAGTCCCTTTTGTTTCTAATATGATCCCATCGACATCTGTTGCAGATTCTTTTTTATGTAATACTGAATATAACGTTTTAATACCTAAGTAAAATAAGTAGGCAGCACCCGCATATTTGATCACGCTAAAAAATATAGGAGACGTTTTGACTAAAGACGCGACACCTAAGAATGATAAAAAAATGAGCAATGCATCACCAGTAAATACACCAAGTGCTGCTTTGTAACCATTTTTTACACCATATTTTGCGCTACTCGTTAAAACAAATAGAGAATTAGGGCCTGGTACCAATGTAATAAAAATTACACCGATAAGATAAGTCCATAAGTTTGTAATACCGAAGTTTTCAAGCATAATAAACCCGCTAACTCAATAAAAGTTATAACAATTAATTCACATTCTTGCTTAATGGGTACTATGATACACACTTTTTATTTTTAATAAAAGATATCACCATTTAGATGTTAATATACGGAATATAAATCTATTGATTTACTTATTATCCGGCAATTTATATAGATATTGGCATTTAAAATTGAAATTAAATTCCAATCAAAATCACTTAATCAGCATCAAGCCAAAAAATTTTTTTAATCAATATAAAACTTCATAAACAAATAACAAGTTAGTTTTTAATACCATTTAAAGTCTGTAGGTAGAGATAGTGATTTGTTCCACATTTCACGATATAACAATGGATGCCTACAGCGTATCGAATAATGATTTTTACTCTAAATACCTGTAGTTAAATCAACATTGTCTTTGTTTAGACTTTTATTCAATGAATGACATTTCAACATACAGGTGCACATCGATGTCGTCTCAACAACCAAAGCCATGGCAACGCGCAATGATGGATGGAGCCGTCCACACATTACCCTTAAATCTTGCAGTTATTCCGTGGGGGATTCTTGCGGGTTCCATGGCCATTGAAACAGGGCTTTCTTTTTGGCAAAGCATCGCAATGTCTGCAATGGTTTTTGCAGGCGCAGCCCAGTTAGTCACTCTAGGTTTACTCAATTCTGGAGCTGGCTACATTACAATTGTGATTTCTGTTTTCTTTATTACATCACAACATCTTTTATATGGGCTAACCATGCGCCCTCACGTAAAAGATTTCACGACACCACAACGTTTAAGCATTGGCTTTCTATTAACTGATGAGCTATTCGCCATTAGTGCAGCCAAGCGTCAAGCCCTCAGTTTTTCCTATTTATTTGGTGCCGGATTTAGTTTTTATCTTGTGTGGTTAGTCACCAGCCTATGCGGCATTGTGATGGCAAATTTGGTGGGTGATTTAAGTAAATTACATTTAGATTTCTCAGTCGTCGCGACACTATTGGCCATTGTCGTTCCACTCACTAAAAAAATAAGTACCGCCTGTGGTGTTTTATTTTCATTAATTACTGCAATTACCTTATCAATGTATTCGATCAGTAGTGCAATTGTGATTGCCGGCGTTGGTGGAATGTTTGTTTCTGTTGGTGTCTCTCACTTATTAAGGGAAGAAAAATGATCTGGATTTTAATTATCAGTTTAACGGCTGTTGTTTTCTCTCTCCGTTATATTTTTCTGATCCCCCAATTACCCATACGGTTACCATTAATTGTACGCCAAGCGCTCAGCTATTCTGCCCCCTGTTTGCTTACCGCAATTTGTGCTCCTGTAATCTTATTAGAAAACCATGAATTGCGTAGTTTTCCTGATAATCCTTATCTTTGGGGAGCGCTATTTTGCGTTGTGGCTGCATCCTTACTGAAAAATATGTTAGTAACCGTCGGATTAACTTTAGTCTTTTTCTATGGACTGATTTACTTTATGGGCTAACCAATAATTTATAAAGCATCGGTAGCCGCCTTTGCTTTATAATAACGTTTCATGGCTAATATAAGCCTGTTTTTTAATCGATCCGTTGGATAATTAACCCCATGCTAAATAATTACGTTTTACGAAGTCTTCGTTATATGTTGGATTTGAGCGATGCTCAGATGGTTGAAATCGTAAAACTTGCAGACTTTTCAGTCACAAAAGAAGAAATGAGCCTCTGGCTAAAGAAAGATACCGATCCAGACTACGTTGAATGTAGCGACCTTGTGCTCGGTCACTTTCTTAACGGATTGATTTACCATCGCCGTGGTAAAGATGAAAGTCGTCCAGCGCCTGAAGTTGAAGATAGAATCAATAACAATATTATTTTCAAGAAATTGCGTGTTGCCTTTGAACTTAAAGACGTTGATTTACTGGATATCTACCAATCTGTTGATTTCCGAGTTTCAAAACCAGAATTAAGTGCTATTTTCCGTAACCCAGAACATAAAAATTATCGTGAATGTGGCGACCAACTATTACGTTACCTATTAAAAGGCCTAACGTTACGCCTACGCGGAAATAAATAACTCGAATCACCATAATGTTTATTGGCATTATGGCAATAGGCTGATAGTAATATCAGCCTAAATATTTTTCAGCAAGTAACTTAAAAAGGTATCAACTTTCAGCGAAAGTGAACGCTTTGAGGCATAAACAGCACGTAGCTCAATCGGCGCTGGATACATGTCATCAAAACTAACTTCCACCAATGTTCCCGCTTGTATTGCGCTTTGGCATCCCTCTTTTGATAAAATAGCAAATCCCAACCCATTGAGTGCCGCCGCACTGGCAAGAATACCGCTATTCACACGGTACTGACTGTTTATACTGACTTTTTTTAACTGGCCATGATGTGTGCTAAAAACCCATGGTTGCCCCTGCAACGCACTGAAACTCGTGATACAGGGCATCATGCTGAGTTCATCCACGGTGCTGGGTATCCCTTGTTTTTCAATTAATTTAGGAGCAGCAACGACAACACTTTCCCATGACTTAACCAATTTTGAGTGATAACTACTATCAATCAATGCTCCACGATGAAAAGTCAGTAATAAATCCACGTCATCACCAATAACATCCAGAGGGGCTAGCTGCGTGTCACAGTGGATGGCAAGGTCAGGATGAGTAAGCGCAAATTGAGCCAGTAAATCTGCAAATAATACACTGCCAAATTCACTTGGAATAGTTAACCGCAAAGTGCCACTTAATATTTTTGAGGTGCTAATTTGTTGCAAGGTTTCATCTAATTCTAAATACAATTTTTGGCTTTTATTTAATAATAAAGTACCTTGTTCAGTTAAACGCATTTGCCGTGTAGTTCGTTCAATCAATCGGCAATTAAGTTGAGTTTCAAGCTGCTTAATTTGCCGACTCACATTTGATGTTGGCATTGAGAGATGTTTTGCTGCATTAGCAAAACTTCCCTGAGTGGCCACTGCAACAAATACCTTTAGTAAATTAAGATCAACAGACATAATACAACCTAATTTTAGTGTTCATTAATGCCCCACTAATAACATTAGCAATAGCCAATTTCCATTATTTTTTGGTAGCGTAGATCCAATAACGTATCCTTATCTAATGCACTAAGTTGGTTTAAATCGTAGATAAGTTGCTGCTTCAGATATTGTGCAGCTAATGCGTAATTTCGATGCGCTCCGCCTAACGGTTCAGGAATAATTGTGTCGATAATTCCTAACGCTTTTAGTCTTGGAGCAGTCATTCCCATCACCTCAGCTGCAACTTGCGCTTTTTGGGAATCTTTCCATAAAATAGAAGCGCAGCCTTCCGGAGAGATTGCTGCGTATGTACTGTATTCCAACATATTAATTCTGTCCCCCACACCAATCCCGAGCGCGCCTCCGGAACAACCTTCTCCGGTGATCACACAAATAATCGGCGTTGTTAGGCAAGACATTTCCTGAATATTGCGCGCAATTGCTTCAGCTTGCCCACGTTCTTCAGCGCCAACACCAGGATAAGCCCCTGCTGAATCAATGAAGGTAATAACTGGCAGTTTAAATCGCTCCGCCATTTTCATTAACCTAAGCGCTTTTCGATAACCTTCAGGGGATGGCATTCCAAAATTACGTTTTACTTTTTCCTTCGTATCCCGCCCTTTCTGTTGCCCCATTACCATAACTGGGCGACCGTCTAAACGAGCTAATCCACCAACTAAAGCTTTGTCGTCAGCAAATGCTCTGTCCCCAGCTAGTTCCTGAAATTCAGTAAATATAAGAGAAATATAATCAAGCGTGTATGGGCGCATTGGATGACGTGCTAATTGCACTATTTCCCATGCACCTAAAGAAGAGAAAATATTCTCAGTGAGTGATTGGCATTTTTTTTCTAATAATTGGATCTCCTCATCAAGCTTTAGTTCTGATGGATGACCCTTTTGCTTAAAGGCATTTAATGCTTCAATTTTTTCATGAAGCTCAATAATGGGTTTTTCGAATGCAAGAAAGTGGCTAGACATAGTGACCTTAAAATCGACCAAGTAATTTTAAGAGTCTACTAAGAGGAGCAATCCTATTCTATAAATAAGAATAGGATTGATAGTTATCAAAAATGGGAGAATTAAGACTGGATAAGATTTTTACGCAACAATACCGAGATACTGCCGTTCATGAAAACTTCTTTATCTTGTATATACCCTAACTTTTCAGCAACACGCAGTGACGGTATATTTTGTGGTCCTATAAAGCAGATACTTTCTTGGTGTTTTTGCTCCGCGATTAACCAAGATAATGCAGCTTGCATCGCCTCCGTCGCGTAGCCTTTGCCTTGATATTCAGGCGCAATCACCCATCCCGCTTCTGGAATACCTTTAACGTGGGGTTCAACAATGCGATGAAAATCGGCAAACCCAAGGTCTCCCACATAATTTCCTGTCGCTTTTTCTCTCACCGCCCAATAACCAAACCCGAGTAAAGGCCAAAGTCCGCCATACGCGAGCATACGCATCCATGATTCGCGCTCCGTTGAGGGAACACCGCCAATATGCTGAACCATTGAGCGTTGTCCCCATAACTGCGAAAGTGCTGAAAAATCACTAACCTCATGTTTTGCTAAAATTAATCTATCTGTTTCAAGTTTAGGGATCACGAATTCCCCTCCTCTAGATTATCTAAATGGCGGCTCGTCGAATGTTCTTAATTTTCGGGAGTGTAGCTTATCACCTTCTTGTCGTAGCAGATCGATGGCACGGATCCCAATTTGTAGATGCTCCGATATTGCGCCTTCATAAAAACTATTTGCTTGTCCCGGAAGTTTGATTTCCCCGTGAATCGGCTTGTCCGACACGCAAAGTAATGTGCCATATGGGACACGGAAACGGTAACCTTGTGCGGCAATTGTGGCACTTTCCATATCCACAGCAACTGCACGACTAAGGCTGAATCTGCGTGCGGTTGCAAAAAATCTTAGCTCCCAGTTCCGGTCATCGGTTGTGACCACTGTTCCCGTACGTAAACGTTGTTTAACTAGCTCACCAGGCATATTACTCACCTGTTTAGTGGCGTCATATAGCGCCCGCTGAACTTCAGCAATACTTGGAATAGGAATATCTGGTGGTAATACATCATCTAAAATATGGTCATCACGTAAATAGGCGTGAGCTAGAACATAGTCACCTATTTTTTGGCTTTCACGCAGCCCACCGCAGTGACCAATCATTAACCACGTGTGAGGACGTAATACCGCTAAATGGTCACAAATGTTTTTCGCGTTTGCTGGACCAACACCAATATTCACTAATGTAATTCCTCTGCCATCACGTGCAATCAGATGATATGCAGGCATTTGGAATTTTTTCCACGTTAAATCGGATGTGGCAAATTGAGGATCCGCATTTTCAGCGGTTAAATAGTTATGTCCTACACAAGATAACGCGATATAGCGGCTTTCCGGATCACGAATTTGCTCACAGGCCCAATTCACAAACTCATCAACATAGCGGTTATAGTTGGTAAACAAAATATAAGGCTGAACATGCTCTGGCGGTGTTCCCGTATAATGTTTTAATCGCGCTAAAGAGAAATCAACACGTAGTGCATCAAAGTGGGATAATGGCATATCATCCGTCACATGATATAAACCATCTGTAATATCATCACTGATATGAGAGAGATCGGTAATAGGAAAATGAGCGGCTAAACTGCTACTCATACTTCTATCAAGAATTAAATCTGAACCATCAATCACGAATGGATATGGAATTTCAGTCTTAGACGGACGAACTGCAAAAGATACGTCATAGTCTTGTTGAAAAATGGTTAATTGCTCAACGAGGTAAGCTCGAAACAAGTCAGGTTGGGTTACAGTAATGCTGTAATCTCCCCGCTTCACAAAACGGGCATAAGCTCGCGTTTTTTCACAATGGTCAACTTTTCCTTTCCAAGTCACGCACAACTCAGGGTAAGCAAACAATCCATTTTCTCGGGCGTTAGCATCGGGTAACGTTCCATTTTCAACATAGGTTGCAATGGCATTTCTCAAGGCTTCAATGGCATTTGAATAGAGTAATGAGAGTGTTTCGATTGTCTCTTCTATAGAAAGATTTTCATATTTTCGGCATTGTTCCAAAGACACGCTTAACTCCTTATCAAATGACGTAAAATTTACGCCTTCAGTGTATGTTATTCATCGAACACTCACAAGAAATTGCATTTAATCCTTGAAAATTTAATAAGTTAAAATCTTCGTTTATTCTATTTATTGTTTAGTCATTTTTACTTATTGCTAGCTCCGCACTTAATTCAATACAAAGAATATATTTTTCAATTAATTTTAAGATAACGCTTATGGATTATTTAAAACCTTATTTAAGTTATCACCCTCTATATTAATAAAATGAAAAATCCCTAAAGACACTTATATAGTTATTTATGAAAGAGATAAAATCAAAAATTAAGAATATTATTAAATTTCATCAAATAGTGAATAAATGTTTATGCAATGTATATTTAAAAGTAATACTATGTCGCTGTAGCTTATGGTTTCAATGTTTATGAACGCTGGTATAAATACTTAAAAGGTATTAAGGAAATCCAATGAAAAAAACTCTTTTAGTTTCTTCTATCGCTGCATTATCAATTTTGGCTGCATCTTCATCTGCATTCGCAGCTAAAACACAAACCTATAACTGTGATGGACAAAAAATTAAAGTTTCTTTTCCTAATCAAGATACAGCAGTGATGCTTTACAGCGATGAACTGATTTTACTGAAAAGCAAAGAAGCCGGGAGTGGCGCTCGCTATGTTGGTGAAAACTTCCAACTATGGAGCAGCAAAGCAGGCTTAAACTTAGCCACTATTTCTGAAGATGATGCTGTTAATAACCGTATTTCTGACGACAAAGGTCGTGATTGCAAGCTGGTTAAATAATTGCATATCTAACTGCACATAATCGTAAAAAGCAGCAACGTAATTATTATGATGCTGCTTTTTTATATAAAAATAATCTTATTGGATAATTAATGTTAAAACTAGCGGTAATGTAATAACGGCAAGAATAGTTTGGAAAGTAATAATCCCTGCTATTAATTGGCTATCTCCATTAAGCTGCTTAGTTAAAATATAGGATGTTGGTGCGGTAGGTATGGAGAAAAAGATAACTAAAAGCACACTTTCTAATGTAGGTAATTCAAATAAATAAGCCGTAAATGAGGCTAGAATAGGCATAGCAAGCAAGCGAAATAATGTTGAAACCATAATAGGTTTAAACTCTTTTCTGAGCGTTGCTGTTTGTAATGCCCCACCAATACAAATTAGCCCCAAAGGTAAACTGGCTGCAGCCAATAATTTTAAAAATTGATCAGACCCAAATGGTAAACCTATCGGTAATAAATTTAATAATATTCCGACAACACAAGAAATAATCAATGGGTTTTTCACAATAGGCATGACTAGCTGCTTTAATGAAACTTTTTTTCCTGCACTTAACGACAGTACTGCAATAACATTACAGCTGGGAACTAAAATCGCCATAATCACCGCTGAAATCGCAATCCCTTCCGATCCAAAAAGATCCGCAACAATCGCCAACCCTAAATAAGTATTAAAACGAATAATTCCTTGAATGTGAGCTCCAAATCGTGGAATTGGTATTCTAAATAAATATTTATTTATCACGACAAGCAGTGAACTTACAGCAAGGATGAAAAAAATGGCGCCGGCAAGATAGGGTAATTTGGGGTTATTGAGCGGTGCATTCGCCAAACTGTTTATTAATAATGCAGGGAATAAAATAAAGTAATTGAGTTTTTCTGCACTAGGCCAAAAATCGGCAGAAAATAGTGCCGTTCTACGTAAAACAAAACCCATTGCGATGAGAGCAAACAACGGCCACAACACGAGTAAGATCTTTTCCATGATTAAGAAATTCTTTTTTTTCAAACCATTATGAATTGATAAATGTGACTATATCGTTAAAATTAATGGGATGTTAGTTAAAAAAAGCGATGTTGCTAGATACCCTTCCAGAGTGTGAACTTTATTCAAAAATACAGTGCAGGTTATTCTGATAGCCAACACATTTATTTATCGTTACTCTCATTAAATCTAATTATTATTTTTTCAAGTTATTCCTATGGATATAAAAAACCTTTGTAAGCTCTACCGAACTGGTAAGAAATTTAAGTATGTCTTTTTCTGGGGGCATCAAACCAAGCAACAGCAAGTCACAAAAAGCTGTTTTAGCCAATGGTACCCTGCCCCTTTTATCGTTGATGGTAACCGTTTCGCCAGTGCTGAACATTTTATGATGGCAGAAAAAGCACGTTTATTTGGCGATAGTGAAATTCTGCAAAAAATTATCCATGCTCCGAATCCTGGAGCAGCAAAAGCCTTTGGACGAGAAGTTCGAGGCTTTAAACAAGATATTTGGGATGCAAACAGATTTGATATTGTTGTAAAAGCTAATTTGGCCAAGTTTTCTCAAAATGATGCACTAAAGCAGTTCTTATTGGCAACCAATGAGCGCGTCCTTGTGGAAGCGAGCCCTGTCGATAAAATATGGGGAATTGGTTTAGCGGAAGATGCGGAGAATATTGAAAATCCGCTTACATGGAAAGGCTTAAATTTATTGGGCTTTGCATTAATGGAAGTACGGACACAATTAGCCAATTAAGATTTTTAGCACAAATATCCCGCTGTTATCAAACAGCGGGTCTTCATTTTATTAAATACTCATTTATAGTGGCATTCTATATTCAATAACGCCCGGTTTTTCTGCGACCCAATTGTATAACTTTTGTCCACGTAAATTGGTTTCCTGGGTATGCCAATATAAACGTCCACACTGTTTCTGCTGCGCTTGTTGCTGAACAAACTCAATTAATTGCTTCCCTACATGGCGACCACGAACTTCAGGGGTCACATAAAGATCTTCTAAATAACAAAAATCATTTTCTGCCCAAGTGGAACGGTGGTAAAGATAGTTCACAAAACCAACCACTTTGTTCCCTTCCAACGCAACAGCACAATGCATTGGCTCTTTTTCATCGAAGAAACGCGCCCATGCTTTTAATGTAATTTCTTCACTTAAATCCACTTGATAAAATTTTTGATACTCCAACCAATAAACTAACCATTCTGGGTAGTGCTCAGGAGAAACAAACTCAATAGATACCAGTAGTTCTGCATTATTCATAATAACCCTTCCATTTGTAGACATATAACTGAATGAGGTTATAGTACAGAGCTATCTGGTACTGTATAAGATACACTTTTGTTATTTATTTAGGATCCACTTATGAGAAGAAAGCAGCAAGCTCAGTTCCCACTGTTATTAATTGAACAGGGTCGAATTAATGAAGGGGTTTACCATACGATCCGTAATGCAATATTGGATGGACGAATTGCTGCTGGCCTAAAATTACCTTCGACTCGGGCGTTGGCTGAGATGATGTCAATTTCGCGCAACTCAGTCATTGCTGGATTTGAACGCCTAATCGATGAAGGTTATTTATATTCAAAGCAAGGCTCTGGAACGTATGTTTCTGCACAAATTCCTGACGAGTTAGTTCGTACAATAACCACCAATCAAGCCGCTTTCCAACGAGAGAATCCTGCACTTTATCTGAACCCCATATTGAATAACCTTCAGCCACTTTGGGCACAGTCTCGCCCCAATACCAATAAGCGCTCAATATTTAATATTGGCGTTGGTTGTGTTGATCAGTTTCCCCATGACCTTTGGGGGCGGTTATTAGGAAGAGTTTGGCGAAAATCCAAGCATGATATCACGCACTATAATCATCCTGATGGCTATATACCACTCAAAAAATTATTAGCTGATTATGTGCGTTCAACCCGAGGTGTTCATTGCAATGACAAGCAAATTATTATCGTCAACGGAACCCAGCAGGCAATAAATTTAGTAGCTAAAGTCTTATTAAAACAAAGCGATACTGTTTGGCTCGATGACCCTGGTTATGATAGTGCTCGTGCAATTTTAACCGCCGCTGGCGCCAATATTTCACCGATCCCTTCCGATAATGAAGGGATGAATATTGAATACGCGGCTGCATATCATGGTGATGCCAAACTGATTTACACTACACCATCACATCAATTTCCACTTGGAACAACTTTAAGTCTACCCCGCCGTCTTGCACTATTAGATTGGGCGCAACAGAACAATGCTTGGATATTTGAGGACGATTACAACAGCGAATTTCGTTTTCTATCCAAACCGATTCAAGCCTTACAAGGGCTTGATAATCATCAACGTGTTATATATGCCGGTACATTTTCTAAAATGATGTATCCCGGTTTTCGCCTTGGATTTTTAATTGTGCCAGAAAGTCTGAGTGAAACTTTTACGATGATGAAATATTACAGTGACAGTCATTGTAGTTATTTAGAACAAGCCGCTTTAGCGCAGTTTATTCAAGAAGGTCATTACGCGAGACATATTCGTAAGATCCGCAAAATTTGTTATGAACGCCAAACTGCTTTTTGCCAATCCATCAATCAATATCTCCCGCATATTTTTGATGCCCAAATGAATGATTCAGGAATCCATACCGTCTGTTGGGTAAGAAAAGGCTATAACTTAGAGATTATCCTAGAACAGTGTCGTAACCTTGGTTTTGGTGCACAGCCATTATCTCGTTATTGTATTAACAGCCAAAATAATGATGCCATTCTATTTGGATATGCCGCCCACACTGAACAAGAGATCATCCAGAACATTCAGTTATTAAGTGAGGCATTGTTGAAAATATACCCAGGTTAAACAGAAATGATATTCGCCGCAATTCCGATTGCCGCTAGTATTGGACGGCTTATAAGATGACCTCAATGTAACTTTTCACTCTATTGAGGTGTCTATGACAAAAATAAGCTACCCATATGAACTGGAAATCGGTGACATTGTTTTCACCAGTATCGGCACTGAAGTTTTTCGCCAAATCGCTTCTGCATCAAAGTGTTGGAGTAACCATGTGGGCATGATCGTTGGTCATGATGGAGAAGACTATTTAGTCGCAGAAAGCCGCATTCCTTTATCGACTACCACCACATTATCCCGTTTTATTGCCCGCTCATCTGAGCATCGTTACAGTGTGCGCCGCTTATCCACACATTTAACCGAAGCACAAAAACAAGCGTTAGTGACACAAGTTTTTCCACGATTAAATAAGTTTTACCATACAGGGTTTAAATACGATTCATCACGCCAGTTTTGCTCCAAATTTGTATTCGACATTTACCAATCTGCCCTATCTATTCGTATTGGTGAAATCGAAACTTTCCAAAAATTATTAACAAAAAATCCGAATGCCAAATTAAAATTCTGGAAGCTGTGGTTTATTGGTTCCATTCCTTGGGAGCGCACGACCGTCACCCCTGCTAGCTTATGGCATCATCCAGAGCTTTCTTTGGTGTACCGTAGTCACGAAGATATTCATTAATTCCTGCATTTAACAACTGATTGATTGACTCTGACTACACAGATAAAGAGCCCTGAACCACAGGGCTTTAGCTAGCAACTCAACGTTTTTAGGAGTAACTTCAGCACTATCTTCACGCTATTTTTTGACTCTATTTCCTCATCAAAATACCCTCCTACCCCATACACCGATTTTTATGCCCGTTCGTTTGTTCAAAACGCAATTATGGATGAGCACGTTCAGTAAAAGGATTGAGGAGAAACGCAATGGCGAATCAATTCCGAGAAAAACAAGTCCCTTTAATGTTATTTGTTTCTTACAGCGATAATTCATTTAAACAGCATCATCCAAGAGCATCTCATGGGGGAAATAATATGGATTCAAAGTTAAATAGCTTAGAAAAAGAGATCGATAAAATGAAAAATGATCTGCATGAAGTCAAAACCAATATCGCCGTAATTAAATCCAACTATTCCACCAAAGAAGCTTTAGCCGCCAGCGCCAATAAAATTATTTTATGGTTTGTGGGTAGTGTGATATTGACTCAATTACTACCAGTGGTGGCTAGAGTTGTGGATGTGTGGGTAAAGTGATTAGCAATTATATTAATGAAATTGCCTTACTTATCTTGATTATTAGAACCACAAAAAAAGGCACTCGCCCCCGAGTGCCTTTTGGCTACAACCCGCTAAACTATGAGCTATTCAGCGGTTCTGGTACTTGTGCGGATAAGGTAATCAAATGCGCTCAATGCGGCTTTGGCACCCTCTCCGGCGGAAATGATAATCTGTTTATAAGGCACTGTTGTACAGTCACCTGCGGCGAATACGCCCTTCACGCTGGTTTCGTTACGAGCATCAACTTCGATTTCGCCCATACGGTTGCGAGCAACGGCATCACCCAACCAATTGGTATTTGGTAATAAACCGATTTGAACAAACGCACCTGCTACTTCCAAAGAATGCACGCTTTCATCCGTGCGGTCTTTGTACTCTAAGCTAGTCATCTTGCTGCCATCGCCTTTAACTTCAAGCGTTTGAGCATTCAAAATAATATCGATATTGCTCAGGCTGCGGGCTTTGGCTTGCAACACGGAGTCCGCTTTCAATTCTGGCGCGAATTCCAATACCGTCACATGCTCAACGATACCCGCTAAATCGATCGCCGCTTCGATACCGGAGTTACCGCCACCGATTACCGCGACACGCTTGCCTTTAAACAGTGGACCATCACAGTGAGGACAGAATGTCACTCCTTTTGTACGGTACTCTTGTTCGCCCGGAACACCCATATTTCTCCAGCGTGCGCCAGTGGCAATAATAATACTGCGTGCCTTCATCACACCGCCTGATGCGGTTTCGATTTGGTGATATCCGCCAATTTGTTCAGCAGGAATAAGCTTAGTGACAGATTGACCATCAATCACATCAACATTGTAGCTATCCACATGATTTTTCAGGGCGCCAGCTAAAATTGCGCCTTCAGTTTTTAATACCGAAATATAGTTTTCGATATCAACGGTATCCATGACTTGCCCACCGAAACGCTCACCGATAACACCGGTACGAATGCCTTTACGCGCAGTATAAACCGCAGCGGATGCACCCGCTGGACCACTACCGATGATCAGAACTTCAAATGGATCACGTTCGCTAATCGCTTTTGCCGCACGCGCGTCAGCATTGGTATCCACCTTGCTCACGATTTCGCTTAATGTCATGCGACCTTGACCAAATTCTTTGCCGTTTAAGAAAACAGCAGGAACACCCATGATGTTGCGTTCGTCAATTTCGTTTTGGAACAGCGCACCATCAATCGCCGTATGGCTGATGTTCGGATTCAATACCGCCATTAAGTTCAGCGCCTGCACAACGTCAGGGCAGTTATGGCAAGATAATGAATAGTAAGTTTCAAAGTTAAAGTCGCCTTCCAGCCCTTTCACTTGATCCAACAATTCTTGTGCTTCTTTGGATGGATGACCACCCACTTGCAAGAGAGCCAGCACTAAAGAGGTAAATTCATGGCCTAATGGTGAGCCTGCAAAACGCACGCCAATATTAGTCCCTGGGTTGGTGATTAAAAATGAAGGTGTTCTTTGTGCAGCATCGCGCTCTTCACGCACAGTCACCTTGTCAGACAGCGACGCAATTTGTTCAAGTAATTGTTTTATTTCAATTGATTTTGCGCTGTCATCTAAATTCGAAACTAACTCTACGGGTTTAGTTAATCTTTCCAGATAGGCTTTTAATTGAGCCTGTAAATTATTATCGAGCATGTAATCCCCTTGGTCATAAAATCGGGTACATATACCCGTCGAATAGCCCGTTGCAGGCTTTTACTTAATTGTGTTTAGCGCCTGCAACGTGGCTTATTTTGCAATATTCTTATCGAGGGTTATCGATTAGATTTTGCCGACTAAATCTAAAGATGGAGACAGTGTTGCTTCGCCTTCTTTCCATTTAGCTGGGCAAACTTCACCTGGGTGGCTTGCAACATATTGAGCAGCTTTAACTTTACGCAGTAAGTCAGCAGCGTCACGACCAATGCCTTCCGCAGTGATTTCGATAGCTTGGATGATACCTTGTGGATCAACAACGAATGTACCACGGTCAGCCAGACCTTCGTTTTCACGCATGTTTTCGAAGTTACGAGTCAGAGCACCTGTTGGGTCGCCGATCATCGCGTATTTGATTTTACCGATGGTTTCAGAGCTTTCGTGCCATGCTTTGTGAGTAAAGTGAGTGTCAGTCGATACAGAGTAGATATCTACGCCCATTTTTTGGAATTCAGCGTAATGGTCAGCAATGTCGCCTAATTCAGTTGGGCAAACGAAAGTGAAGTCCGCTGGATAGAAGAAGAAAACGCTCCATTTACCCGCAACATCTTTCTCTGTTACTTCGATAAATTTACCGTCTTTAAAAGCTTGATTAGAAAAAGGTTTGATTTGAGTATTAATTAATGACATTTGATGTCCTCCTGTTTGGTTGACTATTAAGTTACTGTTTCACAGAGACTTAATCCAATCAGTCGTTGCTATCGATTTGATAGGCAAAATCTAATCATTAATTAAAAATTGATAGGCATAGTATTTTATATGGTTCTGCATTAGAACGCTTGCCGATAAAATCTGCAAGCGTTTTGTGAGAAGTAATTCGAGGTAATTTAATGGGAGCTGATGCAATAAAAACTATGCCATTGTGGCAATGGTTTTGCGAAAGCGCATTAATGCAAAGCTGAAAAATACGCTACCAATGACCACTAAAATAACAAACTGTGGCCACACAATTTCGAATCCCGCACCACGATATAAAATGGCTTGCGCTAGGCTAACAAAGTGGGTTGTCGGCATGGTTAGCATGATGTCTTGTACCAGTTGCGGCATACTTTCACGGGCAGTCATCCCCCCAGAAAGCATGTTTAACGGTAATAATACTAAGATCATCAATAGACCAAATTGTGGCATTGAGCGCGCAATCGTTCCCATAAAAATCCCAATCGATGTGGTGGCAAACAGGCTAAGCGCAACCCCACACATAAACAGCAATATCGACCCTTCAATCGGTACTTGCAGCAAGGTTTTCACCACCAGCAACAGTGAGACTGCCGAGGCAATCAGTACCACTAATCCCATCGACCAAATCTTTGACATCATGATTTCAAAAGGCGTTAACGGCATCACCATTAAATGCTCGACAGTACCATGTTCACGTTCCCGGATCAGTGCAGCACCAGTTAGAACAATCGATAACATTGTAATGTTGTTAATGATAGCCATCACAGAACCAAACCAAGATTGCGTTAAGTTTGGGTTAAACCGCATACGCACTTCAAGATCAACCGGTAAACGCCCTTGGCTGCGGTATTTCGCCAAAAATTCGTTCACTTCTCCTAAGGTAATATTTTGGATATAGCTATTACCCAAAAAGGCCTGACTCATGCGTGTTGCATCAATATTAACTTGCAATTGAGGATGACGCCCTGCAAGTACATCCCGTTGAAAGTTAGGTGGAATATCAATTGCAAACGTATAGGCGCCTCTATCCAGTAAGCCATCTATTTCATTCGGTACAATATCCGCTGGCGGTAAGAAATACGGTTCATAGAAGCTATTAATAATACGGTTTGAAAGCTGGGATTTATCCTGATCTGCAATGGCTATCGGAGCATTATGCAGCGAACCCGGCGTTACCGTTGCAGATGAATAAATCGAGACAGTAAACGCAAACACAATCAGCGCCAGCATTGCCTTATCACGCCCTAAGCTTCGTAATTCTTTCACACCCAAGTTGAAAATATTCTGTATTTTACGAAACATCCCTATGCCTCCTGCTTTTTCAGGAAATAAACACTCAAACCAATCACAATCGGGATCGTGATGGCTAGCGGGATAAATGAGGCTTGTAAATCAAAGAAATTAAGCCCTTTAGAGAAGGTTCCCCGTGTAATGGTCAAAAAGTGGGATGTTGGGTAAATTTGCCCTACCCAGCGACCAATCCCTTCCAAGGAAGAAACAGGGTCAATCATGCCGGAGAATTGGGTTGCAGGGATCAAGGTAATAATTGATGTCCCAAAAATGGCTGCGATTTGGCTCTTCATAAAACAGGATATCAGCAGCCCCATTCCGGTTGCTATGGTGATGTACAAAAACGCTGCCAAGCTCAATGACAAGAAACTGCCTTTAAATTCCACACCAAAAACATAGACGGATAAAATGCAAAGTAAAACAAAGTTGAACATCCCTAAAACAATATAAGGGAGTTGTTTACCGAGCAGGAATTCTAATTTGGTGATCGGGGTGACATAAAGGTTAATAATTGAGCCCAACTCTTTTTCACGCACCACACTGAGCGCGCTGAGCATCGCAGGGATCATCATTAATAATAGAGGAATAACGGCGGGAACAATCGCCGGTAAGCTACGAACATCCGGGTTATAACGATAGCGTGTTTCGATATCAATAGCGGGAATTCCTGCAACACCTGCAGGCTGACGCGCCGCCATAGTGCTTAACCACGCTAAATGCATCGCTTGCACATAGCCACGCACCGTTTCCGCACGATTTGGCATCGCGCCGTCTATCCATACGCCCAGTTTAACGTTATTTCCTTTGGCGATATCACGAGCAAAATTAGGCGGTATTTCAATCGCCACCGTGATTTTTCCGCTGCGCATACCCGATTCGAGCTGCTCATAATCTTGCAATGGAGGCTGCTCAATAAAGTAGCGAGAACCTGCTAAGTTCAGCGTATAGCCTTGGCTCAAACCTGTTTGGTCTCGGTCGAGTACAGCAAAACGTAGGTTTTCCACGTCCATGCTGATCCCATATCCCATGATAAACATCAGGATCACCGTCCCTAATAACGCCAATGTGGAACGCACAGGATCTCGCCGTAACTCCATACCTTCACGAATGCTATAGCTAAATAAACGTCGTAAACTGAAGCGTTTTTTGAGTGCTTCCGCCGCTTGCTCTTTCAGTTTTGCATCCACATGAAATTCAGGGGCGGTCTCTTTGCCCGTATCTTTATCGCCCACTGCATCCTGCAAATAGGCAATAAACGTGGCTTCTAAGGTATCTAACCCACGCTTTTTGATCAGATTTTCTGGGGTATCACAATCCAGTACTTTGCCTGCATGCATCAATGAGATTCGATCGCAACGCTCCGCTTCATTCATAAAGTGTGTGGAGATAAAAATAGTGACACCGTCACGTCTTGAAAGATCGACCATTAAGTTCCAGAACATATCCCGAGCGACGGGGTCAACCCCGGAAGTCGGTTCATCGAGGATCAGCATTTCTGGCTGGTGGATAACCGCGACAGCCAAAGAGAGGCGTTGACGTATCCCTAGTGGTAGGTCATCAGGGAGTGTTTCTCGCACATCCTCCAAGTCAAAACGCTGACACATTTCATCAATGCGCTGGTTAATTTTATCTTCGGGAATGTGGAATAGTTTGGCATGTAATTCAAGGTTTTGCTGAACGCTTAATTCGCTGTACAAAGAGAAGGCTTGGGACATGTACCCAACGCGCTTGCGGGTTTCAATATCTTTTGGGTCAATCTCTTGCCCGAAGAGCCACGCTTGACCTTCACTGGCTTGCAATAAGCCTGTTAACATTTTCATGGTGGTGGATTTACCACACCCATTGGAACCTAAAAAGCCGAAAATTTCTCCTTTCGGAATTTTAAAATTCACATGATCCACCGCCACAAAGTTACCGAAACGCATCGTTAAATCCTGAGCTTCGATAGCGATAACGTCATCACCTCGTGTATCTCGAGGAGGAATCACCACTTTTTGGTGACCCGCACGTTTTTCTTCGGGTAATAGCGCGATAAAGGCCGCTTCGAGGTCATCACAACCCGTTTGGGCTTTTAATTCAGACGCATGCCCAGTTGCCATCACTTTGCCATCATCCATCGCCACCAACCAATCAAAGCGCTCCGCTTCTTCCATATAAGCCGTGGCCACCAGCACGCTCATATTGGTTTGGCGCTCTCGAATGCGGTCAATAAGATCCCAAAACTGCGCCCGAGATAAGGGGTCAACCCCCGTTGTCGGTTCATCAAGAATTAATAAATCTGGGTCATGAATTAGCGCGCAGCATAATCCTAGCTTTTGTTTCATCCCGCCCGATAACTTCCCTGCGGGTCGGTCTTTAAAGGGAGCTAGCCCTGTACTTTCAAGAAGATCCTGAATGCGATAGGCTCGCTCTTCGTTGGATTGCCCAAATAATCGACCGAAAAAATCCACGTTCTCGTACACGGAAAGCGTATGGTAAAGGTTTTTCCCTAACCCTTGAGGCATATAGGCAATTTTGGGACAGACATTGCGACGATGGTCGCTGTTATGCATGTCCCCATTGAGTACATTGACTTGCCCCTGCTGGATCACACGGGCGCCTGCAATCAGTGACATTAAGCTTGATTTGCCCACGCCATCGGGGCCAATCAGCCCCACCATTTTTCGAGCAGGAATTGCGAGAGTGATGTCATCCAACGCACAGTTATCACCGTAATTTTGGCTGACATGCTGTAAATCAACAATCACATCATCCATCAATTTATCGGTCTTTATTTTATGGATCATTGTGTTAGCGATCATTGTGGTAATCTCACCTCAAGATCAGTTGGCCATGCGGCTTGTGCATCTAAGCGAACGTATGCTTTTCCGGGCAAACCTGTTTTGACATATTCAAGGTGTTTTTCCAGCAATTCAGGAGAAATACGTGCACGAACGCGGAACATTAGTTTCAAGCGTTCATTTTGGGTTTCCACTGTTTTAGGCGTAAATTGTGCAACACTGGCAACGAATGAGGTTTTGGCTGGGATCACAATATTTGGGGCCGCATCGAGAATAATATGAACTTCACTTCCAAGAGCAACCTTGCCAGCTTGTTCTGTTGGCAAGAAAAAGGTCATATACACGTCACTTAAATCCACCATGTTCAGCACGCGACCACCCGCACCAAGGACTTCACCTGGCTCCGCCACTCGATATTGAATGCGTCCATTACGTGGTGCTTTTAGAATACTGTCTTCTAAATCAGCCGTGATGCGTCTTTCTGTTGCCGTTGCAGCTTCTACGCGGTTTTTCGCTTGGACGATACCCGCTTGTGCAGAGTCAATGGCGGCGGTGGATGCAGCAACTTGAGCCTTTGAAGCTTCAAGCGCAGCCTTTGCACCTTGCATTTGTGCTGTGTCGTCATCCACTTGCTGTTGAGAAACGGCTTTAGTTTTCACTAGGACGCGAGAACGATTTAACCGTTTTTGTGCAGCATCTAGCTCCGCTTCACGTTGACGAACGACTGCCTGAGCCGCCAGCTTTTCACTTTTGCGCTGTACTAACCCTGACTCTGCCGTGGCAACCGCACTAATGGCTTGGCGTAACTGAGCTTGTACTTCATGGAGTTGTTCCTGTAGGGCACGGGTATCCATACGGGCGAGTTCTTGCCCTTGTTGGACAAAGTCCCCTTCTTTGACAAGGATGGTATCAATTCGCCCTGCTGTTTTAGTCGCTATATCTATCTCGGTGGCTTCAATTCTGCCATTACTTTGTGCAAAACCCTCAGGAAGACTACTCGAGTTTTGGCTCCAGTAATAATATCCGACCGCTATAATTGCCAGAACCAAAATAAGATAAAACGATACTTTGCGCTTATTTATTTTCATACCATCCCTTCTCTATTCATTGAATAAATTAGTGAACCACAGTTGTTTTTGGTCGTTAATTAAATTAATTAGTCACATTACAAAACTGTTTTCTCTTGAAATAAATATCATCTACATTTTATTGTTTTATTATTTTTATAACGGACAAAGTCTATATAACAGCCATTTTGCGAGGCTATCTTATTATTTATTATAACTTTATCAGAATTTAGCTTAGGTTAAATCGTTATGTATCACAAAAAAGTCACCCTCTCGAAAAAAGAGATTGTTTCAAGTGTAGATAGGAATATAAAAAAGTAACAATAAAGCCAGCAACGTTATTTGCTGGCTTTGACATGGTGATGAAAATATTATTTAAGCGTTAATGTTTTTTTAGCAGTTAATATTGCTTTGCTAGCAAATTAATTGGCAAACTTCGCAATTGTTTCAGCATCCATGCGATATCGCACCCATTCGTCTTGTGGTTGTGCACCGATGCTTTGGTAAAAATCAATGGCTGGCTGATTCCAATCTAATACACTCCACTCTAAGCGCTGGCACTGGCGTTCAAAAGCCAATTGAGCAATGTGCTTGAGGAGTTTTTTCCCTGCCCCCGCGCCACGGCGCTCGGGTGAAACGTACAAATCTTCTAAATAAATCCCATTATTGCCTAACCATGTTGAATAACTGGTAAAAAATACGGCATAACCCGCCGGTTTACCATCAACGTAACACAGTAACGCTTCGGTTTTGGAATCTGGTGCGAACAATGAGTTTTCAATATCAGCAACACTGGCTTTTACTTCATGACGCGCTTTTTCATAGACGGCTAACTCAATAATCATCTCTAAAATCAGCGGGGCATCTTCACGGGTTGCCGTTCTAATTTGTATATCCATTATTATCTCTCTTGTTGTTTGAGGCTCAATTTTAACCATCGATGGCGCTAAACCCTAACGCTCAGCAGTTTTATTCATCAAAGCAACGCCATTATAAGAATGATTTATAACCAATAACTCATAACAACAGATAAACAGAATGAATGGGTCTATTGCTCTAAAATCCCCTTCTTTGCTATCATCCACCCCATTGTTCAACCGAAATATTGAAAATAAAAAAGGAGGCTAATCTTATGCTGTTGTGTGATCTTATTGAATACTCACACTTCTTTGGTAATCGCCAGAGCTCAGGCTTTCACAGTGTTACACTGCGATAACCCTGCCTGAGCAAAGCAGCTAAAGAGTCTTTTCTCAGCTTACTGGGTTGTCGTATCGACGATACCCGGCGTTTTTACGCCTAGAAATTGAGTAAGCTATGAGCACATTATTATCTGTAAAATCATTAAACTACGATACCTCCACCACCTCATTACTGTCTGATATCAGCTTCACTTTACTTCAAGGTGACCGTATTGGTTTGATTGGTCACAATGGTAGCGGCAAAAGTACCTTATTGAAGCTTTTGACCTCTCAGTTATCGCCAAATAGCGGGCAAATTACCTATTCCAATCATTGTGTGACTGCGTATATCGAGCAGCATCTTCCTGCGAAAGTCGCCCCATTAACCTTGATAGATGCGCTACTGCAAAAACTGCCCACGCAAGAACATGTTTCTGAACGTTGGCGAGCAGAAGTGTTATTAACGGAATTAGGGTTTGCACCTCATCAGTGGGAGCAATCGGCAAATGCCATTAGTGGCGGTCAACATACGCGTTTACTGTTAGGGCGCGCGTTAATCAGCCAGCCTGATTTATTGCTGTTAGATGAACCGAGTAACCATTTGGATTTACCTACCCTTATTTGGTTAGGGAATTTCCTTCAAAGTTGGAAAGGTAGCTTTGTGTTGGTTTCTCATGACCAATCTTTGTTGGATAAGGTGACAAACAGTACGTGGATTTTGCGAGATAAAACTCTGCATTTTTATCGGCTTCCATGCAGCCAAGCACGCCAAGCATTAGCAGAAACCGACCGCGCCGATGAGCATCGCTTTAACGCCGAGCAAAAGGAAATTGACCGTATTGCTTCAAGTGCCAAGCGGTTAGCGATTTGGGGCAAAGTTTATGACAATGAAGGGCTTGCTCGAAAAGCGAAGCAAATGGAAAAACAGATAGATCGTTTAAAAGAGGATCAAACAGACCTCACTGAAGGCTATCAATGGCAATTGTTACTGAATGGAAAAGCGATACCTGCGGATCGAGTACTTGAGTTAGATAATACACAAGTCACCACGCCGGATGGACAACTTCTGTTTTCAGTCCCCTTTTCGCAAGTGAAAAGCGGTGACCGAATTGCCATTATGGGTGCCAATGGCTGCGGAAAATCCACGCTACTGCGTTTGATTTGGCAGCAATACCTTGCTGACCTGCGTTATGAAACACAGTTAAAGTTCCATCCAACGATTTCAGTAGGTTATTACGATCAGCAATTAGCACAGTTGAATGACCATGATAGTTTAATCGATGCATTGCGGCATTTTGCCCCTATCACCGATGAACAGCGAAAAATGGCGCTGATCAGTGCAGGATTTGCCTATTCTCGCCATCAGCAAAAAGTGGCAACGCTAAGTGGTGGTGAACGAGCGCGTTTGTTATTTATTGGGCTAAGTTTGGCGCAATATGCGCTAATTTTGCTGGATGAACCGACAAACCACCTTGATCTTGAAGGTAAGGAAGCGCTGAGCGAGCAAATTTCCCAATTTGAAGGGGCGCTGTTAGTCGTTAGTCATGATAAATGGTTAATTGAAAATAGTTGCCAGCGTTATTGGTATATTCATAATAATCGCTTGGAAGAGTATCTGGATCTGGAAGAAATTTACCAGAAGATAGAGAAACAATCCGCCTTCTCAGAGAACGAGTTGGAAGAGAGCCAAACCCGTTTAATTTCTGAAAATACACAAGGGGTCATGCCTCATTCTCATGAAGATGACCTACTTGAGCAGCTGTTGGAGCTGGAAGAAAAGTTAGCAGCAGATAAACAACGTAAAGTTGCGCATCAGAAGCCTCTTCTTCAGCAACAGTGGATTGAGGAAATGAAGCGAATTCAAACTTTGCTAGAGATCTAAAATAATAAAGCCCCTAGATGCCAACGTGCACTAGGGGCTTTTCATTGCTTCAATAACAAAACAATACCGTGACAAAATAATTATTAATAAAGTAACGCAAATCCTTATCGGTGAAATGGGGTCAATCACCCTATTTACTCTCATTTTATGAATAACTGTTTTGCCACCTGTGTTACATCTAACTTAATATTTCTGTTTTTTTGCTCGCTTAAAGTATGACATTGGCACACTAGGACAAACTACCTCTTTAAATTTAACCTTACTCTTCGACGCGGAATCTGCCTGTTCATCTTTTAGCTCGATTTGCTTATTTTCTTCCGGCTGCATCACTTGTTCTGGCTGCATGGTCTCTTTCATATGAATTTGCTCTTTAACTTGGATAATATGACGGGTTTTTGCCATGTTATTTTCCTTCTACTGCGTTCTTCTCTAAAACGGCATTATTTTCCGAGACTACGTTATTTTCAGAAACTAATAGCGCCTCATTCACTTGCTCAATTCGTTTTACGGCTTGGTTGATAATATCCACCACTTGAGCCGATTCTTGCTTTGATAACTGCTGTAATACAATTTTATGCCGGAGTAATGATTTGAATTTATCTACCGCTAACTCAATTTCATTGGCAAATTGGTTACCCGCTTTCAGCTCTTGCGCATAATTTAGCTTCATTTTAACTTCAGCCAGAATGTCCGCTTTCAAAAGTAAAAAACAGCGGCCTTCCGGCGTGATAGCAAAGCATTTACGCCCTTTACCCGTTTCTTTACTGGTTGAAATAAAATTCAGTTCTTCCAGTAATGTCAGTGTCGGATAAATCACGCCAGGGCTTGGGCAATAAAATCCAGCTGTTTCCTCACTGATTTTTTTTATCAGTTCATAACCATAATTCGCGCCATCTACGAGTAAATGCAAAATATAAATACGCAGCTGTTTTGGATTAAACATGCGCCGAACACTTTTACCCTCACATAGACATGTATCGAGGGTTTTTGGATTGTCCATTTGGTCTCTCAGTAAATGTGCAAAAAATTAAAAACCGATATATCTAATATCATAATCGGTTTTCTGAATAATGCCAGAATTAGATATATCTGTTTTTATCAATACGTGCTAATGATAACCATTATCATTATGATAGCGAGAAAATTAGCGTCTTAGAGTACAAAAAGTGTTTTTAGTGATCCAAGTAAATGAAAAAAGCCAGTTCTGCGAGAGAACTGGCTTTCTAAATCAAAACAATAACTCGTTAGTGTTAGCCAATATCCGGCAGAACTTTGAAGACAATACCGAGCTGGATGCCGATAACTGCAATACCACACAGGAACACAATCACTAATGCTGGCTTACCACCGAGTACTTGGTATTTGCGAGGGTTAACATGACGAGATTTCAGAGCCATCGCACTTGGCAGTAATAACGCTAAGATAGACAGCGCGATTGCCGCATAACCCAACGCCATCACGAAACCTTTCGGGTAAAACAATGCGAAAACAAGCGGAGGTAAAAAGGTAATCAGCCCGGTTTGAATACGCCCTGATGCATTATCTTGGCGCTTAAACAAGTCGGCTAAGAAGTCAAACAAACCTAACGCAACCCCAAGGAATGATGTGGCTAATGCAAGGCTCATAAACATTTGTGCGACGAATTCAGTTTTACCTGACTGTGCAACCGCTTTAATGGCTTCCAGTAGTCCATTTAACCCAGAATTCTCAGCTAAAATTCCCACAAAGGTATTCGTGCCAATACTGCCCAGCGTAGCGATTTGCCATAAAATATAAGCAACTAGCGGAATCGCACTGCCTAATATAAAGATAATTCGCAGTTTTTTGACATCACCACCCATATATTTCACGACACTTGGCACACTTCCGTGGAAACCAAATGAGGTAAAAAAGACAGGGATAGCCGCGAGGATCAAAATTTTATCGGTTGGTGCTGACAATAAATTTAACTGTTCCACATGCGGGAACATCATTGCCAGAATGATCACTAAAAAGACGATTTTCGCGGTAAACAAGATGCGGTTAATAAAATCGACGGATGAAGTACCAAAGCAAACAACCCCACCACCAATAATGGTAAAGACGACAATGCCCATCCAGTCTGCCATTTCAATGGCAAAACTGCTTTTCAGATTGGAGGTAATGATTTGCCCTGCTCCCGTCACATACGCGGCAGTTAAGGCATACATTAAAAACATCATACTGAAACCTGTGATGAACTTCCCACTCGAGCCTAAATAGCGCTGGGCAACGCTACCTATCCCAGTTTCATGGGATTCATGCTGATAAACTTCAACCAGCAATAATGCGGTGTAGCACATTAGCGCCCACAGACCAAATAGCATCACTAAACTGACTGAAAACCCATTACTTCCCGCTGCAATTGGCATCGCCAACATTCCAGCGCCGATCGTAGTACCTGCAACAATAAAAACACTACCAAGTGTGCGATTTTTCATATTGAGATCCTAACAAAATTAATTAAACACTAACTTTTTGAATGGAATGATTACGTTTATTTTCTTCATCAATGAGCTGTTGTAGTTTGTCTTCAAAGATGTTTCTTAATTCATTCCAGTAGTTATCGAAGTGCTGTTTATCACGCAGGCAATGGGTCATAATTGCGGCCCTTAATACATAAATTGAATGGACTTTATGCCATTCCTCTTCCTTGAAATTCGCCTCTAGACACAGATTCTGAGGATTATCACCGTACTCTTCATGGGTAAGTGATGTTGACGACGTTAAAAAATCATTTGCATAAGTGCGTCCTGCTGCATAAGAGCAGAGTTCATACAAACGTTTATTTAACTGGTTTTGTTTCTCTAATGAGGTGTTTCCCGTTTCCCTGAACATAAAGTTGATCATGTGGAAATCCGGTGCAGGCATCGCTGCCAATGTAAACTCACGCCCATCAATCACAAACGGCTCGCTGGCATTGATTTTTTCAATCATCCAATTGGCGGTTGTTACCCCAGCCGCAATGACTTTGCCATACCCCAATAAGTTCAGCGGAACTAACCGATGTGCAGCCCATACTGCTGCTGCCGTCGCGCCAGCTTTTGAGCCTTCCATAATCGATGAGCCCAGTAATACATTCTGTTGCTTATCGGTTTTACGGCTACTTTCTTTCACTTCTTCAAACACATAGGCCGCATGATAGGAAATCAAATCGACAATGCGTTTGTCCTTCATACAAATCGCCCCAGCAGCATAAGGGATAAAACCGACTTTATGCGGATCAACTGTGATGGAGTCAGCTTGGTTTAAAGCTCGGAAACTCTGATAAACATCAGGCTTTGGCCAAACGATATCTGGCGGGAAAACACCTTCGTCATGGTAACGTGCAATAAGCGCATCATATTCAAGGAATTGGTTGTTTTCATCACGGAACATTGCACAGGCATAACCTGCATACGCCGCATCAATATGCACATAGAATGAAACGCCAAAGCGTTGCTCACATTCCTCGCGTAATTTAATGACTTCAGCGACGTTATCAATAGCACCTGTTTCAGTGGTACCTACAACAGCGACTACTGCAAGAATAGGCTCGCCTTTTTCAATCAATGAGAAAACAATGTCACGCATTTGCGAAACATCCGTGCGATAACGTTTATCAACGGGAAGTTGAACAATGTTTTGCTGCCCTAACCCTAAGATATCCATCGCTTTCATCCACGAATAATGCTTGGATTGCGGCACTAACAATTTACCGAGTTTACCTTGTTCAACACCGGTGCCTCGGCAGGTCAGATTGCGAATTTCTTCAAACAACCCTTGCTTTTTCAACTCATCAATCAGATCCAATACATCACAGGTACGCATATTCAGTAACGCGTTTTCTGAAACATCAGTTAAGAGTTGTTTGGCTTGAGGGTGGGATGCCATGGCTAAAGGTAAGGTTTTAATGTTTCTCGCGACCCATAACCCTTCGTAGTTAGCTACTGTGCCACCCGAGGTAATGTGCCCCCAAGATTTTTGCACGTCATATCCAAACATACCGCATAAATCTAACCCCGCTTCGATTTCTAATACCGTCGTTGTCGGTGAAGATTCTTGTGCGCAGTTATTTGGGTTGTACATCATAGCCATGACATACGCGAGATTGGAGATCATCAAAGTATCCGCGTTCATATGCCCCATGTAACGCGGTGAAAACCAAGGCACTGACGTAGTTTTCAACTTTGAGGAAAGCTGATTAAGGATACCTTCAGTGCGATATAACGTATCCCGATATTCCGGTGCATATCTATCGACGGTAGTAATTAAATCGGGATCTTCAGGATGATAACCAGAACGCCAATGCATATGCTCAGTCACTGCATATTCCATCATTTCTCTGAAAAATACCGCATTTTCAGATTTAGGTCCGAGGAACAATGCATCTACGTTCATGCTTTTATTTTTAAAATTATTCATTATCACTACACCTTCAAACTACAGCTGGCTGGCACCAGCTGCATTAAGTTACTCAACTCATTATCATTGGAAAGTGCAATAACGGGGGGATGTCTGTGTCGAATGACAACTTGTTAATGATATGACTAGACTTATATCCTTAACCTATATTCAGTAGTAGACAAGCCGTTAATGAGCCAACTTGTCTATAGATATAATCCATCTTCATTAAAACATTAACAAACTCATCTTAATTTTGTTCGGATTTGTGGACAGGCACAAAAATTCAAAAATTAATCATCTGTAAAGAGATATTTACGCTCAAAAGACTTGATAATGTAAATTATTTGTTATAAATAACAAATAATACCCTACGTAATTATTATCTAATTATATAAAGATTAAAAAATAGTTAGGTCGTAGCTACCTGTTTATTAAAATAATTTTACCAATCAAATCCCCTGACTCCATATGGTGATGTGCACGTTCCACCTGACACAATGTATATATTTTGTTAATTATTGGTTTTATCTTACCATTCTGTAACATTCCCCAAACTTGCTGATGCAGCTCTTTTGCGATTTGCGCTTTCTCTTCATTACTTCGAGAGCGCATTGTCGATCCAGTGTGGGTTAAACGTTTTACCATCATTGGCATCATGTTCAGCTGAGTTGGGTTTCCTTTCATCATGCCAATTTGGATAATCCGTCCAAATTTTGCGGCTACTACGTAATTTTTACTGACATAGTCTCCACCAATAATATCGACGACCATATTCACACCATGATGATTTGTATACTCCTGAGTCACTTTAACAAAATCGTCTGTTCGGTAATTAATCACACAATCCGCACCAAGTGATTTCGCCGCTATCGCTTTATCTTCTGAGCCAACCGTCGTTATCACCGTGGCACCAAAGGCTTTTGCTAACATGATGGCGACACTACCAATACCCGAGGTACCACCATGAATAAGTACTGCTTCCCCTTTTTTCAACTGCCCAATCTGGAACATATTCGCCCAAACAGTAAAAAAGTTTTCTGGGATAGCAGCCCCTTCTTCAAAGGATAAATTTCCTAATGGCAAAGCAATATCCTGATGCACTAAGCAGTACTCTGCGTAACCACCACCTGCTACAAGTGCACAAATTCGGTCGCCTATCGCCCACGTTGTTACATCATCAGCTTTAGCCACAACTGTACCTGATACCTCAAGTCCCATGATTGGTGAAGCATCTGGCGGTGGTGGGTATGAGCCTTTGCGTTGGAAAATGTCAGGACGGTTAACACCTGAGGCTTCCACTTTAACGATTAAATGACCAGGAAGGAGTTTAGGGAGCGGAATTTCTATTAGCTGCAGTTCATCCGAAACGCTTGGATCAATAATGTCGACAGCTGTCATTAATGGGGGCAACGACATCAAATTGTTATTCATTATGACCTCTTTTTATAAGTTAATAGGAAAAAATGATATTTTTCTGTTTATTCTTGTGTTAATTTAATGCTAATAAATGACGTAAAATAAAACGTGTTTTTATTAAGTTTTTTGTCCCTCTTTTTATATATTAAATTTATGTATTTAATATATGTCAAATCATGAAATTGCGAATATCCCGTAAATTAGCATGATCTGCTGAATCTATTAGATTGGTAAATTTAGCATTCTTTGCTTTTTTATTTAATAACTCGTTTCTGTCTTATATAGCCCTTACCTGATCAATTATCTTATGCTAAAATTGACTCATATCAATAATTTTAACCTGATTGAGCATTTAATATGATCCCAGAAAAAAGAGTTGTTCGTCGCATCCAGTCTGGTGGTTGTGCTATTCATTGCCAGGATTGCAGTATTAGTCAGCTGTGTATTCCTTTTACTCTGAATGAACACGAACTGGATCAACTCGATAATATTATCGAACGTAAAAAACCTATTCAAAAAGGCCAAGCTTTATTTAAAGCCGGCGATGAATTACGTTCTTTATACGCTATTCGCTCTGGCACAATTAAAAGCTACACCATTACTGAAGAAGGCGATGAGCAAATCACTGGTTTCCACTTAGCGGGCGACCTCGTTGGTTTTGATGCCATTATTCATACACAGCACCCAAGTTTTGCTCAAGCGCTAGAAACTTCAATGGTTTGTGAAATTCCATTTGAAACGCTGGACGATTTATCTGGCAAAATGCCTAACCTGCGCCAGCAAATTATGCGCCTGATGAGCGGTGAAATTAAAGGGGACCAAGAAATGATCCTCTTATTATCTAAGAAAAATGCGGAAGAGCGTTTAGCTGCATTTATTCTTAACCTATCTCATCGTTTTGCTGAGCGTGGTTTCTCACCAAGAGAATTCAGACTCACCATGACTCGTGGCGATATTGGTAATTACCTTGGCTTAACCGTTGAGACAATTAGCCGTCTGTTAGGCCGCTTCCAAAAAAGCGGTATGCTCAGCGTTAAAGGTAAATATATTACCATCGACGATATGGCGAAACTGACTGATATCGCTGGTAAAGTATCCCCTGTTTCTTGCTAGTATTCCTATAAACGGGTCACAAACTTTGTGATCCGTTGTTACTTTTTAATCACATTTCTTGCGTATTTATCCCCAATAACATAGTTTAGAGAGATGGAACTATCCGTTTATTGAGAGGATGTCAGCATGGCTAACTATAAAAATCTTTTAGTAGCAATCGACCCAAATCAGGATGATCAACCGGCATTAAGGCGTGCAGTTTATATCGTGCAGCGTAATGGCGGACGGATAAAAGCCTTCCTGCCTATCTACGACCTATCTTATGATATGACCACCCTGCTTTCTCCTGAAGAACGCAATGCGATGCGCAAAGGGGTGATCAGCCAAAAAGCTGCTTGGATCAAACAGCAAGCCCATTTTTATTTAGAAGCGGGTATTGAGATAGAAATTAAAGTCATTTGGCACAACAAGCCTTATGAAGCCATCATTCAGGAAGTGATCAGCGGTCAACATGACCTTCTACTGAAAATGGCGCATCAAACTGACAACTTAGAGTCCATCATTTTTACCCCGCTAGACTGGCATTTATTAAGAAAATGCCCGTGTCCTGTTTGGATGGTAAAAGATAAAGTTTGGCCAGATCACGGTTCTGTTGTGGTTGCAGTGAATCTTTCTAATGAAGAATCTTACCATGATGACCTAAATATCAAATTGGTTGAGAAAACCCAAGATCTTGCGCGACGGGTTATTAAAGAGCAGGAAATTCATTTAGTTAGCGCTTACCCGATTGCGCCAATGAACATTGCCATTGAGCTGCCTGATTTTGACCCAAGCTTGTATAACAATGCCCTACGCGGTCAGCATCTGATAGCCATGAAAAGCCTGCGGCAGAAATTTGCGATTGATGAGAAATATACCCATGTTCGTGAAGGGCTACCTGAAAAAATCATCCCTGACATGTGTGAAGAACTACACGCGGGTGTCGTGGTGCTCGGTATATTAGGTCGTACTGGGCTTTCAGCTGCCTTCTTAGGGAATACGGCAGAACATGTTATTGATAAGCTAAAATGCGATTTATTAGCGATTAAACCTGACGGTTTTGTCTGCCCTATTAGTGCCGCAGATGATTAGTTAAACTGGCAATAACAATCAAATTTAGACGCTCATAAATAGAAATATTTATGAGCTTTTTTCTATTATCTTCTTAATGACCATTCTTAATTACTCATAATTCGATTAATAATAAAAAGCGAATATTCAGATATAAAAACGCCCTGAATTCAGGGCATTTTATTTTATATTGTCAATGATAAGCAATTACAGCACTTTTAAAATTGCATCCACGCTGGCTTTCGCATCACCAAATAACATTTGAGTATTTTCTTTAAAGAACAGTGGGTTTTGTACCCCCGCATACCCTGTATTCATTGAGCGCTTAAACACAACGACATTATTTGCCTTCCAAACTTCTAATACAGGCATACCCGCAATTGGGCTATTTGGATCCTCTTGTGCCGCTGGGTTCACGGTATCATTCGCGCCGATAACCAGCACCGTATCTGTTTCGGCGAAATCATCATTAATTTCATCCATTTCTAATACGATGTCATAAGGAACTTTCGCTTCCGCTAACAGTACGTTCATGTGTCCTGGTAAGCGCCCTGCAACTGGGTGAATACCAAAACGAACATTGATACCGCGTTCACGCAGTTTTGCCGTAATATCATGCACCGGATACTGCGCCTGAGCTACCGCCAGACCATAGCCCGGAGTAATAATCACTGAAGTTGAATTTTTCAACATTTCAGCGACTTCTTCCGCTGTCGTTTCGCGGTATTCGCCCATCTCTTCTTCAGAACCTGTTGATGAACCATCAGTACCAAACCCGCCAGCAATAACACTGATAAACGAACGGTTCATTGCTTTACACATGATATAAGAAAGGATAGCACCCGATGAACCAACTAAGGCCCCTGTCACGATAAGTAAGTCATTACTGAGCATGAAACCTGCCGCTGCCGCTGCCCATCCTGAATATGAGTTCAGCATGGAAACAACCACTGGCATGTCTGCACCACCGATAGAGGCAACTAAATGCCAACCGAAGGCTAATGCAATCGCGGTCATGATCAACATAACAAATACTTGCAAGCCAACGCTGTCAGTTTTAACGAAAATAACCAGCAAAATAAATGAAACGACTAAGGCTGCAAGGTTAAGTTTATGGCGATTTGGTAACATCATCGGCTTCGATGACATTTTTCCCGACAGTTTGCCATAAGCCACAATTGAGCCTGTAAACGTGACCGCACCGATGAAAATGCCCAAGAAAACTTCCGTTAAATGAATATTTTCCATCACGCTGCTGGCGTGACCTTCACTTGCAATAAAGCTGTTGAAGCCCACGAGTACCGCCGCCAAACCCACAAAACTGTGCAAAATAGCAACCAGCTCAGGCATTTCGGTCATTTCAACTTTTTTGGCTAAACGAATACCAATCACGGCACCGATCACCATTGCCACAATCATCCAACCCACATTGGCGCTATGAGGTCCTAAGATGGTTGCAATCAGGGCAATCCCCATACCGATAATGCCGTATGTGTTCCCGCGTTGAGAACTTTCATGGCGAGATAGCCCCGCGAGGCTGAAAATAAATAGGATAGCAGCAACGATGTAGGCTGCTGTCACAACTCCACTTGACAACATAAGTTACCCCTTATCCCTTACGAAACATTTTTAACATACGTTGAGTTACTGTGAACCCACCGAAAATATTGATGCTTGCGATCAAGATCGCAATAAAGGATAAGAAACTTACCCAGCCACCGCTGCCAATTTGCAGCAATGCACCAACAACAATAATCCCTGAGATGGCGTTAGTGACCGACATCAACGGGGTATGCAGCGCATGGGTGACGTTCCACACCACGTAGTATCCCACCACACAAGCCAGCGCAAAGACGGTAAAGTGCGATAAAAACTCGGCTGGAGCTGAGTTGGCGAACCAACCAAACAAGATGATAGCCAGTGCCATCAGCGCCATTTTGGTTACCGGTGACATCTTTTTCTCTGGCGCTTTCATCTTTTCAACGGCTTTCGGCTTCGCTTGTGGCTGAGCTGAAACTTGAATTGGCGGTGCTGGCCAGGTGATTTCGCCTTGCTTGATAACCGTAACGCCGCGAATGACTAAATCATCAAAATCAATCGTGATTTCGCCATCTTTTTCTTTGCATAACAGCTTCATCAAGTTAACAAGGTTAGTACCATATAGCTGAGACGATTGCGTTGGTAAACGGCTTGGTAAATCGGTGTAACCGATGATTTTGACACCATTATCGGTGACAACTAATTTATCTGCTTGGGTCAGCTCGCAGTTACCACCCGTTTGTGCAGCAAGATCAACCACCACACTGCCCGGCTTCATTGATTCAACCATCTCTTTGGTGATCAATTTTGGCGCAGGTCTACCCGGAATAAGTGCTGTTGTTACAATGATATCCACGTCTTTTGCTTGAGCAGCAAATAGCGCCATTTCTGCCTTAATAAAGGCTTCAGACATCACTTTCGCGTAACCATCTCCACTCCCCGCATCCTCTTTAAAATCTAATTCGAGGAACTCGGCACCCATACTTTGAACTTGCTCTTTCACTTCAGGGCGAGTATCAAATGCGCGAACAATCGCGCCTAAGCTGCCTGCCGCACCAATCGCAGCAAGACCCGCCACACCCGCACCGATGATCATCACTTTTGCTGGTGGCACTTTACCAGCAGCAGTAATTTGTCCGGTGAAGAAGCGTCCAAATTCATGAGCGGCTTCCACAATCGCGCGGTAACCGGCAATATTTGCCATTGAACTCAATGCATCGAGTGATTGTGCCCGAGAAATACGCGGCACTGCATCCATTGCCATTACGTTGATATTACGAGCTTTTAATGCCTCCATTAATTCAGGGTTTTGCGCCGGCCAAATAAAGCTGACTAAAGTCGCCCCTTCTTTCAATAAAGGAATTTCGTCCGACAATGGTGCATTCACTTTAAACACAATATCCGCAGAAAACGCGCTCTCACGAGAGACAATTTCTGCACCAGCTTGCTCATAAGCTGCATCATCAAAACTTGCTAAATGTCCCGCATTTTGCTCAACACACACCGAAAAACCCAATTTTAACAATTGGGTGACTGTTGATGGTGTAGCGGCAACACGCGCTTCATTGGCAAGTCGTTCTCTTGGTATACCAATTCGCATAATATTCCCTTTTTAAAGCTCGAAGTAATCTATGTTGTAGGTTATTCGCCAAAAAAATGACTGCCTTATCAAAAGGAAAAGTCCTATTTTGTCGTTGAACAGCTGTAAAATGTCCTAATAACCTACTGAAATTAGCCTTATTGATCCATAATTGATCACGATTCTAAGACAGTAAATGGAATTCACCGTGGAAATCTTAGTTTTAGGTCAATAAAATACTGGATACTTTAAAAAAACTGGTAAATTTGACTAGTCAATCATTATTTGTGTCTTATAAAAATAAAATAGTGCGACAACATGGGCAGTTACGTGTAATAATCACCGCCATGTGTTACTACTATTATTCAGCATGTTTATAATAAATTGCGCAAGGCGGAAGGATTTTGTATGAAGCTGAAAACTACGGTCATCGCAGCCGCGGTGCTATCATTAACTAGTATAACCGCTACACAGGCGGCTGTTGAATTAACGCCAAAACAGGCTACTGAATTACAACCTTATGAGCGTATAACCGTCACTGGGCGTTTTAATGCTATCTATGAAGCATCCGATGCAGTTTCCCGTAGGGCTGATAAGATGGGGGCTTATGCCTTTTACATTCAAAGCCTTGATGATGTAGGTGACAGTGGCAACATGCGTGTTGTTGCTGATGTGTACGCAAAAGATGCATCAAAACGTGAAGAATCTGCTCGCCGAGTTTTCGGTGGTGTTGAAGAAATGTCTAAAGCGGACGCAAAAGTGTATCAACCTTTTGATGCCGTCACTGTAAGTGGTTTCTACCCATCTGAACCTGACTTATACGAAGCAATCGCGAAAAAAGCCAAAGAAAAAGATGCAGCCTCATTTTATGTGGTTCGTAACGTAGCCATGAATGACGGCGGTAACACTTTAGCAACCGCATATATCTATAAGAAAGATGCACCTAAGCGCCAAATTCAAAAAGAAGAAGCAGTTGTTCCTGCTGATTCAGAAGCGGGTCGTGCGTTGTTAGCGCAGGGTGGTGAAGCCGCTGATAAAGTTCTGATCCCAGGTGTTGCAAGCTCAGAAGAACCAACCGAAGCGGTTGGCCGTTTCTTCGAAACTTCCTCAAGCCAGCCGGGTCGTACTAGCGTGACATTACCAAGTGGTTATGTCATTGAAGAAGTGAACAAAACAGCAGCAGCCATGATGGTTCCATTTGATTCCATTACCTTCTCTGGTTATTACACCAATACCCCAGAAGTTCGTTATCAAATCGCCAAACGTGCAGAAGCTAAAGGTGCAAAATACTACCATATCACTCGTGAATGGCAGTCGAATGGTGGCAGCGTCACCATCAGTGCAGACCTGTTCAAATAGTCGATAGCTCTACTTTATTATGAAAGCCAGCTTAAATATTAAGCTGGCTTTTTTTGTTTGCATTGCCCTACTTCCTGATACCTATTCCTGAACAGCTCAAATTAGCACTTTATAAAATGTGAGCCTATTTACCATAAATAGCGAAAGTGAATAAAACATCTTGTTCTGTGCATATTTTCCCATTGCATCTGGCGCATTTCATTCGTAGAATCCACACTCTAATTTAGCAGGTGATCCAACTGGATTTAAAAGCTGTGACAGTGAATCCATTTATAGCATTGCTATCTTAACGTGATTTTAACTTTTGATTGCACAACAACCAGGATATACATTGAAAAATACATTAAGCCTTACTGCACTCACCGCGCTAGTTCTTAGCTCAATGGTTGGTGCTGGTGTATTTAGCCTTCCTCAGAATATGGCTGAAGTGGCAAGCCCATTAGCGTTAATTATCGGCTGGTCCATCACGGGCGTAGGGATCTTATTTCTTGCATTCTCTCTTTTACTCCTTTCCAGAATTCGTCCTGACCTGGATGGCGGAATATTTACTTATGCAAAAGTAGGATTTGGTGAGTTTATTGGCTTTTGTTCTGCATGGGGCTATTGGTTGTGTGCTGTTGTCGCCAACGTTTCCTATTTAGTGATTGTCTTTGCCGCGATCAGCTTCTTCACCGATACACCGGATAACATTGTGTTTGGCGATGGTAATACTTGGCAAGCTCTAATCGGTGAATCTATCTTACTGTGGGTTGTGCATTACTTAGTTCTTCGCGGTGTGCAAACTGCGGCGGGGATCAACAAACTCGCCACGATGGCGAAATTAGTCCCTCTTGGGTTATTTATCGTACTCGCATTCTTTGCCTTCAAGCTCGATATTTTTGATGCCGATTTTAGCGGTATTGACCTTGGCATTCCCGTTTGGGAACAAGTAAAAGACACCATGCTGATCACTCTGTGGGTCTTTATTGGTATTGAAGGGGCGGTCGTCGTCTCCGCTCGGGCGAAAAACCGCCGAGATGTCGGTCTAGCTACCATTTTTGCGGTAAGCTCCGCATTAATTATCTATATTCTTGTCACCCTACTATCTCTTGGGATCATGCCTCGTGCCGATCTGGCTGAGATTAAAAACCCGTCGATGGCGACTTTAATGGTCTCTTTAATTGGCTCTAGCGGTGACATCATTATTGCCGCAGGTTTGATTATCTCTGTTTGTGGCGCGTATTTGAGCTGGACAATTATGGCCGCTGAAGTTCCATATATTGCCGCACAATACCAATCATTCCCTAAAATTTTCAATAAATTAAATAAAAATGATGCACCATCTTCCTCGTTATGGTTCACCAACGGTGCAGTTCAACTATCATTAGTGCTAATTTGGTTAAGTGGCAGTAACTACAATACTCTGCTGACTATCGCTTCAGAGATGATTTTGGTTCCTTACTTTTTAGTCGGTGCCTTCTTAGTCAAAGTTGCTTATCAACGCCATAGCAAAGCCCTGCTCGCGGTTGGTTTTGTTGCTGCTGTCTATGGATTATGGCTGTTGTACGCGTCAGGATTGATTAACTTGATGCTCTCCGTGGTACTTTATGCGCCGGGGATCATTCTTTTTCTGTATGCTCGTTCACAGCAAACAGCAAAAGCCCCACTGAAGTTAATAGAGAAAATTTTAGCATTTGGGATTGCGATAGCCTCAGTACCAGCTTTATATTCCCTGTTAGCGTAATCCACTCTTTATTAATGAGCTAAATTTAACCCATTAAATTTAGCTCATTTTTTATTATCTTCATTTCCCCCTGACCAACCTCCTCGTTTTTTACAATTCTCATCCTTTTTTGTGATGTAGTTTTTGAATGACTATTCACCAATAAGGAAACTCAAATGAATCTAATCCCAACAAATCAGCGTACAGTCACATTTGCGGAACGCCCTTCTCTTATTCATTCGTTGTCAGAAGTACCGCATTTGGTGGCTCAAAGCATAATAGCCGTAACCCAATCATTCCCTACTCAACCATCAAGCCTCTTTCAGCAAAAGTTACCTAAAATTAAAGCGCAGGAGCGTGTCGAAGGCTTTCAGTTTAAATTAGCGACTCAGCAACAAATAGAACGAACTATTGAACGATAAATCCAAAACAGCGCTAGCTAGATAAATATATTGCAAACAACTCAATTGTTAATGTAGAGGTGGTACCAATCCATTGGTATGTTGTAACTAAATTGGGGTTGGATAGTAAAGCTTATCCGTAATTAATAATCTAATAATAAAAAATGCGCGAGCGGCACAGTGACCCAATCGCGCATTTTTATCTTATTATCCAATAAATTATCGTCAGCCTAACGCTATCATTGCCCCCTAACTACAGTTGCTGCGTTAAACTTTCCATGGTTTGAATGATCCGTTTATCCGATATCGGATATGGAGTTCCTAATTGTTGGGCGAACAAGCTCACGCGTAACTCTTCAATCATCCAGCGAACTTCCTGTACTTCCGGTAACTGCTTTTGTAGTGGCGTAAGTTTACTCATCCACTGCTGCCACATAGTTTGTACGTGTTCAACTTTGCTCATCTGAGCACGGTCACGATTTGGATCGATGGCTAACTTTTCTAACCGACGTTCAATGCCGTTTAAGTAACGCAAAATATCCGGTAATCGCTTCCAGCCCTGCTCTGTCACAAACCCTTTAAATACCAATCCTGACATTTGAGCTTTGAGATCAGACAATGCGAGCGCCATCGAAAAATCGACGCGACCTTTCAGCCGTTTATTGATAGCAAATACAGCCGTTAAGATTTGCTCAACTTGCTTGGCGATATTCACAACCACATCGTTCAATTCCGCTCTCGCGTACTCTTTTAATGATTCGAACTGCTCTTCAGTCCATACGGCACCGCCATAAGTTGCAATCAGCTGATCAATACCGCACGCGATACAGTCATCAATTAACTCAAGCACTTTGCCGTAAGGGTTAAAATAGAGCCCTAATTTGGATTTATTCGGTAGCTTTTCATGCAAATATTTGATTGGCGAAGGAATATTTAACAGTAATAATCGACGAACGCCGCCCCACATTGCTTGCTGTTGCTCGAATTCAGTTTCAAAAACACGGATCCCCACACTGTTCTTTTCGTCCACTAACGCAGGATAGGCTTTAACTGAATATCCCCCGCGTTTTTGTTCATAACGTTGTGGCAACTCACCGAAACTCCAAATATGCAAGCCACTTTGTTCAATACCATCATCCACAACCTCGGACAGTGTTTCTTGCACTTTTTCCTTAAGACTGTCTTTTAACGCATCCAGATCTTGCCCTTCCGCGACAGTTTTATTTTTGTCATTCACCACTCGGTAAGTCATTTTTAAATGCACTGGAAGTTGATCTAATTGCCAAGCCTCACGCTCAACCGTTACCCCCGTCATTCGACGCAGTTCGCGCTCTAGCTTATCTAACACGCTACCTTCCGGGGTCGGAACTCGCTCCAAAAATGCAGAAGCATAATTTGGCGCGGGTACAAAATTACGGCGAATAGGCTTAGGCAATGATTTGATTAACGCAACGATTAATTCATGGCGCAGACCCGGAACTTGCCAGTCAAAGCCCACATTTTGCACCTGATTCAAAATAGCTAATGGGATATGAACAGTGACGCCATCGGCGTCAGTACCTGGCTCAAACTGGTAGCTTAAACGGAATTTAAGATCGCCTTGATACCAATAATTTGGGTAATCAAGCGCCGACACATTCCCAGCATCTTCTTTGATCAGCATATTTTTTTCAAAGCTGAGCAAATCCGGTTGCTGTTTTGATGCAGTTTTCCACCATTTATCAAAATGGCGAGAGGAAATCACATCATTCGGGATACGCTGGTCATAAAACGCAAATAGCGTTTCGTCATCCACTAAAATATCTCGGCGGCGTGATTTATGTTCCAAATCTTCCACTTCTGATAACAGTTTTAGGTTAGCTCTGAAGAAAGCGTGACGAGTATTCCAGTCACCTTCCACCAGTGCGTGACGAATAAAGAGTTCGCGGCATAATAATGGATCAATCGAACCATAATTCACTTGGCGTGAAGCCACAATCGGCAATCCGTATAAAGTCACTTTTTCCGATGCTGTGACAGCACCTTCTGATTTTGACCAGTGGGGTTCGCTATAATGGTGTTTTACTAAATGCTCAGCGAGTGGTTCAATCCATTCGGGATCAATCGAAGCCGCAATCCGTCCCCACAGCTTTGAGGTTTCAACCAGTTCAGCAACCATCGTCCACTTCGGTGGTTTTTTGAATAAACCTGAACCAGGGAAGATAGTAAATCTCGCATTTCTCGCCCCCGTAAACTCATGTTTTTCAGCGTCTTTCTGGCCGATATGCGAGAGCAATCCTGCCAATAGCGAGACATGAATACTGCGAAAATCTGCTGGGGCGCTATTGATAGCAAACCCTTGTTCTTTCACGACTTGGCGCAACTGCGTGTAGAGATCTTGCCACTCGCGAATTCGCAAATAGTTAAGAAAATCCTGACGGCACATTTTTCTAAATTGTGCGTTAGATAATTCCTCTTGCTGCTGTTTTAAATAATCCCACAGATTTAAAAATGCCAGAAAATCCGATTGTTTATCATGGAAACGTCGATGTTTTTCATCAGAAGCTTGCTGTTTATCCAGCGGTCTTTCGCGGGGATCTTGAATCGATAATGCCGAAACGATCACCATAGTTTCGCGTACCGCACCATACTTTCTGGCTTCTATCACCATTCGCGCTAAACGCGGGTCAACGGGGAGTTGTGCTAACTGACGCCCGATATCGGTTAATCGATAACCTTTGTCTGCATCTTTGTGAGGTTGGATCCCACCTAACTCTTCCAGTAATTTGACACCATCTTGAATATTACGTTTATCCGGCGCTTCAACGAATGGGAATGCCGCAATATCCCCCAGCCCGATTGAAGTCATTTGTAAAATAACTGAGGCCAGGTTGGTTCTCAAAATTTCAGGATCGGTAAATTCCGGTCGAGATAGAAAATCTTCTTCAGAATACAAGCGGATACAGATACCGTCCGAAACACGACCACAGCGCCCTTTACGCTGATTAGCAGAGGCTTGCGAAATCGCTTCAACAGGCAGACGTTGTACCTTGGTGCGATAACTATAACGGCTGATACGTGCATAACCCGTATCAATCACATACTTGATCCCCGGAACCGTCAACGAGGTTTCAGCTACGTTAGTGGCAAGAATAATTCGACGGCCGCCATGAGGATGGAAAATTCGGTTTTGCTCACTGTTAGATAACCGTGCAAATAGCGGTAAGACTTCCGTATGGCGCAACTGTAGCTTGGATAAGGCGTCGGCGGTATCACGAATTTCTCGCTCACCACTCATGAAAATCAGAATATCGCCGGCACTTTCACGTCCTAACTCATTAACGGCATCGATGATACCGTCAATTTGGTCGCGTTCGCTGTCATTATCGTCCCCCATAATTGGGCGATAACGCACTTCAACTGGGTATGTCCGCCCTGAGACTTCAACAATTGGCGCATGACCAAAGTGTCGAGAGAATCGTTCTGGATCTATCGTCGCTGACGTAATAATGACTTTTAAATCAGGGCGCTTAGGCAATAATTGACGTAAATAACCTAAAATAAAATCAATATTTAAACTGCGCTCATGGGCTTCATCGATAATAATTGTGTCGTATTGCAGCAGTAACTTATCATTCTGCAATTCCGCCAGTAAAATACCGTCCGTCATTAATTTAACTTGGGTGGTATCACTCACTTGGTCACTGAAGCGAACTTTATAACCGACGTTTGCGCCTAGCTCACACTCTAATTCTTGTGCAAGGCGCGAAGCCACTGAGCGAGCCGCTAATCTTCTTGGCTGAGTATGACCAATAAAGCCCTTCACGCCACGACCCAGCTCTAAGCAAATTTTAGGGATCTGCGTGGTTTTACCTGACCCTGTTTCACCGGCAATGATCACCACTTGATGCTGATTAATCGCATCAAAAATAGCTTGTTTTCTTTGGCTAACTGGTAGGTTTTCAGGGTAAACAATTTTTGGCATATTCAGACGTTTTTTCTCAACCTTCTGTTTTGCCTTTTCAATATCCCCTTTGATGACTTCGATAACTGCCATACGAGATTTTTGATCTTGTATTTTTGCGATGCCGTGAAGGCGTTTCTTCAGTTGCCATTGATCGCGCAGTGATGTTTGTTCAATTTCAGCATGTAATGCTGATAGAATGGGATCCATTCTTAAATCCTTATTTTTCAATTCATTATAACGCCACTCATCAACCTATAATCATGTGGTGGCTAAAGATAATATTTAGGTTTGTTTTATGATTTTAGTTATCTCATACAAATACCATCAGTTTTTTTGAAGTATGACTTCTAAATTTCTTCCTATTAATCTGCCACATACCGAGTATCATCATTATCTGATGAGATAGACACATGAGTTTCGAGGAAAATAATGAGTAAAGTACTACTATTGAAATCAAGCATTTTGGCAGATTATTCACACAGCAATAAAATGGCTGATTATTTTGTACAACAGTGGCAAGAAAAAAATCCCGATGATGAATTTATAGTTCGAGATTTAGTTAACCAGCCGATCCCTGCGATTGATGGCGAAATTTTAGCAGCTTTTGCACCTACTGACACTAAAACTGAGCAGCAACAAGCACATTTAAACCTATCAAATCAACTCATTGATGAGATTAAACAAAGCGATGTTTTAGTGATCACCGCACCGATGTACAATTTTTCAGTGCCTTCTCAGCTGAAACATTACTTTGATTTTATCGCTCGATCTGGTCATACCTTTAAATATACCGAACAAGGTGCTGTGGGGCTATTAACCAATAAGCGTGCATATGTTCTGACTAGCCGAGGCGGGATTTATAAAGATACACCAACGGATATCATGGTGCCTTACATCACCCTATTTTTGAATTTCATTGGCATTAAAAACATTGAGTTTGTTTTCGCGGAAGGCACCTCGTTAGGCGCTGAATCAGCAGAGAAAGCGCAATCACATGCGAAAAACCATATTGATTCACTGATTGCTTAACAGTATACCTTGTTAAATAACGCTTTATTGCTGGTTATTAATTTAGCATCGAAAATAATGCGCACTTATTTCATCTAAAATTAAAAATAGTGCGCATTTTTATTTTTTCAGCATCCATTGCCCATTAATACCGCGTACATATTCTCCCGCGGGTGCACGTTCAACCAATTTTTGCCCTGCCATTCTTGCGACATCGTTGGTTTTAAGCCCATTTTTATCTGCAATTTCTGTATATCGGTTTTTTCTTTCAGTATTGATATGTTCAACCAATTGCTTTGCATCTGCACTACTTTGGTCAATTACCGCCAAATATCCTGATAAGGTTTCCCCTACCAGACCGTGAGTTTTACCTTCTTCCACAGTCAGAGCAAATGCAGAAAATATGCTTAATGTGGAACATAACGTGACGACTTTAAACCAGTTAATCATTTTGCAGGTACCTCACCGAATAGATCGCTGTTTTCCTTTAATAACTCTTCGACTTGTCGGTCCGCTTTAATTTGGATTTCATGTTCAATCTTAACATTCATATTGATGTTAATTGGCTTATCTGGCGTAGCGACCTCTACGCGTAAACATGCCGTTAATAGCGACGCCATTGCCATCATCATGATCAGTTTTAATGTTTTCACGTTAGTCCTTTTCCCTTTTATATATTCTTTTCGAGCCATTCTTCTAAGCCAGTACCAAAACGTAAACTGCGCCATAACTGAAAAATATTCTCTTCATGGTGATAGTTTAAGTGAACTTCACGTTTTTTGGCTTCTTTGGTGTTATACCCTTCAAGAATAGTCGACATAGTGAGCAATCCCAAGTTTGTGACATTCACATCGGTACGACTGCGTTGAATTTCAAGATATTGTAGCCATCCAATCGCCGATCCCGCTGAAATATTATCTTTGGCAATGGACTCCACGAAATTGGTATCTAAGCGTAATGTCAAAGGTCCGCTATTTTCCATCCATCCCCCTTTAATAATCCAATCAGGATTATTCAGGTAAAATGGTAACTCGCCATTTACTCGACCAGAAACCGCAAATTGTGAAACTTTTAGTTTTGTGAATAACTCGCTAAGTTCCACTTGGTGGACACTTATCGTCGCGGGTTTATTTTGTGGCCAGCGAAGTAAATCGAGATTAATTTCACCGCCTAACATTTTAAAACCAACATTACTAAGCTGGATCGGGTGGGTTTCCGTTGGCGGATACGTTCCCGATAAATCCGCTTTGATATCGGTGAATTCGAATAAGTTCGTGACATGTTTTATTCGTAATTCAACGGGCGATTTTTCACCTAATGTCCACGTACTATTATGCAATTTCCATGGTAAGACAAAATCCAAACCATTAAGCTCACCATCCTTCATCCATAAGCTCGTATTTTGCACTCGCCAATGCCCACCCGCAATAAAACCATTTTCTGGAGTCATGGAAAAAGCGGCTTGAGAAAATAGCTTACCTTCTCGTAATTCAATATTTAGGTCTTTCGGAATTAATGTTTGAAATGCTTTCACTGACTGCTCAGGCCAACGTGCTTCACCACGCAGACGTTCACCGTCCCAGCGCCCAAATATGACGATAGGCCCTACTTGCCTAGTACTTAAATCCCCTTTTAACTGAAAACTGGCTGGGGATGTTCCTTTAAGTTGCGCATTCACCGTAATTTTAGGCAAATAGCTATCTGCACCAAATAACATTCGATTACTGGTTAATTGCAACGCCCCATAAAAATCCGCTTTTGCGTGATCTCGCTGCCAAACCAACGGGGATGTCAATTTAAGACGTGGAGCAGACATGGAGAGTAAACCATATTTAATTTGGTCAAACCCCGTATTTAAACTATTGAGCGTTAATTGTGTATCTTGCCAATTACCGTTACCTTTCACATCCCAACGAGCGGCTAACGCAGGTAGCTGAGCATTTCCCCAGTAATTCCAGAACCATTTACCTTTATCAATATTAAACTTATTCGCGCTACCATCGAGGTGAATATCAAAATCCCCCCAGTACTGTTCTTTTACTTTTAAAATCGCTTGTAAGCGCCCCGAAATTCCATCGGCATTTAAACGCGCACCCGCCAAAGGTAAGCGTATTTCCCGTAACAGAATTGTCGGTGAAACCTGCCCATAGGCTCTCATTAATGAGCCGGGCATAAATGCAACGGTGGGTGAAACCAACTGACCTGCAATTTTTGCTGGCAAATTGATATCCAGCACCATGTCATCGTATTTCACTTGACCGTTGAGTCTAAAATCAATATCTGCATCGAGGAGATTGATACGGCTAGGTTCAAGGGTAAGGACTAAGTTAGCTTTTCCTTTTTTTGCATCAGTCAACATGTTCAAACGTCCTGAAACCACAAACTCACTCAAGGATTGATTCCAGTTATCAATTTGAAATGCAATTCCACCATGAAGTGGAATTTGTGCGTCATCCCAGCGCCATTGGCCATCCGTTACGATCACTTGTGATGATGAAACCTGCCATGGAAGATGAAATAATTCTTGCCGCTGGTCAAGATCTGTAACGGTCAGCAAGCCTTGGTCGCGCTGCCAATGCAGTTTTGTATTTAAGCGTTTATTTAACTCAATAAGCTTAAATTGAGCTTCGATATCTCCCGTTTCAGGCAGTTGAGCCGTCGTCAGAGGTAAAGCCAATTGCGCGGTTAATTCAATATGTTGAGGTTCTTCTTGTGGCTTACGTTGATCCAGTGTTTGCAACTCTTCTAACGCTAATGTGCTCTGAGGTAATGTTGCCGAAAATTGCTGCACAATCAGTTGATTTTGTGAATTAACAAAAGAAGAAACCCGTACATTTTCCCCTTGATAATCCAACATAAGTGGAGAGTCAGCGGTACTGCGTAACCATAAACTCCCTTGATATTGTTCCCAAGAATGCAGTGTGATTTTATCAATGACGAGTGAAAATTTAGGGAGTGCATCCAGTATCTCTGTGATATTGATAGGAGAACTTGGTGACTCCTCACTCGTTTTGATGCTATCCAAACATTCCGCATTAACATCAAGCCCATCAATTTTGGCTCTAATCGGGAAAAAAGAGATTCGGGCATCCGTTACTGTGACAAGAGAACAATTATTTGCACTTAATCCCACACTCGAAAATCTAATTTGATGATTAACAAGTTGTGGCTCAGAAAGTGACAGCGTCACTGCTGGCGGTAAAAAATGACTCGCAACAACGGGCGCCCAACGGGTTAATGTTGACCATAATATGATTAGGAGCACAACACTCACTCCTAATAAGAAAAACAGTATTTTTATTGCCCGTTTCATGAATATTCTCTGAGCATCATCTTCATGAAGCAGCGATAAATATCATTGATGAGATGGATGAAAATAAAGCGAAAGGATGCATTGGAACAAGCAGTTCAACGACTTGCATTGCGATGTAGGTCATTTCCATAATAACTTTCTCTATTTAGATAAATATATTCTAATCTTTTAAAGCAGAAATGAACAACTTAACCCTATATGTTCACTCCGTTACTTCATTATTTTCAGTCAGTTCTTAATGATTATGTGATGCTGCATAGTTGGCAATTGCACGAGAACATGATGGTGCATCATGCACAACCTTCACTTTTTCGGCAAACATCGGATTAGCTGCAAAAAAATCATCCAATCGCTGATCAAAGTGTTTAGCGAAACGCAGTAATTCTAACGTATTCATGAAGGTTTCTTTTGGTCGCACGCCCTTTAATTGCGATATTAAAAAGCGTTTAATGATCCGAAAAGCGCAAACTCGATAAGGAATGTTGAGCCGAATGATTAATGAGCAATCCGCAAAAAAAGGCGCTAAACGCTTGTCATAAGAGCCTTCCATTATCCAGCTTTCTTTAGATTTTATCTCCGAAATCAGTGATTTCATGGTTTCCGGCGAATTTTTAACGTACTCCGTTTGGGTTTTATTCCAATAAATGTCATCGTAGCCATATGCAGTGAGATTAAATTCTTCCGATAACTTCTGAGCGAGCGTTGTTTTTCCTGCTCCCGATATACCAATAATGCAAATTTTCACGCTGCTCCTTAACGTTCTTTATTCTCTAAAACCAATCTATTCTGTAAAAGAAGAAAAACAAAACTTAACAGTTGCATTATTTTAACACTAAAAATGGCTGTCTTTGTTAAAGATAGTGAGCAAACGAAAACCAAACGTAAACAGTAAGATATTTTCTTAATTTAGAGGTGATTTACGCCACTAATTGCCTTATTCTGAACGCATATTTTTGTAGGTTTGTTTATTTTACCTACACTTTGTCATTTATTGGTTCCTATAAATTATGGAGTTCCTCTGATGAAAATTGTTTCCTATAGCACCAAACAGTATGATCGCAAACATATGGAACAGGTCAACCAACAATCAGAGTTTAATTTTAATATTGAATACTTTGATTTTCCATTAACGGTTCAGACAGCTAAAAATGCCGTCGGTGCTGACGCAGTTTGCATTTTCGTTAATGATGAAGCAAACCGTGCTGTGCTGGAAGAGCTCGCGGCTCTCGATGTGCATATTCTCGCGTTACGCTGCGCTGGCTTTAATAATGTTGATTTAGATGCAGCCCATGAGTTGGGAATTCAAGTCGTTCGCGTTCCTGCTTATTCTCCTGAAGCTGTTGCAGAACATGCTGTTGGCATGATGCTATGCTTGAATCGCCGTATTCATCGCGCGTATCAACGTACTCGAGATGCTAACTTTTCTCTCGAAGGCCTAACTGGCTTTAACATGCATAACCGCACTGCGGGCATTATTGGTACAGGTAAAATTGGTCAAGCCACGTTACGAATTTTAAAAGGGTTTGGAATGCGCCTACTGGCTCATGACCCATACCCAAGCCAAGCCGTCCTTGATCTGGGTGCCGAATATGTCGATTTAGACACCTTGTATCGGGAATCCGATGTTATCTCTCTGCACTGTCCTTTAACACCGGAAAACCACCATTTGCTGGATGAAAACGCGTTTAATCGCATGAAATCAGGCGTAATGATCATCAATACCAGCCGTGGAGCTTTAGTCGATTCGGCTGCCGCGATTAATGCGCTCAAATCCCAAAAAATTGGCGCATTAGGTATGGATGTGTATGAGAATGAAAGAGATCTATTCTTTGAAGATAAATCTAATGATGTAATTCAAGATGATATATTCCGCCGATTATCTTCTTGTCATAACGTATTATTTACCGGCCATCAGGCGTTTTTAACCGAAGAAGCCTTAACAAGTATCAGCTTAACAACACTGAGTAATATTCAACAGATCAGTCGTGGCGAAAATTGCCCGAACGTTGTGAAGCCTTAGCTGGATCTCGCATCATGAAAAGATTGATCCCACTAACGCTCTTTGGGTTGTTACTTGCCGCTTGCCAAACCCATCAGGTAAAAGCAGGTAGTAGTCAGCAATCCCTTGAGCAGCAGCTGATGCATCATAATTTTGTCTTAACTGAAGTAGATGGTCAGCGTATTGCCAAAAAACAGACCATACCGTCCATTTCATTCGGTGAAAAAATGTTTGTCTCTGCCTCTATGTGTAATGACTTTAATGGAATGGGTGCAATTAATAATGCAACACTAAAAGTTAAAACATTAAGTAAAACAGAATTAGAGTGCGTAGATGAAGATCTTTCACGATGGGATACCTTAATTAATCGTATGCTGACAAATGGTGCAACAGTAACATTAACCAAAGATCATTTAACGTTGACGCAAGGGCATTATAAACTTGTTTATATTTTGAGTGATTATATGCAGTAATTCTACTTTTATTGCAAGATAAAAAACCGCCATTCTTAATTTGGCGGTTTTTTTATCTGTCCATATTGGTATTACTTAAATATTATTTGGCTTGGCTGAATAACAAATTAATTCCAGTCGCTTTTGATGTGCGGTCCATATAGTCATGAATTGTGGTGCTAAAACCTATTTCTTTCACAATACTTAAGCTACGCAACACAGGGAAGATAATAAAATCATTAATATCTACAAGTGCTTTGTTACGCTTTTCTAGCCATACATCTAATAGATCCATATGCGGCTCTAACTCAATCAACAGCGTGTGCGTTTCTTTACGCAGTACAGATAAATCATCTCCATGAAACTTGCTAACACGCTGGATATACGCGGTTTTAGCCGCTTCCGTCGCTATTTCAGGAAACTCAGATTCAGTAAAACGTGGTGTCACTAATTTAGATACCGTCGACGAAACTGCTTTATACCAACTATCAATTTCAGGGCTAATTTCCCCTGCGGCTAAACGAGGCTCACTTAATCGGTCAATATAGCGCACAATATCTAAACTCTCAGGTAAATAGCTACCATCTTCTTTCTCTAGAATAGGTACCATTTTACGCCCTATCATACGTGTTGGGGTTTCGATATCGTTATCCAACAAAATCACTTCTTCTACCGCAACTTTTTTTAAGCCAAAAATCATTCTGGCGCGAACACAAAATGGACAATGATCATAGATATACAGTTTCATATTACCCTCACACACTCAGTGATAAAGCGAATTAAGTTAACTTAAGTATACTTGATATTTATGCTTAGTGTAGTGCTAAAGAAATTTCTTTTTTATTATTTAATATAATAAATCTAGTTATATTTAATTATAAAAACAAAATAAATAAAATTAATTAAAATTTAATTCAAAAAAAAGTAATAAATTGTATTTTAAATTCCTGATTTTATATTTTAATTTGGAATTAAAATGAATAAATTATAGGATAACAAAAATGAAAACCATCCAAAATCAACTCCAACGTTTCATAATGAATCGGTTTAACCAATCTAATCAACATATTAAACAATTAAGTAACAAATAAGATAAATGTTGATTTTATTAAATAGACAGGTTTAACCGCGTAATTCTAGCGGGATATTCTTATTGTTATTTTAATTCAGAATATTCAAAATGGCACTACAGAAAAAAACGTCGAATTTTTGAATGTGACTATCACAAAATGAAAGACCATCATTGAAAGTTAAATACTTTAATTTGACGTTAATTTTAATTATTAGCTTTTAAACCAGCTTGTAATTTAATATAATATATAGTGAAAACGACTGATAATAACCTTAATAATAAGTTGAGTATGTCATATGGACATTCATAGTGTCATTGGTCTTAGAATAAAAAACCGGAGAAAAGAGCTAGGCTTGTCAGGTGCAAATCTAGCAAATAAGTTACATTTAAGTCAGCAGCAAATATCGCGGTATGAAAATGGTGTTAACAAGATCCCAATTGACCATCTGCTTGATATTGCTGAAATTTTAATGTGTCCTATTGAATGGTTCTTTAACGGTTATAAAAGTGAAATTAATAATAACGATGACCATTCATTCGACATTCCGAATAGAGAATTACAATACGCAGCAGAAAGTGTAATTATTCCATCTAAACATCACGCATAATAATCTTTTTTCGATTATCTAAAAATACCCAGTTAACGCTAATGTAGACCATTAATCTTCATCGATTAAAATTAGCTTTCTGGGTATTTTTTTATTTCTTTTAAAAAATTAAAGCTGCATTATATATAATAAACATCCGACCTCACACCACTGACCAGCATTAATTTTAAAACAAAAAAATCGCATATGTTTTATTAAAAATATGCGATTTCCTATTGAAGTTGAATATGATTTTTAATCGTAAGTGACATTGAAAACTAAGTGTGACCGAACATCACCTGCCGAAATGGCTCTCTCATAAGGAAAATATCGAGCGGTTAAAGGAAAAATCAATAAGTCATCCTGATTATTCACTACCGTACCGACTTTATAACTACGAGTAAAACTTAATGGTGCTTTACTACTTCTTTCTATTACTTGAATACCAACACCCTTTGCACCATTAGTTCCAGCTTCTTCATTTCTTAGTACGCCATTAACATCACTCGCCGACGCATTTCCACGAAAATCAATATTAAATGTAGTTAATCCTGAAGAGGTAATTCCACCGTTACACTCCATGGTAATATCAAAATCAATCTCTCCCACAGGTGCTTGATAAGCGGTCAATTGATTGCGTTTTATCGGTGCGAGTGTCACATTCTGTTCTCGTCCACCATTGATTAAGCAAGATGGCGATACAATTGTGATCGCATTTCCTTGTAGATACGTCCGAATTAATGGATCCGTATTATGTTTGTAACCATATTCGGTGTACTGCCCATTGGCAATTGTGCCAGAACCTGTTTTTCTTGCGGTTTTTATCAATGTTAATGTGAACGTTGAGTTTTCAAGGTATACATTTACACCATTTCGTCCGCCATAAATCGTATGAGTACCGGGATAGAGAATATTGACTTGGTTTCCACCTCGTTCAAATTTCATACCTATTCCTGGAATACTGGATTGATAAACGCCATCACCTAAATGACGCAGACCACCCATCACCACTTCAGCTTGAAGCGTATTCGTTCCATAACATGTTAAATACGATTGATAGCCATTAGTACGCATAGGCCATTGTTTTCTCATAATAACCCCTCCAACAGGAAGGTTTGGATCAACAACAACATTGCCTAAGGTCATATTGAGATCTATGGGTCTTACATTCTTGCGATAACAAACATCTGCATACCCGAAAGCTAATGCATACTGAGTAGTAAGGAGAACACCAGCACCAATTAGCCAGCGCCATTTTTTGATCATTGACATAGACTCTCCTGACTATTTTCCGTCGTTAATGGGAACGAACACTCTCCGCCTTCCCACTTCACTGTCGCAAGTTTAGATTCATTATTACTAATAAAGACTGTCCCACCTTGCCCTACAACACCAATGTAATTCCCTTGAGGATCCAACACATTGGCACCGAATGGCAGCGCTTTACTGTTCGGTCGAACGACGCTATACACTGCGTTTTTCTCAATTTTCGTATCAAAAACAACTTTTACAACGCTACCTTCATACGGTACAACTTGCGCTGTGGTACTGTTAAACACGATATCTTCAGGGCTACCTTTCGGGTCAATGTCGACATTATTAATACGATAAGGGCGAACATAAGGCGCTAACGCATATCCATGGCTATCAATTTTGGTATTCTGAGACCCCATGACAGAAGCCCCTTCGGCCCCCTTCGCTTCTATTAATGCAATCGTTGAAGAGGTATTCGGCGAGAATGTGACTCCACCCTCATGCACCACCATTGATCCATTAGCAGAAGCACCATATTGACGATAACCATTACCTTGGCTGTAGTTAGCATTCGTATTCACAACCGAAGTTTGATATCCCGTATTCAGTGCAAAGTTACTATTACCATGTTCTTCAAACGACGTATTTAAACCATAAGTCCAATTATTATCTGTATCAATTGACCCATTAACTCCCACTTGTGAAGAACCAAATTTATCATTATTAAAGATGGTGTTTGAGGTAATGGCAGCGTAATTGCGATCCCCGAAATAGAGAGGGAAGTTCACATTTAAACTCACACGATCATCTTGCGTTCTTTGCGTATTATCTGAATAGACTCGCATAAATGAGATGCCATACGAAAAGCGTTCAAATTGGTTGTTGTAATTTAATTGATACTGCTTTTCGATACCGCTACGGTTCCAATAACTTGAAATACGTCCAGTGAAATAGAAACTTCCTAAGTCGTACGGTAAATTTTGGTTAATTGTGTAGCTAAAACCGTTTTTCTCACGCCCTAATGAACTATCTATTCCTTTCTTATCCGCATCAATCGTGTAAATCGCATTAGAAAGGCTGTAATAATCTTCTGTTGAATAACGATATGCTGCTAATACAAGGTTTGTGTCAGTATCAGAAAATAACTTGTTAAAAGTAAACCGGTAACTTTGCCCCATATCCGTTTTTTGCTTGAATACCGTTCTTGATTGGGTAATATCGACGGCAACCGCACCAATAACCGTATTCACACCCGCACCTAGCAAATAAGCCTGATAGTCATCAAATGCCGTGATTCCACCATACAGTGTGAACGTGTTATTTAAACCGTGCTGCAAAGTACCTTGCATAATGAACGGTTGGTTACTGATGCCTTTAGCATCTGATTTACCACCTGACAGTTGATAACGGGTATAACCGGGACGTAGTAACTGTGCCATAGACGTGTAAGGCACACTAAAAGAAGATTCACTTCCATCTGCCTCTTTGATAGTCACAACAAGGTCATTACCATAACCAGATGGGTACACATCATTGAGGTTAAATGGCCCAGGGGAAACCGAGGTTTGATAAATAACGACGTCATTTTGTTTGACGGTAACAAGGGCATTACTTTGTGCAACACCTCGAATTTCAGGTACAAAAGAACTCATGCTATCAGGATACATTGTATCGTCAGTGGCAATTTTAGCCCCTAATAAACTGATACTGTCGAACATATCCCCGTCAGTATAAAACTGACCTGCGGTTGCTTTAGATTTCAATCCAACAATAGGACGTTGTAAATAGGTTTGGTTACTATGCCAATTAGCACCCTCTTTACGTTGCCAATTTAAATTTCCAATATGCTTTAATAACCAACCGTCATAGCTTAATCCTGCATTTAATCCGAGATAAGCACTCGCATTATTGTTACCATTTGAGCGACTATCATAATAGTTACTCATATACCCCAGATTCAATGCAGGGACTCCAGTTTCCCAAAATTGTTCAGAGACATAGCCACGAGATGATTTCTGCTCATAAATTTGAGGAACAGAAATATCAACTCGTAATGTTGATGAGTGAAATGTGTCACTAACATCAGGATCACTATTCCACTGAGTTAAAAAAAGACACTCTTTGCTATCGGGTTTCGCCGTTGGGGCAAACTTTTCGACATTAATACCTAAGTCAGATAACAGGGCTGGGGTATAGCAGGTTCCTAACTGTCCATTTTCTTTTGCCACGAAATCAAGGTCGAATCGCCCTTTCCAACTCCCATTGGTATATACATCAACGGAATATTTTCCTGGGCCAATCCCTGTTGTATTAAATCTGTCAAAATCAACGTTTTCTTGGCTACCTATAATGAAACCGCTGTTAAATTCATACGTGGTATCTTCTTCACTCCAAGCATAAAACGACGGTAAAGCACAGACTGTGACTAAACCTGTCACTGAGAGTAAGTTTGTATATTTATTTTTTAACTCTCTCTGCTTCATTCTAAATCCTATTTAACGGTAGTTTTTACCGCTACATCTGAGCCGTAATCGTTGATATTGTTAATAATAATTTTAGTTCCTGACGTCAGTGCTCGCTTGAGTGTCACTGTCGACTGGCTTTTAGGCTCTAAAAAAATTGTTTCATTATTCAATCCGTTAGAACCATCAGTAGAAATTTTTGTAATAGTAATAAAGTATGGCGACGGGTTGCCGATATTAAGTTTGCTGCCATCTGCTTTAACAACGAGTTGCTCAGGAGCAAGCTCTCGACTACCTAGACCTGATGGGCGATAGAAAAATTTAAAACGAGAACGGATAGCCAATTGCAGCACATTTTGATTTTCTTCTGCTTTATTTTTGACCATTGGTGGAATGTCTAACAAATTCAGCCACCATAAGGATTCTCTATCTTGTGGTAAGGCGGATTTATCCATCAGCTTAATGCGGATAGTTTGTCCACCTTTTGCTTCAATTCGGGAAATCGGTGGCGTGAGTTGAAATGGCGTTTTAATCGTATCAGGTGTTTCAGATGCATCACCTGTATCAAGCCATGTCTGGGCCATAGCTGGGCGGTCAGCCGTATTATTTAATTGGATAGTGATTTCTTTCTCATCGCTAGGATAAACAAAACGAGTACCGTTAACGATGATGTTATTTGCAAATGCTGTCACACTCGACAGTAAGCAAAGGCTAAATAGAATGGCTTTCATGTAGGCCTCAAAGCAAAAAGCGGCAGTTAGCCCACCGCTTACTAACTCATGCTTTTATCGAAAATGCCGATAAAAACTGACTGAAAAATTAGTTATAAGTAATTTCGTAAGTCGCGTAGCTTTGGATTTCACCCGCGCTTACAGTGTCAGGAGTTGCTGTTGAGTAACCAACATAGTAAGTGAAACGGGTATTGCTACCGTTTTTCTCACCAACTGCTTTTGGTTGGCTTGCTTGACCTGGGAAAATTTTAGTAGTTTTTTCGCCGTCAGTAGACAGTGCTAATTGGATGTTTTTAGCGCCATTAACAACAGTGTTAGCTAAGCTACCGTTAGTGTTAGCTGCTAAGTTACCACCAGTCCAACGTACGCCTAAGGCTGCAGTATCAGTAACAGGTTTGCCGCTTTGTGCACAATCGCTGATTTCGATAGCGAAAGTTTTTGGTTTTAAAATAGTGTTAGCGCCGCCGTTTTTAACTTCTTGTAAAGAAACAGGTGCTAAATACACAGTTGCATCGCTACCTTGACCATCAACAGAAACGTTACAAGAAACATCCATAACTTTACCGTTAAAGTTAACTTGGCCACCGCCAACTGAAGTTGCTGCATTTGCTGTTGTGAAACCAAGAACTGTTGCTGCGATAGCAGTCAGTAAAACTTTTTTCATTTTCAATTCCTAAGATGAGTTTTTTATTTATTGCTTATACAAATTATTAAGAGGTCTTTTATTCAGTCTTGGGTAACAGCAAAAACAGAGCTCGACCGTATTAAAATACAGCCAGAAGTCAGCATATTTAAAGCTTCTAACAGATCCCTGTGATGCACAAATCAAAAGTAGCTCAGTGCATTCTGTTTTTGACCAACAACTTGTATGACCATCTAATTCGAAGCAAAGAATACATAAAAACTTATGTGTCATTAAATCGTTTTTACCTTAGCTTATTAACATTTTGATAGGTGCAGGCTATTGCAAATGATCTATTAATCGAAATGGTCAATATATTAATTACACTTAATAAGTCATATTTAGAGGCTGAATTGGATGATTGAAAAACAAATACTCAAATTTATAAAATTTAATTTCGATTTTATAAGATATAAAAGATTTTTGTGAATATTTTAAATTTGAGATATAAGTTAAATTTTGTATTTTTATTTACATTTAGACACTTTTTCTAGTCTTTTGATTACAAAATAGAGTCACGCTATACGTGTTAAAAATACGTAATTGATAAATTTTTCTTATTAAAATAACCCATGTTCATATTGAAACATTTGCCAATAAATAAAATTAAATATCGAATTATTATTCCAACCCACAAATTAACTCTCATTGAGAGTAAAAGAATTATCTATAACTTTATTGCGCATTAGGGCAAAGTAAAAAGTTATATAACAACAATTTTTTAGTGACTACCACTACCGTAGAGGGAATAGAAAAAACACAGTAAAGAAGCAGGGAGAATATTTATGATAAAAAATCATAAATACCGCAAGATAATGCTCCTGTCATATAATAAGACTTTGACAATTTAATCTTATTAAGAGTATCAGGGTGTGAGGCTATGTAAGCGGAAATAATCATTTCTGATCTAACAATACTAAATAAGTGGTACTTTTTAACCAAAAACTTGATCTGTATCAAAATTTGGCGAATTTGCGTAATTCAGTGATATATAAGGTTATTTGCCAATAATAACAGTTCGACCAAATTTATAAAAATTGCCTAAAAAATGCATATTAGGAATATTCCTAAAAACGCATTTTGTGAGTTTTTGATTTGTCTTATGTCTTCATTTTGAACAAAAAAGCATTTAAAGCTAAGTGCTAATCGATTTTAACACTACCTATTCTACCCATCTTTTCAGTGAACTAACGTGACAATAACGTTAATAATAGTTCTATTTAGATAACATTGACTCATTAAATTAGCTCTTGAATGACAATATGATATTTGAGTGAAATAAGACAGAAAAAGTATATTATTTCAATATGTTATGAAATATCACTTAAAATCACCATGTGTGTGAATTAGGCTGACTGAATATTATTTAAATATCACTCTACTTTTTATTAAAGAATATTTAACATTTGAACATTACTAAATATAAACCGAGTTTGTTCTCATTTATAAGTAATCTATTTCAATAGGTTCCACAAAGTACAAATATCTTCTTTGTAATAAAAAATCTTGACAGGTGATTAATAGTGATTTTTTTTTGTTCGATTTGTCATTTTTAATCGAATTGATGGCGTTGGATCTAATGAGGGCGTAAGGATAAAAAACCCGCTCAGTGTAAATGAAGCGGGTTTTTAGAAGAGTCGATTAGTGATGCATTATCTGTCGTTTGGTCGGTTCATAATATGATCTTCCCACTCTACCACATCAATTTCTCGTACTGCGATATGGCGAACTGAAATACCTTCATTATGCATTGCAGCTTTTGAACCAGTTTTCAATGGATGCCATGCAGGAAGCGGCTTTCCTTCCATTAACAAACGGTATGCACAGGTACTTGGTAACCAAGCGAATGTTTCCAGATTATCCCGAGTCAGTTTTATGCAATCCGCTTCATATTTGAAACGATCTGCATAATGTCTGCACTGACAGGTTTTAATATTTAACTGGTTGCAAGCCACATTAGTGAAATAGATCTCATCGGTGTCTTCATCCATTAATTTATGCAAGCAGCATTGCCCACATCCATCACAGAGAGATTCCCACTCTTCATCGGTCATTTCATCTAAGGTTTTAACCTGCCAGAAAAACTGAGACATAATACTGCAAAATCCTATACTTAAATGACTCTAGTGGTCAGTGAATTATCATTAATCGTTAGCTTTAACATATCCCCAGAAGCCAATGGTCCCACACCTTCCGGTGTGCCGGTTAAGATAACGTCTCCAGGACGTAGGGTAAAGAAACGGGACATATAGCTAATGAGCGGTAAAACAGGCGTGATCATATCACGGGTCGAGCCAGACTGACGAATCTCGCCGTTGATTTCTAAACTCAGTGACATATTTTGCAGGTCACTGGTACCACTAACGGGAATAAATCCTGAAATTGGACATGAACCATCAAAAGCTTTGCTTTTTTCCCATGGCTGCCCTGCTTTCTTAAATTTCGCCTGTAAATCCCTTAGGGTTAAATCAAGTGCGACTGCATAACCGGCAATTGCACGAGCAACCCTATCTTCATCCGCATTTTTAAGAGGCATACCGATCAAAATCGCCATCTCAACTTCATGGTGAACCGAGCCTAATTCTTTAGGAATAACAATTGGCTGGTTCACATCACACAGTGCAGTTTCCGGTTTAATAAATAAGACAGGTTCTTCAGGTAATGCTGAACCCATTTCTTTAATATGTTTGGCATAGTTGCTGCCCACACAAACTACTTTATTGGCAGGGAAATCTAATAAAGCACCTTGCCAGTCGCGATGTTGATACATATCGGTAACTCCTATTATCGTTATTGTATTTTTGCAGCGATACCATCCGCCATCATACAAACACTTAATGCGAAATAATATGAACGATTCCAATGCATAATCGTGCGGAAGTTTTGGGTCACTAAGAACGTTCGACCTTCAGGGTCATCAGGAATAACCACCCATGTTTTTAAATCTGGCGATAGTCGAGAAAATGCAGGTAATTTAACCCCTAATTTTTCCCACTCCTGAACGGTTTTTCCTTGTTCCGTTTTAACCCCTTCTAAGCTACGGTTAAAATCAGCAGGTAGTGAAACTTGATAGCCCCATGGTAATGCAGATTGCCATCCTTCCGTGGATAAATAGTTGGCAACTGAAGCAAAGACATCGGCTTTGTTATTCCAAATGTCCATTTTGCCGTCACCATCGCCATCTGCGGCATAGGATAAATAAGACGTTGGCATAAATTGGCTCTGCCCCATCGCCCCAGCCCATGAACCTTTCAGTTGCTGATCTTCAGGAATATAACCTTTATCCATGATTTCCAAGGCTGCTAATAATTGCTTACTAAACAGTGCTTCACGACGCCCTTCAAAAGAGAGTGTGGCAAGCGCTGAAATTACATCTTCTTTACCCTGTGAACGACCAAAACCACTTTCGAGTCCCCATAAAGAGACAATGTACTGTGGCGGTACACCATATTTCTGGCTAATTGCGTTCAATACCGCTTGGTTTTCATAGTACTTTTCAACACCCGCATTAATGCGAGATTGTGGTAAGACATTTTTTAAATAGCTGGCTAACGTCACTGTTGCGCGTTTTTCAGGTTGCCCTTTATCCGCTTTTACGACACGTTCAAGGAAATAAATGTTAGCAAAGCCACGATCAATCGTAGACTGTTTGATACCTTGAGCCGCAGCATGTTGTTTCAGCAATTCCACATAGGCAGGAAATTGTGAAGGCTCACGTTGTTCAATTGGAAAAGCTTTATCTAGTGCGATAACTTCTTTCTCAATCGCAGCTTCTTGTGCCGTTGTCAGAATTCGAGTTTCGTTTGCTTGAGTTGCAGCTTTTTGGGTTTGCGGAGCACTGCAACTTGCTAAAAGTACACCAGCGACTAAGGTATATAATAACGTTGGCTTCATTTTTATCCTCCTGACGATAATGGCTTTTTAAGGATCATCCTAAATTGTCTTAGTCGTTTAATTCGCGATATTCAGAAAGTAAATTTTCAACCGGAGGTGGAAATTGCAAGTAGTAGCCAACGTCTTGAAGATCAGCTCGAACTCGCTCAATGTCCGCATTTGCTAGCTTTTCACGTTTATCCAATGAAATTAACATTGAAAACTGTGGTTTGCCAAATTGCTTCAGGAGTTCTTCTGGTACGCGTGAAAAGTCATCTTTCTTTTCGACATATAAATAAGTTTGATCACGGTTCGGGCTTCTATAAATTGCACAAATCATTATATTTAACTCTTTTTCTTGGTTCGTAAGCTTGCTTGAAGTATGCAGTAACTATAACATGCTATTGTTTTACTGAGTATCTTCACCCGAGGATTGTTTCGGAAATTTTAATTTGCTGAGTCTAGATAGATGCCACAATCGCCAATAGAACTTAAAGGCAGCAGTTTTACTCTTTCAGTCATTCACTTACACAGTGAAGAGCCTAAACTCATCAAAAAAGCGCTGCAAGACAAGGTCAATCAGGCTCCTGATTTTCTTAAAAATGCCCCAGTTGTTATTAATGTTGCAGAATTAACTCACCATGCGGATATGTACAGTATCCACAAAGCGATTGTTTCTGCTGGTCTTCGAATTGTGGGCGTCAGCGGTTGTACTGATCCACTGTTAAGACAAAAGATCAATGAAGCGGGCTTGCCAGTGCTTATTGAAGGTAAAAGCAAAAAAGCGCCAGAGCCATCAACGGATGACGTTACTTTTGCAAAATCTGATATTGCCCCACAACCTGCTCCTATCGAATCTGCTTATCGCAAAACCCGTATAATCAATACTCCTGTTCGTTCAGGTCAGCGTATTTATGCGCCAAATAGTGATCTCATCGTCACAAGTAATGTTAGTGCAGGTGCAGAATTATTAGCAGATGGTAATATTCATATCTATGGCGTTATGAGAGGTCGTGCCCTTGCTGGTGCCTCTGGTGATATGGAAAGCCAGATTTATTGTACTCATTTGCAAGCAGAGCTAGTGTCCATTGCAGGCGAGTATTGGTTGAGTGATCAGATACCTACTGAATTTCTCGCCAAAGCAGCTAAACTTTGTTTAGTTGATAACAAACTTAATATTGAATACTTAAATTAGACCTTATTTACAAGGAATTATTCATGGCACGCATAATTGTTGTTACTTCTGGTAAAGGTGGCGTTGGTAAAACCACTTCAAGCGCGGCCATAGCTACCGGCCTAGCTCAAAAAGGGAAGAAAACCGTAGTTATCGATTTCGATATCGGTCTGCGTAACCTTGACCTAATCATGGGGTGTGAACGTCGAGTAGTCTATGACTTCGTTAACGTTATCCAAGGTGATGCAACTCTTAATCAGGCGTTAATCAAAGATAAACGTACTGAAAACCTTTATATTCTTCCTGCATCACAAACTCGTGATAAAGACGCGCTGACTCGCGAAGGTGTTGAAAAAATTCTTGATGAACTCAGCAACGAAATGGCGTTTGACTTTATTATCTGTGACTCTCCTGCCGGTATTGAAAGTGGTGCATTAATGGCACTGTACTTTGCTGATGAAGCCATTATCACAACTAACCCAGAAGTCTCTTCTGTTCGTGACTCAGACCGTATTTTAGGAATTTTATCCTCTAAATCACGCCGTGCAGAACAAGGTCAAGACCCAATTAAAGAACGTTTATTGTTAACCCGCTATAACCCAGGTCGAGTGACTCGTGGTGATATGCTGAGTATGGAAGACGTTTTGGAAATTCTGTGCATTCCATTAGTGGGTGTGATCCCAGAAGATCAGTCTGTTTTACGTTCATCTAACCAAGGTGAACCTGTCATTCTGGACTCTGACTCTGAAGCAGGACAAGCATATAGCGACTGTGTAGAACGTATTTTAGGTGAAGATCGCCCTATGCGTTTCATTGAAGAAGAGAAAAAAGGCTTCTTAAAGCGTCTATTTGGGGGATAAATAATGGCTTTATTGGATTTCTTTCTGTCGAGAAAAAAGACGACAGCAAATATCGCAAAAGAGCGACTGCAGATCATCGTTGCTGAACGTCGCCGCGGTGATAGTGAGCCAGCTTATCTTGCTGATATGAAGCGAGATATTTTGCAAGTTATTTGCAAGTATGTTCAAGTTGACCCAGAAATGTTATCCGTACAATTTGAACAAAAAGATGATGATATTTCTGTTCTCGAATTAAACGTCACCCTTCCTGAAGCGGAAGAAGGTAAAGACGTCAAAGAAGCAAAACCCGCAGAACAGTAATATTGTACAATGCCGCTATATCGCTATATTAAATAACGCCATAGCGGCTTGATTTTGTTGTTGATTTCAGTATTAGTCTAATCTGAAGTTAATTTCTAATGTCATTTTTCTATTCATGCTTTCAGGTGGCTTACCGAGTGGCTTGCAACGCTTAATCGCATCCAATATTGCCTGCTCGAAAAATTGGCTCTTTTCTGAATCCACCACTTTTGCATTGACCAACTCACCTTTCTCTGTGACATCAAACTGAACTTGAATATCCCCTTGCATACGCATTTTGCGTGCTCTTCGCGGGTACTGTTTATGCCTATCAATTTCCCGTTTGATCTGGTCTAAATAGCGCTGTTTGGCATTGATGCTATTTTCACCATCAGAAAAATGGGAGAGATCACCTCGCTGCCCTGCGGCTAAAGAATTTGCTGTGTTTTCTCCTTCTTTAGCTCTTTGGGTTTGCAAATCATCTCGAAGGCTTTCTTTCTTGGTTTTTTCTTCCGGCTTAGCCTTATTTTTTACAGAACTACGTTTTTCAGATTTCACTTCTTTAGGTGTTTTTTCAGCGACGGTATTTGAGGCATTATCTTGCTGGTTACGCTGCTTACTGACCTTGATGTTCGCGTACTCAAATTCCTCAATGGCATTGAGTTCACCACCAGTTACCGATTGGCTTTCTTGGGGGATGCTCACTTGTTGCTCAACTAAAAACTGGGTTAACGCGACGGTCACTACTGGCGAAATTAACGGTGCTGTCATTTTGAATGACAATGAATTGAATGCAAAAAAACAGAAATAAATAATGGTGCCGTGTAATAAGCCAGAAAGCGGTAATCCATAATAAATTCGAAAATAATTCATGGCGATATTCCTAATCAGCCCCAGCAAATGTGCTTTGCTGGGGCTGAGCCTTAGAAGTGACTGGTCACACTTAAACGAAGGGATCTCCCCGGTGCTGGCATCATGCTACGTGTCAGCGGGTCAATGTAATATTCGTTTAATACGTTAGAGGCTAACAATTCCACTAACAGGTTCTTATTCACTTGATAAGTGACATAGGCATCAGTAACAAATACTGCATTCCAACTCATCGGATTATTGTTTAAAGGGGCATATAAAGGTCCAAATCGGTGAATCATGCTAGCTTCATCTTTATTTTCTGTTTTGGCGTGGTAGCGTATACGCCCACCGACTTCCAAGCTTTCATTAAAGAAGCGCATTCCCAAATTAGTGTGAATACTGTATTTAGGTTGTAACTGAGTGCGAAGGTAACCTAATGGAAAGCCACCTTCCGTACAGACGGAAGAATTAAACTTATTGATTGGGTCGAGGTGTGCCATAGAAGCATTATCGCAAACTTCATTTTTTAATCGAAAATCAACCCCTAAATCCCCAAAGAAGCGTCCATTATCATAACGAGCTAACACTTCTAATCCGGCCGTTCGGTGCTGATCCATTTGTGAAAAGACCAAATTACCATCACGATCAAACGCATTATCAATAATATTATGGTAATAATTGATTCTAAAATCGGCGGCATTTTCTGCTTTCAACCAACTTTGCAAATTACGTACATAACCGATTTCAAAGGTATGACTACGTTCTGGTTTAAATGGACGTGCTCTTATGAAACCTTCACCAGCCCCTGAAAATCCAATCGTATCTTCAAAAATGCTGGGCATTCTGACGGTTTCAGCATAACGAGCAAACACACGGTCATTTTCTGAAAGGTAGACAGATCCTCCTATTGATGGGCTCCATGCAGAATTAATGCGCTTACCGGGGTTTTTATACTTTTCGTTCTCGTTGACTGAAATATATTCATATCCCTTAGTCGAGGAACGGTAAGCTATGATTGCTTTTACTTTTTTCTGGCTAATCGGGTCAATCACTTCTTCTGAAAGGTCAATTTCCCCGTTATAAAATGGGTTATTCTCTGTCGTGAACTTACCATCTTCATCCACTCGCCATTTAATATAGTCGAATCCGGTAATACGAAATCCCTCATACTCTTCACGGATTGTAGAATAGTGTTCCGCACTTTTGAGGGAATGTTTAGGCAGTGATAACGCTTCGGCAACAAACCACTCTATTTTAGAAGTGCCAATGCTACTGTCTGGCCAGAGCCCTACTTCATTGTAGCCGCCAAAAGTGCGTCCTTTGCTGTCTACATACTCTCTCACTTTATGCGCTTCCTCTTCAGTGAGCACTCGAGAATATTCGAAATTTATGGCTTGCGGAATTTGATGAATCGCGAAGTTATAGTCTTTCGCTTTTAATCGACGTTCCCTTAATAAATCTCGTGACCAATAGTTTTGGTACTGTAGACCAGCATTTACATTTAGCCAGTTTGTTGGTCGCCAGTCTAATTTTATTGCTCCACTAAATTCTTGGCGTTTACCTTCTCGCGGAATAGCTCTAAATGTATTTTTTTTAGCGATTGTTGCATCTGGTGCATATATATCGTCATTAGTGTTAATCTCTTCTCTAATAAAATTCCCTATTAGAGTCATATCAAAGTTCGGAGTAAACTGTAATTTATTAGATAAAACTAGCCCTTGCCTATTATTGATTTGATTCAGTTTAATTCCATCTACTAATGTGCCATCTATATTGGGATTTCTTCTGCTTAAACTGTTAACTGACCAATCTAACTCCATCGCTTCCCTAGGTAATCCACCAGCAGTATTCGAATTTAAATCCGTTTTCGTTAGCCAGTACCCCATTTGAAGATCACCCCACGGCTGCTTTTCAGATTTAAAATCATAGTTAGCATAGAATGATCCTAGACTTATATTAGCTAAGGGCCACTGGGGAATTTCCCCCGCTAAATCATGAAAACGAATTTGTGAAGGCATAATTTCCCCGTAATGGCTTTTTGTATGCACATAGCCAAGGGATATTTTTTGTGATTCAGAAAGTTGCAAATTTATTTTTTGCAGAAAAGTTTCGCTATTACTCGAGGCATTCCCCACCTCTTTGGTGGGTAAGTACACATTCGCAACAAATGGAATATTGGGATCCACCATTTTTTTGGAGTTATCGATATCGGTAGTAATAATAGGTTCTCGGAAATAGTCTGCACCGTGGCGACCAGCAAAGTAGTTACCTTGATTTCGGTGACTATAGGCAAACAGTATATCAACTTTTTCTTGGCGTAATCCTAGCGCCACTCGTACCGCACTGTCTTTTAAATTAAAAAAATTCGAACTTCCCGGTTGATCTGGCTCGACTGAAGCTTTTGGATCTCGATAATAAATCCGAGTTCGATAATTATCTTTGCTTCCTAAGCTATACATGATAGCTGAATCATCACGATAATCTGTACCAAGGGTAAATTCATTAATTCTTGGTTTGGTTGAGTTAGTCCGTGTTTCTAATTTAAAATCTATTGCGAAGCGTTCATCGAATGGCACAACATCATCAATACTGAGAGTCTTAACCGCAACGCCGCCACCAACTGAAGTACGAATATCACGGTCTAACATTGGGCTTTTTACTACGGTAATACTACTGATCATGTTAGGGTCTACATAATTTCGGTTATTAGCCCCGTTGTAGCCACGCCACACTGTGATGGCTTGTTCTGTACCATCTACTGTGACGGGTACGCGCCCTTGCCCTTGAATACCGCGAACATTCGGGTCTAATGCACCGCTATTGCGCGCATCCCCGCTATACACACCAATACCGTGGTTAAGAACATCTGCGGGATTCGTTCCTTTGTAACGTTCTACCGCTTCTTTACTTATATAAATATTGGATTCATCTTTATCATATTGGTCATCCGCACCTTTTTGGTCACGTAGCTTAATAGTATCTGTTCTATCTTTTACCTGTATATTGCCCACCTGTTCCCTTGAGCTGGCATAAGACGAAAGTGAAATGATACCCATCGTTAACCCTGTGGCAATTTTCATTGCCACCACTGCTGTTACTTTCATACTAAATCTCAATACGAACTAAAACGTTTTACTTAAATTTAAACCCACTTCGCTTTTATTATAGGAATAGCTTATTTTTGCACTGCTATCATTGAATTTGTAATTAACATAGAGTGTTGGAGTTAATGATAAAAACTTGTGTCCTAATAGGGTTATTTGGCTATTTAACGCCCATGACTCATCGTGTCGCTTTGTATTAAGTGCACTGTCAAAATCAAAAAACGTATGATTACTACTTGTTAATTTATTGACTAACTTATTCGAGCTAAATACATTGATTGAGCCCACAGTTAACCCTGACACTTGATAACTGTCACTTTTATATTGCTCAATGTTTTTACCACCATATAAATTTGAAAATAAGCTCCATTGTGGATTGACCGAATAAATTGCCGTTATACTATAATTAATATCATAACCTGATCGCGATACTCGTTTCCCAAAGAAAGCTTGATTTTTATACGTTAGATTGGATAGCAAATAAAGCTTATTACTAGGGGAGTATGCCCCTGTAATGCTCGCGCCGACACTGTAATGGTCAAACAAATGCCCTCGCCAATTAATATCTACAATCGGTGAAAAAGCGATCTTTTTATTCCCATAAAGATACTGATAGCTTACTGATGAATAACTTGAAAAACGCCTTTTTACTGAGCGATGTGGGTATTCCCATACGTATCCACCAAGGCTGGCCAACAGTGAATGTCCTCGATTCTGCCAAAGGACTTTATTGGCATTTCCTGAAAAGCCATACACCAAACCGGATTTAATTTCGCTACCTTGCATACACCACATTGCACTACATTGCTGCTCACCATTACCATGAGCCTCGGTATAGTTTGTGTCATATTTTACATCAGCATTGAAATTTCCCTGCCAATGCGCGCGATTTTCTAATGCTGTAATTTCATTATCTATCTGTTTTATTCGCTCTTCAGATAAGTTTACTCGATATTTATTTTTTATTTTTTTATATAAAATCAATGCTTCACGGTGATAACTATTTTTTATATAGACATGAGCCAGTTTCATTTCAGCAAACACTGAGTTAGGGTTTCCATTAACTATTTTTAAATAAAACTTAAGTGACAATGGGTAATCCCCATTAAAGTAAGCTCTTTCTGCAGAAATATAATCCACCATACCTTTATCGTGATTTTTATCATTTAGATAATCAGGTAATAGTTCATCGATTTTTTGAAATTGCTGCCGATTGGTTAAATCATAAAGAATAAAACCAAGGTCGTCGACAGTTTTATTAATTTTAATTGGGATTATAATGGGGGATTTATTCCTTGTGTTATTTATTTCCGTTAAAACTTCAATTATCTGTTCATATTGTTGATGGCCATAATTTTGTTCAGAAAATGAATTTGCAGAAAACAATAATAGAATTAACACCTCAATATTGTTTATTATTTTTTTCATCTCTCTTTCCTGTTCTTTTTCCATAAAAATACAGGTAGGCAAAATCACTTTTGCCTACCTGATGAATATACAGCGCTAAATTAAAAGATTACTCTTGGTTCTGACTACCACCAAATGCAGTATCATATTTGTGGTCACTATTAAACACTGCGACACCACCAACATGTTCCGCATTCTCACCAAAGAAGCGCCCGTAACTTAAACCTAATACTGTATCATTGGCAGTTGCTGAACCTGAGAATGAACCTGCATCCTGTATTTGCCCCTCGAGAGCAATTTTTAACTCCTCACCTTGTAATGAACCCGTGTAATCCTTATCACCAAAGTCGGCTTCAAATGTACCAGAGAGTTGTTTCTCTCCATCATATTGGTTGATACCAGCAATGGTGTAAGTGGCTTTACCTTCGGTAGGAACTGCCGTTGTGGCGTCTAGGCCAGAGAAGAATGCCGTATGTTTAGCATCGTCTTCCTTTCCAGTTTGTGACCAATCACCGTAGTAAATTTCAGCATCTGCTACCTTAGAAAATTGAAATTTACCCATACCTGAATGACTTAATGGCCCGCCACTATTGACTATTGTTACATCTTCGTCTGTTTTTGTTCCCATCTTAGTCAGACCTAATAATGAAATTGTTTTTCCTCCTGCAATACTACGATGACCAACGCCAGGATCACCCAATTGACCTCCATGTGGACCTCTCACAACTTCCGTTCCAGCAACACGAATATCCGATCTTTCTGTCTCATACGTTTGGCTCTGTGCAGATTCCGTTACCGCACTCGCACAAGTAGAAACCCCCACCAACATAGCAATTAATGTAACTTTAGTGCTTTTATTCATAAGTTATTTCCTTATATATAAATAAGAAATTAAAAGGAGATGATACTTTTTGCTTTGTACTCTTGGACGTATTTGTGGGCCCACAAACTGGAAATGATTCTATGAGAATGAGTTTTATTTACAAATGGGGAATTTATAATTCAATTAAAAATCATTGTATTAGAATGATAGTTTTTCTTTTTATTTTTCAATCAACTATAAAACAACCCTCCCCATACAAATGTTAATCATCGCTGTAATGGGTTATTTTAAGTTCGATTTTTATTTATATTTGCTATTTTTTAAGAGTAATTACAGAATTGAAATGCAGTAAATAGTGCCATTAATATCAAAATGCGGTGTTATTTTTAGATTAGTGCAAAATAATAATCGTCATTATTTAAAGAAGAATAAATATTTAATATTGGCGGGATAAGAATAAAGCTTATTGATATGAGTAACAAAATGCCCAAGAAAAAAAGTATTTTGAAAATGATATAAAGGCACAAAATTATCTCTATTTTGTGCCTTTATTATGATTACGCTTGGCTAAGTAATTGGGTTAATGGCGCTTCTAGTAACCGGCCTCGCCAACCAGCAAGCAGTTCAGGCTGACATGATTTCTCTTTTAGCCCCCAATGCACCGCTAATAACTGGTTAATTTGTCGACGAGATGCCAATAACTCTGGGTTGAATTTTTCATTCTCGGCGATTTCTTTCACTACCCCTTTGATCTCTTTAAAAATGCTTTTGTATTGGCTCTGTTCAGTAATATTAGCAACAGGCACCGGATACTGGCTGGCATCCAGTTTCTTCGCGTCTTCGACAATACTTAACAAGCGGCGACCATGGCAGCGAATTTCTTGCCCAGATAAACCAAGGGCATCCAACTCACCTAAAGAGCTCGGTAAATAACGCGCAATTTTCCACAGATTTTCTTCTTTAACCACGAAATTGATCGCCATATCCCGCGCTTTGGCTTGATCCAAACGCCATGCCGCCAGCAACTGTAAGCAAGCAAGTTGCTCATCGCGTAATTGCCATGCATTCGTGATATTTAAGTAGGCTTTTTCAGGTTTAACTGTTTTTTGACGGCGAGCAACCACACGCTGACACTCGTCTTGGGCATCGGCCAAATAGCCAGCTTCCGTCACTTTTTCCATCAAAATTTTAGCCAGCGGCAGTAAATAAAGTACATCCGCCATCGCATAGTCACACTGCTTCGAACTTAAAGGACGCGCGAGCCAGTCTGTTCGAGATTCGCTTTTATCTAACTCAACTCCCAAATGTTCCGCCACTAACGTAGCGAAGCCGCAAGAAATGGGATAACCCAAAAATGCCGCTACGATTTGGGTATCTATCATCGGCTCTGGCACACAACCAAAATCATGCATAAACACTTCTAAGTCTTCACTGCCTGCATGTAAAAATTTCAATTGGTTTGGATTGGTTAACAGCGCCTTAAATGGGCTAAAATCCGTCATTAATAGCGGATCAATCAGTGAAACCTGTTTTCCATCATACAACTGCAATAAGCCCAGCTGTGGGTAATAGGTTCTAGTGCGAACAAACTCAGTATCTAATGCTAACCATGGCGCATCACTGGCCTCTTGGCAGATTTGGGCTAATTCGCTATCTGTTGTGACTAAACGGTAATTCAAAACAAGTTTCTCTTTATTATAATTTGGTTAAATGTATCTGATTGACACAGTAACGCCGGTAAAAACCGGCGTTACACACATTGCTTTTGTTAATTCATCGCCTACTCGCTATGACGGCGATTTTTCTCGTGTTTGCTGCTCTTCGGCTCGTAATTCTTTTCGTAGAATTTTTCCTACATTAGATTTCGGCAGCTCATCACGAAACTCAAAAATTTTCGGTACTTTATACGCAGTTAATGAACGACGGCAGAATGTTTTTAGATCTGCTGCGGTCAGTGCTGAATTTTTGGTGACCACAAAAACCTTCACCGCCTCTCCAGTACTTTCGCTTGGTACCCCAATTGCAGCACATTCGATAACATCAGGATGCATGGAAATGACATCTTCGATTTCATTCGGGTAGACATTAAAACCAGAGACAATAATCATATCTTTTTTGCGATCAACAATACGAATATAGCCTTCGTCATCTATTTCTGCGATATCGCCAGTCGCTAACCAACCATTGATAAGCACTTCACTGGTCGAATCGGGACGATTCCAATAGCCTTTCATCACCTGCGGACCTTTTACCCACATTTCCCCAGGAGTACCATGAGGAACTTCATGCCCATCATCATCTAAAAATTTCACATCGGTTGATGGAACAGGTATCCCGATACTACCACTATAAGCTGTTAAATTATATGGGTTACCAGAAACTAATGGCGAACATTCCGTTAAGCCATAACCTTCGAGTAAATGCCGTCCAGTCAGCGCTTGCCACTTCTGAGCAACCGCTTTATGGACAGGCATTCCGCCTCCAACAGACAGCCTTAAACGAGAAAAATCAAGCTTCTGAAACTCCGGGTTTTGCAACCATGCATTAAAGAGCGTGTTAACACCCGTGATCGAGGTAAAGGGATAGCGGGATAATTGTTTCACCGTATCTGGCACATCTCGCGGGTTGGTGATAAGCAGATTCACGCCACCCACACTGATAAACAATAAGCAGTTTACGGTCAGCGCAAAGACGTGATAAAGCGGCAGTGCCGTTACCACATATTCATGCCCAAAATGTAAAACAGGACCATACGCAGCTTTAGCTTGGGCGATATTCGCAAGCATATTACGATGCGTTAACATCGCACCTTTGGCTACCCCAGTCGTACCACCGGTATATTGTAAGAATGCTAAATCTTCGCCAATAATATTCGGCTTGATATATTGCATTCGATAGCCTTGATGCATAGCGCGACGAAACGAAATGGCATCCGGCAAATTGTATTTTGGAACCAACCGTTTTACATATTTCACCACAAAATCCACAATTGTGGCTTTCGGGCGCGGTAGCTGATCCCCTAAGCGGGTTAAAATAACGTGTTTAACTTTGGTATTAAAAACGATTTTTTCTAATGTATGTGCAAAGTTAGAAACGATGACAATCGCTGTTGTCCCACTATCATTTAACTGATGCTCTAACTCTCGCGGGGTATACAGTGGGTTAACATTAACCGCTACCATACCCGCACGCAAAATCCCAAACAGCGCTATAGGATACTGCAGCAAATTTGGCATCATTAACGCAACTCGATCACCTTTTTTAAGACCCAATCCATTTTGTAGGTATGCGGCAAATGCGCGGCTTCTCTCTTCAAGTTTACGGTAGGTCATCACTGCGCCCATATTAATGAACGCTGGCTGATCCGCATATTGAGAAACGGCGTTTTCAAGTAACTCTGCTAATGACGCGAAGTCATCAGGACTTATTTCTTCAGGTACATCAGCAGGATAGTTTTTTAGCCAGATTTTTTCCAAAATGTTACTCCTGAATTTAGTGAGTTATTATTTTACACAACCCTTTAACAAATTATTAACTCATTGTACCAGTTTGAAAATTAGACAATGTTAAGGTTGAGAGCTATATCACTAAATAAATTTCATTCCTTCGAGATAAAAATAAGGCGGTCAATGCCGCCCTATCAACTTATGATTAATTCACCAGAACTTTAGTCTGCTTATAACCTGTAATTATACACTGTTGGCAGGAATTTTTGGAGAATTAAGCGATTAATAGTCCACTCATGCTCAGTATTTTTATAAAAAAAATCCTAGCTTAACTAGGATTTTTAGCAGAATAATACTATTGCTTAATCTTCCGTTAAATACGTCTGTACTTGAGCCGGCCCCACTGGATACCCATAGCCCCATCCCCAAGGATGATTATAGTAATATGGGGAACCATAATACCCGTACCCCCATGGACCCGCAGGCGGTGGCATCATCACGCTTTGTGCAATACTCCAACGTTGGAAGCCTGTGACATTCATTGTCACATATTGATAAGGTACCTCTCCGATTTTCCCTGCTTGTTCTCCAGTTATGTTACCCACAACAGTGACATAGCGGTTTTTAAAATCGTTTGGCTCAACAAAACCGTTAATATAAGCGTAGATTCGACCAAGCGATGCAGAGTTTAATTCAGGCGCAGCGTCATATTTATTTAACGTCATGACGGCTATCTCAATCCGCGTTCTTTTCGGCTCATTAAAGACAGATAACACTTTACCGCCAAAACGCGCTTCTTGACCAATATACATCTCCGGCGCATTTTGCACCGACTTAAGATTATCTGCAGGATTAGGTACTGATCCCTTAATAGACTGAGGGATAGATACACAACCTGCCAGCGCTAATATGCCCGCAAGTAATAGAGTTTTCATTGCCGAGCGGTAGCTAAATTGAATTTTCATTTACCACCTCCAATTAGCAGTCATTATAAAGTGAGATAGTACGTATTAAAACTGCTGGTATTCCTTATCACATTATATGTGCAATCCAATTTTTATTAACGCTTATTTATTCAATAATAGCTCAATTAAACACCGATTCTATATCTTAGATTAAAAAAATAGCTATCGGTTTTACCCTGATAGCTATTTTTTCATTCGACAAAAATCATGCTGATTCTATTTATTCGCGACCCGGTAATTTTTTCCAAGTCACTTCATTACGCAAATAAGTCGGTTCGACATTCTCAACCGCAGTCACTTTACCTGCTAGCCACAGCTGCTCAGCAATTGGCAGCATATCTTGCGCTGCAGGTAACGTGATTAGGCTGTCACTTAAGGACAAGCCTTCTAATAATTCAGGATAAGCAGCCCAGCCCGTTCCTGCATGACTCCATTGCCCTTCTAATTCAGTGAATTTTAATTTGAAATCAGCAGGAAGCATCACAGCTTCAGTTTCTTCACCTACCCAAACACCGCGCTCATCACGTTGATATTGCGCACAATATATTTCGGACATTCGAGCATCAATCGCCACCAACACACGGGAACTATTCGTTGTGCGGTATACCCCTTGTGCCAGCGTCATCAACGAGGAAACTCCAATCATGGGTAAATCGGCACCCAGCGCTAAGCCTTGAGTAATGCCCACACCAATTCGAACTCCAGTAAAACTACCCGGTCCACGCCCAAATGCTAATGCATCTAATTGATTAAGTTTAATACCTGCTTGCGCCAGCACTTCTTCGACTATAGGCAGTACTTTTTGAGTATGTTCGCGAGGAGAGATTGCAAAACGCGAAATAATTTCACCGTCGCACAGTAATGCAACAGAACAAGCTTCAGTGGCTGTATCAACAGCTAGAATACGACTCGACATGCCTAAACTCCGGCAAATATTAGGTTTTTTGTTGTCGCCTTATGACGGCAACCTGAAAGATAGGCGGTATCTTAGCATAAACCGCCCACAGGATTGCATAAAATTAGTGTTTCTCAATCGCTTCCGCGCGCTTTGTTGCCAAAAATTCAATCGCTTTATTCAGATCTCGCGTACGTGGTGAAGGAGGTAAGCTTCGCAAAAACACCTCCCCATAAGGGCGTGTCACGAGCCGATTGTCACAAATCACAATCACGCCGTAATCTTTTGTATCACGGATCAAGCGCCCAACGCCTTGCTTTAATGTGGTGACGGCATCGGGTAATTGAACGTCGGCAAATGGGTCTCCGCCTCGGAGTTCACAATCTTCAATCCGAGCGCGTAATAACGGGTCATCCGGTGCAGTAAACGGGAGTTTATCGATGATCACACAGGTCAGTTCATCCCCCCTGACATCAACCCCTTCCCAGAAACTGCTCGTAGCCACCAAAACGGCATTTCCTGCCGCAATAAACTGTGCCAACAATTTATTTTTACTGCTTTCCCCCTGCATAAGCACAGGCAATGTCAGCGACGCTTTAAACTCTTCAGCTAATTCCCTCATCATTAAATGAGAGGTACATAAAAAGAAGCATCGACCTCGGTTTTTTTCAATTAACGGGCGCAACATATTGGCAAGCTTTTGAGCGCTACCCCGTTGATTAGGCTCCGGTAAAAAGCGAGGCACACACAGCAAAGTTTGGCTTTCATAATCAAACGGGCTTGCGAGCAATAATGTTTTCGCAGAGCTGAGACCTAAGCGGTCAGTAAAGTGGCTCAGTTTTTCGTTAACAGAAAGGGTTGCTGACGTGAACACCCAACTAGCCGGCGTACTAGCAATCATTTCACTGAATTTATCCGCGACAGTGAGTGGTGTTAAGGCTAATAAAAAGTGACGTCCGTAGCTCTCAAACCAGTAACTATAACCCGGTATGGTGACATCCTTTAAGCGGTTAAGACGGTTGCGGTAAATCGTCACGCGCTCAAAAATAGAATCCAAACTTTGGGAACGCCCTAATGACGTTTTGATGACTTCATAACAGAGTTCCAGTGCATCATCCAGTAGCGTTAACGCTCGCTGAACTTCGGATAACTTCAGTAATTCCCGTAAATTCCCTCTAAAGCTGTTTTCCCCTAAGTTAAGACGAAAATCCAGTGTGCTTTGCGTCAGTCGATCGGCACTTTTTTGCAATTGAGCTTGGTCTTTTAGTTCTGTACGATACGTCATTATCATATCGCGAGCTAAATCTAACAGTTGCCGGCTACTGAGTTGCTGACCAAAATATTGGCTTGCAATATCAGGGATTTGATGGGCTTCATCGAAAATCATCACTTCCGCTTGGGGGATCAACTCCCCAAAACCTGTATCTTTCACCACTCTGTCAGCCATAAAAAGATGGTGGTTAACGACCACTACATCGGCATCAAGAGCTTTACGACGCGCTTTGAGTACAAAGCACTCTTGGTAGCGGGGGCAATCACTGCCTAAACAGTTATCGTTGGTACTAGTAACTAACGGCCAAACGGGGCTATCTTCAGCAATATCATGGCAAGTACTGGTATCCCCCAGTTCTGATTCGATGGACCAACTGCGCAATCTAACAACCGCTGCGAGGATCTCCGGTTCAAGACTACCTCCACCGAGGGATTGCTGATCTAATCTTTCAAGACACAGATAATTTGAACGCCCTTTTAATAGCGCCGTTTTACCTGTGTAGTTCATCGCATCGATAATCGTAGGTAGGTCGCGGTGATAAAGTTGGTCTTGCAGTGCTTTCGACCCTGTAGAGACAATCACTTTTTTGCCACTTCGTAATGCAGGGACGAGATAAGCGTAGGTTTTCCCTGTTCCTGTACCCGCTTCAGCCACCAGCACATGCTGCTGCTCAATAGATTGAGTAACCGCGTCAGACATGGTGACCTGCGCAGCTCGAGGTTGGAAACCGGGAATTGTTTTTGCTAGAAAGCCATCTGCTGAAAAGTCGTTAGACACTACGAACCTATATTGCTTACTGTTGATGAGCACACTTTACCATGAGTTCAAGATGGCTGCTGAGCTAATTATCGTTTCATCAATGAACTGATTTTCATCATAGTAGCAAACTGATATCCTTGGTTAGCATTGATAATAAGGAACAATTATGACTATTGAACGCATTGACCCAGATACCCGTTGGTCTGAAGCTGTTATCCACAACAACGTGGTCTATTACACTAGCGTCCCAGAAAAACTGGATGGCGATATTATTATTCAAACCGCAGATACCTTAGCCGCTATTGATGTCATGTTAGGCCGTGTGGGTTCCGATAAAAGCAAAATCTTAGATGCGACTATCTTCCTCGCAGATAAAGCGGACTTTGCTGGCATGAACCAAGCGTGGGATGCGTGGGTTGTTGCGGGTAGCGCGCCTGTTCGTTGCACTGTTCAAGCGGCTCTGATGAAGCCTGAATATAAAGTTGAGATCAAAATCGTTGCGGCGATTGATTGACGTTATTTGATAAATATCTGAAGTTTGATTAAGACTTGAAGAAAGAGGGCTAAACGCCCTCTTTTTTACTTATTTATATTGTACTTATTTATTTTACCTATCATCACCAATGGTACGAATAACTTAACCCTGCTTGAACACCATCATGGTTATAATCCGTTTTTTGCCACCCAGCATCGGCGCGTAATGTAGAGTTTTTCGTGACATTCACATTGATACCCGCAGCCACATATGGAGTCACACTTTTCTCTGAGCCTTTGTCATAAGCATAAGCGCCAATGTACGGTACATAGCCTGTAAATGCATCACGATCACTATTTAGCTTGAATGCGCTACCCACTTTTCCATCTAACGTGACTACATCATTGATATTGTGATCCACTCGAATACCAAGGTCGATATCTGTACGTTTGTTACCCATACGTCCATATTGCGCAGCAAATTCCGCATTTTTCGCTTCAGTATACCCACTGCGATTAATATCTTTATAGGTCAATGCTACTTCTGGTAGCAATTGAGTTTGAGGAGCAACGGAAATACCGTAACCTGCACCTACACGAGCTTGATAACCTTTGATAGTCGCGTTGCCTTGCCCACCTTCCGTATTTTGTAAGGTATCACGGGTGATCACTAAGCCTTGGCTCAGGTATGATGCCGACAAATCTGCATAGAGACCTTCATTATTACGGTTTTCTTGATAGCGAATATAACCGCCCACCGCAGGATGATTGCTACCACGAGTATCATAATTGCTAGTGAGTGTTGTGTTATTGGCGAAGTTCATCGCCACACCAACAGTCCAGTTTTCTGCTGGTAAACGCAGAGTTCCATGCAAGCCAGTAGCAACACGATGGTTGCTTGATACGGTATCATATTGCGTAAATAACCCAACGCAGTAGTTGTCCTGCCCTAACTGGCAGCGACTTGAACTGAGAGTCTCTAAGCTATTTTGGTAGAGATCGAGCACTTCAAATCCACGACTTGCTGTACGAGACATTGCGCGGCTACTATTGGTGGCATCTACCGTCACAATCGTTGGTTTTGTTGGGTCTACGGGTTTTACTGGATCAACTGGCTTAGTTGGGTCTACTGGTTTCGTTGGGTCGACCGGTTTTATTGGATCAACTGGCTTCGTTGAGGCTTCCTTAATTTTCCACAAAACAGCATGGCTCTCACCACTGTCTGTGATTGAGGTTCCAGCCACGACCAAACCATCATCCGATACCGAATACGCCGTTGCGTTACCGAGGTTATCGGATTGCAGCGTTCCTAGGTTCACCATACCTGTTTCTTCAGTCCAACGGAAAGCCTGCATGTATTTATTAGAATCCGTGTATGACTCCCCCACAATCACTGAACCATCACTTGAGAGATCATACGCTTCTGAATAGCCTGAGTTGTCCGACTTTAATGTTCCTAAGCCTTTCATGCCGTCTTTTTCAGTCCAGCGGAATGCCATTGTGGAATCACTGTCATAATCAGAGTCAGACCCACCGACAACGACGGTGCCATCTCTGGATACATAGTCAGCCCCTGAACGCCCTGAATTATCGGCGCGTAACGTGCCTAGACCCACCATTCCGGTTTTTTCAGTCCAACGAAAAGCATTGCTATCCCCTCCATCTGTGTCAGAAGAACCTACGACAACTGAACCATTGGCAGACACGCCATTTGCCGATGAAATTCCTGAATTATCCGACGTTAATATTCCCAAGTCAGTCATGCCCGTTTCTTTACGCCATCTGAAAGCATGCGTATTTCCTGAGTGAGTGCTTGAATCCCCCACTACCGTTGAGCCATCAGCGGATAATCCATTAGGATCAGAAGTTCCTGTGTTATCGCTTTTTAATGTTCCCAGCCCAACCATGCCTGACTCTCGAGTCCAAATAAACGCAACAGAGCGGTTATCGTCCACTGACGCTTGCCCTGTAACTACCTTCCCATCATCAGAAACTGCTTGGGCATACGAACCGTTAATGCCATCCGTACGTAAACTACCTAAGCCTTCCATTCCGCCACGTTCAGTCCAGATAAATGCACTTCCGCGCCCATCATCTGTACTTGAATAACCAATAATCGTAGAGCCATCCTTTGAAACGCCATTTGTTGACGCACGACCGCTGTTATCTGCTTTCAGCGTGCCTAAATGCATGATCCCTTTGTCTTGTGACCAACGAAACACACCCGAATCACGATTATCCGAACTTTCATTTCCCGCAATAACCTTTCCATCGCCTGAAATCGAAAGATCTTCAGAATCAATACCAGGGCCAATATTGATATCAACCTTTTTCTCAATTTCAAGCTTATTATTCGCAGAATATCCTTGAGACGTTAATAAGGAAATTCCAATAGTCACTGCCAGACTTAATTTATTTAGCTTCATAATATTTTTCGCATAATTTTGTTATTATGAGAATTTAAATTAATCATCAATTCTCAATATGAAATTCAATAGAAACCATTCCTTTTTAAAGCGGGGAAAAGAATATCACTTAAGAAAGATTAAATACATTAGTAAAATCAAGAATTGAAAGCCAAATAAAGCAATGATTTACTCAATGAAGTTAAACCCTGAAAATCAATACGCATCATATTGAAATAAAATAATTTTCTATTAAAACTTGCTTTCCATTTATTATTAAATAAATTAAATTCAAATAAATTCTATTTTTAAGAATATTCTGTAAAACATATGAATTATTTTATTTTCGGCACGAAACTAATATAGCCAAAAAAAATCAAAATATAATAATGAATTGATAATGGAACGTTATACGCTTGTTTGAAGTGTAATATTCTATAAATGTACACTTACTAAGTACATTAAATCCAAGAGAGGAAAATTAAGTGAAGTCATTAGGTTGAATATAATTAAATAAAACCTAATGACTTCGTTGACAATATGCTTTTGTTGAGCAAATTATCCGTTACGACATTTTAATCAGCACCATACCGATAAGTAGGAATACTAACCCACCCCAGCCTTTATAGTTTAAGCGTTGATTAAATAGGATCCAGCCGGCAGCAACTGTGGCGATTAAACCGAACGCTCCCCATAATGCATAAGCCACTGACAGTTCGATTCCCTTCACTGCCTGCGCCAGTGCACTAAATGCCCCTAATACGGCGATGAGAGACAAAATTCCTAACCAATAACGTCTAAAACCATCTGACATTTTTAAAAATACGTTGGCAAGAATTTCCAGTACCACTGCGAGGATCAAAAATGCCGCATGCCACCATTCAAATTGACTGGCCATACTACACCTCCGATTTAGCGGTCTTTGTCACTAAAGCTCGGGCTTTGGCGGAATCAACCGCATTTTTTGCAGCTTGTTTTACTTTCTGAGCTGATTGGCTAACAGTCGCTTTTTTGGTGCCTGATTTGATCAATGCAATACCTGTGATCAGGAAAACTAATCCACCAACTTTCATTGGTGACAGTGATTCTCCAAACCACAATACGCTGAACGTCGTAATTAGCAGAACACCAACACCTTCCCACATAGCGTAAGCAACACCCAGTGCCACTTTTTTTACCGCAACCGCCAGTAAAATATAGGAAGTCGCAATCATCACATACATCACAGCCATACCAGTGAAATCACCGCTTACACTGGCATGTTTCATTGATAACGTACCAATGACCTCAGTCACGATAGCTAATGCTAAAAATATCCAATAAATCATTATAGTATCCCTCTAGATACAGCTTCGCCATAGCCTGTTTTTTGAACAAGACAGAAAGGCAATGAGCTTAATGGCTATGCTTTAAGCTGTTTAAAATTCAAATAAAAATAAAAGAGTGCTGATTTTATTCAGCGAATTGAATAATCTAGAAGGACGCTATAATGCGCCACACCAGTGATACTCACTGGAAAGAATAGCGGAAAGGAAAAGCTTGTGTGTTGATCTTCTTTGGGACTTACTGATCTTTATGCTAGTCACGCTAAGCATGATATCTCATTCATTTCATCGGATGGACATCCATCCAAGTTACTCCGAACCCTCATATAATTGTTAGTTTCAAGCTATTTCTACCACGCCAAAATTATTAAGTCAATGAATACAAACGCTTTTTGAATTCGTCATATTTATGCATAAATATTCATTAATATGCTAAGCAATACAGTGCCAGCGTCTATTTTGCGAATAATTCTGTCATTTTCCTCGCATTTATTTTTAGAGGATCTGAGCAAAAAAAAATTTTTTTACCCTTTTTTATGCTGCTAACATCCCATTCAATATGAATTTTTTCGGTTACGATTGACAATTAACGCCAACACGCTTCTTATCGTGTTATCCGTTAGAAAATAGCAATAATGAACACCAAATAAGAGAGAGTCATGGATACCTTTACGCTAACGTCAAATAGCTTTCAAAACGCCGCCGATGCCACCCCGCTTCCTTATGATGTTGTCTCCATTCAATCACAAGTTGTCTATGGCAGTGTGGGTAATAGCATCGCTGTCCCCGCATTGACCAAACAAGGATTACGCGTTGCTGCAGTTCCCACCGTTATTCTAAGCAACACGCCCCACTATGCCACTTGTTATGGTGGAGAATTACCCGGTGAATGGTTTCGTGGCTATTTACAAGGCTTTGTTGAACGTGGCAGTTTAAACAGCATTAAAGCCATTTTGACGGGTTATTTAGGTTCCCCAGATAAAGCTCACGACCTTGCAAATTGGCTTGGCTCTGTGCGCGAGCAACACCCTAAAATGCCTGTCATTGTCGACCCTGTCATGGGAGATGAAGATAGTGGCTTTTATATTCCTCCAGCGATAGCTGATGTTTATCGTCATGAAGTCATTCCACTCGCAACAGGGATTATCCCGAACAAATTTGAACTTTCCACACTCAGCGGGCAAGAGATAAACAATCTAGACGATGCCACCCGTGCAGCGCGTTCGTTACTCAAAGGTCACACGCAGTGGGTCATCATTACGAGCGCTTTCCAACCTGATGAGGAAAGCATTGAAGTGGTTTGTGTGACTAAACAGGATGTCGCCGTTATTCGCCATAAACGTTACCCTGTCACACCAAAAGGTACTGGCGACCTATTCGGCGCTGAACTTACCGCTCAATTATTAGCCGGATTATCCGTTCCTGATGCTGCCAAAATGGCGTGTTTGCGTATCGAGCAAGGTATCATTCATATGGCCGCTACGGGTCGTAGTGAATTAGTGCTTTAAGATAGCCAAAATTGAATGGTTGCCTTGAATCAGCATCTTGGTAACCATCAAATTATTAAAGAGAAGCGTAATGACTCATGGCACACTCCATATTCAATAAATGCATCACTAAAGGATTGATAATGCCATTACGTTCATGTTTTTCATCAACAAGATCGACAACAAACTGCCCCATTTTATCCAACTCTCCAGCTAAAATAACCCATCTGCCATCCGCTAAGCAGCTAGGTTCGGATTGCGTCATTGATGTCAAAAATTCAACAGACAGCCTCATAATTAAGCATAAAGGAAAATCATTACAATTCAGTCAGCCTGAATGTGATTGGTTGATAAGCATCATTGCACTTGAAGAAAAAAAGCAACCGTAAGCAAATAAAAAAATAGCGGGAAATCTCCCGCTATTGACTCAATAAAATCTACGTGAACAAATAATCATTCAAACTCATTCCACGAGCGACCATCGCGAGCAATCATTGCCACTGAAGCGATAGGACCCCATGTTCCCGCTTGATACGGCTTAGGTGCGTCGTTATCCATGGCCCACGCTTCCATAATGGAATCGACCCATTTCCACGCTTCTTCCACTTCATCACGACGTACAAACAATGCCTGAATGCCACGCATGGCTTCTAATAATAAACGCTCGTAAGCATCTGCAAGATGCGTTTGGTTGAAAGTTTCGGAGAAGCTCAAGTCCAGTTTAGTGGTCTGTAAACGGTGTTTATGATCCAAGCCCGGTGCCTTGTTCATAATTTCAATATCGATCCCTTCATCTGGTTGTAGACGAATGGTCAATTTATTTTGTGGTAAATCTTGGTAGCTTTCAGAGAAAATATTCAGTGCTGGCTTTTTAAAATAGACCACAACTTCTGAACATTTTGCAGGTAAACGCTTACCGGTGCGCAGGTAGAATGGAACGCCTGCCCAGCGCCAATCATCAATATCCACACGTAAAGCCACAAAAGACTCGGTCTGGCTCTGCTTATTCGCGCCTTCTTCTTCTAAGTAACCCGGTACTTTCTTACCTTGTACAAAGCCCGCAGTATATTGACCGCGTACGGCTTTCTCACGCACGTTTGTGTGGTCAATGCGGCGTAAAGAACGCAGCACTTTCACTTTTTCATCACGAATACGGTCAGTGGTTAAGTCTGCCGGCGGTGACATGGCGATCATCGTTAAGATCTGCAACAAATGGTTTTGCACCATATCACGCATCTGACCTGCTTGGTCAAAGTAACCCCAACGACCTTCAATACCGACTTCTTCCGCAACGGTGATCTGCACATGGTCAATAGTGCGATTGTCCCAGTTATTAATAAACAATGAGTTCGCAAAACGCAGTGCCAGTAAGTTTAAAACCGTTTCTTTACCTAAATAGTGGTCAATTCGGTAAACTTGGCTTTCATCGAAATATTTAGCCACTTCGTTGTTGATCTGCTGAGATGAAGCTAAATCTGTACCTAATGGTTTTTCCATGACCACGCGGTTAGGTTGCTTGTTCAGCCCTGCATGACCCAGCCCATGACACATTTCACCAAATGTGCTTGGTGGCATTGCGAAATAGTGGATAGCGGGTTGTGTATCTTGCTTAAGCATATCGGCTAAACGAACGAAGTTATCCGTTTCACTGACATCTAAATTGCAGAAATCTAAACGTGCGCTTAAACGCTCCCACAACGCAGGATCTAGCTCTTCTTTCAAAAAATCATTTAATGCTTTATGCACAAACTCTACATAATCGTTCCGTTCCCATTGGGCACGACCAACGCCGATAATACGAGTATCTGGATGGATATAACCTGCTTTTTCCAATTGATACAGTGATGGAAGTAACTTGCGACGTGCTAGGTCACCTTTAGTGCCGAAAATAATCAGGTCACAAGCTTGAGCAGCATTATGTACCGCCATGTTGGTTCTCCTCAATCTGCGGAATTTAGAAACTATCTGATTAGAGCCCAAAGAAAATAAGGGAATACTTCACTCTAATGAGATAGGTTCTGAGTGTCGTTTTTATAAAAATACAATCGGTTGCCTGCTAATGTACCCGTTTGCTACTGCTCAGTAAATATTGATGACGCTGGTCACAGTTTTTATGCTGAAAAATACAGCATACCCAGACATCAATAAAATTTTTTATCACTGAATGCTTCCAGCTTTGTTGGAAAATCACGGTTTATGTAGTGAGTTTACTAAGTTGAAAATTAGATACGGGTCATATTTTCGTAAAAAAAGCCATAAGTTACGCTCAGTGCATAGATAGCTTACAACCAACACGTAGTATATTTTCAGTCATATCCAGATGTTAATGCCACCATACTCTGATGGCAGAAATATTTCTCCTTTTGCTGAAATAGGCACTTTTGCTATATGAATATTTTAGAACAAATGAAAACTAGCCTCGATTTTTTGAGCAAATCAGAAAAAAAAGTGGCTGAAGTCATTTTAGGGATGCCCCAAAGTGCTATTCATCTCAGTATAGCGGCGTTAGCCCAACTGGCTGACGTCAGCGAGCCTACCGTCAACCGATTTTGCCGAAAAATGGAAACCAAAGGGTTCCCTGACTTTAAATTAAAGCTGGCTCAAAATCTTGCCAATGGCACGCCTTATGTTAATCGCCATATCGAAGAGACTGACACCGTCAATACTTATACCCACAAGATTTTCGAGTCGGCGATGGCAGGGTTAGACAATGTCAAACATACCCTCGATACGCATGCCATTAATCGCGCGGTTGATTTACTCACCCAAGCTCGGAAAATCAGTTTTTTTGGGTTTGGAGCTTCTGCGGCGGTAGCCCACGATGCGATGAATAAATTTTTCCGTTTTAATATTCCAGTCATATACTTTGATGATATTGTCATGCAACGTATGAGCTGCATCAATAGTAGTGAGGGGGATGTGATTGTATTGATTTCTCACACAGGACGCACAAAAGCCTTAGTCGATATGGCACAACTCGCTCGCCAGAATGATGCGACGGTCATCGCAATTACCTCCGAAGGTTCTCCTCTCGCCAAAGAAGCCAACTTATCGATTATTATTGATGTCCCTGAAGATACGGATATGTACATGCCAATGGTCTCTAGGATGGCACAGCTTGCCGTCATTGATGTATTAACCACTGGATTTACTTTGCGTAGAGGCGAAAAATTTAGAGATAACTTGAAACGGGTCAAAGAAGCGTTACGCGATTCGCGGTTTGATAATGTCTGAAAGATGGAAATAACAATGTTAAAAGAGGTTTCTTAATTCTACCGGGCCCAAAGAGTTTTTATTCTCCCGATGGCTTTAAGAAATTTGCTGTATATAATAGCTGTGCTCGTGTCAGCACCCCTATTTGCAGTAAATAGGTTTCGAAATGGAGTGAAATGGTTTCACTTTTATTTGTACCATTACAGGTCACGGAGTAATACATGTCTAGACGGCTTAGAAGAACTAAAATTGTTACAACCCTTGGTCCAGCAACCGATCGTGATAATAATCTAGAAAAAATTATCAATGCTGGGGCTAACGTTGTTCGCCTTAACTTCTCTCACGGAACTCCTGAAGACCACATGGCGCGCGCAAATAAAGTGCGTGAGATTGCGGCTCGATTAGGGCGTCACGTCGCTATTCTTGGGGATCTACAAGGTCCGAAAATTCGTGTTTCTACTTTTAAAGACGGTAAAGTTTTCCTTAATGTTGGTGATAAATTCACGCTGGATGCCTCATTAGGTAAAGGTGAAGGCGACCAACATAAAGTGGGTATCGACTATAAAGGTCTGCCTGCTGACGTGGTACCTGGCGATATTCTCCTACTGGATGATGGCCGCGTGCAGTTAAAGGTTCGTGAAGTTCAAGGTTTGCAAGTCTTCACCGAAGTGACTGTCGGTGGACAACTTTCCAACAACAAAGGCATCAATAAACTCGGTGGTGGCTTATCCGCAGAAGCGCTGACAGAGAAAGACAAAGCCGACATTATTACCGCCGCTAAAATCAATGTGGATTTCTTAGCTGTTTCCTTCCCGCGTTCAGGTGAAGATCTCGATTATGCTCGCCGTTTAGCGCGTGATGCAGGCTGCGAATGCCAAATCGTCGCCAAAGTTGAACGTGCAGAAGCAGTCGCAACTGACGACATCATGGACGAAGTGATCCTTGCATCTGATGTTGTGATGGTTGCCCGTGGTGACTTAGGAGTTGAAATTGGTGACCCTGAACTGGTTGCAGTACAGAAGAAATTAATTCGTCGTTCCCGTCAATTGAACCGCGTGGTGATCACGGCAACTCAAATGATGGAATCGATGATCACCAACCCAATGCCAACCCGTGCAGAAGTCATGGACGTGGCAAACGCGGTCTTAGACGGAACTGATGCGGTGATGCTATCCGCAGAAACCGCCGCAGGACAATACCCAGCAGAAACTGTCGCCGCCATGGCGCAAGTCTGTTTTGGTGCGGAGAAAATGCCGGGTCTGAATATTTCGAAACACCGTTTAGATGCTGAATTCGAAAGTTCCGAAGATGCGATTGCGATGTCAACCATGTACGCCGCCAACCACCTAAAAGGTGTTAAAGCCATCATCGCGATGACTGAGTCAGGCCGTACCGCGCGTATCATGTCGCGCATTAGCTCTGGACTGCCAATTTTCGCGATGTCTCGCCATGAAAAAACATTGAATCAATGTTCACTGTATCGTGGTGTCACCCCTGTATTTTGCAGCACGCATACTGACGGTATTGCAGCAGCAAGTGAGGCCATCGCACGTTTACGTGATAATGGCTACTTGATGGTTGGAGATACGGTTATCGTGACTCAAGGTGACCAAATGGGCACCATCGGCAGCACCAATACCTGCCGTATTTTAGTCGTCGAATGATAGCTTAATTTATTAAAAAATTAAGGGAGCTTAGGCTCCCTTTTATTTTGGAATCTCAATGATATTGCAAATTAAATTGCAGCGTTCCATCCGCCTTTCCTCCGCGTGTTTTCTCTGCAGTTTGAATATAGGCCGCTTCTAACGGAATAACATAGTGTTGCGCTTGATTTAAACGGGAAATTTGTACCATTTGGTTGAGTTTAATCGGCTTCCCTTTGTGCTTAATTTGAATACCAAAGCCTTTTGCTGTTTCCTGATGATTTGGATTATTGAGTGCAATCGTTCCACCAAGTCCACTCGCGTCAGCCGTTCCCATAAAACGGATCTTTATAGGTGAAGATTCATCGCATTCAAGCTCAATTTTGAATCGGTTACGGCTATTCGCAACCGTCACACCCACCCCCTTTGCACCTGACTTTTCCACCTGACCAAACGCAACATTGATCACTCGATTTTTGATTTCACATCCATTGGCAATCACATTAATCGGTGACAACCAAATTTTGGGCTCAACATTTCCAAATGCATCCTGAGTAATAAACTTGTCATTAAACACAATAAACATCGCGGCACTGGTGGATTGTAATAACTGCGTATTCACTTGAGGGCGAATTTTATAGAATGCGGCTTTCAAGGTAACATTGTAATTACCCCTTGATTCACTACTTGGGCAGAGTAAGCGATTCGCCGGATTTCCATCACGGTTATTTTTACCATTCACATATCCCCTTGCTGAACACGGGCTATTCACTGAACCGTGCAATGCAAAGCCGATACCTGATAGGCCTATTTCCTTAATGGCGCCAACCCCTGCTATCTGATAATGGTCATCAAATATACCAGGTAAATTAATTCCCACTCGCGTTGTCCCTGATTCATTCCACCATACCCATGGCGTATAGGTTCCCAGCTCTATCGTTGCAATATGTGAGTTGATGGGCGCACTTTTAGGGACATACAGCGTTTGAGATATCGGTACCGTGTAAGATGAAAATTCTGCTCGGTAGTCTGCGAAAAGTTTTGGTGAGAACAACAACATGATGGCGTAGATAGCGTTGGAGATAGCAAACTGTTTCATAAGCCCCCTTATTGGCAAACCCCGTCAATAAATTGAATGTTTTGATTGCTCAAATCAATCTGAAGAGGCAATTGGCACTGCTGTGCATGCGCTTCTCCCCATTTAATGTGAACAATACTCTGTGCAGGAACTCCACTCAAATAAACTTCTCCATCATTCGCTACAATGCCCGATGAGACGATATGCTGCTGTGCGAGAAGATTAACTTGGGTACCAAATCCGAGTAACTGATTATTTTTCTTCAGTTTTAATACCACACGCCCACCTCGCTTTGCTTTAAGATCCACCAAAATAATCGCACCGCTTGTGGGAACAACGGTCGCTGAGCTCAACTCCACATCATCATTACCCTTTAACGTCGAGGTATCTACGCTCACTTTATTGCGTTCATAGCGCGTTAACATGGGAACCACGGCATACCCTTGCCCATTAGTATGCAATGAAGGTGCATTATTCACTTTCAAGTTATCAATATCTTGAGCTTTAACCAGCCCAATGGCATTAGAAAACGCGCGTGAAGCTGTCACTCCACCTTGATGAAATAACAGCGATCCTGTCGCCTCAGCATGGGCAGCTTGATATTCAGAAGCATAATCCCAACCCGCCCCAAATTCGCCGTAAGAAGTTACGTAATTACCACGAATACCATGGCTGAATTGTTGATTCTTATGATGATATTGCTGAGTAATGTCATATTGTAATTGATTGGAATTGAAAGCTGAGCCATTCAAGCTAAATGTGCTTATTCCCCCTGCATTGTCGCTCGTGTTGTAGCTATAAACACCCCAATAAGCCTTTTCTTTCCAACGAAATGGCATACTGCAATTAAAGGAAAATAACTTATCGACCCTATGGGGATTATTTTGCTCAGAATGAGAATAGGAAAAACTGTAATTAATAGATTGATACTGAGAACTAAAACCGACTGTAAGGTTATTATCGGAGCCTGACTGCCCCCAATACTTTTGCTGATAGCCATTAATGTTTAAAGATCCCCATTTCCCTAACGCTTGACTCAACGCAATCTGTAATCGTTGTTTTTTTGATATTCGGTCAATACTTATGGTTCGAAAAAGAGCCTTGTTTATATCGGGTTCTACGGCATATTGAGCTGATAAATTCAGTCCCGTCGCTGTATTTTGAATATATTTGGTATATTGAAGACGGTAGGTTTGATCCGTCGTCTTTGCATATTGCTGCCATTGTGCTTGTGAGTATGTCATATCCAATGAAATACCCCCTAGGTAACCTAAACTCACCCCTGATCCTAAAACATAAACTTGTTTATTTTCTGAGATAAAAGCGCCACCTAATAACGATATATTGCCATAATTTGCCAAATTGATTGGCAAACCATAGATCCCAGAAAATTGAATAAAATAAGGTCGTTCTATCCCTCTCTCTTCCCGATATTTTCCAAGTTCGATGCTGTATTTTAATGAACCCTCCCTTTGCATGATGGAGGCATTGGAAAAAGGTTGGATAAATGTTCTTGTTGATCCATTGGCTTCAGTGACCATAACCTGTAAATCTCCATTGAACGATGTAGGATAAAGATCATTCAATATAAATTCCCCAGCAGGTACTGACGTTTGATAAATAATCTGACCATTTTGACGAACAGTGACTACCGCATTGCTATTTGCAACGCCATTAACGACAGGAGCAAATCCACGACGGCTTTGCGGTAACATACTTTCTTCCGACATAAGCTTTATACCGCGATATTGAAAAGCGTCCATAATCCCGTTATCAGATGCTGTTTCTCCAATAATTAAATGGCTTTTCAAATCACGAAGATCCCGCTCTAAGAAGGTTTGCAAACTATATAAAATAGTCTTTTCATTCGTGTCATTGTAATAACTGTGATTACGTAACCTCCAAGCTCCCCAATTAATTCCATTTCGTAAACCTACATAAATATTTTGTTGGCTGTTTGGATTTCCCCACGATCGATTAAAGCGTGCTGAATAGTTAATAAACATCCCGTTGATTCCATCGTCCCATTCAGTGGCGTCAATATAGCCTCGGCTCGCCATTTCCATTGCAATTTGAGGAATACTAATATCTAATCGATTTGAAAAGAAATCATGGTGAATGTCACTACCATCAATTGAGTACTTAATATCTAAGAATTTATCGGTTGAAGAGACTTCATTTTTTTGTAATAACATTGAGGGCTTAACACCCCAACTTATTAACTGTTCTTTTGTTATCTTAGGTTTCAGTTTTTTTTCTTCATTATCGTAAATAAATTCAATCAACTCATCTGCAACTTTGTTTCCATTCACATAAATATTGACCTGATAACGACCAGGGAGTTGCCCTTCGGTTTTAGAAAGATAATTTAATAGTGAAGAGTCAGATAGCTTATTTTCAATTCCCGTATTAATTGCATTGATGTCAAACATCTCACTTGCATTGGAGATTGATGCAAATCCAACTGATGAAAAAAACGTAATATTAATGAATTTTATTTTTTTACTGTAAAACCAATTTTTGATTAAGTGGTGTGTTTCCATACACTAGCTCTTGGTTATTTTCTTTTCCACAATAGCACCATAGTCATTAATAAATTCGACAGTAACTACATGCCCCTTATCTATCTTTCCTTTAAAAATATAATCATCTACCCAAGGGTAAACCATTTTCGTTCCTTTTATGGACTCCCCATTAATTAAAATACTTTTAATTGATAAATGATACGGTGTTTTATTATTGACTTTTATTCCATTATGCTCTTTTGTTAATATTATATTATCAAAATTTAATGGCTCAATATCGTTTGAGCGTAGGAAAAGTTTAAACTGTGAATTAATAATGATTTGCAATTCATTTTCAATACCCTCATCTTTAGGCGGTATTGATTTTATATTTAATAAAAATATTTTTTCTTGGTTAGATGAAAGTGGCTGACCTAAATACGCAATTCTTGCTGCCCCGTAACTATTCGGCTCAACACGGAATAAAGCTGGAGTTGCAATAAATGGCGCTTTAATGTCCTCATTAAACCCGGTCACCCAACTTTGGATTAAGAAAGGTTTTTTTTCATTACTATTAAAAATTGGAATTGAAATATCTCGTTTATTATCCATATAAACAAAACGAGTTCCACCTATACTGATCCCACTGGCTGATGCTAAAGAAACAAAGCAGAGACAAAATAAAATAGCTGAATAAATTATCTTCATATACATGCCAACATAACGTAAATATGGGTGACAAACGTCACCCAGCATATTATTGATATTGAATACTGTAAATTGCGCTGCTATTCGCTTGCCCCGCCGTTGCTGCACCTGTTGCTTTAAACGCTGCAACATACTCCAACTCTGCCGAATTTCCTGCTAAAACAACCTCTTTGGTATCTTCGTATAGTTTTATCTGAGATACTGCATTTTTTTCATACAATGCGATACCCACATTTTTTGCTGAACCATTGCCATGATGTAAAGCAAGAATATCTTGGTCAACAGCATCACGGTTTCCCGCGAAATTAACCGTGACTTTAGTATCAACAGGGCAATCCACCAGTTTAATTGTAAAATTCGTTAACCCAGCCATTTCTCCTGCGGAAGATAAACTTTTGGTTGATACACGGCCAAGATCTACATTTAAGTTACGTGATTGACTATCTACGGTACAAGCTTGCTCCGTTATTTCTCCCGTAAAATTAATTACACCAGAAGCAAACACTGCCGGTGCGATCGTGATAGCCAAACTCACTCCCAATAAATTTAGAGTTTTATTTAGAATATGCATAATTTTCCTATAAATAGAATGTATATTTTAAGATTTATTTTTCAAAAACGAAATATAAACTATATTTTCTGTTCGCCGAGAATATAGCATCACGCTTCAATTAAGTTAATGAATGGTTATATTGAATTTTTTCAATCTAAATCAAAAATACTTATACACTTTACAGAATAAGTTTAAAACTGAAATTAATTAACTTAGATATCATTAAATAGGTAATTTATGATTATATCATTTATTATAGGATTCTTATTTTTATACATATAAAATTGGTATTTAGAATTACAAATATCATTTTCAACTTCTTTTAGGATGCTTTCCTCAATCAATTCATGAATAATATTTCTTGGAAACCAAGAGTAACCAACTGAATTCCTAATTAATTTAATCGCTGTTTCAGTATTTGTAACTTTAACAGTTTGGTGACTCCGCATCTTATCTTGAAAAGTCGTAGACAAAACAATATGCGGTGTTTTTTCGAGTTTATGTCTAATTCTATCTTTGGTACATTGCTGCAAATAATGATTAGGCGCTGTAACAAGCACCGCATCAATCTCTCCCAAAAAAATGGGATTTAATGAACCGACATAATGATGCGATATCAATAAGTCAAATTCCTTATATGATAAAACATCTTCCCGATTAAGTAGTGTTTTGGTTAATTCAATATCATAATCTTTTCTACTTTTGATTAGACTTCCAATTTTATTTAATAGCTCATCACTGTTATATAATGAATCTATTACTATCTTTATTTTATTATTTATTTTTTTATTTATTAGTTTTGCGGCTATTTCTAATGCAATCGCTTTATTAGTTACTTCTCGTGATAATGCTAATAGTGCTTCACCTTGTTCTGTTAATACGGCTCGGCGTTTTTCCACGACAAAAATTTCAATATCTAATATTTGTTCTAGTTTACTAATAGTATAACTAATCGAAGATTGTGTTTTATGTAATACTTCAGCTGCTTGCGCGAACCCGCCATAGTCGACAACAGCTTGCAAAGTTACCCATTGATCTAATGTTGTTTTCGTTTTATCCATAATGTATCCAGCCCATGATCTTCCCTCAATTATATCTCAGGAAGAATATAACAATGCATTTAGAATATCACTCCTACAATTTAGGTTTTTAGCATTATTTTGAAGCCGTCTTTTAAATTAAATTTATTCCATAATTATATATAATAAATATCTACTGCCCTTAAAAAACAAAAGCCACGAATGATTATTACCGTGGCTTTTTATGATTCTGAAAAGAAATCTAGCGATATAAATCCTTTCGCTGGTAAGGTTCTATCTCACCTTCCTTACGCGTTTTCAAGAGCTTGAGGATCCACGTATATTGCTCTGGGTTAGGTTCAACTAAAAACTCTAACTCCTCATTCATTCGACGTGCAATATAGTTATCATCTTGCCCATCAATATCATCCATTGGTTCACGAACATAGATATGTAATTGATGATTAACGTGATCGTACACCGGAAATAAAGGAACAATTTTCGCTTTGCACACTTTCATCAATCGACCAATAGCGGGTAAAGTCGCTTTGTATGTACCAAAGAAATCAACAAACTCACTGTGCTCTTCCCCATGATCTTGATCGGGTAGATAAAAACCCCAGTAACCTTGTCTGACCGATGCAATAAAAGGTTTAATTCCTGCTTCGCGGGAATGAAGGCGCCCACCAAAATGGTAACGCGCTTTGTTCCACAAATAATCTGCAACAGGGTTTTTCTGGTGATGGAACATAGCCGCCATATTTTGCCCCATCGCAGCTAATAGCATCGCCGGAGCATCGACTGCCCAACCGTGAGGAACCATAAAAATCACATTGCTTTGCTGTTCCTGCAATTGGTCGATAATCTGTTTGTTATGCCACTGGGTACGCGCTAATGTTCGCTCAGCCCCACGGACACACAATTCAGCTAACATGACAAAAGACTGCGGTGCAGTTTCAAACATCCGGTCAACCAACCCTTCTCTTTGTTGCTCTTCCATATCAGGAAAGCAATAGAGTAAGTTAATTTTAGCTCGGCGACGGGCGCTCTTCGCTAATCGTCCAACCCATTTACCTATTTTTGCCAGCATAGGATCACGAACCTTAACAGGGATATAGGCAAGCGCAACAAACAGCCCTGCGCCTAACCAAACGCCCCAATATTTAGGTAATAAATAGGATTTATGAAACGTTGGCACATAGCCCTTTTTGCTGTCGGTATCTTGTTCTTTATTCATGTTATACCCAAGAAATCACGGCTATTTTGATAACCAAAAATGAATGTGTAAGAGCATTACAAAAAAAACTGGCAGACACAAGTATCTGCCAGTTTTTGGATGAAGAAACTGAAATGGTTATTTCAATTTAAGCTGAGGTTTAGTCTCTTTGACCAGCTCTAAATACTCTTTACGTTCTTTACCTGTTAAACCACCTGAGCTTGGTAATTTCGCAGTCAGTGGGTTGACGGCTTGTTGGTTAACCCACATTTCAAAATGGAGATGTGGTCCTGTCGAACGTCCAGTATTACCTGATAACGCAATGCGATCACCACGCTTTACTTTTTGCCCTGGTTTCACCAGCAATTGACGTAAATGCATATAACGCGTCGTATATTGGCGACCATGGCGAATAGCAATAAAGTTTCCTGCTGCACCACTGTATTTCGCCACAATCACTTCACCATCACCGACAGCTAACACCGGCGTGCCCACTGGCATGGAGAAGTCGACCCCTTTATGGGGCGCAACACGACCAGTTACAGGGTTAACACGACGTGGATTGAAGTGCGATGAAACTCTGAACTGCTTAACAGTTGGAAAACGTAAGAAACCGCGCTCTAAACCATTACCTTCACTGTCATAGTAGCGACCGTCTTCAGCACGGAAAGCGTAGTAATTTTTACCGCCAGACTGTAAACGTACGCCAACTAGTTGGCTCTGTTCATGAGTCCCATTGAGCATCTCGCGACCCATTAAAACGGTAAACTTATCGCCTTTTTTCAGCTTATTAAAATCCACCTGCCACTGTAATGCTTTGGTAACTTCACGGCCTTCTGTACGAGTCAAACCAGCTTTCTTAGTGCTTTGAGCAAACGTACCTTCGATAGAACCGGTCATCACGCTGTTTGTCCAATCCCCTTTGCGGATCTCTTTCACTTCCTCAAATTTGTTGGTTGCCCCAACACGTTTGAAGATACGCGTTTCACGACGAGAAACATCCCACGTTAGGGACTCTAATTCGCCATCAGCATTCAGTGTCCAACTCAGGGTTTGACCGATCTTTAAGTTACGTAATGATTTATGTTGGTTTGAAAGTGTCGCAACATCACCAGCTTCAATACCAAACTGGGTCAAAATAGACGATAAATTATCGCCACTTGAGACAACATATTCATGTGCGAGAGGTGTACCATCTGCATCTGATGCGTCAGTATCGCTGTCTGCAACGCCTTCATCGGGTAACTGCTCACTACTATCTTGAATTAAATCATCGCCTTCTGCTTCAATTGCTGATTGAGCAAAAGGAATGACTGTATCAGGAGAACTGTCACTTTCATGCGTGGTAGGGATATGTACAGGCCGCCAAATCGCGACGGCCATGGTGGCGACAGTGAGCGTGCTCAACACAATTTTATGGGTCTTGGACAAGCCGTTAAATGCCTGCACAATACCATTTGCCATTTGCTGCACTTTAAACTATTCCTCTATGCTTAATTCAGGCAGCTTGCGTATTGTTCTGATAGTTGAGTCAGAAACTTCATGTAGCTATCCGGTCCAATTGCCAGCCCACTACCGAGTGGGTCGAGAGTACCCATTTTGACTCCCGTATTTTTCGCTACGCTTTCAATAACCGCAGGTCTGAATTGTGGCTCAGCAAAAACACATTGCGCTTTATGCTCAACCAGTTGTGTTCGTATTTGATGCAATTTTTGGGCACCGGGCTGAATCTCAGGGTTTATCGTAAAATGCCCTAATGGAGCGAGCTGATAGTGTTTTTCAAAGTAGCCATAAGCATCGTGAAAAACAAAATACCCTTTATTTTGAGCCGGTTTTAAAATACTAGCAATTTTCTTATCGTTTTGCGCCATGTTTTCTTTGAATTTACGAAGGTTTACGTCCAGCTTATCTTTCTGAGCAGGATAAAGCTCTACTAAACGCGCGTAAATGTCATCGGCAGCCAAATTTGCAATATCTGGAGACAACCAGATGTGCATATTATACTCACCATGGTGATGATGTTCGTGATCCGCATCATGGTTAGGTTCATCGGCATGTTGATGGCTATCGTCCTCCTCATGGTTTTCAGCCATTAATAAGTTATGAATATTTTTCTGCTCAGCCAATGCCAGACGTTTATTCTGGTCTAATACATTGATTGGCTTCTCTAAAAACATTTCTAATTCAGGACCAACCCAAACAAATAAATCAGCCTGTTTTATCTTTTTTAAATCCGAAGGTTTCAGTGCATAATCATGTGGCGAAGCGCCATCAGGAAGTAAAACTTGTGTATCAGTGACACCATCAGCGATCCCCGCAGCAATGAAAGCTAAAGGTCGAATCGATGTGACGACATCGGCGTTGGCTAGTGGCAACATCGATGCGGTTAAAACTGAAGCTAACGTAGCTTTGCAGATGAATTTACGGGTAATAAGTTTCGATTTGTGTATCATGAACATTTTTCCGTGATCTTAAAATTGAAATGTTATAATATAACACAACTTGATTTCTGCAAGATGTTTTCATATGCAACCACTATTATCTTTAAATAAAATCTCTGTCTCATTTGGCGATAAACCCGTATTAAAGGATGTCACTTTTGCACTTAACAAAGGTGATATCGTGACGTTATTGGGGCCGAATGGTGCCGGTAAATCCACTATTGTTCGCGTGGTATTGGGGCTATTAGCGCCCACATCAGGCACTATCAATCGAGCCTCGTCACTCTCTATTGGTTATGTCCCACAAAAACTGCATTTAGATACCACCCTACCGCTAACCGTGAAGCGGTTTATGATGTTAAAGCAAGGTGTCCGCACGGCACATTTATTACCCGCTCTCGAGCGAGTAAAAGCCACGCATCTTATTGACCAGCCAATGCAGAAACTCTCGGGTGGTGAAACCCAGCGCGTTCTGCTTGCGCGTGCATTACTCAATAAACCTGATTTGTTGGTTCTCGATGAGCCCGCCCAAGGCGTCGATATTAATGGTCAAGTTGCGTTGTATGACCTAATCAATCAATTAAGAACTGAACTCGGTTGCGCGGTTCTCATGGTCTCTCATGACCTGCATTTAGTTATGGCAAAAACAGACCAAGTTTTATGTATTAACGGGCATATTTGTTGCTCTGGTACCCCTGATGTTGTCTCTAATCACCCTGAATTTGTTGCTATGTTTGGCTATCGGGGCGCACAGCAACTGGGGGTTTACCGTCATCAACATAATCACCAACATGATTTAGAAGGTAATGTGATTACATCCCACCAACACAGCAAGGATTGCCATCATGATTGAGTTACTGTTACCTGGTTGGATTGCAGGTATGTTACTCGCGATTGCTGCCGGTCCCTTAGGTTCCTTTGTGGTTTGGCGCCGCATGTCCTATTTTGGGGACACCCTCGCCCACGCATCTTTGCTAGGTGTTGCCTTCGGTTTGCTGTTAAACATTAATCCCTTTTACGCCGTGATCGCCGTGACGTTATTATTGGCTCTAATCCTTGTGTGGCTGGAAAAACGTCCTCAACTCGCCGTCGATACATTACTCGGCATTATGGCTCACAGCTCCCTCTCTTTAGGGCTTGTTGTCGTCAGCCTAATGGCGAATGTCCGCGTCGACCTTATGGCTTATCTATTTGGTGATTTGTTATCCGTAACATATGAAGACATTATAACGATTCTAATCGGTGTAGTTGTCGTTTGCGGGTTGCTTTTTTATCGATGGCGGGCGCTTTTATCGATGACAGTTAGCTCAGAGCTGGCTTTTGTGGATGGAATTAATCTCCAACGCTCTCGCTTATTGTTGATGATGGTCACTGCGTTAACTATCGGGATCGCAATGAAATTTGTTGGCGCGCTGATCATTACCTCTTTACTGATCATCCCTGCCGCAACCGCTCGACGTTTTGCAAAAACACCAGAGCAAATGGCGCTCACCGCCATTGGTATTGGCATGGTTTCCGTTACTGGTGGATTAACCTTATCGGCATTTTACGACACTCCGGCAGGCCCATCCGTGGTACTAACTTCTGCCATTTTATTTATTCTAAGTTTGTGCGTAAAAACGAAAAACTAGTTGTATAAAAAGAATGCCTGAATAAAACCGTATCTGGATAAAAAAACCTATAGAAAACCCGCTTTATGCGGGTTCCAATAAAATTCAATAATACGTATTATTTAGCATTCTTTTTATCGTCATTCACAGGGGTTTCTACATCACCGACACTATCATTTATAAATCCACCGACACAATCCATAAATTGATTAACTTTTAGTTTAAATCCTTCATCTGAGTATTTGGGATTATTTAACTTATCTTTTGGAACATTCACGTTTAAATCCCCATGAAATTTCTTGTTTAAGTCAATTTCACCCTCGATACTCACCCAATATGTTGATCCCTCAGGTAGATATCGAGAACAGCTTTCAATGGTTTCCTTATTGGAGATAGCTTTTGTGTTTTTTGTGCAACCAGAAACAACGGTCGCAAATAAAAGTATTGTGAGCGCAAATGTGTAAGAAGCTTTATTCATGGACCTATCCTAATAGTCGAAAAAACACCACATGATAATAAAAATCATTATCAGTGTCTGTGTTTTTAAAATTTACTGCATATAATCTCAATACCCTTTCGCTGACTAAATAATGATAATTTCGCAATTTAGTGAAATATGGATACAAAAAAACCCAGTAATTGTGGCTAAATTGCTGGGTTCATTTCATTTGAAATGCGTATGATAATATTTAAATCATACTCATCCATATATCAATCAAGCGTTTAAAAGCTAAACTTCTTTCGGCGTTAATCCAAAGTGAGAATAAGCGTGGGCTGTCGCCATGCGCCCTCTTGGTGTTCGCTGGATAAAGCCTTGCTGGATAAGATAAGGTTCAAGCACATCTTCGATGGTCTCGCGCTCCTCGCCAATCGCAGCGGCAAGGTTATCAACACCAACTGGTCCACCCATAAACTTATCGATGATGGCAACCAGCAGTTTACGGTCAAGATAGTCAAAACCAGCCGCATCCACATTCAACATATCCAGCGCTTGGCTCGCAATCAACTCATCAATACTGCCATTGCCTTTTACTTGGGCAAAGTCACGCACACGGCGTAATAAACGGTTAGTGATCCGTGGTGTTCCACGTGAACGCATCGCGACCTGCAATGCCCCTTCTTCGGTAATATCCAGTCCCATATACTGAGCGCTACGCTTCACGATATGTTGCAAATCATCAACTTGGTAAAACTCTAATCGTTGCACAATCCCAAAGCGGTCACGCAGTGGCGAAGTCAAGGAACCGGCGCGTGTAGTGGCGCCGATTAACGTGAATGGCGGTAAATCGATTTTAATGGAACGTGCCGCAGGACCTTCACCAATCATAATGTCTAATTGGTAGTCTTCCATGGCAGGATACAAAATCTCTTCGACTACGGGGGAAAGGCGATGGATTTCATCAATAAACAGGACATCATGGGGTTCAAGGTTAGTCAGCATCGCAGCCAAATCCCCTGCCTTTTCTAGCACAGGTCCTGATGTTGTCCGCAAATTAACGCCAAGTTCGTTGGCAACAATACCCGCTAAGGTGGTTTTTCCTAACCCTGGTGGTCCAAAAATTAACAGATGATCAAGCGCATCCCCCCGCATTTTGGCTGCCTGAATAAATATTTCCATTTGATGCTTAACTTGCGGTTGCCCAATATACTCATCCAGTAATTTAGGGCGGATCGCGCGATCAATGGCTTCTTCTTCAGAATGCAGCACTTCAGCAGTAATTAGGCGATCAGCTTCAATCATCGTAATAATCTCTCAATTAAAGTGCTGCGCGTAAGGCATCACGGATCAGGGTTTCAGAATCGCTATCAGGTTTCGCGACTTTACTCACCATACGGCTGGCTTCTTGCGGCTTATATCCCAAAGCAATCAAGGCAGCTGCGGCTTCGGCTTCAATATCAGCTTGGCTTGGTCCTTGGCTCTTCACGCTAGGTAAATCAATATCGCTCACTGGGTTGAAAAGATCCCCATTCAAGCCTTTGAAGCGGTCTTTCATTTCGACCACTAAACGCTCGGCAGTTTTCTTACCAATACCCGGTAGTTTCACCAGAGAGGAAATCGCTTCTTGCTCGATGGCAGACACAAATTGTTGAGCCGACATGCCAGATAAAATTGCGAGTGCCAGTTTAGGACCCACGCCATTGACTTTAATCAGCTCTTTAAATAGTGCACGCTCTTGTTTGTCATTGAAACCATACAGTAATTGAGCATCTTCTCGCACCACAAAGTGGGTGAAAACAATCGCTTCTTGACCAATTTCAGGTAATTCATAGAAACAGGTCATTGGCATATGAACTTCATAGCCAACGCCTTGTAGCTCAAGTAACACAATGGGTGGTTGCTTTTCTAATACGATGCCACGTAAACGACCTATCACACTGAACCCCTTAAATTTGATTAGCGTCTTAAAATTTTACTCTGCTGTTTATATCACAAAAAATGCTGGATGCATATCCAGTCCTCATCTTAATCTTCCACGGGTCAACACTAAACGCGGATCGCCGACTTTCAGCAGGTTTTGATTAAAATGGCAATGTGTGATGGCAATCGCCAGCGCATCCGCGGCATCCGCTTGGGGGCTAGCCGATAATTTTAGGATAGATTTCACCATATGTTGAACTTGGCTTTTTTCTGCAGCTCCCGTTCCCACAACAGTTTGCTTGACTTGGCGAGCCGCATATTCAAAAACGGGAATATTTTGGTTTGCTGCCGCGACAATCGCCACACCACGAGCTTGCCCCAGTTTCAGAGCCGAGTCCGCATTCTTCGCCATAAACACTTGTTCGATAGATAAAACATCAGGTTGGTACTGGGTGATAATTTCCGAGACTCCCGCATAAATACGCTGCAGACGGCTTGGTAAATCATCAACTTGAGTACGAATACACCCACTTCCAAGATAGAGTAGTTGCCTACCTTGTTGGCGAATAACACCGTATCCTGTGATCCGTGAGCCAGGGTCGATACCTAGAATAATCGCCATATAAAACCTATAGTTGCCCTTTATTAATTTTCATATCATCTTATTCCCATCTAATGGCAGCCACAATGGCAACAAGGAAATATCACCGTTTCCACCGGAATTTCAGTGTAAATAGCATTCCTACCATCATAAATATAGCAAATAAAAGAGAAGGTGAAGATGGGAGAGGCGTTAGAGAAAACAGGCTGGACACAGCCCGCTTTCTCTACGCAGACATCGTCTTAATTACAGTTGCTCAGCAACTTCATCAGAGATATCACCGTTATGATAAACTTCCTGTACGTCGTCTGAATCTTCTAACATATCAATCAGACGCAGTAATTTAGGGGCAGTTTCAACATCAAGTTCGGCTTTAGTGGATGGAACCATAGAAACTTCAGCGTTTTCGCTAGTAAAACCAGCGGCATCCAGCGCATCTTTCACTTCACCAAACGTTTCTGGTGTAGTGTAAACGTCAATCGCGCCATCATCGTAAGTTTCAACGTCGTCGGCACCCGCTTCCAATGCAGCTTCCATCAGAGCATCTTCGTCCACGCCCGGTGCGTAAGTGATCACGCCACGTTTGGTGAACAGATAAGATACAGAACCATCAGTCCCTAAGTTACCGCCCGTTTTCGTAAACGCGTGGCGAACTTCAGAGACGGTACGGTTACGGTTGTCACTTAAACATTCAACCATAACCGCTGTGCCGCCAGGACCGTAACCTTCATAAATGATGGTTTCCATATTATCGTTGTCATCATTACCCACACCACGCGCAATCGCACGGTTTAATGTGTCGCGAGTCATGTTGTTTGATAATGCTTTATCCACAGCAGCACGCAAACGTGGGTTAGTTGCGACATCGCCGCCGCCTAAACGCGCTGCAGTGACCAGCTCACGAATAATTTTAGTGAAAATCTTACCGCGTTTTGCGTCTTGCGCCGCTTTACGGTGTTTGGTGTTGGCCCACTTACTATGACCTGCCATGAAATATCTCCAAAAACGTCAATAAAATAATTAAACAGCAAATTCTAAAATAGCCTGGCTGTTGCTCCACGATTTTGTCAGCTTTGCCGCCTGTTGCGGTTCAAGCCAACAAAATTCTGTGTGTTCAGTCAGTAATGGCGTTTGTTCATCACTTAGCACCAATTTAAACCAATGTTCTTTACAGTGGGTTACATCCGGTGCATAACGATGCCTGAAATGCGGGAAAATTTCAAAGATGATACTTTTCGACAAATCATGTAACTGACTTGGTTGCGGGTTAAACCCCGTCTCTTCTTTGATTTCGCGAAGCGCTGCATCCGCAGCACTGTTTTCATGAAGTTCCAAACTTCCGGTTACTGATTGCCAGAAGTCTGGATCATCTTTACGCCGCATCATAAGCACCCGCCCCGTGTTTTCAGCCACCATAATGACTAATACCGATTCTGGGCGCTTATAACTTTTCATTACTCTTCTTCTTTCGCCACAACTGCAATCGCTAACTCAGTCAGCGAATCAGGGTTTGCATGACTTGGCGCATTGGTCATTAAACATGCCGCTGCGGTCGTTTTCGGGAAGGCAATAACATCACGGATGTTATCAGTTCCAGTTAACAGCATCACTAAGCGGTCTAAACCAAATGCCAAACCTGCATGTGGTGGCGTACCATATTTCAGTGCATCTAACAGGAAGCCGAACTTCTCACGTTGTTCTTCTTCATTGATACCTAAAATACCGAATACGGTTTGTTGCATTTCACTGCGGTGAATACGGACAGAACCGCCACCCACTTCGTAACCATTGATAACCATATCGTAGGCATTCGCAACGGCATCTTCAGGGTTCTTCGCCAGATCTTCCGGTGTGAAATCTTTTGGTGAAGTGAATGGGTGGTGCATTGCGGTTAAGCCGCCTTCGCCATTTTCTTCAAACATTGGGAAATCGATAACCCACAGTGGCTGCCAGCTATTTAAGTTGGTCAGCTCGAAGTCACGACCCACTTTCAGGCGTAGTGCGCCCATGGAGTCAGTCACCACATTTTTCGCACCCGCACCAAACAGGATAATATCGCCATCGGCAGCGCCAGTACGTTCAATAATTTGCTCGATAATTTCTAAGCTTAGGAATTTAGCAACTGGGCTTTGAATGCCTTCTAAGCCTTTCGCGCGTTCGTTGATTTTCATCCACGCTAAGCCTTTCGCACCATAGATGCCCACGAAATTGCCGTATTCGTCAATTTGTTTACGGGTCATTGCTGCGCCGCCTGGCACTTTCAGGGCTGCAACACGACCTTTAGGATCATTTGCTGGCCCCGCAAATACTGCGAATTCAACATCTTTAACGATATCAGCAACATCAACCAGTTCCATTGGGTTACGCAGGTCTGGTTTATCTGAACCGTAACGACGCATCGCTTCTGCGAAGGTCATGATTGGGAAATCGCCTAAATCAACGCCTTTCACGTCAAGCCACAAGTTGCGGATCATACGCTCCATCACTTCGCGAACTTGTTCCGCGCTCATGAACGAGGTTTCCACATCGATTTGGGTAAATTCAGGTTGACGGTCAGCACGTAAATCTTCGTCACGGAAGCATTTTACGATTTGATAGTAACGATCAAAACCAGACATCATCAGCAGCTGTTTGAACAACTGAGGGGATTGTGGCAATGCATAGAATTTGCCTTTATGAACACGGCTTGGTACTAAGTAATCACGCGCACCTTCTGGCGTCGCTTTAGTTAGCATTGGCGTTTCAACGTCCATAAAGCCTTCTTTGTCCATAAAGTTACGAACAAAGCTGGTGATTTTCGCGCGAGTACGCAGACGGTCTGACATCTCCGGACGGCGTAAATCTAAATAACGGTATTTTAAACGACGCTCTTCCGTGTTGGTTTGATTGCTGTCTAACGGCAGAGGTTCAGATTTGTTAAAGACTTCCAGACCTTCAGCAAAGATTTCAATTTCACCCGTAGCCATGTCTTTGTTTTTCTGGCTATCTGGGCGCGCACGTACTGTACCTGTGATTTGGATGCAGAACTCGTTACGCAGTTCTGACGCTTTCTCAAATATGTCTTTACGCTCTGGATCGAAGAAAACTTGAACGATACCTTCACGATCACGCATATCGATAAAAATCAAACCACCTAAGTCACGACGGCGGTTTACCCATCCACAAAGAGTGACCTTCTGGCCTTCATGAGCGATATTTAATTGCCCACAATAATTAGTACGCATACTCTATCCTTTTACTCAGCTTGTTGTGCTTTTGCTTGCTGCGGGAATTTGGCATTTAGCTGAAAATTCAGAATGTCAAAAAAGGCAGACATTATATAGGAAATTCTGTTAGACAAACAGTTTGCTATACAGCTTAACTGCGAAATTGATACAAAAAAACCATCTCTAATCAATAAAAATGGTTCTTATCTATTAAAACGATCCCAACGAATCTAAAAAAATCACACACCCAATTGAGAATTAAAATTTGATTGTTTGTTAGATCATAATTTTTTTGGGAATAATTACCCGTCTCATTTTGCTATAATTACTCATATTCAGACACTTTTGCCTGAAACTAGAGGAACCTTTATGAAAAAAATTCTACTCGCATCATCCCTTCTTGTTCTGCTTGCAGGATGCCAAAACGGAAATAATACCAATACGATGAAGCCCACCAATAGCAACAATAAAATCTTTTATATCGACTCCTCTCTGGCTGACTGTGTCGGCGTTGCACCTATGAAATGCATGAAAGTTAAAGAAAAACCAACTGATGATTGGCAATATTTTTACTCATCCATTCAAGGATTCAGCTATGAGCCGGGCTATAACTACGTGCTAGAGGTTCAACAATTTGATGTGCCTAACCCACCCGCTGATGCACCAAGCATCCGTTATGAGTTAGTCAAAGTTATCGAGAAAAAATAATGTCGACGCAGGTGTAAAACCACCTGCTCTTTTCTATGATTGACCACAAGCTACAACAGGTTAAGGCAAAAGATGAGCACTAAAATCATTGATAAATTAGGTTTAATTACCATTCAAAATGGCAAAGTTGCCATGGTTCGTTCCCATAATAAAACCCTATTTTATATTCCTGGCGGGAAACGTGAGCACGGTGAAACTGACCAACAGGCGCTTGCTCGCGAAATCGATGAGGAACTCACATTAACCTTGCACCCTGAATCCATCCGATTCTACGGAGAATTCACAGGGTTAGCCGATGGCAAACAGGATGGCACACAGGTTTGTATTCGTTGCTACCACGCTGATTACGACGGCATCCCTCAACCCGCGGCTGAAATTGCTGAACTAGTGTGGCTAGATTCCAATGATACTGACCGCTGCTCTATCACCGCGATAGCTGTCTTGGCGCAACTCAAAGCGGATAATCTTATTCAATAATTCAAAAATGAATTATCAAAATCGATATATTTCTATTTGTAGATTTACCTATTAGGTTTTAAAATTTAGAAAATTTAATTTATCTCCACAGAGGTAGAGTAAAAAATGGTCAGTTCTTTATACGCTGTACTAGGAGCCTTATTGATACTGAGACTATCACTCAATGTCGTAAAGCTAAGAAATCAGTACCGTGTGTCTGTTGGCGATGGTGGGTTTTCTGAACTGCAAACCGCTATCCGTGTGCATGGCAATGCCATCGAATACATTCCAATTTCATTAATTTTATTACTGTTAATGGAGATGAATGGCGCCAAAGTATGGATGATCCATGTTTGCGGCATTCTGCTAATTGCAAGCCGCATGCTCCACTCTTACGGTTTAAAAAACCATGACTATTCACAGCGTCGAATGGGAATGATGGGAACTTATTTGGCTCTCGCCTTGATGGTCATGGCCAATGCCTATTATCTACCTTGGGTACAAATGGTGTCGTTCTCCTTTTAGTTTTCCTTACTTTTGTGCGGATTGGTTTTCAGGTTATATGGCTTTCTGCTACAATCCGCCACTACTTTTGTTCTGCTAATTAATACAAGTCTATGTCAAGTCAGGATCCAAACCATAAAGACAGCCTTTTCTCCGCGCCGATCGCCAATTTAGGTGACTGGAAGTTTGATGAAAAAGTGGCTGAAGTTTTCCCCGATATGATCCAACGTTCCGTACCGGGTTACTCCAATATCATCACCATGATTGGGATGCTAGCGGGTCGTTTTGTGACACCAAATAGCCAAGTCTATGATCTGGGTTGTTCCCTTGGTGCCGCCACCCTGTCTGTTCGTCGAAATATTTCAGCGGAAAACTGCAAAATTATTTCTGTCGATAATTCACCCGCCATGGTTGAACGCTGCCGCCGTCATATTGATGCGTATAAAGCCCAAACCCCTGTCGAGGTTATCGAAGGGGATATTCGCGATATTCATATTGAAAATGCGTCCATGGTTATCCTTAACTTCACATTGCAGTTTTTAAATCCCGATGACCGCGAAAAATTACTCACTAAAATTTATCAAGGGTTATTGCCTGGTGGCATTTTAGTGTTATCTGAGAAATTCAATTTTGAAGATAAGCAAATTGGTGAATTGCTTTTCAACATGCACCATGATTTCAAACGCGCCAACGGGTATAGCGAACTCGAAATCAGCCAAAAACGCAGCATGCTCGAAAATGTCATGCTCACCGACTCTGTTGAAGCGCATAAAGCCCGCCTAAAACGCGTTGGATTCACCCATTGTGAAGTTTGGTTCCAATGTTTTAACTTCGGTTCATTATTAGCATTAAAAGAGGGGCAGTAATGATCGATTTCGGTCGTTTTTATCAACAAATTGCCGTTGGCCCTCTTAGCCATTGGTTAGAAACACTGCCTGCTCAACTGGCGGCATGGAAGAAAGAAGGTCTACACGGTGGGTTCTCTTCATGGGAGAAAATGTTAGATAACCTGCCTGTCATGACACCAACCCAGTTAGATATTAAAAATAGTGTCACTGCAACGCGCGATCCGGAATTAACAGAAGGTGAAACTCGCCGGTTAAACAATATTTTGGGGCAGCTGAAACCTTGGCGTAAAGGGCCATTTTCTCTCTATGGCGTCAATATCGATACCGAATGGCGTTCAGATTGGAAATGGGATCGCGTTCTGCCACATATTTCCCCATTAAAAGGCCGCCATGTGTTAGATGTGGGCTGCGGAAGTGGTTATCACATGTGGCGTATGCTGGGCGAAGAAGCGGAGTTTGTTGTCGGCATCGATCCTACTGAACTGTTTTTATGCCAATTTGAAGCGGTTAGAAAACTGTTAGGTGATGACCAACGCGCACATTTATTACCATTAGGTATTGAACAACTTCCCGCCTTAAAAGCCTTTGATACCGTATTCTCGATGGGCGTTCTGTATCATCGTCGCTCCCCACTCGACCATTTATGGCAGTTAAAAGATCAACTCGTCAGTGAAGGTGAGTTAGTGTTGGAAAGTTTAGTGATTGAAGGTGATGAATTCCAATGCCTGATCCCTGGCGATCGCTATGCACAAATGCGCAACGTTTACTTTATTCCTTCCGCCAAAATGCTCAAAGTATGGTTAGAGAAATGCGGTTTTGTCGATGTACGCATTGTTGACCAAGCGGTGACTTCGTTAGACGAACAGCGTCGTACTGAGTGGATGCAAACGGATTCGTTAGCGGAATTTTTAGACCCTAATGATCAATCCAAAACCATCGAAGGGTATCCTGCCCCTCTACGTGCGATTTTAGTGGCGAAAAAACCGTAATATTGTAAGACGGCAATTCTCACCGACCGTACACGATAAAACCCCCAAAAGTTCATCGACAACTCACGGGGGTTTTTATTTTTGTGCCACAAAAAATAACGGCTACAAATTATTCATTAAATACTCTTCAACCGCTTTTGCATCATTCGCCGAATCAAAATCCATTCCTAACGATAGCGTGCCATCTTTTAATTCAATTGCTCTAGGCTTGGTATAGGAATAGTTAATGTTTTTGATTTTCTCACCGACTGACTGTTTTGCCAGTTCAGAGTGTTCACAGACATTGGCTATTCCCTTGAGCATCTCTTTGCTATAACCATCGATACCCATAGTTTCGAGTTGCTCTTTTGAAAAGGTTGCCCAATCGAAGTTTGCTTTAATGTCTGACCCACAGGTTTTATTTAATGCCGTGATTTGAGAGGAAACTTCCGTTTCATACTTTTGATGCTTCTCTTTTTCAGCTAATGAAAAAGCAAATGAGGAGGTTGTGATAAGCAAAAGTGATGAAGTTAATACAATTTTTTTCAGCATGATTTTTTCCTTAAAATTCATTCAGCGGTTTTTAGTTTTTGCTAAGTTCAACAATCTAAAAACAAAGGGAGGTATTTAACCTCCCTATCTTAACTCTCCCTATCACAAATTCAGTCAGTCCTATTCCGAATTTATGATTTACGCCGGAACTTTTTCCGTTATAGAAATAAAGTCCATCATCGCTTCCACCGTTGGTCCATCCACACAGTAGTGCGTGAACTCATCGGTTTCACTGTTTGATGCCATGGTTACACCGGCTTTGCGGTAATTCATACTGGAAGGGACGGTTTTCCCTGCGGAGCTGTGTACTTCCGTTAGACCAATTTCCATAAACTTGGTCATATTCGCCAACCGAACTCCCGCGCCAGCCATAATGATTGGACCATTAATTTCACGGCTTTTTTCGTGCAACTCTTTCAGTAGCGGCAAACCTAACTCAGCACTTTGTTGCTGACCGGATGTTAAAATACGTGCCACCCCAAGGTTTTTAAGTTGCTCTAATGCCAGTAACGGATTGATACACATATCAAAAGCACGATGGAAAGTAATCTCCATTCCATTCGCAATTTCCATTAAGGTCTGCATCCGTTCGATATCAATGCGCCCTTCTGTATCTAAGATCCCCACCACTGCGCCGGGAAACCCCATCTCCTTGATCATCTGTAAATCTTCACGGATCACATCAAATTCACTCACGTTATAGCAAAAATCGCCACCACGAGGACGAATAATGGGATGAACAGGAATATGAAGTTTCTCTCTCGCCAATTTTAAATAGCCGTAGCTTGGTGTTAGCCCCCCATCTGCTGCCCCCGAGCAGAGCTCAATGCGATTTGCACCATATTCTTGCGCGACTTCGGCGCATTCTATACCAAAACAGCAAATTTCCAGTTTCGCCATGAAGATCTCCAAAATGGTCATAAGCTCAGTAGAATATGAGCTGAAAATTGAGGGCCAAAACGTGCTTTTTATTAGGCATTCAACTAACTATGCCACTTTTTGTTAAATGTTATCTGCGTGATATCACACCATTTAGAGTTGGCTCTAAATAATGATCAATAACGTTAATTGCATCACTTATTTTTCGCTTTCAACGATGTTTCTAAGGGAAAATGGGTGATATTTGAGGGTAATTAAGCCGTTTGTCACGGCCAAAGTCGGATTTGGCAGTCTTTCTTGCTGACCTTTAGGTTGACTCACTTTATAGGAGTAGCCCTCTGGTAGTGTGTCCGGTAATAAACGACGCGCTGTCTCTTCCAACAATTCTGGCGCGACCTCTATGACCATTTCAATATGTTCCCAGCTCTCTTGAGGATAGATTTTATCTTTTGGAAAAGGCAGTTCAATAATATAGACATCCTGCCCAGCAACTTGAATGGGCTTTTTCAGATCATAAAGACGAATTGGGCGACCATTAATCAGGTTATCGGAAAGTAACTCGGCGCATTGTAATAGCCCATCATGCCAACGCTCTGCGGTTTCCTGATGATGGCAACGTACAGAAATATGGTCAATCACATAATCTGTCAAAGACAAACCGAGTGCATGCGCCATTGCCGTCACTTTTTTTTCAAAATAAGGCAGGTCACACCATAAATCATTTAACTGAGGGATTTTATCGAAATCTAACATTCACATAACTCTATTGAAAAAAACAAAGATAATAAAAAGTGAAACAAGCGCCAGACTGTAGCACGACTCCCCCAAAATATGGTATAAAACCTGCCGTTTTTTCTCTTCCACCTTTTAGTTACGCCCATGAAATGGCACAATGCGGTAACTATGTTCGTTATTTAAGGTAATCCGGTGAATATTCAGGCTATTCTTTCAGATAAAATCAGTGCTGCAATGCTAGCAGCGGGAGCTCCAGAAGGCTGTGACGCCCTTGTTCGTCAATCAGCTAAAGCGCAATTTGGTGACTATCAGGCTAACGGCGTGATGGGAGCTGCGAAAAAAATGGGTCTGCCTCCCCGACAACTGGCCGAGCAAATTGTCAGCCAATTAGATCTCGAAGGTATCGCATCTAAAATTGAAATCGCCGGTCCCGGTTTCATCAACATTTTTATCGACCCAACATGGATTGCGACTCACGCAGAAAACGCGCTGACCAGCGACCGTTTAGGCCTAGCACCTGTTAAAGCCGAAACCATCGTGATTGACTACTCCGCGCCTAACGTTGCAAAACAGATGCACGTTGGTCATTTGCGCTCCACGATTATTGGTGATGCTGCGGCACGTACCCAAGAATTTATCGGTCACAAAGTGATCCGCGCTAATCACGTAGGCGACTGGGGTACACAGTTCGGGATGCTGATTGCTTACTTAGAAAAAGTGCAAAATGAAGATGCCAGCGACATGGCGCTTTCAGACCTCGAAGAATTCTATCGCGAAGCGAAAAAACATTACGACGAAGATGAAGACTTTGCCCTTCGTGCTCGTGGTTACGTGGTGAAACTACAATCTGGTGATGAATACTGCCGTAAAATGTGGCGTAAACTGGTTGATATCACCATGCAACAGAACCAAGAAACTTATCGCCGTTTAAACGTCACGTTAACGGAAGACGATGTGATGGGTGAAAGCCTGTATAACAGCATGCTACCAGGCATCGTTGCTGACTTAAAAGCCAAAGGTTTAGCCGTAGAAAGCGAAGGTGCAACGGTAGTTTTCCTTGATGAATTCAAAAACAAGGAAGGCGAACCGATGGGCGTTATCGTCCAGAAGAAAGATGGCGGTTTCCTGTACACCACCACCGACATCGCCTGTGCAAAATACCGTTATGAAACCTTGCATGCGGATCGCTCTTTGTATTACATCGACTCCCGCCAGCATCAACATTTAATGCAAGCTTGGACTATCGTCCGTAAAGCGGGCTATATTCCAGAATCCATGGCGCTTGAGCACCATATGTTCGGAATGATGCTAGGAAAAGACGGTAAGCCATTCAAAACCCGTTCAGGCGGTACTGTTCGTCTGTCCGACCTGTTAGATGAAGCCGTTGAACGCGCCCAAACGCTGATCCGGGAGAAAAACCCGGATATGGCAGAAGAGGAATTGCTGAATCTTGCTAATGTCGTAGGTATCGGCGCGGTTAAATATGCTGACCTGTCTAAAAACCGTACCACTGACTACATTTTCGATTGGGACAATATGTTAGCCTTTGAAGGTAACACCGCGCCATATATGCAATATGCCTATACTCGCGTTGCCTCTATCTTCAAAAAAGCGGACATTACCGAAGCAGATTTAACTTTACCAATCGTATTAGAAGCACCACACGAAATGGCATTAGCAACGCGTTTAATGCAGTTTGAAGAGACAATCTTAACAGTTTCACGTGAAGGTACGCCACACGTTATGTGTGCTTATCTGTATGACTTAGCGGGTCTGTTCTCTAGTTTCTATGAACATTGCCCTATTTTGTCCGCAGACACCGATGCACAGCGTCAAAGCCGTTTAAAACTGGCTTTATTAACGCAAAAAACCTTAAAAGCAGGTCTGGATACATTAGGTATCGAAACCGTCGAAAGAATGTAAGTTTTATTCTTTTGTTTAAAGCCCACTTCGGTGGGCTTTTTGCTTTTCACTTCTCCCCTCCCTTTCCCCTCTCTTTTCTGCACTATTTTTGAGCAATTTGTTGTAACGGATAGATAGCTTGCACTTATTTGGTGAGCAACCTCTCATTATTTCCCTTCATTTCAATTTATTACGCCCTAAAAACAAAAATTTAACATTTGGCACGATGCTTGCTTTATCTCTTTTGCCTTTTCAAAAAGACAGGGGGATTTATGAAGTACATCATCGCAATTATTAAACCGTTCAAATTAGAAGATGTTCGTGAAGCACTCACTGAGTTAGGAATACAAGGGATGACCATCTGTGAAGTCAAAGGATATGGCAGACAAAAGGGTCACGCGGAACTTTACCGTGGTGCGGAATATGAAGTGAGTTTTCTACCCAAAACCAAAATGGAGATTGCTATCAGCGATGACTTACTGGAACCCGCTCTCGATGCGATTATTCGTACCGCAGATACGGGGAAAGTGGGAGATGGAAAGCTGTTTGTTTTTGAACTTCTACAGGCCGTTCGCATTCGTACCAGCGAATCCGGCGATGACGCACTTTAAGGGAGATAAATAATGAGACGATTATGGTTACCTGCCACACTCTTCGCCTTAAGTTATTTCGCACTTCCCGCCTATGCGTCGGAAGTGAATGCAGTTGATAAAGCGGATAATGCTTTTATGTTGATCTGTACGGCGTTGGTATTTTTTATGACCATCCCCGGAATTGCGCTGTTTTATGGCGGATTATTACGCAGCAAAAACGTGTTATCGCTGATCACCCAAGTAATGCTGATTTTTAGTGTGGTGATTATTCTTTGGTTTGTATTCGGCTATAGCCTCGCTTTCACCGCAGGAAATAAAATCTTTGGGGATGGCTCTTTAACGTTTCTAAGCGCGATGTCCATCGACGATTTATCGGGTTCCATTAATCGATATATCCATGTTGCCTTCCAAGGCTCATTTGCGGTTATTACCCTCGCATTAATTGTCGGAGCACTGGGAGAACGCGTGCGTTTCTCCGCACTTCTTATTTTTACCGTGATTTGGTTTACCTTCTCTTATGTACCTATCGCGCATATGGTGTGGGCTGAAGGTGGATGGCTGGCGGATGATGGCGCTCTCGATTTTGCAGGTGGAACCGTAGTGCACATTAATGCCGCTGTCGCTGCACTGGTTGGCGCCTATTTGCTGGGTAAACGTAGTGACTACAGCCAAGTGGTGCTAAAGCCCCATAACTTACCGATGGTCTTTATGGGTACCGCGGTACTGTATATTGGGTGGTTTGGCTTTAACGCAGGCTCCGCAGGCAGTGCCAATAATATTGCCGCACTGGCGTTTATTAACACGGTGATTGCCACGGCTGGCGCTATCCTTTCATGGACATTTACTGAGTGGTTATTGAGAGGAAAACCCTCCATGCTTGGAAGCTGCTCCGGTTGTATCTCTGGATTAGTCGCTATCACACCTGCGGCCGGTACTGTTGGTCCTATTGGTGCACTTGTTATTGGTATTGTCGGAGGAATTATTGGGCTTTGGGGGGTTGTCGTCTTAAAACGTTGGTTAAAAGCCGATGATGTGTGTGATGTTTTTGGTATCCATGGCACCTGCGGTATTGTTGGCTGCATACTCACAGGCGTGTTTACCTCGACGCTGTTTGGGGGACTCGGTTATCGTGACAACGTCACGTTATCTCACCAAGTCTTTGTTCAGCTTGAGAGTATTGTGGTCACCATTGTATGGTCGGGTGTTGTCGCATTTATCGCCTTTAAACTGGCGGATAAGCTAGTTGGTCTGCGGGTTTCCCCAGAAGAAGAGTGCGATGGGTTGGATCTTACCACTCATGGCGAGCGCGCTTATCATCCGTAATTGTCTACTCCCCCTCGATTGAGGGGGGAGTTTGTTCGATGTAAAGCTAATACATATGGAGATTATAAGAACTACGCAATACTACGCTTCATAAAGTCACGCGGGCGGAAGCCTAATAGATACAGCGCCACAAAATAGCTCCCTGCACCAACAACCACTACCCCCATCAAACGTAACATGCGCATCAGCATATTGCCGTCTTGCCACGGTGGCATAAAGTGCAGTACGCCAAATAGCACCACAACCATCACCGCCAAGGCAACAAACAATTTAACTAAGAAACCGCGCCAGCCTGCTAACGGCTGGAAAATATCTTGCTTGCGTAACTGCCAATACAGAACACCGGCGTTAAAACATGCCGCCAGCCCAATAGACAGCGCTAAACCTGCATGTTGCAGAGGTCCAATAAAGGCTAAGTTCATTAACTGAGTCAGGATCAAAGTGACTATCGCTATTCTGACCGGAGTACGAATATCTTGGCGAGAATAGAAACCTGGCGCCAAGATTTTTACTAAAATCATCCCCGTTAAGCCTACACAGTAGGCCATTAATGCATACTGGGTCATCAAGGAGTCGTGAGCGGTAAATTTATCATATTGGAAAAGCGAAACCGTTAACGCTTCAGATAATATCGCTAGCCCTACCGCACACGGTAGTGCCAGTAATAAACATAAACGTAATCCCCAATCCATTAAATGGCGATATTCTTGGTGATTTCCGCTAGTAAAACTTTTAGAGAGCGATGGCAATAGGATGGTACCCAGTGCAACACCAAGCACCCCTGAAGGTAACTCCATTAAGCGGTCGGCATAATACATCCATGATACCGAACCTGATTGCAGGAATGAGGCGAAGATCGTGTTAATAATTAATGAAATTTGCGCGACAGAAACCCCGATAATCGCCGGTCCCATCATCTTCATGACTCGCCAAACGCCACTATCGTGGAACGATAAACGTGGCAATACCAACATACCGATTTTCTTTAAATGCGGTAATTGGTAACCCAATTGCAGCACACCACCAACAAGAACAGCCCAAGCCAGAGACATAATCGGCGGGTCAAAATACGGCGCAGCGAACGCTGCAAAGAAAATCATGCTGACGTTTAATAGCGTCGGTGCAAACGCGGGTACCGAAAAGCGGTTCCACGTATTAAGGATCGCACCCGCTAAAGATGCCAATGAGATCAAGAAAATATAAGGGAACGTCACACGCAATAAATCTGTCGTTAGTGCAAATTTATCGGCATTCGTGGTAAAACCCGGCGCCGTCACATAAATGACCCACGGCGCAGCAAACATGCCGACAACCGTCACGATCGCCAATGCTAATGTAAGCATCCCCGAAATATAGGCTACAAACGTGCGCGTGGCCTCTTCGCCCTGCTGGTTTTTATATTCGGCAAGAATGGGAACAAATGCTTGAGAAAACGCCCCTTCAGCAAAAATTCGACGTAATAAGTTAGGGAGTTTAAAGGCGACAAAGAAGGCATCAGAAGCCGCTCCCGCACCAAATACACGGGCAATAATGGCGTCACGAATGAAGCCTAAAACCCGTGACATCATCGTCATCGAGCTGACTGCCGCTAAAGATTTTAATAAATTCATGATTGCTAGACTAAAAGAAGACAATCGCAGCAGTTTAACAGCGGATGGCAAAACTGACTACGATTGTAGAGTAAATGTTTAGGCTTTAGTCGACTTCCATTCATTGTCGGTTAATGCCGTTAAGACGTGGTCGCGCCATTCTCCATTAATTTCGAGATACTGCTTTGCATAACCTTCACGTTCAAAACCTAGGCGAGTGAGCAAGTTACCGCTGCGCATATTATGGGGCATGTAATTCGCCATGATGCGGTGCATGCCTTGGTGTTTTTGCATGTAACGAATAATTTGGGTTAAAGCTTCGTACATCAGCCCCTGTCCCTGCCATTTTTCACCCAGCGAATAGCCCAGATAACACGCATGGAAGGAGCCGCGTAAAATATTGCTAAAATTCGCGACGCCAATCACTTCGTTTTCATCTTTATCCAATAAAAGGAAATGAAACGCGCTGCCTTGGCGATGCATTTCGCTCATGGCATGTAGGCGGTTGTTCCAACCTGAAGGGTTAAAATGAGAGTTGTCACGGGTAGGTTCCCATGGGGTTAGGAACTCTTTGTTTAAGCTGTAATAGTCCGCAAGTCGGTAATTATCTCGTTCGTAGGCTAAACGGATAATCATTCTGTCTGTCATTAGACGCACTTTGGGTTCATTTGAACGATAACCAAACATCGTTAGCCCTTAATTAGTAGTGTTACCAGTCTTACTTTCGATGTTTGAATTATAACTTAAATTTATCACTTAACTAATTCAATTCTCTCTATAATTAAGTCATTTTTTGAGCGGTTGGTTTTGTTTTATTTCATGTGTCCGTAAAAAACACACAATTGATGTTTACAGATAAACCCTAGATACTCCTATTTCGTGCTTTTCACCTTAAGCTAGAGCATTAGAAATACATAAACTAATAATACTTCAGGAACCTCCGATGTCCCGATTATATTTCGCTTTAATCTTGACCCTATTCTCTCATTCCGTCATTGCACAGATTTCATCGTCCGTTGGATTCAAAAATATCACTATCGATAAAGGCAGCGAAAGACCGCTAAATGTTGCTATCTGGTACCCCACACCACCCAATAACAACTCAATAAAAGTCAGTGATAATGCTGCTTTTTACGGAATAGATGTCATAAATGATGGAGCCCCCTCTGATATTAAATCTCCATTAGTTATTCTTTCTCATGGCTATGCGGGAAGTTGGAATAACTTAAGTTGGCTAGCGAGCGAGCTTGTTAATAAAGGATATATCGTTGCCGCCCCTAACCATCCGGGTACAACAACATTTAATCTAGACAGCCAGCAAGCCAAACAATTGAGGGAACGTCCCAGAGATCTAAGCCGAGTTATCGATTACTTAACGTTAGACCCTTTATTTAAGAAGCACATCGATAACAACAATATTATTGCTATCGGGCATTCTTTAGGTGGTTGGACAGTCGTTGCTTTATCGGGTGGAAGGTTTGATACCCAGTTATTTCAAGAAGATTGTATTGAACACGCCATCCTAGCTGCTTGCAAATTATCATCAACTTTAGACCTGAATAATCCTGCATTAAATAACAACATGGCAGACCCTAGGATCACCACCGTTATATCCTTAGATGCCGGTTTATTAAGAGGATTTTCTCAAGAAAGCTTGGCGAAAATTCAAACTCCCACATTGATTATTGCAGCTGGTATCGATATTGGTGATATGCCCGCTAAATTAGAGTCAGGTTACTTACATATATATATCCCCAAAGATACGTCATCTTATATTGAGCTCCCTGACACTACGCATTTTAGCTTTATGCAATTATGTAAACCTGGTGCAGTTGCCTTATTGGATGCAGAGTATGCTGGCGAAGGAATTATTTGTAAGGATGGAAACAAGAGAAATAGAAGTGATGCACACAAGGAAATGACCGAGCTTATTTCTAACTTTATGATGAACAACATGCGTAAATAGGTGTTGGAGCTGGCGTCAATCCTTGTAGCACACCATAGACATCACCAAGAAAAACCATAAAAATCAATTTATTAAATCCAACCAAGAATTCTATATTACCTTAGGCTAATATAAGCCTAAGGTAACAATCACGATATTAATTAAAATTTTGCTTCCAAACCAAGCCTAAACGTTCTTCCAGGGATAGGCATATAAATCACAGTTCCTGGGTCAAATGCATAGCGGTTAGTTAGGTTATCAATATTAAAATTCACATGAATATTTTTCGAAACATGATATTGGCCTAACAAATCAAATGTCGTGGTTGAGTACAGCTTAGTTACTGGGGCAGCAGCGGTTCCCGCTAGCCACTCATGAGGGTAATCTTTGCCAGAGTTATAACGAACTCGTAAACCTGTTTGTAGTTTTTGATCAAACATTTTCACCCCAACAATTCCAGTCACAACCTTTTTCGATGGGATCCGTGAAGGTGATAACCCCCAAGCAAACCCAACAGAATTACATGCGGTTGGGAGACGACCTAGCTCCATTTCATCTCTTGAACATAACTCAGAATTGTTATAAAAAGTCGCATCGAATGAACCAAATGCGTAATTAGAATCGTATTTCAGTTCAATTTCATAACCTGAGAGTTTAAAGCTGTCATAGTTTTTCATCACCACATATGGAGAATAAACTCCCGTTGGGTTTACACCTTGAGAAAGATACCCTTTAATATCATTATTAAAATAAGCCACACGTAATTCAGTATTATCTTCATCAAATATAAGATTTTCTTTTTCTACATTCATCCCAACTTCAAATGATTTAGCATGCTCTGGTTTTAATGGAACATCCGGAGAATACGAATAGGTTTGTCCTGATGCAGTGCTCTCGAATAAACTCGGTTCTCTATAGCTATCAGAATATTTTGTATAAATATCAAATTCGTCAGTTACATGGAAACGCAGTTCACCCATTAAATCATTTTTTGGACCATAGCTAGTACTTTTACCTAAAACATGGTCATCAACATCGAAAGCGTGAATACGCCACCCGACTAAAGTACTCACCCACTCCCCTTGATATGCCATATTGGTAAAGACGGATTTATTCGTTCCTTTAGCATTACGCGTTACAGAGTCTAATTCCTCACCGGGTATTGTTCCTTCTGGAGTCCAAATCGGTTGATAGGTTTTAGTCAATGGCTTTGATTTTTGTTGCATATATTCCACACCGTAAGTGATATCGATAGGATAATCTGCAAACTCAGACGTATTTTCTAAATTAAAGCCCACTCGCTCATCAGTGTAGCGGTGCTGATATTGATTACCATAGTGCGCGGTAACATCATCCGTTGTGCCATTACGTTGTTTAAATTTCCCTTTTGTCCACCATACGCCTAAATTCATATCTACCCATAATGAATCGGGTTTATAAGAATAATTTAAAGAGGCAGTATCAATATCTGCGGTGCCTAAAGACCACTGTGGCATTTTCCCATCGTATTGATACCAATACGCCGCTAAAACCTCACCTGCTTTTTGTTCATGATGGCGGTAATTTAATTCAATACTTGAGTATGGGTTAAGATAAATATTGGTTTTTAATAATGTTGACTGGCTTTCATAACTGGTATTAACCACTTCTTGCCCTGGCTTAATAGGAGCATCTGTATTTTCGTATTTATGATAACCATTTTTACCGGCGAAGAAGTTCCCTTGTTTTCTATCACTATGTGCCAGTAATATATCAAATTTATCATTTCGATATGCAACCCCTGTCGTGATAGAGCCATTATTAAAATGTGAATTTTTAACGCCATTTGAAACACGATATCCAGATTCTCCTTTCTCATCTGAAGCGATAGTTGGGCGTCGGTTATTATTGTAAATATTCCCCTTAAATAAGAAACCAAATTGGTCACCTTGAGGAATAATACTGTTTGCTGATAATGTTTTTAATTTAACCGTACCTCCGATGGCTCCTCCTGAGAATTTACTCATAGAAGCCCCTTTTTCGATTTCAATTGTATCGATTAAATCCATATCCACATAAGTTCTATCTGTACTTCCTTGGTAACCACGCCATGTATTGGTTGATTGCAAACTGCCATCAATAATAATTGGCACTCGTCCATTCCCTTGTAACCCCCGAATACCAATATCTAATGCACCCGCTTCATTTCGTGCATTATTAACTTGTAATGAAGTTTTATTAGCAAATATATCTGAATTGGTTGTTCCTCTTACGGTAGAAATATCATTGGCGTCTATTTGCTTGCTATTTGGCTTTATTTTGCTGGCTGTGACGAGAAGTTTATCTTTTTGAGTCGAAATATTGGTTTGATTTGCTAAGGCTGTATTTGTAGAACATATAATAATTAAACTAATTATACTTTTATTTTGAAATATCATTTAAGTAATGCCTTCATTAATTAATGATGATTAAATAGACGTGACGAAATAGCGTATAAAAATATGAGGATATATTTTTTATACTTTTCAATTTATGCATTTAAAGTAAATTTAAGTGCAATGCCATAGATGTAACTCATTCGAAAAACCTTATTTATTGAATGGTTACGTACTCATTTCCCTTACAAATATTAACAAGCCTTGAAATATACATTAATGATAATAATTATCAAGATCAAAATGAGTATCATTATCATTTATGTAATCATCTAGCGAGCGCAGCCAACCCCCCTATAATGGGAAATATCTTCCCACCCTAAATCCTAAATAGTTCACATTAGAGGTAGGCGGCAAGTGAGTGAGTCCCTTGGAGCATACATCAGTATGTGACGAGGGCGAACGAACGTAGCCAACACCCCTATAATGGGAAATATGACGGATTTATCGATAAAAAAATATCATGGTGCATATACCATCATTCCCGCCAAACTCCTGATACTATTAATAAGAATCATTCCTTCCGTTACTATTTTTTTATGGTGTTTCATGGCGCAGGTATCACGGGCAAGAAGCCTCGGCAAATATTTCCTTTTACTCGATAATATGCTGGTTGTTCTTGGCTTTTTCGTGGTTTTCCCTTTAATTTCAATTCGCTTTGTTGAGCAGCTTGGCTGGGCAGCTGTGGTGGTTGGGTTTGCCCTTGGATTACGCCAATTTGTGCAGCAAGGATTTGGGATTTTTGGGGGAGCTATTGCCGACCGATTTGGTGCAAAACCGTTAATTATTATTGGGATGCTGTTGCGTGCCGCAGGCTTTGTGTTGATGGCTTTGGCTTATGACCCTTGGGTGTTATGGCTTTCTTGTATATTGTCTGCCCTTGGGGGCACCTTGTTTGACCCTCCTCGTACCGCTTTAGTGATTAAATTGACCCGCCCTTATGAGCGTGGGCGTTTTTACTCATTATTATTTATGCAGGACAGCGCTGGCGCGGTGATTGGGGCATTAATTGGTAGCTGGCTTTTACAGTATGACTTCCACTATGTTTGCTGGGCTGGCGCGGCAGTGTTTGTGATTGCGGCTCTACTTAATGCTTGGCTACTTCCTGCTTATCGCATTTCCACCATCAAAGCCCCTATTCGTGATGGGATGCGTCGAGTCTTGAAAGACACCCGCTTTGTGACTTATGTGATCACGCTTTCTGGCTACTTTATGCTGTCAGTACAAGTAATGCTGATGTTTCCTATCGCCGTTAACGAATTGGCTGGCACACCAACGGCGGTGAAATGGATGTATGCTATTGAAGCGGCAATTTCCCTAACACTGCTTTATCCAATTGCCCGTTGGAGCGAAAAACATTTTCGCTTAGAGCAACGTTTGATGGCAGGGTTATTTTTAATGAGCCTGAGTATGTTCCCTATCGGTATGACCACATCGGTCAATATTTTGTTTGTGTTGATTGGGATTTTCTATTTAGGCACTATCACCGCCGATCCTGCTCGTGAAACCCTGAGCGCATCCCTTGCCGACCCTCGCGCCCGTGGCAGTTATATGGGCTTTAGCCGACTCGGTCTTGCGCTAGGCGGTGCAGTTGGTTATACCGGTGGCGGTTGGATGTACGATATTGGGCACCAATGGAATATACCTCAACTTCCTTGGTTCTTGCTCGGCACTATTGGTTTTATCACCTTATGGGCGCTTCATCGCCAATTTAACCGTAAAAAAATTGAAACAGTCATGTTGAGCGGGCAGTAATACGTTACACTTGGGTTATTACTGTATAAAGGAGTGATTATGAAAAACATTTTCTTGGCATCTATCTTTGGATTGCTATTTATTCTCACGGGTTGTGACAAATTAACCGAATTTACTATCAGTGAATCACAAATTAACAGTTACCTTGCGACCAAGGTTAAGTACGAAAATAATATCGGCATTACTGGGTTTGCAGATGCGGATATCACCTTGCATAACTTACAATCAGAAATTGGTCGTAGCGAACCGGGTATTATTGCATTAAAAGGCGAAGCCACTGTCACAATGAATTCACTACTTGGTGCTGCGGCGGCCGATATTGCATTGACCTTAACCGCGCGCCCTGTTTTTGATGCACAAACAGGCTCTATCTATTTGAAAGAGCTGAAAATTACCCAATATAAAATTACACCCGAAAATATGGAAACCGCCATTTCTGTGGTGATCCCGTATTTAAATAGCTCCCTTGAGACCTTCTTCGCGACTCAGCCTGTCTATGTGCTCAACCCAGATAATAGCGCCGCAGAAGCGACCGCGAAAAAACTCGCTAAAGGTTTAGAAATCAAGCCGGGTAAATTAGTTATTCCAATGGTTGATTAATTGACCATAAATATTTTTGATTGATAAATTGATAATCTAAAAATGAAAAAAGCAACCTTTCTAGTCGGTTGCTTTTTTATTGGAATGCCATTTATTTTTAATACTAAAAAGTCACTCGTAATAACTCGTTTTGTATTCAAAATCGAATTTTTCTACCCGTCCATCACTGTATGTCACCACACTGGTACATACAGTTGGGTTTTTATGATCATCATAATGCGTGCATTTTTGAGTAGTTTCGACAAACGGTTGCTGATTTTTCGTCGTATGAAAAAGAATTTTAGTGACTAAGCCATTAGTGAAAAAGTATTCATTTTTTGTATTAATAACTTCATTTTCATCAAAATATGTCGTTTCTATCGGTAAAAAATGTTCACCATAAACAAATGTCGCTATCTCTTTCTTCCCTTGAGTGATCTTATTAACAAGACCATCACGGTAATAATATTTCCAATCTTGCAGTTCTCCGGTTTGTAAATTGCACATCTTATCGATGCCATAACCTTTGAATTTTTGTTTATCTACTAAGTAATAAAGTTGCTTAAATTTTCTGACAATCACAAATGCTGTTTCACTGTCTCTATTGTAATAACTTAAATTGTTGAGACAACCGTGGAGATTAAAAGACACAGTCACTCTTTTGCTGAGCCCTTTTTCATCGTTCATGATTTGTGTTAATTCTTTTACTTTTCCGTAAAGCGGGTCAAATTGAAATTCAGTACTGTAATTAACCATACGTTTACTGTAGCTAGGTAAATCATTATCCACTTGTGCCAGTGCTAACGGTGAAATAAAGAGCAACATCAAGCCATGAAGTTTTATCGAGGTCATCGTGTCCATCCTTTTAACCTTTGATGAGAAAAGACGTTTCAGCGCCGTCTTCCCCCAATCATTAGTCTTTAAGTGACGGTGTCACTTATTCATCATCATTTTCTGAGTCAGATTCTAACTCATCACGCAGTGCAATTACGGCATCGCGGGTAATTTGCGCTAATGTACGGTAAAACGGTGTTGTCGCGTGAGCCTCAACTTTCCCCAGAAATGCGCCATACCAGCTCAGGATATAGCTGTCGAATAGCTCTTCCTGCGCGGCGGTTTCATCTTCAGCGGCTTGGTCTTCTAGCCATGATGCGGCTAACAGTAGCGCACCAAATGCATCCGTTGGGGCATCCGTTAAGGTCATTCCACGGGTCACTAGGAATTCGCGAATTTCTGCTTCAGTGATTTCTTCATCATAGCGATGAGCAAAAGGCGGAACCGTTGGTTCACTACCAAACATCGCTTGATAATCCGCCGTGATAGCCTTGTGATCCACTGCCTTCGCCATTCTTGCCCACAGTTCATCTTGCTCCAACGGCCATGAGGCTTTGAGCTTATCTTGAGCAATCATATCGATAAGAGGCTTCACAAGCGCATCGTCCGGAGAGCGTTGAAATAAGGTACCTAAAATACGGCAGACGATTGAGAATTCATTCATGGGTTTCTTCCTGTTGGCGATTTTCCTGCAATCACTTTTTCGTGATCATGATGCGATGCAGTATACCTGAAAAAACAGAAAACCCACGCTTTGAGCAATACCATATATGACATAGTCCAATATATGGCGCTGATAGTCGCTAATGATGATTTATTAAAGAATCAGATAACAGATAACCAAAGCATCCTCAAAATAATTCGCGCTGTGCATAAATATAGCGAACATTTCCCTAACGAGTTTTAGTTGTCACTAGGCGGCAAGAAAGCACATCCCTAGGAGCATACGCAAGTATGTGACTAGGGTGTGCTGACGCAGCCAACAACGTGACGGCGAAAACTAGGACGGGAAATTAGTATCCGCGGGCAGTATTAACTATCCCCTCTGGTTGCTCGCCCTTTTCAATCCGCTGAATATTACTCGCAATCATATCCATCGCCTCATTAGGCAACGTAAACGCCGCAACGTGTGGCGTAATGGCGATACGTGGATGAGTCCAGAATGGGTGCATGTGTGGCAGTGGCTCTGTAGCAAAAACATCGAGTGACGCCCCTGCAACTTGCCCTTTTTCTAATGCTTCCAGCAAGTCTTGCTCAATTAAGTGCGCACCTCGGGCGAGGTTAATAATATAGGCGTTTTGCTCAAGCTGGCTGAATAATTGATGATTTAAAATACCCACCGTTTCTGGGGTGCTTGGCAGCAGGTTCACAATCACGCGGGTGCCTGATAAGAAATCCGCTAACTGGTCTTGCCCATAGTAACTTTTCACATTTGGGATTTGCTTTTCTGAGCGACTCCATGTTCTGACTTTAAGACCAAAACTGGCTAAGCGTTTTGCCACGGCTTGACCTAACGCCCCTGCGCCCATCACGCCCACCACAAACTGGTCATGGGTGTAGGCTGGCAGTTGTTTCCATTGACGTTGGGATTGCAACTGACGGTACTCATCCATACGACGGAAGTAATACAAGACTTTTGCAGCGGCATATTCTTCCATTTGAATGGCCATACCCGTGTCTTCTAAGCGCATCAATGGAACGCCTGCCGGTAATGTTCCCGGGTTATCTTGCTCTTGCTTTAGAATCGCATCCACCCCCGCGCCTAATGCGAAAATCCCTTTTAAGTCTTGGCGACCCGCAAGGCACTCATAAGGAGGAAGCCATACCATGGCATAATCTGCCAGTTGGGTATCTCCCGGCTTCCATTGGCGAATATTGGCTTGAGGCAATCGAGCACGCATGCCATCAATCCACTGATTGGCATCAAAAAATGGATGGTAAAATAAAATATTCATGGCAACTCCTTATAGGTTTCCACCAGAGTGTGCGTAATGGTGTTTATTTTCAAGTCAATACCCCATATTTATATCCATAAGATGAGGATTTTGTTAAGGAGTTAACGGATTCTGGATTAATTGCTTGAAGTTTAAATAAACAATTTATTATCAATTTCTAATCAATAATAATTTATTAAGATTAGAGAGTAACCAAATTGGTTTTTATTTAGCTAAACGATAGAAAAAAGTGGATTTTTATTTAATTGGGAGTTGACGGAAGGCGCTCTTTTCCCTATAGTAGCGCCCCGTTGAAGGACAAGTTATTTATAACAAATTCTGCAACCACAATTTAGAAAAACGGTGAGGTGTCCGAGAGGCTGAAGGAGCACGCCTGGAAAGTGTGTATACGGCAACGTATCGAGGGTTCGAATCCCTCCCTCACCGCCATTTCTAATCTAAGTTATTCTTCCTTTAGTAATTTCTCGTTTATCTTCCCAGAACCATCGATTCTATCAATCCCAACGCCTTTCGCATGATATTCACGACTGATTTCTTCCCATAATTCTGCGTTTTCTACACCTGCGGCTCTTGGATCAAACACCGGATCAACGCCTAATTTGGTTTGTCTTTCAAAGTCACGTAATGCTCTTAAAGCGGGTTTTGATAAAAACACAATCGCAATCAAGTTTAAGTAGCTCATGCTGCCGAAACCGATATCACCCAGCCCCCACATAATACTGACCGACTGCACGCTGCCCATAAAGACAATCACCAAGAAGACGAATTTCAAAATCAGCTTGAGCACAGGATATTTCAGCTTACGATCAAGGTAAACAATGGTGGTTTCTGCAATATAGTAGTAAGCCATAAGCGTTGTGAAGGCGAACAAGAATACCGCTATAGAGACAAACCCTGCACCCGCCGATGTAAATACCGTAGAAACTGCCATTTGAGTCCATGCAGTTCCTGCTGCCACACCTGGCACATACTCCACAAGAGCAGTCGCTGAACCATCAGGGAAAACGTTGTACATATTGGTGACTAAAATCATCAGTCCCGATGCTGTACACACAACCACGGTGTCGATATAGATAGAGAATGCTTGAATAAGCCCCTGTTTGACCGGATGGCTAACTTCTGCCGCCGCGGAACTGAATGTCGCTTCACCTGCTCCTGCCACGTTTGAGAACACAGCACGACGCACGCCCCAAGACACCGCAGTTCCCACGATCCCACCAAATACCGCATCCATTCCCATCGCACTGCGGAAAATTAAGCTGAACATACCCGGTACGCTATCCCAATGGCTGCCCAGAATAATCACCATCATCACGATATAAGCTAATGCCATGATAGGAACAATTTTATCGGCTGCGCTCGCAATACGTTTCACACCACCAAAAATTAACCACGCCATTAATACTGTCACTAATGCACCTGTTGCCATTGGTGGAATATTAAATGCCGTTTGGAACGAATCCGCGATGGTATTGGCTTGAATACCCGGTACCAACACACCGTAAGATAAACAGATCACTGCCGCAACAAAGATAGCAAAAGGCTTTAATTTCAATCCTTTTTCAATATAGTACGGCGAACCACCACGATATTGGTCATCTGAGCGCTGCTTATAAATCTGCGCCAGTGTAGACTCAATAAAGGCGCTCGCGCCTCCAAGTAAGCCCATGACCACCATCCAGAAAATAGCACCAGGACCACCTGCCGCAATCGCCGTTGCTACCCCTGCAATATTACCGACCCCAACACGCCCCGATAATGCTAAACAGAAGGCTTGGAATGAGGAGATCCCGTCTTTTGATGCTTTATTTTCTTTTAATAAACAGACCATTTTTACGATGTAACGAAACTGCACACCGCGTGTTGCTAATGTGAAATAGAGACCGACACCCAGAGATAAGAATACGAGAGCATTACCCCAGATGTAACCAACGATGGTATTAACGATGGCTTCCATATGTACTCCTCGACTATTGTAATTGTATTTGTGTATTTGCAAGGGTCGAAACCTGAACCCTGCAAGGTTCAGGTCAATGTCATTTTACTGATTGATAAACCAGATAACTTTCGTTTGGGTGTATTGCTCAAAGGCTTCTAAGCCGTTGTCTTTTCCACCAAAACCTGACTGACGGAAACCACCAAATGGTGTGGTGATATTACCTTCGCTAAATCCGTTGACAGACACCGTCCCCGCATTGATACGACGTGCAATATTCATCACTCGATGGACATTTTGGCTGTAAAACGATGCAGCCAATCCGTAGTGAGTGTCATTGGCTAAATTGACCGCCTCGTCATCGGTTTTAAACGATGTGACGGCTAAAATGGGACCAAAAACTTCATGTCGAAAGAGAGACATTTCTGGCGTAACGGCATCAAAGATAGTCGGTTCGATATACCATCCTGAGCCGAGATCACTGCGTATTTTTCCTCCTGTCACCAATTTTCCACCTTCTTTAACAGTGGTGTCTAAAAATGATTTCACTTTCTCAAAATGCGCTTCTTCAATCATTGGACCAATAGAGATACCCGCATCACGAGGGTCGCCCACTTGCCATGTTGATGCCGCAGCGGTTAACTTCTCGAGTAAGGATTTTTTGACATTTTCATGCACAATTAAACGAGAGCCGCAGCTACAGTTTTCGCTCATATTCCAGAACGCAGCCGCCATAATATGTGGAATAGCCCCATCTAAGTCCGCATCCTCAAACACCACTTGTGGGCTTTTTCCGCCACATTCCAAGACAATCTCTTTTAGGTTACTTTCCGCGGAGTATTTCAGGAATAAACGCCCCACTTCAGTTGAACCGGTAAACGACACCACGTCCACATCAGGATGGCGTCCTAAGGCTTCCCCGACTTTCTCACCTAGCCCACACACTAAACTTAACGCACCTTTAGGGACGCCAGCTTCATAAGCCAGTTCCACCATGCGGTAGGCACTCAAGGAAGTTAACTCTGCGGGTTTGACAATCACCGAGTTCCCGACAGCCAACGCCGGTGCCACTTTCCATGCAAACATTTGAGCAGGGAAGTTCCACGGTAAAACGGCACCCACAACGCCAATTGGCTCATGAACAATCAGCCCCATTTCTTGGCGACCCGTTGGGGCAATTTTGCCGAACAATTTGTCGATAGCTTCCGCATACCAATAGAAGGTTTCGACGGTAGCAGGTAAGTCAGTATTCAGACATTCCGTGATCGGTTTTCCCGCATCTACGCAATCTAACGCAGCCAGCTCTTCACTGTGTTTTTCAATTAATTGCGCCCAGCGCAGCATCACTTGCCTACGTTCTTGGGGAGATAACCCACTCCAGCACCCTTCTTCAAAGGTTTCACGAGCAATATTCACGGCAGCATGAACATCTTGCGCGCTGCCATCCGCAATATAACCAATCGCGCTATTATCGATAGGCGTATAGTTTTTAAGTTTGGCACTGCCACTTTGGTAGCCCGCAATTAAATTCCCCGCCCACAGTTTGCTCTGTTTTGCTCGCTCAAATATTTGCTCTTTGGTGATCAACATATGCAACCTCGCTATGGTTTGATCAGCGCAAGAAACTCATGACGTTCTTGCTGGCTAATATTTGACAGAGGCAAGCGAACTGGCCCCACGTTAAAGGAGCCTTTTAAGCAACCCGCTTTTGCTTTTTGGTTATAATTGCCTGACTCCATGGAATAAATGGCTGGGTAAATCTCTTGCATGATCTGCTTAGCCTTCGCCCAATCCCCTTTTTGCGCTGCGTTAAAAATCGCCACTTGCTCTGTTGGGAAAACATTACCCGCACCGGCGATCCAGCTTTTCGAGCCCCAAAAGAAAAAGTCCACAGGTTGGTCATCACAGCCGCAAATCACTTCGAAGTTTTTAAATGGCGTTTGTAACAGATGCAGAGCACGGCTAAAGCTGCCACTGCTCTCTTTGATAGCGACGATATTGTCGATTTCAGCCAATCTCACCACGGTATCTAACTCAATTTCGATACCAATACGGGCTGGGAAGTTGTACATAATGATTGGTAACGAGGTGGATTTCGCCACTTTTTCGTAGTGGGCATAAACGCCGTTTTGATCCGGCAGGCTGTACGGAGGCGGCGACAGCATCAATCCTTCGTAGCCCAGTTCTTTCGCTTGTGCTGCGCGTTTAATTGCGCCCTCGGTAGATAAGTCATTAATCCCTGCGATCAGTGTCACACGCCCTTTGGCAATTTTACTGACCGTGGTTAATACGGTTTTACGTTCATCTTCATTTAATGCGTAATACTCACCCGTGGTGCCGCAGACAACTAACCCGGTCACACCGCTGGCGATCAGTTTTTCGGTTAACTCTGCTAATGCCGTGATATTCAATGAAAGATCATCATGAAACGGAGTGACTAACGGAACAAGGATGCCATGAAAATTCATTATAATTCTCCTGAATTAAAGAAAGCGCTTAATCGAAAAAGGCGAGCAATCGAGCGGTGTCGGTTGCCCGTGGATCATGTTATTGACGATATCTGCGGTAATTGCCGCTTGTGTTAGCCCTAAATGTTGATGCCCAAAGGCAAAAACATACGGGCCTTTTTGGTCTATGACCGGTAAGGAATCTGAGATAGTGGGACGAAAACCCATCCATTCACTGGTATTCTGGCTATCCAATGGTGTTTTTAGCATTGGGTTAGCCAACGGTAAAAAGTGACGAGCGCGCTGCATATTCGGCGGGCGTTTTAACCCTGCGTATTCCACCGTCCCCGCAAGACGTAACCCACCGTTCATTGGCGTCATAATAAAACGGCGATCCATACTAGAAATGGGAATGGATAAACGCCCTTTTTCATTCGGTAGCATCAAGTGATAACCGCGCTCCGTTTCTAACGGCACATTAATACGGCTCACCATCTTCACTAACGATTTCGAAAATGCACCACCCGCAATCACCACTTTATCAGCGATAAATGTGCCTTGTGATGTGGTTAAATGAGCTTGGCTCGCCGATGACGAATCAATCGCCGTGACTTCACACTCAGTCAGGACTTTTCCCCCTAACTGTATGAATGCTTGAGTTAATCGCTCATGCATTAAGGCAAGATCCACCACATGCCCAGTCTCGGGGTAGAACAATCCACCGATTTGGTTATTGGCAAGTTCAGGTTGCTGTGCCAACAGTTGGGATTGATCCCATAATTGGTTATGCACCCCCATGCTATTTAAATACTCACCGTGGCGACGCAGTTTTTCGAGGGTCGGCGGTTTCTCAGCCACCAGCAAAGAACCTTGGATTTTGACTAAATCCTCTAACTGCCACTGCTTAGAAAATGCCTGCCAAGAAGCCAATGATGCCCCATTGAGCATCGAGAGAACGTGGTGAATATGCATAAACGGTTTGTAGCGCATATTGCCCAACAATTTCAGTAACCATGGTGTGAGCGGCAATATATAACGCCAATCAATACGCAATGCGCCTAACGGGTCGAGCAACATGCTAGGAATTGATTTCAAAACGGAGGGGTCAGCCACAGGAAAAACCTGCTCCGTGGCGATATGCCCTGCATTGCCAAATGAAGCACCGGATCCAATTTGGTTTTTGTCGACCAATAAAACGCCCGTGCCTTGATTCTGGACAGATAACGCAATACTGAGCCCGACAATGCCACCACCCACCACAATCACAGAATATTTGTTATCCATTGGCTTACCTCACTCCACCATGATCCCAAAGCGGAACGGGTCGTTTTTATCGATCAACAAGGTATTTTCGCCGCTGATATAGGCATTTCCGCGAATAGTCGGGATGATGCCATTAGCATCTGCAATCTGATAGCTAGCTTGGAATTGGCTACCGATGACACTTGCCTGACGCCAAATTTTGCCTTCCGCGAGCTTGTTGTCTGCCGCAAGACACGCCAGCTTGGCACTTGTTCCCGTGCCACAAGGAGAACGGTCATAGGCACCGCCTGGGCATAAAACAAAACTTTGACTATCCGCATCTTCGCAATGACCAAATAGTTCGATGTGGTCAATTTCTTGGTTATCTTTACCAAAAATACCTTGGTCAACGAGGGCTTGTTTGATTTTCAAACAGATTTCAGTCAGCGCCTTCGCGTTCCTATACTGGATAGCGAGTGGTGAATTTTCGACGAGGAAAAACCAGTTTCCTCCCCATGCAATATCCCCAGTCACTAGCCCAACCTCCGGCACGTTGACTTGGACGGCTTTGCGATAGCGGTATGCGTAGACGTTTTGAATGCTCACGCTACCATCTTCATGTAATTTAGCGGTCACATCCCCGACAGGGGTTTCAATTAAATGCTCCCCGTAACCTATGCGCCCTAAGTAATGCAATGATGCGACCAAACCAATGGTGCCGTGACCACACATACCTAAGTAGCCTTCGTTATTAAAGAAAATCACCCCGGCGGCAGCTTTCGGATTCACTGGTTTGCAAAGTAATGCGCCCACTAAAATGTCATTTCCACGTGGTTCTAAAATCGTTGTGCAGCGCCAATGATCATATTCCGTACGTAATTTTTGCAGGCGCGACGCCATGTCTGCATTCCCTAAATCAGGAAAACCCTCAATGACTAAACGTGTCGGTTCTCCTGCGGTATGAGAGTCAATGACTTCAATTTTCTTATATTTACTCTGCATCAGTTCATCCTTATTAATATCATTTGTTAATAGAATGCTTGATTTATGTAAACAACTCTTGATATCTTTCGAATCAACCCATGCGTATTTCTGCACAATTTAAAAACATTTCAGATAACTATTAAAATTAGTTGAATGCATTGGAGCGCAATATGATTGATTTAAATAAACTGTTGTTGATTAGTCAGGAAAACATGCTCTTTCCCGTAGATAATATTAATAATTTGTTAAATCATCTTGGGTTGGTGATGCCACTGATTAATACGCTTCCTAATGTGACTTTCTTCGTCAAAGACCGTAATGCCAAATACTTGCTTGCCAATGAAAACTTGGCTAAACGGTGTAAAGTTGACCAACCAAATGGTGTAATAGGAAAAACTGCAGAAGATATCTTTCATGCAGATTTAGGTCAGAGTTATAGTTCTCAAGATTATTTGGTTATGCAGAAAAAAATCAGTGTTATCAATAAACTAGAATTACATCTCTATAAGGCAGGGTTATTAGGCTGGTGTTTAACAACCAAGGTGCCGATTTTTGATACTAAAAATCAGGTTATCGGTGTTGCGGGAATTTCGGTAGATTTGCAGGATGAAAAATCAGTGAGTCCAAAATTAAATGGTCAATTGGGACGCGTTGAACACTATATTAGTCAGCATTTTGATACTGCCATTAAAATAACGACTCTGGCTGAGATTTCAGGGTTGTCATTATCACAACTCAATCGTCAATTTAAAACGGTATTTCATATTACTCCCCAACAATATATTCAAAAGAAACGCCTTGAACACGCGATTGAATTATTAGAAGAAGACTATTCGATTACGGATATTTCCATTAAATGTGCCTACGCCGACCACAGCGCATTCTGCCGTAAATTTAAAGAACTCACTAATATGACCCCAAGCCAATTTAAACGCATGCGTTCTACTCTTAATCATAAGTGCAATAATAAAGCCTCTCATGAATTGGATGTAGCTTATTCTATTTAATCCTCAGAAAACGCGCATTTTCTTTAAAGGCTGCGCGTCTTTTCTTTTTTGAAACACACGAACTTTTTTCTATCCATTCCCTCTAAATTCTCAGTTGTTCTTTTAGAAAGTAACCGTTGAGTCTCTTTTTGTTGTCACTATGAATCACTGTCACGATAAATTGCTGTCACGGTGAATAGTTATCACGATAAATAGTTGTAACAGTGAACTTAGGACAGCTCTTATTGCAGCTAAAACATAATCGCGTATTGATATAGCACTAAACTGCACACTATGCGGCATATTTTAAGGATGAGTGAATGACCATTTATGATCTGAAACCGAAGTTTCAGAATCTGTTACGCCCTATCGTTCGTCAGCTCTTTGAGGCGGGAATTACAGCCAACCAAGTCACCCTCGCAGCATTAGGGTTATCCATTATCGTTGGTGCTCTATTAGCCATTTTCCCTAGCCCTTATTTGTTTATCCTGCTGCCGTTTGTCCTTTTCATTCGCATGGCGCTCAATGCTATTGATGGCATGCTGGCACGTGAACATAACCAAAAAAGTCACCTTGGAGCAATGCTAAATGAGTTAGGCGACGTCATTTCTGATGTTGCCTTATACCTGCCTTTCGTGCTGATTTTCCCGCATGCATTTTGGTGGATTTTACTGATCCTATTCCTCAGCGTTTTGACTGAATTTATCGGCGTCATTGCTCAAGCGATTGGCGCATCTCGGCGTTATGATGGTCCCGTAGGCAAAAGCGATCGTGCTTTTGTTTTTGGCGCGCTCGGGTTGTTTGTCTGTATTTTTCCGCAACTGATGACCGCAAGTTGGATCAATATCCTGTTTATCATCTTTGCCTTGCTGTTGTCCTATACCTGCTATAACCGTATTCGCCGCGCACTGACTGAATTAAGTGCAGTATCGGAAAATAATTAAGGAATAATTATGAACGCTCAAACTGACTATTCGACTCAGCGTCCTGTTGTCGAATCTCAATTTACCACCAGTGATCATACCAATTTGTTTTATCGTTATTGGCCAACTGAACAAATCACCGATAAAGCCATTATTCTATTTCACCGTGGTCATGAGCACTCTGGTCGTGTTGCGCATTTAGTGGATGAGTTGAACCTCCCTGATTTTGCTATGTTTGCGTGGGATGCTCGTGGACACGGTCGCAATGAGGGTCCGCGTGGCTACAGCCCATCGCTAGGCACTTCCATCCGTGATGTGGATGAATTTGTCCATTACGTATCAGAGCAATATCAGATCCCTCTCGAAAACATTATTGTTATTGGTCAAAGTGTCGGAGCCGTTTTGGTCTCTACGTGGGTACATGACTATGCACCTAAAATCCGTGGTATGGTGCTAGCCTCCCCCGCATTTAAGGTCAAACTGTACGTCCCATTTGCCCGTACAGGCTTAGGGTTAATGCAAAAAATTCGCGGTTTGTTCTACGTGAATTCTTATGTAAAAGCCAAGTTTTTAACCCACGATGAGCAGCGTATTCACTCGTTTAACAATGACCCACTGATCACGCGCCCAATTGCCGTGAATATTTTACTGGAACTGTATACCACCGCAGACCGTGTGGTAGCGGATGCCGCGGCCATCACTTTGCCAACTCAGTTGTTTATTTCTGGTAGTGACCATGTGGTACACCATAAACCACAGCATCAATTTTATGAGCGTCTAAATACCTCAATTAAAGAGAAGCATATTCTTCCTGGTTTTTATCACGACACATTAGGTGAAAAAGAACGCCATATTCCTATCGAAATGATCCGTCAATTTGTTGATAAATTATTTGCACTTCCTCTGTATCAACATGATTATCAGTTCGAAGATACCTGGAGCACCAGTGCCGACGCATTCCGCTCATTGAGTGTACCGCTACCTAAATACTGCCCGAAAAACCTTGCTTATAAAATCATGAGCAAATCGATGAGCACATTAGGCAAAGCATCTGAAGGTGTACGTATCGGCTACGATAAGGGTTTTGATTCCGGCTCTACCCTCGATTATGTCTATCGCAACGAGGCGCAAGGTTCCGGTCTATTTGGCCGTATTATCGATAGGCAGTACCTCAACAGTATTGGCTGGCAAGGGATCCGCCAGCGTAAAGTCAATATTGAAAACATTATTCGCCAAGCTATTCGTGAACTGACTAATAACGGGAAGCCTGTTCGCATTATGGATATTGCCGCGGGTCAAGGTCGCTACATTTTTGATGCCATTAATGACTACGGAAAAGTCGATTCCGTTCTACTGCGCGACTACAGCCCAATTAACATTGAGCAAGGGCGTTTACATATCAAAGAGCGTTACTTGGAAGATAAAGTTCGCTTTGAAGAAGGTAACGCATTTGATGCAGACGACCTCGCGGCAGTTTCTCCTGCGCCGACGTTGGGGATTGTCAGCGGTCTATATGAGCTTTTCCCAAGCAACGAGCTGATCCGCGCTTCCCTTGATGGGCTTTCTCGTGCCATTCCATCTGGTGGTCTACTCGTCTATACCTGCCAGCCGTGGCACCCACAAGTTGAAATGATCGCCCGAGTACTGCCAAGTCACCAAGGTGGACAAGCGTGGGTAATGCGCTGCCGCAGCCAAGGCGAAATGGATGCTTTAGTCGAAGAAGCTGGCTTCGAAAAAATCACGCAGTCCATCGATAACTGGGGCATTTTTAGTGTTTCCCTTGCAAGGCGTCGTTAATAATTTATCTTTTTAACCAACAGGTTATTGGTATCATCAATAACCTGTATTTTTATCTGCTCAGCTCTCATTGAGCCTGCAAATAGCTCACTTGGCTTGTAGATGACTCATTGATGTACCTTCAGTGCATCGAGAGGCGATTAATAAGGATAGGAACCGAACCCATGCTCCATTTAGCCCAAGATACGCGCCCGACATCACGACGCCAGATTTGGCTCTATGGGTTAGTTTGGTTGCTATTTTTAGCCCCTTTTTTCTTTTTAACCTATGGGCAAGTCAATAATTACACCGCGACACTGCCTAATGTGCCTTCTTATGTATACGGATGGGAAACACACATTCCATTTTTGCCATGGACCATCATCCCCTATTGGAGCATCGACCTGTTCTATGGGCTTTCCTTGTTTGTCTGTGTTACCCGCCGTGAGCAATGCATCCATGGTTTGCGTTTAGTTGCAGCCTCCCTCATCGCCTGTGCCGGCTTTTTACTTTTTCCACTTAAGTTCAGCTTTCCTCGCCCTGAAACCAATGGGGCATTCGGCTGGATGTTCGATAGCTTAGAGCTGTTTGACTTACCTTATAACCAAGCCCCTTCACTGCATATTATTTTACTGTGGTTACTATGGTTACGCTTCCGAGCACATACTCCAACTCAATGGCGCTGGTTACTGCACAGTTGGTCAATCCTTATTTTGTTCTCCGTTCTCACCACATGGCAGCATCACTTTATCGATGTGATCACTGGCTTCGCCGTTGGTGTCATCATCAGCTACTTGTTACCCATTAACACTCGCTGGCAATGGCACTACACCGGCAGCCCTCGTAGCCTGAAAATAGCAACAAACTATGGAGTGGGCGCTATCGCCTGCTATGCTCTCGCCTTTTTCGTGCAAGGTGCAACATGGTGGCTCCTATGGCCTGCAATCGCCTTAACTTTCGTCACACTAGGCTATTTAGGTGCTGGTGCTTCGATATTCCAGAAAACAGCCTCTGGGCAGGTTTCTCCTTCTGCCACATTAGTTTTACTTCCTTATCGCCTGATCGCTTGGGGTACCTATCATTACTATGCCAAGCGCTGCCAGCAACCTAGTATTGTGAACGAAAAAATAGTTTTGGGAGGACGCCCGTTATATCCACTGCAAACTCAAGCCGTTCTCGATATGACTTGCGAGTGGCCTCGCAATAACTACAGCCAAGGTAAAAATTATTGTAGTCAGCCACAGATTGATTTGTTACCTCTAAGCCCCGAGGATATTGAGAAAGCCGTTATGACCATGGATAGACTCGCCCAAAGTGGTTCGGTGTATGTTCACTGTAAGTTAGGCTATTCCCGTAGTGCGACGGTTGTAGTGGCTTGGATGGTGCATCAAAATATGGCGGAAAATATCGATGAGGCAATCGCTCATGTGGAACAAGTTCGCCCTCAGGTGATTTTAAATTCAGCGACTGTTGAACAGTTACATCACTGGTATCAGCAATTTCATGTACGGAGAACACACCAATGAGTTCACTGATGGATAAAAACCGTGGCGATGTGATTGTGGTATTCACCGCGAGTTGGCGCTATTTTGCCGTCGGTGCCATCCTCGCGTTGTTGGGTCAATTCGCTTTACTGCTTCATGATTCAATCTCACATTTTAGCCTCGCGGTGAGTGTCGGGCTGTTTTTTGCTAGCCAATACTTTATTTTCCGCCTATGGCTCGACCACCATTTCTTCACGCTGATTTATCGTCAGGGAGATACCCAAGCCTTCGATGAAGCCCTTGGGCTGCTAGTTCCTCAATCCTCAGCGAATCCAAATAGGGAAAACCGAAGCATGGAAAGTCGCTGGGAAGGCACTCGCAAATTATTTCAGCGTGCCAGTTATTGCGTGGTTCTCTTGTGGGGATGGTTATTATTTTCGCTTATTTTTTAGTTTGTTTTGGGTGGTATTTAAATAAACGGTAAATTGACTATTAATTAATTATCACACCTTTTAACTTGCTGTTTAAAATAGCAAATCGATAGTTAATAATTATTTTAAATACGTTTAATGATATTTAACGGAGTAAATAACGCTTTTTTACTTTTGATACTGAAAACGTTATGATAATTGTAGTTTCATTGATAAATAACACATTTTTTTGATTCAGTTAGGCGTATCCTCATATCTTCATTTCGTTTATTTTTCACCCTGTTATTTTGGTAGGGTTTTTAATGAGTACAAAAAATATTAATAGATTGCGCCCTTTTAGCGCATTGATTGATTCCTGTTGGAAAGAGAAATACACCGCAGCCCGCTTTATGAAGGATTTAATTGCGGGTATTACCGTTGGGATTATTGCAATTCCACTGGCTATGGCACTCGCTATAGCCAGTGGTGTTCCGCCTCAATATGGTCTTTACACCGCGGCCATTGCGGGGATTGTCATTGCAATTTCGGGTGGTTCCCGTTACAGCGTTTCTGGTCCAACTGCGGCCTTTGTGGTTATCTTATACCCCGTATCCCAACAATACGGGCTTAGTGGCTTATTAGTCGCGACATTAATGTCAGGGATTATTTTGCTGGCGATGGGTTTTGCTCGCTTCGGTAAGTTTATCGAATATATTCCTGTGTCCGTCACACTTGGTTTCACGTCGGGGATTGCGATTACGATTGCGACCATGCAAATCAAAGATTTTTTTGGTCTGCAGATGGAGCATGTTCCTGAAAACTATGTCGATAAAGTGATTGCGCTGTCTAAAGCATTTCCAACCCTACAATACAGTGACACCTTGATTGGGCTTGCGACTTTATTAGTACTGATTTTCTGGCCTAAACTCAAAGTTCGCCTACCGGGACACTTGCCTGCAATTATTGTCGGCACCCTGATCATGTGGGTGCTAACCCTGTTTGATATTCAGGTAGAAACTATCGGTTCTAAATTTAGCTATTTATTACCGGATGGAACTCAAGGTAACGGTATTCCACCTATTCTGCCGCAGTTTATGTTGCCTTGGGAGTTACCGGGTAGTGCTCCCATCAGTTGGTCGATGATCACCGCATTGATGCCTGCCGCTTTGTCAATGGCTGTTCTTGGTGCAATTGAATCCCTATTGTGTGCCGTCGTGCTCGACAACATGACGGGGAAAAAACACCATTCCAATAGTGAACTTATTGGTCAAGGATTAGGGAATATTGCCGCCCCATTCTTTGGAGGGATCACCGCAACCGCGGCGATTGCCCGTTCTGCTGCAAACGTCCGCGCTGGTGCAACATCCCCTATATCGGCTATTGTGCACTCTATTTTAGTATTGCTGACCTTGCTTATTCTTGCACCATTGCTCTCCTATTTACCGCTCGCTGCTATGTCCTCACTGCTACTGATTGTGGCGTGGAATATGAGTGCCGCTGGCAAAGTGTTTACGTTGATCCGCCGCGCGCCAAAAGATGACATTATTGTTTTACTGCTGTGTATGTCATTGACTGTCCTATTTGACATGGTTATTGCTATCACTGTCGGAATTGTTATCGCATCACTGCTGTTTATGCGCCGAATTGCCAATATGACACGAGTAACCCAACTACCAGAGACTCAAGAAGATAAAAGCCTGCTGGTTGTGCGAGTGAATGGTCCTCTATTCTTTGCTGCCGCAGAGCGTATTTTTGATGAACTACGGATAAAAAGTCACGGTTATGAAACAATTGTGATGCAGTGGGATGCCGTACCTGTATTTGATGCAGGGGGGCTAGAAGCCTTCCATAAATTTATTGATATCGTTCGTAAAGACACCCACATTATTGTGTGCGATATTCCATTCCAACCACTGAAAACATTAGCGCGTGCCAATGTTCGTCCGATTGATGGCGTGCTGAGCTTCCAAAATTCACTGAAAAGTGCATTAGAAGAAGTTCATCAGATCCAGGAAAATAAAAAGCAGCTTCAGTCATAACAGTGCTACCGTGTTATTAACTTAACGCTGACAATAAAAATGCCGCACTGACTTAACAAGGGCGGCATTTTTAATTCCATCATGTACGCTAAAAATCAGTAGCAGTACATTTCATTACCTTCGGTTTTACCTAATTCACAAGCCATCGCACGGAGTTTTGTCGCTTTCTGCTCGTCATCTCTGACTGCACCATTGTTACCATCATTAAATTGAAATGAAGCCATACCTTCTGCAAAGCCAGCGAAGGTTAATGCATCGGCTTTCGCAAACCATTCCAAGGCTTTTTTCTCATCTTGCGGCACCCCATTACCATCATAATAAATGATGCCTAACCATAAAGGCGCATTAAAATAATCTTTATCATTTAACGCACTGACCTCCTCAAGTAGCGTAATGGCGCGCGGGTAATCAACATCACCTGACTCAGGTGTAATCAACGTTTCTGCTAAACTTATCTTCCCTCGAATACTCCCACCAGCAACGGCTTTAGTCGCATATTCACGGGCTTTGACAAATTCCTCAGTAAACGTTCTGTCCCCACTAATTAACGTAATATCCGCCAATAATGAATACGCATCTGCATTGCCTGCTTGTGCTGACTTCTCTGCCCATAACTTGGCATTGTTTTGGTTTTGTAATACACCAATTCCCGACAAATACATTCCAGCTAATTCATATTGCGCTTTAGCGTCATTGTTTTGAGCCGCTGTTTTGGTCTGTTCAAATATTTTCTTATCTTCAGGCGTAATATCGTATTGCGCCATTGCATGTAGTGAGAACATTAAACCCACCGCGCCTAAGCAAAATTGGCGGCTGGTATTTTTAATAACAGAGAGGATTGGGTACATAGGTGCCTTATTATTATTTATAAAAGTGAATTCGTATGAATAAATGATATTTTTAAAACGGTTCTTGAGACGCTATAACGCAGAGCCTTGCCCACCATTAGCAAGCAAATACTGGTACAAACTGTTCATGCCTACCCAACGATTTTCACACCATTGTGGGGCTAATAGAGTCGGTTTTCTCGCACTGGCACTGATACGATGGTACAGAATATCCGTTGGCGTATGGCGGATCATCTCCCCCGCAGTTGCGGTATATTCTTCTAAAGATAGGGTGTCTATGCGACCCACTCGCCAACTTTTTGCCATAATGCTGCCCTCAACAATATGCAGTGGATGCAGTTTTATACCGTCTGTACCACACGCCAAAACCGCCTCTAACGTCTGCATATTCATTGCCACATTTTCATTTGGCAGGCCGCAAATCAAATGAGTACAAACCTTGAGTCCCAGCGCACGGGCTTTTTGGGTGGTCGCTTGATAGGCAGCAAAATCATGACCCCGATTAATACGGTGCAATGTTTTGTCGTGAGCAGTTTGTAAGCCAAGTTCTAGCCAAATCTCATAACCTTGCTGGCGATAATCCGCCAGTAAAGATAACACCGCGTCAGGCACACAATCAGGGCGAGTGCCTACGCATAAGCCAACCATATCGGCCTGTTGCAGCGCTTCTTCATACAGCTGTTTTAAACGATACACTTCGTCGTATGTACTGGTATAGGCTTGGAAATACGCCAAATAGCGATTGGCTCGAGAGATTCGGGAAATTTGTTGCTGGATTTGAAGGGTAATGGGTTGTTCAGACTGTTTTTCATCACTGAAGGATGACACATTACAAAAGGTGCAGCCACCTCGCCCCAACGTGCCATCACGGTTTGGGCAGCTAAAGCCACCATGTAAGGTGACTTTATGAATTTTTTCACCATATCGGCGCTGGAGATCAGCGCCGAACATGGAAACAACATCATTTAATTGCATTTGAAGCGATAATTAGCTGTTGGTGTCCAACGCAGGGAAGCTTTTTACAACTTCGTCAATGGCTTTAACTTGTTGTAAGAATGGCTCTAATTTATTTAATGGTAATGCAGAAGGACCATCACAACGTGCGTTATCTGGATCTGGGTGAGCTTCAAGGAACAGACCTGCTAACCCTACCGCCATTCCCGCTCTTGCCAGTTCAGCAACTTGTCCACGACGACCACCTGATGCAGCGCCAAATGGGTCACGGCATTGCAGTGAGTGTGTTACGTCAAAAATAACTGGGCAGCCGTTAGAGGCTTGCATCATGACATTAAAACCAAGCATATCAACCACTAGGTTGTCATAGCCAAAGTTTGCGCCACGGTCGCACAGGATAATTTTATCGTTACCACCTTCGATAAATTTCTCAACGATGTTGCCGATTTGTCCCGGGCTGATGAACTGAGGTTTTTTGATGTTAATAACCGCATCAGTTTTCGCCATTGCCGCAACTAAGTCAGTTTGACGCGCTAAGAATGCTGGCAGTTGGATAACATCCACCACTTCAGCAACTGGCTGAGCTTGCTCTGGAGTATGAACATCGGTAATGATTTTCACACCAAAAGTCTGTTTGATTTCTTGGAAGATTTTCAGCCCCTCTTCCAAGCCCGGTCCACGATAAGAGTGAATAGATGATCGGTTAGCTTTATCAAAAGAGGCTTTAAATACATACGGAATGCCTAATTTTTGTGTCACAGTGACATAATGCTCACACACTTTCATCGCCATATCGCGAGATTCAAGTACGTTCATGCCACCAAACAGAACAAATGGCAGATCGTTTGCGACCTTAATATCACCGATACTGACTACTTTCTGTTGCATACTCTTACCCTTTATAGGAAGACAAAAACTGTCTATACGTTAATCAATGCAGTACAACTGGAAGGTTATCCAGCGAATAAATTTGAATTTTAATCATTTCCGACACAGGGTCTTCTGGGCAATGCTCAACAAAATAGTTAAGGTCACTCAGCGCCACATGGTTACAATCTAAATGCGCGAGAATAAGCCCTCGGTCGCGAATTTCATAAGGGTCTTCAGGATCGAGGATCAGCAATGTCTCACAGACTTTTAATGCCATCTCCATTTTTTTCTCTTCCATCAGCGCCGCTTTTAACGTGTCGAAAATTTTGCGAACAATAACGCTATGTTCAGCCACATCCAATTCATCAAAGATAAATTCGGAGTATGGATCAACGGTTCCTTTTAGCCACATAGTTAGTGTGTGTTGTGATAAGGTTTCACCGCTAACAGGGTTAATAAACCACTGAGAACCATCGCGTTTTGTCGAGACAAAGAGTAATTGAGTCGGGAAAATTGCAGCTTCAATCTCTAAATCGAGCTGTTCAGCAATAAATAAGAAAATTGAGCCAAGAGAGACCGGAGTGCCTTGCTTAGAGGCTAAAACCTTATCCAGCCACAGCATATCAGATAGCGCGTAAACACCGTGCGCCGCACCAAATTTCCACTCACTATAAAACAGTGCAATCAGCTGCTCTATCTTTGACTGGTTATCCGCCGTCAAATCTATCGCTGCACGCGCTTTAGTGACTAAATCATCTAATTGCGTTTGTACCTGCATAAAGGGAAAATCGGCGCGAATGATGTTAGAGACCATCATAATGCCTTCACTTAACGGTAGCTGATTAAACTCAATATTTGCTATTGTTTTCATTACAATTCCACTGCAATTGCCCGCTTAACCATTCCATTGGCCAAGGGAAATTCGCTCTTTACCACCATAATCCAGACAGGTCTCGACATTGGTGTACCCATTTTCATTAAACAGCTCTCGCACTGTTAAACCTTGCTGCCAACCATGCTCAAGCAGCAGCCACCCTTGTTGTTTTAGGTATTGTTTTGATGTGGCTATAATGTGTGCTAAATCTGAAAAGCCCTGCTCATCAGCAATCAATGCCGTTGAAGGCTCAAAACGCACATCACCTTGGCTCAAGTGAATATCACTCTCATCAATATAAGGTGGATTACTCACAATCATATCAAATAGTTCATTGGGGAGTGAAGTAAACCAATCACTTTGTGAGAACTGAATATTTGAAATGGCTAAACGTTGTTGATTTCGTTGCGCTAACGCCACCGCATCGGGGTTAAAATCCACGCCCGTTATGCGACTATTTGGTAACTCTGACGCCAAGGCTAACCCAATAGCCCCCGTTCCTGTGCCAAGATCCAAAATACGACACGCGTCTTTAGGAATGCGCGCTAACGCTTGCTCAACAAGGCATTCGGTATCTGGACGCGGGATCAAGGTTGCGGGAGATACATACAGCGGCAGTGACCAGAACTCGCGTTCACCCACAATGTAGGCAATCGGCTCTCCTTGTTCACGACGGGCTAATAGCGCTTCTAATTGCTGCTGTTCGTGGGGAGTTAGTTCGGTTTCATCGAAAGCGAGGATGTAAGTACGACTGCGCCCTGTCGTATGCTGCAACAGGATCTGCGCATCTCGTTTAGCGCTATCACTGGCAGACAGTCTGACGACTGCCTGCTGTAACCATTCGCTATAACGCATTAGTCCTGCTCAGATAAAGCAGAAAGCTGATCAGCTTGGTATTCGTTGATGATAGGCTGAATGAGTGTATCCAGTTTTCCTTCCATCACTTCATCCAAACGGTACAGCGTGAGGTTAATACGGTGATCAGTGACTCGACCTTGTGGGAAATTATACGTACGAATACGGTCAGAACGGTCACCGGAACCTAATAAGTTACGGCGTTCAGAGGCTTCCGCTGCATGGCGTTTATCCATTTCAGCTTGGCGAATACGCGCTCCCAACACAGACATCGCTTTCGCTTTGTTTTTGTGTTGTGAACGTTCATCCTGACATTCAACCACAATCCCCGTTGGTAAGTGGGTAATACGAATTGCGGAGTCGGTGGTGTTAACGTGCTGACCACCCGCGCCCGATGAACGGAAAGTATCAATACGTAAGTCCGCTGGGCTAATTTCCGGTAATTCCGCTTCTGGCAATTCAGGCAAAATAGCGATAGTACAAGCGGAGGTATGAATACGACCTTGTGATTCCGTCTCCGGAACACGTTGTACGCGGTGACCGCCGGATTCAAACTTCAAGCGACCATACACGCTATCACCCGAAATTTTTGCGATAACTTCTTTGTATCCGCCGTGCTCACCATCGCTGGTGCTCATCAGCTCAACGCGCCAGCGGTTACTTTCTGCGTAACGGCTGTACATACGGAATAAATCACCCGCAAAAATTGCCGCTTCATCGCCACCCGCACCCGCGCGAATTTCCACAAAGCAGTTATATTCATCATCAGGATCTTTTGGAAGTAACAACAATTGCAATTGTTGCTCTAGCTCTTCATTGCGCTCTTTGGCTTCTTTTAGCTCTTCTTGAGCCATCTCTTTCATTTCAGGATCATCTAACAGCATTTGAGCTGTTTCAATATCATCCTGAACGGTACGCCACGCAGTAAAACACTTCGCGACATCCGATAACTGAGCATATTCTTTTGATAAAGCACGAAAACGGTCTTGATCAGCAATCACACCCGCATCAGCAAGGTGCGCTTCAATTTCTTCGTAGCGTTCTTGTAATGCTTCTAGTTTTGCGACAATAGAAGGCTTCATTCGTTATTTAAGACCTATGATTAAAAAGTGGTTATTGATGGTCCAGCCCTAAGCTGTCCCTAAGTAGATTTAGACGCTCAACATCCCCATTTCCCGCAGCTTGCTGCAAAGATTTAGTCGGAGCGTGGATCAGGCGGTTGGTTAACTGTTGTGATAGCTGCATAATCACTTGCTCAGGGTTGGCACCTTGGGCAATGGCTGCAAGTGCTTTTTCGGTCATACTTGCCCGAATTGCTTCCGCCTGTTCTCTGTATTCGCGAATTGTAGAGACTCCGGCTTGTGAGCGCAACCAATCCATAAAATGACCGCTTTCTTGCTCAACAATAAATTCCGCTTCAACCGCGGCAGCTTTACGTTGCGCCAAATTCTGGGCAATGATGGATTCCAAATCATCAACAGTATAGAGATAAACATCTCTGAGTTTTTCTACATCCTGCTCGATATCACGGGGAACTGCGATATCAATCAATAACATAGGTTTACTACGGCGTGCTTTCATCGCACGCTCGACCATCCCTTTACCAATAATTGGCAGCGGGCTAGCCGTTGAACTAATCACAATATCCGCTTCAGCTAAACGATTATCGATATCGGCTAATGAGATAACTTGCGCGTTCACTTCTTTGGCTAGAAGTTCTGCACGTTCTAGCGTTCGGTTAGCTATCATCATTTTTTGCACGCCATGCTCACGCAAATGACGAGCGACTAATTCGATGGTTTCCCCTGCACCGACTAACAAAATATTCAAATGTTTGAGTGATTCGAAAATCTGTCTCGCCAGTGTACAAGCCGCAAAAGCGACAGAGACCGCATTCGCACCGATATCAGTTTCAGTTCGTACACGTTTAGCCACGGAAAACGATTTTTGGAATAAGCGCTCTAATTCGCTAGATAGAGAATGATTATCTTGCGAAAGCGCAAACGCCTTTTTCACTTGACCGAGAATTTGAGGCTCACCAAGAACCAACGAATCTAGCCCACTTGCCACACGCATAAGATGGCTAACTGCGCGCGCATCTTGGTGCCAATAAAGGCTAGGTTGTAGATCTTTGGCGGTGATCCCGTGAAAATCACATAACCATTTAGTTAACTGCTCCTGCGCTTTTTCTTGGGATTCAAGGCTAAGATACAGTTCGGTTCGGTTACAGGTAGACAGCACAACGCCGCCACTTACTTGAGGCTGTTTCAGTAACTCCTCAAGTGCGTGGTCGATTTTTTCAGGACCAAAAGCGACTTGCTCACGCAAAGCCACTGGTGCTGTTTTATGATTAATGCCTAAGGCTAATAGGGTCATTGTGCTTACGACTTACTCACATTGCTCACATTGCTAATTTATTTGTCAGTATGATACTAGTGACCTAGCTCATTGCTGCGATTTATATTCGTATATTGTAGATGATTAACGCGTCTGTTTCTACGGGTAGCCTATCATCAACAATCAGAAAGATGATGCACACCAAAATTTACGTTGATTATCGGACTGTCTGATATCAATATCAATAAGATGCATCAAGGATGCCGCTATTTGGCACAGAAAGCAAATTCCCTATTTTTTAGTATGTTTTCATTGATAACCACTGCAGATTAGCGCAATATTCCTGAAAATTACCTTTTGAGAACCGATATGCAACTTTCTTCAGCTCTGTCGTTTATGCGCCCAGCCAGAAACTTTTGGCGATTAATGCCCCTTTCCTGCCTGCTGCTGACTGCCTGTGTGACCACATCTCAAGACACTACGAAAGGCACTTCATCTTCAACGGATGCGCAGTGGAAAGCCCACCAATCACAAGTGGTTGAACTGCGTGACTATCAAACTCGCGGCTCCTTTGTGTACATTGGCGGTCAAGGTACCGGAACAGAAACCAAAACTTACGCGAAGTTTTTCTGGCAACAATATACCCCCGAAAAATACCGTTTATTGCTGACTAACCCATTAGGCACCCGTGAACTGGAACTCAGTGTGGAACCTGATTTAACCAAATTAACCACGAAAGATGGGCAAACTCACATGAGTGATGTGCCAAGTGAATTAATTTATCAGTTAACAGGTATGGATATTCCGATCGATGATCTCACCGCATGGTTGGTCGGTTCTCCAGGGCGTGCCACTGAATATACTCTCGATAGCAACCACCTGCTCAAATCCGTGACGTTTAAAATCAATGGCGAAACATGGAAATTGGATTATCTCTCTTACGATACCAAAACCTCGCCGATGCTGCCGAACCACATGGAATTGAAGCAAGGGGATAAAATCATCAAGTTAAAAATGGATAGTTGGACACTGAAAAAATGACGTTAACGTGGCCATCACCGGCAAAATTGAATCTTTTTTTGTACATTACCGGGCAGCGAGCTGATGGTTATCATGAGCTACAGACTCTGTTTCAATTTTTAGATTATGGTGATGAAATCACCTTTAGTACTCGTTCGGATGATCAAATTAATTTACTCACCCCGATGCCGGGTGTAGATGTCGAAAAAAACTTAATCATTCGTGCCGCCAAAAGCTTGCAAACCTATTGTCGCGAAACCCTCAAGCATCAAGGGGCGTTAGGTGCAGATATTCGCATCAACAAAGTGCTGCCAATGGGCGGTGGAATTGGCGGCGGATCATCAAATGCGGCGACAACGCTGATTGCGCTTAACGAGCATTGGGGAACTCACGTTTCTGATGAAATCTTAGCTGAATTAGGTAAACACCTCGGTGCCGATGTCCCCGTTTTTGTTCGCGGTCATGCCGCCTTTGCCGAAGGCATTGGCGAAATTTTAACACCCGCAGAACCAAAAGAGCGTTGGTATTTGGTCGCACACCCCGGAATTGAAATCTCAACCCCGATGATCTTCACAGATCCAGAATTAAATAGAAATTCTCCAAAACGCTCTTTAGCCGCATTATTACTGGCTCCGTATGCAAATGACTGTGAACCGATCGCAAGAAAACGTTTTCGTGAGGTTGAACAGCTCGTTTCTTGGCTGTTAGAATATGCTCCGTCTCGCCTAACAGGAACAGGCGCTTGTGTGTTTTCTGAATTTGAAACCCAAGCGGATGCCCTGAAGGTGTTAAATAAATCCCCATCGTGGGTGCAAGGATTCGTCGCTCAAGGAGCGAATGTTTCTCCTGTGCACAAATTCCGCGCTGGGATAACCCGTGTATTGCACCGATAGTGATGACTTATCCATCATTGCTGTTGGTCAACAATATCTCTCTGGACGCAAGCCTGAGGTTTTTCTCGTGCCCGATATGAAGCTTTTTGCTGGTAACGCTACACCGGAACTAGCACAACGTGTTGCTAACCGCCTTTACACTAATCTTGGAGACGCGGCTGTTGGTCGTTTTAGCGACGGCGAAGTCAGTGTTCAAATTAATGAAAATGTTCGCGGTGGTGATATTTTTATCATCCAGTCAACTTGCGCACCAACCAATGACAACCTGATGGAACTTGTTGTTATGGTCGATGCCCTGCGCCGTGCATCTGCTGGTCGTATTACCGCTGTTATCCCTTACTTCGGTTATGCAAGACAGGATCGTCGCGTACGTTCTGCCCGTGTACCAATCACCGCTAAAGTTGTTGCCGATTTTCTGTCAAGTGTGGGTGTTGACCGTGTTCTTACTGTTGACTTACACGCAGAGCAGATCCAGGGCTTCTTTGATGTTCCTGTAGATAACGTATTTGGTAGCCCAATCCTTCTGGAAGATATGTTGCAGAAAGATTTAGAAAACCCAATCGTTGTTTCTCCAGACATCGGCGGCGTCGTTCGTGCTAGAGCAATCGCGAAATTACTGAACGATACTGATATGGCAATCATTGACAAACGTCGCCCGCGCGCAAACGTTTCTCAAGTTATGCACATCATCGGTGACGTTTCTGGTCGTGACTGTATCTTAGTTGACGATATGATTGATACTGGTGGCACACTGTGTAAAGCAGCTGAAGCGCTGAAAGAACGTGGTGCTAAGCGTGTATTCGCTTACGCAACTCACCCAATCTTCTCAGGTAATGCTGTCGACAACATCAAAAACTCTGTGATTGATGAAGTCATTGTTTGTGACACAATTCCTCTTTCTCCTGAAATCAAGGCGCTGAACAAAGTTCGCACCCTGACCCTTTCAGGCATGCTGGCCGAAGCGATTCGCCGTATCAGCAATGAAGAGTCAATTTCTGCGATGTTCGAGCACTAATTCTAAAGCGGGGTCTTAATGACCCCGTTTTAACATACTGGTTTCAGTGATTTTTCATTAAATTATTGAAGCGAGAAATGTGCTTTATCGCACCACATTCATTGTGGTCACGATACAAAAATTTATAAGTAGCGCCCCTACTGTTGTTCATCAACCGTAGGGGCTTTATTTTTTTGAACGGTTTCATTTATCGTGGTTTTAGACAAAAAATAAGAGTGAAATCATTGATATCGAATTTCACTCTTATTTAGATTTTATCTATTTTCAATAATATGCTTCTGTTCATCTCTATTGATAAACTTCAAATGAACTTCAGCCTAACTCGCTATGGGTAACGGTGGTTATCATTACGGGAATGAAATTGACGTTTCACCAAACAGTAACGGTCTTCCACTTTCTCTTTACCACCCATTCTTGCGCCTACTAACCAAACCAATGCACCGATAAAGATCCCGAACAGTGAGCCATTGATGATGTCATCGGACAACCCTAAATCAACAATATGAGAAAACAGGTTTAAACCGATGCTTCCCCCCATCACCACCATACCCAAACCCATCAAGCCATTACCAATGAGAGTAACCATTTTCCGTTTCATATCTACCTCCAATATCAGTAAACTGATACGCAAGCATTAAAGAAAAGTTCGATAAAACTTTATATTTATGTAAAGAGTATAGCTCTTTAAGTAAAATTATTTGCGATAAGCTTCACATGTATAGAAGAGTTTAAGGATATCTACTCAAAAAGTGCTTTTAATCAATTTAACAACTGATGATGGTATTGACGAATAATTCACAAACTAATTATCACTAGCACAACCTTATCAATGACAATTTTGTACATCCACCCCGACACGAGGTAAACTAGTCGCCAATTTCTATACATTGACAGTGAAAAAGTCCCCGTGAGTAAAATAAAATTAATTGTTGGATTAGCCAATCCGGGCGCTGAATATGCGCAAACCCGCCATAACGCTGGTGCGTGGTATGTTGATTTACTGGCACAACGCCATAACCAATCGTTAAAGGAAGAGCCTAAATTTTTTGGTTATACGGCTCGCATCAATCTTAATGGCAATGATATTCGCTTGCTGGTTCCAACCACCTTTATGAACTTGAGCGGTAAATCCGTCGCCGCGGTCGCTAATTTTTATCGCATTAATCCGGATGAAATTTTAGTGGCTCATGATGAGCTCGATTTACCACCGGGTGTTGCCAAAATGAAACTCGGTGGCAGTAACGGTGGACATAACGGCTTAAAAGATATTCAAAGTAAATTTGCCAATAACCCTAACTTTTACCGCTTACGCATTGGTATTGGGCATCCAGGCGATAAAAACAAAGTTGTTGGGTTCGTTTTAGGCAAGCCTCCGCTGTCAGAACAGAAGCTTATTGACGATGCGATTGATGAATCTGTGCGCTGCACGGACATCCTGTTATCAGATGGAATGGATAAAGCTATCAATCGCTTACATGGTTTTAAAGCCACAGCCTAAGAGTTGATTTCATCAAACACGAGTTTTTGTGTATAATCAGCGCCAATTTTCTAAACATTAGGGGCAGCACTCGCCTGCCCCCGCTATTAAGGTGAGAAACATATGGGTTTTAAATGCGGTATCGTTGGTCTGCCTAACGTGGGTAAATCCACTCTGTTTAATGCATTGACCAAAGCCGGCATCGAAGCAGCCAACTTCCCTTTCTGTACAATTGAACCAAACACGGGTGTTGTGCCAATGCCAGACCCACGTCTTGATCAATTAGCTGAAATTGTGAAGCCTCAGCGCATCCTGCCAACCACGATGGAATTCGTTGATATCGCGGGTCTGGTAAAAGGCGCATCAAAAGGTGAAGGTCTTGGTAACCAATTCCTGACTAACATCCGTGAAACGGAAGCGATTGGTCACGTTGTTCGTTGTTTCGAAAATGACAATATCATCCACGTTGCTGGCCAAGTTGACCCAGCAGCCGATATCGAAGTGATCAACACTGAATTAGCGCTGTCTGACCTAGATACTTGTGAGCGTGCTATCCACCGCGTACAAAAACGCGCAAAAGGCGGCGATAAAGACGCAAAAGCGGAATTAGAAGCTCTAGAAAAATGCCTGCCACACTTAGAACAAGCTGGCATGCTGCGTTCATTAGATTTAACCGCTGAAGATAAAGCCGCAATCCGTTATTTAAGCTTCTTGACCCTGAAGCCAACCATGTACATTGCTAACGTCAATGAAGATGGTTTTGAAAATAACCCATACTTGGACAAAGTCTACGAAATCGCTAAAGCCGAAGGTTCTGTAGTTGTGCCTGTTTGCGCCGCTATCGAATCTGATATCGCCGAGTTGGACGATGAAGAGCGCGATGAGTTTATGGCTGATTTAGGCATTGAAGAGCCAGGTCTGAACCGTGTGATTCGTGCAGGTTACGAATTATTAAACCTGCAAACTTACTTCACCGCTGGCGTGAAAGAAGTGCGTGCATGGACTATCCCTGTTGGTGCAACGGCTCCACAAGCAGCAGGTAAAATCCACACTGACTTCGAAAAAGGCTTTATCCGCGCACAAACTATCGCATTCGAAGATTTCATCAAATTCCGTGGTGAACAAGGCGCGAAAGAAGCAGGTAAAATGCGTGCAGAAGGTAAAGATTACATCGTTAAAGATGGCGATGTGTTGAACTTCTTGTTTAACGTATAAGCCAATACTTTCATCGTAAAAATTATTATCTAAGATAAACAGCATAAGATCGTTATGCTGTTTATCTAATCTACATTTCATCCCACATCAATTAACTCCCCTATCTTTCAATTCACCACATCATTTTTTATATTCACATTGGTTTCTGGCGCTGATGGTGCAAATAAAGCAATCAATGCCCCAATCAACAAAATAAACATAAATACGACTGAAAGAGTCGATGAGTTAAACATACTTAATGGTGCTAAAAATAATGATGCTGATGTAAAAACAAGCGAAATTATAAATGGATATTTAATACCCATATCCCTAACTCGTTGTGTAAGAAGCAGCGTAAATATATAGATTTGGATAATCGCAAACAGAACTTCCATTAACCCAAACTGGCTAAAAGAGAATTGATGATAAAAATTACTTTGAAAAACTAAACTTGCATCCTCTGGATGAGCACTCAAGTACCATTGATAGACTAATGCCTGAATGATGCCTAAAACTACCGACCAAAGGATCTCTGCGCCTAAGAAAGAGAGCCTGGCTCTCCTTTTGTACTTCCATTGATAAATGAGTTTAGAGCGCATTATAAATCCTTCCATGTTTTAAAATAGCCATACATTTCCCACTATTTATTTTCCCGATTCGAAATGGGCAAAACTAGCTTAACCCCGCCCATTCTTATGCGCCACTATGTCTGCCATAATCGCTAACGCAATCTCTGGTGGTGTTTTACTGCCAATTGGAATACCGATAGGCGCATGGATCTGGTCTAGCATTTCAAGCGTTAATCCCCCTGAGTTTAATAAACGCTCTCGGCGCTTGGCACTGGTTCGGGTTGAGCCCATTGCACCAATATAAAATGCAGACGTGTTCACTGCTTCCATTAATGTTAAATCATCAATACGAGGGTCGTGAGTCAAAGACACAATAGCGGTATTAGATGCGCTTGGATTCTCTTCTAAAAATCGGGCAGGGAATATTTTTTTAATCTCAACTTGTTCCGCAATTTGCCCAGCAAAACGTAACAATTCGTCATCGCGATGCTCACAAAGAATCACTTCAAACCCTAATGTGACCGCAAAATTAGCGCAGTAAACGCCGACATTGGAGATACCCGCAATAATCAGTTTGGGTGGTGCCATGATATAAAACTGGATCTCATCACCATTGCGTTCAATATGCGTGGGATGTTGTGAGTTTGGCACTGTCGTGATTTCACTTCGCTGGGGTAACGTCAATTTTTTGACGATGGCCGTATAACCGAGCAGTGCGGTCTGGATTTGTGTGAGATATTGTTCAGAACATGGGTTACAGGGTAAATATTCGATAAGAACATCTAAACTCCCTTCACAAGGTAAATTGACTTTGGCTTCCACCCCGCCCTGACCATAGCGAACAACTTGGCTATCTTTTAAATAATGACCTTGCTGAATTCGTTGCAGAAAATCCTCTTCAATACAGCCTCCAGAGAGAGAACCTACGTACATTCCATCCCCTTTAGCGACCAATAAAGAGCCGGGGCTTCGCGGCGATGAACCATAAGTATTCAGCACAGTGCATAACCAGACTGGTTCATCCATTGCCCACTTTATTGCTTGAGAAATCACGGACACATCTTCACGTAGCATATTCAGTCCCTATTGATTTTTATTCTTAGTTTTTATTTGGAAGATAATCAATATCTTTAATGACATTCTCATCATTTATCTGCATTTCGTAAACCAATTGATGACGTAATATTGATTTTGCGCCATTATCTCCCGATAAATTAAGCAAATTTTGTCGATACTTTTCTGATATTCCGACAGGGTGCCCCGGTATGTTTTTATATACAGGTCGCACTAATGAATAATTTTTTAATTCGTTCGCAACTCGAATAAATATTTCGTGAGAAATATAGGGCATATCACCCAACTGAATTAACCAGCCACTCCAATTAGATGTGTTTTTTACACCTAACGCAATCGATTCCCCTAGTCCATGACTATTTAATACGGAAAATGGAATATTAAAATGTAAACAATTGTTAATGACACCCAAATTATCAGCGCGAGTGACTACATGAATAGGCAATTCACTATTCATTGAATTTACAAGCGTTTTTTCGAACACTGTTTGTTGGTCAATTCGATAATTTAATTTACTTCCTTCACCACCAGCACGTTGAAAACGCTCACTTTTTCCTGCCGCTAATATTAATATACCTATATTCATGGTTTACATTATACATAATTAATTTTATTGTTTATATTATAAATAATAATATGCAGATTATGCTAATCGTCATCATTTTTATTATCCATCCAATTCTACTCATATTTCGATATAGAACCATTGGATATATAAATATTTATATCACGAAACTAGCAATGAAATAAAAAATAATAATTGAAGCAATGAAAATAAGTGTAAGGGTATATTATGAGCAATAACCATGTCGGACTATCCCGCAGACACTTTATCAAATGTGCTGTTGTTGCGGGGATCTCTTGTTATATCGCCCCTTTGTATAGCCGAGCTTTTGATGTGCTATTCGAGGAAAAAATTCTTCAGGCTCCCGACTGGAACCCTGTCGATAAAAAAATCAAATTCCGAATTGATGGCTATGCCAAAGTGCAAGGTGAAAAAGTCTTTGCAAGAGATATTCGAGCCCGCGATATCCCTCACTGGCCCAAACAACAAGGACACGCCTTTCTTCTACGCGTCACCCAAGCCGATAAAATCTACGAAGGTTTTAATCTCGAACGACTTAATGATGGCTTAATGCCTGACCGTATTGTTACTGCCAGTGATTTAGAAAAAGATGGCGTTGCCTTCCCTGAGTTCTATGGTGAAGATTTACTATTACCGACAGGAAAAACCCCTGCTTACTTAGGGCAAGCCGTCGCATTACTGATTTATCATGATTTTGCCAAATTTAACTTCGCTAAAGAGACACTCAAATTCCACGATGATGTCATCCAATATGGTGCTTATACGGGACCATTACAGCGAGATCCTTGGGGAACTTATCGTGGGGTTCGTATCGGCGGAGAAACACCATTCTCACCTGATACATACTCCAGCATGAAAGATATGCCTATTTCCCCGATTGGTATGAAAAAGCATATCCCAATCTGGCCTGAAGGTCGCGAAGGTGGAAAGCTTGATCAAGAAGGCATGTATTATGCGGATGAACTCGCAAAACAGTTAGAAAACCCACCGGAAGATTGGCTGGTTATCAAGCGTAAATACTTTTCGCAATCTATTGATACCTCAGCGCTCGAACCCGATAATGCCAATGGCTGGTATGATGCAAAAACACAATCATTCCATTTAGTGATCCCAACACAGTCCCCGCAAGAAGTTGCTGCATCACTGCCAGAAATGCTCGCGAAATCTAAATTCCCAATTAAGCAAATATTCTTACACCCTTGCTTTACGGTGGGTTATGGCTCGAAAGATCACACCCCATTCCCTTATTATGGTGCGATGGCAACCCTGTATGGTGATGGCGTTCCGATCCGCCTAGCCAACGACCGTTATGAACAGTTCCAATCCACCATCAAACGCCATGCGTTTGACATGGATTATACCCTCGCCGTCAATAAGAAAACCCATAAAATTGAAGCACTTTCCGCCTCATTTATTGGGGATGGCGGCGGTCGATGTAACTTTACGCCTTCCGTTGTGATGGTTGCAGCCACTGGTGCCCAAGCCATCTACTATATTCCTCGCAGTGATTTATCGGCTGTGGGTATCGCTTCTCGCGCGGTCGATGCGGGATCTGCTCGTGGTTATGGTACGTTACAGGCCATGGCTGCCACTGACATGATCATGGAAGAAGCCGCAAAATTACTCAAAGCCGATCCTATTGAGTTTCGCCTGAAAAACATCATCAAATCAGGAATGAAAAATACCCAAGGGGCTATCCCAGGCGGCGCAATTCGTGCGGATGAAGTGCTGAGCCGTTGCGCTGAGCACCCAATGTGGAAAGAAAGAGCGAAACGTAAAGCCGAGTTTGAAGCTAAAAATGCAGGCAAATTATTTGGTACCGGCATTTCTTGCGTTCAAAAAGACTTCGGTACAGGTGCTGAATCCTCCTTTGCGCGCGTTGAACTCACCCCTGAAGGAAAAATAGCCATTTATCATAGTGGTGCGGAGATTGGTACCGGGATGTCCACATCCCAAGCCGTGGTCTGTGCCAAGTGGTTAGGTAAGCCTGCGGAAGAAGCTCATTTTTCGGTTGTGGATTGGTCAGTTCTGCCGATGATTTCGACAGGAAACCCATTTGCCATGGCGCAAGATGAACAAGAACGCCTCGCCACTAACCCGCTTTGGACACCGAATTACTGTTCCCCAGCCAGCGCCAGTAACTCCGCTTATTATTTCACCCACAGTACTGAAGAAGCCGCTCGATTAGTCTTTGAATATGGTCTGTGGCCTGCGGCAATGTCAATTTGGCAAGAAGGCATTGGTGGTGGGCAAGCAGCGCCACTCGTGGTTCGTCGTGAAGATGCCCGTTGGGTTGCCAATGGTCTCACCGCTGATGGACTAGAAGTGCTTAGCTTACAACGCTTAATCGACCGTACATTTGAGATGGGTGGTTTAACTGGCGCAGTTTGCCATGTCTTTAACCGCTGGGAATGGGCTGAAGCTGATTTCAAAATTAATGATGAAACCCGCCGCCTTCCTGTTGATGGTCTTTCCCTGCGATTTGCAGACAAAGATTATCAAGTGTGGCATCGCGAAAAAGCGTATTACCCTGATACTCAAAGAAACAATGCTGGCGTTACCTATTACAGCGCCGTCGCTACCTTATCTGAACTTGCTATTGATAAAGCCACCGGTCATGTCGAATTGCTCGACCACCACACCGTGGTTGAATGCGGAAACTTAATTGTTCCTCAATTGGTTTCAGGTCAAATTCAAGGGGGATTAGCGATGGGTATTGGTCATGCGCTCCATGAATATTTACCTCTCTACGAAGATGGACCCGGAAATGGAACGTGGAACTTTAACCGTTATCATTTACCCCTCGCGAATGATGTTGCGGTTTGGAAACAAACTAGCGAGATCCTGCCGGGGTTATCCGATACCGACCCACCAAAAGGGGTCGCTGAAGTTGTTATGATCCCTGTCGTTTCTTCCATCGTCAATGCGATTGCTGATGCAACAGGGCACCATTTCTTGAGTCTGCCTGTTCGCCCTAACGATATTCTAGAGGTATTATCATGAGCCTAAATTTTCTACCACTCACCATCAACATTAACGGTCAACAATATGGACCGATGGATGTTCCTGAAGGTCTCATGATGATTGATTTTCTTCATGAATATGTTGACCTTACGGGTTCACGACTTGGCTGCGGTCAAGGTATTTGCCACGCTTGTGTGGTGATTTTAGATAACCCATCAGGCACAAGTGAAGAAGTTCGAACCTGCATTACAGGCGCACACTTTTTCAACAATAAAAGCATTCGTACCATCGAAGGGGCTGCCACCAAAGAAGAAAATGGTGACGTTAAATTATCCCCTGTACAAGAAGCGTTTATCGACCATTTTAGTTTCCAATGTGGTTACTGCACCCCAGGCTTTGTCAATGCGGCAACGATTTTCGTTGAGGAATTGCAACGCAACCCGATTGCCGAAGAAGAGCTAGAAGAAGCCATCAAAACAGCTTTAAATAATCACATTTGCCGCTGTACGGGTTATGTTCGTTATTATGAAGCGGTACGGGATGTGGTGATGAGCACTCCGGGACTAATCAAGGAGACGATAAAATGATCAAACGTATTATTTTATGGTTGATAGCGATAGCTATTGTCGTCTGGGCGATTCTGTATTGGTATGAGAGTCGCAAACCTGACGGTCCCATGCAAAAAGTCACCGCGAGTGCCGAGGAAATTGAGCGTGGTCGTTACTTAACGCTTGCCGGTGACTGTGCAGCATGCCACACCAGTGCAAACGGCGCGCCTCTAGCGGGCGGTTTTCCTCTCGATACGCCTTTTGGCACTATTTATAGCAGTAACTTAACGCCTTCTGCTGATTATGGGATTGGTCGTTGGACAAAAGAAGAGTTCCATAAAGCATTAACTGAAGGCGTTTCACCTCCAAGCAAAAACCTCTACCCTGCGATGCCATATACCTCCTATAAAGGGATAACTCGCAGTGATTCTGACGCTATCTACAGCTATTTAATGAGCCGCCCAGCGGTAGATGTGGCACCACCAGAAAACTCACTGCCTTTCCCATTAAATCAGCGTATGGCGATGATTGGCTGGAACCTATTGTTTTTCAATGACAAACCATTGCCGAACAGCTCCCAAGGCAGTTCTCCTGAATGGGAACGAGGAAAATATTTAGTCAACGTGCTTGAACACTGCTCTGAATGCCATACTCCTAGAGGCGCACTCGGCGAAATGGAATTAGATAAGTATATGAAAGGTGGCGCATTGGGTCGTTTCACTGCCCCTGACATTACCCCTGATGCCCTCGCCGCTCGAGGGTGGACAAAAGAGGATCTCCAGCAGTTCTTTATGACTGGCTTAGCGCCGCAAGGTTCAGCCTACAGCGATATGCATCCAGTTATTTACCTCAGCACGCAACATTTAACTCCGGAAGATAATAAAGCCATTGCTACCTACCTAATGGGTGATAATCCACCAGCCACATTACCGCTCAAGATGGGTGATGGTAACGCAGCAGGTAAACAGGTTTATCTGGAAAGTTGCTCAGGTTGTCACTCCTATGATGGCAGCGGTAAACCTAATGTGGCAGTGGCGATGAAAGGTAATTCGACCCTGCGTGATGTGGACAGTACCAATCTCATTAATGCCGTATTGGATGGTTTGCCGGAGCAAGCATTCCCAAATAACCAAAACATGCAAAGCATGCCAGGTTTCGCCGACAAGCTTAACGACCAGCAAATTGCCGATTTGGTCAACTTCCTGCGAGTTCAATGGGGTGGACAGGCCGGCAATGTGACCCCTGAGCAAGTTAAAGCCTTGCGTAAATAAACCCTTTTGCTCTTAAATAAAAGCTTACCGAGATTATTCGGTAAGCTTTATTTTATAGATCCCTTCCGCTCCTAACCTTACTATTCTCTATTATTTTTCGACTTTAATTCAGGGTTTAAAAACCAATGAATAGTCGAGTTTTTGGCCAGAAATAACGCTAATGTAATGGTAAAGAGAGTGAGCAAAATTAAAAGCGGTAAACCCGCTTCAATATGGAATGAACTTAACCCAGTTAATAGTAAGAAACAGATGATCGGATGAATTAAATACACCCCCAGTGCATTATTGGCTATTTTCACAAATCGCTCAGTCGATAATGCAATACACATCACTGCGATTGAAATTAACACGCCCATTAGAAATGCAAAAACATGCTCAAAGAAATGATAAGCAAGTTGGTTTCCCCCTAAAATCTTTATTAGCTCAAATTCAATATCTACTGAGGTATAAATATAAATCGCAACCAAGGCGATTACTGCGGATACGATAAAAAATACATTTTGTCTAAGCCAAGTTATTTTTTTATCATCAAAAAAGTAAGCCATAACAAAGAATGGAAAATACTGAATAATCGCCGAAAAACCAGTAAGATCCGATAAGTATATCTTGGAGAAAAACGCAATAATGATGGATAACAGCAAGGTGATAAATATTCCCCCGCCGTTATTCTTTATAAATGAAGGCAGTAATAAAAAAATGGCTTGCCATATCGGTACCGCTAAGAAAAACCAAACACCGTTTTGAGGGAACAGTAAATATTCTTCGATAGTTAATCGGTTTGTAAAATAAAGCGGGATCGCATCTATTGTTTGAAATGTGAAATAGATAATTAAAGGTGGGATTAAATGGTCACGCCAACCTTGCCATACAATTCCTTTGCTTAAATATGCAGCAATAAAGACAAACATCGGGATTAATACCCAATCAAATATTTCAATCAATATTGAATAATCGGATTTCACGGTTGGATTAACATTTAAATAAAAATTAAAGACAATTAAAGAACTCAATATTAATTTTAATGTTTGCCAATTCGGTAAATTACGATTCTTCACCTGCATAGCAAGAGTTCCATCACGCATATTTCACCCTGTATTATCATTATTCGATTAGCACCCTCGTACTTTAAAACTACTCCTCTAATTTAACAAACGTCATTGCAATAATCTAATCCTTGCCGAAAGTCTGAGAAAATTTTTCCATTTATCTGCCACATTCGTACATTTTGTCTAATATTGACAACATACCGTGTGGAATAATCTACTTTTTAGTCATCAATACATTTAGCTTAATTTTAAATGCTAAACTCTCTCTAGAGCATCCGAATACGATGCCGATAACATCAATATTGATAACTCTTTTTTGGTAGGGATCCCATGAAACTTCGCCGTACACTACTCGCTCTAGCATTACCTGTATTAATGTCCGTTCCAGCACTGGCTGACGCCTATACAGTCACTGTTTTTCAGTGTGTAAACAAAAATAACAAACAAGTTCGCGTGACATACGTTGATGGTCAGTATCGATATGCTTTTGGAAAAATAGATGATATTCCCGATATTGAAATTGTTCGCTCACCACAACAACTCACTCAAAATTTATTAAAAACTCAAGCTGCCGATACGGATACAGGTCACGCCCAAATTATGGAGCTAGATTTTAAAAATGGGACATATGTATATACCGTTCACTCTGACTATCTAGGAACAAAACGCGCGGGTGGGGTTTATGTTTACAATAAAGGTAAATCGATTGCTTCAATCGACTGTTTACCGAATACCATTGTCGATAATCTCAGTGAACATATTTACAATCTGCCTGAGCGCCCTTATTAATATTCTCGGAGATATTACTGCTTTTGTAAGGTAATCAATACAAATCAGCAAGCTGCTCAATAATATCAATGGAGATTATTGAGCAGTATAGAGTGGTAAATAGGTGGATTTCGTAAGCTTATAAAGGAAGTGCATACGTGACTTTGACTGTCTCCATAGGTACTTCCGTTTTGATACTCTGCACACTGCTTATTTGCGTCAAATAGTCCGCGTGAAAACGACGATAAGATGCCATATCTTCCGTCACAATGCGGATCAGCGCATCACATTCACCCGCCATTAAATGGCACTCCACCACTTCCGGCATTTGCTGAATATCAGCCACAAATTGATTAATGGTTTGCGCATCTTGGGTTTTAAACCAAATGCGTGCGAACAGGGACAAACCCGCGCCAATCTTTGTACCATCCAACACCGCAACATAACGTTTGATTACGCCAGCATCTTCCAGCAACTTAACGCGTCTTAAGCAAGGTGATGGAGATAAACCAACCTCTTTTGCCAGTTCAACATTTTGGATTTTTCCATCTCGTTGCAGCACCTGCAAAATATGTTTATCAATCGCATCTAATTTGATGGCGGATGAGCTGCTATGTTCCAGCTCATGCTTTTCTGCATAATGCGAGCCAGTATTCTTTGGCATTCGAACCTCTTTTGATTTTATTTTTTGATATTAAATGTCAAATAAGCATCCATGACAAGCAACAAAACAACCAAATTTCAACGGGAAATAGCTATAATAACCAAACTTTGTTCTCTTCATAAGAAAATAATAATAAATTAGAGGTGTTTGGATGGATCTACAAACGTTATTGCTGTTTAGTGCAACTGTCATTCCTTTGATTTGCACACCAGGTCCCGATATTTTATTTATCTCATCACAAGGGTTATCAGGCGGAATCTCTGCTGCGTGGAAAGCCAATTTGGGTATTATTCTCGGCTATGTGACCCATGCCATTTTAGCGGCACTTGGGCTCGCGGCTATTGTTGCAACTTCACCAATTATCTTCCAAACCATCAAATGGGTGGGGGTCGCCTATGTTGCTTACTTAGCTGTCCGTATGCTGTTATCGGCCATGAAATCGAGAAAGATTCAAATTAATACCGTTTCCACGCAAGCTGTGATTGGCAAAGCGTTCCTCACTAGCTTCCTTAACCCTAAGGGATTACTAGTTTATTTCGCAATTTTACCTAATTTTATCCATGTTTCCGAAAGTGTTGCAATACAATCTTTAATCTTATCAGCGACTTTCATCACATCATGCATCATTATTTACGGTGCCATCGGCATGATATTCGCATCAATGCATAATCGCCAACAATATAACGATAAAAAACGTCGCATTACCGAAGGTGTTGCTGGTGGAATGTTAACCTTTGCAGCTATCGGACTTGCAAGCAGCTAAGCAACTCTTAAGGGTAAGCGCGACCTCCACGCTCACCCTATTTTCCCTATTTTAGCCCCGTTAATCGATAGCATAAACGCCCTAAAACTTGCATCGCCTGTTCAAGCCTGTCATTCCATGCAAATGATGCATTTAAGCGAAATGCATGATTGAATTGGTCGCTGGTTGAGAACATGCTCCCCGGTGCTATGCTAATCCCTTCCTTTAATGCTAATTGATACAGCTGGATGGCGTTAAATGGTGGTTCAAATTCCAACCATAAAAAATAGCCCCCTTTTGGGGTATTCACTTTAACCGTGGACGGCATATATTTAGCGATTGCGCTCAGCATTAAATGTTGCCGCTGTTCCATCGTTTGGCGAAGCTTACGCAGATGACTATCATACCCCCCTTGAGATAAGTATTCCGCGATCGCCAGTTGGGTTGGCACACTGGCCGAAACGGTGCTCATCATCTGCAAATGCTGAATTTTGCTCGCGTGATGACCTGCTGCTACCCACCCGACACGGTATCCCGGCGCTAAACATTTCGAAAATGATGAACAGTGGAAAAAGTTTCCTTGTGAATCGAGTGATTTTGCAGGAATAGGTTGCTGAGTACCAAAATAAAGCTCGCCATACACATCATCTTCGATCAACACAATTTTATGACTGTTCAAAATATTCACCAACCGCTTTTTATTGGCTGGAGGCATCGTACCGCCTAACGGGTTTTGGTAGTGCGTCATCAACCAGCAAGCTTTGATCGGGTATTTATCCGCAATATCCTCTAACGCATCAAGATCAATTCCAAATAATGGGTCAGTTTTGATGGCAATCGCTTTAAGTTTTAAGCGCTCTATCGCCTGCAAGGAACCATAAAATGCAGGAGATTCAATCACTACCCAATCACCCGGTTGAGTAACCGCTTGTAAGCTCAGCACCAATGACTCCATCGCACCTGCCGTGATCACAATTTCATCAGGGGCAACGTGGATCCCTTGCGTTGCATAGCGCTGGGCAATATTGCGACGTAGCTGTTCATTCCCCGGAGGTAAGTTAGTGGTGGTATTGGTTTTCGATAAACGACGCGCCACCGAAGCGAGAGACTTGGCTAGTTTTGGATCATCCAGTAAAGCGGGCTCTGGGAAAGCAGAGCCAAATGGGATAATATCTGGGTCTTTGCATGCTTGCAGTACACCGAAAATAGAGGCGTTAATCTCCACATTTTCATTTAGATGGAGCCCTTTTCCCCCTTTTGCGGCGGCAAATGCATTATTGCGATTTGCAACATAATAGCCAGATTGCGGGCGCGCAGCGACCCACCCCTGACTTTCCAGTAATTGATAAGCTTGTACCACCGTCATTAAGCTTAAACCCGATTGCTTAACGCTCTCTCTCAGTGAAGGTAGCCTGTCACCTACTTGCCAAATATTATCTTCAATCTGTTGACGAATTTGTGCTGCTAGCTGTTCGTATCTCGTCATTCCCGCCTCACTGTTATAGGTGATTTGCTAAAAATTGTTACTATTATAGTTTATCGTCTCATGTTCTACTTATCCACACATTCACCTGACTTTTTTTAACTATAACCACAAAACATTTTTAGTTGGATTTATGAGTGTTAACAATCCAGCGAAATCAATTATTTATTGCTAAGGAACAGCCCAAAATTGCTTCGCAATGGCTGGAAATGTGGCGTGTCGAAATCAATTCCATTCAGGGGTCAATATGTTTGGACTAACTGCGCTGGAGCTTGCCCGTATTCAATTCGCGTTTACGGTATCGTTCCATATTATCTTCCCTGCCATCACCATCGGACTTGCCAGTTTTTTGGCGGTACTCGAAGGTTTATGGCTCAAAACCCGCGATACTGACTATATAAAGCTGTTCCATTTTTGGTCAAAAGTGTTTGCTGTCAATTTCGGTATGGGGGTCGTTTCTGGATTGGTGATGGCATACCAATTTGGAACTAACTGGAGTTTCTTCTCGGATTTTGCAGGTGGCATCACCGGCCCACTCTTAACCTATGAAGTGCTCACCGCCTTCTTCTTAGAAGCTGGCTTCCTCGGTGTCATGCTATTTGGTATGAATCGCGTGGGCGAAAAGCTTCACTACTTTGCGACGTGCATGGTTGCACTCGGTACCATCATTTCAACCTTCTGGATCCTTGCATCCAATAGCTTTATGCAAACGCCTCAAGGTTTTGAAATTATCGATGGGCGAATTGTCCCTGTCGATTGGTTAGCGGTGATCTTTAACCCATCATTCCCATACCGCTTACTCCATATGACCACTGCGGCATTCTTGGCAGCGGCATTTTTTATTGGTGCATCCGGCGCATGGCATTTACTCAAAGGCAATAAATCCTCCGCCATGAAGAAAATGTTCTCCATGTCCTTGTGGTTGATCCTGATTTTAGCGCCAGTCCAAGCTTTTATCGGCGATGCTCACGGGTTAAATACCCTAAAACATCAGCCTGTTAAAGTCGCAGCAATGGAAGGTCACTGGGAAAATAAACCCGGCGAAGCCACCCCGCTGATCCTCTTCGGTATTCCAAATATGGAAAAAGAAAAAACCGAATATGCCATTGAAATTCCCTACATGGCGAGCCTGATTTTGACACACAGCACCACCAAACAGGTTCCAGCACTAAAAGAGTTTCCACCTGAAGATAGACCAAATGTGTTTATGGTGTTCTGGTCATTCCGCGTGATGGTGGGCTTAGGCATGTTAATGATTGCTGCTGGTGTTTGGGGATTATGGCTGCGTTCGCGTAAAAAACTGTATGAATCCAAACTGTTCCTGCGTTTTATGTTCGTCATGGCACCATCAGGTTTAATCGCCATCTTAGCCGGTTGGTTTACCACCGAAATCGGTCGTCAGCCTTGGGTTGTCTACGGGTTACAACGTACCGCAGATGCTGTGAGCGCCCATGGTGAAATGCACATGAGCGTGAGCTTGCTAGCCTTCTTTGTGGTGTACGGCGGCGTATTTGGGATTGGCTACATGTACATGATGAAATTAATTCGTAAAGGTATCTCCGAGGAGGCAACTCATGGGCATTGATTTACCACTAATTTGGTTTGTCATCATCGTCTTCAGTATGTTGATGTATATCGTGATGGACGGTTTTGACTTAGGTATTGGTATTTTGTACCCAGCCTTAAAAGAGAGCCAAGACCGAGATTTGATGATGAACAGTGTGGCACCTGTTTGGGATGGTAATGAAACGTGGTTAGTGCTTGGTGGTGCGGCGCTATTTGGAGCATTCCCATTAGCCTATGCTATTGTTTTAGATGCGCTATCTATTCCACTAACCTTTATGTTACTGGCATTGATTTTTCGCGGGGTCGCCTTCGAGTTTCGCTTCCGCGCCGATGAATCTCATCGCCGCCGCTGGGATCACGCCTTTATTTGGGGCTCGATTCTTACTACATTCTCCCAAGGGATTGTGATTGGCGCGTTTATTCAAGGCTTCCACGTTGAAAACCGCGTGTATATGGGCGGCTATTTTGACTGGTTCGCACCTTTCCCGCTGTTCTGTGGATTCGGTTTAGTCATAGCTTATGCTTTACTGGCATGTGGCTGGTTGATCATGAAAACGGAAGGACATCTGCGCAAAACCATGTATCGCGTGTTAACCCCATTAACACTGGTCATGTTAGCAGTGATTGGCGTTATCAGTTTATGGACGCCAATGTTAAATGACGCCGTTTATGAACGCTGGTTTAGCTTGCCAAACCTGTTTTTCTTTTTACCCGTTCCTCTATTAGTGCTCGGTTGTGTATGGTTGATTTTAAAAAGTGCCAAACGCCAACGTTACGATAGCGTGCCATTTCTTGCTGCATTAATGCTGATTTTCTTAGGATTTACAGGATTAGGCATCAGCGTTTGGCCAAGTTTAATTCCGCCAGCAATTACCTTCCGCGATGCGGCAGGTCCTTCAGAAAGCTTAGGCTTTATGCTAGTTGGCGCCCTGTTCATCATCCCTGTTATTTTGGTTTACACCTATTGGAGTTACTATGTCTTCAGAGGAAAAATTACCCCAGACCAAGGCTATCACTGATACAACTCTTCGCTCACCTTGGTGGAAGAAGCTCGGCTGGATGGCGGCAATTTGGTTAGGAAGCGTATTGGCACTATTCGCCTTTTCTTCCTTATTTAGATTGTTGATGACTGCCGCCGGCATGAAAGTGAAGTAAACTCGTTGCCGCAGCATTAAAATGCTGCGGCATATTTATAATTAGACGCTCAATAATCCTGCATCTTTTGAATAGTTTTCCTATAAACATTCATGATATGATAATGATAATAATTAACATATAATAATATTATCATTAAGAAAGGAGACGGTTAGTGGCTAGTGAACAGACTGTTGAAAAAAATATCTACCGCCCAGCGCCCCCACAGCTCATTCAAGTTAAATCCATTGTCGATATCAGCCCTTCTATTCGCAGCATCACATTTACGGGTGAAAAGTTAGCCAATTATCCAACGAAGTGTGAAGGTGGTCATCTCAAAATTTTTATTGCTCCTGACCATCAAAGCCAACCCGCGCTTCCTTTTCTCACTGAAAAAGGACGTAGCTGGCCAGAAGATAAGCCGCGCCCTTTTGTGCGCACTTACACCGTTCGCGCTATTCGCCCTGAGCTCAACGAAATCGATATTGAATTTGCCATGCACGAAGGGGTGACGGGGCCGGCTTATCTGTTTGCTCGTGATGCAAAACCGGGTTATTGGCTGGGGATCACCAACCCTGGAGGGCCAGATCCACTACTGCCTATCCGCGCACATTACTTTATGGCGGGTGATTCAAGCTCTTTACCCGCAATAGCAGCGCTACTGGAAAAAATGCCTGACACAGCAACGGGACGCGTCGTTTTACGCCTTGACCATCAAACGGATATTCGCGAGTTAACCAAACCGGCTGGTATCGAAATTGATTGGATTTGTGGAGATATTAGCCAGACTACTAATCTGATTAATACCTTTAAATCGTGGGATATTCCAGAATCCGATGTGGGCTTCTGGATTGCTGGTGAAGACCAAATTATCCGCGAATTGCGCCGTTTTATTCGCCGTGAAAAAGGTTTTGGTCGCGATGATATCTACGCAATTCCTTATTGGCGATATGGCTATGATGAGGAAGGTTATCATCATGAACGTCATGCCGTCATGGATAACCCCGACGACTAATTAAAAAAACTGCCCCTAATCTGGGGCAGTTTCATACATTAATTAGCCTGTGTAGTGGGTTAAACTAGTTATTAGTCATTGTAAGCCATCAGCGCTTTGTGACACAGCTGAGATCTTACACAGTCATCAATCGTGAAGTTGACCATCGAGACCATTTCATCGCTACTAAAACGCTGTAACGCATCCCCCAAACCTGACTGAACGCCGCTTGGTAAATCACATTGGGTTACGTCACCGTTCACAATTACCGTTACGTTCTCACCCAAACGGGTTAAAAACATCTTCATTTGAGTGACTGTGACGTTCTGCGCTTCATCGAGAATAACAATAGCATTTTCGAATGTGCGACCGCGCATATAAGCAAATGGTGCTATTTCGACTTTAGCAATCTCAGGGCGTAAACAATATTGCAGGAACGAAGCGCCTAATCGCTTCATTAATACGTCATAAACGGGTCGGAAATAAGGCGCAAACTTTTCAGACATATCCCCCGGCAAGAATCCGAGATCTTCCTCCGCTTGCAATACCGGTCTGGTCACAATGATTTTACTGATTTCCTTGTTAATCAAGGCATCCGCGGCTAACGCAGTACTAATATAGGTTTTACCGCACCCTGCCTCACCATTAGCGAAAATCAATTGTTTGTGTTTGATGGAATTAATATAGAGCTTTTGGGCTTCATTACGTGGTGTTATCGGAGTTTCATCGCGACGTTCTTTCGCCATACCTATCGGCTCAATGCCCGTAAATTCAGCGAAGGAGGTAACGTTGTTCATATCATACCTCCCTGAACGATCTTTGCGTGATGTACGTTTCATTTCACGACGTGCTTTTGTTGCAGCTTTCTGTCTACTCATAGTATTAACCCTTCCAGGTATCGATGATGTCAATTTCAGATGACGAACTATTCAAAACAGAGAGGAGCTCCCTTCAAGCTCTTGTGTAACTTAGGTTGATAATTTGGGTATAAAAAAACCGGTTAGCAATCTCATCATGTCAGTTTCATGATGGAGTGGTAACCGGTCTCGCACATTGATTAACAAACACCTAGTTCTCATTAGTTTCTCCTATACAGGCGATACTCGTAAACTAAAGAATCTGCATGACAATATTATGACAATATAAAAAATAATTCACTCGCACTATAAATATTACATTGAGCCGAATATCATCAACCTACAACGTTTCCTTATATTAAATATAGCGCGTGTTTTTTTTGAATTGCAACATTAAATTAACAGGAAATGTGTAAATTCACCTACCCATCAGATAAAATGTGAGAAATATCATATAAAAGCTGCAATAACCTATCAATACATTGCATTATTACAGCTTAAATTTGATTAGCGTGGTTTACAATTACCCGCAAGCTGATAACCTTTTGCTTGAGCATCCGCTTCATTAGCAAAGAATTCTGCATTTTTATCCGATAAGGTTTTAAAGCCAGAACAGTGGGATAAATGATATTTCTTTGAATTACGGTTACCTTTTACCTGCATCTCATTTTCCTTGTTTGGGGTAGATTGAGGTGCTGGCAGAGGAACTATTTCACTGGGCTTATCACTCATATTTAAGCCATCGCCGCTATTTTTATGCCCTAAACTCCATGTTCTTTCGCCCGTCACAAATGGGTTATGGTGCCCCATCATTTTAGCAATACGCTGGTCACGTTTTTGTTCCCATTCATCCACTGGGTACTGTTTATCCCACGCCATAAATAACTGCTGCTGTTGGCGTGACATGGATAAGTTATAACGGTCATGCATATAGAAGTAGACCCGTGCAACCTGCCCTTTTACCTCATCGCGCGGCTCAAAGATTCTCTGTTTAAAATCAATACGACTACGACATGCACCGTAAGAATAAGGCGCATTAGCAGGTAACTGACCATAACTCCAATTACTGCGGTCACCGTTCACTTCCCCAATTGAAGGCGCGAGGTTATGCATATCAGCCTCCATTCGAGAAAACACTGGGTCAGTTGAGACGCAATTTTTACGACCGCCATTTTGCCAGCACTGTCTTTGATGACCAAACACCCAAGCAGGAACGATATGTTCCCACTCAATACGCTCCGCACGGCTCTGCTGCTTGCGTACTTGGTAGCCACAGGAGGCTAAATCAACTTGTCCACCACTTTTACCTGTCCATTCCCACTCACAGCCACAGTATAGCGTTCCTTGTCCTTGATGATTTTGATCACCATAAACGAGGCTTTTACTGGACGTTTTCGCTTCAGTGAAGTTGTTCGGTGCAGCATAAACGGAAGAGATAAATAACGAGGAAAAACATACTAACGCAATGATCATGCGCGGAAAATAAAAAATCTGTTTCAAAATAACACCATTGATAGGAAAAAAAGCAATTTATTAAATACAACACGTAAGTTATTCATGCAAAAATTGCTGAATACGCTATGTATACTCGCTAGTTGAATGAAATATAAGTCTTTTTGATATCAATTGGTACTCAATTTTATTACATCAAAAGCAATATCGGAATTTGTGCAATAATATACAAAGAATAGATAACAAACTTTATTAACAAAAAGCGTTAATCACTATCAATTAACGCTTTTGCTATGACGTGGTTTACTGCTTAATGACTTCAAACAATGAAATATTCTTGAGCATCAAACACTTGGCTTTTTGCGATATAGCCATAATCCCGGTAATGAAATGCCGATAGAGAGCGCACCGACAATAAAAGATGCCCTTAAAAAGTATGTAACCAGCGTTTCCATTAACTCAGGGGTATAGCCATATTGAGAAATTTTCACCACAGAAATCATTGCGATATAAGCGCTGATCCCCGGAAACATAGGAATAACCGCTGCAACGGTAAAAACTTTTGGATGAGCCAGCCACCAACGCGACCACTGGATGCCAATCATGCCAATTAAAATCGCAGCAAGAAAACTCGCCCATTCAATTTGCAAACCCAGCGACATTAAAATCATTCGTGAACCATAACCAATCGCGCCTAATAGCCCACAATATTTCAGCGCCCTCACTGGAACATTAAACACCATTGCAAAGCCGACTGCGGGGACAGCCGCCAAGACCATTTTCTCAATTAGCTCAATGAAAAACATTAGGCCCACTCCCTCAGATTCCAAATGATCATCGCCAGTACCACGCCGATACAGGTTGCCAGCGTTAATAAGCTCGCCATCATCCAACGAGCAATCCCTGTATTCACATGGCCTTTGAACATATCTGCCACCGCATTAATTAATGGAAATCCGGGGACTAATAGCAGCACACTTGCCGCCATTGCAATGGTTTCAGTCACATTTAAATAAGGTATTTTGAGTAATAATCCCGAAACAGATGTCGCAACGAATGCTGTAATACAGAAGTTAATCAATGGGTTAATCTGGCGAGATGTTAACACTTGCCGGATATACATTGCACAGCCACTCGCCATAAAGGTGATCAGCGCACTTTCCCAACCACCGCCGTTAAGGGAACTGAAGCAAGCACAAGAAAGCGCCACCATCACCACCATTAACCAGCGGGGATAACGTAATGGTTTGATACCTGCTAATTTTTTTTGTAGCTGTTTACGATCAAGTAAATGATGCTCAACGAGGATCACCGCATGCTGAACTTCAGTCACCACATGCATATTAATGCCACGGTCAATAATCCGCCGAGTCGATGTTAAACAGCGCCCATCGATGATTGTGGTTAATACGAGTGAGTTAGATGAAATCGCACTATCTACCTGATTAGCGCCCAAAGCGATACCTAAGCGTGTTGTTAATTGCTCAACCAGCATACTCTCAGCCCCATGCTGTAATAACAGCAAACCGCATTCAATACACAGCTTTGTCATTTCTCTCTGTGTATCAACAACCTTTTCTTCTCCCTGCGTTTTTTCATCAACGATGCAATCCTTCATTCTCTCCCCCAAGGATTTGACAAAAATTCAGATATTCATTTAAACATGATAATATTCATATACATCATAGAGGAAAATAACAAACTGAATTATGACCTCTTTCAGATAATTTAGCCTCGTGCCGCCATTTTGTTAGGAAATTGATTTCATGAACCAGACAAGTTCCGCCAAAACACCAAAAGGACAGCGTCGCCATCAAGCGCTTATTACGGCTGCGGCGGATATTTTTCTGCAATATGGTTTTGAAGGCACGACATTAGATATGATCATCGAACGCGCAGGCGGTTCCCGTTCGACGTTATATAAAAACTTTGGGGACAAAGAAGGTTTATTTGCCGCAGTTGTGGCATATATGATAGACGATATTTTTACTGAACCTGACCATAAAGAGCCACCTTTAGAGAGCATTGAAGCGGTATTATCGTTTTATGGTTCGCGTTTTTTAGTCAATGTGATTAAACCCCAATCTATCGGGCTATACCGCTTAATACTGGGGGAATACAACCGCTTTCCTGATATTAGCCAACTCTTTTTCGAACAAGGTCCCGTACAAAGCTATCAGCGCCTTGCCGAAAAGCTTGCACAAATTCCGACTGTCAAAGTCGATAAAGACATACTGTTAAATATTTCATCCCGTTATTTAGAGATGCTAAAAGCGGATGTTTTTATCAAAACTTTCTGTGTCGAAAACTTTAAACCTAGCGATGAATTTATCCATCAACAAATTGGGCTTTCCGTGGATATCATCGCTAGCTATATTCGTAAAATTAGTGCCAGTAAATCATAATCCATTTAAAATTTCAGTGGCTTGCTGTTGCGCAGCTTGAGAGCTCCCTACTAAAAAGACTTCAGGCCCATACAGAGATGAAATAACCGGTGCTGTACGCTCCATTTCATCTTTGTCTCTCCCATCTGGCTGTAATGTGATCACCATAGCTCGACAATATTCTGCCATCGCCTCTCTTCCTTCCTTCAACCAACGACGTACAAATTTCATACACTCCATGTCTTCTTCTGTTGGTTTTCCTTTCGATTCCATTGGCGGATAAATTAAAACAAATGGAGTCTTTTTCGTTAATAGTTGCTCAAGTTCCGATAACCATGACTGAGTTTCCATCATTGTTGTTGGAAAGGAATTCATCACACAGACAGGCCAGTTCTGAGTATTAATCATAATACAGTTATTCATTTTCATTCCTTACGTTGGATTGTTAACTCAATAAAGTGTACTGAAATGTACACTTTATTATTACACGCAGTCAAGAATGATTCTCATTTATAGTTTGCAATTTATGCTATAGCCACTTCCTTTAATATTGGCATGATTAATTTGATAAAAATTAAAACTCACTGAAATATTCATCATTGGTCGATGTCTTTTTAAAAAATGGGATGCTATGCTGACCGAAATATGACTTTTGAAAGTGAAAATATGATGAAAAATATTCTGCCAATTGCATTGGGTCTATTTGTTTCGCTGACTGCATTGAATGCAAATGCAGGACAAGTTTGTGACAAATATTTCAAAGAAATGAATGCGCTAGTTCAACAAGCTGAAGAACAATATAAAAATGAGCCTAATGCGAGTGAACAAATCGCATTAATGAAATCACAATTAGAAGACGCAAGAAAAACCCTCGCAAGTTATCCTGAAGATACTCAAGAGCAAGCATGTAGCCAAGCATTAACCGCTATTGAGCAAGCAAAAGAAACCGTCAATAAATCTTAATTGCCCCAAAGAAAAAGACCTGATAACTCAGGTCTTTGTTATAAATTCAGTCTGGATATTAAACAATAAAGCTATCTTACGACTAAAACAGATATTTTTGCATAAGAGACGATCCCGGAAGCATTCGAACCTAATAAGTGTGTTGAAATACTTGGGTTACGCGAGCCAACCACAATAAGGTCAGCATGAACTTTCTCAGCTTCATCTAACACTTTTTCTCTTGGCGAACCGAACTCCACTTTATAAGAAATTCTATCTGCCGGGAAATCCATATCTTTTACTATGTGATTAACCAATTCAACCAGCTGTTCTTCCGAACGTTCAATAGCCTTTTTCGTAAATGAGGTGAGCAAATCATAATGATAGCTATAGCTCATCGAAAATCTTGAAACATCCGGCACTGAGTGAAATAGATGGATGTTAGCGTTATCCATTTTTGCTAAATGAATGGCTTGCTTTAACGCTTTATCAGTCAATGCATCTTCAGAAATATCAACGGGAACCAAAATAGTTTTATTCATATAAGCCCCTCTCAAGGATGTATCTCTCATTCAATTTATTCGTTTTTTGAATAGATGAGATAGCGGTTTAATGGTTATTTTTTTGCCAAGAAAAGTATAGTCTGAATAAAATGAAAATGTCGTGAACTGGTTTACTAATCTGAAAATCAATTCAGTAAAATAACCACAACATTTGGCAACTCATTCAATCTAATCCTCTTCTAAGTGCCACTTATGTAATATGCGATGAATAAACGGCGTGACGATTAAGCCAATACTAATAATGAATACACTTTGTAAAAATAAACCGTAAATAGCGATAAAGAAGCGGCCTGTTTGGGTGATTGGTGCCGGCTCAATCGCTTGGCCGCTCAGCATTGATAATGCATTTAGCATTGACTCCATCATCGAATGCCCTTCAATAAAATAAAAGCCAATAATCCCAGGCAGCAAGCCAATAAAAAACACTAATAACGCTAAAAAATAAAAACGCAGAACTCGCAAAACAAAATGTTCCATGCGCATTAATTCTTTAGTGAATTTCTCCATAAAAATCCTACTCAGTCCATACCGATATGCCGATTCAATAATGTTCTTGCAAACGACATAAAAAAACCTATGCAACATTATAGGAACTTCATTGCATAGGTTTTAAAAAAGAATAAATTAACGAACAACCAATACGGATGTTTCTGCGTAACGAACAATTCCTGCCGCGGTAGAACCTAACAAGTGAGTCGTAATATTTGGACGGCGAGAACCTATCACAATAATATCGGCATTAATATCTTTTGCGGTGTTAATCACTTCATCACGAGGTGAACCAAACGTAATCGTGTAACTGACATCATCATGAGGAAGATCAATCGAATCCATCAGCATTTTCATGTCTTCTTCTGCTTTCACTGTCGCGCGGTCTTTAATTTCCATATAACCCAGCGCATATGCATTGATAATTGCCGAAGAGATAGGCAATACGTGGATCAGGTGAATTTTTGCGCCAGATTGTTTCGCTAAATTTACCGCATGACGAACCGCTTTACTGGTCAACTCTTCTTCAGTGAGATCGATAGGGACCAAAATTGTTTTGTACATAAGCCCTCCTGATAAATTATCGAATAAACATTAACAATAAAATTATAATCAACTGTACGTAAATGTCTCTTATCTCAAAAGATAAATGAGATCTCCGGCTACAAATTAACAACATTATTTCTTTATCAGCACTAAAATTCACTTCATCACTCAGAGAAAAAGCAAAAAATGTTAAATATTTTTCGTAGGAATTAACTGAGATTCCAGCAAAACAAACCAATAAAAACATTGATCAATTTGTTTTTTAAGCACTTTTGGGATTTATGATGAGATAAAAAATTATAATAGTTATATGAAAAAAGGGGTTGATTTCTTAAATGAGAATAGTTATCTTTTATCTCGTGAATAGTTGAGTAAATTACTCGGTCTTTTCACAACGACATTGCTCACATTGCTTCCAGTTTAGCTGGCCAACTCATTTGAGTTGGCCTTTTTTTATTTTATGGCAAACAGTATTTCATCAAAACTGCGCCTGTAATATCTCATCACTTATTGAGGATAGCGCCCCCAAAGCTCCAATTTTTTAAATGCCCAACATAGGTTAAACGCTCTGTTGGCATAAAAGTAGGCACATCCCCTGAACGCATGTGCAAAATATCAGCAGGCGTAATCCATGATGAGTTTCCTTCAAACAACGGCACACCGGCATATTTATACGCATCTAGGACAAACTGCGAACAAAAAAAGCCGTTGGCTTGTTCAATATCATCCCCTAGTTGGACTGTAGCCAGTGTTTTAAGACAGAAATTACGGATAGTCTGCCCAATCAGTGGTAATTCACAAACGCGTTTTGTCAGCATCCACGGCGCAATCATGATAATCCCCTTCATGTTGTATTTACCTCCGTCATTAACAGTAGAAAACTCACGCAGTTTTTCTGCATGAAATGACGTTAATAAGTTATGCCGTAATACAACCATATTATTAGAATCCGTGATTGCTTGGTCGAGAGGAATAATTCTGACTCCACTTCCAACCGATTCTGCCACCTGACCAAATCCTAAATAAATAGAAGCGTGACTCACCCCACTCACACTAAATAAGCGGATCCCCCACGAGTTCACCCCCGTTGCTGAAGACAAAAGGATATCTCCGGGCAGCATATCCGCCACTGTCAATGTTTCAACTGAATCCTTAATCGGGATCGTGTTAGCGTGCTGAATACTAAACTTCAGCTTATTTGATTCATCTTCAGTTTTAAATTGTGTTGAACAACCATTTATAAATAGAAAACAAAAAAATAGCATCCATTGGCATAATTTCATCTACACATATCCATTTTAGTTGTATTTATCATTATTCTCGCTCCCGATTTTATCGACAGAATATGACTATCACACTATTTTATTTTCTTTAATAGATAGAAACTTAGTCGCGATCACAAAAAATTACCGAAGGATCATGAACCATTCCAATGATAAAATACCATCAGATAATTCAAAAAAAGACGTGGATATATGAAAGGAATTTATTATTGAGGAACAGAAACCCTCTAGTCAATCTAGAGGGTCACATCTTACCCTAAAATTAAATTAGATATATTCTGGATAAAATACGCTGACGGAATGATAGGTTTTCTTCTCGGTTGCTTTATTTTTCTGTACCGCAACAAATGGCTTATCCTTAAGTTTTTCAGGTAAAGCCGTAGCATTTTCCTTTGCAATCACAGAAACTTGAATATTACGCTTAGAACGACTTAATTTGAACGGCATCCCTAATAAACGACGAGCCTGGTTATTACTTACCATCATAAACTCCTTAACTAAAAAATTTAAATTCATAAACTGAACATCAAAAAAAATAGTCAGTGTAGGTCACTAGGTTTATTTTACTTCCTCGTTATCTAAAAAATAAAATAAGTAACTTTAGTAGTATATCAGCAATAAAATATTATTTAATGAAGATTTACTGGACAGTCCCAGTACGTTACCAATCAATCTTTTAAAAAAACAAAAATGAAGTTAATCTCTAATATACGATTAATTACAGAAAGATAACTCCAATATTAAAACTAGTAAGATAGTTATCAGTTAAAAATAATCTCAGCTTTATTTATATTATTGATAAAAATTGATATTAACGGATTGACTCCCCATAAATACGCTCAGTATAGTAAGAAAAAAACGTATATAAGGTACTTATCAATGAAGACTATTGGACTTATCGGGGGAATGAGCTGGGAATCAACCCAACTCTATTATCAGCAAATAAATGAAGGTGTTAAGCAAAAACTAGGAGGCTTACATTCCGCTAAGATTGTTTTATACAGTGTTGATTTTGCTGAAGTTGAATATTTTCAATCTCACGGTCAATGGGGTCTTGCTGCTGAACATTTAGCCAAAGCAGGGATGAGTTTACAAGCCGCTGGCGCTGATTTTTTAGTTTTGTGTACAAATACAATGCACAAAGTCGCCCCACAGATTGAAGAAAAATCTAATCTTCCTCTCCTTCACATTGCAGATGCTACAGGTGAAAAAATAACACAATCGGGCATTAAAACTATTGGGTTGTTAGGTACTGCATTTACAATGGAACAAGCTTTTTACAAAGATCGTCTGATTGATAAATTTAATTTAAGAGTTATCACGCCGAATGAGGCAGACAGAAAAATCGTTCACGATATTATCTACAATGAGCTGTGTTTAGGCATTATCTCTGAGGCTTCACGAACCGAGTATCAACGCATTATGACATCACTCGTTGAACAAGGCGCTGAAGGTATTATTCTTGGATGTACTGAAATTACATTGCTGGTAAATGGAGATGATACGTCCGTACCCGTCTTTGATACCACGGCAATTCATGCGCAAAGTGCGGTTCAATACGCACTAAAAAACCAGTAATAGCGAGTTACCATACATTAGGATAATTATCATAAAATTATCCTATCATCACCAAAATGCAGATACTTCCCTATTAACGTTTAACATATCTATGCTATTTATTGTCCACCACTAATTTTAGGGCTGTACCGATGAACGAAAGAAAACTTAACAATCTCTCTTTAGGACAATTCATCAAAGAACAGCGTCTCGCTCGTCAAATAACTGTTACCGAGATAGCCAAAGCCATTTCAGTTTCAGAGCGCACATACTCCCAATATGAAGACGGCTCCTCATCAATATATGTTGCGCATCTTATCGCACTAAGTTCAGTACTAAATATTGAACTTCAAACACTGCTCGACGCTTATTTAAACCCTGAATAATAATATTTACACCCTTCTCTTAGCATAAAGCGCTTAGCTTTTACTTTATGCTAAGTATCGTTTATTGATAAATTTACTTCTTAGTGTTGAATATAAAATACACTCATCATAAATATTTCCGCTATTTTTCCACTATAAAGCAAGTGTTCCACAGGCGTCGCAATCATACTAATTGTGTTTATCATCGCTTCAGCGATCATTTCTACTGGGTTAAATGCAGGCATGTTTATTCTCCTTTTTAGACACACTATATTAGTAAGGTAGTTCCGCCTATAGGATTAAGTGCAAATTGCTTCTAAATAAATCAATAAAAAGCCCCACACTTGGCGAGGCTATGAATGGTAGTAATCTATCGATTTAACTCAATTCTGGCGGGTTTTTAAGTATTTGATGTATCTCTTCTTTGAGACGAAGTTTTTCTTTTTTTAACTCGATAACATCAGTGCCATACCCACTTCTGTCTGGATGCTCCAGCCTGGCTATTTCATGATCGAGTTGGTTATGCCTATTAAATAAGGCTCTAAAATCAGGATCTGACTGACGAAGTTGCGAGATTAAATCACGATACTCTGGGAACATAAATTATTACTCCATTAGCTGATTAATACGCATGATCCAGTGTCACGTAGATTAAAAATGAAGTCACTTTACTTATTGTAAATATAGGACAAGAATCACTAATATTAACCTGTAAATCGACTAGCGCATAAGGCAGCTATAATTACGGCTTCACTTTATAGCGGCTCGCGATAGCAATGCGATTAAAAGAACCTATGATGATAGATACCCATTCAATTAATGCTAATTGCTCATCGCTCCAGTACTCCTCGGCTTTTTCATAAACATCATTAGGTATATGCCCCATATGAACCATATTAACTGATTCCGCCAACAAGAACGCTGCTTTTTCTTTTTCTGAAAAATAATCGGCCTCTTCCCACACTGCAACCAATGCGATTTTATCAATGCTCACATTATTTTTTTGAGCGTCTTGAGTATGAAGCCGCACACAAAAAGCACATCCATTAATCTGAGATATTCTCAATTTAAGTAGATGAATAAACCCTTCTTCCAATCCTAATGATACTGCTTGCTGATCAATATGATTGCTAATCTCAATCAGCTTGTTATACGCATCAGGAGAACTTTTAGATAATGACGCTCTGCTCATATACACTCCAAGTTATATTGCAATGAATGTATATAACCAGTTTCAATAAGATTCATCTATCGATTTAGTGTTGCACAATCACTGATTAAGCTTATGCAGTCAATTTGTAACTTTCATCAATCAACGCTTTAATCTCACCTTCTGGAAATCCACTGTCCAACTTTATAGTAATCCAGTGCTCTTTATTCATGTGATATGCTGGATATACCCCTTCCTTTAACCTCAATGAACCAACTAATTCAGGAGGAGATTTGAGGTTTATAATATTTACCATCTCATCACGCTCGCTTTCATATAATCTCTTTGATGAAATCGTCAGAATGGCAGCAAACCACTTTGCATTATTTTTATGCCTATAAATGATGTAACTAGGAAATTTAGCCCATGGGTACTCAGCAACTGCACCATAATTACTCTGGATATACTCCATAAGTTCATTTTTGTTCATCTCACCATCCCACTAATAAGTTTTAGTTATGCTAACTTGGCAAGAATATAAATTGCAACAAACGAAAAATACCCGAATTTAGCCTAACTTATGACACTATTGTCAAAATAAAAATTTTAGGTAATCTTACATAGGTTTATTATGTAATTACTTCATTAAATTACTTTTTAGGAAAAATCATGTTTGAATCTAAAAATATGCCATTAATTTCTTTCCGCTCTTTTTTAAAACGAATGCTATTACATTTTGGTTACGCTTTTGCACTTATCGTTACCACTTTATTCATTGGCATTGTCGGGCATATCGCTTTTGATTCGAGCATAAGTTGGCATGATGCCACATTCAACAGTGCCTTTATAGCTAATGGAATTGGTCCATACATTGTTCCGCAAAACATTTCAGGAAAGATTTTTTTCGCTTTTTATGGTGTATTCACCAGTCTGGTTTTTATGACCACTCTAGGTTTGATATTTGCACCTATTGCGCATCGAATGTTACATAAATTCCATTTAGATGATGAGTAAAAAAGCCTCGTCTGGTTAAACTCCATGACCTAAGACATGATCTTTTCAAGCTCTCACCACTGGCAATTCATCAAAATTTGTTGTGTACGCTGGTGACAACATTTCACTCTTCGTCTGATATCCACTATCGCTTCCTTTCGCAGAAAACCCCAATCAGAGTGGTAAAGTGATGAATGATAATATTAAAAGAATACCGATTAATAAGCATTGAAAAACATTAAGCATACGGATAAATATCTATTCTAATATCACAGAATGTACCCTTCATTGCTAATATTGATTGATAGCGAAATAAGTGTTAACACTTAAAATGTTAATACTAAAAATATAGCAGCTCATTTTCATTTGCCAGATATCACTGACCTTATGATTCAACATCAATGATAGAAGTTAATATTACAGCTCTATGCAAATGAAAATATCAATCAAGTTGTTCTGCTATAATTAAAAATGATCTTTTGTAACTTATAACTTCACACCTAAAAGGAAGAAAATATGTTGAAAAAAATCAGTTTTCTTATTTGCTCATTAGCTGTTGTTTTCACATTAACTGCCTGTAACACCACTAAAGGTGTTGGTGAAGACATAGAGGCTGGAGGTAAGGCAATACAGAGAGTAGCCCAGTAAAAATCTACATTTGACAGATTAATAAAACACTAGCGGGTTAGAGATGAAGATATCTTCTAGTGTTTTACGACTATCAATTGATAGCTTTAAATATTTCATTTAAGTATACTTATTAAGCTTTTTTAAAAGAATTTCTATTAACTGACTCCAGCTTATAAGGAATATTGCATATGAAAAGAAGAATAATTATTGCTACGTTAATGACATTATTTATTCCAGCGATTGCGAGTGCGTCATGTGAAAGCGTTGTTGAAGAAATTACGCAAAAAATTATTAACAATGGCGTGCCTGAAGAGAGCTTTACCATTACCGTCGTTTCAAATGAAGAAGCATCCTCACAGCAAGGTACTGTTGTAGGTAATTGTTCTAATGAAACACAAAAAATTATTTATACAAAAAAATAATTCTCTCCAAAAGGGCTTGTTGCAAAGCCCTTTCATTTCTCATTACCAACTTAATAAGACGCAATCATCTTCCTGCAAATGGTCACCAACCACAAATTGATTTATGTTGGTTGCATTTGTAAAGTTCACTACTACTATCGTGATTGTAGTCAAGGTTTACCTACCTTAAGTTACTCAACCCGCTATGAAGTGATATCTGTGTATTGGTGAAATTTTTATATTAATTGTTGGCATATTAACAATTTAAGCAATTGGATTTGTTGACCACTCTATTGTTAAATTCGTTGTTGCTCAATTTTCCATATTGCTTTCCTGTTAAAAATATACTTTACTATTGAATAAAATTTTCATTACATAAGGGAGCGGTATCGATATATATGTATACTAACCCTATGGCTCTCTTACTCGTATTTATCCCTGCCCTTGCCTGCATCCTATTCATTATTGCTCAAGATAAAAAACAACCAGATATAATGACACTTTTTTTAAAATTCTCTATCTACTTGTTAAGCACTCTGGCTTTCATAAATTTAATTTTTTTCGCAAGAGCGTTCACTGATTGGTATTAACGTAAGCACTCCGTTCTAATATCATCTTGCAAACCAAGTATCATTTGCTTGAACTTCGCGACTCATTGTCGGAGTAGCCAATAATTTTGGATAACAGAGTCAGTAGATCGGACAGTGATTGCATCATCCAAGCCGGTGGCAGTAACAATTTCGATTTTTTACAGTTGGTTTTGATGTTCCCTTCACTAACAAGTATTAGGCAAAAAAAACCCGTCATTGCTGACGGGTTAGAAAATACAGAAAAATTATTTTGTATCTTTATTTTCAATAGCTATGATCTGAGGTTTCTCTTCTTCCGGAATTTCATATTCAATATTTAATGTTAACAAACCGCTTGATAATTCTGCGCTTTCAATTTTTACATTCTTACCGAGATTAAATTCAAGAGAAAATTTATTTTGTGTTATACCTTTATGGATCCATTTCTCTGAATCATTAACTAATTCAGTTGATTGCTCACCTTGTACATAGAGCTTCCCACCTTTTAAGGATACGCTTAAGTCATCCTCTTTATAACCAGGAACACTGACAATTAATTGATAATTTGATTCATTTATTTGCTTTAAATTATAAGGATGCTCTGAGGTTAATGGTCGGTTACCAGTTAATTGGCTGAATAAACGATCCATTTGGTCAAACCTGCTAGAAAGTAGGTTATCAGATAATGTTGGAAGTAGTGAAAAAGATCTAATGTTAGACATAATTTCTCCTTCAATATCAAACTAACTACCTATTACATAAGCACCATTGGCCATTTTCCCGTATGGATTAACTCTTTATCTTGGTGCATAACTTATATAGTGTCGCTAGTGAAAATTTCAATCTAGCACTTACAATTCTTTACATTAAATATAAGCAAGCATAAAAAAACCCCGCCATAGCGAGGTTTTTAATAATAACCAATCAAGTAACTAACACGTCTAAACTTTCATAGTACTTTTGCAAAAGTACATTTAACACCGGAGGGTTACTTTTGGTTGCTTCAAAATGTTAGCGTCTGTATTGAGACCCTTTACAGCAAGGACATCTCATAAAGAGATCGATCTTAAAGTGCCACTACATTTACAGCAGCTGGACCTTTTGCGCCATTTTCTACCGAGAAGCTGACTTTTTGCCCTTCATTAAGAGTTTTGAAGCTATCACTTTGGATTGCAGAAAAGTGAACAAACACATCTTTGCTTCCATCTTCAGGAGAAATAAAGCCAAAGCCTTTAGATTCGTTAAACCATTTTACTAAACCAGTCATTGTATTAGACATATTGAATTCCTTTAAATTTTTAATTGTTGCCACATGGCATATAGGTTTGATTTTTCTTGATACTTATGGAACTAATTAGAAGGAATTCACTACGAATGGATATCTGTGGGATAACGCTAAACGGGGGAACTTTTCAAAACTTGCTTTCATAAATAGGTCTGTACTTCCAAACCGATAAGTGCATTTACTCATACATCCTTACGTATAGCAAGGTTTTTTTCATAGACACTACGATTATTTTAATAATCAATATGGATTTAGCAATCCATTCAATACACGAATATATAGATAACTCAATGATAAATAATAATTTTAAACCCCATCAACCCATGCATCAAATACAATTTAATAGAAAAGGTCGCACTAGACGACCTCTTGGAAAAAACTCTATCCATTAATTATTTGATACTATCATCTTCTGTTGGGTCAAAAGGCATTCCACCCGCAAAGACAAATGACAGTGCAACAATTACAAATGAAGCTACAACAAAAAATGAATCAATTATCTTTTTCATGTCTCTTCCTTCATAAATTAAGCCGAAAACAATATGATAATTAATCTCATTAATCAATAAAAATACCATTCATGTTGACAATTAAAATCAGTTGTTCGGAATAGCCTTCGATTTACTTAAGCGCATCATGTATACAAATCCCCAGAAACCCCACTGAAGTGAGACTCTTTAGCTTCTGATGTTGTAGTCACTCTTATCACAATATCGACATAATCATATGCTTTATATAATAAAATACATATTGATTTAATTATTCATTAATAAGAATTACTATCATTTAAATAAATTACATTCTAATAAAGCTCAGTTATTTTATTCAATACTGTCATATTAAGATGACCCCAACAGTATTATTCACTTTCTTGTCTAAATCCCTTTACTCGTTCTTGATATATCAATACAGATACCCATACTATTTATGTAACTTACTGAGCTATCTGATATTAGCCATCAAATTGCGAACAAATTAAATCGAAATAAAACAATCTTATAATGCGTGGCTAAAAAATATTATTGACTTCCATTGCTCATAATAAAAACCCTAAAAATATAATCAGGGAGCACACTATGTCGGGTCATATTTCTAGACGTAACTTCATCAAACTAGGCACTATTGCAGGCATTGCAGTGATGGTGGGTAAACTCCCTTTTGCGATAGCAATGGAGCTAGATTCTGACTCTCCATCAACCGATTGGATAGGTCAAAATGGTAAAGCACGCTTTCGTTGGGATGGTGTTGAAAAGGTCACCGGCCGTAAAAATTTTGCTCGTGATTACCGCGCTAAAGACATTCCCGGTTGGCCTAAAAAACAAAGTTATGCCTTTATGTTAAAAGCAACAGAAGCAGATAAAACCTTTGAAGGCATTGATATTTCAATGTTAGGTCCAAATTTACAGCCTGATAAAGTTGTTTTACAAGAAGACCTTATCCGTGATGGCTTAAATATTCCTCAAGACACCAGTATGGGAAAAGGCTTCTATGGCACCAATATTTTAGTGCCTCTAGGGGACACTCCGCCGATTATTGGCCACCCTGTTGCCATCTTGATTTATCATGATTTCGATAAATACAGCGCAGCACAGCGTATGTTACGTTTTGCGACAAACACCGTAAAATATGGAATGGTGACTGGACCAAAACCGCCCGCTAACTATGGTGCAGCGCGATATGTACGTATCGGTGGTGATACACCACTTTCACCTTCTATCTTTTCCCCTTATCAAGATTCAGGTATTAAAGGTGGGTTCGATGGCAATACACCTGTTTGGCCTCCATATGACCCCAAACATGCCATTTCTATTCCACCAGTGATCCGTAAAGATCGTGGTGGTGGTTTTATTCAAGCCCTTCATCAGGCAGAAAAAAGCCCTGATAAACAAGAAAAAGCAATGGATTACGCACGGCAAATTGAACAAGAAATCGCTGCAGCTCGCCAGAATCCCGATAAATTTGTGATTGAGCGCCATGGTTTTTCACAATCCATTGACCCTTGCGCAATGGAACCTGATAACTGTAATACTTGGTATGATGCACAAACCAAAACACTACATATTTTAACCGCGACACAGTCTCCTGCAGGAGTCGTTAACGCCGCTGCTGAGTTATCGAAGCACAACAAACATTTTTCTGTCGAGAACATTGTGTTATTAACAGGTTCTACCGTCGGTTATGGCTCAAAAGACTATTCGGTTTTTCCTTTCTATTCGATGGTCGCCAGTTTCTATGCTGATGGCTTACCTGTTCGTATGGCAAATGACCGCTATGAACAATTCCAAATGGGAATGAAACGCCACTCTATTGAGATGGATGTCACCATTATCGGTGATAAAAAAACGGGCAAATTTGATGTATTAAAAGGTACTTATAATTGTAATGGTGGAGGCCGTGAAAACCTCTCGGTTGCCGTATCACACGTTGCGGTACGTGGTGCCCAATCTATTTATTATTTCCCAAAATCTGACCTCACCGCTCTCGCCATGGCCACCCCGGCAGTCGAAGCGGGCTCAATGCGTGGCTTTGGTTCCTTACAGTCGATGGCAGTCACTGAATTGATGGTCGATGAAATCGCTCATAACCTCAATATTGACCCAATTGAACTGCGCCGCCGTAATGCCATATTAGAAGGTTATCCGAATACACAAGGTGGTGTAATAGCGGGTGACCCTCGCAATGTCGAAATGTTAAATCTTGCGGAAAAACACCCGATTTGGGTCGATCGTGAAAAAAATAAAGTCGATTATGAAGCAAAAAACCCCGGTAAGTTATACGGCGTTGGCTTTGCGCAAGTGCAGCAAGTTTATGGTTCTAGCGGTGTTCCAACGATTCTTTCTCTTGAATTTGATGCGAATGGCAAGCTAACAATGCGCCATTGTATGCAAGAGATTGGTACCGGTGGTACAACCGCACAACAAGTTATGGTATGGCAAGCACTCAGCAAAGCCCCTGATGTGGTTGAATTTGGGGTAACTGAATTTGCAGAACTACCACTCAAAACCAGTTGGGCAGATCAGAAAAAACAAGATGAACTGTCAAAAACTGATCCCTATTGGACACCTGCGCTGATCCCTGACATGAGTTCATCGAGCGGTGTTTATTACATTGGATTTGGTACACGCCAAGCGGGTCATTTTTTATTAGAAAATACCCTATGGCCTGCGGCCAAAAGCATTTGGAGTGAAGGTCCAGGCGGAGGAGCATTCAATGGCTTAAATGTTGAATTTGCAGATATTCGTGTCGGATCTGATGGTATTGGCGGTGGTGGGATGAAGCCCATTCCTTTTGACATTTTAGCCAAAAGAGCCCATGAGATGGGGCTAATCACCGGAGTTGCTGTTCACGGCTATTCAAGCTGGCAGTGGGCTCGCGCAGAGTTCGATATTCCAACTGTAGGATTGAAAAATCTCCCTCTCGATGCAATATCCGTTCGTTATGGCGAGGGTGCTCCACAAGAACTGAAAAAGCAGATGACAACTGGCGGTTACCATTTTATTAAACGTAAAATTGCCTATTACCCACCAACACAACGCGCAAAAGCTGACCCAACTACGGTCACACCAGCTTCCTGCCTAGTCGAGCTCAACGTCAATACTATGACGGGTGAGGTCGATATCATGCGCCACCATATGATTATGGATCCCGGTACAATGATTGTCCCTGAATTGGTTTCAGGCCAAATTCAAGGAGGTACCGCGATGGGTATTGGTCACGCATTGATGGAAGAATTGCCACTGTATGAAGATGGGCCAGGTAATGGAACATGGAACTTTAATCGCTATGTTCTGCCACGCGCAAAAGATGTTGCGGTTTGGCAACAAACCATTGATTACTTACCTCCCCTATCAGAAACTTCGCCACCAAAAGGCATGGCAGAACTGGGAATGATCCCTATCTTACCTGCGACGAGTAACGCATTAACCCATGCGACAGGTAAGCGTTTCTATGAATTCCCTATCACGGTAGATAAAATTAAAAAGGCACTCTCATGAAAATCAACCATGCCGTTCCGATTATTGAGCGCAAGCCACTAACACTGACCATTAACGGCCAGAAAATTGGTCCTATTGATGTCCCTGTTGGGATGCCAATGATTGAGTTTTTACATGAATACCTTGACCTCACAGGCACCCACTTTGGTTGCGGGCAAGGGATCTGCCATGCTTGCACTATTATGGAAATTCAGCCCGATGGCTCAACGGTTGAAAGCCGTACCTGTATCTTTGGTGCCCATTATTTCAACAATAAAAATATTGTTACCATCGAAGGGCAAGCCAAACTGGATGAACAAGGCAAAGTTGTTGAATTAACGCCAATTCAACAAGCTTTTATCGAAAACTTTTCGTTCCAGTGTGGCTATTGTGCCCCCGGTTTCGTCACGGGTGCGACAGTATTTCTTGATAAACTGAAGAAAAACCCAGTGAAACGAGACCAACTCGAACATGCGATTGAAGAAGCCCTCAATGAGCATATTTGCCGTTGTACAGGCTATGTTCGCTATTATGAAGCAGTGAGGAAAGTCGCTCTAGACACTCCTGGCTGCGTGATCGACTAGGGAGAAACCTCATGGCCAAATCCAGCTCTCTACGTAAAAGCATTTATATTATTATCTTATTATTCATCATATTAATGCTTGCGATCCTATTTGGTGCTTTTCGTACCTCCAGTATCGGTCCTGATTTAGATAAACCGCTGACCTCAGAAGAAGTCGCCAAATTGCTGCCAAGAGGGCAAGAGTTGGCAACTGCTGGTGATTGCTTTGGTTGCCACTCATTACCTGAAGGGCCATTGGCTGCGGGTGGGCGTGCCATCGGAACCCCTTTTGGTACCATTTATTCCACAAATATCACACCTGATAAGCAATTTGGTATCGGTAACTATACCCGTGCTGATTTCCATCGTGCTTTGAAAGACGGAATTGGTAAAGAAAGAGGCAATCTCTACCCTGCCATGCCGTTTGTATTTACCCATATGACGACATCGGATGATATTGATGCCCTGTATGCTTATGTGATGTCACTTCCGCCAATCAATGTGCCAAACAAAGAAAATACAGGTGTATTTGTCCTACCCGTTCGCCCATTTATGAACTTCTGGACTTTACTTAATTTCCCTAAACAAAATGCGCCTCATGACCCACAACGTTCTGCCGAGTGGAACCGAGGAGCTTATATTGTTGAAGGTCTAGCACACTGTGGCGCTTGTCACTCACCACGTAATTTAATGATGGGTGTCGAGTTTTCACGGTCACTTCAAGGGGGTGAAGAAGCCGGTTTAGCCATCCCTGATATTACAGCCGAAGCGCTTTCCAAACATGGGTACGATACCGCCTCTTTGCGCCAATTCCTGCTTACAGGGAATGCCCCGCAAGGCTCTGCATTTGCAGATATGAGCACAGTGACTCATTTTTCTACTAGCCAGATGAATAAAAGCGATGTTAATGACATGGCAATTTATTTAATGACGGATAAACAAGGAAAAATACTTGGAGCCGAAGCTCCGCCAGCTCCATTGCCTGAGGCAAACTCACCAGACGTGGGTAATGTAAGTCAAATCATGGAAACGGGTCGGTTAATGTATATGTCTACCTGCGCAGGTTGCCACGGGATCACCGGAGAAGGAGTCCCTAATGGCATTCCAGCGTTAAAAGGTAATGCTATCTTAGCTATGGACAGCCCCGAAACCTTTATCAGTGTAGTGTTAACGGGTATTCCAACCACCACTTTCCCTAATGGGCAGCGTATGTATGCTATGCCAAGCTTTGCCGATGATTTAACGCCACAAGAAATGGCAGATTTAATATCATGGGCGCGCGCCGAATGGGGGGGGCAAGGTAAGCCTGTCACTGCCGAACAAGTTGAAAAACTGAAAAAGGCGGCTCAGTAATCGCTCATCGCTTCTCTTCAAATGACTTATTTATTGAAGGGAAGCGACATTATTATTTTCATTACGATATTTGAATAAAATCTCCATTAATATTTTTGTTATCTAAAAACCTATCTTGAATTAATCCCACAAGCAGGTTTTCAAAATGCTTCCTTTGATAAATACTGAAACCATCGACAATTTTTAACTTCAACATAAAAATCAATGACAGATCTTGGGTAATGACTGACAACTCAAAATTAGATTTTAATATCAGAGCTAAAATGCGAATAAGTCACTATAATAAAGATGGATATAGTGAACAATCAGGAATGATTTTTATATGAATTTTTATGGGATAGATTACTTGCAAGCGCAGTCTAATATAAATGATTATTTTAAATATATTATTATTTTTGGCACTTTATTTGCTTTAATCGTTTTTTTCATCCTATATATGCGTCACCGCCTACAAACTAAATATCGGGATTTAACGATTATCGCCTTCTTATTTTTACTCTTCATTTCAGGCATTCAGTATCAAGATTATACCGATAGTCAAAATATACACTCAAAATCATCCCAAATGGTTAATTTCGTAAGGTTATTATCAAAAGAAAAAGGTGTAGATATAAATTCTATATTTTCTAACTCAGTACAATTATCCGATGGCATCATCATTAAAATTGATGACCGTTATTACCGTATTCATTTAAGCGTAGATCAACAAACTTACAGCTTAGAAAAAGTTTGGTTAACAAATCCCGAAATTAAAATCATAAAAAAATAAGGCATAAAATGATTATTTATACACCTATTATTATAAAGCTTGGATTAGGGATCCTATGCCTGATTGTTCAAATAAACCTCATGGGCAAAGGAAATTTAGCCCCCTCATCCGCAATGGATCAAGTTCAAAACTATGTTCTAGGCGGTATTATTGGTGGTGTCATTTACAATGAATCAATAACAGTACTGCAATTTATCCTCGTGTTAATCATATGGACTTTACTTGTTTTTGCCCTTAAATTTTTAAAAGAGAATAATCCCTTTATTAAACGAATTATTGACGGCAAACCTATAACCTTGGTACATAATGGCAGCGTTAACGTTAAAGAATGTCTAAAAAACGGTGTTTCTGCTAATGATTTGATGTTCAAACTAAGGTCAAATGGCATATACGAAATAGAGCAACTAAAACGCGTTGTTCTCGAACAAAATGGGCAATTGACTATTATCCAAAGTGGCGATGAAAATATACGTTATCCAATTATCGTCGATGGATTAGCTAACCATGACTTACTCGAAATCATCGGCAAAGACATTGAGTGGTTAGAAGACAATATTTCGAAACAAGGTTTCAATAAAATCAGTGAAGTATATTTAGGTGAGTATTTGTCCGGTAGGATTAATTTATATGGATATGAAAGAAAGAATAACGCAGATTAAGTTAGATTCACACCTTGTATAGCACTAACAGAACAGTTACCGCTTTTGGTATTTGGGTTATGCCCTGAAACCAAAATTGCTCGAAGCCTTGTCTTGCGGCTGTTTCATTGATAAATCAGGATATTGCCCTATTATCATCCTACTTAACTTACCTTCAAATCGGTAAGAGTATGACCATGAGATAGAACCTTTTTTGCTTACTAGTATCGAAAGCCCCCTACCATCTGCTATCATTACCGGCTTAGAGTTTTCTTTACCATGAATGTTTTTTAGCTTTTTGTCTGTGAGTTTATTAATTTCTGACATATCAGTCTTATCCAATGTCTAGAATCTTATACAAAGTCTTATACACGAGTCAGTATAAGACTGGGTTTATTCAGAAACAACGAGAACGACAAAAAACCAAAAAGCATATATATTTCAAAAATTTAAATAGCAATCAGAAACAAGAAAGAACAACCGAGAATGACGACTAATAAAGAACAATACAACTTAAACAAACTCCAAAAAAGAATCCGCCGTGATGTTGGGCAAGCCATCGCCGATTTTAATATGATCGAAGAAGGCGACCGTATCATGGTCTGCCTGTCTGGGGGGAAAGATAGCTATACTCTGCTGTCTATTTTGCAAAGCCTGCAAAAAAGTGCCCCAATTTCATTCTCTTTGGTCGCTGTTAACTTAGACCAAAAACAACCAGGCTTCCCTGAACACATCTTGCCAGCTTACTTAGACGAACTCGGTGTTGAGTATAAAATTGTCGAAGAAAACACTTATGGCATCGTAAAAGAAAAAATTCCTGAAGGGAAAACCACCTGTTCCCTGTGCTCTCGTTTACGTCGCGGCATCTTATATCGCACCGCAACAGAGTTAGGCGCAACCAAAATTGCACTCGGCCATCACCGCGACGATATTTTACAGACCCTGTTTTTAAACATGTTCTACGGCGGTAAATTAAAAGGCATGCCACCAAAATTGATGAGTGACGATGGCAAACACATTGTTATCCGCCCTCTGGCCTATTGCCGCGAAAAAGATATTGAGCGTTTTGCTGAAGCAAAAGGATTCCCTATCATCCCTTGTAACTTATGTGGATCCCAGCCTAATTTACAGCGCCAAGTCATTAAAGAGATGCTTCGCGATTGGGATAAGCGTTATCCAGGGCGTATTGAAACCATGTTTAGAGCGACTCAGAACGTCGTATCATCTCACTTATGTGACACTGAATTATTTGATTTTAAAAACATTTCACATGGTGATGCAGTGATCAATGGTGGCGATATGGCTTTTGACCGCGAAGAATTGCCTACTCAGCCAATGATTGATGAAGATGATCAACCAGACTACAGTGCTGACCGATTAGATGTGATTGAAGTTAAGTAAGATAATAAAAATTGATCCGCTACCTCTGGGCAAACTCAGGGGTGGCTTCAGATTTTATGCAAAAAAAAGCCGATGTAAAATACATCGGCATTACAGTGGTCAATTATTCTGTATAAGAACTCAATATGAGAAAAACTACAATTATGGAGCACAACGTTCATCGCTCAACGTTGCATTCACCTGCGGGAGTAATATTGCCTTAAAACCCTATACCCTTTATTGATTTATCTCAAACTAGCACCCATTATCCAGAACAATTCACCTTTCTTATAGCCATCGACTTCTTTTTAACCACCAAAATACCGTAGCGATTAAGCAGGCGAGTAATAAACAGAACGCACTAAAGGCAAACCTGAATTCATTTCCAGGGATACCCCCTAAGTTCACACCAAATAAACCAGTTAAAAATGTGGTTGGTAAAAATATCATCGCCATTAATGACATGGTATAGATTCGGCGATTCATCATTTCCGTCATCATATTCGTAATTTCATCAGACATAATCGCAGTACGAGCAATAAAACCATCTAAATCTTCAATACAGCGCCCTAATCTGTCTGATATTTCTTGTAAACGTCGTCTGTCGTTATCATCTAGCCACAATAATTTTTCAGCGGTTAATCGAGAAAACATATCCCGCTGCGGCGCCATATAACGGCGCACGACAATAATCTGTTTGCGCAGTAACGCTAATTCCCCACGTTCAGGAATTTCGCCATGTAATATCAAATCTTCCATTTCAATAAGGCGTTCGTGAAGAGAATCGGTGAAATCACTAATTTCATCGGTCATTGCATCAGTGACATCTGCAAGCCATTCACCGGTACTCTGTGCACCGACGCCTTCTTTAAGATCATCAATAACAGAATCTAATGAGTGAACACGTCGGTGACGGCATGAAACAATCAAACGGCTATTCATAAAGATACGAAATGCCACCAATTGCTCTGGGCGCTGCCCTGCGGTGTTATTCAGGGTTTGTAATGTCAGCAGAACGCCATCACCAATACGCACCATCCGCATACGATTCATTTTACCCGTCAATGATGACTTCACTTGGTCATTAAACAAATCAGTCTGTTGGATCCAGCTAGACGTCTCTTTATTTTTATAATCGTAATGCAGCCAAAATGGAGATTGCTGTGTTGCAGTGGCATTTAAATCGATAGGAAGAACACCGCCATCTCCATCTAACTGAAAGGCATGAACGGGGTTAGAGTGTTGAAATTGCGATCCATAGGTCGACGCCATGCAATTATCTCCTTAAATTGAAAAGTAAGGTATTTTTAGTTGATTAAAGGGAATATTGCAATGATTTCAATAACAAAATCAAAATACAAAGTTTAAGTAGGTGTTAAGCAAAGGAAAATAAAAGCATAAAAATAAGATGTTATGCAAGATTTATAGCCCAATGAAATTTCTCAATTTTTGCTAGAGAGATCCCATTTGATTGACACAAATTAGCAATAAAACCGCAAAGTTTTTTCCTATTATTAACGCTGTAGTGTTTATTCCTTTTTGGTCCTCCTTCTGACTCTCCAGTGGAAGGAGTTTTTTTTATTTTGGGTCTCCCAAAATTTAGCCAGCACACCTGCACTGGCTAAATTTCATTCTTAATGTTTAATCATATAGAAGCTATGGCTGTATGCCACATCCTCTGGATTTTCAATCGGATAACCTTTTAACCACGGTTTAATCAAACGCGCATTCGTATATTGATAGATTGGTGCAATTGGTGCTTCTTTTGCAATAATGGCTTCCGCTTGGTTGTAATACACATTACGCTGCGCATCATTCGTTTCAATGCTAGCTGAAGTCATTAGTGCGTCATATTGCGGATTATTAAACTTAGGAATATTGCCACTGTGTTGAGAAGTTAGCAGTGATAAGAATGTAGATGGCTCATTAAAATCACCAATCCAAGAAGCACGGATTACATCAAAATTTCCGGTGTTACGGCTATCAATATATGTTTTCCACTCTTGGTTAACTAACTTAACTTGCACCCCGAGTTTTTTCTTCCACATGGAAGCAATCGCAATAGCAATTTTTTGATGGTTTTCCGAGCTGTTATACAGCAACGTTAATTCCAAAGGATGCGCTTCACTGTACCCAGCCTGCTTTAATAACGTTTTGGCTTGTTGGTCTAACTCTTTTTGTTTATGAGTCTGATACAGCCCTTTTTCCGGCTTAAAACCTGCCGTCACATCAGGTGTAAAATAATTAGCGGATTTTTCCCCTGTCCCTAAGACTTTGCTAGCAATCAATTGGCGGTCAATTGCCATTGATAATGCCTGTCGAACCCTGACATCATTGGTCGGCGCGCGCTGGGTATTAAATGCGTAGTAATAGGTACCGAGTTGATCGGGCGTAAAAACTTCGTTAGGAATATCTTGTAATAATTTTTGATAGCGCTGCTTAGGAAAGGATTCCGTGATATCTAAATCCCCAGCCAAATAACGATTAGTCGCATGAGATTCTTGGTTGATAGGGACAAAAGTCACTTTGGTGATCACCGTATTTTTATGATCCCAATAGTGCGGATTTGGTGTTAATACGATTTTCTCATTAACAACACGGTCATTAAGTTCAAATGCACCATTTCCAACTAAATTACCGACTTTAATCCAGTCTGTGCCATATTGTTCAACGGTTCCGCGATGAACAGGAAATAAGCTGAAGTTTGCGGTTAATGACGGGAAATAAGGAACTGGCTTATTTAACACAATTTTCAGCGTGTGTTTATCGACAGCTTCCACCCCTAACTGTTCTGGTGGCAACTTACCATCGATAATATCCTGCGCATTATTAATTCCCGCTAATGCTGCAAACCAAGCAAATGGCGAAGTATTGGCTGGCGTGACTAAACGGCGCCAACTGTAAACGAAATCGTCAGCGGTAACAGGCTCACCATTCGACCATGCCGCTTCAGGGCGTAACTGAAAAATCCAAGTTCGATTGTCATCGGTGTGCCAATTTAGTGCGACACCCGGTATCGGCTTCCCATGATTATCTTGATTAACTAAGCCTTCAAACAAATCACGCATCACTTGAGCTTCAGTCAACCCAACAGATTTTATCGGATCTAATGATGCGGGCTCATCTTTCAGATGGCGTACAACTTCTTGATTTTCAGCTAAAACAGTACCAGCAGGAACCGTCGCACTGATAACCGGTGTAGAAAGGAAAAGTGATGAAATGAATACAGCTAAAGAGGTCAATGAACGTTTATGCATATTATTATTTCTATCTATTAATCAAAAAGAGGATTGCTCAGCGTTATTCGCTAAGCTTTGATGAATTAACCCATTACAAACTGCTAAATTGATATTTGACATGCCAAGGCATTAGCCGTGATAGGCGAATAACTCATTGACTTGATTGTCAGTTTAAAATTAGCTTTCACTTCATCATATAACAAGTAAAACACGGCACAAAGCGCTCTTTTTATCGTATTGAATATGGTATTTTAGGATGATACATAATAAAAAACATAAACTCTTAATAGGGCTTATTACTTGTATAATGCAGCGTAACCTTCTTACTTATCATGCCGAGAAGGCAACAATGCAATTCGGTCAATAATAGGATTTAAAAACAGAAATCCCAGAATGTGAAACTGGTAATAATTTGATTTTAAAAATCATTTAATATTTTCATCTTCTGTAACTCAACCTATAAATGGGAGAAAAACACATGTCACAGACAGTAAAACTCAAAGGCAATAGCATTTCACTTGCAGGTACTTTTTTACAAGCTGGCTCACAAGCTAAACCTTTCACTTTAGTTGCTAAAGATTTAAGTGAAGCAACCTTAGAAACATTCCAAGGCAAACGCAAAGTTCTGAATATTTTCCCTAGCGTAGATACCGGTGTTTGCGCCGCTTCTGTGCGTAAATTCAATCAATTAGCCAACGGTTTAGACAACACTGTTGTGTTATGTATCTCTGCTGACTTACCTTTTGCTCAAGCACGCTTTTGTGGTGCAGAAGGCTTAGACAATGTGGTGACATTATCTTCATTCCGTAGTGATTTTGCCCAAGATTACGGCGTTGAAATGACCACCGGTCCATTAAAAGGTTTAACGGCTCGTTCTGTCGTTGTATTAGATGAGAATGACAAAGTGATTTACAGCCAATTAGTGCCTGAAATTACTGAAGAACCTGATTATGACAATGCGCTAAATAGCCTGAAATAATCGTATATTATGAAGAACCACAATCACCGATGCTTTCGGTGATTGTGGCTTCATTTGATAGGGGTTGAGGGGTTATCAATCATGCTTTTAATCAACATAAGCCCAAAATAGTGGTTTATGATTTTTCGCGTTGACCACATTCGTAAAAATCATATTTCCTTTCATCATACTCACTAACGAATGCGACAACGTACTTAATATCCGTTGAGCCTGCTCTTGGGTCACAGGGCAACAAGACGTGAGAATATCAATAATCAAATCTCTTGGTTTAACGCCATTTTTGACTAACACATCCCACGTAAAACGATTTTTTTTCGCTAAATAATTCGCAGCTGCCTTGTTCATTAAATAAAGTTCTGCGGCAGTATTCGCGGATTCAAACATATCACCTTGGTAGTGACATTTAGACATATATTCACGTAGCTTGAAATTGACAATAAAATTAATCGTAAATTGTTCCATTGCAACTCCTTAAAGGTATAAAACCCGCGTTGCTAATATTAATAATCAATGCACAACTTAAGCATTTTTTTATCGTTAATTTAAAAATTGAAGCTTTGCTCACCATTTTTATAGCAGAAAAAACAACCAATCCGCAATGATCAGGACGTCGTTTTACGATGAAAAATATGTAAATTTAGTTTAATCGAGTAAGCTCACTCCATTCTTTTAACTGATTTTGAATGAGTGAGCTTATTTATCTGGCATGTTTCATTGGAACTAACTGAATGGGCGTTAGTCAGGAAAATATCTTATTTCAAGCGAAGTGCCTTTATTATTTTGAATAAATTGGAGGTACGTTTCTCCCCCTGGAAAACTTTGCTCAATTTCTAGTTTTTTGTCCCCACTCCATCGATAAATAATAGACGGACAGTTATCATCCGAGCAAATCACTTCTTTGTTTTTGTTTGGTTCTAACTTAGCTTCTAAAAACTTTTTATCATCACCAAGCAGATTACGATATTCTTGATAAGCACTTAGTAGCGAGCTATTAGGGAAATGACACTGAGTTAATGCGCCATTTTCATACACATCTTCCATGGATTGCTCTGCATTTTTACAGAGTTTATCAATCAACTTATTATTCGGCTTTTCTTGTGCAACAGCACTAATACTCACACCCATTAATACGCTAAGTAGACCCAATTTAAACAGCTTTTTCATCATGTTAATCTTGCTCTTTCTTGGTACTGAGCCCGTATTCTCGCAATTTGTTCGCAATAGCGGTATGAGAAATATTTAAACGTTTAGCCAATTTACGCGTACTCGGATAATCACGATATAATCTCGCCAACACCGAGGCTTCATAGCGTTTGGTTATTTCATCCAGTGACCCATTTAATGTATCTAAAGCAATCGCAGGCGCGTTAACTGCATCAGGAAGTTGAATATCATCAACATCCAGAATATTGCCATTAAATTGCGACAGCCCCTGATATAACGCATTACGTAATTGTCTAACATTACCCGGCCAATAATAAGAGCTGAGTGATTCAATTAATGCTGGTGAGATTTTTGGCTCATCAATGTTCAATTCTTTGGCAAAATTAGACACAAAGACTCTCGTGAGCGGTTTAATATCTTCGCTACGCTCTCTTAATGGTGGGATCGTGAGCGTTATAACATTCAAGCGGTAATAGAGATCTTCACGGAATTTTTTCTGTTCCACTAGCTCAGGTAGATTCTTCTGTGTCGCACAAATCACGCGTACATTGACTTTGACCTCATGTTCTTCGCCAACACGCCTGAAAGTTCCATCGTTCAGAAAACGTAATAGTTTAATTTGCATTTGAGGGGACATTTCAGCAATTTCATCCAGCAAGACGGTACCGCCATTAGCTTGCTCAAAAAAGCCTTTTTTCCCTTCAACCGCATTTGGATAAGCCCCTGCTGCATAACCAAATAATTCACTTTCAACGACATCATCAGGCATAGAAGCGCAGTTCAATCCTAAAAATGGCGCATTACCACGAGCACTGTGCAAATGGCAGGCTTTTGCCAGAATGTCTTTACCCGTTCCAGTTTCCCCGACAAGCAGCAACGGCTCATCCAGCATAGCAACACGTTTAGCTCGCTCAACGACTTGGATCATCGCAGGACTGACCGCCACAATCTGGCTAAATCCACGGTTTTCAATATCAACTTCAGCCACTTGCTTACGTTGATTTTCAAGAATTGCCACGGATTTGAGTAAGATCACCGCACCTGTACAGTGAGATTTCCCATCTTCATCGGCGAGAATAATTGGTGTGACCTGCATTAAATAGTCGCTCCCTTTGACCGAAATGCGTTCGGTGTAAGGTTCTGGTGACTCACGTTCAAACCAGCGTTGTAAACCATGGTTAGGGATTAACTGGGAGAAGGATTTCTGTTTGATTTTAGTTTCATCAACCCCAAAAAGTTGCAAGCTCATTGGGTTAACCAGCTCAATATTCAGTTTATTATCAATGGATAAAACTGGCTCAGGGAACGAATTCAGTAAAGCCCACACTGCTTTATGCTCACGTTCGGATGGCATAAAGTAGATACGACGAACATCAATTACCCCGTTTATGCGGCGGATCTCTGCCATTAACGTACTGAAAACCTGAAAGTCAACAGGTGCAAAGTTCAGGTAAATTCGACGTTGAGCTGAAATTTCAATGCCTTTTAAGTCAATGTTTTGTAGGACTAAAAGATCAAGTAATTCACGCGTTAAACCGATACGGTCTTGGCAGGTCACTTCGAGGCGCATGATGAAACCTTTTGTAGAGAACATAATTACTCATATTTTAGCGTTAATCAGGACAGTAATACAGAGCCGTGTCACATATTGTTGACACTCGTCTAGTTTCTAATAAATATCAGCAGCATTTCTTTCTTTAATATGAGGATTGTTGATTAATTCGACAGGGAATTACCCTTTTAGACATGACTAGCAGAATGATTAAAACTGTCAACTCATCCTGCCAGTCAAATTTACAGCTTATGGATTCTCTTTTTTTGAGGGAATGGCATTTTTCAGCTGGCTAATTAATTGACGGCGAAAATCACCCAATTTCGGTTTGTCTTCTATCCAAGGTAATGGACGGCATAGCTCCATCGCCTTAATGCCTAATCGAGCGGTCAGAAGCCCAGCGCCGATTCCTTGTGCCGCGCGTGTTGACAACCGTGCGGTAATATCCTGAGATAACCAATCCATCCCGACCTCACGAATAAGCTCAGAAGCGCCAGCAAATGCAATATTAATCAGCACCATACGGAATAAGCGGATCCGACTATAGTATCCCAGCTCGATACCATAAATAGCTGCAATGCGGTTGATTAAACGGATGTTGCGCCACGCGATAAATGCCATGTCGACAATCGCCAATGGGCTGACCGCTATCATCAAGGCAGATTCTGCTGATGAACGGCTAATCTCTTTACGCGCTTGCTCATCCAGGATCGGCTGTACTAATTTACTATACAGTTCAATAACCTCGCGGTCATTATGCGAATCATGAACCGTGGCTTGCCAGCTTTGTATAGCAGGATGTTGCATCGGTAATGCAGATTGTTTGGCGAGCTTTTCACAGAATGCTTTACCCTGCCCCATGCCGTGGCTATGAAGCAATTCACGTGCAAAATCACGCTCCTCTGCACGCTCTCTGAGCCGATACAAGCGACGCCATTCGCCGATGACTGAACCCACACCAGCGACCACAATTAAGCCCCCTGCCGCTGCGGTGCCTAACGCTGTCCAGTCTTGAGTTATCCATGATTGATGGATCCAAAGTCCTAATTGAGCGACTACGCTCACCCCAAAAATACCTGCCGCCGCACCGACTAGCTTGCGCCAGAAACTGCGTTTAGGTTTTAAAGCTTCGTTGATAAGACTTTCAACTTCGCCATCTTGGCTATCTTGTTCTTCTTGTATATCGACCGGTACAAATTTTTCAAACGCTTTTTCATCAAAGGTTTGCGCTTGTTTTAATGGTTCCATAGTCGGCTTATCGGCTTTATCGGCAAAGTCCACGCGCTGTTTTAGAGGCTCACTCATTTCAGTTTATCTCCTAACAAAAATTCCAGAGCACTGTCCATGCGAATATGTGGCAGCGGTTGATCTAACGGCGTTGGTCGAGGACGGAAGTTTTCAAATTGAAAGCCTTGCTGCTGCCAAAACTGTTCATTAGGTAAGCGTTTAGGGACATCCCCTGGGTAGAACGTTAAGGGTTGCCCATCACTGAGTCGCTCACCTTTTAAAGCCGGTAATTTTTCACCCTTGTAGTCTACAATGCCACTTTCAGTCGCTTGAATAGATGCCAGCCCCATACAATCCATGCTGATCCCTTCAAATGCCGCATTTTGCCAAGCATCTTGGACTAATTGCTGCAATAACGAGACCAAGTTTGCATGTTGATCGGGTGTTACGTGATCCGATTTACTGGCGGCAAAAAGTAGCTTATCAATACATGGAGAAAACATGCGTCTGAGCAATGTGCGTTTTCCATAATGAAAGCTGCGCATTAACTGCGTTAGCGCCATTCGCATATCATTGAAGGCGTCTGCGCCGCTATTTAAAGGCTGCAAACAGTCCACCAGCACAATTTGTCGGTCAAAACGCTGGAAATGATCCTTATAAAACCCTTTCACCACATGGTCACAGTAGTATTGATAGCGACGCTGTAATGCACCGATATTGGTGTTTTTATCCGCTTGTGCTAACTGCTTTTCTCCGTATTTTTCGATGTTTGGCCAAGGGAAAAATTGTAATGCCGGCGCTCCTGCTAATTCTCCGGGTAAAACAAATCTACCAGGCTGAATAAAGTGCTGCCCTTGTTGCTTACATTCATGTAGATATGCGGTGTAAGCATTGGAAATTTCAGCCAATAAATTTTCATCGACAGGAGCTAATGGATCACATTTCTGGCAAAGCTGTAGCCATTCATTCGCGAGCTCCCCACGTTTACCTTTAAGTAGTACTTTCATTTGGCTAGACCATGTTAAATAATTCAGATCTAGCATCGGTAAATCCAGTAACCACTCCCCCGGATAATCGACAATTTCTAAGTACAGGGAGGAGTTATCGACAAAATGGCGAACAAACGAATCATTTGAACGGTAATGAATTTTTAAGCGAATTTCGCTCACTCCACGGGTAGGCGTCGGCCATTGCGGCGGGTCGCCATAAAGCGATGCAATTCCTTCATCATAAGCGAAACGCGGAATTGACATATCGCGCTGTGGAATGCGCTTTACCCCTAAAATTCGTTTGTCTCTCGCCGCCGAAAATAGCGGAAGACGCGCGCCCGTAGTGGTGTTAAGAAGTTGGTTAACGAGAGAAGTGATGAATGCGGTTTTTCCACTGCGACTTAATCCAGTGACAGCAAGCCTTACATGGCGGTCAACGCTACGGTTCATTAAGTCAGTTAATTCATTTTGTAGCCGTTTCATAATGCTCCTAGTTCTCGCTCTCCCAATAAAAATATAAAGGGAATACAGTTATTAAACTCTATTCCCATTTATGTGATGGTGCAAATCAGTTGTTATAGATGACGAAACTTGCTGTTCACAGCATAAGTATCCGAAGTGACATAGCGCTCCATTTGGCGCAGTTTCATTTCCCCAGCTTGTAGCTGAGCATCAATTTGGTTTAATAGTGTTGTCACTTCTGGTCCGATATCCTGTTCGCTTCGGTAACCGCTTGGCGCAGCTTCCACAAAGAAACACATCACCACATAGACAATCAAGGTCAATCCAAAACTCATAAACAGGGCAAGTACAGCTAATGCTCTGACCAAAGCAACCGGTAACTCTAAATATTCAGCGAGACCGGAACAAACACCACCAAAAACACGTTTATCCGTTAAGCGATATAACTTGCGGTTGCGTAGATTAGTCATTATTTTTGCCTCCAATTTGGGTGCTCGGCATCTAAAATATCTTCCAGCGTTTTGATGCGTTGCTGCATACGCGATGACTGCTCTGCCAATTGCATCAAACGTTGCACTTCATTTTCAGTAAGCTGACTTCCCTGCCCATTATTTTTCTTACCATAATGGAGCCACAACCAAATCGGCAGAACAAAAATGACAAAAATGATTAATACGAGAGACAGTAAAACGTAGCCCATCACATTTCCTTATTTATGGTTATTTAGCCTAGCGCACTGGCGCAATGAAATCACTGCGCCTTGCGTGTTGAATATTATTCGTCTTTATTGATTTTAGCTTTAAGCGCGGCTAACTGTGCACTAATTTCATCATCCGCTTTTAACTCAGCAAATTGCTGTTCTAAAGAGCGTTGTTTACCAATACCGTAGCTTTGCGCTTCGCCTTCCATATGGTCAATGCGACGTTCGAACTGTTCAAAACGCGCCATTGCTTCATCCAGTTTACCACTGTCTAACTGGCGACGAACATTACGGCTTGATTGTGCCGCTTCTAAACGTACGGTCATTGATTGCTGTTTTGCACGCGTTTCTTGCAGTTTATTTTCTAACTCCGTGATTTCGCCTTTTAAGCGAGTCAGCGTTTCATCAACAATAATCAGCTCATGTTTTAGCGTATCGACCATTGCACTGACTTTTTGTTTTTCAATCAATGCTGCGCGAGCTAAATCTTCTTTATCTTTGATTAATGCCAGTTCCGCTTTTTCTTGCCATTCGGCAATCTGTTTTTCGCCCATTTCAACGCGGCGCTCTAAACTTTTTTTCTCAGCTAATGTACGTGCTGAGGTGGAACGGATTTCCACTAACATGTCTTCCATTTCCTGAATCATCAGGCGGATCATTTTCTGCGGATCTTCAGCTTTATCAAGCAGTGAAGCAATGTTGGCATTAATGATGTCGGCAAAACGTGAAAAAATACCCATAATTTATATCCTCTTGATGGATGTTATCTTTCTGTAGAGCCTCAACCCGATGTTGGCGTCCAACCAATACGTGATGCTCCATGAATATAAAATTGAAATTATTAAACCGATAATTATTTCAATCAAAATCTTTTACAACTCTAAGATAGCAATTGGCGTGCCAACTTTTACAGAATGGCATAACTAGCTAATAAATAACAAAATATTATTTCGATACCTATCGACAGTTATTTGTACTATAGTTAATCACAGGTAAAGTTAACCAAAATTTGGTAAAAATAACCATGAAAGAGACTAACAATACTATTCTTGGTGTATCGAGTAATTTCCTTGATGTCCTAGAACGTGCTTCTGAGCTTGCCAAGCTAAATAAACCTGTCCTTGTTATTGGCGAACGAGGAACAGGTAAAGAGTTAATCGCGGATCGCCTTCACTATCTATCTCCCCGCTGGCAAGAGCCTTTTATCTCCTTAAATTGCAGCGGACTCAATGAGAACTTGCTGGATTCTGAATTATTTGGACATGAAGCAGGATCGTTTACCGGGGCGCAGAAACGCCATCAAGGTCGCTTTGAACGTGCAGATAAAGGCACATTGTTCCTTGATGAACTGGCAACCGCTCCGATGTCTGTACAAGAAAAACTGTTACGTGTGATTGAATATGGCGAATTAGAGCGTGTAGGCGGAAGTCAGTCATTAAAAGTAGATGTTCGTTTGGTCTGTGCCACTAACGCCAACCTTCCAGAATTGGCTCGCCAAGGACTTTTTCGCGCTGACCTGCTAGATAGAATTGCCTTTGAAGTGCTCCGCATGCCGCCATTACGTGAACGTGTTCCTGACATTTTATTATTGGCTGAGCACTTTGCCATTGGTATGGTTCGTGAGTTAAAACGTGCTTATTTCACTGGTTTTTCTGACAACGCTCAGCAAACACTGATTCGCTATTCTTGGCCAGGTAATATTCGCGAACTGAAGAATGTTGTCGAGCGCTCCGTTTATCGACATGGGGAAAGTGACTTGCCGGTGGATACGATTATTTTAGATCCCTTTGGTGAGAAACTAGCAGAGCTTCATGAGATACCCGCAGCGTCATCAGAAAACCCCGAATTGACACCCGTTTTTCCCTTTGACTTACGCCAATGGCAATTAGAATCGGAAAAACAGTATGTGGAAGAGGCGCTACGCCAAGCCAATTTTAATCAGCGCAAAGCTGCCCAATGCCTATCGCTGAGCTATGACCAATTTCGAGGATTAATAAAGAAGCATCAAATTAGTTTGGAAAGCTGATTTTTACGCAAAAAAAAGCCAGCACCCGAGCTGGCTATATAACTAAAACACTGAAAGCAATAAAACACTGGAAGCAATGTGAGCAATGTCATGCCTTGTCTGCTAAAGCTAAGCACTCAAGAGACTGAGTTAATGATAATAGTTATTAGTATCATTTGTAAAGCATTTTAATGCGATTATTTCTCATTAAGATTGAATTAAAAATAATAGTAACCATTACAATTAGATATAGCCTTGTTGATTCTCATTTACAGTTAAAAACCCTCATTTCCCTCGGCGCTATGCACAAAATATCACCACAAATTTTGCTTATACCCTGTTACCCTATTTTTACGCTACAATAAGGCAATTCAGGTCAACGATATTAGCTCTATGCGCCTTTTAACTCTTTGGTTTTTATTTACTGTTTCTCTTTCAACATTGGCAGAGCAAACAGACATAAGCTACAAAGACACCATTGCCAATGATGTCCCAGCTGATATTCGCCAAAATGGCTTTATTTACTGCGTCAATGGCATTGTCACCACATTTAATCCACAACTCGCCAGTAGCGGGTTAATTATTGATCCCCTAGGCGCACAACTGTATGACCGCCTACTGGATGTTGACCCCTTTACGTATCGCCTGATCCCAGAGTTGGCTTCCCGCTGGGAAGTTTTAGATAATGGTGCGACCTATCGGCTACATCTGAGAAAAGACGTTAAGTTTCAAACCACACCTTGGTTTACACCAACGCGTAATATGAATGCAGATGATGTGGTATTCAGTTTTTCCCGCATGTTTGAAACCAGCAATCCTTACCATTTCATTAATGGCGGGCGCTACCCCTATTTTGACAGTTTGCAATTTGCGAGCAGCGTCGAAAGTATTAAAAAACTGAATAACTACACCGTTGAGTTTCGATTAAAATCCCCAGATGCCTCATTTTTATGGCACTTGGCGACTCACTACGCGCCCGTTTTATCTGCCGAATATGCGGATGAGCTTTCGGCTAGCAATCGCCAAGAGATGATTGATTGGCGCCCTGTAGGTACTGGACCATTCTATTTTGATGATTACCAAGCTGGACAGTTTGTCCGTTTATTGCGTAATAAAGATTACTGGAAAGGTGAACCACGCATGGAAGAAGTGGTGGTGGATATGGGAGCGGGTGGTACAGGACGCATTTCTAAGCTGCTCACTGGTGAGTGCGATGTCCTCGCCTACCCAGCCGCAAGTCAGTTAAAAGTGCTACGTGATGACCCTCGCCTGCGTATTTCCATGCGTTCGGGAATGAATATTGCGTATCTTGCGTTTAATACAAGCAAGCCGCCTCTCGACCAACTCAAGGTTCGCCAAGCAATTTCTTATGCCATTAATAATGAGCGACTCATGCAGTCCATTTATTATGGTACCGCAGAGACGGCATCATCGATTCTCCCCCGTGCATCTTGGGCATTTGATAATCAAACAAAAATAACCGATTACAATCCTGAACTTGCCAAACAAATGCTGCAGGAAATGGGGTTAGAAAAATTAAAATTAGAACTATGGGTTCCTGTCGCCTCTCAATCTTATAACCCTAGCCCATTGAAAATGGCGGAATTAATCCAAGCAGACCTCGCCCAAGTGGGGGTCATCATGAGTATCCGCTCAGTGGAAGGTCGCTTCCAAGAAAATCAATTAATGGATCGCTCCCACGATATGACATTAGCGGGCTGGACAACGGACAGTAATGACCCAGATAGTTTCTTCCGTCCACTGCTCAGTTGCGCCGCCATTGGCTCACAAACCAACTTAAGCCATTGGTGTGATTCTAAATTTGATGATGTTTTGCATAAAGCCTTACTGACGCAAGAGCTGGCAGACCGCATTGATTACTATCATCAAGCACAACAAATTCTTGCGGAAGAACTGCCTATATTGCCATTAGCTTACTCGCTGCGTTTACAAGCTTATCGTTTTGATATGAAAGGGTTGGTGATCAGCGCGTTCGGCAATACTTCATTTGCTGGCGTTTATCGCGAGATGCAAGAGCCGAAAAAAGCACCACCTCGGCAGCAGGAGCCGCAACCATGATCATCTACTCACTGAGACGATTTTTGCTGTTGCTGGTGACGGTCTTCTTTTTGTCGCTGGTCAGTTTCAGCTTAAGCTACTTTACGCCAAATGCGCCTCTCAGCGGCGCATCACTCATTGATGCCTATATTTTCTATTTTGATGGCTTACTGCATTTCGATTTCGGCGTCTCAAGCATTAACGGAGAACCTATCACCGAGCAACTAAAAGACACATTCCCTGCCACCATGGAATTGTGCATTCTCGCCTTTTTATTTGCATTGTTTGTCGGGATCCCGCTAGGGATGATTGCCTCCTTCTGGCGAAACAAACCCGTTGATATTGCGATCAGCACGTTTGCCCTATTGGGCTTTTCCGTGCCTGTCTTCGTTTTAGCGTTAGTGCTAACCCTATTTTTCTCGCTTCACTTAGGATGGCTGCCCGTTTCTGGACGAATCGACCTACTTTATAACCTGAAGCCAGTCACAGGCTTTGCCCTTGTGGATGCGTGGCTTTCGGATTCGCCATACCGTAAAGATATGATCATCAATGTGTTAGAACATATGATCCTGCCAGTACTCACACTCGCCTTAGCGCCAACCACCGAAGTGATTCGGTTAGTCCGCATTAGTACGGATGAAGTAGCTAGCAGAAATTATGTTAAAGCTGCCGCCACTCGCGGGCTTTCTCGCTTTAAAATTATTCGCCGCCATATTTTTCATAACGCCATACCGCCGATTATCCCGAAATTAGGGCTACAGTTCTCCACGATGCTAACATTAACCATGGTGACAGAATTAGTGTTTAACTGGCCGGGATTAGGTCGCTGGTTGGTCACTGCAATCCGCCAAGGAGACTACTCGGCGATTTCTGCAGGCGTGATGTTAATTGGCGCATTGGTGATCACCGTGAACGTGTTATCCGATATTTTAGGCGCAATGATGGACCCGTTAAAACATAAGGATTGGTATGTCCTCAGATAATTTTTATCGTGAACAGAAAATGCCATCCCCGACACGGGTGGTATGGAATATTTTTTCCTCCGACATACTGGCAATGATCGGCTTTTTTGGGGTGATTTTTTTAATCATTCTCTGTTTTGTAGGACCTTATTTAGCACCTTATGCCATCGACCAACAATTTTTGGGTTACCAAATTACGCCGCCATCATGGTCACACTACGGTGAAGTGGCATTCTTCTTTGGTACGGATGATTTAGGACGCGATATTTTAAGCCGTCTCTTGATTGGTACTAAATCCACATTCGGCTCAGCCTTGTTGGTCACTGCGATTGCGACAATAATCGGCTTAGTGTTAGGTTGCCTTGCGGGTATGACCCGTGGACTCAAATCCGCTGTGTTTAACCACGTTCTGGATACCTTGCTATCGATTCCTTCTCTACTATTGGCAATCATCGTGGTGGCATTTATGGGTGCCAGCTTAACCAATGCGATGCTTGCAATTTGCCTCGCGCTGATCCCTCGTATGGTACGAACTATCTATGTTGCCGTGCATGATGAGCTAGATAAAGAGTACATCGTGGCGGCACGTTTAGATGGCGCCTCAAACATCTTTATTTTGTGGTACACGGTACTGCCAAATATCACCCCTATTTTGGTCACTGAATTGACCCGCGCCCTCTCCATTGCGATTTTGGATATTGCGGCATTAGGCTTTTTAGATTTAGGCGCACAGCTCCCATCATCTGAATGGGGCGCGATGCTAGGCGATACGCTAGAATTGATTTATGTGGCACCGTGGACAGTCATTTTGCCCGGCGTTGCGATTATGTCGAGTGTCTTATTTGTGAACTTACTGGGTGATGGACTGCACCGAGCGATTAATTCGGGGGTGGAATAATGCCATTACTTGATATTCGTAATTTAACCATTGAATTTATGACAGCTAACGGTCCCGTCAAAGCCGTTGACCGTGTCTCCATGACCTTATCTGAAGGCGAGGTTCGTGGCTTAGTGGGTGAATCGGGTTCCGGTAAAAGCTTAATTGCTAAAGCCATTTGTGGGATCACCAAAGATAATATCCGCGTAACTGCTGACCGTTTTCGCTTCCAAGACATTGACCTATTAAAACTCAGTCCACGTAAGCGTCGTCGCCTGATTGGTCATAATATTTCGATGATTTTCCAAGAACCGCAATCCTGTCTTGACCCTGCGGCTGATATTGGGAAACAGCTAATTCAATCTATCCCAAGCTGGACATACAAAGGGCGTTGGTGGCAGCGTTTTAATTGGCGAAAACGCCGAGCAATTGAATTATTGCACCGTGTGGGTATCAAAGATCACAAAGATATCATGCACAGTTACCCGTACGAACTGACGGATGGTGAATGCCAAAAAGTGATGATCGCTATTGCGATTGCCAATCAACCTCGCTTGTTGATTGCGGATGAGCCCACCAACGCGATGGAATCCACCACGCAGGCTCAAATTTTCCGTTTATTGGATAAATTAAACCAAAACAATAATATGGGAATTTTGCTGATCAGCCACGATATGGAAATGATGTCTAAATTGGTTGACCGAATTAATGTCCTATATTGCGGTCAGACTGTAGAAAGCGCCACACCGAATGATATTTTACAGCGACCTCGCCACCCTTATACGCAGGCACTGATTCGCTCTATTCCTGATTTTGAAAGCCCTATCCCTCATAAAGGTCGTTTAAATACGCTGCCGGGGGCTATCCCTTCATTGGAACACTTGCCGATTGGCTGCCGTTTGGGGCCTCGTTGCCCTTACGCGCAACGAACCTGTATCGATGCACCACCACTACGCAGTATTAAGGGGCATCTGGTTGCCTGCCATTATCCACTGAATACCGAGGAACAACCCTAATGGAAACGTTACTTGAGGTACGTAACCTGACAAAAACGTTCCGTTTTCGTGAAGGGTTATTTCGTCGTCATGAATTACAAGCCGTCAAGCCGCTGAGTTTCAACCTACAAGCGGGGCAGACTTTAGCGATCATCGGCGCTAACGGCTCAGGGAAATCCACCTTGGCTCGTATGTTGTCTGGCGTGACAGAACCTTCTGGCGGAGAGATTTTGATCCGTGGTCAACGGCTAAGTTTTGGCGATTATAGCTACCGAAGCCAACGTATTCGCATGATATTTCAGGATCCAAGTACCTCCTTAAACCCGCGCCAGCGTATTGGTCAAACCCTAGAATTACCTTTAAAACTAAATACCAACTTAACGGGAATTGAGCGGGAAAGACGCATTATTCAAACACTGCGCCAAGTGGGGCTACTGGCCGATCACGCGGAGTATTACCCACATATGCTGGCATCGGGTCAAAAACAACGGATTGCCCTCGCCCGCGCGTTAATTCTGCAACCAGAAATTATCGTTGCTGATGAAGCACTTGCCTCGCTGGATATGTCGATGCGTTCGCAAATCATCAACTTAATGCTCGATTTACAAGCTAAGCAAGATATCGCCTATATCTACGTTACCCAACATTTAGGCATGATGAAGCATATTAGTGACAAAATGCTCGTGATGGATAAAGGTGAAGTGGTTGAGCGAGGAAATACCGCGGAAGTTTTAGCGGCTCCACTTCATGACGTGACGCGTCGGCTGATTGAAAGTCACTTTGGTGAACCTCTATCTATTGATGCGTGGCGACAAGATTTGTAATGACAGAAAGACGGGGGAATCAACTCTCCCGTCCTTTAACGAAAAACCTGCCGCTAACGCGCTATCGAAACACAACTTTTTATGTGTTTGAGATGCACCACAATCGTGAAAGTCACAATCACCAGTAGCGACCATGCTCCCCACTTCCCAGCATGCACCATCGACCATGCGCCAATTTGATTTGGATATTGCCAAACACCGAAGAACGTTCCGAAGTTTTCCGCCAACCAAATAAAGAACCCTATCAGCATAAATGCAAGTAATAGTGGCATTTTACGTTCCCTATCTAATGGGGTGTAAAACACCATACTGCGCGCATACAAACCAAATATAAATGCCGTTAAGTACCAACGATAATCATCAATATAGTGATGGCTAAAAAAGTTAATATAGATGGCTAGAGCCACTAATGTCGCCATCCAATAAGGTGGATAATGTTCAATTCTGACATTAAAAAAGCGCCATGATTGAATGATATAGCTGCCGACTGCTGCATACATAAACCCAGTGAACAGCGGAACGCCCCAAAGTTTGGTATACGCCTCATCAGGATATTGCCATGAGCCAATGGTCGCAGAGGTTTTGAATAATTCCATCATAAAGCCGACTAAATGGAATACACAGATGGCTTTTAGTTCATCCCACGTTTCTAATTTTGACCAAACCAAAAACGCTTGAAAAGATACCGCGAAAATTAATAAGGCATCATAACGAGGAATACCTAGAATGCCTTTAGCTGGCACTAGGAATAAAGCTAAAAAGAAGAAACCAGCAAACAGACAAGAACGAGCATTAATTAAACCAAAAAACCAAAATTCAAGAATAAAGCGTTTTAATCCTTTACTACTATTCGGTTTATGAGCCATTAAGATGGCATCTAGCTTGGTTAAGTAATTAAGGTTGTGAAAAATGGATGCCATTTTGACAGCTCATAAAATGTGACTAAGGATTGAGAGAATAGCTCAATGAGAGGCAAAATTATAACAGAACCCTCTCAGATTCCTCTCCTGTAACATTCTTAATTTTAATGAATTATCAATTAAATAGACAATTTCCCTAAGAAATACTCGTCTATCGTAAGCTTGCCATATATTAGTGTGATTTTAGATATTGAGAGCCACCCCGCATCCTTTGGCAATTCTCTTTTTAAATCTGGTGTATACTTGGAAGAACAATAATGATGACCATTCTATGACTTAGGAGTTTTATGATGAAATTGTATTACGCTCCCGGTGCCTGCTCACTTTCTCCTCATATCATTCTGCGTGAAGCAGGATTAGATTTCAGTATTGTTCGTGTTAACTTAAAAGAGAAAATCACAGAAACGGGTGAAAACTTCTTAGAGATTAACCCGAAAGGTCAAGTTCCTACTCTCGTTTTAGATGATGATGAGCAATTAACTGAAGGTGCTGTGATTGTTCAATATATTGCAGATCAAAACCCAAATAGAAACTTAATTGCCCTACCTGGTTCAATGAAGCGCTACCATCAGTTAGAAGCGCTAAACTTCATTTCTACTGAACTGCATAAGAATTTTGGCCCATTATTTGCGCCAAATACCCCTGAAGAATATAAAGATGTTGTTCGCGCAAATTTACTGAAAAAATTCCAGTACGTGAATGATGTTCTGAAAAATCAGCCTTATTTTGTTGCTAAAAGTGATTTCTGTGTTGCTGATGCGTATCTGTTTACCGTCACCAACTGGACTCGTTTAGTTGGTGTTGATATCAGTGCATTAAGCCATCTGAACGAATATTGTGAGAAGATTGCGAAGCGTCCAAAAGTACAAGAGGCATTAGAAGCAGAAGGGTTACTGAAAAAGTAATCTATCGCATAAATCGTATTTACAAAAACAGCGCCATTCGGCGCTGTTTTCATTGCTATATTTAGTAAGTCACTACTATGCTCAATCAGTCTAACTGAGTGGCGCAGAATTTATGTTGAGGGCTAACCATCAAATCTTGAGCTGCAACTAACTGTAGTTCGTACTCACCCATTTCTTTGGTTTTCAGCATCACTTCATAAACGGCTGCGGCAACATGCTCTAAGCCTTTATCGAGTGGCTCACCTTTTAAGATATTGACCAACATTAAGCCACTCGTTAAATCACCGACTCCCACAGGCTGCTTTTCACCGAAATCCACTAGTGGGCGGCTAACATGCCAGCTGTGTTCCGCAGTGACTAAGATCATTTCAAAGCGGTCTGCACGATAGCCAGCACGACTTAAATGCTTAACTAATACAGTTTTAGGGCCTTGCTGACATAACCGACGTGCAGCTTGTACAGCTTGCTCTACCGTCGAGATTTTTTCATTCGCTAAAGTTTCTAACTCTAATAAGTTAGGTGCAATCACATCACTCGCCGCTAGCGCTTGTTGGCAAAGAAACTCAGCGACACCTGGTGCAACGATGCATCCCTTCTCTGGATGTCCCATCACTGGGTCACAAAAATAGAGTGCCTGCGGATTCGCCGCTTTGACTCTTTGGACAATCGCTAGAATATCATTACCTTGCTCAGCAGAACCAATATAACCACTTAACACGGCATCACAGATTGCCAATTTATGGATTTTTGCTAATCCTTCGACAATATCTGTCAAATGCTGAGCTGGAAATACTGAGCCCGTCCATTGTGGATACTGAGTATGGTTGGAGAATTGCACTGTATTAAGTGGCCACACATCTACGCCCATGCGGCACATAGGGAATGCAGCAGCACTGTTTCCTGCATGGCCGAAAACAACATGGGATTGAATTGATAATACGCTTTTCATTGGAAACCCAGAGAATTGTTATGTCGAATGAAGAGAAATCAGTGAGTAGCCATTTGCCAATATGAATAGCCCGGAGATTTCCGGGCTATATATTACAAAGGTTCGTCAGAGCTATTTCCAGTTAACTAAGCAGTCATTTTTCTTACCGCGGCGGATAAGTGTATAACGACCAAATAAACGGTCAGCATCAGTGAATACATACATTGGTTCAGTTTGTTTCTGACCATTCACAGAAACTGCATTTGAGCTGATTGCCGTTCTTGCTTGACCACGAGAAGGTACCAGTTCTGAATCAACTAATGCTTGCTGGAGATCTGCACCATCTTCTAGGGTGATGCATGGCATACCGTCTTGAGCTAACTGTTCAAAGTCAGCTTCAGTTAAATCAGATACTGCGCCAGAGAACAAACTTTCAGTAATGCGTTTTGCAGCCGCGAGACCCGCTTCACCGTGAACTAATTTAGTTACTTCTTCTGCTAATACATACTGTGCACGAGGCGCTTTACCGCTATTTTTATCTTCTTCTTCCAATGCGTCAATTTCACTTAATTCCATGAAAGTAAAGAATTTCAGGAAACGATAAACGTCAGCATCTGCTGTGTTAATCCAGAATTGGTAGAATTTATATTGGCTGGTTTTCTTCGGATCTAACCATACTGCACCACCTTCGGTTTTACCAAACTTGGTACCGTCTGTTTTGGTGATCAGTGGAACAGTTAAACCAAACACTTGGTTTTGATGCAGACGACGAGTTAAATCAATACCTGATGTAATGTTACCCCATTGGTCTGAACCACCAATTTGTAACTCAACACCCATTTCTTTATTCATGTTCGCAAAATCGTAACCTTGTAATAGGTTATAGGCGAATTCAGTGAAAGAGATACCTACATCATCGCGGTTTAAACGCTGTTTAACAGACTCACGGTTGATCATTTGGTTAACGGAGAAATGTTTACCAATATCACGTAAGAATGTCAGCACATCCATTTTGCCAAACCAATCATAGTTGTTAGCTAGGCGTGCACTGTTATCACCACAATCAAAACTAAGGAATGGTGAGACTTGGTTACGGATTTTTTCTACCCACTCTTGAACGGTTTCTGTGGTGTTTAATTTACGTTCAGTAGCTTTAAAGCTCGGGTCGCCAATAAGGCCCGTTGCGCCACCGACCAACGCCACAGGCTTGTGCCCGGCTAGTTGGAATCGTTTTAAACACAGCAAAGGAACCAGATGTCCCAAGTGCAAGCTATCGGCGGTAGGGTCGAAGCCACAATAGAGAGAGATAGGGCCCTGCGCCAGTCTCTCTGCTAACGCATCCTCATCCGTTACCTGGGCAACGAGGCCCCGCTCTTGCAATTGTTTAATCAGGTTATTGCTAGACATCAATGACTCCATCGGTTGAATTTTGTCTATCTATTTTAATGTAGAAAATTGACAAAATAAGGCTTAGCTCAAAGGCTCGCCAGTATGATTTGTCAATTTTCTTAAACGAGGCTATAGCATAAAGCGCATATCAATTAAGCGCCAGCTAAAAAACCATTTATTACGGGGCTAATCGGTCAATTACCCAGCCATCACCTTCTCTTTGGTATAGAAAGCGGTCATGCAGGCGGTGAGCGCCGCCTTGCCAAAATTCGACACTGTTAAAAACAACGCGATATCCCCCCCAAAAACTTGGTAATGGAACCTCACCGTTTTTGAATTTCTGCTTAAGTTCTAAAAATTTCCCTTCTAAGATTCCACGCGCCGAAATCCGTGAAGATTGAGCAGATGCCCAAGCCGCGATTTGGCTATCTTTTGGGCGACTATGGAAATATTTCAGTACTTCAATAGGACTTAAACGCTCAGCAACACCGGTAAAATGAACTTGGCGTTCCAATTGATACCACGGAAAATGCAAACTGATTTTATTGTTATGCTCTAAATGCTGTGCTTTACGGCTTCCCAAATTGGTATAAAAGACTAATCCGTTTTCATCGAAGTGCTTTAATAATACGATCCGTTGATAAGGCTGCCCTGTTTCATCAACTGTTGCCACACACATTGCTGTCGGGTCAGTTAATCGCGCTTCACAGGCTTGCTTTAACCAGCGCTCAAACAATGGAATAGGATCTGGCGTTAAATCTTTGCGTCTCAATCCACCTTTTGTATATTCACGTCGTACCGCAGCAAGATCGATCTCTTCAAGTTCGTTCATTTTACTGTCCTTTCAAGCGGTTATTTTATATCAACATTCGCGGGGTATATCGCACCTAATATACTGTCTCTGCTTGCGCCCGTTACTGATGCAAGGCTACCTGATAAGCCTGAAACTGTGCGAGCGGCAAGCCAAGCAAATGCCAGTGCTTCCATATCATCACCACTCAGCCCATATTTATCACTTGGCGCGACTTCAATCCCCGGCAGTAATGTTGCTAATCGCAACATTAAGAATTTATTTTGAGCGCCGCCGCCACAAACAATTAATCGCTCGCAGCCGCCACATAACTTGACTTGATCCACGATAGATACGGCGGTCAATTCACACAGTGTTGCTTGTACATCTTCAGGAGATAGTAATTTAAAATGCGCCAAATGCTGCTCTAGCCATTGCATATTAAAATATTCACGCCCAGTACTTTTAGGAGCTGAACGTTTAAAATAGCTATCATTAAGCATCGCATTTAATAATGCCTGATTCACCGTTCCCGTTTTTGCCCATTCACCATCTTTATCATACGCTTGTTGCTTGTTACGCCAGACCCAAGTGTCCATTAACATATTACCAGGCCCTGTGTCATAGCCTTTTACATATGCATTTGGCAGCAATGCAGTAACATTAGCAATCCCGCCAATGTTAAGCACTATACGTTTTTCAGTCGGATGCCCTAATACGGCTAAATGAAATGCAGGAACTAGCGGAGCACCTTGTCCACCATAAGCCATGTCTCTGCGGCGAAAATCACCGACTGTCGTTATTCCCGTTAATGCTGCGATGCGGTTGTTATCACCAATCTGCATAGTAAATGGTGTTTCACTATCAGGTTCATGCCAAACCGTTTGCCCGTGACAACCAATCGCAATAATATCTTCGGGAGATAGACCCGTTTGATGAAGCAGCTGATTAATGGCATCGGCATATATTGTGCCAAGTTCTCTGTCTATTTTTCCCAATTCAGAAAGTGTTGTTTCTTGTCCTTGGCAAATATTGAGAATGCGCTTTTTCAGTTCAATCGGAAATGCGGCGCTCAAGCTAGCTTGCTCTGCAACAAACTTATCATTAATTGCTGCTAATACGACATCAACACCATCTAGACTGGTTCCTGACATAACACCGATATAGCGACCCGATTTAATCATCATTATTCCCTTTAACGTGTCTATTCACTCGATGAGATAAACTAGGAAAGATTGTGCTTTTAGAGAAAAATTTGTCAACTGATCGATTCAATTTCTCGTAGCGCTTCGCAGGAATAATAAATAATTGATAGAAGAGATGAAAATAGTGAGCAAAATAGCAGCAATGAGTCACTTTGCTATCTCTCATTTTTTTAAATTTGATTTATAATGGTTCATTCTGTAATTATCTGCTACACCTTAAGGTGAGTAGTTTTTATTACAGGTGAAAATCCCCTATTTAGCCTTTGCCATAAATTGATGTTCTAAAATAGTCAAAAAATAGATGATTCTTTAGCAAAGGGTGCCTTGAGTTGGGATTTTGGGTGAAATTTGAGATATTTTACCTAGTGTTGATGCATTATTTAATTCAAAATTAGTAGTCTAGGCTCTGTTATCTAAAACAAATTTTTGATGTTGTTGTGCTTATGGTAAGAACAAATCTTCGATGCTACGTTACTGCCACGAACAGCAAGTCTCATAGGAGTTATTATGCTTAAGAAAGTTTTTGTAGGTGTTGCTGCGGTTGTTGCGTTATCTGGCTGTGTCAATACAAGTACGCTTTCTGGTGATACTATTTCAGCTCAAGATGCTAAACAAGTCCAAACTGTGACTTATGGTACCGTACTCAATGCACGCCCAGTTACCATTCAAGCGGGTGAAGATGGTAACGTAATTGGAGCAATTGGTGGTGCAGTTATCGGTGGTCTATTAGGTAATACCGTCGGTGGCGGTACTGGTAAAACGCTAGCAACAGCAGCTGGTGCAATCGCGGGTGGTTTAGCGGGTCAACAAGCACAAGGTGCCCTAAATAAAAGCCAAGGTGTGCAGCTTGAAATCCGTTTAGACAGTGGTAAAAACATTGTTGTGGTTCAGAAACAAGATCCTGCTGCTTTCCGTGTAGGTCAGCGTGTTATGATCGCAAACAGTGGAAATACAGTGACTGTGTCACCCCGATAATTTGACATAAGTTCAAGATAAAATGCGTTCACCGACTAATTAATCGATGAACGCATTTTTTATTTAAATCATAATTAGCGTTTTACTTTTTAGCTTATTAATAATGCTTTTTATCGAATCTGAGCTCTTTACTATCTTTTTGTCTATGAGTTCCATTGCGGGAATTTATTAAATTTTTGTGATTGATATCATTCAAGTAAAATGTAATTTATACAATTTGAATTCTCTATCTTTCTTGAGCCACATTTTTTATTCATATTTTTACACCTTAATATCCCATATATCCCATATATCCCATATATCTAAAAATTAATTCATAGTAGTGAAATACAAAGCCGCCTCACATAATAAAACAATGTAACTAGATAGAAGTACATATTATGTGAATGGTGGCTATAATTATTAGATTAATATATATTTATGCGAATTACATTCATAGAATGAAAAATCAATTATAAAATACAATTATTAGTCTATGAATCATTCTGTAAGCGTAGAATATTTTTCTCCAATCTTAGCAGTAATAAAGATAACTGACTTAGTTCATCATGACTAATATTACTTAAAATTTCTGTCCGAGTATTATTAATCACTTGATCAACCGTTTTGATGAAAGGCTCCGATTCCTCTGTGAGTTTGATTCTCTTAGCACGTCGGTCATTCGCACATGTATGACGAGAAATGAGCCTTTTTTCTTCTAATTGATCTAATGTTCTGACCAAGGAAGGTTGCTCAATACCAATTGCCTTTGCCAATTGAATCTGCGACTGCTCGGGCGGTAACTGGCTAATATTATGCAGTGTTACCCAATGTGTTTGCGTGAGTTTAAGTGGTTTGAGGCGATAGTCAATCAATGCTCGCCACATACGGACTACACGAGATAATTCAGTTCCAATTTGAGATTCCAATTTACCCTCCTTTATATAATTATAATGTCTAAAAAATATACCAAATACATATTATTTTTTGAATTATATATTAACTCCCTTTTATCTTTACAACCTTTTATTGAGCCAATACCTCATAAATACCTATATATAGTGAGCATCAATAAATCATTGAGTGATATACATCTTACTTTCCCCCATGATTTTTCATATAAAAACAATATAATCACTTAATAAGACAATCTATCAATTATCTTATTAATAAGAATAGCCTTACTCTTCTTTCGAATCTATCTATTTTAACCCTTATAGTAATTGCAGCTAACAATAAAAAATGCAATATCAAATAAATCCTTAAAAAACAAAGCAATATAGTTGCTCTTAAAATTATGTCATTTACAGTTGATTTAAATGAACTTCATCATCATTTTGAATAAATAAAATTTTATTGAAATGTAACTATTGGAATTAATCTAAATGAATTAATTTTTGATTAAATTATCTTATTTTTAATAGTTTTATTATCAATCAAAATAGAGGTTGTTGAGGATCATTCATCTCTTCTTGAGCCACTTTCTTATTATTTAATCTTAAAAATCGCTGGCGACATAAACGGATGACATGACGTTTTTCTGCGTTAGTTAGCTGCAACCAACCAAAACGTTCATCTCGGGTTCGATAACAACCTCGGCAATATCCCTGCTCGTTGGTCTGGCATATCCCACGGCAAGGGCTTGGAATATCAAAAAACTCAAGTTGTTCTGCCATCGTTAACCACCCGTAATATAAACATAAAATTATGATATACTCCCTCGAATTGAGTATAGCCATGATATGACTAAAAAATAAACCTCAATCACTGTATTTAGTCATATTGCCACGTTATATTAATAGATAAATCGATTCGACTTTAAGCATTATTGCCTGAAGAATTTATAGGGAAACTACTATTATGCGCTTACTACATACCATGCTCCGTGTTACCGACATGCAACGCTCCATTGATTTTTACACCAAAGTATTAGGTATGCGTTTACTGCGCACGAGCGAAAATACAGAATACAAATATTCTTTAGCGTTTGTCGGTTACAGCGATGAAAGTGAAGGTGCTGTTATCGAGTTAACTTATAACTGGGGCGTAACAGAATATGACTTAGGTAATGCTTATGGTCATATTGCATTAGGTGTTGATGATGTTGCTAAAACCTGTGAAAACATTCGTCAAGCCGGTGGAAATATCACTCGTGAAGCTGGTCCAGTCAAGGGTGGTACAACCGTTATCGCATTTGTTGAAGATCCAGATGGCTATAAAATTGAGCTTATCGAAAATAAAAGTGCAAGCAAAGGATTAGGAAATTAATCCCTCACATACATTTTATATTTTAGGTGGTGATAACCATCACCTAAAATATCTTCAGTATCTACCTGCAAAAATGCATTCCCTTTGGCATAATGAAAGCCAACCAGAAACTGTAAATTGAAAGCCTAATGTCTGAAAAAAATAACCCTAACTCACTGGTTAACCGCTTCCGGGGTTACTACCCTGTCGTTATAGATGTTGAAACTGGTGGGTTCAACCCTAAAACTGATGGTCTATTAGAGATAGCGGCCATTACACTCAAAATGGACAAAGATGGCTGGCTAGCCATTGATGAAACGCTGCATTTTCATGTAGAACCATTTGAAGGTGCGAATTTGGAGCCCTCTGCACTGGAGTTCACAGGTATTGACCCCACGAACCCCCTACGTGGTGCAGTGAGTGAATATGATGCATTACATGCCATTTTTAAAACAATTCGAAAAGGTATGAAGAATACCGATTGCAATCGCGCGATCATGGTAGCTCATAACGCAAATTTTGATCACAGCTTTGTTATGAATGCGGCAGAACGCTCTGGGTTAAAACGTAACCCATTTCATCCCTTCGCAACCTTTGATACCGCCGCACTGAGTGGATTAGTTTTTGGGCAAACCATTCTTGCAAAAGCCTGTGTCACCGCAGGTATTCCATTTGATGGCAAGCAAGCCCACGGAGCCCTATACGATACTAACCGTACCGCGCTATTATTTTGCGAGTTAGTCAATAAATGGAAAAAATTAGGTGGATGGCCACTACCTAGTGAGCCTCAATAACCTCGCCCCCTAAAAACAAAAAAACCGTATTAGTTTTAGGCTAATACGGTTTTCATCAATATAAGCATTAAAGCCTATTCAACAATTTAATTACTCAGTGATGGTTTCATCTGCTGGACGGTATTTGTCTGCAGTTTCTTTGATCAGAGCTTGTAATTCGCCGCGTTGGAACATCTCAACGATAATGTCACAACCGCCAACTAACTCACCATCAACCCATAACTGTGGGAATGTTGGCCAATTAGCATATTTTGGTAGCTCTGCACGAATATCTGGGTTTTGTAAAATATCAACGTAAGCAAAACGCTCACCGCAAGAAGAGAGAGCTTGAACAGCTTGAGCAGAAAAACCGCAGCTAGGCAGTTTTGGAGAGCCTTTCATGTATAATAAAATTGGGTTTTCTTTAACTTGGCGCTCAATTTTTTCGATAGTTGTCATTTTATATCCTAAAACGTGGGTGCTGATTTTGCAGTCACTGAGCCACTTTGAATCATTTGCAAGGCAACTCATTAGACAGAACACATTGACCGGTGTAATCGCCGGCATAGTCAAAACATCGCAAATTGTTCCGTGATTGTTTCATACAATATGCCAGTTTTATAAGGCGAATACTATAGCACTCCTATTTGCTGTACTCAAAAGGTGAAAAGCAAATAGCAACGTTTTCTTTTTACTATAAAAAATTCACTCTGGGTGTTTTTGCCGTGTAATCATGGGAGTTATTTGTTAATATATTAGCAAATTAATAACACTTGATGTATTTCCCTGCTCTTCAATGACAATAACGACACGCAGTGGAATAATTATTATGCAACTTACTAACAATTAAGGCATAAATAGCATCATGGAACAGGTTTTTTCTTACTGTAACCTGTATTCTGTTATGATAAATCATGACTTACAATGCGGCGCAATAGCTCAGCACAGCTCAACGTCACTACACTAGAAGTAGATTAATTAATAGAAGTACATTTAATTTCGCTCATTTTACGAGCAAACACCCTAAACACTGAATAAAAGCAATCAAGGAGTACGCAATGTCTTTTGAATTACCAGCTCTACCTTATGCTAAAGATGCTTTAGAACCTCATATCTCTGCTGAGACCTTAGAATACCACTATGGTAAGCACCACAACACTTATGTTGTTAACCTGAATAACCTGATCAAAGGCACCAAATTTGAAGGTCTGTCTTTAGAAGAAATCATTAAAACTTCTGAAGGTGGCGTATTCAATAACGCGGCTCAAGTTTGGAACCACACTTTCTACTGGCACTGCTTGGCTCCAAATGCAGGTGGCGAGCCAACCGGTAAAGTTGCAGAAGCTATCAACAAAGCATTTGGTTCATTTGCTCAGTTCAAAGAGCAATTCACTGATGCCGCAGTTAAAAACTTCGGTGCAGGTTGGACTTGGTTAGTGAAGAAAGCAGATGGCAGCCTGGCTATCGTTAACACATCTAACGCGGCAACACCAATTTCTGGTGACGATAAGCCAGTTCTGACTGTTGATATCTGGGAACACGCTTACTACATCGACTACCGTAACGCACGTCCAAAATACTTAGAAAACTTCTGGGCGTTGGTTAACTGGAAATTTGTTGAAGAAAATCTGGCTTAATTTTAGTTCAGATCTAAAATGACTAAGGGCGAGTATATTACTCGCCCTTAATTATTTCTCATCCTTATTAGATAGGATGGAAATGAAATCAGAAAATGTGCACAGCAAACAAAATAATTACAGCTAAAGAGCCAAACGCAGCTAGCAATCCATATTTAAAATCTGTATCCATGAGACCCTCTCATATAAAGAAATTGAATTATCAAATAACCATAAAATAAAAAGGTTATTTCAGTATACATGCACAAAAACGTAAAACCAGTGTCTATATCACATGTTATAACATCAATTATTTCTTTCGTTTTTGCGCTAGATCAGACAAAATCGACAACAAATCGCTAAATTATTGCCAGCAAAGGTACTATGCATCAATATGCAGGTAATTATTTAACTAGAATTATTTTAGAGACCAAGTTTTGGTTAGGAGTTTTTTCTTCTCATGGCAACAATTAAAGATGTGGCGAAACGTGCGGGCGTCTCTACCACAACCGTCTCCCATGTTATCAACAAGACGCGTTTTGTCGCTGATGATACAAAAACAGCCGTTTGGGCCGCCATCAAAGAGCTCAATTATTCTCCGAGTGCGGTTGCGCGTAGTTTAAAAGTCAACCACACCAAATCAATTGGTCTGTTGGCAACATCAAGTGAAGCCCCCTATTTCGCAGAAGTGATCGAGTCTGTCGAGAATAGTTGCTATGAGAAAGGCTATACTCTAATTTTATGTAACTCTCACAATAACTTAGGTAAGCAAAAAGCGTACTTGCAAATGTTGGCACAAAAACGTGTCGATGGGCTACTTGTGATGTGTTCAGAATACCCTGACACCTTGATAGGTATGTTGGAAGATTACCGAAATATCCCAATGGTCGTCATGGACTGGGGTACCTCTCGCGGGGATTTCACTGACAGTATTATTGATAACTCTTTCCACGGTGGTTACTTAGCGGGTCGTTACCTTATTGACCGTGGTCACCGTGAAATTGGCGTGATCCCTGGCTCTCTCGAAAGAAATACAGGTATTGGGCGTTTAACCGGCTTCAAAAAAGCCATGGAAGAAGCCAAAGTCACATTAAAAGATGAATGGATTGTTCAAGGGGATTTCGAGCCAGAATCAGGCTATAAAGCGATGATGCAGATCCTCAGTAACAAGCACCGCCCTACTGCGGTCTTCTGTGGTGGAGACATCATGGCGATGGGGGCAATCTGTGCGGCTGACGAGATGGGATTACGTGTCCCTCAAGATATTTCCATTATTGGTTATGATAACGTGCGTAATGCACGATATTTCACGCCTGCATTAACCACAATCCACCAGCCAAAAGAGCGTTTAGGTCAAATGGCGTTTGCGATGTTGCTCGATCGTATTGTGAATAAACGCGAAGATGCGCAAACGATTGAAGTTCATCCGCGTTTAGTTGAGCGCCGTTCCGTGGCTGACGGTCCATTTATTGATTATCGCCGCTAAGTCTACCTCAGCACATTAGCTCGCAAACCACTCCGCGTTGAGCGTTTCGCTATCACCAAGATAGTCAAGCAGCCATCTCAACGCTGGAGATGTATCATTCTCAACCCACGTTAAGCAGCAAGGGCTTTCAGGAAACGGCTGTGCTAATTCCAGCTCAACAAGCTTGCCTTCTGCACACAATGGCGCTGCACGGTGCTCAGGAACCATTCCCACACACAGCCCATTTTCCAAACACGCTAAACCACTTTCCCAGTAAGGCACAACTAAGCGACGTTGGTTATCCAGCGCCCAAGTATCTCTTTTCGGTAAGCTTCTTGAGGTATCTTCTAAGCACAAACTTGGATATTCACGCATTTGATCATCTGTCAGTTTGCCCTGAATTTTTGCTAATGGGTGATCGGGGCTCGCAACACAACGCCATGACATAAAGCCCATATCACGGAAGCTATAGCGCTCTCCAATTGGTGAAGCACGGGTCGCTCCAATCGCAACATCCACACGTCCATCGGCTAAAGCATCCCAAACTCCATTAAACACTTCAGGGTGGATATACAGTTCAATATCAGGGAAATGACGATAAAAATCCAAAATCAGCTGTTCCGTACGCTGCGGTTTTACGATGCAATCAACAGCAATACTGAACTGTCCGCGCCATCCATTGGCGACTTGTTGGCATTGATGTCGAGTATCAATCATTTTTTTGATAACACTTCGACTTTCTTTAATAAAGATAGCCCCGGCTTCCGTCAATACCACATCACGGTGACGACGTTCGAATAGCGGAACTGCTAACCATTCTTCGACTTGTTTTACTGTGTAGCTGATCGCTGAAGGAACTCGATGCAGCTCATCCGCAGCACCACTAAAGCTTCCCGTTCGAGCAACTGCGTCTATGACTTCAAGTGCATGAGCTGACCACATTTTCTTTCCTTTCAAATTATTTGATAGCAGAGTCCAAATATTACCGTTTCACAACGTAAAAAAATAGCCTATACAATAAGATAACTATCAACATTATTTTAAATATAGATTAAGCAAAAACTATGACAAATACTGCGACAAAAAACTCCTCTGGATTTTTGATTTATCTTGCTGGCCTAAGCATGCTGGGGTTTTTAGCCATCGATATGTATCTGCCAGCCTTTGGTTCAATGCAAACAACCTTAAATACGACTGAAGGCGCTATCAGCGCATCATTAAGTATCTTTCTAGCGGGCTTCGCGTTTGCCCAGCTATTATGGGGACGCCTTTCAGATAAATTAGGACGCAAACCTATCCTTATTGTTGGGCTTTCCCTGTTTATTGTTAGCTGTCTAGCAATGATTTGGGTCACCGATGCCACTCAGTTATTAATCCTTCGATTCTTGCAAGCCGTTGGCGTTTGTTCTGCTGCGGTTTTATGGCAGGCCCTCGTTATCGACCGCTATAACGAAGCTGATACTCAAAAAGTATTTGCCTCTATCATGCCTTTAGTGGCGCTTTCTCCTGCATTAGCGCCACTTTTAGGTGCCTGGGTGCTTGAGCACAAAAACTGGGAATTTATCTTCATCGTGCTGATGATGGTGGGCGTTTTACTCCTGCTACCGACCTTGATGCTAAAAAAAGTGGCACCGAAAGTCATCGCAGAAGAAAACCAGCCACAAACCAAAGTTTCCTTTGCTACCTTGCTAAGCTCCCCTGTTTTCAGTGGTAACGTACTTGTGTATGCAGCGTGTAGCGCTGGCTTTTTTGCATGGCTAACGGGTTCGCCATTTATTCTACGCAATATGGGCTTTAACCCTGCGGATATCGGCTTGAGTTATATCCCTCAAACACTGGCATTTATTGTCGGGGGATACGGCTGCCGCTTCGTATTAGCTAAAGTTCGCGCTGAAACGTTGTTCCCAATCTTGCTAGCGGGTTATGCCGTTAGTATGATTATTCTCTTTGTGATGGCGATTTATACGCAGCCAACATTAACCATGATTTTGGTTCCATTTTGCTTTATGGCAGCAATGAACGGAGCATCATACCCAATTGCAGTCGCCAAAGCCCTCAATACGTTCCCATCTGCTAGTGGTAAGGCCGCTGCACTGCAAAACGCCTTACAATTAGGGTTATGTTTCTTAGCCAGTTTATTAGTGTCTGCACTTACATTTGACCCTTTACTCGCTACAACTGGCGTGATGGCATTTACTGTAATCCCAATGATTATAGGCTATTTCATGCAGCGTTGTGCTAGCAAGTCCAATGATGCGATTAAGCACACTGAATATCAGCATGACTAATCGTTAGTTAACGTTATTTTTTGGCATCATAATAATCAGTTCCGTTACTATTATTAATAACGGAACTGATTTTTAATAAATACGTTATTTGGTGAATATATCGTTTATAGAGTTAATTTTTTCCCTATAACACGCTATTATTAGCATATTCAATTATGACGTTTTGAAGAGCCATGCTGAAACAGTATTATCCTCCTGATGAATTAAAAGAATTTGTTAGTTCAGTTTTGATTATCAAGAAATTTACTGATGCTATTAAGATCTTCCCAGGTACAGGTGCTGAAATATGGGTTTCGACTGAAAATATCAGTATGTCGACTCACGAACATACATCCGTCAATCCATTTCAGTTAATCATCCCCAGAGTCAATATATTTACCGCCATCCCGAATAATGCCAGCGTGATGGTGCTGCGTATTCGCCACGATGCCTTACGTTTTTTACTTCCCCAACGCACGTTAAATTATACGGATATCCCTACTCCGCTTAGCCAAATATGGAGCAATAATTGGTTTAAATCATTGGCCAATTCTTCATTCAAAGAGTTGCATGAGTGTTTTTATGTCACTAAGGCAGCGAAAAAGGCACATTTTATTGACCACGTTCTGGACTCTCTTTATCACAATCCAAATAAAAAAATTACCGAAATTGCCGATGATATTGGCTACAGCGCACGCTTAGTTCAAAAAGAGTTTTTAAAAGAATTTGGGATCACACCAAAACGGTACCAGATCAATTGTCGCTTAGAGCAAGTGATGAAAACTATGGTGAAAGAACAAGATACTTATCGTTGGTTTGAAACGGGCTATTATGATCAATCCCACTTTTATCGCGATTTTAAGCGTTACTTTACCATGACACCGTCGGCATTTTTAAAGTCAAATTATTCGCTTTTTTACAATACAAAAACAAAGTCTCCATTAAGATAGTTCTGAGTACATAAGGAGAATGGTATGAGTATTGTTGTATATGCCCAAATCACTACCGAAAAAAAGGACGGGTATTTAACGAAGAAAATCGTTAGCGAAATTGCCAAACGCAGCCGGATGGAAAAAGGATGTTTGCAGTATGACCTGATGGCAAAAGAAAATGGCTACATTGTGTTTGAAGAGTGGGAAAATGCACAAGCATTAGAAATGTATCAAAAAAGCGCTCATTTCAAACAACTTGTTGACGCGATTGAACGTGACAATGCCATTTTTTCGGTCAATTTTAGTGAGAAGTAATAGAATATTCCGGTGAATTTATTACCTACCGATTCAACAGGTTATAGCTCTGTATAGAGCTATAACCTTATCAGCTGAAAACTAGATTGACGATTTTTCACTGTCTACTGAGTCATCACTCTCTTGTTTCTGCTTCAATAACATTTCTTGTTCTTTCTGATACAAAACACGCTCAACAGTATCAACAATAGCTTGAGTTTGTGGGTCAATCTCAATGTTGACTTTATGGCCCAGTCGTTTGCTACCCAGTGTTGTTCTCGCCAACGTTTCTGGGATCAAATGCACGCAGAAACGGTTATTGATAACATCACCAACCGTTAAGCTGATTCCATCAATCGCCACAAATCCCTTATGTAAGATATACTTCATCAAGGCTTTATCATAAATAGATAGCCAAACTTGATGATTATCTTCAGAGGTGAAAATCTTACTAATTTCTGCGGTGGTTACAATATGACCCGAAACCACATGTCCGCCAATTTCATCACCATATTTCGCAGCACGTTCAATATTAACCACATCCCCTTCTTTTAAGTCACCTAAATTAGTGAGGCGCAATGTCTCTTTGATTAAATCAAAGCTAACGTTCTCCCCCTCAATTTTAGTCACCGTCAAACAGCAACCGTTATGCGCAACGGATGCACCGGTTTCTAAACCCACTAATAATTCCGGTGTGAATTTCATGACATGAGTACGGAAATTAGCTCTTTCCGTGATTGAGATAATTGGAGCGGTTCCTTGAACAATGCCTGTAAACATAATGACTCTCAGTGCAGTGAATTAATGAACTCAGTTTACCTAAGAATTTTCAGAGATCTATCTTATTTGAGTGGTTATATTTATGCTGCCATCACAAAACATTTAAACGGTTTCTATACTAATCTGCTGTTTTATTATTCTTATCTATAACTATGTTGGATTGGTTACATAAAAGAGATAGAATAAGGGGTTAGCATTAACTATCTGATTTTTTAGTAAATCATAGATTTTCATTCCGCTTTTTTCTTTTTTTAATTCGAAACTTATTGTGAAGGTGTATGCGTGCAGAAATATATTACAGAAGCGCGTAGCTTGTTGGCTCTCGGTATCCCTATCTTCTTTGCCCAATTTTCCCAAACCGCCATGGGGTTTGTGGACACCATCATGGCGGGAAGTGTTAGCGAAATCGAAATGTCAGCTGTGGCTGTTGGTTTTTCTATTTGGTTGCCTGCTATTTTATTAGGGCAAGGTATTCTCATGGCGCTCACGCCAATCATCGCTCAAATGAACGGTTCAGGTCGCAGAAACCTAATTGGCGACCAAGTTCAACAAGGCTTGTGGCTAGCCTTTATTTTAGGTGTTAGTATCATGTTACTGTTATATAACAGTAAATTGATCATTAGCAACATGCCTCATATTGACCAAGAGTTAGCCGATAAATCGGTTCGTTTCCTACACGCGATTATGTGGGGAGCCCCAGGTTACCTATTTTATCAAGTGTACCGTAGCCAGTGTGAAGGATTATCAAAAACCAAACCTGGCATGGTCATTGGTTTTCTTGGCTTGATGGTCAATATTCCAGTGAACTATATCTTCATTTATGGTCACTTTGGAGCACCTGCCTTAGGTGGTGTTGGTTGCGGCGTGGCGACAGCAACGGTGTATTGGGCAATGTGCCTGATGATGAGATGGTATGTTAAACACGCACCAAATCAGAGAGATATTCGCCCTGCTCAGCCATTAGGCGCACCAAATCCAGATATCCTGAAACGCATTATTGTGCTTGGAACACCGATTGGATTAGCGCTGTTTTTTGAAGTCACCCTATTTGCGGTTGTTGCCCTATTGGTCGCTCCTTTAGGCGTTGTTGCGGTCGCGGGTCACCAAGTAGCGCTTAACTTTAGTTCTGTGATGTTTATGTTCCCATTATCAATGGGTATCGCTGTCACCATTCGAGTTGGCTATAACTTGGGACGTCAATCTACCGATGCCGCAAAAGTCTCTTCCTATACTGGTTTAGCGGTAGGATTAAGTTTAGCTTGCTTAACGGCCATCTTTACCAGTACGTTCCGCGAACCTATCGCCATGATGTATAATAAGAATCCTGAAGTAGTTGTTTTAGCATCTAGCTTGATGCTCTATGCAGCGCTTTATCAGCTTTCAGATTCTATTCAAGTCATTGGTGCCGGTGTGTTACGTGGGTATAAAGATACTCGCTCAATCTTCTTTATTACCTTTACAGCATATTGGATTTTAGGTTTACCGTCTGGCTATGTTTTGGCGTTAACCGATTTTATTACCGAACCGATGGGACCAAAAGGTTTCTGGTTAGGATTTATTATCGGGCTCACCGCGGCGGCTATTGGTATGGCAACACGAATTTTGTGGATCCATCGCCAACCTGACAGCGTCGTTTTATTACGTTCAACGCGATAATTGGCGTAATTTTCAGCATTTTATGGTAAGGCGGTAAATGTTTTTCTGCGAATAGTTTTAAATACGAGCAAACTCTCGCAAAATTACATTTTCCCCTTGCCAGATTGACAGCAGAACGTTAATATTCGTCCCCGTCGTTAGAGCAGTAATAATTGATATGCGTCCGTAGCTCAGTTGGTTAGAGCACCACCTTGACATGGTGGGGGTCGGTAGTTCGAGTCTACTCGGACGCACCATTTAAATTCATCACTAGCGACAAACAAAGTTTCACCTCAGTGCGTCCGTAGCTCAGTTGGTTAGAGCACCACCTTGACATGGTGGGGGTCGGTAGTTCGAGTCTACTCGGACGCACCATTTGAATTTGTCATCAGTGACAAACCAAAGCTTCATCTCAGTGCGTCCGTAGCTCAGTTGGTTAGAGCACCACCTTGACATGGTGGGGGTCGGTAGTTCGAGTCTACTCGGACGCACCATTCTACTTATTCCGAATCATTATTTATCCTGAGCCCTACTTACCCTGATTAAAGTGCTTTTTTCAAATATCATATTTATCTTGATTGTGATTTTGTTTTCCCTTATTTTGTTGCGCAACCCACTTTCAACTGAAAATCTCGCTGTTGTTTGATCTTAATTACTTCTGCATCAAATTTAGCAAAATTTGATTTGTCTCACAGTTTGATGTTGTTTATAATAATCCCACAAGCTGAAAGGTTTCAACAAAGGCAAATCAGCATGTTAGCTTTAATGAAAAATGTCATCTACACTATAATAAGAGTCAAAAAGTGACGTTTTTTAAATAACCAGATTTTGAATACCAGACTGTCGCCTATTCTTATAAATGAGTTGCGCAACATAGACTATCTTGCGCATTAAGCATCGGCGGCAATACCGATTTCCTTTATAACCATTAGATAGACTGCCATGAAAAAAACCAAAATTGTTTGTACCATCGGTCCAAAAACCGAATCAGAAGAGAAATTAACTCAGTTATTGGATGCAGGCATGAACGTCATGCGCCTTAATTTCTCCCACGGTGACTATGAAGAACACGGTCAACGTATCAACAACCTCCGCTCTGTCTGTGCAAAAACCGGTAAACAAGCAGCTATTCTGCTGGACACTAAAGGTCCAGAAATCCGCACCATGAAACTGGAAGGCGGCAATGATGTTTCTCTCGTTGCAGGTCAAACTTTCACTTTCACAACAGATACTTCCGTTATCGGCAACCAAGAACGCGTTGCAGTCACTTACCCTGGCTTAACCAAAGACCTGAAAGTGGGTGACACCGTTTTAGTGGATGATGGTTTAATCGGGATGACCGTAACCAACATCACTGCAACTGAAGTCATTTGCCAAGTATTAAACAATGGCGATCTTGGTGAGAAAAAAGGTGTTAATTTACCGGGCGTTTCTATTGGCTTACCTGCTCTGGCAGAAAAAGATAAAGAAGACCTCGTTTTCGGTTGCCAACAAGGTGTCGACTTTGTTGCCGCTTCATTTATCCGTAAACGTTCAGACGTTGAAGAAATTCGCGCTCACCTGAAAAAACACGGTGGCGAGAATATTCAAATCATCTCTAAAATCGAAAACCAAGAAGGTTTAAATAACTTCGACGAAATTCTTGAAGCCTCTGACGGTATCATGGTTGCTCGTGGTGACTTAGGGGTTGAGATCCCGGTAGAAGAAGTTATCTTCGCCCAAAAAATGATGATTGAAAAATGTGTTAAAGCTCGCAAAGTCGTTATTACTGCGACTCAAATGCTAGATTCAATGATCAAAAACCCACGCCCTACCCGCGCAGAAGCTGGTGACGTTGCAAACGCCATCTTAGACGGTACAGATGCAGTTATGCTGTCTGGGGAAAGTGCGAAAGGTAAGTATCCAGTTGAAGCTGTGACTATCATGGCAACTATCTGTGAGCGTACTGACCGCGTTATGCCAACGCGTATTGAAAATCAAAAACCAACCCAGCGCTTACGTGTGACTGAAGCTGTCTGCCGTGGTGCCGTTGAAATGTCTGAAAAACTGGACGTGCCATTAATCGTTGTCGCAACTTATGGTGGTAAATCCGCAAAATCAGTACGTAAATACTTCCCTACCGCACCGATTCTGGCTCTGACAACTAACGAAGAAACTGCTCGCCAGTTACTGTTAGTGAAAGGCGTTATTCCGATGATCGTGGGTCCTTTCGAATCCACAGATGATTTCTATCGTGAAGGTAAACGTGCAGCGTTGGAAAGTGGTTTAGCGGTTGAAGGTGATGCCGTCGTGATGGTATCCGGAGCATTAGTACAAAGTGGTACAACAAATACCTCATCAGTACATGTTCTGTAGTTGCCTTGCATCACAGTTGTCCTGCATAATCTAGCGTGACATTAACCCTATTGCTTCACGGCAGTAGGGTTTTTTATTATCTGGAATAACTGAAATTTAGCAATCCGTGCGAAACATAATTTCAATAAGTTACGTTATGATCCGCGAAGATATAATTCACCCAGATTTTGATTACAAAGCATTTACAAAATAAATCATAAAACGATAACCATTTGCTCAAATTTCAAACTAAACAACCCTTAATTGAAATTTTTATTCGTTTTCACCCTGTTAAATATAAAGTATTTCTAGCAAAACTTTGAATTACGTACTAGCATAAGACTTAGTAAGTACCATACCCTAATTTACATTAGGTTGTTTTAAAGGGATAGAGGTAGCTTTAAGATAACGCTCTTAAGTCTATTTTTTGGTTACTTGCTTTTATATTTTCAAGATAAATCAATCTAGAGGGTAAAATAATGATTCGTACTAAAATTGTACTGGGCTCTATCGTATTAGCTTCAGCATTACTGGCGGGTTGTTCTAACAGCACTGAAGTGCAAAAGCTCTCTTCAGACGTGCAAACTCTGAACGGTAAAGTTGACCAACTGAGCAACGACGTTCAGTCTCTGCGTTCTGATGTACAAACTGCACAAGAAGAAGCAGCTCGTGCAAACCAACGACTGGACAACCAAGTACGTACTTACAAAAAATAAGTCCGGCTTGATGTTATCTAGAAAAGCTTAATAGCTGAATTATTGTTGAGGGCCTATTTTATAGGCCCTTATTTTTTACTTCAAAACTGATTTAAGGCAGGTAGTCATTAGCTTTTAAATGACTGATATTTGGCAGGAATTGAAGACTTCACTTCTCCTTCAAACACAGGTTGTGGTTGAGTAATCGTGAATGGCGCAATGGGTTTTAATTGCTGATAATCGCGTTTCATCGATTCTGAATCATCCCCAACATTAACCCTTACAGGCAATCCTGAACGTCTAGACAACTCTGCTTGAACTTTCGCTTTATCAATGCCTGGGTTACTCGCTAAAAACGCTTGGAAATCTTCAGTCAGCTTGATTGGCATTGTCTGTGGGTCATCACTGTCTTTACGTGACAGTGGCTGATGCACTTCAATGTAATAGCTACCATCTGGCTCTTTTGCATATTTAACTGGCTGATCGATAACTTGAACGCGCGTTCCTTTTGGTACGTTAGTAAACAGTGCTTTAATATCATCTGGGCGTAGACGAATACAGCCAGAGCTAACACGCATACCAATACCAAAATTGGCGTTTGTACCGTGGATCAAATATTCACCACGACCATAAGACAGGCGTAACGCATACAGTCCCATCGGGTTTTCTGGACCAGCAGGTACCACCGCCGGGAGTGTGATACCCTGCTGTGCATAATGTTTACGGATATTGGTGGTTGGTGTCCATGTAGGGTCTTTAATCAATTGGCTAATGGACGTCACCATTTCAGGTGTATCTCGTCCTAGCTGACCAATACCGATCGGATACACAGCCACTTTATGGCTATTTTCAGGGTAATAATAAAGACGCATTTCCGCTAAGTTAATCACGATACCGGTACGCGGTGTCGAAGGTAATAACATTTGAGCAGGAATAATCAGTGGCTTACCCACTTCAGGTAAATAAGGGTCTGTTCCTGGGTTCGCCTCTAACATCGCCAACAAACCAATCTGATAGTCGCTTGCGATAGCTTCCAGTGGACGTCCATCGTTAGGCACCACATAGGTGATATTTTCCCCGATCAGGCGTGTGTTGTTATTGGGTAATGGATAATCTTTAGCCTGCGCTGGTGCCAGCACCGCACTCATGACAAACAGACTTACCGCCGTCAAAACTCTTTTCATACCTACTCCAAGGAAAATAAGATTCATTACAAAATTCAAACAATATCGCTCATAATAGCAACTATCTCGAATATCTTTAATACTTAATAAATATTTTAGTCTGCTAATAATTTGAATGTGAGCTAATTTTGTCTCGCCATTGTTAGTTTAGCAATAAAATACAGTGAGTTACTTAAGTATATTTTCTAGAATAAGAATAATAGGAAGAAAAGAAAAGTGTGGGAAATTCTGACAATTTCCCACTGAGTACTTAAAGAAGTTGGTGAGCTCGCGCTAAAATTGACTTGATCATGCCATTTAAACCTTGAGTCCTAGAAGGCGTAAGATGCTGCTCAAGCGCCAATTGCTGGAAAAAGTGTTTTACATCCACAGCAAGGATCTGTTCAGGTGTTTTTCCTTGAAAGAGAATAATCACAATCGCCACTAACCCTTTAACAATAGCGGCATCACTATCTCCGGCAAGAACAACATGACCATCCGGTTGTTTTTGCATATCAATCCACACTTGGCTTTGGCAACCTGCTATCAAGTTATCATCCACCTGTTGAGCTTCAGATAACGCAGGTAATCGCCCGCCCAGTTCAATCATATACAAATAGCGTTCTTCCCAATCTTGGCAACGTGCAAAATTGCGTAATAGCTTCGCTTCATCGGGTAACGCCGACATAATATTTCCTTCTCTCTATCTGCTACAATCTCTATTTGCTGCAATACGGTGACTTCGATATACCATCGGTACTAGCCAAGTAATTGTTTAACACGCAGTAACGCATTATACAAAGCATCGATATCCTGCTTAGTCGTATAAACACCAATAGATGCCCGACACATCGCAGGAACTTGATAATGTTCCATTAATGGCATAGCACAGTGGTGCCCAGTACGAATAGCAATCCCATATCTATCCAGAAATGCCCCAACATCATATGCATGATGTTCACCTAAATTAAAGGCTATCACGCCTTCACGCTGGTCATTCCCATATAAATGAAGGGAAGGCACTTGCTTAAGCAAATCCGTCGCATATTGCATCAATTGCTTTTCATACGCAAAAGTTTCACTTAATCCTAACTCATTGAGATAGTCTAAAGCTGCGCCTAACCCAATGATACCACTGATATTTGGGGTGCCAGCTTCAAATCGCCATGGAATGTCCGCAAATGTGACTCCTTTTTTCAGGCTGACTTGGCGGATCATCGCCCCACCCCCTTCCCAAGGTGGCATTTTCTCAAGCAATGCCTTCTTGCCGTAGAGGATCCCAATACCTGTTGGTCCATATAGCTTATGACCTGAACAAACATAAAAATCGCAGTCTAGCGCTTGTACATCCACCTGTTGATGCATCGCCCCTTGCGCACCATCTACCAGGATAGCCAGCCTATTTCCATACTGCTCTGAAATTTCACGCGCTTGTGAAATCAATTTTTTCACCGGATTAACGGTACCAAGCACATTGGAAATATGAGTGAAACTGAAGAGTTTTGTACGCGCATCGATGAGTTGTCCGAGCTGAGTGGTATCGAGGGTACCGTCCTCAAGGATAGGCAGAATTCGGACGTCAAAACCACGCTCTTGCGCCAACATAACCCAAGGAACAATGTTCGCATGGTGCTCCATTTCAGTGATAATAATATTATCACCTTGCTGGATAAACTGGCGCCCAAAGCTATTAGCAACAAGGTTAATCCCTTCCGTCGTCCCTTTGACAAACACTATCTCTTCAGGGGAAGCCGCATGCAAAAAATCCGCGGCTTTTTGGCGAACATTTTCCACCAGCGTGGTGGCATTCGCGCTTAACGTATGAACCCCACGGTGCACTGCCGCGTATTGATGCAACGTAAATTGACTCTCTGCATCCACAACCTGCTGAGGCTTTTGAGCACTCGCCGCGCTATCTAAATAGACCAATGGATGGTTATTCACGGATTGCGCTAAGGCAGGAAAATCCTGCCTGACCGATTCAACGTCAAATGGCATCAGTTTACACCTCCGCTAAACGTTGATGAATACTCGCCATCACCGCCTGTTTTAACCCATCGATAGTAATCGATTCGGTTAACTCAGCTGCGAATGCATTGATAATCATCTGCTTAGCAGCTTGACTATCAATCCCTCTAGAACGTAGATAAAAGAGTTGCTCATCATCGATACGCCCAACCGTTGCTCCATGACCACATTTCACGTCATCGGCATAGATCTCCAGTTGAGGCTTCGTGTCGATTTCCGCTTTTTCACCTAGCAATAAGGTATTGTTAGTCATTTGACCGTCTGTTTTCAGCGCATTAGGGTCAACTTTGATCATCCCGTTGAATACCGCTTTGCTGCTATCCATAGCGATCACTTTATGCAACTGTCGACTATTACAATAACCCGCATTATGTTCAAGATAGCTGCGTGTGTCGGCAATTTCATTACCTTGCGGCAACAACAGGCTGTTTAGCTCAAACTCCGTATTTTCACCGTCAAGACGGCTACTTGTATGATGACGGGTTAGCCCTGCGCCTAATAAAAAGCTGCTACTTTTCACTTGGCTATCACACCCCACCACAATGTCATTATGAGCAAAGTGCTGCGCCTGTGGATTTTCTGTCATCAGCTTGAAATGGGTAAACTGAGCATTATCACCCACTTCGACCGTTAAACGCCCTCCGGTGAGATGCGGTTGGTCATCTAAGCTGATAAAGTGTTCAATCACTTGAGACTGGCTATTATTCCCCAGTGTCAAATGGTAGCGATATTGGCTCATGTTCATCGATTCTAGATCATGGCTACCACTGGAGATATTCAGTAAATAGAGTGGCTTAGTCGCAACTTTATTGGCAGCTAACTGGATGATAAGCGGTTGAGCCGCTAGGCATTCCGTTAAATGTAAGAAAATCTCGCTGTTCACCGCATCTGGTAGCCAGTCTTGGCTATCGAGCAGAGAAATTTGAAATTCCCCCGTATCGACAGAGCTCAGTTCCGCATTGTAGCGTCCATCCACCAACACAACACGATAGGCATTGATAGCTAATGCAAGTGCGTCACTTAGCGGTGCCTGCTGTTCTTGCGAGCTAAAACGGTAGTGGGTATTTAACACGCTGTTTAACGGAGTATAGTGCCAGTCTTCATGACGAAAAGCGGGCAGCCCTACGTGTTTAGCGAGGCTCCAATGGGTTTGTGCGTGCTGAGATTTTCCACCTAATCCTTGCTCATATAGCGTTTCAAAACGGCGCATTGCCTGCTGATTTAAAGCATCAACCGCAGCGCGTTTTTCCGCTCTTTCACTGTTGGTCAATAAGCCAGCCATAGCCTTGCTCCTCCAGTTTTTTCGCTAAACTGAAATCACCGGATTTGATGATTTTTCCTTGATACAGGACGTGAACAAAATCAGGTTTTACATAGTCCAAAATGCGCTGATAGTGGGTCACGATAATAAATGAACGCTCTGGTGTACGTAGTGAATTCACGCCATTGGAGACGATTTTTAGCGCATCGATATCTAAACCCGAATCGGTTTCATCTAAAATACATAACTTAGGCTCTAACGCCGCCATCTGTAAAATGTCATTCCGTTTTTTCTCGCCACCAGAGAAACCTACGTTAACTGAACGGGTGAGCAGGTCTTGTGGCATATCCAACAATTCGATTTTATCTTCGATAAAATCTTGGAAATCAAAGCGGTCTAACGCCTCTTGCTGACGATATTCGCGCACCGCATTCACTGACGTTTGCAGGAAAAATTGGTTACTCACGCCCGGAATTTCAACCGGATATTGGAATGCAAGAAAAATCCCTTCGCCTGCGCGTTCCTCTGGATCTAACTCAAGTAAATCCTTACCGTTGAATGTCACTTCACCACTATCAATTTGGTAATCTTCACGGCCTGCTAGGGTTGCGGACAAAGTACTTTTACCCGAACCATTTGGTCCCATAATGGCATGAACTTCCCCCGGTTTAATATCCAGAGACAGCCCTTTTAAGATTTCATTACCTTCTACACTTACATGTAAATCTTTAATACTTAACATATCAACATGCCTTTAGCGCTCAAGCGCAACTAAACTCGGTTAGGATCAGCCCACACTGTGTTCTAAGCTGATAGCCAATAATTTTTGTGCCTCAACGGCAAACTCTAGTGGCAATTCTGAGAAAACATCTTTACAGAAGCCGTTAACAATCATTGAGATAGCGTCATCTTCGCTGATCCCACGTTGCAAGCAATAAAACAGCTGGTCTTCACCAATGCGCGACGTTGTCGCTTCATGTTCTAATTGCGCGGTATTGTTCTTCACTTCCACATATGGGAAGGTATGAGCGCCACATTGGGTACCAATCAGCATGGAGTCGCATTGGGTAAAGTTACGGGCGTTATGGGCGCTCGGGAGTATTTTGACAAGTCCACGATAACTATTTTGGCTTTTACCTGCCGAAATCCCTTTTGAGATAATCGTTGAGCGGGTATTTTTGCCGATGTGGATCATTTTGGTTCCCGTATCCGCTTGTTGGTTACCGTTGGTCAGCGCGACAGAGAAAAATTCCCCGACAGAGTTATCCCCTTTTAAAATCACGCTTGGGTATTTCCACGTAATGGCAGAACCCGTTTCGGATTGTGTCCATGACATTTTAGAGTTTTCCCCTTCGCACAGGGCGCGCTTAGTCACGAAATTAAGAATTCCCCCCGTTTCGCTATCACCACCCGAGAACCAGTTTTGAACTGTCGAGTACTTCACTTCGGCATCTTTATGGATAATCACTTCTACAACAGCTGCGTGCAATTGATAGCTATCCCTCACTGGTGCTGAACACCCTTCGATGTAACTCACATAACTGCCTTCATCGGCAATTAAGATTGTACGTTCAAATTGCCCTGTTTTTGCCGCATTAATACGGAAATAGGTCGATAACTCCATCGGACAACGCACCCCTTTCGGGATGTAAACAAAGGTTCCGTCCGATGCTACCGCCGCATTCAGTGCAGCAAAAAAGTTATCGTGGCTCGAAACAACGCTACCCAAATATTTTTGAACCAGTTCAGGGTATTCTTGAATAGCTTCGCTGAACGAGCAAAAAATAATACCGTGTTTGGCTAAGTCGCCACGGTAGGTTGTCGATACAGAAACGGAGTCAAAAATTGCATCTACCGCCACTTTGCTGCCTTCACGGACAGGCACGCCAAGCTGATTGAAAGCATCTTCAACTTCACTCGTCAGGTAATTTGCTTCTTCCGCAGCGCCTGTTGATTGCGTCGCGCCTGGCTGTGAACCACAGGCATCATCACACGACCCGCAAGATGGCGCGGAATAATAGCTATAATCTTGGTAATCCAAATTTGGATAATGGGCTTTCAGCCAGTGTGGCTCTTCCATGCCTTTCCAGTGATTAAAGGCATCAAGACGAAATTGCAGCATCCACTCAGGTTCATTACGCTTCGCAGAAATAGCACGAACCACCTCTTCATTTAGCCCTTTTGCCATCTCATCGGTGGCAACTTGGGTAAAAAAGCCTTCTTTATAACGTTTTTCATCAAGCCAGCTTTGAACATCTTCGCCAACTTCTACATTGCTCTGAGACATAATCTAGCTTCACAAGTTAAACGCCGAAGCTTTCACCACACCCACAGGCATGTTGAGCTTTCGGGTTATTAAATTTAAAAATATGGTTAAGCCCTTCTTGGACATAATCCACTACCGTGCCATCAATGAATGGCATTGCTTTTTTAGGCACATACAGGTGTGCACCATCGAGTTCAAACACTAAGTGGTCATCGGTTGGGTTTTCAATCATCTCGAAGACGTATCCAAAACCTGCACATCCCGACTGTTTCACGCCGAGGGATAGACCTTTACTATTCGGTGTTTGAAGAACTAACTTATTGATCTGTTTAGCGGCACTTGGGGTTAGGCTGACGCCCTGCCATGAATTTTCATCCAATGAAAATGTTTCTACACCACCAGTCATATTGACCTCACTTTTCTTATGGTTTTTCAGCCTGTTATCAGCGATTTCTTCTCTATATGACATGGTAATGATTACCCATATGACTTCAACCATTTGTTTTAAGAGGTTATAGCTATGAGAACGGTTTACTGACAGGATTTTAGTTTATGGAAATATCTAACCAATTAATAATTAAGAAATAAATCTCATTCATGATAATATTTTTTATGTATTATTGAGTACATAAAAATAACACAAATTAATAAAGTGATATTCGGTTTAGTACCACATTCATTGAATGAGAATGAATAAATTAGATAAGTTATAAAGAATTGATATGAAAGATAAATATAGGATTGATACCCTCAAATAAACTGAGGGTATCAGAATAAACAAACTGCTGATTATTCAAACAATACGGCAGTTGTTAAACGGGAGGTGCAACACAGTTGGTTTTTCTCGTTAAAAATTTCGATATTCCACACTTGCTGACGGCGCCCTAGATGAATCGGTTTGCATACACCTCTCACCACACCTTCTCGCGCTGCACGAATATGGTTTGCGTTAATTTCCACACCAACTACACGTTGATCACCTTCACTGCATAGGTAGCCTGCGATTGAACCTAAGGATTCAGCCAATACAACCGAAGCACCACCGTGTAGCAAACCAAAAGGCTGTTTGGTGCGATGGTCGACTGGCATGGTACCTTCAAGGTAGTCATCACCAAAGCCTGTAATTTCAATCCCTATATGGCCTAACATACAGCTTTCAGCCATCGCCGCCATTTGTTGCAAGTTAAATTGACGCTTCCAAATCATGAAACAATCTCCAGTAAGGCTTGAATTGGGTGTTTGATTGCCGTTTTTTCCATTCGTTTTACTTGGCTACGACAAGAATATCCCGAACTTAAGCAGCGTTCTAGGGGCAGTTTTTCTATCGCAGGTTTCCACGACAGATTGTAAATACCTTTTGAATTCTCAAGGTTAGCGACTTCATGACCATATGTTCCCGCCATTCCACAGCATCCAACACTCACGTTAGTCAGTTTGCGTCCGTAACGGGAAAACAGTGCCGCCCATTGGTTGGCGCTATTTGGTAATGCCGTTGATTCGGTACAGTGACCAAAGAGATACCAAGGTTGCTCATCTGTCCCATCATTCTTGGTTTGTTCCGGTAATGAGATTAACCATTCATGAGCCAGCATTACCGTAAATTGGCATTGCTGCTCACCTAAAATTTCATGGTATTCATCGCGATAACACAGTACCAATGCAGGATCGACACCCACCATCGGTAATTGCAGTTTAGCAACGCGATTTAAAAAATCCGATGTTTTACGTGCGGTTTTCGCAAAACGGCTTAAGAAACCTTTGATATGTTGTGCTTTGCCATTTGGTGAGAATGGGAGTAACACAGGTTTGTAGCCTAACTTTTCAATCAAACGAACAAAATCCGCGACCACTTTTGCATCGTAGTAGCTGGTGAATGGGTCTTGCACCACAAGCACATGTTTTTCGCGCTGGCTGGCAGACATTCCTTCAAGTTGTTCTAATGTCAGGGAGGTCGCTGCATGCCCTGATAACTCCTGTTTCAGCGTCGGTTGAGAAAATAACGGTAAATCCACCATACCAATAGTGTGTTCGCTCAGTTTCTGAACCACCGTTTGACGCAAGAAGAAGTTAAAAACGCCCGGTGCTTTTGACATTAACGGAGCACTGGCTTCCACATTCGCCACAATATGGTCACGAACCGGTCGCAAGTAACGGCTATGATATAGCGCAAGAAATTTTGCGCGAAAAGACGGTACATCAATTTTAATTGGACACTGAGTCGAACACGCTTTACAGGCTAAACACCCAGACATCGACTCTTTCACTTCATGGGAAAAATCATAATCCCCTTGCTTCGCCCGCCATGAGTTACGTGTTTTTTCAATCAACCCACGTAACGATGGAGACTCACTTTTCACGCCTTTTTCAATTTGCTCTGGCGTTACGCCCTGTTCCGCCAATAAACGTAGCCATTCACGAACTAACGTTGCACGACCTTTCGGTGAATGCACACGCTGGCGGCTAATTTTCATTGATGGACACATTTGACTTTTAACATCAAAGTTAAAACAGAGCCCGTTGCCGTTGCAATCCATCGCACCTTGGAACTCTTGGCGTATTTGAACAGGAATTTGCCGATCGTATGTACCGCGTTTAGCTGCATCTACCTGTTTCATTGGGGCATCGATACCCGCTGGTGGGCAAATTTTTCCAGGGTTCAAACGGTTATCAGGGTCAAATGCCGCCTTAATATTGCGCAGTTCACCGTAAAGCACTTCACCAAAGAATTCTGGGCTATATTGCGCTCTGAAGCCTTTACCGTGTTCCCCCCACAGTAAGCCACCATATTTTGCCGTCAAAGCAACAATCTCATCCGAAATTTGTTTCATTAACATTTCTTGCTGAGGGTCGCACATATCTAATGCTGGGCGAACGTGTAAAACGCCCGCATCCACGTGACCAAACATCCCGTAATTCAGTTTATGGCTATCCAGTAGCGCTCTGAATTCCTCGATATAATCCGCAAGATGCTCCGGTGGTACACAGGTATCCTCAACAAATGGGATGGGTTTCGCGGCACCTTTGCTGTTCCCCAATAATCCCACTGCTTTTTTACGCATATTATAGATACGGATAATATCAGCAAGGTCATGGCAAACTTGGTAGCCAATCACGCCCGCTTGCTGGCTCGCCATCAATTCATCAAGGCGCTGGCATAAACTATCAGTCAAATGATTGATTTCGTCTTCATCATCGCCACTAAACTCAACAATGTTCAGCCCAAGCATCTCTTTATTCGGTACATCGGTGATCAGCGATTTGACGGAGTGCCAAACAATATCTTCTTTCGCAAGATTCAATACTTTCGAGTCGACGGTTTCTACCGAGAGCGCTTGCGCCTGCACCATAAACGGTGCGTTACGCAATGCGGATTCAAACGAATCATATTTGACGTTCACCAAACGGCGCACTTTCGGTAGCGGCGTGATATCCAACGTGGCTTCCGTAATAAACGCCAACGACCCTTCAGACCCCGTTAGAATTCGCGTTAAATCAAATTGAGTAAGGTCATCATTAAAAACATGGCGTAAGTCATAGCCCGTTAAAAATCGGTTTAGTTTTGGAAATTTTTCTTCAATTAACGGACGTTGCTCTAAGCAGCGTTCAAGTACAGTTTTATAGATACGCCCTTCGACTGAATCCTCTAACGCAATCGTTTGGGCGAGTTCGATAGGCATAGCGCGAGTATCAAGACAAGCGCCACCCAAAACCATCGCTTTAACCCCTAAAACATGGTCTGACGTTTTGCCATACACTAATGATCCCTGTCCAGAAGCATCTGTGTTGATCATCCCGCCCAATGTCGCACGGTTACTTGTGGATAGCTCCGGAGAGAAAAAGTAGCCATACGGTTTTAGAAATTGGTTGAGTTGGTCTTTAATCACGCCAGCTTCAACTTTTACCCATCCCTGTTCTGGGTTGATTTCTAAAATTCGATTCATATAGCGGGACATGTCCACTACAATCCCTTCGGTGAGTGATTGCCCATTAGTGCCCGTTCCCCCGCCGCGTGGCGTGAAACTTAATTCACGGTATTTGTCTTGCCCTGCGACGCGCGTAATGATTTGTACGTCAGCGCTGGAACGCGGGAAGATGACAGCTTGTGGTAATAGTTGGTAAATGCTGTTGTCAGTCGCCATGGATAAACGCTCAGCGTAGCTGGTGCCAGTATCACCAGTAAAACCTTGCTGTTGTAGCTCGTGCAGAAATTGGATAGCTAACTGACTAAGATGTGGTGCTTCAGATATACGCGGGATCATTATTAATCATGACTCTTGTTGTTGAGTAATCGCATTTGTCGTTATGTACTATCTTTAGTTTAAGTAGCACAATAGGCACAAGGTTTATTGGAGTGCTCCCTCGCAGCCTGTAAAGATAGCGCATCTGCCGGTGACATTGTCAGTAAAACCATATCACAATATCGTTTCTTTTAAGCATGAAAAATAATTACGTTATTTTCACCTGTAAAAGCCCTAACCCCACAGAATTTTCATTTGTTAAGGATTGATCATTAATGGAAAAATCGCAAAAACGTTTGGATTTACCCAAACTCGTCCTTGGACTGCTCTCTATTATCTTTATGATAGCGACCTGTTTTTGGGTCTTAAGCCCATTTATTTTAGGATTCGTATGGGCAGGGATGATGGTGATTGCTACTTGGCCAATTCTCTTACGACTACAAGCACGTCTTTGGAATAAGCGCTGGCTTGCTTCGCTGACCATGGTTCTACTGATATTCCTTCTTTTCGTTATTCCAACCAGTATTCTGATTGGCAGCATTATTCAAAACAGTGCGCCACTTATCGAATTGGCAAAATCACCGGCCAGCATCACCTTGCCGGATTTAGAGTGGCTGAATCAAGTGCCTATGGTCGGAGAGAAACTGTATTACGCTTGGCACAGTTTAGTGGCAAGTGGTGGTAACGCGTTATTGGCTAAAGTTCAACCTTATTTCGGTCAAGCCGCGGGATGGTTTGCAACGCAGGCCGTGAGTGCCAGCCGCTTCTTATTTCACCTCGTATTAATGCTGCTGTTTAGTGGGCTGCTCTATTATAAAGGCGAGCTGGTGACAATCGGTGTTCGTCATTTTGCTGTACGTCTTGCGGGCATCCGCGGCGATGCCGCCGTGGTACTTGCAGCACAATCTATTCGTGCAGTCGCACTTGGCGTGGTGGTTACTGCGTTAATTCAAGCCATTGTAGGTGGAGTCGGTCTTGCCCTATCTGGTATTAGCTATGCTGCCATTTTAACGGTCTTGATTTTTATCTGCTGTGTTGCACAACTTGGTCCACTATTAGTGATGGTTCCTTCCGTTCTTTGGCTATTTTGGACGGGAGATACTACCTGGGCAATTATTCTCGGGGTCTGGGCGGCGGTGGTTGCCACTATGGATGGCGTGTTACGACCTTGGCTAATTAAAATGGGTGCAGATCTTCCTATGGTGCTTATTTTAGTGGGTGTTATCGGCGGTATCTTATCATTCGGTATGATTGGCTTATTCATTGGTCCTGTGGTGCTGGCTGTCTCGTATAGCCTGCTCAAAGCGTGGATGAATGAAGTGGCACCACCAAGTGAAAATTTAGAAGCCACCGAAAAATTCCTTGAAGAAGAATTCTTAATGAAGAAATAAATTTCATTTAATTCGAGAAAACATGTTTCATTTTGGACATGTTTTCTCGACTATCTATTCTCATTAATATTTAGAAACAATATTTAACACACTACTGTTAGTTTTTATCTTTAATTATGTTAATATTCTCCACATCGAATGAATAATCATTTGGGAACAATAAGTAATATGGTATTAAGAGTGTTCCGAGTGATTAACTTATTTAAACAGTTTAATATATCCCTGTTAATATCTCTTCGATAACGAATTAATAAGTTATGTTATTTAATTTCTAACGTGACTTACTTAACCAAATTGCTGTGTGTAGTCTTTGCCTGTCAGCCCATGATAGGCTTTTTTTTTATCTCTACATCCCCCACACTCCGCTCCTACATTACATATATCATTATAATATTCTAATTACTCTCTCTATACGTAATTACGCATAATTAGAGTAATGGATTTAATGGTTTTAATTATTTAATAACTTTTTATTTAACATTAATAACGAATCCATTTATGAGACTATAGTTTTATTTTGCTGAAAATCTGAATAATATATTATGAATATTTACGTAAATTAAACTTACATTGAGTTTAATTCTATCGCTGTAATAGGTTGTCTCTATATATAAACAAAGGTCGGCAAATAATAATTATTTACCGACCTTCTTATAATGAACAATCTAAAAATGAATAATTAAATTATTGATTTCCAGCGATTGTTAGCCAAGTGTGCACTACTGTGTCTGGGTTCAACGATAGGCTATCAATGCCCTCATCCACCAGCCATTGTGCGAAATCTTGGTGATCTGATGGGCCTTGCCCACAAATACCGACATATTTGTTCTGACGCTTCGCAGCCTTAATTGCCATTGACAACATTGCCTTAACCGCATCATTACGTTCATCAAACAATTCAGATACAACACCAGAGTCTCTATCAAGACCGAGGGTTAACTGAGTCATGTCGTTAGAACCAATGGAGAAGCCATCAAAATGCTCAAGGAACTGGTCAGCTAACAGTGCGTTAGATGGGATTTCACACATCATAATCACTTTTAAGCCATTCTCACCACGTTTCAGGTCATGTTTTGCCAGCTCAGCAACCACAGATTCGGCTTGTGCTACTGTGCGAACAAACGGGATCATCACTTCAACGTTAGTCAGGCCCATCTTATTACGAACACGTTTAACAGCGTCACACTCCAGCGCAAAACATGCACGGAAGCTATCTGACACATAACGCCCCGCCCCGCGGAAGCCCAGCATTGGGTTCTCTTCTTCAGGCTCATATCTATCGCCACCAACGAGGTTGGCATATTCATTGGATTTAAAGTCAGATAAACGCACGATCACGCGTTTTGGCCAGAATGCCGCGGCGAGTGTTGAAATCCCTTCCGTCAGCTTGCTAACGTAAAATTCAACAGGGTCATCATAGCCGACCATCATATTGCGGATTTCTGCTTGTAATTCTGGCGTCTGAGCATCGAACTCTAACAGCGCTCTTGGGTGAACACCGATCATACGGTTGATGATAAATTCGAGTCTTGCTAAGCCGACACCTTCGTTTGGTAAACACGCAAAATCAAATGCACGGTCTGGGTTACCCACGTTCATCATGATTTTGACGTTCAAATCAGGCATGTCGTTCACTTCTGAACTGTGGATTTCAAACTCCAATTTACCGTCATAAACAAAGCCAGTATCCCCTTCAGAACAAGAAATCGTGACTTCTTGGTCTTCTTTCAGGCGTTCAGTTGCATCACCACAACCAACAACAGCAGGGATACCAAGCTCACGCGCGATGATCGCCGCATGACAAGTACGACCGCCACGGTTTGTCACGATAGCAGCGGCTTTTTTCATGATAGGTTCCCAATCGGGGTCCGTCATGTCCGTCACTAATACGTCACCCGGCTGAATTCTATCCATCTCACTTAAGTTATGGATGACTTTAACCGAACCTGCGCCAATGCGATGACCGATTGCACGACCTTCAACTAAGACCTGCCCTCGGTCTTTCAGTTTATAACGCTCCATAACCTGTTGGTTAGAACGAACGGTTTCCGGACGCGCTTGAACAATATACAGACGACCATTATGACCATCTTTTGCCCATTCGATATCCATTGGACGACCGTAGTGTTTTTCGATCTGTAAAGCTTGGCGAGCCAGCTCTTCCACTTCGTGATCGGCTAAAGAGAAACGATTGCGTAGTGCTTCTGGCACATCTTCAATCTTCACTTGTTTACCGTGCTCTTTACTGTCGGCATAGACCATCTGCAATTTTTTAGAGCCTAATGTACGACGTACAATCGCAGGCTTATTATTTTGTAGGGTTGGTTTATGGACATAGAACTCATCTGGGTTTACCGCACCCTGTACAACCATCTCGCCGAGACCATATGCGGAGGTAATAAACACGACTTGGTCAAAACCAGATTCAGTATCGATAGTAAACATAACGCCGGAAGAAGCGAGGTCAGAACGCACCATTCGTTGTACACCCGCAGATAACGCGACGCCACGATGATCGTAGCCTTGGTGTACACGGTAAGAAATAGCACGGTCATTAAACAGCGACGCAAATACATGTTTAATGGCAACCAATACCGCATCAATCCCTTGAACGTTGAGGAATGTCTCTTGCTGCCCAGCAAATGAGGCATCAGGCATATCTTCAGCGGTTGCTGATGAGCGAACAGCGAATGACGCTTCTGCTTCACCTTCAGACAATTGAAGGAAAGCTTCACGAATATCCTGCTCTAATGCTTGCGTCAATGGGGTATCAATCACCCATTGGCGGATCTGAGCACCGGCTGCCGCCAGTTGGTTCACATCATCAATATCCGTTTCATCTAGCAGGTTGTAAATACGCTGGTTTACACCGCTCTGCTCCAGAAAATCATTAAACGCCTGTGCGGTTGTCGCAAAACCGTTTGGTACGGATACACCAAGATCGGACAAGTTGGTGATCATTTCACCGAGGGAAGCGTTTTTGCCTCCAACACGGTCAACATCGTTCATCCCTAATTGGTTATACCAAAGTACATTACACGGAGTAAGGCCATTTGTGGACATTGAAAGCGATCCTTTTATAGCAATTTAGTGACAGACAACAAATCGTAAAAAATCTCGTTGGCGAAAATTCGCCTCGCGAATAGACTAGCACAGACGTTATGGGAAGATGGACTGGTGAATCGTTCCATCAATTAATAAAATTTTTTTGTTCTAAAAATTGTTCAAAATTTGTCTATACTTCCCCCCAGAAATGATTTTTAAATGTTTATTCACTTACAATATTTTCCGAAACTCAGAAAAAACACGATAAAAAGAAGCCAGTTATGAGCGAATTAAATTCTATGAGTAAAAATGCCAGCCAAGTTCAACGTACCGTTTTTTTCATCTCTGATGGCACCGCAATCACGGCTGAAACGTTAGGGCATGCCGTCTTATCTCAATTCCCATTATCCTTTATTTCTTACACCTTACCGTTCGTTACTACACAAGCACGAGCGCTTGAAATTAAACAAAAAATTGACACTATCTATGCTGAAACAGACCTTCGGCCGCTGGTGTTTTATTCAATAATTTCCCCAGAAGTCAAAGAAATCATCACTCAAAGCGCGGGCTTTTGTCAGGATATCGTACAAAGTTTGGTCGCCCCAATACAGCGAGAAGTCGGATTAGAACCGGAGCCAAAACTCAATCGTACTCACGGGTTATCCATGCAGAATATGAATCAGTATGATGCCCGTATTGCAGCAATTGAATATACCCTCGCTCACGATGATGGCATTTCATTACGTAACCTTGAACAAGCGCAAGTAATCTTAATCGGTGTCTCTCGCTGCGGTAAAACACCAACAAGCTTATATTTAGCAATGCAATTTGGCATACAAGCTGCCAACTACCCATTCACTGCCGATGATATGGACAATTTACAGCTGCCTGCCGCATTACGTCCCTATACCCATAAACTTTTTGGTTTAACTATCAGTCCTGAACGTCTTGCCGCAATTCGTGAAGAACGCAGAGAAAACAGCCGTTATGCCTCGCTTCGCCAGTGTCGTATTGAAATTGCTGAAGTAGAAGCTTTATTTAGGCAGAATAAAATCAATTACTTAAATACTACCAACTACTCTGTTGAAGAAATTTCAGCCAAAGTGATTGATACGATGGGATTACAGCGTCGTATTTTTTAGCAAAATAAAATATAAAAAATTATTCATTCAACCCAAGTTGGTGGTTTGAATTTGAGCCAGTTTCGTTTATTGTGACCTTAGTCACTAATACGGCTGTACGAAATGGCCCAGCCGAGTAAAAGTTTTGAGAAACAAAATGCATAAAACAGATGAGTTACGAACTCAGCGAGTGGACAGTTTAATTACGCCACAAACACTCGCTGAGGAATTTCCGATATCCCAAGCAATCGCCGATAACGTGACAGCGTCACGCAAACGAATTGAAAAGATCCTATCCGGTGAAGACCCGCGTTTGCTGGTGATTGTAGGTCCTTGCTCTATTCATGACATTGATGCCGCAATTGAATACGCTAATAAGCTAAATACGTTACGTCAAAAATATCAAGATCGCTTAGAAATTGTCATGCGCACCTATTTTGAAAAACCGCGTACCGTTGTGGGCTGGAAAGGCTTAATTTCTGACCCGCATCTTGATAATTCATGCCAAGTGAACACCGGCATTCGTTTAGCGCGCAAGCTTTTGATTGAAGTTAATCAATTAGGATTAGCAACCGCTACTGAATTCCTCGACATGGTGACAGGACAATATATTGCTGACTTAATTAGCTGGGGAGCGATTGGCGCTCGTACCACCGAAAGCCAGATCCATCGTGAAATGGCATCAGCGCTCTCCTGCCCTGTTGGTTTTAAAAATGGTACCGATGGTAATATCAATATCGCTATTGATGCTATTCGTGCCGCCAAAGCGCAGCATATGTTTTTATCACCAGATAAGAGCGGGCAGATGACAATCTACCAAACCAGTGGTAACCCTCATGGGCATATCATTATGCGTGGTGGCAAGAAGCCTAACTATGAAGCGCAGTACATTTCACAAGCTTGTGAAAAATTAAATGAATTTGGTTTAGCTGAGCATTTAGTGGTGGACTTCAGCCATGGTAACTGCCAGAAAATTCATCGTCGCCAATTAGATGTGGCGCAAGATATTGCTCAACAAATTAAGCAAGGCTCCACAGCAATTAGTGGTGTAATGGCAGAAAGCTTCTTAAAAGAAGGCAATCAAAAAATCTGTGCAGACCAACCTCTAGTTTATGGTCAATCGATTACCGATCCATGTTTAGGCTGGGAAGACACTGAACAATTGATTGAAATACTGGCTGACGCAGTTAACTTCCGCTTTAAATAACCTTTTTCATCCAAAAATGCCCCCTGCGCTTTGGCTTATTTTCAATCTAAAGCGCTTATTTTCATTCCCCGCCCAAATCACTCACCACAAACATATTCATTCAATGAAATAATTAACCCATTATTTTAAATAAAGCGGCATTATTAACTAAAAAATACTTGATACAGCCATTTTATTAACGATAATGATTCTCGTTTTTAACTATAAGCCACCCAAGATAATTTTTTATTATCTCGGTAGCCAGAATCATATTACTCAGGAAAGGATTTCCTAATGGCGTTTACATTGAGATCAGCATCAACTTTAGATGCTTCACACAGCAAAGCATTTTCTTTATCAACATTAACCGTCGCCCTTGCTATGACTGGGTTCAGTACCATGACCTTAGCCGCTAACGACGTGATCCACGTAACCTCTACCCCTCTAAATAACGAAAAATTTGCTGTTGCCGAACAATTTGAGGTCATTGATACTACAGCACCAGAACAACAAACTGCCTCATCTGCTCTCGATTTATTAAAGGGTCAAGCGGGTATTTTTGTGACTGGAGCAGGTAGTACCTATGGGCAGTCAGTGCAGATGCGAGGCTACGATTCACGTGGCGTAAAAATTATGGTGGATAATGTTCCCCAAGATTTTTATTCAGGCTTATTTGATGCCACCTTCATTGATCCATCATTGATCAGTAAAGCTTATATTCATAAAGGCGCATCTTCTGTACAACATGGAAGCGGCGCACTGGCTGGAGCTATTTCCATCAAAACGTTAACGCCATCGGATATTCTTGAGCCTGACCAAAAATTTGGTGGTCGTTTATTCAGCGGAATGAATCGTAACGACCACAGCTATCATGCGGGAGCCACGCTTTTAGGGCATTTAGGTCCACTAGATGGCGTCATCAGTTACACTCAACGGAAAAAACAGCTCACTAGCTCTCCTGTCTCTAATAAGTATGACCATCATGAATCCGTGCATAACTGGTTACTCAAAACAACGTGGTATGCGCTTCCGGCCTATTCTATTGGTTTGCAGTACAAAGAATACCGCAATGATGCCATTGACTTGAAGCAACCCGAGGTCATTGACACCCGTCAACCTAAATTTAAAAACTCCCCGCATCAGAGGGAAACCATACAAAAAGACATTATCATTGACCAAAATTTCACACCTGATAATCCATTGAATTGGCAGGCAAATTGGTCGATTTACTACACCAACCTTCATCTTTCACAATTAGATTTACAGAAAAAATCAAACATTTTTACGTCATACAGTTATGATACCGAAACACGTAATCAATACACCTATGGAAGTCAGTTTTCTAATGACTTCTCCATACATACGCCACGTTTAAGCCATCACGTTCAAAGCGGAGTTGATTATGTTCAGCAACATCAAGTGTCTAATGAATACGCTATAAGCTACCCTCCAGCTGAGATTTCGAATGCTTCTGCGTGGTTAATCAATGATGTAAGCCTAAAAAGTATACCTGTGACTTTGTCTGCGGGAACCCGTTTTACCCATTACAAAACTGCGCGTGAAAATGTTGGCAAACAGCAGCACAACAATTGGTCATCACGTTTTGCCGCTACCGTCACACCAACGAGTTGGGTCAAGTTACATTCATCCTATGCCGAAAGTTATCGTGCCCCACGTCTCTCTGAACTCTACAATAACTCCAACCATTTTACTGTTCCCATACTCGGTCTTGTCTCTGATTTCCGCCCATCTCCCGATTTAAAACCAGAGACAAATAAAACGGTTGAGGCTGGATTTGTTTTCAGTTTTGATAATTTTGTTTTGCAGGGCGATGAACTGCAAATTGGCTCAACTTATTTCCATACAAAGTCAAAAAATCACATCGTGACCGGCGGTAATTTTAAGAAGGTCAGTGGAAACTGGTTCCCATCGCAAATATTCTTGGAGAATATTCCATCTGCAACGATATCCGGGTTTGATAGCCATATTCGATATTCAAATGAGTGGTTTGACGTCAATATCAACCACAATATCACTGACGGACGAGAAGATGATACGCATTATTCCCTATCGTCCATTCGCCCTGAAACACTGATAATGCGTTTCAATGCACCAATTGCAAACAGTGGCGTCAACGTGGGTTGGTTTGGTGAATTTACCGCAAAAACTAAATTCATGGGGAACTCACAATATCAATCATCGAACCAAAATACAGAGAACGGGTTAGATCGCAAACACCGTGAAGTGATTCAATATGCAGGTTATGGCGTTCATGATTTTTACGTAAACTACAAAGCCGACCAATTTGTCAAAGGGCTAAATACCACCCTGACCCTGAAGAATGCATTTGATAGAGACTATGTCTCTTCTATGGGCGTACCGCAGGAAGGTCGTAATTTTTATTGGAATGTGAATTATCAGTGGTAATTAATCAGTAACTACATATTGAAATCAGGTTCATTTATCCCAATCTTAAATTTCATGGGTAAATGAACCTTTCAATACATCCCACTATTGTTAAGAAAACAATTTACCTCGGAATTTCCTGTTAATTGTTATATTACCTTGAGTTACTTTGCTCATAATTACATCAAATAAAAATTCAATAATTTACTTGGTTAATAAAATAGAACAGCACCAACAATAAATTTGAACAAGTCTATTGGCAAGCTAAACAAGCCTATTTTTAACCATGAAAACAAACATAACCAACTGTATTTAAATACATTTTAACATTCATCAGTGTATGTTTAGTTTTTCGCATTTCAATGAAAACTATCGTAACAATAGTTATTCTCATTCAAAAACCGCACGATTAGCCTATCGATATATCGGAAAAAAAGGAAGAATAGACCATAATTTCATGAGTTATTATTAGTTATTAATGAACAATAGCCTACTAGAGTAGGAGGTAGATATGTCAGAAAGTGTAGTCAATGAAATCATTAGATGGCTTGAAAGCCAATTACAACGCAATGAAGGCATCAAAATCGATACTATCGCGGATAAAAGCGGATATTCGAAATGGCATTTACAGCGTGTATTTAAAGAGCTTAAAGGCTGCACGCTAGGCGAGTATGTTCGTAAACGTCGCCTGCTAGAAGCTGCTAAATCATTACGTGAAGGCAACTTACCTATTCTAGATATCGCGTTGCAATATGGCTTTAGCTCTCAAGCCACATTTACGCGTATTTTCAAGAAACATTTTGATACTACCCCTGCTAAATTCCGTCAAGCGGGTGAATTACCAGAATGCAAAACTTTTATGACTTGCAATTGCCATCATTAAGCGCGCATTAGATTTTCGTTACACCCTCAAACACCCATTCCAACGAAATCTATATTTTGAGCCGATAATTATCGGCTCTTTTTTTATCTCAGCTCGTTAACGAGCCAATTTTCTAAATCTGCAAACTGTTCAGCCAATGCAGGCCACTGCGTCTTCATTTGAGTCATTAACTGACGGATGGTTTCCGCTCGATAAACTTGTCCCACCAATTGCTGGCTTAACCATTCCAATGGGGATGGTTCGAGACTGTCGGTGAAAAATTGGCAACGCGTGATCACGCCTTTTTCAATATCAAAATGAAACTCAATACCGCCCCATGGGAATCGAGTATCCGCCATATGACTAAAAGCAGGCGCTTGCCCAAAGTTCCATTCCCAACTACTTTGCTTCGCAAATGTCTCTGCAAAATTAGGTAAATCAGGGAGTTTCTCTGGTGAGATATATTCTGGCTCGACGGTTTCACCATAATAGCTAAAGAAGCTATTTATGATCCCTTCGCACACTTTTTCATGGGAAATATCAGGTACTAGCTCATTTAAATTGGCAACGCGAGAACGTACTGAGGTGATCCCTTTGGCTTGCAGTTTTTTAGGATCAGGATTGAGGTAATTTGCTAATCGACTTAAATCGGTATTAATCAGTAAAGTACCGTGGTGGAAGCCACGATCTTTAGTTTCACGGTAGGCTGAGCCTGATATTTTTCGTGGACCATTTTCAGTTTCGAGGACTAAATCATTGCGCCCCGAAATTTCAGCGTGGATCCCGACTTTTGCCAGCCCATCCACAATAATTTGAGTTGAAATGGTTTTATCATATTCCGGTTTCCCTGCCATAAAGGTAAAGCAGGTATTGCCTAAATCTTGAAATACAGCCCCGCCACCACTACTACGACGCGCTAACCGAACATTATCTTGTTCCATTTTACGGGTGTTACACTCTTTCCATGGGTTTTGAGCGCGCCCGATGACCACCGTATCGGCATTACGCCATAGGAACATCACGCGTTGGTTAGCTGACATTTGGCGAAAAATAGTCTCTTCAACCGCTAAATTAAACCAAGGATCGAAGGATTCAGAGATAAATAAACGTAATGTAGACATTCGGCTATCCTAAAAGCAAAACTTGCCCCTAAGATAGCATAATCATTGAGGAATTAATGAGGAATGAAGCGAAATTAGATGCGCCGCGCCTGCCAAAACACTTTTCGCCAATAGCTATTATCCATCGATGAACGCATCACACCTTTACTGGTCGATGCATGAATAAAGGTGTTGTCAGTATCGTAAATCCCAACATGCAGGCCGTTTTCCCCTGATCCCGTTTTAAAGAATACAAGGTCACCCGGCATTAAATCCGATTTATCAATGCGCGTACCTAAACGTGTTTGGTCAACCGTCGTACGCGGGACTTCAATCGCAAAGCGATCGCTGAATGTTCGATAGACAAAACCCGAACAATCCACACCATTTTGGCTCATGCCGCCATAGTGATACGGCGTGCCATACCACTGGCTCAGTTGGTCTTTGAGCTGAGCGATAGTCATTATAGGATCAGACAATTGGGTTTTCATTGGCGGTGCTGACGTCCGTTTTACGGATGAAGAGCAACCAATCAGCACGAGGCAACACAGCAATGGTAGGTATTTGAGATTCACTATCATAGCGTACCTTATAGATAACCAGCGGGCATAGATAACCACAAAATAATAACCTTAAGTGATATCTTAATACGCGAGACTATAATATACAATAAACAACAGTGCAGCGCATAAAAAACAAACACCTAAGGCTAATTATCTGATGCTATTTAGCTTTTTTCGTTAAAGGCTTAGAAGGTCGACTGATCAGCCATACGCCTAACAGAATAAATGCAATCCCCGCCGCTTTTAACACCGTTGCGGGTTCATTGAACCATGGCAACACCACCGCCAATATGTAAACAAACACATAGCTGAGGCTGATAAGTGGGTAAGCTTTATTGAGCGCAATATATTTTAATGCAAATAGCCAGCACAGCATCGATAGTGCATAGCAGACTAACCCAACAAAGATAGTCCCCAAACTTACCGCATTATCTGCCAGCCATTCTAGCTGTAACCAGTGCCAACCCAACGTGAATGAAGGTAGCTCCACAACCCCCGCTTTCAGGCTGAGTTGTGCGACGGTGACTAATAGCGCACTACCGAGTACCCATAAGTATCCTTTATTCATACACTTATACTCATCAGTAGTATTCCTATCATGATTGAGGCAACTCCGAGCCAATGGTTTAGTCCAGTTTGCTCATGGTAGACAAATTGCCCTATCAATGTGACTAAGACAAAATTAATACTGAGCATCGGGTAAGCAATACTGAGTGGCATTGTTTCCAATAACTTTAGCCAAAACAGCATCCCCAATCCCAGCATTAATACCGCCAGCATCAGCCAACGAATGGCAGATGCGGCTTTATTATGTTTGTCTCCTTGCCAAGTTACAACGGCTTGCTTTTGGGCAATTTGCCCAATGCAAGTCAATACACTGACAAGGAGTAACAGAAGTAATTGCGCTATCATTGTTTATGGTAAACCACTATTGCCATACGGGAATTCTTAATGACTTCATCCGGCTTCGGAATGTCTGGCAACCCTTCTTTTTTACCTAACAAGAACACCACGGTAACCTGGCCTTCTTGGCGAGCTTTTGCCAGCCATGCCGCAAATTCATCTGGTTTAACCAAACGATGCGCACTGTCTGGGTATTCCAAGCCATAGGTTAATTCACCGCTGCTATTATAGAGATAAATATTGGAATTTTTGGTTTCCCATGCCAGCCCCGCAGCTACGCCGACGTTACTTGCCATCAAATATTGGCTATTCATCAAGAGATCATGATTTTGATGAATAAAATTCTGCGGTAACTTCGAATCAATAGTGTTATTTGGTAATGCACTACCAATACATAAGCTGACCGCCAATGAGCAAGATGCCGCCCACAGCCAATATTTCGCATTTAATACGGTGCAGAGATAGCCGATGATCGCCCAAATGGAAAACGCCACAACCCCCAGCACCATTTTTGACCATTCATCATGCTCATAGAGAGGCTTTTTGATCACGCTGCTAACGATAATTACCGCTATCACGGCGGCAATCCCGATAACAATGTTAATAATTCCGTTGGCTTTCAATGCCTTCATGGTGCCATTGCGCACACAATCCACACCATATTTCGCCATTAGCAGCGCTAATGGCGCCATAAATGGCAGCATGTAAGTTGGTAGCTTCCCGCGTGAAATACTGAAGAAAATCACCGGAGCCACAAACCAACATAATAAAAAGAACATATCTGGGCTAGATTTACGCTCTTTCCATCCTTTAATTAATGCGCCAGGTACTAAGCCCATCCACGGAATAGCCCCAAGTAAAATAATCGGAATGTAGTACCAGAATGGCGCGACGTGCTGAGCATCATCCGCCGTAAAGCGTTTCACATGCTCAATCCAGAAGAAGTAATTCCAGTAATCCGGTTCCTGTTTGGCGATTGCCAATGCCCATGGCAAGCTAATGATCACCGCAGTGATAATCGCTAATGGACCATATTTGAGCATTTCAAGGAAACGTTTTTGATACAAGGTGATAGGCAGCATCACGATGACGGGAATGGCTAAGGCTAAAAAGCCTTTAGTCATAAATGCCATACCGCAAGCCAAGCCAAGAGCGCCCCACGCGGCGAGTTTGGTTTTAACCTCTCGAGCCTTCATTGCCCATAAGCAACAAAACATACTGGCGGCTATCCATAACGATAGCATCGGGTCGAGAACGCTGTATGTCCCTACGGCAAACACCAAGAACATCGAGATGTAGATAAAGCTTGCCACATAAGCAACATGGCTATTACGCCACATCATTTTTGCCATGCGGTAAACCAGCAGAGTGCTCAATAAAATACAGAAAACAGAACCAAAACGAACGGCAAAGTTTGTGTCACCAAAAATCATTTGGCTAATATTGTTGATCCAATACCCCGCTACTGGTTTCTCAAAGTAACGAATATCCAGCATGTACGGCACGATCCAGTCGCCGCGTTGTAGCATTTCGCGACTGATTTCCGCATAACGGGTTTCATCCGGCTGCCAAAGTAAACGACTGTTTAACGGCAGCAAATAGGTCAAGACAAAAAAAAGAGCCAGCAGAGAGGCTCCTACTTTGCTCGCTCGGTTATTCAACATGGGTATTTTATTCCTCTTCTTGGCAGCCCAGCCAACCTTCTCGTCCCGGGAATGGGGCGCGAACCACTCTTCCTTTTGGAAGCGTATTGATGTCTTCAGGCAACAATTCACTCAATGTACAGAATTGGATTTCTTCTTGCTTAATTCGTTCCAATAATTGTGAAAATTGTTGTGACTTTGACATTCCTTCCACTTCCGTATGGATAGTATAAACCGGAACACCTTGGTCATCTTTAATTGCTTGAAGAATAAAATCATTAAATTCTTCGTCTGTTACCACTGTACCAACGACTTCATCGTAGGTCGGTAACGTCACAGGAATTTGCACTGTTCCCAATGAACCATCACGTAAGATAGGTCTAAATGGGAATTTTCCACGGCAGTCGCTGTTGTAGTCAAAATTAAATCCTTGTTTAACTTCGAGTACACGCTCGTCACCACGCCACCCTGCTACCGCAGAACAAGTGACTCGTTGACCTGTCGCGTGCTGCAATGCATCGACACCCAATTTCACTTGTTCAGTGAGTTGAGCCTCGCTCCATTTAGCCACTTTGGCTTGCCATCCTTGATGATCCCATGCATGTAAGCCGACTTCGTGCCCAGCTTCCAAGGTCTGTTTCATCAGATAGCCTAAATCTTTGGCGATTTTTTTACCTGGCCACGCAGTACCCGCCAGTAAAATATCCAGACCATACAAAGATGCCGCATTTGACCGTAGCATTTTCCACAGAAATTTAGGACGCAAAAGGCGCCATAAATGGCGCCCCATATTATCGGGTCCTACACTGAAGAAAAAGCTGGCCTGAATATCATGCTCTTTGAGCACTTTAAGTAATTGAGGAACCCCTTTCAATGTACCTTGATAGGTGTCCACATCGATTCTCAAGCCAACTTTTTTCATTATTTTTTGCTTTCCAGCTCTTCTACAGCACCCTGTAAGAAGAAGTCTAATGTTTCTTCAATGGTATCTTTCATGTCGATAGTCGGAACCCAGTCAAGTAAACGACGTGCATTTTCAACACTTGGTTTACGATGCTCAACGTCTTGGTAACCTTGACCATAGTAGCTAGCGCTTTCGATTTCACGGAAGCCAGCAAATGGAGGGAATTTGCTACGAGCCGGGTGTTTTTCGAAGCTTTCTAACAGCATTTCCGCTAACTGACGAATACTTGCTTCGTTAGTTGGGTTACCGATGTTGATGATTTGACCATCACATTTGCCGTCTTTGTTTTCAATGATGCGGAACAGTGCTTCGATACCATCTTTGATATCTGTGAAGCAGCGTTTTTGTGCACCACCATCGACTAACTTGATTGGTGAACCTTCAACTAAGTTCAGGATCAGCTGAGTAATAGCACGTGAGCTACCAATACGCGCAGAGTTCAGGCTGTCTAAACGTGGACCCATCCAGTTAAATGGACGGAATAAGGTGAATTTCAGACCTTCTTTCGCGCCGTATGCCCAGATTACTCGGTCAAGTAACTGTTTAGATACAGAGTAAATCCAACGTTGTTTGTTGATTGGACCCACGATCAGACGAGATTCGTCTTCATCAAACTCTTTATCATCACACATACCATAAACTTCAGAAGTGGATGGGAAGATGATGCGTTTGTTGTATTTCACGCAGTAACGAACAACTTTCAGGTTTTCTTCGAAGTCTAATTCGAATACACGCAGTGGGTTACGGGTATATTCGATTGGCGTCGCGATAGCAACCAGTGGCAGAATAACGTCACATTTTTTGATGTGGTACTCAATCCATTCAGTGTGGATGCTTACGTCACCTTCGATGAAGTGGAAACGAGGGTTACCAATGAAACGTTCAATTGCAGATGAACCAATATCCATACCATAGATATCGTAGTTGTCATCTTGTAACAGACGCTCAGTTAAGTGGTTACCGATAAAGCCGTTCACACCTAAGATCAGAACACGTTTACGACGCTTAACTTGCGCAGTTGGTTTAGCACCAACGCGAACATCAGTCACGATGCCCATTTCGTTAGCTAGACGGTTGCCTTGCATGTATAAACCGGTTTCGCTTTGACCGCTAACGATTTCCAGTGCGCCTTGACCACAAGCAATACGCAGTGGGTCGCTAGATAATACGGTACCCGCAGCTTTACCTTGGTTATCGTCTAATACACGCGCACGCCATACGATCATTTTACGTGCACCTAAATAGGTGAACGCGCCTGGGTATGGTTCAGTCACTGCGCGGATCAGGCAGCTAATTTCTTTCGCGCTGCGGCTCCAGTCGATTTGACCGTCATCAGCACAACGACGACCGAAGTAGCTTGCTTGGCTCTCATCTTGAGCAACAGTTTTATAGCTGCCCGCTTCAATTAATGGCAAAGTTTTGTCTAACAGAACTTCCGCTGCTTCACGAACTTTAGCGTGCAGCGTCAGAGCAGTATCAGTGTCCGTGATAGCCACTTTTTCTTGCGCTACAATGTCGCCAGCATCAGCTTTAGCGACCATTTTGTGCAGCGTTACGCCAGTTTCGCTTTCACCATTTAACAGTGCCCAGTTGATTGGTGCACGACCACGGTATTTAGGCAGTAAAGAACCATGCAGGTTGAAAGCGCCTTTCGGTGCTAATGCTAACAGTTCTTCGCTTAACATATCGCGATAGTAGAAAGAGAAAATCACATCAGGTTTCATCTCACGAATACGTTCAATCCACAGTGGGTGGTTAACGTTTTCTGGAGCGAAAACAGGAAGTTCCATATCTGCACTGACACGAGCTACAGAAGAGTAAAAGTGGTTTTCATTTGGATCATCAGTGTGAGTAAATACTGCCTGAATATCAAAACCCGCTTTCTCAAGCGCTTTTATCCCTACACAGCCAATATCATGATAGGCAAAAACAATAGCTTTCATTAGTTTTCTTCCTGATTTTTGTCGGTTTTAAGGTCTGCACCGACGACTTTTTGAATAAAATAACGAGGTCTCGCGCGCACATCATTATAAATCCTACCGATGTATTCGCCCAATAATCCCATAGCAACAAACTGCGCGCCGATAAACATAAAGAGTATCGCAAACAGTGTAAATACGCCGTCAGCTGCCCAGCTCGCACCGAACAGTAAACGTAAAACAATTAACAACACTGCTAGCACAAAGCCACCAGCAGCGATAATGCTACCAACCACGCTTAACAGACGCAGAGGCGCAGTCGTTAAACAAGTTAATAAGTCATACATTAAATTAATCAGCTTCATAAAGCTGTATTTTGAATCACCAAACTCGCGTTCAGCATGCGCTACATCAATTTCGATGGTTCTACGCGCAAATGTATTCGCTAAAATAGGAATAAATGTGCTGCGCTCATGGCATTGAAGCATGGCTTCAATGATGTGACGGCGATAGGCACGCAGCATACAACCGTAGTCACCCATTGAACGACCTGTCGCCTTAGTGATCATCGCATTGATCATTTTTGATGCCGTTTTGCGGAACCATGAATCTTGGCGGTTAGCGCGACGAGTTCCAACAACATCATAGCCTTGAGCCGCTGTTTGCACTAAACGAGGGATCTCTTCCGGTGGGTTTTGTAAGTCCGCATCGAGAGTGATAACTAAGTCGCCATCCGCTTGATTGAAACCCGCCATGATCGCAGAGTGTTGACCATAGTTGCGGTTTAAAATGATCGCAATGACATGGTTATCTGGATTTTCAGCCGCTTCAACCAACATTTTTGCAGAACGGTCACTACTTCCATCATCAACCAAAATTAACTCATAAGCTTGAGTCAGTTGTTTACAGGACTTAATCGTACGTTCTAACAGCTGAGGCAAACTTTGCTCTTCGTTATAAACAGGGATTACCACTGAGACTTTTTTAATCTCATCAAATTCATCAGCTAATGACACTATTTTGACTCCAAAAGGACTGTATTAATCGCACTCACTACCCGTTCAACATCCGCGTCAGTCATGTCTGGGAACAGAGGCAATGAGCAAAGCGTTGCACTATTCCATGTTGATTCTGGTAATGACAGCTCTGGGTATTTTTCGCGGTAATATTTTTGCGTATGAGCTGCACGGAAATGTAACCCCGTACCAATGTTATGCTCTTTCAACTTCTCCATAAATGCATCGCGGTCAATACCACATATTGACTCATCAACACGCACCATAAATAAGTGGTTGGCGTGTAAATGTGGGTATTCTGGCACAGATAACATCTGTAATGGAGAGTCTTTCAGTAACTCACGGTAGCGTGCCGTCAGTTCAGCTCTACGCTGGTTTAAATGCTCAACGCGGGACAATTGTACTACTGCAATCGCCGCATGAATATCAGATAGGTTATATTTGAAACCCGGCTCAACCACTTCGGCTTGCGGTTTACGACCTTGCATTTGGCGATCAAACGCATCGACGCCTAAACCATGAAATTTTAATGCGCGAACACGCTGAGCGAGTGCATCGTCGTCAGTAGCGACTAAACCACCTTCCGCACAGGTCACATTTTTGATGGCATGGAATGAAAAAATGGCCGTGCCCTTCTCACCAATCCACTCATTTTTATAGCGTGTTCCGACTGCATGAGCCGCATCTTCAATGAGGAAAACGCCCGCTTTTTGTGCGATGGCACGTAGGGCATCTAAATCACAAGGAGCACCAGCATAATGAACAGGGATTATCGCTTTCGTTTTGCTCGTTAAGGCTTTTTCTACCGCTTCTGGCTGAATCATAAGGGTATCACGATCAACATCAATCATAACTGGCGTTGCACCTAGCAACTCAATCATATTGATAGTTGAAACCCATGTTTGTGACGGAGTGATAACTTCATCGCCTGGACCAATACCCAGCGCCATCAAAACAACATGCATACCAGCAGTTGCCGATGCAAGGGCAATCGCATGCTTGCAACCATAACGTTTGCAAAAATCTTCTTCTAATTGATGATTCTGTGGGCCTGTCGTGATCCAGCCTGAACGCAGAACGTTTTCTACTGCCTTAACCTCTTCATCCCCGATTGCTGGTTTTGAAAACGGAAGGAAATTGCTCATATTGTTTGTAGCCTAGTTTCATTATGAATAGGATATTCTAGTTAAAATTACTTTAACCGAACCTCAACACCAGTCATCATTACTGCAATAATTGCCGTGATACGGGCAATAAGAACACGATTAGCTAATTAGTATGATCGTTAATTTGCCATACTTTATTCGATGAGCTCTGATTGAGTTTTATATCAGCCATAAATACATCTGACAAATGACTTTCTGTCATGACATTGTCAGGCTCACCTGCATAGATAATTGCGCCTTTCTTCATCATCCAAATTCGACTTGCATTTTTATAAGAATGACTAAGATTATGTCCACTCATTATAACTGTTCCTGCGCAATGACAAAAACATTTCACCCATTTATCTAGCATTCCTTGCTGAATAATATCTAAATTGTTTATTGGTTCATCAAATAAGATTATTTTTCCGCTCAAACAGTCCCTATCCCATACCTGTAAAAATACAGCGACAATCCGAATTCGCTGCCATTCCCCACCAGATAATTGGTTAATAGGCTTAGATAATAATGGTGAAAGTTGGAAATCTTCGCATAACTCGCTAAAAATCGTGGGCGGAACAACATGCAGCTCAATAAACAAGGATAAGTATTGAAACACTTTTAAACTCGGCAAAACTCCTGTTTGCTGTGTGAGATACGAACGATACCTTGCAACATCCTGAACAGCATAATCCTTCAGATTGAGATTATTAAAAAAAATCGTTCCTGTGTATGATGTGCAACCACTCAACGCTGAAAGTAATGTGCTTTTTCCTGCCCCATTGGCACCTAATAGGTGTATCTGCTCCCCTGCAAAAACGGACTGGTTAATATCCCGTAATCGGTTTTCCACACTCAGATTTTGCGTTTCAATCATCACTGTTTTATTCATATTACTGTCGCCATGTATGATTTTTGACGAGAAGATAAATAAAAATAGGGGCGCCCAAGGTTGCGGTAATCACGCCAATCGGAATTTCAGCATTGTCTATCAGTAATCGGGACAACAAATCTGCAATTAATAAGCATAGCGCCCCAGCAATTGCACAGGCTGGTAATAAAAAACGGTTATCGGTGATCCCACTTAGCCTTAATATGTGGGGGATCACTAATCCTATAAAACTAATTGCCCCCGCAATTGCCACACTGAGCCCAATTAATATTCCGGTAATGATAATTAATATTAATCGCCAGCGATGCGTAGAAATACCCAATTGATAGGCTTGAATATCACCCAGTAATAAATAATTTAAAATTCGTCCCTGAGCTATTACCCAAAATAAAAATGGGAGGCAGGCAATGACTAATTCTATTTGACGCCAATCTACACCGCTGAAACTACCCATCATCCAATACAGTAATTGGCGTAAATCTAAATTACTGCTCATGTAGACCATCCATGTCATGCACGCACCGCTGATCACGCCAAGCGCAACGCCAACTAATAATAAGCTGGCGTTATTCAAATGTTGATGGCGAGCAAAATAGAGTAAAACGCCCGTGAGCACTAAAGCACCGATAATGGCACTTATGCTAACTAGCCAATAATAGGTAATGCCTGATGAGAGCAATATGGTAAAAACAACCGCAACTCCAGCACCATTACTGATCCCTAGCAATCCGGGTTCCGCTAATGGGTTTTCAAATAACGCTTGCATGATGGCACCCGTTACTGCCAATGATGCGCCAATGGTGATAACTGCAAGGAGTCGAGGTAAGCGAATTTGCCAGACAAATAATTGTGCAGAATCATCCATCCATTGGTTTGGCCAATACCAAATTTCCCCTGCACTGAGCGATAGCATTGCAATGATACAAAGACTCAGTAACAACAAAACAATCAAACCCATATCGGATTGATGTTGTTTTTTTTGTAAGTTTTTCAAGGGAATAGTCATTACATTTACAATAATTATCTTTTATTAAAAAATAAGCGCGTTTTATATAAGAGAGAGCATAAGAAAAAATTTAAACTGCTGCCAATTTTAATTTTACTTTTACTTCTACTCTTAACCATAATAAAGGTTTACATATGAAACCAAACATAGTTAGCTTCTTTTCTAAACCGCAACTCTCTGCAAACAACATAAAAGAGACTGACCAAACTGAGAATAAGGCTAGCGGCCATTTTAAAACATCGCTAAAAAAAGTAACTCAATCATTTACTAGCTTTTTCTCTTTACTTTTTAGTTGCCAAAGCAAACAAGCAAGCAAGAAAAAAACCGTTTCAGATGAACCCTTTGTTATGACTAGCCTTCAGAACAAGGGGACATCACCACGCGCGGTTTCCTTTGCAGATGAAACTTCCGCAAAAAATTTATTGCCTCAAGATGACATCATTCCCAAAGCGGGTTTAACCGGAAATCCTCGAGTCGATGCTGCACGCGCAGCTGCATTACACATGATTGCTCGACATAAAGCCCAGCGAGCAGAAAAAACACAAAAAAAAGAAGCCGATAAATTGCAACAAAGCAATGTGGAGCTTATTAATAATTATGATCGTCTCTCTGACATAGATAGAGAGAAAAACCGTGCCATTAACCTGCTAGGTAGTATGATTCTTAAGCATAACGAGTATTCAAAAAGTGAAGGTATATTTCGTACTGAAGGCAGCAAAAATGCCGTTAGCGAACTCGTTAATAAGATAAATGACCCAAAAAGCGCTCATTATCATCTTACACAACTAGAGCACTACCCTTTAACAACATTAGCCAGCGCGTTTAAAAAAATAGCCGGAGAATCACTCAGAAAAACGCGCAACATCGACTTCAAATCAGATATTTCATTTGATGACTTACAAGCCTGTGCTGATGCAGTAAAAAATAAAGAAGATGTGACCCAACAAATTAAAAGTAATGAACAATTAAAAAATAGAGCCCTTTCGATTTTAAAAAACTGTGACAATAGGATCTACAGTGCATTAAATCGCCTGGCACCACCACCATTAACATTACAGCTTGTTACTCGCTTTTGTGCTCTTATTTCCAATGATGAAGCATCCCATAAAATGTCCATCAGAAATTTAGCTGTAATTTTCGCGCCGCACTTGATAAACACAAGCAACACTCCGCAACATAATAGCCAGGATTCTCTTACTGAGCTCCGAAAAGAAGCTGAAGCGACTAAGCTAGCTGAAAGTTATATTGCCGCGTTAATCCACCAAGAGAAAAGTCCATTTCACCGTACTTAAAAAGTGTCTTTTACTTAAAAACAAAGACCGCCTAGGCGGTCTTTTTTATTACTCTGCTATTCAGAGAATAGGATTACTCTTTTGGCGTTGCTTTTTCCACACGGCTTTTTAATTTTTGGCCTGGGCGGAAAGTAACAACACGACGAGCAGTGATTGGAATATCTTCCCCAGTTTTAGGGTTACGACCGGGACGTTGATTTTTATCACGTAAATCAAAGTTACCGAATCCAGATAATTTAACTTGCTCACCGTTTTCTAAGGAAAGGCGAACCTCTTCAAAGAAAGTTTCAACAAGGTCTTTCGCATCACGTTTGCTAACACCTAGTTTTTCAAACAAATTTTCTGACATTTCAGCTTTAGTAAGCGCCATAAGTTTAGTCCCTCAAGGAGGCTTGGAATCGCTGTTTTAACGCAGCAACACACAGATCAACGGTCGCGGTAATCTCTTCTTCTTCCATGGTACGCTGGGTATCTTGGAAGACGAGACTGATAGCGAGACTCTTATAACCCTCTGCTATCCCCTCACCACAATACACATCAAATAAGTTTATGCCAACTATATGATTTATGCCAACTTTTTTACATTCTGCTAAAACTTCGGCAGCTGCTACAGTTTCTGGCACAACCACAGCAATGTCACGACGGTTCGACGGATAACGCGAAATCGCTTTCGCTTCTGGAATAACACGCTGTGCGATTGCATCAGTACGAACTTCAAACACGACTGTACGACCATTTAAATCGAGTTTACGTTCTAGTTCTGGGTGAACAACACCGATAAAGCCAATATGTTCATTTTCCAGATAAATCCCAGCACTTTGCCCAGGATGCAGTGCTGGATGTGCTTCTGATTTAAATGTAATTTGATTTAGTTTTCCAGTCAATTCAAAAACAGCTTCAAGATCACCTTTTAAATCAAAGAAGTCAACAACTTGTTTATCTAATGACCAATGTTCATCGAATTTGTTGCCCGTGATCACACCCGCCAGCATGTTTTCCTGACGAATACCATATTCTGCTTGATTATCAGGCGTAAAGCGTAGACCTGTCTCAAATAAACGAATTCTGTTTTGTTGACGATTTTGATTATAGACCACAGTGCCTAATAAACCAGTCAACAGAGACAAGCGCATTGCAGACATGTCAGCTGAAATTGGATTTGGCAGGGAAAGCACTTCTTCCTGCGGGTGTAACAGGCTCTGAATTTTAGGGTCTACGAAGCTGTAAGTAATCGCTTCTTGATAACCACGGTCAACTAACATCGCTTTAATACGTTTCAGCGGTAAATTAGCTTCTTTATGATCAGTCATAATCAAATCAGCGCGCAGTGGTACGTCTGGGATATTGTTATATCCGTATACGCGAGCGACTTCTTCAACTAAATCTTCTTCGATTTGCATATCGAAACGCCAGCTTGGTGCCACTACATCCCAGCAATCTGCTGAAACTTGTACTTGGCAACCTAAACGCGTCAGAATATCGGTCACAGTTTCATCTGCAATCACATGACCGATTAAACGGTCTAATTTTTTACGCGTTAGCTTAATATTTGCCTGTTTAGGTAAATGTGCTTCGCTAGAAACATCAATGATGTCGCCAACTTCGCCACCACAAATTTCGACGATCAACGCGGTAGCACGCTCCATCGCTTTAAATTGCAGTTGTGAGTCAACACCACGTTCAAAACGGTGTGAAGCATCAGTGTGCAGACCGTAATTACGAGCACGGCCAGTAATAGCCAGTGGTTCGAAGAATGCACACTCTAATAGAATATTTTTGGTTTCAGTGTTAACACCTGAGTGCTCGCCACCAAAGATGCCCGCGATACCCAAAGCTTTAGTTTCATCGGCAATAACCAGCGTATCAGATTTCAAAGTCGCTTCAGTACCGTCTAACAGGACTAGCTTCTCTTCATCTTTCGCCATGCGCACAACGATTGCGCCATTTAAACGATCTAAATCATAAGCGTGTTGTGGCTGACCTAATTCCAACAGAACATAGTTTGTGATATCAACCACGGCATCGATGGAACGAACACCGCCACGACGCAGTTTTTCTTTCATCCACATTGGCGTAGGTGCGCTAACATCGATATCTTTGATAACACGACCTAAGAAACGTGGACATGCAGCAGGCGCTTCAACACGAATTGGGAATGTGTCTTTAATTGTACTTGCCACTGGGCTGATTGCAGGTTCAACTAAATCTAATTTATTGATAACCGCGACATCACGCGCTACACCTAAGATACTTAAGCAATCTGCACGGTTTGGTGTAATGCTGATTTCAATCGCGTGATCATCTAATTTTAGGTATTCACGGATGTCAGTACCGATAATAGCGTCTTGCGGTAACTCAATAATGCCACTGTGATCATCAGAAATACCTAGCTCAGAGTATGAGCACAGCATGCCTTCAGACGGTTCGCCACGTAATTTCGCAGCTTTAATCTTGAAATCACCTGGCAATACAGCGCCGACGGTTGCCACAGCAACACGTAGGCCTTGGCGACAGTTTGGTGCGCCACATACGATATCTAATAAGCGATCGCCGCCAACATTCACTTTCGTGACACGCAATTTATCTGCGTTAGGGTGTTGTCCACATTCAACAACTTCACCCACAACAACGCCGTGGAATTGACCCGCAACGGTTTCAACACCATCAACTTCCAGACCCGCCATTGTGATCTGGTCTGATAATTCTTCACTACTTACCGCCGGGTTCACCCATTCGCGTAACCATAGTTCACTGAATTTCATGAGATAGACCCGCCTTATTTAAACTGTTTGAGGAAACGAAGATCGTTTTCGAAGAATGCACGAAGGTCAGAAACGCCATAACGCAACATGGTTAAACGCTCCATTCCCATACCAAATGCAAATCCAGAGTAGACCTCAGGGTCAATACCAACATTGCGTAATACATTAGGGTGCACCATACCGCAGCCTAATACTTCCAGCCATTTACCGTTTTTACCCATAACATCAACTTCAGCAGAAGGCTCAGTGAACGGGAAATAGGATGGACGGAAACGAACTTGGACTTCTTCTTCAAAGAAGTTGTTCAGGAAGTCATGAAGTGTACCTTTTAAGTTGGTAAAGCTAATGTCTTTATCAACAATCAGGCCTTCAGTTTGGTGGAACATTGGGGTGTGAGTCTGGTCGTAGTCATTACGATAAACGCGACCTGGCGCAATGATGCGAATAGGTGGTTGCTGACCATTCATCGTACGGATCTGTACACCCGATGTTTGGGTACGTAATAAACGTTTCGCATCAAACCAGAAAGTATCGTGATCAGCACGCGCTGGGTGATGAGCAGGAATATTCAGTGCATCAAAGTTATGGTAGTCATCTTCGATTTCAGGTCCTGTCTCAACAGAGAAGCCTAATTCACCAAAAAATTCTTCAATTCGCTGAATGGTGCGAGTTACTGGGTGTAATCCACCATTTTCCATACGGCGACCCGGTAATGAAACGTCGATTTTTTCTGATGCTAAACGTGCATTCAGAATATCGGCTTGCATTGCATCTTTACGGGCGTTCAGTGCATCTTGAACTTGGACTTTAGCTTCATTAATCACAGCCCCTGCTGCTGGGCGTTCATCCGCAGGCAGATCACGCAACGTTTTCATCTGGAGTGTGAAGTGGCCGCTTTTGCCTAAAAATTCAACACGCACTGACTCTAACGTCGCAACATCTTGGGCCTGTTCAATGGCTGCTTTTGCCTGTGCAACCAATTCAGCGAGATGTGGCATTGTTTCCCCTTTATGACCACTCGGTCTTTTGCTAGTTATTCACTAAATTTATCATCACAAATCATATTAATAAGATGTGAATACCTGACTGATTTTACTGTATTTTCTATCAAACCAAAAACAAAAAAGCCTCCTGACGGAGGCTTTAGCGTAACTTTTCGTTTCTATTCTACTCGCTATACGCAAAAACCCCCGAGATTCAGGTGCTAAAGTAAAAAAAGAAACGAAAAATAACGTTGTTCATTAAAAGAATCTCAAAAATACAGGTTTAAAGTGGCTAATATTGACTGAAAGTATTAACACAAGCTGATTTCTAATACAAATATTATAAATGAAAAGAGGAAGTTTCCTTCCTCTCTTCAAGCAAACATTAAGCTAAAGCGCCTTTTGCTTTTTCAACTAAAGCAGTGAATGCTGCTTTATCGAAAACTGCGATGTCTGCTAAGATCTTACGGTCGATTTCAATTGAAGCTTTTTTCAAGCCATTGATGAAACGGCTGTAAGACAGGCCGTTCTGACGAGCCGCAGCGTTGATACGCGCGATCCACAGTTGACGGAACTGACGTTTACGTTGACGGCGGTCACGGTAAGCATATTGACCAGCTTTGATTACCGCTTGAAACGCTACGCGGTAAACACGTGAACGTGCACCATAGTAACCTTTCGCCTGTTTCATGATTTTTTTGTGACGTGCACGTGCGATTACACCACGTTTTGCGCGAGCCATAGCTATCTCCTATCGTCTTTATTCTTAATTAACTAAATGTTTACTTATGCGTAAGGCAGGCAAGCAACAACCAGACCCAGATCGCCCTTAGATACCATTCCTTTCGGACGTAAATGGCGTTTACGCTTAGTAGACTTTTTAGTCAGAATGTGACGAAGGTTTGCATGCTTACGCTTAAAGCCACCGCCTGCAGTTTTTTTAAAGCGCTTTGCTGCGCCACGTACAGTTTTAATCTTTGGCATTTCTTTTATTTCCAACTTCGCATTGTGATTAACTACGAATTAATTAGGCGAATAATACTCACATTTCTGTGAAACTATTACTTGGTTGCCTAATTATTTCTTCTTCGGTGCCAGCACCATAATCATTTGACGCCCTTCAATCTTCGAAGGGAATGATTCAACAGATGCTAACTCTTCCAAATCAGATTTGATGCGGTTAAGCATTTCCATACCGATTTGCTGGTGAGCCATTTCACGACCACGAAAACGCAGTGTTACTTTCGCTTTATCACCATCTTCTAGAAAGCGAATCAGGTTGCGTAGTTTGACCTGATAATCACCTTCATCTGTACCAGGGCGGAATTTAATTTCCTTCACCTGAACAACTTTTTGTTTCTTTTTCTGTTCTTTTTGAGATTTGCTCTTCTCATAAAGGAATTTGCCGTAATCCATAATACGACAAACTGGCGGTTCAGCATTTGGGCTGATTTCTACGAGGTCAACACCTGCTTCTTCAGCTTTTTCAAGCGCTTCGCGCGCGCTCATGATGCCTAACTGTTCGCCGTCTAAACCGGTTAAACGGACTTCAGGAACACGAATTTCATCATTAATACGATTTGGTCGTGTTGATGGGATTCTTTTTCCGCCTTTAATACTTCATTCCTCCAACTGGATAAAGAGATTTGCTACATTCTCTAAAGCAAGCGTCTCGGTAATGTCTTTCTAAACAACTTATTACCCAAACGCGATATTCTTTTTTGGCTTTAACTCGAACAAGGCGAGTTTTACAAAGCGATTCGACCGCGGATTTTACTGCTTATTGTGAGATTACTCAAGCAGATATTCAAATTATTCACTAAGGATCATGTAAATAACTGGGTCTATCAATAAAAAAACGCGAGTGAGGTGCAATCCCCACTCGCGTTCTTAATCATGACCTATTATTTTTTCTTAGGTCCCATCACCATGATCATTTGGCGCCCTTCAATACGTGAAGGGAATGATTCAACGACAGCTAGCTCTTCCAAATCAGCCTTGATGCGGTTAAGCATTTCCATACCGATTTGTTGGTGAGCCATTTCACGACCACGGAAACGCAGTGTGATTTTCGCTTTATCACCATCTTCTAAGAAACGAATGAGGCTACGTAATTTAACTTGGTAGTCCCCTTCATCTGTTCCCGGACGGAATTTAATTTCCTTCACTTGAACAACTTTTTGTTTCTTCTTCTGCTCTTTCTGAGATTTACTCTTCTCATAAAGATACTTGCCGTAATCCATGATTCGACAAACTGGTGGCTCTGCGTTTGGGCTGATTTCAACTAAATCAACACCAGCTTCTTCCGCTTTGGCAAGTGCGTCACGCACACTCATTACACCAAGTTGTTCACCGTCAATGCCAGTAACACGGATTTCAGTTGCACGAATCTCTTCGTTAATACGATTCGGACGTGCTGTTGGGAGTTTTTTTCCGCCTTTAATACCTTATTCCTCCATCTGATTGAGCTGACGACTGCGAATTTCTTCCTGTAGTTTAGTCATGAATTCGTTAACATCAAGGCTGCCTAAATCTTTACCACGACGGGTACGAACAGACACTTTACCTGATTCAACTTCTTTCTCACCACAAACCAACATGTAAGGAACACGACGCAGGGTGTGTTCGCGGATCTTAAAGCCGATTTTCTCGTTACGTAAGTCCGCTTTCGCACGAATGCCAACACTTTGCAGCTTGCTAACTAATTCTTGTACATAGTCTGCTTGACTATCTGTAATGTTCATCACAACAACTTGTTGTGGTGCTAACCATGTTGGGAAGAAACCTGCATATTCTTCCGTTAAGATACCGATGAAGCGCTCTAGTGAACCCAGAACCGCACGGTGGATCATAACTGGCGTAATACGCTCATTATTTTCACCAACATAAGAAGCATTTAGACGACCCGGTAAGAAGAAGTCTAATTGTACAGTACCGCATTGCCATGCACGGTCAAGGCAGTCATACAGTGTAAATTCAATTTTCGGGCCGTAGAATGCACCTTCGCCCGGCTGGTATTCAAACTCAATACCTTTTGACTTCAGCGCATTGGCTAAGTCTGCTTCTGCTGTATCCCACATATCGTCTGTACCGATACGTTTTTCAGGACGAGTAGACAGTTTTACAACGATTTTTTCGAAACCGAAAGTGCTGTAAACATCATAAATCATCTCAATACAGCTAGTCACTTCGCCCAGAATTTGATCTTCAGTACAGAAGATATGGGCGTCGTCTTGGGTAAAGCCGCGTACGCGCATTAAACCATGCAGTGCACCTGATGGCTCATTACGGTGACAGCTACCAAATTCCGCCATACGCAGTGGTAAATCACGGTAAGATTTTAACCCTTGGTTAAAGATCTGAACGTGACCTGGGCAGTTCATTGGTTTAACACAATATTCACGGTTCTCAGATGAGGTTGTGAACATTGCATCTTTGTAGTTTTCCCAGTGACCTGTTCTTTCCCACAATACGCGGTCCATCATAAATGGGCCTTTAACTTCTTGGTAATTATAGGATTTCAGTTTGGTACGTACAAAGGTTTCCAGTTCACGGAAAATTGTCCAACCATCGTTATGCCAGAACGCCATACCCGGCGCTTCTTCCTGCATATGATATAAATCTAATTGCTTACCAATTTTACGGTGGTCACGCTTCGCCGCTTCTTCTAAGCGCAGCAGATACGCAGCAAGCTGCTTTTTATCTGCCCATGCAGTACCGTAAATACGTTGCAGCATTTTATTATCGCTGTTACCGCGCCAGTATGCCCCTGCCACTTTTTGTAATTTAAAGTGGTGACAGAAACGCATATTTGGTACGTGTGGACCGCGACACATATCAATATATTCTTGGTGGTGATATAAACCTGGGCGATCATCTTGGCTAATATTTTGATCCAAGATTTCAACTTTATAATCTTCACCACGGTTTACGAATGTTTCACGAGCTTCTGCCCAAGAAACACGTTTTTTAACCACGTCATAATCTGTTTTGGCAAGCTCAAGCATACGCTTTTCGAGCTTGTCCAAATCTTCCTGGGTCAGCGTATAGTCAAGGTCAATATCATAATAGAAACCGTTGTCGATAACTGGACCGATTGCCATTTTGGTATTTGGCCACAATTGTTTAATTGCATGACCTAATAAGTGAGCACAAGAGTGACGAATGATTTCTAGACCATCATCATCTTTACTCGTGATAATTGACAGGTTTGCGTCATGCTCGATCAGTTCACAAGCATCCACCAGCTCACCATTAACACGACCAGCTATACATGCTTTTGCTAGACCGGCGCCAATATCGCGAGCCACATCCATGACAGAAACTGCATGGTCGAATTGACGCTGACTTCCATCAGGAAGAGTAATAACAGGCATTAAAAAATCCTTATCAGCAGTGGTGACCCACACGAAAGATCACTTGCTTGATTATTCCAAAGTTTATAAATCAATACGTTACTGACGATTTCTCACTTCACTATGCGAGATAGGTACACAATTATGTACACATTATATATGCCGAGGCAGATATAATTGATAACGTAATTATGCACATCGCTAGCAACTCAACTCGTAATCATAACACAGACATATTTTATGGCGATAGCCAGTTGTTGATTATTCTAGCGCTAAAATTACTGCTGTTCTGAGCTCATTAACGTGTAATCTGCTGACATAATAAGAATATTATTACCATAGCCATTACAATCCGTTCTCACTGCATATTCAGGTAACCATGCAATACGTGATTTTGAACGTGATAATGAAAGATTCAGGGTTGTGGGATACTCTGATGCGCTAATAAGATAGACTAAATCTGCGGTGGCTGAACAGAGTTCAAAATTAATCTGATCAGCATAAATAGCATGCCAATCCTCATGATATGGGACACCTTGCTTATCGATGATAGCCTTCATTTCATTTGGGGTATAAACAAGTCGAGCAGAGGCACCCGATGCCAGCAATACAAGAGTGGATAGCGCCAATAACGCTGTAATTATTCCTTTTTTCATCTCTCACCACACTTTTTTCACGATAAATCGTTAAGGGGAGAAAAATACCATTCCATCATCCTGCGAAAAAAGACAAAAAAGCTACCCAACATGACTTTGAATAGCCTTATACAACAAAAACGTTACCAACAACCGCGATGATTACCGCGTCCCCCCCATCCACCATCACGATATGGGCGGTTATATTGTTTGTCTTCTTCGTTTCGAAGTTGCAGTGATAAATCATCAAGCTCTTTCACCAACGCTTTTACTTTCGCGTCATCATCTTTGGCGCCAGCATCGTACAGCTTATTCAATTCAAAACGCTTATCATCAAACTCTTTCGCTAGCTTAGCGATTTCATTGTTTTGGCGATAATTGTTTTGGTGATAATTGTTTTGATAGCGGTGATCATAGTTTCCATTGCAGTAAGGGCATGCAGCAGCCGATGCCGAATACAGTAATACTGAAGAGACGATAGCACCTAATAACACTTTTTTGTTCACGGCAATAACCTCACAAGTCCTTGGGTTATACCAGTTTACATTTAGCTAAAGGAAATCGCCTTGAAAAATGTCAAAATTCGCACCAAAAGCTAAATTAATAGATTATAATGACAATAACCAAAGATTAAATAGGTAAAATCGCTTATTGAAAATGAATAATTAACGAATTAGACCAAGGTAAATCATAACCAACGTCGAGTTTGCTGAATATAATTAGTCCACTCCTCTTTAAAGCACTCAGATAAGAATTTTTCTTCTTGAGGAATTGTATACAAATCAGTAATTAACCAGAAAACCAAGCCTGACACCAAGAAATAAGGTGAATGCGAAAATAAAGCAAAGCTTAAACTCATCGAGGTAAAAGCAAGGTATAGCGGATTCCGAGATAACCGATAAGGACCTCGAGTAATAAGAGAAGACGCGGGGCTAATAGGATTTGGTGAGGTTTTTTGCTGAGAAAAATAATATAAACTTGCGCCAATCCAGCCGAAAGCCTCTAAGGCAATCAGGATGCCGATAATTCCCATCCAACCAGAAAAACTCCAGAAAAAACCCTCTTTGATATGCAGATAATAAGCAGCAAATCCATTGAGCGCTAACCAATTCACAAATGGAAGTTTAAAAATGCTCATCACAGGTCCTAAATTGATATTCATCTGGCAAGCATATCATGGATAAAACGATAAGAATTGGCACCGATGTCAATAATATTCAATAACACAGTGTGAATGAGTACTCTGTTATTTTATGAACGGTATCCTAAAGAAAAAACGCTTTTTAGACCTTCGAGATTGGCATATTCTTGTTCGCATACTGAATTACGTACATCGCTGGGTAAATTATTTAATCTGGCTTGGATATTAGCAATTTGCTCTTCTAATCCATTCATTCCCTTCACTTCGACAACATCTGCATTTGCTTGCAGATAATCTGTAAAGCTTCTTAAATTACTTTCTAAACTATCGCACGCATTATTCGTCAATCCGTTTTGTTCCATAAAGGAATTGACTGAAGCGGGTAATAATTGAGAGAGCGAAGGAAAAATAGATTGTTTCCACGTTTGTGGGAACAGGATCAGCACAGCAGCAATAGCCAAAACAAGCAACATTGATGAAGTAACTAATGGTGACAGTAACTTTCTCATTGGCTATCCTAAAATTCTATTTAACATGAAATTTAGAATACACAATAAACCGTAAAGCAGTTTTTAAAATAAAAAAGAGTTTGTAAAGAATATTCCAATTATATTACCAAGAAATAAGATTATCGCCTGACAATAATCTTTTAACGAATTTACATAACCTGTCAGTAAAACAGATAGCACTGTATATACTCACTAACAAATGAACATAAACCCCCTCTAGCAATAATGCCCTTGACCTTTTTATCTCACATAAAAAGGTTTTTTTTTCTCAAAATATTGAATGTTTTTAATCCAGTGACATACCCCTTTGTTATTCAACGAATAATTACACTTATTCACACATGAATCGAAATGTTATCCACAGTTAATGTGAACAACTTTGTCATTCATTAAGTAAAAACATTACGCAATTTCACGTAAAAAAATCTCTTTATCCTAAATTTGGTGGGAGAATACCCTTCTGATTCCACAAATTAGTAACAATGTTTGTTATAGTTCCAACGAGAAGCCATTCTAGATTAATTTGGAGGGTAATTTTCGACATGCAAGATATTTTACAACTTTTTCAAGCCGTTGGCCTTGGCTTAGTTTTACTCCTTCCACTGGCTAACCCACTGACCGCCATTGCCGTGATGCTCAGTATTTCCGCCAACATGACCAAAGAACAACGTGACCACCAATCACTGCTGGCTGCAATTTATGTCTTTTGTATCATGCTCGTCGCTTTTTATGCTGGCCAATTAGTCATGAACACCTTCGGAATTTCCATTCCCGGACTACGTATTGCGGGTGGGCTTATTGTGGTCTTTATTGGTTTTGGGATGCTATTTCCTAATTCAGAAAATAGTGAAGATAACAGTAATGTCGCCACTGATGATTTAAGTGTTCCCAAAAAACGTCAAGGTAACCAAAATATTGCTTTCGTCCCTCTCGCAATGCCAAGTACCGCAGGTCCAGGTACCATCGCGATCATTATTAGTTCCACCGCTTCTTTGCAAGGGGATATTGGTTTTGCGCCATGGGTTATCACTGTCGCACCCATTATTGTTTTTCTCATAGCCAGTGTGTTCGTTTGGATAGGATTACGGGGCGCGACGTCAATTATGAAATGGCTAGGGAACAGTGGGATTGATGCAATTGGGCGGATAATGGGTTTTTTATTAATTTGTATAGGAGTGCAATTCGTCATCAACGGTATCGTTGAAATTATCGCGCAACTCCCACACTTAATGACGGAATATCAGTAATTCACCGCTAATGCATTATACGCATTTTTAACTTTCCACAAATAACGTGGAGCCTGTGGCGCGGGGTGTTTAGACTGAACATGTTGATAAAACTCTTCTGGTGATAAGTTATTTATCATCGCAATAGCTTTAGTTTTATCATTATCAAATGTTCTTAATAATGCCCCTGCCCCATTCACGTAAGCCACAACGGTCGCATAATACATAGTTTGCGGGTGGCTAATACCCGCCAAATGCTGCTCTTTGAGAATACGAATATAGGTTGTACCGATATCAATATTTTTACGTGGATCTTTTAAATCGTTAGAACTTGGTTCACCAGAACGTCCTTGATAACGATATGCATCACGCCCTGCTGTTGACGCTTTAATTTGCATTAAACCAATGGCATTAGATTTACTCACCACTTCAGGTCGGAAGTTAGATTCTACTTCAATAATGGCTCTGATCAGTGTTTCATCCACACTATAGCGATTCGCGGACTCACGAATAAACTCATCATATGGAGTTCGTGGATAGCTAGTATTGGCTGTCGTATTTGTCATTTGATTACGATTATCTAGCATTCTTGTTCTGTTCGCTGTTTTATTGGGGTCACTTGAACAACCTGCCAATAGCAAAAGTACAAGCGCACTGCCGACCATTTTTTTCACTGTTGTATCCTCTGCAAATTAAAACACCAAAAGAATAGCTAATCTTTAGAAAAATAATACATTTTTTACTTAACTTTTACTTCTGGACGTGTTTTAGTCATGTTAAATAATAATGATAGCCAGCAACTCATCGATTACAAAAATACCCCTTTTACCATTTAACGGGATTTTTCATAATTGATATTGATAATCATTATCAATTGGGATATAAATACTATCAGCCTGAAAGACCATACTCATTGTAGAGTCAAATAGGTCAATATAAATGAGAAAATACATTCAAGCCCAATAACACACTTATTTAGATTAACCATTTAATGAGATTAATTTAGTTCATAGAACTCGTGACCCAACGTTAGGATCTATTTTATGACAAACTGTTTATTCCGATTATCAACGCTATTACGTACCACATTTATTGCATTAGCTGCCGTTTTATTTGTCAGCCAACCTGCTTTGGCTAAAAAATTCAAAGTGGTCACCACATTTACTATAATACAAGATATTGCTCAAAATGTAGCCGGTGATGCCGCAATTGTCGAATCCATCACTAAACCGGGTGCAGAAATCCACGGTTATCAACCGACACCAAAAGATATTATGAAAGCCTACGATGCTAACCTTATCTTATGGAACGGAATGAATCTGGAAGTTTGGTTCCAGCGTTTCTTTGAAAACCTTAAAGATGTGCCTGCGGTTGTGGTCACTGAAGGCATTGAACCGATGCCAATCCGTGAAGGTGAATATAAAGATAATCCGAATCCTCACGCTTGGATGTCACCTGCTAACGCACAAATTTATATCGAAAATATCCGTAAAGCACTGGTGAAATATGACCCAGAAAACGCCGATACTTATAATGCAAACGCTAAAAAATATTCTCAAGAAATCGCCGCGCTTGATGCACCTTTACGTGAACGTTTAAATCGTATTCCTGAAGATAAACGTTGGTTAGTGACCAGTGAAGGCGCATTTAGCTACCTCACTAAAGATTATGGCTTTAAAGAAGTCTATTTGTGGCCAATCAATGCTGAAGAGCAAGGCTCACCAATGCAAGTTAAAAAAGTAATTGATACGGTTCGTGAGCACAACATTCCCGTTGTTTTCAGCGAAAGTACCATTTCAGACAAACCGGCTCTGCAAGTCAGTAAAGAAACTGGCGCAAAATACGGTGGCGTCTTATACGTTGACTCACTGTCAACCGCTGAAGGCCCTGTACCAACTTACATAGACCTGCTGAACACAACCGTCGATACTATCGCAAAAGGATTTTCACAGTAAATGAGCCATACAAATCAATTCGAACATCCGACTCTGGTTGTTGATGACGCAACTGTCACTTACAACAATGGTCATACCGCGATTTATGATGCAAGTTTCAATATTCACGGTGGCTCCATTTGCGCCCTTGTGGGCGTGAATGGAAGTGGTAAATCAACACTGTTTAAAACCATTATGGGATTAGTCACACCATCGTCTGGTAGTGTGACTCTCAATGACCAGCCGATTAAAGCGGCATTAAAAGAGAATATTATCGCCTACGTTCCACAAACAGAAGAAGTGGATTGGAATTTTCCAGTGCTAGTTTCTGATGTGGTGATGATGGGGCGTTATGGCAAAATGGGCTTCTTTCGTATTCCTAAAAAGGAAGACAAAGAAGCCGTAAAAATGGCATTAGAGCGTGTTGATTTAGCCGGATTGGAACATCGCCAAATTGGTGAGCTTTCCGGCGGTCAGAAAAAACGGGTATTTTTGGCTCGCGCCCTCGCCCAGCAAGGTAAAGTTCTGTTACTCGATGAACCCTTTACGGGGGTCGATGTAAAAACAGAAAATGCCATTATTGACCTACTTCGCAGTCTGCGCGATGAAGGGCATTTAATTCTAGTCTCAACCCATAACTTGGGAAGTGTGCCTGAATTTTGTGACCATGTAATTTTGATAAACCGCACTGTGCTGGCGAGTGGTCCAACGGAAACTACCTTTACCCAGCGTAATCTGCAAAAAGCATTTGGTGGCGTATTGCGCCATATTAACCTGTCTGGTCAAGAGCTTCATGACGATGATGACCCACGCTCTGTCACAGTGATTACTGATGACGAACGTGCCGCCGTCTTCTATGGTCACGATCACGATGCACCGGTTAGAAAGAATCAGCCTAAGGAATCTGAATGATTGAGTTGTTACTGCAACCCTTTGAGTACAACTTTATGGTTAAAGCCATATGGGTGAGTGCCATCGTCGGAGCGGTGTGTGCTTTCTTATCAGCTTATTTAATGCTCAAAGGTTGGTCGTTGATGGGAGATGCCCTCTCCCACTCTGTTGTGCCCGGTGTGGCGGGCGCTTATGCGCTTGGATTACCTTACGCTGCGGGGGCTTTTTTTACGGGTATTCTCGCCGCCCTCGCCATGACATTTGTTAAACATCTCACCCGCTTACGGGAAGATGCCGTTATCGGCTTTATCTTTTCCACCTTTTTTGCGGCGGGGTTATTAATTGTTTCGTTGAACCCAACCTCAGTAAACGTGCAAAGTATTATCTTCGGTAATATTTTGGGGATCGCCGATGCTGACGTGCTTCAAGTCGAGATTATCATTGCCGTTTCATTTATTGTCCTGATGTGCCTATGGAAAGACTTACTGGCCGTGTTTTTTGACGAAAGCCATGCGCGTTCCATTGGCTTAAACCCACTACGCCTAAAAATCATTTTCTTCACTTTATTAAGCGCTTGTACCGTTGCCGCACTGCAAACCGTTGGGGCAATATTGGTCATTGCGATGGTGGTCACGCCAGGTGCCACCGCCTATTTACTGACAGATAAATTTAAAACATTGCTGATCATTTCCGTCTCTATCGGTACTGCCACCAGCGCAATTGGTGCCTACCTCAGCTACTTTTTAAATGGGGCAACGGGCGGGCTAATTGTTACGTTCCAAACGGTAATTTTCTTACTGGCGTTCTTCTTTGCACCAAAACACGGGCTTTTTGCTTCACGACGCAAAGCTCGCAGTGAAGTTGCTGACTTGCATCACCGTAAACAACAAGGAGCCACCCATGAGTGATTTTATGGATTTACTGATGGCTCCGTTTGCATTTCCATTTATGCAAAAAGCCCTGATCACAGCAATTGTTACGGGAACCGTCTGCGCTATTTTATCCTGCTTTTTAGTCTTAAAAGGTTGGTCATTAATGGGAGACGCCATCTCCCATGCAGTATTACCCGGAATTATTATCGCATCATTAATTGGCATTCCGCTTGCTATTGGGGCTTTTGTTTCGGGGCTATTTTGCGCCGTTGCTACCGGTTATTTGAAAGAGAACAGTCGAATAAAAGAAGACACCGTCATGGGTATTGTCTTCTCGGGTATGTTTGCTGTCGGCTTGGTTATGTTCGCAAAAATCGATACTGAACAACATCTTACCCATATTCTATTCGGGGATATATTGGGGATCACCGACGAAGAATTTAAACAAATTTTACTGTTTGCAGGGATAACCATTGCGATTATCTTACTCAAACGTAAAGATTTTATGCTGTATTGCTTTGACCCAAACCAAGCGCGTGTTATCGGCCTGCCGGTTAAATGGCTACATTACGGACTACTTTCGCTATTAGCGTTAACCATCGTGGCATCACTGCAAGCTGTCGGGATCATTCTGGTGATTGCAATGTTGATTTCGCCGGGGATCATCGCCTTTGTTCTGTGTCGGAGCTTTGGTTGGATGTTGGTGGTGGCGATTATCGCCTCAGTCACCTCCAGCGTACTGGGAACTATTGTCAGCTTCCACATTAACGCGACAACGGGCCCAACCATTGTGGTGATCCAAGCGGGCTACTTTGTTATTGCCCTGCTCTATAGCAAATTAATCCTCGCGCGCCGCAAATCCCATACCACTCGCCAAGATTTGCATACTGCCTAATGATATAAAGCTGAATACGGTCAAAACCTATTCAGCTCAGGCCATTGACAAACCCATCAGGTTTGGAAATGGCTCGTTTGGGTTGTAAAATTAACGGGGAAAATCAATTTATTGATTTTCGCCTGATAACACAAAGAGGGAAAAACCACGCTTTTATCCCTCTTTGTCATCAACCTCAGCTGAATACGGTGAAAACCTATTCAGCTTTTTCTTTTTTCTATTCGACTATCTTGAAGCTTGCTCTCTATAAAAGAAGAAATGCGATATCCATCTGTCTTCGTTAAAAGCAATCCTCACCCAATTCTTGAGCAAAATCAGCCATCAATCATTTCGAAATAAGGCGTAATTATTAAACAATGATCACTGTTAATTCCTAAATTGGCGCTATAGTATGGGATGAGTGAAGACCAAATCACAGCGAGGTGGATCATGTGGCAAGCGATGAATCGTTTATTAATTGAACACTTTGGTGAGGCAGAGCTGCGAAATAAAGTGATTCTTTCTGGTGGAGATATTCATCACACCTTAAGAATCGATTATGGCGAGCATACGGTGTTCGTAAAACAAAATCGCCGCGAGTTTCTCCCTCTTTTTAAACAAGAGGCAGAGCAGCTTGAAATGCTAGCGAAAAGCCAAACCATCACCGTTCCCAAAGTCTACGGCTTGGGTAGCAACAAGCACCACAGCTTTCTTCTCCTCGAATATTTCCCGTTAAAACATTTTGATAGCACCAATGCCTGGCATTTTGGTCAACAATTGGCGCGATTGCATCAATGGGAAGAACAGCCTAGCTATGGGTTCGATTTTGATACTATGCTCAGTACCATTATTCAGCCTAATGGGTGGGAAAAGCGTTGGAATGCATTCTTTGCAGAAAAACGTATTGGTCTTCAATTACAAATTGCATCTGAGAAAGGCATGGTTTTTGGTGATATTCAAAAACTCGTGGATATTGTTAAACACCGTTTATCCGGCCATCAACCTCAACCCTCTTTATTACATGGGGATCTGTGGCCTGCAAACTGCGCGGTCACCAACCAAATGGATGGCGTACTCTATGACCCTGCCTGTTATTGGGGTGATCGGGAATGTGATATCGCCATGTTGCCATTATATAAAGAAATTCCGATTCAAATTATTGATGGGTACCAAAGTGTTTGGCCATTACCAACGGGCTTCTTAGACAGGCAACCAATCTATCAACTCTATTTCTTACTCAATCAAGCCAACATGTTTGGTAATGAACAAAGCTATCTGCACGCTCGCAGCATTATTGATAATTTATTAGACGACGAATAACTGAGAATCAAATAGACGGAAATAAGCGATGCACAGCGGCGGAGTAAATACCGATGCTGTGCATTTTTCATGATGGGAAAACATCAACATGACGAGGAATGACCCACATGATGAAAAACTACCAATTCAGAAGTTTCAATGCAAAATAAATGGCGATCCCTAAAACAATCGGCCAGAAATACATCAAGAAGAACTGTTTGAAAATAGTATGTCGAGGAATAGTGACTTTGGCTTCTAACTCTTCTTTGGTCACTTCACTGCCTTTTGCATTTTCAAGAATGACGTGATCTTCAATGCTTTCGCGAATGAATTTAATTTGTCGATACATGCGTAAGCCTGATGCGCTTAAAGCAAGCCCCACAAAGATGAAAATAAAAATAACAAAAAATCCGATGCTGCTACCTGAAAAACCATGGCTCACTTCAGGAACTGGTGAATTATTCCAAAATACATTGAGAAATGGTGTACTTTGTCGAGTCATCTCCGCCATTAATTTAACAAAATCATTGGCAACTGCGTTAATTCCTTCGCCTTGAATTCCTTTCAGAGCCGCTAATTTAATTAACGATGTTAATGTGGAAATTAACGCCACAAAAAATACGATCCAGCCCAAAATACGTTTGCCAATCGCAAGAGAATTTGCCTTGTGGTAATTCATTACAACTATTCCTTAAAGTTTTTTTCTACGCTAATCATAGCCGATAATATTTGCTGGCTCCAAATTTCTATAAAAAAATGATAGTTAAGAACTGAGTTTCGGATTATTCAAAGATTGAATCGAATTCACATCAGTAACTAAACTCAAATTTCCAATAAAATCATGTGATAGCACATATATCTCTATAACCCCAAGTCATAGCTTGTTAGAATCGTTTCAGAAACCAAAATGACTGTGATTAAAGTACAGCGACAATCCCCATACCCTCTTTTAAGCGGGTATCTAAATGAATGGAGTTTGCTATGTATCATAAATTACCTATCCAATCTGTCATCTTTGACATGGATGGTTTGCTGATTGACTCGGAACCTTTTTGGGAACAAGGGGAAGATGAAGTTTTTGCAGAGTTAGGCGTCGATTTATCCATTAAGCACACTCTTCCTGACACCCTCGGTTTACGTATCGATCACGTTGTTGAACTTTGGTACAACGCATCTCCTTGGCAGGGTTGTAGTTTAGAAGCAACAAAACAGCGTATTATTGACCGCGTTATTGGTTTAGTGGAAGAAAAACGCCCATTACTGCCAGGTGTACAGCATGCTCTTGAACTGTGCCGGTCAATGGACCTAAAAATCGCTTTAGCATCTGCATCTCCAGATTATATGCTAGAAAAAGTGCTGAACTTATTTGATATCCGCCATTATTTTTCTGCCGTCGTTTCAGCAGCAGACTTACCATTAAGTAAGCCTCATCCCGAAGTTTATTTAAAAGCAGCCGCTGAGTTATCCACCAAGCCTATCCATTGTGCTTCTTTAGAAGACTCCTTTAATGGAATGATTTCTGCAAAAGCGGCAAGAATGCGTTCTATCGTCGTGCCTGATAGTAAGCATTTCAATGACCCACGCTGGGGTTTGGCTGATGTTAAAATCGCCTCATTGAACGATTTACGCCCAGAAAATTTACGTTAATCTTAAATAAGTTAACCGAACACAATTTCCCTTACGTTTTTCACGTAGGGGAAATTTTTAAAAGTATAAAAACCTACGGTTATTAACTAATAAATAAGAGTTTTTTTAACTCTCTCCCACTACCATATTTCCTACAAACCCTTTATACTTCCCGCCTACTGTATAGATAAACAGATGGTATTTTATCCACCATGACTGCTGAAGGGCATCTGCTTTTTTCCGTCGCCTCACTTGTAATGGCTCATAAATTGCAAATTACCCCAGAGTTCGCTCAGGGTGATTGGTTGCATATGGTGCCAGGAGTGTTGCTAGGTGCCTTATTGCCTGATATTGACCATCCTTCATCTATCCTCGGGCGGCTTTTTCGTATTATTTCACTACCTATATCAAAACTGTGTGGGCATCGCGGGTTCACTCACAGCCTGATCGCTTGGCTAATCTTACTGATCAGCAGCTACCAATGGCTACCTCACTATTGGGACTTACCTAGCGACCTTATCCAAGCATTTTTACTAGGTTATATGAGCCATTTAGTGGCTGATATGCTGACTCCATCGGGGGTTCCCTTTTTATGGCCTCTGCCAACACGTTTTTGTTTTCCCATCTTACGCGGCAAGTTCAGTAAACGTGGGGAACGCTTTATTGCTGTGCTTTTGACCGTCTGTGCTGTCTTAATTCCAACAGCCCATCCCGCTGATTGGTTCCAGCAAATTGAAAACGCACTAAATTATTTTAATAATCAGATAAATATACACTTACCGACAAAAAGCTCACTTTTGTAATATACTGTAAGCATGAATCAACCTAAATTATAACTTTTGATTATAAGTAATGACTAACTTCAACTGATATCATATAACCAGTTGTTAGAAGAAATGAAATCCTTATACCTATTAAGGATTAACAACAAGAATCATTATGTAAAATAATTACAATTTGGAGTGCGGAATGAATATTCCTCTGATTATCAATGTGCTGGTTTTCGTAGCACTATTAATACTGTTAGCAAAACTCGGATCGAATGGTTGGAGCCTGTCCAAAAAAGTTTTACTGGGTCTCGTATTCGGTGTTGCTTATGGTGTCGGACTTCACCTTGTGTATGGTTCCGGTCACCAAACGGTAAAAGACTCCATTCTTTGGTTTAATATCGTCGGTAATGGTTACGTTCAACTGTTACAAATGGTGATTATGCCTCTGGTGTTCGCCTCTATTCTGAGTGCGGTCGCTCGACTTCATAAGGCATCTTCTTTAGGGAAAATTAGCTTTTTAACCATTGGCACACTGCTGTTTACCACAGCCATTGCGGCTTTAGTGGGTATCTTGATTGCAAACCTGTTCGGCTTAACCGCTGAAGGTCTGGTTCAAGGTCAATCTGAAACGGCACGTCTAGCGGCCATTGAAACAAATTATATTGGTAAAGTTTCGGATTTAACGGTTCCTCAGTTGATCCTGTCCTTTATCCCGAAAAACCCGTTTGCTGATTTAACAGGCGCAAGTCCAACATCTATCATCAGTGTGGTTATTTTTGCTGCCTTCTTAGGGGTAGCTGCGCTGCAACTGTTTAAAGATGATAAAGAGCGTGGTGAAAAAGCATTAGCCGCTATCGATGTGATGCAAGCATGGGCAATGAAACTCGTTCGCTTAGTCATGCGTTTAACCCCTTACGGTGTAATGGCACTGATGATCAAAGTGGTCGCAAGCTCTAACTTAGCCGATATCATTAACTTAGGGACTTTCGTCGTCGCGTCCTATGTCGCGCTAGCCATTATGTTTGTGGTTCACGGTATTTTAGTGGCAACAACGGGCTTAAACCCAATTAAGTTCTTTAAGAAAGCCGGCCCAGTACTGACATTTGCATTCACCAGCCGTTCGAGCGCAGCCAGTATTCCTCTGAATATTGAAACGCAAACTCGCCGTTTTGGTGTGCCAGAATCTATCGCAAGCTTCTCGGCTTCTTTCGGTGCAACTATCGGTCAAAACGGTTGTGCGGGTATCTACCCTGCGATGTTAGCCGTGATGGTGGCTCCAACTATGGGGATCAACCCATTTGACCCACTTTGGATTGCAACCTTAGTCGGTATCGTAACTATCAGCTCTGCCGGTGTTGCCGGTGTGGGTGGCGGTGCAACCTTCGCCGCACTGATTGTGCTGCCTGCGATGGGATTACCAGTTACGTTAGTTGCGCTGTTAATTTCCGTCGAACCTCTGATTGATATGGGTCGTACTGCTCTGAACGTCAGTGGCTCCATGACAGCAGGTACCGTCACTAGCCAGTTAATGGGCGAAACAGACAAGTCAATCTTCAATCAAGATGACGACGGTGATTTAAAACACGTTTAATCACCCTAATCTCCTAACACTCATTGAAACCTGCCCGTCAAACGGCAGGTTTTTTTGTGTCTGCTATTTTCCATTCTCGATACGTCATCAAACTGCAACAGATTGAAATTTTTACTTTATTTTGACTTGATTGGAAATACTGGGTTTTTACTCTAAAAAATATTGCCAATACGTAAAGTTGCGTAACATAATAGCGGTTGAGCAACATTTTCTTAGGCCTCCTGCCTGTGTTGCGTCTCCCGTTTCCTACGGGAACTCTCAACTTCATTGTTAGATTTTTTATATGACCAATATTATTCATATACTAAAAACTGATCCTTCAGATAATCCCTGTGTCAGCTGTGGCGCTTGTTGTGCTTACTTTCGCGTCTCATTTTACTGGGCAGAAGCTGAGGCTGGCGGTGGTTCGGTGCCACAACATTTAACCGAGCAAATCACCCCTTTTATGAGCTGCATGCAAGGCACAAATCAAAAGCCAAATACCCGCTGCACTGCCCTTGGTGGTACCGTCGGGGAGTGTGTCTCTTGCTCCATTTATGAACAGCGCCCTACGCCATGCCGAGAATTCGAACAATCGTGGCATAACGGCATCCACAATGAAGCCTGCGACCGTGCTCGCGCAGCCTATGGTTTACCTCCTCTCGAGCCTCAGCAACCGCAAATCGCGTGCTAACCGTCAATGACCCAGAGATTTTTCTGGGTTATCTTCTCGACCCTTTCACACCCCTTGCTTCGTAAAATAATCTCATTATTTTCAATAAAATGTGTAAAGAAAGGATAAAACGTGCAGGAAATATGGAGCTTCAGTCAAAGCAGGTAAAAGCCATTGCGAGGGAAATCTAATTGATGAATTATCCTCTCATCACGTTAATGAGGAGATAAAAGATGAACAAATTAAACCAAGGTTTGCTTGCTGCTGTTTTACTGTCTGTTGGCTTTGCTGCGGCAGCCGCTAATGTAGATATGAACAAGTCACCACGCCATCATGGCGGAAATCATCATAATATGGTGTATAGCGTGACAGAACAAACCACCAAGCCGAATGAAACCCTGAAAAAACTGGCAAACGATACGCCTAAAATTGAAGATGGCAAACGCTACATGGTGAAGATGTCTGTCGTGGAAGTGCCTGAATTCAAGCCAGCACAACCGATGCCAATGCCGGTTCCTGCTACGGCGCCCGCAGCTAAATAATGAATGAGTCAACCTAAACCATAGGCTGTGCCTGTTACACTGATAACATCAACCTTTTGGCATTGTTAGTTAAAAATCAGTATCTTAATAGACACAATAACGTTTAGGTATATCCCTAATTTTAGCCCCTAATGCCATAGGGGCTTTTTTTTAACTAAAATAACCCGCGTAATACCGCTGTGACTATCGCCGCCGACAAAACAATCACAATAAATGGCTTGCGGTACCAAGTCAGAATACCTGCCACCACCACCCCAATTATTTTCGGTAAATCCGATAATTCATTACCTGAAAAGAGCGTTGAAGTCATCGCGACTGAAAATAAAATCACAATGGCGGCAGCTGAAAATAGGGCTTTATTTTGTTCTGTTAAATTGACCCGCCCTTTTAGCAATGCGCCGGATGCCCGCATTAAGTACGTCCCAACCGCTAAAATGAAAATTCCACTGACGATTAACCAAGGATGTTCCATCATCATGATTTCCTTATATAGATAACTAAACTCAACAAGGCCAGTAAAACGGGGATCCCCGCCGGTAGTACCGGTGTTGCAACCACAGCAACCACAGCCCCGACTATCGCAGCGAGTCTTAAGCGCTTATCTTTCAACGCGGGTAAACTTAACGCTAAGATAATGGCGGGAAACATGGCATCCATTCCTAGCGCATGGGTATCTTGAATAAAGCTTCCCAGAATTTCTCCAATGACCACACCGACAGGCCAGCAGATTAAAATCCCTAATCCACACAACCAAAATGCGGCGGTTTTTTCTCGCTCACTCTCTTGTGCCAAGCCAAAAACCACACTTTCATCATTCATGATGTGATATCCCAGCAGTGATTTTGCTCCTTTTCCCGTTAACTCGCTGACGGCAAAACTAAATGGAATATGGCGCGAGTTGACTAATAGCCCAGCCAAGGCAGCTGACAGAGGGCTTCCCCCTGAAAATACCACGCCAATAAACAGAAACTCGGATGCACCCGCTAGCACAAAAATGGACAGCATCAACGGTACCCACCAATCAAAACCTTGTGAATGAGCTAATGCACCGTAGGAAATCCCCACAATTAAGTCTGCAATACACACCAGTGCAATATTTTTCACTGTGCTATTATGGAGAATAGAAAACTGAAATGTAGATGTCTGCATAGAACGACCGTTCGATATAAAAAACACTCGTTCATTATGTCGTTACTTTAGGCTAAGTGCAATCAAATAGGATGTTAAAGTTGACCTTATTCACGCCCCCTATCGAATTAATCTCAAAATCATTGGCTTGTGAAAGGCAAAAAAGCGGGCTTTCTCTCTCTGAACTTGCGCGTAAAGCGGGGATCGCTAAATCCACGCTATCCCAATTGGAATCCGGTAGCGGCAATCCCAGCATTGAAACCCTATGGGCATTATGTGTTGCGCTGGATATTCCATTTTCACGTTTAATTGAAGAAAAACGCGCAGCAGTGACTGTGATCCGCCATGGTGAAGGTACCCCAGTGAGCGCAGAGCACGCAAACTATTTGGCCTATTTACTCTCTTCTGCACCCCCTAATTCTCAACGGGATATTTATACGGTTGTTGCACAGCCCGGCCGAGATCGCGTTTCAGAACCCCATATGCATGATGTCACTGAGCATATTATTTTGATGTCAGGCAGAGCATTAGTTGGGCCACTCGATAACCCTGTTGAGCTCAATGTCGGTGACTATATTCACTACCGAGGTGATGAACCCCACATTATGCGCGCACTTGAACCAAACACCATGGCAGTCATGGTGATTGATAAACAGAATTAATTAGCCCAATACGCTGGAGGATTTGCTGTGAATTACTATCAAGAAATAACAAACAAAGTCGCCTTATTGCTAGATGAAAACTCCGTTCATAATATGAATGAAATGCTAATGCAGCTTTCTCATGATGATAAGCTAACCCAAGAACAACGCTTTGAGCTGCAACAACGCCTTAGAGACGCTATTTTTGTTCACCATAATTCGTAATTAACGTTTAATTAAATGGGATTTGGCGGTTAATATCTCGATTTAAAATACAAAAGAAAAGCCTGAGCAATCTATTTATTACTCAGGCTTGATTTAATAATCTATTATCATGATGTGAAACCCTAACAGCCTATTTTCTGCACTAAGTCCCATTATTTTATTAGAACTTATCTTGCTGTAAATAAGACCATGCATATTGCGCATACAGTTCTGCACCTGACGCCATCACATCTTCATCAATGTTAAAACAGCCATGGTGATGCGCCCATTGGGTATCTTTTTCTGGGTTACCTGAACCTAATAATGCAAAGCAGCCCGGAATGTTTTCCATATAAAAGCTGAAATCTTCCCCACCAGGGGTTGGTCTTTCTGCCATTAATGTATTTTCACCAAATGCTTCGCTGATCACCGACTGCGCCAGTAATGCACTGCGCTCTTCATTAATCACTGGCAGCGTACCGTAGATATAATCCACTTCAGCAGTGGCGCCGTACATCGCGGCAGTATGTTCGGCGTAACGGCGGATAGCCGCTTCAATGCGAGTACGGGTTTCAATGTCAAAGCAACGTACCGTTCCATCCAATACCGCATTTTCTGCAATCACGTTGAATCGGGTACCTACTTCCATTTTGCCAATAGTCACAACGGCTGAGTCTAGCGAGGAAGTTTCACGGGAAACCACCGCTTGCAAATTCATCACAAATGACGAGGCAACGATTGCGGCATCAACGGTCGCTTCCGGCATCGAACCATGCCCACCTCGCCCTTTAAATTTCACGACCAACAAGTCCGCAGAAGCGAATGTCCCGCCGACATTACACGATATTTTTCCTGATGGCGTCGTAGACCAGATGTGCATACCAAACACGTTGTCCACATTGTCCACAGCGCCTTGTTTCACCATCGCTTTCGCACCCTGCGCTATTTCTTCAGCCGGTTGAAAAATCAGACGAATATTTCCTTTTAACTCATCACGCACTTCATATAACGCTTTGGCTGCGGTTAATAACATCGCGGTATGCGCATCATGCCCACATGCATGCATCTTCCCTTGATTTGTCGATTTATACTCAAGGGAATCATTCAATTCCTGAACAGGTAATGCATCGATATCCGCACGTAAGGCGACCGTTTTTCCAGGTTTTCCGCCTTTAATGTCCGCAATAATTCCGGTAGGTTCTGTGAGGCGATACTCGATACCAATTTTTGCCAATTCTTCAGCAATACGCTTCGTGGTTCTCACTTCCTCAAAAGGTAATTCTGGATGTGAGTGAAGGTCACGACGAAAAGCAATCATCGCTTCTGTGTGTTTTTTAATGGATGCTGTGATGCTGTTATTGACCATTTTTCTGTCCTTTTTCTATTCTTTTCGCTTTCTTAAACTATTATTTTTCAGCGTGTTAAATTTTAATATTCTATTTATCGTTATGCCGCAACAGGCACAATGTAGGCGACCATAATCCCCGCTAATACCACGGAAACCATTGTGACAGAGATAAAACCACCAACTAACATTGGTCCTAACATATGGCTAGTTAAAATCTGACGTTCTTTTTCATCTTTGGTCAGTGCGTTAATGGCTTCATTGGTAATGATATAATCCGCGGGGAAACCATACAGCGCCGTCAATGAGACTGCGAAAGCCATCTCTTTTGATACCCCTAGAATTTTTCCGACAATCCAAGACGCGATAAACATGCCGATGACCGCTGCCACGATCAACACCACCATTGGATAGACCAATCTCAACAACATATCCGGCGTTGCATGATTTAACGTATCAAAGATAAATAGCATTAATGCCATGATAGCAAAGCCAAAACCGTTCGCTTTCTGCAGAGACTGCCTTTCTAAAAAGCCCATTGACGAGGCAATAACACCAAATAATAAGCACAAAACAAACGGACTTATGCTCACATAAGGTGCAGCAACGGTAGAGACTAGATAGGCGAGATATCCCACCACCACTAAGCGTAAAAATTGGAAATAGCTGGTGTTATAGTGGCTCGGAATTCGCTTGAACATGCGAGGCATTGCACTTTCAGATGCCAGTGTTTTGACTTCGACATCATCCGAACCGTCAACGGCCAATGACTCTTTCCAAGTACCATTGCGATACTGCTCAAGCACTCGGCGACCTTCACGTTTCAACATGATGGCCGTGAGTGGATAACCGGCAAAACCTTGCATCACATAAATTAAGATGGCAAATACTGAGAGATCCACCAGCCCAGCTTCCGCAGCACCTTTTGACATAATTAATGAAGAGACGATGCCACCGACTAATGGCGGGATTGCCACTAATACTGTATTTAAATCAAATAACGCCAGACCTACTCCATAAATAAAGACGATGATCCCCAAAATACCAGATAACGAAATTAAGATAGTCTTCCATTGGTGTAATAGTTCTTTCAATGACAGCAATGTACCCATATTGGTAATGAGTAAATACATCAACATCACGGCGACAACTTTTGGTATTCCCGCAATGCTCACAATATCTTTAGGAAAGAATGTCCAATAACCTAAAAGGAATAATACCGCACAAACAAACACTGATGGGATCCATGCTTTTGTTCGTACTGCAATGGCATCCCCGATGTACAGTATCCCGACAATTAATAACAGAGCTAACATTTGTGACATAAGCTTTTCCCCGTATTTATTATTTTTATTTATTTCTGTTTTAGTTATTTAATCTATTAATTTTGATATGTCGGATTTATTCATTCAAAATAAAGAGCAGAATAAAGCCAAATAGCACATATCCATCCAAGCCATTACATTTAAACAACAATTTCATCATAACATTGAATAAATAGATGTATAGATTAAGTTACAGTGTAAGGCTAAAAATACACTAGTAAAAAACTGTAGATTAAATAGTCATATATGAGGGGAAAGAATAAAAATACAGAGCGATAGTTTCGTATTCAGCTCCGTTTTTAATAGGATATTTTTTATGCTTTATATTCGATGATAATTCGTACTTTTTCAGCTTAGGGAAAACGATAAATTTATAATCTATTGCCCTGAAATATATTTTTATGCATTCACAATTTTGATGCAGTTATATCACGATAAAAATTCATCATTATCACCATTGGTAACATATTCTGCTTTATTTCGTGATTCTCTTTTTTTGCTCAAAATAGAAACAAAAATAGCCTATTCACACTTAGGGATAGGCTATTAATCGTACGAAAATAATCGGTGGAAAATAAATACTTAATTAAAATCTATTATCCTTGAGAAAGCATGTTATGGCACAACATACCGAGCAGCGTAAATAATAAAGCCCCGAGAACATGAATCGCGATCGTGCTAAATGCCACCACCAATTTCCCTTCTTGCAGCATCACCAACACCTCCAACGAAAATGTTGAAAACGTCGTAAACGCCCCACAAAAGCCTGTAACAATAAACAGTTTGTAAGCAGGGTTAATATTGGCGCTCGCAAAGTAAGAGACAGCAAAACCAATGATAAAGCCGCCAACTAAATTGACGAAAACAGTACCAAATGGAATGTGAGGGTGCAGATTATTCAGTTTTAAGCCAATCAACCATCTTAACCAGCCACCTAAAACGGAACCTAAAGCAATAGAAATGAGGGATGCATACATTACCACTTTCCTTACAAGTTAGATGGGAATAAATGCAAGGAAAATCTCCTGCAGACATTTATGCCCTAAATTCGGGCACATAACCTACGCGCCCATTCAAATGAAAAGGTTTACGTAGGCATCATCAGTCCACATCAAGGACGGTTAAACTAGGAGGAATGCCATCTCCTAACGAGACGTTGATGAAAATAATAAGGCAACTATTTTCTTCATGCAAATCTAATTTGCCAAACCTATTCCAGATAACGCGGTGTCTATTTACCCTAAATTGGCGCATAATATCCGTAATATCGATAATAGAATTAGATGGATTAGGTCAAATATGGAAACAAAACAGCCTTTATTACAGCTTAAGAATATCGGTTTTCAGGTTGGTCAGAAGATAATTTTAGATAATGTGCAGATTGACCTATACCCCGGTGAATTTAAATTGATCACGGGTCCTTCTGGTTGTGGCAAAAGTACATTATTAAAAATTGTCTCTTCACTCATCCCACCAAGTTGCGGTGAAATTCTGTTTGCTGGCGAAAACATCAACGCAATTGCACCAGAGAAATACCGTCAACAAGTCTCCTATTGTACTCAAACGCCAACTCTCTTTGGCAATACCGTGTATGACAATCTCTTTTTTCCTTATCAAATACGGAATAAACCATTTGATAAACAAAAAATCCTCGATGATTTAAGCTATTTTTCACTACCTGATACCATCCTAGAAAAAGGCATTAATGAGCTTTCAGGCGGCGAAAAACAGCGAGTCTCATTGATCCGTAATTTACAATTCTTGCCGCAAATTTTATTACTGGATGAGATTACTAGTGCCTTAGATGAACAAAATAAAATCAAAGTGAATGAGCTTATTCATCAATTAGCGGTCAAGAATAATATTGCCGTCCTCTGGGTAACTCATGATCAAGATGAAATTGGCCATGCTGACGATATTATTACCCTTCCCGTACACCATAGCGAAAAATAGGAATTAATCGTGCATCAACCTACTATTTCCAATGAGTCGCTCGCATTTTCTATCATGTTAGTCTTAGTGGCTATTTTTATTAGCCATAAAGAGAAGCTCTCTCTTGAAAAAGATATTATTTGGAGTACGTGCCGCGCCATTGTTCAGCTATTAATTGCGGGTTATATCCTCAAATATATTTTCCACGTTGACCATAAGGCACTCACTGTTTTATTGGTGCTATTTATTTGCTTTAACGCCGCCTGGAATGCGAAAAAACGCAGTAAATACCTCGATAAACTATTTCCAACCGCGTTAATTGCGATTACTTCAGGCACATTTTTAACCTTGCTAGTATTAATTCTCACTGAAGCTATCGCGTTTACCCCAATGCAAGTGATTCCAATTACAGGGATGATTGCCGGGAATGCCATGATTGCCGTCGGACTCTGCTTCAATAACTTAGGACAGCGCTTTAATAGCCAACAACAGCAAATTCAAGAAATGCTCAGCTTGGGCGCCACACCTAAAATTGCGTCAGCCTCGATTATTCGTGAAAGTATTCGAGCGTCATTAATTCCTACGGTAGATTCTGCCAAGACGGTTGGGATAGTGAGCTTGCCCGGTATGATGTCAGGGCTAATTTTTGCGGGGGTCGATCCTTTGCAGGCTGTTAAATACCAAATTATGGTGACATTTATGCTATTAGCGACGGCAAGTCTCTCCACGATTTTGGCGGGGTATTTAACCTACGTAAAATTTTATAATCAGCGCCATCAATTGCGTTTAGATTCTTTAAATAAAAGCATTAAATAAAAATATTAAGTAGACCAAATCAGGCTTAACATTTCTGCTTTAAGCCTGATTTTATTTTATTCTGTTTTTCCTATCATGACAGGCATCACCTCAATCAGCTGAGGCTGGCTTTCTCCCGATTCTATCAAGGCGAAAATTTGCTCTAGCATTGCGGGAACATCCTGTTTAACCATCTCAATATCATTCCCAAGTAATGCAACAAATGGATCCCAGTCAAAACATCCCATCGGTGGCTGATGCGCTCCCGTATGCCCCTCTTTCATCAACCACCTCATCACCCCTTCCAATGAAATGGTCGAATTGACAAACAACCCACAAAGTTCAATGTCTGGAGACGTTCCTTTTTGTAAAAATGAATGCTGAGAAGAATATGTCGAGAGTGCTCGTTCGGCTTTTTCTGGCGCATAACCACAAGTCAAAATATGGTGTTGAGGAACCTCTATATTCAAAGAGTTGTGAGCATCGATAAACCCTCGAATTCGCTCTCGAGTGTTATGCTCCTCTTCCCGTCCCCCCACAAACACCAGCGATTCTGAGGATGCGGCTCGTTGCTGCCTTTTCTGTAAAATATTGAGCGTTAACTGCTTTGCACCTTGATAGTTATCGGAAATCACCGAAGGAGCCAATGTACCAGGTAAGTCCAAATTGAGTGTCGGCACACCTGATGCGTGGCAGATTTGCGTAATTTTATCAGGATCGGTTGCCCCCGTTGAAATCAACCAATCCACTTGATATGAAAGCATTGCCTTTGCGGCTTCTAACTCTAATTGGGGATCACGGCGTGTACAGGTAATAATAGGAAAGAGCCCACGTTCACGCGCCATCTCCTCAAAATGCTCCACAACCGACCCAAAATAACGGTTATCATATTTAGGAACCAACATCCCAATAATTTTGGATTTATTACTGCGTAATAGACTCGCTTGCTTATTCACCGAATAGTTTTGCTCTTGCGCTATTCGCATAATTTTTTCAGCTAATTGAGTACTAATACGCCTTTTTTGCCAATTTCCATTTAATACAGCGCTAACGGCACTGGCTGAAACCCCTGCCAATTCTGCAAGGTCATAGATCGTGGTTTTCTTGTTTTGTCTGATCTTGCTCACAAATTTATGCCTCCATTTTTTCCTAGCTTGACACCAAAGCGTAAAAGTCGCAATACTGCTCCATCGATTGAGCGACATCGAAATTAACCTAGAATCGAGTTGATATGGCGATTTGCCTGCATTCTCACTCACTGAATACATTCCGCCAAATCCCCTCGTAACTTATTAAAATTAAATTAATTTCTAATACTCAGTTTGACTTCCCTATTGATTAACTAACTTATCCGGAGTGAACATCATGGCTATCTCATTAGAAAACAAAGTTGCCGCCATCACAGGTGCGGCTTCTGGTATTGGACTTGAGTGCGCACGTACCCTACTCAAAGCTGGCGCAAAAGTTGTTTTAATTGACCGTGCCGAAGAGCGATTAAATCAGTTAGTTGCCGAATTAGGCGACAATGCAATTCCTCTGGTTGTTGATTTAATGAAACCAGAACAAGTGGATGGCATGTTAGATGCCATTTTAGCCAAAGCGGGTCGCCTAGATATTTTCCACGCTAACGCAGGTGCTTATATCGGTGGTCCTGTCGCAGAAGGCGACCCAGATGTTTGGGATAAAGTATTAAACCTCAACATCAATGCCGCATTTCGCAGTGTACGCGCCGTTCTCCCACACTTTATTGAGCAAAAATCAGGGGATGTCCTGTTTACTAGCTCAATCGCAGGTATGGTGCCCGTGATTTGGGAGCCTATCTACACCGCGTCTAAATTTGCAGTTCAAGCGTTTGTCCATTCAACTCGCCGCCAAGTGTCCCAACACGGAGTTCGCGTTGGGGCAGTATTACCAGGTCCTGTTGTCACTGCATTACTGGATGACTGGCCAAAAGAAAAAATGGAAGAAGCATTAGCTAATGGCAGCTTAATGCAACCTATCGAAGTCGCTGAAGCGGTTCTCTTTATGCTGACTCGTCCAAGAAATATCACCATCCGTGATCTTGTGATCCTACCAAACAGTGTTGACCTCTAGTTTTTACCGATAACCATAAAGATTGTGAGAGGACATATGAACAGCCCTACGCAAAGTAAAAATGACGACGTCGTCATTGGTATTGATGTCGGTACAGGCAGTGCCCGTGCAGGTATTTTTGATCTGCATGGCAACATGCTTGCGTCAGCTAAACACGATATTACGCTCTACCGTGATGGAGCCAATTTCGTAGAGCAATCAAGCAACGAAATCTGGAATGCCGTTTGTTATTGTGTGAAACATGCAATGGCAAATGCCAAGATTGATGCGAAACGTGTCGCAGGAATTGGTTTTGATGCGACCTGTTCTCTGGTTGTTTTAGATAAAAACCAGCAACCTATTTCTGTCAGCCCGAGTGAGGATCCTGAACGCAATATTATTGTTTGGATGGATCACCGCGCCACTGAACAAGCTGAGCGCATCAATAGCCTAAAACATCCAGTATTGAATTATGTTGGGGGTAAAATTTCCCCAGAAATGGAAACCCCAAAAATTCTTTGGTTAAAAGAAAATCGCCGCCAAACTTATGATAATGCGTGGCAATTCTTTGATTTAGCAGACTTCCTAACGTGGAAATCAACGGATTCTTTAGCGCGCTCTACATGTACAGTAACCTGTAAGTGGACTTACTTGGCGCATGAAAAACGCTGGGATGCTGACTATTTTCGCCAAATTGGTCTCGCTGAATTAGCGGACGAAAACTTTACCCGCATTGGTCAAGAAATTGTCGAACCAGGTACTCCAAACGGAAGCGGCTTAACCGCCCAAGCTGCTGAACAAATGGGACTGTTGGTTGGGACGCCAGTTGCCGCAGGGATGATTGATGCTCATGCTGGTGGAATTGGTACAGTTGGGGTTAATGGTGATGCTACTGCAAATATGGCATATGTTTTCGGTACGTCTTCCTGCACGATGACCACCACCCAAGAACCCGTATTTATTCCTGGCGTTTGGGGTCCTTATTATTCTGCAATGGTCCCAGGGATGTGGCTCAACGAAGGGGGACAAAGTGCTGCCGGTGCGGCAATTGACCAACTACTTTCGTTACATCCGATGTCCGCACAAGCCAAGGTGATGGCAAAAGAACAAGGCAAGTCATTACCCGTTATGCTAGCAGATAAAGTATTAGAAAAATCAGGTACTCCATCTCAAGCAGTTGAATTAGCTAAAGGTATTCATATTGTTCCTGAGTTTTTAGGCAATAGAGCTCCTTTCGCTGATCCCCATGCGAAAGCCATCATTGCGGGCTTAAGCATGGATAACAGCTTTGATAACTTACTTGCATTCTATACCGCTGGCGTTTGCAGTATCGGCTATGGATTACGACAAATCATTGATGCTCAGGCACAATCAGGCGCGGTTATCCAAAACATCGCTATCAGCGGTGGCGCTGGTCAGCACCCACTTATCCGCCAACTTCTAGCCGATACCTGTGGTATTCCTGTGATTTCAACTCAAGCGGATGAACCTGTATTACTGGGCTCTGCTATTTTGGGTGCAGTCGCGGGAGGTGTTTGTGAGAATGTTGCACAAGCAATGGCTCAATTTGCAAACATTGATTTAACTTATCAACCTAATGAGCAGTTTAAATTACATCATCAAACTCGGTTCACTTCTTTCCAGCATTTACAACAATGTGCTAGAGAATTGAAAGGTTAATTTGCTAATTTAAACAATTAAAAAAAGGGATAAATTTTATTTATCCCTTTTTATTAAAGGCAATAAAACAATATTAAAACAACGTACAAATAAATAATTAACATTATATATCGGAATTAATAGTAATCATTATAATTAAAATAAAACCATAATATAAATAACCATTAGATACATATGAAACAAACGCACTAATGTATGATGCAGGACATCGAAAACCCGGCCATTACATGCAAAAAGTAAGGAAAACCTCAGATTTGTTAGAGAGATCATCTGATGAAATATTCATTTTCATATTTTTTAATATGATAGAATTCCATTAATATTTACAAGGATTAAATTCTGACTTTCACCCTTCAACATTCTTTCAGAGAAATAAATTGCTAACATAATGATATAATGGAAAATACGATTTTAGGGTTAATTTAAAAACCAAAAACTAAAATCATCCGACTAATTTTGATAAAAGATTTATAGTAACTTGTGTACTATTCAAAAAAACAAAAATAGGACCCATCATGACAAATACACAACTACTGTTGTTGGCAACCAACAACATCAAAAATAATACCGAACTCAGCCATTCTCAAGAGTCCTATGTTTATCAATATTACTATGAAAACGTCGCCAATAAATTCTCGACAATTAAAGAATTTATGTATGAATTCATTATATTAACTAAACCCGCCTTAGAAAATGAAGCGGATTTTCACGCATTAAGCTCACGCATTTACGCCGCTATTGAAGAGTACTTAGGGATAGCTCAAGTCCGTTATATTCAGCGCCAAAAATTACTGCAAAAGTAAGTGATTCTAATAAAAACAGACCTCAAATAGAGGCCTGTCCACTATCCCAATAACTTACTGTTCTTGTAACTCAAGTTCTGCAATAACCGGCAAATGGTCACTGACTTTTGACCATTGAAAGTCTTTACTGTCTGTTGGAATTGTCATGGTTTTCACATCCCAAACCTGACCTTTATAGGTAAAGATATGGTCGATATCTATGGCAGGGTTAACGGCAGGCCATGTGCGATAATTCACCCCTTTTTTCTCAACCGGATCCCAAAAATAGCTGATTTCCTGAATAGGTTGCTCTTTTGCGGTTGAGTTAAAATCCCCTGCGAGGATTTTGATAGAGGCAGCAATATTATCAAAACCTGTTTCGGTATCACCAATCGTCGCATCGAGAATATGGCGAACTTGGCCTATGCGGATGGTAGGATCTTTCTGCCAGTCTAAGTGAGTTCCCATGATAATAATGGGTGAGTCAAAACCAGGCTTGGTAATTTGCGATAACAACACCACTCGCTGTTCTGCTCCGCCTGATGGTAAATTCACGACTTGGGATTTCTCAATTTTATATTTTGATAAAATTCCTACACCATATTCACCACCATCAAAATCGAGTGCCTTACCAAACGCAAAATCCATTTTGTTCGCTTTGGCAATTTCCTCTAGTTGGTTCACTTTCTTACTACGTGCAGTTTTATTGTCAATTTCAGTTAAGACAATAACATCCGCATCAATCTTAGCGATCGCTTTGCTCAATTCATCTAAATTAGCGACATCCGCCGCCAACTCATTTTTACCAATATTATAAGTGGCAACTTTGATCGTTGGTTTATTTGCAGAATACACCTTATTCGGCGTTCCGCCATTTTGTACCATTAAAACTTCAGAACCTGTTGTTGCCGCTGTCGCGCCACACGAAATTAAAATTGCGGCAGACACGAGTGTTTTTATTGATTTCATAATGTACTTATCCCCAGAGTAATAACTATCTCAAGTTAAACAAAGCATCTATCTCTGCATAAAATCTGAACATGCACGATAGATATAAGGAGGAAATTAGCACAGAAGAATAAATAAACAGTGACCTCTACAGCATTCTTATTTCGAGATTAAAAATAACTTTTAACCTTTACGTGATTCTGTGACCGGATACACAATGTAGTGCAACAAATGCAGTGGTTTCTAGCCACTTTGCCTTGCCTCAAATTTATAAGGGAAGACAATTTCATCCTGAATATTGGCAAAGCTTTCTTCAGTATTCCCTAACCATTTTAAGAGTTTCTTCGCAGTCTCTCGTGCCATTTTACTGTAATCAATGCGCACAGATGTGAGCGATGGATGAATATGATCGCAATTTCCCGACCCTTCAACGCACACCACGGCCAACATCTTCGGAATTTTGATTAGCCGCCGCTGACATTCAAACATGACTCCTAACGCTATCATTTCATGGCTACAAATCACGGCTTCTAATTCTGGTTGACGGGTCAACATTTCACTAATTGCCTGCCGCCCAAAGTCCATGGTGGCCACGTATGGCGTCGTAATACTTTGCTCAGCGCTCAAGTTATGCTTTAACAGTGTGTTATTCCAACCACTCAGTTGTTGCCCCTGCATTTTGCTGTCCATTTGCGCACCAATATAGCCGATACGCTGGTGACCTTTTTGCAGCAAATAATTCGTAAGAAAACTGACTGCTTCCCCTAAATTATTTTTTATATTGAGTGTAAAGCGATGAGCAGGATCCCCCGTCACATTAATTACGGGAATTGGCAAATTATTCAGAGTTCCCAAAGCACTTTCAGAATTCATTGCACCAAAAATCACTAATGCGGCGGGGCTACTTTGCAACAGCGTGAGTAACACCTCAGACTCTTTTTTATGCTGATAATCATGACTACCAATCACCACTTGATAATTATTTTTGTTCAAGACTTCTTGTAAAGCTTGCAGAAAAACTGAGCTTGCATTGTCTCGTAATGATGGGATCAATACTGCAATTGTTCGGCTTTGACCTGACGCTAAAATGCCCGCAGCGGAATTGGGAATGTAACCGAGCTCCTCAACAGCTTCATTGATTTTCTCCCTCAATTTATCCGAGACTAACTCCGGTGTCCGTAAAGCACGCGATACCGTCATTGAACCGACCCCCGCATATTTCGCGACATCTTGTAATGTGACTCTGCCTGTATTCTTTCTTTTTCGGGTTTTCTGCATGAAATTACTTTGTTTCGTCTAAACTTATTATTCAACGACGATAACTTACCACAGCTCCGATTTGTTAATTAACTGCCAAATGCACTAAAAATGATTTTATTAACGATATTTAGCCAAAATGATAGCGCTATCACGAAAATGAACAATTCAGCTAGATAGCGCTACCATAGATCACTACTATTCATTCCATTACTAAAACATCTAATAGAATTTCTTTTTTACCAGGAGCCAAGCCAATGCTAACTACGTTACTAACCCCGAATGTGGTTCAGGTGGTTGACAGCGCCAATGACTGGCGTGATGCAATAAAAATTGCCTGTAATCCCTTAATTAATAATAAATTCATCGAACCTCGTTATATTGATGCCATCATTCAATCCCACGAAAAAATCGGCCCTTACTATGTATTAGGCCCGGGCATTGCAATGCCACATGCCCGCCCTGAAGACGGTGTTAACCAGTTATCTCTCGGTTTAACGGTCATTAAACAAGGGGTTGAGTTTGGTTCAGAAGGTAACGATCCAATTAAGTTATTGATTGTTCTTGCAGCAACAGACAGCAACAGCCATATCGGTGCGATTGCAAAACTGGCTGAACTTTTTGATAACCAAGAAGATATTGATAGCATCATGCAATCAGAAAACGTAGATGACATCCTTAAAATCATCGCTAAATATGAATAATTGAGTCATAGGTAAATATTATGAAAATCACTGTTGTTTGTGGAAATGGTTTAGGTACAAGTCTGATGATGGAAATGAGCATCAAGACAATTTTAAAAGATCTGCAAGTTGCGGCTGATGTTGACCACGTTGACTTAGGCTCTGCAAAAGGCACTGTAAGTGATATTTTTGTCGGCACCACCGATATTGCAGAACAGTTAGTTGCTCAACAAGTTGGCGGCGAAATTGTTGCTCTGGAAAATATGATTGATAAAGTCGCGATGAAAGAACGTCTGAGCGTGGCTTTACAGAAACTCGGCGCGATGTAACCGGAGGCTTCATGGAATTCTTTCGTTTTCTGATGCAAGATGTGCTTTCTGAACCGGCGGTGCTCGTCGGTCTGATCGCACTTATCGGTCTGATTGCCCAAAAGAAACCTGTTACTGAATGCATTAAAGGCACCATCAAAACCATCATGGGTTTTGTAATTTTAGGTGCCGGTGCAGGGTTAGTTGTCAGCTCTTTAGGTGATTTTTCCGCGATTTTCCAACACGCATTTGGTATCAATGGTGTCGTGCCGAACAACGAAGCAATCGTGTCTATTGCACAAAAAAGCTTCGGTCGTGAAATGGCAATGATCATGTTCTTTGCGATGTTAATCAATATCTTGATTGCTCGCCTGACCCCATGGAAATTTATCTTCCTGACAGGTCACCATACTTTATTCATGTCCATGATGATTGCGGTTATCTTAGCGACCGCAGGTATGGAAGGAACCATGCTCGTGGCTGTCGGTTCACTGATTGTCGGTTTCTGTATGGTGTTCTTCCCTGCGATTGCACACCCGTACATGAAAAAAGTCACCGGTTCTGATGATGTAGCAATTGGTCACTTCTCCACTATTTCTTATGTGTTAGCGGGCTTTATCGGTAGCAAATTTGGTAATAAAGAACATTCTACTGAAGATATGAATGTGCCAAAAAGCTTACTGTTCCTGCGTGATACGCCAGTGGCTATTTCGTTCACAATGTTCATTATCTTTATCATTACTTGTCTGTTTGCAGGCAGTGATTTTGTTCGTGAAGTGAGCGGCGGTAAAAACTGGTTCATGTTCTCGTTGATGCAATCCATTACTTTCGCAGCGGGTGTTTACATCATTCTGCAAGGTGTGCGCATGGTTATCGCCGAAATCGTTCCTGCATTTAAAGGGATCTCTGATAAATTAGTGCCAAATGCAAAACCTGCATTAGACTGCCCAGTGGTCTTCCCTTACGCGCCGAATGCAGTGTTAGTTGGCTTCTTAAGCAGCTTTGCCGCGGGTGTATTAGGCATGTTTGTTTTGTATGCACTGAACATGACGGTAATTATTCCGGGTGTTGTACCACACTTCTTCGTAGGTGCCGCTGCTGGGGTATTCGGTAACGCTACGGGTGGACGCCGTGGTGCTATTCTTGGTGCCTTTGCTCAAGGTCTGTTAATTACCTTCTTACCTGTATTCTTGCTGCCAGTCCTCGGCGACATCGGTATTGCAAATACGACCTTTAGTGACGCTGACTTCGGCGCTATCGGAATTTTATTAGGTATTATCGTTCGATAATCCTTCAACCCTCTGAGTTTATACTCAGAGGGTTTTCCTTCATTTCTGTGCTGCCTAACTTACTTTCCCAGCCAAGCACCATCCTTAAATAAGAAGTCCTGCAATAAAAGTAAATCATCCGGCGTAACATGGATCACCCCTTCTCCTGGGATATCAATTTCTGCAATCATAAACAGCGCCAATGTTGTCAAAGATGGCAGAATAACAATAAGCCAGTTTTTACCTTTTGTTCCTCGAATGTTATAACCTATCAAGACATTCGAGCAGACAGCGAAAAATATCAGTAAGAACCAAGCAGCATTCGGGATTTGGTGTCGCCAGCTCGCCATGGTTTTTTGTTGAGAAACATATAAATCACCAAATGCCGATAAAACCGAAGAGACCACAGGGTTCGGCGATTCTTGAGCCTGTTTCACACCGATTTCCCAGAGTTGCCCTTGTTTAGTCAGAGATGTCATCCGCCATTGGCTGTTTTCATCACTCACTCCCGATTTAAAAAATTCGATGCGCGCTTCAAGATATTGTTGAATAAGCAATGAGGCTTCTGCTCGTTCATCACCGCTGAGTAATTGTGCTCGTTGATAAGCATTTCCAATCGCAATTGCTTCGTTTTCTTCTGTTTGCTGGCGGTTGTTATAACCATTGATGGAAATCGATAATACAAAGCCAATCAACAGACCCAATAACGACAAAATCGCGCCTAAAATAATTTTTGCCTCATCATCCGCTAGCTCTTCATGAGCACTGCGGCGTTTAAAAATATATTTTCCAATATACGCAGAAATAATTAATAAAATGAAGGTGACAATAAATAAAAGAATAGAATCAATGGGCGTATCGTTAATTAACTCAGAGAGGTTAAACATGCGTGGCACCAAAAAAGTTTATTTGCCGATATATAACATGATCAAATGCGGAATATCTATGTAAATTACCTTTTTGGTGGGTATTTTAGTAATAAGCTTCAGGTCTGTTATCCAATAACGATAACCTAAGTTGAAATGACATCAATAAATGAATAGTTTCAGAATTTAAGCATTAAATTTAGCTTAATGAAAAAAATCGCCATATTCCATTTATGGTGAATATGGCGATTTGCAAAACTGTATTAGAACTAAATCGAATTAGCGCTCTTCATCACGCAAAGTCAGTACTTCATAACCATCTTTAGTGACCAAGATGGTGTGTTCCGACTGCGCAGAAAGCTTTTTATCTCGCGTCACGACCGTCCAACCATCTTTTTTGGTTTTTATTTTCATGCCACCTTGGTTGATCATTGGCTCTATGGTGAATGTCATACCTTCTTTTAGAACCACACCGCGTCCACGGGTTCCATAATGTAATACTTGCGGATCCTCATGCATTTTTCGACCAATTCCATGCCCACAATATTCACGAACGACGCTATAGCCATTTGATTCCGCATGATGTTGGATAGCTGATCCAATATCACCTAACGTAGCACCTGGTTTTACCTGCTTGATCCCTTCCCACATTGCATTATAGGTATCTTTCACTAATTTTCGGGCAAGTGGGGAAGCCTCTGGCATCACATACATTTTACTTGAGTCAGCAATAAAGCCATTTTTCTCAAGGGTAATATCCACGTTGATAATATCTTTTGGCTTTAAGATTTCATCGACTTTTGGCACACCATGACACACGACTTCGTTAATTGATGTATTTAGAACATATTGATAACCATATTGGCCTTTACTGGCTGGACGCGCTTGAAGTTCATTCACAATATAGCTTTCGACTTTGTCGTTAATTTCCATTGTGGATATTCCGGGAACGATAAACTCATCCAACATTTTAAAAACGCTAGCAAGTAATCGACCAGATTCTCGCATTAATTCTATTTCTTCAACATTTTTAATCGTGATATTGTCCATTGAGTTTCCTTTAAACTGCCGTTCACGTATTCAGCTTTTCGTTAAATAACGTGCTAAAAATCTGACTTAACATAAAATTGGTTATGACTATAAATTGGTATGATCATAACGTATCGCTTCATCCCATTAAAGCACTCCACTATTGAAAGGCACAAAACGGCATAAAATAAATACGCGATGATTTGCTAAGCTTCAAGGATTGTCTTAGTTACAGCTAGAATCATTGCTGCTAAATTACTAAGTAGAAAATTTAAATTTCTTACATTATTAATCAGTTATTGAGACTAATTTGAGGGAGCAAATGAAAAAATATTTACTGAGTATTAGTTTAGCCGCCAATGCTGTTTTACTCGTTGCGCTGATCTCTGTCGCTGTGATGCTATTTAATTTAAAAGCGAAGGTGGATAACGCAATTCAACAAGTGAAAGATGGTGAATATATTGAGTTGGCCAAAGATAATATTTTACCTGATTCTTTAAAAAATCTGTCTAAGATTGATGTCACAGATAAACCTTGCGACTATTTTTATCAGAATGTGGATGTGTTTATCGAATATTTGAAAGATAACCCAGACATTGCAGGTGCAGATATTTATGCCAATCAAATTACCGCATTAAAACGTAAAATTGAAAAAGCCCCTTCTATTTTTCAAGATAAAGCCTGTGAAAAAGGGATTTCTGGGCTTAATTTTATGATTGAAACTATCTCACCCACTGAATAATGAATATTAGCCACCCTCTTTTCATTGAGGGTGGTTTTGCAAATAATCCTAGCGACACATTAATTACTTTAGTTAACTTCCATCACTTGAATTTGCTCTAACCATTCATAATCCCCAATGATTGGGCGACCATCTAGCCAACGAGATAACATATCCAACATCAACATCACGCTAACCTGCTGTTTTTCCAGTTCTGAGTGATTGCGAGGTAAATAATTTACACACTGAGCATAACTGCCAGTTGGGGTGGATAATGCTAAAGATAAGGTTCCATCATAATATTCGCCAATGACTAAACCAATCCCACACTGATTTAGCGACCGACTATTTTTTGCAGTTTGGACTAAGGCTGCCAAATCTGAATGCGCTGCTGATTTTTCAATATTTCCTTGAGTGACAGGCACTTTTGCTGCATTCAATGTCCAATAGAGTAAGCCGGCACTGAACTGTTCGTGTGTCACAACTGAAAGCTGTTGTTGTTCAAGTGATTCTCGTACTAACGCACCAATACCTTCCGTGCCTTCAAATACTTTATTGTCACCAACACCCGCTTTCACGACTTGCCAAACTTGCTCCATCACATCGCGTTGATTTGCCGGCCCGGTCAATTTTAATTCAATGATTGGCATTGAAGAACGGTAACCCAACACGCACTCTTTTGGTAACTCAAGTGGGTCAAACTGCCTTGCAAGACTACTTTCACTACGACCAAAACTGGTTAGACGTAAACAAATTGGAGGCTCTGGTAACGTAAATTTTTGACGTAAACGAGGAATGATCTGTTCATTGACCATGACTTTAAACTCAGAAGGAACGCCCGGTGTAAAAAAGAACCAACAATCATTAAGATGCATTGCAAAACCACAAGCGGTTCCCACTGGATTATCAATAAGTTCGGCATTGGCGGGTAACATGGCCTGCTTACGATTGGTAGCTGGCATTTCACGCCCTCGAGCAGTGAAATAGCTCTCCATTACCGCAATCCACTCAGGATGCTCAATGAGGGGGACACCCACAGCCGTTGCAGCCGCTAAGGCACTGAGATCATCACTCGTTGGGCCTAACCCACCATTAACAATAATCACATCTGCATGATGGCTACGCTCGATAAATGTTTCCACTAAGCTATCAAGAGAGTCACCGACCGTGGTGCGGCTATGCAGCGGTAATCCTTGCTGGAACAAACAATCTGCTAGCCACGCCGCATTGGTATCAATAATTTGCCCATGCAGCACTTCATCACCAGTACTTAACATTTCTACAATCAACATCCCTGCGCTCCCTTTTTGAGGCTCACCATGAAAAGCCAATTTGGTCATTATTATCCTAGAGCGAAAAAAATAAAACCCCGAGAACCGGTTTACCAGCGCTCGGGGTTTTCAGCGAAATAGATAGCTATTTATTAAACTAATTCTTTCACTTCAAAATTAGCTTCGCCGCTTAAGTCTGCTTCGTAATCAACGCCATCTAAGCCAAATCCGAATAAACGTAAGAATTCAGCTTTGTAACCTTGATAGTCAGTCAGTGCATTGATGTTGTCGTCGTTAAGCTGTTTCCAGATTTGACGACAAGTTTCTTGCACATCATCACGCAGTTCCCAGTCATCCAGGCGCAGACGGTTTTTCTCGTCAGTTTCTGGTGTTTCACCGCTGAATAATTTAGTTGCGAACAGACGTTGAATTTGCTCGATACAACCTTCATGAATGCCCTGCTCTTTCATGATTTTGAACACGATTGAGATATAAAGAGGCATTACAGGAATTGCTGAAGATGCTTGAGTGACCACAGATTTCAGTACAGCAACATGTGCGGAACCGCCTTTCTTCGCCATTTTTTCATTGATAGCATGGGCTGCGCGATCTAAATCTTCTTTCGCTTTACCTAATGTACCGTGCCAGTAGATTGGCCACGTTAAATCAGTACCGATATAGGAGTAAGCAACGGATTGAGCATTGTCAGCCAGAACACCAGCATCCGCTAATGCGTTCATCCACAATTCCCAATCTTGACCGCCCATCACTTTCACGGTGTCTTCGATTTCTTGCTCGTTGGCAGGTTCAACAACGGCTTCGATCAGCACATCTTTGTTGGTATCCAGCGCAACAGATTTGTACGGTTCACCAATTGGTTTTAATGCTGAACGTACAACTTCACCCGTTTCAGGCATTTTACGCACTGGAGAAGCCAGTGAATAAACCACTAAATCGATTTGACCTAAATCTTGTTTAATCAAGTCGATTACGGTTTGACGGCATTCATTGGAGAATGCATCACCGTTGATGCTTTTCGCATACAGACCCGCTTCTTTCGCTGCTTTGTCAAAACCAGCGGCATTGTACCAGCCTGCGGAACCTGTTTTGCTCTCACTGCCCGGTTTTTCAAAGAAAACACCGATGGTCGCTGCACCGCTGCCAAAAGCCGCATTGATGCGTGAAGCCAGACCATAACCAGTGGATGCACCAATTACCAGAACCTTTTTCGGTCCATTTTTCAGTTCACCACGAGATTTCACATAGGCAATTTGCTCACGAACATGGGCTTCGCAGCCTGCTGGATGAGCTGTAGTGCAGATAAAACCACGAATTTTAGGTTTGATAATCATAGTAATTTTTCTTGGTAGCTTACAATCGAACACTAATATACCTGATATTCATCTTATACTTAAGATGTATAGGCAAGAAACATAGTGAACAGACCAGTTTATTTAGGATTTTGACTCTTTTCGTGCTGTTCTACTTGAGAAAAAGCGAGCGCTTTCAACCAATCAGCAAGTAATGGCGTGGTTTTTATTGCATCTAACATCGCACGCTCATGCTTCGTTAAGCGGACAACCACAATTTCAGTTTTCATATTAGACATCACCCTCTCCTTTTTCTAAAACGCAGATATTGGCACAGTTCAGGGTGGGATGGGTCTGACTTACTTATTTTTACTTAGTCTTTCGGGATCTTGATAAAAATGGGAGAAAAATGACAAAAAAATTGGATTCACAAACCCCATTGAAAAGCTGATAATTATTTTTATATTCAAATGCAAAAAAGCCACCCATTGGGTGGCTTCTTCTTTTTCTAACTTACTGATTAAACTCAGTTAAGTTTTGTATGGTGCCCAGGGCGGGACTTGAACCCGCACAGCCTTACAGCCGAGGGATTTTAAATCCCTTGTGTCTACCGATTTCACCACCTGGGCCAAATTTTTTATACTGCTTTACTGCTTATCTAGTAGCTAACTTTTATTAACTAACTAGTTTAAATCTTTAAAGTAAAATGGACCGATTGGTCCATTCACTGTATATGGTGCCCAGGGCGGGACTTGAACCCGCACAGCCTTACAGCCGAGGGATTTTAAATCCCTTGTGTCTACCGATTTCACCACCTGGGCTAGAATTTGGAGGCGCGTCCCGGAGTCGAACCGAGCTACACGGATTTGCAATCCGGTGCATAACCGCTTTGCTAACGCGCCTTACACCCTAGTCTTTTTCAAGATTTGGAGCGGGAAACGAGACTCGAACTCGCGACCCCGACCTTGGCAAGGTCGTGCTCTACCAACTGAGCTATTCCCGCTTAAGCTTCACTTTTCAGTTTCTGCTCTCAAACTGGCTGATTTACTTATTTATTTTCGTAAACCACGTTGCCGTTCGATGCGTTGCATTCTACTGATTTCACCTATCGAGTCAATACAATTATTGAAATAATTGGATCGTTCGCTGTTTTTTCAATCATTTCGATCACGCTTCGCTCAAATCGCCCCACGCAGCCTTTAAATATTGGAACATTGACCAGAAAGTCAGAATTGCAGCCACATATAAAAGAGCAATAGACAGATGTTCGATCAGCGGATTTGGACGCCATAATAAGCCCACCAGCGACATCATTTGCGCGGTAGTTTTGAACTTACCAATCCAAGAGACAGCCACACTGCTACGTTTACCAATTTCTGCCATCCACTCTCTGAGTGAAGAGATAATGATTTCACGTGCAATCATGGTTGCTGCGGGTAAAGTGACATACCAAACATCGTAGCTTTCAGTCACTAAGACTAACGCTGTCGCAACCATAACCTTGTCTGCAACAGGATCGAGGAAAGCACCAAACTTGGTCGTTTGCTTCCATAGACGCGCTAAAAATCCGTCGAACCAATCCGTCACAGCGGCGATCACAAAAATCAGCGCACAAGCAAAAGGTCCCCAACTGACAGGAAGATAAAACGCTAATACAAAAAACGGTATCAGGATGACACGGAATAAGGTCAACCACGTTGGTATATTTAATTTCATCGCGCTCACTAACTCTTTGTCCAAGACGGATACCTTAGTATGTTGCCCTAAGATATCTACTGTTTCAATGCATTATAAATCTTTTCTGCCAGCGCGTATGAGATCGAGGGCACTTTTGCGATCTCTTCTATGCTCGCATTACGCAAAGGTTGTAATCCTCCCATGTACTTCAATAACATTTGGCGACGTTTTGGCCCTACGCCTTCGATAGATTCAAGCGCACTGGTATTTTTCACTTTCGCGCGGCGCTGGCGATGCCCCGTAATCGCATGGTTATGCGACTCATCACGAATATGCTGGATCACATGTAATGCTGGCGAATCAGGCGGAAGCGCAAAACCTTCACCTTCGGGTTTTAAAAACAGCGTTTCCAACCCTGCTTTACGATCGCTACCTTTAGCAACCCCAATTAATAAAGGATGGTTTTTATCCCAATCTACTTCAAGGGAATCAAAGACATCCCGCGCTTGACCCAGTTGCCCTTTACCACCATCAATAAAGATAATATCGGGAACTTTGCTCTCATCCAGATGTTTACCATAACGGCGAGTCAGCACTTGGTGCATCGCCGCATAGTCATCCCCAGGTGTGATCCCCGTAATATTGTATCGACGATACTCTGATTTCACAGGACCCGTTTTATCAAACACCACGCAAGAAGCTACAGTTTGCTCCCCCATCGTGTGGGAAATATCGAAACACTCCATGCGCGAAATATTTTCTATATTCACGACTTTTGACAGCGCAGCCATGCGTTGTTGAATCGTCGATTGCTGCGCTAGCTTGGTAGATAGCGCAATGGATGCATTAGTTCGAGCCAGTTTTAAATAACGAGCACGGGTGCCTCGTGGCTGGCTTTGAATATTAATTTTACGACCAGCAATACCAGACAACGATTCCGCCAGTAACTCTTTTTCCGTCAATGGGAAATCAATTAATATTTCCCCTGGCAATGTACGGTTTTCACTGCCTTGTAAGTAGAACTGCCCTAAGAAGGTTTGCACTACTTCTTCTAATAAAGTCCCCGCCGGAATTTTTGGATAATAACTGCGACTACCCAAAACCTTTCCTTGGCGAATAAATAGAACATGAACACAAGCCAAACCGGAATCGAATGCGACCCCGATAACATCAAGGTCATCATCACCGCCCGACACATATTGCTCTTCTGTTACCGCGCGCACGGCTTGAATTTGGTCACGAAAACGCGCGGCATCCTCAAAACGGAGCTCTTGGCTAGCTTTTTCCATGCGCTCGACTAACCCAGTTAAGACTTGCTTGTCCTTCCCCGTTAAGAACAGACGGACATAGTTGACTTGCTGATCATACTCTTCGTCCGTCACTAAACCTTTCACGCATGGCCCTAAACAGCGACCAATTTGATACTGTAAACAAGGTCTTGAACGGTTTCTATAAACGCTATCTTCACACTGGCGAATGGGAAACAGCTTTTGCATAACCGCTAAGGTTTCACGTACCGCATAAGAACTTGGGAATGGGCCGAAATATTCACCTTTCCCATGTTTCGCACCTCGGTGGCTTGAAATTCTAGGATGTGTTTCGCTACTCAGAAAAATATAAGGATAAGATTTATCATCTCGTAGCAAGACGTTATAACGAGGCTGATACAGCTTTATATAGTTATGTTCCAGCAGTAGCGCCTCAGTTTCGGTATGGGTTACCGTCACATCAATAGAGGCGATATGCTTGACGAGTTGCTCTGTTTTGCGGCTACCGACATTCTCACGGAAATAGCTCGATAACCTTTTTTTCAGATCTTTCGCTTTCCCAACATAAATCACGGTTCCCCCAGCGTCGTACATACGATAAACGCCGGGTTGGTTTGTGACTGTTTTTAAGAAAACTTTTGGATCAAACTGTTGTTCCACCCTGATGAACCCTGTTTTGCGGTAATTAAACCATAACCGATTGCTATATGTGTTAATTCTACATCACTACTGATATTAAGTTTACCAAACATTCGATATCGATAGGTATTTACCGTTTTAGGGCTTAAAGATAATGACTCCGCAATATGCTTAACCGGAAGCCCTCTTGTGATCATGAGCATAATTTCCAGCTCTCTTGCAGAAAGCAATTCATATATATCTAGCTGTTCACGTTGATTTAATCTTTGTAAAGCCAGTTGTTGAGCAATATCAGGAGAGATAATTCGTTGACGCGCATTCACGATTTGCAAGGCTTCAATTAGCTCTTCTTCTGCAATACTAGCGCTCAGTATGCCAAAAATACCAATATCCAACGCTTTCACAACAAACATATCATTATGACGCACATTGAAGATAATGAGCCCTACATCAGGTTGAGTACGACGGATTGTCGTGAAGGTTTTCAATGAATCGAAATGGCAATGTTCCCGATTAATCAAAATAATATTTGCTTTATTTTGCCGGTTCCACGTGATCACCGGATCTAAAGAAGGAAACGTTGCGACAACTTTATAGCGAGTATTTCGAATGAGTATCGCTTCAATACCTCGAATCGAAATATTACTATCATCAATAATTATTATATTAATCAAATACCTCTCCTATTACTTGCAGCCATAATGGGAGGATAATAAATGAAAAAATTAATAAGTCATATCTTCTTTTTAAATCAATATTTAAAACTATTATTCTAGTTATAATCCATTAATTAACATTTAAAACTTGAATGAGTTTCTTTCAAAAAAATAGCCGCTAAATAATTAGCAGCTATCGGTTTTAATATTCTGACTTTTAACGAGCTAAAGCTAAATCCAGTATGAACTACTTTTGCCCAACAAGGCGGCAAATAGTTTCAGACACTAAATAGCTCTTCTCGAATGAAGTTATTGGTAAAAACTCAAAGCGAGAATGGAAGTTATGCGCACCCGTAAAATAGTTTGGTGTCACAATTCCGCGAGCAGACAGCGCTGAACCGTCAGTGCCTCCACGCATTGGAATGATATTTGGCTCGATATTATGAATTTTTAACGCTTCGAGAATAATATCTACCGCTGTACGATCTTCACCGATTGAATCGCTGATATTGCTATACACATCATCAATTTTGAATTCCACTTTCGCTCGTGGATGACGAGTACGAATCAGTTCAATACTTTCAGCAATGAAACGCTTACGAGCTTCAAAACTTGGGCGGTCAAAATCACGGATCGCCATTTTGATTTTTGCTTCATTCGGGTTTGCCGCTAAATCTGTGATATAGAAGTAACCTTCACGGTGCTCAGTGTGTTCCGGCGTATCGAAACGATCGAAACAACCAATAAAATCATGTGCCACACGAATTGGGTTTAACAATACGTTTTTCGCTGACATTGGATGAGCGGTGATCCCTTTAATTTCCACTTCAATAGAAGCCGCATTAAAGGTTTCAAAAACCACCTCTCCGAGCGCACAGCAATCGATGGTATAAGCAAAATCCACTTTGAAACGAGAAAGATCCATGATTTTGGAGCCACGAAGACCAATTTCTTCATCTGGCACAAACGCCACATAGATATCGCCGCAATCAAAATCTGCGTTTTGCAGTTTATCCATCAGCTCCATGACAACGGTAATGGCCGCTTTATCATCCGCGCCCAGAACACTGGTGCCGTCACTGAAAATAATTTCATCGCCCACATAAGCGGCGGCTTCCGGGTGTTCCGCGGTTTTAAACCACACATCTTCCTGCGCATTCAAGCATAAATCCGCACCTTCATACTTCAAAGTTTGCGGCTTGATCACCGGAGATAAACCGACATCAACAGTATCTAAGTGAGCCACAAAACCAATTTTAGGGGCATTGGGTTTATTACCTGGGCGCATTCCATATAAAATGGCATGTTCATCAACATACACATCTTTCAAGCCGTAGCTCTCTAATTCTTTCGCCAGAAGATTTGCCAGTTCACGCTGGCCTTCTGTGCTTGGTACAACAGAGCTTGCCGCATCACTTTGGCTTTCAATGGCCACATAGCGATAAAAACGTTCTTCTAATTTTTTACCTAATTCTTTCATTTCACATACCTTTTACTTATTGCACAGGCTGCCATGTATAACCACTGTCAAAACCAATTGGAATATCGAATGCCCAGAACAGATACAGTGTCGCTGTTAAGGTAATTAATAAACCGATGGTGAACGGGATCATCATAGAACATAAGGTTCCGATACCTGCATTTTTATAATATTTCTGGCAATACATTAAAATTAGTGGATAGAACGGGAACATTGGCGTACTCACGTTCATCGCAGAATCACTCACACGGAAGGCAGCTTGGGTTAATTCTGGCGAAATTCCGACTGCCATTAACATTGGCACTAAAACTGGCGCCATAATCGCCCATTTTGAAGTCGCTGACGTGATCATGATATTTAACACGGCGGTTAATAAAATCACCCCAAATACCGTCATTCCAGATGGCATATCTAAAGTTCGCAGTAATTCCGCACCCGATAAGGCTAATAATGTCCCTAAGTTAGAGTGTTGGAACGAATACAGAAATTGCGCTGCAAAGAAAGCAAACACAATAAATGGGATCAGTGACTTGGTAATATTTTCCATCGCCTTAACCACATCTTTGGTCGAGGTGAAAGATTTAGTCATATAGCCATACACTATGCCCGGCAGTGCAAAGAAGATGAACAATAATGGCACAACAATTTGCATAATTGGTGCTTTCGGGCTAGTTAAGCTGCCATCTGGGCCTCTTAGTGGTGAATTTTCAGGCCATAACAGCGCAAATAACCCCACGCCTAATGCAATCACCATTAATCCCGCAACACGGAATGCGCGGTGCTCTTGCGGTGTGATTTTACCTAAATCTTGCTCAGCATCAGTATCAACGTCAGATTTGGTGATTGGAGCGTTTTTATTTAACCACGGCTCTACGATCTTTTCGGTGATAAACCAGCAAGTAAAAATAACGCCGAAGGTTCCGCCCAAGCTAAAGAAATAGTTACACAGTACATTTACACTGTAGCCTGGCGCTAACATTTGCGCGGCATCTTGCGTAAAGCTCTGCATAATCGGGTCAATAATCGATGGCGTATAACTTGCCGTGAATCCCCCTGCTAAACCAGCGAATGCCGCTGCAATTCCCGCTAAAGGATGGCGACCACTGGCATAGAACATCATTGCTGCGACTGGCATCAAAATAACGTAGGCTGAATCAGAAGCAACGTGAGAGACAATCCCGACGAAAACAACTGTTGGAGTCAACATTTTAGGTGAAATAAAAGAAAGCATTTTTTTCAGCGCGGTATTAATAAAGCCGCTGCTTTCTGCAATCCCAATACCTAAGGTTGCAACAATTGTTATTCCGAGAGGAGGGAAATTAATAAAATTTTTAACCGCTGATGTCACAAATAATATGATTTCTTCATACTGAAACATATTAATAACGGAAATTTTTTCTTTAGAAATAGGATGGTGATAACTGAAATCTACAAATGAGAGTAGATAGGATAAAAACCAACATATTACTAGGGCGTAAACAAATAGCATTGTCACATCTGGCATAACGTTACCGATGCGCTCAACACGATTTAAAAAACCCTTTTTCTGGGGGAGTGTTTTAGTTGTCATAGTTGCAAGTTACTTATGTTATTAGAATAGAAACTTTATCACAGTAAATAACCCATTTAGAAAAGTAAAACACTTTCTTGCTTTATTTTAATAGAATAAAAATCAACTAATCTCTCTAGTTAATAATGCTTATATTATTAGTTTTATTCGAAATTCAACTGCCTGAAATTTTATTTTAGCTTATGCTTACTCTCGCTTTATATTGCTTAAGTCATTTTTTTATTTATTTAACCTCACGCTAAAGGAAATGATTATTATTCCCCATAGCGTAATTGATAAATTAATCTAAAGATTATTATTCTCGTTTTAGTTTTTCTGTATTAGCAATATAAAGCGCAATAACTAAAACTAAAATAGCGCCAGCATGCAGCAGCGTAGTCATCGGATCACTGTGGTCAACAATAATCAGACGGATAATTGCCGTGATACCAATGTAGATAAAATAGCGTAATGGGAAATGATAACCTGACATAAAGTACTTTATAATCAAAGCAATAAACTCAAAGTATAGAAAGTAAATGACAATTCCTTCTAAAAGCTCATACGCTTTAGCCTCTTGGTTTCCTCCAAACATTAACGATGCCATCGTAAATGTTTCTTTTGCTAAAAAGAAAACTAACACCGCAGCAAGCACAATTAAACCTGCGTTAAGAACCCATTGTAATACCCAAGCGATATTACTAGCGTGGCGCATTCCTTTCATATTATTCATTAATCATTCCTCAGGTTACTCTCTCTACGTTTAAAATAGATAATTTATCCTTTTCTATTTACCTTAGATTAAGCATAACCTTTCAACATTATGTAAAAAAACAAAATAGAATGGCTTAATTATAATTGAAATTTCTGACGCTGACATTACAAATGAATGTTTAGATTACCTTAAGATAAATAGCAGACAATAATGCCTGCTATAAGATTGGAGTTTAGGATTTGTTGGCGAACAAGTTTAATATATCTTGCTCAGTTAGCATTGGCGTCTTTTCAACAAAATTATAATAGCTAGGCTTACAATCAATATAAATTTGTGTTCCCATTTTAGCATTTTTGCTTTCTTCAAATAGCGGGGCAGAAAGGTAATACGTTGACGGCGAATGCAAGTGATAAAATAGATGTGTACCACACTGCTTACAAAAAGCCCTTTCTGCCCATTCCGATGAAGCGAAACGAGTAATAAACTCTCTGCCTTCAATGTCAGGTTCGCCTTCATAGCCGATGGTCATTCCAGGACCACCATTCCATTTTAGGCACATGCCACAATGGCAAACATGAACGGTATCGATAGGCTGATTGATAGTCAGTTTAACTGACCCACATAAGCATTGTCCTTTAGGCATGACCCTATCCTCTATTGATGCAATTAGATTCAAAAAAGGGAACCTTAGGTTCCCTTTTTAATTAAAGATCGTCTGGATTGGATTTATTTGATGACCCAACCTCTTTAAAAAGATACCAACAAAAATAAAGCAGCGCGAAAATACCTACAACAAGTAACAGCCATAGTGCGATAGTCATCCAATGTAAACCTTCTTCCACAGGCTTATCTTGAGTTCTTTTCTCCACTCCACCTAACTCCAATACCTTACCTGTTGTTGTGATTTCAGGGAAATCATCCATCACGTTTTCAACGCTTTCATTTTTACCAATAAGTTGAGTGTAGTTAACATTATCTAAGGTGGCTTGTTTATTTCCCCACACAAGCAAATAAGGCGAAGCACCTTGTATATTCACAATTAGATTCACAGCATCACGCAACCCATAAATCGTAGGTGGCAGCTCATCCCAACTGCCTTTTAATGCAGTTATTCTGAGGCCCTTAATTTGCTTATCGTGAATAATTAAATTCGGATTGCTCGCTTTATCACCATCATTAATTTGGTTGAAAACCATCACATTCGCCAACAGTTTCCATTCCTCATCACTATTGGCAATATATTCTACTTTCAGCGGTACCACGCGATTTGATTGTTGTAGTTTAATGCTGATTTCATTCAATGGTTGCGGCGTTGGCAAACGATAAATCACTTGTTCTCGAGTGATACCATCGTTTGTCACTTCAAAGAGGAAAGATTCCTGACGATGGAAAGAGTTCATCACATACTGCAATCCCGTCACAGATTGAAGAAGTGGAATTTCATGCTCTGGAGCGCTGACCGTCACTAACATTAGATATGGTGCAATCGGCCCAGTACTTTCCCCTTTTAATAATTCAATCGTATTACTCGCCACAACACCTGAGTCTAATTTCAGGCTCATGACAGGCTGATTCGATGCAATATTTACCCAATTTTTCTTATCGGTACTGTAATAAACAAAAACCTTGGCTTGCCAGTCCTGATTGTTCTGATCCCAACCTAAATTTAAAGTCGATAAAACACCGTTGTCTTTGAATTGATCACGCGTCAGCAAATAGGCTTGATACTTAGTTTTATCTTTTCGTTGTAAATTCGGCAATTCAAGACGGGTTGTTTTTCCTGGCTCAGCTTCCACCAGTATATATTGGCTATCAAATTGATCATCGTCGTTAGGATTCACATTATCTGCACGAGTGACTAAACGTTGAAAATTAAATTTAACATTGGTCGTCGCAACAGATTTATTGGTATCAAAAAATAACGCTGTTGGAATTTCATTTCCTGTACCATTAAAAACACGAATATCTTGCAGAGTATCTGGATACGCAGATCCCATATAGGCAGCTGCGGGCAGCTCTAACCAATAGAACGGACTGTTCCTATCTGGTGTGGCCAGTTCTTTTCCTTGATAAAAATCGTAAGGACTTGCTTGCTTAGAATCATTAGCTCTAGAGTCATTGGTTTTAGAATCGCTAGCATAGCTTCCAAATGATAATAGGCATATTGAGGAAAAAAGAGCGCCCCATGCACATAATGTTGTTAGGTTTTTCACGGCTATTTTCATGCAGTTCATCGCTATTTATCCTGTACCTCAATGTCCGTTTTATGCTTTGGTGGTAATGGGGAAAAATAACCCACAACCAAGATCAACACCGCCACGGCAATAAAGGAGACCGCACGGGAAATGCCATCCTGCCCATACACATCAATAAGAAATAGTTTTACAATCACGCAAGCAAAAATCGCTGCACCACCAATCCACCATGTTCGACTTTTCTTCACGGCTGCAATCACCATGCAGAATAGTGCGGCTATCGCCCAGCTAATGGAAAGAACCGTTTGAACGAGACGCGAATCAAATAAGATATTCTCATTCCAAGGAATATCCGCAAAATCAGCCGTCGCACGAAGAATGATACCGTTATACCAAAAGATAGCTAATCCAATGATTACCACCATCAGACCTTTCACTACCCCAATTTCAATAGGCGTTATTTTTCTTAACTTCGCGATAAAACCTTTGCGCATCAATAACAGTGCTGCAATGCTAAACAGCCCCGCTTCATCTAACGGGTTAACTAATGGGACGTAACTCCAAAACGTGAGCTTGCCATCTTCAAAGTTTGACCAACATGAAAGCACCACCAATACAGCCATAAGTGGTAATAAACTATACCAATACAGCAAACCTTTACGGCGCATTGGTACAAATTTGTTATGTTGTAACCAGTAAAGGATTAATACCACTAAGGTTATCGACATAATGTAAATGAAGTAACCCAGTTCGTGCATTCCCCACGGAAGGTTAGCCACAAACCAGTTAACTTGCGTCGCACCAAACCCAATAATTAACCATAGGTTGGCAACGTGCATTCCTCGTCGAATATACAAGTTTTGGGTACGATAAGCGTGCATTACATACAGAACTGAACTGCCCAAGATCACAGGCCAAATCAGCGAACCTTCACCACGCCCCATCGGATTTTCTGCATTAATAAAATCTAATGTTAAATAGTAATAAGCCACTGCCCATAATAAGAACTGGCATAAAACTAATGGTATCCAATTGATTTTTTGACCACCAAGTCGCCAGCACCACGCGGAGATCAGCACCACTGCCAAAATAATTAAGCTTTCCGTTTCACTGTTCCATGACAGCATATCGGTAAATTCAGGCACCCAAGCGAACCAGACTAATAACCCGAGGATCAAAAATGCATAACTAAGCGCGGTAAAATAGCTCGCCTCTTTCTGGCGCACATGAAATAACCCGCCCGCAAAGAAGCAAGCGGCTATCAGGCTTGGTAGCATGTAAATAACGTTATCGCTCCAATAATAATATGGATAATCACTTAATATTATTAAAGCACTAACAGCAATGAGCAATGACGAGAGCAACGCTAATTTTTTATGCCCTTGATTGAGGGCAAACCACAACATGGCGAAGCCTTGTAATGACCAAACAATCGTCGTCCATTCAAATGACAAGGCGAGCGGTACCGCCAATGTGACGAAGCTAGCCCCAATAATGATATTGCCTAGAGCCATATTCTTACCAGCGGCATTAAAGCGTTTATGAAGCTGTAAGCTGGCAATGAGATACAGTAAGCCAATAAGTAGAGAAATAAATGCTGGCAATAATCCGATGCCATCCGAAATAGCAAATTGCAAGGAAATACTCATTAATGGAGGGAAAAATAATAGCGTATTATCGACAACGAGCTGTTTATTATGTTCGAAACGTAAGGCGAATAACTGAGTTAATGCATTGAATACAATCAAGTTAGCAATAATAAATAGCTGACATGATAGATAATAATCATAATGATAATTGTCCATTCCCCATAATATTGCCACGCCATAGGTCATAAACATGCCGACTAAATTTAACGGACGCCATGCTTGCCAGAAGCTGATAACTAAAATTCCTATCGACAACATTAAGTAATAGGAGAATAAAACGATATGGCTACCGCCCCCTGTGGACAGTAATATTGGCGCTAAATAACCGCCTAAAGACGCTAAAATTGCTAAGCTAATCGTACGCTGTAATAATGCCAACCCGATACTTGCACAACAGATGATTAGCATCGCCACAAATGCGAACCCATAAGGGATCATGGTGTATAACTTGAAAGCGGCAAAAACAGTAATGTATAAGCAGCCGATAGCGCCGCCTTGTAATATCAGACCAAATAACGCCTTTTTCGTGCGTAGCCACCAACCTATACCCAATAAAACTAAACAACCCGCAGCACTGAAGACAAGCCTCAGTTCAGGTGAAATAATCTCATTTTGTACGCTGTAATTCAGTAAGTAAGCAACACCTAAAAATAATAATAAAATTCCTATCTTCGCTAGCGGATTACCTGTCACTAACCACGTGAAGAAATGTGCAAAAATGGATTTATCTTCTGCTTTATTCTGAGATGATGCAGGCTGGCTTGGCTTTGGCTTATCAAAACGATTTGGATTAATTGCTATCGGGTTTACTGCATTAGCTTGTTTGTCACTGGAAACCGCCATCGGTTGCGGCAGAATTTGAGGTGCTTGGGGTTGAGGATCTTGAGCTGCAATTTTAAGTGTATCTACTTGATACTCATTATGTTGGATATCAACTCGATGGGATACTGGGTTTTCTTCATCAATAGCATGAGCAGGTTGAAGACCATTATCACGGGCTATTTTGACCTCTAGAGAGGCAACCTTTTGGTTTAGCTGGTTAATTTGGTATTGCATTCGACCAGTGCGATTAATCGCAATGATAGCCAGCACAGGGGCAACTATCACACACGCAATTAAAATGAGCCCTAGGAGTATCCATGTATCCACAAATAGGTTTCCTTCTTTAATCCAATGCCAGTAACCCAAGATTAGTTAACAGGATCTTAGAATACACAGTATCAATCGACATTATTCAATAATCATCCTAGTTTAGAGACGAATAACTAAATTGCCAACAGTGGGTAACAAACTGTTACAAAATAACTCTTTTTAAGAGTATTCACGAATTAATCTATTCTATCATCTTATTATTTAACCATCATAAAATGATAGTACATTTTTAATATTTTTTATTCCCTAAAAACACATTTTCAAATAATTTTTCCTAGCTAATGAATTTCCTATTACTTTATTAACAACTTATTAATTTCAATAATCCATTTTTGATACTTTCTATTTATTAGAGAAAATATGCAGATAATAGGTGTTTTTTCGTGTGATTATGTTATTAATTTATAGACAAATTCACCAATAAGTTATTTAACAAATAACGACTGTCTTTTATCGATATATTTAAAAAAATATGTATTGTCCTAAATAACGCAAAGGAATACCTATGTTATTACATATAATACTTGAGGCCCTAAGTCCCATCGTACTCGGTCTTGCCGTAGGGTGGTTATCGGGTAAATATGGCTTCGTGAAACGGGAATATTCGCAAGCGTTTGCTGACTTTGTTGTCAAAATCGCCTTACCATTTGCATTATTCCTTGCTGCCGTTCAAGCTCCTCCTTCAGTTTTACTGAATGTTGATTACTTGATAGCACTCGCAGTCGGGTTAATTGCATCCTATGTCATTGGTTTTGTGGTCGGTAAAGTATTTTTCCGCCACAATAAAACCGATGCTGCGATGCAAGCATTGTCTGTTTCATTCCCGGATATGGCGTACTGTGGACCACCGGTTTTACTGGCAACTGTCGGTTCATCCGGCTTAATTGCCATGGTTCTCGGTAACTTAATTTATACCGTCATCATCATTCCATTTACCTTATTGATGATCAGTGGATCAGCGAATGGCAACGGTATTCTGAAGTCTGTCGGTAAAGCCGTTATTCAACCATTAGTTTTCCTGCCTGTTTTAGGGGCAATTCTGGCAATATGTGGCGTAAAATTACCTGAAATTTTACAAAACTCAGTCAATGAACTTGGGAAAACGGCAGGTGGTGTGGCCCTCTTCTTCCTCGGTTTATTGCTTTCAGGTATTAAACTCACAATCAATAAAGAAATTATCTTTAACGTTTTTGTGAAAAACTTTGTACAGGCGGCGCTTATTCTTGGAACCGGCCTCGCATTAGGATTACAAAGTGATTTATTAAAAGCGGCATTTATTATTGGTGTGTTACCGACAGCAACAGCTGTACCAGCGTTAGCTATCAGTAATAAAGCCTATACTGAAACCTCTGCGGGAACCGTATTACTCAGTACCATTGCGGCATTGATTTCAATTATTGGCGGGATCACCATCGTAGAAATGCTGTAATGCGTCTTTGATATATCAAATGGCGGAGTTCGCTCCGCCCTTCCATCCGCTTAACTCCCCTCTCTGACCTCAATAAAACGCCGTTTTATTCGCCAAAAAATTACCAAGTTGATCACAAAAAACGTATCATAGGCGCGATAATTTTTTAGTCCTAGGAATCACACCAAAATGAAAATTAGCGATGAACTCGCGTCTGCTATCGCATCAGTGACGGAAGTTGCCGCCATTGCCGCGTTTGAATGGGTAGGGAAACAAGATAAGAATGCGGCGGATAACGCTGCGGTTGAAGCCATGCGAAATCGACTTAATGAGATTGATTTTCATGGAAAAATCGTAATTGGCGAAGGGGAAATTGACGAAGCCCCAATGCTGTATATTGGTGAACAAGTCGGCAAGCAATCTAGCGAACATCATTTAGATATCGCGGTTGACCCCATTGATGGCACCCGTATGGTGGCATGTAATGAGCACAATGCGATTGCCGTTTTGGCGGCAGCCCCAACAGGAACATTACTGCAAGCCCCCGATATGTATATGGAGAAAATGGTCGTCGGCGCAGCAGCAAAAGATGCCGTTCACCTAAAAAATCCATTAGAGAAGAACCTCGAGTTTCTCTCTGCGGCATTGGATAAGCCAATTTCCATGCTCAACATTGCCATTCTCGATAAACCTCGCCACCAGCACATTATTAAAACCATCCGTAATTTTGGCGCTAATGTCATCACTATCCCTGATGGCGATGTTCTGGCATCACTACTGACAATCTTACCTGAGCACCCTATTGATATGATGTATGGTATCGGCGGTGCACCAGAAGGCATTATTAGTGCAGCCATTGCCCGCGCATTAGGTGGCGACATGCAAGCACGCCTTGTTCCACGTAACAAAGCCAAAGAAGACACCGAACAAAATAAACTGTTAGCGGCGCAAGAAGCCATTCGTTGCCAACAGATGGGCATCGAAATTGGGGAAATTTTAACGTTGGATATGATGGTGAATACGTCCGATGTGATTTTCTCGGCGACGGCTATCACCCCAACAGTACTGATGAATGGTATCTCGAATGATCTGCATAGCCGCAGCGCGAGCACCATTTTAGTCAACGGCAATAACCGTTCGATGAAGTTAATTAGCAATCGCTATTTTAAATAACGGATGCTTTGAATCATCATTCATTAAAAAAGGGCGATATTTCTATCGCCCTTTTCATTTTATAATTTACCGAACAAATTAATGCTGTTCTTGCGTCATACGGTTTAATAATGGCGCGGTGAATACCATCACAATAGCAATTGCACCCGTTACCAGACCAATCTTCATAAAGACATCACTGTAGACAGCCAGAGATTCAACTTTACTGGTGATTTCGCCTTGAGGTGCTGCCGCCATAGAAGCAACATAACCCGCGATAAATGCCGCAGCAGAGTTAGTTAAGAACCATGCGCCCATGATAAAGCCCATCAGACGTTGTGGAACTAACTGTGCCACCATCGCCAGACCCAGACCTGAAATCATCAGCTCACCGATACTTTGGAAACCGTAGCAGATAACTAACCATTGAACAGAAACAATACCCGCTTCGTTCGCAAATTTTGCCCCTAATGGCAGTACTAAGAACGCCGCTGAACACAGTAACATCCCGATAGCGAATTTATGTGGCATCGGTAAGTTATCGCCCATTTTGTTATAGATTGCCGCCAAAATTGGGCTACCAATCATAATCCATAATGGGTTTAAGGCTTGATACTGAGCAGGCTCAATCGCAAAACCGAAAACTTCGTGCTCTACGTTATGCAGTGCGAAGAAGTTCAGTGAGGTTGGCATTTGGCTATACAGTACGAAGAAAACAATTGCTTCGAGCATCAGGATCAATGCGACCACCATACGGCGACGAGCAATACCTTTAAGTGCCATCATCTCTTTGATAAAGATAACTAAAATACCCAGAGAAATCACCGCCAGTGCCGCACGTGCAATACCTAAGTTGTGCAGTAACCAGTTTGAAATCGCAATCAGTGCAACCACACCGACGATAGTCATCAGTAATTTGGAGATAACAACAGGTGCAAAGTCCGGTTTTGAACCGTGGTCTGCGACCCATTTTTTGCACATGTAGAAGTTAATTAAGGTGATGATCAGACCCACTACGCTGAGGGAGAATGCGACATCCCAGCCGTAATGTTTGGCTAACCATGGCGTTGCCAGCATTGAGAAGAATGAACCAATGTTAACGGACATATAGTACATGGTGAATGCACCGTCCAAACGTGGGTCATTTTTGTCATAACAGGTGGATAATAATGATGATGGGTTCGCTTTAAACAGACCGTTACCTACCGCAATGGTAGCTAGGCCGAGATAAACCATCGACACATCATGCCCAGAGTAGGCAACGAAGGCATAACCGACAATCAGTACTACCGTTCCAAGAACAATCGCACGCTTAGTCCCTAAAACTTTATCCCCTAACCAACCACCAATGGCAACGAAGCCATAAACCAGTGCAGAGAATGCTGCGAACAGCGTGATAGATTCCGCTTCCGACATGCCAAGCACTTGGCTGAGATAAATTGGGAGGATCCCCTGAAGACCGTAGTAACCAAAACGTTCCCAGAGTTCGATAGAAAAGATGAGATAGAATGAACGAGGTTGCTTAAACGCGTTAAGACTGACTTCCTCTTTGTTATTTGTTGTGGACACAAGTTACCTCTAATACAACCTGTACGTATGCAAAAAAACCACGGGACGCTGTCTGCACCCTCGCATTGTTATGGTCTCAAGAATTCAAGCTTTAGAAGATTCACTTTTGGTAGGAGGAGTATCAATCCCTGACCTCAAAACAAACAAAACTGTGTGTAAATATTGTTTATGAATCGCGAACATAAAATTCAATGAGTTAAAGCATATTTGATTATTTATTCAGCATTACAGCGAATATATGCCAATCCAAACAGAATAATCAGTTAAGCAATATATGCTATTTATGCACCAAAACTAATAATTTAGCCAGCATTAATTACCATGCTTATAGATGCATATCGTGATTAACTTCAATTTTTTAAAAAATCATGAAATTATTGTCGCCCATTAAATAATCACTTGTTCACTATATGTTAAGCATATTGTTCTATCTTTAATCATTTTACTCGCAGAGTAACACCCTATACACACTACAAGCATACCCCGCGGCACCCTGCGGATATTTCGTCTTGGTGATAATAAAAACTGAATAGAAAATGAATTTAGATAGGTGATTATTTATTAATGTCACTATTACGTGTTTATTTATCGAACGAAATAACGAAGTGATATAAAAATAAAGCGGTATTTTCAGGAAGCTGCGTATTTTATGCAAAAAAAAAGCCCAGCGACTAAAACTGGGCATAATGCATTCTATTAAGGATCGTACTACTAATTCAAACTACACGATATAGATGCATTATTGCATTACTTCATGTAAAGAAATGAATGTTGAGGGTAAATATATGAATGTTTACACAAGCAAACAGTGATATATATGTAATTAAGACCCTTGATAGGCTCAAAAGGTTCATCTTTTTTTTAATTATTTTTAATCTTTTTTATAACATCATGATTTATCTTCGTTTAATGCGTAAAAATAATTTTCAGAATAGCAAGAATGGCAATTGCGTCGCTAGCTGCAACCCGTTAACCTACCCTTTAGGAATAAATGGCTAAAATTCATCCCAAGGAAGCTAAGTGAAACAGTTTACTCTCCCCTTCATCATCCTTTGCTCATTATTCATTAATTTGAGTCATGCAAAAACGGTGGCTCCTGTTGCACCCTCTTCAGTCGTGGATGAAAAAACGTTAATTCAATTAGCGGATAGCGGGCAAGCGGAAGCACAGTTTAATTTAGCGATGTTTTATCAATCTCACGGTCAGTTAGATAAAGCCGCCTATTGGTATAAACTTTCTGCCAGCCAACATTTTACCAAAGCACAAATCAACCTCTCGCTGATGTACCAGCAAGGTGCTGGCGTTGGTAAAAACCCCAAAGAGATGCTGCATTGGATGGAAGCGGCAGCCAATGCTGGCGACCCAATTGGCCAAATGAATATGGCTGAATATACTCTAGAAGGCATACCAAACCTGTTGGAGAAAAATCCACAACAAGCATTAAGTTGGCTAGAAAAAGCCGCGACACAGCAGTTACCCGCAGCGCAGCTAACGTTAGCTTATTGGTATGAAACAGGTGTCGTCGGAGATAAAGACCCTCAAAAAGCCAATCAAATCTACCTCACATTGGCTGAAAAAAATCAGCCGCAAGCGCTCTATTTATTAGGTTATCAAGCAGCAACGGGAATGCATGACAAAATCAATTACCCCGCCGCATTTCAGTATTTTACGCGCTCTGCGGAGTTAGGGTTTTCCCCCGCACAAAATAGCCTAGGTATGCTCTACTTAGCAGGACAAGGCACCAAACGTGATACCACTGCAGCCATTAAGTGGCTAACCCTCGCCGCTCAGCAAGGGGAAGTGTCCGCCCAGTTTAATTTAGCGTTAATTTATGCACGAGGCGATGGTATCACCGCCGATCAAGCTAAAGCCTGCCAGTGGTTTATCAAAGCTGCCAATCAACGCAGCCGTGATGCACAGTATGCCAGCGGAGCGTGCTATCAATATGGAATGGGCGTACCGCAAGATGATACGAAAGCCTTATATTGGTATCGACTCGCCGCCAAGCAAGGCGACGAACGCGCCCAGAAGAAAGTGATGATTATGGAAAATGAGTTACAAAATTCGGGGACAGGGAAATAGCCCTAAGATTATCTGCATGAAATAACTAGAATGTCCAAACGCTCAAATTCCAAGTGCGGCAACTATCGCCGCTTCCATTTTTTCAGGGGTCGTAAACGGAGCGAAACGCTTTAGCGGTTTACCATCGCGTCCAATCAGGAATTTGGTAAAATTCCACATAACCCGGCCACCCAGCAACCCAGGTAACTCGCTTTTTAGATAACGAAATACTGGGTGCGCTGCGCTTCCATTGACGTCTATTTTCTCGAACATCGGAAAGCTCACACCGTAATTAATGTAGCAAGTTTGCCCGATTTCCTTTGTGCCGCCGGGTTCCTGTTTCCCGAATTGATTGCAGGGGAAACCAAGCACCACCAAACCCTGTTCTGCATATTTTTTGTAGAGTCCTTCAAGACCTTCGTATTGTGGTGTAAAGCCACAATGGCTGGCTGTATTCACAACTAAAACCACCTTACCCGCGTAGTCCGCCATAGAAATGCGCTGCCCGCCAAGGCTCGTTGCTGTTAGTTGATAAAAGGTGGTCATCGTAACGTCCTCAAAGATAAAATATTATGAAATAAGTGAATACGCGATGGATTCTATTTCTTTAATATTCCCAAATGCCCTCATTCTCAACGCAAGATTCCACTTGCTCAATGTATGTGCGTTACTCACCAACTGCTCTCGAGCCTGAACGCCTTTACTGTCGAGGCGGCCGCTATCATTCAACCATTTAGCAACTTCTGACCAATCCCAAAGTGGTGACTGGCCACTAATACGCTGGATAGGACAAGGGAAATCGCCTTTACCTCGTGAGCCGTCTTTTAGTAAAGCAATGGCTTGGCGAGTTAAACCGGAAAGTTGGGCAATATCACTCAAACCAACTAGAGCCGAGTCCACCGACTCAACGACAGCCCCAATACCTGCCGTTTCAATGTCATTAATCGCTGATTTGATAGCTAAGTCTAAGCTTTCTGCTTCTCGGTCAAATTCTATATACACTGAGCTACCGTAGTAGCAAATTAGCGCATCATCACAGCCGTTGGTATACAGAGCATCCGCAAGCCCCTCTGTCTCCATTTGAACGCCTGATAACGTCAATGTGAAATTGTAGAGTTCCATTCCGCTCTCCTCATCAAAAAGGCGGTTACCCGCCTTGCTTTAAAAAACCGAATCAACCCTTAGGTTTCCTCGGGGTACAGCGGTCAACCATTCTACGGATTTGCTTTGCGTGCACTTCCGGATTTTTGGGTGTACTGTTTACGCTCATCGCGTGAGTTCGTCCATGATCAGCATTTCCACATTTAACAGTACAGAAAGGATGCCCCGTCGCTTCTTCAACGATCCAGCCCTTTTCCTCTGCATAACGGAGTGCCTCACGTACTTCTTTGTTAGGGTGCTTTTTGCTCATCAGCCTCCTAGTGCATTAATAATATACATTTCGTTGACACGCGTCAACATTATGAGTGATGTTGACGTATGAACATTCCCATACCGCGTATTTACTATCACACTGTACTGATACGAAAATATAATAATGAGACTTATTCTCATTAAAAACTTCTGCAATTATTTCTTTTGAAACCAATGATTAGTACTGAGTAATGGAATTGAAGGCTTATACTTGAGAAAAAAGATGAGATGGGGTTGATGGCACTGAACCTATAAAAATAGCCTTTTTATAGGCTCCAAATATGTCGGGAAAGCATATGCAATTTTCCTCATAGCGACTTAAAGCCGAAAACAGAACTCTTTCTCCTCAAACATCAGCGGCTCACCCTCTTCAAGTAATTGGCGAATACTTGGCCCTAGTAAATCTTGCTCGCCATCGAGCGGTGTCGGTAAGGTTCCTTGAAAACGCAATTTATTGGCACTGACTTTCTCCAATATTTGACGGTCTTGACGGAGGATCACGCGGAATAACTTGCTCAATACATAACGTTTGATGACTGCCGGAAGCTTCCCGCGTCGAGTGGCGATCCGTGCAAATAGGCGTAACTGGTCATTCCCACAAGGTACTAGCCAAGCGCTGACCAGCAAATTGAGCTCATCACGGCGGTCGCGGTACTCAATTTCTGCCAGGCACGGCAGACGAAAACGTCCCATACTGACGCCGCGCTCACGCTCAAACAGTTGCGAAATAAACCCTGATTGTTTCCCCTCTTCGCTATACACGGCTTCGACGCCATCGGCCAGTGGACGAACTCGGGCGCTGATTTGTTGCCGTTGCCGGTCGTGACGGATCCAGCCAGAGTGAACAAAATGTGTATGAAAACCGTCGAGAAAATTCTCTGCGGCGTCTTGCAGCGAACACTGCACTTCATCGGTGATCCAAAACGTATCGACTCTCTGCAAACTATCAGAGGGTGCAACTGGCGGGCTCTGCGGACGCTCCATGCTCAGGCTAACCCAAACTAGCCCGTGAGCTTCGCAACAAGGGAAACTTTCAAGCAGCGGCTTACTTCCCACCGCAAGGTCAGTACCAGGCACTCGCGTACACCGCCCGTCGGCGGAAAACCGCCAGCCATGATAAGGACATTCAATCTGTCCATCGCAAACTTTGCCCGCACTCAATGGCGCAAAACGGTGTGGACAACGGTCTGGCAGCGCCACAGCATGCCCGTCATTGTCTCGAAACAGCACCAGCGGAATATCATGCAACTGGCACGCCACGGGTTGGTTTCGCAATTTGTCGCTGATAGCCACAGGCCACCATTGATGTTCAAACGGTTTCACAGTTTTAGCTTCCTCATCAGCGGTACACCAATACCATGTAACAGAAAACTCAGCACCTTCCATACAAGGCGTCGCCCCCAAGATAAATGAGCGACATAAACCAAGCTGTATTCGATCTGCGGTTGACCACCCCGCAAGCGCTTGAACTCAGCCGCACCAGAGCTAAAGTTCAGCACCTGACGGCGCTCAGCCGCTTCTTGCAGGCACAGACGGGTCAATTGCCGATACAGCCCAAGCCGTTGGGGCAACGCGGTGTCATAACCCACTATTGGCGTGCTGATCACGGTGGAAGATGAGAACCAACCCAACGCACCGTCAATACGCCCTTCTGCATTGCGTAAAGCGCGGATTTCTAGCCAACCCTCACGCAGCCCCTGCCGCAACCATTGCGCATTATAATGCGGGTTCAACGTGCAATATTTATCCAAATAAAGCAGGTTATAAAGGTGCTCTATTCTTTTGAAATCGTCATCATTCAATTCGTTACCGGGTACGACGGTATACGGGCTGCGCCGTAATAAAGTGGCATCCAGTCGAGTATTATGATGCTTGAGAAACAGAGCTTCCTCCCCTGCCCGACCATCAAACAAATAGACTTGCCGGCTAGGAATGCTCAGGTATCCGTGGCTTTGCAGGCATTGGCGCAACTCTCGGTTACTGAAATCATTGAGCGAACGAAAACCAATTCCATGCTCAGGAAAGTTTTGCTTCAGCAATGTCGTGATAGCTGGCAATTCAGTGACATCCCAATCAGCAGGATAAAGATTGGTCGATAGCAACCAGTTGTTTACCTGCACCAACTTGTTGATCTTTCCCGCATTCAGTAGGCACTCAACGGCTTGAGTCAATAACTTCAACGGCCAAGTCAAATAGGGTCGACCAAGGCGCTTGATTTCTTCACGGGCGTAACCACTGTAGGCTGTTTGAGGGGACACCACATAGCAGTTGTCGTCGGGTTCGTTGCCGTCTGTGATACTGACCGGAAATTGCTGCGTCCCCGTATCGAGCAGCGCCATTTTCGTACTGACATTGCCTATCAAGCACTCGCCGGCACAGGCTCGCACATAACGCCGAGCCAAGCTGTCATTAGGGCTGGCACTCTCGCTCAGAATTTGATCTTCGAACAATAATTTCATGGTGTACGCTCGTCTAGCGGCTGGCCGTTCCATTCGATATCTGCCGTAGACGCCGTTAACAACCCACAACGTCGAGATACCGCCCGAGCAATGATTTCCGTGAGGCTTCCGACTTGTGCTATCAACGGCCACCAGTCACCTTTTTGCACAATAACATCCCGGGCGGCGGCATAATCACGCCAGAACGTCGGGCTCAGAGTTCGCCGTGGAGCCGCAAATAACAGCATCGCCAATGCAATCATTCGAGGCTCTAATGTTGGTTCAAGGATCTGCTCGGATGGCTGACTCAAGCTATTCACTAATGACTGTCGCTGATTATCAAACAGATGTACACCACTGGTCGCCCTTGGGTTGCACTCCAGCACATAAAACCGACCATTTTTATCTTGAATAAAATCGAACCCTACTTGCCCGTTATAGCCCGTCTCGCGTCCAAAATGCTCAAGAAATTGGCGTACCGGTTCTGGTGTACTCGGTTGGAAATAGATCCCAGAGCCGCGACCAACTCGGTAGCGCGGGTGATAACAGCTGTGAGCACGTAGATCACCATCAACCAAGACACTAAAACTGCAAAACTCCCGCCCTTCGATAAATCGCTGTGCTACCCAAGGCTCGGTCTGAGTGGGCTGTATTTTGTTTAGCTGTTGGGCTGATGGACGGATCAAGGTTTGGGAGGCAAAGCGCGAATACGCAGGTTTGAATACCCAATTTGAAGCATCGTCTGCGAATGTGGGCAATGCTTGGCTGTCTGTCAGTAGGTGGGTTTCAGGGGCAGCGACAGGCCAGCCATTCGTCATGGCTGCAAAATTCCCTTTATGATGCAGACGGTGCAACAGTGGAAAGTCGCTGGTTAATACCCGACACAATGGCTGCAAGCGTTCAAGGCCATAAGCCAAGTAAAATACTTCTTCGCACGTTGGTAGCAGCAGGTCGATATGTTGATTTTCGATCGCCGTCGCAAGAGCTTCAATCCAAGCTGTCGGGTTCTGTCGAGGTTCAGGTAAGCGGACATAATTTTGCACGGAGCAACTAAAGCGGCTCAGCGGCTGACTGAGCGAATCACCGACGCTGACAGTCCATCCTGCTTCATTAAACGCTCGCGCCCATTCTAGACAGGCCGGCGCACGAGCGCCAAGGATCAGTACGTTCATAACAACCTTTTGGGAAATTGACGCAAACACCTTCACGCAGACTTCAATCGTCTACCTACGGCAACTAATGACTACCCCGATATATCCGCTGGGGGCGCCCTACTTTGCCGTACTCAATTTCCGCTTCAATCTTACGTTGGGCTAAACAATACTCTAAATAACGGCGGGCGGTAGTGCGGCTTAATTTTATGGTTTCTGCAATCGACTCTGCCGTATATTCCGCATCGGGTACTGCAAATAACGCGAGCACTTTATCAAGCGTAATAGCATCAATCCCGGTCGGTAGCTCTTCTTTGCTCTCACCACGGGCATAGGTATTAAACATGTCATCAATCTGGCTTTGATTGGTTTTATTGGCGCCCTGCAAAACCGATTTACGCTGAATATAGCGATCTAACGTTTGCCCTAAACGCTCATAAGCTATCGGCTTAACCAAATAATCAAATACTCCTAGACGAATCGCCTCAGAGACTGTCTCCATATCACTAGCGGCGGTGGTGAATACAATATCCGCACTATTGCGCTCCTGAAGTAGTTCATGAACTAAATCAATTCCTTTCCCGTCAGGTAAATAGTTATCCAACAGAATCAAGTCAGGCTTCATGTACTCAATCATTTTTCTTGCTTCCGCAAGATTGCCCGCAAGCCAGACTTTATCACAAGCAGGATAAGCTTTAATGTACTCCGCGTGCATCTCCGCAAGGAGCAGTTCATCTTCGACAATGAGGATTTTTATCTTAGCCATTTTGCGTCTTCACTTTCGGTATAAATGTAGATTATCAATCAATCCCTTTGATTTTATTATATATAATAATCCAAGGCGTAAATTAGGTACAAGCTCAGGTACAAGCAAAACACGGGCTATAAATCATTAAGGATCATTCTAAGACGAACATATCTTGTCGTACATTGCTATATTTGAAATATATTGTGATATTATTGCAAATTGTGAAATATTATTAAGATGTAATATTTTGTTTATTATTTGATCTGCGTTTTCTTTTCGCCAATCTTTGTTCCAGTTCCTTCTCTGCCTCAACCTGTGACATAAACATATTAAGATTTCTATTAGCTGAGGAGCTGTTCTTTCCTTTTACCATAATCGACATACTCACGCCTTCATGAGGCTGGACTTGCTCAAACCGTTTCAAGCTTTCTTTACTGGCGCGCCATGATCTACCAACACGGAACATATAATACTTTGCAGGGTTTCTATATATCGTAGACTCAGAAAGCCTAAGTAAGGCTGCGTATTCTTTTACAGTGAAAAGTGAATCATCTTCCATAGCTATCCTCTGAATATGTAAGAGTTACTTTTAATTTTCAGGATAGCTTAGCTGGGTTATTAATTCAGGGATAGCGATTCAAGCTACGTTCATTTATTTTGAGCTTTATTTTTATCATAGTGCTCATTTACTAACAGGTAACTATCTGCGCCCCCGTTAGCTGATAACCATTAAACCATTCATAACGACCTGTAGCCGTGACTTTGTTCCCTTTCTGGCATGTCATAAGCTCCAGTGCGCTCATATCAAATGCCACTTTCTTCAATGGGTACGGACTACGCTTATCACTCTCAGCCTGAATAGTCATAGTAGCCATAACTTTACCTGTGGCGGTTCTAACTCTCTCAGGAGCTTTTATTACCGTTCCTGATGTGGTGATCCTGATTGATTTTGCTTTTCTCATTTCTGGTTTATTCATCTTAATACCATCGTAATATAAGCTACTAATTAAAATAAAATGCTGGTGGGATTTTGAATATACAGGGAATAACTCCAATAATCAGGGGAGATCTAAACATTAACTTACCCATGATGATACGGGATTATCCCGCATGTAAAACCTTACCGTTTAAACTTGTTGTAGCTCGTTGCTGTAGCCTTGGCATTCAGCGTAGATAACCTATTGATTTCATCGGTAACGAATTTTTGCTTCACGGTAACTTATTGATATTTATTCAGAGGACAAATTTGTCCTGTGGGTATCGCAATGCTTATTTGCATTGTGGTATTGCCAACCAGTGACGAGCCTCCAATTTCAGAGCCTCATGTCTCCTTGATTTCAAGGCAACCTATACCTGTATACCGTCGCACTTTTTAGTGCTTCGCTTAACATTTGACCATTGCGATTACCATCGCATCAGCGTTTTGATGCTGGCTTAGTCCATTGGTAGGTAGGTGCGGTCATTCTGCGCCTGTGACGCTCTTTAGCCTGTATTGTCTGGGCTACACCTGTTCTAATCGCTAACCTATCGCGTCCATTGAGTGATTGACCTTGCTGGTGGGCTAACTCCATCATAACGGCTTCTATTGTTTCACGCTGTAACATGGCTATACCTCAAAGGTGTTGTGATTATCGCTATACCTTGATTGCGTTGAATTGGAACAATCAAAGCCTATCAATCCACTAGTATAAAACATGCTGTTTTGCTGGCAACCAGAGTGGCAACCGTCAAGACTAATCCAAACTTATTACCCTTGTTTTGCTGCGTACCACTCTGCGTACTTTTCCACAACATCATGATTTTATTTAATTATAACGAATCGTTAGAATTAAGCGCATACCTACTGCGTACCTATTTAATTTTGGACGGGGCTTATAAATTTGTTTGACACGATGACAAGTTTTGACAAGTTTTCGACCACAACAATTACTATGTTCTCATGTCTGGTTTTGTCTGGTTCTGATGTCAACAATTGTCAACATTCAGCGGATGAAGTATCCAGTAAAATATAGCCTTTTCGGTGGATACCAAAACGGGCACCTTACAATCATCATGGCAACACCATAGCACCACCGTGGTTTATTTCAGTACCATTTTAGTACGTTATTATCGTGAGTCTTTTTGATATCAAAATAACTACACCGTGTTTTGTTTGATGGTTAGCTGTGCTGGCTAATATTTAGCCACTTTGGCTAAAGGCACTAGTTTGTGGTTTTGGTGTATGGGTAGCATTTCAACTGTTACCCTTTCCGACTGTCACGATAATCATGACGGTTGATACAGGCTCAAAAATGAGCCGATTGATTCTATTGGTAAAATTAGACTGTGCTCAAATTTGAGCTTTGCCATGTATTCAGTCAGTTACAAGGCGCAATAATACGCTTTGCTTGTTTTACAGTAAGTTACTCTAACTTTAAGTTATGGAATTATTCGTTAAATCCGCCAGCAATTTTATATTTTCTAATCTGTATAACACTGTTATACACTGATATAATAGGTACTCAATAAGCTGATAACGGACTATTACCATGAGTAAATCTAATCTTATTGCCTTTCGTCTACCCGCTGAACTGCAAGTCCTGTTTAATGATGCTGTATCGAACTCTGGTACCGATAAAACAGCATGGATAGTCTCCGCTATCAAAGAGAAGCTAAACCGCCCAGACAGTAATCCTGACGCTCGTATGTTATCGCTGGTGGAACGCCTAGAATCGTCTGTGGCATCTTTAATTGCTGGCAAGGCAGATATCCCACCTTATACCTATAATGAGTCTGCTGTCGTTTCTGTGGTTAATTTGGTGCTATCAGGGGGTATAAATAACGGGCGCATTATCGCTGAACGGATTAATGAGGCTGGCTATCAAACTAAAGGTGGCAAAGCGTGGGATAAGGATATTTATTCAGCTTGGAAACGTCACAAGGATATTTCAGGTAAACTATATTCAAATATGTAACTGTATATTTTAATAACGCTCTGTAATATTGCTTGTGTGCTATCGCTTAATAGGTGCTGAATAACATATGAAGGCTAATCAACTAACAATCAGACATTACAACGATATTTTACCTGCACTTTCAGGAAGAATATTTCACGTTACTCCTACAGCTAATATGCCACTTATAAAGCAATCTGGTGCTTTGACTCCAAATTCGGAACTGTTGCAAGTTTCAAGATTTGGCAATTCATCTAATGGTTTTTTTAGAAAGCGCAATTGTGTATCTTTTTTCGACTACAGAGGCTGTGGGTCCAAGTACTGGAAAGAACATGCATATAAATGCTTTCCTACTCTGATCCTTGAACGTAGGCATGGTGATAAGATTTCAATACTGTTCCTTCACGAAAGTAAGTTTAACAAACTGATTCCATGGACACTCTGGAAAGACGAGGAAGCATGGGGCGACAGGGTGGTCCCATATGTTGAGGCTGGATATAACGGTATAGTCCCCCTAAGGTATATTACAGAGGAGTTAGTCGTTGAGTATGACCACCAGCAGATCTAGATAGCACAAGCGGGGGGAAATTAATTCTTAACAGCTACAATATATTGATATAGTTAAATGCCCATTACCTTTTATTCGTATGCACGTATAATTATAAATGTGGTCCTGAAGGTAATGCTTTATATCCAGGCTACTTATTTCTTTTTACTGGCATCACTGCCTCTGCCGCCTCATCAGACCGTTCTTGTTTTGATACGCTGCGCTTAACTATATCTGGACCTATTAAACTAAACAACACTGTAGCTAACTGCCATAACGTTAGAAAAACAAGTAACCCATACGAAATACCTCTGAACACCTCTCTGTGAGACAGTATCCATTCGAACTGTTTCAATAATGGGGCAACAATCCCAGTAATTAATACCGCAGCAAGAATGGCTGTAGAATGAACAATTGGAGTAAAAAGTCGGTGTATGCCAGATCCATTATTTTTTGATACTCCACCACGAAATGATTTCTTCAGTCTTTCTGGGTAGATAATGGCAAACCAAGCGCCCACTACAGCAAATATAATAGAGGCAGTAGTTCTTAACGCCTCAAAAAGTGGCCACTGGATTGCAAAGGCGACGCTACTACCTAGATAACCAGATAGTAATACTATCGCACCACATGCAATTCCAATAACCACTTTATATTTCATCGTATTCCTGCACCATTCAAAATAATGTTTTTCTTTCTAACTAACTCATTTAAAAGAGAGTCAAGCTGGACGAACTCAATATTGTCTCTTTCAATATCAAGCTGAAACTCCGTTCTTGCTAATGATTTACTCAACCAGTAAGGTTTGTTTGACTCCCCTTCGAAGTAAAACCCATAGTCATTAACATCGCTTAGATCAGCCTCCCAGCTATTAATCATTAGATTGACTTCCTCTAGTGATACATTCGGGGATAGCGTGTATCTTACTTTAGTTGTAATGCCAGCACCTTGCGCCTCACTTAGCTTGACGGACTGAAGCATTCTTTGCCATAACCCTAGCTCTTCTGGTTTTGCTAAATCCAACTCAATAATACGCTCAATTTTTCTAATATGTTCAGCATTCTGTCTAATGATGTCATGCTTTCCACGATTTCGAACCAAATTTGCCTTGAACTTAGGATTATAATGTCTATCTTCTTCAGTCTCATCGAGTGGGTTATTTTTATAACCCGTTACTCTCACTTCAACGCTGCCATCTTCATTCGTAAATGGGGCTGCTAATACGTGTCGAGATGACTGTTTAAGGAAACAATTAAGATAGTGCTGAAGAGATGCCTGAGATGTGAGTTTATTGTGGAGCCTTACAGTCGCTAACATATTTTTATCCGAAAGAAACCAAAAATATGTTGCGTAACCTGGTATGCTCCCACCTTGTACTGCGTTCAATATTACTTCAGGATCAGCGCCAAACTGTGCTGTTTCACTGATTGATGGAACCTGCTGCCCGTTAGTTGGGATTTCATTCCAAATCAGTAAAGCCCAATCACTTCCATTCCTTTTAGCATCAACAAGATAGCATGGGTATCTTTCATCATTTGCTTCAAATGTCTTGGTTTGCTTTAAGGTTTTGGCGCTCGCCCACATTTGTAAATCTTCAAGCATCTCAGTGGTAGAGCCAAATGCCGCCTGTTCACTTCCATAAGTATAATATCCAGCACTCTTGATCTTATAAAACGTAAAAACCGCTTGTTCAGTTACCATGTCCATTAACCCAAATAAATATGAATAACCTAAATATAATATTAATTTATGTTTTCATGTTACTGATCATTTAAACAGCCAAGCATGGTTAAATATACAGTATTAGCAACTAACTGCAAACAATTAAGCAAAGCTCCAAGCTAAAATAGGTTTCTCTATTATTGGTCCGTTATCAAAACCAACCACTATATGCTAGAAGCGATTACGGCTGAAAAGTATCTAGTGAAATAGTTTTATTACCTGACATTTCATAAAAAACGTTAGGATTTGTTAGGATTAATGGGTGAGGCTTCGTGAGGTGGTATTCCCTGAAATACGTTATCAAATGTTATCATCTAAACGTTTACAATTGTTAACATCCAGCCAGCAATAATCTTAGGATTTCTTAGGATTTAATCAAAAATATCCTTGATTGAGCGTGTCTCTACTTTCACATTGCCAGTTAAATCAACCAGAACCTTGTCCAGCCCTGTCAATCTGGCTTTCCCCATCGTTGCCGCCACCGCTGCCGATGCTTGAGGTGTGTCAGCGTTCAGGGCTTTCAATCTGGCTGCCTCTAATTCTTCCAATAGCTTCATGACGGTAATATCGTGCCTTGTTCTAATATCCTGCCGTAGCACGTCCAACCTTGCCGTAATCTTGCCGTTGTCCAATAGCTCTTTGGCTTTCCTGTTGATTGATTCAGGTTTCATTTTTGCCGTGTCGTATGCCGTTCTATAGGCTTCGCTTGCGTTGCCTGTCTCGATGTAGGCAAGGCAGAAATTTTCTTGTTTAGTTGTTAGCATCTAGCCCCCTCATTCACTGGCTTGTATCGGTGTTCTGTAATCAGAAAATATATAGTTTTCTATGGTTAATATTATTCAATTCACGCGCCTTTTTTATGGACTCTATTAATCATCAAAGTTACTTTTTACGATACGAATAAATAACCTATAACGTGCCCGAAAATCATCATTCCCTCGCGCGCGCGCGTACTGGTCTCGAAACTCAACGTTGCTCACGCTGTAGCTTCTCAATTATCGCCTGTCTCACGAACTCTGCACGATTGCCAGCCCTGATATAGTTTATCAATATATGCTCGTCTACTGCGTCAATAACGGACTGCTCACACGTTACGATTAAGCGCGTTGTCGGCGTACCGTTAAAGTAGCGATTGCGTTTTTTCTTAATGCTTTGCTGCATATTTCACCTTGTTAGCACCATTGCATAATCTAATTATTACTTTTTATTTTCACTGGTAATTTTAACGATATTGTTAAGCCCCGAAGGGCTTGTTAGCTACTTGGTATTTTTAGCGGAGCAATTCCTAATTAAAGTACTGGCTTCGATGTTGTTACTTTTGGCGTTAATTACCAATATCAATCCAGTTTGAGGTGTTGATATTATTTGGTATTTCTCATCATCGGAACTATATCCATATGAAGCGGATTTACCATTACCTTGATAAAACTGTAGTTGAGGTATAGATATTAAAACAGTGTCAGACAAAGTTGCGGTGACAAGCAATTTGCCTCCATCTATGTTCTTTACATGAATTATTGCGCTACCTTCCTTATCAGTTCTATCTGTATTAGCTAGACCAGTGCTTTTATCTATAGGAAAGAAGTCACAATCAAATACACCATCATTAATGACTATTTTATCTTCCGCATTAGCCTGTGTGGATGTGGAGTTTCCTGCAAGTGCCAAAAAAGGCAAGAAAACCAGCATAGCAATTATCTTTTTTAACATACCAACCTCTATATTTTGTTTAGGTGATTACACGGTCTGATTTGAGTTAATTACAGAAACTCTTAGCTAAGTGACGGAACGAGTTGATAAACTCGTCTTGTCGATTCCTCGGCTGCCGCCTCATTTACTCCTGATAATGTAGTAGCGGTAGTGTGCACGGTTATACCTCCCACATTAATATCTGTTTTGTTATTCGTAATTGTTTGGGCTTGTGATTTAAGCGCATTCGATTGGTCTAAAAATCCCTTAGCCAAACCATTCACACCTGCTGCAAAAGGTGTTGATATCTGTTTGTTGAATGATTGAATATTACTAATAGCATTCTGCATAGGGTCGCCAGTACCTTGAATGGCTGCCATAGATAAAGCTTCGGAATACGGATATTTATTATTATTCTCTACTTTAGACATTTCTTTAATCAATGAGTACATGACCGCCGGATTATTCAAATCTAAAACAGAATCAACATCTACCCCCATTCTGCCAGCTACGGTTTTTGAGTATGACGCTGGGTCATTCTTGCCATGACCTTTTGGAGCCCATTTATGGATAATATCCCAGACAGTCTGTAACTTTTTATACTCCGCGGCTGCTGATGTTCCATTGTAGTACATCATTAGCTGTCTAGAACTGGCTCTTATTCCATCATAAGGGCGATCAAACTTAGCCCATCCTTCCCCGTCATTTGATGCTCCATTCTGTTTTGCATAAGCCAAATTTAGCGGACTATTATACCTTAACCCTCTTTCTCCATGCTTTGATGAAACACTGTCATCATTGCTATTCGCTGTATCTTCTTTCCCACCAATTACACCGCTTTTTAATAACTGTTGCTTTCTGCCAATTGTCGTATTTTGGTTTAAGTCGTCCTCTGTTGGCTCTGGCATTTCACCTGAGATCGTCATTCTTAGTATTTCATTAGTAACGTCAATTTCAGTGTATGGCTTACCTGACTTATTCAAGTTAGTCATCGCATGATTGCGGTAGAAATTATCTCTATTAGAATTTCGAGTGGCATTATCTTCTTGTTCTGTGGTAGCTGTTTGCTCTGAATAAAGCATGAGTAGCCACGGGTTTTTGGCTAAAAACTTCGTTGCTGATGCTGTGATTGACGCAAATGCCCGAGTAAGACTCAAAGCCCATTGAGTAGCACCTAGAGATAAACTAGCGAACCCCCCTAATATTTTTGCAACCCATTTTACGCCGAACCAAGTAGCAAATCCTGTTAGTGCTAATTTCCAGCCCTCAATATCGCCGTTTTGGTCAGTAAACCACTTACCGATAGTGGTGTCCTTAAACCATGTTTCTAGCTCGTCCAGCTTTTTAAGAATGAACGTGATTGAGCCGTCCCATTCTTCCCAATTAAATAATGACTTTCCGCCCTCTTTCCACGTTTTATAGTCATCATATAAGGCGGCTATTGCCGCTGCGAGTAAGAGAACCAAGCCAACGCCACCAAATAATGGGGCAAACATACCCATGAATGCCGCACCTGCTTTCAGGGCTAATGGGATCAACGTCAAGCCTATCACCGCCCCCATAGCTTTAAACACCATGACGGCGGTATCTCGGTTTTTATTCAGGTAATTTAAAAAACCAGAGACAGCCTCAGCGAACTTGAGCGCATAAGGCATGAGATAATTGGCTATGAGTGTTTTTAGCCCCTCCCACTGCAAATTAATAAGCGAGTTTTGCTGTTGTAGTTGCCGGCTTATTTCTAATTCTTGCTCTGATGAAACAATGATATCTTTCTGGGTGGCTAATTGCTGCTCAAGCGCATCACGCCCCTGTAACAACATGTTAATCGTGCCTTCATCAAATCCCATGTTCTTAGCGAAGTTATAGGCTTGAGGTCTGGACATTTGAGACAGGCTATCGGCGACATCCAGCAAGATATCATCAAGGTTTCTCAGCTCCCCGCTATTTTTCATCACCCCCACATTCAGCGCGTTAAAGTACGGCAGGATTGAGGTATCACCCATTGTAGCCAAATCCCACAATGATTTGCTTAATCCGCCCATACTTGCAGCCATACCCTCCGCGCTGCCCCCTGCCATTTCTGCCGCACCTTGCCAGCGTTTAACCGTAGTCGCATTAACGCCTAGATTCTTACTCATAAAATTAAGCTGGTCATTCGCTTTGGCAGTGTCGTCTATGAGTTTTTGTAAACCTGTTGATACTAGGATTGTGCTAAATAGCGTCGCTAGAGCTTTAACACCGTTATTAATTGACTTGGTGAACTCGTCCGCTTGCTCTTTCGCTTTCTTCTGCTGCTCTTTTGTACCCTTGAGCGTTTCGTTAACGTCGCCTAGTACGTCATTTAATGAGTCGATAGATTTTGATAACCGATCATTCTCATTCGTCGCTTTCTTCGCATCGGCGGCAAAACTTGCCGAATCCAGTTTTAGCGATACTAGCAATGTATCTATTAACGTTGCCATTTATACCCCCTCACGGCGTAAAGCCTCATTGAGTAGCCCTCTAATCAATTGCGTCATCGGAGCTTCATTAATTAAATAGTCCTTTTCCGCGCGTTGTCGGCGAAACTTCTCTATGCGTTCCAAAATCTCGCTATCAATTGATACGGCTTTGAACGTTCTTTTTTGTTTGCTCATGGTTATTTATCCACCCTGTTTTTATGTACACCATAATTTTAATTCAGATTAAAAAATAAACAACAAATTATTGCTATGATTAGACTCATAAATAGAAATATTTTCTACTAACACTCGATACCATGGAAATAAGACAACAAAAAAACCGACTATTTGAGTCGGCTTTCGTCTTGTATGTGATGATTGATTTTGAATTGTGGTATTACTTTCCGTTCCATTCCGCCAGCGTTTGTTCTGCTATGGCTTGCTGTTCTGGTGTGACTTCTCCGTTAGGTTGCCCGTGCATATCAAACCGATTGCCGCCCAGAGTAAGAGCTTTCAAATATGCCTTGCGGCTGATGTATGAGCGTAATCCCTGTTTAATGTGGCTATCTGGGATATCCAGCCCTTTATCTTTAACCTCAGCAATCATAGCTTCCTTGATGCCAATCATTAGCGGCTTGGCTTCTGGCTCACTGAATAGCGCCCAGTGCTTCGCTATACGGTCTATGCGGTGCTGTTTCTTCTTCGCGTGAACATCTGCCTTATTTTTCTTCTTCGGTTGCTGTGGTGCTTCCTGTGGCGTTTTAGCTTGCGTGCTTTTTAGTGCGTTCGTCGCTGGTGGATTTTTACATTTTAACGTCAGTGTTTGAGTGACCATTATATCCCATCTCCCTTAACAATTGCCCATGAGTAAACGCAAGGCTCACCCATATGAATAAATCTATCATCAGGCAAGTAAAGAATTTCACTGTAAGCCTCATCTGGGTGTAATGGCTCCATACCAGACTCCCCTGTCAATACAGGCAGGATTTGAGTATATACTTTCGACTCTTTTTCATAGCGCACATCACATAACGCCCATGCTGCTACAGGCGAGTACCATTCAGTTTTATCTGCGTCATTATCGGTGATTTTAACCCACCAGCCAGAGATAGCAGGTGTCAGGCTTTTAATGGTCAATTTGTTACTCATTTAAATATCTCTCTATAGGCGAAAAATGATTTTTCTTTGGGATAACGGGATAAGTTGCTTATTTCTATTTAATATCATCAAGTTAACTTATCCCAAACACCCTATTCTCTTATCCCATACTTTTTATTTTTGGGATAACTTTGATTTTCAATTAACATTTATAACAATTCATTATCATTACCTTTGGGATAGCTTGGGATAACATGGGATAAATAGAAGTAACCTAACTTAATAATACTGTTATCTTTTTTAGTTCTTATCCCGTTATCCCACTTATCCCAACGTTTTTGATTCATCACAGGGATTCTGTTCTGGCTGGCTATTCTTCCTCGCTATCAATTAAGACAACAAATCGCTGCTGGCTTCCGTTAATACTGATAGTCTTACCGTCTACACGCCCTGATTCGGGTCTGACTAAAATACCTGCCTCGTCGAGTGCCTCTGCCCCCAGTTTCTTTTGAATGCCTGAGAGTATTTCATCTTCGAACACTGACGGGATAATGTGATATTCGTCCTTGCCGTCCTCTCTGCGTCCAGAAACCAAATAGCCCGCAAGGTTTGTTATCCTGCCTGCGTAAGTTCGGTCTAGATCCCCGTTACGCTTGCCATAGGTGTACGGTTGAAAGCGATTCAATCCATAGCGTTGAATAAAATCCCTTGCCCGTTTGACGACTTGGTATTTTTCGCGGTTCCCTGTGCCATAGTTCTCCAGCCACTCATTGAAGCTATTACGAATAAAACGGCTACATTCGGCAATATCCCAACCTGTGATTGATGTTGCTAACTCTGCGGTAGCGTCCAACATGGCAAAACGGGTAGCGACTCGTTTAACCTGTGGCGATGCTTCTTCGGGTAAACTCGATAACCATTCGTTTTCTTTAAAGGTTACTTTCTGGTTGGCGATATCCTGATTGTTGGCTAAATACTCAATCCATGCTCTACCGACAGCCCCGCAATGCTGCGTTGATGCGCGCTTGATGGCTCGTGAATGTAAATCACCATCATCAAGGCTGTGAAACTCGACAGTATCGGTAAATGGCACACTAACCAGCCGCACTAATTGCCCTGCTTTTGGGGTGACACCATTACGAATGAGATAAGTTTCAAAATCTTCCTCACCCGTTGATAACGCCACAATCGCCCAACGTAAAACGGCTTTATTTCCACCGTCTTTATTACCTTGAATGCGCCCCGTACCATTGAATAAGCTGTAGGCACTTCCTGCGACATGCCGCACATCGTTACCCTGTCCAATTTCATCAATCGGCATAAACCCGTCATTTCGTGAAGCGGCTTCAATCGTTAGCCCGTACTTTGTCGCATCCCATGTTAATTTCAGTTCATCGGGTACACCGTAGATACTTGAGGCGGCTTCTACCGTGGTGGTTTTCCCTGCTGAGGACTGAGCAAATAAGTGAATGCCAAATGAACTACCGCCTGATAACGAGTTCAGCGGGGCAGCTAACGCGACTAACCCACCTAAAATCATAGATTGGTTGCCTTTCATTAAATTACCGACATTCTTCCGCCAGCTTTCATCTGTTCCCCTGACGACATAACCCGCAACGGCAGACGTTCCACCACAAAAGGCAACGGGGCGGCTAGGTGTACCAATAATATGACCATCTGGCATCACGTATGCCCCATCATGCCAACCAGCGGTATGGGTGATCGTCCATTCGTCACGCTTTCCTTTTCGCTGAAGATAGTTAGCCAGTAAATCCAATTGACCGCGCTTTGTTGTGATATTAACGCCACGGGAGCGCAATCTTCCCCACCCTTGAGGTGAGCCTAGTTCACGCCTTGGAATGGCTTCATAAATTATGCGGTTGCTGCCCTCTTGCTTCATCTGGATAACCAAATAACTGTCTTTACCGTCAGAGCCAATGCCTACCGTCGCCATTTCATCCGAAAACCATGTTTCTTTTTCGTCAATCTCGCCCGTCGTGTTATTTTGCTTGCGTTCGATGTAATACAAGCCACCGTGACGCTTATCAAAAAATGGGGCTAAATCATCGTGGGGTCTAACTTTCTTTTTCGCGTCAATGTGGATCACGTTGTCCTCTTTCATTGCCATATTGTCCTGTGGCTGATACATTCCCTCGCTGAAAGCAGAGGCGGCGGTTTCCCTCTCTCTGGATTGCAGGTAATCGTTCCAATCTCCCTGACAAGGTGGGATTGAAACATAGCCGCTAACTTCTCTCGCTGCGGCTTCTGCTTTCACCTTGCCCGTGTTGACCTCATTTTTACTGTCGTTATCCCCTGCAATGATAATTTGGCTTTCTGGGTACTTCGTCCGCATCACCTTAGCCACATGAGTTAAGTTACCCGCATCAATTGCCGCTACTGTGTGCGCTTCTGGTTGGATTAACTGGCACGTCATGGCGGTTGCCAATCCCTCAGCGATAATCACCGTAGAAACGTTTACAGGCTCATTGATTGGGTAATAGCTGCCATTCTTCGCACTATCGAGTAATAGCCGTTTCTCGCCATTGGGTTTAATGGTCTGTGCGGCTGTGATTGTGCCGTCAGCGTCCATTAATGGAATAATCAGCGAACCGTCCGCGAGTAAGTCCATTTCTACACCTTGAAAGCCTTTCGCTTTGAGATACTCAGATTCACCCTGTTTAACATTGGCAATAGTGCGGCTGTATCGCGCTGTAAAGCGTTTTTGCTTCTCTATCTGTTCGATTACACGTTGTTCTTCTTGCTCGGCTCTACGGGCTTCCTGTTGCGCTTTTGTCTCCGCGGCGTTGTAGGCTGGTGGATTATCTGAACGGGTATCAATACCAATTATTCCAGCCACCTCATAAGCGGCTTCTGTCACACTACCGCCCAGAACACGCTGAACTAAGTCCAACCCATCACCCGAGCCGCACTGACTACAAATAAACGTGCCGTTGCCGTCTTTGTCGTCAAATCTAAAACGGTCTTTACCGCCACAATGAGGACAAGCGGTGTGCGTGTTTAGGGGCACTTCTGCCCCAAGGTTAGATAATATGTTTTGCCATTGTCCGTTGGCTTTCAGCTTAACATCACGGATAACATCAATCGGCTTCATTGAAACTCTCCTTGTTCGGCTAAGGTATTACCCATGTCATTAATCATGCTTTTCCATATTTCGCGCCCGTAGCCTGTAATAACGCCATTTATCACACAAACTTTTAAGACTTGTACGGCGGCTTTTTTCCATGCTTTTTTTTCTTGTTTCAAGGCGTTCAATAAGTAACTGTCTACCAACAAGCGAACACTTTTCGCACCGTCGCTAATAGCGACCTCAATCACTTTATTACCCACGTTCATTGTGAAGTAATCGCCACCATTACGGGCTTTAATATCCTGATAGATTGCCTCTGCGTAACGGTTTGCCATTGAATTAACTTTAAAGGTTGTGATTATCATGTCATTGGCTCCCTAGTGAACGGTGACGGTATCTTTAAAGTCACCATCTTCTATCATTCGAATGAGATCATCGTGAAGCATCGATAGCCCCTCTCGACCTCTATCTGATAGCCGACAGCCTTGTTTTGGCTCAAGATTGATAAAATCACGATACATACGTAAAGCCATTGAAGGGGCATATTCATGCTCGTAATGTTCATAAGCCACACCCTCAACATGGTTTGCTAATAACATTCGCTCACTGGACGGATAGACAGTGAGTGACGCAAGCTCATTGCTGTAAATGGCTGCTATGGTCGTGCCGCCTTTCCCATCGCCAGCATAATGAAACCCGTTATGATCGGCTTGCTCCATAACAAACGAGGCAGCGACAATCCAACGCCAAAGAATGACGGTTTGCTCAATCGTGGATTTAAAGAAGCCGTTAACCTCTCCCTTGCTAATAGTGAGAACTAACTCAAAACCCAAAATCAAATTGCCATCAAAGGTGCCATTATTCAGTGCGTCCAGTGCTTCGCTGTAGCTGATAGCCTCTTGATTCGCTGCGCCAGTAATGAGAATTACACCCTGTTCGCTGTGCTCGAATGCGTTAATGTTAGAAATATTCATTACTTACCCTCCATAGCAGAATCAATAGCCTTAACAGCATCACTCACCATCGAGAAAACAACATCGATCATGTGGGCGGTTTCCTCGTCCTGATTCGCCTCTTGCCAAACGCTTAACAGTGTCAGCACTCGGTTTACTTTCATGCGTGGCACTTCCAGTGATAAAACCATCTCTTTGTTAGCCATTACTTCACCTCACGCACATAGTTGATTCGGATATCGGTTAAACCGTCACGTTGCGCCTCTCGCATTACTTGCGATTGAGCGTCTTTCTGGGTGGCAGATATCACCTGTTTACAAATACCTAGCGTTAACCCTTTCGGAGTTGTGCCATACCCTGCAATTTGAAACGTTCTCATGAGCGATAATCCCCCATATCCTGAATGTGTAGCTGTGAGGCTTGTTCAATCGCCATTACCATTGGTTTAAGTGCTTTCTTCTCCTTGCGGCGTAGGTTCATGGCATAGCTACCGCGCCTACCGTGACCTTGATAAGAATCAGCTTCTAAACTGCTAATCAAGTTCTGAGCCTCACCAATTGGCATGGCTTCAAGTTCCGCCAGCGTGGGTATGTTGATGTGCTGTAATTCAGGAAATTCAGACAGTCGAAAATACGCATCAATAAGCTGGTTTTGTACCTGCCAAGAAAGCGGATCATTAAACGGCTTCACGGTTAGCAAATACCCTGATTCAGTAATCACCGTTACTTCTCGCGCCTTATCACTAATTGGTGAATATTTGTGCGTCCGTTTTATGGACGCGCAAAGTTTGAACAGTTCTAAATCCTGTCCAGTTAGACGGTAAAAATCCTTACCCTCAGTAAAATATTGACGGTGAGCATTGAATGATTTCCTAGCCGCACCCGTCGGGCGTTGGTGTACCTCGTCAATCATGGCAAAGGTGACAACTCGCTTACCTTGATACATGAATGGGCTTAGGCTGGTGGCATTGATAGTGACTTGTCTCATTTCATCACCTCCGCTAACCGAGTAATTTCTTTCCCTTGAGCATGTACAAGGCGATTAACTGCTCTAAGTAGAAAATGTGTATCTGTATCAGCCTCATTCTCTACAGCCGTTAACAGTGGGATTAACAACGCTTGGAGTTCTTCGTTGATATGCTCGACTTCTTCCAAGGTAGATAAGTGACCAACCTTTAATTTGATTGTTTTCATTTGGTCGCCTCCTCGAAGGATTGCCATATTTCACCGCTTAAATCGCAAGCAATAGAAATGAGATCTACTAACTCACTCGAACAGTTCCCTTGAGCCTGTTCTAATATCGTTGTGATTAATGAATTGGCTTGCTGTGCCTTGTATGCTGCTACATCTAAAGAAATTGGCTTACTCATGCCTTACCCTCCGATTTAGCGTCTACGGCTTCTGCGCCACTGATACGGCTAATAGCTTCCAACCAGTAATAGAGTTCTTGTTTTTTGGGATCATCAATCTGAGGGAATACCTCACAAAGAATATGAGCCATACCTTTTCGAACCCTAAGCAAACGGTCACGGCTGCGTTCTTCTGAGTGTAAAGGGGTGTTATTGCCTAACATGTCCGCTATTTCAGCTTGAATGCGGTGGTAGTTTTCAGGAATTGGCTTGCTCATGCTTTCCCCTCCTGTGCTGCCGCATCGTTCAAGAATGTCGCTACATCACCGGATAATTCCGTCATAAGTGAGGAAATAGCGACGATATCGCTTGGCGTAAAATTGCGAGGATAATTAGGCAGCATCAGGCTAATCAGTTCTAACTGTTGTGCCTTTTCTGCCGCTTGATGAATGGTGATATCTGCGCTCATGCTGTCACCTCCTGAGCAGGTAAGCGACCAGCGAATGACAGAATGTAATCACGTACAAGCATCAGTCTTGCATCGTGTTCGTTCGATGCTGTGGCTTCGATTCTGTGGGGAATGTCGGTTTTATCTGTGCGTTTTACCGCCAGAAACAGAAATTTGAATTGAGTCTGGGTAGGGGTTGCCATCATAACGATGATCTCCTTGTACAATGCTAAGGAGTCACCACCAGAAACGCCAATTTCGGGGGTGGTGACGACAGTAGAGTTGGCGTTACTGGCGTACAAGGATACCAGCCAACCTTTCGGTTGCTCTGCTGCCGCCACCATAGATTCGGTGCGATATAATACCGCATTTAATAGGTGTGCGTAGGCATGAACACAAAAAAAGACGCTAGGCGCGTCATGTGTCGCCTTGTACAAATTCAGAACGCCAATTCTGACACTAGATTTTGCTAGTGCGTTTTTACTATAGCCAACAATTACCCATAAGCGCAAGTGATGTATTGCACATTTTTGTATTAACTCAAGGTTATTACCTTTACCGATAACAAGATGAATACTATTCTCATAGTTCTCACTTGCTCGGTATTCAATATCGACGTTTCCAAGGGTAGCCGATTGGCTGCCCTTTTTTATGGACTCCAAAAACTCAATTCGTTCCTTTTTTATGGACTGTAAAAACTCAATTCCGCCTCGTGTAATGACCACGATTAAACCTTGCATAAGGTGAGAAAAATCACCTTTAGCAAATGGTGTAAATTCTCCACGTTTTAGATTGGCAAAATGTTTTGCTGATTGACCTAGGAAATATTCCCCAGATTGATTGGCGTAAATTTTCGCTGATACATCGGCTAAAGTTTTAGCCGGTTGCTGAGCCAAAAAATTGACCGAGTGATCGGACGAAAGTTTGTCTGATTGATTGCCAGTAATACCGTAGTTTAAAGCTACAGTATTATTAAGGGAGTAAATTAAACTTACCCCCATGCCTGCCAGTAGGGAACCATTCACTTGGTAGGAAATAGCCTTTGTTGAATATAGGGTAATCATTGCACCACCTCTACACGTTGCGCTAACCACTTCTGAGATAAGCCGATTAACTTGTCCTTGCGTGCGTGATAGTCCATGCCTAACTCAATTAACGTTGTATTGGTCTGCTCAAGGTATGAAAGATGCTCTAATTGTGTCTCGCTCATGGCATCACGAGGATTGCCAATAATGCCGTTCTGCTTCGCCCATGCCTTAGCTGTAAGCCCACCTAATACAATACGGTTCAGCATGTTTGACTCAGTCGTGTAATGGTGTGGGAGTGTGTTTTTACCTTGCTCCATACGCGCCAGCTCTAACGCTGAACACATCGGCTTAAAGTAACTAGCCACTTTGAGGCGTGATTTAAGTTGATGACGTAATTGCTTGGTGATTGTTGGCGCGACTTTGTGTAGTGCTTCCTCGCACTTGATAAAGTATTGACGAATTAAGCGGCCTTGTTCGGTACGTTCAACCATTGCCAATTCTTTAGCCATGCCTAGCGTTAATAAGTAATCCTTTTCAGGGCGACCACGTTTTGTATTATTCCCCAAAACGGGGGAATATTGTTCATTAAGTAAGCAGCGAATATTAAAATCATCATCTGATTGATAATCCGCTCCTTCCACAAAAGCGTATTCATTAACACGGCCAATAATCCAAGTAGAAAAATCACGACCTACACCTAATGCTTCGTGTAATGCTTTGGCACTTACCGCATTAATAACCTGCCCGTTAATATTTCCCTGAATTACTGGCAGCATTTCAGCAAAAGATAATTCCTTAATATCGCTAGAGTGGTTTTCAGGGTGAGCGAATCCCTGACCCATTACGGTCATTTTATTTTTCATATTGTTATTTCCTTATTATTCGGCTGGGTACTGCGACAAAATTAATTCAGATTGTGATTTCGAAATACCTTCATATCCACCAGCATTGGCGCGTTGGTTGATAAGGTTAATTACCTTCAGCGCGTCTTTCTGGCTGCGAATACGATAACGGTAATGTGATCCAATACCGTCAGGGTTCGGTTCGTCGATGCGTTCTAAATTAATATTTAATTTGCGCTCCAGTTCTGAGCAATAATTACGGAAGGAAGATAAGCGGCAATATTTCAAGCCGTCATTTTCTGTAATTCCATTTGCACCAGAACCAACAATATAAATAAATCCACGCTGTTTTTTTGGTGTGCGTTTGGTTATAATGGCGGGGCAATTTCCAATATCATTACTGATATCAAAGCCGCCTCCGCAAGGGCGGTTTTTCTTTTCCATTATGCTACCCCGCTTTGTGATTTCTTAGCTTCAGCCCATGCGCGAATCTCTTTCGCATCATAGACAAAAAAGCCTTTCTCAATCTCAAATGACTTAGGTAATTTACCGTCACGCTCCCAGCGATAACGAGTAGCATCAGAAATGCCTAGAAAGTCGGCTGTATGACGTAGACGGGCGTAACCGTCCATAGGGTATGGTGTACTGATTTTAGCGCGAGGCTTGCGCTTAGGTGATTTCTTTTCCATGTGTATGACTCCTTGTGAATGTCATACACATTAAATCCCAATTAACTGGATAAAAAAACAGGTGTGAAGCTTCACGCATATGATTAAAGTCTCAAGCACCAATAAATATCATTCACCTCTATATCCTAAATTATCTAAATACTCGCTAATGATAGCCCTAAGTCGAGAGTCATCTTTGACAGGTAGCTCGGCATCATCAAATAGCGTACCTGCATGATAATCTAAGCATTTCCCTATTCTAGATATAATTAGCCTTCCATCAGCGGTTCTATAACTAGTTGAATCATCATCAGGATTGTGTGGATATAGTGCCAGCAATAGCGTGATTGCTTTATTTATTTTCATCCTGTTTTCACGGGCTTTTATTTGGGTGTGGTGTTCTTTTTGTTCGTAGTGTCGTTTTTCATCTATACCGCTTATCGATGCCAACTCTTGACCAATGTTAGTGTGGATTTTATTTATTTGAGCCTTTGTTATGTATAGGTCATTAACTGTTAGCTGAACGATAGGCTTTACCCTTTCTTTTATCAATAAGTTATTGTCATATAGGTGTTCATCAATTGGAGAGGCAAAGAATGTTTCATCTTTCATTGGCTCAAAAGGGTAGTCGGCCTCTTTTAACGTAAAGTTTAAGGGGTTTAATGTTATATATCCTTTCGATGACAAATCGCTGTATATGTTTTTATCGCTTGTCCCTATTAGACACCACAAGCCACTTAGGAATACTTGAGGCTTGCGTAAAAATTCAAAATTTTCGTATTCATATAAATAATTAGGCTTCATATTATCTATTTGAATTGAAAAGTTTGGTGTAATACGGCTTACTCCATATTTTCTGAGAGTCATACCAAAATTCATTAATTCTGGCATTTCATTTTCACAGAAGTTTTCCCATTCATCTTTAGAGCGATATTTCATTGGCGAGAAAACGGATGCCTTATATTGTTGTAACTTTATACATATTTCTATAGAGCCTGTTTCGGCAAAATGTAATAAATCATTGATTTTACATTGTAATAGTTCAGCCGCGCGTTCTATTGAGCAGTATTCCATTTCAGGAATACCATTAAGTAGCCATATATTCTTCGTTCCTGTTCTATTTTTACTCATAACGCCACCTTTAACGCGCCTTAAAGAATACCGTATCAGATAGGTAAGGTTTCCCACTTTTCGCCCCGTCGAGCTAGATACGGTTTAAACTAGTTATGCTTTCTTACTCATTGGTACAACATTATAGTCTGATCCACTCTCTAATGCTGTAAGCAAATCAGCCCATTGTGATAGTGCGGATTTTCGCTCATCAAAGTAATCATGGCGGTTATACACCCCCTCAATACCTTTCACCCTGTGATTTAAACACCTTTCGGCAATCTGTGGCTCAATACCTAATGCTGATAGGTGAGTTCTCATGGTCCTTCGTAGGTCATGGATACTGAACTGAATAAACGACTCAGGCAATGATGAAAGAATACTTTCAAGGTTCTTATTTAACGTTGTCTTATTTATCGTTTTATTTTTCCCTGTGCCTGTTCTTCTGGCAGGTAATACATATTCACTACCGCAAGCTATTACCTTTAATTGATTAAACCACTCTATAACAGGCTTACTCAAAGGGATATCTATAGCGTCACCCGTTTTGCTTCTCTCTGCAGGGAAATGCCATACCTCATTATCTAAATCAATCTCACACCATTTAGCCTCGCATAATTCCATCTTACGCAAGCCAACAGCTAGAATTATTTTAAATGCTATTTTGTTAGATTCTGGCAATGTCGAACTATTCAGCGTTGAAAGGAATAATGTCAGCTCATCACGGGTTAACCATCGTTCGCGTTTGCTTTCCATTCCGCCAGCATCAGAAATACCAAAGGCCGAGGCTGGATTGCTATCTATCATCTGTCTACGAACTGCATAATCAAAAATACGCTTTAACCAACGTAGCGATTCATCAGCGGTAAATGGTGAGCCTCTATCCACGATGGACTTTATTAATAGATCAACATCTTTTGGCTTCACATCCTCAATTTTCATTGAACCAATAACAGCCGTGATATTTTTATCTATCAGCTTTTTAGATTCCTCATGTTTTTTTCTTTTTGGCTTTATTTGTCGCTCGTAAAACTCATCAATCAGCCCAAACACTTTAACTGCTTTATCTTCGCGCTGTATTCTCTCTAATGCCTCGGCTTTTTGTCGCTTTATATCTCCAGCAACATCAACACCTAAAATAACCTTTGCTGATAACTCTCTAGCAATTTCACGCGCTTTCATTAGGGTGATATTGGGGTATGTCCCTATAGAGACTATTCGGGCTTTTTTATTGAAACTATATCTAAATCTCCAACTTGGATTTTTATCATTCTTTGAATATCTAAGATAAAGCCCGTTTCCGTCAGCTTTACCCTCGAATCGTTCATTAGAATTTATCCAAGCCTTAATTTGTCTATCGTTTAAGTTTGGCATTTTGTGCAATTTCCAATCAATCGATAACTTTTACAAAAAGCTATTAATTTCTACAACTTAAAACACTGTATGTTTTTTGGTCGTTTTTAGGTACAAGCTCAGGTACAAGCAAAAACGGCTATTACGTGACTACTTCTGATTGCCCGTGAATTACATTATTAATTATTATCAATGGTTTAGCTTGCTGGTTGATATACTCTGATATGCTAATAACGCCTATTCAATACTTTCGGTATAAAAATAGAGAATACAGTACCATACGGTTGATTATCTTCAATGATCACCGCCCCATTACATCGATTGACATAGGAGGCCACCAAAAATAGCCCTATGCCATGTCCATCGACAGCATCCGTTTTTGTTGTTGTTCCGCGTTCAAACCATTTATCTTGCAGCTCAAGGGGAAAACCACATCCTTGATCAGCAACTTCAATCACAATCTCATTATTTTCATCTGAGATATACAGTTCTACCTGCTTATTACCCGCTTCGTTCTTTAAACTTGCCTCAAAGGCATTATCTAATAAATTTCCTAATACAGCACAGAGTTCCGTGCTATTTAATGAGTTAGGTAATTCACGGAGTTGGCAACCCGGCACAAAAATAAGCTGCAATCCTAATTCTCGCGCACGGTGATATTTACCAAATAACAACCCAGCCACTTGTTTATCTGCAAATTGCTCTCGCAGTGAATCTATTAATTGTTGCCGAGATTCCGATTCCCCCTTAATTAACGCCAAGGCTTGGTCGTACTCTTTCATTTGCAGCAAACCACTTAAAGTAGAAATCCAATTTAAATGTTCGTGGCGCAATGTACGCAAATTATCCACATATTGGCGAACTTGAGAAAGCTGCGCATTTAAGGATTCAATATCATTTTGGCTACGGAAGCTGATCACCGCTCCCGCCAGCAACTCACCATCCATAATGGCAACTCGGCTGGCTATCACATTCAACCCATTGAACTCGCAAACGATATCATGATGGTTTTTCGCGATTTCTTTCGTGAAAAAGCCTGCGGGAGAAACATACTCAGAAATCGGTTTACCGATTAACTGTTTAGCTGACTCACTCAGCGCCAACATTTTTCTAGCATTATGGTTGATATTGATAATTTTCCCATAACGGTCGACGGCAATAATGCCTTCAAACACCGCATCAAAAATCCCCTTTTGCACCAACACTAATTGGGTTATTTCTTCAGGTTCCATGCCAAGCATTTGCCGCTGAATTAATCGGGCGAATGCCCAAGATAGAAATAGCAAAATCACCAACACCCCTAAAAATGTTGCTGACGTTTGCACAAACACTTCAGCTAATGAGGTATCTATTTTGGTGGTGAGATAACCAATGGAAACAACGCCAATGACTTTACCGTTTTCATCAAAGATAGGTGTTTTTGCACGTACTGCATTCCCCATGGAGCCTTCGCCTTTAATAAAATAGCTTTCACCATTTTCTAGCGCCCCCGGTTTATTCCATTGCATTGGGTAGCCAATCTTTTCGCTATTTGGATGATATAAACGAACGGAATGTTCATCACCAATAACGACATAGTCATAACTGGAATCTTGATTGAGCTTATCGGCAATAACTTTTAGCTTAGGAATATCTTTATCTTTTACAGTACTGACGATGCCATCCAATGAAGCGATCATTTTGGCTTGGCTCATGGCGAGTACGCGAATGTTCGCCATCATGCGGTTTTCTGTGGTATCCGTAAAATATTTGCCTAATCCAAGCGTCAATAACACTGAAGCCAGTAACAATAGAAGAAAGACTCTTCCTGAGAATGAAAAAATATTCCCTTTTTTAAATGGGATCTGTGAAAACTCTGTTTTCATCTCGTCTCTCTATAACTCGCTAAAAAGTAAAATTATTGTTACACGCAAAAATACCAATAATGAAGATAAAAGATAACGTAGTCCGCTTAGTAATGCACATAATATTAATTAAACACATTAAAACCACTGAGTAAAGTTCATAACTCGTAATTAAAAACATTAAAACCATTAAACAAATACAAACTCATTTTAGAAACATGAAATAGGTCAAATATATTATATGCAGGGTATTTAATATGAATATTGAAAAGGATAATTAAATAAAAATTGAGAACTTAGGTAATTAACGGCAAGCCAAAAATATTTATTTAATTAACTTTAACATTAGCAACATTTTTAATACATCTCTAAATGAGATGCAGGATACCATTATGTTCGACAGCATAACGTTTAACCAAGTAAAACGTCATGAGAACAGAAAACTCAATGATATCACTCAGTTTTTAAAAGAGAATGATTTAGACATTGATGCCAGCGTTGACGTCTTTATTACGATCACACGTAACGAAAGGTTAATTGCCTGTGGTGGTCTCGCTAAGAATGTCATTAAATGCGTTGCTATTAGCGATGAAGTTCGTGGTGAAGGTTTAGCCTTAAAATTAGCGACTGAATTGGTGAATCTCGCTTACGAGAATAATACTACTCACCTATTTATCTATACTAAATACCAAAATGAAGAGCTATTTCATCAATGCGGGTTTCATACCATTGCTACTGTACCCAATGTAATGGTTTTAATGGAAAATAGCTGCTGTTATTTAAATCGCTATATTAAAAGTTTAAAAGCCCAATATAAAGCAGGAAAAAAAATTGGCGCTATCGTGATGAATGCCAACCCATTCACATTGGGGCATCGTTACTTAATTGAACAAGCCTCAAAGAACTGTGACTGGCTACATTTATTTGTCGTCAAAGAAGATACTTCCCGTTTTCCGTATAAAGTTCGCCTGAGATTAATTGAAGAAGGCACAAAAGGAATTAATAACCTCACCATTCATAAAGGTTCAGAATACATTATTTCACGGGCTACATTCCCTTGTTATTTTATTAAAGACATTACTGTAGCCAACAACTGTTATACAGAAATCGATATTAAGATTTTTCGCCAATATATTGCTCCGGCGCTGGGAATTACCCATCGTTTCGTCGGCTCAGAGCCATTCTGCCAAGTCACTAATCAATATAACCAAGACATGCGCTACTGGCTGGAAACCGATGAAATGCCATTCCCACCCATTGAACTAGTCGAATTTCCGCGAACAGTGATCGACGGTACGGCGGTTTCCGCCTCGCAAGTTCGAAAACTGCTCGCTAAAAAAGATCTTGCGGCGATCAAGCCGATTGTGCCCCCTGCCACGTATCACTATTTACAAGAGATGCTCGCAGCGCAGACACCGTCGCCGACTCCCGCACTACAAGCTTGAATTAGTTATAGGTGAAATATGAAGATACTACACGCAGCGGTTGCCGGCACACTCGAATCCAGTGATGTCATGGTACGAATCGAACCTCTTGAAGACACTCTTGAGGTCTCATTGCAGATCACCAGCAGTGTTGAAAAACAATTTGGTGATGCCATCAATGCCATCGTGCTTGAAATGATTGAAAAATACGATATTCAAGGCGCTGAAATTGTGGTGGATGACAAAGGTGCATTGGAGTGCGTTCTACGCGCTCGCCTCGAAGCCTTACTGGCTCGCGCCTGTGATCTCGATGCTCTGCCATGGGAGGATAAATAATGACACCGGAAAGAAAAAGCCGCACTCGCAGAAGTATGCTGTTCGTCCCAGGTTCCAATGCCGCGATGCTCAGTAACTCCTTTATTTATAAAGCCGATGCCCTGATGTTCGACCTCGAAGACTCCGTCACCATTCGAGAAAAAGACACAGCGCGTCGTTTGGTGTATCACACACTGCAACACCCGTTATATCAAGATATTGAAACCATCGTGCGCGTTAACGCCCTCGATTCTGCTTATGGGGTTGCTGACCTCGAAGCCGTCGTTCGCGGTGGTGCCGACATTGTGCGCTTACCGAAAACCGATACCGCACAAGATATTATTGATATTGAAAACGAAATTCTACGCATTGAAAAAAGCTGTGGGCGCGAAGAAGGTAGCACCGGGTTACTCGCGGCTATCGAATCCCCAATGGGGATCACTCAAGTGGTGAATATTGCTCACGCTTCTCCAAGATTAATAGGCATCGCATTAGGTGCCGAGGACTATGTCCGCAATTTGCGCACCGAGCGGTCTCCAGACGGCATTGAACTCCTCTATGCTCGGTGCGCCATTTTACAAGCTGCGCGTTCGGCCGGTATTCAAGCCTTTGATACCGTTTATTCTGACGCCAACAATGAAGAAGGTTTCCTCAAAGAAGCCGCTCTCATTAAGCAGCTTGGTTTTGATGGCAAATCATTAATTAACCCAAGACAAATTGAGTTACTGCATAACTTATATGCCCCAACCCAAAAAGAAGTCGACCATGCTGAGCGTGTAGTAGATGCCGCTGATGCCGCAGAGCGAGAAGGCAAAGGCGTCGTGTCCCTCAACGGTAAAATGGTAGACAGCCCTGTAATTGAAAGAGCCCGCTTAGTGTTATCTCGCGCGGCATTATCAGGCATTCGGGAAGAGTGAGGCAGAACATTATGACAACCAATACATTGCGTCAGGCTCGCGTATCAGCCTACTTAGCACCTAAAGACGATGAATTACTGCGTGAATTCAAAGATATCGGCAAAGTTCAGCAGCAAGTGCAAAAACCACGTAACCGCAAACTGTGTGATGACCTGCAAGTGGCTATCCGCCGTTCAGGATTAAAAGATGGCATGACCATCTCTTTCCACCACGCTTTTCGTGGCGGTGACTTAACCATCAACATGGTGATGCAAGTAATTGCCGAAATGGGCTTTCGCAACCTAACCTTGGCATCCAGCTCACTCAGCGCGTGCCACTCCCCACTGGTTGAACATATTCGCCATGGCGTCGTCACTAAGATTTACACCTCTGGCTTACGTGGCCCATTAGCCGAAGCCATTTCTCGTGGCGAATTAGCAGAGCCCGTACAAGTTCACTCCCATGGTGGACGTGCCAATCTTGTTCATAGCGGCGAATTAAAAATCGACGTGGCATTTATCGGCGTTCCGTCTTGCGACGAATACGGCAATGCTAACGGATACACTGGCAACGCGAGCTGTGGCTCACTGGGTTATGCCAAAATCGACGCGGAAAATGCTAAAAAAGTGGTCATGCTGACCGAAGAATTTCTGCCTTACCCACATAACCCATCCAGCATTAAGCAAGATGAAGTGGACTACATTGTCAAAGTCAAACGTGTGGGGGATGCCGACAAAATTGGTGCCGATGCCACTCGCATGACCTCCAACCCGCGTGAGTTATTGATAGCGCGTACCGCCGCTGATGTGATTGAAAAATCAGGCTTCTTCAAAGAAGGATTTTCACTGCAAACCGGTACTGGCGGGGCATCATTGGCGGTTACTCGCTTCCTCGAAGATAAAATGCGCCGTCATGATATTCATGCGGGCTTCGCGTTAGGCGGGATCACCTCCACCATCGTGGATCTCCATGAAAAAGGTTTAATTAAAAAATTACTCGATGTGCAAAGTTTTGACCGCGCTGCTGCCGAGTCGCTCGCGCGTAACCCAAATCACATTGAAATCAGTGCTAACCAATATGCTTGCTTTGATTCCAAAGGCGCATCAGTGGACATGCTCGATGTGGTAGTACTCAGTGCTTTAGAGATTGATACTCGCTTTAATGTCAATGTGTTAACAGGCTCAGATGGGGTTATTCGCGGTGCATCTGGTGGACACAGCGACACGGCGGTGGCGGCGAAACTGTCTATCATCGTCGCGCCGTTAGTACGCGGTCGTATCCCAACCTTGGTAGACGATGTGCTGACTTGCGTGACGCCGGGTTCTAGCGTCGATATTTTGGTGACTGACCATGGTATTGCTGTTAACCCAGCACGCCCTGAGCTGAAGCAACAGCTAGAAAGCCAAGGCATCAAAACCGTTTCTATTCAATGGTTACGTGAACGCGCCCAATTATTAACGGGCACACCAAACCCTATCGAATTTACCGATAAAGTGGTGGCCGTGGTGCGTTATCGTGACGGTTCTGTGATTGATGTTGTCCATCAAGTGAAGGAGTAGAACATGTTTTACCCACTGCCTGATACCCAAGAGCAATTTGACATTTCCTTACCTGACTTGCTGGCGAGCCGTGATGCCCGTCAGGCTCGTCAGCAAGAGTGGATTGGTCTCCATCAGGTAACCTTGATTTCATTTACTGTCGTTTTTCCGGGACCGGTTAAAGACAATCAACTGGTCAGAGACATTTTTAATCAAGGCTTAAATGCGCTTAAGCAAGTTGCTTCATGCAGGCAGTGGGTACTTTTATCACAACAATCATTCCCTTTCGTTACCGGACCGGAATGTTTAGTCGCCGTCAATGCCGATGCCCTTGAGGTCAAAAAAGCCTTAATGGAAGCGGAAGAATTATCCCCTGTCGGCCGACTTTGGGACTTTGATGTTTTTGATGCAAATGGCGTTTTATATTCTCGCAGCCAATTCAATTTACCGACTAGGCGCTGCTTGATTTGTGACAATGAAGCCAAGGTATGTGCACGCCAACGCAGCCATTCCCTTGAAGAGATTTTGCGTCGTATCGAGGAGTTAGCCCATGCTCCAGCAAAAAATTAACCGAGAACGTACGTTAAATGATGACGTAGTGAATCACTACAGCCAACTGGCTTGGCAAGCAATGCTTGCTGAAGTGAATTTAACCCCTAAACCGGGTTTAGTAGATAAATGCAACACTGGCGCCCATAAAGATATGGCACTGACCGATTTTCATTTAAGTGCCAATGCAATTGCAAAATTCTTTCCGCAGTTTTTGCGTGCAGGTTATGAACATTGTCAATTACCGATTAATCAGCTACTTCGCCAAATTCGCGGTATCGGTATCAATTGTGAAAAAGCGATGTTTTGTGCCACTCAAGGCGTGAACACCCACAAAGGCTCAATTTTTTCATTAGGTTTAGTGCTCACTGCAGTGGGACGTTTATTCGGGTTACAGAAACGAGTTACGCCTAACGCAATCAGCCAAGTTGTTTCTGACATGTGCCAAGGATTAACCGCTGAGCTGCAACAGCCCGCAGAGCACCCAACAGCAGGGCAACGTTTATTCCAAGAGTATGGATTCACTGGCGCTAGAGGGGAAGCAGAGCAAGGTTATCAACTGGTGATAGCCCATGCACTGCCCCATTATCTGAAACAACTGGCAGATGGTAAACAGGCTGATATCGCCCTACTCGATACACTGATTTTACTGATGAGTCTCAATGACGATACCAACATCGCCAATCGCGGTGGAATGGCAGGGCTTCAGTGGGTAAAACAGCAAGCTAACTGCCTGTTACAGAAAGGAATTCAAGATGAACAGGATTTAAGCAAAGTCCAACAATTTGACTTGCAATGTATTGAAAAGAATTTAAGCCCCGGAGGCAGCGCAGATTTATTAATTTTGACGTGGTTTTTTGCGCGATTACCTGCGAATGCTTATTTATCTTCATAAATAAAAGCAATTTAAATATTCATTAAAAAAGGAATAAACATCACAAAATTGATTAATTAAAACCAGAGAAAATAATTTTCAAATAAAAACTGATTTTTCTTTTCAATCATTAATAACATTTCTGTCAATAAGCGTTAACCAATAGTTTTATTTAAAAAATAATACTATTCAAGATACCGCTATATCCAGAAATAGGTTTCCACACATTTTAGATATTCGTTTTATGTGATTTAAGAAATTTAAAGTTTTATATTCTTGAAGGATTAGCCTATGCAAAAAGATAAAATATGGAAGCTATTAGTTTTAATAGCCATTCCAATAATCATAGCCTTAATACCGACGCCCGCAGGGCTACCGAGTATTGCATGGCTGTTATTTGGTTTGTACCTTGCCGCCATTGTGGGACTAGTATTAAAACCTTATTCCGAGCCTGTGATCTTGCTAGCCACGATTGCTGCCAGTGCGGTGATCATCGGTGTAACAGGCACTAAAGACGTCAAAGTTGGCGAAGTTCTGAGTGGTTACTCATCCGGTACAACGTGGTTAGTTTTCGCCGCGTTCACCTTGAGTGCTGCGTTCGTCATAACAGGCTTGGGTAAGCGCCTCTCCTATATTCTTATTGGAAAATTAGGTGGCACCACTCTTGGACTGGGTTATGTCACCGCTATCCTTGACTTGATTATCGCCCCAGCAACGCCGTCTAACACCGCGCGTGCCGGTGGGATTGTCTTCCCTATCATCAACAGTGTGGCGGTTGCATTAGGGTCTGATCCTGAAAAAAGCCCCCGTAAAGCAGGTCACTATTTGCTAGTGAACGTGTATATGGTGACCAAAACCACCAGCTATATGTTCTTAACGGCTATGGCACCAAATGCGCTGGCATTAGCGATGATGACCGACATTATGGGTATCCATTTAAGTTGGGGGGGCTGGGCATTAGCCGCTGCCGTGCCGGGCTTAATCATGTTGATCCTCACTCCGTTGATTATCTACAAACTGTATCCACCTGAATTGAAAAAGGTGAATAACAAAGAAATCGCAGCGAAAGGCTTAGCGGATTTAGGTCCAATGACCGTGCGTGAAAAACTGCTCAGCATTATCTTTGTGCTGGCGTTATCCGGCTGGATATTTGCAGATAAAATCGGTGTGAGTGCCTCAAGCGTCGCCATTGCCGTGATGGCATTAACGCTGATCCTCGGTGTCGTAACTTGGGATGATGTGTTGAAGAACAAAGGTGGCTGGAACACCCTGATTTGGTACGGTGGTATTATCGGGATGTCCGGCGTGCTCACCAAAGCAGGCTTCTTCAAATGGTTAGCTGATGTGATGAGCGAACACCTCTCCTTCGGTGACCAAGCGATGTTAGCGTTCTTTGTCATCATGTTTATCAGTGTCGCGATTCGTTACCTGTTCGCCTCTGGTGGTGCCTATGTAGCGGCGATGGTCCCTGTTTTCGCCACCGTTGGTATGGTTGCAGGTGCACCGCCGATGCTGTTAGCGCTGGGTCTGCTGTTCTCTAATGCCTACGGCGGCAGCTTAACCCATTACGGAGGCGCGGCAGCTCCAATCGTCTTCGGTGCAGGCTATAACGATATTCGTTCTTGGTGGATCATTGGTGGGATTATCGCGTTCCTCAGCCTATTAGTTCACATGACTATTGGTTTAGGTTGGTGGGAAATTCTTATCAACATGGGCTTAATCTAATCGCCCTTACCCCATAAAAAAGATGGAGTGCAATATAACGCACTCCATTTTTCTTACGGTAAGGCGTTCAAAAAGGACGCGTAATGAAACAAATTCCTTGTACATTAATGCGCGGAGGCACATCAAAAGGTGTCTTTCTCCTCGCTGACTCTCTCCCGACCGACATTCAACAACGTGATGAACTCATTTTAGCCATTATGGGATCCGGTCATCCTTTACAAATCGATGGTATTGGTGGCGGTAGCCCGCAAACCAGTAAAGTCGCCATCATTAGCCCATCAACGCACCCAGATGCAGATGTTGATTACCTTTTTGCGCAAGTCGCCATTACTGACCGTATTGTCGATACCGCCCCTAACTGTGGCAATATTCTGTGTGCGGTCGGGTCATTCTCGTTAGAAAAAGGGTTAGTACCAATTACTGGAGATGTGACCACCGTCAGGGTGCGTAACATCAACACCAATACCTTTATCAACGCCACCATTCAAACCCCCTATGGGCAAGTGGAATATAACGGTAATGCAACTATTGCCGGTGTTCCCGGTCAGGCTGCGCCTGTTGGTTTAACTTTTCTTAATGCCAGTGGCACCAAAACAGGGAAACTTTTTCCTACCGGAAATGTGGTCGATATCATTGATGGTGTTGAAGTCTCTTGCCTCGATATGGCGACGCCTGTGGTGCTTATCGATGCCCCACAACTGAATAAAACGGGATATGAAACAGCCGAACAACTTGAAGGCGATAGTGAGTTTATGCAAAAGCTGGAGCACCTTCGTCTGCAAGCTGGCGCCATGATGGGGTTAGGGGATGTGAGCAAAAAAGTGATCCCAAAACCGATTTTGGTCTCCCCGGCTATTCACGGCGGCACCATTAATGTGCGCTACTTTATGCCCCATAAATGCCATGGCGCATTAGCGGTAACGGGCGCAATTGCTATTGCCACCGGCTGCGTGATTTCAGGTACCGTTATCGAGCGTTATCTGCAAGGCGATGTGGATATGCAGAAGATTGCCATTGAACATCTCAGTGGTCAATTTGAGGTAGCACTAAGTAACCCGACGGATAAACCGGAAGGCATTCAAGCTTCAATTATTCGTACTGCTAGAAAATTATTTGAAGGAAAGGTTTTTGTGCCATGATGGCGAACTGATTGTCCTGCCTCTTAGACAGAGGCAGGATGATAAAACTTACTTCACCGGCTCACTCAAAAATTCACCATTGATAAAATAGGAAACTTGATGAGCTTCATCAGGGGTCGGTATTTCCAGTTTCCCCGCCATTCTTTCCATCACATTTTCCGGTACCGCATATTTGCGCTGGCGATTTTGCTGCTGCCACTGCTTATACGGCACTTCCAGATAAATCAGATGCACTTTGGCTTGGTAGCGAGCAAATAGGCTGATCATGCTTTCACGCAGTGAGGCACTTAGCGATGTCGCATTCCAGATGAAATCTTGTTTACTACGCAAATAGACTTTCGCCTGTTCTTTCGCTTGCTGCGCGACCCAACCTTGGGCATTTTTATCCGCTGGGCTGATTTTATGAATTCGACGAATTTCATCCAAGCATACCATCGGCATTTGTGAGTAATGCTGTTGAATAAAATGGTCTTTTCCCATACCCGGCAGACCACACAACATAATCACTTCGCTACCGTCTTCATCAAATGGTTGATAATCCGGCGTACCGCGTTGAGTGTGGAAATAGTGAAAACGCCCCGCTAATGAGGCGAAAGCTTTCGGCTGATCCCAACAATCATGTTCACGGCAAAACAGTTCAAATAGCTCAATGCGCGCTAATAAGTCCGCTTTGTCTTCGCATTCACGACCAATCGCATCCGCTTTCGCTAACATACACAGCAAGGACATTTCGACCCGTAATGAGGCAACGTATAACGCTCGCTCTGGATCGGGTTTATCCATTAACCATAATGGTAAACCGTGAAAGCGCACTAATGCAGCAATTTGTTCACGGATAGCAAATGGCGTTTCCACTTCACGAAACAGGATATGGCGAGCAGATAACTCGCCTTTTTTTGCGTGTCCTGGTGAGCGAATACGCCCCTCTTCTTCTCGAGTGGTGCTGCGCTTCTCCACATCGTGTAAGAGCGCCGCTGTCCAGACAATCTGCTGTTGCGCTTCAGGTAATTGCTGATATTCCGGTAACACCTCCAACGCAGCTAATACCATTTGAGTATGGATAGCCACATCCCCTTCGGCATGGTGTAGTGCATCTTGGGGGACGCCATGCATATCACGCACAAATTCAAACTGCTCAGTAAGTTGCGACCATTCCCGTTGTTCTGTCAACTGCCAACTCATTGGTCACCTCCTTGCATCTCAAACGCTAATTTCGCGCGCTGCCAATTTCGCTTCCAGTGAATATCGGTTTTGACATGGTTTTTGCGAACATATTTAAAAACGTGCTGGATAAAATCATCCACGGCAAAACCTTGGCGATTGCGCGTCACAATGCCTTCCATGCTGCACGGTTTTCCGGTGTGGGTATCTCGTGCAATAAATTGGCTATCTTCCCCTGCCGCGGCGATTAACCCGCCGCTGTACTGCTGGGCAGTGAGGGTTTTGTCGATATCCAAATGAAGCTCGGGTACGGTCGGGAAATCAAACAGTGAGGCGTAAAACTTCACTTCATCCCAACTTAGCCAATAATCCCCTTGGCGCACCGCAAACACGTAAAAATAATCTTCGATATGTTGATATTCGATGGAGTGCACGGCATACAGATTTTCGCCAAACAATTCGATATCACCCAAATCGTCTTTAATTAATTGCCAACGCTGACGAATTTGCTGCGACCATGCCGACTGGGTCGGAGCGCCGTGAGAACGGGCAAATACGCCGTGACGATTCAGGCAATTATTTTCACCATCGAGTTTTTCAGTATGAACCAGTTGTTCAATATTTTGGATGTGCGCCCACCAATCGCTATTAATACGATCGTCGCTGGTGGTGCCCGGTGAGAACGGATAGTGATACGTTCTACCATACTTCCTTGATTGCATATTCATTATGCTTTCTCTACAGAAATAATAAAACACAACAAATCTTGAGCAAGATTTGCCTCTGCGATAATTGAGAAATCAAGTGTTGGTATTACATATCTAGTCCGCGAGACGGCCTCATTTTGGGTGTTTTATCAGAAAAACAGCAAGAAATAACTTAGTTGAAGGGGATTCTACACGAATCAGAGTAGAATCCAACTGGTTTGGTGGCTGGGGATAACGTATTGGATATTAAACCTTGTGCTGGCAGCCATCTATATAACGTGGCTAAATGGCCGCCAGCTTAGTTTAACTCTGATACATTCGAGGAAAATATTCACTGATTTTGTCGTTATCCAGCAGTCTATCTTTTGTGAAATCAATCGTACTTGAAACAGCAATATATTGTCTCAATGGAAGGGGAATATCCTCTATCGTTGCAAAAACTGTTGGGATAATAAAACGATAATAGTCTCCCATTTTTGTTTCACCATCATAACCAATGGGGTAATCTTCTCCTTTGCTATATCCCTCCAATCCTTCAAAAAGAAACATACCCATTTTGCACCCAATAAGAGCAGTGCTATATTTGAAATTCCGGTCTAGCTGTTTATCAAATTCTTCAACTATTTTTCGCTTATTTTCATAGTCTTTATAAACCCAGCTTGAATATAAATCAATGGAATAACCGCCTTGTTTATCAATATTATTTGCATGCTTATTTGAATCACCATCTATATATTCACATAAATCAGATAGTTTTTCTTTTATATTTGGTTTTTTTAATAAACTAGTAGGTAGCCATCCATATCCATTATTATACATTAAACCTAGACGACCATTTTTATCCATAGCAACCCAAGTATGATTTCTTGCTGAACCTGGTTTCCAATTTAAATCTAAATCCATGCTAATTCCCCTCTAGTTCTTTTTGAATACTTCTACGCAATTAGGACAAGTTGCTATAAATGCTTCTGATGATAATTCAGAAATATCATTACCATAAACATTTCTAGGCCTGTATGCTTGCGATATTTTAATATCTAATGGATTAACACCGTCACGAATTAATTGATCGGCAGCTAAAACTTCCCCGCCCCCACCAACAAAATTATCACATAGCTTTGTTTTTGAACCAATTTCAATATCTTTGCCTAATTTTAACTTCAAAAAATCTACGGTTCTTTTATCTAACATCTCTAGTTTAATTTCTTCACCGACGCTTTTTCCTACGACGATTTTACCTGTTTTCTCATCATAAGCAGCAACCATCGTAGCGATATTTTGTGCTTTATTTTTTGACGAAAATTTATTAATTTCCTCAATAACTTTTTTATTAGCCTCAACGCGTAGTTTCTCAGCTTCTAGGAAAGACTTTAGTTTACTCGCATCTTGTTTTCCAGCTATTAGCATATGCTTTGAGCTGTTCATTGTGGTATTTGCGAGTGCTTTGGCAGCCTCCTCTGAGCTAGCTAGTAATTTATAGCCAGCCCCTAAAGCGGCTCCCCCTGAAATAGCGGCCTCTGGCGCTATAATTTCAGCAGAACTAATAGCAAGTTTTCATACAAAGAGTCAAGCCTGCCTTGCATCCTTGCAGAGCTAATCTTGCTGTCGCTAATATTTCTGGAGTAGCCGCTAAAATAACTTCGCCACCAATTACCGCTGCATACCCTCCCGCAGCGACAAAACCAACAACGATCGCTGCCTCTTGCCGCGCTCTAACTCTTTGTGCAGCAGCTTTATCGCCTTTATCTGCAGCTATGACATCCTGCGCATTCTCAAATGCAATGTCCATTAACTGATGGTCTGTGTAATTATAGGTATAAACCAGTTCAGCTGAATTAGCCGCAGAAAAAGCACCTTCCGGTTTATGAGTAATTAATGCCCCTGCAAACCCACCCAATACCTTAGTAAATTGAGTCTTCGTGTTATTACCATTAATCGCCTCTTGTATTAATGCGAGTTGCCTTTCTTGCTCATTAATATACGTTGGCTCGAACAATTTGCTATTTAATGTTATTGCCGCCAATTCTGCCGCTAATGCACCTACAACTGCACCTTTGGCATTTCCACCTGCAATTTCAGCACTAATACCTGATACCACAGAGTGACCTAAAAGTTTTCCTGTATGCCCTAAGATCTCACCATTATCCCCAATAAGCTTTGCACCTTCCGCATTGATTTGGTTTCCGATATTACTGAGTAGGGCATTTTTAAAGTTATCAGTGAAACTACCGCCTTGAATGGTGGTATTTACCGTTGAGCTAATAACTGACTGTGCTGCGACACGTTGAGCGACTTTATTCCAGTCTCCGTTAGCCAGTAATGGTAATTTGGCATCTGCAGGATTACCTTTAGTCCATTCCATTTTGATATCGAGGCCATTTAATGCCCCTGAAATTACCATTTGAGCAATAATGGATTTGACGGTATCACTTTTCCCCAAGGCATTGAGAGTTTTGGATAAATTACCTTGATTTTCAGCCAGTGCGACCGCCGCTTGAGCAGAGAGTGCAGTCATACCTGAGTAGGCGGCGCCAGAGATGACAGCCGCAGTCGTTCCACTTGTTCCAGACGCTGCCCACGCAGCAAATTGTGATGCTGTACCTGATGTCATGGCAGCAACGGTGATCATAATTAATGCCGAAGCAACGGGATTTAGACTTTGGCTTTTATAATCCCAACTGTCATATGCATCCTTAACTAATCCCCACTGCACATCTTTTCGATCTTTTAAGCCTGCTAGCCACTTAGTGCCTTCAGTCTGCCCGAGTGCATTTAAGGCATTTTGTAAACTTTGGTTATTTTGGGTTTTAATATCTGCAGTAATGCCTTTTGCTGCATCCACTGTCAGTTTACCTCCAATATGAAGGGCTGGTAGCACCCAAGTGTCTTCTTTATAGCCTTTATTTCGCTGCGTGATATAAAACCCTTTAGAGTTGGAAATCACTTGTTCAAACGTAGAATCTTTGACTGCTTTAAAATTAACTTTACCTTTTTCACTGGTAATTTTTGCATTTTTACCTGCGTCAATTTTGGTTGCCTCTAGTGTGACATCATCCTTGGCATATAGGTTAATATCACCACCTGCGGTAAATTCAGTGACTTTATTTTTCGTTTCGCTCCGAGTTTTTTTGACCTCTTTTTTGGTAATGCAAAGTGTCCATTTATTGCACTTTTTGCTGGTTTCTTCGTAGTGGCTGGTTTCTTCCATGGCTTGCGCGTAGAGATACCCACCTTTAGCGGCAATATCTATTGCACCTTTGGCTACTAGACGAGAGGCTTGGAAAAGAATGCTACCTTCCGATAATATCGTCAGTGTTTTACCACTATTAATCTCCGTACCAATTTGACGATAAATATCTTCTAGTTTTTTACCGGACTGTTTTCTGTAATGCGTTTTGGCGGACTCTAACCGAACGTTACCACCACTGGAAATTGTAATATCGCCAAGAGATTTGATTGTACTGCCTTGCGCTATTAATCCTCCATTTGAAGCCAGTGTGATGCCATTGTCACCGGTAAGCATTGAAGTCACATAACGAACATCTTGGTTATCTTCATTGGGGTTGGGAATCGCTGAATAAGCGGTAGCCGTTAATTTAATATCACGACCTGATAGCGCGGTGATTTTATCTTTTGATTGAAGATTTGCTGATTGCAGGTCGATATCACGCGCTGCACTTATTGTTATATTTCCATTCGCAAATAGCTGAGAGCGTAATTCTGGATAGCGATTAGTTTTAAATACATTGTCGACATCTTTAATAGCTTTCGAGCCTAACAGAATATCTTGGCCTGCATTGAACGTGATTAGTTTACCGCTGTTAAACGTAATGCCGCGCGCTTCAATATTATAAATATAACACTTGAGTATTTAATAATACTGGCATCTATTTTCCATTTGAAATAATAAATAATCCTCTTTCTAAATTTTTAAAATAACTTACACGACCCTTAGTTTTACGTATTTTCCACATCACTCAATTGAGATTCATCCAGTGGATATTTCACCACCACTTTATTGCGGTATAAACAGCGGTCGCTGAGTGTGAGCGGCTCTTGCCCTTTGGTGGTGATTTGCTGCCAGATTTCATTATGGCGATAAATCACGCCGTGCTCCCGAACAAACTTATGATTTTGTTGGTAAATATGGTATTTATTTTCGCGGGGTTCTGAACACAGTAACTCCCCTTCAATTTGATGTTCACCAATTTTAAACACTAATTGAAATGTCGCTTGAGTGGGGTTATACAACACAAGGTCGATATAGTTATAGAAGATAGCCGCACCGGAACCAAACGGCAGCACGCGCCCTTCATCGGGAAATGGGTCAAAACTGTGGTTGGCTCGCTCCACAACTTGCAGCGGTGAATGAAGCGCCATCCAGTGGATTAAATTGCTGAGTTGGCAAATTCCTCCGCCAATTCCGCTGCGGGCTTCTCCGTAAGAAAGTTCCATTCCTTCCACAAATCCGCGTTTAGCCGTGGGTTTTCCCACAAGGCGACAAAATGAGAAGTATTCCCCCGGCGAGATGGTAATGCCGTTCATCGTTTCAATCGCAATTCCGAGGTTTATCACTTTGTTATGTTGTAGCCGAAGGTCTGATTGACCCAATTTGCGGATAAGGCGCGATGTGTGTTTATGGTAACGGTATTCTAGCGGTTGCTCCGCCAAATTGCGGGTATATTTGCGCCCTGAAAATGCCCAGTGCCAGCGCCTAAGTAGCCGTTTTTGATTCACGCGCAGCCAATACAAGATAGGATGATAGGAAGAAAGTGGTCTGCGCATGTCGAGCCTTATAGGTTTCAGATAATAAAGGTATCTTCACATAATTCCCTCATCATCAATATAGTCACTGTCCGATAATCGATGTTCCACTTAGCAACTATTTTACCTCACTGTTTTCTATTTGTTTTCCCTATCTTCTATCTTTCCAGATTCCAGATTTTAGGTTTTTCCTTAGTTTCCCCAAACATTGGCTCTATGGATTTTGCGCCGTAACTAGGCGGCAAAAAAGAAAATCCCTAGGAGCATACATAAGTATGTGACTAGGGTTTTCTTTTGAAGCCAACAACGTTAGGGTGCAAAAGACGACGAGCAGATCAATAGAGACCTAAAACCCCACCGACTGAAAGTGTGAAAAAACTAAACACCCAAATCCACCCGAACGAATACCGCAAATGACGCCCCATATCAATTCCCGCCAGCCCCATCGCTAGCCACGCTGCAGGTGAGAACGGGCTCACAAACGTACCGGCGTTATTCCCAATCGCCATGGCGTACACCACCGCTGAAGGATCAACCCCTGCCGTCGCAGCAATTTGCTGAATAATTGGCAGCAATGCAAAATAGTAAGCGTCAGTACTGGTGAAAATATCCATTGGTACGCCAAGGATACCCACAAAAATATGAATTTTTGATACCCATTCCGTTGGCAGTATTGATGTCAGGTCCATCGCGATGGATTTCAACATTCCACCATCGGATAAAATGCCGAGAAACGCGCCCGCTGCAAGAATAATGGCCACCATACCTAACGCCTGTGGGGCGTGTAGGGAAAGCACCTTCATCTGCTCTTTGGGGTTTGGGTAGTTAATTAATAACGCTAAAGAAAGTGCAATCATAAACACATACGGTGCTGAAAGTAGCCCGAATGCTAAACAGATAATCGCCCCTACAATTAATCCACCATTAATTAATGGCTTTTTAGGTTTATGGATAGTATCAGCCACATCTCCAGTTTGCTCACTCTCACCTAACAGTGAATCCATTTGATACGGCGTAGTGCCATTTAACGCGGCCGTAGCAATGCGACGCTTTTCACGCATTCCCATAATGATGGCAAATACCACAGCGCCCCCCATACCAATCAATTGCACGGGAATTAAACCTTGCCATAGTGTAGAGGCATCGATACCTGTTACCGCTGACGCACGACCTAATGGTCCGCCCCACGGCACCATATTCATGATCCCCATACTTGCGCACATCAGCAGCAACATTAGGTATGGACTCATACCTAATTGTCGGTATAGCGGTAATAATGCAGGAATAATAATTAAAAATGTTGCGGCGCCAGAGCCATCTAAGTGCACTACCCCCGCGATTAGCGTGGTCATGATACAGACGATAATCACATTACCACGGGTCATTTTGACCATCATGCGGATCAGTGGGTCAAAAATATGTAAGTCCTTCATCATGCTGAAGAACAAAATGGCAAACAAAAACATCGCTGCCACTTTTGCCACTTTATTAATGCCGCTTTCGAAAAAGACCGAGATTTCACCAATAGAATATCCCGCTAACAGTGCACCAATAAAAGGAATACAAGACATTGCAATAATTGGGCTAGCTTTACCCATCATCAGTAAAGTGACGATTGTCACGATGATTAAAATACCAATAATTGTTAACACATTGACCTTCCTTTTTAGAATTATATTTTCACAGGCTAATACACGTTGTTGAAAATAAAACTGCTACACTTTTACAGTTGTAATTTTATTTTCATCTCCATTACTCTTTTTACATAAAACTAATATTACGTAGGGCTATCGTTGCTTATATAAATCCCTTATTTAGGTTGCAAGATGAAAATTGTTTTTTTGCGGCAACAATATTCATTTAAAGGTAAAGAAAATCATTGAATAAAATAAAAACTCAGCGTGAAAATCTATTAGAACCATAAAAACCATAAAACCAAATTAAATTCATCATGCTTGATTTATCATGGAGTTAACAAAAAAAGGGTGAACTAAGCGAGTATTTATCATGATTTGAAATGGTACATTACAATATATCTACACTCTGTCTCTGGTTCTTTTATTTATAATAAAAAATAGCAAGCAGAGATTTATACTTTTTATTCTTTTCCTCAAAATTATCTTCGCGTTATTGCTTTTTCAGCTTGTTTATAACGAAAAATTTTTTTGAATCCCTAAATTTGCCGTTTTATCACAAGAATGCTCTTACTTTTTTTGTATACTGTCAGAATTATCTTAAGTTTCGTTATAAGGAAAAAGGAATGAGTTACCTATTTTCACCTGCTAACTTAGGTCAAGTTCAGCTAACTAACCGTATTATTGTGCCGCCTATGTGCCAATACTCCGCACATGAAGGTCTCATCAGTCCTTGGCATCAGGCTCATTATATGAACCTTGCCTTATCCGGCGCTTCCCTTGTGATTGTCGAAGCCAGTGCTGTAAACCCCGATGGGCGAATTACTTACCAAGATTTAGGTTTATGGAATGACGCTCAAATGCAGGCGTTTAACACCCTGTTAACGAACATCAAAAGTTTTGCCAATGCAAAATTAGGGATTCAAATTGCCCATGCAGGCAGAAAAGCATCCTGCGCATTACCGTGGGAAGGTGGGCAAAACTTAGCACCAGAAGATCAGCATGGTTGGCAAACGATCGCGCCATCCGCCCTACCTTTTGGTGACAGCTATCCACCGAAGGCTCTCACTGTGAATGAGATCCACGAAATCACCCAACAGTTTGTAGATTCCGCAAAACGCGCTGAACAAGCGGGTTTTGATTTAATTGAAATTCATGCAGCTCATGGCTATTTACTGCATGAATTTCTATCTCCTATCGCCAATCAGCGACAAGATGAATATGGCGGCAGTTTTGCTAACCGTACTCGATTTTTAGTGGATGTATTTCGTGAAGTGCGTGCAGCAGTCAGTCCAAATATTGCTGTCGGTATCCGTATTTCAGCGACAGATTGGGTCGCAGGGGGCTGGGATTTGGCACAATCTATTGAACTCACTGAGATGCTAGAAGAATTAGGGTGCGATTATATCCACGTTTCTTCCGGTGGATTGTCAGACAAGCAGCAGATCCCCGTCAGTCCAAATTACCAAGTGCCACTGGCACAAGCGATTCACGAACATACTGATATGCCAGTGATTGCTGTGGGGCTGATCACCGAACCTCACCAAGCAGAAGCGATTATTGCGACTGGGCAAGCTGACTTTATTGCGATTGGTCGCGGCATTTTATATGAACCGCGCTGGCCATGGCGTGCCGCCAGTGTACTCAATGAACAAATTAATGTGGCACCACAATATTTACGCTGTGCTCCGCACCAATTTAAGCAGCTATTTAAATAAGCATTGAGTTAAAATCCAGTCCTAAAAATAGTAAAGCCACGGGATTTTTCATCACCGTGGCTTTATTTAACAATGAATAAAGCTATTCAATTAACGCGCGTTAGTTGCACACTCTTGAACAAATGAAATCATAGTTTGTTGGAATTCAGGCGCAGCAGCAGGTGATTTTTGCAGTTCGCTGTCTAAACGTTTAAATTCTTTTAAACCATATTTTTCAACAGTTTTATCATAAGCACAGCCACAGATAGCGCTAATAGCTTGTGCTGTTTCTGTATCAGATTCGCCCGCTGCTTTTACACAGTTGTTTACGAACTCAGAACGATACTCTGCAATCTCTTTTTTCTCGTCTGAACACGCTGACAACAATGCCATCATACCCGCCATACCCAATACTAATGCTGTCTTTTTCATTTTTAACCTATTTATCTTTGTTTATCTTCGTTTATATCGAGTTAACATTAAAACCCTATAACATGCCTTAGTATTAATCATAGCTGCTTTAAATTAAAAAAGCTTGTTTCCATTGAATATTTAATTGCCCTATTTATTTCAATGAATTCACTAATTTAAGGTTTAAATTTTATGATTTCTCGCCCAGTAAAATATAATTTCACTCACAGTCTATAGAGGATAAAAAAGCCGGAAGATAATTCCGGCTTTTGATGAATAAGTATTTTTAGTTAATCTTCAATGGAATTACCAGTAACCCAGGAATTTCCACCAAATACTCCCTAAACTGATCCAAATAATTAAGTTAACCACACTCATCACAAAGCCTGCTTTCCACCATTCGCCCAGTGTGGCATAGCCCGAACCGAAGATAATCGGTGCGGTACCCGTACCGTAGTGAGTTAATGACATCATTAAGGATGAGGAGAATGCTAAGGTTAAACCTAACAGCATTGGCGGTGCACCTAATGCGAGACCCGCCGCAAAGAAAGCCCCGAACATTGCGGTAATGTGCGCAGTTGTACTGGCGAAGAAATAGTGGGAGTAAACATAAATAAGTACCAAAATTAAGGTACCCCAAACCCAACTAATTCCCATACTATCGATGGAGCTTCCTACCGTGACAGACATCCACTTAATAAGACCCAATTTACCTAAGAAGCTTGCCATCATCACCAGTGCGGCGAACCAAACAACGGTATCCCATGCCCCTTTATTTTTCAGGACATCATCCCAGTTGATAACCCCAGTTCCCAGTAATACGCTCAGACCAATAAAGGCAGCCGTGGTTGCATTCACGCTGAATGATGGACCAAACAGCATTTCAGGAACCCCTGCCCACATCATTAATAACAGGATGAAAACCCCTAATGTGATTATTTCAGGCAATGAAATTGGTCCTAATTGTTGTAAACGCTCTTTGGCAAAATTAGGCGCATCCGGTGTAGAGGTAATTTCTGGCTTATACATAAAGTAGATAACCAGCGGCATTAAAATCAGAGAAACAATCGCAGGTACAAATGCCGCAATCGCCCACATTCCCCAAGTTAGCTCATTACCTTTACCCGCCTCGCTGACAATTAAGCTGACAATCAGCGGGTTCGGTGCCGTTGCCGTAATAAACATCGCGGAGGTTATTGGGTTGATATTGTAGTTCACTAAAGAGAGGTAGCGCCCTATTTTCCCTGAAGTACCGTCTTCTGCCTTAGAACCAAAACTGTCTGAAATCGAACGCATAATCGGGTGAATAATTCCCCCGCCTCGCGCGGTGTTACTCGGCGTCACAGGCGCAAGAATGGTTTCTGCAATAGCCAGTGAATAAGCAATCCCAATGGTTTTTTTACCAAATAGGGAAATAACGTAATAGCCAATACGCGCTCCCAGCCCCGTTTTATTCAAGCTCATGGAGACCATGATGGAAATACCAATCAGCCAAATTAGGTCATTAGAAAAACCACTTAATGCATCTGCAATCGCGCCTTTCGTGGATTCAGGATTGGTAACACCAGTCGCGGCCACCAAGGAAATCGCAACGATAGAAACACCACCAATCGGTAACGCTTTACCGATAATCGCAGCGATAGTTCCGACAAACAGGGCTAATAAATGCCATGCATTCGGATTAACGCCTTCAGGAACAGGAATAGCAAACCAAATAATTAACGTAATCGCGACGGCGATTAAGGTAGGTATCGGTTTTAACGGAGTCAGTTTATTCATAAGGGTATCCATACAGTTTTTGAGATGGAATGACAGAGAAAGTGCAATATATATTTTTTTATTCTCAGTCGATGTTAGCAAATAATCACCTGAAAATATTGATCGTTATCATTTGGTTACTGAGTTTCATATGAATTTCAAGCTATTATGTAACAAAATGTAATTGAAATTCACAAACAGTCACACTCCCTTAAAGTGAGTTAAAAGTGGCTGTAAAATAAAAACGAGTAACAGTTATGTATAAAAACGTCACTAATTCTTCCATCGGATTAAAGCGATTAAATATTAAAATATTTCCCAAAACTCAATTAATATACAAAAATTCAATAATTATTGATATTTACCTATCTAAAACTTAATGCTGAATCGAATTACTCATAATTAATCAAGAATAGCAATAAAGCCCCTTGTAAATAGATTTACTTTCGTTTAGTAGAGCGAATGAAAATCAACCAGGCTAATTGATTAATGAAATTATTTAGCTCAAGCCTTAAGCTATTAGGGTAAATATATTGCTATCTCATGGGCAGCCAATTCATTACCCAATAAGATAATCGTTATCAGTAATAATCACTCCCACATTAATCACGTACTTCTCTATTTGTATCATTATGTGGCTACGTTTTCTTATGGGCAGCTAGACTAAAATGAATCAGGCTACTCATTTAAATAAGCCCTTTAAATAAAGGAGATTAAAATGACATTTGACGATACTCATTATAAGAGCCAGCAACAACCTTGCATCATTTTAAGCACGACTAATAGCCAAGAAAGTGCCATAAAAATTGCACAGTACCTGTTGAATAACCACCTTGCTGCTTGTGTTTCACTATTACCAGAAATGAAATCAGTCTATTTGTGGAAAGGAAATGTGACGGAAGATAATGAAATTCTATTACTGATAAAAAGCACGATTGGTAATCAGCAAGCACTATTTGATGCAATCAAGGAAATTCATCCCTATGAAATCCCTGAATTAATTCGGTTAGATCCTAACCAAGTTGAGGATAATTATTTACAATGGCTGGTTAATTCTGTCCGTTAATATTCACACTTGCCATATTATTTTCAGTTTATATTCCTTTTTCATATAGCAAATTATGATCATTTTTATTAGCTGGTCAGCTTTGGTAAATACAAAATTAGTGTTATATAAGTAATCTCGCTTAATATTTATTTTCCTCCTTCGTTTGGAGGATTTTTTTGTCAAATTGACACCAATAGCGTTAAATTTCAGATCAAACATCCAAATATGAACCTTTCAATTCAATAAACTATCCTTTATTAAATAAAAAGTATAAATCTATTTTATATCTTATTTCGAATATTTGCCTTGCTTAATGTTATTCTTACATTATATTAAAATATATATTATTAAATTAAATAATGTAAGACGAGGAAACAATGTCAAAGTTTACTGAAATCAATCAAAACCTACTGCAAACCATGCCGGAGCTGGCTGAATTTATTCCTGAAGTCATGATGCATTTTTCTAACTTAATTGCAGCGGCCTCGACAGAGGGAGATCTAGATAAAAAAACCAAAGAGCTGATTGCGATTGGTATTGCGGTTGCCAATCGCTGCGATGGCTGCGTTGCCTTTCATACAAAAACTTTGGTCGATTTAGGAGTCACCCAGCAAGAACTTGCTGAAACTTTAGCTGTTGCCATTTTTATGGGGGGAGGCCCTTCAGTTATGTATGCAACGCAGACATGGAATGCGTATAAAGAATTTACCGGCCATTGCGAATAGGCATCTACAAAGGGTGAGGACGTTCCTTCACCCATAAAATACGTCACCCATAAACCACGTTTTAGCCCGTTCTAACCGCCTGACTACCCGCTTTAAAATAAGGAACCTGGCTGGGTGCTAATGGCTCTCGACCGCGAATTTTGTCCGCTATTTTTTCCGCAATCATAATAGTAGTGGCATTTAAATTACCTGTAATAATCAGCGGCATAATGGATGCATCAATCACTCGCAGGTTATCAACCCCATGAACACGCCCTTCACCATCGACAACCGCCATAGCATCCGAGCCCATTTTGCACGTTCCACAAGGATGAAACGCCGTTTCCGCACTTTCTCGCACAAACTGATCAAGTTGTTCATCAGTGACAATGTGCTTACCGGGGCTAATCTCCTCACCTCGATACGGGTCTAACGCAGGTTGAGCCATAATTTCCCGCGTAATACGAATTGCGGCACGAAACTCTTCCCAATCCTGCTCACAAGACATGTAATTAAACAGGATGCTAGGGTGTTGATGCGGGTCACGAGATTTTATCTGCACTCGACCTCGGCTAGGTGAACGCATAGAACCCACATGCGCCTGAAAACCGTGTTGATTCACCGCATTGCTACCGTTGTAGTTAATCGCCACTGGCAGAAAGTGAAATTGAATATTTGGCCATGCAAACTTTTCACTGCTGCGAATAAACCCGCCCGCCTCAAACTGATTACTCGCCCCAATGCCAGTGCCTTTAAATAGCCACTGCGCTCCAATCATCGGTTGATTAAACCATTTCAATGCGGGATACAGAGAAACAGGTTGCTTACATTCATACTGTAGGTACATTTCCAGATGGTCTTGCAAGTTTTCCCCAACCCCTTCCAGATAATGAACGGGAGGGATCTCAAACTGCGCCAATACCGCTTTAGGGCCAACACCGGAACGCTGCAAAATTTGAGGGGAGGCAATAGCCCCGGCGCATAGCAAAATTTCTTTGCGAGCTTTCGCCACATGCACTTGCTGATGTTTACCTAAATGATACTTCACAGAAACTGCTTTTTTCCCTTCAAACTCAATAGTGTCCGTGGTGGCATGAGTGACTATCGTCAAGTTTTTACGGGTACGAGCTTGATCTAGATACCCTCTGGCTGTGCTCGCACGACGACCTTTTGGCGTCACTGTACGATCCATCGGACCGAACCCCTCTTGCTGATAACCGTTTAAATCATCCGTTTTCGGATAACCCGCTTGAACACCGGCTTCAACCATCGCGTGGAATAGCACATTATTTTTGGGTTTTGGCGTCGTCACACTCACGGGACCTTGGTCGCCGTGGTAATCATTTCCACCAATATCGCGGGTTTCAGCTTTACGAAAATACGGCAAACAGTTGGCATAAGCCCAATCTTCTAGCCCCGGAGCTTGCGCCCAGCCATCAAAATCCATGGCATTTCCGCGGATATAACACATGCCGTTAATCAATGAAGAGCCCCCAAGCCCTTTACCGCGCCCACATTCCATACGGCGGTTGTTCATATGAGGCTCAGGCTCTGTTTCATACGCCCAGTTATAACGGCGCCCCTGAAGTGGGTATGCTAATGCCGCTGGCATTTGTGTGCGAAAATCGAACCGGTGATCCGGTCCTCCTGCTTCAAGGAGCAGCACAGTAACATCAGTATCTTCTGTCAGGCGGGTAGCAAGAACGTTACCGGCTGAACCAGCACCGATAATAATGTAGTCATAGACCATTGTTATCTCCTCTGTTTCAGTCAAATTAAGTGATTAAAAAATGGATGAAAACTCTCCGAGTTCAACTTGAATGGATTTGATTTGAGTGTAATTTTGTAGCGTCACCAGACCATTTTCACGCCCGACACCAGAGTGTTTATAACCTCCCACTGGCATTTGCGCAGGGGATTCTCCCCAAGTGTTGATCCAGCAAATTCCCGCTTCCAATTGGTGAATAACGCGATGAGCACGAGCGAGATCTTGCGTGACAATCCCAGCGGCTAAACCATAAATAGAATGATTTGCTCGCTCAATCACCTCATCTTCTGTACGGTAGCTTAGAATGCTCATCACAGGGCCAAAAATCTCTTCTTGGGTTATTTGCATTTCATCTGTGCAATCAGTAAACACCGTCGGAGCCACATATGCGCCGTTTGCCAGCGATCCCGTCATAAGACGCTCACCGCCACATAGCACGTTCGCCCCTTGCGCCTTGCCAATCTCGATATAGCGCAGCACATTGTCTAGATGCTTGAAGCTGACCAAAGGCCCAAAATTGGTATTTTCATCGATTGGTGAGCCGATACGAATGCGAGCAACGCGCTCCGCGATTTTAGCCTCAAAAGCGACTTTCAGGTTTTCAGGGATAAATACCCGCGTCCCGTTGGTGCATACTTGCCCAGAGCTGTAAAAATTCGCCATTATGGCGATATCAGCGGCTTTGTCTAAATCAGCATCATCAAAAATAATCAACGGTGATTTCCCGCCCAGCTCCATAGTGACCTCTTTAAGGCTTGAGCTAGAGGCATTGGACATCACTTTTTTCCCTGTCGGGACGCCGCCGGTAAATGAGATTTTGGCAATATCAGGATGCTCTGTTAGCCATTGCCCCACTTCACCGCCCATTCCCGTGACCACGTTAAACACCCCCGCAGGTAAGCCCGCTTCAGTGTAGATTTCCGCCAGCTTTAATGCGGTTAATGAGGTAACTTCACTGGGCTTAAATACCATGGCGTTACCTGCTGCCAGTGCCGGTGCGGATTTCCATAACGCAATTTGAATGGGATAGTTCCATGCGCCAATCCCCGCAACAACCCCCAATGGTTCACGGCGAGTATAGACAAACGAGGTTTCACGTAGCGGAATTTGCTGCCCTTCTAGAGCCGGAATTAATCCTGCATAGTATTCAAGAACATCCGCGCCCGTCACAATATCCACAAAACGCGTTTCAGAAAGTGGCTTCCCCGTATCGAGGGTTTCTAAATAGGCAAGTTCATCATTACGTTCACGTAAAATATCCACGGCACGGCGCAAGATACGTGAGCGCTCCATCGCAGTCATTGCCGCCCAAATTTTTTGCCCCTGTTTTGCACTTTCCACCGCCCAGTGAATATCGTCGATGCTAGCTGACTGCAAATGTGCAATCACGTCGCCATTGGCTGGGTTTATTGCCTCAAACTGCCCGCATTCTGGTTGTGAACTGTCGACATATCCGCCATGAATGTAAAGCTTATGAATCGGTGGATGTTGCATAACGTCTCCTTTGAAAAATAGTTAGGTCGAATGGTCTCCTGCTCGTGCCAATTGCATATCGATATATTCGTTAGTGATGCTGAGCGCTTCCGTCACAGGAAAAGACTCATTACTCAGCGCACTACGTAGCCATAATCCATCAATCAAGGCAGCCAAACCTTTAGCAGCACGGCGTGCGGCAGGTTGACTTAGAGCTCGTCCAAACTCATAGCTCAGGTTTGAATATAAGCGACGGTCATTCACCCGCTGTAAGCGGTTCAGATTTGGCTGATGCATACTGCTCGCCCAAAATGCCAACCACGTTTTCATTGCAGCTTCACTAATTTGAGTCGAGTCAAAGTTCCCTTCCACAATCGCTTGAATTCGCGCTTTAGGATTTTCACCACTCAACAATCTGAGTCGCATCGCAATACCAAACCCGAGTTGATACTGAATATGGCGCATAGTAGCTTCCAATAAACCGCTTTTATCACGGAAATAGTGGCTAATAATCCCAGTAGACACCCCCGCTTTACGGGCGATCAGCACAAAGCTGGCTTCTTGCATTCCCACTTCGTTGATGACAGCTAAAGTGGCCTGAATTAACTGCTGTTTACGTATCGATTGAACGCCTATTTTCGGCATGGCATGAAGACCTAATAAGACCATTGAACCCATTCATTAAACGATTTTTTAATTGAATGTTCAATCAATATTAACTATTGTTTACAACAATTCATTTACAAATAACTCAAGGAGATACCCGTGAAATTTTAAATATTTACTAATAATTCAATATGTTAGTAAATAATCTAATTTTAAATTTTCATCCAGATAAAACTGTGGAACTGCCAATGACAAATTCAAAAAGTCCAAAAAATGGGCAGAAAGACCAACTTAATCACGTTGTTTTTTTTACCTCCGCTGCCTTAATACTGGCGTTTTCTTTTTTCACCATCCTGATGACTGACACCGCAAATCAATGGATTGTTGCAACACTGGGTTGGGTGTCAAAAACCTTCGGCTGGTATTACTTACTTGCCGCCACCTTGTATATCGTTTTTGTGATTTTTATCGCCACCTCGCGCTTTGGAAACATCAAACTGGGACCGGAACAATCCAAACCGGAATTTAGTTTGCTCAGCTGGTCGGCGATGCTGTTTGCCGCGGGGATCGGCATTGATTTGATGTTTTTCTCGGTGGCTGAACCGGTCACTCAATATATGTTACCGCCAACAGGTGAAGGCGAAACCCTTGAAGCGGCTCGTCAGTCGATGGTGTGGACACTGTTTCACTATGGACTCACGGGCTGGTCAATGTACGCCTTGATGGGCATTGCGCTCGGTTACTTTAGTTATCGATATAATTTGCCATTAACCATCCGTTCTGCCCTATATCCGATTTTTGGTAATCGAATTAACGGACCGATTGGTCATACCGTCGATATTGCCGCCGTGCTCGGGACGATTTTCGGTATCGCCACCACCCTCGGTATTGGGGTGGTGCAGCTCAACTACGGGCTAAAAGTACTGTTTGACCTTCCCCAAGGGCTAACGGTGCAAGGTGGACTGATTTTCCTTTCGGTGATCATGGCGGTGATTTCCGCCACATCGGGGGTCAATAAAGGGATCCGCATTCTCTCGGAACTCAACGTGTTACTGGCCTTGGGGCTGATCCTGTTTATCCTCTTTGTCGGTGATACCGAATTTCTGCTCAATGCGCTGGTGCTCAACGTTGGGGATTATGTGAACCGTTTTATGGGCATGACCCTGAACAGTTTTGCATTTGATAGGCCGACTGACTGGATGAATAGCTGGACGCTGTTTTTCTGGGCATGGTGGGTAGCATGGTCGCCTTTTGTTGGGCTGTTTTTGGCACGAATTTCCCGTGGGCGCACCATTCGCCAATTTGTGATTGGCACGCTAATCATCCCGTTTGTTTTCACGCTACTTTGGCTATCTATCTTTGGTAATAGCGCTCTGTATGAAATTATTCATGGCAACAAAGCGTTGGCTGAAACGGTATTAGAGGCCCCCGAAAAAGGGTTTTATTCCCTACTCGAGTTATATCCGGGGTTTGGATTAACCGCCTCCGTTGCCACCATTACAGGCTTACTATTTTACGTGACGTCCGCAGATTCTGGCTCACTAGTGCTGGGGAATTTCACCTCCAAACTGAGCGATATAAACAGTGATTCACCTAATTGGCTACGGGTTTTCTGGTCAGTTGCCATTGGTTTACTCACTCTTGGAATGTTAATGACCGATGGGGTACCCGCACTGCAAAACACCACCGTGATTATGGGGCTGCCGTTTAGTTTTGTAATCTTCTTTATTATGGCGGGGCTGTATAAGTCATTACGGTTTGAAGATTATCGCCGCGTCAGTGCCATTAATACCAATGCCCCTGCGCCGCTGTATGGTAATGAGCCCATTAAGTGGAAACAACGTCTGGGACGCGTGATGAATTTCCCAGGCACCACCTATACCCAACGGATGTTAGATTTAGTCTGTATTCCTGCGATGCAAGATGTAGCTAAAGAATTGGAATTGCGTGGCGCGAAGGTGGAATTTGCGATCTATCCTCTTGCCGAAGAAGAGCGACTTAACCATTTAGAGTTAGTGGTCGATTTAGAAGAAGAGCAAAGTTTTATCTATCAAATTTGGCCACGCCGCTACACGGTGCCAAGCTTTACCTACCGCGCTCGCTCCGGTAAATCCCACTATTACCGCCTTGAGACTTACTTGTGGGAAGGCACCCAAGCCAACGATTTAATGGACTACACCAAAGAGCAGGTGATCAGCGATATCCTCGACCAGTATGAAAAGCATTTGAATTTTATTCATTTAAGCCGCGAAGCACCGGGAGCAACATTGACCTTTCCCGAAGGAAATTGATACGGAGCTGATTATCTAAACAATATAAAAGGCGCTCAAAAAGCGCCTTCTGTTTGCAACACGGGAAATACTAATTATTCATTCTGATATTTTTGCTCTAGCATGGATTGAAGCTCGCGCGGGTTGTTCATCCACGATAAATGCCCCGGACAGCCTGCTGCCGTTGGGTTGATATCACAAGGGCGGATGTGATTGAGCAAGGACTTTTCATCTTCATCCCGTTGTTCGAGTAGCGATTGGTAGCTACGATCTTGCTGAGCAATTTTTAATTTAGGGTCAAATTTGAACTTCTGCTCTTCCCGCAGTGAGTCCACTCCTTGGTAGTTTTCATGATATAGGCGATCAACGGGTGATTTTTCTTTAAATGACAAGTCGGTGGCAAAGCCAAAAGGAGCACAGAAAACAAGAAAAAAGACAACAATAACCTTTTTGAACATATGGATACCTACTGTAAATGCATAATTTGGCATTATATTCACTTACAACCTATTGGTGTATAAAATCTATTTTTGATTTTTTATAATTTATTATCTATCAATTACTTATTGTAAATTAATTATGAAATCAATTGATTGACTATTTGTTAATACCTATAGTGACTATTTCTGCATTTTTATTTATTGATTCCACTATTCCCTATCAAAACGCTCGATGTCATTACGCAAAAATACAAAGAAAAACAGGCAATTTTCATGATTTCGAGCTAAAACTATATTAGCGTTTTTATTTAAGAGGGAATGACATGGAGCCAGTGAATAGCCACATCACCTATAAAGTGAACCATTCGATTTCGGTGGATGATTTTTTGAATTTATTGAAGCAATCCCTACTGGATACGTTTGTGCCCACTGACGATGTCGCGTTGCTGGATTCGATGTTAAATAATGCGGATTTGTTGATCAGTGCTTGGGTGGATGGGCAAGTGGTGGGTTTCGCTCGCGCGATCACGGATTTTAGTTTTTGCTGCTATATCTCTGAAATCGCGGTAGATACACAGTATCTTCACCAAGGTGTCGGTAAGCATTTGCTGCGCCTAACCGCCGAGGAGCTTCCCCCCGAGTGTCATTTAATTTTTCGCTCCACCCCCGATTCCCAAAACACCTACCCCAAACTCGGCTTCAATCCCTGCCCCAACACATGGCATATTTCCGCCAAAAACTTTCTAGACAAAATGAAATCTTAAAATATTCTGGTTTTTCCCTTGCCTTTGACTTTGCCCTTACCCAAACATAGCTCTAAATAATTCGAATTCACAGCTAGGCGGCAAGCGAAGATATCCCGATGAGCATACATAAGTATGTGATTCGGGTAGCTGAGAGCAGCCAACAACGCTGTGGTTCGAAGTATGACGAGCTACGATCTCAACTTAGAACGAAGACGCTTAATGGCTTGGCTGTGTAATTGGCTCACCCGTGACTCCCCCACCTCCAGCACCGCACCAATCTCTTTCAAATTCAGTTCTTCTTGGTAATACAGCGTCAGCACCATTTTTTCGCGCTCAGGCAATTGCTCTATCGCCGCCACGATTTGATCTTTTAGGCTGGATTCCATCAGTAAACTCAGTGGGTTGCCGCCATCGTCTTCATCCATTGAAGGTTCGCAGCTTTCCCCGTGCACTTCGTGCCATTCATCGTAGGAGAACAGTTGGCTATTGTTGGTATCTAGCAGCACTTGGCGATATTCCGATAGATCGATATCCAGCGCCTTGGCAATTTCCGGCTCTGTGGCACTGCGACCAAGGCTTTGCTCAAGTTCACCAATGGCTTTGGTCATTTCTCGCGCTTGGCGACGGACGCTACGGGGAACCCAGTCACGGCTACGCAGTTCATCGAGCATAGATCCGCGGATCCGCTGTACGGCGTAAGTGGCAAAAGAGGCACCTAATGAGGCATCGAAACGTTCTAATGCGTGGAGTAGTCCGATGCCACCCGCTTGGATTAGGTCATCGATATCAACGCTGGCAGGAAGTCGGACTTGCAGTTTCAGGGCTTCATGGCGTATTAGAGGGTAATAACGCTCCCATAGGCTATTTTTATTAATGACACCTTCGGCAGTATATAAATCACTCACAACCTGAATCACCCTTCAAGTTTTAACTAAAGGTAGCCATTATCTGTGTTACGCGTAATTTCAATCCGCAGAGTAAGGCACTAAATCAGCCGTTATTCTTTTTATCCTAAATAAATTTGATGGAGCCCAATATTTTTTGAGTCTATTTTTTGCTTTTTCTTTTGACCTTTCCCTTGCCTTTGACCTTGTTTTTGACCTTGTTTTTGACCTTAACAATGCCAAAACGCGCCCTAAATAATTCGTGTTGCAGCTAGGCGACGAAGGAGATTATCCCGATGAGCGTACATGAGTACGTGATTCGGGTGAGCGACTGAAGTCAACAACGCTGTGGCGCGAAGTATAATGGGCAAAAAAAAAGACCAGCAAAGCTGGTCTTTCAATAAAAAGCTCGATCACGAATTAACGTAACAGGCTCAGAACACCTTGTGGAACCTGGTTAGCTTGCGCTAACACAGCAGTACCTGCTTGTTGCAGAATCTGACCACGGCTCATGTTAGAAACTTCTGTAGCGAAGTCAGCATCTTGGATACGGCTACGTGCTGCACTCAGGTTGTTAACAGAGTTGTTCAGGTTGTTGATAGTAGACTGCATACGGTTTTGGATAGCACCTAAGTCTGAACGGAAGCTATCAACTTGAGCCAATGCTTTGTCTAAAGTTTCTAATGGTTTCATTGCAGATTGCTCTGCTTCTGTAAGTTCAGTTGCACCAGTAAATGCTACTTTAGCTGCTGTTGCTGGAACTACAGGAGGACCTGGTTGTTCATCAGCACCAGCAGTAATCGCTTGTGTTGCTTTTAAAGTAACGTCTTTACCTGTGCTGTCTTTACCAGTGATATAAACTTCTGTTTTTGATGCTTTACCATCAGCGTCCAGTTTTTCGAAAACTTTAGCGCCTGTGATTGGTTGACCACCAACAGTCAATGCATTAGCAGCAGTAGTTACTTGAGCTTTATCAACTGGCAGACCTGTAGTTTGTTTGTAGTCAGCGGATGTGTAATCAATCTCTTTACCCATATCGCCTTTGCTTGCTGCATCAAAGCCAGTTAAACCTAAAGTGCCGCTGTCAATTTTTTTCAGGCCGATAGAGATAGTTTCATTATCGTTAGTACCGACTTGAATGCTCATTTTAGTGTCTTGAGTTAATACTTTTACGCCGTTAAATTGAGTTTGTTCAGAGATACGGTCAATTTCTTCCATACGAGCTTTAACTTCTTTATTGATAGACTCGATGTCGCTCTTAGAGTTAGTCCCGTTTTGTGCTTGAGCAGTCAATTCACGAACACGTTGTAAGTTATCGTTGATTTCGTTAACTGCGCCTTCAGCGGTTTGTGCGATAGAAATACCGTCGTTTGCGTTACGTGCTGCTTGAGTTAAACCTTTAACGTTTGCAGTGAAACGGTTAGCGATTGCTTGACCCGCAGCGTCATCTTTTGCGCTGTTGATACGTGAACCAGAAGATAAACGCTCAATCGCAGTACCCAGTACGCCTTGTGAACGGTTTAAGTTGTTCTGAGTAGTCAGAGACAGAATGTTGGTATTAATAACCTGTGCCATAATGTATGTCCTTTTTATCTTAATAGTCGATTAAGCACGCTGGCTTAACTCGGTAAATGTTGTCAGCAAATACATTATCGGCGGCACCCAAAACCCCTTTAGCCATTTTTATAAAAATTTTTCACGTCTATTGGCAAAAGCGCACTGGAATCAGCTTTTTTCACCCAAAATTTTTTATTAAACTCTTCGATTATGGTTAGTATCCTTATCATTTTTATTCAATAAGCCTAATTACCTGCTTTTTACGGTTTAACTCCTTCCATTATTATTTCGCAGAATAGTCTAATATTTTTCCCCAATTCGCCGATAAAGGACTAAATACGAATTTATTTTCAGGGTTTATATTCAGGAGAGATTTATGGCAGGCATATCCACACTTGGTATCGGGGCTAACTTAGACTTAAATGTGCAAATGGACCAATTAGAGGCAATGGAAAAGCGCCGCCTCGATCCATTAACACAGCAAAAAGCCAGCTATGATGCGCAAATCAGTGCATTTGGTAAAATGCAATCTTCATTAGAAAAACTGAAAAAAGCGGCGGAAGATCTCAAAAAATACGAAGATATCAGCACCACCAAAGTGAGTGGTGAATATAAATCTTTTGATGTGAAAACCGATGGTAAAGCGGTTGCTGGTGTACATGATATTAAAGTCACCCAACTGGCTAAAGCGCAAACTATTGCCACTAAAGGGCACAGTGATAATAAAGAATTACTGGGTAGTGATGCCAAAGAGCGTACCATCACCATTACCCAACCTTCGCAAAAAGAAGCAAAAGATAAGATTGTTATCAAACTCGATAATGAGAGTACCTCATTAATTGAAATTGCCGATGCTATCAACAAAGCGGATAAAGGCGTTTCTGCTTCCGTTATTAAAGATAAAGATAACCAATACCATCTCGTTGTCACCGCGAAAAAAGCAGGTACTGATAGCCGTATGAGCATCAGTGTTGACGGCGATGATAAATTAGCAAAAGTGCTGAATGTTGAGTCAACCTTGGTCGATGGTAAAGTCACGATTGTGGATGAAGCCAGTAGTGGTATGGAACAAAAAGTTCCACCGCAAAATGCACTCTTAAATATCGACGGCTTTGACCTTGAGTCACAAACCAACGAAGCCAAAGACCTATTTCCTGGTTTAACTCTGTCTTTAAAGAAAGAGAGTGAAGATGGTAAATCAGACCATTTAATTATCTCTGAAGATATTGAGCCTGCTAAAGCTAAAATTAAAGCGTGGGTGGATGCCTATAATGAGTTCCAAACCTTAGCAAAAGAACTTACTAAATATACCCCGACCGAAAAAGGCACAGCACCGGATAAAACCAATGGCCCATTAATTGGTGATTCCACTTTACGCGCAATTCAAAGCACTTTACGTACCCAAGTACGCACCTCACAAGATAGCGGAGAATTAAACCTGCTGAATAAAATGGGGATTAAGCAAAAACTGGACGGTACGTTAGAAATCGACAATAAAAAATTCGATGCCGCCCTAAAAGAGAACCCATCAAGCGTAAAAACATTCTTTGCTGGTGATGGTGAAAAAACTGGATTTGCCACTGAGAACTTTAATTTCTTAAAAGAAACCTTAGATAGCAAAGAAGGTACTCTGCATAACGCCACAGATGGTGTACAGAAAAAAAAGAAAAGTATCGATAAACGTATCGAGCAAACCAATAAACAAATTGAAAACACCATGGATATCTATCGTCGTCAATTCCAAAACCTCGATAAGATGATGAGTTCATTAAATAGTACGACTAATTCATTAGGCAGACTTTTAGGTTAACCGCATGTATCAACGTAAAGCTAATCAAGCCTATCAGCAGGTCAGTTTGGAGAGTGAAATCGCCAATGCGACCCCGTATCAACTGATCCAAATCCTGTTTAAAGGGGCCTTAAGTGCCCTTAAACGGGGGGAAATTTTTATGGAGCAGGGAAACATTGCTGAAAAGGGTAAAGAAATCTCAAAAGCAATCGACATCATTGACACGGGATTAAAACAATCGCTAAATTACGAGGCTGGTGGCGAACTTGCTGAAAATTTAGCAAGTTTGTATGAATACATGACGCGGCAATTGCTCCGCGCCAACATAGAAAACAACGTGACTTATGTCCAAGAAGTTTACCAATTACTCTCCGATATCGCCTCTGCATGGCAACAAATCGGTGCAAATGTGGATGAAAGATAACCAGGTGGACAATAAAAATCCTCTCTATTTACTTGAAATATATCGTAATGTCTTAATATTAAGTGAAAACTTAGTTTCGCTCGCACAATCAGGGGAATGGGAGTCATTAATCTCCCGAGAAACTGAATATGTCCTTGCCGTTGAGAATTTAACGGCTCTGACTCAAGAATGTGAGCAGGAACAACCTATTACTGACGACTTTGTGCAGTTACTACACCAGATCATTGAAAACGAACGAGTGACAAAAGAACACTTACAAAATCATTTGAATTTTTTAAGTAAAGAAATCAAACAGCTCGACCAACAAAAGGTGTTGAATAATAGCTACGGCCAATTTGATCAACCCGATGCTCCAAGGGTTATTAAACCTCTCGAGTAAACGGTAAAGTGTCAGGCAGTTAACCTGACGCTTAACTTAATAGGACAACTCAATTGGCACCAAGAACACAATAGCAGCTCCCCGAATCACACTTGTTGGGTCTCGGGAAGCCGTAAAATAGACGGGATTTACTGTTATTTTAACCTTTACTGCTGTTTTAATCTCTGCTGCTTTTTAAGCTTTTTCAACAACATATTGCGCTTTAACGTGGATAAGTGGTCAATAAACACTTTACCGTTTAAATGGTCAATTTCATGTTGCATGACAATCGCTAAAAACTCGTCACTGTCGACAACAAACTCCTTGCCGTCACGGTCAAACGCCTTCACCTTCACACGCAAAAAGCGTGGTACATCAGCGTAAACATCTGGTACAGATAAACAACCCTCTTGATAGCTCGTCTCCCCTTCGCTCTCAATAATTTGTGGGTTGATAAATACCATTGGCTGATTACGTTCTTCCGAAATATCAATCACCATAATGGCTTTGGTTTCAGCGATTTGCGTTGCCGCCAGCCCAATACCGTTGTCAGTGCTGTACATGGTTTCAATTAAATCATCGACCAATGTTTGTACTGATGCGAAATCCGTAACAGGACTGCACTGAATGCGCAATCTTTCATCTGGAATTTCAATAATTTCTCTTACTGCCATAGCTAAAATCCTGTTGATTCAATTACTTTTACTCAAGCCCATGTGTTTTTACTTAAACCTATAAGTTAAAGTATCGCCCTTTTTTTGCCTACAAAAGATGCAAAAAATGGCAAAGTGGCTTGGAGATGAAAATTTCACAGAAAAATAACATGATCTAAGACAAAATACATCTGAAATCACCAGAAAATTCTCCGTATAACCCCTTTCTACAGGCAAAATCCAACGTATTTGATTGAGATCAGACAATCCGTATAAACAAGTATTTGTAAATTTTTCATGGTAAACCGACCAAAATATAAATCTGAATTAACACTGATTAGATAGCTTAGCTATAATTTTATTTCGACTTTCTATTTAATACTGTTTTTAACAGAAAAATTACATGGGATAAGCCGAGTTTTGTTTGCTGATGCCTATTTTCTTTGAATACATAACCCAACGTAAGCTTACATTTTTAATAATTAATCATAATTCTTACCTTTGCTTTGCTCGCTGTTTAATTAATGATGAAGACCTGTTCGATTTTGTTACTCACATTTCTAATCTTAATAAATGGAGTTCTTATGAAATTAAAACCGATTATTGCCGCCCTGATTGTGATGTCCACCACTGCTGCTTTTACGGCTCAAGCTAACTCAACAGCGCCTGTTGCAAAACAAGCTGTTAGCGCAAAAAAAGCCAATGCCTATGAAGAGATTATGATTGATAAAGTCTGGGTAACCACTCAAGCTGTCGATCAAGATAAAAAAGAGGTGCCTGCAACAGATAAACAAGTGGCGAACTTTTTTGGACTTGCAGAGTATTACCCTGATGGTACTTTTAAGATGCTAACCCTTGAGGGTGCGCCAAAAATGCAGGGTGATTGGTCATTCAGCGAAGATGGTAAAACCCGCTCATTAACTGCAAAAGATGACAAAGGTGAAGTCCTGTTTACTCGTGTAGTTGAAAACGTGACCGTGACACCGGAAGAATATACTTACCGAATTTACCCATCACAGGATGATAAAACCAAATATTTTGATATCGTCCATAAAGTGAAGAAATAGCTTATACCATGATTGGGGAATGTATTTAATATTCCCCTATTTCTCAGTTATTAGCTTGATAAAAATTAATTTTTAAATTACTTTAAAGCATCCCAGAATTACACTTCATTCCCATCATCAATTCTATTGTACTAATCTTAATCCAACACGATTTTCCCGAATTAATTTAATTAAAAAACAGATTTTACCCACCAAAATATATCTCTTATTATTCCCTCCCGATCATAAACATCAACTTATATAAATTTTGATGTTTATTCATTTTTACGTTATATGGATATTTCGTTATGAAAAAAAAACTATTAAGTGTTGTTAGTATAGCTATAGTCTCTTCATTATCTACTCAATCATTCGCAATAGCTAATAACTATCAAGATGCTATAAATGCCCCTTATGATTACCCTGAGCATCGACATGAGGATAATAGAACCACTCTTGAGTTAGAAAATGCTAAAAAACTTAATGATAATATTAATAAATATACTGAGATAGCCGAAAGCATGACGCCTGTTGTTGATGTTCTGGCGTATGCAATCGAAACATCATCACCATTAATTAAAAAATTATCCACATTAAATGAAAAAGAACCTGCTAGCTTACCCCCTATTACTTTAACTGACTCATCAATATCAGCAAACCCTCTATCCAGCACCCCAAAAAATAACCTTGCTCATTTAGAGAATAAAATCGAAGATAATAATTATGCAATTAATTTATTAAACATGTCTATTAATAATTTAAGCCAAGAAAATAACAATCAAGAAAAAAACATAGCTGAAAAAGGAAATTCCATTAAGAAATTACAAAGCTCTTTATCTGATTTAGAAAAAAACTTTAATGATAGTGAAATGAAGAATAAAAAATATGTTGATGATGAAGTTTTTAGAAGTGAAGCGATTACGACTTTATTAATTGATGACACAAACAAAAAACATGAAACAGATACCAAACAACTGAATATTGCCATAGAAAAGCTCGATAAAGACATTAAAGAAAGTGATCTAATTACAAGCCAATTAATTGAAGATGCAGAAAAAAATAGCAAAGCCCATGCTGATTTAATTTTACGTAATCAACAAATGCTTAATATTGATCGTTTTGATAAAATTGATAAACAAGAAAAAATTCAGACACAACAGCTTAAAAAACTAAATACCCGAGTTGACCAAATGGAAAGTAAAATCCACCAAACGGCTCGTGATGCAAATGCTGGTATTGCTTCAGTTGCAGCAATGACCAATATTCCTTACACCACAAATACACGTTTTAGCGCTGGATTAGGCTTAGGTAACTTTAAAAACGGTAACGCCATCGCAGCTGGAGCTCAGTATCAAGTTAAGCAAAACTTAAATCTGCGTAGTTCTATTTCTTGGAATAACTCGGATAGAGCCGTTATCGGTGCAGGTATTGCTTACGGTTGGTAATCTTTAACCAATAACTATCTTTATTCTTCTCGCCATATTTATTAGCATCAATGTAAATTGATGCTAATTTTTATTTAACGATTAATTATCAATATCCCTATTCAATTTTCCAAAATTGAATTTAATTCACCGTTCTCAATTTTAACTCATACATTATGTCTTTTCTCTGTGCTGATTATCCATCATTTAATTGCAACAATTAAAATCCCTCTATACAATGCTCTGCTTTCTCAAATTCTTATTTATAAAGTCATCATTGTGAAACTACTTTTTTCTCTGTCATTAACGACTGCTATTCTTTCTGGGTTATGGGCATGGGTTGCTGATGTATTTGGCTTGATCAGTTGGGCTGGATTTTTAGGATGTACCGCTTATTTTGCCTATCCGAAAGATGGTGTGAAGGGTTTGCTGGTGACAGCATTAACAGCGCTAAGTGGTGTTGTTTGGGGATTAGTTATTATTCATAGCGATAAACTCACCCATGATCTGCCTAATTTTGCAGGCTACTTTGTGACCACTGTTATCGCTTTTATAATGTGTTTTCAAGCCCAAAAATCGTGGTTTGCCTATATTCCAGGAACCTTTATTGGTGCCTGTGCAACCTTTGCAGCACAAGGAAATTGGCAATTGACTATCCCGTCACTTATTGTCGGCGTTTTATTTGGCTACGCCATGAAGCAAAGTGGGCTTTGGTTAGTCAAAATACTGGATAGAACTTCCTGATGTATAACGTAAACCTATTTTTAATCAGAAATATCTAAGCGACTTATAAAAATGAGGGTAATAATTACCCTCTTACTATCAAAACAATTTACATTTTATTTATAGGATATTGATGCTGCACTGATTTTATTTGATGAACAGCTGGTTATTTTAATATTTGAATTTGATAAATATGCAGTATTCATAAGCTGGAACATTGCTCTACCATACTCGTTCCCAACCGATTCCAATATAGATATTTCCTTTGTATCCGCATCTCCATCACGTAGAGTTATTGTAAAAAAAGCCCTTTTATTAAATACATCTTGCTCACCTAATGTGATAGTGGAAATTCTTTTTTCTTTGTTGAGATAGGCATTACAATTATCTGAAAATGCCTTATTTATAATATTCTTATTTGCCATTGAAAAACTTGAAGACAACACACAGACTAATAAAATTATTTTTTTCTTCATGATATAAATCCTATTTTGTGAAGTTATTTTTCAAATGATTTACACACCCTGATGAGTAAGAAAAAATAGTATGGACTGATAAATCGGGAAGAATAGCCATATATACAAAACCATCATCGTCGAAATTTAAATTACAAAGAAAATAGTCATTAGTTTTATATTTGTACCCAGATACTGTTTCTATTTCAACAGTCCAGTAATCAAAATGAGATAAAAAACCTGTCTCATATGGAAATGAATGTCCTAATTTAGTTGTGCTCATATTTTTTAGATTACTGTAATCAGCAGTAATATTAAGCATACTATGAGGATAATCTGTAGAATGCGTGACACTAACAGACTTTAGCTCCTGCAAAGAGCAGTTCATCACATAGAAATAACCAGTATGGTTAGTTGCAAGTGATTTTTCTATTACGTTATCCATTTGCCTCCAGTTTTTATTAAAAAATTAATTATGGCAACCACCTGAATTTGAGAACTTTATAAATAACCTAAAATCTTTTACTATATTAATAATCACAATTCCATTATCCCAATATCGTATATTACAGGCTTGTTTTCTATAAGATATAGTTTTTCCTGTTGATATTTTGAAATCAACATCCCAATAATCCGTATGACTCCATGCCATTACCGTGTATGTAAACTCACATCCAGACTCAGCCATTTCCAAATGTTCTAGCTTATCAATTCGTTGTATCGCTTTATTACCTTTCAATCCTGAATAATAACTAACAACAATAGAATTAACAGTTTCACCGCTACTATTTAATATAAAGAACGCACCTTTTTTAATAACACTTTCGTACTCCTTTTTATTGATAACATTATCTCGCCCGTGATTTTCACTAATATTATTATCATTCATAATATACCCATTATTATTGAGCCCATAAAGTAAACACTAGTTTAGTGTATTACCCATTCATCCTACATGAGTAAGAAATAGTTATATTAAAAATGACAGAAGGAAATAATAATAGATTAACTTATTTATTGATGCTTACTTCGCCATTTAAAAACAAATAAAAAACGCAGGCATTGCCTGCGTTTCGTATCAATACATAAATATTAAAGAATAATAATCACACTGGCATTGACATGATATGACGGCATACAAACAAGTAAGCTAGCATATTCGCGTTACAGCGTGGAAATACAGACAATTACCGCAAGCTGATTTAGAACTGCTGGATAGTTCGAGTTCATTTGCGGTAATTTTTTGCCCCAAATATGCCCCATGCACAGATCCTCTCATCCTCACGTCACAATTTCGGTACAGCTCGTCACAGTGATTTTCCCTCCGTGCTATACTCAGGCCATTCATTCCCCCACAAGAAACCATCATGCACAATCTCGCAGAACTACCAAAAGAAGATAAAGACAAAGTGAATGTCGATTTAGCCGCTTCCGGCGTCGCTTATCGCGAAAGACTCGGCAAGCCAGTTATTGATGTTGAAGTCGAGCGACAGCAACCCGAACACTTGCGCGAGTATTTTCGTGAGCGTTTAGTTCATTACAGAGAATTGAGCAAGCGATTTCCGCAGGGGTATGAGTACAACAAAGAGAGTTAAGGTTTTTGTGGCCAGTTGATGTCTGGTGCTAGTGAAGTGTCGATATCAGCAATGTTAATGCTGTAAATTTCCCATGCAGTCAGACTGTTTTTATCGTCGGCCGTTGCCATATTCAGCCTCATTTTACGCTCTAAAATAGTGATGTTTTTTTCTGCATCCTCCGCACATAGTTGCTTTTGCATTTCTGCTTCTGCGATGTATTGCTCTTTTGAGATTGGCGGGTTTATGTATGCTTCAACCTCTTTATCTGTCATTTTCTTCAATGCCTTCAGATGCTCTCTGATATCAAAGAAAACGGGGAGAATCTCAGCGTATTCATTTTTTAAAGGTTCAAATTCATCTTGTACTGTATTGAATGCAATTTGAGCATGACTTTGTTGCTCTTGTTTATCTATAATAATTAAATCTAATTGAGCAATTTCTTCATCAAGTTTTGTAATTGATTCTTTAACGTTTTCAACGTCGTCAGTAGCATTAATCAGGATATCTTCGCGCCGCACCCGTGCATCATTGCGCTGATTTAATACCTCTTGTAATTCAATTGATGCTTCTTGCAACTCCTCAGCTACATCGCTATAAGTGGGTTCAATCTCTAGAATCAACCTTTCAAGCTCACTAGCTCTCTCAACTTGAGTTAAATCTGACTTTGTATATGCAAATACGGCATTATCTTTATTTTTGAAATGTATCATTAGTTTAACTCCATAACTTTAACACTCGCATTCGCTGTAAACGAGTAAGTTGAGCCCGCTGGGATTATGCATACTCCCCCCGTTCTTGCCTCTCCCGCTGAGTTGTAAGAGAAAGCCGTCTGTACACCATCAACAATAAAGCTAATTTGCGGGTTCATTACATTTCCTGTGATGATTACCGAGATAAATCTCGGTGTTTTTGTTGTGTTAGTATAAGTAACCCCGGAGCTTCGTTGAGAAGTCACATCAATATATTTACCTCGCCCAAACAGCGAGTCTGAAACCGCTTTCTGACTGATAGCAGAAGTAGAACTACCGCCCAATTCCTGAGCTAAATTCTGACTTGTCATTAATTTGAGGACTTTTAATCGAGTTCCTGCATTGTTACCCGCAGTGACAATGACATCATCAGAAAAACAACTTGCAGCAAATAAAGTGAATGAATCATTCCCTCTAGCATAAAGTGAAGCTGAGTAATTGCCGGGAAAATACTGGCTAGCAACTTCTCTAGAGCTCAGTATTTGCGATGGAGTATCAACATTTCTCAGTAATGAAAGCACCTCAGTATCATTAGCGGTTGATAATGTAACTCCGCGCCCACCAAAGCCATACAAACCAACATCCATCAACTCTTTTCCATTGACTGCGACTCTTCCTTCGTCAATTGTCACGCTTGTGTTACTGCGACTATTTATAATTTGAAGTTTGTTTGGTGATGCAGTACTGCCATATCCAAAATATGCTGCGAGACTGCCATTGGAATTTTTTATAGAATAAGAAGCAATTTCTTCATTCACGCACTGTATTGAAATGGCTTCTTTTGAAGACTTAACTAAAATTGCACCTGTTACTGTACCACCTGCCTTATCTAACTTCCCGTTCAATCCATTGGATAATGCTAAGTTTGTAGCGTAATCCCCAGCCGGCTGATAATTTCCTTTTGGTTGTAGCTTTCCAACTTCAGTGGTCAATAAGCCAAGGCTGGGAACCTTACTTTGATCGTTACCTAGTATTCCAGAGATGTTCTCTTTATCGAATTTCTTCAGTAACGCTAAATCAACTTCGGTTTTAATCGCGTACTTAGATCCAACCAGCTCCCACGATGCGGATATATTGGATGTTGTATTGAAGTTAACTTTGTTGTTATCGATTAAGCTTTGATACTCTTTCTTTTCGTCATCGGACTGAAGTATTGCCCCCTTCGGATATCCACCAATGGACTCGGCGTATTCAGGTGAAAACTTAAAGCGACCACCTTGGGATTGGTAAACAATATTCTCTGAAATCTGATTTAGAATTCCGTTAAAGTCCTGCCCTTTTGGTGGCAAACCGCCCGCTGCGACAGGTAGCATTGTGATTTGCCCGAAACCCTGATCCCACGTTGCTTGGTTGGAATCCATGCTAGTTTCATAGTTTTCAGGAATGACGTTTTTCTGCCCGTTCTTAGCGAAAGGCTTTACTATTAATTTTGGATTTTTCATTTCGTACCTATTTTATGAAAGGCGCTTGATTGAAAGGTTGGAATCCAGTTTTATAAAAACCGAAATATTCACTCACTGGCAGCTCTGTGATACTCACTTCAACGCCGCAAGGTTTTGGTAAGATGTTGTGGTTGAAGATTAAATTCTTTTCAAACTCGGATAGACGATACTCGAACACATACCTCGCTTTCATATGCCCCGTAATCAGGTAATACGCCCTTCCTCTTGTGAATGAATCCTTCAGAAATGCGTTAATATTGGGTGCAGTGGCGTAGATGATGTTTGCATAAGCTTTCATGATAATGACTTCTCTAAACGATTCATCAGACATCATGTAAGCGCTTTCGCTACTATCGCCGCTATAAAATGGCGCTTGGTTAAATGGAAGATATTTTTCCGTACCGTCAAAGCCGAAGTAATCTTGGCCTGGATCTGGAATAGATATACCCCTATCAATTCCAACTATCCTCCCCCAAATATCCAGCCCTAACCCCTGCGCTGTATGAACATTAAAAACAAGGGAATAGAAGTCATCTATATTATTCGATGGGTCTATTGATTCGTTTGCTGATTTAAGAATGGAAGTGATAATTGGGGAGTTTGCATATTGACTCATTAAGGTTGTGTTAATGCTATCCATCACGTCATCCTTATGTCATATGGAGATAAGACAGGAAACTCATCTATCCCAAAATCAATATAATTCCCCAAAGCACCTCCCTTCCGCCCTATTTGAATAGATATCAATCTGTTTCTAGTTGACTGAGCAACAGAGCAAATGTAATCACTCGCAATTAGCCGCTTAGCTATTCGCCCCTTACCAATCCCTGTGTTGAATTCATTAATGATTGCGTTTTTAATTGCCTCTTTATCTTGCAATGTCAGTAAATCTTTATTCTCAAACTTCACGTTAAACTCAACGGGAATATGCGTTGGTCTAATGAATTTAACGTCGTAAGCCGGAGGCATATACGGAAAGTTAGTTGTGTCTTCATAAGTCACTGTGGTATTACCAACAAATGCGCACCCGGTACCAGCTTTAATTAAAATCTGTTTGGCAATCTCATTATCATCACCGCCCACAACTGATACCGCAATTGAGTTTCTAATCAGTGAATAGTTGGTTTTACCTACAGTAATAGTCGCATCGCTGGGGTTATTAATTACATAACAGTCGATAACGTCGTTAATATTGGAAACAGCTCCGTATGTGGCATCGTTTGTGTTCTTTGCATTCTTCGAGACAGATAATGACCTTCTAAGCTCAAACTCTTGTCGTGTTTCCGTATTTCGCCCAGCTATCGCGGCCTTGACGTTTGTTACGCTATCAATACCGCCAACATTTCGAACAATACGATTAATTGTATTTGGCTGAGCGTAAATCATTCCTTCGACATCACAAGTTGCCTCAACAACAACCAAGCCATTACTCATAATGAAAACATCCCTTGATGTTGACCATGTATTGCCATTGTCATCTTGGACTTTGAAGCCTGCTGGAACCGACACGCCAGATAGACCGTTAAAAGTTAACTCGGCTACTGACTTCGTTGCTTTCTTTCTCTGCAAAAAGTAGATATAGCCAATGGCATTTTGCATTTGACCATCGGCATATCTCGGGTCGAACTGATTAAATAACTCAACCAGCTGATTTCGTTCATCCGTAATAATGGCTGCAAGCGTTGTAACCAGTTGACCCTGAGGCGTGTCCATGTCTTCATTTAGACCTTCACCAAAGGCATCTCTCATCATCGACCACAGTCCACTTATCACCTCTTGTGTCGTAGGTGTGATAATGCCGTTTGGCGTTATTTCTAGCTTGGGGATCATAATTCTATCGCTCCTTCTCTGCCTTGCTTGTCAGTGAAAATTAACCTCCCTCTGACCACCCTATCATTCGCGGTACTTAGCTCAGCTTTAGCCGACACCACACCATCAACTGACATTGCCGCATCTTCTAAATGCTGACGATACAGAGATAATGAATACCTATTTTTGCCCAGTATTTTCTCCAAGTAAGGAATACCTTCATTTTGTGAGTAATACATATCATGCATGAATACCTTGCATTTATTTGCCACTGACTGAGCGATAGCATACTGATCGGAAGCCATAGCAATATTTCCCGATACGTCTAGGGTTAAGTCCCACGTATCAGGAAATAGAAACAGTGTTTTCATTGGTTATACCTGCTGATTTGGCTTATCTGTATTGGCGTACTCGCCGTTAGCTTTGTGCGTATGACCGTTATAAGTAGTACGCATACTAGCCATGGTTTGAGTGTTACCACTGCCTGTATTGTCGGTGATATCGCCCTTTGATTTAATCGTCGAAGTGGTTTCTACGGGAGCATCAAGAATTATTTCAGTGCCTTTTAACGTGATAACACCTGTGGCCACAACATTTATTCCACTCTCAAGAAAATGGATGTACTGGGATGGAGCTCCGTTGAGTATTCCGCCTATATACAGGCTATCTGCGATATCATATTGCCGCTTAGTCGATGGTGGCGCGTCCTTCTTGGTGCGTTTTATTTGTGAGATATCTCGTGACGCGACTAGGCAAATCCCAATATCACCAACTTTTGGGTCAAGGATTACAGCGTCGTCGCCGCCCTGATAGCGAAAATATGGAACATTGTAGATAGTGGCACTATCGAAGATATTCCCGCCGCCATCCACTTGAAGAACCATTGGTTTGACATCAATAAACCCGACCGGATTTACCCCGCCACCTTTAACCTTCACAACCCTGCAAATTGTTACAGTACCAATTTTTCCAATCAGGCTGTTAATGATGAACTCTTGCGTTCTGGCACCGCCCGCCAAGTCTTCAGGGTCATACGGTAATACCGTTTCATTTTGCGACATGTACATTTTTGTCCTTCAGGTTTGAGCCGACGATTTCCATGAACCAGCGACCAGAATCCATTTCAGTCTCTAATTGCGCTCGCATTCCATAGACTCGCCAATCCCCGTTACACATTTCAATCTCACTTCCTTTCACGCGAACTAGCGCACCAAACTGGATAGACGGGTCGTACAGACACCGGAATGTTGCACCGATATTTGTGATAATTGGATATCCGATGAGTCCTGTATCAGGGGATATGACAGCAATCTTGATTTTTCTTACTACCCCCTTCGGGGTTATTGCCACGCTGTTATTACCAAGGTAGAGGTCTAGGTCAGTGTTAGCGCATAGCCATCTGATTTTGTCTAAATCGGAACCAGTCAGGTAAGCATTATCAACAACTGCACTAACACCGTTTGACTCAAACGAAAAGCCGATGCGCTGGCATATCCCCGCAATGATTTCAGAGACTGAGTGAATACCCTCATAACTCTCTGCCGCTGTCGCTAACTTGCTTTCAAAAACCGCCGACATAGCCTCAATAACAATCGATACGTTAGGGGCTTCTGAGTATTCCGGTAACGCCATGAATATCCCGCCGCTAAAAACTTGAGCAAAATCACCGTCGCCCTCCGCGGCTTCAATGGTGATTAAAGTCCTCAGTGCCTTTACATTCTGCCACTTTGCAGTGATGAGTTTATTCATCGTCTCTTGAGGTAGACCGTAAACTCTTATTCGTGCGTATGGAGCCGGGGAGCCATAGCCAAACGTCACATCAGCGCTAATACGCAAACCGACGGCGGATAGCTTATTTTGGTTATCCGAAGTGAAAACTTCATCTTTACCATTCAGTTTCAGCGTTAGCCGGATCCTCTTTCGATTAAATGCCATCAGCCCACACCAACTTATATCGAGTGCCCAATCCAGTGTAAATCGGGTCTGTGTTACCTTGTTGGTCTGCAAATATTAGCCACTGACAGATGTACGTCATGTTTCGACATATCCGATTGCAAACCACGTATTCGTTATTCCTCTTCACTGTCGCGTACAGGTTATTCCTACGAGAATTTAGCTCTATCTCGTATTCATCAGTATCAAGCGTGAAGGTTAGAATTTGATTGGGAATTGGAGAGGTTGGAATTATTGTCATCATTGAAGGCTAACTCCTTGCTCTACTATCATCTCAGCTTGTTGCTGTATCTGAGTTAGGTCGCCGCCAAGGTTAGAGACTGCTTTATAAAGTACCGATGCCACTTCTTTTGTTTTCAGTAATGCTGATTTGGTGGGGTCATCAATAATTTTCATTAATTCATCAAGCGTCTCACCAGAAAACATGGATGACACTTGCTGCGTTTTGTCTCCAGTGTCCTTGATTCGTGCATCATCAGGATTAGTCACTTCTTCTTCGTCGTACTTAACGATTACTTCGCGAATTTCCTCCAGATGTACGTTCACCTTAATCAGCGTTGCGCCATCTCTAGCCTCGCGAGCAAAATCAAACCCGACAATATTTGCGCCCTTATAAACATACTCCGGCGTGATGATGTAAAACTTGAGCGTGCTCTTGGCGAGTATTTCCAATTGCGCTAAAAACGCCCCGCGTTCCAATGTGCCACCGCTGCTCTTGCTTAATTGAACGGTAGCTTTGTATGGGTCGGCTACTTTGTTATAGCTCGTGAAAGAACCCTTCTCAATCGGAGCGTTCACTACGCGGCTCTGATTTTGGTACTGAAGAGATATCACGTTATCAGCTAATAGTAATGGAACGCCGAACTCGTTGAATATTCCCCAGTAGTTACCGAATAGAGTATTGATTAACGCACCGCCGCCTAAGCTGATTCCGGCGTTAATAGCAGCGTCAGGAATATTCTTCCAGTTTGGTATATCTGGCATTCCGAACATGATTTTTCTCCAACGTGAAAAACCTCAGTTAAGAGGCATGGCGTGATTATTTGAAGTCTATTTAATGGCGTCTATGTGGATTTCAGGCAATAAAAAACCCACCGGGGTGGGTTTACTATTAAATCCTGTAAAATAATGGATGTATAACAAATGTTTTGTTGTAATCAGTAATGTCTAAAGATGGCTTATCAAAACTTGAATACACCGTAAGTGTTTTGGTTTTTTCAATTCCAACAATACCAATTGTAAACCAGACATTTACCAGTGATCTAATATCTGTTGCTATTTTTTCATCGTCTGCGCTATCAATTGATGAACTTTCAATTAGAAAATTTTGAATTTCATCTCTATTCAATTCATCTATTTTAAACTTATTGGACGCAACCATAGATATTGCATCAATATACTTAAGTACATTTTTATACTGACTCATCCACTCTTTATTTAAAGCCGCTTTTCTTGATGCATAATATCTTTCTTCAGCCTCAATTATCATATCTTCATTCAATGAAGTTCTTCCATCGCCTTGCATTAAACAAAAATTTACAAAATCAATTGCATCTCTAGGCCTTAGCATCGTTCTATCTAAAATATAATCCGATGCATTTTTATTCTTAACTTCAAAATTAAATATATCTGAGAACTTAACCTCTTTCTTAGTAGCATATTTGTGCATTACTAAATAACTGATTCTTTTATCCAATATTTCAGTGAGTTCTCTTCTGCTCCATTCAATGGGGACAATCAAAGATCTATCCTTTTCTTCCTGCCTTAAATTAGTATTGTAAATCCCCATTAATATATCTGTTCTTATTGATATCAATATCTTAACAGACCTAACATTAATTAATTCTTTAAATGCATCCAGCAAAGCGTTAATGAAATCGTATCTTATTGAGCTGTTACTAAGCCATGATTTATCCAAGTCATCAATACTGATTATTATTCTACTTTGAGTTTCGTCAGAGCTATCTTCAGTTATGAAATTAATTAATTCCCTTTGCTTTTTTAAAAGATTACTACTTACATACCTAGCTGTTTCTCTCTGTATTTTTTCTACTTGCTCTTCACTAGCTTTAAAGTTTACTGACCAAAATGTATCCTTGCTTCCTAAGCTGCCACCAACTTCATTTTGAAATTTATCAGTTATTTCAGAAACTATTTTATCGTTAAAAAAACTGTCTTGATAATTTTCTATATATTCCCTTGCTAGCTCTAAGTTATATCTTCTTTTTCTAGATACAGTTAATGAGTATATTTTATCAACAAATGTCTGTTCATTTGGATATACAGTCTCAATTACTTTAACAAGCAACACATGCATCCATAGTGACTTATAAAAAACCCTCAAATCAACATTTGATGATGCTAATTTAGAAATGAATACATTATTATTTATATGCTCAAACACAGTGGATTCAGCCTCTATTTTTGCACATTTCTTTATATCAGCATCCTCTTCAAGCATTTTCAATATTGCAGTTTTGCCGGAGCCAGTTCTACCAACGATTATACGCTTTACTGAATCAGCATCTTTTGCTTCAAATCTTTTTAAAGTGTCATAAACTGATGATTCTAAAAAACAACTTGATAGAAAATTGTCAGTCTCAGCATCTAAACTACCAATTTGGTCGTTATTTTTAAATTGATATAATTCCATTATGTTCTCAGTCAATGCACATAAAAAGTTATATTGTAATTTTGTAAATGTTAACATGATAAAAACATCAGGTCATATGCTCCATATCACACTTTATGCTTATTTCACTGTATTTCATATCTGAAAATTATATAACCAATCTACACTTTAACCACTGGCAACTCATCAAACTTTGTCGTATAAGCAGGCAGCAACACTCACACAGCTTTGTGAATAATGTAGGTTACAACCCCAAATATCTGAAGGTCTTGCATATCACCAATCAAGATAGGCGAATACTCTGGATTCATTGGTATTAACATAGGTGGATGAGACTTGAGTCTCTTAACTGTGAATTCACCATCAACGCTAGCGATAACAATATCCCCATCCTTTGGCGCCAGTGCGCTATCGACAATAACAACGTCACCATCGTTAATGTTTGCATCAATCATCGAATTACCCTCGACACGCAACATGTACGTGCTATCTGGGTGCTTAATCAGCGTACTGTTGAGGTTTATTCTCTCTTCCATATAGTCAGCAGCAGGTGATGGAAACCCCGCAGGAACACGGTCAAGGAATAACGGAATATTGATAATTGACTCAGAATCGATAAGTTCTAGCTTCATGATGCACCAAATATAACTGTATTTATATACAGTATATTCCAAGCGTTTAAGTTGTAAAGATCATTTTCACCCATCAAAATACTGTATACATACACAAAAACTTGGTGCTCATCCAACAAAAAAGCCCACTTGTGGGCTTGTTGGTTTCAATCGGTAGGCATTGGATGCTCTAAATTCTTAATCATCTTACAATCGTATACTAAAGTACTTGCATGCAAAATTTCATTCTTCATTCCAAGTGCAGCATAAAGACCTTCATTGGCATTTGCCCCGATAATAAAAATCTTATCTTTATTATCAGTATATTGGTAACTAACAGAGTCCGTTGTTTGGCTAGCCTTTTGGGCTATAGGTGGGTTTACAGAAATATCACCGGGGAAGGAAACTATAAACAAAATAGTATCATTCTCCATGCTCTCGGTATAAATAGTTGCTGACTTGAATTTTTCTTTTGATGCTCCGCTTTCACCTATACTGCCGTATGAACACTCGTAATTGCCATCTATAATTCTTACATTTCCGCTTTTATCCCTTCCTACTGACGGATTATCTACTTGACCAAATGCAACTAAAGGAAGTAGCGCCAATCCAGCAAAGATATGCTTAATCATTAGTCACCTCATGAATATTATTTCAGCATATTGTGCCATTGGATCGGCGCAAACTACAGCAATTTAAACTAATGGAGAAACCATCTGATAAACCTGACGAGTAGCTACCTGAGTAGCATCCTCCAAATTACCAGAAATAGTACTAGCAGTGGTGTTTATATTAATATCACCAAAGTTAGCTTCTACTTTGTTATTCACTGTTTGTGGCTGAGATTGGATCTTATTTGTTTGACCCAGAAAGTTACTTGCCTGATTGTTAACTCCTGACACTAACGGTTTATTTAAAGCGGAGGAAATTCCCTTGACGTTCTCAATTAAGTTTTGCTGATTAACCGAATATTCCTTTCCTTTTTGCTGCCCTTCCTTTTGGTCAATCACAGCAATAAGAGCATCCCTTTGTGCTGGAGTTAGATCCCCCATACGAAGATCTGTACTACCAAGCGCAGATAATGCAGCTCTAATGTACGCAGCAGTATCGTTCCCAGATTCTGGTGGCGAATGCGCCGTCAGCGCTTGAGCTACAGTTTTGTTCTGGTAACCAATCCCAGCTCCGTAATCGCCTTTAGTCCCAAGGCTCTTACCGCCATCGCTCTCAAATAAAAGCCAACGCCTAGCCTTATCTCCGGTCTCCCTGTTGGGGAATATAGCCATTGTATGACCTTGCGCGTTAGTATCATGACCGATAGCGCCATGCTTTCTGGCGGCTTCGCCCCAAATCATATTGCTAGGATTGTTATTTCTCCACGCCCTAGATCCGTCCTCTCTAACGATATCACCTTTATCAGTTTTATAGATGCGCTTATTTTGGCTAGGAACTTCTACACTAGTAGCCGTGAATGAATCACTGGAAGCTGATGTTAAACCAAATACCTTTTTCCCTGCGCTAATAGAGTTACTCCAGATATTAGATATGCCATCAGTGCCAAGACTCAAGAAACCGGCACCGGCTATCACCCCATCACTGGCTTTTGCCACTGCCTTAGCTTTATCCTCTTTGCTGGCATTCGGATCATTCAGGACAATAGCAGCCTTAGCAATATTTCCAGTTTTCTCGCCGACAGTATCGAGTAGCTCATCAAGCTTATCGAATCCGTCGCTAATCTCTTTAATCAGCAAGCCAAAGGCAGTAACCGCACCCGCAACAAGCAAGCCCGGTAAACCAAAGAGACGGATGAATCCAGCGCTAACCTTGGTTAATGTGCCGAGAATTCCAATCGCCCATTTACCACCAAACCACAGAGCAAAGCCCCCTAGTGTTACTTTCCAAGTTTCAAGATTGCCCTCTTGGTCAGTGAACCACTTACCTACTGTGGTTTCCTTGAACCAGTCTTTAAACTCATCAAGCTTTTCAAGTATCGGCGTAATCGTGCTATCCCACTTTTCCCAATACTCACCGAGTAATGATTCCCCGCCTTCTTTCCACTTTTTGAAGTCGTCATACAGCATCCATAAACTGGCACCGAGCAACAATAAAAGAGCAGGCAGTAAACCAATCGCACCAAACAGCCCCAAGAATGCCGTAGCCGCTTTTAGTACAATCGGAATTAGCGTGACACCGATTACCGTTCCAAGCGCCTTGAAGATGAATATAGCGGTATCTCTGTTCTTGTTCAGATAACCAAGGAAGCCCGTCACTGTAGCGGATAGTTTTAATGCATAAGGGATGAGGTAGTTACCAAGTAACGTTTTCAGCCCATCCCATTGCATACCGACCAGCGCATTTTGTTGTTGTAACTGCCGGCTGATTTCTAACTCTTGCTCAGACGAAACAACGATATCTTTTTGCAGTGCAAGTTGCCGCTCCATTTCTTGGCGACCCTGCAATAACATATTTATCGTTCCTTCATCAAAGCCCATATTCTTAGCGAAGTTATAGGCTTGAGGTCTGGACATTTGAGAAAGGCTATCGGCGACATCCAACAAGATATCATCAAGGTTTCTCAACTCACCGTTGTTTTTAACCACACCCACGTTCAGCGCGTTAAAGTAAGGAAGAATTGAGGTATCACCTACCGTCACCAAATCCCAAAGAGACTTGTTCAGGTTAGCCATACTGGAAGCCATGCCCTCAGCACTTCCACCCGACAGCTCGGCGGCACCCTGCCAGCGTTTAACTTGCGTGGCATTCATGCCGAGATTTTTACTTAGAAAATTAAGCTGGTCATTTGACCGAGCCGTATCTTCGATAAGCTTAGTTAATCCCGTGGACATGAATATGGTCGTGAAGAGTCCAGCCAGTGCCTTAGTCGCATTGTTAATCGACTTTGTGAAGCTATCACTTTGCTCCTTGGCTTTTTTTTGCTGCTCTCTCGTGCCTTTTAGGGTCTCATTTACGCCGCCGAGCGTTTCATTCAGAGCGTCGATAGAGTCCGCTAACTTATCGTTTTCAGTTGTCGCCTTTTTCGCATCGTTAGCAAAACCGCCGCTATCCAGTTTCAGCGAAACAAGAAGCGTGTCAATTAGCGTTGCCATCGTTTATCTCACTCATTAGTTGCTTGTTGTACGATTCGACCTGATGGATTTCTAGGAGGTTTAAAACATCTTCCAGACTGTAAATCGTGTGGAGTTCGTGAAGCGTTGCGTACTTCGCGGTTATCACTTGGTACGCAACAGTAGATACGTTATTTGTTTCAGCTAAAACACCATCACGAAGCGGTAACCCTGCTTTTAATCGTTCGAGCTGGAGCCACCGCCGTTCACTAAAAAATCCAAGTGAATAGCTAACGCCTCCTTGCGAAGAACGAACATGGTCGAGAGGTCTTTCACATCGGATTCAAGTAACAGAGGTCGAGCGGTTCCGCCCGATGGGATGGTTTGCACGCAATCCAGAAGCTCATCAAGCAGAGGGATGCCGACGTTTGGGTCAATGCCTGCCAGCGCCTTAATTGCGACATTAGCCATACCCAGCATTCCCATATTTGGACTGGCGCCTTCCAAGTCCACACCGCCATTAGCAATGGCAAACAATGCTCGCATCGCCCAGCTATCCGCCTTGGCAATTGGCATTTCGGTAACTTGATACATCATTCCGGCATCACGACCCTTTTCAATCGTGATAGTTTTTGATTTCAGTGTCATTAGATTTCCTCAGCACCTTCGAAGACCATGTTGAAGTTGTAGCTTGTTCCGTCGAGTAGCTTCTTGCCACTAGCCCCGCCGGTCAGAGTTGTAAACCCGCCAGTGCCACTGTAACGTTTTCCGATTGAAGGAATTTCGACAACGATATCCACAAATCTGGCTTCCATGTTTGCGTTAAAGTCCTTGCGAATGTTTTCCATGATTTGTGTAGATACGCTGTTTGCTTCCAAGTAAAGCGTCCATTGTGTTTCGTGTGGCGTGTAGCCGATGGATTGTTTACCATCGACACCCATGCGAGTCTCGCCGATATTTGCATCACCAAAGTTCCACGCGTTATCAGCCTGAAAACCTTGTAACTTCACGAACTCGTCATAAACGCCCTTACAGCGCAGCATAAGTACCGAGTTGGCAGACGTAATTGTTTTTGGGTTATGTCCCATGCTCATAATCTTTACCTTTATTGAACGTTGATTGATGGGAGATTAACTTGCTGAACACTGCCGCCATCGGCGTACCACAGTTTCAGAGGCATTGATTTACGAAGACCGCGTGTTTGCGCTGGAGTGTCTTCAATCTTCATGCACCAACCTGCCGTATTGATTTGAGATGCCGCGTCAAATCCAGCTTCGATGTTGATTTGTTTCTTTTGCTGCTCTGACAATGCAACACCCGTTTGGATGCCGCCAAAATTAAGCATCTGGAATACCGGATCCGCCACAGCAGAACGATGAATTGCCTTACCTGTTTCGTTGTAAGGTACAGATTTGAAGCTTTTCAGCATCGTCATTAACGCTAATTGGAGTTGGTTATTGAAGAACACCTGATTCACATAACTATCAACCCACTTGAACTTACCCGATACAGAGCCGGGATAGACGAAGATGAAGCGGTCATTAGCTGTGCCGTATGCACCGTAGAAGTTAAAGCCCATCGCGATTAATTCATCTGCCAGTGCTTTATCTGTCACTGAAGGCGTTAAACCTTCCTGTCCACGGAATGCCAAGTTTGTGCGACCGTTCAGCTCATCAAAGTTCAAGCTTGCTGCAAATCCACAGACAAAAGCTGCGTGTTTGTGACTACCGTAAAACAGGCACGTGCCGCCGATATCGGACTCTTTAATTGCTGAGCTGATAGTCTCTAACTCACCTTCGCCGTTTTCTGTTTGATACAGAACGTGCATATAACGGTCTTTTTGCAGGGCAACCCAGCGAGAAATTGCTAACTTTTCTTCGGCTGTAAAATCAATCGCGGCGATAGAGACAAAGTTTGTCGTTTCTTTGGTAATGCGAGGTAGCAACTCTTCGATAGTGTCTGCGTTGATGCCGTTATTCGCTTGCGCGCCAGACGATTCAGTTAATCCCATGAAAGTTGCTAAATCACCTTCAGCAAACGAGATTGAACCAACTGCACCTTTTGTTGCGCCTTCGATGACAAACACTTTAGCGCCTGTGTCATAGGTACACGTTGCCGCAGCGCCTAAAGCCGTAGTGACTGCCGCCGCCAGAGATGAATAGCTGTTAACCTCAGTTTCAAAGTTCACAGAAGTAACCTGACCATCGATAGTTAAAATCAGACCTTGTGGCAACGCTGCAAATTCGCTAGCAGTTCGAGTTGGGAGCTTAGCGCCAACTAACTTAGCCGCTTGGGCTGTCGTGACCATGGATGCGATAAATAGCGTATCAGGCAACACCGTGCAGTTATCAAAGCCTGCAAAATACACCTGCGCAGCTTCATACTCTTTAGAGTCTTTGCCGAACACTTCACCCACTAAATCAGCAGAGCCGAAAGCTTTCACGCCTAACATCGATGCTGGTTGCTTTTTGGTGATAAACAATGCGTTGAGAGCCAGTGGATTGCCGCCAGTGCCAACGACACCGGGCAATATCTGGACGATATCGCTTGCCGGAATAGATTTCATATTTTTACCTTAGATATTTGTGGTAGTAATTGAGATTTCGTCGACACCATCGACGTGATAGGTTGTTTCAGGGTTATATTGAAGTTTGACTTCAAGCATCATCCTGTTTTCGTACTGATTTGATTCGTTAACGAGGATATTCTTTCTAGGCTCACCACAATAAAGTGGCTGGCATTTAGTCATTCGAGAGGTTGTATAGTTACTTCGCCAAAGATTGGCTACAACACGAGAGCGTGAGTTTGCCTCGGCACCATAAAAATCCAGTTGAAATGTTGCCTCGACTGAAGACTGAGACGCCATTTCTTCTATCGTCGGATTCCAGTAATCAGAGGTGTAATCAAGATTGCGCTCAAACAGCATGTGCATGATAATACCGTCGATGGGGATAGCTTCATTATTCTGATACCCAACCACCACAGGACATGAGAACAACTCTATGAGATAGCGCCTAAGCTCAACGAATATATCTCGCTCAGTGACGCTTATTGTTGCCGCCATAAAAGCACCTTAACCCATGACGGGTACGATTCTATGACCTTGGTTACTAGCCACTCCGACACCTCAGATTCGCCATAAGCAACAAAGCTAATCTTATCTGCGCCTTGCTGGCTAACGCGACGAATAGCCTCAATCTGCCCTCTCGCATATCCGTAAATAAATTCCCCTTGCTGATTGATAACGCCTAAATGCTCAAGGTCTTGAGTGCTCAGGCTTTGCAATTGCATGGAGATTTCATGCTCGGAATACTTAGGAGTTTGATATCCAGCCTCGTCAATATCGAAACCTTCATTGGCTAACAGAGTCGCAGGCAAGTTTTTATTAACCACCTGAACAGCCGCGTTGGCGATAGCTCTAACCTTGATCATCGTTTACCTCATAACTAAATGAGTTCATGAGCTGCCCCGTGTCAATTAGAGGGTTGTTGAAACCTTTCTTCGCAACTGTCTCCTTCGAGTTTGGAGGTGTTGACCACGCTCTTACTGACTCGCGAAGGTCATCAATAATTTCCTCTCCAGCCGCTTGCAATGCCATAACACCATCACCGTTATAACTTCGGAACCCCTTGGCGATAATTGCAGACCATTTATCTTTATTCACTGAGATTGCATGCCTAAAGAAAGGTCTTGACGGGATATTCTCGGACGGCTCACCAAATTCCTGTTTGTACGCGACGGTTGCCACAAACTCGCCGCCACTTCCATCTTCATTTGATGGGTAGGTTTGCTTGTCCAATATACCTGCTCGCAACTCCAAGTTACCGTTTAGATATTTCTCCAGCGCTTCTTCAAGCTTGCTTTTAGCCATAATAACCACCTCTCCAAACAGGCATTGGCATAACACCAAGCGTGTACAGGAATGAGCGATATTGACTGGTTAAAGCCCAATACTCAGCACCATAAGGCGTTTGCGTGTACCACTTTTCGGAATTGGTTGTTGTGCCATAGTCCAGCGATACAGATACGCTTCCCTCGGTTGCGCTAGATGCTCGACCTACCGCGCTGTTGCCATCTTCGATATTGGATTGAAGCATAGCCATGTGAGCGACAAGCAAGAATAGGAGCATTTCACGCTCTTTCAGGTCTTTAACGCAACTAAACCTATCATTGCGCAAGAGCAGTCCAGCCTTAACGAACGCCGATTCTAACTGTGCGTCGGTGCCTTTGGTGTTGGGATAAATCTCGCGAAACTTAGCTACGTTAAACTCCACAACGCCATCGTTTATATTGCTGGCTGCTTGCTGGCTGCGATATTTCATCAGTTCGCGATTATTCATGTTATCCCTTACTCTTCTGCGGTCTGCACACCTTCAGTGTTTTGCTTCAGGCGCTCAGTTTTTGACTTGGTGTCTTTCTTTTCTTTTGACTCAGCTTCAACGCTTTTCACTTTTTCGTGAGCGAAGATGAGACCATTTTTAACGATGTCACGACCTTTGTTCTCTTCCAGCCATGCATCCCAAATCGACTTATCTACACCATGAGTTAAGCCAAAGCCGTTTTCGTCCTGAATGCCATTAGCAAAACCTTTCACTGTTACTCGCTGATTTCCAACATCCAGATACAAGCCATTAGCTAATTTGCACGCTACTGTTACTTCAGACATAAAATTCACCTATAAAAAAGCCACCCGAAGGTGGCAAGGATTAACAACGAGGATAATGATTAAGAAACCAGCATTGATGCAATGAACATCGGACGATAGATGATGCAGCCGAAAGTACCTTGAGAGCGCTTTTGCTTCCAAGATGACAGTTCGGGGATCATCGCGTGAACGCGCATTTTTTCAGTGAAGCTCAGGTCTAGTGTTTCTTGACCTTCATATTCACGAACAATCAGCTTAACTACTTCACCTGCATCAGTAGAAAATTCAGGAATGCTGCGAATTTCTAAGTTAGGGAAGTTTTTGTTTAACTGGTCATACACGTTAACGTTGTACTGGTTTGTTTTGTGCAGGTTAACTTCATTTTTCGGTGATAATAACAACACCATTGGGGTAGAGGCTTCTACGTGACCATTGGTTTGCTTGATTAGCTCGCCATACAGTTTGCCTTGAATGGAGTCATAAACACCTTGCCCGTCCATTGCTTCCCATGGAGTTGACGTCACATTAGGTAGTGAATCGGGGTCATTCAGGATGCCGTAGTTTTGCAGGCCATCAATCCCGTAAATGTAGGATTTGTTCTGGAACTTATTCAGCGTCAGTGCCGCTGCAATTTGCTTGCGAGAAGACCAGTCAATTTTAGCCGCACCAGCCATCGCCATTTCTTTCTCACCCAGACGGATAATTGTCTGATAGTGATAAGGTTGACGCATAGGCCAGTTAACGTTCACGCCCGCTTGACCGTTGTTGCTGTAGTCGCCGTAGCTTGACGTTTCACCGGTGGATTCAATCACTGGGAAGTGCGCGGTCTGAGTTGTCCAGTCGCCTTTTTTAGTTTCGCCAAAAATCTCAGCCATACGCATTGGCGTAACAAGCGTTTCGATTAACTTCGGATCAACGTAGGTGGTGAATAACGATAACACACCAGCGTTAGGTGTAGTCACTAACTCGCTATCCATTGCCATTTGTTTAGCAAGTGGCGTTAATGCTTGAGGGTTGTAACCTGTAGCAAAGACAATGCCAGCTCGCTGCTCAAGCGCATTAAAATTTAATTGTGTCATTACTTATCCTTACAGTGAGCTAGACATTTTAGTTAAGCCAGATGTAACCGTTTTGGCCACACGGAACGGAGTTGCTTCAACTGTTGCGTCTTCAGGGTCGATAGCGTCAACTGCTTTTGCTTTACCTGTTGCAACATCGGCAACAATAAACTGACCACGCTTACCGCCCGCTTCCAGAACGACGAAATAGTCACCGCCAGTCATGAGGGTAATTTCACGACCTTTAGGCACTAACATTGTCGCACCTTCGCCATATGCAGAGATGATCGCCTGATTGTTACGATGAACGAAACCGATCAATGCGCCTGCCGTTTTAACGTTGGTTACTAAGCCTTTTTCATCAGCCCATGCAAATAACCCCACCGTTACACCTGTAGCACCTGATTTTAACTGCCCCTCACCAGCCAGCATTGAGAAATGCGGGTTAGTCGAGGCAAAGTCACCAGCCACACCTAGTGGCAAGTCGTTATTCATTCGAGTTTGAAAACCTGTCATGATTTATCCTTATTAAGCCTGTTTGAAACGAGCAGTTAGCGGGTCTTCAGCGAATGCCGCAGAGTCCATGCCTAGACTTGCTTTTTGAGGTTGAGCGCGATTTTGCTTAACCATGCCAACCATTGTTTTGAATGCGCTAGGATGAACGCCAGAGATATCCACACCACACTGCTTTAATGCATATGCGTAGACATCATCTGCACTGTCCATGGCAACCTGACCGACCAGAGATTTAACTTCTTCACGCGCTTCAAATAACTTAGTCACACGTGCAACGGCTTGGTCTTCAGCCAACTTGATAGCCGAGTCCATCGCTTTATCTTTTTCACGGTCTTTGCGTTCGCGCTCTTCACGCTCTTTGATGCGCATAGCTTCTGATTCATTATCACGTTCAGCTTGCGTTTGCTCATCTTCGGCTTTTTTCTTAGCGTCATCTTCGTCAGAGGCTTTTTTATCTTCCTCTTTCTCGTCTTCAGCCTTTTTAGCCTCTTCGTCTTTAGCACCCACCAACGCTTCGGTAGATACTTCATCCATACCTAGTGCAACCGCATTCACAATCGCATGAAGTTGCGCTTCTGTTAGGTCTGAATCCATCCCTAACGCTGTTTTTGTTTGTGCGGCAATGTTAGCAAGCGCACCTTTTTTCAGTTTCATTAATTTCTCCAAATCAACTGTTTGATGGTCTGAAATAATAGCGTCTCGCCCGATTCTGCCGCGCTCGACTAATGCAACGTGGTTACCGATAATATTTCGCATAACTCCGTCGTAATACTGCCCTTCAAACTCTCCACTGGTCATATCGGCTGTATAGCCATAACCTGCGGATAGCTCTTTCATTTTTTCTGCTTCGATTAACCCGATTGCATACCCATCCCACACGCACAAATCAGCGAACATGCGTCCGTCCTCAAATGTGATATTTGAGCCGATAGTGCCAATGGTTGATTGTTTCTGCGGTTCGTCTGAATCGACTGGAATATGCTTGATGAGTAATTGTTTTTTGCTGAATGTATTTGCTGCTCGCTCTAACTCGACAGGGTCACGCAGCATGTAGTAAATCCGCTCGGGTTCTAATCCAAGCCTTTCACTATTTGGTATCTCTCTGCCGTAATAGGGATTTACTGCGGCTTTAGATATCACAGTACGCTCAACGGTTAGGTGTCCGTTTGCGTCCTTACTCCGCATTGATGTGCCACTGTCGAAAGCGAGGCTATCTGTCATCTTCATGACCGCCCCTATTTAAAATGGAAGAATTGCCTTACTGCCGCATCGACAATTTATTTTTTCACCCGGCAATATCCATTCGCCATCGATATACATACCTTTTTCAATGTCGAACTTCTTGCCGTGAGCCTTAACGTGTGATTCTCGTGGTTGCTTACCTGCGTGAGAGTGGATCCAAATCGCCTCTTTAATCCCTAGCTCTTTTCGCCTTGCTTGTTCAATAACTGCATGAGCCTTATTGGCTTGGTCACGCGCTATTGTCTTTGCTCGGTTTCTGGCTATATGAAAATCATGCGCCAAGTTATCGGTTAATGTTGCGAGGTCATATCCACCTGTTACCGACTGCCAGACATGCATCTGAACCTTGCTTAGATACTCGGTGCCGATGGATTTAATTAAACCAACATTTTCACCCATCGCAGCGCGCAAGGCATCGAGTGTTCGCTCGCTGTTTTGCATTCGAACAGTGAATCCCTTGCGCCTTAGCATCGCCGCAAATCGAGTGTCATAATTACCAACCGTTTTATCTATGAAGTCTTTTGCGACCTCTTCAGATATTGAGTTAAGTCGCCTATTCCACTTATCCAGCATGTAATCAGCAATATGGGCTATCCAGTCTGAAATTCCGTCATTGGCTAGAGCCTTTTTAGCTTTCCCGTGATATTCATTAATGAGAGCCTCATCAAGCTCCTTTCGGATATCCTTGAGGATTTGCATTAGCTCTTTGTAATACCACGCATGTATAGCCTCTGACGTCTTAATTTCAGGCATTACCGCATCACTCGGTCTCTTCCTCCGTATTTCCATAATCAGGAACTCCAAAAGGTGATGGGATTATCTTGTCAGGGTCGATAAAGCTAAACTTGCTTGATTCGTCCGTTGCAAGTGTCTGCCTAACCTCTTCACCGTCAACTGCACCAATATTCACTAACTTTTCAGCCGTTTCCGCATTGGTACGATTTACTTCAGCAATCTCTTTCTCATCCAACTGATAAAGTGGTGTGAACTCGAAATAGATTCCGTCATGAATTTCACCAAATAGATGAAGTTGAATAAGGTCGATGATTTTGTTTAGTTGTGGCAACAAGTGAGCATTTTGAAGTGATGAGATGTAATCGTAATAAACACGAATTTCACCATCACTATTCGCGTTCAACCCTGCTGGCGTGATACCCAGCAACTTAACTAATGGCGTGTGACTAGGTGCAGCCATTTGCTCTTGAGCTTGTCTCTGTAACGCATCTAAGCCAGACAATGGAGTATTGAACTGGAAGAATTCTTCTTTCTGCTTATCCGTCAGCATCAACCCGCGATTATCTCTAATCTGCGAGAACATCTGAGCACGCAGAACCATACTTGCGTTACTGCCGCCCGAAAGAATATCTTCCATATCGGTAGCTAGGCCAGTTAGCGAAAACGAGTGGATCAGGTCGCTAATTGAGTCCGTTGTACGCTGCCACCGTTCGACATACGGCTTCATTAACTGAAGCATGGATAAACCGCTAAAGTTATATGCTGGCTTCAGGATATCGCTCACAGGGCGCATGATTAGGGTTAGCAATCTATCAGCGTGAGTATTCTTGCCTAAAACAAACCACTGAGTAGGCTCGAAGAAATCAGGGCTAGTCGGGTCGGTTGAGTTGTACATGCTAGGGGTTGACCAGATAGGCTCAATCACTGCAAATCCGTTTAACTCGCCCGCCTTTACTCCTTCCTCGTTGATAAGTAGCGGTAAATCACGTTTGTCATCATGCCCTTTAATATCGAGGAAAATTTGAGAGCGACCGAATATCATCTCGTTCTCAATGTGACGTCTGAAAAGGTCACGAATACCGAAATCTTCAAGGGCTTGGTTAATTTGAGAAACAATATCTGATTTATCGTCCGCATTCTCACCGTCATCGCGTGATTTGACCTTTCCCCACTCTCGCGTCATTTCTTTCGCTGTGGTTTCAGGAACACTGCGATAATCGCTAGACTGAGACATAATCGCCAGCGCAGGATAACCAAGAAAGCCAGTATAGAAACCTACATCTTGGCTAGCGTACTGATTAGCGTATGCATATGTCCCGCAACTATCCATTGCAATAGGCGATTTCTCACCTTTAGGCAATACCAGCGGATGGAGATCAGGAGCTTTAATCTTAACTGGCTGCTGCCGCTTAGTTTCCTCAGTGACTAGCATCTGCATTAACTGCGTTTGAGATGCGGCTTTCTTCGCCTCTAACTCAAGTTGCTTTGTCTTTTCTTGCTCAATAGCAAGCTCCGCCTCTCGCTTTGACAGGCGTTTTTTCCATTTGAATAATTTCATTAGATACCTTCGAGTGCGGATGGGTCTATATTCAAGCCGCCACCTTTAATTTTCATTTCATTTATGGCGTCCATCATTGGGTCAAGTTGGTCATCGTGAGTGTTAAAGTCAGGGTTGATCGCTTCCATCTCGACCAGAAAATCATTTATGAAGTCCGCAGAAGCTGGGAGCTTTATGTACCCTGATTCTATATAGCCTTGTGAGTCCATTAATCGAGTGAATTTATCGGTACTTCTTTGAATCGCCCTAACGGGGCATATGGCTTCTTTCCTAATGCTTTGTATCAGCCCGGTACCTGAAGCCTTGTCTTCTATCCCCATATATCTCAATCGACCATTAGGTAAAGGTTTGCACTTATTCCAGAAAGCTACTGCTCTCCTTTTTAGCTCATCCGATTCCCACTTCCCCCTTATCATATCAATTAGATATAGATAACCATCAACACCAAGTCCCCAGTGCTCAAAAACAGAAAAGTCATTAACTTCCTTTGTTTTTTGTGCTGTATCGCCAAATATTGCCCGCCACCTGAGAGGTGGAAGCTCTTTATATTCACCGAACCATTCAGATTTAATTAAGCCGCCACCCTTTGCCGTGGGTCGCTGCTGGTACAGGGCATTCCACACCAGCGATCCGCGCTGCTTTGCTTTATCAACAAACGATTGGGGCATACGCTCAGGGAATAGAATTTCACCCGGCTTTCTAAGGCTGTATTTCTTACCGTTGAGTTCGTGAACTTCGTGTTTCTCAGCCTCCATAGGGAAGCTAACAACTCGCCACTGCTCTCCGCCCTCCTCAGCCTTTTTAAGTAATTGCCCTGCTAAGTCGTCTTTATGCCAGCGAGTAAGGATAATGATTATCCCGTTTATCTTTGGGTCGGCACGAGTAAAGAATGTCGTGTCATACCAGTCGATTACTGCCTCTTGGTATGTTGGGGATGATGCTGTTTTGTAGTCTTTTGCCGGGTCATCGATAATGCCGATATTCATACCCTGACCAGTGATACCACCATTAACACCCGCCGCACGATACGACCCGCCTTGAATGTCACCTTTGGAGTTGATTATCTCCCATAATTCAGCGGTACGTATTGCACCACCTGCACCAGCCCGACTAAGAGTTAGGTTGGTTTCAGGGAATATTTCATTGTACCTAGGTGATGTTATTATTCGCTGTGTATCGCGTGACATCCTATTAGCCAAATCAGACGAGTAAGAGCACGCAATCACATTCCAATTAGGGTGCTTACCTAGAACATACGCGGGAAATCGCCTTGACGCTGCCTCACTTTTTCCTGAACGGGGAGGGGCGAATATCATCAGTCGAGGCATTAACCCTGCTTCGGCATCCTTCAGGAACTGATCTAACTCCGCAAATAGAAGCTCATTAAACCAGCCAGTTTCATAAATAGGATTTGTGTACAGCGTGAAATCCAAAAGGTTATTTTTAGCTCTCTCGATTTGCCGCTGCTTGAACGCCTCAAGAGTCTGTAAGTTTCTCGTCGAGCTGCGACCTGTTTCTACCATGCCCCAACTCCTTTAACCTTTCCTCTAATTCTTCGTTGGTTATATCTGCGTACCGGATAGCGCCGCCATCTTTACCTGTGATCTCGTGATCTTGTTTGTCTCGCCACTTATCACGCTGCCTGTTCTTCAACCAGAAAATTGCCGCTGTTGTATCTGGCGGATAATGTTTCTCTATCTCGGTTTTGACTATCTGACTATCAATGACTTTGATATCAACATCAGGAGCAACGTAACCGCACGCTCGATTAAATAGCCTTTCAGCCACATCAGCATCAGCTAGTTGCTTACCCTTTTTTATGGACTCCAAAAACTCAATTTGCTCATTTTTCCAGTTATTGATTGTGGACTCTGCCACCTCAAAGAAATCAGCTAACTCTTTATCTGTAGCTCCAAGCAAACACAACTTTCTCGCCTGCTCTGCATATTCAGGTCGGTAAGTAGATGATTGCCCTTTATTACCGACCGCATTCTTATTGCCTTTAGGTGCGGCCATGTTCATATCCTCATAGTTAATTAAAAAGCCAACTCGAAAGCGGGCTTTGTGATTAACAATAAAAAAGGCCGCTGAGCGACCTATTCATCGTTAAATGTTAATTAAATCAACCTCCTCAAAATTGAGGAGTGCAATATTTATTACTTTTCATGATTTAATAACTTGCCACCGCCAACTAAACCTAATGCCATTTGGCTAATGTCACCTATTAACTTTTCAGCACGGTTTAAGATAGCTAAATCATCTTGGCGTTTGCGCAATCGGCGACCTGCATCACTTGAATCTTCATCAGAAGCTTTTCTTGCCACGGCTAACATGTGTTGTAGTTGCTGGATGGTAAATCCAAATCCTGATTCAGCTTCCAACTCTGTCATGTGATCGAATACTTGTGCTTGGAGCTCGTAACTGTAACTCATAGCCATCAGACAGGCTTCTCGCTTAGGAAATCTCAAGCACGGATATGACCGACCTTTGTTGTCGATGTAATCGGCGTAAAATTTCGCTGATTGATTTTCACCCAAAACCTTGGGGGCTTTCCTTAAAAAATCTTTATGCTGTAGCTTGCGATACTTCTTGCAGGGGAAAGTAAGCCCTTCCATTTCTGCCTTTGCCTTTCTATCCGCATTGATATAGTCAACCATTTCCAAGCTGGTCATAGTTGGCTGTTCAGATATAGAGTTATTGATGACTGTTAATTTAGCCATGATACTGTCCTTACTTAGTAATGAACCCTTGCCGCATAGGAGATCAGCCCATCGAAGCAGTATCAGCTATAACTGACATCCTCAAAGGCTCATTCCTAAATAACGGTTCGATGTTTTTAGATGTGTGTGCATGTGGTGCACAGGGTGAAATGCGTACTACTGATTACAAAACTTGAATAAATGTAACTTTCTTTTAACTTTACTTTCGTAACATCACGTTGATAGGGGTATGGTTATTACATCGCTAAGTTATTACCCTCAAATATATTCCTATGAACCATCCCCTTTAAGCCCCAGCATCGGGGCTATTTTTTTGTCATTAAAAAGCCCCGCTATTGCGAGGCTCGTTGTTGTTCAATTTCCCGTATTGCTTTCTTGTCGGTTAGCGCTTGAGTTTCTCAATTGCTTCACGGTCAGGGCGGCGGTAATTTAGGATGTAATCTGGTAATTTGGCTAACTTGCCATCACTATCACGACCAGACACTGAAACAGAATTTATTACAGATGATGTATCGAAAGTTTCATCATACTCATGTAATAAAGCAGCCATTTTATCTTGCCACTCAGTGGGCATTTCATGCATTAGTACCCGCGGAATAACTAAGAATGATGCATACGACAGCCCGAACCAATCCCACAGATCACCGCTGTTTCTTGGTTGTGTTATTTCTTTCATATTCAATCTCTCGAATGGCTTTCTTGTCCAAGTTGCACGCCTTAATTACCGACATCAGTTCAATGTTATATTCAGCGATATCTCCCCATGTCATCTTGTCGGGGATATCAGGTATCGGGCAATCAGCTAGTAGGCTTGCAGGGATGGGGATGTGAGGTGCTAATACATATTCAGTCTTTGTATTGCCGCATCCTGTTAATAAGGATATCAGGAGCAGTAACGGGAGCGCAGTCATTACCCACAAGAATAGTTTTGACGTCTTTCTTGGTTCCCTGTGCGACCAGTGTGTTTTGTTGTTTAGCATCAATGGTTGCTCCAGAGATACGGTCAAAGATAGATATTGAGGTGTGGGCGTTATCAGATATGAGTGATTGCTGGGTTAGTGATTTAGTTAGCGACTTATTAGTATCATTTAATCCGCTGATTTCCCATCGCTGCCAAATAACCACACCAAAGAGTATCAGCCATGCGATAAGCACAGCCTTTATGTAGCCAGCCCTCATATCATGACTCTTTAACTGACAGAGCAGCATCACCAACTGGCAGCGGTCGGGTATCGATTTCCACGCCTTCTGGATAACAGTAACCAGTCACACGGTCCGTCTTAAACGCTTTGATGTTAACAGCATCGGATTGATTACCGCCCAATACCAGTAATGCGCCTGATTCTGTCTTGCCAACAACGAAACCTACATGCCCGCCACCATCACGAGAGAAAGTAACAACGCACCCATATTTAGGTTCGGATAATTTCACACCGTAATTCAGGTATGAACGAGATGAGTCAGAGCGAGTTGAGCGAATACCAGCGCGCTCTAACATGGCATTGACGAAGCCAGCACACCAAGGAACTTTACGCGCAGTACCGACTAAGCCACGCAGCTTGCTATCAATCCACATTTGGTCGACTGCTTTCGACCCTTCAGAGGTATGCTCAGATACACCAATTTCTTTTCTGGCTTCAGTTAGCCATTTAGGTTCAGTCATTTCTTCACCATAAAATAAAAGGCTGCTTAACTAGCCGCCAGATTGATTTGATTCGGGTCACTAATTTACCAATGACAACAATGGACATGATGTTGCCACCTGCTGAGAAAATAACGATGAAGAGAACGCCATCAAACACAACGTCAGACGGAGCTGATACACGCTTACCCATTACCGTTTCATATATCTGGTAAATCCAGCAGATGAATAAAACTGTTCCAACTATTGAATCTCTTCGCTTCTCATAGCGACAAAAGAAAACTATCAACGCTGACGCCATCATTAAGCCAACATCTGCTGCATCCCAAGGATTCAAATACATCCAATCCATTAGTTGATTAATGCGATCAAGGAAGGTTTCCATTAGTTACCTCCTTTGTTGCGCCAGTCCTTTATGGCTTGAGTAATGCTACTGAAGTTCTTATCAATCGATGCGCCTACACGACCAAATAACTTTTTAAGGTTATCTTTGTTGGCACCTAAAACCAGAATAGGAATTAGTAAAGCAGAAACGATAATCGCCGTTATTTTCGGGCTTATATCCTTCTGCCAGAACTCTTGCACCATCTCAGAGAATGGATGAGCCAATAGCGCACCAGACCCCAAAGCCAAAAAGAAATGGATGACCTTTTGAAGGTTATTATCCTTAGATGCAATGACAGAAGCAGATGCCCCAATGATCGCACCAAGTATCACGCCATAATCAGCACCCAATAGGACACCGCCCATAGCGCCACCGCCCGCAGCACTAACGGCTACTCCTGTTAGGGTACTTGGCATATATAACACCTGTGTTTTAGTTAATAGATAGCCGCGCACAATCTATATGCGTCAATTAAGTGTGTGTGATTAGAATTCTGTGGCGGCGTATTTGGTGCACCGAGACGGGATTCGAACCCATAACCAAGCAATTATGAGTTGCCTGCTCTGCCGTTGAGCTACTGGTGCAAATAAAAAAAGCCGCACTAGGCGACTTATTGAATGTGAACTTGTAAGGATTACTTACAGATTGAATTAGCGTTATGGGGATTCCCATAACGGAACAATATCAATACGTTACATTATGCTACCCTCATTGATGAGGGAACCAAAATAAACGTTACCGCAAAATTTAAAAACTGAGGTAAGAATTAAATTAGATGGGCATAGCGTGACTATCGCAAGACAGGATAGACAGTTAGGGCTATGCCTCGGTTAGATTGTCATTGCAGGGACAGGAGCCAATCCCTGCAATCTCGGTATTCGATGCCCTCTACCGCATCCCCAAGTTTCCTATTCCCGAGCATCAGGCTATTACTGGTGCTAACTGGCTTTAGCGTTCCACAATGATAAATACAAACACCGAGCCTAAAGTACCGTGTGAGTGGCTTATGACGCACCAACCTCGAATACCAAAGCCATCTGTCGCATTTGTACTTATCATTACAGAAAAGCCCCTACCGAAGTAGAGGCTCTAGAATCTGGTTAAGCCAACCTAAGAACAGTTAAGGCAGCTTACCTGATAAGTATTGCTAATTTGCTATAATATGTCAATAGCAAAGTTCGCTTATTTTCTTTATTTTCGCTACACGTTTACGATTATTCATTGCATTTCGCAGAGGTTCATACAATAACCATTGGCAAGCCTTTAACTTTTCGTCGACTTCATTCCTGCAAGTTCCGAAAGATGGTTTCTTTAACCTGTTACCTCCTCTTGTTTGCATTTTGCGGGGTTTTGCAACCTTATGGTAGTAAGATGCTATTGAAAGTTTGGAAGCGCCATGAGCGTAATAGCTGAGTAATATTTTATAAGCCTGCTCGTCAGTGGCGATGATTGAATCTACGACCTGAGAAATCAACATTCCGTCATCGTCACTGCACATAGGTCTTGATGGTGTATTGTTTGGCTCTACTGTTCGCATGAATTTGTAAATCATGTTTATCATGCGCACATTCAATCGCCCTGAGTGAACCCAAGCGCCCCACAATTCAAGCCAACCATTAAGCCAGTCGAATTGTTCCTTTGTTAGTTCTTTCTCTCCTATGTAGCTCATTTAGCCTCCTGAGATTCTTTGCATTTCCATCTATCACCACCTCTGTGCCTGACCATCAATCTACCGTTGATAACAACGTGGCTTTCAGCGCTAGCATCGCTAACATACTTCCTGACAGTCCCTCTATTCGCACCGATTAACCGCCCTACCTCAGTCATATTCCCGTAATGCTTAACCAGCAGTTCAGGGATGGTCGTGATTTCAGTCTGCATCTTTCAGCTCCTTCAGCATTCGGTATTTACAAGAAAACAAATGAGCCCTTCTTTTAATCTTTGCTATTCTTGTATTTCGCTTACACTTAACGTAGTTATAAGGGATCCATACAACGCAAAATATCCCCCAAGTCATCGCGGCAAACCATGCATCAACTGTCACTTTGCAACTCCTTCAGTTTCTTCCTGAAAACCTCTTTGATGGCTTTGCATTCATCGATAGTCCACTTGTGCCGCTCATGGTCACACTCGATAGCCTCAACGGCTTTCTGCCCTATTCGATTAATCAGCTCTACTCGATACGGAACTAGATTCCCCGATTTATGCTGATTACAAACAACACATTGCCGATGGATGTTGCGCTCATCGAATCTCAGTTGTGGAGCCGCAGCGGTAGTCCGATAATGACCAGCATCCCACTGAGCAGATTGAAACGTTCCGCATGATATGCATGGCAAATCACGGTCTCTTTCTCTGATATATGCGTTGACGGCTTGTTGTGCTTGTTTGATCCAATAACTGCGGGGTTTTACTGCTAACTTGCGGGCTTTGAGTTTATCGCGGGCTTTTACTTCTTTTTGCTTCTGTTCTTTCTTGAGTTTTGCTTCTAACTTTTCACTTTCCTTACTTCGTCGCTTGATTGCTAATTCAGCTCCATGCTCTGGGCTACACCATTCTATATTTTCGTACTTTGGATGAAACCACTCTCTACATATTTTACAGCGCCGTCGCCTTGGATTAGCCATACATAAACCCCATCGCTAAAGTAACAATCGAAAAGAATATAATTACGTGTCTGGTTCTAATCACGATCTCACCCCACTTAGCAATGTATCTAGCTTTCTTAACGACGGATTACCCATCCCATTTACATTAGCTCTATCAACAATCACCATTCCTGTGCCTAGTGGCTCATTGCCTCTGACGCTGTGGCTTTGCTTAAATATCTCAGTGAAGTTATTTTCGATGATCTGAATTGCGTTGCGTGATACTTGATATTTGACTGTTCCGCCGATTTTACCGACCACAGTTATTGCGCCAAACTTATGCATTAACCCGAGGATGAAGCTCACATATGAGCGAGACATACCGGTTAGGCTTGTGGCTTTCTTTGCTGTGAAATATTCGAGTCCACTTACAGCGTTAATAACATCAATTGCCCTTTCTCCTTGCTGAGTCATGATTTCTCCTTGTTTAAATCGTGGCGGTTGATGTGCTCTCTGCGCATATTTTGTAATGAGATTACTAATGCATGAGCTTCGTCTAACTTTTTGTCGATTTCTTTTAGTTTTTCTTTAGGCGTCACTTTCATTCTCCAGCTCATCAACTAGTCGATTCATGTACCAACGGGCTTTTTTCAAATCTTCCACGGGGTTAATTTTCTTTTCATATCGCCAGACGTATTTTTGGATATTCCCTTTGAGATATCCCAAGAATGCTTCGCGTGTCATACTTGCCTTGATAGCCTCTATGCACTCAATACCGCCTGATGCGTAGTGTGATGGGTTATTTACATTATCTGTCATCTTATTTTCTTCACCTTTACAAAATAAATCAGCAAATCCGCCCATGCGCTGAAGAGTGTCATTACATTTCTTACAAGCGTTTTCATGCTTAGGTCCAATGTAACTACACCCGCACCATTTGCATTCAGTGTGGGTATATTTTCCTTCTGGGTAATCCCTTTCTGATTTTGCAAAACTCACTTTCTCGCCCTCCGCTTCTTGGCTGCTCGCTTTATCTTTGCGTGACCTGTGATGCGTTTAGTTGATATTGGATAGCTGTACCAACTTCGGCTATGGTTGATAGCCCATAAGGCATTTTGTGATGCTAGTGAAGCCATAGCGATTGCCATTTTTGATATGATATTCATCTCTCTTGCTGTTCCTTGAGTTATTCCCTGCGACCGTAGTAGTTATATTCATAGCGAGCTGTACGAAGCTTAACGCCACTTTCTACCGCCCAAGCTGTCGAGTATTCAATTAAGCTACTCATGCGCTTCTTGCCCATCTGAGACGTGCTCTCGCGTATGTTTAACAGCTCACCTTCGATACCCTGAATTAACGGTGACTCTTTCGCCCCTGTCGTAACCATCCAGTGACCAGACACAAATACATTCTTCCACTGCCATAATTTCAGCGGTTCATTGTTGAGTGTCATTTGCTTTGATACATCACCACATAGCGCATGGAACATGTCGTTCTGCGGTAGTGTTCGGTTGGATTCTGAGATTTTTACTTCTAGGGGGAATTCTTCGTTGAGGGGTAAATTATCTAGTACGGCTTTTAGGTTTTTTAGTATCTGAGTATTCCTGAGTAGGAATGTTTGCTTCTGCATTATCCCTCCGGTACTTAATGTTGTGTCTCCATAAGGTCATGCCGCATTGAGAGCAAAAGAAAAATGAGCCGTCATTCCAACAGTTTTCTTGCTTCTCAAATTTATGACCAGTAAAAAAACATCTAAGCGTTGTGATTGCTGAAATGCTCATGGCTTATCACTCACTATTAGTTCTCCTGCTGGTACTTTTCAAACCAAAACGTAACTGGTGACTCATCGACTGCTACTATTCCAAATCGTTTTGCAGCTCTAAGGGATTGAGTTCTATCTAAGGAATTTACCGTAACCCTAGTTATCGCCTGCCTGAACTCTTCAACTCCACTACATCCCTTGTAGATGTTACAAGCCTTACATGCTGGAACTAGGTTGTCTTCATTGTCCAATTCGGGGTGATAGCATTCTCCAGTTTGCTTAAATCTAATCTTCCCTTTTTTAGCCGCTTCCATGTCTTGAACGGTTTTTCTTACTATCGGTTCTGCATGGTCTGCGTGCCAGCCTTTTTCTGGTAACTCACAACCGCAGTAGGCGCACTTGCCGCCAAATAACATTCTGAGTTTTTTGCGCTGTTCTTTAGTCACTGTTAGCTCTCCTGTTCCATGCCTGCTCAGCTTCTTCAGCATCTGTATATCCAAACTTATTTGAAGGGCAAATGGTGTTAGAACAGATGACTAAGTGACCTAAATCCTCGAAGTAGTAGTATTCACCGCGTCCCCCGCAAAACGGGCATTTCTTGAGTTCGTTCATACTACAACTCCCACCATTGGTATTTTCGCTTAGCTTGCAAAATTAGCTTTTGCCAAATTGCTACGGCTTCTAGTTTTAATTCCCGCTCTGTCATCATTCACCCTCTGGCATTGGTGGGAGTGGCCATGGAGTTAATTTACTTGGCGGGGCTAGGTATATCTCGCCATTGCAATTGATAGCTATGGTATTGCGTCTACAAGCGCCAATTACTTCACCAATATATTCATCCTCTATTTTTCCAAACCTTAAATATGCTACCTTGTCTCCGACCTTTAGATTAGTTCCCTGCATTAGATGCCTCCCTCTGTTAACGTTGTTCCTTTCATCACTCACCCCGATTTTTTCTAGCTGCCGCATCAATCATTCGTTGCATGTCACGGCGAATGAATGCGCTATTTCTGCAGCCGAATAAATTGTTACGAAGTATTGATGTTTTCATGTTAATTGCGCCTTGCTCTGTCCATTGTGATTCCATCACAGATTGCTTAAACACCCATCGCCAAGTGATAATCCAACTAATTACTTTCATCACTCAACACCTCGCTTAATTGCCCGCTTAGCTTCTCTGCGAATTGCTATTCCCATTCGTTCTAGCCAGTCTGCGTATTTCAGAATTGCGTCTAGTTCGTTATCGATGCGTGGGAAGTCATCCATTGCAACATCAACGCTAAACCTGCCAAACTCATCCCTTTTGATGGTTAGCTTCTGCTCTAATATTGTCTTTTGGTTTTCATGCCTAACTTCATAAACTTTATCCATTCGACCTGAATTTTCGCGAGAAAAGTTAACCAATATCATGCTGGTTCGTTTTGATTTCATCTAGAAGTCCTTATGATTTGGTGTGTTACGACTGGCTGTTGCCATATCTGCCCGTGCCATAGCGTGGGTTTGATCGGTGTCGAATAAGCAAAGTCCTTTCTGGTCTACAAATGCGGTTCCGGCTTTACCGTGGCGGTTAAGTCTCACAATCAACTCTGTAAGCGTCTTGTCGGCTTTGTCGTTGTAAACTGATTCTTTGTATATTCCCATCCAGTAATCGCAATCCTGCTCGATTTGACCAGTATCACGGCTATCGCTTGGCATAGGGCGCTTGTTGGTTCTATCTTCCAATTTACGGTTTAGCTGTGTTAGCAATACCACCGTAGTATCAAGCTCTTTAGCCAGTTGCTTGAGACCTTTGGTAATTTCACCGTAGGCGATATCGTTGCGGTCTGCTTTGCCAGCTTTCATCAGCGTTAAATAATCCACACCGATAAACCCGATTTTCCCAACCTTGCGCTTCAACTTCCGGCACTCTGACTGAATGTGCTCAAGTGTCATTCCCGCTGTATCATCGACCCAAATGTTAGGCTTTTCGCTAAGTTCACTAATTGCCTTGCCGAGTAGCGCCCATTCGAAATCATCCTCAGTACCGCCGTAGAACATGTCTGAATTTAAGCCTGACTTCTGGCTTACCATCCGCTCCACCAATTGCTGATTGGACATTTCCATGCTGAACAGAGCCACTGGCAAACCATCATCGGAAACGTTCTTCGCCATTTCAGTTAAAACGGTTGTCTTACCCATCTTTGGACGCGCACCGATAACGAATAATGACCCACGCACAACAAATTTAGGTGCTAGCATGTCATCAAGAGGCTTAATGCCTGTCTTGAGTCCTACAAACTGATCGGGATTGTTAAACATGTTTTCTACGCCTGCGAACCACTCCGGCAATAGCTCAGCCATATTCTTCAAGCCAGACTTTCGACCAGTAACACCGTTCTCGCTTGCGTCAGTTACCAGCTTTTGCACGAACTCCATTTTTTCACCAAAGCTTAGAGTGCTTGGTTCAATCAGTAATCGTGTGGCTTCGTTGATTTTCTCAATGGCGTAACGCTCACTCGCATACTCTTTGATTTTCTTCGAGTAGTGGATCACGTTTGCAGCGCTTGGGGTGTTCTTTGCAATTTCAGCCAGATAACCCAACCCGCCTGTAGCTCCTTCGCTGCCAGTTGCCTTCAAGCTGTCAGACACGGTTAAGATATCAATCGGTTGATGCTTGCTAGCCATTGACCGCATTTGCTCAAAGATAATCTTGTGGTGGGTGCCGTAGAAATCATCTGGCTTCAACACTGAAAATACACGCTGAGCATTGTCGCTGTTTGGGTCAATCAGCAGGGATCCGATAACGCTCTGTTCGGTCTCTATGCTGTGTGGTACTTGGTAACTCATAATGAACCTTCCCTAGTTTTTAATACTGTCGCTGGTCTTAACAGGTAATCGAAATTCGCTCTCCAACCAGAATCGTTTTCGCCAAAATAAAACTCCTTGGCTGAATTCATGAAATATTCAAAATAGTTTTTAGCCGCTTCGACCGTTGGCTCTTTGAGTTCTTTCAGGAATTTTGAGATAGCTCGTTTTCGTTTGTCATTCAGTGATTCAGCATTTGGCAATCTATCGCCTGCTGCTTCGTTGAACGCATTCATAATTTCGATGTAGGGAATGTTATTTTTTCGATTAGTTGAAATTAACTTTTCACAGTCCCCCTCTTGAGGGGTTAGGGGAGTATTTATTTCTTGTTCAAGTACATTCTTATTCTGTTTCACTTCTTTTGTTACTAGGTTAGTAACCTCAACTACGCTTGAAGCGTTGGTATCACTGCGTTTGATTGTCACCTCATTAGTAACTTGCTTTGTCACCTCGTCATTCCACTGATATTCAAGGTAATTTGTGATTGTAATTATTGTTCCATGCCGTGTTCCAGTGCGGGTTATCATCCCTTCCTGTTCAAAAAAATCCAACATGTCTCTGATTTGTTTTTCAGTCTTTTCCTTTCCCTTTGCATCTTTCAGTTTTCGAGCTAAAACTTTTGCTTTTGTTACCAGCTGACCAGTCCGAAGATCCCAAGATACACCGCCAAACTCAACCGTCGTCGGTTTATGTCTTGCCTGCCCTAACAATCTTACCCATAGCGCAAGCTTCACTGTATCTTCAGCCCAGCTTGCGTTAAGTAGGCTCCTGAATATCGCGACATGACCAAGCTTAGAGTTATCCATACGAGAACTCCTAGTGTGGTTCTTGTTGCTAAAATCAGCGTATGCAACGTTACTCATGCCGTTTCCCTCCAGTGACTTCCTGACGATGCTCAAGCCGTAATTTTGCATCTTCCAATGCAGACCTAAGCGCCTTAGCTCCCTGCTCAGTGACCGAGCGATTAGCCCGATCACGCATGACGTTTTTATGCACAGCGCTGTAATTAAATTTGTTTCTCATGTATAATTACTCCTGCTTACGAAATTTAAATTAATGATATTTGAGCCTCATCGGTTGCCGCCTTTGAGGTTTTTCTTTTTAGCTTTCCTTTCCCTTCAAGTACCTGAATTAACCTTTCTGCATAGTCACCTTCAATCACTACGCTTCTAGACTTCTCAGGCATTGATACAGCCTCAGTAGGTAAGCCATAACGAGCTATAGCCTTACAAGCCAAGCTGAATATGCGACTCTTCTCTCTACTAGCTGAACTCGGGTGAATACCCATTGCTTTAGCGAACCCGTCATTTCCATCTTTAAACATCATTTGAAAGAAATAGGTTTCGAGTGTTTCTGGTTTACATGTGATTTTGATATTTTTTGCTGTGTCCATTTGTTAAATTCCTTTTGACGTAGTTAGTCCGTTGCTCACGATCCTGTGAGTTAATTGTTTGCTCCTGATGCAGGAGCTTTTGGCGATATTGTTAAAGAGCGGTATTACTAAATAGCTGGGAACATGTGTGGTAAGTCAGGTCTAATCTCATGCGCCTTAACTTTACCTTCCGTGGCGTTTACGATGGCTTGAACTCTCTCAGGAGCTACTCGCCCTCCTCTCAGCCATTTATTAACTGCTGGCTGGCTAACACCACAGAGGTTTGCTAGTTTTTGCTGGCTTCCAACTATGCTGACAGCCTTTTTAATAACTAGATTCATATAAAATCCTCTGATGGTAAAAACATAACCAATAATAACCAAAGTTATGGAGATTGGCAATAACTTTAGTTCTTTGATTTTAAATAACCGAGGTTATAGAGTGGTGGCATGAAAACATTCTCAGACCGCCTTAAGATGGCGATGGACGCGGCGAACATGTCGCAAGAAAAACTAGCCACTATAGTTGGTGTCTCTCAGCCAGCTATAGCAAAGCTCGTATCTGGAAAAGCTAAGTCATCAAGAAAGGCTTTAGAGATAGCTATGGCTCTAAGAGTTAGCCCTGAATGGTTAGTGAGTGGCGTCGGTGATATATCTAAAAATATTAAAGACTCCAATGCTCCATCAATGGATGAATGGAATGAGGTTTCATCTTGGGATAGCTCAACAGATATTGAAAATGGAGAGGTTGAAATACCGTTCCTGAAAGATATCGAGTTTGCCTGCGGTGATGGGTCATATAGTGATGATGACTATAACGGATTTAAATTGAGATTTTCAAAATCAACACTAAGAAGAGTTGGTGCTAATACGGATGGATCTGGAGTCATGTCATTCCCTGCCAAGGGTAATAGCATGGAGCCTGTTATTCCTGATGGCGCCACCGTTGCAGTAAACTGCAATGACAAAAATATAGTTGATGGGAAAGTTTATGCGATCAATCAAGATGGCTGGAAGCGAGTAAAACTACTTATCAGGTCATCATCTGACAAGGTAATCATTCGAAGCTACAATAAAGAAGAGTATCCAGATGAGGAAGTCGATATTCAAAGCATCGAAATCATCGGAAAAGTATTCTGGGTTGCATCCATACTATAACCACCTCTCATTACGAACCCGCCTAGTGCGGGTTTTTTGTGCGCATAAATCACAAAAATCATTTTTTTATAATTTTATTTATAAATAAACTCAGTTAAAAACAAACACATATAACTTAATTCATAATTAATTATAACCAAGGTATTGCGTAGTTATATAACTTTGGTTATAGTTAGCCACATCGAAGGCAAGCAACATGAAATACAGCCTACAGCTCTTTAACAATTTGACAAGTCAGCTCTACAGCGTGAGAAACGGTGCGTAGTGCGATCACTCCCTGCTACACCATGGATAGGTGCTACAAGCGAGGCAAGACATACGCAAGCATAGTGAACAAAGCGGAGGGCATAACACCTGTGGAGCTGACTCAAATACTAATTATAGCTCATTCGATGAGTGGGCTATAGTGAGTAACTTGGAGGAAATATGAACTCTAGAAAACGATATCAAGATAGGCGGCAAAAACAGCACGCTAAGAGGCAAATTGAGCGATGTGCTGATTATCTTTTAATGAGGGATACAGCCATTACAAACAGATTAGTACAAACCAGCGCTTACGTTGAGCGATAGACGCAAGCAACCACGGCTACGCAAGCCGATTATGAGTGATGGAAGTGTTACGGCACGTTAAATAGGAGATAGGAAATGAATATCGAACAGGTAGAAAAAGAAACAATCTCAGCAATGAAAGGTCTTGCTGATGTACTAAAGGTAAAAACGGAAGAAATTAGAGCGCTAGATGCTGCTAAATTGGCAACGGATAGCATCTTTAATCCAACGTTCACCAACCTAACCGAAGAATCTCAACGAGCAGCTCGTGAGGTTTTATCTACCATGTTGATAGATAGCTATCGACACAGCTTTAAATTGACTCGTGATGAAATTTTGGAATTAGGTCACAGAGTTAGAAAGGCATTTGTGACCTTGGAAAGCGAAGAGCCTAAACCTGAAATGTACTGCAGTGGCTCAGTTGGAATTATGGAAAAAGATTAGATTCTATCTAGGTTGTGGAATCTTCTTCCCGCTGATTCTGTTACCAAAACTTTGGCTCTAGTTCGAATGGATGTCGCTACATTAACGGCCATTGTAGTGACAGTGGTTAAGTCCTGATCTCCTTCGAAAATATATTCAGCATCCGGCAGTGAATAAATCACCCCATTAGTTGACTCGATAGTTTTATCAAACCCTGAGTTTTCCATTCTTTGATATAGAAGATTGTATTCATCATATCCTGCATTTGGTAATTCAATCCTAACCGTATATCTAGGCATTAAAACATTCCTTATTTTGACTGTGGAATAACCAATATATCAATTTTCCTTGACTGTGGAAAGTAAGGAACCACCTCGCCTGACGTGGTTAAAAGCAGGCACAGTTAACTAATTACAGTCCATCAAGGTGGGCTGTGGTGAGTTGATTAATAGATAGGAGATATAGATGGATATTTCCAAAATGGAAACAGTTGAATTAGTTAATAACGGAGGGAGTATGACAATAGATGATTTCCACAATGGAAAGATGCCTATGCCGAAGTTATTTAGAGTTGTTAGTGTTGAGCTTGGTGTACTGCGTAGCAAGCTTGGTAGTGGCTATGGCGTCATATTTGATTGCGACGACACTGTAATAAGAAAAGTTCGCAGAGTTAAATCAAAAATAGGCTGGCATTGGCAGTTGGTAAAAGAACACAAAGACCAAGAGCTATGGGATTACTACATAGAATCAGATAGAGAAAGCCTTAACGATATCAATTATGAATACGGACTGATGAAATAGTTTGGGAGGGAGTATGACAGATAAAACAGGTGGAGCGGCTTTTCCAGCAAGTGGGCATCCAGATATGCAATTTGTAGCACAGGAAGGAATGGAATTGCGAGACTACTTCGCTGCTAAAGCTCTAAATGCTGTAATCATCGGCATATACAACGATGCGACAGCTCAGCAAGTGTATCACAACTGGTCAGCAGATGACTTCGCCAAAGAAGCCTACACGCTGGCAGATGCAATGTTAAAGGCTAGGGGGTGATATATGGGATTTAAGCATAGTCCAGCGCCTTGGCATTTAAGGGATGGAATAAATGGATACTCAACTTTAGTTGATGATAATTATAACGTTATTTTTGCATCGCCAGATGACATTAAAAAAGAAGACGCCGACCTAATCGCAGCAGCACCAGAGTTATTAGAGGCGCTACAAAAGCTTGTAACAGAGTACAAATTCACTCGCTCTCAGTTAAATTGCGACACAGACGAAGAGCTAGAAGATGTCTTTTGCGTAATCAACGCAAATAAAGCAATCTCAAAAGCCCTCGGTCAGCAGTAACCCACCGCACCAACACCAGAACACTTTCAATAACAATCGCTATCAATCGATAAGTGAGGGTTTCGCACATCCAGAGGTAAGCATGAATATTGATAAATACAAACTTTGTTTAGCTCAATCACAAGCTGGAATTGCCCGTTATCTCAAGGATGAGAACGGATGGAGCGATGCAAACGAAACATTAAAAACAGCATACGGAGTACAACATGAACGCAAAGCAGAAACACGCAAAGCAACAGATATTCACCCTACTTCGCGAGTCTGAAATGACTGAGCAGCAAGTCGAATTGTTATTTGCTGATTGGAAATTTAAACAGCAATGCGAAAAGACAAATCGCATTTTACGTCAGGTTGATGCTCGTGGAGCGTATGCATTCACGTAAGGAGATAGCCATGCGCCCTATTCTGGATATGTGCTGCGGCAGTCGCATGTTTTGGTTTGACAAGGAAGATAACAGGGCAATTTACAGCGATATAAGGGTAGAAAAACACATTCTATGTGATGGCAGGAAGCTAAATATAACACCAGATATTATCGCTGATTTCAAAAACCTCCCCTTCCCTGATGGCTCATTTTACCAAGTTGTATTCGACCCGCCGCATTTAGTGAACATTGGAAATAACAGCTGGATGTTTAAAAAATACGGGCGATTAAACAAGGAATCTTGGAAAGATGATTTAGCGAAAGGATTTAGTGAGGCATTTCGAGTGTTGTGTCCAAACGGAACATTAGCTTTTAAATGGAATGAAACTCAGATTCCTACAAAGCAAGTATTAGCCCTTACTGACCAGAAACCAACGATAGTTCAACGCGTCGGCAAGAACGACAAAACTCACTGGATATTATTCATCAAGGACGCAGCATGAGAATTTCAGAGTATGAACTCAAGCAAAGGCAGGATGCCGAAAATAGACGCAGGGAGCGCGAGGAAGAAGCTGAATATTATCGCATGGAAAGCTTGGGTGTTCAGCAGCAATCAACCCCTACCCGATGGATGCGAGGTGAATATGGGTGAGTATCTAACACGTTGCTTTCCTATGCACTCAACATACGAGGAAGCACTAGCGTCAGCAATAGAGCAAATCAAATCATCTAGGCAGGGAAAGCCACAAAACATTGAAGCATCACTGAAGATGCGCGAAGCCACAAATGCGTGGCAATCAAATCTAGCAATGTCGAAATTCTTCCCACCACTTCCCGATCACATCGAACAGCAACGGATTGCTGAAGACAGGATGAGATACGCACGTTATATAGCGAAAGGAATCGCTCCGGATAATTACGGGTATGGCGAAGGTAAGAACATGGGCGACTAATTTTTGGAGGAAGTTATGGGTAAAGAGTTTTATCAGAAAATAGCAGCTATCCAGCAAAACTTAAAAGCACCAAAAAATCTCAATAACTCATTCGGAAACTACGCATACAGGAGTTGCGAAGGAATTCTAGAGTCAGTTAAACCGTTGTTGGATGGATTAGTTTTAAGTATCACGGATGATGTTATTGCGGTCGGAGATCGTATTTACGTCAAATCAACTGCAACTCTCACGGACGGAGAGAATTCACATAGCGTATCGGCATTGGCAAGGGAGCCAATGTCAAAAAAAGGAATGGATGACGCTCAGGTAACAGGGGCTACAAGCTCATATGCACGTAAGTATTGCTTAAATGGATTATTTGCTATTGATGACTCAAAGGATGCAGACAGCAATGAGCACAAGCAGCAGGAAAGTAATTTCAAGCCTGATGTTGTTCTGTCTGAGTTCACTGGCAATGCAATGAATATCAGCAATATAAAAACATTAAAAGCTGAATTTGGTAAAGCATGGAAGCTACTTGATAACACGCCAGAACAGGCGAAGGCTAAAGAAGTTTATGACAATAGAAAATCAGAATTGGAGGCGGCATAAATGGCTAGTCGTGGAGTAAATAAAGTAATTCTCATTGGTAACTTAGGTAATGATCCTGAAATTCGGTATATGCCAAATAGTGGCGCAGTAGCAAATCTCACACTAGCCACATCGGAATCGTGGCGTGATAAGCAATCAGGAGAAATACGAGAGAAAACCGAATGGCATCGAGTGATAATTTTCGGAAAGTTAGCCGAAGTTGCAGGTGAATATCTGAAAAAAGGCTCACAAGTCTATATCGAAGGTTCTCTGCAAACTCGTAAATGGCAAGACCAAAGCGGTCAAGATCGCTACACCACCGAAGTTGTGGTGAATATCGGCGGGTCAATGCAAATGCTAGGCGGTAACGGTGGTAATCAGGCGGGAAGCCAGAAGCCAGAGCGACAACATCAGCAGCCAGAGCAACAAACTCGTGCGCAGCAACAAGCGCCGCAGAATGAGCCACCGATGGACTTTGACGACGACATTCCGTTCTAGCCTCACCCTTCACTATGTGATTTAACAATAGGAGAAATGCTATGGCTTGGTGCGATAGCCCATACAAGGACAGAGAATTAACAGAGGAGCAAAAGGAAGATTGTTCATACTGCGCTTATTGCGATGTAGAAATACTAAATGACGATAAAGTTTTTGTTGGTGGCGATACTGTTTATTGCTGCGAGCAATGCTTCATAGATAGCCAATAACAAAAGGATATATTTGCAAGGATGCAAACAGGAGATAGATATATGAAGAAGCTATATTGCCCAGAGTGCTCAGCTTATTTAGAGGGTGGCGATGGTGAATGCAAAGATTGTCGCTGTGGATGGAAGCAGCCAGAGGAAGAAGCACTCGAACAGTTACAAGAAGAAAACGCGAAGTTGAAACAAGCAATGGTTAACATTATAAAAAATTGCGAAGAAATAATCCTTAATGGAGATGGTGGATATTACGCAATAAAGCAAGAAATTATTGATGATGTTATTGATTTAACGGAAGCTTAATTTAACTCGCAGGGATGCAATGAAGAGGAATGAATATAAGTAAGCAAATGTACTTACATGCCGCTACTAATGCCGTCGGTTCTGAATGCTCAACTGAATTAGATATAACAGAGGATGAATGGAATAAGCTATCACTTGAACAGCAAAATCAGCTTGCCGGTGAGTTTATGGGCAATGTTTGTGAATGGTGGGTGCAACCAGAGGAATAAGGATGAATATGAAAGACAGAATCAAGTTTAACGATGCAATGTTAGCAGCTGTCATGGATGGCAGAAAAACACAGACACGCAGACCGATTGAGCCACAACCAAAAGTAACCGAGGAAGAGTTACGCAAGTTAGGTGCATGGCAAGATGGTTACACCTTATCAGAGCAAGTATGCGCGGCATGGAAGCATGGATTTGTTGATGTTGATTGCCCGTATGGTGAGGTTGGTGACATCATTAACATTGCAGACAAAGACGGTAATATCAAATGGAAAATTGAGATTACTGATGTTTGGTTGCAACAGATTCAAGAAATATCACCTAGCGATGCGATAGCTGAAGGAATAAAAGCTGGTCGTTATGGAAATGAAGGCAACTGGTTAGTTGGGTTTTATATTCCAAACAGCAATCAGCCATATATAACCGAAAAAAATGCATACAAAGAACTATGGCAATCAATATATGGCGAAGATAGTTGGATGAATAACGAATGGGTATGGGGTGTTGAATTTATCAAAGTAGGCTAAGGAGGAATTTTGACAGTGGATTAGTCACATGGATGTGAGTATGATTCCAGCTTTAAGTAAGGAGGGGTTATGAACAAAAAATGGCTTTTTTATTTGCCTATTGTGTTTGTTATTTTCATGTCAATTACCTACGCCATTTTCTGTTATTGGAACATTGATGACAATAATAAGTGGGGTACATTTTTTAGTTTTACCTCTGCATTTGGTATTTTGGCAACTATAGGTGTTTATTTCTGGCAGAGGAACGATGCTAAAAAATTAGCACGTGAAGTGGAGAAATCAATTCTAAAGATGATTATTTCCGAGTGCGAAAGAGTTAAAAGTGAATTAAATCATGCGGAAAGTGTTTTTTCTAAATTAGAAAAAAGAAATTTAGTAAATATAACAAGCAAAAACAATGGAGATATATTTCTAATAACAAGTGTTAATGAAAACATGCGCTCTAACAATAATTATCTCAAAAGAATCGAACTATCTAGCATTGAGAATCTACTAGGCTTAGCAACAAGTACAAATAGCAAATACTTTGAAGCTATATATTCCATGATGTTGGATATTATGAGATACAATGAAGAACTTAGTCTTTGGTTACTCTCTGATAACGTAATTTATAAAAATGCAGCTCTATGTAGGATTAGCCTAAAAAATATCTCGATTTTTATTGATACGATGAAAACCACCCTGCACTAGCAGGGTTTTTTATACCTAAAATTCAGGAGTAAGCATGGATAAATCAAGGCAGCAATTTGAAGAGACAATAAAGAAACTTAGCGACCCGTCAGAATTTGAATCAAAACTTAAACGTGCAAATAACGGATTAAATTACGCTGACCACCACGTAGATATTATGTGGATTAGCTGGCAAGCATCACGCGAGAGTTTAATTAATAACTTGGAGCCTGTCGCTTGGATGTATCCATCAATTGGTAAATCTGATTGCATGGTAATAACTAAAAGCGCTGAAGAGTCAGAAATTATTGAAATATTTTTCGATTCACACGGGCTACCATTTAAAGTAATCCCACTCTACCGCCTAGATAAATAACCATACAAATAATCGGATATGTATTACTCATGCTAATACAGGGTTCTGCTGTGCCTGTATCTGATCAAATATACACACAGCAAGAATGCGAGAGCCGTGCTATGCAGATAATGATGGTACGGGATGTTGAAATTAAGTGTGGTGAGGTGACTAGATAATGTATGAAAAGAAAATTATAAAATTATTGACAGAAGAACGCTGGTTATGCTCTTGGCTTTTAAGGCATCGACTGGAAAAGCGTTATGACATTAAAATTACGAATAAAGCTCTAAGGAAACATTTAAATACTTTAGAGAATAAAGGAATTGTTAAGCGTGACCCAATTTGTTCACGAAGCAATTCTATATTTTGGGAGTTAGTCAAATGAAATTTAAAGTCGGCGATAAGGTTAGGTTTAAACAATCAAGTAAATACATTAACAATAAAGACAAAATATTTACTGTAACTTTTGTTCATTCTCTTTATGTTTTCTGTGAATTAGAAGGCGCTGAACATGCGTTTAAACCATACGTTTTGGAGTTAATCAATGAATAAATACACCGAACTATCTGACTTCGAGATTAATAAAAAGGTTGCACTACATGTTGGCGGGTTTGCACTATCTCTAACTGTTGTTGATGATAAATATAAAACAGAAGGAAATAGAGGTAATTTCGACCCCTGCAACAACCCAGCCTACGCAATGCCGATTATTATTGATAATAAGATAGCCGCAGTTCATCAACTTAATGGTGACTTATGGATTTGTAGCCGTCATCCATTTTATGTAACTACAAATAACTTATATCGCGCTGCTATGGAAGTTTATTTATTAATGAAGGATGCGGAGAATGAGAATAACAACAACAGTTAAAAGTAAAGATGACAGTGAGTTAATTGATTTCTGCAATACATGCCTAATTGGCTTCATACCATCTAAAAATATAGATTGTGCATATGCATATAAAGACATGCAAGTATGGATAGTCAGAAAGAAAAATGGAAATATATCAGTCAAAGGATATAGGAAATAATTATGGATATTATCGACTCAGCAAACGAACTAGAACAATTACACATTCAAGCAGCATTATCAAATCGCCAGCCAGTAATTATGTCAATAAACGGAATGTGCATCTGGTGCGAAGAAATGCCAACGGCACCAAATAGCGCATATTGCAGTAAAGATTGCGGAGATGATAATGAACAATATAAGCGGAAGAATGGATGATGTAACGCTTGAGAACGGACGCAGAAAGATAGCAAGGGAATGCCGTGACAAATTAAAGCAACTCAAAAAACTCAGCGATAAACAAAGTACAGCAATACTTAAAGATTACCTACCGACTTTCACCCTCACCCTAACAAAAGAACACTTAGCAAAATGCCCAGCAAATATGTGGCTGAATTACTACGTGCGCACGATAGATAAGGAGATTAATAATGGATAATGTTGTTCTTCTAAATCCGAGTAAGTGGGTTACTGAAGATGTGCTTATGATGATTACAGGTATGCGCTCAGGGACAATCAAATCTGCAAGGAAAAAGTCTTGGGCTGCTGGTAGAGAATATCTTCACATTTCACCGGACGGAAGCCCTAAAGAAAATTCAGAATGCATGTACAATCACGAGGCGATCATAAACTGGATCGAGAAGCAAAGAAATTCACAACCTCAATAGGTGCATTATGAAAATAAAATACCCAACAGGTGTTGAAGTACATGGTAAAAGCCTTCGTATATCATTCACATACAAAGGAAAAAGAGTAAGGGAAACTCTTGGGATACCTGATACACCCAAAAACAGGAAGTTAGCAGGTGAGCTAAGGACAGCCATCTGCTACAAAATAAAAACTGGCGCTTTTGATTACTCGGTTGAATTCCCTGAGTCAAAAAATATCAGCACATATAGCTCTGGCGATAGAGTAATAACCTATGGTGAATTAGCTAACAAGTGGATAGAAATTAAAAGCGTTGAAATATCGTCAAGCACATTAAAAAAGTACATTACTATTTTAAATGCAGTATCTAATTTTATTAATACAAAAAGAAACGTATCAACATTTAAAACTGAGGATATTTTATTAATACGAAATAACTTATTAACATCGCCAACTTTGGATAGAGGGCATAAAACAAACAAAATAGGCAGAACAGTTCCAACAGTAAATAACTATATTGGATTGCTTCGACATATTTTTAATTTTGCTTTTGATAATGGATATATTAGTACAAATATATTCTCATCAATAAAGCCATTGAAAAAAGATAGACCAAAACCAGATCCAATAACACAAAATGAGTTTCCTAGACTCCTTAGTGCCGCCAATAATGAGCAGTCAAGAAACATGTTAATTACATCTGTGTATACAGGATTGAGACCGGGTGAGCTTTGCTCGCTTGCTTGGGAAGATATAGATTTCACTGAGAAAACACTAACAGTAAGAAGGAATCTATCGATTGTAGGTGAATTTACATTTCCAAAAACTCAGGCAGGAACAGATAGGGTTATTTATATGCTTGACCCTGTTATTGAGTGCTTAAAATCTCAAATGGTCTTAACTAGAATGACCCAACCAGAGATTGTTAATGTATCAACAAGGGAATTCGGTAAATCAAGAGAGGATACGTGCACTTTTGTTTTTCAACCAAACATCGTTGCAGCGAATGGGTTGAAAACAAAATTCTACTCTCCGGGTGGATTTGGTCAAATATGGAACTATCTGGTAAGAAAGTCAGGGATTAGACACAGGAAAGCGTATCAGACAAGGCACACGTACGCATGTTGGATGCTATCAGCCGGAGCCAACCCTGCATTCATTGCAACGCAAATGGGGCACGCATCATCAAAAATGGTTCATGATGTATATGGTGCATGGATGACAGAAAATGATGCTAGCCAAATTGATATTTTGAATAGAAATGCCCCATCACTGCCCCACAAAGGCAATGACAAGGCAGTTAATTCATAATATTCAAATAGATAAACCAATCACACTGGCATTGGCATGATCTCTTGATACGCTGCTACCAGCTTATTACGCACCTGAATGCCCATTTGTAGGCTCAAGCTGGCTTTTTGCATATCGACCATCACATCATTTAATGAAACATCCGGCTTACCGAGGGTAAAATCTTGCACTTTCTGCGCAGATTGTACGCGGGTTTCATTGATTTGGTTCACAGATGCCACTAAATGATCGGCAAAACCCACCGGCTCTACAACGGGTTTGGTGTTATGTGCCGCTTGCGTTGCCACCACATTTAATTGGGAAACCACCCCTTCAATCGCTTGAATCGTCATTCTGTTCTCTTCGGTTAGTCGATAAGTTGAGCAAAAAATTGCCGTCACGAATTTTAGTTTGCCTACCCTACCACACCGTTTTTTACTTGAAGCCGATAAATAACACCAAAATTATAGGCTGATTCCGTCATTAGATTGCATCAAGACAATAAATAATAGCAGCGTAAAAAAATGAGGTTACGAAGAGGGAAATAAGATTGTTTCACCAAACGTATATTCATCCGTTTAGTTTGCATAGCAGGGAATATTTATGAGTACCGCATCTAAAGATACGGGGGAGGCCAAAAAAGGTTTTGCCTCACTGATCGAAAGCATCAAAGCCGACCCTAAAATACCATTAATTATTGCCGGTGCTGCTGCGATATCTATTATTGTCGCCCTGCTCCTCTGGTTCCGTAGCCCTGACTACCGTGTGCTACTGAGTAACCTGAGTGCAAAAGATGGTGGCGATATTGTCGGTCAATTGACCCAGATGAACGTCCCTTATCAAATCGCGGATAACGGCAGCGCTATTCTTGTGCCTGCTGATAAAGTCCATGAATTACGTTTGAAACTGGCGCAATCAGGTCTACCGAAAGGTGGCAATACCGGTTTTGAACTGCTTGATAAAGAACAATTTGGTATCAGCCAATTTAGCGAGCAAATCAACTATCAGCGCGCCCTTGAAGGCGAGCTGTCTCGCACCATCGAATCCCTCAGCCCAGTTCAAAGCGCTCGAGTCCATTTGGCTATTCCTAAACCAACCTTATTTGTCCGTGAACAAAAACTGCCGACCGCCTCGGTCACTGTCGGTTTATTGCCAGGCAGAATGTTGGATGAAGGGCAAATTAGCGCCATCGTCCATATGGTTTCAAGCAGCGTAACCGGCTTAACCGCCGCAAACGTGATCATTGTCGACCAAACAGGCCGCCTGCTGACCAATAACGACAACAGCCAACAATCTGCCAATAGCGCACAAATCAAAATGACCAAAGAGATGGAAGCCCATCTTAAAGAGCGCATTGAAGATATTCTGTCGCCATTAGTCGGTCGTGCCAATATTCACGCGCAAGTCACCGCGCAAATGGACTTCTCAAAAGTTGAGCAGACGTCTGAAGAGTACAAGCCAAATCAAACCCCTGATGCCGCTGCGGTTCGCTCTCGCCAGAATAGCGAAAGCCTGCAAAACAGCAACGGTGGCCCAAGTGGCGTACCCGGTGCATTATCAAACCAACCGGCCAGCGCACCAAGTGCACCGATTGAGGCTAATAAAGAAAGCACTGATGGAAAAACTGCTGGAAATACCCGTAATGGCACCCTTAATACCCAGCGTGATGAAACCACAAACTACGAAGTGGATCGCAAAATCAGTCACACACAGCGCCAAATTGGTGTCGTTGATCGACTGTCTGTTGCGGTGATCGTCAATTACCAATCCCAAGAAGGTGAGAAAGGTCCAGAAATGAAGCCGCTCCCACCGGAAATGTTGCAGCAAATTGATGCATTAACCCGTGAAGCGATGGGCTATTCCGCGCAGCGTGGCGACTCCATCAATATCACCAACTCCTTATTTACTGACGATACTCCAGTGGTTGAAGAGCCATCGTTATTGAATAACCCACAGGTGATTGGTCAAGCTTTAGATTACGGCAAAATCTTGCTGATTGCGTTGATTGCGTGGTTTATGTGGCGCTTTGGTATCAAACCTCAGTGGGTGAAATATCGCAAAACTCAACAAGCGCAAATCGATGCAGAAATCTCTATTGCCAATGCATCTCAAGTTAAAGCGCCGTTCGTGGTGGAAGAAGAAATTAGTGAAGATATGGACGAGAAAACCCGTCGCCGTCTTACTCGCCAACGTGTTAGCGCTGAAATTCAAAGCCAGCGTATTCGTGAAATGGCAGAGAAAGACCCACAAGTTGTGGCAATGGTTATCCGTCAGTGGTTAGGAAAATCCCAATGAATTTAACTGGAACAGAAAAAAGCGCCGTGATGTTGATGACACTCGGCGAAGATCAGGCAGCTGAAGTGTTTAAGCACCTGAATCCCAAAGAGGTTCAGCAATTGAGTATGGCGGTGTCCAACATGCGCCAAATCTCCAACAACGAACTGGCGGAAGTGCTCACCGAGTTTGAAGAGTCGGCAATTCAGTTTGCCGCCTTAAATATCAACACCAACGACTATCTGCGTTCGGTGTTGGTCAAAGCCCTTGGGGAAGAACGTGCTGCCAGCCTGTTAGAAGATATTTTCGAGAAGCAAGAGACCACCTCGGGTATCGAAAGCCTCAACTATATGGAGCCACAAACGGTTGCCGATATTATTCGCGACGAGCATCCGCAAATCATCGCCACAATCTTGGTTCACTTAAAACGCAACTTAGCGGCCGATGTTTTAGAACTGTTCGAAGAGCGTCAGCGTAACGACATTATGCTGCGTATCGCAACATTTGGTGGTGTTCAGCCAGCCGCATTAGCTGAGCTGACCGAAGTTCTGAACAACCTGCTAGACGGTCAGAACCTCAAACGCAGCAAAATGGGTGGCATAAGAACCGCGGCAGAAATTATCAACCTGATGAAAAATCAGCAAGAAGAAAGCGTTATCGATGCCATGCGTGATTACGATGGTGAGCTGGCTCAACGCATTATCGACGAAATGTTCCTATTCGAAAACCTTATCGAAGTGGACAACCGCAGCATTCAGCGCATTCTGCAAGACGTGTCTACCGACTCGCTGGTTATTGCCCTCAAAGGCAGCAACCAAGCTCTACGCGACCATTTCCTCAACAATATGGCAGCGCGTGCAGCCGAGATTGTTCGCGACGACCTGGAATCTCGAGCACCAGTCCGTATGTCACAAGTGGAAACCGAGCAGAAGGCTATTCTGATGATTGTTCGCCGCTTAATGGAGAAAGGCGAAATCGCGATTGGTGGTGGAGACGACGTGTATGTCTAATACATCCAAAAATAATCAGCAGTGGCAGCCTTGGCAGTTACGGGAACTTAATCAATGGGATCTGAATTCATCGGCTATTCCGCCGTTGAATGACGTTCCTGAGCCAAACACGCCGAAAGTCCCCTGCTTAGAGCCAAAAGAAGTGCTCGAGCAGATCAACTTGCTGGATAACATCAAAGAGGATGCCCAGAAAACGGGCTTTCAACAAGGCTTTGAAAAAGGTCAAAAAGAGGGTTATCAAGCTGGTTTTACGGAAGGTTTACGTTCTGGTGAGCAGCAAGGGAGCGAGCAAGCCCTCGCTCTTCAGCAACCGGTAATTGAAACGTGGCAGAAACTGTTATCAGAATTTCACTATTCGCTAGATACTTTTGACACTGTCGTTACTACCAAATTACTGCAAATCGCGCTAACTGCCGCGAAGCAAGTGTTAGGGCAATCTACCGTGTGCGATGGTACCGCGCTGTTAGAAGAAATTAGCCATTTAATGCAACAAAAACCGATATTTGCGAGCCAGCCTGAACTGCATGTGAACCCGAATCATGTGGCGCTTATCGAACAACACTTAGGCTCATTGTTAGACTTGAATGGCTGGCGCTTAGTCGCCGACCCAAGCCTGCATATGGGTGGCTGTCGCGTGGTCGCTGAAGATGGTGAAATTGATATGACCGTAGCCACTCGCTGGCAAGAATTATGCCGTCTGTATGCACCGGAGAGCTTGTCATGACTGCGAGACTCGGCCGTTGGATAGCGTCTCTTGATGACTTAGAGTCACGCATGAAAGGCATTCCGATGGTACGCCGCTATGGACGTTTGACCAAAATTACCGGTCTCGTGATGGAAGCCGAAGGCATTAAGATGCCTTTAGGCGCCACCTGCTATATCGAACGCATTATTAATGGTGGCACTGACGAAGTTGTCTGCGAAGTGGTTGGCTTTAACGGCCCTCGCATGTTGTTGATGCCGCTCTCCGACCTCGAAGGTATTTCCCCGGGTGCGCGCGTGTATGCGCAAACTTCGGGAGAAGACGGACAAACGAGTCGCCTACTGCCACTCGGCAATGAATTACTTGGGCGCGTATTAGATGCACAAGGCACTCCATTAGATGGCAAAGGACCACTGGAAACCAAACAACGTGCGCCGCTAATCACGCCATCCATCAACCCGCTAGAGCGTACACCAATCCACGATATTTTAGATGTGGGCGTACGAGCGATTAACTCGCTGTTAACTGTCGGTCGCGGTCAACGTATGGGGCTGTTTGCAGGCTCTGGCGTCGGTAAAAGCGTCTTACTCGGCATGATGGCGCGTTTCACTCAAGCGGATATTATTGTCGTTGGGTTGATCGGTGAGCGTGGGCGCGAAGTTAAAGACTTTATTGAAAATATCTTAGGTGCTGAAGGGTTACGCCGTGCCGTTGTCGTCGCCGCGCCTGCGGATGTTTCGCCGTTACTGAGAATGCAAGGGGCATCTTACGCTACCCGCATCGCAGAATATTTCCGTGATCAAGGTAAAAGCGTATTGCTTATCATGGATTCACTCACACGCTACAGCATGGCACAGCGTGAAATCGCGCTTGCTGTCGGTGAACCTCCAGCAACCAAAGGCTATCCACCGTCCGTGTTTGCAAAATTACCTGCATTGGTTGAGCGTGCTGGTAATGGTAAAAACGGCGGTTCGATTACCGCGTTTTATACTGTATTGACCGAAGGGGATGACCAACAAGACCCGATTGCCGACTCCGCTCGCGCTATTTTAGATGGGCACATTGTTCTGTCACGCTCATTGGCAGAATCTGGGCACTACCCTGCCATTGATATTGAAGCATCCATTAGCCGTGCAATGACGGAACTTATCGCCAAAGAACATTATCGCAAAATCCAGCGCTTTAAACAGCTCACGTCCAGCTATCAACGCAACCGTGACCTGATTAACGTCGGCGCTTATGCCATGGGTAGCGACCCAATGCTCGATACCGCAATTCAGTATTACCCAAGAATGTCGAAGTTTTTACAGCAAGATATTGATGAACGTTGTGATTATCAAACCGCTTGTGAACAACTGTCTCATGTTGTTCCCAATGAATAACGAGGAATGCGATGTCCAATAGTCATGCATTAGCGACCTTACTGAGCTTAGCAGAAGATGCCTCAGAGGAAGCGGCTAAAGTCCTTGCTCAAGTCCGCCAAACGCACACGCAAATGGCGGAGCAATTGCACATGTTGGAAAACTATCAGTCGGAATATCGGCAGAAATTAAACCAAACGTTGCACACGGGCATGGACTCGGACAAATGGCAAAACTATCAGCAATTTCTTGTGACCTTGGAGCTAACTATTGAGCAGCAACAGCAACAGTTAACGCTCTGGGAACAACGTGTCAGTGACGCCAATCGTCATTGGCAAGAAAAACAGCAACGCGTCAATGCGTTCGATACCTTGATCCAGCGTGCAGAACACACTCAAAGCCAACGTCAAAATCGCTTAGAGCAGAAACAGATGGATGAATTTGCTCAACGCGCGACTTTACGGAGAACCCAATAAATGGACGTCAATGCAAACCTGTTACCGGTTGCCCCTGCCGCTAATGCAGCGAAAGAACAGCCGCGAGACAAGCAGATTGATGAAAATCAAGCGCCTGCCGTACCCTTTCAGGCAGTCCTTGAAAACCAGCAATTGCCAGAAAAAAATGGCGATAGCGCCCTGACTCTTAATGGCAGTGCTAACGAAACGCCTTTGAACCAACAGATCAGTGAGCAAAAACAATCTGATGCAGCCACTGCCGCCTCAGAAAAATCCACTGACGCGCCATTAGCAACGGACAAAATTGCGACCACAGAAAATCAGTTAACTCAAAAACAACAAGCTGAAAATACCTTAGCACAGCTGAATTTCCGCCGTGACCTCAATGCACAATCACCACTGCAAGCGGAGCTATTAACAGGTAAACAAGGCGAGGAACACGCCTTAATTAGCCAATTAAAACAAGCCATGGATGAGCGTATTCAAGCGGCCGCTAACCCGCAAACCAGTGCGGAGAAATCCTCTGCAACTCCGTTCACTCAAACACTGCAACAACTGACAGATGTGGCGCGTAACGTGACGCCATTTGATGATAAAACCTTGGCTGGAGCACAATTGCAGCTCGCCGGGGAAGCCGATGAACCGACACTCGCTTTAATGAGCAAAAAAGAGGTCGGTGAGCGTCGCGATCAAGCGTTATTTGCACTAGATAATCCACGCACAATCCCAACAAAAGATCTGAATCAAGATGCGATGTCGCTCGGTAAAAAAGCGCCAGGCACAGAATCATTGTCACAAATCGCCAGTGCAACGGCTGAAAATACCCAGAATCTGCAAAACAGTGCTAAAGGGGCTTTTAGTGTTCAAACTGAAAGCAGCGCATTTAACAATACAGCGACGCCTTCTGTAACGCATGTAGCCGGTATTATGGCGACACCATCTGCCACACCAATGCCAACGGCAACGCCTGCAATGCCAACGCCAACCATGAACCTTGCTGTACCATTTGGTACTGAAGCTTGGCAACAACAACTTAGCCAACAAATGCTGTTTTTCTCTCGCCAAGGGGTTTCTCAAGCGCAAATTCGCTTACATCCTGAAGAGTTAGGTTCCCTAAATGTGCATTTACGTATCGAAGATAATCAAGCCGTGATGCACTTTGTTTCTCCACATAGCCATGTTCGTGCTGCAATGGAAAGCATGATGCCAGTCCTGCGCAGTGCATTGCAGGAAAGTGGTATTCATTTAGCGCAAGGCTCTGTGGGACAAGATAATTTTAGCGGTCAATCAAACGCGGAACAGCAATCTCGCCAACATGATGGGCAAATTCAGCCAACCCATCCAACAATGGGCGCGGTTGGTATCAGTGAATCTCATGCCAGCGTGAGTGGGGTTAAATTGCCAACACATCAAGGTGGAATTAATACCTTTGCCTAAGAAATAATCTAATGGCGGTAATTTCAGGTCTAAAGCGTCGAGTTACCGCCTTTTTGTTTCGTTTTTCACTCCTTTAACTCTTCCCAATCTAGGGATAATGCTAGAGATCATAAAGTATAAAACTCCGTATGGGTTTGGCATTTACAACAGGAATTTTGCAACATGTCGTCTTCACGCAATCAATCTAAACGTTCGAACAAAGGGTTAATTTTACTGTTTGCCCTCATCGCCTTAGCCGGTGCAGGTTTCGGTGGTTACAGCTGGTGGACGACAAAACAAGAGGCGCAGGAGACTGCGAATGGGGAAGAAAAACGCCCAAATATGCCTCAACCGATTTTTATGGAATTAGAACCGTTTACCGTTAACCTGCCAGGGGTAAACAATGCGGCAGATCGCGTGCTCTATATCCACATCACCTTACGTCTAGCGAATGAAAAGTCGCGTAAGCAACTTCATGAATACCTACCAGAAGTGCGTAGCCGCCTACTGTTATTGCTGTCAGAACAGCAATCTAAAAACATGGGTACTAACGAAGGTAAGTTGCAATTAATGAAAGATATTAAGGGGACACTTACCCCTACCCTGATCCCAGGCGATACCGATCAGGATATTTCAGACGTGTTATTTACTACTTTTATTCTGCGATAAGACCCATGAGCGATAATATTTTATCTCAGGCTGAAATTGATGCGCTACTCAATGATGACGCGCCATCAAGCGAGCAGCCATCCACGGATCTTCAAGGCAAAGACAACGTTCGCCCTTATGACCCGAATACCCAACGTCGGGTATTTCGCGAACGTATGCAGTCCTTGGAAATTATTAATGAGCGTTTTGCCCGCCAGTTTCGTATGGGGTTATTTAACATGTTGCGCCGCAGCCCAGATATCACGGTTGGTGCCATCAAAATCGAACCTTATCATGAATTTGCGCGTAACTTGCCAGTTCCAACTAACCTAAACTTGATCCACATGCCACCGCTTCGCGGCACCGCATTGTTCACTTTTGAACCTGCGTTAGTGTATATCGCCGTGGATAACCTGTTTGGGGGAGATGGTCGATTCCCTGTCCGTTCTGAAGGCAAAGAATTTACCAATACAGAACAACGTATTATCAACCGTATGCTGAAGCTGGCTTTAGGCGCTTACCGTGATGCGTGGAAGCCAATTGCTGACGTGGAAGTCGAGTATGTGCGTTCTGAAATCCAAGTTAAATTCACCAACATCACCACTTCCCCGAACGATATCGTGGTGACAACCCCGTTCTTAGTGGAAATTGGTAATACCGTCGGTGAGTTCAGTATCTGTATTCCTATTGCCATGATTGAACCATTGCGTGAACGGTTAATTAACCCACCAATGGAGCAAGGGCATCAAGAAAATGAAGCGTGGGTAACCAATTTAGTCACGCAAGTAAAACGTTCAGAACTTGAACTGATTGCCAATTTGGTTGAGATCCCGCTGCGTATTTCTCGCTTACTGCAATTGCAAAAAGGGGATGTGCTCCCTATCGAGAAACCTGACCGTCTTATCGTCAATGTTGATGGCGTGCCAGTATTAACCAGTCAATACGGTACCCAAAACGGCCAGTATGCGCTGCGTGTGGAACATTTGATTAATCCTGTTTTAAACACTCTAGATGAGGAAAGTACCAATGAGTGAGGCGAAGAATTCTCTTGATGCATCAACCAACCACAATGAAGAGGATCTGTGGGCTGAGGCGCTGGAACAGCAAAAACAAGCGGAATCCGCCTCCGCAGGTATGCAAAATTTCGATAATTTCGATGGGCAAAATCCATTAAATCAGTTATCTGATGTCGATATGATCATGGATATTCCGGTTCGCCTATCAGTGGAACTGGGTCGCACTAAAATGACGATTAAAAAATTGCTGAGCCTGTCTCAAGGTTCTGTGGTTTCTTTAGATGGCTTAGCTGGTGAACCACTGGATATCCTGATCAACGGCTATTTGATTGCCCAAGGTGAAGTGGTCGTGGTGTCTGACAATTATGGTATTCGTATCACTGACATCATCACACCATCAGAACGTATGCGCCGCTTGAGCCGTTAAAAATGTCTGACGAAACAGCCGCACCTTTGCAAACCGAGGCATCCTTGCAGACACCACCTTCACAGATTGATTCGGCGCACACTCAAAAGCCTTTTTTGACCAGCACCGTCAGCAGCGAAGGTAACTCTGCACAAGCTATCAACCAAAATGATAGCTTAGCACAGATTTCAGGGGCACTTGGCGGGATCATTTTACTGATCTTACTGGGTGCATGGCTGTTTAAGACATTTGGGTTTGGACGTAATCCGCTTGTTAAGCAGCAACTGATTAATGTGAAAGGTCGTTGTACTCTGGGTGGCAAAGAGCGCGTTGTCGTGGTGGAAGTGAATAACGAATATTTAGTGCTAGGCGTCACATCACAATCCGTGAATTTGCTGCACCAGTACCCTGCACCACTAGAAAATGATGTTGTGAACTTTGCCTCTGAACCGTTAACGTTTCAGTCGATTTTCAAGAAAAAACAGGATGCTGCTAACGCTGTAGCACCTGAAAAACAGTAACCGGAAGCGCCCATGTCACCTTTAAAACCTGCTGCCATTATCAGCGCTCTGTTACTTGTTCTGCCACAATCTGCCTCTGCGGCATTGCCTGCCGTGATCAGCCATACATTAGCCGATGGTGGTCAATCCTGGTCGTTGCCCGTTCAAACGTTACTGTTTTTAACCTTGCTGGGTTTTATCCCTGCAATGTTGCTGATGATGACCAGTTTTACCCGTATTATCATCGTATTAGGGTTACTCCGTAACGCCCTAGGTACTCCGTCAGCACCACCGAACCAAGTCTTATTAGGCTTAGCTTTATTTCTCACATTCTTTGTGATGTCCCCGGTTGCCGATCAGGTTTATCGCGAGGCATATCAACCTTTTAGCGAAGATAAAATTAGCCTAGAAACCGCATTAGAAAAAGGCACTGCGCCACTGCGTACCTTTATGCTTGGGCAAACCCGTGAATCTGATTTAGCGCTGTTTGCGCGTATCGCCAAGGTGGGTGATATCCAAGAAGCCAAAGATGTGCCAATGCGCATTTTAATTCCGGCGTTTATTACCAGTGAGCTAAAAACGGCATTCCAGATTGGTTTTACTATCTTTATCCCATTTTTGATTATCGACTTAGTGGTTGCCAGCGTATTGATGGCGTTGGGGATGATGATGGTGCCACCTGCAACGGTTTCATTGCCGTTTAAGCTAATGCTATTTGTGTTAGTCGATGGCTGGCAGTTACTACTCGGTTCCCTTTCCCAAAGCTTTTTTAATTAGGAGCACATATGACACCTGAATCTGTAATGGCAATGGGAACAGAAGCGATGAAAATCGCATTGATGCTGGCGGCGCCTTTGCTGCTAGCCGCACTGGCAGCGGGTTTGATTATCAGCCTGCTACAAGCGGCTACCCAAGTGAACGAAATGACGTTGTCGTTTATCCCTAAGATTTTATCGGTAATTGCGGTATTAATCATCGCGGGACCTTGGATGCTAAACCTGCTTACGGACTATATCCGCACATTGTTTAGTAACTTACCGTTTATCATTGGCTGATCATGTTAACCATTACCAGCGAAACCCTCACGCTATGGTTAAGCCAAGGTTTTTATCCTTTTGTTCGCCTTTTAGCCCTGTTTGGTACCGCCCCGTTTTTTAATGAAAAACAGGCTATCAGTAAGGTACGTATCGCCCTCGCATTTTTTACCGTTTTAGTCATTTCTCCACAATTGCCTGTCGCAACCATTCCACTATTTTCAGCGATGGGATTATGGGTGTGTGTACAACAAATCGTGATTGGTGCCGCCATGGGATTAACCATGCAGATGGCTTTCGCCGCGGTACGTCATGCGGGGGAAGTGATTGGTTTACAGATGGGATTGTCATTCGCGACGTTCTTTGACCCGACCGGCGGTCCCAATATGCCGATCCTTGGACGAATTTTAAATTTAATCACGCTGCTGCTGTTTTTGTCGTTCGATGGGCATTTGTGGCTGATTTATATTCTGACAAACTCATTTGAGCTGATCCCTATCCAAACCGCCCCTCTTCACCGTGATGGTTTTTGGGTATTTTTGCAATTTGCGAATACCATTTTTATCAATGGGTTAATGCTCGCTCTGCCGTTTATTACGCTGTTTTTAATCCTCAACTTATCCCTCGGTATTTTAAACCGAATGACGCCGCAATTATCGGTGTTTGTGGTGGGTTTCCCTCTCACATTAACTATTGGTATCAGCATGTTGGGGCTGATTATTTCTATCCTTCCACGCTATACAGAACGCCTGATCCATCAAGCGTTTGAGCAGCTGTCGTTGATGTTTAATTTGTGGGTTTGAGGTTGACCTACAGACTTGTAATCAGTAGGTCACCCAAGTAATGTTAGCCATTCATTTTACTCAGTCTACTAGCTTTCAAAAAAGTCATTTTCGTCTTCTAGCTCTAATATAACTATCTCCACCGACGTATTACTTCGCTCTTCTATTTCGTAAGCTCTACGATATTCTAGTTTTTTCATCCATTCACTATGTAATTCTGCATGAGTTTTCATTTCTTTCTCCAATAATATTGAAATAAAGAACAATTAATTATTTCGATAAAATCAATTTTTATTAAAACTAGATAATATAAAGCACAGTCTACTTTTATATAAAAAATGAGCCTAATTTTTTAGTTTGAAAAAGCCAATAAATATTGCTAAATTTTCACTGATGAAAATCAGACCTTGCTAACACAACCATTAGATTAGGTAACATATCTATGATACCAAATAAAATTACCATCCTAGTTAATCATTCAATTTACCCTGTTATTGGTACAAATTATTCTCGTCAAAACCACGAACGTACAATTAAATTAATAGAGTATTTAATTGAATATGAACCTGACCATTCACTAATTGAAATCATGTGTAATAGAATTAATTTTTACGAGGAAAATGCCATGGAGTTTTCCAATTTCAATATATCACTGAAAGCTAAAGCAAAGCCGAATACATTAATCTAAATTAGATACAATTTTTAGATTTAATTAAAACATTTTCACCTTCTTATATTATTTATATTACTTCATAATTAATTATTGAAGGCATATTCATTTCAACTAGATTACCATCTATAGCAGCAACAGCATCTGGGTTTTCAACACTCACCACTCCTTATCCCAGCCTTTAACCTCACCTAGTGTTGAACCTCGCTCTACTACACGAAGCTCCAACTCTAAGGAAGCAAGAATTTTGAATAATGTTCCAAGTTTTGTTGACTCCGGTTTGCTTTCAAAATCTGAGACCGTAGCCTGCTTAATTCCCACTAGTTCAGCAGTTTCTGCTTGAGTCAATTTGCTTTTCTTACGATATTCACGAATTGTGGTAGATAGCATAAGGGGAGTTGTTATTTTCATTTTACCTCCGACAATTATCATTTCTTTTATACCCTATAAAGGCTAAAAGAAAATTACCCCCTAAAGGGGATAAATCAAGAATATCCTCCGTAAGGGATAAAGTACGTTCTATGGTGATAAATAAAAAAGAGTTATATCGGGTAATTAACTGGATGCGCTATTCATGTTTTTTATATTTATACATCTAAGCTGCCTATGTGGCAGTGAACGTTGGATTGTGCCTATCGCGACAGGTTATCAATTTCTAAGCTGCCTGTACGGCAGTGAACTATAACTTATCAGAGATAAAACAAATCACAACAACCGATTAGCGCAAAATACACCAAAATACCTTCCGTTTTCAGTTAACAAATAACCTATTGTTTACTCAGCAATTTATTAAAAAGCAAAAAACAAAGGTCAAATTTATCGTGAAAAATACTATAAGCCAACAACAGAAAAATAAACTCTGTTATTTCGAACGAGAAAAGCGGAAATATAGATTGGAATATAAATATTAAAACGCTAAAAAATTAGGCGAGAAAAATCAGAAGGGAAAATTGAAAATAATCTCAGAAGAAAACCCGCACCCGATACACATGCCACTGCTACAGGGTGCGGTAAAAATCAATTAACGGCCGCCAAATAATGACATGCTGTTTAGATCTTTGAAAATATCTTGAGAAGCTTGGAACATCGCCTTCTCTTTATAATAATCCGTTGTGGCTGCGGTCCAGTTAGTCTCTAACAACTCACTTTTACGTGCCGAATTCTGGATTGAACGGGTATCCGCTAAGAAATCAAGTTTATCAATTTCTTGCAGCTGTAAACCCTGCTTCGCTTCGATATTGGAAATTTGATCCAATGCCGCTTTGATACCACGGTTAGCCGTGTCTATACCCGCTTGCGCTCTGTCTAAATCCGCTTGCGGTGCATTTTCTTGTGGAATGCCCAGCGCTTTGATGCCTTCGTTCAATGCTTTAAACACATTGACCATCCCCCCACCATCGGTTTCAAACACTTGTGCACCTGTGAAATAGGTAGTCATTTCACGCTCACTCGCGACGTTCTGAGTGATTGGCTTATCGCCACCGTGGTACAGCACCTCACCGTCAGCATCAATTTCAAATGGCGGCTTATCGGATTTAAAGCCTGCAAAAATATAGCGACCATTACCGTCGGTGGTGTTACCCAGGGCAACCAATTGATCTTTTAGACCAGTCAGTTGCTCAGCCAGTGAGTTTCGGTCTTTATCACTCAGAGCACCTTGGTTAGAGGCTTGAATGATAGTGGTATCGATTTGCGTCGTGACATCCGTCATTTGAGTCAGAATACTCATTTGCAGCGTCATACCTGTTTTCGCGAAACCACGGCTGGTCACATATTGCTGGTTACGGTTTTCAGACTGGTTAATACGCACGGCTTGGGATGACGCTTGCGGGTCATCCGAAGGCTTATTTACGCGGTGTCCTGAAGCTATTTGGCTCCCTGCCTCCATCCAACGAGATTGGGCGCTATTCATGTCCTGCAAGCGTTGATGGAAAATCATATTGGTACTTAAACGCATCGCTTAAATCCTTATTAAATTCTGATTAAAACCCAGTATTTTTAATTAATTAGAACGCACGCATTAATGCATTGAATAAATCATCAACCGTCTTTAATACCTGAGCATTAGCATTAAAGAATTGCTGAATTTTTTGCATCTGAATGCTCTCTTCATTCATGTTGACCCCTGAAATTTCTTGCTCTTGGCGATAGAAACTTTCGGTCATTTTATTCTGGGTTTCAGAATCAATTTGCGCTTGCTTAGTGCGGCTTCCCACATCATTGACTAATGTTGCGTAAAAATCAGAGAACGTCGAGCCACCATCAATCAGTTTTTGATCTTGCAGCTTAACTAACTCTTTGATGTTTTCGTTATCTCCTGGACCACCATCTTTGCTGCCTGCTTTTGCAAACTGCGAAGAATCCGTCACTAGCGTTGACATACTGTTAATCACGCCATTCATCGGTTTAACGACGAAAGTATCTCCTTGTGCAGGAGAATTGGTCGTGATTTTGAGTTCAATACCTTCAAATTTCAGTGAGCCTGGAGTGCTAGTATCAACTTTGACGTCAACGCCATCTGGTAAACGGGTCACATTCCATTTGCCGCCATCAAAACGCATTTCATAGTTTTTGCCCGTCACTTGAGAAACATCGCTGTAACTCAGGTCAAAGTCAGTTTTGCCAGTATTGTAGGTGTTGCTGACCACAGAGCCTTTACCAATCGCGAAAAAGTCTTTGCCAGTTTCGCCATTAGAATCAAAGCCTTTTTGGTGGATTTCATTAAATTTAGTCGCGAAAACTAACGCTAATTTATTGATTTTTTGATAAGCAGGGTCGAGCACTTCTTGGCGTGAACGCAAAATACCGCTCAATTCACCGCCTTTGAACGCTTCGTCAGGAATTTCACGAACTTGGTCATTCGCACCCACAAAACCAATACTAAAACGGCTGTCATCTTTTGAAGATGGCACCGCTTCTAAGCGGTTAGCTTTTTCGCCCGTGACTAACGGTAAACCGTTGGCAAAGGTCACGTTGTAGTTACCATTTTGCTCGATAACTTTAACGCCAACTAGCGAGTTAACTTCATTCACTAAGCGGTCACGCACATCCAGCAGGTCATTAGGCTCTGAACCACTGACGGAGCGCACGCGCGCGATTTGTTGGTTTAATCCCGCAATTTTTTCTGCGTAGATGTTGATATCTTTCACCTTATTTTCAATTTGGCGGTTGATATCACGTTCCATCTCTTGCAGTTGCTTATCAGCTTCTTTGAATTGAGAAACTAACGCGTTGGATTGACCTAAGAAAACATCAAGCAGCGTTTTGTCGCTCGCATCACTGCTAGCTGTATCCAGCGCAGTAAAGAAGCTTCCGATGCTACCAGACAAGTCTTCGACATCGTTTGTCAGCAAATCATCAACTTTGTTGCAGTTTTTCACATACGCTTCGAAATCACCGCTACGCGCGCGGGATTGGCTATATTGCGCATTAACAAATTCATCAAACTCACGGCGAACATGGCTGAAATAGGTGCCGTTACCAAAATAACCATTAGGTGTCATCGTACCGGGATTCTCCCCGAAAACAGCACTTTGGCGGTGATAGTAACCTACGCCGGCGTTCGCTAAGTTGTTAGAAATAACACTTAACCCGCCTTGCGCAGCGTTCACACCACTGAGCGCATTATTCATTACATTGTTCAGCATAAGCTTTTCCTATTCTTGGGACTGAGCGCTTTGATTGGCTGACTCAATCTCAGCGCTAGCCACTCAAAATTTTTCACTTATTTATTTATCGGAAAATTGGCGCAAATGTTTAGCGCAAACTTTGATTTATTGCGATGCTTTAAAAGATATCGTTTAAGTCGATGTTATAAGCTTGAATCGCCCGTGACGCCGAGGTATTCACCACACTGCCTGAACCACGAATCTGGTTAATTAACGTGATCAGTTTGTCTGAATATCCAGGGTCGGTCGCATACCCCGCTTTATGAAGTCGACGTGCGGCAATTTCAGGGGTTGCGGCGTGTTTAACGTCTTTATAGCGAGGATTCTCCGTTAACAGGCTGATGTAGTCGGAAATCGCCTCTTCATAGGAACCATAAACACGAAAATCATCGCGCATTTTGATAGTTTTGCCGTTGATCACTTCCGTGGTCATAATATTCGTGACCGGTCCTTGCCAATTTTTACCCGCTTTAATACCGAATAAGTTATGGCTGGTTTTGCCTTCCGCCGTCAAAATTTCGCGTTTTCCCCAACCGCTTTCTAATGCCGCTTGCGCCAGAATTAAGAAATGAGAAATACCGCTTTTTTCACTGGCATTTTTAGCAGGCTCAATCAATTGATTGATGAAATTGCTGCTATTGAGTGACAAGGATTTGATTTGCTTAAATGGCGATGCCAGTGCATCCCCCATGGCAGGAGCGAATCGTCGTACCATTTGCTCTAAAGCAAACGGCGGTAACGATTGTAGATCCTGCTCATTGAGTGGCATAAAAGCGCCTTGTGCAGGTGAGCTTGGCGATTGATCTCGGGTCAGTTGCTGATACATCATTTCCCCGAAACCAAGCCCTTTTTGGGCAAGGTCTTGGGCAATTTGTTGGTCATACATGCTGGTCATCATGCGCGTTTGGTCGCTGGAAAACATGCCATCCTGCGGTAATGCTGAACGCATACTTTTGAGCATCATTTCCACAAATGTCGCTTCCAGTTGCTGCGTCACTTGACGCAGCCCTTGTTCTGGCGATTTGTTTAATTCGCCTTTTAAACTGGTCAGCGACTGGACATCATACGCAGCCCCTTGTAATAACTGCATATCGCTCATTAGATAATCTCCAATTTCGCACGTAAGCAGCCAGCACTTTCCATCGCTTGCAGAATAGACATCAAGTCTGTTGGCGTTGCTCCTAACGTATTGAGCGCTTGGATAACTTGGTTAAGTTGAACGCTTGCATTCACTTTTTGTAGCGCCCCACCTTGCTCTTTCACGCCAATATTGGTGTTACGAGTAACCACCGTTTGTCCACCAGCAAATGGCGTATTCGGTTGGTTAACTTGGGTTTGACGGTCAACCGTCACGGCTAAGCTACCATGCGCGACCGCGCAACTGTCTAAGGTGACACTGCGGTTGATCACTACTGAGCCGGTGCGTGAATTCAAGATAACTTTGGCTTCTGCCATCGGTGTACGTACGTTCAGCTCTTGAACTCGTGATAAAAAGCGGACTTGGTCCGTGTTATTTGCAGGAACGAGTAATTGAACAGTTCGTGAATCTAATGCGCGTGCTGAACCCATTCCACCCAGACGGTTAATCGCATCTGAAATGTCTTGCGCTAATGCGAAACTGTCTTCGTTAAGTTGCAGGTTGATAGCACCACTTTGCCCAAAGCTACTGGCCAGTTCACGCTCAATCGTTGCACCATCCGTAATACGCCCACCATTAAGCTGATTGACTTTTACACTGCTTCCACCCGCGCTAGCCCCTGCGCCGCCCACTAAAACGTTACCTTGCGCCATCGCGTAAATTTGCCCATCAACCCCTTTTAATGGGGTCATCAACAAGGTACCACCACGTAAGCTTTTTGCGTTACCCATCGAGGAAACAACAACATCCACCGATTGACCAGAGCGACCAAATGGCGGCATCTTCGCCGTGACCATAACTGCAGCAACGTTTTTCAGCTGCATGTTGGTGCCTGGAGGAACGGTAATCCCCATTTGGGACAACATGTTATTTAAGCTTTGAGTGGTAAATGGCGTTTGCATGGTTTGGTCACCCGTTCCATCCAATCCGACCACTAAACCATAACCAATTAATGGGTTATCTCTCACCCCTTGTACCGTGGTGAGATCTTTAATTCGTTCGCTGTAGGCAGGAGCAACAAATAGGCTCCCGAAAAGGCAAACAAATGAAATGAGAACGAATAATTTGTTTTTCATTGATTTTTCTCGGCTATTAGCTGACGGATATTCACTTAGTAAGGGGATACATTTAAGAAGAAACGCTGTAACCACCCCATTGTTTGGGATTCGTTAATATAGCCATCACCAACGTATTCAATCCGAGCATCAGCCACTTGCGTGGAACTTACATTGTTATCTGCGCCAATCGTGCGCGGGTTCACCACGCCGGAGAAACGAATAGATTCCGTTCCCTGATTAATCGCAATGCGTTTTTCACCCACGACATGCAAATTGCCATTTGCTAATAACTGGTCAACGGTCACTGTAATTGTGCCTTTAAAGGTATTGTTGGCATTTGCGCCACCTTTACCGTTAAAATCGCTGTTTCCCTTCACATCAATTTCTGTGTTGCTACCGCCTAACCAACCTTGCATAAATCCAGGCAGAATCGCTGCCAAAAATCCGGTTTTTCCGCTACGGTTTGCATTTGCCGACGAGTTTTTACTCGCACTCACGTTCTCTTGTAGGTTGATCGTTAAGATGTCGCCAACGTTACGAGGTCTTCTGTCTTCAAATAGCGGCTGGTAACCGTAGTAAGCAGGTTGAGCACTTTGAAAAATAGCACCGTTAGGAGCAGGTGCTGTGGGTGCAGTCGGTACTGCACTGGTTTGTGTGTCCACCAGCGGGCGTGGCTTAATATGTGCACAGCCATTTAATGTGACCGCCACTGCCGCAACCAAACAGACGGATTTTGTGGTCTGTAACACTGTTTTTTTCCGCTTAGGAACAATACCGTTTTCAATCATCATGCGACTCTTTTGCTACTGGATACCTTTGTCATCACGAAAGGCAGTTCACGATGTTATTCATGAACTGCCATCCTTACTTACAGCTGTGTCAGACGTTGCAGCATTTGGTCTGATGCAGAAACTGCCTTGCTGTTAATTTCGTATGCACGTTGAGTTTGGATCATGTTCACCAACTCTTCGGCAACGTTAACGTTTGAAGTTTCTAACATGCCTTGATACAGCAACCCTGCACCGTTGGTGCCCGGAGCACTCTCATTCGGTGCACCTGAACTTGCGGTTTCCATGTACAGGTTTTCACCCATGCTTTCTAAGCCAGCATCGTTAATAAAGGTGGTTAACGTAATTTGACCGATTTGCTGTGGTTGGTTATCCCCATATACAGTGACAGAAACCGTACCATCACGGGCAATACTCAAGCTGTTGGCGTTTTCTGGGATCATAATCGCCGGAACAACTTGGTAACCGCTTGATGTCACTAACTGGCCATCTTGGTTACGCTGCAAAGCACCATCACGGGTGTAAGCATCGGTACCATCTGGCATCTGAACGTGTAAAAAGCCTTGGCCTTTAATGGCGATATCTGTCGTTGTACCGGTTTTGTTCAAGTTACCTTGGCTATGAATACGCACTGTCGCCACTGGGCGCGCACCGGTACCCATTTGTAAACCTGATGGTAATGAGGTTTGTTCTGAACTCATCGCACCTGGTTGACGGATATTTTGGTACATTAAGTCTTCAAATACCGCACGTTGGCGTTTAAAACCATTGGTGCTGACGTTTGCCAAGTTGTTGGAAATTACGTCTAGGTTAGTTTGTTGAGCATCAAGCCCTGTTTTTGCAATCCATAAAGAGCGGATCATAGTCATTCCTTACTAACATTTGCCGACTAGCGGCTAGCTGTTAGTGATTAACTGATAGTAAGTAGTTGATTGGCACGCTGCGCATTTTCGTCTGCGCTGTGGATCACTTTCATTTGCATTTCAAAATGGCGAGCATTAGCAATCATGGAGACCATGGCTTCAGCGGCATTGACGTTACTGCCCTCAATTGCCCCGGAAGTCACAACAGCACGTTCACTCATCGGTAATCCGTTACCATTCGCCGCTTGCGCCTGAGGAGACAAATGGAATAACCCATCTTCGCCACGAACTAAGTCTTGCGGCTGCGCTTCAACCACCTTGAGACGACCAATCTGTCCCAACATGGTTGGCGGATCGGTTGCTAGCAAAGCCGTAATGGTGCCATCATTACCAATGGTTAATTCCGCGTTAGGTGGCACATTGATAGCCCCACCATCCCCTTGCAACACGCGCTCACCAATCATTAATTCACCGTCTGGCGAAATTTGAATGTTACCGTTGCGGGTATACGCTTCCGTGCCATCGCCTAAAGCGACTGCCAAAAAGTGTTTATCATTCAACGCAACATCCATTGGTCTACCGGTATAGTTCAGTTGACCTTGGCTCATATCCGCACCGGGTGTTGATGCGACAACTAGCGTACGCGTCTGCTCGGTATCACCGTGAATAGGCACCGCGCGCATCGCTGACAGCTGGGCTTTAAAGCCTGCTGTTGAAACGTTCGCAATGTTATTCGAAACAATACTTTGATTTTCAAGCGCATGACGCGCCCCGCCCATTGCGGTATAAATGACATGATCCATCGCCAGCCTCTAGGATTAACGTAAGTTAACCAGTGTTTGTAACATCTGGTCTTGGGTCTTAATGGTTTGGGCATTGGACTGATAGTTACGCTGCATAACGATCATGCTGATCAGTTCTTGGCTCATATCTACGTTGGACGATTCCAGTGCACCACTGGTCAACTTACCGAATTGACCTACACCCGGAACGCCATCCATTGGGTTACCAGAAGCATTTGATGCCGCCCAAACGTTACCACCTTGGGAAACTAAACCGTTCGGGTTAGCAAATGCAGATAACGCAATTTGACCCACGACGCGTTTTTGTTGGTTGGAGTAGTTAGCAACAATCAGACCGTTATCTTCGATTTTGAAGGTGGTGTATTCACCGGCTGGGTAGCCGTTCACATCGATAGCACTGACTGAAGATTCGCTCACTTTTTGTTGACGAGTTTTGCCCAAATCGACTTGTAGAGTACCATCATTCGCACCATTTAAGCCTTTGAATGGGAAAGCAAACGTTGTTGGTAATTGAACCGTAGTATCTGGGTCACCAGGGTTTGGACCTTTGACTACTTTTTCAGTCATTAGCTTACCGTTACCGTCAAATTCTAGCTCCCCCAGCTTTTCAGCTTTGGTTTCACTAGAATCTTTAGCGTATGCACTCCATTTGTTATCTGCATCCTTCACAAAATAAACAGAAATTTCATGGGTGTTACCTTGGCTGTCATAAGCTGTCATGGTCGTGCTGAAGTTATATGTCGCGATATCATCAGGCTTGTTTGGATCAAAAGGCTTATCTTTAACTTTATCTTCTGAGTTCAGGTTGATGGTTAACTTAGCTAAATCAGATTGCTTCGCATCCATCATATCCGTTGGGATATTCATCCCAGCCGGAACACCGCCGCTTTGCACAGTGATGTTACCTTTCTCATCCACGCTTGCCGGATACCCAGTCACTACCATGCCTTGGTTGTTGACTAAGTTACCGCTTTTATCACGCAAGAATTGACCGTCACGGCTGTAATAAACATCACCGTTTTGGTCTTGAACGCGGAAAAACCCGTTACCGGAAATCGCAACGTCGGTTGCTCTATCAGTACGGGTAATTGGACCATCTTTGAAGTTTTGAGTGACCGCTGCGACGTTCACACCTAGCCCAACACCGGAGCCGGCAAACATATCAGCAAACGAGGTTGTTGCCCCTTTAAAACCGTTAGTTGCGGAGTTGGCAATATTGTTACCAATCGAGTCTAGCCCCGCTGATGCTGCATTTAAGCCACTGACTGCTTGTGAAAAAGACATATTTTCTCCATGAATATTTGGGGAATAAAAGTTTGGGGAATAAAATTAAGATGCGGGATACACTTTAAAGATGCTGCTTAGTGGCACACTTTGCCCTATTCCAACATCCAGTAATGGTGCATCTGAGCCAGGTGTGACACCATTGACACGGGTATAACCGAGTTTGGTGACCTCAATTTCAGACCCCATCCTGACGGCTTTCACATCAAAGAAATATTTCCCTTTCGGATCGGCAACCACATTGCCGTTGTTATCGCGACCATCCCATGCCATATCGTAAATATCGGGTTTCACTTCTGAGTCATAGGTGATAGTGCGGATTACGGTGCGGTTTTTGTCTCGAATGGTAATTTCAACGCTATCGGCCATCTTCGGTAGGAAGAAACCAAATGGCGATGAAATGTAATCAGTTTGCGGCTCTTCAGTACCTTCTCCGCCTTCATTACCTTCTGTTGCGCCAAAATTACTGAGCCCAAAATTAGATGGGCTGTTGGCGCTAATCACATCATCAGGTAACGGGTTAGCTGGCTTAGCCACATTGCTATTTTCGCCATTACTCTCTTTTTTCAGTGGCGCAAGCACAATTTCATTGCGCGGGATAAGTACCCCTTTGCCCACTAATTGTGTCGCCTGTAATGACTGTCCAGACCCAATTTGCTGCGAAATTCCGGTGACGCTATCGCTGAGTTTATTCATACTCTCAAGCGTGGCTATCTGTGCCAGTTGCCCCGTTAAATCCGCGTTATCCATTGGTTTGGTCGGATCTTGGTTTTTCATCTGCGTGACAATCATGGTTAAAAATGTGTCACGCATATCATCACTTTGACTTTTCTTTGGAATGTTACTGGTTGCAGCTGCAGGCCCAGCAACTGTGTTATCCAAAGAATCATTCATTGATGCAGAAATTCCCATTACGCGCCTCCCTTACTGACCTAGCGTTAAGGTTTTCTGTAGCAATGTTTTTGCGGTATTCATGACTTCTAAGTTGGCTTGATAGCTACGCGATGCGGAGATGGTGTTGATCATTTCACCTACGGTATCGACGTTAGGCATCTTCACATAGCCTTTATCATCTGCAAGAGGATGACCGGGCTTGTATTCCATACGCGGAGGAGCAGGATCTTCGATTAATTCACTCACACGAACGCCACCGACTTGATTGCGACCTTGTGGCGCCATTTGAAAAACCACTTGCTTCGCGCGGTACGGTTCACCATCAGGACCCACCACACTTTCTGCGTTCGCCATGTTACTCGCGCTAACGTTTAAACGCTGAGATTGCGCGGTTAATGCAGAAGAGGAGATATCAAAAATACTGAGTAGACCCATAACCCTTACCCTTGTTGTAGAACGGCCAACATACTTTTGACTTGGCTATTGATGAATGTAAGATCGGCTTGATATTTCAATGTGTTATCAGCAAATTGGCTGCGTTCAACATCCATATCAACCGTATTTCCATCCATTGAAGTTTGATAAGGCACACGATATTTCAGATCCAATGCAGCAGGCTTCATATCATGTCCTTCAATATGCCCTTTGGCTGTCACTGCTAGTGAAATACCCTTTCCTTTCACCACGCCTTTATCCATCGCTTGTTGTAATTGACGATTAAAATCAATATCACGTGCTTGATAACCAGGGGTATCCGCATTCGCGATGTTAGAAGCCAAAACAGTCTGTCTTGCTTCTCTTATGGACAAAGCCCGTTGCTGAAAAGCAAAGGTGGCATCTAATTTATCAATCATGATTTCCTCAATGGATTTAAGTTAATTCCTAATCGATTTAGACGAAAATTAAGAATTTTTTAATTGCAGTTTTTATAAACGCAAAGTTTGAATATAGAAATTCGATGCTCATATTAGCTGGCAGATAAAAAATCTAATGGCGAGATAAAGGCAAAATAATTGACCTATTTGCCTCATTCATTATTGACGATGTAGGTAAACTTCAAGGGTGAAAAGGTATGGGATGAAAAAGGAAATGGGATGATGAAAACTGTTTTTTCAATTAAATATATTTTAATTATCAGTATATTAAATCTATTTTCTTTTTCTGTGCAAGCATCTCTCCCACAAGATATTGACGAGTATTTCCGTAAAATTCATGGAAAGCAAAATAGCGTTTCAATTGAAATAAAAACCCCAATTGATAAATGGCCAAATTGTGATAAGCCGCAAATTGGCTTACCAAGTGGGGGTCGTAATATGGGAAATATCTCACTTCCTGTGCAATGCGATAAGAAAAAACAGTATTTACAGCTGACGGTGAATGTCACTGGGCAATATTATGTTGCCACCCGTAATATTCAACGGGGAGAAACCATTGAATTTGTGGATATTGGCACCAAAAGAGGGCTTATTCACCAATTGCCATCTGGGGCATCTACCGACAAGATGGCGCTGCGTGGCACGTTAGCCCTTCGCAATATTACCGCAGGGCAGACGTTTACTAGCTCAATGGTTAGGCGCCCTTGGGCTATTAAGGCGGGTCAAACCGTGTATGTATTTGCTACTGGCAATAACTTTTCCATTAAATATGAAGGTCGAGCCATTAATAATGCCGCCATGGGTGAAAATATTCGAGTTCGACTTATCAATGGGCAAGTGGTTAATGGTGAAGCTCAAGAAAATGGCAGTGTTCAAGTAGCGCTTAACTAACTTAATTTAAAATTAAATCATCAAGTTATAGCGTGATAATTTTCTGTTTTTGAAGTGAATTACAGGTATAATTTTTGCAATTCGTCTGAAGTAGTTAAACATGCAGTTAATTATCAGGATTTATATCGCGACTTAAGTGAAATTACCTATCTCATTGGTAATTTGAAAGCTAACCGAATATTAAAGGTTCATTAATATCTGCCGATAACCTTCTATATCAAAAATATCGGGAACAGGAAAAATACTATGGCTATTGAGCAAACATCTGCAATCTCTGCCTTGACTCAGGTAACCACTCGCGATCCACAAGAAACCGCAGCGCTGGTTCGTGAGAAAAAAGTCTCCGCAAATGAAGCCGTTAAAGAAAGCTCTTTTGCACCGAGTGAGTTACAAAAGAAATTACTTCAACCTCAAGCTTCTGATATTGATGTCGCTAAAGTTGAAAAAATCAAACAAGCCATCAAAGACGGTACGTTAACCATGGATGCAGGTAAAATCGCTGATGGCATTTTACGTGATGCCCATGAATGCATGCTTTCTATGAAATAAACTGAACGACTATGAACGACGAATTATTACTACTATTAGAACAGCAGCTTGGTCATTTGCAATCACTGGAAATTGTGATGAAGAATGAAGAGTTATTACTGGGTTACCATCGTGTGCCACCTTCTCCATTTCAGGAAACGACGGAGCAAAAACGTTTTTTAGTTGCCGCTATCAGTCATGGTGAGAATCACCGTTTACAACTGGAAGTGCAAGCAAAAATCGTTGCACCTTATGAAGGTAACCCAGTGCTCAACCATACTTGGAATACGATTAAAGACCTAACGACCCAACTAAAAGATTTAAATTATCGTAATCACCAAATGCTTCAACTGCATATTGAGCTGAATGCACAACGTCTAAATTTTGTGAAAAAGCATAATAATCAGTCAACTTACGGTGCCGATGGCTTAGAATCTAAACGCCCTGCGTTAGGAAAGAAAATTTCAATTTAGATTTCTGACTAAACCTATTTTCCTCACCCCTATTTTTATCTGGTTAAATGATCAGAGCCTTTTGATTTATTAAATTTAGCCTTTTGGTTTATTAAATTTAGCCTTTTGGTCGATTAGATTTCACCTTTTTTGCTTTTATTCTTGCCTCAATACGTTTCACAACCTCTCCATCTGTAACCCCGATTTTTTCTAGCCCTCTAGCAAATTCCAATAATTCCTTCAATGTGTCTGCCATGTTCTTTACACCATGATTATGTATAAGGTATCGATGCACATTAATGATTAATATCTAGCATTTTTGGGCTCATGTTAGTGAGATTTGATCCCGTTCGCAGCGTTCGGTTTAAAGTCTGCAAAGACCTTAACTGTACTTTTGTATAAAACTAACGCACGAAAAAATAGGCAGTGGGTGAGGAGTTATGACACTCATCTCACTACACTGCCTATTGTGATGCTTATTTGCGTTTCGTTAACTTGAAATCAATCGGCTGTTTATGACCCACTGATCATCGATGTCATTCTAATCTTACGGTGATCTGTCATTTCTAAATTGGACATCACCACTAATTGCGGCAAACTACGACGCAGGAAGCGGGATAAAATCAGCCTCAGGGCATGATTCACTAACAATACGGTTGGCGCCCCCATCGCTTCTTGATGCCCCACTGCTTCTTCAGCTTGAGTTTGAATAAACTGGGCTAAGTTTGGCTCTAAGCCACCGCCATTCTTTGCGGCTTGTAGCAGGATTTGCTCTAACTTCGCATCCAACCCAATCACTTGGATCTCTTCAGCGCTACCAAACCATTGCTGGGTAATGGCTCGTCCTAAAGCAATACGTACCTGAGAGGTAAGGTAATCAGTGTCTTTTTGTTCACCATTTTCACCTGCCATTTCAGCCAGCGTTTCAATAATGGTGCGCATGTCGCGGATCACCACATCTTCCATGAGTAGGTTTTGTAAAACGCGGTGTAAGATGGTCAGTGAAATGGTGTCAGGGATCAAATCATCCGCCAGTTTTGGCATCTCTTTTTTCACTCGGTCATACAACATTTGGGCTTCTTGGCGACCGAACAGAGTACTCGAGTATTGCAGTAAAATTTGGTTAAAGTGCGTTGCTACCGCGGTACTTGCAGAAACGACGGTATAACCTTGGATTTGCGCTTGTTCACGTAAATCGTCATCGATCCATATTGCAGGCAGACCAAACGCAGGTTCTTTAGTCATATCTCCTTGTAAAGTTCCCGCCGCATTACCCGGATCAATCGCTAAGTTACGTCCAGGTTGAGCTTCTCCGCGCCCCACCTCAGCCCCTTTGATAAGAATGCGATATTCACATGGGGATAACTCTAAGTTGTCGCAAATATGTACCACCGGAGGTAAGTATCCAACTTCCTGAGCAAATTTCTTACGTAACCCACGAAGTCGACCCAATAGCTCCCCTTGTTGATCGTTATCAACCAACGGAATTAAGCGATAACCGACTTCCATTGCCAGTAAATCTTCTAACTGCACATCATCCCATGTTGCTTCGACCACTTTATTGGCTTCTTGGAAATGTTGCGCTTGGCTATCATCCATCACTTTTTCTGGGTTACGTGAGCGTTTTACCAGATACCAGCCTAATGCAGCCAATGCCGCAGTAAACAGTAGGAAAACAAAGTTAGGCATCCCTGGAATAAGACCAATCAACCCTAACACCCCAGCACTGAGCCACATCACGCGCGGATTATTAAATAGTTGAGTGACCATCTGCTCACCGACATCTTCATCGGTTGCAACGCGAGTGACGATAACCCCCGCTGCCGTTGAAATGATCAATGCTGGAATTTGGGCAACTAGACCATCACCAATGGTTAATAAGGTATAAGCACTGGTTGCATCACCGAGGGTCATATGGTGCTGGCCCACACCGATAATCAGACCACCGATGACGTTTATCACCATGATCATAATTCCGGCGACGGCATCACCACGGACGAATTTACTCGCACCGTCCATTGAACCGTAAAAATCGGCTTCTTGAGTGACTTCTGCTCGGCGTTTTTTCGCTTCATCATCATTAATGATACCGGCGTTTAAGTCGGCATCGATAGCCATTTGCTTACCAGGCATACCATCAAGCACAAAGCGAGCACCCACTTCGGCGATACGCCCCGCACCCTTGGTGATAACCATAAAGTTAATCAGAACCAAGATAATGAAAACAACGATACCAATGGCAAAGTTACCGCCAACCAGGAAGTGACCAAAAGCTTCGACAACACGCCCAGCGGCATCAGGCCCAGTATGACCATCCAGCAAAATAATACGCGTTGAAGCGATATTCAAAGATAGGCGCAATAAGGTTGCGAACAGCAAAATGGTGGGAAATGCGGCAAAATCCAATGTCCGTTTGGTGAACATCGCCACAAGCAGAACCATAATGGACAGAGCAATGTTAAAGGTGAACAACAAATCAAGCAAAAATGCCGGTAATGGTAAAACCATCATCGACAGAATCAGTAATATCAGCACGGGTCCAGCGAGGATTTGCCACTGAGTTCCTTGTAAGTTTTTCGGCAATTTTAAAAGTGCAGCCAAATTAGCCATCGCGATTGTTATCTCCAGCAAAATCCAGCGTCGGTGGCACTGGTAAATTCTTCGGTTTCTTTGGTTTCAGGCCACCTTCACGACGCCAACGGCGTAATTGGTAAACCCATGCTAAAACTTCTGCTACCGCTGCATACAGCGCAACAGGGATACTTTGTCCAATCTCCGCATGACGGTATAACGCACGCGCGAGCGGTGGAGCTTCAAGTTGTAAAATGCGGTGCTCTGCACCAATTTCTTTAATACGTTGAGCAATAACTCCTGCGCCTTTTGCCAAAACTTTCGGCGCCCCCATTTTTTTATCGTCATATTTTAGGGCGACAGCGTAGTGAGTCGGGTTAGTAACAATCACATCCGCACTGGGGACATCTGCCATCATTCGGTTACGCGCAATCGCTCGTTGTTGCTGACGAATTTTGGCTTTAATGTGCGGATCACCCTCTTGCTGCTTAAATTCGTCTTTAATTTCTTGGCGGCTCATCCGTAACTTTTTCAAGTGGGAACGAAATTGATAAAACACATCAAATGCCACCATCGGGATTAAGAGAAAGACAATTAAATAACCTGCAAAAATTACCTTCTCTAGTGCATTCGCTAATGCCGTTGTCGGTGGTTCCATCACCAAATGGAGTAGTGAAGGCCAACTTTGCCAGAGGAAAATGGATGCTCCTAACCCCACAAACAGTGATTTTAATATCGCCTTAAACAATTCAGATAAGGCATTCATAGAGAAAATTCGTTTTAATCCTTTGATTGGATTTAATTTTTTCAAATCAAACTTAATCAATTTGCTATTAAATAACAGCCCACCCACCAGTGACGAAGCAGAGATCCCCACCAGCGCTAACCCCCCGATAATTGGGAGTAGAGCAAATAACGCCTCACTAACCACCCTCCCCAAATAACTGAGCATTAACCCTGTGTTTTGCAGGTAATGCCCGTCAAAGATAAATCCTTGGCGCATGATTTGTCGTAGCTGGTTTGCCAAATGCCCGCCACTTAACCACAGCAAACTGACTCCAGCCAACATCATCATGAGGGAGCTTAATTCTTTGGAGCGAACAATTTGCCCATCATCTTTCGCTTTCTGCTTTTTATGGGGCGTGGGTTCTTCTGTTTTTTCTACATCACTTTCGTCGGACACGTGACTTCCAAAAAATTAGCCTATACGCATAGTCGCTATAGCATGACAGAGTGTAAAAAAATCAATGGTGGAAAATAGACGTAGTTCGCAGGGGTTTTTTGGCTATTGAGCAATATGGCAACAACTTTGCGAAGCGCTTCGCAAAGAGGCAAATGAAAGGTAACAAGAGAAAAAGTCAAAAAGGATGACCTAAAAAATCACTTCCTATAATACCCGTGCTGTAAAATGGGGTATATTGACAGTATCAATATAAAACACTCTATTTATAGCAGGTGATATTCGTTATGGCTTTGATCCCCAAAAACTATGCTCGCTTAGAAAGTGGCTACCGCGAAAAAGCACTTAAAATTTACCCGTGGATATGTGGGCGCTGCACACGGGAATTCGTTTATTCGAATCTAAGAGAATTAACCGTTCATCATATCGATCATGATCATACCAATAATCCTGAAGATGGCAGTAACTGGGAATTATTGTGTCTCTTCTGCCATGACCATGAACACTCTAAGTATACAGAAGCCGACCAGTACGGAACGAATGTGGTTGCGGGTGAAGATGCACAAAAAGATGTGGGTGAAGCCACTTATAACCCGTTTGCAGATTTAAAAGCTATGTTGAATAAAAAGAAATAACTTTATCTCTGTTTTGTTTGCGCAGGTTTGAAAAGCTATTCAAGCCTGCGTTAATGCCCTATTAATATCCTCTTTTACCACCTCAACATTCCTCTCCCTATTCCACCATTATAATTTCATTTCTCGACACGCTGCCCAGCCATTCGTCAACAATTGCAGCCTCTTGCACCCCCTCAGCGAAGCGCTTCGCAAACCTAAATAAACACATTCGATCTGTTTGTGACCCTATATAAAACTACCTGTGAACAAAGCTAACTATGTATAAAACCACATTACGTATTTCTTTTGGTTTGGTGTTCAAAATCTAGTTGAACTTGCTTCAGTGTACATTTATCACTCAAGTACGGTAAAAAACCGTACATATTTGTCGAGGCCTTAAATGATAAAGCAAAACAATTTTATCTCGGACTTGGTTTTATCCAATTAGCAGGAGATAACGCGGATAGCTTTTTCTATCCAATAAAGTCTATTGAAGCGCTTTTTGAAGAGTCATAAGAGAAATAGAGTGTCTGATTTTTTCAGTAAATGGAGGTAAATTGGTTTCTCGTTCAAAATATATGCTACATTTACCCGTGTTCAAGCACGGGCACTTGGATACTCCGGTGTGCCAGTAAATGTAGCATGTATATCAAAAAGGAGTTGCGATGACCTTAGCCAATAAAATGAAAAAGACGGTGAGTGTGACTGTCTCCCCTAAACTTTATGAACAAGCGAGAAAAGCCAATTTGAACTTTTCCCTTGTGTTATCCAATGCTTTATTAGCTGAACTCAAAAAACTTGAGGCATTAAAATGGAAAGCGGATAACCAAGACGGTTTTCAGGAACTCAATAGGATCAATGAAGAATATGGAATTTTTTCAGAGGAATATAAGGAGCTTTAATGCAATATTGTGTCTATCAAGCTAAAAAAGAGATAACCAACTATCCTTATCTTTTGGATGTTCAAAGTGACATTATTGATGACCTAACAACGCGCCTTATCATTCCTTTATTTGATAAACGGCACCTACAAGCGGCCCTACCGATGCGACTTAACCCAATTATTAATATTGAAGGACAACCCTTTGTGCTTATGACTCATTTGATGTCAGCTATCTCTAAATCCATGTTAGGAAAAGAGATCACTTGCATTCGGCACCAAAGAGATAAAATCAAAAGCGCGATAGATCTACTGGTCGATGGGTTTTGATGAAAAATCGCTAATAAAATAATGATGCACGACTACCCTAAATAATTTGAGCCATAGCAACAAGGCAAACGCCGCCAATAACGCTATAGCTCAAACTATCATGAAGGAGCGAACGAATTAGAAACCTAACTCATCTAACAGATCATCCACCTGTGACTGTGATGCCATCACATTCACACCTTCTTTATTAATCTGAGGACCATTGAGCAGGCTTTCACTTTGAGTCTTCACTCGCATTTCTGGTGGTGTATTTTCCATCAGCAACGCTAATAGCTGTTTCTCTGCTTCTTCAACCACTTCCATCATTTTTTTGACGACTTGACCCGTTAAGTCTTGGAAGTCTTGCGCCATCATGATTTCTAATAGTTCAGCTTTCGTCACTTCGCTATCTTGGATAACTTGTCCCAAAAATGCTTGAGTGGAGCCGCGTAACGCTTCAGAGACTTCACCGGACGCCGCCTCTTCCCACTGTTGCTGCAACGCAATCGCATTTTTGTTCATTTCCACTTGCAGCGGCTTGATAACATCAATGCCGTTGAGTGTTTTTTCTGCCGCTTGGGCTGTCATTTGCGCAATATAACGCAGGCGGTCTTTACCGTCTGGAATACTTGCTACTGCCTGCTGAACGCTTTTCTCTAAACCCAACTCACGCATACTTTCACGTAAGGTTCGCATCAGAGTTCCAATACGTGTAATGACGTGTTTTAGATCTTCGTTGCCAGTGCCATTACGGCTGCCATTCATTGCTACTTGTTCAATCATCACTGTCTCCTTTACCGCCCGCGATTATTGCAGCCCCATTTTTTCAAACACTTTATTTAATTTTTCTTCTAGGATAGCTGCGGTAAACGGTTTCACAACATAGCCGCTTGCACCCGCTTGTGCTGCTGCAATGATGTTTTCTTTTTTCGCTTCTGCGGTCACCATTAAGACAGGGATATGTTTAAGTGCATCATCACCACGAATAGTTTTGAGTAACTCTAAACCATCCATGTTTGGCATATTCCAGTCAGCAACAACAAAATCAATATTCCCAGCACGGATTTTTTCGAGGGCATCAACACCATCTTCCGCTTCTTCAATTTTGTTAAAACCAAGTTCTTTTAATAAGTTACGGACGATGCGACGCATAGTAGAAAAGTCATCGACAACCAGAAAGCTCAGATCTTTAGCGGCCATAACCACTCCTTCAAAAATACAATGATAAATAAACTGTCACCACTAAACGGTGACAGTAGAAAGTTTTGTTAATACGCTTGGGGCGATTTTCAGTAGATCCAGCACTTCATCTGCGGCATTCATTTCGATTGCAGCACGCGGCATACCAAATACGACGCAGCTGCTTTCGTTTTGAGCGTAAGTGAAAGCCCCTTGTTGACGTAGGTTAAGTAAGCCTTTCGCTCCATCCATTCCCATCCCCGTCAGCAAAATACCAATACATTTACGTCCGACATGCTTAGCGACTGAGTCAAATAACACATCGACGGAAGGACGATGGCGGTTAACTGGCTCGCTCTGTTCCAACACCACTTGATAACCTTTGCCTTTATCGGCAATCAGCATGTGTGAATCACCCGGCGCGATATAGGCACAGCCTTTTTGTAGAACTTCGTTGTGCTCTGCCTCTTTTACTGTCAGCGCACACAATTTATTTAAACGCTCGGCAAAAGAGCGGGTAAAGCCTGCTGGCATATGCTGAGTGATCACTACAGGCGGGCATTCTCTTGGTAGCATTTCCAGAAATTGTCGGATAGCTTCTGTTCCACCGGTTGAGGCACCCACAGCTATCACACGGTTATTGCACACGTATGGCGTCAGCGGTTTAGCAAGAGTTGTTGGTTCCGCGATTTTTTTCTCGGTGCGAGCAAAACGGTTACGCTGCGACATTTTAGACATCGCCGCTGCGCGAATTTTTTCACCGATCATATCGCGATAACTCATCATGGTTTCGCGAATACCAATCTGTGGTTTTGTCACAAAATCCACCGCTCCCAGCTCTAAAGCCTTTAATGTCACTTCAGAACCTTTAGAGGTTAATGTGGAAACCATGACTACCGGAATTGGATGCAGCCGCATCAATTTCTCTAAAAAATCAATGCCATCCATTCTCGGCATTTCAACATCAAGGGTGATAACATCTGGCTCCAGTTGCTTAATTAAATCCCGAGCAACATACGGATCTGGCGCTGTGTCGACCACTTCCATATCAGAGTGACTGTTGATAATTTCACGCATTAATTGGCGCATTAGTGCAGAGTCATCGACGCACAATACTTTTATTTTTTTCATTGTCCTCTCCTCGCCGACGCTAAGCTGTAGACGGTCTGCCCATTGATCACAAACTGTTTTGTCAGTTGCGAAATATTTTCAGAGTGACCAATAAACAATAAGCCATCCGGCTTGAGCAGTGGCGCAAAGCGCTCTAGCAGTTTTATCTGCATTTCCTTGTCAAAATAAATCATGACGTTACGGCAAAAAATCGCATCGAAGCGATGTTGTAATTGCCAATCGCCTTCCGTCAGGTTTAAGTAACGAAACTCAATCATGTTGCTAAGTGCGGGCTTTACGCGAGCAAACCCTTCGTACTCACCCACCCCTTTCATGAAGTAGCGCTGCCGTTGCAGTGCTGTCAGGGTTTTGAGTTCTTCGATTCGATAGATCCCTTGTTTCGCTTTCTCTAATACTTCCGTGTCAATATCACTGGCAACGACCTTGGCATTGACAGCGTTGGCTCCCAGAACATCGCTCACTGTCATGGCGATAGAATAAGGTTCTTCCCCTGTCGAAGAAGCCGAACACCAAATATTGATATTGCTATTTCGACGGCTTTTTAAAAAATCTGTCAATGTCGCAAAGTGGTGAGGCTCTCGAAAGAATGCCGTTAAGTTTGTGGTCAGTGCGTTGATAAATGCTTGCCATTCCGTATTCAACGGTTCACGCTCTAACATCCGTAAGTAATCAGAAAAATTGTCGATATTACAGTCACGTAAGCGCTTTAATAAGCGGTTATAGACCATATTTTTCTTATTCATCGTAAGGACTATTCCAGACTTTTTATGAATAAATCGACAAACCCGACCAAACTCGTCATCAGTCAAAGGTTCTATCTGTGGTACTAATAGCATCGTACTTGTCGTCCTATTCAATAAAAACCGGCGAGGCAGCCGAAAGTGGCTGCCTAACTATCATCGTCTAACTTATGCGTTGTCTAACTAACCGCCTCTCCCTAGCTCAAGTTATCTAGATTGAGAGTTCATTATTGACGCTATCGCATGAATACCCATTACCGTCTAACTCGGGTCGACTGTTCTGGTAATTCGAAAAATTCCACAGTCTCGACCAAATTATTGGCTTGGTCTTCAAGTGCTGCTGTCGCACTGGTTGATTGCTCTACTAATGCGGCGTTTTGTTGTGTAACAGAATCCATTTGGCTTACTGCAATCGCAACTTGCTCAATACCTCGGCTCTGTTCATTCGATGCAGACGCAATATTGCCCATTAATTCAGTCACTTGGTTAACAGCGGCAACCAGTTCATTCATGGTTTGACCTGCTTCATTCACCAACTGAGAGCCCTGGTTCACGCGTCCAACTGACTCGTCAATCAAGCCTTTAATTTCTTTCGCCGCTTCAGCGCTTCGTTGCGCTAATGCGCGAACTTCACCTGCAACTACCGAGAACCCACGACCTTGTTCACCCGCACGCGCCGCTTCTACTGCAGCATTTAATGCAAGGATGTTGGTCTGGAAAGCGATGCCATCAATGACACTGATGATGGCGCTAATTTTCTGAGAGCTATTAGAAATGGCAGTCATCGTGTCAATCACACCTTCCGTGATTTCACCGCCTTTTGTCGCTGTGCGCGATGCACTCACTGCAAGTTCGCTAGCTTGACGCGCATTATCGGCGTTTTGTTTCACTGTCGCAGTTAACTCTTCCATACTCGCTGCCGTCTCTTCTAACGAGGCGGCCTGCTGTTCTGTTCTTGATGATAAATTATTATTCCCTAAAGCAATCTCACGAATACCCGTATACATTTGGTCTGTATTAGAGCGAATAGAGGTGACAGTTTTTGCCAATGATTGCTGCATGACTTTTAATTTTTCGAATACATCACCGATTTCATCACGGAAATTAATTTCAATATTCTGATTTAGTTTTCCTTCCGCAACGTGCATAAAGTGTTCACTCATGCTGTTTAATGGTGAAATGACTTTACGTTTTAACCACAGATGCACAACGGCAATCACACCGAAAATAATGACAATGACGGTAAAGAATGAAACCCATGCAAATTGGTTATAAAATCTTGCATCCGCAATAGAATCATTACTTTCATCATTTAAAACAGAGAGATAATTATTAATAACACTGATTAATTCATCTTGGTTTTGTTGTGCAGGCAGATTGATATAAGCCGCAACATCGTTGTTATCAAGATTGCCTTTCAATGCGTTTAACGTGACGACAAAGGCATTAAATTTCTCTTCCAATGCCGCTAAGTTTTCTTTTTCGCTTAGCACTGGCTGAGTTTTGAATTCGTTATACGATTTGTTAGCTGAAATTAAGTAGTTATCGAAAACAACGCGGGTTTCTTCGATTAATGGAACGTGGTCGCCTACTTTCATCAGTAAGGCAATTTGAGTCAGGCTATTACGTGCCTGCATTAAGTTTTTGCTGGTCTCTTCCAGTAATGCGCGTTTTTTAGAACCCATATCGATTCTTTCTAGCGCGTTTAATTCGCTGTTAACGATGCCAACAGAAACGCCGCTTGAGGTTAACTGCATGCCACAAAATAAAATCAGGAGTAAGTATAAGCTCACTGAAATTCGGATATTCTTTCCTAACATATTTAATCCCCTACTTATGCCAGCCAAAAATTTGGCCCTTTTTTAATTATCGAGCTTAAACATATAAAAGCGCTGCGAGAGAAACTCTCACAGCGCTCGAACAGATTTACCCTTAAAAGGTTTCCCAGTTATCGTCATCTTTATGATTTTTCGATGCGATTTTGGATAAATCTGGTGTTTTAACAATATTAGATACTGTTCTTGGTGCAGGTTGTGCGTTGCGTACTTTTGCTTGATCCATTGCAGGTAAACGGAAAATGGAGATCAACTGGGAAAGCTTAGCGACTTGCTCTTCCAGTACATTTGCAGCAACAGCGGATTGCTCAACGAGTGAGGCGTTTTGCTGAGTCACTTTGTCCATCTCTTCCACGGCAATACTCACTTGAGCAATACCTTTGCTCTGCTCATCAGACGCGGTTGCGATGTGCGTCATAATGTCAGTAACACGTGTGACTGAGTCGACAATTTTTGTCATTGTTTCACCAGCATCTTCTGCTTGGCGAGCCCCGACGTCTGTTCTAGAAACAGAGTCTTCAATCAAGCCTTTGATCTCTTTTGCTGCATCTGCGCTGCGTTGAGCAAGGCTACGAACTTCATCGGCAACCACAGCAAATCCACGACCATGCTCACCAGCACGCGCCGCTTCAACCGCAGCATTCAATGCGAGGATATTGGTTTGGAAAGCAATACTGTCGATAACAGCGGTAATGTCAGAGATTTTTTGCGAGCTATCAGCAATGTTGCGCATGGTATGAACCACGTTAGACACCACTTTGCCGCCTTCTTTTGCAATAACAGAAGCTTGGCTTGCAAACTCGCTAGCTTGATGAGCATATTCAGTGTTTTGCTTAACGGTTGCTGTCAGCTCACTCATGCTAGCAGACGTTTCTTCTAAGCAAGCCACTTGCTGCTCGGTACGTGAAGATAAGTCATTGTTACCCGCTGCGATTTCAGTGGTACCCTGATAGATAGTTTCACTACCATCCAGTACACCACGAACCGTATTGATTAGCTCTTGTTGCATGTGCTGAGCACCACGCGCTAACTCACCAATTTCATTGTTCGCTGAGGTATCAATTTTTGGCGTTAAATCCCCTGAAGCGAACACTTTAATGCGCTCGATCAGCGTATTTAATGGCTCTGTGATCCCTTTACGCACATAGCGATAGCTAATCACGCTGATCACTGCTAACAGTACGGATAAGATAACCAGCAAATACAGTGATTGGCGGTAATTGGATTCTGCATTCACCACTTCATTTTCAAAATCTGAAGAAATTTCAGCAAAATAGAGGCCAAATTGCTCTTCAAATTTGGCTTGTAACCCTGACGTTCTATGCGCATAGAAGCCGTTTAAATCCCCCTTCTCTGCATATTCCGACAGTTTGGTTAATGCAACACGATAATCCTCATAGGATTTTAGTAAGTTATCAAATAACCCCTTATCCACCTCTGCGTTTGCCATCAACTTTCTGTAGCTGTCATACGCTTCATCGGCAGCTTTAAATTTACCTTTTGCTGAAGCAATAAGATCCGCAGCAGAGGCATCATCTTTAATGCTTAACTCTTCTAATAAATACGCGTTAATGGCGCGGTTTAAGTCAGAACGAGCTTGCAATAGATTGACCCAGCTTTGAGTCAGAACGAGTCTTTGGCGTTGGAGAGAATTCAAATAATTAATACTGTCGCTGTTATCGCCGAGTTTGGTAAACATCAAACCACTTGATACCAGCTGCAATAAAATAAATACAAAAATAACGGACAAAAGTCCTGATACGATTTTAATTCGACTGTACATGGTGTTTTACTAACATAGTGTTGTTGTAGTTTGGATATCGGACAGTTGCTCAAAAACTTTAGTCATTCACTTACCATTTTTGAGCAAATTATCAGCGTATTTAACGCATCTAATGACTCGTTATTCCGCGATATTGTCGATTAACGCCATCTCTTCACTGGTCAATAATTTTTCGATATCAACCAAAATCAACATACGTTCGCCTACTGTTCCTAGACCGGTCAGATACTGAGTGGATAATGTCACCGCGAAATCTGGCGGTGGTGCAATTTGCTCTTCATGCAACACCAGTACATCGGAAACACCATCAACCACAATTCCCACAACTCGGTCTTTTAAGTTCACAACGATGACGACGGTGTTGTCGTTGTAAACTACGTTTTCATGGGAAAACTTAATGCGCAGATCGATGATCGGAATAATGACGCCACGCAGGTTGGTGACACCTTTAATAAAGTCAGGAGTATTCGCAATACGAGTCACTTGCTCATAACCACGAATTTCCTGCACTTTTAAAATCTCGATTCCGTACTCTTCTTCACCAAGCGTAAAAATGAGGTAGCCTTCGCCATTCTTTTCTTCTTCAAGCTTGTTTAAATCGTCATCTAACATAGACATGGTATATAACCTCTATTTAGTGCATTACTGGTTGAGAAACAGGCTGTTTCTTATTAATCAAAATGTTGTTGTTCATTCTCTGCAATTCTGCGACGTCTAAAATCAGCGAAACAGAACCGTCGCCCATGATGGTTGCAGCGGAAATTCCTGGAATTTTGCGATAATTACTTTCGATATTTTTCACCACGACCTGCTGCTGCCCTACCAGCTTGTCAACCAATAAAGCGAAACGATGCCCCGCATTTTGGATGATCAGCGCGATACTATTGGCAAGATTTGGTTCGGCATTTTTGATAGAAAAGACATGATGCAATTCGACCAGTGGTAAATATTCACCGCGAACGAGCAGCATTTTTTCTTCACCGGCAAGGCGATAGATATCCTCTGGACGTGGCTGTAATGTGCTAATAATTGCACTAAGTGGCACGATAAACACATCGTCAGAGACTTTGACTGACATACCATCAAGAATGGCTAAGGTTAATGGCAGTAAAATCCGAATGATGGTGCCTTTACCTTCTGTGAAACCGATTTGAATACGTCCGCCCATGTCTTGAATGTTTCGTTTAACCACGTCCATTCCGACACCACGCCCTGAAACATCCGTCACCACTTCGGCAGTAGAGAAGCCCGGCGCCATGATCAACATCGCGACTTCATCGTTGGTCATGCCATCGTGAACATTCATACCTTGAGAGCGAGCTTTTGCTAAAATTCGTTCGCGGTTTAGCCCTGCCCCATCATCACGCACTTCGATACAGATATTGCCGCTTTGATGTGCCGCAGAGAGCGTTAATGTTCCCGCTTCAGGTTTACCATTTGCCAAGCGAACTTCTGGTTTTTCAATACCATGGTCAAGACTGTTTCGGACAAGGTGATTCAGTGGATCGACGATGCGTTCGATAAGACTCTTGTCTAATTCGGTTGAGCTACCTTCCACTTTCAGTTCGATTTTCTTACCCAGCTTAGAGGCAATATCGCGCACCATACGTGGGAAACGGCTGAAAACATAATCCATTGGCATCATACGAATGGACATGACTGACTCTTGCAGAGCCCGTGAGTTACGCTCTAATTGAACGATAGAACTGAGCAAATCCGCATATTCGTTTTGGTCAACTTGTTGGCTATGCTGAGTCAGCATTGACTGGATGATCACCAGCTCGCCCACTAAGTTGATCAGTTGGTCAACTTTTTCAACTGCAACACGGATGCTGCTTGAATCCCCTTTGGGCTTCGCTGCGGCAGCTTTTTTAGTGGTTGCGGATGACGATGCTGAAGGTGATGATGCAGATGTTGGCGCCGTAACAGGTGCCGGTGCCGCAACCGCCGTTTTAGGCGATTCAACTGGCTCGGTAGGTGTTTCAACCATTGCCGCCAACTCTTCCACCGTTGCTTCCAATTCTTCGAGAGTTGCAGCCACTTTACTTTTTTGGTTACTACCTTGTGTTGCACGCTGGCACTCTTCAAAACTGATTTCGCTATGCTGGATTTGAGACTCATCCACGACGAAACACAGTACCCCACAGATATCTTCGATATCCGTATTGGTTCCTAGCCACGCTTTTAAGCTGGAATCACTTTTTTCTGAGCCAAATAAGCTACCGAATAAACCTAATTCATCCGCTAATACATCCACTTCCGTTGATTTCAGACCGTTCAACGTAATGATGAAATAGTGAGAAAATTCGTTATTTGTCAATGATGCATGGGTTTGCATCGTAGTTCCCGACGAGGACTCATCCGCCGCAACATCGTCAGCCACAACACAGTCAGTCTCTTCGATACTCACGTTAGCAAGAGTGACAACCTCTTCCGAGCCGACTTCGCTGACATCATGTTCAATGCTTTTGAGCACATCACAAATGCGTTTGAAAGTCTCATCATCCGGTAATGAGTCATTTTTATAGGCATCCAGTTGGGACACCATCACGTCTTTTGCATCTAAGAAAACGTCAATAATATCTGGCGTTAATGTCAGCTCATCATGACGTGCCTTATCGAGCAAGTTTTCTAAGGTATGCGTGGTGTTTTGTAGATGAGTGAAACCAAAGGTTGCCGCCCCACCTTTAATTGAGTGGGCACTGCGGAATATGGCATTGAGCTGCTCGCTATCTGGGTCAATAGGATCAAGCTCAAGCAAATGCTGTTCCATATCCCTAAGCAACTCATCGGCTTCATCGAAAAATGTTTGATAAAACTCGGTAATATCCATGCTTTTTATCCAATTTCGCTTAAGTTTCACTTAACACTGACTGCCGGATAAGTCCGGCAGTAGTGAGATTCGGGTGATTATGGTTTTTGTCATTACTGTTTATCGGGTGACTTTGTCACCTTCACAGTCACGACATCACTGTTTGCCGGTATTGGCACATCTTCTGGGCTTTTTTTCAGCACATCATTAATCGGTGTTGCGCCATCGTATTCATGTAAAATTTGATTTGTTTCATCTTCATTCAATACGATGATGCTGATCCGCCGGTTGACGGGTGCTAAGCCGTTTTCTTTGTCTAAATGGATGGATGAGGCCATCCCTACTACACGTAAAACTTTGCGCTCATCCATTCCCCCCATGATCAGCTCACGGCGAGAGGCATTGGCTCTATCAGATGAGAGTTCCCAGTTGCTGTAATAGGCTTCGCTGGCATATGGCAAGTCATCCGTATGTCCTGAAATACTAATGCGATTCGGAACATCATTGAGTAGTGGCGCAATGGCACGCAGAATATCGCGCATGTAAGGCTCGACGGTGGCAGAACCCACTTTAAACATAGGGCGATTGGCGCTATCTACGATTTGAATTCGTAAACCATCGTTGATCATGTCAATCAATAAATGGGGTTTTAATTCATTCAAACGCGGGTCTTGTAAAATTGCTTGCTCAAGATTTTCTTTTAATTTTTCAAAGCGATAATTCGCATCACCGGAAATGATGTCATTTGGTTCTGGCATCACGTCACCATCACGAAAAATCGGATCTTTTCCACCACCGGGAATGGGGTTAGTGGCATCTCCGCTTTTCGTTCCTGGATTGATGGCAGTACTGAGCGGAGTACGAAAATACTCCGCTATCTTGGTTAATTCTTGAGGACTGGAGATGGAAATCAGCCACATAACCAGAAAGAACGCCATCATCGCAGTCATAAAATCAGCGTAAGCAATTTTCCATGCTCCACCGTGGGCATGCTGCTGATGACCGCCTTTTTTCTTAACACGAATAATTTGAGGGCCATTGGCTGCCATTAGCGATTACTCCTCAGTGGTTTCTGTTGCGCGATTACCGACTTTGACTTCACGAACTTTGTCTTCCAGCTCAAGGAATGACGGTCTATCAACGCTAAATAAGACTTTACGACCAAATTCAACCGCAATTTGAGGGGCATACCCTTGCAATGAAGAGAGGAACGTGACTTTAATGCACTCCATCATTTTTAATTGTTCGCTACTGCGCTGACGAATTAAACTCGCCAGTGGCAAAATAAATCCATAAGCCACTAAAATACCGAGGAAAGTTCCTACCATTGCATGAGCAATCAAGGCGCCCAATTCACCCGCAGGTCGGTCTGCAGCTGCAAGTGCATTCACCACACCGAGAACAGCCGCCACGATCCCGAACGCAGGCATGGATTCACCCACCATGTTCAAACCGGATGCTGGTACTTCATTTTCTTGACGGAATGTTTCTAGCTCTTCATCCATTAATGCTTCGATTTCATGGGCTTGTAAGTTACTTGTCACCATTAAACGTAAATAATCCACGATAAACATCATGGCAGTTTGATCTTTGAGAATGCGAGGATACTGAGAAAAAATCTCACTCTCTTGCGGGTTTTCAATATCTTTTTCGAGCGCAAGTAGACCTTGTTGACGAGATTTATTCAAAAGCTGAAATAACAAAGCCATCAAGTCCATTGACATGGCTTTGTTGTAAGAAGAGCGACGGAAGAGTCTTGGTAATACTTTGCATAATGCAACGATGGCTTTACCACTGTTACCCACAACAAATGCGCCTAAACCAGCCCCTAAAATAATGACAAACTCAGCTGGTTGGTACAGCGCGCCAAGATGACCACCGACCATGACATAGCCACCGATAACGGCAGCTGTAACAATGATATATCCGATGAGTATTAACACAGTATTCCCTTTCACTCCGTTGGTTAACAGATGGCAGTCAAAGGGAATATGAGGAAGGACAGGCAATGAAATTGCCTGTAAACCAAATTAATCCAATTACATTACCGCTTTGGTAATGCCATCTTGTCGATATTCCGTAATATCGGCGAGATGCTCGGAAAGTTTACGTTTTTTTATCGCTCGTGATGGAGGCTGGCACAAGCTACACGTAAAACTATTTTCAGGAATGTGGGCATAGGTGATAAATGAACCACTACAGCAATTGCAATCGGAACTTTGCAACATGCCACTTTCCACAAAACGAACTAATGTCCATGCACGGGTTAATGCCAAAATTGGTTCGTCTCCAGCATTGGGTGAACACTGCTCTAGATAGAGTCGATAGGCTTTGAGAATAGCATCAACCCCTTCACATTGACCGGTTTTCAGTAAAAACTGATAGGCGTTGTAGAACATGGATGAGTGAATATTTTGTTCCCATGTCATAAACCAATCGGTTGAAAAAGGGAGCATCCCTTTTGGTGGTGGGCAACCTCTGAGTTCTTTGTATAAACGCACTAAGCGTCCACGACTAATTTGAGTTTCGCTTTCCAACATCTGCAGGCGAGCCCCAAGCGAAATCAATTCCATTGCCAAACGAATATCATTAGCTTCCTTGACGATACTTTTTTCAGCTACGCTACTCATCTTTTTCTCGCTATATCTGAATCGGACTCATTATGCGTTTGCAATAATCGGGTCGAAAGAAGGATACCCGTATGAATTTGCTGCAATTCATCAACTCGAGAATCTCGGGTAAGCTTTTCAATCGTGTCGCTGTTTTCAAATCTAAATTGACAGATTAGCTGATTTGTTTCCGCTAATTTAACCAATTGAGGCAAAGAAAGTTCTGCTAAAGTGTTTGCCATTGAATCGGAAATCCCGAGACGGAACATGGCAGTGGCTTTTTCCTGGGCGATAAGCTTTTGAGCTAAAAGCAAATATGAAAGATTAATATCGTATATATGCTTCAGAAAATCAGTGGTAGAGCTCATTTTTTTATACCTTTCGAATAATTATTAACATCTGCATGAAGAAAGAACAAATATCAATTTGAGCCGAATGTGTTAACCAAAGTTTTAAATATGAAAATAATTAAAGCTGGATAGTGTAGTCCATTACTATCCCATGAGGTCCATTAAAATACCCAGTTTGGAGTATATAAACACACAGGTTCAAACTTAAATTAAATATATTTCCTGATTACCTACAACAATAACGAGTGGCTAAAAAGTTAGCATTTCCTGTAAATCTCAGAATATACCGATTTCATTATTAGCCGTTAATTATTATGCACCACTAAATTAACTATTCAAGACACTTATGTTTCTTTTTGGTCTATCGGGATAATTATCCATCTATATATTAACAATTCTTTATTACAACTATATCTTAATCCTACTTATCTCAAATATTCACAACATTTAGATTTTTCATAAGTCAAATACTAGCATTTTAAGTAAAAAACTCACACATATGAGGGAATTTATAAGCGATAAACACTAAGCATAACGAAAGAGCCTACATATTGATCTAAATCAATCTTTATTACTCTCGTAAAAATGCAATTCGTTTAAAGGCTTAGTAATATCGGTAACTTAGGAATAAAAATTAAACATTATTTTTCAATGTGTTTAATCAAAATTACAAATCTTAATCAAATTAATTCAATTTTCTCCTGCCAAGATTAAAGTTAAATTTGTCATACATATTATTATTCCATAGTAAATTTATATTAATTAAATTTAACTGTATTAATATTAACCAATAGCAATAACATTAAAAATTCTAATTAAGACCATTTTATATACAGACAATACCATTAAAGATTTCAGATAAAATTGTCATGAATTTTCATCGAGTATTGCCATATTAATAAGCAAGATTGTTATTTTTGTATGACAAACTCATTTTAATTAAATTAACTTTTCAAACATTTGATTAACCTATTTCGCTATTATTTTTTGCATAAAAAATTCAAGCCACAGCATTAGTTAGCGCACTGAGTTATTGATAAAAGGAAAAATAAAAAAAACTAAGCACCATTCTCCTAGTGAATTTATAAACAATAAGATGGTCATCCAAGTTCACTACATTTATGTGTAAATAAGCATGACCCGCTTCGAAAATATGACTTATGTGAACAAGTAATTTAACTTATTACCCCCGCGTACATATCGCTGTTTATTTACCAGTTAGTAACAATGAATGATAATATCGCAATGTTACTATATACTTTTATTTTAACAAATTACTTAACCACAATGACAACATTACGTATAACTGCTTATTCGAATTAAGATACATATACGTTTTCATATGTTTTATTTAAAAAATTATATGATGACTAAAAGGGTAAAATTGGCATATTGATACTGAGGTGAAGGGTGGATAAAATATTGTTAAAACTGGGACTTGGCTCACAAAGAGGTGATGAGGTTACATTATAGTTTCATTATGAAACAGGCTTATTCTTTAGCCAATCAGGCATAAAAGAGGTAAAAATGTTCGATCTCCAAACCATCGCTATCCGTTTTTCATTTTATTAACATGCAACCCATTGTCTATTCTGTGACACTTTGTACTATTTATCTTATAAAGAAATTAATTTTTGAGGTTTACTATGTTTAATTATTTAGCAACAGTTGAATTTGTTGAAGATGAAGGAGTATACGAAATTAATTTTTGTGATTTTCCCGATATTCAAGGCGTGACTTATTGCGCAGAAGATGTCGAACTAGAGGCTCAAGAAACATTACTCGCCACACTTTCGGAGCTGATCACATTAAGAAATCCTATTCCTCTTCCCCAAAATTCAGTCGCTGATGCGTTTGTTATTCATTTGCCTGTATTGAGCTGCTTAAAAATCGCACTACACAATGCCATTCTTGAAACTCAAACCCCACGCAGCAAACTTGCTCGGACACTCAATATTAGTGCTCAACAGATAGAGCGGTTACTTGACCTACAATATGCGTCAAAAATTGAAGCACTTGAACAAGCCTTATTTGTCGTGGGATATGACGTGAAAGTGGCCGTTAACCCTATCGTTTAGAAATAGCCAACGAAGATAACGGCTAAAAATAAGAAAATCCGTGGCATTTTCAGTAAAAAAATGAGCTACATCACCTTTATATATTTCCCACGCCACAACTGTCATTATTTAGAATGAAGTATTTGGTGCATCTCAATTTATTCTGCTATTTTTATTTTTAGGTTAACTTTTCGTTAATTATGTTAACAACCTAGATAGATCCGTTGGTTAAACCAGCGGTCTCTCTGCCATTTGTAAATTTTCTCTTACTCTAATTGAGATTTATGTCACAATATTTCGAGCAAACACAGCCTCAAACTTAAAAAAATAGTGTGGGCTAATATCACAATGACTATCGGATAAATAACAATATGGAAGAAAATGCAGCGACAACCACCTCTCGGCCATCTTCTGACCGAAATCAACTAAAACGTAGCCTCAGTAACCGTCATATCCAGTTAATTGCTATTGGTGGAGCCATTGGTACCGGGCTATTTATGGGGTCAGGAAAGACCATCTCCCTTGCGGGTCCCTCTATTATCTTTGTCTACATGATCATCGGCTTTGTGCTGTTTTTTGTCATGCGAGCCATGGGGGAATTACTACTCTCCAACCTTGACTATAAATCATTCAGTGATTTTTCTGCGGATTTAATCGGTCCATGGGCTGGCTTCTTTGTGGGATGGACTTACTGGTTTTGCTGGGTGATCACGGGAATAGCCGATATTATCGCGATCACCTCGTATGTCAGTTTCTGGGTGCCTAATTTCCCGGAATGGGTGACTTCATTTATCTGTGTTGCCACCCTACTGACGCTAAACTTAGTTTCTGTTCGCCTGTTTGGTGAGCTGGAGTTCTGGTTCGCGATGATCAAAATTGTCGCCATTGTGACGCTAATTGCCGTTGGCGGTACGTTGATTGCGATGAATTTCCAATCACCGACCGGGCATACTGCATCCTTAAGTAATATTTGGAACGATGGTGGAATGTTCCCTATGGGGCTCAGTGGGTTCTTTGCTGGATTCCAAATCGCTATTTTCGCCTTTGTGGGAATTGAATTGGTGGGAACCGCAGCAGCGGAAACCCGTGATCCTGAAAAATCCTTACCAAAAGCCATTAATGCTATCCCGATTAGGATCATTGCTTTCTATGTATTATCCCTGATTGTGATTATGGCCGTTACCCCTTGGCGCACCATTTTGGCGGACAAAAGTCCTTTTGTGGAAATGTTCGTGCTAATCAGCCTGCCTGCTGCTGCCAGTATCGTGAACTTTGTGGTACTTACCTCTGCGGCTTCATCAGCAAACAGTGGTGTTTTCTCCACCAGCCGTATGCTGTTTGGGTTATCTAAAGAGGGAGATGCGCCGAAACAATTTAGTCAGTTATCGAAAAAAGCAGTACCCGCAACAGGCTTAATTTTCACCTGTATCTGCCTAAGTTTCGGTATTGTTTTGATCTACTTTATTCCCGATATCATGCATGCATTCACCTTAGTCACAACCGTGTCTGCGATTTTATTCATGTTTATCTGGAGTATGATTTTATTAAGCTACCTGAATTTCCGTAAGAATCGCCCAGAAAAACATGCCGCATCTCGCTATAAGATGCCTTGGGGTATTTTTATGTCGTGGGTCAGTCTCGCCTTCTTTGCTTTCATGGTGGTGTTATTAGCGTTCCAACATGACACCCGACAAGCATTAATTGCGACACCACTGTGGTTTGTTATTCTGTTTATTGGCTACCAAGTCGTAAAACGCCGTAAACCACGTTAATTATTTGACGAATAAGCAATTAACAAAAAATAAAAGGCTGGAAGGTTTCCCTTTCAGCCTTTTTGCTATCTATAACTAGACCTATCTATAAAATCTAAATCTATCAATTATTTTGTATTGTACTCAGCTTCAGCTTCATCAAAGCGGGCTTGTGCTGCTGCGCTTGGCGCCTTAGTTATCAAGCTGATAACAATGATAGCGATAGTCGCAAAGATAAAGCCCGGGATGATTTCATATAAACCTAACCATTTGAATTTCATCCAAACTAATACTGTTACCGCACCAACAATCATACCTGCTAGTGCTCCAGTGCGTGTCATACGTTTCCACATAACAGAGAGTAAAACGACTGGACCAAACGCAGCACCAAAACCGGCCCACGCATTACTCACCAATCCTAAGACTTTGTTATTTGGGTCTTGGGCAATATAGATTGCGATCGCCGCTACTAACAGCACCATTCCACGCCCTACCCATACTAGCTCTTTCTGGCTCGCTGATTTGCGGAAGAAAGGTTTGTATAAATCTTCGGTCAATGCGCTGGCACATACTAATAATTGGCAACTTAATGTACTCATTACCGCCGCCAAAATCGCAGACAGCAAGATACCCGCAATCCATGGGTTAAATAGTAATCCAGCTAATTCCATGAAAATACGTTCGTTATTTTTCATTACAGAACCTGCTAATGCAGGATTATTTTCAAAATAAGCGATACCAAAGAAGCCAACAGCAATTGTTCCACCTAAGCATAATGCCATCCATGTCATACTGATACGGCGTGCTGAACGGATCGTGCGATGTGAATCTGCCGCCATAAAACGTGCCAGAATATGCGGCTGACCAAAGTAACCCAGTCCCCAACCTAGCAATGACAAAATAGCAACAAAGTTCATTCCCTTAAACATATCAAGATATTCAGGGTTTTTAGCTTTAATGACTTCTATTGAAGTATCTAACCCGCCAAGAGATAAAATCACGACAATTGGTGTTAAGATCAGGGCAAAAATCATCAATGATGCTTGAACAGTATCCGTCCAACTTACCGCTAAGAAACCACCTAAGAAAGTATAAGCAATGGTCGCCAATGCCCCTAACCATAGCGCTTTGTCGTAACTAATATTAAAGGTGCTTTCAAACAATAAGCCCCCCGCGACAACTCCTGATGCACAATAGATAGTAAAGAAAACTAAAATAACAACCGCAGAAATAATACGTAAAATCTTACTATTATCTTCAAAACGACTTGTAAAATAGTCTGGCAACGTTAAGGCATTATTATTTTTCTCGGTTTGTACACGTAAGCGCCCTGCAACAAACAACCAGTTCAGATAAGCCCCTAAACATAAACCAATCGCAATCCAGCTTTCAGAAATCCCAGCGAGGAAAATAGCGCCTGGTAAACCCATCAATAACCAGCCACTCATATCTGAAGCCCCTGCAGATAATGCGGTTACCACACTACCTAAACTTCGTCCCCCTAGAATGTAATCATCAAAGTTTTTCGTTGAGCGATAGGCTAAATAGCCGATCAATAACATACCCGTGATATATACGATGAACATAATGATCATCGGAGTGCTTACAGTCATCCTGTCGTCTCCATAGTGCGTCTATTTTGTCGTTATCTTTATAATTTTCTTTGATAACTTTTAATCTCAAGGTGTTGCACTTAATTGCACAATTTTTGCGTTTTTTGATGCACACCTTATCTATGTTGTGATTGTTTGTGTTGCAATAACTCAATAACTTTGCCACATCATGCTAGACAGACTCAGATGCTTTTAACAAGAAATTAACTATTTTTTATTCGATAAATAAAAGACACATCACAAATGTTAAAATTTTAAGTCAAATTCTTAATTAAGCGTTTAACTTGTCGCCATCCTAAAATGAAAACCAATACATTGATTTGTAAGTAAATTATAAAAACCCAATCAATGAGCATCATAAATCACTCATAAAAATAAGAGTTGTTTCACATTTTCTTCACATGACACATTAACAATGTTGCACAAAGTTGCAACATCATCATAATGGTGTGTAACTTTTGGTATTTAACACCTGTGAAAAGGAAGGAATTAAGATGAGTAGCACAACAACTATGGGTGTGAGACTTGATGAAGAAACTCGTGACCGCATTAAAGCCGCCGCTCAACGTCTTGATCGCACATCCCATTGGCTTATTAAACAAGCTATATATAATTATTTAGAGCAACTCGATAACAACCAAATTATACCTGAATTATCAACGGTTTTGGATACAAAAGATCAGCATTCTGGTGATGAAATTTCATCCCCTGAGACCCTTTATCAGCCATTCCTTGAGTTCGCTGAGCATATTTTACCCCAATCCGTAAAACGCTCCGCAATTACATCAGCGTACCGCATTCCTGAAACTCAAGCCGTACCTATGCTTTTACAACAAGCTGAGCTGCCTCCTGAGCAAGCTGATGCGGCTCATAAATTGGCTTACTCCATTGCAGAAAAACTGCGTAATCAAAAAAATGGGGTTGGTCGTTCAGGCTTAGTTCAAGGGTTATTACAAGAATTTTCGCTGTCTTCTCAAGAAGGTGTGGCATTAATGTGCCTTGCCGAAGCGCTATTACGTATTCCAGATAAAGCCACTCGCGACGCGTTGATCCGAGACAAAATCAGTACGGGTAACTGGCAATCTCATGTTGGTCAAAGCAGCTCGATGTTCGTCAATGCGGCAACATGGGGGCTTTTATTTACAGGTAAATTAGTCTCGACCCACAATGAAGCCAAATTATCGACATCGTTAAATCGTATTATCAGTAAAAGTGGTGAGCCGCTAGTACGAAAAGGTGTGGATATGGCAATGCGCTTAATGGGTGAACAATTTGTCACCGGCGAAACCATCGCCCAAGCCCTTGCCAACGCACGTAAATTGGAAGACAAAGGTTTCCGCTACTCCTACGATATGCTGGGTGAAGCCGCTTTAACCGAGAAAGATGCCCAAGATTATATGGTCTCTTACCAACAAGCGATCCACGCAATTGGTAAAGCATCGAATGGACGCGGTATCTATGAAGGACCGGGTATTTCCATCAAATTATCGGCACTACATCCGCGTTATAGCCGCGCGCAATACGATCGCGTGATGGAAGAACTGTATCCGCGCTTACTTTCTTTAGTCTTGCAAGCTCACCAATACGATGTTGGTATCAATATTGATGCTGAAGAAGCAGATCGCTTAGAAATTTCGTTAGATTTACTCGAAAAATTGTGTTTTGAGCCGAAATTAGCAGGCTGGAACGGTATTGGTTTTGTCATTCAGGCTTACCAAAAACGCTGCCCATTTGTTATCGACTCAATTATTAATTTAGCCGAACGCAGCCAACGACGCCTGATGATCCGTCTCGTAAAAGGCGCTTATTGGGATAGCGAAATTAAACGTGCGCAAATTGATGGCTTAGAAGGTTATCCAGTTTATACACGCAAAGTGTATACCGACGTTTCTTATATCGCTTGTGCTCGTAAATTACTGTCTGTACCTAATTTAATTTACCCACAATTTGCGACGCATAACGCACACACATTATCAGCTATCTACCAAATTGCAGGTAAAAACTACTACCCTGGTCAATATGAGTTCCAATGCTTACATGGCATGGGTGAACCATTATATGAACAAGTCGTTGGTAAAGTGGCTGACGGTAAACTGAACCGACCATGCCGTATTTATGCTCCAGTAGGTACCCACGAAACCTTATTAGCTTACTTAGTACGCCGTCTCTTAGAGAACGGGGCAAATACTTCGTTTGTTAACCGAATTGCGGATGCCACGATCCCATTAGATGAATTGGTTGCTGATCCGGTTAAAGATGTTCGTGAATTGTCTAAAACTGAAGGGCAAATTGGCTTACCACACCCTAAAATTCCATTACCGCGCGACCTATATGGAACCCGTCGTGTTAACTCAATGGGCTTAGATTTATCTAACGAACACCGCTTAGCATCACTCTCGAGCGCATTACTCAATGCCGCGGCACAAGAAAAAATCGCGGAACCACTGCTGGGTGGTGAATTTGTGACACAACAAGCGCTACCTGAAGCTGTCGCAATTATCAACCCAGCCTGTCATCGTGATATCGTTGGTAAAGTACGCGAAGCCAGTGAACAAGAAGCTGAACATGCGCTGAATATCGCCACTGATGCTGGCGCGATTTGGTTTGCAACGCCACCATCTGAACGTGCAGCTATCCTGTTACGTGCAGCTGACATTATGGAACAACAATTGCAGCCATTATTGGATGTGCTGGTGCGTGAAGCTGGGAAAACTTACGCGAATGCGATTGCTGAAGTGCGTGAAGCGGTTGATTTCTTAAACTATTATGCAACTCAAGTTCGTGAAGATTTTGATAATAACACTCACCGCCCTCTTGGCCCTGTTGTTTGTATCAGCCCATGGAACTTCCCATTAGCCATTTTCTCAGGACAAATCGCAGCGGCATTAGCCGCAGGCAACACTGTGCTGGCTAAACCGGCGGAACAAACACCATTAATTGGTGCTATCGCAGTTTCCATCATGCACCAAGCGGGAATTCCTCGTGATGTCTTGCAATTCTTACCGGGTAAAGGTGAAACTATCGGAGCGAAATTGGTAGGAGATCAGCGCGTTCGTGGCGTGATGTTCACAGGCTCAACCGAAGTAGCTGGTTTATTGCAGCGCAATATTGCAGGTCGCTTAGATGCTCAAGGTCGCCCGACGCCACTGATTGCAGAAACTGGTGGATTGAATGCGATGATTGTTGATTCTTCCGCTCTCACAGAGCAAGTCGTCACCGATGTCGTCGCCTCTGCATTTGATAGTGCCGGTCAACGCTGCTCTGCATTGCGTATTCTTTGTGTTCAAGAAGATGTCGCTGACCGAACAATTCGTATGTTAAAAGGTGCGATGGAAGAGTGCCGAATGGGTAATCCTGAACACATCTCCACCGATATTGGTCCTGTTATTGATAGTGAAGCCAAAGAGAATATTGACCAACATATTCAACAAATGCGCAGTAAAGGCAAAATCGTTTTCCAAGCCGTCTATGCCGATAGCCAAGATCAGCAAGAACAGGCAGAAGGGACCTACGTTAAGCCAACGCTGATTGAGTTAGATAATATTGGTGAGTTGAAGAAAGAAATTTTCGGACCAGTTCTGCATGTTGTTCGTTTCAAACGTGATGAGTTAGAGCAATTAGTTGACCAAATCAATGCGGCTGGTTATGGATTAACATTAGGTGTTCATACTCGCATTGATGAAACCATCAACCAAGTGGTCGCTAAAGCGAAAGTGGGCAACTTATATGTTAACCGTAATATGGTCGGTGCTGTTGTCGGAGTGCAACCATTTGGTGGTGAAGGACTTTCAGGTACAGGACCTAAAGCCGGTGGACCGCTTTATCTCTACCGTTTATTAAGCGAGCGTCCTGAGAATGCAGTTTGCCAAACACTGGAGCAGCAAGACAGCCATTTACCTATGGATGCAAGTGCTCGCGCTGAGTTACTCGCACCATTTGAAGCATTCTCTGCATGGGTACAAAAACAGAAAACGGATGTTGAGCAATCCATAATTGAACAATCTACAGTTGAACAATTTGCGCGTTTAACGCAAGCCGGTACAACACGTTTATTACCAGGACCAACAGGTGAAAAGAACACCTACACCTTACGTCCACGCGGCACTATTTTATGCCTTAGCGATAATGAGCGTGATTGTTTGACTCAATTATCTGCTGTGCTCGCAAGTGGTTGTCAAACATTGTGGGAAAATAGCGAACTGCACCAGAAGCTATTTAAATCACTGCCAGAAAAAGTTCGCAAAACTATCTCATTCACCAAAGATTGGCAAAACACAGTGGAGCCAATTGAAGGTGTGATTTATCACGGAGATTGCGATCAGCTCAAACACGTTTGCGAAGCGATTGCCAAACGTAAAGGACCGATTATTTCTGTTCAAGGCTTTGAGCGTGGTGAAACTAACTTGCTCATTGAACGCTTAGTACATGAACGTTCTTTAAGTGTGAATACTGCCGCAGCGGGTGGTAATGCAAGCTTAATGACTATCGGATAATAGGCAAAAGCCTGAGTTTTTCAGTCCAGTTAATATAGGCTGATTGACTCAGGCTCTCTCTTAGCAATAACCCCTTGGGTTACATTCATAATATTCTATTCCTTTATCATTAAATCCGAATATCCACTTACTTTTTGTTTTTTGCCATTCTTATTTATCTATAAATTTAATTAAATAGTTCCCATTAATTTTTATTATTATATATTAAGTATTAGCTATAACAGTTGATTACGTTTAATTCTAAATCTGTTCAATTTATGTCATTTATACTGACTATTATTCAAAAAATAAAAAAGGTGCCCTATTGGACACCTATTTGCCTATTTTAGTATTAAAAATAATCGTATAACCAACTATTTTTATTAACTTAAAATATTATTAGTTTTTTTCTGACTGCCAGCTTAAATACTGCTCATATTTACGTAGTGCAATATTGTAGTTGCTAAATGCTGAATCAGTCATTTTATCGCTCAACTGTTCTTGAACTCTACTTGCGGTAAAATCTTTCATTGAAAAGTTAGAGGATGACAGCAGTTCATCTAAGCGGCGCAGACGAACAACGTACTCGCGGACGGTGCTATGACTCATTTCTGTCTGTAAGAACAAATACTGTTTAAAAGACATAATATCGAAATAGTCTGTATTGCTATTACAGAAAATTTCACTACAAAAACGACAAAGTGCTGTAAATTGCCCTTGAAGTTCGCCCCAAGCCGCTTCATCAACCAAATCGGTCATGTCAGCGATAGCTTCTTTATTCAAGATACCATCGTTGAAAACGAGGGAGATACGATCAAGAGTTTTATTACAGTGTGCACAATGAGTTTGGCTGTGTTTAAAATCTTTAATATAACGACTCAACGGCCGTTTCTTTACAATAGAAGCAGACATAATGGTAAAGCCCTGTGTGTAATTATAAAAATAAAAAGTAACAAGATAAATCCGGTTACATACATACCATGCCCATAGCATTAATGATTGTCTGCTATGTTGCATATCGAGATAAGCGTAATTGCCTTATCTCATTTTCTTACTTTCCCTTTGTAAGGTGGATCCTTCTGGGAATGTAATGTAAGAAAATTTATTTCCCTTTGTCCGAAGCATTCTAACCTGTCTAAAACACTTTGGCGAATTTCTTATGAGAGTAATTTTGCATGTAAATTTGACCTAGCGTCAACCTAACGAACCTAATCGTTGTTAACCTAAATAGCAAAGTTTTATCACTTAAAGAACCAAGATTCGAAAGGAGACACCCCTTGGAGGCAGAGACTTTACCTGATAACCCCCTAAAGGTTCAAAGGAAATTTAATTTAAAAATCAATATTATATAGTGAAAAGCATTTTATTGATAAATTTGTGATACAGCTCACTTTTCACTTCTATAATCGCATTTTAAATGTACAGCCATTAATTCTATAAATATTCGATAATTCAGTTTTATAAGTGAGATGTAAATTATTTTTTACACTAATTCTTAATTTTAATTATTTTTACTGTATATGAAAAAAAGTTATTAGTGTCATTAGAAAAGTTATAAGGAGTTTAATTTTCTCCTATTATATACAATTTTTAGTTACTTCTACTTAACGTATTTTTTACAAAACGGTTTACTACTCGCTAAGTATTTTATGCGGTTATTCTTATTTCATGAATAAGAGAGCTCAGTATCAATTACGTATTTATACTAATTAATAATAGTCATTCTTATTTTTTCATACGTCATAAAAAGCTAGCATAAAGCACGATAGATAATTATCGCTACAAAAGTCATCTATAAAGTATAACTATTTATATTAAAGATTAACCATTTGAATTAATTATTAATTTCCTTTTTAGGATTTGTTACATTGATAAAAGAAGATCCTCTTATATACTTAATTTGCTTTATATATAAATAATTTTAATAAGGTTGATTATGAAAAAGATGATTTTAGCTTGTGGACTGGGTTTATTGGCATTGACAATCACTGCGTGTTCAGAAGAAGAGAAAAAAGGTCAAGTTGCTGGTGCAACTGAAACTTGTAACGCTTACTTCGCTGAAGTTGATAGCTTAATTGCTAAAGCTTCTGAGAACCCACAAGCCAAAGCTCAATTAGATGCGATGAAAGGTCAGTTAGAAGAAGGTAAAAAGCAAGTTGCCGCTTTACCTAAAGACCAACAAGATCAAGCTTGCCAGCAAGGCATTGATGCAATGAAACAAATGAAAACAGCTTTAGGTCTGCAATAATCTTTCCTACTCTGTTAAAAAAAGAGCCTATATGGCTCTTTTTTTATTGTACTGTTTTACTAAAGTAACGTGACTCGATCAGGCTATAACCAAGTTCCAAAGCGTTTAATATAAATGTGCTTCATACCTTGCGCGACAAAACAATAACTCACTAATGTCAGCACTAACCAAGGGAAATATTCCATTGGCAAAGGCTGCAAGCCAATCATCGAACCAAATGATGAGAACGGAATATAAAGCCCAAGAGCCATGATAATTCCCGTTGTCAGTAACACGGGTAATGCAGCCGTGCTTTGAATAAATGGAATTTTTTGTGTCCGTAGCATATGAACAACCAACGTTTGTGACAGTAATCCCTCAACAAACCAACCCGATTGGAATAGCGCTTCATGGGCAATACTATTGGCTTGGAATACATACCACATTAATGCAAATGTCGTGATATCAAAAATGGACGATGTTGGACCAATCCAAATCATAAATCGCCCAATATTTTTCGCATCCCATTTACGTGGACGTTTTAAAAACTCTTTGTCCATTTTGTCCCAAGGTAATGCTAATTGGGACATATCGTACAGCAAGTTTTGAACCAGTAAATGAATAGCTAGCATCGGTAAGAACGGAATAAATGCACTCGCAATAAGAACAGAAAATACATTTCCAAAGTTAGAGCTAGCGGTCATATTTAAATACTTAATAATATTCCCAAACGTTTCTCTTCCTTTGATAACGCCTTGCTCTAATACCATCAAATCCTTTTCTAACAGAATGATATCCGCAGACTCTTTTGCGATATCGGTACCCGTATCTACAGATATTCCTACATCAGCATCCCGTAAAGCGGGTGCATCATTGATCCCATCCCCTAGGAAACCGACAGTATGTCCATTTGCTTGCAGTAGTTTTAGGATCCGAGATTTTTGTAGTGGGGTTAATTTGCAGAAAACGGAAACTTGCTCAACTTTCGTTTTCAGCTCATCATCGCTCATTGCCTCGACTTCAAGACCAGTCATTATCTCATCGATATTTAAACCTACATCATGGCAAATTTTTTCAGTGATCACGGCATTATCACCCGTAAGCACTTTGACCATCACGCCATTTTCTCTTAGTGCAGCAATAGCCGAAATTGCACTCTCTTTTGCAGGGTCTAAAAATGTAAGAATACCTTGTAACTCGAGTTGTTGTTCTGCTTGAGCCGATAACGGTAACAAAGCTTCAGCATCATTCAATGAACGCGTTGCCAGCAGTAATACCCGGAACCCCTGCTTATTATAGTCACTGACCAGCTCCGCAATCCTAGCTTTAGCTTGGTCATCCAATAAGACGGAGTGTCCATCTTGCTGATAACTATGACAAACAGCCAACATTTCTTCCGCTGCCCCTTTACAGATCAATAAAGCTTCACCTTCAGGGGTTTTTACTGTGACGGATAATTTTCGGCGAATAAAATCAAATGGTAGTTCATCAATTTTTTGATAAACCTTCAACTGCTCGACTTTATCATTGCCACGTCCACGTCGAATAATTGCCTGGTCCATCATATTTTTGGCACCACTTTGATGGAAACTATTCAACCACGCCAATTGCAAAATTCGGCTATCTTTTTGCCCATTACTGTCGAGATAATGCTCTAAAATGATGCGATCTTGCGTCAATGTTCCCGTTTTATCGGTACATAGCACATCCATTGCACCAAAGTTCTGAATAGCATTGAGCCGTTTAACAATAACCTTGTGCTTAGACATGGCTATCGCCCCTTTTGCAAGGTTTGAGCTCACTATCATCGGTAACATTTCAGGGGTTAATCCCACCGCAACAGCCAGTGAAAATAGTGTTGCCTCAAACCAATCACCTTTAGTGAATCCATTGATTAATAAGACAATAGGCACCATTACCAGCATAAAGCGGATTAGCAACCAACTCACACTATTCACACCGCGATCAAAAGCAGTTTGAGCTCGAGTTCCCACAATCGATTTGGCCAGCGAGCCTAAGTACGTTTTGCTCCCCGTTGCAACCACTATGCCCCTCGCCGTTCCACTCGTTACATTGGTGCCCATCAAACAGATATTGGAAATTTCAAGTAATTCATTTTCTGTCGGTGATGCGGGTTCCAAACTTTTTGCGGACACATTTGCGAGAGTGTCATATTTTTCAACCGGGATAGATTCCCCCGTTAAAATGGCTTGGCTGATAAATAGATCTCGAGATTCCACCAGTTTTAAATCCGCAGGAACCATGTCTCCAGCTGATAATAAAACGATATCCCCTGGCACTAAGCATTTGATTGGCACTTCCTTGCGAATAGAACGTCCGGTTCTATCATCACGGCGGAATACAGTAGCCGTGGTTCTTACCAAAGATTTCAAGGCTTCTGCCGCTTTATTGGTTCGATATTCTTGCCAAAAACGCAGCAATCCACTTAATACAACCATCGTGACAATGATAATAACGCCCGTTAAATCAGTCTCCTCACCTTGACGCTCAGGGATCACATAGTCAGTAAAGAAACTCACTATCGCGAGGATCATCAAAACAAAAATAAATGGATTTTTAAAAGAAGTGAGTAATTGCTTCCAAGCAGGAGGTGCTTTTTCATGAGCAACTTCATTTTCCCCCTCGGCGACTAAACGGTCGAGAGCCTCATTTTCAGACAACCCCAGAAGGTTAGTTTGATATTCATTGAGAACCTGCTCAATGTTTTTGCTCGCTTGTTCGCCAACAATGAATTTTTGGCGTGCAGGGGCTTTTGCGCCTTTGCGCTGATGCCTTATTTCAGTCATAACGTTATCTCAATAGAGTACAGTTGTACTTTTTAAACGCTATCTGACTGAAAATATTGTATTTTAGCCAGATAGCTCCTGTTTATATCTCCAAGACGGGGGGTGCTCGTCCATTTCGGCTCCTTTAATCAGTTAATTTTTAGCAATCAAGCGGGTAGCTCGGATGCCACTTTCCAATTGATAGCACTGACACTTTGCTCAAGACTAATCCGGCAAACCAATGCTTCTATCTCTTTTTGCTCGACTGGCGTGGCAAGAAACTCTGCACACACCTCCAACTGTTCTGGTTTCAATGTATCTGCACTACTCAATGACTGTAAGCGAATATGCAGGCCATTAATGGCTTGTAAAATCAACGTTCTAACAAGGATTTCATCACCTTGGTGACACATCACACGTATTTTATAACGCTGCTCAACATCCAATGCCTGCTGTTGCGGTTGGCGATTAATTTTTGCTGCGGCTTCTCGTAATAGAATATTTGCACATAGAATCAATAAAGTAGCTATTGTGGCAAGTGAGTACTGCCCTAACCCGCATAACACACCAATTCCGGCTGAACACCATAGTGTTGCGGCAGTATTCAGACCTCGAATATTCATGCCTTCACGCATGATCACTCCAGCACCTAAGAAGCCGATACCTGACACAATTTGTGCAGCAATTCGACCAGGGCTATCCGGTGAAGTTGTCACTGAACTCAAAATAAATACGGCTGCTCCCGTTGCAACCAATGCATTCGTACGCAATCCAGCCATTCTTTGACGCCATTGACGCTCTGCGCCAATTAATGCGCCAAGGCACATTGCAGATAAAAGATTTAATATATCCGGTGTGAAAAACATAATGATCCCTCCATCAAATAATGGATAACAATTAATGGGCAGAATAAAAAGCCCATGCCAAATTGCTGAATAAATAAATATTCAGTAATTAATGGCTATTGCCCGGAGGGAATAGAGAATAAATATAAACTTGCATGATACACACTCACTGCAACAGTGACTATTTCATTCGAAAAATGAAAAATTCTCATATAAATCAGGGAGTATGAGTGATAGAAACATCAGACACCGCCCGCCGTAGTGGCAAGCAGCTAATAGAAGAGATTATTAATTACTTGCCAATTAAATTAAGTTTTTATTACAACTCTGACTGTCCAAGTAATTTATCTCCAATAGGTTAATGTGAGCTGAGTATAGATGCGGCTAATTATTAAGTAAAGATTTAAATGTTAATTATTTTTACACTATATTTTTTTATTTTTCAGAAATGAAAAAGCCCGTCCTTAAAAAGGACGGGCTTTAGAAAATCAGTTAAGCAATTAGCTTAGATAGCAGTTACGTTAGCAGCTGCTGGGCCTTTTGCACCGTTTTCAATGGTGAATTCAACTTGCTGGCCTTCTGCCAGAGTTTTGAAACCATTGCCCTGAATGGCAGAGAAGTGGACGAAAACGTCTTTGCTACCATCAGCTGGAGTGATGAAACCGAAGCCTTTAGACTCGTTGAACCACTTAACTTGACCTTTCATTTTGTCGGACATTTGACTTTTCCTATATAACATCAAAAAAACTTGCCTTTTGGCATATATGGGCCAGAGTCAGCTATTTAATCAGGGAAACACCAAGATGAAGCGTCACGGTAAAAGGCTATCTGTGATAACTTTTTTCTTTAGAACACACTAACTCAGTAATCATACATCAAATAGGACTGCTAAACAGGCCGATGCACATTAACTCATGACTTTGAGATAATAGCAACTATTTTATACATTCAATCCTGAAAATATTGCTGTTTTTTCGATTCCGTCACTTTTAGGCGGAATTATGTTAACAAAAAAACTGCATTTTATTGATATTTTAAAGATTTCTTTTAAATAAAACCCTCTCTAAACCTCAAAAGTCGACAGGATTAATCCCATATGATGACAATCCAGTTAAATATTTTTTTTAACTGATATATAACAATTCATTCCCTCCGTGATACCCTCCTAGTATAGATATCTGACAGAGAGTCACTTACCATGGATATTATCAAACAAATACTTATAGATGATTTAGATGCCATTAATCAGCGTGAGCAACGTGATGGCAAACCTTACTTTAATAGCCAATTTCTCGCCAATCATCCTTATTTATGTATTGGCATGATTGCAGCCTATTTACCGCTTGCCGTGATCTTATGGTACGCACCCTACTTTGGTCCTTATTGGACACTTGGTATAACCCTCTTATTTATTATACTTGCTAGCGTTCTGTTATTTGACATTAAGCCTGTCTACCATTTCGAAGATATTGGCGTACTTGATTTGCGTGTTTGCTATAACGGTGAATGGTTTGTCACTGAAACCGTATCTGAGGACGCGTTAAATAAAATTCTTAATTCTCAGGAAGTCAGCTCAGCAATCAAGCAAGAAATTTCTCGTTTATTAGCATTAAAGGGCAACATCTCCTTTTACGATATTTATCATATTGCTTACCCTGAGGTTTCTTTGCCGACACAAGTTACTTTAGCCGCTCAAAATTAAAACATTATCAATAATATAGCGTAGTTTTTATTCGTAATGAGTAGTGATTGAGCAATTAGATTTAATTTCTATTTTTATCGTTGACAGGTCGAGGTGATATCGTTAATATTCGCCTCGTTCTCAGGAACAACCCAATTCCTCCATAGTTCAGTCGGTAGAACGGCGGACTGTTAATCCGTATGTCGCTGGTTCAAGTCCAGCTGGAGGAGCCAAATTTAAAAAGCCCGCTAAGATTAATTCTTGCGGGCTTTTTGCTTTCTAGCTGCTCTTCAACCTTTTCATTCTTGTTCACCCTATTTCCGGCTACTTTTACTTATTCCTGCCCTACTCATTAATAGAACAATCCTTATGACTTGCGCGCAGTTCAATTTTAACTGCACTGCTTGAAACAATGGTCAAATCCCTGAAACTCTACTAACAGGGAATAAATAATCACCAAATTGTTTACTTAACAACCTGTTGAACATTTTTTTTAATTTTATGCTTTACAACCGAGTACGGGGTGGGTAATATGCGCCTCGTTCTCAGGAACAATCAATTCCTCCATAGTTCAGTCGGTAGAACGGCGGACTGTTAATCCGTATGTCGCTGGTTCAAGTCCAGCTGGAGGAGCCAAATTTAAGAAGCCCGCTCAGGTTAATCCTAGCGGGCTTCTTGCTTTCTAATCCTGCCATTCTTATCTTTCCTGCAAATTCCTTATCAACGATAATTTTTACACATCAAACTTACTCTACAATCTTAATCACATCTTTTAACTGATTCTTTTTTCAGCTATTTTTTGTTCTCTTTCTTTTACATTCTATCAGTTAGATCAAAATTTTATCGATTCGCGCAGATAACAGGCAAACGAACTTATTTTATCATTTTCCCCTTTGACATTAGCGATTCAGGACGCTAATATCCTCTGCGTGTTAAGGGAGTTCCTCCATAGTTCAGTCGGTAGAACGGCGGACTGTTAATCCGTATGTCGCTGGTTCGAGTCCAGCTGGAGGAGCCAACTTAATCTTTCCTTTCTCTGTTTTATTCTGTTTAAATTCCTTTATTTTCCAGTATGTTAAAAAATCACAAAGAAAAATAATTTCTATATTAATTGTCCTTGATCATAGCTATTTAATCGTTTTCGTTTTATCATTCTTTCCCGGCTTGAGCATCTGCTCATCACTTCCCCCCTTATTGGAGCCGGTTTAATGACAACTGTAACTACCCTAACGATCCGCCGCCCTGATGATTGGCATGTTCATTTCCGCGATAATGAAATGTTAAATACAGTCGTGCCGTTCACAAGCCAATTTTTTGGTCGTGCCATTGTCATGCCTAACCTTGTACCCCCTGTTACCACGGTAGAAGCCGCAAGAGCGTATCGTGAGCGAATTAAACAAGCGGTACCTGCTGGGCACCAATTTACACCGCTAATGACCTGCTATTTAACTGACACAACTGATGCTGATGAACTCATTCGTGGTTTCAATGAAGGTGTATTTACGGCCTGCAAATTGTATCCCGCGAATGCCACAACAAACTCTAGCCATGGCGTGTCTGACATTAAAAAAATCTACCCTGTTCTTGCTGCCATGGAACAAGCTGGTATGCCATTACTCATTCATGGGGAAGTGACCGCCAGCCATATCGATATCTTCGACCGTGAGGCGCTGTTTATCGAACAAGTCATGCTGCCATTACGCGCTCAATTCCCTCAGTTAAAAGTAGTTTTTGAGCACATCACCACCAAAGAAGCTGCACAATATGTGTTAGAGGCTAACGAATTTACAGCGGCGACCTTAACACCACAGCATTTGATGTTTAACCGCAACCATATGTTAGTTGGTGGTGTACGACCGCATCTGTATTGCCTGCCGATTTTAAAACGTAATGTTCATCAAGAAGCATTACGCGCAGCTGTTGCTTCTGGTTGCGATCGCTTCTTCTTAGGTACTGATACTGCGCCGCATGTTCAATCCCGTAAAGAGGCATCCTGCGGCTGTGCAGGCGTATTTAACGCTCCAACCGCATTAGCTGCCTATGCAACCGTGTTCGAAGAATTAGGTGCTTTAGCGCATTTCGAAGCATTTTGTTCACTAAATGGACCTAAGTTTTATGGATTACCTGTCAATGAAGGTCACATTACACTGACAAAATCTGAGAATATAACCTGCGAATCTATTGCTTGTGGGACAGATAAATTAATCCCATTCTTAGCGGGTGAAGATTGTGGTTGGACTATCAAAGTAAGCTAATAACATTATGATGTGGAAAGGTTTTATCCTTTTCACATCTTCTTTTTAAAGAATCACCGGCTATTTTTTTAATTTTCACCAAAATTCACAAAAAAATAGTTTTACTACTACCATATTAAAAAAATCTTCTTATACTAGATATAGCTCGTTCTGAGTCACCTGCTCTTAGTCAGTAATAGATATTTACTATTTATCACGATGTTTGATTAGGAGGTCTAAATGAATAGAAAAAACGATGTAATCCAAACTCACCCTGTTGTTGGCTGGGATATCAGTACTGTCGATGCCTACGATGCGATGATGCTACGTTTACATTACCTCCCTGAACAGAACAATAGCCTGGATAGCGCAATAGTTGATAAAACCATGTGGCTGACAACCGATGTAGCCAAACAGCTGATTAATATTCTTCAGGCTGGAATTGATAAGATTGAGTCTGGCGAATATCTTGAATCTGATTTCAAAACTCATTAGCAGGTAAAAAGAATGGATATTTGTCTCATAACAAATATCCATTCACTATCATTTAACCACTCCAATTTACATCATTAATAAATGAAATTTTTCTGCTTATTATTAAAGATAAAATAGAAACTATAAATTATGAATTAATTGCAAATACAAGCGGTAATTTATTATTTTTATTATTACTTTATTGACTTCAATATCGATTCCAATTTATTGTAATACTCTTTTCGAACAAGGATGTTCCCTATGAGAATATTAGTTATTGATGAGTGTTATTATACCCGCCTTGGTATTACCGAATATTTATCTTCTAATAGAAAATTAAAGTTCATTAGTACAGGGTGCATTAATGAAGGGATTGAATATATCAATAAATACTCGCCCAGTATTGTTTTGGTAAATTTAACTTACTATTGCCATTACTCGAGTTATTGCCCAACGTTGAAAACTCTACTAAACAGAACCAGTAGCATTCGATTCTATATCTACATCAATGCCGCATATCCTTTAACAGATAAACCACTGTTATTAAAAGATAATTTTTTCATCATGTCAAAAAATATCATGACCCAAACATTGGATAAAGTTATCACTGATTCAGAACAAATAGAAAAAATAACTAAGCTTGCTAATAATAATGACTCATCCATCTTTACTATGAAAGAACAAAATATAATTAACAACTGGATGAATGAAACCCCTAATCATATTATCTCTAGAAAATTAGGCATAAGTAACAGCACCGTTTATTCACAAAAACGGCATATTACATCAAAAGTATTTGTTAAAAACAGAATTGAACTATTTTTTATTTATAATGTTTTTAAGTATCTTTATTAAAATAAAAAGCCCTTTTAAAAAGGGCTTTCTTCATTTAAAAATAATATTACTTTTCGCTATTTAATAATCCATCCGCTAAACGATGGCGAGATTTATTAAATATTTTATTACTCACTTCACGGCCAGCACGGCGAGTACGCTGCTCATCTTCAGGCAGCTTCATCTCTTCGGTACACGCATGACTGCAGCAGCCTTCATATTTTTCAGCACAGCTTGGGCATTGAATAAACAGTAAATGGCAACCGTCATTTTTGCAGTTAGTGTGAGTATCACAAGCTTCCCCGCATTGATGGCAATGCGCTAAGGTATCATCCGTAATACGCTCACCCATACGGTTATCGAACACGAAGTTTTTACCTTTGAAACGTAGCGGTAAGCCTTGTTCTTTCGCTTTTCGTGCATATTCAATGATCCCGCCTTCCACATGATAAACATTCTGGAAACCGTTATGCAGCATGTAAGCGCTCGCTTTTTCACAGCGGATACCGCCCGTGCAATACATCACCACATTTTTATCTTTCTGGTCTTGCAGCATTTCAACCGCCATTGGCAGTTGGTCTCTAAAAGTATCTGATGGCACTTCAATCGCATTATCAAAGTGACCCACTTCATATTCATAGTGATTACGCATATCAACGAAGATAGTGTCTGGATCATCAATCATCGCATTGACTTGCTCGGCTTTTAGATACTGCCCAGTATTGGCAGGATTAAAAGTTTCATCATCAATACCATCCGCAACCACACGATCACGGACTTTCATGCGCAGTACCCAGAAGGACTTACCATCATCATCAATAGCAATGTTCAAACGCAGGTCATTTAAGGCTGGGTCTGTTGCGTAGATAAGTTCCCGCAACACATCGACATTGGAGGCCGGTACGCTAATTTGTGCGTTGATCCCTTCTTTGGCAATATATACTCGACCAAATACGCTCAACGCTTTGAATTGTTGGTACCATTCATTACGAAATGCTGTAGGGTCTTGAATATTGAAGTATTTATAAAAAGAGATTGTCGTACGCGGCTCAGTTTCAGCCAACATACGTTCTTTAAGAATTTTATTCGAAACTTGGTTGTGTAACACTGGCATGGTGTTCGCTTTCCTATTTAATACTTTGATATAAAACAGATTTAAATCACCAGCAAAGAATTGCTCGTTAATTTTGGGTTATTATCCCTTTTATTATGTTAATAAAAAACCACTTATTTTTAGTGGTTATCATATTTATTACCAATTCTTGATGATGGTGTTACAGGAAAATCACCAAATAAAAAAGTTAGTCTGATAAATTCCTTCGACCTTTGACAGAAAAATACCATTGCGCTAATTTTCATCTGAAGAAAAATTCCCCAATTGAAAGAGGTTCTATATGAGAACAAAATTTGACGAATTTGATGGCTTCTAAGCTAATGAACTTTTAACTAGGCGGGATTGACCCCGCCTTTTTTATGGATGGAACCTATGACATTAATGCAGGCGACCCTACAAATTATTAGCAATACAACAGTCTTATTTGGTGTTTTTGTTGCCATAGGCGCAATTATTTATAATTTAGAAACAGCTAAAAAAACACAAACAGCCCTATTTTTATTTGAAAGTCGATTAGATCAACAATACATAGAGTCCCTTCATGTTTTAAAACAAACCCATTACTCTGGAAAATCATTTCGTTCTTATGTTTTCCCTGCGGAAGGGGTAGCAATAACAAGCTGTGAAATCTCAGAACGTCTCAAATTTCAATATATTTTAAATTTTTATGAGCGCGTTGCCGTTAGCATCAGAGAAGGTATCTATAACGAGCAGATGATCAAAAGAGCCTCATATTCGACCGTTGTTGAAACATTTGAGATTGCAGAGCCTTTGATTAAAGCAATTAGAGAAAAAAGAAAGTCAGAGACGACCTATCAAGAGTTTGAATGGCTAGTGACTCGCTGGAAGAAAAATCCGCTTAAGAAAAATAGCTCAATACTTTTATAGGCTATTTTTATAGACGATTGGCATAGCAATGGTTGTATTCGCTATTTGTATTAAATAGAAAAGAAAAAAGGGAGGGCTCCCCCTCCCTGGCATTTGCCTAAGTTACGATGGGTAAACCGCATCGTAGAGCGCAATGTCAACTGCTTTAGGGGTACTTCCCTACTCCGCTATGCAGAACAGAGTAGGTCAGAAACCTCTTTACTGCTTATATTACTAACTACACTTTACTACTTACACTTTACTAACTTACAACCTACTGGATGGACTTCTGTCTTAACCAATTAACTCGATACGAGCTGGTAAACCTTGTCTCACGGAAGCGCCAGATACCCAATCAAGCCATGTATTTGCCACTTCACGAGTCGGATCTGCGAACCCTAAATCATTCAAGTTAATACCTGAACCATTTGCCGCATTCATCGGCATGGCTTCACCGTCTAAATAGTGCTGTTTGGCACCCATTTCTGTGTGACCATAGCCATGTTCAACGGCGAGAACTCCCGGCATAACCCCATCAAGTACACTAATTTGCGCCTCTGCATGACCACCCGGTGTGGTGATCTTGATCCAATCCCCATGTTTAACGCCCATCTTCGCCGCATCATCAGGGTGAATTGCTACCAAGTTAGTTGGTTTCACATGGCGTAAACGTTCAATCATGGTTGTGGAACTGCTCATCACATGAGATTTGAAAGACATCATTTTCAATGGCCACTCTTTCTCAGGGAATACCGCATTCACATCTTCACCATTTGCCATACGAGGTGGATAGTAGGTCGGGCAACCACTAAAACGCTCACCCGTAATTGCATGGCGGTTAATCGCTACCGTAGGGTTCCAAATTTGTAACCCTTTTTTCCACTGTGGACCCGTTGCTTCGCCATCCCATGCTTTCTCATAAGGTGCGAATCGACCACCACGCGTAAAGATATACGCGACACGGCGAACTTCTTCAGGTTTCAATGTCCGAGTAATTTGCGGCATGATACGTTCGACACCACTGATCGTAATGTCTTCTGTTGCCGCCTCTGGTACCGGTTTTTCACCTAGCCAAGCCATATTAGCCGCCACACGCAGATAGTAATCTTCCGCAGTATTTAACGGATACATATTGCCATCCATATCTGCAATCACATTGTCACCAAAGCCCGGTAATTTCAGTTCTTTAGCGACTGCGATACAGAATGACTCCATAGATACTGGCTGTCCGTCCGCTGTTTTCGCAGTACGAGATTCAACAATCGGCCAACGCGCAGTACTCGCTTTCACCTGTACACCTGACCACGGTGCGCTGAAGCCCCAGCTCTCGAAGTTATGGGTATCTGGCACAATATAGTCCGCTAACGCGGTGGTTTCATTCATGAAAGCATCAATACCGATAATCAGCGGCAGATGCTTCGGATCTTTCAGCTTCTCTTCCATCACCTGACGAATACCCGCAATACCATAAACTGGGTTCGTCATATTGGTGATCCACGCCTTCAGAGAGTATGGGTATCCCATCAATGCTGAAGCCAACTGTTCAGTTAACTGACCTTTCGCAAACGGATACCAAGGTGCTTTAGCTGGATACGGTTTTTCACCTGCCGCCACTCTTGCTTTAAATTCATCCGACTTTTCATACACTTCATTACTGCGAGATAGCACTACACCCTTCGGTTTCACCTTGCCTTTGTAGCCTGCGATATTGTAGCGAGGACCATCATTTTCCCCGTTAAATTTACCGCCGCCGACAGAGACGCCACCTTTTAAGTTTAAGTTACCAATCAACGCATTAAGCATAATGACAGACCATGCTGTATAGAAACCATTGCCACTCATCATGCCGCCGTGAGAAATCACCGCCGCTTTTCTATCGTAAGAGGTTAACGCCTTTCCTAATGATTCAATGGTTTTTACAGGGACTTGGCAACGCTGACTGTATTCTTCTAGCGTCATGCGATCCGCAGCTTCTTTCAGGCATTGGAAGCTCGATTTCACTGTCACTTCGCTACCGTCATGAAGCGTGACTTTGCGAGTCACAAACAGCTCTGCATTGGTCACCTCGTCCGCCAGTTTCAGTTCACCGTTTGCATCCTGAACCAAATAGGCTTTTTTCTCATCTTCACCCTCTTCAGCCACTACACCGGTTAGGTGAGATTGCTGTAACAGATTACCTGCCAGAGGATGAGAATCATCGGTGATCACTAAATGGGTCGAGTTTGTCCAGCTTTTCTCACCAGCCGCTTCCATGGATTTTTCGCTTGGCACACTCAGATAAGCGGCGTTATAGCGGTCATTCTCGATAATCCAGCGGATCATCCCCATCACCAACGCCGCATCGGTACCCGGTTGAACAGGCACCCAGTGACCATGGTCATTGGCCAATGTGGTCGTCAATGGCAGAGCAGGAGACACCACCACATAGTTGAATGAGTCACGTAAACGAGCACTCGCTAACTGGCGACCTTGGCGTTTAAATGGGTTACCTGATTGCGCTGGAGATGTTCCAATAAACAGCGCGAAACGAGTATTATCCCAATCCGGTTTGACGTGGGCGTTTTTATCCAAGTCATCCATCAACGCACCAGAGCCTGCGCGATACGCTAAACCACAGTATGCTCCATGAGCACCAAAGTTTTTGCTACCAAAAGCGTTTTGCGCAAAGCGACGAATAAAGCCATCACGACCATCATCCCCGGCGTTAGTCACCAGTAACTGGTTAGCTTTGGGTCCTAATTTCGGTTGAGCAGGATCCAGCGGCGTTTCTAAATCACGGATAGCACGCAGACCATCCACATGACCTTCACCAAATAAATCCCCACCTTCAACCACTTCTTTGATTAACTGCTCAAAACTAATACGTTCCCACTTCCCTTCACCTCGTTTACCAACGCGCTTCATTGGTTCGAGAATACGTAATGGACTGGTTAACCCTTCCATTAGCGTTGCACCACGAGCACATGCCGTTGAACGATGTTCTAAACCACTTTCACCGCCCATTTTGGCGAATGCAGTGGATAACGGCATTCCGTATGGGAAATGCTTTTCATGGGATAGAGGGTGGTATGGGTTCCCCGCAATTCGCAAAACTTCATTCTTCGCACTGTCCACACGGGCTCGAATACCGCACTGCGTCCAGCAACCGAAGCATTGCGTCATTGAAACCACTTGCGCAGGGTTCTCTTTCCAACCACCAATCGCCGTTCCTTCAGGAATAAGCGAGTTACCATTGATGCGATCCAGTGTCACTTTGCCAGAAGTGCCATCCACTAAACCATCTACAGCACGTTTGGCAACTTCACGATAGCTCGCCCCAAAAAGAGCAAGACCACCGACAACTAAACCACCTTTAAGCCATTGACGTCTTGAGAATTTAGCCATGTTGCACTCTCCCCGCAAACCAGCGAACACCTTCGCGAACAATAATTGTTAATGCAATCCACAATCCAAATGTACCGACAATCGCCAGTAGTCCATCATTACCTAATGGGAAATGGTATGGATTGGTGATGATGTTGTATTTTGGTACCGCTTGAATCTCCATCAGGAAAATCCAACGTAATACCCACGCTAACGCCATAGACACTAATGCTAAAACCGTAATGTAAGGAACGGAGCGAACTGCTTTCACGTTACTCAGCGCCATCACAAACGTGATAGTCCACAGTGCGCATACGCCCATTAACATCCACCAGCCTGGGCTTGCAACGTCTAACTGTTGACGAACTGCAATTCCTGACGTGGTATCACCAGAGATCCACAGTGCAAAACAGACGGCAAACAGAAGTAACGTAATCACTTGGAAACGCGCTAAACGGTTTTGATATTGCGGCTCACGACGCGCACCTAAGCTAATCAAAGCGGGCAGCACTTGCATCGCACTTAAGAACATCAGCACTGGCATCCACCAGCTAAACCAAATTGGACGAGCCACTAATACAGAGGCTTCACGACCGGTATATAGCAGTAAACCAATGGATGATAACGCACTCAGTAACGCTACCCAGCGGGTCGCTTTATACTCTTTCTTCCAAATCAATTTGACCAGCAGCGCAACAAAGTACAACCCAACAAACGTGGTAAACAGCGGTAGCAACACCGAACCCCACCACATCCAAGACCACATTGTTGGATGTGCATAGAAGTGCCATACACGGGCGGTTTGGTGCAGGTCAGCGGTTAATGCTAACGGCGCCGTGATCCCCATCGTGATAACAATAAACACGGCAATCATTTCTAATCGACCGTTTCCACTGCGATTTTGCCAATGAAGATAGCAGGCATACAGCACCGCACAGGCAGCAATCCCAATAAAGAAAAAGTATTGCACCGCCCAAGGAAGCCAGAAAAACTCTTGTGGCTGTGCCATGATTTCGGAAATATAAGTCACTTGTTCGCTCATCAGAACACCTCCTGCCATAATGCCGGTTGCCCTTTACCTTGCAACGGTTCTACAAACGCATCATCCAGCCCTAAATAAAACACCTGCGGCAACGTACCACTTTCCGGTTTCAAAACTTTGATTTGCGCTTCGTGCTCAGAAAGCATCTTACGAATAGTGCTATTCGGGTCTTTTAAGTCACCGATAATGCGCGCGCCACCCACGCAAGATTCGACACAGGCTGGCAATAAACCAACTTCTAAGCGATGCGCGCAGAACGTGCATTTATCTGCAGTTTGTGTTGAATGGTTAATAAAACGCGCATCGTACGGACAAGCCTGCACACAATACGCACAGCCTACACAACGCTCATTATCAATCACCACAATGCCGTCTTCACGTTGGAACGTTGCTTGCACTGGGCAAACAGGCACGCAAGGTGGATTATCACAATGGTTACACAGGCGAGGCAGTAGAACGTTAGTGAACCCTTCTTCCCCTTTTAGGGAGACCTGATATTGGTTAACCGTCGTTCTAAATTGACCTTGAGGTGTTTGGTTTTCGACAGAACAGCTGACAGTACATGATTGACACCCTACGCAACGGCGTAAGTCAATCAACATGCCATAGCGTTTTTCGGGATTGCCTTCACGGCGAGTTGGGGAAAAACTTAACCCCGCCTCGGCGATTGGGATCAGCGATGCACCCGCAGTGACGGCCCCAATCTGTTGTAGGAATTTTCGTTTACTCAGATCCATAATCGGCTCCAGTATTGACATTGCTAATGCGAAAATAAAAGTTAATAATCAATCTATTATTGGTTTATCTTACGTATTGGTAACACCGTGTTACCGATGTCTGATAACCACTAAATTCTTATTTCTCTTTAAAATCGGTGTGTTATCTTTGTGCTACTCTAATAATTCTGAGTTCATAGTAAGAAGAAAAGCCTTGCGCCCCTATTGTGGTTTTCCACATACCCGAAGGGATCTTGATCTAACGCAACGAATAAACCCCAAATGTTAAAAAAAACGTCTATGCCGTTGTATCACATACTTTTAATGACCCTGCTGCTATGGTGCATTCCGGCGGGTGCGGCGCAATGGACAATCGGTGTTCTCGCCCTGCGAGGACCGAGTTTCACTCAGTTGCACTGGCAACCTTTAGTCGACACCCTCAATGAGTCCATCCCAGGTGAACGCTTTACCCTGCAACCCCTGAATCTTGAAGAGATGAAAGACGCGATTTCGAATCGCAAAATTGACTTTTTACTCACAAACCCGGCTCAATTTATCCAACTCGATAATCGCTATCACCTACGCTGGCTACTCTCTTTACGCTCGGATGTCGAGCCAAACAGTACGACACGCAACGTGATTGGTAGCCTTATTTTGGTCCGTGGAGATAGCGACATTCACAGCGCTGATCAGCTCATCGGCAAAAAGGTCGGCGCAATATCTCCCGATGCATTTGGGGGATATCTATTAGGTTATAAAGTGTTAAGGGATTTAGGGTATGACACGGAAAAAGACTTTCGGATGCAGTTTTTGGGCTTCCCCGCGGATGCGCTGTTATACGCTTTACGGGATAAATCCCTCTCTGCGGCAATTGTTCCTGTTTGCTTATTAGAAAATATGGACAGTGAAGGACTGATTGATAAACACCAATTCCGTCCACTTGTTCAAAAAGAGAGCGCGTTACCTTGCCTAACGAGCACCGAACTTTACCCCAATTGGTCATTCGCCGCGTTAAGCGAAGTTCCTGACAATTTAGTGGATAAAGTCACCAAAGTTTTGCTATCTGGCGACACGCCTAATATGCGCTGGGGAGCTCCGGCATCCATCACTCAAGTTGAAAACTTACTGCGTGACGTTAACCAACACCCACAGCAACGGGAAATTTGGCAAGATATTGTCAGTTGGACAATTCAGCACCAAATTACCATCGGCATTATCGCCTTAATTTTCTTATTGTTGGGTATTAACCACGTCTGGATAGCCTTCTTGGTTCGCCGTCGTAGCCAACAGCTTGAAATCGCACATAATCGCCTACGTCAGCAAGAAGCTAATCTACAAAAAGCTCAGCGACTCAATATATTAGGTGAAATGGCTTCTGGGTTTGCCCATGAATTGAACCAACCATTATCCGCGATTCGAAATTATGCCCAAGGCTCTATTTTGCGATTGAAGAAAGAGTCGGAAAACCACCCTCTTCTTGGTGCCATCAGTAAGATTGATGAACAGGCTCAACGGGGGGCTGATATTATTCAAAACCTGCGTTTGTGGGCTGGCAAACCGGGACAAGAATCTCGTTTAACTCTGCGACAACAATCCGTCAAACAGACCATTAATCATATCTGGCAACTGTTGCAAGTTGAGCAACATTTCCCAGCCGTTAGGTTACAATTACCCGAAACTCCCGATGTCCAGCTTTTGCTACCTGATACCTTACTCGATCAGTTACTTTCAAATTTGATCAGTAATAGCCTACAAGCGGGCGCCACCACATTAACCTTTGGCTTTCACTTTGCCGATGGACGCTTTTTACTTGTATTACAAGATGATGCCGGTGGAATGCCTGACGAGCAGCTTAATCAAGGGATCATGCCATTCGCCACCACTAAACAGGAAGGGCTGGGACTCGGATTGGTGATTTGCCAGCGATTAATTCAAAGCCAAGGTGGGGATATTCGCATTGAAAATCAACATAATGATGAAGGTAAGAATGGGCTGCGCGTGACGCTAATTTTTAATTACTCGAGATAATCAGAATATAGCGCATGTTTTGCCACACAAAAGATAACATTCCCAATAACTATATGTGACAATGTTATGAATACTATTTATATAAGCAAGATACTTATACAAACAAGAAATAAGCCACGAGGTATGAATTAATGCCAGTCATTCACCTTGTCGACGATGACACCGATGTCACTGATTCCTGTCAATTTTTACTCGAAACGCTCGGCTATAACGTTACCGTATGGAACGACAGTGAGCAGTTCATCCAGCAAGCCCCTCTGCATGAGGAAGGCATTGTATTGCTCGATATGCGTATGCCAAAGTTTGACGGGCGCCAAGTACATCAATACCTGAAAGAGCAGCAAAGCACCCTTGCGGTGATTTTCCTTTCTGGTCACGGGGATATCCCGATGGCGGTTGAACAGGTGAAATTGGGCGCTATCGATTTTTTACAAAAACCCATTGATAGCCAGCAACTTGCCGAAACCCTTGAGCAAGCTCGCTTACAAACCATAAAAGCCACTGAACGCACATTGATAAAACAGCGTTATGAAACCTTAACGCCGAAAGAAAAAGACGTTTGCACCTATGTGCTTCAAGGGCTAATTAACCGTGAAATCGCAGAAGTGGCATGCGTATCCGTACGAACCGTCGAAGTGCATCGCTCCCGAGTGATGGAAAAAATGGCAGTGAGAAACCTTGCCGAATTAATGAGCACCATGCAAACAGCACAACTTTTTGCGGGTTAATTTGATATCATTCAGATTAACAAGCTATTTTTAATTGAAATCCACTTAAGTAGAAACCGAAAAAACAATGATCCCAGCACCAAAGTTTGAAAAAAGTTTATTACATCCTCGCTACTGGCTAGTTTGGTTTGGCATTAGCGTGCTCTACCTGCTCGTCCTGCTTCCTTACCCCGTCATTTATTGGATAGGTACCCGTTTGGGGCGTTTCTCCAAGCGCTTCTTAAAAAAACGTGTCCAAATTGCCGATCGTAATCTGCAATTGTGTTTTCCTGAGATGAGCCAAGAAGAGCGCCAAAAAATGGTGGATAAAAACTTTGAAGCCGTCGGTATGGGTGTTTTCGAAACGGGAATGGCGTGGTTCTGGCCTGATTGGCGAGTGCGCCGCTGGCTTAAAGTTGAAGGTCGTGAAAATATGCTCGCCGCTCAAGAAACCGGCCGTGGCATTATTGTGTTAGGCGTCCATTTCTTAACGTTGGAAATCGGCGGTCGTGCATTTGGTATGTTGAATCCCGGCATTGGTGTTTATCGTGCTAACGATAATAAACTGATGGACTGGCTACAAACTCGTGGACGTTTGAAATCCAATAAATACATGCTTGACCGTAAAGACGTTAAAGGCATGATCCGCGTATTAAAAGAAGGGGAAATTTTATGGTATGCCCCTGACCATGATTACGGTCCTCGAAACAGTTCATTCGCGCCATTATTTGCGGTAGAAAAAGCGGCAACCACCAATGGCTCACAAATTTTATTATCTCTTGGCAATCCACTCGTTGTGCCGTTTTCAGCTATCCGCTTACCCGATGGTAAGGGTTATAAATTGCTGATCCAGCCGGCCGTGGATAATTTCCCTGTAGACGATAATGTCGCCACCGCAACGATGATGAATCAGGTCATTGAGAAAGAAATTTTACGAGCGCCAGAGCAATATATGTGGATGCACCGCCGTTTTAAAACGCGTCCAAAGGGAGAACCATCCCTATATGGCGATTTAGACAAGATCCACCACCGCTAGGCTATGTAATTCCCGACATTGTTGGTGTGCAGTGACCCTATAGCTGTACACTCCCGACATTGTTTGTGTGTAGTCAATTATCCTATAGCTGCACATTCCCGAAACAATTCGTGTTGTAGCTAGGCGGCGAGTGAGAGAATCCCCAGGAGCATACATAAGTATGTGACTGGGGTGAACGAATGAAGCCAACAACGCTACAGCATGAAGTGTAATGGGAATGTATGAAGAAGAGTACTTACTGGAAAAAAAACCTTTATATCGTCTGGTTCGGCTGCTTTCTAACAGGCGCTGCCTTCAGCTTGATCATGCCTTTCCTTCCCCTATATATCGAAGAACTTGGTATTACTGACCATGGCTCTTTGAATTTATGGACTGGTGCCGTTTTCAGTATTACCTTCCTATTTTCCGCTATTGCCGCACCTTTTTGGGGGCGCCTTTCTGACCGCCACGGTCGTAAATTAATGTTGCTGCGCTCTGCCCTTGGGATGGCGATTGTCATGGTGCTGATTGGCTTTGCGCAGAATATTTGGCAACTTTTGGCTTTACGGGCGCTTTTAGGCTTACTTGGCGGGTTTGTCCCGAATGCCAATGCGCTAATTGCCACCCAAGTCCCCGTGAATAAAAGCGGTTGGGCGATGGGTGTCTTGGCAACTGGCGCGGTGAGCGGCGCATTGATTGGTCCATTGATTGGTGGATTACTTGCCGACCAATATGGCTTGCGCCCAGTATTCTTTATTACCGCTAGTGTGTTGTTTATCTGCTTTTTTGTGACACTTTTCTACGTTCGTGAGCGTTTTACCCCCGTTTCACGCAAAGATGCTCTGACCGGAAAACAAGTTTTTGCCTCTTTACGTAATAAAAACTTAGTGATCAGCCTATTTTTCACCACCATGATCATCCAAGCATCGATTGGCTCGATTAACCCAGTGATCACCCTGTATGTTCGGGAGCTTTCAGACTCAATTGATAATCTTGCTTTTATCAGTGGGATTATTGCATCCATTCCCGGCGTTGCTGCACTGATTAGCGCCCCTATGCTCGGTAAACTGAGCGATCGCATTGGACCTGACCGTGTTTTATTAGCCGTACTTGCCGCCTCAATTTTTGTTCTATTTCCGATGGGGCTCGTCAGCAGTTATTGGGAATTAGGCGCTCTGCGCTTCTTACTCGGCGCCCTTAACGCCGCGCTGTTACCCGCCGTACAAACCTTAATTATTTATAATATTTCTCACCAAATCACTGGGCGAATATTTAGCTACAACCAAGCATTACGCGATGTAGGTAATGTCACGGGTCCTTTAATGGGTTCCTTTGTTGCAGCAACATACGGCTTTAGAGCCGTGTTCTTCTTCACCGCCGTATTAGTGTTGGTCAACCTCATTTACTCTTGGCTTATCATTAGGAAGCAATCCGATGGTTTAAGAGCATCTCCCTCTAAAGAGTAATGTTAATGTGTCCCTTTTACGCCAAAACATAACTTTTTATTATCTTTTCCACGAAAAGTTTATAAGCGCAAAAAATATTTTGTAACTTATTGTTTTTAATCAACTTAATCGATTCAAAAAACATTCTTTTATTGTCAATAAAAATCCGTTATTCTGTGCCCCCTTATCGTAAGAATGAGAGTTACATCGAATTTTCATCTTAAAACTGACTTTCTTACGATAAATTCATTCTGCTTATTGGCAATTTTATAATAATGTATGCCGAAAATATGTTTGCAACACAGCATTAACATATCAATAAAAAACAGTGATGGAGTTTCTGCTCCACATTCACAATTCGGCACAACCTCTTAAGTCACAACGTATTGGAGTTCACAGATGAGTCATTCTGCGACTAAAACTAAAACTTTTTTCGGGCATCCTTACCCGTTGAGTTCGCTTTTCCTCACCGAAATGTGGGAACGTTTTTCTTTCTATGGTGTTCGTCCTCTTTTAATCCTCTTTATGAGTGCAACTTTGTTGCAAGGTGGCATGGGGCTGCCGATTGAACAAGCATCTGCTATCGTGGGTATCTTCGCGGGTGGTGTTTATATCACTTCATTACCGGGTGGCTGGCTCGCGGATAACTGGTTAGGTCAGCGTCGTGCCGTTTGGTATGGTTCTTTGATCATTGCATTGGGTCACTTGTCGATTGCGCTGTCTGCGTTATTTACCAATACCTTCTTCTTCGTGGGACTGCTGTTGATCGTATTAGGTACCGGTTTATTTAAAACCTGTATCACCGTAATGGTTGGAACCCTTTATAAGAAAGAAGATACGCGTCGTGATGGCGGTTTCTCTCTGTTCTATATGGGTATCAATATGGGTTCATTTATTGCCCCATTAATTATCGGTCCATTACATGAAAAATACGGCTGGCATTTAGGCTTCGGTTTAGGTGGTTTGGGTATGTTAGTTGCCCTGCTTATCTTCCGTTTCTACGCGATTCCACAAATGCGTCGTTATGACAAAGAAGTTGGCTTAGATTCCACATGGAATCACCCTACCGTTCAACGTAAAAACGTCGGTAAATGGGTTGCTGTTGCCATGGCTGCACTGGCTGTACTGGTTGTGTTAATCAATAATGGCACGATTCCATTCAACCCTTCAGTCATAGCAAAAAGCTCGGCTTACATTATTTCTACGTGTGTGGGTATCTACTTTATTTTCATGTTCTTCTGTGCAGGTTTAAACAGCAGTGAACGCTCTCGCTTACTGGCTTGTTTAATTCTGTTAATTGCTGCGGCGTTCTTCTGGTCTGCATTTGAACAAAAGCCAACATCATTTAATATCTTTGCGCGTGACTATACCGATCGCCAATGGGGTAACTTCGAAATCCCAACCATTTGGTTCCAGTCAATCAACGCCTTATTCATCATTCTGTTAGCGCCTATTTTCAGCTGGTTCTGGCCTTCATTGGCTAAGCGTAATCTGAACCCAAGCAGCATGACGAAGTTTGTGATTGGTATCCTGTTCGCCGCAGGTGGCTTCGCGGTCATGATGGTTGCCGCTAACCACGTTCTGGCAACACAAACTGGCGTTTCACCATTCTGGTTAGTCGGCAGTATTTTATTACTAACTTTAGGTGAACTGTGCTTAAGCCCAATTGGCTTGGCAACCATGACATTACTTGCACCACAAAAAATGCGCGGTCAGGTGATGGGATTATGGTTCTGTGCAAGTGCGCTGGGTAACTTAGCAGCAGGTATCATGGGTGGTAATATCCGTAAAGACCAACTGGATTCAATGCCAGACCTGTTCTCCCACGTTTCTATCGCACTGGTTATTTGTGCTGTTGTGCTAGCAGCTCTGATTATTCCAGTCAGAAAAATGCTGCAAAACGCAGATAAAAACGAAGCAAAAGCGAAATAATATTATTCGTTATTAGATAGTCGTTGTTGGCGTAATAATCTCAAAAGTTATTGCGCCAACCTCTCCTCAATACCGCAAATCTCATGCTACTCTTCCCTCACTTTTTTAATCATAATGCGTTATTTCCTTTCAAGGATCTTTTACGATGAGCACACTGTCTGTTCCTGTTTATTATGTCGATGCGTTCACTGATACCCTATTTCATGGCAATCCGGCCGCTATCGTTTTACTTGATGAGTGGCTTCCTGATGACAAGCTTATCGCTATCGCCGCCGAAATTAACTTATCTGAAACGGCTTTTCTGGTAGGTGAACATATCCGCTGGTTTACACCGGTGATGGAAGTTAAATTGTGTGGTCATGCTACCCTTGCCGCTTCATATATTTTGAACCAGTTTAAGCAGCACCCAGCAAACCCTATTGTATTTCAGTCCTTATCTGGAGAACTGACGGTTCATAAAAATCAAGAAGGTTTCACATTAGACTTCCCTATTTTAGATTGTGAACCTGCCGATTTAAGCCAGTATCCACAATTAAGTGAGATCCTCGGTACCCCTATTTCTGAACTGTATTTAGCCAAAGACCGTTATATCTGCTTTGTTGATTCACCAGAGCAAGTGCAAAATTGTCATCCAGATATGTTGCGCCTTGCACAATTACCTTTGCAGGGATTAACCATTACCGCGAAAAGCGCCGATAACCCAGCTCACGACGAACAATGTGACTTTGTGTCTCGCTATTTTGCCCCCGCTAAAGGCGTTAATGAAGATCCCGTCACTGGCACCTCTCACTGTGCGATTGCCCCTCTTTGGGCTAAACGCTTACAGAAAAACCCAGTATTAGGTCACCAAATTTCTGCGCGTGGTGGAAAAATACACTGCTTAGTTGAACAAAATCGCGTCAAAATGACGGGAAAAGCAACACTCTTTTTAGCCGGAACGATTCACTTTTGATTAATCACTGTATTTATTTGTGATCAGGATTACACTTATCGGCAACATTAATGATATGTACATTAATGTTCCGGTAAGTAATTATTTTTCCCGGTTCAAGTTTTTAAATAGTGAGAATTCAAAGAAAGTAAGGCTTAAATATGCGTTCCGATGTTGATGATGTAATCAAACAAAAAATTGAACAATCTGTTACCCATGTTTCTAAAGTGGTATTCCCAACCACCACTAACCACCATAGCACCCTGTTCGGTGGTACTGCATTAGCATGGATGGACGAAGTTTCCTTCATTACCGCGACCCGTTTTTGCCGCAAAAGATTGGTGACCGTCTCCACAGAAAAAATCAATTTTACCCACCCTATCCCATCAGGCACCATCGTTGAATTAGTCGGGGAAGTAATCCGAGTTGGTCGCACTAGCCTTACCGTTAATGTCTCTATCTTTTTAGAAGATATGTACGCTGAGGGACGAGAAGAAGTGATCCACGGACAGTTTAATTTCGTGGCTATTGATGAAAATGGCAAACCAACCCCATTATTTGAACAGTAATCACGGATCTCTCTTTACCACCATTCATACTGGTAAATAAAAAATGTGCGCCCGATCATTAAGATAGAGCGCACATTATTCATATTCTCGACATTAAGCGAATGCTAAGAATGGAGAGATACACAGTAAAATTCCGGTAAAAATAATCAGATATAAAGAAATACCTTTATATTTATGCAACATAGGGACTTTATAGACTAAATACGCTGGAATTAAACAACCCACCATCCCGAAAATTGGACTACAGATTGATGTGAAGCTCAGCACTGGTGCGTTCAGGATAATCGCTCCCCATGCTAATAGCACAGCAAAAATCATAATGCCGTTCTTCACCCAATTTTCATTAATACGCTCAACCGGCATAATACGTTGTAATATGTTCATCACAATGCCTTGAGTGGCTTCACGGAAGCCTAAATAAACCCCAAAGAATGCGGTCATGACGGCAAAGATATTTAGCATGACGCTGACGACAGTCACCCAACCACCTGGGAAGAATTTCGCTGCGATAGCCAATGCAGAAATATTCTGCTCGTAAGCTTTCACCGCTTCATCGTGCCCCATAGCTAATGTGAATGATACTGCGTAGAAAAAGACGGTACAGAATAAAACAATAAACGCGATATTCATTGCACGCAGAGCTTTATAACGAGCCACTTCACGGTTCACGTTTTGGCTACGGAATGAAATCACCATTGGGCTTAATGTTTGAATAAACAGAATCGATGTTAATGTGAAAGGTAGTGTGATGACTGCCTCTTTGAATAAGCGACCAACAGGCGGCAATGAACCCACATTATATAAGTGCCACATCCCGACCATGGAAATACCCAATGCGGCAACCACAAATAATTTAGTCAGAACCATAAAGCTTGAAAGCTTAAATAGCAGTTTTTCACCGCGAGAAGAAATGGCGACTAAAATACAAATCAGAACCAGACCATACCAAGGACTTTCAGATAATAACCCATCCGTTACACCAAAAGTCTGAAAATATGATGCACTGTCATTCGTGATTGCCGTTGAATAAACAAACATCCAAATTACCAGCATAATAAAATAGAGTGCGCCAAGCAGCATACCCCAGTTTTTACCTAGATATCCGCTGATCACACTTGGATAATCTTTACATTCTGGTGATTCCGCCAGCGTATTAATAAACAGACGCTGAAACAAATACATTGCAGGATAACCGACAACGGATGATAGCAAAAATACCCATAAACCCATCAAGCCAACTTGTACGGGGAGAAAAACAATCCCCGCACCAATCGCCATCCCGATACTCATAATCACCCAACCAACATCTGTGCCATCAAACTTAGTGGCAGCACGCCATTGTTCTTGTGTCATGCCTGCACGAGAAGCCGCCGTAGAAGCTTTTCCATCATCGACATTATCTATTGTAGGGATCGTAGCCATAATTACTCACTTAATATTGTTGAACTCTTAAAAGAGAATTTTTTTTGTTTTAGATGCGACTTAAGTGGTTATTTCTTTCAATAACCTTAATTATTTGCAGGCTATTATAATGATTCCATCATAGAGGATATGTGAGAGAAAAATTATCTCTTTATCAACCTATAAAACCCCCAATAAAGAGAATTTTTTTCTCTAAAAAGAGCAATCCGGCGTAAATATCTCTATCTATCGACAGAAATAATCCCTATTAATTGTTTTTGGGCGTGGTAATTATAACCCTTTGTTTTTAAAGGTGTTAGTCTTTTAATAACCCATAAGTGATTATTAACAATTCCAACAATTATCCTTTTATTTCGTGCTAAACATCACAAGACACAATGATAACCGCTACTATTCTTTGCAATAATTCCGTATTTTGTATTTCTCTTGTTAATTTTCGATATAAATAACTAGTTCGCTATTAAGAGTAATATTTAATTTCTACTCACTTGTCGCGTCAAAGAGAATCACAGCAGGCTTATAATGAAAGAAAAATATTTTGAATATTCACCCCTGAGGAGTAAAAGGCTCGTTTACTCTGTATTTTTGATGGGGCGTTGATATTTATAAATTATAGAAGTAGAGTATTTAATGCGTTGATGGTTATACCTTGTAGTTAATAACTGTTAACACCGTTTCGAGTTTATCTTGAAATAAGGATATTCATAGCCAACTTAAGATACGGAAAGCCTTATGTTACGATTATTGACCTTTATTTCTTTATTTATATTTTCAACAAGTTTAACTTTCGCAGCTCCTGTTCCTCCTGAAGTCATTAAGCAAATTGAACAACAAGCACAAAAAGGGGATGTGAAAGCTCAAGTTATGCTAGGCATTGGTTACTATGTTGGTAACGAAATTAAGCAAGATTATCCGAAAGCAAAGAAATGGCTTACGATGGCGGCCAATAAAGGCAATGCGGACGCTCAACTATTCCTAGGTGATATGTATCTTAATGGTAATGGCGTTCAATCTGATTTTGAAACAGCCTATGGTTGGATTGAGAAGTCAGCGAATAAGGGAAATCCTGAAGCCATAAACTATATGGGTCAATTCTATTACCAGGGTGCCGGCGTAAAACAAAATTACCTCGTGGCTTTTGAGTGGTTCCAAAAAGCAGCCGATAAAAAATTCCCACCAGCTGAATATCAATTAGGAAAAATGCTACAAAATGGTGAGGGGACTGAGTTTAATGAAAAACTCGGTGCTGAATATATTGATAAAGCGTGTAAAGGCGGGTTAAAACCAGCCTGCCCTGAAAAAGGAACCACAAAGCCTAAAGCGACTAAAAAATAATATTCTCTTTGAAAGCGGTAATACTCCCCCTCATGTATTGCCGTTTTTTTATTGCCATTATTTTTATTGTCTATTCTTTATTCCCGCCAATTGCGTACTCCCGCTCACATCATTTTTAATCCAATTCAGTTAATATTAATTTATTAACAATCAATATAAAAAATGGTTAAAATGTTCTAAACTTATAATATAAAAGAAAAAGGAGATATTATGTACAATACAATTTTAGTTCCTATTGATGTTACCGAAGACGACCTCACCAAAATGTTAGTTCCGCATGTTAATGCCATGCAGAAACTAAACAATTCTACCGTTCATTTTTTAGCTGTGACTGCACCAATTTCCAATTATTTACGCTATGGTGGCACTATTTTGCCAGGTGACTTCCCGGATGATCAAAAACAAGCTGATATCATTCTGAAAGAGTTACAAGAGAAAGTTAAACTGTTCTCTATCCCTGCAGATAAAGTGCAAGTAAAAGCGGTTGTAGGTTCAGTTAAAGATGAAATTTTGGCAACAGCTGAAGATATTAAAGCCGATGTAATTTTACTGGGTTCACGTCGCCCAAGTATGTCTACCTACTTATTAGGCTCCAATGCGGCTTCAGTTGTACGTTATGCGAAAACGAGCGTATTAGTGGTTCGCTAATCCATACGAAGGGTTAATAACCGCAGAAAGCTCTATTTTAACTCGTCGAATGGTTAGGGTTAAAGTTTGTTACACTAAAGGGTAATTCCATACAATTTACAAGCCCATTTGTTCGACATTTAAGGTAAATTAGAGGCTCATAAACATTTTCGTGACTATTTCACACCCTGCTCCTCAGAGCAGGGTTTTTTATGCCTCATTCAAGCATTATTGGCAGTTGGATATCACTGTTTCAACGCTGCTTTCATCACATTTTCAAAATCTTCCCATGAACAATACCCATTTTTATCAATCGGGCAATTTTTCAATTCAAGGGTAACGTGTTTTGGCGGCGTTGCTAAAGAGAGGTAAGCATTATCTCGCAACTGATCTGCGGTTTGATACACATACTCAATCTTCACATAATCCTTTGTCTCTTTTTTATCTGTCCAGCGTTGGAATACCAATTTACCGCCAATTGGTGTGTGCTCATATTGCTCAGGTAACTGGTACGGTTTGAAATCCATCGCAGACAACACTGAAGCAATATTTGAATCATGTCCCACTAAGAAAATGAATTTAGCCGTTTCACCTTTATTAACAGAAACAAAGCCTTTATCCATATAACTCAGAATTGGGTGCGCCACATTTTTTGCAATGATTTTCGGTGTAAATAACGTTTCTTGATAAGCATTTTTTAAAGTATTCAGCTTTTGCCATTTTTCATCACTATTGACCATTCCCCATGCCACATCTTTTTCAGGGAAGCCTTCATAATATTGCAGGTCAATTGCATCGACGGCAGAGTTCGCCATCTTCAACGGTCCACTCACACCCGGTTCTTTATCCGCTTCAATGATAAAACTGTTCTTTGGTGTGGCTAAATTACACAGTTTATCCGTCGCGCACTTCTTCGAATCTTTAATATTGAGAACATTGTCCAGCTCATCATAACCTGGCTTCAAGTTTAACCCTTTAAGGTGGGACTCCATCGCTTCAAGTGCTTGTTTTTTAAATTCAGGGGAGCTATTCGTAATGATAGGATTAAACACGGGATCCATCGTACCAATTTCCGGCTTATGATGGATATTCACTTTACAGCCAGGGAATGCCCCCGCAGTAAAGAACTGCGCAGTTGCAATCGTTCGCTGTAGGCTATTAGTGTAAATATAGATATCATCGCTGCTGGTTGGACATAATTCATTCACAAATAATTTATTGCTATCGAGCCACTCTCTAAAATAGTGCCCCATATACACTTCGAGCGCCCCACCCTTTGTCGTTAAATAGCCACTTTCTGCATCCCATGCTGGCCACTTTTTATCGGTTATTTCAGTCAGGATCCCTGTATTAACAATAGGAGTACGTAAATTATGACGACTTAGAACTAAAACTTGGTCTAATTCCATATTTTGTGCATTATCTGTACTTGCCAGTGCGGGGGCGATTGGTGCTAATAACGCCGCAGATAAACACACTGTTAGCATTTTATATTTCATCAGCATACTCCTACCATAGTTTTTAAATTGATTAACATAATCAAACAATAAACACTGCAATAAAATAAAGTATAGTGCTTATATGAATTTCGGAAACATATCCTCTAATAATGAAGCAGTTATCTTTTTTTTCTGCGATTAATATCCCAAAAATGCTCCTTAACTAAAATAACCATCAAATATTGACATTAACTAGCCATAATTTAAGATGAATTTTCACTATAAGGATAAAATGCAATGAATATTCAGCCCGCCACTGTCGAACATTACGATGAGATCATTCATCTTTGGGAGGCTTCTGTAAGAGCAACTCATGATTTTCTGCCAGAAAAGAACATAGAAATGCTAAAAACACCCATTAGGGAACAATACTTACCTAATTTGTCTGTTTTTGTGACTTTTGATCCTAACGGCAAAATAGCGGGCTTTTTAGGTACGGGCGAAAATCGTCTAGAAATGTTGTTTATTCCCCCCCTTGCAAGAGGGACAGGCATTGGTAAACAACTCCTGAATTACGCCATTGAACACTTAGGTGTGAATGAAGTTGATGTGAATGAGCAAAATCCGCAAGCAGTTGGTTTCTATCAACACATGGGATTTGTTCAATATGCTCGTTCCGAACTTGATGGGGAAGGAAATCCATTTCCTTTACTGCATATGCGATTAGCTAAATAGCGACAGATTGTTATAGATAATGGCTATTCATCACTGTATTCACCAGAAAATGATTAAATACGTCATACTGACTAAACGTAAAAGGCGTATTTAAGCTTAAAATTTCCAGCTTATGAGGCGCATACTGGGCGTTATAGCATGGATGGTGATGGACATAGTCATTTCTGACAAAGCCATTTTTTTCATAGAAATGAAGACGTTTTCTTGCAACTTCATCGACTAATGGGTCTATCTCCAACACTATCTGTGGGTACAACTGGCACAGTGCGGTCAACGATTTTTGGCCGTAACCTGCCCCACGAATATGTTGGTCAATCGCAAAATGTTCAATATAGAAAAAGGCATCAATAGCCCACCCACCGATAAATCCAACAAACTGATTGTTGTCTGTAATTTTATATAAATAGTATTGCTCTAGAGGGAGTAATGCCGCTCGCCCTGCATAAGAACGTTTTTCATGGTCAGGAAATGAAATATCGTATAGCGCATTAATTAATTCATTATCGTGTTTATCATTTACAGAAATTCTTACCAGCTCAACCATTTCCCCTCCTAAATGACTCAATACAATCAACCTCAAATAAGACATTCTTTAAACATAAAAAAGCCACTGTCATTGTGTAACCTTTTCGGTAACGTCAACAACAGTGGCTTATATTACTTAATTGACAGCGAAATTACTGGCTTTTTTCAGCTTCCGCTTTGGCTTCTTTCGCTTCAACATCGCGATACCAACGTGGGTGATGTTTCTTCGCCCAGCGACGGCTAACTTTACCTTCAATCATGCCGTTGATAGATCCTTTAACCCAAAATGCCATATACATGTGGATTAAAATTGCATGGATCAGAATAATTGCCGCTAATGCATGAATCAAAATACTCCAACGCACCATCCAGATTGGGAATAAATGTGCGAAATAAGGACGCCACATGATAATCCCGGTGACCAAAAGTACAAAAATCATACTCATGATACTCCAGAACATCATTTTTTGACCGGCGTTGTATTTGCCCACATCAGCCACTTTATGTTCATTACCTTTGAGAACTTGAACAATATTCAGTAGCCAAGGAATATCTTTTCTATCTGGGATATTGTGTTTTACAAAGCGCACAAACATAAACATCAGCACGACGAAAATAAGCACACCGAAGAAAGGATGCAAAATTCGTCCCATCTGTGGCGTACCGAAAGTTTCAGTCAGCCACTTCAAGGTTGGGAAAAACAGTGCAATACCCGACAATGCGACTAAGAAGAAGCTGATAACCACTGTCCAGTGGCACGCCCGGTCAATAAATTTAGTCCGAACGATCATTTTGCTCTTTTTACTCATGGTCATCTTTCTCCTCTTCATCATCCACTTCTTTGTTTGGACCAATACCCACATAGTGGAAAATCAGCCCTGCAAATGTGGCGATAAAGCCCGCTACCGATAATGGTTTCAGGATGCTTTGCCATAGATTAATTGGTGTATCAATCTGTGGGTCTTTTGGTAATCCATGATAAAGCTCAGGTTTATCCGCATGATGTAGCACGTACACCACATGAGTTCCCCCAACACCTTCAGGATCATAAATGCCAGCTTGGGCATAACCCCGTTTTTGCAGTTTTTCAACACGCTCCGCGCCGTATTCCAGCATTTCGTTTTTAGTACCAAAACGAATAGCACCTGTCGGGCAAGTTTTCACGCAAGCCGGTTCTTGCCCCACGGCAACACGGTCAACACATAATGTACATTTGTACACACGATTATCTTTTGGATTTAATCGAGGAATGTTGAACGGGCAACCCGCGATACAGTAACCACAACCAATACAGTGTTCCGATTGGAAATCCACAATACCGTTAGCATATTGAATAATCGCACCCGCAGATGGGCATGACTTCAAGCAACCTGGATCGGTACAGTGCATACAGCCATCCTTACGGATAAGCCATTCCAATTTGCCTTGCTCACTGACTTCGCTAAAACGCATCACTGTCCAAGATTTGGCACTTAAATCGGTTGGGTTATCGTAAACCCCAACGCAGTGTCCTACTTCATCACGGATATCATTCCATTCTGAACATGCCACCTGACAGGCTTTACAGCCGATACAGGATGACACGTCAATCAGTTTGCAGACTTCAAATTTATCGTCACGCGCCTGTGGTGGAGGCGTAATGCTATTGGTCGCGGAACGTTTAATAATGTCTTGAGATTGCATGGACATAGTTCCCTCCCTTACGCCTTCTCAATGTTAACTAAAAACGCTTTATACTCAGGAGTCTGAGAGTTAGCGTCCCCCACAGATGGCGTTAACGTGTTGGTAATAAAGCCTTTTTGCGTTGCACCCTCAAAGCCCCAGTGAATAGGTAGACCCACTGTTTCAATCGGTTTACCGTCAACCATCAGGGTTTGCAGACGTGGTGTTACCACGGCAATCGCTTTAATAAAGCCGCGTTTACTGCTGACTTTAACCTTATCACCCAAAGCGATACCTTTGGATTTCGCTAAGGTTTCACTGATTTCCACAAACTGTTCTGGCTGAGCAATGGCGTTCAAGCGCGCATGCTTCGTCCAAGTGTGGAAATGCTCTGTTAAGCGATAAGTGGTTCCGACATACGGGAATTCTTTATGATCGCCAAGACGTTTCTTGTCATCTTCAAAAATTCGCGCAGCAGGGTTAGAAACTACATTTGGATGTAGTGGGTTAGTTCCCAATGGCGTTTCAAATGGCTCGTAGTGCTCAGGGAATGGACCTTCTGCCATCTTATCAATTGCAAACAGACGACCTAAACCTTCTGGCTGCATAATAAATGGTCCAGTACCGACTTCTGGTGCCGAAGCGTTAAAGTCAGGAACATCGTTTCCGACCCACTTCTTACCGTTCCACTCAATCAGAACCAGATCTTTATTCCATGGCTTACCTTTGGTATCACAAGAGGCACGGTTATAGATAACACGGCGGTTTAATGGCCATGCCCATGCCCAACCCAATGTATTACCAATGCCGGATGGGTCGCTGTTATCGCGATTCGCCATCTGATTGCCTTTTTCGGTCCAGCTACCCGTGTAGATCCAGCAAGAAGATGCCGTTGAACCATCCGCGCGTAACAGAGCGAATGAATTCAGAAGCTCGCCTTTTTTCGCTTGTAAGTTGCCATCAGCATCATATAAGTCGACCAGTGCAACCCCGTTGTTCTCTTTCGCCACTTCTTCCGATTCCGGATGGAATTGACGTTTATAATCCCAACGCATTTGCAGCAATGGTTCGCGACCTTTACCACCTTCTTGTTCATACATCTCACGGATTTTGTGCAAGATACCCGTTAAGATTTGACCATCGTTACGCGCTTCACCCGGGGCGTCCGCCGCTTTCCAATGCCACTGTAACCAGCGACCGGAGTTAGCAATGGAGCCATCTTCTTCCGCAAAGCAGGTTGAAGGTAGACGGAAAACTTCCGTTTGAATGGAAGCTGGGTCAACGTCGTTCATTTCGCCGTGATTCTGCCAGAAGTTCGCTGTTTCGGTGGTTAATGGGTCAACCACGATTAAATATTTCAGCTTACTTAAGCAGCTAACCACTTTGTTTTTATCTGGGAACGAGGCAACTGGGTTAAAGCCTTGGCAGATGTAGCCGTTGACTTTATCTTTGCTCATCATGTCAAAATACTTCATAACATCATAAGCTTGATCCCATTTAGGTAACCAATCAAAGCCCCATTGGTTCTCTGGTTGAGCCGCATCACCGTAGAATGATTTCATCAAGCTGACGAAGAATTTCGGATAGTTGCTCCAGTAGTTAACCTGATTGGGTAATGTGGCTTTTGGCGTATTCGCGGCTAAATAGCTATCAACATCTAACTGTTTTTCTGATGGCAGCGTTAAATAGCCCGGAAGGCTCGTCGATAGCAGACCTAAATCTGTTAAGCCTTGAATGTTTGAGTGTCCACGTAGCGCATTCACCCCACCACCACAAATCCCCATGTTGCCTAAAAGCAGCTGGATCATCGCCATGGTACGGATGTTTTGCGCGCCCACTGTATGCTGAGTCCAACCTAATGCGTACAGGAATGTCCCCGCTTTATCTGCGGCGCTCGTGGTTGCCAGAATTTCACACACTTTTAAGAAGTCTGCTTGTGATGTACCACAGATTCGTTCAACCATTTCAGGGGTATAGCGGGAAACGTGTTTTCTTAGCAGATTCCAAACACAACGCGGATCTTGTAACGTGTCATCACGTAATGCATGACCATTTTCATCAAACTTATAGTTCCAACTGGTTTTGTCATAACGACCTTTTTCAGCGTCATAGCCACTGAATAAGCCATCGTTAAAGTCAAAATCATCTCTAACAATCAAAGATGCGTTGGTATAGTTCTGAACGTATTCTGCATTTATTTTATTATTTTCAATAAGATAAAGTAGAACACCAGAAAGGAAGGTAATATCCGTTCCTGAACGAATTGGCACGTAATGATCGGCCACCGATGCGGTACGCGTGAAGCGCGGGTCTACCACAATCAAGGTTGCATCATTATTGTTTTTCGCTTCAATCGCCCAACGGAATCCGACAGGGTGAGCTTCAGCGGCGTTACCGCCCATCACCACAATCACATTGGCGTTTTTAATATCAACCCAGTGGTTGGTCATCGCACCGCGACCAAATGTTGGAGCAAGACTTGCTACCGTTGGTCCGTGTCAGACACGCGCTTGGTTGTCGACCGCTAACATACCGAGCGATCGTGCGAATTTTTGGGTTAACATCCCCGTTTCATTGCTAGCCGCAGAGGCGCAAAGCATCCCTGTTGATAACCAGCGATTGACAGTGGCGCCTTGTTCATTTTTTTCAATAAAGTTGGCATCACGGTCATCTTTCATTAAGCGGGCAATGCGCGTAAAAGCATCGTCCCAGCTAATGCGTTCCCATTTATTCGAGCCTGGTGCGCGATATTCAGGATAACGTAAACGACTGTCACTACGAATGTAATCCAGTAACCCCGCCCCTTTCGGACACAGAGCACCGCGATTCACTGGATGATCGGCATCACCCTCAACGTGGAAGATGGCAGAGCGAGCATTCATTGCCCCATCACCCATACTATAAATCAGCAATCCACAACCCACGGAACAATAGGTACAAGTATTACGCGTTTCTTTCGAACGCAATAATTTATTTTCACGTACATTAGCCATTGCCATTCCTGGCATAAAACCTAACGCAGCTACAGTTGTACCTGCCATCCCGCCGGCGCAGATTTTAAAAAACTTTCTGCGACTGACGTTCATTATTAACCTCTTTTTATTTTTGTATATTCGCGGGAGAGAATATCAGTCACTTGTAATTAGATATTGCCTAAAATCAATGAAAGTGAAAATAAAGGTTAATTAATGTCATTTAGGTAGTTAATTAGCCATTAAAAATACCACTTAATGGGTAATTATTGTTAAATTGATTTGGATCAATTAGATAGATTATTTGAATTAAGTAATAAATTAAGTTAAATAAAGATAATGCAAATGAATTTTAATTAGATTAGAAAATGTTTTCTATATTGTGGTTTATACCTACATAAAAATAGATAACCAATCCATATATTAAGCTAGACATTTAAAATTAACTTAATATATGGATAATTATTATTTCCAACCGCTAATAATAATACCAGCACCAAGTAAAACCACCAGCGCACCAATCAAATCTGTAGCGGCAAGGGAAACACCATCAACGACTTTTAGCCAGATCAATGCCGTCACAATATAAATGCCTCCATAGGTTGCATAAATACGTCCGCTGGCTTCAGGGTGTAACGTTAACAACCAAACAAACAGTATTAAACTGAGTACGGTGGGTACTAACAGCCAAATACTTCCCTGTTTTTTCATCCATAAATAAGGGAAGTAGCAACCTAAAATTTCTGCTATCGCAGTTAAAAAAAATAATCCAATAATTTTTAATGACATAAAAATGTTTTCTTCTCAATAAAATCACTATTTATGCCACCTAATAATAGGTGGCATATTGTTTAAGCTTGCTTAACAAATAGCAGAGATACACGTCTTGCAATAGGCAAAACAAATAATACTGTTGGGAATGCAATCATCCATGAAATAGCCCATGAACTAATCCAAGGCTCATAAATTTCGGAGGTGAATCCTAGCGCACGAAGAGTACTTATTAGTGAAACAATACCGCTCATCACCAAAGATAAAAAGAAAGGCACCAGAAAAAATAGGGCTCTCATAGGAAGTTTAGGTATACCTAATACATAATTACGGTCTTGATATGACATACAGTCTCCATTAATCAGCGGATACACAACAGCATATAACTGTTGGTACAACAAAGTTATATGCGTTGATTAACGTAAACGCTTACGAGTCTTAGAGACCAATTGAGAATCATTCTAATCTTTAGATATACTTTGTCAATATACCTTTTTACACCTGCCCTAATCCATTTTATGCAGATTATCCTGATAAGGAATTAAGCACTTCACTATTGCAAATTCTACCTATCCATTTATTATACGCCGTATAATAAATTAGAGCGAGAATACAGTGATGACGACTGGACATGTATTTATTGCAACCAGCATTGATGGCTTTATAGCCCGTGAAAACGGCGATATCAGCTGGTTACTTCAATTAGATTCAACCGGTGAAGATCACGGTTATGATACATTTATTGCCAATATTGATGTGATTATTATGGGTAGAGGTACCTATGAGACAATAAAACATGTTCAACCTTGGTTTTATAATCGTCCGGTCATTGTGCTATCAAAAGTACTCGCTCAAGAAACTATCCCTGAAGAATTAATAGGAAAAGTACGCTTCATTGACCTATCCCCTAAAGAAGTCATGCAGATGCTAAAAGTAGAGGGATATCATCATGCCTATATTGATGGCGGGAAAGTAGTTCAATCTTTTATTTCTGAAGGCTTGATTCATGATCTTATCATCACTCGAATCCCCATTTTATTAGGTTCTGGTCGCCCATTGCTTGGTAAAATTCCTAACGATATTCACTTATACCATACACAAACTAAAACCTTTGATTCTGGATTTATCCAATCCCACTATGAAATAAAACAATCCTCGGATGAAGGCGAATAATGATGGATAAAGCATTGGTAGCAATAACACGAACGGTAGGACGCCCAAATAAGAAACAACCAAAAATATCAGCGGAGGCAATTGTCAGTGCAGCAATCATATTTATTGATTCCCATGGATTCTCAGCACTCAGTATGCGATCGCTCGCTAAAGAAATGGGCATTAACCCCATGACAATTTATTACTATTTTGAAGACAAAGAGTGTTTAGTCAAATCGATTGCTAACCATGTTTACGCTAAGGTAATGCCTTGTTTATCGAGAACACCCATCGAACAAATCAAGCACCTCTTAACTGAATACCGAGAATGTATTGTTCGTTATCCTGAATTAACGTTATCAATATTTAATCACCCAAATGCGTTTCCTGAAGAGGCACAGCGGATAACCAATACTCTAATCGAGCTTGCGATAGAATTAAAATACTCTTTAGAGCAAGCCACGCTCTGGATACATATTTTAATTGATTTTACTCATGGCGCTGCACTCGCTGTATCAAATAGGAAAAATATGGATAATTACATCAGCGATATAAATTATTACCACCAAAGTATTGATGCTTTATTATATAATTTAAATAATGACTATATTTAATAACATAGCTAAGATACTAAACAATGGTTTTGAATAATATTATTTATTAGTTAGTTAAATAATTTATTCCCATTGTAATTAACGTTTTCAGGTATATTTCTTTGCTCACATAAACATTTAGAATATTTAATTTAATTAAATAGAGAAAATATGAGCAAAATTAATACATATATTACAAAAACGTCTATATTCCTCCCCGGTGAAGCCGTTGATAATAAAAATATAGAACATGTTTTAGGTTATATTGGTGAAAAGGCATCCCGTTCCCTTCGAATTGTGCTGAAAAGTAATGGAATCAAAAAACGCCATTATGTCCTCAACCCTTCCTCTGGCGTGGCTAATTTTAACAATGCACAAGTTACTGCAAAATCCATTCATGGATTAGTTGATAGTGATTTTTCCCTCAATGATATTGAATGCCTAGCCACAGGCACGACGCTGCCCGATCAACTAATGCCAGGTCACGGCGTCATGGTTCATGGGGAACTTGGAAATAAACCCTGTGAAGTTGTTTCAACATCCGGCATTTGCTTAGCAGGCTTAACTTCGTTGAAATATGCTTATTTGTCCGTCAGTTCTGGAACAACTACCAATGCAGTTTCAGCCGCATCAGAAGTTGTCTCTCCCGTTTTACATGCACGTAATTTCCAAGCTGAAAATGAGGCATTGGTCGAACAATTAGTTCAGCGCCCAGAAATTGCTTTTGAAAAAGACTTTCTACGTTGGATGCTTTCCGATGGAGCCGGTGCATTCTTGCTGAAAAATCAACCTAATCCACATAGCTTATCATTACGCATTGATTGGATTGATATCTCATCGTACGCGAATGAAATTCCTGCATGTATGTATGCTGGGGCAGAAAAAGACAGTGACGGAAAATTAATTAGTTGGAAGCAGTTGAAACAAGAAGAATGGATTACACGTTCAATTTTTTCCATTAAACAAGATGTACGTTTACTTAATGAAAATATCATCGCCTTAGCGCTAAAAAAACCACTACAAAAAGTCATCGAAAAATATGGAATTTCAGCAAATAATATAGACTGGTTCCTTCCCCACATTTCATCCGAATATTTTCGTCAACCGGTATCTGAATGCTTGACTGACCTCAACTTTGCGATCCCTCAAGAGCGTTGGTTTACCAATCTCTCAGAGCGAGGAAATACTGGCTCTGCCTCAATCTACATCATGATCCATGAATTATTACATTCAGGGCGTTTAAATAAAGGCGAAAAACTCTTATGCTTTGTTCCTGAAAGTGGTCGTTTCTCTGGTGGATTTATGCATCTAACCGTTGTTTAATTCACTGTTATTAAAAAAAGATATGCTAACCACCTGTTCAAATGGACAATTAAGAATAAATGCAAAAAACTAACTTCTGATAGATAGGTCGTAGAAAAACTACGACCTTGGTAATATTGAGCGGTCTAACTTATTTTTTCGTCGCTAAAATTACACTAGATGCTTTGACAATAGCGGTAACTTTACTGCCTGCCTCTAATTTCATCTCTTCAATGCTATTATTTGTCACAACGGCAGATAATTTCGTTCCGGCATTCGTTGTCAAATGAACAACAGCATTCACACTACCTGTTTCAATCCCATCAATACGTCCACTGAACTGGTTACGAGCCGAAAAAAGATACTCGTGCTCATCCGAAACTAAGACAACCCATGGCGCCTTAATAATCGCAACAGCCTGCTTACCTTTTGCCAAGCCTAACAACTGAGTGCTATTTTTCGTGATCACCGCAGAAATTGTTTCACCATTACCTAAGCTTAAAACCACTTCATCATTAACGGCACCAGCCACAACTGATTCGACCGTTCCTGTAAGCTGATTACGTGCTGAAATTGACATAGAAAACCTCATTTAATGGAACATCAATGAATATTGAAACGATAGTAAGCTTTTTAAATATTGTTTACAAATAATCAAATTTTTTGATCCTTACAAGTGAGTGACGAATCACATTTAGACTTTGAAGCCATAAAATTTATTGTTCTCATGAAAAAAAATGACTTATTTGTGAATTTTAAGTTTTAATTGTTAAATATTAGATCCTAAATTTTAATTAATACCTCACCAGCATATCCTAATTTTTATTTTCATGGGAATAATCTTACTTTTATTTAAAACTGAATGAAAAAAATTAAAAGGCAACAACAATTTATTTAGTTTGTGTAATACGTGAATTCACTATAATTTAATCAACAGGAAACCTTTAATTTATTCCATATAATTACACACAGAAAAATTAACCATTTTATTTAAGAGAATTTTAAAATGAGAAAAATTCAAAAAAGCTATTTATTCTCTATTATGTCAATTTTATTAACCTTTAATGCTGCTGCGGGTGAATTAAAAAATGACTCATTTCCAAGTAGAGCACTAACTAGCTTGCAACCTTCTGATATCCAAAACCAAATTAATAAAGCAGAGATGGAAGCTATTCAGATTGGAACACAATATACCGATAGTAAAGCGGCAGAATTAAATACTGCAATAGAAGCTTCTGAAAAAAATAGTCAAAGTTATACAAATAAAAAAGTGACTGAGTTAAATACTCGAATTTTAACTTCAACAACTCAAGCTATTAGCGTTGGAACCAATTATACTGATGAGCAAGTGAAAATTTTAGATTCCAAGATTCAAAACGCTCAGGCTAATGCTGCCACCGAAAGTAGCCAATATACCGATCAAAAAACTGAGCAATTAAATAAAAATATTAAAGAATCGCAATCCAACGCCATTACTGAAAGTCATCAATACACCGACCAGAAAACTCAGCAACTGAATAATAATATTAAAGAATCGCAATTCAATGCCATTACTGAAAGTCATCAGTATACTGACCAGAAAGCACAGCAGCTGAATAATAATATTAAGGAATCGCAATCCAATGCCATTACTGAAAGTCATCAATACACCGACCAGAAAACTCAGCAACTGAATAATAATATTAAAGAATCGCAATCCAATGCAATTACTGAAAGCAATCAGTATACTGACCAGAAAGCACAGCAGCTGAATAATAATATTAAAGAGTCACAATCTAGTGCGATAACAGAAAGTCACCATTATACAAATCAAAAAGCTGAACAATTAAATACCTCGATTAAAAGTGCTCAATCGAAAGCAATCAGTGATAGTAGAAACTACACAAATCAACGTGTTGATATGTTAGAACAAAATATGAATGGCAGACTCAACTCACTGGATAACAAAATGGATAAAAATGCCGATCGAGCTAACGCGGGTATCGCATCTGTTTCTGCAATGGCTAACATCCCGTATACCAACAACACCAATTTTAGTATGGGAATGGGTTTAGGAAATTATCGTAATGGCAACGCCGTCGCATTTGGTGGACAATATCATGTCAATGATAATATGAATATTCGTAGCTCCATTAGTTGGAATAATGAAGACAGTGCAGTTTATGGTGCTGGTATTGCAGTTGGTTTTTAAACTTATTTCCCAATCAAAAACACCCTCATATAAACTAAAAAAGACTCACTGATATTCATTTATCAATGGGTCTTTTTCGTAAAATTAATTTATAGGTATTATATTAATCCGCGGAGCAACCTGTTGTAAACGGTGCTTTTGTGGTTAAAGCCGCTATCGCTTCACGATAACAAAGCTCCAGTTTTGCTCGGCTATCTGCCGTAATATCAAGATCCACCAAATAACCATCATTAATACCGTAGATCCAACCGTGAACCATAATATCCTGCCCTCTTTTCCATGCAGATTGTAATACGGTGGAGTGGCCCAGATTATAAACTTGCTCAATCACGTTCAATTCACATAAGCGATTAATACGCTCTGTTGGTTTCAGTTCACCTAACATCCTACTATGTTTAAACCAAATATCTCGAATATGCAGCAGCCAATTATCAATTAAACCTAATTCCTTATTGTTAATCGCAGCCTCAACACCACCACAGCCATAATGCCCACAGACAATAATATGTTCCACTTTGAGCACATCAATAGCATATTGAATAGCAGATAAACAGTTGAGATCCGTGTGAACCACCAGATTCGCTATATTTCGATGAACAAATAGATCGCCAGGGCCAACTTTAATTAATTTTTCAGAAGGTACTCGGCTATCGGAGCAACCAATCCATAAAAATTTAGGTTGTTGGTCTTTTGATAATTGTCGAAAAAAGCTAGGGTCTTGTTCTTTAATCGACGTTGCCCATTCCCTGTTATTCACAAATAATTCTTTAATTTTATCCATCGCCATGTGGCACGCTCACTTACAAATCTTGCTATATATGATATTTAAAACGTGTTTATCAAAACGCAATCAATTTAATTAATATGCCTAAATTTACCAGAAGATTACTCTCAATCGGTTAATATGCAAAAAGTAATTTGTAGAGTGCGTGGTGTTGCTCGCCGAGCCACCACCGTTCACATTGGTCAACAAAGAGCCAGCTGCGTTCGTGACAAACTGCTCACCCACGGAGACTTTGCCGGTACTGAACCCGCCACTTTGGCTATCGACCTTGTAGTCAGCTTTGTTTTTGATATCCCCAAAGCCCAGCGTCCCCGTGTCGAGTGTGTTTTTGTCTTTGTCTGCCGTCCATGCGATAGCCGCCCCATCCAGTTGGGTGTGTCTATCAACGGTGATATCAAAGCCGCCTTTGCCCGCTTGAATGCCCGTTTGTTTATCCACCGATTGATAATCGCTGTGCATCTCGGTTTTAGTGGCATTGATGCTGCTGTTCACACCACTCGCTTGGCTAACGCTGCCACCCGCACTCATGCTGGTCTGTTTGGAATCGTATTGGTCGATGGTTTGCTGGCTCGACAGGGTTAAGTCGCCGCCGACCGTGGCTTTGACCGTTTCGCCTTTGAGGTGCGCCCCTGTCACTTTCTAGCGTAGTGATTGATTAGATGAGTGAATTTGAAGGTATATATGTGAGTATGGAAATAGGGATATAACTAAATACGTCTGTAAAATTGAAACACCGACAGCTAAAGAAGAAGGGGTTAAAACCAGACACTATACAGTGGGTTTCCCCGAGCCGCGGTAAACCCAACCCCAGCCCACAACTGACGCTCAGCGGTAAATGGTTGAGTGAGTTAGGGTTTACGGTGGGTAGCAACGTCACTCTCACCCGCCAAGCCGGACAATTGATTATCCAGCGGGTTGAGGGGTGTGAGATCGTTAAGGTAAATCCCAGTATAGAACTGGGATCCAACTATTTATTTGAAGTTAAGCTATAAGTAAAAATAATTTTTATATTCTTATTTTTTACTATTTTTTTGTTCTTCATAATTTTGTAAGTATTTCTCTAAAGGAAATGCGGTTCCTAATTCATGCAATTCCCCTGTATCTTTATCTATAACAAAAGGTGCATTTCCAGCGAGCTGAGCAGAAAACTCTCCTGTTTCAAGGTATTCTTTTGATTGGTAACAAAAGAACCATCCTTCAGAAAAGCGTCCTTGCAACGTAATTACTAATGGAGAATCAGTATGTTTCAAGTATTCATCAGCTTTTTTTATTGCATCATCAAAAGTAATCATTAGTTTGTTCTCAATAGTTGAAATGATTTAAATTGGCTTAAATCCGCAGGTTTGCCCGTTTGTCCATCAAGATACCTAATAGTCCCATTTTGGTTAACAACATTAAATACATGCCCGGTTTGTCCCGGGCCATAGGAACCATAGACAATCCCCCTAGATCCTGAACCTGCATTTAACATTTGCTTAGAGATATTATCGGCCGTAGGTACACTTGTAAATTTAGCCCCATATTGTTTTTCTAATACACTAAGTGGTACCCCTTTGTTACTTGGATTTGGCAATGCTGACGCAGGGTTTCCAGATAAAGTAGAGTCAGTGGCAATAGAGCAGTTAACGCAATTATGGGTACGTCCTGATTCAGGATATCCAGGATTAACATCTCGTATTCCCAATGAGGTAATCCCTCTTGTCCAGTGATAGACACCTGCTTAATGACAAAACACGGGGTTTCCGGCGGAAATTGCAGTTGCGTTTTAGTTATCGGAGCCAATAGACTCACATCAGGGGCTTTTGCCTCAAACTGTTGCTGATGAGCTTGTTGCTGTTGATTCTGATGGTTAAATAAGCGATCTGTGTTGTCTGGTTTTAACAATGAAGCTGTAACTTGTGTAGGGAAACAGAACGGAAAAAACACTAATCCAACAAATATTGAGCGAGTCGTAATCATTAATTTTTTTACATCCATGTCGTATTTATTAAAAAACGACAAAACTTTACATTAATTCTTACAAATGACAATAAGTTAAATTTACATTTTTTGTTAAAAGAGTAATAAGAAGGGAAATTTTACACAAGCAAGTAATAGAAATTAAATTTCAATTTAAATTCAATTATTTAATAGAGAAAAAGCTAATTGATATTCTAATGAAATCTATTTTCCCCACTTAAAAAGAAACCGATTGCTTATCGCCTTGTTAAACTAATTCAATAAATTATAAACTTTGATTTTATATAAAACATAAGAAAAATTACGTTATTTCATCTGGTAAAGTTACGTGTGTTTCAGAATATTCTTGATATGTAATCAGACTAGCAATCTTAATTTTTCTACGCTTCTGCCATTTGCATTTTTAGCCAAAATGCTTGCTGGCATGCGTTAAAAAACTCTTTTCTTTGAGGTAAAACAGAACACCCCGCAGAATCAATAACTTGCCAAATAATCCAACGCTCAGGACATTGGCTATCATTATCGGGAATAGATAATTCAATTTCTTCAGAGCATTGAAGAATAACCCCGTCATGAAATCGCCACTGCCGGATAATTTGCATAACTTCCGACTGGGCATCTTGCTGGCGCTGATCAAAAATAACTTCACATACGGCCTGCTTTTTCATGGTACCTAATATGTATTTTGCTAACATAGTTTCGTTTTTTTCATAAAAATATCGAGCCAATCGCATGCTTAAACAACCTTTATAAACACCTAAAAATCTTAACTCCGTAAAATAATTAGATATCAATTACAAAGTCTAAATAAAACCTAAAAAATACCGTTAATCCTATATCCTCTATTACACTTAAATTATACGTTACTTTATCATTTCAAAAACGAAAGGTTTGTTATGTTTAAAAAATTACTTTTATCGATCATTTTAAGCTGTACGGTTGTTTCTGGCGCTATAGCCAATTCGACCTGTTTGCCTGTGACTAATCAAAGTTTAACGAAAAGCGGTTTACCAACCCCTAAAAATAGCACCTCTTTTGCAAACTACACAGAGGTCACTAATAGCGTTTTCAGTGCCATAACTAAAGATATGACCTCAGAAGAGAGAAATGATGTAGTGTGCACCAAAGATGCCTTTAGCTATTCTATCTATATGTCTAATGAGCAGAAAATCGCGAAGATATGTGAAACAAAAAGCGGCTGTGATGATTTAAAAACCATTTTCCTGGTTATTGCTAACATCGACATTAATGAAGGAACGGAAGCAAAATTAAAAGCGGCAATGGCAAAAGCAGGTATTACAGAAACCAACATTAGAGATACTCCGGCAAAACTAGAGCAATTTATAGGCCAGTACGAAACACAGTTTACCCAGCATTTTGGCGATTTAGAGTAAGGTTACTTTCCAGTCAAACCTAATATCGTTGAGAAATTTAAAAAACGGCTTTATAGTTTTTATCTAATTTTAACTTCCTGTCGATACAAAAAAGCCCTCATATTGAGGGCTTTAGTATTTTTATATCTACATTAATGTCAACAACAGGCTGTACTTAACTTAGAAACGATACAGGCTAAATGCTTTCGGATTAATGATTGGCTCTTTACCTAATAGGATATCTGCGGTCATTTCAGAGGAAACTGGGCTTTCAGTCATACCCCAGCCAGTTGCTGTGTTAATAACCAGACCTGGATATTCCTTAACTTCAGAAATAATTGGGTTTTCATCTGGTGCGATAGCCATCGCTCCGCTCCACTGGTCAATTAATTTAGAGTCTTTAAATGCAGGGAACTCAGTTTTCAATTTTTCTAGAGATGAATTCAGTTCTGGTAAGTCTGGTAATGCCGTCATATCACGGTTTTTCTCAAATGGAGAAACTTCATCTAATTTCCAGCTGGTCTCTTGGGTAAACGAGTTAATCAGCTGTTCGTTTAATGAAATATGAACAGGGAAGTCTGGCAATGCTAACAATGGCAGGTATTTATAGCCATAAGTGAAGGATTCTTTAACAACAGGTGCCACTATCACGCGTGGAGAAGTTGCATAGGTTCCATCGGCTTGTTCACGGAAGTAAATATTGCCCGGCAGAGCAACGTTTCCACCCGGTGCATTTGGTGCCGCGCTAATCAATTGTTGTGATTGATAAGCTGGTAATGTTGGAACATCTACACCCAGATTTTGCATGAACAGACGAGACCAAACGCCGCCCGCAACAACAACTTGAGAAGTTTTGATTGCGCCTTTTTCAGTCACAACATCAGAGATCACACCCGCTTGAGTTTCTAAGCCACGCGCTGCACAGTTGGTATAGATTTTAATACCAATTTTCTTCGCGTATTCAGCCATAACGAATGCAGTAACTTCTGCATCGAAACTACCAGAATCTTCTTCGAAACCTGCAATTTTCCAATCAGACTTAGCACCCCGAAGACGCTGATTTAACTCGCTTCCTTCGATCATGCGTGTTTTGAATGGAATATCAGAGCCAACGTTTTTATGGCGCTCATCCATCCACTGGCGAACGTGAACCAGATCTTCTTCATCCAAAGGGACTTCTACACGACCTTGAGTACGATAAGTGGTATCAACACCCACCTTCGCATTCATATCACGCCAGCGATGTTTGCCTAAATGGTGTAATAAGAAGGTTTCATCGGTCATTTTGTATGTAATTGCCTGACCATAGAATCGAGATGATTGCTCTCCCGCAATGTTCCCTTTTTCTACAATCACGACAGATAACCCACGCTCAGCAAGGTTAATCGCCGTCATTACACCTAAGATACCAGCCCCAATAACAACAACATCAGATTGTTGTGGCAATGCGCCAGGCGTTCCTTCAACAAAACCAACACGTGGTTTACCCGGAACAAATCGCCCTTCACGAGTCAACATCGGAGTTAAAATACCGGCTCCCGCTGCGACAGCGACTACAGAACCACCAATAATAAATTTTCTTCTGGTTATTGCCATTTCGACACAATTCCTTATACACGATCAATATTACTTACCTAACAATTTCACCATTTTATATTATTTGTTAATCATTCGTAAACTATTAGTAAATCATGTTTATTTTATGTGTAATCCCACTTTTTTGTCTAATTACTCAGTTAAAAATAAATAAAAACTTCATTTGTTAATTTTTAAAAATTTTATCATCTCATTGAAAATTATTGATTTAATTGTATTTTTCCGGCGAAAATAATAGCCCTTTGATTTTAAAGGAAAACACATAATAATCCATCATTTTTAGATTATTATTCATTAGCAACTAATGCTTATCGCTATGAAATAATCTCACTTAAAGGCTAACATTATGTGATTAGATCTAAATCACCCATTATGTTAGTAAAAAATACAGATTTTATGAGTGGCGTATGGGTAAGTTATATATTGATATTGCAGATAGGTGTTGAATTTCGAGAATTATGACTACGGTACAAAAATGTTAGAGGATGGCTTCACACATCAAAGCATCAATCAATACTCCGAATCATTTAACTATAATGCCAATCGAACCATCATTGCGTTATGGAGTTGCACTCCTTTCACAATAACTTCTCGACGTTCAACTATTTCAAATTGATGATTTTTAAAAAATTCTTCAGCTGATAAGCTGACATATGACCATAGCTTGTTGATGCTTTTCGTATTAGCCACTTCAACAAGTTTATTCATAAGTGCGGCACCAATTCCGCAGCGAGGCTTCATAACAAAAAAATGGTCAATATACCCGTCATCTTGAAGATCTGCATATCCAACAATCTCTTCATCAATATATGCAATAAACGGCTTTAATGTGTCCATTTTGCTTTGCCAATGCTCACGCTCATATAAATCAGGCGCCCAAGCTTCAAGCTGTTCTTCTGTATAATACGCAGCTGCAATACGATGAACTGAGGTATAAAATATTTCATGCAGTTTTTCTGCATTCTGAGGTTGATAAGACTTTATTTGAATTTTCATATAAATCAGATAGTCACACCTCCAATATCTTTTAAAAACAAGATATTACCCTACACAACTAGGGATGTTGTATTTTAATTCCATTTTCGGGCTTGCGCTTAAACATAATCGTCGTGGATTCAAGAATACCACCAACCGATTGAGCGAAATCAGGAATTTCACCACTTATCTGCCATCCAAGGGAATTATATAAGCTAACCGTTATCCCTTTAGTATTGGTATCCAATGTTAAAAGCCTCAATCCTAAGTTCCATGCAACTTGCTCAGCCTCTTGCATCAATTCTCTTGCAAGTCCTTTACGCCTATATTCAGGTAACACCAATAACTTACAAATTTCTCCTCGGTGTTTACCATTTGGTTTTGCGCATAATTCAAGACCAACAACCCCAACGATTTGATTGTCTAGCTCTGCTGAGATCAGCTTAAAACTATTCGTTGATAACGAATGATTGACGTCAATCCAATAGTTTCTCATCTCATTAATTTGAGCTTCTGCATCAGTATATCCAACGCTTGCACCGCCAAGGACGCACTTATAAAGTACGTTAACAAGCTCATCGATTTTATTTTCACTTAGTTTTTTATCATAGCAATTAATTATCATATTGAGGCCTCAAATTAGAGATACCATTACACAGAATATAATTAGATTTAATCTATGTCTTAATTGAGTTTGCTTGTAACCAAAATCTAGCGAATTGGTTCGAGTTTCCCAGATAATTTGGAGTTAGTTTAAGTATAGAGGGCTGAATTAATAGGGAATGTACAATATCTTTTGGCTTGTCACGCTTAATTGCTTTATTGGCTAGTTCCATAAACCGCCAGTATTGCATAGCGAAATAGTAGCGATTTAAAACGGTATCAGTAAACGTCGGTAGAATGAAATTTTGCTAGAGTGTTTGATAACCTTTGGAATTTATTTGGAATTGAAAGATTTCAGGAGACTTGATTGGAAGTGAAGATGGCGGAGGAGAGAACCATACACGGTTATTATTTCATTGATAATTAATGTTTATTATAATTCCAACTTTCATTTTATACAATTTTCTATACAACCAAGGTCATTGCTAGGCTGTTTTTGATGCCTAATTTTTCTTGGCTTAATGAAACATCTAAGCTGCATAAATATCATCAATGTATAGTTTTATTGCAGATAATGAAATGCCAGCCAGAAATACCCCTCCCTGTAACCTGCCCGTATATTTCACTGACTCCGTTTCAAACGGAATGAGTGATTATCACTGATGCGATTTCAAATAACGGCAATGATTATTTGCGCACCTCAATAAGAGATGTACAAAATAGAATGGGTAGGCTGGTGGACTTATTCGAATTGTCCCGATATTTTCGGGTTAGTTGAACTGATCATCTTTTAGGGAGTTAGTCGCAGGCTAGGCTAGTAATTACAGCTAAATACGCTATTAGCTCAACAAAATGTTGACCTTTCGTTGAAGTACGTTTACCTCGCCACTATCTTGTAAGCATTGGTACAACTGGCTTTAAAGTTCATTTAGCCATGATCAATTCGGATTTATGTAAGGTAACACTAAGCGTATAGCCCCCATTTACATAATGTCAAAATTTCTAGGACGTTAGGTCAACGTAATGTCAAAATTGATGTGGCTAATGTCAATAAAGTGTACTGACACTGCCGTCCTCACTAACAACAAAAAATACTAACCGCAAGCGTTCAATGACTAAGTCTGGAACCTTATTTATTTGGGCTAAATATTGTTTTGTGTTCGGCACAGCTATACCGTATTTGTAGTCATCGTTATCCATCCTGAATATGATTTGTCCTATCGCTGTTTTAAAATCTACACCTATCGATTTAGATTGCCCTTTGGCCTCAATCATCCATGACTCTCTCGATTCAGGGTGAACACAAGATAAATCGACATTAGGTTTATTTTCAATATTAAATCCCTTACTGATAAAATGCTTCTCTATTGATTCCTGTACAAAGGATTCGTTGGGATATATATGTTCTCTGTGATATCCCTTCTTTTTTATATTATTCATAATAAGTCATTCTTCTTTCCAATATTCTATTTATGTCAATACTAAACTAAATCAACTCTTATATTTCTCTTTCGCTAACAGGTAACTATCTGCGCCCCTGCGAGCCAATAACCATTAGACCATTCGTAGAGACCTGTAGCAGTTACTGTATTTCCTTTCTGGCCGGTCATAAGCTCCAGCGCATTAATATCGAATGCCACTATCTTTAATGGGTACGGGCTGCGCTTGTCACTCTCAGCCTGAATAGTCATTGTGGCCATAACTTTACCTATGGCGGTTCTAACTCTTTCAGGGGCTTTTGTTACCGTTCCTGATGTAGTGATCCTGATTAATTTTGCTTTTCTCATTGCTGGTTTATTCATTCAGTATAATTATAATACCCACGTTGAATTATTCTTTCTTTGTAACAAGCTCAGTGCCTTTATAAGTATTTTACTCCATTAATTGCTCGCTAATTCAATGAATGTATCAATCCAACATAATTGAATTTAAAGTATGAAAAAAGTTAATGAAATCATCATGATTTTACCGTTTTACTGATAGGAATATGTAATGAAATCATTATTATCAAAGCCATTACTTTTGCTTTATACAATCTACGCATGTAGTTCTTTCAGTGATGAAAACTTAAATGCTGGGTACGCAAAATTACTAGCTCTCTCATTAACCGATGATATTAGTGCCTCAAAACTTAATTCTGATGGATTTAACTACGAGAAATACTCTTTACCGTATGAATTTAAAAACCTTTACATAACAGATGATTATTCCTTTTCTATACAATTAAAAAGTAATTACCTTAAAGTTAAATCTTCACGAATTACTATTGATTCTGTAGGCGATCTACGCGCCCGTTGGGACATTTTGAGTATCTCCGCTTCACCAAAGGTTACCTACCAAATAAACGAAAGACTTAGCCTAGAAAACGAGCTTGAATTTGGTTATGCAAATATGAGTAATAAATCCTCATTCCATGGTAGCCAGCTAATGAGAGATACATTGCGTGATGAGGGGTTGTTAGATTGGAATATGAACTCATTTCATATCACGCCTAAAATTGGACTAAAAAATACAAATAAGTTAGACAATAATGATGAAATAAATATATACGGGCATCTATCGTATATGTTTGCTAATGGCTTAGGGAATGAAAAAAAACTAAACATTAATAGTAATACAGGGACATGGTCCATTGGTGGCGAATACATTATGACTGACCTAATCAGCTTAAATGGTATAAACTTCAATCTTATCTTATCTAATGATCTTGGTGGATTCTATGGAAACAACTATAGAGAACTGTCATTTGGCTTTATTAATAACACTTCGTTAGCATTAGAAACCCCCATTAATATTTATGATAATCAAGTAAAATTACGAGCTGGGGTTGGCTATTTATCAAGCGATAACGCCCATGGAATAGCCTTAACGTTGGGAATAAGGTAAGCATTCAACTTCCACCAGAGCGATGGGCTGTTATTTTGCCCCTATGTCACTAGCCCATCGTGTCAGCCTCCTAATACTACTTGCTAACCTATCGTATCCTTTAAGTATTGTCCTTATTTATGGGTAAAACTCCATCTAACGGCTTCTATTACTTCACGTTGTAATATGGCTATACCGCCAAAGGTGTATCGATATACCTTGATTGTGCTGAGTTGGATCAATCGACCAACAAAATAATTGTAGGTAACTACGAAAGTTTTGTAGTTTAAATTTTACTCATCCCAAAGTGACGGTTTCGGGTAAATCAAATAGTCGATACGAATAATATCATTTCGCTGGCAACCAGAGTGGCAACCTCTCTTTTGGCAACCAAATTTTCAGCTCTAGCCTTAACTTTTGCCTTTAAATCTCGTTCCCATCATTTTTTCTTAGCGCATTTACTTATCGCTTGATGGGGTTATATCTCATATTGGGAGACTATTTCTCTTATAGACATTACGCCAATTCGGTAAGCCGACTCTAGTCTTTTAGACATATTCATATCCTCAAAAAAAATTAAAGAACTCACTATGATGAGCTGTGTTATTTGCAATAAAAAACCCGCTGTAGCGGGTTAATAACAATGTTGATTTTGCTTTACTTGCATTCAGGCTTGCTTGGCATCGGCATCCAGTGAGTAATATGATTACGGCTATGTTGAACGCTCCCAACCAACCTTACATTTGTGAACTCGCCAGAGTAACTAGCTACTCCAATTCCATTTTCTGTATAAACAATAAACATAGAGAATACATCGTTTGTTTTTGGTAAAGAGTCGATTACGGAAATCCAATTCATCATAAGGCCTTTGTTATTTGTATAGGGCTGTAGATTATTACATAAAAATGTATTTCGAGGTTCATCTTTGTAATATCTACTTGAGATTACTACCTTTTTAAGGTTGTGGTCATTCACGATTAACGTATAGTGACGCTTATTCATAAACTATTATTCTCTACTTTGCCCCGATCATCTGGGGCATTTTTATTTCTAATCGCTTCGGTTTCTCGTATAACTTTATCGAAGGATAACCTAGAGAAGCATTAATTATTGTCATGCATTGATTGTGCTAAATCGGAGTAATCAAAATCTATCAATCTACCAGCACAAAACATACCATTTTGCTGGCAATCAAGTCATAGATGAAAATATGTTATTTCAATGCGTACCATTCTGCGTACTTTTCACAACATTATGATTTAATTTGATTATAACGAATCATTAGAATGAACAATCTCCCCTCTGCGTACCTATTTTATTTTAGCTGGGCTTATAAACTTGTTTGATACGATGTCAGGTTTTGACAAGTTCTGATGCCAACATTCAGCGGATGAAATATCCAGCAAAATATCGCCTTTTTGGTGGATACCAAAGCGGATACCTTATTAGCAATTTTAACTATCGCCAAAACAGGTATCCTCAACGATGATCCCCCCCCTAACGCTCATACGCTATAGCTGGTGGAACGCGTACTGTCGTTTCTGTAGTTGATTTGACGCTATCAGAAGGCATAGATAAAGGGCACATTATCACTAAACAGATTAATGAGGCTGGCTATCAAACGAAAGGCGGCACGGCGTGGGATAAAAATATTTATTCAGAGTGGAAGAGCCATAAGGGTATAAAATTAAAATATATGTTATAAGACCCTTAGTTAGTATAAATAGTTAATTTTGCTTATCTAACTCACCCGTTTAATCTAAAAGGGATTGAGCGAATAAAAAATCAGGGTAGTTTTACTTTAATTCTTACCCTCCCCATATAACCATGAAATTAATAAGGAGAATGTTATGAGCGAGGTTACTTTTGTATGTAGTGAGTGTGAAAAAGAAAGTTCAGTAGAATCGAATGATTACGAGACGGAAACCGAAGTCGATGAGGGTGGTATGGGAACTCGAGTTGAGTATTGGACTGAAATTGAAACTGAATGCGAGTGTGGGAATAAAATAGAAATAATGCTCAATGATACTGAGTATCCGGAAGGTAGTTTCGAGGGTGAAACAGTCCATTCATTTTCAGGTGCAGATAGTGTAACTATTGGTTAATACTTAACTTTCTGTAATGATAAGGAAGACCAGTCTTTATAGATTGGTCTTCTTTCAGAATTGATGCTTTCAAAGTTGTGGGTTACATATGCTTCATGAGTGTTTATTAGACATGTTACGCTGGAAACCATACCATGATTCAATGTCTTCGCCGTCACAAAGCCTTTCTTTAATTGATGCTAGGAAGGTATCTCTAGCTGTTTCTGATGCGAGAAAAAGATTTTCACTGTGATGGTTTGAGCTTACAACCCAAGTGTTGTCTTTATTCCCTTTTGCACATTTATATAATCCACGATCACTTACATCTAGTACTGCTTCATAAAGGGCTATAACCTCTTCATGATCACTGTCTACATCATCTAGCCATGTATCAAAATCAGTAGTAGACGGCATATTAAACCTCCATTTGCGTCGGTGTTTATTCTCATTGTGGATTAATGTTTAACTTAACAAGTTTTAGCCCCATGAGAAATAGTAATAAAAATCCTAATGCCCCAATGTGGTACTAATCAAAACAGAGTGAAAAATAGTCATGCGATATTTTTCACTCTGTCAATAATAACCTCACCATACTTTAAGTTATACAACTACCTTACCAATCCTTATCATCCGTAATGTTATCAACATGGTAGTATTTATCCTTAAGAAACCTTGAGATTTTATCCGAATTAACGTTAGGATTTGTTAGGATTGAACACATGTTAAACCTTAAAAACTCAGCTACGGTACACATCTATATAATAATATATTTAAACTCACATAAATCAGTGATGATATGCATTTCAATCCTAATATTAAAAATAAATTATTAAGCAACATCCTCATTACTTGCTGTAATAAATCCTAAATCAGCTCCAAATGCTTCCCGAGGAAATCCTCTAGAAGACAATCCCATGTGGTTAAAGCTACATCCTGGCATGTTCGGCTTGGAATCTATAAGGTCGGCAACTTGTCTAAGCCAATTTGAGTTTGGCGCAATACGTTTAACTAAATACCAAATAACACAAACTAACCCATAGATTCGTTCTTTTTGAAGATTGGTAGAGATCAGTGAATCAAAATAAGCTGTTTGCGGTATCATTAAAGGCACATATTTACGATTCCATATTCTCGAATGATGTGCACATCTATTACGTAATATATTCAATCCATTTAACCAGTTAGCAAATGATTGAGTGTTATTTATATCGAATCGCCGTGTGATTTTTTTTTGCAAATTGCCTTTGAGCATTAAATAATATTTCGACATTTGCCCAAAATCCCACGTTTCAACCGCAACCCAAAATGGAATTTCCTTTTCCTGATCAAGATGCCAATGAATACACTCATCTCTACTCGTCTTTATTTTTCCATTAAGAGCAGTTAGCCATTGTTCGAATTTGCTATTTTCCCCTGACGTAAATCGAGGGTTCATAAAAGAAGCTTTTCTGTATGCAAGAGGGTCTAATCGACCTATTTCATGCGCAATAACTGACCTAATATGTATTTCTATGCGTTCTAAAGCATCTAGCATCAATAAACGAAGTTTTTTATCAAACAAATAGAGGTCATAGGCACTTTCAAAAGTTGTTCCAGATAGAAACTGGTCTGTTCTGCGTGAAAGGTTATCATCACCAGTAACAATTATTCTAGCTGTATACCAAAACCCTGATAACCGATAATAACCAACCTGAGTTAATTTTTTTATCGCTCGCTCATGGTCAGAAATATGCATTCCCCTTTCAAGTAAAAGGCTTAATTGCTCGGCATATTCCTTATGTGGTTTAGCTGCTATCATAATGATTTATTTAATTTTATCTGAATCATAAAATAGAAGGCCCGACCATGAGACTCACAAGGCATTTAAGCATGGAGAAACAGGGGATCGGGCTCAGTTGAGATAAAATTTACTACATATGCTAAAGAAGTCAATAGAGACAATAACGCTAGCTTTTCCCTTATTCAGACTTTTACATACCTAAAACTCAATATATAGGCAATTAAAATTCCACATGCACTATATATAGGTTTATTGATATCACCTATTAATGTGCAAGAAAAATATTTATCAACACATCGTGATATTAGTCTCAAATAAAAAATTAATAGTGTTTGTTATACTCAACTCAATATTGAACAGAACTACATGAAAAGCAGTTGACCTTAACATTTCTGTACATCCAAATTTGCGCACTAATTACGCCAACCATTGCCGCGACAGACTTTGAGCCGGTTATCACTCTGCGCAATTCGCAGTTCCGTGCGCAATTTCTAGATTGACCTTAGCATTTCTTAGCATTCGATTTGAGCACAAATCACCTCTAAGCGTTGATACATCTAGCTTTACCGTAGTTCGCACCTTGCGCACTAATTCGCAGAATGCCGATACATGCGTGCACAAATAATTTATATATTTTTTAAGGTGATAGCCATTCATGCGACTGGGTAGCGATTAATTGAATTACAATTTAATGCGTGAGGTTTCGTGAGGAGACATTGACTAAGAATACAAGGCTTTATTACGTTATCCTTATCTTAATACCCGATGTTAACTTATCTACAAATGGTATAAATGCCTGCCAGTAATAATCATCTAATCTTGCTCGTTCTGCTACTAACTTATCGAATGTAACCCACCTCATGCCTTTAGGTTTTCTAAAGTCATAAACATATTTAGTGAAATCACTAACATCTGAGCTATAGCCCCAAATAGCAAACCGCCCCACTCTAACCTTACGCCTTAGTCGATCTCAATGGCTACTTATTCGTGCTGCTCACAAATAGATCAAACCCAAAGGAGTTAATTGTCACCCTTATGGGTACTGTGGCGTTTTACCTTATATGCTTTTGGTGTATTCGTCGCAGGGGGATTTTGTTGTTTTAGCGCCAGTGTTTTAGTGGCCATTTAAATATCTATATATACAAAAAACGATTTTTCTTTGGGATAACGGGATAAGTTACTTATTTCCATTTAATTTCATAAGGTTAACTTATCCCAAACACTCTATTTTCTTATCCCAAACTTTTTATTTTTGGGATAACTTTGCCTTTTTATTAACATTTACAACAATTTATTATCATTTATTTTGGGATAACTTGGGATAACATGGGATAAATAGAGATAACTTAACCAGCTAATTTTATTACTCTTTTTATTTCTTATCCCGTTATCCCACTTATCCCAACGTTTTTGATTCATCACGGAAACTTTGTTCTGGTAGGCTATTCCTCCTCGCTATCAATTAAGACAACAAATCGCTGTTGGCTGCCATTGATACTGATAGTTTTACCGTCTACACGCCCTGATTCTGGTCTGACTAAAATACCTACCTCGTCGAGTGCCTCCGCCCCCAGTTTCTTTTGAATGCCTGAGAGTATTTCATCTTCGAACACAGACGGGATTATGTGATATTCGTTCTTGCCATCCTCTCTGCGCCCCGAAACTAAATAGCCTGCAAGGTTTGTTATCCTCCCCGCGTAAGTTCGGTCTAAATCTCCGTTACGCTTGCCGTAGGTGTAGGGTTGAAAACGGGTTAATCCATAGCGTTGAATAAAATCCCTTGCCCGTTTGACGACTTGGTATTTTTCGCGGTTACCCGTTCCGTAGTTCTCCAGCCACTCATTGAAACTATTACGAATAAAACGACTACACTCCGCTACATTCCAGCCAGTGATTGACGTTGATAACTCTGCGGTAGCGTCCAGCATGGCAAAACGTGTGGCGACTCGCTTAACCTGTGGCGACGCATCTTCAGGTAAACTTGATAACCATTCATTTTCTTTGAAGGTCACTTTCTGGTTGGCTGTGTCCTGATTATTAGCGAGATACTCAATCCATGCTCGACCAACTGCCCCACAATGCCGCGTTGATGCGCGTTTGATGGCGCGTGAATGCAAATCACCGTCATCAAGACTGTGAAACTCGACAGTATCAGTAAATGGTACGCTGACCAGACGCACTAACTGCCCCGCTTTTGGGGTGACACCATTACGAATGAGGTATGTTTCAAAATCTTCCTCACCCGTTGATAACGCCACAATAGCCCAACGTAAAACAGCTTTGTTTCCGCCGTCTTTATTACCTTGGATGCGCCCCGTACCATTGAATAAACTGTAGGCACTTCCTGCTACATGTCGCACATCATTACCCTGTCCAATTTCGTCAATCGGCATAAATCCATCATTTCGTGAAGCTGCTTCAATCGTTAGCCCGTACTTTGTCGCATCCCATGTTAATTTCAGTTCATCGGGTACACCGTAAATACTTGAGGCGGCTTCTACCGTAGTGGTTTTCCCTGCGGAGGATTGAGCAAATAAATGAATACCAAACGAGCTACCCCCTGATAGAGAGTTTAGTGGCGCAGCTAAGGCGACTAATCCACCTAAAATCATCGATTGGTTGCCTTTCATTAAATTACCGACATTCTTTCGCCAGCTTTCAGCCGTTCCCCTGACGATATAGCCCGCAACAGCAGACGTTCCACCACAAAAGGCAACAGGACGACTAGGCGTACCAATAATGTGACCATCTGGCATCACGTATGCCCCATCATGCCAACCCGCGGTATGTGTGATTGTCCATTCGTCGCGCTTTCCTTTTCGTTGAAGATAGTTCGCCAACAAATCTAACTGACCACGCTTCGTGGTGATATTGACACCCCGTGAGCGCAATCGCCCCCATCCTTGAGGTGAGCCTAGCTCACGCCTTGGAATAGCTTCATAGATAATACGATTGCTACCTTCTTGCCTCATCTGAATAACTAAATAACTGTCTTTCCCATCAGAGCCAATGCCTACCGTCTCCATTTCATCCGAAAACCATGTTTCTTTTTCGTCAATGTCACCCGTCGTATTGTTTTGCTTACGTTCGATGTAATACAAACCACCGTGTCGTTTATCAAAAAAGGGGGCTAAATCATCGTGAGTTTTGATTTTCTTTTTCGCATCGATGCGGATCACGTTGTCCTTTTTCACTACGTTACCTTCCTGTTTAGCCAACTCAGCACTAAACACCTGTTTTGCTGCCTCAATACCGTGTGATAGACGGTAATCATCCCAATCGGCTTTATCATCAGTAGTAGGCGGTAAAACCGCAATACCATTAACTGCCTTAGCTGCTTTCTCAGCCGCAAGCTTTCCCGTGTTTGGTTGGTCGGGCTTAATATCGTTATCCCCTGCAATGATAATCTTGCTCTCTGGGTATTTACTCCGCATTACCTTAGCCACATGAATTAAATTACCCGCATCAATTGCTGCCACCGCATAGGCTTCAGGATTGAGTAAATGGCACGTCATAGCAGTAGCTAATCCCTCGGTAATAATTACCGTCGAAATGCTTACAGGTTCATTAATAGGGTAGTAACTGCCATTCTTCGCACTATCGAGTAACAACCGTTTATCGCCATTGGGTTTAATGGTTTGTGCGGCTGTAATAACGCCGCCAGCATCCACTAATGGAATGATAAGAGAACCGTCCGGCAATAAATCCATCTCAAAACCGTGTAACCCTTTTGCCTTGAGATAATCCGATTCTCCTTGCTGAACATGCTCAATAAGCCGGTTATATCGCGCCGTAAAACGTTGAAGTTTTTCTCGCTGCTGGTTAGCTTGGTTTTCTGCTCGTTGTGCTCTCTGGGCTTCCTGTTGCGCTTTTACGTCATCGTTACAGCAAACGGGTGGATTGGCTGAACGAGTATCTATTCCGATAATATCAGCGACCGCTTTTGCGGCTTCGGTGACGCTGACACCAAGAACACGCTGAACTAAATCTAACCCATCACCTGAGCCACACTGGTTACAAATAAACGTACCGTTACCGTCTTTATCATCAAATCGAAAACGGTCTTTACCGCCGCAATGAGGACAAGCGGTATGCTTATTGAGAGGCACTTCTGCCCCAAGATTAGAGAGTATGGTTTGCCATTGCCCGTTCGCTTTTAATTTCACCTCGCGGATAACATCAATCGATTTCATTTCGTCGCCTCCGCCAGTGATTGCCAAATTTCACCATTTAAATCACAAGCAATAGCAATAAGGTCTAAAAGTTCTTTAGAGCACTCAGTCGCCGCCTGCTCCAATATCACGGCAAATAACGAACTACATTGCTGAGCCTTGTAAGCAGCGGCATCTAATGGAAGAGGATTACACACGTTTCACCTCCGATTTTTCCTGAACCTCCAATACCTCTATGCCGATCAGCGTAGCAATGCGTTCCAGCCAGTAGTAAAGCTCCTGTTTTTTCGGATCATCAATCGATGGCAATACTTCGCATAAAACATGGATTAAGCCCTTTCTCACTCTCAGCAAACGGCTACGGCTTCGTTCTTCTGGTGGAAGGTAATCGACATGCCCAAGCATTTCGTCAATTTCAGCTTGGATACGGAAATAATTGTCGGGGAGTAAACTGTTCATACGCTTTCTCCTTCAGCAAAACGAGCAGAGAACAAGCAAGGAGAATCAGGCAGCATTGAACGAGCCTCTTGTTCGCTGGAAGCAATAACGATGAAATACTTAAATTGCTGGCATGAGAAAAAGCGCCATAGGAATTTAGGGCGAGTTTGGGTAGACTTATACATAGCCATAGTGTTACTCCGATTAACATTGTGGTTAAACGCCTCGATAGTGTTGGTAGCACTTCGGGGCGTTGCCTTTTGGTGAATCGCACCTTCACTTTTAAATTTATCTCCAAGTGAATCGCACTTCAACCCTTTCCTTGCATTTTTTTTTGCGTATACTGACTCGCACCAATCGCATGGAGATCTAGTAATGGCGACAAGTTCAACTAACAATAAATCCCAACAGCTAAATGCCCGCTTTCCACATGAAGTAGTAGCCGATTTAGAGAAAAATTTAGAAGATGGTGAGAGTAAAGCGCAATTTATAGTTACCGCAGTAAAAGCAGAAATTAAACGCAGACAACGCAAAGCCAAGCAATCAAACGAATAACTAATAATCTGCCTCCGCTGAACAAACAGATTAAGAATACCTACGCCATCTTTTTTTTGGTTACCATTACTTGATAGGGAAGCATCTAAAGTGCTTCCCTTTTTTGTGAACTGACAAAACTCGATATCATTCTTTGTAGTGCTGCCAATAACAAAGTGAAAAAATTCACCTTTAGCAAATGATGTATATTCTCCACGTTTTAGATTGGTAAAATGCTTTACTAAATGATGACCTACTAGTAGAGATTCACTAACTTGGTAGGCATTTGTAATGATACTCATCATATTAGCCACCAATCCGCGTCATAGGGCTCATCAAACTAGCAAACTGCTCAATGCGTTGACTGACTTCACGTAACGCTTGAGTCGCCGATAACCCCGAGTTAATGGCATCCTGAAATGCCGCCTGTTCAATCTTCTGCATACAGACTAATAACCCTAACTGCTGTTCATCTGCGATTGCTCGCTCACCAGTAAGTAAGCCTGTTAATCGATTTTCGGTACGAGCTAGATTAATGTAATGATATTTCTCTGCGCCTAAGTCTCGGAGTGCGTCGCGTGACTCATGATAATGTGGTAGATATTCACGTCGAATAGGTTCAGCCGCGCATTTCTTACTAAATGCTTTGGTTACATCTAGCTTGAATTGCGTCATCTGTTCATGATTACGACCACGAACAATACGGCACATAAAATCAAATTGGTTTTCATTGAGTAGAGCGTATTTATTAATACTCGCACCCGTTGAATGTGAGCACGTCTCCGTTTGAAACGGAAGCGTGCCAAATTGACGTAAATTCTTTGCATTCTTTTTTACTAATTCAAAAAGGTTCTTATGTTTAATTCCGATGCGTTTAGCAAACAGGCGGCTATCTATTCTCGGCTCAGTTCTGTGTTGAATTAAAATAGGCTCTTGGCTGATTTCAGGGTGTGAAAATCCCTGACCCATTACGGTCATTTTATTTTTCATGGTCTTATGTCCTTATTACTCGATTGGGTACAACGATAAAATTAATTCAGATTGTGATTTTGAAATACCTTCATATCCGCCAGCATTGGCGCGGTGGTTGATGAGGTTAATTACCTTCAGCGCGTCTTTCTGGCTGCGAATACGATAACGGTAATGTGATCCAATGCCGTCAGGGTTCAGTTCGTCAATGCGCTCTAATTTAATATTTAGCTTTCTTTCTAGCTCCGAAGAATAATTACGACCTGACGATAAATGGCAGTGAATTAATATTTCATTCTCGGTAAATCCATTAATTCCTGTACCTAACATATATAAACGGGCGCGGTGTTTTTTCGGTGGCTTCTTTTCCATTAAGCTACCTCATTAGAACGAGATTCAGCAATTTTATTGGCGATCCACTCATCCACTTCCGATTCAACGAAAGCAATAGAGCGAGAACCTATTTTTACTGGCTTTGGAAATTGACCTGTTCCAATGAGATGATAAATCCACGCTTTACCATAGCCAGTACGACGCATAGCTTCAGGTAAACGAATGAGGTTTTCTTTAATTGGATTGACTACTGGCATGCTGCCCTCTGCTATCTAGTTAATACTACGCCTTGATAGACGCTCTTAGACTCAGGGGTATATTTGCATGAAAAAATGCTTTTTGATCATACCCTCAGGCATGATGGATGTCGGCAATAAAATTACCCTTAGGGCTAAGGGTGATCCTTAATAATATTTCAATAAATACCCTAAGGGTAAGTCACAGCTATGCCCTCAGGGTAAGGATACCACGATACAATTTACACTGAGGGTTAGGGTATTTTTAACGTTTGATCGGGCAAGCCACCTGTTCTATAGCTTTAGCTTGAGCATTTGAAAATTTTTTACTATCTTCTAATTCTTTAATAATCGCCTCTTGGTTTCCTCTGGTCATCCTGTCGTTTTCTGGGTCATATTTCGCCCATTCCCGATTTCTGATTTGAATTGCCAAATAAAGGGGATCATCTTCTCTGTACCTTTTTAAAAGAATAGGTCGCTCGCTTTCAAGCTTACGAAGTTGCTTCCTTAAGGAGTCAACTTCCATTTTTAGTTTTTCTACATCAGCTTCGCTTGTAGGTTTGTTATCAATATTAGTTGATACATTTGGAACAACATCTTCCAATGGAATAGATAAATCTATACCCAGCTTATCAGCTAACGTTTTTAAGTCTGACCGCCTAAATCCATATTTATCAAAATGAGGCGCAGACCAATGATCATTATTCAACCAACCTGCCATTATTTTACCTCTTAACTCTCAATCAAAATGGGATATCTAGATCTTCAAAATCCATTGGTGGCTCAGATGGCATAGGAGGTTCTGTAACCTCTGGCATGTACGTTTGCTCATGAATAACCTTGAGTAACGATTCTAGTTCAACATCTTCATAGCCACCGTCAGTTTCCTCAATAGTTCGCGCAATACCTTGCTTAACCCAAGCAGGTAATTCTTTGTTAGCATTTTCTATATATAAGAAATCAGCTATCTGAGATTCACTCACATGTGGCTGCTGTAACCTAATCCGTGTAATTAATTCTCTCAAGCTGATAAATTCATTTTCCCGAGCCTTGAGTGCCTCTGCAATATCGATCATAACGTCACCTCACGACCTCTGTAGTAGGAGCTATGTCAGCTAGTAGAGGTGTACTAGTTTTCGGGGATCAGCCTAGACATAGCTTTATTCTTAACAGTCTATAAAAGTCTACTACAGGCTATTTTTACTGTCTATTTGTCCAGTAGATTTATTTCAAACATAAAAAAACCAGCCGTTTTATTGGCTGGCTATTGCTGGTGGGTTAAGCGCGTTTAAAGTTACCATGAATCACATTATCGCCGTTCTCTAATGCGTCCATGTAATCTGCATACCATTGAAGCATTTCTCTACGACCATCAATATACTGAGCGTGGTTATACGTTCCACGTATAGAGTTTTTATCGACATGCGCTAACTGTGTTTCAATCCATGCTGAGTTATAGCCTTGCTCATGTAGGATGGTGCTCATTGTGTGCCTAAATCCGTGACCTGTGGCTCTCCCACTATAACCCATGCGCCTAATCATCGTATTAAGTGCCATATCTGATATGTGCTTTCTATAATCAGTACGGCTGGGGAATATATATTGATAACTTCCACTAATGGAGTGTATTTGCTTCAGCAAATCAATAACCTGATCCGATAGTGGTACAATATGAGGGCGGCGCATCTTCATTTTTTCAGCCGGTATTTCCCATACTCCAGTATCAAAGTTAATTTCTGACCATTCTGCTTTTCTCAATTCTCCTGGTCGAACTCCAGTTAAAATAAGTACTCTTAGTGCCACTCTAACAATCTGGCTACCCATATACTTATCTATAGAAGAAAGAAACTCTGGTAATTCACTTACTGAAAGGTAGGCGTAGTGCTCACGTTTATGTGGAACAAAGGCGCTAGCTAAATCTGGTGCAGGGTTATACTCTGCCCTACCAGTAATAATGGCGTACCTCCACACCTCACCACAACGTTGGCGCACTTTCTTTAGCTTCTCCGTTGCTCCGCGCTTTTCCATAATAGAAAGCACGTCGAGTAGTTCCATTGGTTTGATCTCGGCAATCGGGCGATTACCTATATAGGGGAAGACGTCTTTTTCGAAAGCATCCATCATGTCATCACGATAACCAACAGACCAGCGATCCTTTCTGCCCTCATACCATTCAAGAGCAATATTTTTAAAGGTGTTTACAGTTTTGTTAATTATTGCCGCTTTTTCTGCTTTTCTGACTTCACTTGGATTAATGCCATTGGCAACCTGTTTTCGCGCTTCATCTCTTTTCGCTCTTGCTTCGTTGAGAGTGACAACAGGATAGATACCTAACGATATCATTTTAGTTTTGCCTGCGAACTGATAGCGATAACGCCAACCTTTCGAACCATTAGTTTCAACTAATAAAGATAGTCCGTTACCATCCGCCAGCGTGTATGCCTTTTCTTTTGGTTTGGCGCGTTTAATTGCCATGTCAGTTAGCTTCATAAATCACCAATATTGTATAGGAAAATCGTAGAGGAAATTTCTATACAAAAAACTATACAATAAATTGTAGAGATTTAGAAAGACGTTAGTAGACTTAGGTAGAGTGAGATTTCGTTAGAATGCTTGATTTTACTGGGATTAGTAGACTTTGAGAGACTTGATTGGAAGTGAAGATGGCGGAGGAGGAGAGATTCGAACTCTCGGATGGTTTCCCATCGGCGGTTTTCAAGACCGCTGCCTTCAGCCGCTCGGCCACCCCTCCGCAATGACGAGCACTATAATCATCTGCGCTTTCAATGTAAACCCCTAATTTGTTCGTTCGCTTTAAAAATAGACGCACATTGATTCAATGGATGAAATTATCAACATTTTTTCCTATTCCAACAGGGTTTACTTGGGTTATTGCTGGTTTTTTGCTAAATTTGCGGTCTACTTTTGTTTGGATAGAAATTAAGTATGTTGGTTTTTAATAATCAAGAAATTGAAACAGACTCGCAAGGCTACCTACTTGATAGCCAACAATGGAGCGAAGATCTTATTCCGCTACTCGCTGCGCAAGAAGAAATTGAACTCACTGACGAGCATCTCGAAATTATCCGTTTCGTTCGTGCGTTCTATTTAGAATTTAATACATCACCAGCGATCAGAATGTTAGTTAAAGCGGTTTCTCAGCAGTTTGGGGAAGAAAAAGGCAACAGCCGTTATTTATATCGACTGTTTCCTCAAGGTCCTGCGAAGCAAGCGACAAAACTTGCAGGTCTTCCTAAACCCGTAAAATGTATTTAAGAACACGCTAATAGCGGACGGAAAAATCCGCTATTGGTTCCGTATGCCAATTTTCACTAAAGTAGTGATCGATTTTAGCGCCTGGAGGCCCGCCTGCTTTCAGCCAGTCATCGACAAATTCAATATCCTGCTCGGAACCATAAATAGCCAGTTTCACACTGCCATCATCCCGGTTATAAACAAAACCTTTGATCCCATTTTGATTCGCCCAATGATAGGTTTGGTAACGAAACCCAACACCTTGGACTCGTCCATAAATATAGAAATAACGACCTGTTGCTGTCATATAAGCCTCCGATGTCATTACTTAATCAATTAAAACCCTCTGACGCAGTTGTTTTTTATTCATTCAGCAGATAATCTGATTATTGAGGCACTGCTTTTCGTTATTACTTAAAGACAGTGTATTGCGTTATGAGTAATTGTCCACACATTGGCTTGAAAACGCACAGCACTGCCCACATGTAGTTTACAGTACAAGCAAGGCTTTTAAGGAGGTCGCTATGATGATCACCAGTAAATATGGAATCGGGCAACAAGTCAGACACAAACTTCTCGGCTACCTTGGGGTAGTTGTTGATGTTGACCCTGAATACTCGCTCGACCAACCACATGATGATGACATTGCATCCAACAGTACATTACGCGATCTGCCTTGGTATCATGTCGTCATGGAAGATGATAATGGGGAAGCGGTTCATACTTATTTAGCAGAAGCACAGATTACTTATGAGATGACTGATGACCATCCAGAACAACCTTCTATGGATGAGTTAGCAGAATCGATAAGATCCCAACTACAAGCTCCGCGTCTACGTAACTGATCATGAACGCAATCCAGTAAAGCAGCCCACCAGCTGCTTTATTTTTTCACATTACCGTCGATGAACTCACGATGCTTATTTTTCTAAACCTAATGCTGGAATTTCTTGTTTAGGGCATTTATCCATCACGCACTGTAACCCCGCATTCACGGCAATTTTTTGTGCCTCTTCGCTAATAACCCCTTTTTGTAGCCATAAGACTTTAGCTTTAATAGCGACAGCTTCATGAGCAACACCGACTGCTGCATCAGCGTTTCTAAAAACATCAACCATATCAACAGGATTAGGGATTTCACTCAGCTGTGCATAAACTTGCTGTCCTAATAATGTTTGCCCCGCGAGCTTCGGACTCACCGGAATAACCTGATACCCCTGATGTAAGAGATATTCCATGACTTCATAGCTTGGGCGGTCTGTACGGTCACTCGCGCCAACTAATGCAATTGTCTTAACGCTCGTTAGAATTTCAGCAATTTCTTGATCTCTCATCAAAATATCTCCCAAAATCAGTAAACTATTCATATACATTATGATATATGTTGTACATCTTTGTTCACTCAATTTTTAAGATGCGTGACAGCTATCTATTTGTGATGCCAATCTTGTTTAAGGGAACCTCATGGAATCTACCACCCGAAAAATCGCAGCTTCAAAAAATATTGCTTTAGTTGCCCATGACCACTGTAAATCATCCTTGCTCGGTTGGGTAACCAAAAATAAAACGAAATTAAGCTCACACAAGCTGTTTGCAACAGGTACTACTGGGAGCTTAGTCAATAAAGAAACACGTTTACCCGTTACCGGTATGTTGAGCGGCCCAATGGGCGGTGACCAACAAATTGGTGCCATGATTGCAGAGCAGAAAATCGACCTACTCATTTTCTTTTGGGATCCGTTAAATGCCGTTCCTCACGATCCAGATGTCAAAGCGCTTCTGCGATTAGCCACTGTATGGAACATTCCTGTTGCCACTAACCCTGCTACTGCTGATTTTCTGATTACCTCCCCTTTCTTTGATGGGGAAATTGATATTGTGATCCCTGATTATCAAAGCTATTTAAATAAACGCACTAATTAATAGTACGCCTGAAAATAGTCGTAAATGAATAAAAAACTGCGCCATCAGTATACTCAATGGCGCAGTTTTCATTTTTAAGCTCTGAATTTTAATAAGCGATTTTTAAGGTTTTTTCTGTCTAGGTACGCCCATTTGCCTTAGCTCTTCAACAAATTCGGATGGATTATCAGGGTTATACAATAACCATGCTTGCTGCTTCGCTCTCGTCAACGCCACATAAAATAGTCGTCGCTCTTCCGCATGTTCAAAATGTTCTGGTTGCGGCAGCAAAGCGTCTTCAATAATCGACTCCCGCGCAGGCGCTGGGAATCCCTCTTTACCACCATTTAAACCACAAATAATGACATGATCCGCTTGTTGACCTTTCGATGCATGCATGGTCATAAATTGAATTTTCAATTTCGGCCAGCGTGTTTCCGCTTTATTAAGAATTTCCGGTTTTAAATAATGGTAACGAGCCAAAATTAAGATATTTTCATCATCTAAAACATAACCACTCATTTTATCCAGCAAACGCTCTAGCGCATCTTCATACAATAAAACAACTGATTTCTTATTACCTTTTGTTAGGCTATTTAATGGCTTATCTAACTGGCTTGGGTTCTGTAACACAAAACGATTCGCAACATCACCAATGCGCTCATTAAACCGGTATGTTGTATCTAATGCGCATAAATCCCCTTCACCAAAATGCGTTTTAAATGACGTCGTCAAATCCAATTCAGCGCCACTAAAGCGATAGATTGCCTGCCAATCATCACCAACCGCAAATAAACAGGTTTGCTTATTTTGTTGGCGTAATGCATGTAATAATTTGGCTCTCAGTGGTGAAATATCTTGGAATTCATCAACTAAAATATGTTTCCACGGGCTAATAAAACGCCCTTTTTCAATAATATTGACCGCTTGATGGATAAGACCGGAGAAATCAATCGCACCTTCATCTTTGAGAGCACTCTTCCAAGCTTTCAATAACGGAGCCATTAAACGAATTCGTTTTTGGAATAGCGCACGAATTTCTTCCCGCGTATTGTCAATCATCTCTTTTTGGCTACCGCCATGAGAGCGGATCAAACTCAACCAGCGTTCTAGTCGAACGACCACTTTGCGACTAATTTTTTCATCATTCCAAAACTCACCGTCAGGAATATTCCACTGCAATTCTTCTGACAGCCACTCTCGCCAACCTTTCGCTTGGGCTTTTTTACTGGAGCACTGCTCTCGCCATTCATTCAACAAGAGAGATTGACGTTTGTCGGTATCCGACTCTAACGCACTAATTACCGGTGACTTATTGCTACCTTCGCGGATAATCTGCAATGCAAGTGCGTGAAATGTCTTCGCTTCAATCTCTTTTTGTTGTAAACGAGACTGAATCCGCTCATTCATCTCTTCCGCAGCTTTACGCCCAAACGCCAACAATAAGATTTGCTCAGGTTTAGCCAGCTCTCTTAATAGAAGCCATCCTGCCCTTGCAACCAGCACCGATGTTTTTCCGCTGCCCGCTCCCGCTAAAACTAAAACATTATCTTCGCCATTAATGACTGATAATGATTGAGAATAATTTAATGGAGAGGATTCAATATGTTGGAAAAAATCATCGTAGCGCGTTAGAACTGACTGGCACCAATTCTGGTTATTTTGCTTACGGCATTGCTCACTATTCGTTAGCCACTGCCTGCAAAATTGGTAATGTGCGGCACAGTTTTCAAATAAAGGCATGCGAACGAGGGGTAAAGGAAGTGATGAAAACTGCTGAGTGATCCTTTCTTTTATTGATTGCAAGCTACGTAAACTTAACCACGCATCTTGCTGAGTTTGTTGTAAAATCGACTGGGTTAAAGACGTTAATACTTGAGCACTGACCTCGCTCATTTCGACGCTCCATTGCTGCCATTTTTCATTCAAAAAATGGTAGAAACGCTGAGTTTGTTTCCACTCTGTGCCGTGTAAACGAACGACTTGTTCATCTAAAACTTCAAATTCCAATTCCCCCCAGACGATCCCTCGCTTACAGCGAATATCGACTAGCTCATTGAAGGGAATAAGATATTGATGGTTTTCACCACTAACTTCGATGCCTGCATTAAGTAAGCGAACCCGATTATAGGGATGCTGAGCCAGGCGCTGTCCAATCTGTGTCGATTTCAGTTCCATACGTTCTGCACCTGTGTGAATCATTCGTGAAAATAATCAAAGCATAATTGCTAATAGTTTTTTATTCTACGTAAACACGTTATTCTATATAGATAAGGATTTGTCTTACCACTGAGGTACTTTGTGCTAACGCTGCTAACCAGTTATCGTCGTGTGCTCTATAACAGCCATATTTTATATTATATCCGAATCTTAATTGCGCTGACAGGCACAACCTTGGTTCCATGGCTTTTAGGCTTAGAGCCTAAAGTCACGATCCCTTTAACTCTAGGCGTTGTCGCTGCCGCACTCACTGACTTAGATGATAGATTGACTGGCAGAATAAAAAATTTAATTATCACTTTATTCTGTTTTTTAATTGCCTCAGTCTCTATTGAGTTACTTTTTCCTTACCCCGTTTTATTCTTTTTTGGGTTAGCATTCTCAACCTGCGGTTTTATCTTACTTGGCGCATTAGGGCAACGTTATGCCACTATCGCTTTCGGTGCTCTGCTAATTGCAATATACACCATGCTGGGCGTACCTATTTTTGATACTTGGTATATCCAACCAGCGCTCTTATTAACTGGCGCCATTTGGTACAACATTCTCACTCTCATCGGGCATATCCTTTTCCCTGTTCGCCCACTACAAGATGCCATTACGCAGTGTTATCAGCAGCTTTCGGCTTATCTTGATGCAAAGGCAAACTTATTTGATCCTGATCTTGAAGATGACTATCAGCAATCAGTCTATGATTTAGCCTTAGTAAACAGTACGTTAGTCAGTACAATGAATCAGGCAAAAATATCGCTACTCAGCCGATTGAAAGGCGATAGAGGTCAGCGAGGCACGCGTAATACATTGCAATATTACTTTGTCGCCCAAGATATTCATGAACGAGCTAGTTCATCACATATTCAATATCAACAGCTTAGCCGTCGTTTACGTCATTGTGATATTTTGTTTCGCTTTCAACGCTTATTAACCATGCAAGCCAGAGCCTGCCAGCAGGTTGCTCAATCCGTGTTATGGCGCAAGCAGTATCAACATAATCCACGCTTTGAGCGCACATTTACGTATATTGAAAACTCCTTGCAGCTACTCCAGCAACAATCTCCTGAATTGCATGAAATCAAAGCATTACGAAATTTGCTAAAAAACCTCAAAGGAATTGATGTCCAACTAAAAGGCTTGAGCTTAGGCCAAGCTTCTTGGCAGCAAAATAATAAGCAAATTGAGCAGTTATCTGACGAATCAGTCTCGGGTATTCGTGATGTATTTGCCCGCTTCAAACATCATTTAACCCCAAAATCCTCGCTGTTTCGCCATGCAGTGAGAATGTCAGCCTTGCTTTGCACTGGCTACGTGATTATTCAATTATTTGATTTGGAACGCGGTTATTGGATCTTACTCACTAGCTTATTTGTTTGCCAACCCAACTATAATGCGACAAAGCGCCGTCTAGCATTACGTATTACAGGCACTTTGTTAGGCATAGCCATTGGGTTACCTTTACTCAATATCGTGCCATCCATTGAGGGGCAACTCACCCTAATCGTTATCACCGGGCTATTGTTCTTCATGTTCCGTAGCAGCCAATATGCTCAAGCAACACTGTTTATTACATTGCTAGTGCTATTTTGTTTCAATTTACTCGGTGAAGGTTTCGAAGTCGCATTACCTCGAATTATCGACACTCTAATTGGCTGTTTTATCGCATTACTTGCCGTCAGTTTTATTTGGCCTGACTGGAAATTTCGACAGTTACCGCAAGTAGTGCAGAAAACGATGGATAGCAACTGCCGTTATTTAGATGCGATTTTACAGCAATATTATCACGGTAAAGATAATAGCTTGGAGTACCGTGTTGCGAGACGTGACGCCCATAATAATGATGCAGAATTTGCTTCAATTGTTTCAAATATGGCATCGGATCCTAAGTCATACCAAATCACGCAAGAACAAGCGTTCCGCTTACTGTGTTTAAACCATACATTACTGAGCTATATTTCAGCACTCGGCGCCCATCGAGAGCAAATGCAAAACGAAGCGAATCTCACCTTATTAAATGATGCAATCTGCTATATCGAATCGTCTATTCAAGTCACATCCTTAGATCCCGCTATTATTGATGAAAAGTCAGAGCGCCTAAGAGTGAGCTTACTGAATCGCATTGACCATGCCTCTAGCGATGACGATGAGAAAACAGTCTTGATCATGGAACAAACTAAATTACTGGTTGAATTAATTCCTGAAATAAAATCAATGATTAAACAGATTAGCTTGTCATAAAATAAACTGATGAGCGGGCATTAAAACCTATAAATGGTCATGCCCGCTGATTTGAAAGAATGAAAATTAGTTCATGCTGTTAAACCAGTTAATGAGCTCCTGCCGAGTTCGAGAAGGTAATACTTCACTATGGCACCCCTCAATAGCCGCAGCCAATCCAATCAACTGTTTTACACTTGGTATCAGCTTCCCATGCTGTTTTAGTTTCAAGAAGCACGCTTTAGCCCCAATCATAATGAGGTCTTCAGCATGGAAAATCCCAATTTTCCCAAGCGCCCTCTCCATTGCCATGTTCATATTAGGCAAGTCCTTGATGCGTACCGCCGCTGACTCTCTTTGTTGAGTTTCTTCCATGGCTGAACGGTAAGCTAATTCAATAATGTGACTCAATATTGATGGGTTACACCAGGCCTCTTCCGGAAGTTGGTAATAGCGCATCTCTAGAGGAATGCCTCTTTTGCTGTATACCAACCGCTCAAACCCAACTGATTCAAAATAGCTACGAGAAAACAGGCACCCACGAACATAGAATTGCCCATCCAGTACTAACCCCACCAGTGCATTATCAATGCACAAACAGTATCCACCGAAATGGTTTTTCTTTTTTAGCGCGCCAAACTGCCCCAAAATTTGTTGTAAAAGGGAACTTCTTTCATTTTGTAATGACACTTTTCCATCTCCTTATGAATAAAAAAAACACAATCGTCCTTGAGCTTCAAGCAATAAAAAAACAACTGTTTTTACATATAATTATGTTTAATCGATTTTAAAGTTTCAGTTAAAAATGCCAAGTATAACTCGCATAAAAACCACAAAGTTGCGAAGCGCTTTGTAAAAATAGCCTTGATATTGTATAAATATACAGTTACTGTATGTTCATACAGCACTTATCTCCATGAAACATTGTTCTACATGTAAAATTGTAGCGAGGTGAATTATGAGTATTTCTACTTGGAATAGCGCAACAACACATTCTCTTAATCATTTTACTAATGATAGCTTCACGCATGATCGTCTTACACATAGCAATTTAGGAAACGTAACCCCAGCAATGAGTTTTGCTAATGGTGCAATACAACAAGGTATGGTGAGCGAGCTAGTCTATAACGAACAACACCCAATTATGGATTACATCTTGCTACCGATGTTGCGCCAGTTTGGTATTCAATCACGTTGGCTATTATGGCTGAGCCCAGATAAAAAACTGAGTAAACACTGGTTAGAGCAAGCTGGTTTACCCACCAACAAAATCATGCAATTTAACCAAGTTAATTCAATTACGACCATTGATGCCATGGAAAAAGCATTAAGAAGCGGTAATTACAGTGTCGTATTAGGATGGTTGCCAGAAATAAATGAGCAAGATTTTATTCTTTTACAAAATGCGGCAGAAGCAGGTCATTCGATGGGATTCATTATGAGACCAGAAAAAACATATAATACAAGCTCAGCGGATATTAGACATCAAAACCTTTTAAAGATTCACGCCAATAACATTCACTAAACAATAATAAGATTTTTCTTACGAAATTTTACATTCATCAAGATAATTATAAAGAAATATATTTAAATTCTTTAAAAACAATAAGATGCGTTTATTAACAACAAAATGGGTAATATATTTATCTCTCTGATTTCAACGGTAAAAAAAGACTTTTTTTAACCTTTATTGCTTACCATACTTGTATCTTTTGGAGTTCGTTGTAGACTTTAGCCTGTTAAGCTCATGACATTATTTTTTTACTTTTCGTAAATTTTTGTGGATAATGTCAGCTGAACCTAGCAATTAAATTGAACCAATGGCAAATAATAAGGCTCACGAAGCCAAGCCAATATTGGATGATAACGAGGCGTAAAAATGAAAAAGACAGCTATCGCGGTAGCAGTAGCAGTGGCAGCATTTGCAACTGTTGCACAAGCAGCTCCAAAAGATAACACTTGGTACACTGGTGGTAAATTAGGTTGGTCTCACTACGAGCACGCTAAATTTACTGATGAAGACGGTGACACCGTTGGTACTGGCAAAAAAACTCGTGACCAATTAGGTGCGGGTCTGTACGCAGGTTACCAATACAACCAGTACATGGGCTTCGAAATGGGCTACGACTGGTTTGGTAAAATGAAGTACAAAGGTGAAAACCCAGGTAGCGTTTCTTCAATGGGTGTTTCTCTGACTACCAAACTGAGCTATCCAATCATGGAAGACTTAGACGTTTATACTCGTCTGGGTGGTATGGTTTACCGTACAGAAGCTAAAGTTAACGCTCTTGGTAAAGAAACTGACACTGGCGTTTCTCCAGTTTACGCACTGGGTCTTGAGTATGCTATCACTCCAGAATTAGCGACTCGTTTAGACTACCAGTGGGTTAGCCGCATGGGCGACAAAGACAACATCGGTGTTAGCCCAGATAACGGCATGCTGAGCGTTGGTCTTGCATACCGTTTCGGTCAAGAAGCAGCTCCAGTTGTTGCTCCAGCAGTAGTTGCTGAGCCAGCAGCTCCAGTTGTTGAAAACAAACGCTTCACTCTGCGTTCAGACGTTCTGTTTAACTTCAACAAAGCGACTCTGAAACCAGAAGGTCAGCAAGCACTGAACGAACTGTACAACGAACTGAGCAACATCGACCCAACTCAAGGTCGCGTGCTGGTAGTTGGTTTCACAGACCGTATCGGTTCACAAAACTACAACCTGCCACTGTCACAAAAACGTGCTCAGTCAGTAGTAGACTACTTAGTATCTAAAGGCGTTCCAGCAAGCGCAATCGCTGCTGAAGGTCGTGGTAAAGAAGATCCAGTAACTGGTAACAAATGTGACGCAGTTAAAGGCCGTGCAGCTCTGATCGAGTGCTTAGCGCCAGACCGTCGCGTTGAAATCGAAATCCAAGGTACAACTGAAGTTGTAACTCAACCAGGCGCTTAATTTATAGCCCTAGTTTGAATTTCGAACTAAATATAAAAAGCCCCAATTTTTTGGGGCTTTTTTTTCATCCTTAGAAATAAAGATCGTTACAGTAATCCATTTGTTCAACTGCAAATCGTTACTCTTTCTCCGACTTACCTAAGATCGCTTGAAGATCATGCTTCAATAAACTCATTTGGCTCTCATACTTATCTTTATGTTCCGCATCTTCAATTAGCTGAATAATCGTCTCTGATAAGGTTTTATTCCGTTTTACTGCCAAATTAGATAGTCGTTGCCAAACCGAATAATTTAAATCAATCGACTTTTTTCGAGTATGTGGATGTTCAGCATTAAAGTGACGTTTACGACGCGCACGAATACTCTGTTTCATACGGTTATCTAATTGAGGGGACATGTGATCTGCAATCCACTTCAATACATCCACAGGCGTATTTTCCAGCTTTAACAACAGCTCAATTGCCTCTTGCTCCGCACTTCTTTCTATATATCGGGTAATAGGCTCCCCGCTTCTCGCTTTATTGACTAGATATTCCCATTTCCAGCCACATTCAAGATTTTCAAGTTGCTGATATTTCATATTTTTTCCCGAAGAAAATCGTACCTATCATTATATTAGCAATAATATAAGAAAAATGCTCAAGGTGGATTTCATTTAATCGATTATCCATTGATTAACACAAAGAAAATAACAGTAAATAAAAAAATAGTGTACAATTCGCATCCACACGTTAACAAACCACTAAAATCGCATGTCCACTTTTGAACACATACTTCTTATCTATGGGATTGGAGGAGTATGTTCAGCGTTATTCGCCCTGCTAGTAACCAAAGATCCTAGTTTTTGCATGAGATTATTGAGCGCGCTTCTGATTGGCTTTACATGGCCACTGAGTTTACCCGTCGCACTCATGTTTTCTTTATTCTAACTCGATATTTCGACAAATATTGCTGCAAGATTAGCGTTCAAAGGCTAATATAACAATCTTAAGCCGAAAATATTTTAAGGTAATAAATTAGCCTGAAATTGTATATAAAACAGACGGCATAGAAATAAACTCAGGCATATGCGCCCTGCTGATTGGCAGGCATTTATTGATAACCATACTAATAGCAGATAATTATAGTGATCAGTCAAGAATTAACATGGCAAGGCCTAACTCCTAACTTATCGTCTTTTCAGACAAAATTTGTCTCTTCAGCGACGTTGACTCCAGCAACATTGGCTGATATTCAACCAAGATTATTCGATGGGATGCAGCATTTCATTCGTGAATATGCTCAAACGCGCTTTATGTTCATCAAGTCTGACGAAAGTGAAGAGTATCTCAAACTATTTACTGACACTATCACCCCGCTATTGGATAAAACCCAAGCTATCAATGGGGACTATCAGTTATCTGAAGATAAACAACGATATCAATGGCAAAACGATGTTACTGGTCGTTTTTCCTCACAAGAAAAAATTGCTTATCGACACTGGATTGAACCGGAACAACTGTTCGGCTATATCACACCAAATCAAAATCTAGTCCCAGGTTTGCTACACCAAATTAACGGTGGAGTCCTCGTTATTTCTGCTACCTCGTTGGTTACTCAGCCATTAATGTGGACTCGGCTAAAAAATATGGTGACTCGCCGTCAATTAGAGTGGCTGCCACATAGTGAAAATCAAACCTTACCGATTGAAATTGAACCACAACCACTTGAACTCAAAGTGATTGTGGTTGGTGATAGACTCATACTAGAAGAGTTCGAATTTGCAGCGCCTGAGCTATTTGATTGTTCAATATATGCAGAATATGAGCCTCTCATGTTTTTCGAAGACGAAGAACAATTAAGCTTATGGATGAATTTTATTAAATTCATTATCAACAGCAACCAGCTACCTGAAATTGCAGCTGACGGCTGGCCTCAGTTTATTTTGCAAGCGACACGTTGTTGCGAAGATAAGTACAATTTACCGCTCGATATTAACTGGCTAACTCGAAGCTTAATCAATGCGGCTCAATACGCTAACGAAGGTCATTTAACGGCTGAATCATTCTCTCAAGCCGAAGAAAATCGTTTATGGCGTCATTCTTTCCTTGTTGAACGCAATCAAGACGACATCCTGCAAGAGCAAGTTTTGATTAAAACTGAAGGAGAAGTTGTTGGGCAAATTAACGGGCTATCTGTCTTACAGTATCCGGGATACCCTGACGCAATTGGTGAACCATCACGGATCACCTGCGTGGCACATCTAGGCGATGGTGAGTTTACCGACGTCGAGCGCAAAGCAGAATTAGGTGGCAATATTCATGCAAAAGGCATGATGATTATGCAGGCCTACTTAAACTACGAATTAAAATTAGAGCAACCTCAGCCTTTCTCTGCCTCCATTGTATTTGAACAATCTTACGGTGAAGTTGACGGTGATAGCGCTTCATTAGCTGAACTGTGTGCCTTAATTAGCGCATTATCATTACAGCCTATCGACCAACAAATTGCCGTCACTGGCGCGGTTGACCAATTTGGCTATGTTCAGCCTATCGGTGGTGTTAACGAAAAGATTGAAGGATTTTTTGATATCTGCGACAAGCGCGAGCTGACAGGTAATCAAGGTGTCATCATCCCAATGTCTAATGTCCGCCACCTATGTTTAAAAGAAGAAGTGATTAAAGCCGTCAAAGAGGAAAAATTCCATATTTGGCCGGTAGAACACGTTGCTCAAGCAATTTCTCTATTAACGAAACAACCTTACTTTGAACAACAAGTAGAAGGTGATAACGTACACTTGTTAGCTTTAATTCAAGAACGCATAAACCAAGCAAATTCACCGGATAAGTCTAGATTACCTTGGTTTTTAAAGTGGATGGGCTAAGTAAAGATTGAGTAAATATTAGCTGATCGGAGTTGTTCAGCGTACAAGTGTAAGCTATTCTGTTGGCCTACACATAATAAAGGCTATCTGAAGATCATGGTTGATAAACGCGAATCCTATACAAAAGAAGATTTAGAGGCTTCTGGAAGAGGCGAATTATTTGGGGAAAATGGTCCTCCATTGCCATCAGGTAATATGTTGATGATGGATCGCATCATCAAAATGACCGAAGATGGTGGTACATTTGATAAAGGCTACGTTGAAGCTGAACTGGATATCAATCCAGATTTATGGTTCTTTGGTTGCCACTTCACGAATGACCCTGTTATGCCAGGTTGCTTAGGTCTTGATGCTATGTGGCAACTGGTTGGTTTTTACCTCGGCTGGTTAGGCGGTGAAGGTAAAGGTCGTGCGTTAGGTGTTGGTGAAGTGAAATTCACTGGACAAGTATTACCGACCGCAAAAAAAGTCACTTACCGTATTAACTTTAAACGCGTGATTAACCGCAAGTTAATTATGGGATTAGCTGATGGTGAAGTGCTGGTAGACGGCAAACTGATTTATGCTGCAACAGACCTGAAAGTCGGCTTATTTAAGGATACAAGCGCGTTCTAATCGTAGCTTGCCTTAAATGCAAACCTCCGCAAATGCGGAGGTTTATAATTTCAGGGGGATGGTATTAAATTATGCGTCTAATTAATTTCCGCAAAATAATTTAATGATCCTCGTTAAATGACCAATTAAACGGCTACTGCCGCTCTGTCCTCCATCGCTTTTCGCCAACCACCTAGCCAATGCGAACGGGCATCTACTGCCTGATAAGGACATAATTCTTTGGAACGTCCGGTTAAGCCTGCTTGATAACCTCTTGATAACGCTCTTTCTAAACGATCTCGCTTCTGTCTTTTCATGCCTTACTTCCCTCATCATTTAAATGGAAAAGAAAACAGCATCTATTTTTTGTTAATAGATACACTATACAAATAGCGCCCGTCCATGAGAAATGCAAGTAAAGAATTTCATATTATTGTCATAATTATGATAAATGTGACCTACATTTCGAGATAATCACAACCTACTGATATTCAAATGAATAAAAATAAATTCATTATTTATCAGTTAATTAAGTTTTTTAATATTCACTTTTTGAATTGTAAAATAACAAAAAAATGCACTACGTTTTACGGTAGTGCATTCATTTCACAACAAAATCATGATCAAATTATGGCTTGCTTATCTCTTGCGCAATATCTGCCGCCACTTTTTGCCAACCACTCGCTAATGTTCTGACTAATTCAGGATAACCATCTTCTTGCTGTTCTAATTGGATATCAAAGTTGCGGCGTACAACTTTGTCGCCACGCATCAATGTCCAAAATCCCTGCACTAACACTTTCCCATCATAACGACCATTAAATGCCGTTAGAGTGATATCTAACGTCTCAGGTGAGTTCTGCAAAGGTTGTAATGAGATAAATCTATCCGGTAGAGCAGAAGATAGCTCACGCACCATTGATTGCCCTAATTGTTGCTCTAACGGGCTTGCCCATAAATGCGCACTCGCATTTGAATAAGCCACATCGGACGTTTGGTAAGTTATCCCATTTGATGTCAGCACATCCGCCAGCGTAATACGCTGTAACCAGATTTGTCCTTTATCCATCACGGCCACAGATTGAACTTCAGGGGCCTTCATCGGTAATTGATAATACATTTTTTCTGGGGTGCTACTACAAGCCGCCAGGAGAAAAACGCCTATCGCTAATAGATATCTCATTATTTTTTCACTCCTTTAGGCACAACGTCCTTGCTTGGTTCTGCTTCAAACACGAGCGCATTGCTCTTATTATTCAGCGTGCGCAGTAGTGGTTGTACTTCACGCAGTACTTGATCTAAACGCTGCATATCATCAACCATCTTATTATAGGCTGGTGAGCCTGGTTGGAAGCCTTGCATCGTTTTGTTTATCTCTTTCAGTGATTTTTGCATGTCAGCAGGTAAACTCTGGAACTCTTTGCTAGACATCAATTTATTCAACTGTGTAAACATCACATTTGCTTCTTGAACCAGTTTTTGACCTTCAGCTAATGTTTGCGTTGTTTGTTTCAACATAGGCTCAATTGGCATATTGTTGATTTTATCCAGTACAGCAATCACTTTCTGTTGGATCTGCGCTAAACCACCACTATGTGTTGGAATAATTTTATAGCCAGCAATAACATAAGGGCCTTTGTACTCTGGCACATCTGGAATAAAGTCGAGGTCGATATACAGTGCACCCGTTAATAAATTACCGGACTTTAACGAGGCTCTTAAGCCATTTTTCATCGCCAGATTCAGTTCATTTTTCAGGTTAAAGTCTTTACCAACATCCTTAGAAAAACGCTCTGGTTCGATATGAATAAGAACAGGAATACGGAAGTTATTATCCAGTGATTGATCCAGACCCGCTGTATAGAATGGCACTTGTGCCACTGTACCTAAGCGAATACCGCGGAATTCTACTGGCGCACCCGGCTGTAAACCGCGCACAGAATCAGAGAAGAACAGCACAAAATCTTGGTATGTGGTGTATAACGAATCCTGAATACTTGATTGGGTATCAAACAGTTCGAACTGTGCATTCTCTTTAACTGTTTCTCCTGGTACCCACCCTTCAGGCACATCAAAACTCACGCCACCAGTTAATAATGTCGCCACCGACCCCATAGAAACATGCACACCTTGGGAAGACATATCAAAGGCAATACCGCTATCTTTCCAGAAACGCACGTTGCTACTAATTAACTTGTCATATGGTGCATTGATAAACAGCTGATAACGCATATCGCGTTTATCCATATCAAAATTACTGGTTTCAACAGATCCGACACGATAACCACGGAATAACACAGGGTCGCCAGCATTTAACTGCCCTGCTTTGTCACTGGTTAAAATAATCCGTTTACCTTTAGCATCAGGAGACGCCAAAGGCGGCGTATCTAATAACGTAAACTCAAAATGTTCTTTTGCCGCTAACCCCGGCTGCAATTCAATATAAGCCCCTGATAACAGAGTACCTAGCCCTGTTACCCCATCACGACCTATCGTAGGTTTCACTATCCAAAAGGCAGAATCAGAGCGTAGCAAACCTTCCATTTCAGGATTCAAGCGGGCTTTAATAATCACGCGGCTAAAATTAGCATCGAGGGTGACGCTTTCAACCACCCCAATATCCACGCTACGGCTTTTAATTTTGGTTTTACCTGCTTCAACCCCTTCCGCACTGTAAGTGATTAACGTCACTTCTGGGCCTTGATGGCTGAAATGGTAAAACATGATCCAAGCACCGATGAGTAGAGTCACAATCGGGATCACCCAAACCGGTGACCAGCTCTTTAACTTACTCACTTTAGCATTGACCTGTGGTGTTTCTTGATCTGTCACCCTGCGGCTCCTTCTTGTTCAACAGTCTTAACTGCATCTCTCTTTTCACAACGATCCCATGTTAAGCGAGGATCAAATGTCATTGCGGCAAACATCGTTAAAATCACCACTACACCGAAGAAAATAACCCCCAGTGCCGGTACGATATTCATTAACTGCCCCATTTGAACCAATGCAGTCAAAATGGTAATCACAAACACATCGATCATTGACCAGCGACCAACATACTCCACCAACTCATAAATAAAATGCATTCGATGAGGATCACGGTTACCAAACCCTTTAGAGTCGAGGCATAGCCACGCTATACCAATCATTTTCAAGGAAGGCACCATAATACTGGCAATAAAAATAATCATGGCGACGGGGAATGAACCATCTTCCCAAAGAAGGATCACACCATCCATGATAGTAGAAGGCAGCCCACTACCTAAGGCGTTTGTTGTCATCACCGGCAGAACGTTTGCGGGAATATAAAGCAAAATAGAAGTTAACAATAATGCCAAAGTCCACTGCAAACTTTGCTTTTTACGTACGCTACCATGAGCATGGCAACGCGGACATTCATGTTGGTCTGCTGGCAAAATTGCCGTACAAACTAAACATAAACGCACATCTTGACTAATTCCTGTTTTCCCAACAATCAGCGGCTTATTGAGTTTGGGCGCCTCTTCAATTCGGTTCCATAACCAATGTCGATCTAGGCACTGGAACGCTCGCACTTGCATCATACAAAATGCGCAATAAGGGAGAAAACTCATCCCAATGCCAATATCACCATAAGCAATTAACTTAACAAAACTAACTAATACCCCCGCCAAAAAAATCTCCGCCATACACCATGATTTCATCTGAAAGAGAATTCGGGTTATAAGCACTTTGATCGATTTGGGAAGGTGAACCTGCAGCCCTAACAAGATGATAGTCACCATGCAAAATGCAGGAATAATCAAAGAAAATAGGAGAAAAAACAGCGCTAAGCCGCTGTAACGCGTCCCCATAATAATCTCGATGATTTGAAACATGGAGATTTCATTCTCAATGCCAGCTGCACTCATTTTTACAAATGGGAAAAGACAGGCAATTACCAGCATAATCAATGCACTAAATGCATATGCTGCGGGTTGCCTGTAAGGATAACGCCACTTGGATATGAGTGTTGTTTCACAACGCGGACATGTGGCTTTATTTCCTTGTTCCAATTCAGGAACAGCAACCATCATGTCGCACTGTGGACAGAGCACATGTTCATGGGGCTCATGAGAACACAAGGTGTTTTCTCTCCTTTTGATTCAAGCCGTCATATCAACCGTTTTTCAACAGCTCTAGCTCCTGCCAACGATCAAACGCCTGTTCTAACTCTTGTTCTTTAGCGGCAAGTTCAGTTAACGCTTGCTCAGTCACATCATGTGGCTGATTAAAGAAATCTGCATCGCCAATTTGTGCTTGAAGAGTTTCAATTTCCCCTTCAAGTTGCTCTAATTTCGCCGGTAATTGCTCTAATTCACGCAATAAATTATAGCTAAGCTTATTTGCACGTTTAGGAGCTTCTTTTGGCTTAGATTCTTTTTCTGGCGCAGCTACTTTACTGGTTTGCTCTGATTTCAGACGTACGGTTTGTGCTCTTTGTTGTTGAGCATCATTATAGCCCCCCACAAAGCGGTTAATTTCGCCGTTACCTTCGAAAATCCAGCACTCTGTTACGCTGTTATCCACGAATTCTCTATCATGGCTAACTAATAAAACGGTACCTTGATACCCATCCACCAGCTCTTCCAGTAACTCTAATGTTTCAACATCAAGGTCGTTGGTTGGTTCATCGAGGATCAGCAAATTACTTGGTTTTAAGAATAAACGCGCTAATAATAAGCGGTTACGCTCACCACCGGATAACGCTCTTACAGGCGTCATCGCGCGTTTTGGCGGGAACATAAAGTCTTGCAGGTAACCCAATACATGACGAGGTTTACCATTAACCATGACCTCTTGCTTACCTTCCGCAAGGTTATCCATAACAGTTTTATCTGGGTCCAGTGCTGCGCGGTGCTGGTCGAAATACGCAACTTCAAGTTTAGTCCCACAGTGAACGCGTCCACTATCTGCTTGTAAATCGCCGAGCATTAAACGTAACAGTGTGGTTTTACCACAACCGTTAGGTCCTACCAATGCAATTTTATCGCCACGCATCACTTGCGCAGAGAAATCTTTCACTAAAACTTTATTATCAACTTGATAATTAACGTTTTCTAACTCAAATACAATTTTACCGGAACGCGCTGCTTCACCCACTTGCATACGCGCAGTGCCCATCACTTCGCGACGTTCCGAGCGTTCTACTCGCAATGCTTTCAGCGCGCGAACACGGCCTTCATTACGGGTACGACGCGCTTTGATCCCTTGACGGATCCAGGCTTCTTCCTGTGCTAATTTGCGATCAAACTCCGCATTTTGCATCTCTTCAACACGCAGCGCTTCTTCTTTATTGATCAGATAATCATCATAGTTACCCGGCCAAGAAGCGAGCTGACCACGGTCTAAATCGATAATACGGGTTGCCATATTACGAATGAAAGAACGGTCATGGGAAATAAAGACGATGCTACCTTGGAAATCTTTCAAAAAGGTTTCTAACCATAAAATGGTTTCAATATCTAAGTGGTTAGTCGGCTCATCTAAGAAAAGCACGCGAGGATTGCTGACCAAGGCACGTCCTAATGCCGCTTTACGCAACCAACCACCAGATAATGAAGATAACTCCGCATCCGCCGGTAAACCCAGTTTTTTGAGCACATCATTAATACGCGAGTCTAATAACCAGAGATTTAAGTTATCCAGAACTTCTTGAAGGTCTGCCAGCTTATTTAAGTTTTTCTCGCTTGGATCAGATTCCACCAGCTTAGCAACATGGTGATAATCTTTTAAATATTGTGCTTGTTCAGCAACACCTTCGGCCACAAAGTCAAAAATAGTGCCTTCCACGTTACGCGGTGGATCCTGCTGTAAGCGAGCAACAATTAAATCTTGTTCATAAGTTAATGAACCATCATCCAGTGGCTGCTCTTTCGTCAAGACACGCATCAGGGTCGATTTTCCTGCCCCGTTGCGACCCACTAAACAAACACGTTCATTATCTTCAATATGAATTTCAGTATTGTCTAACAGAGGCGCATCACTAAACGCGAGGTATGCACCCGATAAATTAATCAAAGCCATTAATTCTGTTCCTTACTCTGCGTGGCTAATTAACCAGCAGTTGTGAATTTGACGGTTACGTGCGAAGTCTTCTGACAGTGTCTTAGCGGTGATTTCTTGTGCTTTTAGGCCAAGTTCAGTCAGTGCTTCGAGATCCATTTTAAATCCGCGCTTGTTGTTGGAGAACATCACGGTACCACCGCGACGCAACATACGTTTCAAATGGGTGATTAATTGCACATGGTCACGTTGAACGTCAAAGGTTCCATCCATACGTTTCGAGTTTGAGAACGTCGGTGGATCGATGAAAATCAAGTCAAATTGCTCATCAGTATTGGCTAACCAATTCAAACAATCCGCTTGCATTAAACGGTGCTGGCGACCTGTAAGCTGGTTGGCTTGCAAGTTTTTCTCTGCCCACTCTAAATAGGTACGAGACATATCCACAGAGGTTGTGCTCTTCGCACCACCTAGCCCCGCATGAACGGTGGCAGTACCGGTGTAGCAAAAGAGGTTTAAGAAGTCCTTACCACGGCTCATTTCACCTAACATACGACGAGCAATACGGTGGTCGAGGAATAACCCAGTATCCAGATAGTCAGTTAAGTTAACTAACAATTTAGCGTTATATTCATTCACTAAAAAGAAATCATCTTTCTGCGCTAATTTTTCGTACTGTTGTTTACCTTTTTGGCGCTGACGCGTTTTCAATACTAATTGATTCGAGGTTAACTCAAGGACATTCATTGTCGCGGTGATCACATCGAACAGGCGCTGACGCGCTTTACGCTCATCAACGGTTTTTGGCGGTGCGTATTCTTGAATAACGACTTTGTCGCCATAAATATCCACAGCCACATTGTATTCAGGTAAATCCGCATCATATAGACGGTAGCAATCAACACCTTGCTGCTTCGCCCATTTCACCAGTTTTTTCTGGTTTTTACGTAAACGGTTAGCAAAATCTGGTGAAATTTCCGCAATAGTTTCTGATGGCGTTTCCGCTAATTGATAGTTTTTCTGTACACAATCCAGTGGACCATTTTTCGCTTTAAATTCACGTTCAGAACGTAATTGTAAGCAACTTAATAATTCAGGAGATGCGCTGAAAATCGATAAACGCCAGCCTGGGAAACGCGCTTTCACAATACGACCAAATTGGCTATGTAATGCGATTAATGCTGGTTCACTTTCCAGACGCTCACCGTATGGTGGGTTACTGATAATGGTTCCCTTGATATCCGTTTTAACTGGGTTTTCCAGCGCCGCAGCATCACCATGATTGAAAGTGATTAAATCTTGCAATCCTGCACGACGAGCATTAGCACGCGCCATATCCAGCACACGCTTATCAATATCAAAACCATAGAAACGGGAAGTGGTATCTTTCAAGCCTTGGCGGAAACGTACCTGAGCTTCCGTGACAACTTCACGCCATAATTCAGGGTTATGTTTCAACCATGCATTGAATCCCCAATGCTGGCGATATAATCCCGGCGCTCTATCTGCGGCAATCATTGCCGCTTCAATTAATAGTGTTCCAGAACCACACATTGGGTCGACCATTGGAGTATTTTTCTGCCAACCTGAACGACTAATAATTGCTGCGGCTAACGTCTCTTTTAATGGTGCTTGTCCGGCAAGGTCACGATAACCACGAATGTGCAGTGAATCTCCGCTCAAGTCGAGTGCCACACTTGCGCGTTCTTTATTTAAGTAGACGTTAATACGAATATCGGCTTCTTGGCGAGCAACATTCGGGCGCTGGTCTAATTTACGCACAAAGCTGTCGACGATGGCATCTTTCACTTTCAATGCCCCGTATTGGCTATTGCGGATCTCTTCGTTGGTTCCAGTGAAATGCACCACAAATGTGTCATTCACATCGAAGATTTCAGACCAATCAATCGCTTGAACACCCAGATATAAATCAAGATCGCTATAGACATCAAAATCATTCAACGGTAATAAAATACGGGATGCCAGTCGACTCCACAGCAGACTTTGATACATCACACGGTCATCAGCCTGAAAATAGACGCCCCCTTGTGCCACTTTGCACTGGCTAGCGCCTAGCGCTTCCAATTCAGTTTTCAGTAGTTCTTCCAGGCCTCGAGCTGTGCTGGCAAACAGAAAATTCATAGTATTTATTACCGATTTCGATGAAAAATTGTTGCGCATTATAGCTAATCTCATGCACTTGTCATAAAGTTGCTGCACAACAATTATAGGATTAAAAAATGATTACGCTTTCGCGCCTGTATACACACCCAGTCAAGTCAATGAGGGGCATTCGTCTATCTCATGGTTACGCTGATATCAGCGGATTGACGTTTGATCGTAACTTTATGGTCACCACATTAGAAGGTAAGTTTATCACTGCGCGCAAATATCCGCAGATGTTATTATTTACCCCGGCTATGCTCAATAATGGGCTTTATCTAAAAGCACCTAATGGTGAAAGCGCCACCGTATTGTATCAGGACTTTAATGAGAAGCAGAGTCCTACAGAAGTTTGGGGCAATCATTTTCATGCACTTATTGCACCTGATGAGATAAATAGTTGGTTAAGCAGCTTTTTTGACGAGCCAGTCCAACTAAGATGGTTAAGTCCTGAACTATCTCGTCGAGTCAAAAAGCACCAAGACGTTCCCTTATCTTTCGCCGATGGCTACCCATTTTTACTTATCAATGAAGCCTCAGTACAAGAGCTACAACGCCGCTGTCCTGCCAGCGTAAAACTCGAACAATTTCGCGGTAACTTAATTATTACCGGCGCTAAGCCGTTCGAAGAAGATAGTTGGAAACGCATTCAAATTGGTGATGTAATCTTCACCTTAGATAAACCTTGTAGCCGCTGTATTTTGACCACCGTCAGCCCAGAAAAAGGGATCAAACACCCCCATGCAGAGCCTCTTGCTACACTGCAAACCTTCCGGATGGATGACTCCGGTGATGTGGATTTTGGACAAAATGCATTAATCGAAAATACGGGGATCATCCGCGTTGGAGATACCCTCACTGTATTGGAAACTAAGCAGCCAAAACAGTATCCATTACGCGATAGAGAAGCGCCTATTGCTCAGGCTACAAAGCCAACTCCAACCACCGTAAACCTAGTTTTTGAAGAGATAGAATATAGTGGAAATACTGAGCATGTGATCCTTGAACAGCTTGAATCTCACGGACTTTCAATCCCTTATTCATGCCGCGCGGGAATTTGTGGACGTTGCCGAATTTCACTGCTTGAAGGGGAAGTTACCCCACTAAAACAAAGCGCTATCAAAGATAATGGAGATATTTTAGCTTGTAGCTGTATTCCAAAAACTGCCATCAAGCTTGCTTTTAATCAAGCTGATTAAATAAAAATAAAGCCTCAACTAAGAAAATAATCTTTTAGTTGAGGCTCTTAATTACAGATAAATTTTTCCCATATTCTTCAGCTACATTTATCGTAAAAATTTTATCATGCCTATTTTTCATTTTATTTATTTTACATGGAAAACTTTATTCCGCACATAAGTAATCGAAATACGAATATGATCATCAGTGATCAATTACATAGCATTTCCATATAATAGACGCTTGGTTCTCGATTGATAATGCATCATTCGATCGTTCATGATCTTAATTGGATCACAGAATCGTAAAGTACGATCCGGTAATTCTAATGATGGCTCAGCTAATAAACATAAGCTTGCTGAGTGACCCGCTTCTGCAATAATAAATGTTGAATAAACATTGGTATTTTCTAAGCACACTTGAATTAACTGACCACGTTCTGGCGTACTCATAAAATGGAAACTGGAAAAATACCAACTTTTTGGCATTTGGGGCTTTAAAAAGCGGTAAGCAACTAGGCTATTTAAGACTAATTCCGCTCTCTCTTCATAACTAATATTTAATCTCTTGGCTTGCTCATCAAATAAATAAAACTCTGCCGCATCTTCAATACTAAAAGGCATTTCATTTTGTGCAGAAACAGTCAACATTTTAGCTGGAAAACAAGACCGAAATATCATGCCGTTGGCGAGATCTAACATCACTCTGTCATGGTCACGATCAAAATACCAACGCCAATGATCATCAGGTTTAATATTCATAAACGATCCTTTAGCGATGTTATAAGCAAATAAGCTTTGTTTGGATCCTTTATTAAGATCCCTTTAAACATATCTCTGTTATATCCTAAAGCTTAAAAGAAAAAGATACACGACAGACTGATCAATATTAAGCAAACGTCAATATCGGCTTTTTTAAAAACGAATTAATCAGATGAGCGAAAACTATATGTAGCAAAGCTATAACTATATGCCGCACAACTACACGTATAACTTGTCATTTAATGGATATAATTTATGTTCAATCTTAATATAGGATAAAAGGGGGAATAAATAAACCCCCCTTGTATAATTAATCACCATTTTTTAGATGTGATTAACAATATCCTTTATTAATTTTGGTCCGTGGTAAATAAAACCAGAATAAATTTGGATTAATGATGCCCCTGCTTCCATTTTTTCTCTGGCTGCAGTTAATGAATCAATACCACCAACACCAATAATTGGTAACCTTCCATTTAATTCACGGGAAATAAGTTTAATGACCTGGGTACTCTTTAATTGCACCGGACGACCACTTAAACCACCCGCTTCATTACAGTAATTTAAACCTTGAACTAAAGAACGATCCAATGTGGTGTTCGTCGCAATAACGCCATCAATATTATGTCTCACTAAACTGTCAGCCACTTGCACAATTTCTTCTTCAGTTAAATCCGGTGCAATTTTGACCGCAACAGGAACATATTTCTGATGGAGTGATTGCAATGCTAATTGCTTCTCTTTAATGCCACTTAATAAATCATCCAGCGCTTCCCCATATTGTAATGTGCGTAATCCAGGGGTATTTGGTGATGAAATATTAATCGCGATATACCCTGCGTGGGCATACACTTTATCCATACAAATTAAATAATCGTCTTTACCATGCTCAACGGGCGTATCTTTATTCTTACCAATATTAATCCCGATAATCCCGCCGTAGGTTGATTTTTTAACGTTCTCAACAAGGTTATCAACCCCTTTATTGTTGAAACCCATGCGGTTAATAATCCCTTCCGCTTCAACAACTCTGAATAATCTTGGTTTGTCATTTCCATCTTGAGGACGTGGTGTAACGGTTCCAATTTCTACAAAACCAAATCCCATAGCACCAAACGCATCAATGCACTCGCCATTTTTGTCGAGTCCTGCGGCTAGACCTAATGGATTTTTAAAGGAGAGTCCCATACAGGTAACGGGTTTGGTTGCAATGGATTGACGAAGGAGGAATTGGAGAGGAGAGTGGTTTAAACGCTGAAGCTGACGAAACGTTAATTCATGGGCCTTTTCAGGGTCGAGCTGAAACAGTGCCTTTCGGGCAAGGTGATATAACATAGCTATTAACCTACTTTCTGTCTAAGTACGATTGAATATGCATTTCTCTACACGACACACTCAAACTCAGCGCGTGCAAAAATACCCCCAAACCTGTTTTACCAAATAGGGTTTGTGAGTATACAAGTGAGATTGGCTTGATAAAACGGCACATATGCTACCCCAACTGTGGGGTAATAATCCATGAAAATATCACTAAAAGTGCTAATTGTTTTGATCTTCTACCATAAAAAAGCCCTTAGACTCGAAAATCTAAGGGCTTACATGCATTTATTCTAAGAATTAACTGCCTACTATCCTAAGAATTAACTTTCTAGCGCTTTAGTTATCTTCTCAAACAGATCTCCAGAAAGATTTTCTAACCCTTTCAGTTTTTCCAGAACCTCACGCATTAAACCTTGGCGCTTCGCATCATAACGTTTAAAGCGGATTAATGGCTCAATTAATCGCGATGCCACTTGCGGGTTACGGGTATTCAGATCCACTAAGATCTCATACAGGAATTGATAACCACTGCTATCTTCCGCGTGGAAGTTAACTGGGTTACCCGCCGTAAATGAACCCACTAATGCACGGACACGGTTCGGGTTAGTCATGCTAAATGAGCGATGATTTAATAGTTCACGTACTTTTGCCAGAGTGTTTTTAGCTGGATTGGTGCCTTGCAGCGTAAACCATTTATCCATCACCAAGCCATCATGATGCCAACGATCGTCAAAATCTGACATCAGCTCAGCATGACATGGCAAGCCCGCTTCGTTTGCAGCGGTTAATGCCGCGAGTGAATCGGTCATATTATCCGCACTGCGATATTGAGCTTCCACCAGCTTATTCGCTAACTCACGATCGTCCGCTGCCGCCAAATATTGCAAGCATGTATTACGCAGTGAACGCAGTGCAATATCGCCGTGATCAACGCGATATCCATCAATATTAATCGAACGATAAACAGTTAAGAATTCATCGTGCATTTCATTCGCTAGAGTTGAGTGGATAAACTCAATTGCGTTATGGATTGCCACAGGATCAATAACACTAAACAACTCCGCAATTTCATTTTCTGAAGGCAGAGTCAAAATTAAAGCCGCTAATGCAGGGTCAATATTATCACTGAGCAATACAGCGCGGAATGCATCCACAACATGCTCAGGCAGAACTAGCGCTTCCCCTTTATGCAGTTTTTCTACGTTAATTTTGGCGTAGTTATTAATCAGTTGCTGCGCCGCATCCCAGCGAGAAAATTCATTGCTCGCATGCTGCATTAAAAATGCCAGTTGTGCATCCGTATATGGATAATCCAATTTTACTGGCGCAGAAAACTCACGTAATAAAGAAGGCACCGGGCGAGAAGTCACATGGTCAAATACAAAACTTTGTGACGCTTGAGTGACATTTAAGACTGAGTTAACCAAGCTTCCATCACGCTTAAGTGGGATCACTGCACCATCTTCACCGTACAATTCGATATCCAATGGAATATGCAAAGGCTGTTTTTCTGCTTGGTCGGCAGTTGGTGGCGTCATTTGGCTAACATGCAGCGTATATTGTTGCTTTTCTGGCGAATATTCATCACGAACGGTCAACACTGGCGTTCCTGATTGACTATACCAGCGACGGAACAGAGACAAATCCACGTTCGATGCATCTTCCATCGCCTGCACGAAATCATCACAGGTTGCAGCGCTACCATCATGGCGATGAACATACAGCTGGATCCCTGCTTGGAACATCTCTTCTCCAAGCAAAGTGTGGATCATGCGGATGACTTCAGACCCTTTTTCATACACTGTCAGTGTATAAAAGTTGTTCATCTCGATCACTTTTTCAGGGCGGATCGGGTGAGCCATTGGACTTGCATCTTCCGCAAACTGCGCCGCCCGCATGACTTTGACATTATTAATACGGTTAACTGAACGTGAACCTAAATCAGAGCTAAATTCTTGATCTCGGAATACGGTCAACCCTTCTTTTAAACTTAATTGGAACCAGTCACGACAAGTAATACGGTTGCCTGTCCAGTTATGGAAATATTCGTGACCAATCACAGATTCAATATTCAGATAATCTTTATCTGTGGCAGTTTCGCTTTTCGCTAAAACGTACTTCGAGTTAAATACATTCAGACCTTTATTTTCCATTGCGCCCATATTGAAGAAATCAACGGCAACAATCATATAAATATCAAGGTCATATTCTAAACCGAAACGCTCTTCGTCCCATTTCATTGCATTTTGCAGGGATTTCATGGCCCATGGCGCACGGTCTAAGTTGCCTTTATCAACAAATAACTCTAATGCGACTTTGCGACCAGTACGAGTCACAAACTCATCGCGTAACACATCAAAGTCCCCTGCGACCAATGCAAATAAGTAACTTGGTTTCGGGAATGGGTCTTCCCATTTTACCCAATGGCGACCATCGTCCAATTCACCTTCCGCGATGCGGTTACCGTTAGAAAGTAAATAAGGATAGCGAGATTTGTCTGCTGTAATTTTGGTGGTGTAACGCGCTAAAACATCGGGGCGATCTTGGTAATAAGTAATGTGGCGGAAACCTTCTGCCTCGCACTGAGTACACAAAGCTTCACCAGAAACATATAAACCTTCTAACGCACTGTTTTTCTCAGGGCTAATCTCATTAACAATACTCAGTGTAAACGCCTCTGGTAGCGATTCAATGATAAGCTTGCCTGATTCTTCTTTATAGTTTGTCCACGCTTTACCATCGACTTTAAGGCTAATAAGAGTTAAATCTTCACCAAATAATTCTAAGGTGGAAGATTGCGGATTAAGGCGTTTCACCTTACTGATAGCGGTCACTTTGGTTTTGGCGGGATCAAGGTCAAAATCAAGGGATATTTCTGTAATTGTATAATCAGGTGCTTGATAATCTTGACGATATTTCGCTTGTCTTAACTGAGTCATAGGTAACCTTTTTATTCGTTATATCCGTGTCATAGTCTCTTTCTACTGTATACAATACTATAAGATGAACTAATGTGAATGGACTTGAGAAACATTTTCATCACAAATTGCGATATTTTTCTATTATTTCCCATCAAATTTATGAGAGTAGTATCCAACTTTGTGGGCATGCGGTTTGCCTGTTGGTGCTATAGATCTATTAAATCTAAATTTACATGTTAGTATCATTCAGTGATTATTGTTCTGAGTATGTTATCGAACAGTAAATGAAGATTCGTTTAGAATAATGACCACGTTGAACGCGTTTAACTCAACAGTTAATTGGGTGGATTAAAGTTGAATTATCTTCCAACAACATACAGATAGAATAAAACTTCTATCTTTTGTTAAAGCGGGTATACTTTTTCAACTTTAACGATTTAGCAATTAGTCAGCTCCGCGAGGAACTCTGCGCGCATGAATTTAGACGTAACACCGATTATTACATCACTGCTGGATACCGATGCTTATAAGCTTCATATGCAGCAAGCCGTTTTTCACCGCTACAACCAAGTTCCCGTTGTCGCTGAATTTCGTTGCCGTAGCAGTGATATTTTAGGTGCCTATGCCAATGAGATTGAACAACAGATTCAATTGATGGCACAGCTTTCTCTTTCGGATGATGAATATCAGTACCTGCGTACTCTGCCCTTTTTCACCGAAGACTACCTCTCATGGCTAAAAACATTCCGCTTTAATCCTGAGCAAGTTGTCGTCAGTGTTGCTGATAATGGTCAACTGGCAATGCGAATCAGTGGTCCGTGGCGCGAAGTGATTATGTGGGAAGTGCCACTATTAGCGTTAGTGAGTGAAATTGTTCAACGTGACAGACACCCTACCATTACCGCTGATGATGCTGTTAACCAACTGCACAAATTATTGGGACTATTTTATCAAGAAGCCAGCGAACGCCAATTGAATCTATCGGGTTTTAAGTTGATGGATTTCGGTACTCGTCGCCGTTTTTCCTATAAAGTGCAAGCGGCTATCGTGGGTATGCTCAAGCAAGAATTCCCTTATTTAGTGGGTACCAGTAACTACAAATTGGCTCGTGAATTGGGCTTAATGCCTGTAGGCACTCAAGCGCATGAATGGTTCCAAGCTCATCAACAGATAAGCCCTGAACTCGCCAATAGCCAACGTGAAGCCCTACAAAGCTGGCTAGATGAGTACCCAAATCATCTAGGTATCGCCCTCACCGACTGTATTACGATGGATGCTTTCTTGCGTGATTTTGACCGCGAATTTGCTAATCGTTACCAAGGATTACGTCACGATTCTGGGGATCCTATTGAATGGGGTGAAAAAGCCATCGCCCATTATCAAAAATTGGGCATTGACCCACTGAGTAAAACGCTGGTGTTCTCCGATAATTTAGACCTGCAAAAAGCCTTGGAGCTATACCACTATTTCCACAAACGGATCAATTTAGTGTTTGGCATTGGCACAAGACTTACATGCAACATTCCGAACGTGGTTCCGATGAATATCGTGATCAAGCTGGTGGAATGTAATGGCAAGCCCGTTGCTAAATTATCCGATAGCCCCGGAAAAACCATCTGTGAAGATGATGAATTTGTGAATCAGCTACGCAAAGCCTTTGACCTTCCTAAAATGGAAAAAGCCTGCTAAAAACAAATTAATAACCCGATAGCGATTTTTTACTTGTTTCCTGCCAAATGGCAAGTAACATAGCAGATTACCCCTGAAATATGGGATTTCGGAAAAGATGTCGGGTTATCGCTTTTTCTTATCGTGAGTTTTCTTCTTATATAGTGTTTCTTTGTAAACCCTTAAGCAGTCAACCCCAATAACGCATACTCGTCATCTCATATCGTTAATATTATTTAAAAGAGAGTAATTTTTATGATCGTTGCGCCTGTAGTCGATGTACTGCAAGGCCGTGTGGCGGTGGGCTCTGAAGTCACCGTTCAAGGCTGGGTACGTACAAGGAGAGATTCAAAAGCTGGTTTTTCTTTCCTCGCCGTTTATGACGGTTCATGCTTTAACCCATTACAGGCTATCATCAATAATAATTTATCTAATTATAATGACGAAGTCCTGCATTTAACCACAGGCTGCTCTGTGGAAGTCACCGGTGTCGTGACAGAATCTCAAGGTCAAGGCCAATCTTTTGAATTGCAAGCAACGTCCGTGAAAGTCGTTGGTTGGGTTGAAGATCCTGACACTTACCCAATGGCAGCCAAACGCCACAGCGTCGAGTTTTTACGTGAAGCCGCTCACTTGCGCCCACGCACTAACTTAATCGGTGCTGTTGCACGTGTTCGCCACACATTAGCGCAAGCTCTGCATCGTTTCTTTGATGAACAGGGTTTCTTCTGGGTCTCTACCCCACTTATCACAGCTTCAGATACTGAAGGCGCAGGTGAAATGTTCCGTGTTTCTACACTGGACTACAACAACTTGCCACGTAATGACAAAGGCGAAGTGGATTTCAGCGAAGATTTCTTCGGTCGCGAAGCCTTCTTAACCGTTTCTGGTCAGCTGAACGGCGAAGCTTATGCGACTGCATTAAGCAAAATCTACACCTTTGGTCCAACTTTCCGTGCTGAAAACTCCAACACCAGCCGCCACTTGGCTGAATTCTGGATGTTAGAGCCTGAAGTGGCATTTGCTAACTTAGATGACATCGCGGGTCTGGCTGAAAAAATGCTGAAATATGCATTTAAAGCGGCATTAACAGAGCGTCGTGATGACCTTGAATTCTTTGCTGAGCGTGTTGATAAAGACGTGATTAACCGTCTGGAACGTTTCGTGAATTCTGATTTTGCACAAGTCGACTATACCGATGCGATCAAAATTCTCGAAACTTGTGGTCAGAAATTCGAAAACCCAGTTTACTGGGGTGTCGATATGTCTTCTGAACATGAACGTTACTTAGCAGAGCAGCACTTTAAAGCGCCTGTGGTGGTTAAAAACTACCCGAAAGATATTAAAGCTTTCTATATGCGCCTTAACGAAGACGGTAAAACCGTTGCTGCGATGGACGTCTTAGCCCCTGGTATTGGCGAAATCATCGGTGGTTCTCAGCGTGAAGAACGTTTAGATAGACTGGATGCACGTTTAGAAGAAATGGGCATGAATAAAGAAGATTACTGGTGGTATCGTGATCTACGCCGTTACGGTACCGTGCCTCATTCTGGTTTCGGTCTTGGTTTTGAGCGTTTAATTGCTTACGTCACTGGCGTCAGCAACGTACGTGAAGTGATCCCATTCCCACGTACCCCAAGAAACGCGGCATTCTAATGACTATTGCCCGTTATACGGCTTAAATGGTTATTCATATCGGGTCACTAAGTGGCCCGATATTGTTATCTCTACTGTTTATTATTAACTATTGGCCCTGATTGAATATTTTGAGAGCACTGTCACAGTTTTCCTTTTACTACCCTATTTTTTGCTTTTTTATTAACGATTCCTATTCCGACTAAGAATAATCTGCTTTGAGCGTGTTGCCATTCTTATTTGTCAGTACACTTTTCCCTCATCAATGAATGATATCGTTCGAAAAAAGTTCAATTTGTCTTTCAAAAAAGTTCCCTCTTTTTTGTAAAATTTTTTCAACTGGTAGGATGAGTGATCATTTTTTACTCTATTTTTTACATTTAGAAACACCTTGTTACCATTTGTTTCAGAATCTTCGTTTTTGTAGCATTTTGGGGGTAGATAAATTTATCTACCAATGGAACACTGGACGCCGACTAAAGACGACACTAATCTCTCATAAATAGTTCAAAAGAAATTTATGGATTATTTTTGGCAGTGGCAGGTGTCCGAATAACACCAATGAGGGTAATAATAATGATGAAACGCAATATTCTTGCAATGGTTATCCCAGCTCTGTTAGCTGCTGGTGCAGCAAACGCAGCTGAAATCTACAACAAAGACGGCAACAAATTAGACCTGTACGGTAAAGTTGACGTTCGTCACTACTTCGCTAACTCAGAAAGCGGCGAAGACGGCGACGATTCACGTGTTCGTTTAGGTGTTAAAGGTGACACTCAAATCACTGACCAACTGACTGGTTTTGGTCGTTTCGAGTGGGAAACTAAGACTAACAAAACTGAAACCAACAACGATAACAAAAACCGTTTAGCTTACGCTGGCCTGAAATTCAAAGATTTCGGTTCTATCGACTACGGCCGTAACTACGGTGTTATCTATGACACGAACGCATGGACCGACGTTTTCCCATTATGGGGCGGCGACACCATGGCTCAAACTGACACGTTCATGACTTCACGTAACCGTAACCTGTTAACTTACCGTAACAACAACATGTTCGGTTATGTTGATGGTCTGAGCTTCGCTCTGCAATACCAAGGCAAAAACACTGATTCTAACAAATCAGGCGCTTCTAAAGAAGCTGTAGATACCAATGGTAATGTAACTGGCTGGAAAGATGGTTACAAAGACAACGGTGACGGTTACGGTTTCTCTACCGCTTATGACTTAGGTTGGGGCGTGACTCTGGGTGGTGGTTATTCTAACTCTGCTCGTACTGAAGCTCAAAAATACGGTAATTCTGCTGCACGCGGTGACCGTGCTCAAGCATGGAACGTTGGTGGTAAATTTGACGCTAACAACGTTTACTTAGCAGCTATGTACGGTGAAACTCTGAACACGACTCACTTCGGTTCAGCTCACGAAATTGCTAACAAAACTCAAAACGTTGAATTAGTAGCTCAATACCTGTTCGACTTCGGCCTGAAACCATCTTTAGGTTATAACCAATCTAAAGCTAAAGACATCGCTGGCGGCGACGGTGACATCGTTAAATACATCTCTGTAGGTTCTTACTACTACTTCAACAAAAACATGTCTGCAGTTGTTGATTACAAAATCAACCTGCTGAAAGACAATGACTTCTCTGAAGCTCATGGTCTGATGACTGACAACGTAGTTGGTCTGGGCTTAGTTTACCAATTCTAATTATCAGTTAACTGATAATCTGAAAACAGTAAATCATGTTTTTGAAAGCAGCGCTCCGGCGCTGCTTTTTTATTGCTCGCATTTTATTCCCCCACCATCGAATCTGCTAACCGTCTTATTTGTTAATAATCCCACTAATTAGATTAACTCACTGGTCTATACTCAATTTTTGGTTAAATTTGATGTAATGGCTATCTAGCTCACAAGATCACACCAATTTTTAGTAAAACAATTGGCAAAAACCCTCTTCCAAGTTACTCTGATGGCTCGACATTTTCCGTTATACCTCTTTTCAGCTAAACCACAGAGTTTTGGAATCGACAATATGTTTGAGAAAATCATTTCTGCCCCAGCTGACCCTATCCTCGGTCTTGCTGATAGTTTCCGTGCTGATCCTCGCGATAACAAAATCAACCTCGGTATCGGTGTCTACAAAGACGAATCAGGTAAAACCCCTGTTCTAGACACCGTCAAAAAAGCAGAGAAATTCCTGCTAGAAAACGAGAATACCAAAAACTACCTCGCGATTAGCGGAATGCCGGAGTTTGGTCGTGTCACTCAAACGCTGCTGTTTGGTGCTAACCATGAAATCATCAGCTCACAACGTGCTCATACAGCGCAAGCACCTGGTGGTACAGGCGCCCTGCGTATCGCTGCCGATTTCATTGCTAAACAAACTAACGCAAAACGTGTTTGGATCAGCAACCCAACGTGGCCTAACCATAAGAATATTTTCGAAGCAGCTGGCTTAGAAGTGCTGACTTACAATTACTACGATGCCGCCAACCACGGTATGGACTTTACTGGCATGCTGAACAGCCTGTCATCTGCGGTTGCTGGTGATGTGATTGTTCTTCATGGCTGCTGCCATAACCCAACTGGTATTGACCCAACACCAGAGCAATGGACCCAACTGGCTGCTCTGTGTGCTGAAAAAGGGTTATTACCTGTATTCGACTTCGCTTACCAAGGTTTTGCGAAAGGTTTAGATGAAGATGCAGAAGGCTTACGCATTTTCACCAAAAACAACCCAGAAATGATTGTTGCTAGCTCATTCTCGAAAAACTTCGGTCTGTACAATGAGCGTGTGGGTGCTTGCACCATCATCGCCAAAGATAGCGATAACGCTGAGCGCGCATTTAGCCAAGCGAAAGCGGTTATTCGTGCTAACTACTCAAACCCACCAGCACACGGTGCGGCGGTTGTTACCACTATCCTGTCTGATGAAACATTAAAAGCTGAGTGGATCCAAGAACTCACTTCAATGCGCGAGCGTATCAAACGTATGCGTCAACTGCTGGTTAAAACATTGGAAGAGAAAGGCGCTAAACAAGACTTTAGCTTCATTATCAACCAAAATGGTATGTTCTCCTTCAGTGGGCTGACTAAAGAGCAGGTAGAGCGTCTACGTAGCGAATTTGGTATCTATGCCGTAAGCTCTGGCCGTATCAACGTGGCTGGCTTAACACTGGAAAACATGGTTCCACTGTGTGATGCCATTGTGAAAGTGCTTTAAGATTCAATTTGAATCTGATGAATTGCAAAACACCCCATATGGGGTGTTTTTTTGTTTTTACATCAATAAGGATTACAGAACGTTAAGAAAATGCTCTGTTGTAGACACCGCGCCCCAATGAGGCACTGGCGAATTCTTTTTAGATTGATTTTCCAAATTGCTTTCATGCTCAATCCGCTGCTCTGCAAGCAGTTGAATCAAACGGTCAATCGTTAAATCCACATTCTGTTGTGAAAGCTTTTGATGATTGTTTATATGGCTCACCTGCATCACATTAGCCATCGAGCCTTGGTGATTATTATGACGTAGCGTGACCGTTCTTCCGCTGTATGACTGATAGGTTGTCTCCGCAATGCTAGGAGATACTTCCTGATAACTGATAGCATCTATCTTAAAGTCAATCAGAGCCACTTGATTACGCCCTTCAAAATCATTAATGGCCACATTTCCTTGCCCATGACCACTCACAATATAGAGATCATCGCCTTTCTCGCCGGAAAGCTTGTCATTGCCCGTTAAGGAAACCAAAACATCCTGCCCCATACCTTGTGCCAGTAAGATATCATTACCCTCTCCGCCATACAGGACATTCTCACCACCAAAAGCAATCAGTTTATCATTCCCATTCCCGCCCTTAATCACGCGACCTTGAGATGAATGGTCAACAATTTCATCATCGCCATCTAAGGTGTCGATCAATAAGTGTTCGTTAGGGGTCTTTATTAAGATGCCATCATTACCTGCGGTTTGTTTCAATGGCTTAGCTATTCCCTTTAATGTTTCAGCTAATTCACTCACTGGCTTCCAGGTTGCCAGTCGACCAGACTGTTTAGCTAAATCCTGTTGAGTCGATAAGTAGTCCACTAATGGGGTCATTCCATTTTTTGTCGGCAAGAAATATTCCGCACCTAACTGCTCATAGTGATGTACTGTAACACTGGCTTTTCTGCCATCTGTTAGTTGTTTGATTTTGACGATTTTTCCCGCTTGAGAGACATAAAGGTGATACTGAATTTCCCCGAAGGCATCCTCAATCACTTGTGGTTTAAAGTTAATTAAGTGAATGTGGTTGTCACCGAGATTGTCTTCCAAATAAACTACGCCAGAATGGTTTCCATCAATAACATAGTGGTCATTCCCAGCTTCCCCCATTAAGGTGTCATTTCCTTGGCTTGACAACAGTAAGTCATCGCCTTCACCACCACTCAAAAAATTGTCTCCGGCGCCACCATATAACACATTATTACCATCAATAGCTTTGATATTGTCATCCCCCTCACCACCTATCAGTATGTAGCTTTCTCCACTTTTGTTGATAATTATGTCATCACCACCTTTCCCATCAATGATATGCCGCTCAGACAAATAGCCTACAGGTAATATAATTTCATCGGCACTTTCACTACTCTTAGAAACAGGTTTCAGTGGCGTAAGACTCTGAGTCTGCAAATCTAATGAAAACACATTGCTGTTTCTATCCTGAATCAAAATAATATCGGTCAATTTGTCATCAACATTGACGAAATTAATCGCTAATTGCCGCTGACCGAATTTATCCTTGCTATATAGCGTTAACCCCTCCATTGACAATGCATAACCATTATCGGTAGGCAGAAGTAAAATGACTTTATCATCTGCCGTAAATTGCCCATTAACCGATGCAAAATCAAAGGTGATTGTCGAACGCTCATCTTCCGCATGTACGATTTGATAGGTATCTATTCCGCGGCTGGCATGAATGTAACTTCCAGAACTAATCAGTGATAATAGATTGTTCTTATCATCCCCCTGATACACCAAATTATCTGCTCGCCCAACTGGCGTAAACCATCCCCAACTTGGAGCTATATGATAGCGATTTTGGTTGATGGTAATGGCGTTTAACGTTTCATCAATTTTGACTGATTTACCATCCGAACTTGTGAGTTGGTCATTTTCTTGAATATAGCTAATATTGAAGAATTGAGTCGGCATCCCTTCATCTAACGCTTTTATCTGGCTGGTCATCACAAAACCATCTTTCGTATGTAACCGATAAGTATGGCTGGCTTTTTGTTGACCTTGGCTCACCGTAGTTACGTTATTCAAGACAATCGTCACCGAGCTCTCGACATTGCTGTAAGTAAAATCATCCACCTTGGAGCTAGGTAATGAAATGACGAGATACAAGTTATTATCTTGAAGATAGACCTGTTTTATTTCATTCAGTGAATACGCTAGGCTAACAATGCTTTGAGATTGGCTGGACTCATCAATAACCACTTTTACGTGATACTGTTGATGGTTATGTTGGTAGATTGGGTTAAGCGTCGTTTTTGTTTTGACTGCTTTTAGTTTCCTATCCCAATAACGGTTCGTCAGATAAAGGTTATCCACATCCGTCGTCCAATCAAAACGTCGGATATGGTAACTATCATCGCCCTGACCGCCCACTGCCGTTCCTTGGGTTAAAATCAGTTTATCGTTACCACCTTCCCCAATAAGTAAATCTTTACCCAATCCACCATCAAGAATATTAGCCATATCATTGCCACGTAACTGGTCATTGCTATTTCCTTTGATGAGGATATTCTCGATACTTTGTAAATGGGCAACCGAAATAAATTGATGTGTAAACTGATGTTTATAGTGCAGACTATTTAACGCTAAATTGGCATGGACATCATAACCTTCAGGTAAGCCATCGACCACTATTGTGTCTTGTCCTTGCTGACCATCTAGGTACTTTGTTGGTTTATTATCATCACGGGAACGAAGTGACGTTAAACTACTGTCCCGAATATAAAACAGGTCGTCTTTATTTCCCCCCGCAAAGTATTTTTCCCCAGAAAGAACTTGGAAGGCATTTTTTTGTTCTTGATGGCCGATAAGCAAGTCATTGCCGTTCCCTGTATTCCAACTCGTTCCTCGGCTATACGGGTTCTTAAGATAAAGGCTAATGCCTTTTTTATCATTAACTAAATGCTCACTTTCTAGTCGCTCGTTTTCACGTAATATCTGTTGCCCTAATACCCCAAACTCTCTTTTCTTTGAATAAAAACTAAGTTGTTCAGGGGCCGATTTCGCTAATTGGTCTTCTAACGATAATGTCGCATCACCATTTGATATACGATGGCGAGTTTGAAATTCATCAAGTAACGGGTTTTTGTAGACCAAATTTAAATAATAGCGTTCGTGGGTTGGTACACTTCCTGTACGCTTTTGGTCAATAACCTCTTTGGCTTTTTTATGTGGGCGAAAATGTTCCCGTAGATTCCGATTTCTATCACCATAAAGATTTGCTAAATTTCGATACCAAGCCGTCTTTCTTATCACCTTATTCGCAAAGATAAACTCGACCTCTTCCTCAGTGAACGATGGTGCGCCTTTTGCCGTATAGGTTGCAACCCAAGTATGCATACCATGATATACATTTGCTAGAGTTCCGTAAAAATGATTACCGTAGTCATCAACTAAATAATATCGGGGCTCATTTTCATAAGTGGGTTTCTCTATAACCGTCAAATGATGATCAAAGCCGGCTTGTAAAATACCGTTTCTAAACTGTGCAAGATCCATTTGCCACTCTTGTTCTTTAAATGCATTGATATATAACTGGGTACTCATTTCTTGTTGGCTACGTAACGTGGGCTCTAGTCCTAGCGCCCCACGGATCCCTTCCTCTAATTCACGATCCCAATCAATATCAATCACTGCTTTAATCTTTTCGACAGCACGAACACCGTTATAGACCCAGCCGCCAACCAGTAATATTCCGCCAATAACTAATCCCGCCACAGGGACTGAGGAAGCGCCTACCAATACCGCAATAACCGTAACACCATTGACCACCGCACTAACAATCGAAAATGACGCATTAACAATTAAATCTTGGCGCTGTTTCGGGTCTGTCACACTATCTAACTTAGATAGGCTATCGTAGGCTTGGTAAATATCAATGCCCATCCCAACTAAATTAAAAATCACCACAACACCGATCGATATCCTTGCTCTAACAAGTGAAGTAGCATTTTTATTTGAGGCGATATTGAGCAACATCGGCTGTATTATCATGTCACCGTAATTAAAAAAGGCTGAAGCGCAAAGTAAATAAAATTGTTTTTCTAATTCTTTAGCCTCTTCGGCGCTAATATCAGGGTTATCCAATCTATTTAAAATTGAATAAGCCCCAATGAGGCTTTGGATAGCCCCGGCCCCCCCCATGCTTTGCCCAAAGCGATTAGCAATCCGGTGAAATAATGGAAGTCGAGTACCGGCCTGCCTAATATTTTGTAATGTGGTTGATGAAATAGACTCGTGTTGAAGATCTACATCGTTTGCTAAATATTTAAATTGTTTTTTAAGCACGCCAGACTCAGCAAAGTTTGCATCACGTTCCACCAATTGATAAATATCCGCAGAACTTAATTGCTCATTAAATATTTTCATAAACGCAATATCATCTTTATTCCCGTCCATTAACGTAAAATACATCGCCAATTTTTCAGGTGAAAAGCGTATATTCTTATGCAGATTAGGTAATGCCATATCTCCATGAGTAATAGGCTTCCCATCTATCGTCGCACCAAGATGCTGTAATTTAGAAAAGGCTATTTTTTCTCCATTTAATTCAACCCAACGATTTTGAGTCGAATTAAACTCCGCCTGTTCCATAATTAACGTTCGCTGATTTAACGGTTCAGATAGCGCCACTTTCAATTCATTATCTTCAAGATTGATAAATTGAAGGTTGGTTCTAAAATCGCCATCGCTAGTTAATTGAAATCCTGCCGCGACTCCCCGAGAAATAGATTGTCCATCAGCAAGCTCTATCGTTTGATTAAAATAGTTTTTTAAATGTTGTTTGAACTGATGCTTTGCAGTCTGAAGAGAGGCATTTTTACTGGTAAATTGGATGCCCTGAGGGTCAAATAAACTGAATTCATAAACACCATTACGTTTCACGTAAATAACGGTATAGCTCGTCACTTTCCCTTTCAAGAATACAATCCCATTTACCGAGTCAGCCTCAGTGGAAAATAGTGTTGAGATTGATTGATCAGCAATCGTGGTCCCACTATTTTTAACTCGCGTATTGATATCCTGCTCATATTGCTGCATTTTATCCAGCAATACCTCATCAGAGTCCGTTAAAATACCTTGTTGTTTAGCCCATTCAAGTTGTGCTTTTTGCTCTAAGAAATTTCTCGCGGCATAACTGTCTGTCAGATGATATTCAATGGCATATACAGCACCTAAAGTTTGGTCGATAGATTGAGCCGGCTTATCTGAGCGAATTATTCCATGATTAATTAAACCGCTATGATATCCCGTCTCCATTCTATTTTGATAATTCAATAACTGATTATATTGTTTCAAACGTTGAGTTTGGTTATTTTCATAAGCATCTAATGCCTCTGAAAATGAAAGCCCTTTCAGGGGTGCGTTTTCCCCATCAAAATGGCTATCACTAATCTGGCTAAACCCCTCTAATTTATCACTAAAAAGCATAAATTTATTATGGTCAGTAACCAAATCTAATATTTTTCCTTTATCAATCCCATCACCTGCCGGAAATAGAGATTTAAGTAACTCAATTGAGTGATCACTCAGATTATTTAATACCGACAAATCATTTTTAATGGCTAACAGCAACATTTGCATTTTTATTGCTTGTCGCGGGTGAGACGATTGCAGATCCGGCTCAGTACTCTCCGATAACCATGAACGTAGCTGAGTTTTATCTTTGTTCAGCGATTGATTATATTCCGCATTGACGAACGGGTCGTGAAGTGCAATTTTGAATTTTCGTTGGTCAAAATTCCCGTGCTCATTCGTAAAATCGTCTGCTAAATAAGGATGATCCGTCAAACGGATCACGTTAAGATCCTGTTCTCCTAGTGCTACTTTTTCAAACAACGCTTGAATTTGTTGCCCTTTTGTTGTGGATACCGCTCCTCGCTCATGAGTAAATTTCGACAATACTTTAGTCTCGAGCCCATGCTGTTTTAACGTCGCTTCAAGCTCAGAAGTAAAGCTGCGATGTTCCGCAGCCTCGGTGATCATCCCCTTACTCAAGGAGTGATATAGAATAAGTTGTCGCTCCATTTCACTATCGTAGTGCTGACGCTGTTGTTGAATTGCCGCAACATCCACATTAAGCTCGAATGGATTGACTAAGCTTTTTTTCCGCGCCAATTCAATCCGCCCTTCAATAAAGCTGTCTGATATTTTACGTTTGGGATCAAAATATTGCCCAATATCTCCTTCGCTCCATTTTTTATTTAATGGCGCACGATAACCTTGGTTAATGAGTAGTTGCTGGAAATTAGAAAGCTGCTCAACATCATTAATAATAATGGCGCCTTGAGCGTTCATCTGAAAATAGGTGGATATCGCTTCGGAGGAGCCTGTTAAGGTATTTCGCGCCTTTAATTTTTCAGGTAAAAAAAACGTAATCGGGAAGTTTTCTTTCATGACGCTTGCCGGGTTTGCATCATCAGCCCCATGATGAATTAACTCCATACCATTTGTACGGTCAAGTCCCTTGTTTAGCTTATTTTTGATCTCTTTAATTCTGTTATTAGTGATGCCATTGTCCCGACCTTCATGCTTATTATATTCGGCTTCATTGGTATAAAACGCTTTCTGGCGTGAGGTTAGCTCATTATAATTCACACTGGCTTTCCACTCTGCCCAAGTTGGCATTTCACTCACTTTGACATAGTGTTCCAGCTCTGAAATTGGGAAAATAATACTGAATAAATCATAATCGGCGGTCATTGCTTTTCCTGTTATAGGATCAGCAATAACATGGAATGGTTTAATATTACCGTCATCTTCATGGTATACATGCCAGAAGTATTTTCCATCTCGATTTATTTTTTTTAACAAAAAAACCTTTTCCTGCCCATCAAGAATGGATATTGTTTTACTGTATTCACTACTATTAACTGTCTCTAATGGTTTAATTTCATTATATACAGTTAATTCATTGACTCTCTCTGGTGTTAGCTCAAGAATAGTCGATTTTGCATATCCATCATCAATCGCCAGTTGTGTATATGAATTATATTTATTTTTATTTTCACGCCCTGATCGTTTAGCATATTCCTGTAGTACAGGAATAAAGCCACAGTGTGGTCCCCAATCTGAGCTTTTGCTTTTAATCTTTAATCCTTTACTACTATACTCCCCAGATAAAATTAAACTCGCTGATTTTTTATCTACAGGGCGAATACCTATGATAATATTCTCTTCATTTGCAATTTTCGCAATCACTGTTTGGTGGGATTCAGGTATCCCAGTAATAATCTTTCTATCATCAGAATTAATGGGTCTTAACTCTAAATTAATATCCTTATAATTAACTTTAGTATTATTAAGATCGAGCTTTAATTTCGATTCAATGTTAAAATCGTTAATATCAAAATTTTTATCTACCTTGTAAACCAATCCTTCATTACGAGAGATGAAAATATCGCCCCCTAATTCTGATAAATTCATGGAGTTTCTTTCTATTAAAGAATTTAATTCAAAACCATCAATAACATCTGTATATATGTGAAATGTTTTACCATTAATTTCAGATTTAATTTTAATTAATCTTTCTTCAGGATTAAAGCCTTTATAAATGATCCTGTCTCTATCGTTAATATCTATAGATACTTCTCTTTCTGCTAGCAATACATTTTCCGTAATTTTAATTTCAGATTCATTTAACTCTCTTAAATTAACATTACCATCATAGTTATACTTATAATAACCTATTTTAAAATCATTATTTTTCAATTGATTGAAGTTGTAACTATCTGATTGGTTTAATACGAAATCCTTTAAGAAATTAAAAAACGCCTCTTGGTTATCATATTTTTTGATTCCTGAGATTGGATCGAAAAATGTGAACTCCCAAGACTTTGTCGCTGTATTAAAATCTGCCGTTATTGCCATCACATGAGTTTCTGAACAGAATTTGTATCTTAGGGGATCGTGTCCATGACTAGTTTCATTATTTAACTTCATTATGAATTCATTTAATGAAATCTCTTTTTTAAAATGATTATCATATTTACTCCCTTTATGTAACTGATCCCTCTTCATCCCTCTTAATGTGTTTAAAGATTCAGCTTTAGTATAATTATCTCTCTGAATATCATTAAAAATAACCTTTAAAAAAATCTTCGCATCATGTTTAGTAAAATTTTTATCCATTGGTCTATTTATTTCACTAAAATGTTCTTTTAACTTTATAAACAAGGGATCTTTTGAAATTTCGAGGCCTTCGTTTGACTTAAAGAAATCATCATCAGCAATAAGTGCAGAATAATATTTCCTAGATTTTATTTTTTGTGATTCGGTAACAGATTTATAATACTCACCTTTAAATTGACTATCCTCATATGTCGTATTTATAACGTAATCAATATAGTCTTTGAAACTTCTCCCATTAATATCCTCATACGTAGTTTGTTCAAAATAATTATAATTTCTTACGGAACTTTCATAAATTTCCTGATGCTTAACTGCATCAAAAACAAACTCATTTAAGAGCGCTTTCGCATGTATTTTTAATGCGTCTGAACGTGTTTGCCTTAAGGCATCCTGACCTGTTTCATGATTATTGACTACATCTAATAGAGTGTTTAATTGCTTAATATAATCAATATGTTGGTTATTACTCGCGTATATTAAATATTCATTTGATAGACCATAACAATAGCCTGGTGCCTTCGTATGACTAATACCATATTCGCTTAATAATTTATTTCTTAACATCTCATTTTCAATAGAGTTTGCATATAAATGTAAGTTAACTTGACCAAAATCCATTTGGAATTCCTCATATATTTTATAAATATTCAATCAATATTTAGTCATATTGAATTAATTTTATAAATAGATTAAAAACATAAAAAATCAATAACAATAAAAATTAATTAATTACAATTAATTTGAAGACTAAAAATATCAAGATATTTTTAATTTAGCCAATTTAATATAAAAAATAAGATTCAATTCAATAAACCAAAAGTTATTAATATTAATTTATTAAGCCCATCATTAAGCTTAATGGTAGAAATGTGAATTAATTATCAGAGGTGGGAATAAAAATGCCCCATAAATGGGGCACTTTTATTTATATTTTTACCAAACCGGTAATTCATCCTGTAAGAAAGGATTAGAAATACGCTCATGCCCTAATGTGGACATCGGACCGTGTCCCGGAATAAAGTGATAATCATCACCAAGAGGCAGTAATTTGTTCTTAATCGATGCGATAAGATCTTGATGGTTCCCGCGAGGGAAATCGCTGCGCCCAACTCCACCTTTAAACAACACATCGCCCATGGAGATGAGTTTGTCAGCATGGTTCACAAAAACAATGTGACCGGGTGTATGGCCAGGGCAATGCAGCACATCAAATTGAATATTTCCACACGTGATGCTATCCCCCTCTTCTAACCAATGATCTGGTGTGAAATCAGGGCAATCACCGATATAAAACATCGCATTTTGCTCAGCGAGATTTTCAATCCAGAACGCATCTTCTTTCTGTGGACCATAAATCGGTACACCGAAATGTTTTGCAAGGGGAGCTGAGGCGCCAATATGGTCAGAATGACCGTGGGTAAGTAAGATTTTTGTTAATGTTAATCCGCGGCTTTCAATGGCGGCAATCAGCTTTTCAGCCTCACCACCGGGATCAACAATCACTGCATTCATTGAGGTTTCATCCCAGATAACCTGGCAGTTTTGCATAAACGGGGTTACTGGGATAATAGTATATTTCATCGAACAATCACTCCATAATCTGTGTCACCTACGCACAGATTACCATGTTCTCACTGGACCTGTATCGATATGAATGAAATTGCTTTTCGGATAATAGCCCACACCGCCAGCACTCATTTTTAATGCCGCTTTACGGATGTTACTTAGCTGTAAGCCTTCAATATGGAAATCCATCGCTTGCCCACGGGTATGGTAGCTTTGTTTAGCCACACCTGAGCCCTTACGACGCAATGCATTATTCGTTTCTAATGAACGGTAACCCGAAATCAGCTGAACTGGCTTATTGGTTCCCATCATCATTTGCAGTAAATAAATTTGGTCAAATAACTTAGGGTCAATGGTTTTCACTTTCTCACAACGATAATCACGGAAAAGGTGATTTAAGCGAGCTAATTCAGATTTATTATAACGGCGACCATCGAAAAATTCGGTCTTTAAAAACTCACCTGTATTTAAGTTTTGAAAACGTAAAATTCTTGGGCGAGGTGTACTCATTGCAGCAAGTACATGATTAGGTAATAGTCCCAGACCGATTGCGGCAGCACCAATTCCCAACCACTTTCTGCGGTTTTGATCAATCATATCCATAGGTGATAACTCAGGTGTTAATTATTCGGTAAATATACATTTCAACTTCATCAGTCTAGCAAAGGATATTTAGCTTTAATGTATAATTATGTAAAGAATTGCGTAAATTAAGGAAAATCCATCACTTTTATGCAAAAAGGTGAGTGAAATCACTTATAACATGCCGATTAAGACGACTTTAATTCCTTACTGCGTATGATATGTAAACACAATGCATTCAATATATAAATATATTAAAACGGAATTGTTAGGAAGATTTAGGAATTAATGCAGGAAATAGCATCGAGGAGCCTAAGCTCCTCGAGTAATAGTCACTATTTTAAAATTACTTTGATTGCAGGAAGATATTTTTCTGCGTTATCAATACTGCCATCATATTGATAGATATCAGCCCGGTATTGCGGTTGGTCATCTTTATCAACCCACGCAGTTTGATAATAAAGGTACACAGGAATACGGTCAGGAATATTCACATAACGTGTTGAACCTTCTTTTAGTGCCCCATCAATACGAGTCTGAGCCCAACCTGCATCCCCCAATAATATCGTCGCTAGCTCACTAGCTTTATTTACGCGAACACAGCCTGAACTGATTGCTCGGGCATTTTTATTAAACAAGCTATGGTTTGGTGTATCATGCAAATAAATCGCATCTGAGCTTGGCATATTAAACTTATAACGCCCTAAAGAGTTACTTGAGCCTGGTGCTTGACGAATGCGATAAGGGAAATTTGCTGGCGTAATATTTTCCCAGTCGATTGTATAAGGGTCAATTTCATAAGCATCTTGCCCCCAACCTGAATAAACCGTATAGCCTTTACGGCTAAAGTAGCTTGGATCCATTTTACCTTTCGGTGCAATATCCTTACGCGCCAAACTTGTTGGCACGCTCCAAGGTGGGTTAATCACCACATTATTCAGTGCGCTGCTCATAATTGGCGTTTTACGATCTGCACGTCCAACAATCACTTTCGAATCCAAAATGATGTCGTTATTCAGATAAAAATCCAATGTGTACGCAGGAATATTCACCAAGATTCCAGTACCGCTACTTTCCGGCACAATACGTAAACGCTGAATATTCAGTGCCATCAGCCCCGCTTTTTGTTTTGGCTGCATATTGAGCCAAACGCGCGTGCCTTTACCAATCACACCATCTGCTTCTAAACCATATTGAAGCTGAAATTTTTTCACTGCGTCCACTAAGTCATCGCTATACACACGGGCATTGGCGGTGACTTTATTGATCTCTTCTGGCGGTGCGGATGCATCAACGGCTTCACCAACCGCAGAGGCTTCCAATAATCCATCTCGCACTAAAATCTCACGGAGCGTAATAACATCATCACTGGCTTGCCCCGGTTTTAATGCTTTTGTACCCGTAATTTCTAACGTATCCTCCGGCAATGCGAGCTGTTTTAGCATCTCTTTACGCATCGGTTGATACATCGCGTGTTTCGGTGCTTGAGCCTTCACCCACTCACCCAGACGATGTTCAGATTCAGCCTCTAACCACGGTTTCATTTGTGCCGCAGTCGGTGCAATAATTTTATAAGGGCGGCTGGTGTATAACCAATATTGTCCCGTTGACTCAACAGAAGAAAGATACTGTAAATAACCCAACATAGCGTCGGATAAAATAGCATCACGCCCCATTTCGCTCAGCTGGCTATTTTCCAATGAAACTAACCATTCGCTAAATTGAGGTTGGAAACCCGCTAAGGCAAGCTCGGCTAATTGTTGTTGAAACTGACTAATTGCTGTTTCATCTTGCCATAACAATTGCATTTGCCTGTCTGCATAAATTTTTGCCAACTGGTCCGCAAACACCAATTTTGTTTCTACAGGCAAAGATGCGTTAAGCTTTTCCAAGCTCTCTTTTGCCGTGACTTTACTCACCTCTTCAGCGACGACTGATTGAGGCTGTTGAATTTCCATACTGTTTTGCTGCGTATTTTCTGCTGCGGAAAATGCAGGGAACTGCATCGCCATCAGCCCACATAATACTGAGATCTGCAGAGCTTTCACTCTTCTCTTTGCCATACATCCACCTTAAAGTTACTACATGGATAACATTATTTTTTTATTATAGTGACACTATTTGATTATATTTAACTCTGAGAAGAATGTTATAGGAATTGACTAATTTTGTCTTTATTGATGAAAAAGTTATTGAGGTAGGCTATCTGAAATGAGCACTATTTATAAAAACAGCATGAGAAATAGAATTGTTTGCATTTTCCACCAAAACTAAACGATATAACATATCAAATATTGACGTCTTTTATTCTCTCAATAGAATTAATTTAATATAAGTTATATTAAATTGCCGGAATACGTCATCAATAAATAAACACTATTTTGTTAGTTAAAGGCGAATAATCACCTTTAACTAACTTTTTATCGAATATTAATATTCGGAATTGATAACAACTTCCTCACCAAAGCGACCCGCTTTTGGCAACGGTTGGTAAGAGGAGTTTGAAGCACGGAGAATACGAATCCCACGAATATCTAACTCATGAGCCGCAGCAATATCCGCATCAGCATCACCATAATAGATAGTTAATTTATGGTCACGCATCCAGCTTACTTTATTATTTTTACCAGGTTCATCACCAGCAAAAATGACCGGATTCATTTTATCCGCAGGAATTCTTAAGCCTTCTTGCACATATTGAGTCACAGTTTCAGTTTTAGTCTGTGTACGACCTGTAATAAAGTAAACTTTATCACCGCGTTCTAAGTGCATTTTAACTAAATCGATGCCCACTTGTTTTGGCATACTGAATTTATCCCACTCATTATTCATTTTTTCCCAGAATTGAGGGTTTTTCAGATAGCTAAAATCATTTGGAGAGAATTCAAGTTTTCCACGGTAAAAACCTGGGCTTGAAAATAAAACGGTGTCATCAATATCAAAACCCACCGCCATTGGCGCTTTACCTTCTAAACTCTGTTTAATCTGCTCAACAGAGACCCAATGAACCGGTTGTTGTGCCGCTAATTCCGCAACTGTCACTCCAGTGCTGACGGTTTCTGGCATTGGAATTTTGGCTTGAGATGTTGCCGTAAAGCTCAACGCTAATGCAATTGCACTTAACGTTAGTGTGATTTTCTTCATGTTCGATCCTTATAATAGTTTTATTTCGTGATTAACTACTCACGGACTGCAATGATAAAAGTTTTCATTACATAAAAATGAGATTCAAATCTCATTGCGGTCATCTATTAATGATTTACAGGGAAATGAAGATAATAAAAATAAAGAAATTAAAAATACAAAGATAATAAAAAACCGACACAGTTTCCTATGTCGGTTTTATTATCTAAAAACAAAAATTAATTATTGAGGTAATGCTTGCGGAGCAGGATTATCCTGACCAAAACCTTTTAACCCAACGACGTGAACATGTTCCGTATTACCAGTCACTTTACGCACCAGTTTATATGTGGTTCCTTTCTCTGGGCTGATGTTTTCCGGCGCAGCAATAATAAGCTGCATTTCCAGTCGGTCACATAACTCAAATAACGTGGCGATAGACTTCGCATCCAAACGCGCCGCTTCATCCAAGAACAGTAAGCGACATGGAATGATATCTTTCGCACGCAGTCGGCGAGCTTCTTCTTCCCAGCTCTGGACAACCATCACTAAGATAGACATACCCGTACCAATCGCTTCACCGGTTGATAACGCCCCACTTTCTGCTTTTAACCAACCATCAGAGCCGCGGTTAACTTCAACTTCTAACTCTAAGTAGTTACGGTAATCTAACAGTTCTTCACCAATGGTTTGCGGCAGGCGTTGCCCCATATCCATCTGTGGGTTCAGGCGTTGATACAGTTTCGCCATCGCTTCAGAGAAGGTTAAACGTTGGCTAGTAAACAGGTCTTGGTGTAATTCGCTCTCTTCGGATAGCACGCTCAGCAATAAGGCGTGGCTTTCGCGAATATTCACATTCAATCTAACCCCTTTAACCTGACCAAATGCCACCGCTTGTAAGCCTTGGTTCAGCATACGAATACGGTTTTGCTCACGCTGGATAGTTTTACGAATGATATTCGCCACACTCTTCGAGCTAATTGCCAGTTTTTGCTCACGGGCAGTTAACTCTTCGGTCAGACGCGCTAACTCAATTTCCATCTGTTCAATCGCATCGATTGGGTCATCGGTACGAATAATATCTTGGCGAATACGCTCACGCAGATGTTGGTAAACCGCAATAAAGAACTGAATTTTACGTTCAGGATGTTTAGGATCTTCAGACATGCGCAGTACATCACGCAGATGTTCGTTATCCGCCACCGCTAAACGCAGCGCTCCTAACGCCTTATCTGACATCGAACGTAAACTATCACCATCGGTATAAGCCAATTCGCGACGATGCAGACGACGCTCAACGCCATTATCTTTCACCAAGCGCATCACGGCACACCAGCCCGCTTTCGCCATCACGACTTGCTCACGGATTTGGTAATAATCTTTTTCCAGCTTACGCAGACGTTTTTGCAGGTTATCCATTTCCGCTTCACATAACGTCAGTTGTTTTTCTAACTGGTTGATGCGACTACGGTTTGCCATAACAGATTGATGTAATTCATCACGGCGAATGCTGGCACGCTCTTGTGCATCAGGGTCCGCTTTCACGCCCATTTCTTGCATTTCTGCTTCAAGTTCTTTCAACATTTCTTGCTTGGTGTCGAATGAACTGCGCAGCGATGCCAAAACTTGATGATATTGCGTGCTTTGCGCTTGTTGCTGGCGTAATAGCTCACGGGCACGAGTTCTATCGGCTTCCGCATGCTCTAAACGCTGGCGCAGTTTTTCATTCAAGTCCGCATTTTCATTGACCATACCCGTCGAATCACTGTAACTAAAGTGTGCGCGACGTTGAGCCACTTCCACCAAAGCAAAGGCTTGTTGCTTCGCATTTTGCTGGGTATGTTTCGCCAATTCATAATCTTTACGCAGTTGATCATGTTGCTCAGGATCACTGAGTAATACCGTCACAATCGGCTCTAACTTCGCCAGATTATTACCGTGTTTATTGATGAAATGAGCCGCTTCCTCAGCTTCAGAAAGCTCTTCTCGGATCTCTTCAACGCGATCAACCAGCGTTTCATCCATCAACAAATTCACTTGCGGCAATAAACGATTTAATGCCAGTAAATTTTCTTTACCTTGAGCGAACTGTTGGCGTTGTTGCTGGGTCTGTTCTTCAAATTGGTTCAGTCCACGCTCTAATTCAGTACGTTTTTGATTTAATGTACGAATTTCAGCTTCAGGATCCGCTTCAAATGCCACTGAAATATGCTGACCGATAAAGCGGCTAAATGCTTGGTGAGCACGCTGAATTTTTTGCACATCAAACGACAAGGTCGCATAACGTTCCGCCAATTCATCACGCTCAGCACTCAGTGACTCTAAATGACTCTCACGGGCAGCTCGACCAAATAGCGGTAACTCTGGGTAGCGGGAATAGCGCCATTGACGCTCTGATGAACGGACTAATACCGCATTTTCAAACTCTTGAGCATCAAAAACGCTGTCATCAAATGAAGATGGATCCCCCTCGATAAAGTACACATCATCAGGGCAATCTTGTAGATTTTCTAGCTGCTCACGAACCACAGCCAAATCTTGTACCACGATACCGTGGCGCGCAGGGCCGTACAATGCAGAGAAATACGCCGCATCTTCAATGGTAATATCGTCGTAGATTTCAGATAACAACACGCCATTAAAGCGCTCTGCCAGTGCCAGCATGCGCCCATCTTCGGCACCACTAGGCTGGCTTAAACGTTCGATTTGCTTATCGAGGTCACGGCGTTGCGCTGCAACTTCATCACGTTCAACCGTAATTTCCCTTTCTTGCTCAAGAAGTTGTTGCATAAATTCAGTCACTTCAGTGCTATTTTCGAAAGTTTCACCCGATTGTTCATTGAGTTGAGTCAGTGCTTCTTGCGCCATAATCCACGCAGGCGCTTTAGCGGAAAGCTGGCTGATACGCTGGCGAATTTGTTCCAACTCTTGGCGCATTTGCATGCGTTTTTCGCCACTTTCATTAACGCCAGTACTTAACTCTTCTTGCAGAATTTCCAACTCCGCCATCAAGGCATCAAGCTCGTCCGGCTCAACACTTTGCCCATAACGTTTACAGAATTCGCTCAGTAATTTTTCAGCATTACGCTGGCTGTCTAAACGCTGTTGCAGTTCAGATAATTGCATACGCAGCGGCTGAACACGCTCTGCTAAATGTTGTTGCGATGACCAGTCGCGCAGTAATGAACGCGCTTGCGTATATGCATCCCTGCGGCTCACATCACCTAACATAGTTTTCACCAGTTGATACGCTTGCTCAAACTGGCTATGAGCCGCATCCGCCACGCTCATTTTTTGCTCTAAAGCGAGTAAGGCTTCTGTGGCTTGCTGCTCTTTGGCTTCAAAGGTTTCCAGCCATTCATCGATATTTTCAATGGTCAGATCAGGTAGCTGGCAGAGTTCGCGAGCACGGTTTAAAGCATGAAGTGCTTGCTGATATTGAATTGCACGAGTTTGCTGTACATCCAACGCTTGCTGGTAATCTGCAAGCTGGTTTTTCAACTCATCCACTTCAATTTCAGCCGCTTGCGCACGAGCATCAAGCTCTTCGTGTTTTTCTGTGGCTTCAGCGACAACTTCACTTTGCTCTTCAAGACGATAAGTCAGCTCTTCAATATCGGCTTGGTAACGGTCAATTTTTTCTTGATGACGTAACGCCGCTTGCACCAGATTTAAGTGGTCACTTGCCGCTTGGTAATCCGCTTCGATTTCCGTCGACGCTTCGTTTTGTTCATTTAATTCACGCGCCATTTCCACACTACGAACTTGTTCAACGCGCAGCTGTTTGCGGTTGCTATACAGTTCGTTACGGGCGGCCAATGCCGCATCTAAGTGAATTCGACGTTCATTTGAGTGACGCATATAGTCCGCAGATACATAGTCTGTGGCTTCGCTGATCAAATGTTTGAATAAATCACGGTCAGATTGTGTTACGCGAATGGCTTCCAGTGTTAAACGGTTTTCACGTAATGCCGCTTCCATATCTTGGAATGCTTTACGTACACCGCTGTTTTCCGGTAATAAATAATCACGCAGTGAGCGAGTGATCGCGCTTGAAATACCGCCATATAAGGAGGCTTCAATCAAACGGTAATATTTACTACGATCCCCTGCTGAACGTAGACGTTTTGGTAGCACACCCAATTCAAATAATACTGAGTGGTAGTCCGTGATCGAGTTAAATTGCTTAAATTGGATGCCTTCTTGTTTTTCTACGCGCTCTTTCAGGTCATTCAATGGAATAACCTTAGCTTGGCGCCCTTCAAACACTTCCGTTAATACTTCCGTTGGCACTGTGGCTAATGGCACGCCTTGGATCATAAACGGTTTGATATCGACTTTTTTATCGCGCCCAGCAACTTGCTGTAAGCGAACACCGACCATAACTCGTTGATGTTTAGAGTTTAAGACATCCAGTACGGCATAACAGACACCAGGACGCAGTTTTCCGTGTAGACCTTTATCACGGGAACCCGAGGTGGCCCCTGCTTCTGTGGTATTACGGAAGTGCAGTAACGTTAAGTCAGGGATCATGGCGGTAATAAAGGCCGCCATGGTGGTGGATTTACCCGCACCATTTCCCCCAGATAGGGTTGTGACTAATTCATCAAGGTCAAAAGTACGAGCAAAAAAGCCGTTCCAGTTCACCAGCGTCAGTGAGCGAAATTTTCCGCGTTCAATCATTCTTGTTCATCCTCTTCACTGTCAGCCAGGTCTTGACTCTCATCCGTTTCGTCTTCATCGCTGTCTCTTAGCGATAATTCCCCTTCAAGAGAGACCGCTTCACCATCACGGATCATGCGTAATTGTGCTTCTTGTGGATTATCGCCACTACGCACATCCGCACCAAAGCGGAATACAGACTCATTAATAATAAATTTGCTGGAGTCATTTTGCAGGAAATAGACCATACCTAAACGGCGTAAACGGTTTAAGGAGGTTCTCAGTTTTTCCTGCAATTTTTGTTTATCAAGGTCTGAACCTGTGGAGCGTTGGTTAACAAATTTCAGTAATTTGCTTTCGTCGGCCAGCGACAATAATTCTTCAAACAGCTCTTGAGAGGTAAAGACCCCTTGGTTGGTTAGACGCTCAGGACTCAAATAGAGGTAGCACAGAATTTTACCCACCATCATGTCCAGTTCGGACAAAACAGAACGGGGAATTAAGGTGCTTGAGCGGGGACGCAAATAGAAAAAGCCTTCTGGCGCCCGGATCAGTTCAACATTATAACGAGCATAAAATTGCTCTAACGATTCCTGAAAATCCATTAAAAATGCATGATTATCAAGGTCATCAATACTAATATGGCGACCAGCACGCAGTTGGCTGTCCAGCTCAGGAAAAATAGGGTTAGCTAGTGCTTGAGCCAGTTTAACTGGCATAAATTGTTCAATATTTGTCGATGACATGTGCCTGTACCTTGGCTCCGTGATCATTAATAGCGCGCCATTCTGCCGGTAATCCCGCCAGATCAGCCTCTGCGATACCTAGTTTTACAGCCTGATCGATAATAATACGCGCAACATCAAAATGGCGTTTCTGTGGGTATTGCGTCAGATAACTCTGTAATACGTGACCGACATCCAGCGGTTTGTTATCCGTTTTATAGAACGCAAGTTGCGCTTCGATTAACGCCGCTAATTGGTCATTAAGTTCACTGAACTCTTCAAATTCCAGATCAGGTGGGAGTTCCCCCATCACCTCTTGATCATGAAGTGCCAGCTCCTCATCACGCATATCAAAAAGCCTATCCGCATTGGCATAGGTGAGTGCCCAAGGGCTATCGAGGTACTGCTGTACAGATTGACGTAAACGTTGAGAAAATATACGGTTTTTATCCATATCAATCGCTGTACGGATAAATTTGTGAACATGTCGGTCGTAACCAATCCATAAATCAATGGATTGCTGCCCCCAACTCACAATACGGTCTAGCTTGTTTTGCAAATCAAAGATCAGCCGGTCAACCATTTCCGAGAACTGCGGTGCGTTCATATTCGCTTCTTGGATGCGCAATAAATTTGCCTGTAGCTTATCGCCAGCTGCTTCTAAAGTGTCTTGCAATTCTCTTAATGTACCGGACGTTTCAGAAAGTAGCTGCTCACAATTGGCAATCGCTGCCTGCCAGTCTTGGTTTAAAAGTGCAGCAATATCATCTTTAACGCTGTTTTGTTGCTCGTCCATAATTCGCTGTGACAGGTCAATACTGTCAAAAATTTCAGCGACTGAATATTTTAATGGCGCAAAAACATGACGGTGCCAATAAAATTCATCACCACCTTCTTCGGCTGATTCCGCTGCACGCTGTAGCTCTCCCGCCACAATCGATAACTGCATCGACAATCTTAATGTCGAAAATTCGCGTTGACGAATATAGTAATCACTAATGCCAATGCCGAGTGGCGTTAGGCGATAAATCGCATTTCCTTCGACAATGTCGCTGGCAAAACGGTTAAATATTTTTTGGCGAACCATGTCGTTGATGGCGTTATTCGCTCTGACTGCCAGTGATTCGGTGGTTTGTTCGAAGCCTTTGCACACTTCTCGAAACGCATCCACCAGCTCCCCTTCACTCATTTCACCGTTAACCCGCTCACTGTTAAGCACTGCGACGGCCAGCAAAAATGCTAAGCGCTCTGCGGGTAGGGAAATCGCAAAATCATTTTTTCGTGCCCAAGACACGAGTTCAGGGACGGTCTGGGAAAAATCACTCATAAATCGTCCTTTTGGGTTTGTTTGCGTGCCATGACATGAATATATCGCCCCATGCTGATATAGGGTTCTTCACGACAATATTGTTGTTCAAGCGCCAATAACGCTGGAAAGTCTTTTTGTTGTAATTGTCTACTTTGCAAATAATCATGGAACACTCTGACGCCACTTTTGCCTAAAATATCCATACCGCAACCAATAAGCCACTCGTCAACTTGTTGAGGGAAAAGCGGATTCTGTGGCGATAATGAACGTTTGCGACGACGCTGGATATGAGGAGTTGCGAGATGAAAATTACCTAAAATTGCATTACGCATCACCAAGCCATTTGCATTATAGAACATGACAGAAAATATGCCTTCCGGTCTGATAATCTCTGCCAGTTGCTCTAATGCATATTTTTGGTCGCTAATCCATTCAAGTACCGCATGAAACAAGACAAAATCAACTGGTTCATCAAGGTGTTGAGCGATATCTTGAACAGCGCAGTGAACAAAGCTGATATTCTCGCTAATTCCTTGTTCATCAGCAAGCACCGATGCCCGTTCTAACATTTCTTCGGATAAATCGCAAAGAATAACCTGATGACCCATTGCAGCTAATTGACGAGAAAAATGCCCTTCTCCGCCGCCCGCATCTAATATGCGTAATGTTTGACCTTTAAAATGCGTTTCCAGTAACTGGGTAAGATCTTGCCAAACTACCGCTTCGCGAATTTTTCCTTTTGTCGTTCCATAAATATTTTTTGCAAATTTATCGACAATATCATCAAAGTTGCGGTCTGCCATCTGCGTTCCAGTTACCTATCATGAGTTATTTACAGCATATCAAAACCAAGAATTATAACAGATAATCTAGCTGTTTTTGCATAGTACTTTATTTTGTATCCGATTTATTTTACATGGCATTTTATTGCTGATGCAGCTACATTTGTCCCTATTCGCTTACATTATCTTCATAACAGGCTTTCTATGTTATTTCTGCTTAAAAAATACCTTGGTTCACTATTAATGCCTCTGCCCTTATTATTGATTATTGGGGGAATTGGACTGATTTTATTATGGTTTACCCGCTGGCAAAAAAGTGGAAAATCCTTGGTGACATTAAGCCTTGTTATCATCTCGCTATTAGGGCTACAACCCATTTCTGATCGGCTACTGGCGCCCGTTGAAGGCCCTTATAATAAACGTTATGAGCTTATCACCACGAATCCACCTAAAGAGATAAAATATATTGTGGTTTTGGGCGGCGGGTTTACCTATAACCCAGACTGGAGTCCTAGCTCGAATTTGCTCAGTAACAGCTTGCCTCGAGTCACTGAAGGGGTACGTCTTTATCTGCAGCATCCCGGCAGCAAATTGATTTTTACTGGCGGTAAAGCCAGTAGCCCAATCAGTAGCGCCGAAGTCGCATCCATGGTTGCTCAATCTTTAGGAGTTCCAGCGACAGATACAATCCCGCTAACCGAACCGAAAGATACGCAAGAAGAAGCCTATGAAGTTGAAAAAATTATTGGTAAGCAGCCGTTCTTGTTAGTGACTTCAGCGAACCATTTACCCCGTGCGTTGAAGATGTTTACGAGTCGTGGAATGCAGCCTTATCCAGCCCCAGCCAATCAATTGGTGATCACCAGCGATTTGAATCCTTGGGAGCGCTACATTCCTTCCGCATTTTATTTTAGCCACAGCGAGCGGGCATGGTATGAGCTCATTGGTTCAATTTGGTGGCACTTAAAGCCCGATAACACCCAGCCAATCGAAGATAATCAGGCAGAGTAAAATACAAAGGGGAAACTTATTCAGTTTCCCCTTGTTTTATCAGACCATTATTCACACTAGAAATTATGGCTGAAATTCTTGTCTTACCAATTCGAGATCTTCTGGTGTATCCACCCCTGCGCCCGGTGCCTTTTCAGCAACCGCCACATGAATTTTCTCACCATACCAAAGCACGCGAAGCTGCTCTAGCATCTCGATTTTCTCTAATGGGCTAGCATCCCACGCGATATAACGACGAATAAAGCCAGCGCGATAAGCGTAGATACCAATGTGGCGCAAGAAAGTATCACCGATGGTCTCTTTACTCTTTGCAAATTGGTCTCTATCCCACGGAATTGTCGCTCGAGAAAAATAAAGCGCGTAACCGTCTTTATCCATCACAACCTTCACCGCATTCGGATTAAAGGCTTCTTGCGCACTATGAATAGGGACAGCGAGTGTCCCCATATTTGCCTGACTACCTTGCAAATTATGAGCGACTTGGCGAATAATTTCTGGTGGGATCAGCGGTTCATCACCCTGCACATTGACAATAATTTCGTCATCGGAAAAGCCGTAAGTGTCAATCACTTCAGCCAAACGTTCCGTGCCAGATTGATGATCGGGATTGGTCATACAAGCTTCCCCACCCGCTGCGATGACCGCTGCAGCGACATCGGGGTGGTCAGTTGCAATAATGACTCGACTGGCGCCTGATTTAATCGCTTGCTCCATGACACGAACAACCATCGGTTTACCGTGAATATCTGCTAAAGGCTTACCCGGTAATCGTGTTGAAGCGTAACGCGCAGGAATAATGACGGTAAACATAGGATTACAGTCCTTCGTCTAAAGCAACTTTACGCGCTTCGTTCTCAAGTAAAACGGGGATACCATCACGAACAGGAAAAGCGAGATGATCAAATTTGCAGATTAATTCGAGGTTTTCTTTGTTGTAACTTAGTTTGCCGTGGCAGGATGGGCAAGCAACAATTTCAAGTAAACGGTGATCCATGTTTTCTCCCAAATGGATTTAAACTCACTTGGCGTCAGGATATCACATGCAGGTATCACCGTTAACTCTATTCTTGCTTATTAAGATCTCCTGCGAAGAATGAGAGGATAGTGCAGGAGAAATATTTATGTTAAGAATTCAATTAGTAAGCGATAACGTCTCTTGCCGTTATACCATCTGAATTACGAGTAACAGAGAACTCGACGTTTTGACCTTCAGATAAAGATTTGATTTTTTTATTCGCAATTGATTTGGTTGTTACGAAGATATCATCGCCACCATTACGAGGTGAAATAAAGCCGTAACCTTCTTTTGCGTCAAACCATTTAACTTGGCCCATATGTAATTGAAAATTCATATTAAAACTCCTTCTTGTTCCGAGAACAATTTTTTATATTTGTATCATTACTCTCTACACGTTATTCCATTTATTTTGCTGAACTATTTATTTCGATCAGTTCATTCTGAACTATCTATTCAAGCCAATCTATTAACATAATTAAGAGTAATTAACTTAACCAATTTATGCATCAAATGTTTATGCATATCTTATAACGACCCAAGTGTAGGTTTCAGGCACCACACATTTACCGTGAACTTAACAGTCTATTTTGACATTATGATGACAACACGAAATAGTAGAGTAAGTAGTGTCTTGCGAGGATAAGTGACTAACTCAAGAACGGGTCGTAAAATTAAAGCTAGCAAATAATCCACTTATTAATGTATTGCAACTTGGTACATAATAAGTAGATCTGCATCACATTGCAGGTATTATTATCTGAAATTAATCCTAAAAGCAAGCTGTTTTATTTCAGATAAGTGATTTTATTTCACTTAAGATTCGTTTTTCGCCTATTTTATCAAAATTCGCTTCCACAGGAAGATACCACCAATTGTCCTGTGCAAAGGAATGACATTTGACCGCATCCTTTTCAGTCATTAGCAAATTTTGACTTGTCTCTGCTAAAGGGGCGAGTTGCTGCTGGCTATAAGCTTGATGATCAGAAAATGCATGGGTATTAATGAGCGTTAATCCCTTGCTTTCTAAAGAAGAGAAAAAACGAGGTGGATGACCTATTCCCGCCATCGCAACCACATTGTTAAGCTCAGTGACTGCGCATTTTTCGCCTGTAGCTAAGTTCACTGCCATTTCCCCTTCTAGGGACATCAGTGTTTCATTTGGGTTAGGAATACCACCATTTACAATCAAGGCATTCACTGTTTTTAATCGCCCTGCACGTTCACGCATTGGCCCAGCGGGTAACCACCAGCCATTACCAAAACGACGCTGCCCATCAATGACAACGATTTCATAGTCACGTTGCAATGCGTAATGCTGTAAACCATCGTCTGTAACAATAATATCTAATTGATAGTTATCGAGTAATGCTTTAATGGCATCACTACGTTTTGGTGCCACTGCAACAGGCGCATGAGTACGATGATAAATCAAAACTGGCTCATCCCCTGCAACTGCCGTCGTTGTTGTTTGATCTAACACTAGTGGATAATGGTCAGATTGACCTCCATACCCACGAGAAACAACCCCAACACTAACACCTTGTTTCATGAGCGATTCAACTAGCCAAATAACCACAGGGGTCTTTCCATTTCCCCCTGCAGTTAAATTCCCCACAACCACAACAGGTACAGGAGCTTTCCATGAGCGAAGTAATCCGGTTTTATAGCCGATATGACGCACTAACGTTATCAATCCATACAGGAAGGATAACGGAAGCAACAAAATATAGAGCCATGATTTACCGGACCAAATTCGCTCAATCATTCTTAAATTGGATCCTATGCAATTGTGCGTATGCCCCATTTTTCGCTAATAGCGTTGAGTGGTCACCACGTTCAATGATATGCCCATCTTGTACAACCAATATTTGATCCGCATTTTCAATAGTGGATAAACGGTGAGCAATAACTAATGAAGTTCTATTCTTCTGTAATTCATCTAACGCAGCTTGAATTGCACGCTCTGATTCAGTATCCAGAGCGGATGTTGCTTCATCTAAAATCAAGATTGGCGCATCACGTAATAATGCACGAGCAATTGCAATACGCTGGCGTTGACCACCGGAAAGCATCACACCATTTTCACCAATCATCGTATCTAAGCCATTATCCAGCTTTTGTATAAAGTCCATGGCGTAAGCCATTTCAGCGGCTTTTTCAATTTCTGCTCGGCTATATCGCCCGTCTGTCGCATAGGCAATATTATTTGCAACAGTATCGTTGAATAAATATACGTGCTGGGAAACCAGAGCCACTTGGCTACGCAATGACTCTAAGGTGTAATCACGAATATCATGCCCATCAATACGGATACTGCCCTTATCGATATCATAGAAGCGGGTAATTAAGTTAGCGATGGTCGATTTACCTGAACCCGAGCGCCCCACTAAAGCAACGGATTTGCCTGCAGGAAGCGTAAAAGAAACATCCTCTAGTGCAGGGTGTTCTTTGGTTTGATAAGTAAACGTGACTGAGTCGAACTCAATATCACCTTTCACTTGAGTCAGAACTTTCGTTCCTTCATCCTTCTCTTTTTCAGTATCTAAAATCGCAAATAACGTTTGGCAAGCTGCCATTCCACGCTGGAATTGCGCATTAACGTTAGTTAGAGACTTAAGTGGGCGCATTAACGCAAACATGGACGAGAAAACAACACCTATCGTACCTGGTGATAATTGCTCTTTAATTTCAGGGAAACTTGCTGCGTACAAAACAAACGCTAATGCAAAAGAGGCAATCATCTGAACAATAGGATCAGAAATAGCTGAGGCGCTAACCATCTTCATATTTTGACGGCGCATATTATTGCTGACTTTATCAAAACGTTCAGTTTCGACTTTCTGCCCACCAAAAATGAGGACTTCTTTATGCCCTTTAAGCATCTGCTCAGCGCTAGTCGTCACATGTCCCATACCCGTTTGCATGTTTTTGCTAATTTTACGAAAACGCTTAGAAACTACGCGGATGGTGATAGAGACGACAGGAGCAATAGCAATCAAAATCAACGACAATTGCCAGCTGTTATAAAACATAATACCAAATAACGCGATGATATAAGTTCCTTCGCGAATAATGGTAATGAGAGCACCAGATGCCGAAGATGCAACCTGCTCTGAATCATAGGTAATACGCGATAATAAAGTCCCTGTGGATTGCTGGTCAAAATAGCTCACCGGCATTCCCATCATATGACCAAATAATTTGCGGCGCATACTCATCACTACTTTTCCTGACACCCAAGAAACGCAGTATGTAGAGACGAAACTTGAAGATCCACGCACGATCATCAAGCCCAAAATTGCCAACGGTAACCACTTCAATGTGTTGTTATCCGCTTTACCAAAACCGTCATCTAATAATGGTTTCAATAAAGAAATCATAAACGCATCACCTGCGGCGTTGATGATAAGAGCAATTGCTGCAACAACTAATCCAATTTTAAAAGGCGCAATGGTTGGCCATAGGCGCTTAAATGTTTGCTTTGTCGATAGGTCTTGATCATTCATGCTTTTATTACCAGACTTAATGTAAGCGCACTATTCTACAAGGGAAATTGGCGATCACCAAACCACAGATGATACCAACGTGGATTAATTTCTTTTCTGTAACGCAAAATTTCCATTTTTTCTTTTTTAAAACATATTGTTACCTGCCCCTCCTCCGCCGTATTTAGCCACTGAATATTCTTTTTAGCATAGCGCAAATAGACTTTATCTGATGGTATTTTCCATGGGCTATATCTCGCAGAGGAAACTAGTGCCAACGTTGGCTGTACTTTTCGTATAAATAACGGTGTAGAAGATGTATTACTCCCATGATGAGGAACAAATAAAATATCCGCTTTGAGCTGCCCATCATTTTGTAATACTAGCTTTTTTTCACCTTGTTTTTCCAAATCACCCGTAAGCAATAGTCGCCGATGCCCATCACTAACCTGAATTACACAAGAGTCATTATTGTGCGATATCTCAGCTAATTTCTCGGGCCACAATACTTCGAACCTTAACATTCCCCATTGCCAACGTTATCCTTGATAACAAGGAAGATGATTGAGCTGACCAAAACTGCTACGTAGATTTAACCATGGATATGCTTCAATTAAATCGGAGATACCACCAGTATGATCAAGGTGATTGTGACTTAAAATTACGTTAATAGGCGTGATTTGATGATGCTTTAAGAAAGGGATAATTTGCCGTTTAGCGTTGCTTCCATCACGCCAGCGGTTTCCCGTATCATATAAAATCCCTTGTTGATTTTGCACCATAACCACAGCAAGCCCATGCCCAATATCCAACATGGTTAAGCACCAGTCATGCTCTTCGTGCTGGCTTTGGCTCTTAGTGAAAAATAATAAAAAACCAATGCAACTTAATAAACCAAGGTAATTTTTATACCAACCAAATAATATAATAAAAGCAAATACCCAACAAAAAAACACGGTGTAAATAGACATTGTGTTAATTTCAGTCCAAAACCCGCTTAAATATGTCAGCGGCCTTAGCCCAAACTCAAGGATATTATCTATTAATCCGAAAGCAACATTATGCCAAGCGCTAAGAGGCAACAATAGCGTGCTAAAAATAACGGGTACTACTACCCAAGTAATAAGAGGCACAAACCATAAGTTTGCAAATAAGCTCATGACATTAATGCCGTTAAACAACAATACTTGAATAGGTATTAGTAAAATCAATAAACCAATTTGCAGATGAATTAGTGGCACTATTTTTCCCATGATTGGATGACAACTCAACGTAGACGAAATGGGAAAAACACGAAACCAATACAGAATAGCTAACACAGCAAAGCTTGATAACCAAAAGCTATCGGAAAGGATGGCAAGAGGATCAAACAATAAAATCCCAGCAATACTCCATAACGCCCATTGCCACGGAAAACAGAAAAATGGCTGCTTACGAACATAAATCCAAAGTAGCAATGCAAATACAGCGCGAGTTGCTGGAATCGCAAAATTCGACAACCAAGCATAGAGTAAGGCAAATATAACGCCTGAAAATAATGGTAAATTCTCACCTATCCATTTAACAGGTAAGAAAAATTGCAATAAGCGAGCGCATAAGTAACCAATTAAATAGGCGATTCCAATATGCAATCCAGAGATTGCGATCAAGTGTGTCAATCCTGTTGATTGCAATAATTGTATATGTTCGACAGAAAGCCTTCCTCTTTCCCCAAACATTAACGCATAAATAATTCCATGATTTTGTCGTGTCGAAAGTATTTCGTCGAACTGGTCAATAATTTTTTGCCGTAGAGAACATTGCTGACCAACTTGTACTGCTTGTTTGACTTTTAGTGTACCGATGACTCGTTGAGCAATGAAATGCCTTTGCAGATCAAATCCGCCCTCATTCAGAGAAGCATGAACAGGATTTAGCTTGCCAACAACCCGCCATTGCTGCCCTGCACAGACTTTTTCATGATTATTTTGTTTTAAATTCCATGAAGCATAGAGCGGAGGAAAAATTCGTATTCCATCGACTCTGTCTATTCTCGCTCTCTTTTTAGCATCATCCTGATTGAGTGGAATGCTAACAATCGTAATATCCCATTGCCGATGAGCACTACTTAGAAAGTCGATTTTCTTTCGCACTTCAACACCATGCCAGCAAGCCCAAAGGAACCCCGCTCCCATTAATGCCAAAAATCGAATGCGCTTATTGCGCCAAATAATAACCAAAGTGACTAGCAGAATAATACCGACCACTAAATAGTGACTAGAACTAGGAATATTTTGCAAGAAAAGTAGCGGTAACGTACCGATAATCAGTGCAATAGAGGCTTCTATATAAGAGAGCGTATTTTGGTAATACTGGCTATAGTTTCCCATTGACCTTAAACCTACCCACGATTATTTCTGTGCAGATAAGTTAAAGGCATCCACTGGGATTCAATAACCCTGTAAGTAAAAATTTAAAGCGTGATTCCAAAATAATGTGTAATGCAAAAGAATTAAAAATTGAGCTGCGAAGCGCTTCGCAAAAATAGCCACAAATGATGGATTAATTAAGGTGCTCGAGAGAAATATAGGGAAAATTGAAAGGGGAGATTGCAGAAATAAAAAAAACAGCGCTATATCAATATAGGCGCTGTTTTATAGTAATAATTAAGATTTACAGTCGATTATTGGCCGTAAATATTTACACGGTCGCGTAACTCTTTACCTGGTTTAAAGTGGGGAACATATTTACCTTCCAGTTCCACTTTATCACCTGTTTTTGGGTTACGGCCAACGCGTGGAGCACGGTAGTGAAGAGAAAAACTGCCGAATCCACGGACTTCAATACGCTCGCCTTCAGCTAACGTATCAGCCATATGCTCAAGTATTTCCTTTACAGCTTCCTCAACGGTTTTCGCTGAAAGATGAGACTGCTGGCTAGCCAGTCTTTCAATTAATTCAGACTTGGTCATAGTACCTCCCTAAACTACCGATACAAAGGGGTAACCGAAGTTACCCCCACTTAATTATTCGCCTTTAGCTGCTTTGAAAGCTTCAGCCATTGCATTGTTGCCGAATGCAGTATCTTCTTGCTTGTTCACAGCTGCGACAGCGTCTTTCTCATCAGCTTCGTCTTTAGCGCGAACAGACAGGTTGATTACACGGTTTTTACGGTCAACACCAGTGTATTTAGCTTCAACATCATCACCAACGTTCAGAACCAGAGTTGCATCTTCAACACGATCACGTGAAGCTTCTGATGCACGCAGGTAACCTTCAACGCCCAGAGTCAGCTCTACAGTTGCACCTTTAGCATCAACTGCGATTACTTTACCAGTAACGATTGCGCCTTTCTTGGTTGCTGCCAGGTAGTTGTTGAATGGATCTTCAGCTAACTGTTTAACGCCCAGAGAGATACGCTCACGCTCTGCGTCGACTTGCAGAACAACAGCTGCGATTTCGTCACCTTTTTTGTAGTCACGAACTGCTTCTTCGCCTGCAACGTTCCAGGAGATGTCAGACAGGTGAACCAGGCCATCGATGCCGCCGTCCAGACCAATGAAGATACCGAAGTCAGTGATTGACTTGATCTTACCTTCAACACGGTCGCCTTTGTTGTGAGTCTCAGCAAATTGCTGCCATGGGTTAGATTTGCATTGTTTCAGGCCTAAAGAGATACGACGACGTTCTTCATCGATATCCAGAACCATAACTTCAACAACATCACCAACGTTAACAACTTTAGATGGGTGGATGTTTTTGTTAGTCCAATCCATTTCTGAAACGTGAACCAGACCTTCAACGCCTTCTTCGATTTCTACGAAGCAACCGTAGTCAGTCAGGTTAGTAACGCGACCAGTCAGTTTAGTACCTTCTGGGTAACGTTTAGCGATTGCGACCCAAGGATCTTCGCCCAGTTGTTTCAGACCCAGAGAAACACGAGTGCGCTCACGGTCGAATTTCAGAACTTTAACATTGATTTCATCACCAACGTTGACGATTTCGCTTGGGTGTTTAACACGTTTCCAAGCCATGTCAGTGATGTGCAGCAGGCCGTCAACACCGCCCAGATCAACGAATGCACCGTAGTCAGTAAGGTTCTTAACGATACCTTTAACTTCCATGCCTTCTTGCAGATTTTCCAGCAGTTGATCGCGCTCAGCGCTGCTTTCAGATTCAATTACAGCACGACGAGAAACAACAACGTTGTTGCGTTTCTGATCCAGCTTGATTACTTTGAACTCAAGCTCTTTGCCTTCCAAGTGCGTAGTATCACGAACTGGGCGTACATCTACCAGTGAACCTGGTAAGAAAGCACGAATGCCGTTCAGTTCTACAGTGAAACCACCTTTAACTTTACCGTTGATAACACCAGTTACAGTTTCAGCTTCTTCGTAAGCTTTTTCCAGCATCAGCCATGCTTCATGACGTTTAGCTTTCTCACGAGACAGAATAGTTTCACCGAAACCATCTTCTACTGCATCCAGAGCTACATCGATTTCGTCGCCAACTTGGATTTCCAGCTCACCCTGAGCATTTTTGAACTGTTCTACTGGGATAGCAGATTCTGATTTAAGACCTGCGTCTACCAGGACTACGTCTTTATCGATAGCAACTACTGTACCGCGTACAATAGAACCAGGACGAGTTTCAATATTCTGCAGGGATTCTTCAAAGAGTTGAGCAAAAGATTCAGTCATATTAATGATCTTCAAGTGTCTTATATTAACGTCCATCTAGCATCCCGCCAAATGGGGTTGTTTCACATACCCCACAACATTCCTTGTCGCAAGGTTTTAACCATGCTAGAAAATAACCAGCATGGAGGTAATTGCGTATATTATCTAATTATAAGCTAAAATAAAGCCTATTATCACGATAATTGTAGAATTTTTTTCGCGTAGGTGCGTGCTTTTTCAATAACTTCCTCAATAGACATACTTGTGGAATCCAGCACTAACGCATCTTTAGCGGCAATAAGAGGAGCAACCGGACGGTTACGATCCCGATAATCGCGCTCTTGAATTTCGGTCAAAAGTCGCTCAAAGTTAACATCAAACCCTTTCTCCTGCAACTGCTTCATCCGGCGATGAGCTCGCTCCTCGGCGGAGGCATCCAGAAAAATTTTCACTGGCGCATCAGGAAAAACTACCGTACCCATATCACGGCCATCAGCGATTAAACCGGGCATCATTCTAAATGCTCGCTGGCGTCTTAACAGTGCTTCTCGCACGCGTGGGAACGTGGCTGTTTGAGATGCGGTGTTCCCGACGGTTTCTTGCCTAATTTCATTAGACACATCTTCACCTTCGAGAATAACTTTTAAACGATTTTCTTCAGGTACAAAACGCACATCTAAATTTGCAGCTAAAGGCACTAAAGCATCTTCAGATTGAATATCGACGTGGTGATGCAGAGCCGCTAACGCTAATACGCGGTAAATCGCACCAGAGTCTAATAATTGCCATCCAAATTCATTTGCTAATGCTTGGCAAAGAGTACCCTTACCCGCTCCGCTTGGTCCATCAACGGTGATTACAGGGGCGATAGCCACCATAAAAAATCTCCTTTCCTGCAAATAGCTTCAGCTACCCGCAATTAAAATCTGTGGGAGTATTATACCTACTCATCGATATTGTGAAATACGCAGGTGAGTTTGTTACAAATAAAAATAGATGAAGGTAAGGAAAATGAAAGGAAAAAATTGGTTGATAACACATTGATGTTAATCAACCAATCCAATTCAGTTAGTGACTTAATCGTGCGAGTTGCTGGAAATAATCAGGGAAAGTTTTTGCTGTACAACCCGGATCTAGAATCGTCACAGGGGTATCGGAAAGCGCTACCAACGAGAAGCACATCGCAATACGATGGTCATTATAGGTTTCGATTTCAGCGTGTTTTATCTGGGCTGGTGGTACGACACGGATAAAATCATGCCCTTCTTCTACTTCCGCGCCCACTTTACGCAGTTCGGTCGCCATTGCATATAAGCGATCTGTTTCTTTTACTCGCCAGTTATAAATATTACGAATAACTGTCTCGCCCTTTGCAAATAGAGCGACCGTTCCGATAGTCATCGCTGCATCGGGAATAGCGTTCATATCCATATCAATGCCGTTCAGAGTGCCACGCTCACATTCAACGTAATCATCCCCCCAGCGGATAATTGCGCCCATTTTTTCCAAAACGTTAGCGAATTTCGTATCACCCTGTAAGCTGTTGCAACCTATCCCAGTGACTCGAACGACGCCACCTTTAATCGCTGCTGCTGCAAGGAAATAGGAAGCGGAAGACGCATCCCCCTCGACAAGGTACTCACCCGGGGATACGTACTGCTGCTGGCCTTTAATCACAAACTTTTGGTATTGATGATTTTCAACATCCACACCGAAGGTTTTCATTAATGCCAGCGTAATGTCGATATACGGTTTGGAAACCAAATCGCCTGCAATCGTAATGACTGTGTCCTGAGAAGCTAAAGGCGCTGCCATTAGTAATGCGGTTAAAAATTGGCTAGAAACCGAGCCATCTACGGAAATATTCCCACCAACAAAGCCACCGTTTAAGCGCATCGGAGGGTAATTTTCTTGTTCAAGATAATCAATATCAGCACCACCTTCTCTTAAAGCATCAACTAAGTGACCAATTGGGCGCTCTTTCATTCTAGGCTCGCCTGTCAGCACAATATTATTTGCGCATAATGACAGTGCTGCTGTTAATGGACGCATCGCTGTGCCCGCATTACCTAAAAAGATCTCAAGCTCACCTTGATGAGATAAACAGCCATTTATCCCTTCAACTTGGCAACGAGTTTTATCTTCAGATAATTGATATTTAACACCTAGTAGGCTTAATGCATTCAGCATATGGCGAATATCATCACTGTCTAATAAGTTAGTCAGTACCGTGGTGCCTTTTGCCATGGCGGCTAATAGAAGTGCGCGGTTGGAGACACTTTTTGATCCCGGCAGATTAATGGTGCCATTAATTGAAGAAATTGGTTGTAATGTCAGGGATTGCATGAAAAGTGATTTCTCCGATGTGATTTGCTACTTTTTTATCGTTATTTAAATTAATAAGCCGACTCGTTCTTCCTGAGCAAATCGGCTTGACTACTAGTACATCATAAATTAGGCATGATGGCGTTCAAAATCAGCCATAAAGTCGACTAACGCCTGAACACCCGCCAACGGCATCGCATTGTAAATAGATGCACGCATTCCGCCAGAAACCTTGTGGCCTTTTAGTGATAATAACCCTTGGTTTTTAGCATCTTCGATAAATGTTGCATCCAGTGCAGGGTTTTGCATTTGGAATGGTACGTTCATCCAAGAGCGGTTTTCTACCGCGACGCGGTTAATATAGAATTCACTGTCATCAATTGCGCTATACAGTAACTGTGATTTTTCATAGTTACGTTTTGCAATTTCCTGCAATCCGCCTTGCTCTTTTAACCATTTGAAAACCATACCCGCTAAATACCAAGCAAAAGTTGGCGGAGTATTGAACATGGATTCATATTGCGCAAGTACCGTGTAATCGAAAACAGATGGCGTTTGAGGTGAAGCTTTGCCTAGTAGGTCTTCACGAATGATAACCAGCGTTAAACCTGCTGGACCAATATTTTTCTGTGCACCGGCATAAATCACACCATAGCGACTTACATCGATAGGTTTAGATAAAATCGCAGATGAATAGTCAGCAACAATAATTTTGTCCGCAGGGAAATCAGGCTCTTCATGGATAGCTAAGCCACCAATGGTTTCATTCGGGCAATAATGAACATAGGCTGCATCTTTGCTTAATGGCCATTCGCTCATTGGTTTGATGCTGACAACACCGTTATTTTCTTGAACGACATCAATCACATTCGGTGTGCAATATTTTGCAGCTTCTTTCGCCGCAGATTCCGACCAATAGCCACTGACAATGTAGTCAGCTGTCGTTTTATCGCCTAACAGGTTCATTGGCAGTGTGGCAAAGTGAGCACGAGCACCACCATGACAGAATAAAACTTTATAGTTATCAGGGATATTTAATAAGTCGCGTAAATCTTGTTCTGCTTCTTTCGCAACTTCAATAAAATCCTTCCCGCGATGGCTCACTTCCATCACAGAAACCCCTAAACCTTTCCAGTTACAAAATTCTTGCTCTGCACGGCGCATGACTTCAATGGGTAACATTGCCGGCCCTGCGCTAAAATTATAAACCTGACTCATTGACCTTACCTACCTTCAATATTGTTAGTTAACATCACTCAGATACCTAAAGTTGTATCATTCCGTGCCACTAGCTGCAACGGTTATTACGTATCGATGACAAAAACAAAAGGTCAAATTTGAAGGGTAAAAAAAGAAAACAATTTTGTTAATAGCGTCACAGAATCAGCTACCGCAATTTTATGAAGTAATGTGTGCTAAAAAGGGGATAAAATCTCGAATCTGCTTTATTTTGTAGTCGGGGATTTAATGATGAAAAGCGGGCGATTACCACCCGCTTTAAAGACAATAATTAGCTAATGACTTTACTGACGATTTCAATCGCTTCTTTCTCAATCAAGTGAAGATGTTCTTCACCACGGAAGCTTTCACAGTAAATTTTGTAGGCTTCTTCAGTACCTGATGGGCGAGCGGCAAACCAACCATAGTCAGTCATGATTTTTAACCCACCAATTGATGCACCGTTGCCCGGAGCCGCCGTTAAACGCTGAGTGATTTTATCACCCGCTAATGTGTCCGCTGATACCATTTCTGGTGATAATTTGCTTAACTTAGCTTTCTGCTCGTGGGTCGCTTTCGCTTGGATACGACTGTAGATTGGAGCACCAAATTTTTCAGCAAGTTTATTATAACGCTGCTGAGGATTTTCCCCTGTTACGGCTGTAATTTCTGCAGCCAGTAGGCATAAAATAATGCCGTCTTTATCCGTCGACCACGGCGTGCCATCAAATTTTAAAAATGAAGCGCCAGCACTCTCTTCACCACCAAAACCAAGGCTGCCGTTAAATAAACCATCCACAAACCATTTAAAACCGACAGGCACTTCAATGAGTTCACGGCCAATATCATTAACAACACGGTCAATCATGGCGCTGGAAACTAACGTTTTACCTACAGCAACTTCTTTGCCCCATTGAGGGCGGTGTTGGAATAGATAATCAATAGCAACAGCAAGATAGTGGTTAGGATTCATTAACCCGCTTGGGGTGACAATACCGTGGCGATCATAATCTGGATCGTTCGCAAACGCTAAATCAAACTTTTCCTTCATGCCCAGCAAGCCTGCCATCGCCCAACGGGATGAACAGTCCATGCGGATCACACCATCGTGGTCTAATGGCATAAAGCGGAATGTTTGGTCTAGCTGGTCATTAACAATTTCAATATCTAATTGATAATACTCTGCAATTTTTTTCCAGTATTCAATACCGGAACCACCCAGAGGGTCGACACCGATTTTTAACCCTGACTTTTGGATAGCTTGCATATCCACCACTTCACCGAGCGCGCGAACGTATGGCATCACCAGATCTTGTTCTGTGACAAAACCGCTGGCCATGGCATCAGCAAAATCTAAGCACTTCACGCCATCCAGATCGGCTGCAAGTAACTGATTAGCATTCTGTTCAATAACCGAGGTTAAATCTGTATCTGCAGGACCACCGTTAGCTGGATTATATTTAATCCCGCCATCTTCTGGTGGGTTATGGGATGGTGTGATTACGATGCCATCAGCAACGTCTTGATGTGCTTTGTTATAGCTTAAAATCGCGTGGGAGATAGCCGGCGTTGGGGTAAAACCGTTATCTTCTTGAACAATAACATGAACTTGGTTAGCGGCTAATACTTCAATCACCGACATAAAGGCGGCTTCTGACAGCGCATGGGTATCTTTACCCACATAACAAGGCCCTGTTACCCCTTGCTGCTTACGCAGATCCGCTATCGCTTGAGCGATTGCCAGAATGTGGTTTTCATTAAAGTTTTTACGCAGTGAGCTACCACGATGCCCAGATGTCCCAAACTTAACAGCCTGAGAAGACACATCGGGATCTGGCTGTTGGGTATAATATTGAGCCGTTAACTGAGCAACGTTAATCAAATCACTTTGAAATGGAAGCTGCCCTGCTCGTTCATGAATTGCCACTTGTTATCTCCCAAAGCACTGATGCTTAGCGTGAAACACCAGTGACTTCACAATGTTTAGATGACTATCGAGATTAGATAGTATTACTAAGGTTAAATTGTATTTACCAAAGTTAAATCGTATTGCCAACTTTTTCGATGACATTCGCAGGAAAGTTCATCTCTTGCATAATCGCATCAATCATACTGCGCTTGCGATTGGTATTGGTGTTAGTGATCACCCAATACGGCGTGCCGGGTATATGGCGAGGTTTTGATTGCTTGCCCGCGGCCAGTAATGTTTGCTCATCACCCGCAAAATAAACACGGGTACGGCCATGCATGGATTCTGTTGCGCTCTCAAAGCTTTTCGCATCTAAGCTATATAGCGTTGAAAGAATTAGCATAAAGCGATCAATCGCCTTATTTTTCTCTGCATAAGCATCAGATAATAATAATTCTCTGATCACTCTCACAGGGTTTTGAGCAACCACCTTGGTATTCATCACCGGCGCATCTTGCGGTGCTAACGGTGCTACACTCACTTCTTTTGCGGGTACTGGCTGCTGCGCGGATTTGAAATTTAGCATACGGCGTAAAATATCCGATGCACTTTCACCGATATGCTGTGTGTGACTTGCAATATAGCGGTAAAGCTCTTCATCAACTTCTATCGTTTTCATTTTTTCCCAGTACTTTCTTAATCTAAAATTCGCGCCAGATTATAAGCCAGATTTAAAAAAAACAAAACAATTAAAATTTCAATAACTTAAAACAAACAACGAGTTAAGTTTCATGGGATTTCAGTAGGTTACCTTGTTATGATTATACAGATTTGGTTTTTTGGCATCACCATGCCATGATAAGTCTTCAATCTGACAAACAACATCAATCGTAGTCCAAATATGACCGAATTACTCAATTATACAATCCATAAACCTGAAAATCCGATCACCGTCACCCCCGTCGTTTTGATCCATGGACTCTTTGGTGACCTGAATAATTTAGGTGTTTTAGGTCGTGACTTACAAAACTATTTCGATACTATTCAAATCGATGTGCGCAATCATGGTGACTCATTTCGTTCTGACGAAATGGAATACCAACAGATGGCCGAAGATGTGATTTCACTCGTAAAATCCCTTGGTTACGACAATGCCATTCTTATTGGACATTCTATGGGTGGAAAAATTGCCATGGCTGCCAGTGAAATAGCACCTGATTTCATCGAAAAAATTGTGGCCATCGATATCGCACCTGTCGCTTACAACGTTCGCCGCCATGACGAAATTATTGCAGCGCTAGAAGCAACAACTCAAGCGCACGCTAAAACCCGTCAAGAGGCTAGCGGCATTATGCGCAAATTCATTCCCGAAGAAGGTGTCATTCAATTCTTACTAAAATCCTTTAAACAAGGTGAGTGGAAATTCAACCTTTCGGCAATCAAAGCTAACTATGAAAAGATCATCGGGTGGAAAACGGTGCCTGCATGGGATAAACCCGTGTTACTGATCCCCGGCGGAAACTCACCCTATGTGCAAGCCGAGTACCGCGACAGCATTGCAGCTCAGTTTCCTCAAGCCAAAGCTTGGGTGGTTGCTGATGCTGGGCATTGGGTTCATGCCGAAAAGCCGGAGCATGTACTACGAGCGATTCACCGATTTTTAGCTATTCACGACTAATCTATCCGCCTTGACTCCTACAATCCTGATATTGAATATTCAAATCTTCAATATCAGGATAAAAGACATCCACTAAATATATTCATATTCAAATAATAAGACGAACTTCAATACACTTGTAATTATGATGACTGTATTATCTACCTTGACTAAATAATTATATTTTTCAAATCGATATATACACAGGCATTATTAAATATACAGGATGATGAATATACACAATGGAAAGTGTCAAAACACAATCAACATTATATTTTATTAGCGTTATTGCAAAACTTTCTGGCGAAATTGATTATGATGATTTCAAACAGAAAACAGAGAATATAAATCAAATTCAAGATTATATTAAAACAATAAAAGATAATTATCAGATTAAATGCAAGAACAAGCATCAGCGCGATAAAAGTATCACAAAACTACCATTCCCTACCATTCTTTATGATAACAATGGTCACGCTTTTCTGTTAGCTAATCATAATCAAGAACAAGTACTCATTCAGCGTTTTGGTCATCCTGCACCTGAAATATGGAGCCATGAAGAGCTACAGAAAAATTGGAATGGGAATTGGCTTCACGTCAAAGTTAAACAAGGAAAATTCGATATTTCATGGTTCCAAACGGAATTTATGAAGTACCGTACAATTATCACTTGGGTATTAGTTTTCTCTTTTATTTTACAAATATTAGCGCTAGCCTCCCCCATTGTGATGCAGGTTATTATGGATAAGGTACTTATTCATAATAGTTTATCAACCTTGGATGTTTTAATTTTCGGTTTAATCGTCGCGGCGATTGTTGAAGTCATATTAAAAGGGTTACGAGAGTATATTTATAATCATACCGTCAATCGAATTGACATGACGTTAGGATTAAAGTTAGTTAATCACTTATTGCACCTGCCTATTTCATTTTTTAAAAATCGACAAATTGGCGCCATTGTTACTCGAGTTAAAGAATTGGAAACTATTCGCGAATTCTTAACCAATAGCTTTTTCACTCTGTGTGTCGATGTTCTGTTCTTGTTCGTTTTCATCTATGTAATGAACTTGCTTTCCAGCACCCTCACTTTACTTTTCCTCTGTTCTATTCCTTGTTATTTATTGGTCGCTTGGTGGCTCACACCGAAAATTGAAGCCGCAGCTCAGCAACAATTTGCCAATATTGCAGTGAATACCTCATTCTTGACAGAAAGCGTTAATGGGATTGAAACCGCCAAGAGCTTATCCATTGAGCCAAGCTTTACCCGTCGGTGGGATAAACAAACGGCAGATATGAGCCAAACCAATTTTGTGTCTGGGCAAATCAGTTCACGCTCTGAACATATTGTCATGGTCATTGAAAAGGTGACGAGCGCTATCATTTTATGGGTTGGTGCATCTGAAGTTCTTGCACTGCAATTGACTATTGGGCAATTCATTGCCTTTCATATGATGGTCAATCATGCAAACCAGCCTCTCGTAAAACTGGTCAAATTATGGGGAGATTATATTCGAACCAAAGTGGCAGTAGAAAAGCTGTCACAGATCATTAATCTTCCGCAAGAACAGAGTAAAAAAGGAAATGAATCTCGACTCAGTGGCAATATTCAATTGCATAACATTAGCTTCCGTTATCAACCTAATATGCCGACCGTCCTCAATAACTTTAACCTTTCAATAAAAGCCGGGGAAACCATCGGTATTGTCGGGACATCGGGATCAGGGAAAAGTACGCTAGCACGATTAATGTTGCGTTTATATACCCCAGAGCAAGGGGGGATCTATCTTGATGGAATGCCGATTTCATCGATTAATCTACCATCTCTACGACAACAAATTGGCATTGTTTTACAAGAAAATTTCCTATTTCATCAATCTGTTTTCGATAACATTGCACAAACTCGTCCCAATGCCTCAATGGATGAGGTTGTGATTGCCGCAAAAATGGCGGGTGCCCACGATTTCATCCTTAAATTACCGATGGGCTATGACACCATTTTAGCTGAAGGCGGATCCTCTCTTTCTGGAGGGCAGCGCCAACGCATCGCCATTGCCAGAACACTGTTGTCGGATCCGAAGATCATTATTTTCGATGAGGCCACCAGCGCCTTAGATGATGAATCCCAAGCTATCATCCAAGAAAATATGCAAGAAATAGCCAAAGGACGTACCGTAATTACTATTGCCCACCGCCTTTCGACGATCCGTAATCACCAGAGAATTATCGTAATGCAGCAAGGGCAAATTGTTGAGCAAGGCAGCCATCAACAATTAATCGAGAACAATCAATTCTATACACATTTATGGACGCTTCAGCAGTCTCTTAAATAATGACACGGATGTTAACCATGAAAAAAAAACCAGCGCTCTCTCGCTATAATAGTTTTCTACCTGCACATTTATCTATTCTAAAAACACCGCCTTCTTATTTGGCATTTACCATAGCCATCAGTATTAGTGTTGGTATTTTTATCGCTATTGCTTGGTCTTATTTTGGCAAATTAGATGTTCAAGCGACTACTCAAGGAAAACTCATCGTTTCGGGTCGCACCCAAACCATTCAAGCTTTTGAATTAAGCCGCTTACAGCAAATTCACGTTGAAGATGGGCAACAGGTAAAGCAAGGGGATCCACTGCTCAGCGTTAAAGTATTAGGCGTAGACCAAGATATCCTTAGTCAGCACTACCAAAAAAACTTTCACGCCAGTGAAGAAATGATCCACCATGCCCTACTCAACCAGCAATCCATTGAAATTTCTGCTTATTACAGCCAGCTATCAGCTGCTGAGCAAGCTCAAGCACAACTCAGCTATCAAACCATTAAAAAAGAGTATGAAACCTTACTCAACGAAATAACCAATGAAATTCAGCTTAATCGCGTTAACTTTCAAGCAAGAGAACGAGAGTTAAAAGACATCAATATCTTAATGAATAATATTAAAAAACGGCTCGATGCGCATACCGCCCTGAGTCAAAAACAGTTAATCAGTCAAAAAGAATTTTTAGAACAGGAGCGCGAATTACTGCTCGCAAGAAAAGAAAAAACCACCAAACAATCCGAACTCTCTATATTAAATAGCCAACATCATGCTTTGCTCGAAAAGCAAGATAGGATTAATGCGCAAAAACACCAAGAATGGCATGAGAAATATCAGCAAGCTAAATTCAAATTTGTTTCTCTTGAACAGGAATTGATTAAAAACCAAGAGAGAAATCAGCTTGAAGTTATTCGTGCTCCAGTAGATGGGACCGTGCAACAAATTGCGGTTTATACCCTTGGAGCTGTATTACAACCAGCACAGCAATTGATGGTTATTGTGCCCAATAATCATGTGCAATTAGCTGAAGTCAAAATACTCAATAAAGATATCGGCTTTATTCAAGAAGGTTTAAAAGCGGATGTCAAAATTGACGCCTTCCCTTATACCCGCTATGGGACTATCGAAGGCGAGGTATTGTCCATTTCCCGCGATAGCACGCAAGATGACAATCTCGGTCTCGTTTATTTAGCGCAAATTGGTTTAAGCAGCAAACAGCTATTGGTGGAAGGCGAGCAAATTGAAATGACTCCAGGCTTGTCTATTGTCGCTGAAATAAAAACAGATAAACGGCGATTAATTGATTACCTGTTAAGCCCAATAAATGAATATACCGCCACAGCCATGAGAGAGAAGTAATCGATGGAACAGCAAAATAACAATGGCTTGGAAGCCTTAATATGGATTGCTAATCATTTTCAAAAAAATGTCACTCAAGAACAATTAATGCATGCCATTGGTATGCAGAATGACTCCCCCACAGATTTTGAAATCAGACAATGTGCACAGATTATTGGTTATGAAACAGAGCTCATTTCTCTCACTCGACAACAGATGCAGGATATTCCATTACCTGCTTTGGTGTTGATTAATCAACGCTGGCATATTATCACCCAAAATTCACCACTCACCGTGATTTCCCCTAAAGGAGACGGTGAGGAATCATGGGATAAATCCACCAAATACAATTACTCCGTCATTTTAATTAAAGAGCAGTTGGAGAAAGAACAAAAAAGAGCGTTTGGCATCAGTTGGTTTATTCCATCTATTATTCGCCAACGTTTTAAACTCAAAAATGTCTTTATTCTTGCCGCAATTGTGCAATTTTTTGCGCTGGTAAGCCCTCTACTATTTCAAAACTTAATCGATAAAGTACTTGTCGGGCGCAGCTTGCCTAATTTACATGTTCTTGCTTTAGGCATATTAGCCATTGCTATTGCAGAGCCTGTTTACAGCTTTATTCGTAATAAAGTTTTTAGCCATACCAGCACCCAAATTAGTGCTGAACTTTCGGGGAAAATTTATCGTCATTTAATGGCTCTCCCTCTTAATTATTTTAAATTAAGGCCAACAGGGAAAATTATCGCCCGCGTCCGTGAATTAGCCCATATTCGCCAATTCTTAACTGGCTCAACCCTGATGCTGTTTATTGATTTTATCTTTGTGATCCTTTTTATTGCGGTCTTATTTTCGTATAGCAGCGTGATGACATGGACACTGGTAGGCTCGATGGGCGTCTTTTTTGTTCTGTGGATGATCTTAGGTCCAATCATTCGCCAGCAAACTGAAAAATCCTACCAAGCCGATGAAAATGGGCTCACATTTTTAACTGAATCAATAACTGGAATCGAAACCGTAAAAACGACGGCAACTGAAAAATACTTTTTTAAGCGCTGGCAAAAATTACTCAGTCAACAGTTGATACAAGGTTTCAAAGTGTCCATGCGTAGCGTGGTCGCGACCCAATTGATGACATTAGTGAGCAAAATAACCACCGCTGTTTTATTGTGGATCGGCGTAAATGAAGTATTAGCGGGAAACATCAGCCCCGGTGAACTTGTTGCTTTTAATATGTTAAGCGCCCACGTTACTCAGCCTATTCTACGCTTTGCTCAAATTTGGCAAGACTTCCAACATACCATCATATCTCTACGTCGCGTTGGCGACATTCTTGATAAACCTATAGAAAATGAACGCCAAGGCATTGCTAGCTCAAGCACCATTCAAGGGGAAATTGAGTTTCAAAATATCCGCTTTCGCTATCAACCAGAAACCCCTGAAGTGCTAAGTAACCTGACTTTATCCATCAAAGCCGGAGAATTTATTGGTATCACAGGGCCATCTGGTTCAGGAAAAAGTACCCTCACCAAATTGTTACAACGGCTATATATCCCTCAACATGGGCAAGTTATTGTGGATGGAATGGATTTAGCGGTGACAGATACTGTGGCGCTACGCCGCCGAATGAGTGTCGTCCTTCAAGAAAGCACCCTTTTTGTAGGAACAATTGCAGAAAATATCCGATTAAGTTACCCACAAGCGAGCGAACAGCAATTAATCCATGCAGCAAAACTGGCGGGAGCCTATGAGTTTATTATGTCTCTGCCTGAAAACTTTAATTATCATTTATCTGAAAAAGGATTAAATCTCTCTGGTGGTCAACGTCAGCGTATTGCGCTTGCTCGGGCTTTAATTACTGAACCTGATATTTTAATTCTCGATGAGGCCACTTCTGCGCTGGATTATGAATCAGAATCCGCCATCATGAAAAGCATGCCGTTAATCACGCAAGGCAGAACTGTGATTAGCATTGCGCATCGTCTCAATACCATTATGAACGCCGATAAAATTTACGTGATACGAAATGGTGAGGTCGCCGAAGCGGAAACTCATCAGAACCTTCTAAAACTGAATGGCCTTTATGCCAATTTATGGCAACAACAGACGCGTTAACCTGAATAAAAAAGCATCACTTACTCTTTGGGTGATGCTTTTTTCTTAAAAGTGCTTTTTTTTTAATCTATTAAATGAATTAGCGGGGTATGCACCTATGGTACTAGGGGTTCAGCTAGGGTATCATTGCCCGCTGAATTACTGGCACACCCCTTCCGTTAGCAATAGTAGATATGGCAAAAGAACAAACTGACCGCACCACACTGGATTTGTTCGCAGAAGAACGCAGGCCTGGGCGACCAAAAACTAGCCCGTTGTCGCGGGATGAACAATTACGAATCAATAAACGAAATCAGCTAAAACGGGACAAAGTCAAAGGGCTACGTCGAGTTGAGCTGAAATTAAATGAAGACGCTGTCGCGGTCTTAAACCAATTAGCTGAAGAGAAAAACATAAGCCGAAGTGAGCTAATTGAAGAAATTTTGATGGCTCAACTTGAGCAGGTTAGTGAGACAATTGATCACTAGCCGTATCTGGGTAAATCACACAAATTTGACAGACTAACACTGTTTTTTTCGCCAAAATAAGGCGCAAAATTTTACCTATTTTCGTTCTATTTTTAGTTCTAGCAGAATCGGTAATTTATACTCTCTACTAGAAAAACAAGAGGTTAATCACTTTATGGCAGTTATAGGCATTTTCTTCGGAAGTGACACAGGTAACACAGAAAATATTGCCAAAATGATCCAAGAAAGATTAGGCAAAGATGTTGCAGAAGTTCACGATATTGCTAAATGCAGCAAAGAAGATATCGAAGCGTTTGATATCCTACTTCTTGGCATCCCTACGTGGTACTACGGTGAAGCTCAGTGTGATTGGGATGATTTCTTCCCAACATTGGAAGAAATTGATTTTGACGGCAAGCTTGTCGCACTGTTTGGTTGTGGAGACCAAGAAGACTACGCAGAATATTTCTGTGATGCGATGGGAACTATCCGTGACATCATTGAGCCGCGTGGTGCAGTGATCGTCGGTCATTGGCCAACTGAAGGCTACCACTTTGAAGTTTCTAAAGGTATGGCGGACGATAACCACTTTATCGGTCTTGCTATCGATGAAGATCGTCAACCAGAACTGACCGAAGAGCGTGTTGACGCTTGGGTTAAACAAATCTCTGAAGAGATGTCTCTGGCTGAAATCCTTGGCTAATAATGACATAGATTGTCAATTAAAAGCGGGAGCCATTCGATATGATGGATTAATCCCTCTATCTAATGAACTCGCTTTTAAGAACGAATCAAAATAATGAGACAATGCATGGTTTCTATTTTTATTTTCCATGCCTATAATTGTAAATCAGTTTAGAAGACAACTGGATTTTTGTTAAAAACGTCTCATTATTGTTAAATTTATGATTTAAAATACAGGACAAGCCCGCATGACAGACAATAATAAAGCATTGAAAAATGCAGGACTCAAAGTCACTCTTCCAAGATTAAAGATTTTGGAAGTACTTCAGGAGCCTGAGTGCCATCACGTCAGTGCGGAAGATCTCTACAAAAAGCTGATTGATATTGGTGAAGAAATCGGGTTAGCCACTGTTTACCGCGTATTAAACCAATTTGATGATGCTGGTATTGTGACTCGTCACAATTTCGAAGGTGGAAAATCCGTATTTGAATTAACTCAGCAACACCACCATGACCACTTGATCTGTTTAGATTGTGGCAAGGTTATCGAATTCACTGACGAATCAATTGAAAAGCGTCAGCATGACATCGCTGCTCGTCACGGTATCAAACTCTCTAACCACAGTTTATATTTGTACGGTCACTGTGCTGAAGGCGATTGTCGTGAAAATAGTGCTGCGCACGAAGCTAAATAATGACTTAATCAGGCGCGAATAACTAAAAGCGCGCTTTATTTAATGAATCATTTAATGTTAATTATACCCACTTAATGTTTATTAGTGGGTATTTTTATTTGAACATACTTAACATTTCCCTATTTCTGCTCTTTAGCTGAAAATTAGCGACTATTTTTTAAAAATACATAGCTTTATTTCTTCAGATAAAACCAAAATCATCCTCTATTCTTTAATTTGTTATGTGCTATTTTAATTTATACTAATTATCAAATTTGTGTGTAAGAGATTAAGGAATGAAGAAAACATATCTGTTTTTGAACATAAGTTTTTTCTTCTGGTTTCTTACTTTGATAGCGTGGTTTTTTAGATATACCATCGTGGCATCCGTTGCCTTTATATCTTCGATCATTTGTTTAGTTTTATACTTCAATTACAAAAAGGTTAGTCGCATGTTCAATAAAAAACAAAGCAAACCAGAACCCACTCCCACTATCAATAAAGAAGAAATCATGCAGCAAATTGCTGAGGAAAAAATGCAAGTATCGTCACCAATGATCAGCGAAGAAAAAACCAATACTATCATCGCCAAAGATGTTGTATTTGAAGGCAATATTACCTCCAATGAACAGGTTCATATCTATGGCACAGTCATTGGCAACATTGCTGGTAAAAATAATACCGTTAAAATCATGCAAAATGGTCAAGTTACCGGCAATATCACCAGCAATGAGTTGTGGGTAAACGGTAAAGTGGAAGGGGAATGTATTTCAGAAACCATTAGTATTGATACTAATGGTGAAATCTACGGCACGATTCGCTATTCAAATTTATCCATCAAAAAAGGCGGAATTTTTTCTGGTTTAGCAGAAGTCAAATCTGCGGTTAAATCAGAAGGTAATGTTGCCGTATTTAAAGAAAAATCCAAACAAGGAAAACCAGAAGCTCAAACACCTGACGTGGGTTCTTTATAATTAAATTTGTTAAATAGATGATATAGAATTGCTCGATAATAACTGATTTACCTTATTTATAGGTATTTATTGTCGAGTTATTTTGATTATACAAATTAACTCATCCCCAAAAGAACACGGCTTATACGTAATAAAAATAGAATAAAGGCGACATCTCTGCCGCCTATTATTAAATATTAATATTGTTCAAACATCTCTTGGATTTTTTTCGGATCTTTCGTTTGTGTTAATGCTAATTGCAGTAATACACGAGATTTTTGTGGATTCAATCTTTCAGATGCTACAAACCCATATTCATTATCATTCACTTCTGCGTTTCGCGTTGTATAGCCCGTCGGTACACGGCTAGAACGCACCACGACAACATCATCTTTCGCTGCATTGGCTAATGCATCAAAAATAGTTTTGTACATATTCCCGTTACCAACACCAGCACTCACAATACCTTTAGCGCCTTCTTCGCGCAGTGCTTTTACTGGTGCTGAAGATGCATTCGCATAGTTATAGACAATACCCACTTCCGGTAATTTATCTAACTTACTGACATCAAAAACAGGTTTATCACCACGAGGCTGAGGTGCTTGATAATAGGTGACTTTACCATCATGAATATAACCTTCTGCCCCCGCATTCACGGCATCAAAGGCTTGAACTTCTGTTGTGCTCATTTTCATGACATTGCGACCTTGGATCACTTTGTCATTCATCGCCATCAGCACGCCACGCTCTCCTGCAGATTTATCAGATGCTAATACGACAGCATTGTATAGGTTCAATGGACCGTCAGCGCCCAAAGCCGTGGAAGGACGCATTGCCCCCACCATCACAATCGGTTTTTTGCAGGCAGTAGTTAAATCAAGGAAAAAGGCTGTTTCCTCCATGGTGTCAGTACCATGAGTGATCACAAAGCCATCAGTTTTATTACAATCTTGATTAATTTTTTTGGCGAGAGTTAACCAAACTTGGTCATTCATATCTTGAGAACCGATATTCACCAGCTGCTCACCACTCAGGTTAGCAATTTTTTTAGTCTCTGGTACTGCATTGAGTAAAGAGTCAATTCCTACTTTCCCTGCTTGGTAGCTTGAACCTGTTGCAGATTCGCCACCACCCGCAATGGTTCCACCCGTTGCCAACACCGTAATATTCGGTTGTGCGAATGCGGATGCAGCAAACAGTGAAACCAGTGTGGCTAACAGCGCTTTATTTCGGTTTTTCATCCTATTTTCCTTTAACTAAAATTAACGAGCATAATATTAAAAATAAACTCACGTTATTATGTGGATTTAATCTGAGAGTTTTGTGATCGACTTTGTCATTTTAGTAAATTTTAATTTTTTGCTATTTTTCTGTCTTGAATAAAAAGCGTGAGCTCAACATAAAAAGCGTGAGCCCTAGGCAAAAAGTCCGTATCATAGCCGCTATCTGAAACAAGCCATTTACAAGTGACTGACAATGAGCCAAACATTTATTCCCGGCAAAGATGCCGCACTCGAAGACTCCATTGATGCATTCCAAACCAAACTGAAAAATTTAGGATTCGATATCGAAGAAGCCTCTTGGCTGAATCCGGTTCCAAATGTTTGGTCCGTTCATATTCGTGACAAAGAGTGCCCGCTGTGCTTTACCAACGGTAAAGGCGCAAGTAAAAAAGCGGCTTTAGCCTCTGCTCTCGGTGAATATTTTGAGCGTTTATCCACCAACTATTTCTTCGCAGATTTCTATTTAGGTAAATCCATCGCTGAGGGGGATTTCGTTCATTATCCTAATGAGAAATGGTTCCCGTTAACTGAAGATGATAGCCTGCCAGCCGGTTTGCTGGATGAGCGCTTGGTTGCTTTCTATGATCCTGACAATGCACTCGCAGGAAGCCAGCTGATTGACCTGCAATCAGGTAATGAAGAACGCGGTATTTGTGCCCTGCCATTTACACGTCAATCTGATAACAGCACCGTCTATATTCCAATGAATATCGTCGGCAACTTGTATGTGTCTAATGGAATGTCAGCCGGAAACACCGCAAACGAAGCCCGTGTACAAGGGTTATCCGAAGTGTTCGAGCGCTTTGTTAAAAATAAAATTATTGCCGAAAGCATTAGTTTACCAACGATCCCTACCGATGTGATGGCTCGCTACCCTGGTGTAGTCGCAGCGATTGAAACACTGGAAAACGAAGGCTTCCCTATCTTCTGTTACGACGCCTCTTTGGGTGGACAATTCCCAGTCATCTGCGTGGTGCTGTTTAACCCACAGAACGGGACTTGTTTTGCCTCTTTCGGCGCGCACCCTGATTTTGGTGTTGCCTTAGAGCGTACAGTCACTGAATTACTGCAAGGTCGTGGACTGAAAGATTTGGACGTGTTTAACGCCCCAACCTTTGATGATGAAGAAGTTGGTGAGCACACAAACTTAGAAACTCACTTTATCGATTCTAGCGGTTTAATTAGCTGGGATATGTTTAAAGACGATGCAGATTATCCATTCGCAGACTGGAGCTTTAAAGGCACCACGACAGAAGAATTTGCAACGTTAATGGCAATCTTCAACAAACTTGACGCAGAAGTGTATATCGCTGATTACAGTCATTTAGGTGTGTATGCCTGCCGTATTTTAGTACCAGGTATGTCAGATATCTATCCTGTAGAAGATTTACATATTGCCAACAATGCAATGGGTGCTTACCTGCGCGACACCATTATGTCCCTCCCTGATAGTCAGTGGGAAAAAGAAGATTATCTTGCTCTCATTGAACAGTTAGATGATGACGGATTAGATGACTTTACCCGTGTGCGAGAACTATTAGGTTTGGCTGTTGGTAAAGACAATGGCTGGAGCAATCTACGTATTGGCGAATTGAAATCAATGTTAGCCTTAGCGGGTGGCGATCTTGAACAAGCACTGGCTTGGGTTGAATGGACACAAGACTTCAATAGCTCCGTCTTCACGCCAGAACGCGCTAACTACTACCGCTGCTTGCATACTTTGCTGCTGCTTTCCCAAGAAGAAGAGAGAGAGCCTGCTCAGTATTATCAAGCATTTGTCCGTATGTATGGTCAAGAGGCGGTAGATGCGGCGTCAGCAGCAATTGCGGGTGAATCAAGCTTCTACGGATTATGGTCTATTGATGAAGAGCTCAAAGCATTACCCGCTCATCAAGGGCTTTTAGCAGCTTACGAAAAGCTACAAAAAGCTAAGCGTGCTAATGCTTAATAAGAAAGCCCTCCACTAAATCCATAGGTTTGTTGGGGGTTTAAGGTGATTTGAGATAAAAGCCTCTGGGCTTTTATCTTTACTTAAGCAATATTTAATTTCAATCACATAATAATTATCGAGATTCATTAACAATCATCTGTAACATTTTACTTATCGAGAGCGTTTTGAGCTGTTTTATAAAATTTTTTTATAAAATTTAAAAAATATTTTTTACATTGAAATCAAATAATTAGATGAAATTTTGACGTTTTTTGCACTGTTTTCACCCCGTTCTCTCAACACTTCATGATCCACATCAAATTTATCGTCACACCCGTTTGTTACTATAATTGCGTGCTATAATTAATCAACTTTGTAAGAGAGTGTTAGTATGAAAGCTGACAACCCTTTTAATTTATTATCTCCTGCTGTCATGGCGCAAGTTGCTGATGATGCAGGTGTTTATAAAACGAACAAACACCCAGCAATTACCTACTTGTCAGCATTCACTGCTGGTATCTTTATCTCTATCGCTTTCGTTTTCTATATTACTGCAACGACAGGTGCAGCAAGTGCTCCTTACGGTTTTACTAAACTGATTGGCGGTATCTGCTTCTCCCTTGGACTAATGTTAGTTGTTGTATGCGGTGCTGACTTATTTACATCCACTGTTCTGACCATCGTATCTAAAGCAACGGGCAAAATTACTTGGGGAAAAATGTTCCTCAATTGGTTCAACGTTTATATTGGCAACTTAATTGGCGCACTGTTTTTTGTCGCTATTATTTGGTTTGCAGGCCAATATGCTGCGGCGAATGGGCAATGGGGGTTAAACGTTCTCCAAACGGCTAACTACAAATTGCACCATACTTTTGTTGAAGCTGTCTTTTTAGGTATTTTAGCTAACTTAATGGTTTGCTTAGCAGTTTGGATGAGCTATGCCGGTCGTAGCCTAACTGACAAACTGGTAGTATTAGTTCTACCAATCGCAATGTTTGTCGCTAGTGGCTTTGAACATAGTATTGCAAATATGTTTATGATCCCTCTAGCTATCATGATTAAAGAATTCGCCCCTGTTGAATTTTGGTCAAATATCAACATGGCACCAGAACAATTTTCTAACTTAACAGTTGGAAACTTTATTACCGAAAATTTAATACCAGTAACTATCGGAAATATTATTGGCGGCGCTGTGTTAGTCGGCCTCGTTTACTGGTTAATGCATCTACGTAATAGCGAAAAACATTAATCGAAATTGGTTAATATGTTCGGTATTACAAGTACACAAAGATTTATTAAGATCCCTCAAAGATCCATTGTTAAAAGGTAAAAGTATCATGTCCGAATTAAATGAAAAATTCGCTTTAGCATGGCAAGGTTTTAGCCAAGGTGACTGGCAGAATAACGTCAACGTCCGTGACTTTATTCAGAAAAACTATACTCCGTATGAAGGTGATGAATCTTTCTTAGCAGGCTCTACTCCAGCGACTGATAAGCTGTGGGAAAAAGTCATGGAAGGGATCAAAATCGAAAACCGCACTCACGCGCCAGTTGATTTTGATACAGACGTTGCGTCAACAATCACTTCCCATGATGCGGGTTACATTAGCAAAGACTTAGAAACTGTCGTTGGTTTACAAACTGACGCACCTCTGAAACGTGGTCTTATCCCGTTCGGTGGTATCAAAATGGTTGAAGGTTCATGTAAAGCTTACGATCGTACTTTAGATCCTAGCCTGAAAAAAATCTTCACAGAATACCGTAAAACCCATAACCAAGGTGTTTTCGATGTTTATACTCCAGACATCTTAAAATGCCGTAAATCCGGTATCTTAACCGGTTTACCAGATGCTTATGGTCGTGGTCGTATCATCGGTGACTACCGTCGCGTTGCGCTGTACGGTATTGATTTCCTGATGAAAGACAAGTTCAACCAATTCACCTCTCTGCAAGAAAGATTAGAGAAAGGTGAAGACCTGCAAATGACTATCCAACTGCGCGAAGAAATTGCTGAACAGCACCGTGCACTGGGTCAAATCAAAGAGATGGCTGCTAAATATGGCTACGACATCTCCGGTCCTGCAACTAACGCACAAGAAGCTGTTCAATGGACTTACTTCGGTTACTTAGCCGCTGTTAAATCTCAAAACGGTGCAGCGATGTCATTTGGTCGTGTATCTACGTTCTTAGACGTGTACATCCAACGTGACTTAGAAGCAGGTAAAATCACAGAAGAACAAGCGCAAGAACTGATTGACCATTTAGTCATGAAACTGCGTATGGTTCGTTTCTTACGTACTCCTGAATACGATGAGCTGTTCTCTGGTGACCCAATCTGGGCAACAGAATCACTGGCTGGTATGGGTCTTGATGGCCGTACTATGGTGACTAAAAACACTTTCCGTTTCCTGAACACACTGTATACCATGGGCCCATCTCCAGAGCCTAACATGACTATCCTGTGGTCAGAGAAACTGCCAATGAACTTCAAAAAGTTCGCAGCAAAAGTGTCTATCGATACTTCATCTGTACAGTATGAAAACGATGACTTAATGCGTCCTGACTTCAACAATGATGACTACGCAATCGCATGTTGCGTGAGCCCAATGATTGTTGGTAAACAAATGCAGTTCTTCGGTGCTCGTGCAAACTTAGCGAAAACTATGCTGTACACCATCAACGGTGGTGTGGACGAAAAACTGAAAATGCAAGTCGGTCCTAAACATGCTCCAATCATGGACGAAGTTCTTGATTTCGATACCGTGATGGACAAAATGGACCACTTTATGGATTGGTTAGCAACTCAGTACGTCACTGCGCTGAACTGCATCCACTTCATGCACGATAAATACAGCTATGAAGCAGCACTGATGGCACTTCATGACCGTGATGTTTACCGTACAATGGCATGTGGTATCGCAGGTCTATCTGTTGCAGCTGACTCACTGTCTGCTATCAAATACGCAAAAGTTAAACCAATTCGTGACGAAGATGGTATTGCTATCGACTTCGAAATCGAAGGTGAATACCCACAATTTGGTAACAACGACCCACGTGTTGATGATATCGCTTGTGACTTAGTAGAACGTTTCATGAAGAAAATCCAGAAACTGCCTACTTACCGTAACGCGGTTCCAACTCAGTCAGTTCTGACCATCACTTCTAACGTTGTGTATGGTAAGAAAACAGGTAACACCCCTGATGGTCGTCGTGCTGGCGCTCCATTCGGACCAGGCGCTAACCCAATGCACGGCCGTGACCAAAAAGGTGCGGTTGCATCACTGACTTCAGTGGCTAAACTGCCGTTTGCTTACGCGAAAGATGGTATTTCTTATACCTTCTCTATCGTTCCAAATGCATTAGGTAAAGACGACGAAGTGCGTAAAACTAACTTAGCGGGTCTGATGGATGGTTACTTCCACCATGAATCCTCTATCGAGGGTGGTCAGCACTTAAACGTGAACGTTATGAACCGCGAAATGCTGTTAGACGCAATGGAAAACCCGGAGAAATATCCGCAGCTGACTATCCGTGTATCAGGATATGCAGTGCGCTTTAACTCTCTGACTAAAGAACAGCAGCAAGACGTTATTACTCGTACTTTCACCAGTACTCTGTAAGACTTTGCTAAGATTCTATAACGTAAAATAAATAAAAGGCCCCTCCCATTGGGGCCTTTCTATCTTAGTCAAAGATAACAAATTATAATTCTACATTCTGTGAGTTCCTGCTATGTCAACAACGCAAAAGACTATTCCAACGACTGAAATTTCGACCACCTCGCCACCTGCGACGTTTGGGCGAATTCACTCCTTCGAATCCTGTGGTACCGTCGACGGACCAGGGATCCGCTTTATTGTCTTCTTTCAAGGCTGCCTAATGCGCTGCCTGTATTGCCATAATCGTGATACATGGGATACCCATACCGGTAACATGGTCACTGTTGATGAGTTAATGAAAGAAGCCGTCACTTATCGCCATTTTATGAACGCTACAGGTGGTGGTGTAACCGCATCTGGTGGTGAAGCTATTTTACAGGCTGATTTTGTCCGTGATTGGTTCCGCGCTTGTAAAAAAGAAAACATCCATACCTGTTTAGACACTAATGGATTTGTTCGTCGTTATGACCCCGTCATTGATGAGCTGATGGAAGTCACTGATCTTGTCATGCTTGACTTAAAACAGCTTAATGATGAGATCCACCAAAAACTCGTGGGTGTTTCCAATCATCGCACCTTAGAATTTGCTCGCTACCTCGCTAAGCGCAATCAAAAAACCTGGATCCGCTATGTCGTTGTCCCAGGCTGGAGTGACGATGACCACTCTGTCCATATGCTCGGTGAGTTTGTGAAAGATATGGATAATATCGAGAAAATTGAGCTGCTCCCTTACCATGAGCTGGGTAAACACAAATGGGAAACCATGGGTGAAGAATACAAACTTGATGGCGTGAGACCACCGTCAAAAGAAGTGATGGAAAGAGTAAAAAGCATCCTCGAAAGCTACGGCAAAAAAGTCATGTACTAATTTAAAATGGGGCTTCCTTCGGGGAGCCTCTTTATTATCCCTTCTTCTACACTACCCCACCTATTTCCTCGTAACCAGATTACTCTGCTTTGATAATGTTGAGTTTTTAGGCATAATCCCCAAGTTAAATTTAATTTATAAATCAATAGCAGCATAACACTATAATAAACATTGCTAATTCATCACTACCAATAGGTCATTTACCATGAATAATGAACACGATCATGTCGATAACGACATATCACCTGTAGCGCCAGCACCTGAAACACCATCACTTCAAGAGCCCGTTGATAGCTTTGTATTTACGCCTGAACCTCGCGCCGTTCAAGCAGGAGAAGGCGTTGAATGGATCAGCCAAGCGTGGGCGCTGGTCAAAGAAAAATTAGGCATGTGGATCCTGATTAACGTTGTCTTTTTCCTGATTATCTTCGCCATGGCTTTTCTACCCATTGTCAGCATGTTTGTGAGTTTTGTTACTCCCGTTTTCGTCGGGGGGATCATTGCGATTTGTGAAAACCAACGCAAAACTGGCGAAGCGGATATTGGTTTACTTTTCTCTGGGTTCCAAAAGAAATTTGGTGAGCTATTTGCCATCGGCGCCATAAACTTTGCTGCCAATATGGTCGGAATGTTAATTGCATTTCTGATTGCTGGTTCGGCCATTTTTAGCTTAGTGATGCAAGCTGACCAATACGATGGTATTTCAGATGCAGCCTTATTTGCATCAACTGGAACATTTGTTTTTGCGGGCATTGTCATGGCATTAGCTAGCTTATTTGGCACTGCACTAACATGGTTTGCTCCCGCTCTTATCATGAATCATGATTTCAAAATTGGCACATCCATCTCCGCCAGCTTACAAGCAGTGAAGAAAAACCTATTACCTGGTTTCTTATTCTTCCTGATTGCCATGGTGCTAATGTTTGTCTCCATTATCCCATTCGGCTTAGGATTATTTATCTCGATGCCAATTATGTACGCAACTTACTACAGTACGTACCGCAGTATCTTTTTTACCGAGTCTAAACAGTCACAAACCAGTTCATTGATTGTGTAATTAAAGCGGACGAAGCTCACTAATTTCTTTGGAAGTTTTGCACTGAGCTCATCAACATTGACTGAAATTATCTCCTGACACCTCAGCGTTAAGTTACAACGATGAGGTGTTTTTTAATTACTAAAATCAGTAAATAAAATCATTTATAACAACAAGTTAGTCCGTCAAGCTATTATCCAGAATTAGGACTAACTTTTTTCCGCTTCTTAAAAAATATTGGTTAGTATTTCGTCGTCAACCGCTCGGGATAAGGATCGATATGTCTATTCACTTAGTTTCTAAACCCCATGATTCTGCATTCAAAGGCTTTATGACTAAGCTTGGTAATGCAAGGGATTTCTTCGAGGCACATTTACCAAGTCGTATTACACAATACTGTAATTTCGATACTTTAATACTAACGAGTGCTTCATTTATAGATAAAACGCTGCGTTCTCGCTTGTCTGATTTGCTCTATAGAGTCGAAACAAAACAAGGTTCGGGTTACTTCTATCTATTAGTTGAGCACCAATCGACTCCAGATAAATTAATGGGCTGGCGCTTAATGCATTACGCGTTCTCCGCAATGAATCAACATCTACAACAGGGTCATCATGCTTTACCCCTTATCGTCCCTATTCAGTTTTATCATGGTGATCCGTCGCCTTACCCTTATTCACGCTCATGGACAGACTGCTTTCAGTGGTCAGATTTAGCCCATGACCTTTATTGTAATCCCCTACCACTAATTGACGTAAATGCTGTCAGCGATGATGAAATTCTTACCCACCGGAAGGTGGCTGCAATGGAGTTAGCGTTCAAGTATTCAATCCGACAGGGTGACATTGTTCTGCTATCTAAACGCTTAGCACATGTGATTAAAGAAAATGAAAATCATCGAGATGATGTGATTCTAATTATTAACTATCTATTTAGTGTGATGGATTCCACTGATTACACTCAAATAGTACAGGCTTTAATCAATCAAACTGAAAAATATGAGGAAACTATTATGAATATTGCACAGAGACTCAGGGATGAAGGAATGCAAAAAGGTATAGAACAAGGCATAGAGCAAGGTATAGAGCAGGCGAGAAAAGAAGAAATTATTAACACTCGTCAGCGCATGAGGTCACTGGTCATAACGAGTTTAAGCCTGGGGCTCAGTATTGATGTTATTAGCCAAATCTCGGGATTGTCCCATTCAGAAATTCAAGTGTTGAGCTTGTGACTTAACCACTTATTTTTACAATAAAAAAGCTGAGCCCAGTCTAAAACCAAGCTCAGCCTTCAACATCAAACATATCAATTAGCCGATATATTCTAAGCCTTTCATATATGGACGTAAGACTGCTGGTACTTCAATGCGTCCATCCGCTTGCTGATAGTTTTCTAACACAGCAACCAGAGTACGACCCACCGCTAAACCAGAACCATTCAATGTATGAACCAGTTGGGTTTTCTTGTCACTCTTACCACGGAAACGCGCTTGCATACGGCGAGCTTGGAAGTCCCACATGTTTGAGCAAGAAGAAATCTCACGGTATGTATTTTGCGCTGGCAGCCAAACTTCTAAATCGTAAGTTTTGCGTGAACCAAAGCCAATATCCCCAGTACACAGCAGCACTTTACGGTATGGCAGCTCCAGTAATTGCAGAACTTTTTCCGCGTGACCTGTTAACTCTTCCAGTGCTGCCATTGATTTCTCAGGGTGCACGATTTGCACTAATTCAACTTTATCAAATTGGTGCATACGGATAAGGCCACGAGTATCACGACCATAAGAGCCCGCTTCTGAACGGAAACATGGTGTATGAGCCGTCATTTTCAGAGGAAGTGAATCTTCATCTAAAATTTCATCACGCACTAAGTTAGTTACTGGTACTTCCGCGGTTGGGATCAGTGCATAAGTGCTGCTATCCGCTTCTTCTTCCAACGGTTTAGTGTGGAATAAATCTTCACCAAATTTTGGCAGCTGACCAGTACCATACAACGTGTCATGGTTGACTAAATAAGGAACATACAACTCTTGATAGCCATGCTGTTCAGTGTGTAAATCCAGCATAAATTGCGCTAATGCACGGTGCATACGCGCGATTTGACCTTTCATCACAACAAAACGAGCACCTGTCAATTTCACTGCCGCTGGAAAATCTAAACCACCAGCCAGTTCACCTAAGCTCACATGATCTTTGACTTCAAAATCATATTGGCGAGGTTGCCCCCAACGAGTGATTTCTAAGTTTTCTGAGTCATCTTTACCGTCAGGCACTTCATCATCAGGAATATTCGGGATACTTAATGCAATATCACGGATTTCTTGTTGCAGCTTATCTAACTCTGCTTTAGCAGCATCCAATTTTTCGCCTAATTGGTTCACTTCCAGACGCAATGGCTCAATGTCTTCACCACGCGCTTTCGCTGCACCAATAGTTTTCGATCGCGAGTTACGGTCTGCTTGCAGGGTTTCAGTTTCAACTTGTAAAACTTTGCGGCGTTCTTCTAATTCACGCAGCTTTTCCACATCAAGGGTAAAACCCCTGCGAGCCAGTTTTGTAGCAACCGCGTCTAGCTCCGTACGCAGTAAATTTGGATCGAGCATGCTTATCCTGTGATTTTGTTAGTCAATTGTGAGAGCGAATATAACGCGCTCCGGCGTTATATTTAGAATATTTTATTGCTTTATAACCTTACCGCATTGACCCGATTAGCGATAGCGTTTTGTTGTGCTAATTTGATCTTGTTGGGCTAACCAGTCGAGTTTTTCAGCAATTTTGCCTTCTAGCCCGCGTGCCGTTGGGTAATAGTATTGCGTCGCTTTCATCGGTTCAGGGAAATAGTTTTCACCCGCCGCATAAGCATTAGGTTCATCGTGAGCATAACGATACTCTTTACCGACACCTAACTCTTTCATTAATTTGGTAGGGGCATTTCTTAAATGTTCAGGAACATCATAATCTGGCTGCATTTGAGCATCTTTAATTGCGGCTTTATATGCAGTGTAAACGGCATTACTTTTCGGTGCGCATGCAAGATAAACAATGGCTTGAGCAATCGCTCGCTCCCCTTCCGCCGGGCCTACACGAGTAAAACAATCCCATGCTGAAATCGCCACTTGCATAGCTCGAGGGTCGGCATTCCCGACATCTTCAGAGGCAATCGCTAATAAACGACGAGCCACATATAGAGGATCACCGCCCGCGGTAATAATCCGAGCATACCAATAAAGCGCAGCATCGGGAGCTGAACCACGAACTGATTTATGCAACGCAGAAATCAAATCATAGTAACGGTCACCCTTATTATCGAAACGCGCTGCGCGTTCACCACTCACTTCTTTGAGCAACTCGGCAGTTAACACTCGTTGACCTTGGTTATCCGCCTCCGCCATATCCGACATCATTTCCAGCAGATTCAATGAGCGCCTTGCATCCCCATTAACCAAGTCAGCGATCATTTTTCGGGTACTATCTGGAAGAACGATATTTTGTCCACCTAAACCCCGGGTGCTATCGCCCAATGCCTGTAACAGCACTTCTTCAATTTCACTACTTTCTAAGGATTTTAATAGATAGACTCTTGCGCGAGAAAGCAGTGCCGAGTTGAGTTCGAATGATGGGTTTTCGGTAGTCGCACCAATAAAAGTGATGGTACCGTCTTCAATATGAGGTAAAAAAGCATCTTGCTGGCTTTTATTAAAGCGGTGAACTTCATCCACAAACAAAATGGTTCTTCGCCCTGCACTGCGATTTTGGCGCGCTTTTTCGATAGATTCACGGATCTCTTTGATCCCTGAAGTTACCGCAGAAATACGCTCGATATCCGCTTGTGCATAGTGACCAATAATTTCAGCCAACGTAGTTTTCCCCGTTCCCGGAGGTCCCCACAAGATCATTGAGTGTAAATGACCCGCCTTAATCGCACGTGGTAATGGTTTACCTTCGGCAAGTAAATGTGTTTGACCAATATATTGCTCAAGCGTTTCTGGCCGCATACGCGCAGCCAGAGGTTGGAATTCATTTTGTGAAAAATCGAGAGATAAGTTACCCACGAGACCCTCTTTACTCCCTAGATATTAGTGAGCGCGAGAACGCTGGTCATCCAATGTGACCCCTTTTGGTACTGTAAATTTGAATTTACTTGGGTCAACTGGGCCATTTTTTTGCTGTTTTAATTGATAGGCGCTGGTTTGTCCGTCTTGTTCAACCGCAGCAAATTTCTCAATCGTCCCTTTTGGGTTAACCGTAATAGAGAAACTTTTTAATGTCCCGTTAGATTGTTTTGGTTTCAGATCAAACGTATTGCCTTGTTGGACAATAGAATACTGTTTCCAATCCTGCGGATTGTTGCGAGTTAATAGCAGGAATGGCGTATCTTGGGTAGCATCAGCTAAGTTTGTCACCGTCACTTGCTCAACAAATGGGTTGTAAAACCACAGGTTTTTACCGTCTGATACCAGAACACTTTCATCCGGCGAAGTCATATTCCAGTTAAATAAGTTAGGTCGTTCAATCCACAAGTCACCGACACCCTCTTGGATAAGATCACCTTCAGGGCTAGTTACTTTCTGAGAAAAGCTCGCTTGGAAGCTATTCACTTTACTCAGACGATCTTGAAGGTCTTGACTCGCATCTGCCAATACTTGACCTACGTTTAAACTCAGGGCTAATGCACCTAACAACATCATTTTTTTCATCGAGAAAAGACCTTAAAATTAATACCACAAGGGGCGTATGTCTTTATACACCCCTTGAATTAAACCAGCAATTATCACATGAAATATTAATATCCCATTGATGGCGGGGCTAATACTTCTCGGTTTCCATTATGCCCCGGTTCACTGACAATCCCTTGGTCTTCCATTTGCTCAACAATCCGAGCTGCGCGGTTGTAACCGATACGGAATTGACGTTGTACACCGGAGATGGATACCCTTTGTTTTTCAACAACAAATTCGACAGCTTGATCAAATAACGGGTCGAGATCCTCATCACCATTATCTGAACTTCCACCGCCTTCACTATCATCGCTACATGTCGTGATGCTATCAATATATTGCGGTTTCCCGCGTGCTTTCCAATCATTTACGACAGCGTGAACTTCTTGGTCACGGACAAATGCACCGTGAACACGCACTGGAATCGATGAGTTTGGTGGCAGATACAACATATCCCCCATACCCAGCAGTGATTCAGCACCACCTTGGTCAAGAATAGTGCGCGAGTCAATCTTACTCGATACCGTAAAGGCAATACGCGTTGGAATATTGGCTTTAATTAACCCAGTAATGATGTCAACCGATGGACGTTGGGTCGCTAAAACGAGGTGGATACCGGCTGCACGCGCTTTTTGTGCTAAACGAGCAATCAACTCTTCCACTTTCTTCCCTGCGGTCATCATTAAGTCCGCAAATTCGTCCACCATCACCACGATATAAGGTTCTTTTTTCAGCATTGGATGTTCCATATCCATACTGTCGCCAGGCTTCCAGAATGGATCTGGGATTGGGCGATTCATATCCGCTGCCGCTTTAATTTTGTCGTTGTAACCCGCGAGATTACGTACGCCTAATGCTGACATCAGTTTATAACGGCGTTCCATTTCATTGACACACCAGCGCAGCGCATTTGCCGCATCTTTCATGTCAGTAACGACTTCAGTTAACAGGTGCGGGATCCCTTCATAGATAGAAAGTTCCAGCATTTTCGGGTCTATCATAATAAAGCGAACATCTTCAGGCTTCGCTTTATATAAGATACTCAGGATCATCGCATTGACCCCAACCGATTTACCGGATCCCGTTGTACCCGCCACTAATAAGTGCGGCATTTTTGCCAAATCGGCAACAACTGGATCACCTTCGATATCTTTCCCTAAAACAATCGTCAGCGGCGATGGATTTTTTCTAAAATCATCACAGTCTAAAACTTCACTCAAATAAACGGTTTGACGTTTTTCATTCGGTAACTCTAAACCAACATAGGGTTTACCTGGAATCACCTCAACAACACGAACCGCTGTTGTCGACAATGAACGCGCAAGATCTCGGGATAACGTGGAAATTCGAGCTGCTTTCACTCCCGGCGCAAGATCCAACTCAAAACGGGTGATTACGGGACCTGGAGAGAAGCCAACCACTTCAGCTTTAACCCGATAATCGTTCAAGCGTGCTTCAATTAACCTTGCGGTTTGCTCTAATTTGAACATATCCACTGGCTCTTCTTGCTCTGGTGGACTCGCCAGTAGGTCAAGCGACGGCATTGGCGTCGTTGGTTTCGGTAACGGTTGGTCGTTACGTACTAAGAATGGGTGGAATAAACTATCCTGCTGTGGCTGCTGTGGCTGCTGTGGCTGCCCCGCAGGATGAGCAACAAATTCATTTCCATTATTTGCCGGTGTTATTGGCTGTTCTTGCGTTATCGAATGTGCTTGCACTGGCGGTTCGGTAAATGACGGCATAAACAGCGGCGCTGCAGGTTCATCATCGACTAAATCATCCACCGGCGAGAAACGCTCAAATGCCGATAATGGCGTACTTAAATCAATTTTAGGTTCAAAATCATCCAGATCATTATCCTGCTCATGCTCATCATCAGCATGGGCAGTAAAGCGATGGATATCTGAAGGTGAAGTTGGCTCTATTTGCTTTGTAGGCTCAAAAGCTGGCGTAAATGCTGGAGCAGAAGCCCAACGATGTTCAATTTCTGGCTGAGTAAACGTACTCGCAGGCATATAATCTTGATGAGTTTCTGGCTCTGGCGCAATATCTGAAGCGGCAACAGAATCAACCGCAGGCTGGTTAACCTGGAATGCAGCGTCAAACTCCTGCATATCCGTATCTGGCTCGCCGTAGCGTTGACGTTGCTGCTCTAAGAATTGAACGCGCAACAACCTTTCTTGCTCTAGCTCATCATTAGTTTTCACTTCATTTTCAGGTTCTTCAGTCGCAGACCATTGCTGATATACCTGCTCACGCTGAGATGCCTCTTCTTGACGACGTTGAAGCTCTGCATCACGCTGAGATGGAATACGAATACCATACAGCTCACGGCGAGTCGGTAAACGAACTGGATTTGGACGAGGTAATTCTGGTTCCAGATTCTTTTTCACTTGCGCGTGGCGTTCCATCGCTGCAATCGAAATACCCGCAGCTGCTAGTGCCGCAGGATCAGCAACACGGCTAGTTACCGAAGATTCACTCTCATCAGGGCTTCCCATATCAATGGTTGGCTCTAAAGGTGTAAACTGTGGCGATGTAAATACTGGGGCTGTAGGCTTAGACTCAAAAACAGGTTCCGGAGCAAAAACGGGCTCAGGCGTAAATGTTGGTTCTTGAGGCATAACAGGCGCAGGAGAAGATGCCTGAGTCGGTGCCACTTGAGGCTGATAATCATCAGGCACTTCAAAATGGTAAGTTTGCGGCTCTTTGGTCGCGGAAAATGTCGGTAAAGCTGTATTTTCTGCTGGTTGAGCAATAAAGGTAGGCTGCTCTGCCAAAGAAGCGCTTGGCTGGGCTTGCTCAATAATGGATTGCGGCGCAGCCGTTAATAGAGGATCCGCCATAACCTGTGGCTCAGTCGCAAGCTGCACATCCTCAGAAACGAGCTCAGAGACTGTTGGGGCGGAAAACAGAACATCATCCGCATCAAATTGTTGGTTTTCATCATTTGCTTGATGTTCAGCGATTTGAGCACGCTGTAGCGCCTCTTCCGTCTCTTCAACATCATAATCGTAGTCATCAAGTTCATCACCACGGGCACGGTTTGTTAGCAATGTGATAGGAAGTAATATCCCTGCCCCTATTTTTTCTGCGATCGTCAGCCAAGACCAACCCGTGAATAGGGTGAAACTGATTGCCCAGAGGAATAACAGCGCTAAGGTAGCGCCCAATGAGTTAAACCACGGCATAATTGCATTACTGAATACACTACCAATGACCCCGCCAGAGGCGAAGTTGGGTAAATCATCAAAGTTGAGCGCGGCTAAACCACAAGATGAAAGGATCAGCGCTAACCCGCCAATGAGGCGTAAAGAGAGCGAGAAAAAGTCAATATAGCGGCGTTGGCTTTCATAGTGATAAATTGCCCAACACCCGAGTAACAATAATGGCGGGATCGCAAACGCGAGAATACCAAATGCAGAAAACAGGATATCCGCACTCCATGAGCCAATACTTCCCCCTAAATTTTTAACGGGGGCATCCCAGTTAGTTTGCGACCAACTCGGGTCAGAAGGATTAAAACTCCATAGCGCGACCATAAGAAAAATCGCACAGAGGCAGATTGCCAACAAAATCACCTCTAATAGCCGTCTACCGCTACTGAGCTTTTTAAATTTGATGTACTTATCTTCGGTATATTCTTGGCTCATTATTGTTTCTTTACTGACTGATGTTCTTGCTTAATACGTGATTATCCTATGATTATTCTAACACTAATCCCCTAAACGCGCCTGCATTAAGACGATTAAGACAAATTATCACACCATAGAGACCATAAGACTCAGTATTTCATCTTACGAATAGGGTTTCAAACTCTATTTAAGGTCAAAATTCTTAATTGTTTATAGCTTTAAAATCAATAAATTGAAATGAAAATTTCTGACTAATTTTGAGTCTATCGCGGACAGTGACAAGAGAATGTTCGAAAAAGAACCATTGGGAGAATTAAAGAGAAAAATTATGGCGCTTAAAAACGGAACAACGCTGAGTAAACCCAGCGTTGAAACAGCAGTGCGACAACAATGCAGATTGCTGTGCAGGAATGATGAACACAAAGTGCAATTAGCGAGTTTTAATCACTAAACGGTTGCTTTGTTTCACTTCTTCCATAACTACGTAGGTACGAGTGTCATTTACACCCGGAAGGCGTAATAACGTTTCACCTAGCAGTTTACGATATGCGGACATATCTGGCACACGCGTTTTCAACAGATAGTCAAAGTCACCGGAAACGAGGTGACACTCTTGAATTTCTTCAAGTTTTTGAACTGCTGTGTTGAATTGTTCGAACACATCTGGCGCGCCACGGTTTAAAGTGATTTCAACGAAAACCAGCAGCGATGCATCTAAATAATGTGGATTCAACAGTGCGGTATAACCAGAAATGAAACCCTGTCTTTCAAGACGACGAACACGCTCTAAACATGGCGTTGGAGATAAACCAACACGCTTAGATAGTTCAACGTTAGAGATACGCCCGTCTTTTTGCAATTCGTTCAGTATATTCCTGTCAATACGGTCAAGGTCTTTGCCAGGACGCTTTTTATTGTCAATCATCTCTTATCTCTCTTTCTTTAATTGTTATTTTCTACATCTTATAAAACGGCACCATCTATACGTCAGTCTTCCTAAGCGGACTAGCGGGCGTGGAACCTATTCTATTCGTCATAACTGAAGTTCTCGTAAACCGAAACATATTTACTTTTGGAGCGGCTTACAATCGTCGCGACATTGCTTGAATGTGTGACGTAAAGTTAATTTTCCAGTAAGAACAAAAATGCGCCATTTCCATTGACCTGCTAGATAATTAACTCTTAGATAGATGTTTTCGCAAATGCGCAGCCGATTGTCAAAGTAAATGAATAAAAATCAGTACAAGATTTCGGTTTTTTTTTCAGTAAAACGTTTCGCAGACGCAATTCAAGATAATTCCTAAAATTACCGTTTCGTGATTAAAGCACTTTCCCTCTCATTATTTAACTCTTAATTGGTATTGCCTATCAGAATGATTTGTACCCTTCCGATGAATGAATGGTTAAATCACTTTTGTTACCCCCCTATTTCTCCTACAATCGTCCTTATGCTTTTTTGAGACTAAAAAGAGGAATTCATGAGCACAACCACACATCGCAAGTTAATCATTTTAGGTTCAGGCCCTGCCGGTTATACCGCAGCCGTTTACGCAGCTCGCGCAAATTTACACCCTGCACTGATTACTGGGGTGGAAAAAGGCGGTCAATTAACCACAACCACGGAAGTTGAAAACTGGCCGGGTGATCCTGAAGGCTTAACCGGTCCAGGACTCATGGAACGCATGCATACTCATGCGGAAAAATTCGAAACTGAAATCATCAACGACCACATTACAAAAGTGGATTTTCAGCAGCGCCCTTTCCGCCTGTTTGGTGATGATACAGAATATACGTGTGACGCATTGATCATTGCGACAGGCGCATCTGCTCGTTACATCGGTCTGCCATCAGAAGAAGCATTTAAAGGTCGCGGGGTTTCTGCTTGTGCAACTTGTGACGGTTTCTTCTATCGTAACCAAAAAGTTGCGGTTGTCGGTGGTGGTAATACTGCCGTTGAAGAAGCACTGTATCTTTCTAATATCGCGTCTGAAGTACATTTAATTCACCGTCGCGATAGCTTTAGAGCGGAAAAAATTCTGGTTAATCGTCTGATGGATAAAGTTGAAAATGGGAACATCGTTCTACATACCGACAATACATTAGACGAAGTTCTGGGTGATGATATGGGCGTTACAGGCGTTCGTTTACGTTGCACCAAAACCAATAAAACGGAAGATGTTGCTGTCATGGGCGCCTTTATTGCTATCGGTCATAGCCCTAACACCGCAATTTTTGACGGTCAATTAGCCTTAAATAATGGCTATATTAAAGTGCAATCCGGCACCAACGGTAACGCAACTCAAACATCCGTTGAAGGAATTTTTGCTGCTGGCGATGTTATGGATCACATCTACCGCCAAGCAATTACTTCAGCCGGTACTGGCTGCATGGCAGCATTAGATGCGGAACGTTACCTAGACGGGTTAGCAGACAAGAAATAATTTTTTAATCTAAAAATAGAAGCCCCATTTTTGCGTTGTCGTTCATTAAGTTCGCAGCGAAATAGAATGGGGCTTTTTATTTATTCCTATTTTAAAAATAAAGCGCTATTCCATTCTGAATTAGGAGCAAGTTTATTTTCCTCTTTTTACCCCATGCCTATACTCAATTTTATTATCTTGTTCATTCAAATAAGGAAGTGACATGGAGCCACAAACGCAGAAAGAGCCTATCAATAAGCTGGCGTATTTCATTGTTATCTTGCTATCGGTTATTCAAGGAATTGTCATCACCGCCACTCTTGATTATTCCATAGAAATTCCATTAAGCCCTACATGGGCTTATTTACCCATGATGTTGGCTATTTTTGTTCCTTCGGTTATCAGCTTTCTTATTACCAATGCCAAACAAGCGGTGTTTTATCTCAATATTATCCTAACGATTGTGCTTGTTTTTTGGATCAATACTTGGCAAAGCCTCGATGTCGGCACTTCGAACAACAATGACGCATTCCTCTCGATTACGACGCTCACTGTCCTGATTTTTTTTATATTACCTTGGATGCAAAACCGTCAGGCTACAGGAACTTGGAAAGCTAATTACAGCTGCTTAGTTGGGCACTATTTCCGTAACACCTTATTTGGTCTTTTCGCCTGTGCCATTGGGGGCTTATTAGCCCTGATAGTCAAACAAGCCAGCTTTTTATTTGGCATTGTCAATCTGTCAACACTCAGCCAATTTCTTGGTCACTACATTGTCCTTTGGGTGGCCTTTTTAGTTGGTTTTAATACCAGCTTGCTCTTTTTGCGCTCCAAATTGGTGATGCAACTGAACAACATCGCCAAATATTTCTCGCAGTTTTTCCTACCCTTACTCAGTTTAATCGCTGTAATTTTCTTAGCAGGCTTGGTTGTTTCCATATTAACTGGTGTGCATTACACAGCTTCAGAGCTAGGTTCTGGCACCATGCTCTGCTTTGTGATTTTAAATATTATCTTTATTAATGCCCTTTATGGTGATGGCACAACCCAATTCCAATTTAAATCGATTATCAATGGCTTTGTACTGATCAGCATCGTCTTATTAAATGCATTTTCTGCACTTTCTCTGTACGGTATTTTCATTCGCGTTAGCCAATATAGCTGGAGTGTGAGTAGGCTATATGCATTTACTATTGCGCTATTTTTAGCCCTGATTATTTTAGCTTACAGCATCGCAATCATTATAAAACGACACCGCTGGGCATTCTCCCTCGGCGCTATCAATAAGGTCGCTATTCTTGGTTTAATCGCCACTATCTTAGTGATTAATAGCCCTATTGGTGATTTCCAACGTATTGCGGTCAACAGCATTATGGCGGCCGTTGAGAAAGGCAAAATTAAAATTAACTACGATTTGTCTTATGACTTAGAGAAGTTAGGAGTACGGGGAAAAGAGGCGTTAGCAAAATTGGAGCAAGATCCTGATACGAAAGCACAGCTCAAAGTTGGCACTTACTCTGATGTCCCTAAACCGCTTAAAGAGGTTCTTATCATCGCCAAAGGTAGCCAACCACTACCGCAAAGCTGGTTTGATATAGAAGATGAAATCCGAGATGCATGGAATTGCACCAATTATTATAGCAACTATGAATGTCTTGGATTTATGGCCGATGCAAACCACGATGGAACAAACGAAGTGGTGATGTGCTACTCCATGCCCGAGTCCCTTGATTATGAATGTACTATTTGGCAGTCCGTGGATAACACATGGAAATTAGTCGATACGCAAAGAGAGGTATTCGATGATATGCAATCCAAAAAAACAGCATGGGATAAGCTACTCAACAACCAGTTTATATTGAAACCAAAAACCTGGTTGCAAATTGTTCCTGAATAACACACAAAAATCCCCCAAAATTATTTCAACCTAAAATGTAGGTGGCTTAACAATTATAAATTAAGCCACCTTATTTTTTCTTTGTAATAACGGTAACATCCTCTGTTAGTTCAAATTTAATTATATTACGCCCATATAATTTACCTTTATAAAACATATCGATAACAAAAATTGTTCTATTCAAATAACTGGCTTTTATTATGTAACATATCTGATGGAAGCTGTTATGATAGGCAAAAATTCGGTGAGATTTGATGACAAAGTCAACTATCTTAACTGCACTCAATAACATGAAAACTACACCTGCTAACTAAATCATTATGGATAAATCAAGACAGACTGAATTGGTGCGTTGGTTAAAGCAACACAGCGCTCCTGCTAAGCGTTGGCTCCGAATTTCTATGCTATTAGGCATAGTCAGCGGTTTATTAATTATTGCGCAGGCTTGGTTCCTCGCTGTGATCCTTCAAGCCCTCATGATGGACCACATTCCACGAGAGCAACTCCTCACTGACTTTGCATTATTAATTAGTGTCTTTATTTTACGCGGTGTTGTTCACTATCTTCGTGAACGCGCGGGCTACCGATGTGGACAAGTTGTCAGGCAGCAAGTCCGCAGTATGGTATTAGATAAACTGCAAGAGTTAGGCCCTGTCTGGGTCAAGGGTAAGCCAGCAGGAAGCTGGGCAACGATTATTCTTGAGCAGATTGAAGACATGCAGGATTACTATTCTCGCTATCTACCACAAATGTATTTAGCCACCATCATCCCAATCATGATCTTGATTGCCATCTTCCCATTTAACTGGGCAGCTGCGCTGATTTTATTTGCAACCGCACCGTTAATTCCGATTTTCATGGCACTGGTAGGACTCGGTGCTGCCGATGCTAACCGCCGTAACTTCCTTGCCTTAAGCCGTTTGAGTGGTAGTTTCCTCGACCGTTTACGAGGATTAGACACCCTACGCTTATTTTTCCGTGGCAAAGCTGAAGTCTCCCAGATTCGTGAATCCACCGAAGACTTCCGTTCTCGCACCATGGAAGTGCTGCGTATGGCATTTTTATCGTCGGGAGTCTTGGAGTTTTTCGCATCAATCTCCATTGCGGTTGTCGCCGTTTATTTCGGATTTTCGTATCTTGGAGAGTTAAGTTTCGGCAGTTATGGCCTGCCAGTCACATTATTTGCAGGTTTCCTTGCGCTGATTTTATCCCCAGAATTTTTCCAGCCGCTGCGCGACCTAGGCACTTACTATCATGCAAAAGCCCAAGCAGTAGGCGCCGCGGAATCTCTGGTGACCTTACTCGAAAGTCAAGGTGACGAACAATTACCACAAGGCGATAAGGTAATTGATGAACAACCTATTCGCATTGAAGCCAAGCAGCTGGAAGTTCTCTCCCATGATGGCACTATCCTGGCGGGTCCTCTCGATTTCACCATTGAGCCGCAACAACGCATCGCCTTAGTAGGTCAAAGTGGTGCGGGTAAAAGCTCCCTATTAAACTTATTACTTGGCTTCTTGCCTTACCGTGGTTCCATCACTATTAATGGCAATGAGCTCAATCAATTATGCCCTGAACAGTGGCGTGCTTTGGTCGGCTGGGTTGGGCAAAACCCACATTTACCTGAACAAACATTGCAGGAAAATATTTGCCTAGGGAAGCCAAATGCGACTGAGTCAGAAATTCAGTCTGCGATCGAAAAAGCCTATGTCGCGGAATTTCTACCAAACTTACCGGATGGCTTAAATACTCGCTTAGGTGATTTCGCCGCACGTCTTTCTGTTGGGCAAGCCCAGCGTGTCGCTGTCGCTCGTGTACTCTTAAAACCCTCTCGCTTGTTGCTATTAGATGAACCAGCAGCCAGCTTAGATGCTCACAGCGAACAGCGTGTGATGGAAACATTGAATCAATTATCTGAGCAGCAAACCACGTTATTAGTGACCCATTTACTTGAAGAAACCATCGATTATGACCAAATTTGGGTCATGTCTAACGGAAAAATTATCCAGCGTGGTGATTACCAACAACTGAGCCAGTCTGAAGGTGCTTTTGCCCAGTTACTCGCTCATCGCCAAGAGGAGCTTTGAAAATGAAAGTGTTACTCCCCTTCTTAGCCCTCTATCGCCGTCATTGGTTTTTGATTTCCTTAGGGATTATTCTGGCAATTGTCACGCTGCTTTCCAGTATTGGCCTCCTCACGTTATCGGGATGGTTCTTAGCCGGTGCGGCTATCGTCGGTGCGCCGGGGATCTTTTTCTTTAACTATATGTTGCCTGCGGCTGGGGTTCGTGGTGCGGCTATTTTCCGTACCGCAGGACGCTACGCCGAGCGCTTAGTCAGCCACGATGCGACATTTAAAGTGTTAGCACATCTGCGCGTGTTCGCCTTCAGTAAGGTGTTACCGCTCTCTCCGGGTGGGATCAGCCGTTTCCGCCAAGGAGATCTATTAAACCGACTGGTTGCGGATGTCGAAACCCTAGACCACCTTTACTTACGTGTTCTCTCGCCGATTGTCAGTGCTTTCTTTGTCACGTTTGTCCTGATCATTGGTTTAAGTTTCCTTGATCCTCGCCTTGCATGGACATTAGGTGGCGTTATGCTGTTCCTGCTGTTTACGATGCCATTTGTATTTTATCGTGCAGGTAAACCGATTGGACGCGAACTGACTGAACTGCGCGGAAATTACCGCACAGTATTAACTTCAGCATTGCAAGGTCAAGCCGAATTAGCCTTGTTTGGCGCGACTGCGCGTTTTCGTCAAAATTTATCAAACATCGAAAACTCATGGCAAGGTCGCCAGCAGCAACAAGCGGCACTGACAGGTTTATCTCAAGCCATCATTCTGTGTGCATCAGGACTAACCGCGACCTTGCTTTTATGGATGGCAGCTGAACATGTTGGCGGAAATACACAACCCGGTGCGCTGATTGCCTTATTTGTTTTCTGTGCATTAGCCTCGTTTGAAGCCTTAGGGCCTGTTGCCGTCGCATTCCAACATATGGGGCAAGTGATCGCATCAGCCACCCGCGTCTCTCAGTTAATGCATGCAAAACCGGAAGTGAATTTTGTCAGCCAAGGCACTACGCTCGATTCTCTTGAGAGCCTGACCATCGATAACGTCACGTTCACTTATCCAGAACAGCCTTTCGCCGTATTGAAAAATGTCTCCTTATCGATTAAACAAGGCCAACACATTGCATTATTAGGGAAAACGGGCTGCGGTAAATCAACTCTGCTGCAATTGCTCACCCGCGCTTGGGATGTGGACAGTGGCGTGATATCAATTAATGGTCAGCCAATTCAAGCTTACAGCGAAGAATCGCTACGGGGCGTAATGTCCGTAGTTCCTCAGCGCGTTCATGTGTTCAGCGATACCCTTCGCAACAATTTATTATTAGCCAACGAACAAGCCTCAGATGAGCAACTTTGCGATGTACTCACCCAAGTGGGCTTAGATAATTTGTTGGATAATCAGCTAAAATTAAACGCCTGGATGGGTGAAGGCGGTCGCCAATTATCAGGAGGAGAGCAGCGCCGCTTAGGTATCGCTCGCGCCCTTCTGCACAATACGCCGCTGGTATTAATGGATGAGCCAACAGAAGGGTTAGATGCCCATACTGAGCAGCAAATTCTTAGCTTACTCAAACAAAAATGTGCTGACAAAACGCTACTGGTGATCACCCATCGTATGCAAGGTTTAGAACAAATGGATACCATTTGTGTGATGGATAATGGCGAAATTATTGAGCAAGGCTCACACCCACAATTGTTAGCTGAGCAAGGTCGTTATTATCAATTCCGTCAACGTCATTTGGTTCAGCAAACTCGCTGAGGTGCACCATGTACCAATTAGACGATGATTCATACCTGTTCCCGCCCGTGTCTGAAGCGATGCGGGAACCTAATGGGTTACTGGCGATCGGCGGTGATTTATCATCTCGACGCTTACAAGCGGCTTACTATGATGGTATTTTCCCGTGGTTTAACCCCGGTGAAGTCCCATTGTGGTGGTCCCCTGATCCGCGAGCAGTCTTGAAAGTGGGCGACCTGCATATCAGCCGTTCCATGATCAAAACATTAAAAAAATCCCCTTATCGCATTACCATAAATCATGCGTTCAAAGAGGTGATAGCGGCTTGTGCAGTACGCAAGGAAGGCACGTGGATCCTACCCTCTGTGCAAGCGGGCTATCTCGCACTACACCAAGAGGGACACGCCCACTCTATTGAGGCTTGGCATGGTGATCAGCTGGTGGGGGGCTTGTATGGCGTGAACATGGGGCACCTGTTTTGTGGGGAGTCAATGTTCAGTAGAATGAATGATGCGTCCAAATGTGCTTTTATTACATTCTATTTTCATTTTTTGCGCTATAATGGGCAACTTTTTGATTGTCAGGTACTTAACCACCACACCGCTTCACTTGGCGCGACGGAGATCTCCCGCAGGGATTTTCTGCATATTCTTTATCGGTGGCGTGACCTGCGGATTGACCCAGCATGCTGGTTACCACAGTCAATTGATTTACCTCAATCATTTGAAAAATCACCACTTTTTAAGCGATAGAAAGTGGCAATACAGTAATTTTATCCCCAACTATTTTAAAGAAAGATCGCTTTAAAATGCGACACTTCTTTACTTAGTGTGGGTTTTTGGGCATTATCTTGCCCGTAAAAAATCACGGTTATTAGACTTAGAGGATTAGATGGCCAAAGAAGATAATATTGAAATGCAGGGAACGGTTTTGGATACCCTGCCAAATACAATGTTCCGCGTTGAACTGGAAAACGGTCACGTCGTGACTGCGCACATCTCTGGTAAAATGCGTAAAAACTACATCCGCATTCTGACAGGCGACAAGGTAACTGTAGAGTTAACTCCTTACGACCTGAGCAAAGGCCGCATCATTTTCCGTAGCCGCTGATTTTCGATTTTCAGGCAAGGCCTGACAAGACCACAGGTGCCTAAGACACCTGTGGTACTAGCTATTGTCAGATTACAGCATCCTCTGGAGAGGCCTTGTGTACGCTACTGAAGCTGTATGTCAGTGTGTGACTCTTTTCATCAAGCCCGATACTCACCGAGCCACCATTCATTAATGAACCAAACAGGAGTTCATTCGCTAATGGTTTCTTCAGGTTATCCTGAATGACACGCGCCATAGGTCGGGCACCCATTGCTTTGTCATACCCTTTCTCACACAACCAACGACGAGCTGCTTGGCTGACCTCAATCGAGACACCCTTCTCATCCAACTGAGCTTGCAGCTCAACAATGAATTTATCCACCACTTGCGTGATGATATCCATCGACAGCGCATTAAACCAAATAATGCCATCAAGACGGTTACGGAATTCCGGTGAAAATGTCTTTTTAATTTCAGACATCGCATCCGTACTATTATCTTGCTCTGCAAAGCCTATCGAACGGCGCTGGGTTTCTTGTACCCCTGCGTTGGTAGTCATGACCACAATCACATTACGGAAATCCGCTTTACGTCCGTTATTATCCGTCAACGTACCGTGATCCATCACTTGCAGAAGAATGTTAAACACATCAGGGTGCGCTTTTTCAATTTCGTCCAATAACACGACGGAATGCGGATGCTTAATGACGGCATCGGTCAGTAAACCACCTTGGTCAAAACCAACATATCCCGGAGGAGCACCAATCAGTCGGCTAACTGTATGGCGTTCCATATATTCGGACATATCAAAGCGTAGCAGTTTCACATCCAATGCTTTTGCCAGCTGCACGGTGACTTCCGTTTTACCCACACCAGTTGGTCCTGCAAACAAGAATGAGCCGACAGGCTTATGATCTAACCCTAAGCCTGCGCGATTCATTTTAATCGCCTCAGACAGCGCCTCAATCGCTTTATCTTGTCCAAAGACTAACATCTTCAGGCGTGAGTCTAAGGTTCTCAAACGGTCTTTATCGCTCGAGGAAACCGTTTTTTCTGGAATACGCGCAATACGCGCCACCACAGTTTCGATTTCAGGTACACCGATGGTTTTCTTGCGCTTGCTTGGCGCCACTAAACGGGTTCTAGCTCCCGCTTCATCGATAACATCAATGGCTTTATCCGGCAGATGACGATCGGTAATGTATTTCACCGATAAATCTACTGCCGCCTGAATCGCTTTCGCGGTGTAGCGCACATCATGGTGAGACTCATATTTCGGTTTCAATCCATTAATGATACGCACGGTTTCTTCAGGGGTAGGCTCCACAATATCAATTTTTTGGAAGCGTCGAGCCAGCGCTCTATCTTTCTCAAAGATATTGCTGAATTCTTGATAGGTAGTAGAGCCAATCACCCGGATACGCCCACTTGATAACAGCGGCTTAATCAAGTTTGCAGCGTCTACCTGTCCACCCGATGCCGCACCGGCACCGATAATCGTATGAATTTCATCGATAAACAAAATGCTTTTCGGGTCTTTTTCCAACATTTTCAGCAGCGCTTTAAAACGTTTTTCAAAATCACCGCGATATTTAGTACCTGCCAACAATGAGCCGATATCCAGTGAGTAGATTGTGCAATCTTTCATCACTTCAGGCACATCATTTTGCTCAATACGCCATGCTAAGCCCTCGGCGATCGCCGTTTTACCTACGCCGGATTCCCCAACCAATAATGGGTTATTTTTACGGCGACGGCATAACACTTGAATGGTACGCTCTAATTCAGCCTGACGTCCCACCAGCGGGTCGATATTCCCTTTCTTAGCCTGTTGGTTCAGATTGGTGGTGAAGTTGTCCATATGGTCTTCTGAGACCGGTTGCTCTTCATTTGGTGGGGTATTGTTTGCGGCATCATCCTCCGATGAAGAAGAATCTTCACCTTTAATGGTACCGTGGGAAATATAATTAACGACATCAAGGCGGCTAACATCATGCTTACGTAATAAATAAGCCGCCTGGGATTCTTGTTCGCTAAAAATTGCCACTAGCACATTCGCACCAGTCACTTCGCTGCGTCCTGATGATTGAACATGAAAAACAGCACGTTGCAGTACGCGCTGGAAACTCAAAGTCGGTTGAGTGTCTCGTGTATCATTCTCAGGTAATAGCGGCGTAGTTTGGGCAATAAAATGTTCGAGTTCTTGTCTCAGGGCAACCAAGTCGACCTTACAAGCCTCTAAAGCTTCACGCGCAGAGATATTGCTCAATAATGCCAGCAATAGGTGCTCCACAGTCATAAATTCATGGCGATTGTCTTTCGCTCTGGTAAAAGCAACATTTAGACTAAGCTCCAATTCTTGATTGAGCATAAGCACCTCCCAAAATTGATATTAAGACTCTTCAGACTTTCTCTATAGTACACAATAAAGGATATTCATGTTCCCTTGCAAAAGCATTGACTTGAGCGGCTTTTGTTTCTGCAACTTCAGCAGTATAGACACCGCAAATACCTTTACCTTGAAAATGTACATCTAACATTATCTGTGTAGCGCGTTCTTCATCAAAAGAAAAGTATTTTTGTAACACCTCAACAACAAAATCCATCGGAGTATAATCATCATTATTTAACAATACTTTATACATCGATGGTGGTTGCAGCGTCTTTTCAACTTCATCTTTAAAAATTGTGTCAGTTTTAAATGTGCCCAGAAAATCACTCATTACTTTCGTGCTCAGTCGTGTTGCTCAGTGTGGAAATTCAATTTAAGCATAGCCTTTATTATCAATGATATCTATTCACTAAATAGCAATTCAATAAAGCTAAGCCATTAAAAATACTTTGTCTTCATTTTGGTACTGAATTCTCAATTTATCCCAGTGTACCATGGGCTGATAACTAACTTACAGCATCTAAATTTTGTGATATACGTCAAAAAATTTAAAATTTCACGAAAAACGCTCATCGGATTATTTTCAGTTTATTCAAAAAGCCAAAATCCGACTCTTGACCAAATATCCCTATTCAATACAGTATGAAATGCGAGCGATTAACTTCGTATTTATACCTAGTTTGCATGTGTATTTTATTCATGCGCTTAATAATAACTTAACCCATTGATTAATAATTATTTAAATGGCATTAACCCTTAGTTTTATGTCATTTTCAACTATCATTTAACCTCTTGATTTAACGATATTCTTTAAATGGTTTTGGGGAAGTCATTTTCTTAGCCATAAGATAAATTTCACCTTATTTCTTGACCTCCACTAACACTTTACTGTATATAATTACAGTTATTATTTACCTGTTTTTATATACAGTATTTTATGTAAGGAGGATGCACGATGGTTACGATTAAAGTTCGCTTCGCTGCGAGTATGAAAGGCAAGTTACCCATGGGAACTTTCGACGCGCTGAGAAATGAGATCACAAAAAGATTGAGCCCTAAATATCCAGATCTCAATATCGATATAAGTTGGGGTTCTCAGGCTAATGTGTCTATTGATGGTCTTGGAAAGAATGAAAAGAAAACCTACATTGAAGAAACACTGGAAGAAATATGGAATGATGGGGACTGGATGCCTGAAATGAAAGAAACTGAAGAGGTAGAATATTTCGATAAGTGATCTGAATGCGCCAACAACTCGAGCTGGCGCAGTTTTTCAGTTACTTCTTTCGCTACACATTTAACTTCAATTTCTAGGCTGAACTGAAAACTCAACCAGAACAATGAATTGACAATTCCTAAAATAACTCAAGTTTTGTAACACTTATTTTCTTTGCTTCATATTCATGAACCCCTATCATTTCCGTTTTACTAAGGAGATTTTTCATGAACAAATTAGGACTGTTAATCACATTGCTTGTAGTATCCACATCCACATTTGCTGAATGTGATTTCAAAAAAGCGGCTCGGAATAAAGTACTCGATCAAAAAATTGGGATTTCCGGTAATTGTGATACTCAAAAAGCCGCCAAAACTCAGGCTACGAATAAAATTGATGAGACATTAGATATTGACTCAAAAAAAATCAAAAATGAAAGCTTAGAAAAGAAAGAACATATTGAAAAAAAAGCCAATACGACAAAAAAAGTGATTGATGTTGTCAAGTGATCATTAGGAGCTAGTTTTATACTAGCTCCACGTGAGTGGGTAAATAATAATTTACCCCTTTCCTTCAAGTACTTTAATCCTCCCCGCCAGTTCTTTTATCACTGTGATTAGCGTCCCTTTAGATATTCCATTCACCGGATCGGCTTCCATCAAAATTTCTCCTGCAGCATCGCCGATGCCGATATTTCCCCTAGCAGCTTTCTGAGCGACCTCACCCTTTTCTTTTATTTCAGACAGCACATTATCTATCTGAAAATAAGGAATAGTCTCTACCACGGCCTTAATGGTAATCGTCCGCGTAGATTTAATGCCCGACAACGCCCCCTCGACCGTTAGCACGCAACTCCCTGCAGATAGAGCCATCACAAGCCCATCACTGGAGAAAACCGCAATCGCCGGATCGCTGCTGCTGTATAACAAGGTTTCCGTGTGATTTTGGGGTGCAACTGTCACGACAGATTGGTATTCCTCTCCAGCAAACAAAGCCGGCACCGCAGCCAAAGAGAGCGATGTTAAATAGCGCTGACTAACCACGGGAATTGTACTCACTAGCCCTGTTGAAAGGGATGCCACAATACTCGCGGTGCCTGAGCCAACTAATTTAACTAATCCCGAGGAGGTTACTGTGCAGACCGACTCATCCGTCGTTCGATAACTCACAGGGTATTGTGCCGCCATGTTTTCTGGCAGTACAGTGGCTTTTAATTGGGTCTGCGTACTCACTTTTCCGGTTATCGAACCTGGCGCTATTATTAGGTTTGTCGGTCCCGCAGCACCTTCGGTTGCACTGGCTAAATCCGTTTTAATAATAAACATTACCGCAATATTTTTAGGTCGCGTTTCATCCGCAGTGCGGGTCATTGATGCGCTATCAAATGAGACTTGCTTCCCCCAGTCATCCCCGCCACCATTTTTATAGTTAGTGTTCCAAGTCGCCCCCGCCTTAAACACCCCTGAAAAAGTTCCACGCCAACGGTTTGCTACCGGAAATCCCCCAGTAATACGCTGCATGGCATCTTCCTGGACTGAACCCAATAACCTTGTAGAATCCGGATCTACTGCCGAGCCATGCGCCCACCCTCGAGGAAAACGTCCCCGAAAGTCGGGTAACTTTCCATCTGGGTATAATTTGGTGAGTTCAGGGTTTTCTTTTGTATCAAATCGCTGCCCGTTTAGTTCGAGCCAGCCTTCAGGGAGCACCTCTGACAACCACATCATAATAGAGCCCACGGGCACCAGATACGGCTTCATATCAATAACCGCTTGGGCTATTCGGTTTTTTAAGTATTGTGTACGATTTGCGAGCTGTTTCGCCTGAACATTCGAAATTCCATCAGAACCACCGACCACGCGATCGGTTTTTTCTATCTGGTAAATTCCCTCTTCCCAGACTTCTTCTTCAATTAAATTTGTCATAAATATCCTGTGTCGTTCGGCGTAAATAGAACGAAGGTAATTAAAAAATCCAAATACAATATTCATAATTGTAAATTGAAATATATTTCTACGTTTATCTACTTTTTTTTACATCATTGATAACGTGTCATCATGATAAATGAGATAAATTAAACGACGATAACCAACAGCAATGACATAGCACACGCCTATATAGCTTAGGCTTAGCTCAACCCCCATACAAACGGTCTCACATGGGGTTGAGCCTTTTTTATATGTGTGGCTTAAATTCTTCCTCCGACTCTGGTACACCATACAAGCTCAAGATCGCCGAAAATAATGAATCGGACACATTCGGTGAGCAAATATCTCCTTCATTAATTAGCAATATTCCCCGCTGTGCCAGTTGGGTTAAGAATGCAATAAAATGCTCGTCCGTCTGCTGGTAATCAATCCGTTCCTTCAGTTCAGTCAGTGTTTTCATATCAATCTTGTTACCTCCATCCGATTGGGATTTGACTGTAATCGTTCAGAGCTATGCAGTTTTTGAATGCATCCACGCGCCAAGCGATATTTGCCGAAGACAGCTTCGGGTGCCGATCAATGAATGGCATAGCCTCGCCGGTCAAACTCCGGCAATCGGCAAACATAGACTGACATTGACTCAACTTAGGGAGGAATTCCTCCGTCAAAATATCACTGACAGACGATCTGAGGGCGCTACAGCCATTGAATACACCTTCCATATTTTCTACACCGAGATTGGTTGCAAATAATCCCACTGGAATGACAGTTAACGCTTCGCATTCGGAAAAAGCACGGTTAAAACCAGTGACTTTGGTCTGATACCTGAAAAGCGAGTCCGGCAAGATGGACAAGGAGGTGCAGCGCTGGAAAACACCTCCGAAGTAGATAACCGCTGTGTTATACCTGAACAGGTCTGCTGGGATTACGGTCAGTAAGCGGTTATCTAAAAACGCGCCTACAAAATTAGTAACCGAAGGGCTGTCCGAGAAAATACCCTCCGGAATGGATGTCAGAGATGAGCAACCGGCGAAAACATTACTGTAAGTTGTCACCCGGCTCTTCCCGGAAAATAACGCAGGCGGCATCGCTGTCAGTGATGAGCAACCACCAAATGTATAGTTGAATGTTGTCACCAGCGGGCTGGCCTGAAACAGCTTTTCAGGAACAGCGGTGAGTGTGCGGCAAGTACGAAACACATAACTATAATCAAGAACATTGATGCAGTCTCGGAATAGGGATTCCGGCAATGCGGTAAGTGATGAGCAGCCCTGAAAGGCATACGCAAAAGTTGTCGCGGAACGGCAACCAGCGAAAAGATCTTCGGGTAGTGCTTTCAGTGATGAACACTCGTAAAATACATAGTTAAACGCAGTGGCTTTCTCCATACCAGCGAAAACACCGTCCGGCAGTGTAGTGAGCGATGAGCAGCCGTGAAAGGCCTGTAAAAACGTTGTCACTAGGTGACTTGCCTGAAACAGTTTTTTCGGGATAGTGGTAAGCGATGTGCAATCTTTGAATGCCAGCGCGTACGTATTTACCCCTATGCAGTCACTGAAAAGCCCTTCCGGCAGTGTGGTGAGTGATGAGCAGCCCTGAAAGGCATTCGAAAATGTTGTCACGGAATGGCAATCAGCAAACAGATTTTCGGGCAGCACCCTCAGTGATGAACACTCATAAAATACGAAGTCGCCCATGGTGGCTTTTTCCATACCAGCGAAAAGCCCGTCCGGCAGTGTAGTCAGTGATGAGCAGCCGCGAAAGGTATTCGAAAATGTTGTCACGGAACGGCAATCTGCAAATAAGCCGGCGGGCAGCGATTTCAGTGACGAGCAGCTCTGAAACAGATAACTGACGTTTGACAGCCTGCTCATACCGGCAAAAATACCGTCCGGCAATGTGGTGAGTGAGGAGCAATTGTAAAATGCACGCTCTGCACTGGCGATATTCGGGCAGTCATCAAAAACCCCCTTATGAAGCGTTGTCAACCACTTTTGACCTTCACACCAGGTAAGTCTCCCCTGCTTACTCACTACTTTAACAAGCTCAAGCAGTTGCGCGCGCATATCAATATTGGCGGCCGAATGAAAATGCACCTCCCTGGCATTGCGGATAGTTATTTTAAATGGGGTGTTTAACGGCAAATCGCGCGAAGAGTACATCGGTTTATACCCACCACTTTGAACGCCCAACCTGAAATCCTGACACGCTTCCCCGTCATCGAATTCCAGCCAGATGTCGGACGGATCGTCATTACCACTAACATGACACAAGGTCTGACTTTGCTTCGTCAGTCTGATGATAGCGGTGGTGTAAGGCCCCTCTATCTGGGCAAAGACCGGATCGGATGTGAGGTGTATAGCTTGATTAAGCGGATCCAATATGTCAGTTGTCGCAGTTATCGCCCATCCTCCAGGCGGTAATACCCAATCAGCAGTAAAATACCCCTGATTATCCGCCAATGTTTGTAGGGTTTCCGTTTTTCCATTCGCCTTTATCGCAGTAAGCGTTACCCATGTCGCTTTTAGTGACGACTGCCAATTCGTCATAATCTGTCCGGATAGCCGCGCAGTTGAATCGCCTACTCCCCCACTTTGACTGTCAATACTCAGCATTAAACTGGCCTTATATAACGGTAAAAATTGATCTAAATGGCAACGAGCCGGCGCTATCAATAATAACGTCGCCCGTAATGCTCGCTCCTCTTCCGCGCTTAATCGAGGTCCTAAAATAATGTCATAAATCGCCCACGCATTCTCCTGACCGTAGGTATAGACGCCGTCATGCTCCCCTGTTCCGTCATAATGTAAATTCCCAATCCCTTCAATCAGTTCAATTTCACCATAACCCAATACACGCATCACTTCACGAATAGACCAGGGCGTTCCTTTATATCGATGTAATTCAAGTGCCCCTTGTAATAGCTCCTGCTTTGTTTCATTGTCATCAGCTTGCCCCCACACAGGTTCATCTATAAGCGAAAACTGCCCGGCTAATGTTGAAAGCATCGGTTCAGTCATACTGCCAATGCGTGACCAGAGCGTTATTAAAGGGATCACGTCGTTGACAACAATGAGCTCTTTATCGAGTGACTCTGCGGTGGCTTGAATGGCTTTATCTTGACGGAGACTATCAGGAAGAATGTCAATAAATTTCGTGGTATTAAGTGGTTTACCTTGTGTCATGATTTACTGTCCTCGATGCCACCAAACGTCACGCGAGCCGTATTATTGATAAATTGAGCAACTTCACCACGCATCAACGCTTGATAAGGCAATCCCGTTATTTCCACACGCCACGCCCCCGCAGCACGACAACGCTCAATCAAAGCATCAGGGTTAATATTTCGACCTATCACACTCGTTTGCCACCCCTCATAGTCTATGACAGCGGATTTTATGGCCGCCTGTATCGCTGGAAAGTAACCTTCTTGGTTCTGAGTAATAAACCATTTAAGTTGATAATCTCGACTCACGGCAATAGGCGGATCCACCCGCACAGTGTCACAAAGCGGCCGAGTCTTTTCTGCATTTAACACGTCACGAACCGCGCGTATTTCCTTACTGTTGGCCGTAGGAATAGTGCCCCCAACCAATAAAATGCGCAGTTGAACAACACCAGGTTCAGGTGAATAAACCGCTACATCAGCAATGTGTGTCGACGTTGAACGGGCCCAATATTCGTAAGCCAATATCGGTCCAGCTACGCTAAAGCTTTCGGGAGCAAGCGCAATCCGTAAACGATAAGGCTCATCTTGCTCTTGCTCAGCACCCCCTGTTGCTTCTGTCGTATTCACCACTTTAGTGATGTAGGGAAGCGGGTCGACAAGCCTATTCAATTGTCCAGCGACAAATGCATTCCCTGATAACCCCGGGGTCAAACTCACTGCAGTCACTTGAATCGCTGTTGTCCCTGCGAGTATTGTGGCTAAGCTGTTGGTCTCAAAATAAATGGCGCCATCCGAGGTGACTCGAGTCCCTTTCGGTACAGCGACATTAAAATTAAGCGGTGCATCCAAGGAAAATTGCAGTTCGGTTTGAGCGGCGATAGCTTCGGTGCGATAACTCCCCACCAGTGCGCCAATATGATCAAGAAAATACCCCTTCGCATAGCGTAATAAGTTCATTTTTCCCGCATGGTTAATTTGCACTTTTTGTTGTGAAATCACCGCTGCCAAAGTGGATAAAAACAAACGAACCGGATCGCCTGGGTATAACACCGTGTTAGCGAGCCTTTCATAAAGTTGAATGATATTTTCTTCCGTTTTCCCGGTATCGGTATCCACAAATTCCACGTCAGGCAATAACGCAAATAAATCGCTAATTGAATTCACAGTAAGACTCCAGGCTTGATTTGTATACTGACAATAGGCCGTAACTCACCCTCACGGGTATTCTCTGTAGTTTGTTCGAAGGACACCGCAACCACTTTCACGCGCGGCTCTTGCTTTTCAATTTCAGCGACAAGATGAGCGCGGTAACGTGATATTGCAGCCGGTGTCGGTTGGTCAATAAGACGGCTATCCACGCCAAAATGCCGATCGAGAAAAACACTGCCCCGAGTTGTGGCCAGAATAGTGCGGACATTTTGATAGATTTCGTCTATGCCTATTGCCCCGATCTGGATTTCAGATAAGGGTTCACCACCAATGAGAAGTGTCATAGTGCTTTCCGTAAGTTAAACAAGGAGGTGTGTTATTGCAGAAAAGGGAACTGAATTTGAATGTGATAAAATTCAGGCAATAAAAAACCCACCGGAGTGGGTGGGCTATTTGAATCTAGCTTTGAGTGGTTTACTTTTCCAACTTTTAACTAACCATTCGAACTCTTGATAATAGGTGTTTGTTTTTTCGTTCTCTCGCACTGAGTCGATAAATGGTTTCGCCTGTGCATATAATCTTAACGCTGAGTTATACGTGGCCTTTTTAAGCATTCTATCATCATATATTCCCTCTTGAATGCCTATAGCTATCCTTTCATAATGATTTAAAACATACCTTATATGCCTGCACTCATCTGTATCAATCTTTTCCCTACAAGCAAAATGTCTCATATTTTTATCTGGAGAGTTGTGCAACTCCGAAAGGCACTTATTTCCATCCAGTAACTGTTTATCTGTTCTGCTGACAAACAAAAAATCAGCAGTCTGTTTTTTTCTTGCTACAACTCTCATCGTCCAAACAGAGGCTACAGCAACAAGAATACCCACAAAAAGACCTACTGTTTTTGTCACCTCAGATGTCATTAGATAAACAAACCAATTATCACCTTCCATGAATATCTCCATATAAAAACGGGAGGTATAAACCTCCCGCAGTATGTTTTATTGTTTCTTGGATCTTATTTAGAATCCGTCAAACTCGTCACGAATGTAATTAATCATAAAACCTCCTGGCCAACATGATTAGCTATAGAGTTATTATGCAGGCGCTTAAATATGGTAAGCGCTATAACAAGTTTGGACGTGTTTCTTGCACCAACACACCATAACTATACTGCATCGCTCGAAAGCTGAAAGGCATATACTCAGAACAATCACGAACTGTCATATGCCTTGTGGTAATAATATGAGGGTTAACACGCCTATGTCAACGTCAGATCTACTTTATATTTATTAATTGTCGTGAATAGCACAATTAACACAACGGCAAATACAATATGTAGTGGCGGATTATAAAACAAGACACTACTCATAATGTTAATCTTATTTCACATTAATTATACACCAATAACTACTATCAATAAATAACGTTATAATTAATAGATAACCCACCAAAATACTGTATACATAGACAATGATGCCTACCTCCGTGTCTATGGCATTTCTATTATTCCTTCATTTAGCTTTCATGGTGTAAACTTGTCTACTCACATGAAACAATCTATGTAAAAGAAAATATGAAATACACATTATTACTACTGACATCAATCCTCATGGTTGGGTGCCAAGGAAAGAGCTATTCAGAATTAACGCCAGCAGAAAAGGCGGAAGTCAGAGCCATGCATGATAAAAATGCCAAAGCATCTAGAAAATGTAACCGAATCGAAAACCAATCTAAACGTACTGATTGCTTTCTTGATAGAGACGATGAAGATTTCAACCGAATCTATTAGCCTAAAATATCAGCCCCCTTCCCCGTAGGGCATCCATGCCCTATCTTTTATTTTTCAGAGATAGAGAAGCCTTTATGAGATTATCATCTTAGTGACAGGGTCAATTTTAGGTGCGGGGGTTAATGTACGTTTTTGGATTGGCTCTGAGGCACCCGGTAAACGTGCCGGTCCCCCCTTGCCTGTTTCATTACGCCGAATATCATCTTGTCGGGTCTTTTGCTGCGCTTGGGTCGGTAAAATCTCAATATACTCCACTAAGTTAACTTCACCGATTAACACTAAGGGTTTCCCTGTCGCGGAAGTATGCACCCATTCATCAGACACCGAACGTAACGTATATTGACCGAAAGAACGTGATCCCATCATTAAAATGTGGGGTACACCCTCGGATTTCATTTGCCGTAAACGTTCGATCTCTTGGTGCGGTGACACCCCTAGACTGGCATTAAACACCATGGTTAAATCCAGCGTATCTAGCGACTCCCCCATAAATTCGCTAATCGGCTTCCCCCCTGCCACTTCATGATCCGCAAAGATGGCCTCACTTTGTCGCTCAAAAGACTCAAACGTTCGCACTTGTGAAGGACTGACCTGAAACACAATGTCACCCAATGAACCCAGTTGAATAAGTTGACTGAAAACATCCCCTGCCAATTGAAGGGCCGTGACATTCAAGCTATCAGAACGTGCCATTTCCTGTCCCTTAGTGTTTATGGTGGTTAGAGTTGCCGCCCTCATCAAGGATACTCCCCGTAGCGCTAATATCCCCATCCACATCCACATTACCTTTCACCTGACCTTTAATTTCTAAGCTTCCTTCAATCACAACTTGCCCGTTCAGGGTAATGACCGGTGCCGTCACTTGCACGGATCCAGTGGCGCTAACGACCGCTTTCTCAACCCCCTCAAGCACCAATGTATTCGTGCTTCTGTCAACATAGAGTCGGGCCCCTTGCGTCATTAACCAGTCAATCACACGATCTTGATGACTGTCTGAAGGCGGCATATTTTGCTGACTATACACACTGCCAACCACAAATCCCGTTTCATCCCCTGAGGGTAAAAACAGACACACCACCTGTTCACCAATATCAGGAAGCCCGCCACAATCTTTATCGCGCCCCGTACGACGAAAAATGACACGTAAATCATGCGAGACCACATTGTCGAGATCGGGAAACTGGACACGGACGGTTTTCTGGCCATTGTTCGTGGAAACGACATGTCCCACACGCACAATATCCGTCAAATAATGTAACTGCTCATTCAAACTATTCATTTAATACCCCATAACCCCGCGTAAACTCACGTCAGACCGCAAGCCGTCACTTTTGCTCCAACTGTGTGAAACTTCATCAATCACATAACTTGCCGCATCCCAACGCCCAAAGTCGCGCACCGCCGTCACCATACCCGCTCGTAACGCTAAGTTCCCCATCAGCGACAAAGAACCGGTGAGCTCACGACGATTTTGATTGCGAAGCAGGGATTTCGCCAACACCTCGGCTTCAGCTAATGAGCTACATCGACGATGCACATTAAGCACTTTCCCTACCGAGGGTAAAGGGATCCCTTCATCCTTTTGTTTTTGGGCTTTATGAGGTGCTTGTGCAGGGATCAGCATTTTTGTCACAGGGTCAATTTGGACGACCGATATCGCGCCCGATCCACTCACCGTTTCGCACTCTATCGTGCCCGATCGTCCTTCTGGCGTGTATTGGTAGGTGAGTAACTTCTGACTTTTTGTGTCGAGGTATTTAACCTGACAGGCGGTATAAATATCACTGCTGCTGGCGCGAAACTGATAAAATAGCATCCCGTCATAATTTTTTTGCAGCGTGAGGGCGATAGGTTGCTTATCGTATAGACTGTCTTGATAAACAATCAATTTACGGTGAGATAACCGAACTTGCAGCCCAGCATACTCAGCGACTTTCAATATAAAGGCTAAATCTGACTGTTTTTTTTGGTCGAAACGGTCAAATATCGGATCATAATCACTGTCAAAATAGACAGTAAACCCGTGCTTTTTAGCCAGTTGCTGAACAATTTCAGATAATCGAATATTTTCCCAAGCCCGTGTTTGAACATCGCCGCGAATTTTCGAGGTCACGCCCACGGATAATGCGCCAATGGCAAACAGTGAAGGCGGTCCACTGTCGGTGACGTCATCAATTTCAAACTGACCACAATCGAGCGTGAAGCTATCACCAGGCTGGTACCAGTTTTCCACAAGGAGTTTTGCCGTTAATGTGGCGCCGCGCGCCGGAAACCACCCATGACTCCACAGCTGAGGGACATTTTGAAACGTGATATTGAGTTCATCAGATTCACCGTGTTTAGCGCGCTCAATGAAACTGAAAGCCACAATGTGGTTAGAGACATCCTCACTAATATCCACACCGTTATAGGTCACCAATAACCGGCTTCGCCGGACAAGTTCTAACATACACTACTCCTTGAGCCACGGTGGTATCGGTAATGAAGACTTCCCTGCAGGCGTGGCGGGAATAGTCAATGTCAGCCCTGCCGGGAAAAATAACAGATGCAAATAGTCAGGATTCGCCTCTTGCAAAAGGTACGCCAATGTTTCGCAGCCATAAATGTCTAGTGCTAACACATCCCACGTATCCCCCTGTACAGTTTGATAAGTCCATTGCATCAAAACACCCCTTTGCGCTGTTGTTGATACATAAATTCGCCCATCATGCGCTTAAACTCCCCCATTTTAGACTCCAGTGCGGAAGAGATTTTATCGGCAACGGCCTGTGGATTATCCGCACCTGTCACGGTAATTTGCGGTGAAAATGCCGGGAATGTGATGTTATTGGGTGCCATTGAGGCGCCTGACATCGAGGCTAATGCGGTACGGTCTTCTGTCATGCCCAACTCTGCCGCTGCTTGGCCGACTAAAGCACGACCACGTGCGGGCCGGGTTAAAGGGATCACCATCTCACGCCCTGCCTCGCCGATTTGGGCGATTTGTGGTCGATTGACGATCCCGCCATTGGCATAGGCAGGTAAAGACACATCCGGTACCACCGTTTCACTGCCACCGGTGATCCAATCCGGTAACCAACCGGTCACGCTATCAACAATACTGCCTTTTATTTTGTTCCAATAATTGAGCAAACCATCAGCAAAGGAACCGATAAATTTAGCCCCCTCTTCCCCCAGATCCACGCCAGTGAAATATTTAATTACCCCGTTAATGGCTTTCGCGATGAGCGTCAGCGGGTTGAATTTTTTGATAACCTCCATGATGCCATTAAGAAATCCACCATCAAAGGCCTGAACGATCTCATCAATAGCGCCAGTAAAATAGGTATTGACCCCGTTCCAGAGGTATTTGATATCGGCGACCACCTCATCCCAATGGGTGTACAGCAAATACCCCGCAGCGATCAATCCTGCAATCGCTGCAACAACCAACCCTATAGGGTTTGCCAATAACGCAGCACCGAATTTCCAGATGACCGGGATGGCGGTTTTAAGCGCACCGACCACCCCGCCTACACCTTTGACAAGACCAACCAGCCAGCCGGCAAACTGCAGGCCTTTAAGAACAACAAATGCGCCTGCAATCAATTTCAAGATACGCTGCCAACCACCCATGGATTGAGCAATGCCATCCACATATGCCCAGCCAGTACGAATGTCACTGATCAATATGGGTAAATATTCTTTGAGTTTTTTAATTGCCTCACTAACCTTGTTAATCACCCCATCAATTTTTGCGCCAATGAGCCCGCGATTGGCTTTTATCCACGCATTCACCTCATGAACAACGGGCAATAACACGGGTAACAATTTACGTCCAAGTGTCGAAGCAATACCCGCGGCTGCATTTTGGGCATAGCTCAACCCATCCGCAAACTCCCCGGCTATCACGGCATCAGCATCATTGAACACCAAACCCAGCGCCACTCCCTCACGCTGCATTTCAGTGAGGGCTCGGCTCCCTTTCTCGAGGACGGGCACCATATTCGCGCCGGATTTTCCCATCAAGGCCATGGCTAAATCCGCTTTATAGATCCCCTCCGGCATACTAGCAAACACGTCAGACAATTCGCGCATCATCTGTTCGCTGGACTTCAACTTTCCACTGCTGTCACGAATACCAATACCCGCGCGACGAAATGCCAATTGTGCCGATGCAGATCCTTGTGCTGCAAGCGCCAGGGTTTTATTGAGGCTTTTAAAGCCATCGTTCATCTGCTCTTGAGAGACGCCAACACTACCCGCCGCATACTGCCATTGGCTTAACGTCCCTTGATTAATCCCTAATTGTGATGAAAGCTTATTCAATTCAGCTCCGGCTGCCGCGGCATTTTTGGCTAGCATCAAAAAGCCCACGCCGCCGCCCCCAAGAGCACCACCGGTCAATGCGGCTGAAATGCTAACAATTTTTTTGCTGATCCCGCCAACTTGAGCCTGTACCTGACTTGCCGCCTTACCAATGTTGCTAATGGATGCCGTGGCTTTCTTTGTGGCCGTGGATAAGCTGCCATCCATTTTTCCAGACAGCTTCCACGCCAACTCCAACATACGAGACATGGTTATTTTTTCTCCTTAGGTTGGATTTTTTTCCACACCACTGCCGATGCGTGACACCAGTGATTAATATTACGAAGGGGTAATGCCATGAAAAAAGAGAGGTCGGTGTAGGAGAAGCGGGAGAGCATCAGTGCGGTCACCCGCAGCTCATCAACCGAGGTCAGCGCTAACTGAGCAAAAAACCCTGTACCAATAACGTCACCTTACTGGCATCTTTAATGGAAAGTTGCAGCAAATAATTGCGGTTGATGCGTGCTGCACGTGCAGCCACCGCAAGCAAAAAAGGCTTACACAACTCATGCGCGGTATTAATTTCAACCCCCTCTGAACGGACTTGCATTTCTGCTGCTTCCAGGTCTTCTCCGGTTAACTCCCCGAGACGAAGCTCCAGCGTCGTGTATTTTGTGCCATCAATGATCAGCGGCTTAGACAGCGTCACCACTTCAAGATCATTCACTTTCACGTCTTTCTTTTCAGTTGTTGTCTTTTTCGTTTTCATCGGTTTCTCACATGCCAATCGCGTCACGCGCTTCTTGTAATAAGTCTTCACCATCAACCACATAAATCATGTTGTATTTATCAATTTCCATGATCACCTCGCTGCCAAACACCTCTTTGAAATAGGTCACTTCAAATTCCAAGGTACGGTCTTGTGTTTCCCCCATCGCAAGCTTGCCCGGTGTCAGGTTTTTCGGCGTTGCACGGGTAATAAATTTATGCTGAACAGTGCCGTATTTCCCCGTCGACGGATCTTGAGTTTGTACGGCAGCCCACAATTCAATGTGGTGTGCTTGCTGCTTTTGGATCTTTTTAAAATCCGAGGTTACGGTACGAAAATTCAAGGTCATACTCATTCCCTGAAAAAGCCCTTTCACCGGACTATCAACCGTGCCCGCAATACCTGCCCCTTTGATCTCGGTCGTAATCGCTTGAACTTCAGGTAAATCCGCTTGTACTGTACCCAGTAAGGCGTACCCGTCTAGATACACCTGATAAATGACTGTCGCTTCTGTGTGTGACATACCGCCTCCTTAGCTAAACAACGTTGAAAGGTAATCAGGGTCATACTCTAACTTGAAGTGAATTTGCTCTGCCGGTGATGCGGTACCCAGGTACACATGAAAAACGGATAAGCCGTCCATCAAATCCGTGAGGCCGTTTTCATCCGCATTAAATTCAATTCGCCCACCAAGGATGTAGCCATTCGCGGTCATGGTGTTGAGTGTGATTTGCTCGCTGTTCACAATGGTTTGAACCCGTCGACGTGTCATGGCACCATCCACTTTTTGCCACCATGTGAGTGTCAGGTTATTACCGTACCAACCAAATAAGCGACGATTAGTCAGAAAATTATCTTTAATGTCTGTCACATCCGGAAAACAGGCGGTGCGGTTGCCCCATAACTTCCAACCCCCAACAAAATTGAGTGCCGTGGCAATCCCATTGGCATTGAGATAATTAGCCTGATCTAATGTGAGCCAAACATCTCCGTTCCCCGCCGTCATTCCCTGCATCTGCAGCCGTTTATTGGATGGGCTAACATACGGAACATCGTCATTATCTGCATCGGTCTGTGCAATCAACCCCGCCACCTGCGTGGCCATGCGCATCACTTTTCCGTTGAACACCACGCGAGGCCAACACAAATACAAATCTTCTTGCTGCAGATTATTTTTATTTTTGTACTCGGGCACTTGTCGATAGTCGGTGAGGTTGTTAATGGGCAAATCAGCCAGTGCCACTGCGCGAAATACCCCATTCAAGGTACTGGCTTTCATTGCCATGATGGCGGCAACGGAGGGATCATCACTGAACCCCGGTGCGAGAATGAGCCCGGGAACAAGACGATATTGCGGAAACACTTGATCCAACAGCTGTAAACCCGTGACCGCGCCTGTTTGACTGTCCACGCCACCGATAGCGTCAGAAGCTGTGACTAACTCTGGTTTTGCGTAGCTGTAACTTACCCTTAATGTCAGTGCGTTTGCGAGTTTCCCCTCACTTGAGAGCAAAATTTGCCCACGCATCGCATCAACGCTATAGTCAATGCCTTCTTTAGCCTCTTCAATACCTTCCGCGATCACGCAATCAACCGTGATCACATCGACATAGCTCAATTGCCCCACGCCTGCCACGACATTGACCGATTCATCCAAAACAGCGGCTTTGTGTTTTGACGGATCAAACAGATTGATAAATAACATCGGTGCAGTAGCATACAAGATAAAACCTGCATAAGCCGCTTCAGATAACCCCCATCGCTCAAAGTCATCCTCCGGGGTACACCCCAATGTCGCCACGGCTTCGGCATAGGTATAACACAGGGCGATATCCCCTTTTTTTGCTGCCGTCATTGACTGACCCAAACGATGGATGGGTGCGCACCCGACCACCACCGAAATCGCGGCACTGACTTTTCGTGTTGGTACCAACGATGTCGGTTTTTGTGTTGTTTTAACCCCATGAAAAAATGTCATACATTCCCCTTATTCAATGAAGAAACCCATGCGCTCGCTTTCCGATAACAGCCTGAAAGAAAACACCCGCCATCGAGGATGTCACGTCGTGCTTTCGCTACCTGCTCAGACGAAACAAACAACGGCGCCAAAAAGGGATATCGCTCAATACAAGATTGAAGTTCGCGCGGTAATGCGCCGCGAAATATCGTCCCAGGTAAGAGTGAAAATTGCGTGGTCGCCACACGTGGCCCCACATAAATACGCTGTGTCATAAAGTGAACCCAAAGTAGATGAATGGAATGTTGTGCTCCCCCGTTTTGGTGAGCGCAAATTTTGAGCTAGCTAGTCGATAAGCGATTGTGCGGGCAAAAAGAGTGAGCGTGAAAATGAGGTTTCAATCACCATATGGAAGATCGGTCCCGCTTCTTGCAATCCAGCATCGTACGGCCCCAAAGCACGCGGCGCGCCAATCAGCCATTTTAACGGTTGTGTGTGCAAAAACGTGTTATCCGCCCAAAAACGCCGTCCCGCAAGGGTTATTAATAGGTGGTCACATAAATTCATCACATCCTCAACACCACGTTCGTAGCTCGCCCGGCTTTCCGCACTGAATACACCACAAACAATGGCGACATGAATGTCATAATCCGCTTGTGCTTCACCCTCAAGCGTCCCGTCAATCGGTCGCACCAGAATAAAGGGGGCATCCGTTTCCGGTTCACCTTGACTCTCGACATGCGAAGGTTGAGACCCTCGACGAGGGGGCAACTGCCCGATATACACCGACGGTACTCGATACCGCTCCCCTTCACTGCTGTTTTGCTGGCGTGCTTCGGTTCGCATCACCCAATCTGACAAACTGGCGGTGAGCGTGTCACGAATATCACGCAATAATAAAAATGAGTTCATGGCCTTCACCTATTCGGTAAAAAACGCCTGACTTGCTGTTGAAAGTTAGCGTCAAAACGTGCCCGTGCTTTTTCAAGCACAATAGGCTCAATGTTTTCCCTTTCGGCAAATTGCGGTACCGAAGGTTCAAACACCTCCTCAATCGCCTGACGGGGCGGCATGCGATTTTTCATAAATTTGTCGGGGGAGCGCTGGAATATCCCCACATGCCCCGTTGCCGGCATGATCGCCACAAACGCATGACGAAACACGGTTCGGGAACCGTCTTTCAAAAAAGAAGCCCCTCCCCGGGTTTTACCGCTCATCGCCTTGCTGGGTTTCGGTGCAAACAAATACGCCGGTAAAGGCGAACCTTTTATCAGTACAGCGGCGGACGGTGAGGCGGATTGGACGCTGGCTTTAATAAACGAGAACGATTTAAAGACCCGTGCGCGCTTTAACCCCGTCTGTGCGGTAATAAGCCGGGTGGCATCGGTACGCATTCCGGCTAATGTTCGGTTAATGGCGGCGGCCTGAGCTTTACTGCTGTTTTTCCCTAAATCCTTCAACACCGAATTTGAGATCCCCAACCGCTCTGCCGTGATATCGCATCGCATCAGCTTACCCCCTTCGGCGCTCCAACGTGATCAGTAAAAAGCCTGGCGGCTTCTTCACCTCGCGCACCAACCAATATTCACTATCAATCAAGACTTCTTCATAGCTGACCGGATGCGGGGAAAGAGCTTCACTGCCGCACACAAGGCGGCGAATTTCAATATCGACACCTTGAGCGTACTGCGCCTCAAGTGGGATATTGGCATCCTCCACCATCATAATGGGGTGCCCGTTCCACATCACCTCTTGCCCCAACTCGTTAGGATTGAGAAAAATCGTCGCGATATCACGCTGAACCTGATCACGAAACGGGCTTATCATCTCAACCCCCTTCTTTGCGTAACGCTTTCACGCTATTTTCTAGCGCTTTTTTACTCAGCCCCTCACGGACCGCCTTGCCCGCCGCCGTCAATTCCGCTTCCAGTTCTTCAACGGTCATGTCTTTGGGATCGATTTTTTCTAGCACCGCAGTAATCAGACTCTCATCATTCGACGGGGTGATCTCCGCATTCGGTACCGAATCGATTGACGCCACTGGCATCACAACGCTCCCTGCAGACTGAGTGTCTACCGTGGCAACCAGCACAGCACCCTCTGTACTTACCGTACCGCACCCTAGCCGCACCAAACGCGCAGCTTGCGTCTGAGTCAGGGACAGAACGTCCCCCGCCGCGTAATCAACCCCATCATGAGTCACTGGAGCCGTTAATATCATCTCGCATTTTTCGCTCATATTCCCTCCCACTAAGACAGTACACGGGAGACCATAAAGGCATCCACTTGAAACAGGTTTGGCATAGGCGCAGACTCCAGCTGTAACCAACGTGCCGAACCGTTCTGTTCAATCCATGACAACGGAAAACGCGGCATCGCATCCAGTGCATACTGATTCTGGATCATGCCATATTGCATAATGCAGCCTGCATTGGTGTTACCGAGTAAAATTGCATCATCCGGAATAATGGGTTCATCCTGCTCCGTTTCCGGGTTAAACCACAGTTCATTGTAGGTAAAGAGGTCAATATTGGACGGCGCCAAACGACCATGCCACTGTACGCCGTCTTCATCATCAAACGACTCAACCTGCCCCATTTGACCGACAAAGAAATTACGAATATCCAGGCGTTCTTGGATTTTTTCATTGTCCAGTAACGCCCAAGCAACATCGCGCCCCATAATGGCCAGATTAGGTTTTAAACCACAGCGGGCAATAATGTTCTGACTCCACTTGTCCAGGTCGCGCATCGGATCACTGGTCGGGGTATCCCAGCAGCTGCCGCCCGAAAGCGTGATTTTGTGTTTACCGTCCTCGTAACCAAAATCGACCACATGATTGAGACCTTCCCCCAAGACATGCACACGCCCTTGGATCAGCGCTTGTCCTGCCATCACCTCTTCACGACGGGCTAAACGATCTTCCAGCGTGGTCAAATCTTCACCCAATAAACGGGCTGCGCGTTGCAGGGGCGTCAGTGGCTGAGAATAATCCTCACCAAAACTACGGGTCACCACATCTCCGGGGCGCGTTGCGACTAATTCTTTGGTGTAACCCGGTTTTACGGTGTTGGTCACATAACCGCTGCGCTCAACCACTTTCCCGTTCATCAGGGGATTCACCATCGCAGCAACAGTGCGCTTCCCTTTGCGAATATCCAAATCCACCGTCTCAGTAACATGCGTCTTGATGCGGTTGAAAAATTTGCTCATCAGAAAGCGGCGCGGCTTAGGAATTTGGCTCAGTGCCGCCACTAACATGCGCGGCTGATAAATATCGACTTGATTTGTCACTTTTGGCATAACTACCCCTCTTATTCGTTCCAGTTCGCTTCAGTATCAAGGAAGAAAATTCCCTGAGTACGTGCAATATCTTCGTATTGATCTGCAGTATCGGTGCCACCAAACACCAGCGCACGGCGATTAAATTCACCTGTCAGGTACACCACACTGACTTTATCTTCTTCAGTCGCGTCCACCTCTTCACTTAAAACGCCGTAAAACGTCAACGTGTCGTCGCGACTGTCTGCTAAAACGCCTTTTTTATCCGCGTTTAACGCGATCACCGAACCAACTGGATAACGATGACCGGCTAATAAATTAACGCCTTTGGTGCTGCGATACATTTCGCCGGCAAGCAAATTCACCGGGGTAAATTGACCAATTTGTGTTGTCATTGTGGCTTTCTCCCTAAGTGCGTATGAGCACCCTTTTTGATGTGTTCAAGTACCGATTTTTCCGCGGCTGCCTTGGTGCTCGCTGCCGTGCTCGCATTCGGTGCCGGTGGGGCATAAAAATTCGCATCCTCACGCAGATCGTCTTGCATTTCCGTGCGGCGCTGTTTTTCTGCGCGGAAAATCTGGCGCATCGTTGAAGCCACCGTTCGCGGGCGATCAAATTTTGCACTCTGCAGCATCGACTCTCGACCGGGACCCGACAAATCCTCCAGTGCTTGAATACGGCGGCGCTCACGACGTGCGCCGCGGCGAAGAATCGCGTTAAAGAGATTAGGATGCGTTTTTGCAAAACGATTAGTTGCCTTGTGCGTTGCATGGGATTCCCTTTCTTCATCCTCATCCTGTGCATCAGGATCGTGTTCTTCTTCGATGGGCTCTTCGCTGTCATCGGAAGCATTGGGATCGTCTTCATCGTCTTGATTATCAGACGCCGTACCATTCGAAGTGTCCTCCGGTAATTCGTCGTCTTCCTGATTATCACTACCGTCTAAAATCGGATCCTCTTCTTTACCCGGGAAGGTTTCCTCCGCTTGATGCCCTCGCTGTTGTGCTTGGTGTTTTTTACGATTGTATGCGGCCATATCTGACCCTCCGTTATGATGTGAAATTGAATGATCTTGAGCCAGCAATGTGACCACTTCGCGCAAACTGCTTAGCTCATCCGCCATACCCACGGCAATGGCGGGCTCGGCTAGCAACGTACCTCCCTGTCCAAACTGAGTAATCACGTCATCTGCTGTCGTTGTTCTAAAGAGGGCAACATCACTGATAAAAATATCTGCCAGGCCATCTAATTCAGTTTGTAATGCCGCACGCCCTTCATCACTGTCGCGTGATAACCGTTTATTCGGTGACTGGGAGGACACGACTTCAAACTCTTTGATGCCTTGCTTTTTGAGGGCTTCACTGCTGTCAGTCCATGCGGCCACCACACCAATCGAACCAAGTGACGCTGTTTTATCGGTAAAAATGTACGAGGTGGCAGCGGCTAACCAGTACGCCGCGCTGCAAGCACTGCCGCTGACATAAGCCACCAACGGTTTAATCTCGCGCGAGGCGTAAATATGATTCGCCAGCTCATGAATACCCGTGACCTCACCGCCAGGACTGTCAATGCGTAAAATGATGCTACCCACACAGGGATCGGACAGTGCATCATCCAGTGCATGGGTTATGTATTCACACGTCGCGGCTCCGCTAATATCTGAAAAAAAATCGGCGCGGGCAAAAATCGGGCCGGTAATATCAATGACCGCAACCCCCGGAGGCGCCGGCTCGATTAACCCCCCCGCTTGATATCGATCTGACTCACTCGCCGCTAAGCTCGGATCGTTACCGTCGCGGTTAGCAATCGCCATCAAGGTATCCAGCATGTCCGGGCGGATCGCCCATGGTTGCCGAGTGAGTGCGCTAAGCACCCGTTGACACGGCTTTTTAGCCATCGGTTTCCCCTTCATTATTTTGTTGATTCATCACGCCCGGCTGAAAAGTCACTGAGCCAAATTGAATCTTGTGATACTGACAAAGTGTCTGCTCTTGAGCTTGGGCGGTTAGAATATAATCAAAATCCATCCCCGTAAGTTCAGCCGCTTCCGCTGCGCGCGTGGAAAAACCACACTCCACACGCATATTTGCCGCCGTGACCTCTTTTATCGGGTCAAGCTGTCCCTGCGTCGGTCCAACCCAGATCGCCTCACAATAGGCTTGCCTCAGACGCTGTGAGTTCAGAAATCCTGGTGCATCAATCACCCCTTTGCTGATCACCTCATACAAAAAGGCTTCGTAGACGGGGCGGCATAGTGTAGTGATCAGCCATGCGCGACGCACCTTAAACGACTTCCACGCCTCCAATAACGCGGCGCGGCTGGCGCTGTAGTTGTTAGTGAATTGCTTCATCAACACTTCATGCGGTAGCTCAAGCGCCATACCGATTTGCTTCATGGTGGCGACAAAGAACGGGTCAAATTGTGCAGAAGGCCTCGTGGACTCCATCACCTTGAACTTTTCGCCATTAATCCCATCGATATAAGTGCCCACTTCCAAATTGGGACGGGATTTCTCTTTTTGCCCCCCTTCTTCAGCGTACGCATTGCTAATATCCGTCGTGTCAACGTTTTCCCGCTCCACAAACACCGCCAGCATGGCATTTATCACGGCGGCGGTGAGTTCCGCCTGGGAATATTTACTGATTTGCTGCAAGGGTTCGATAACCGGCGCAAGCACCGGCTCGCCGCGAGCTTGGTCAATGTATTCGTGCTCCATAATGTGCAGCACATTCACCCGCCCTGTCTTTTCACCGTAATACGGGACGCGCTGCCATGTGGGCATTTGAAAACTGAGTTGATCGCCTGGATGAGGCGTTCGTATATGAATGGCAATGGGAATGCGATTTTCATCGTACTCGATGCCGCCCGCAATCTCGGCGGTGTCCTCCCTGCCATCAGGATTACACACCCGCGCCGCATCAATCAGCTGCAGCTTTAGCTCAAACTCGGTACCGGGGCGCTGTACCCACGGCATCAGAATAAACACATCTCCCGATAGCTGTTGCGAACTGTTCGCGAGTCGCTGTATCTGAGAAAACGTCATCTTGCGGTTGAAATCACAACTGAGCGGATGTTCTGACCACAGCTCAAATTCACGCTCGACCTGATTCGCCCAATCCCTTGCCCCCTCCGGCGTCATCCCCAATAAGGCGGCGTCGGGTGTTGAGCGCATTAAAAGCCCTGAGCCAATGACGTTTGCTGCAATGGTTTTAATCGCACCACGCGCAGCGGGAGCATTACGGTATAAATCCTGGGAGCGCGCTCGCAACACCTCAAGATCAGGTAATAACGTACTGTTCGCAGTTAAGTCATTCGAATGCCAATTTTCCAGAGAGCCTTCGTTACTGACGCCGCGATAGCTTCCACCCGAAACTAACCCACCCCGAAATTGACTGGCCATAGCCTGCCGCGTTTGCTGGGCGAGAATACCTGTCCGGGCTTTTTCCCGTGACAATGCCCATGTCGGGGAAAGCGTACGGATGGCTTTTTCAAGGATTTGCATTAACGGCCTCTCCGATTACTTCGTGCAAAACTGAAGCTGCCAAACCGAAGCCCACCACCTGATAACGAGGCAATCAATTGCTGCTTTAATCGCTGCAGCGCAAGCACGTCAGCCCGCGTAATAGATTGCCCTGCGATACTGTAAGATTGCGCACCACTGAGCACGGCACTGATAGCGACATCAATTTGGGCTAATTGGTATTGCAATCGTTCTCTTGGCGTGAAACCCGCCATCTCCGGCTGTAATTTCGCAATGGCATCTTGCAAAGACTGAGTCGTCATAAGACCTCCAAATAAAAAAACCGACTCAACGTCGGTATCAAAACAGGTTAAGTTCGTCGCATCGTACCCGGCGCGGTTGGCGCCTCGGGTAACACGTCTTTGCGCGAAGGTGGCTCTTTCGGGGGCACGACAGGCGCTGTGGGTTTTGGAATATTCGCTAACGTCTCCCAGCGCGGGTTTAAAATACGAACAGCGGCGGTACCATAAACACGTAAGTCAAACGGTTCGTTCGCCACTCCGTCAGGCTTTTCCCACACCAACACGGTATTGCCGTTTTTGCGACGCTTAACCAGTTTTTCACTGATAAGGCCCGCGTAATATTCAGGGGTATAGCCCTTACCCGGATCGGTTGGAAAGTGACAATAGCCACCACCTTGCTTATTTTGCTGCAGGCGACTGTAAACAATGTTTTTGCCTTGCGTCACCCCCAGTGTAAATAACGCTGCATTGACTTTGTTATTGCGAGTGGGTTTTGACAGTAATGGGCGATCCGCCATGCTGCCGCCTTTAATTGAAAAAACAAGCTGGCGCTCACGGGCCTTTGTGTAGGTATACACGGTATCGGTGAAACTCCCGCCGGAGTCCACGACCGTAATCGAAATACGCATTGGACGGCCATCTTCACGGTAATACACCGTGCGACGAATAATATCGAGTTGCTCCCATACAGATAGATTGAGTGGATCACGACTAACTAACTGTTTCAAATCCCCATAAATCGCACCATACTGAATACCCCACGCCTCTTCATCAACTCCCCAACCGCAAATTTCATACTCAATACGGTCTTTTTGAGTATCGACGGCTAACGTCAGTAACAACACGGATTGAGGCACTTCCGCTGAATAATTTTCACGTCGGCGTTCTAAATACTCAGCAGACAAGGATTCCCCTGACTCTTCGTAAGGCAATCCTAAAATGGTATTCGTGAAAACCTTCATCTCTTCCGGCTTTCCTTCCGCCTGCTCAAACTGCCGGGCAATCTCAGCCCACGGCATCCAACCTGGGGGCGAGTAAAGGGAGGACAAATGGAAGCCTGCTCGCCAATGTCCTGGATTTGTTGCTATCCATTCGCCTTCAGCGAGCATCCAGCGCTTATAATTCTCCTCAATCAGAACCCCACAGTGAACACAGACCAAAGCCGCGGCGGCGGTTTCCCCTTTTTCCCACAATAAATTGCCAAACTCGATCACCTGCATCTCTTTACAGTGGGGACATGGCACATGAAAATAGCGCTGATCACTGTCCTCCCATAAATCCCATGTTCGGGAAAGACCTTTTAAGGTCGGTGTTGAAGAATAGAATATTTTGGCGTTCGGAAAAGTCGCTGTACGTCTCAGGGCAAGCCCTATCGGATCGCCTTCATCCCCTGCAGAGCCTGGATAACGGTCAATTTCATCAAAATAAATGGCACTAATGGGCATTGATGCCAATGACGCGGGACTGTTAGCGCCGCTTAAAATTAACGTTCCATTGATAAAGTCTTTTTGTAACAATGTATTACCGTTATTACGAAATAACTTATCACTCAACTTTTCACATTGCAGTAACGAGGGACCAATACGCTGTTTACTCCAGCGTTGTGCAGTTTGTTCGGTGGGCTGTAGCGCCATCAAGGGACCCGGTTGCTGATCTATCAAATACATCAACCAATTTGTACCCGCTTCCGAGGCACCAATTTGGGAGCCCTTTGCAAACACAATTTCCCGCGTGGGACTGGATGCGGAAAGCTCATCCATTATCCCCTTTAAATACGGCGTTCTATTCGTTCGCCAAGGACCCGGTGAGCTACTGCCTGATTTGGGTAATATGCGATAGGCATCCGCCCATTCACTTACGGTGAGAGTGGAAAGCCGCGCAAAACCACATGTGTAGGCGCCTCCCCAATACCCCATGTCACACCTCTTTAATTTTACTCTCCATCAGGTCAATCAGATTATTAACCTCACCGATCAGTAATTGCTTGATTTCGTGCTGGTCAGTCATGACGGCTAATTCGGGCGCTAAACGTGCAGGCCAAGTGTGCATTAAACTGGTCACCGCTGCGCCGCAAGCGCGGGCATCTTGTGCGACCAACTCTTTATCAATGAGTTCACCTTGTGCTTTTCGCACATCAATATCCGCTAAGGCCGCTAAACGTGCCTCACGGATCGCGCGGCTACGGTTAATTTTGTCGGCATCTTCCAGTTTCTCAAAGTCGTCTCCCAGTAGCAATAAAAGCCATGAATCCACTCCCTGACTTATTTCCTTGACCGGATCGGATTGCCCATCAAACGGAACTGCGGGTGTGACTTGCTCAACATGCGCCTTCGAGGCTGATGTGGGTTTATTAATTTTTCGGTTGTTCAGGTGTGCCAGACCAAAAACCTTCCGAGCATCCTTCCGGGAAAATAACGGCTTGCCTGTTTTGCTTTCGCCTGATGGTTTCAATCTGCCTGATCTCACACCGTCAGATACGGTTCCCTTACTCAGCGAAAACTCACGAGCTATCTGTGCCTGTGTCAATAAATCATCACTCATATCACCTCACCTAAAAAAGTTCGTCTGAAAATAAAAAAGTTCGCCTGAAAATAAAAAAGTTCGTCTGGACTCAAAAAGTTCGGCAAAAAGTTCGTCCGAACTTTTTTAAAATCACCACCCTCTTATAAATCAAATGGATAACAACACCGAGTATCAGAAAAGTTCGTCCGAAATTTTTTTAGGTGTCTGTCTAAAGGGTGCAGGTCGCAAGCCCTCGCAGTGGTTTTTCTGTCTCACAGTACCTTGACGGGGGGTATGATTATTTTTACCGCCAGGCGGGGCGCGCGTATCAGACAAAAACAATCCCATCCGTCCGCACCGTTCGCCCTGCAGTGTGAAGCAACAGGTGTCACCCGCCATAATCAATCTGTATTCGTATAGCTTCTTCATAAGTGGCATCCCGCCAACCCGTTAAGAAATGACGCCCGGCATCAGGTATCGGATCCGGATAGCGAGAACGTTTTAATTCCGTTTCGACCTGCAATATTGATAAGCCTGTGAATGCCTGACGCCTCACCCTGAAGCGCCCGGTCAAACCAACCTCGGTATTTCGATATTCGGGTGTTGCCATCTGTATCAGGGATCCTCTGGTGGGGAATAAAAATAAAATTGCCGTCTCTCCAGCTGTCACGTCATTTCTTCTACCCACAGCAAACGTTACTGTGACATGCCCGACAAATAACCAAAACGGTGGTATTCGTTGTTTTTGATTCTCACTATGCGCGCACTATACAAGGAAGGTAGGTCATAGCTAACACGTGAGACAGCGACAACGCCACGCATAAAAAAGGCCGCTAAGCGACCTGTTCATCTACAAATAATAATTTTGGCTGAGTGCTTACCTTACTTAGTAATGAGCCTTTGCCACATAGGAAAATCAGCCCATCGAAGCGCACCAACTATAACTGATTACCTCAAAGACTCATTACCTAAATATTGGCTCGATGTTTTTAGATGTGTGTGCATGTGGTGCACAGGGTGAAATGCGTGATACTGATTGCAAACTTTGACCTAATTTTACTTTTGCTTTCGTTACGTGACCTTGGAAGGTGTATATTGAGTCATAGAAATAAGTCCTTTTCATTGAAGTAAAAATCCTTTTCAGCCTCTAACCCATAGAGGCTATTTTTTGTCATTAAAAAGCCCCGCTATTGCGAGGCTCGTTGATATTTTTTATTAAAAGAGATGATTAAATCTTCTTCACTCAGCGCCCTTTGGAAGATAAACCGACAGTCAGAACAGCTTATTTGCGATAATTCCAACTCCATACTGCTATTCAGTGATAATCCATCAGACGAATCACACTCTGGACAATCTCCGAAATCACTCACATACTCGGTATATTCATCGGAATCCTTATATTGTGAACAATTAATGTGATGTGATTTAGGAATGAATGGCGTTAATGTGCCGCAACTCACACAGAAATCACCCTCTTCACATTCGCCTAGCCATTTAAGATTTTTATCTAATTCCTTAAACTTCTCAGGATGTACAGGGACAGAGACAAATATTTTGATAAGACTAAATCGCTCCCTTTTCATTTAATCACCTGTCTTAAACGCCTATTGGGTTTGTGAGTTATTATAATGAATTATTGTGGTTCAGCTGGGGACAACTCACCTTCCTCAAACCAGCCGTCAGTTCCACGGCCATCCGCTGCCAGATAATGAATGAGATACTGATTCGGGCCGTTATGATATTCAGCACGGGCTTTCACATGACCTTCCTCACCACTGATAGTGACTTGTACTACCTGACCTAATTCGTGTTTAAACATTTTATTTCTTCTACTCTTTTAAACAATGACCACTATGACGGAATCTCATTTAAAGAAACTTTGTGATTAACCATGAAAACTAGCCTATTACGACCTTCATATTCGCAATATCACTTCCGTATCTGCTTACACTTAATCTCTCGATGAATAACCTTAAGCTGGTATTATTCACAAACCCAATAATATTTGGGTTATTCAAATTCATAAGCATTCTTTAGCACATTCACCCTGCTCTATGCAGGGTCTTTTTTATCTTCCCACTTCAGTTTTCCGTATTACTTTCTTATTAAAAGTATACTTTACTACTTAATAAAATTTTCATTACATAAGAGAGCGGCATCAATGTATATGTATACTAATCCCATTACACTCTTACTCATATTTATCCCTATCCTTGCCTGCATGCTATTCATTATTGCTCAAGATAAAAAACAACCAGATGTAATGACAATTTTTTTAAAGTTTTCTATCTACTTGTTAAGTGCCCTCACCTTCATGAATGTCATTTTTTTTGCAAGAGCATTTACTGATTGGTATTAACGTAACTACTCCATTCTAATGCAATGTTGAATTATTTCTAACTACCTCAATCTCTCGAATGGATTTCTTGTCCGCTACTTGATTGGTTTACCCATCTTGATAGCCCATTCATCGTAAGGTGTGAATTGGTGAATAAAGTCAGCTAAATCCAATAACCAATCAGGCCACCAATTACGAACGGCAACACGACACTGACCATGAACATCACCAACATAAACTGGAACTATTCCCATAAATAATGCGTAGTGGTCATAGTTTTGTTTAATTTGTTCTTCAGTGAGTCGCTTAAAAATAGCCATTAGCGCAAACACTCCGTTCTAATGTAATCTTGCAAGCCAAGTATCATTTGCTTGGATTCTGCGATTCGTTGTCTGAGTAACCAATAATTTCCGATAGCGGGGTCAGTAGGTCTGGCGCTTGTTCCATCATCCAAGCCGGAGGTGGAATCGGTTTCGACTTTCGGACAACTGGCTCTGATGTACACCCGCTCAGGATTGCGCTCAGCAGCAATACGCAACTGGTCAATTTCAGCTTTTGCATTTGTGAGCTCCGTTGTGTGTTTGGTGTCGAGTTCGTGAAGGGAGTTAATGCGCTTTTCGTAATCTGTGGTGATAGCTACTTGCTCACTGAATTTATCATTCAATAGCGAGTAATCACCTTTCAAGTCACCATAGCTACCCATTACCCACCAAAGCCAAAATAGCAAAATGGCACAAGCGGCCATTAATGCTTTAGTTAGCGTGGTCATCATTCATTTAACCTCGCTTGCTCTTCCATTAATGGCTTATGAAAGTTTTTATTGAAAATACCCTGTAGTGACTCTTTCCGCTGGTAATAATCCCATCCCATTGAGATAAATACCGTATTAGCGCGCTGTAGCTCTGTAATCGCCTTTATTTGCCACTTGGTCAGGTAATCACGGATAGCTTCATCCTTGCCTATCTCATTTTCCTTTTTGAACTTGGCTGATTTTTTACCCAGAACAATACCGTTGATTAAATCCGCTTCTGTACTATAGTGAAAATACTGAGTTTCTTTTCCCTCTAACTGGCGCGTTGATTTTAGCGCATCTGACATTGGACGATATTCAACCCTCGCGACATCGCGCTGCCGTTGGATTTCCTCTTCTTTTTTAGCCTTTTCGCGAAATTGGATAAAACTATCGACTAATCGAACTTGTCCGTCCTTCGCTTTTTCACCACCAATAAATGGCATTGCAATCAGAAAGCCGCGCTCAGTTAATTCATAACAAGGTAATTCTTTTTTCTGTTTAGTGACATAAGAGGAGGCTCTGAAATCGGAGGCTCCTAAATGTTGAGATGCAATTAACGACTCAATGCTATTCATTACACGGAAGTGATCTCTTCCGAATTCATTAGCGATGACGTCCGTTGTTACTACTGGTTGCTTGCCTGACTTTTTAATTAATTGCTTCATAGTGTCTACCTGTTTAGTAATGAACCCTTGCCGAAATATGAAATCAGCCCATCGAAGCGACACCAGCTATAACTGATCCCCTCAAAGGCTCATTACCTAAATATTGGCTCGATGTGATTTGCACTTTCGGTGTGCATAAATCGCGGATATAAAAAAGGCCTCGCGATTGCGAAGCCTATATGTTTGCTGGAGTTAAATTTCTTACAACAATCGCCATGCTTTTTCGAACGTAGTCTCGCTGTAGGGTTGATGGCCTAATAAAACCTTGGTTAATGAGCTTAATTGCTTCCCCATCGTGCTTTATATCCTCTCACATCAATATGTGTGAATGTCCTGTAGCGACCAATGCCGTAGCTATCAGGAAACTCAGACTCCAAATAATCAGCAACCCTTTTCGGTGCCACATCTTTAACCTTGATATCTGCAGCTGTACCAAATAAGTGCTGAGATTTAGGAGTGCCGCCTACATTTTCATTATGGCTGGCACAGCGACGACCACTAACAATCACTACCGGCTTGCCAAAATGAGCGCGAACGCCTTCAAGAATTTCAACCAACTTAGGTTCAACTTGATTTGCGCCACACCCGTCTTTACATGCGAATTCATTACTATCAAAATGTTCACTTAACTTAGTCATTTCTGGCTCCAAAACGATTTTTAATTGCTTGTATAATTAATTCAAAAAGTGCATACACCTTCTTGGTACCGAGAAAACCAATTGCTGCCCCACAAAATTCCGCCAGCAGCTCCCATTCATCTGCATGCCCATTCCGTGATAACCACCAGTCAAGAAATCGGATCGACCCAACACTTATCAAACCACAAGTGATAGCCTCACCTAATGATTGCTTCCAATGCGAACCGTCTCGGCGTTCTCTGATATAGGCGATTATCGTCGCAACTGAAAAACCACCCAATAAAGGAAAGTAAGACTGCAGCCAGCGCAACACTTGCTCCCACCATTCAATTTTATCTGGCATAGACACCCCCCCCCTTATGGAGGACTCCAGTTTATTAAGGTAATAGAACGCCACCAGCTACAGAAGCTAGTGTGGGTTAATCAATTCAGTTGATATTTAGGCAATAAAAAAGGCCACCGAAGTGACCTTTAACTCTATGGAGATAATTAGCCATAAGCTTTGATAATTTTTATCTCACTTCAATCATTGTTTATTGTTCTTATCTGTACTTCTTATAAACTGAATCATTACTGATGAATTAAACAGAAAAGACATCAATTCTATGGATATACTCAATCCATAAAACAACGACAATAGGCTTGCAAAGTAAGTAACTCCGTTTTGATTAAAAATCTTACAAATAGAAGCCACACATAAAACTACTATGAAAACAGATAAAGGATACCCCATATCAACAGGAATAATATACTCGCTTATCTGGCTTTTTCCTGATTCATGACGCCTTTTAAGATGATACATAAAATCACTAGGCATAATAAACATTAACGCATAAACACCAATCCCAAACCCTAATATGCTAGGGAATATACTTAATACAGTATCTGCAGGATTCCATGGCGCCTCACTCGATGACGACCCTTCAAGAAAAAACATAATAATCGTGAAAATAAGAACTATAAGGAATTTTTTAAGGATCCTACTCCACCAGCATTTCCATGGTGCAATCACCTTATTGCACCGGGGTTCCCCCTTAAAAGCATAAGCATTCGCAATACGGAAAATAGAGCCTACGATCGGGATAGATCTAATTCTTGAATAAATCAGATATTTCATAGGCTTAGTCATATTCCTTCCTATTTTACTCTTCTTTGTTAAAGATATTTCTATTAACTTTAATGGCTTTTAACGCCTTCTTAGCTTTTTCATTTGCTAGAGAAATCAAGTTCTTAATACCCAAAGCACGGTTCTTTGTTCCTGGCGTTCTATCCGTCTCTTTGAGCTTTTCTTTGACAGGATAGTCTTCCATCTTGTATTTCTGTAATTCATTGTGTTCATCTCTATAGCTAACTTCAGCATTACCAAATTTTGCAGCCAAAATTAACTGAGCTTTTGCATTTTTTGGTAAATCATTCATCAAAGAGCCTTTAAAGCTTCGATAGCTTGTTTCCCACTTGTGTACTTCATTGGTTTTCAGCTCTAATTCAATTTCACCAGCCAAATTTCTCATCTCATCTTCTGAATCAAAATCAAAATCATCTGAGTTAGAGAATGTCACCTCTCCTTTATAGGTCTTATACCCCTTCTTAGGGATCAAGAAAAAATCTCGTATTGATTCGGCCGAGGTCAATTCTATGATTTCTAAACTATGATTTGGGAAAAGTTTAGTTGCATGGTATCCCAATACTTCATTTAATGAGCCAATTAAAGCGTTCCTAGTAGGCAGTCCTCTTGCGTCCTGAATGGCTAGAATATGTAAGCTGGGATCAAATACATATTCGAACTGAAATCTACGGCTACTATTATTTCCAGATGATGTATAACTAACCTTCCCACTCTCTGTATCAACTAACGTGTTAACATCATCAAACTTAAGAAAATACCCATGAATTAAATATTGCTTTCCGCCTTCTGCGGGGTAAGAGTATGTTGATGCTGAGAATGTAGAAAAAACATATCACCGATAAGCTTTGCAGAAATAGAACTTAACTTTTGTTTTTCTTCCCTTAAACCCTCAAGCTGTTTCTCAACTGATTTAAAAAGTTGGCAATATCCGGTTACTCCAACTTCTGAATCTTTTTTCCTATCCATAGGTAAGAGCTGAATATTATAGAATTTAAAAGTAGCCATATATTTTTCCTTATATAAACATAAGGAAAATTTTATATAAAAAAAACCGCAATTCAATGTAATTAACTACATTCGATAGATTATATCACATTTTAAATAACTGTTTTTACATACAGTGTCATTTTTCAATATTCAAAAAAAAACCCGCGATTGCGAGGCCTTAAATTTGTTTAATGCGACTAGGCATAGAATGTCCATTATTAGAAGATAATAAGCCAGTTTCGGACAAAATGCAAATACACTGTAAATTTAACCAGGTATGATGCCAATACGAACCCTGCTAAACTTAAGTTAAATTTAAATCGCATTACTTAGTGCTCTGCTGCAATAATGCTCAGTAATAATCAAAGAAGGGATACTTAATGGCTATAGGATATTTTTTACGCGTTGGTGATAAAACAACATGTGGCGGCCAGATTTTGACGGGTGATAATACCTTTATATTTCATGGGAGATCTGCTGCACGTCAGGGAGATCTTGTCACCTGTGGTAAACATTCAGGAACATACAACATACTTGGTGGGATTAGCAATGTATGGGGAAATGGCAGAATGATGGCAGGAACATTGGATAGCTTCAGTTCGTGCCCTTGTAAAGCAAGATTGATAAACTCCATCACAGATTGCTACAGTAAAGAAGATGAAAAAATGTCTCGCGCATACAGCCCCACAGTTACCAAAGATGCCATTCAGAAACCGACTAGCCAACCCAATAATAACTTTTCTAGCCCTACACCAATCAATAGCATTAATAGAATAAGAATTGATGCTCAGCATTTAATTGATTGCGCTGATGAGTTGTGCGAAAAACATCTCTATTACCCGGAAACTAAAGTTTCATTCAGAAACGATATAAAAGCCGTTGCTGATCAAGTGGTCTATGAGGTTGAGTCTGGACAAAAAAACTATGATCAAGGTGCTGCTGAGCTTAAAGAAAAAGAGCTTGATTTAGTCGAAGAATCTAAATTCTGGCTTTTAAATGGACTTTCTATCTTGGGTGGTGCGGCACAAATTTGGGCTGGTGGAGCGTTATGTGTCACTGGTGGAGGATGCTTCATTGGTGCAATGTTAGTCGCACATGGAGCCAATAACATATATGAAGGAGCCATGGGTTTTAAAGAAGGAAGGATGGACTCTCAAGGTTTCTTACGTGATGGCTACATAGCCGTGGCAACCGAATTAGGATTTGATAAGTCAGTGGGAATATTAGCTTATGATGCGGCTGACTTTGGTTTATCTCTCCATGGGAAGTTAAAACTCGTTCCTAAACTGAATGAGTTCAATCAAGTTGAAAAACCACTGTTTTTAACGAAACATGCAAGACAGGATATGGAGATGGCTTACAACCAAATTGGGCAACACCTTTTAGCATTGGAATTAGCACTTGATACCATATCTATTTATAAGCTAAATGATGACATAAAAAATGCATTTTTCCTCGAGAAGCAATCTGGCGAAGTCATGATGTTCGTCAAAGAACCAGAAAAAGTGTCTAATGTTAAGCATATTATTACTGATGACTGCACATTGATTATAGGGATCGCAAGCGAAACCGAGGGGTCTATTTATTATGAGTGCCCCAACCCTAACAATAGTAATGAAATGATTCGTATTGAAAGAGGAGAGGATTAAATAGATGACTCCTCATCTGGTCTACTATCTTTTTTTTGTGGTTGGTGTAATAGCTTACAGAGAAATACTAAAATACTATCGTCCCCTTGAAATGAGAACAAAAAAAATAAAATACATCAGACGAATACTGATTATTTCACTCTATCTGATTGCTGGACGAGGGCTTTACCTTACATCAAAGTTGGAGGGAGATACCTTATTCAATATGTTTTTCCTTATTTCTTCTGCCGCTATTTTATTTATCTGTCTTTATATGATAAGAAAACTAGAAATTTTACGTAATTAATTTTATTAAATCAAATGGGCAGGCTAGTTAAGTTTGCCCATTTATAATAATTAAAATGCATATAAAACTATTTTGTCACTTTACTAAACTCTTTTTCCGCTGTGCTCTCTTCAATAAAGCACTTACTAGTTAATTTTTCATAGAACGGCTTCCAATTTCTACGCCATGTTCTTTCGTTAAGATCAGGCACCAAGTGCTTTATTGCATTAAATGCCACAGACGACGGCATACGGTTGAAGCCTTTACCCGCACAACGAGGGCAATCTTTATAAACTGGTACCCCTTGTAATTCGGTCTGTACCTCATCTAATACCTTTCCCCGCCCTTTACAGCGACAACGGTGTGCTATTTGGCCTTTACCATTACAAGGAACACACAACTCCCCGACCTCTTCGCTTTCAACCCAAGGCTCAATAATCACAGTTCCATCCAGTTTAGTTATGCCAGGATGCTTAGTGACATCCTTGCGGCTATAAATAAGGCCTTTACCATTACACGCTGAACATGGGAAAACCGCGCCAGCTGAACGGGCATAATCTTCAAATGCCATTCTTGCCAAAATAATTAAGCAATAACCCAGTTTTTTACCCGCTGCTTTACCCACCAGCTTTGGTGTGATTTTTTTAGCGTATTGGGTTAAGGATTCCACCGTAGAAAACTTATCTTCTTCGCTAACATCATTTTTTGCCAAAAAGGCTGCCATACCAAATTCAGCTTTTGATTCCGCCATACCCATAGCTGCCATGATATCCGTACCTGTAATTCTGTCAGGTGATGTGCAGCCAGCTACATTGCCAAATGTAGGTGACTTAGGGTGAAAGTTTTTAAGTGCATTTTCTAATTTCATGATATCCGCCTCTACCAACCAAAAACACCCAAACCGATTGACCGATCGAGAAATTTAAATAATAAAACTAACTGGCTACCGTTTTCTTGCTCCCACTGCTTTGGATCTTTGTGTAACTCGCTATGGTGAACTCGACACAGTGGGATAGTGAACAAGTCATGAGCTTTTGTGCCTATGCCACCCTGCCCGTAGCCGATAATGTGATGGGCATCGTCAGCTGTGGCGCCACAAACGCAACAAAGCTGTGATTTAACCCATTTCAGATAATCGTTACTAGTCCAGCGCTGGAGCTTAGGAAACTTCATAAAGCTTGCTGGTGGCTCAGGATTTACAGTCAAATCCAATACCTGCTTTATCTCTTCAATACCATTCACCTCGTCGCTGAAAAATGATGGAGAAAGAGAGATAGGCCCTACTGATTTATCGTGTAATGAATTAGGCAACGGGATAATTAACATGCGCCCCGTGAATTTGTGTAATTCACTCACTCCTGGTCTAAAGATTGCTAATCCAAGTTCCGGTACCGTACTTGCGGTAAGAATTGAAGCCTCACGCATACGCTTTGTGCTCCATCCATTGACCAGCTATCCAGTTGACACCTTTTGCTGTAAACCGTGCTTGTGCAAACGCATATTCAGTGCCTTGCGTAACACCAGTTTTCATTTCAAATCGTCCAGCGTCTAAATGCTGCTGATATGGGGTCAATATATTGTTGAGTCGGTACATGATTCTTTTATCAAGTAAAAAGCCCCTAAATTCTGGCTCTTTCACATCAAGTAGCTTGCAGACTTGTCTAAATGTCATTGCACCAGTGGCGGAGACGTATCTATCAACAAACTCAACCTTTGGCGCCGCTTCGATTAGTTTATTTTCAAGCTGCTGCTTTTCTTCTTCCAGATCCGCAGCTAAGCGTAGTGCTTCTGAAAATGTTGTCGGTACCAGCTTTTGGTTTTCTAACTCTTGCCATCTATCCACCAGCCTCGCAGTGAACTCTGGTGATAGTTGAGCTACAACAACATAACTATCGCGCTTATTTAATTGATAAACCTGCACCGTCTGATTTTGATGATTTTTAACCTCCCCCATTGGGGGAAGTTGAATTGTTCCTCGTGTAGCAAGCCTTTCAATTGATTGCTTCACTTTGTCATGACGAGACTCGACTAACTCTGATATCTCTACGCTGGACATTGTTAATGTTTTTATCGCTAATTGATTCATGCTTTTTCTCCACGTTTTACGCAACCGCATTTGCGCTGTCATGTAAGCTGATCGTAATTTCAAACCGACCGCCCTTTACTACCCCACACCATTGCATATCAACACGCTTAACTTGCTCATCATCTTTCCAGACGTTTGCGTGTGTCAGGGCATCGAATGGCGCTTTCAAATAGTTGTCTATATCTCTCCTATGGTTTGTGGGTGGGTACATCTTCACAATGACTGACACATCGCCGGTGATTGCCATTGGTCGCTTGCGTAGCTGCTCATACACGGCAGCTATCGCATTAGCTCTGAACTTGCGACCATTTTCACTAATTAGGGTCTTTTTCCCGACGTGGCGCCAGTATGTATTGACGCTAGGCGGGAACGGCAAAATAAAAGTGATTGGCTTACTCATTGGAAACCACCTTATTCCAGATTTTAACCGCTTCAGGCTTATCATTTATCGCTGGGCCTTTGGCGCCACAACCGTGGCAATAAACATAAAACCAAGTGCGATACTCAAGTGTTTCGATGTGCAGATCCTCGCTACCGCATTTGCACTGGTGAATCTCTGGCATCTTGTCTTTCATGCTCTAACTCCCGCCAGTAGTTTATCTAGTTGTTTAAGCAAAGGACTTCCCATATCGCCGATGTAAGCTTTTTCAACAACAGTTATCCCGCAGAAAATATCCTCTTTATCCCTTTCCTTCTTTTCCTTGAACACTGGCTCAGTATCTTTTCCTCTAGCAGCCTTTAACTTCGTTATTGCCATCGGATCTACTTCATAGTGATAAACTTCAATGTTTTTATGGGATGCTTTTCGTTTTCCAATTGCCTTAACGCATCCGAGATCTACCGACATCTTTATCGCGTGATTAGCTTCTGAGTATGTGAAGCCAAGAAGTCTTTCTACATGACGCTGAGTGAATACATCTAAGTGCCTAATAGCTTTGATGACATCGATGCTTCTTAGATAAACATTGTCTCTCATGCCGCCTTCCCTAAAATTGCTTTACCTATTTCCATTAAGCGATTTTTTGAAACGTGAGTCCCAATTGCCTTTGGTTCTACAAATGGGCGCCAGATAAGAAGAATTGAGCCTTTACTATTGCCTTTTTTTTCTTTTCCCGTATTGGGATCAACAAAATTAATACGACCATCGATGATAGTTCGGACTTCATCAACGCTTTTTAGCGCCAATGAGTACCAGGATGTTGATTTATCCGCTGGCAATAACATCACTATTGGCTGGTTTTGCCTTGTGCATTGTTCAGCAGCTTTGGCGATCCATGGTTTAATCTTGCTATAAGGCGGGTTACACCATATGGCGCCACGACTACCCCAATCACTTTTTAATGCATCGTGCTCTAACGTTAAAAAATAGGGGCACAAGGCATTTTGTTCATTTGCTGCAGCATCTAACCAGAAACCAAATTCAAGCGTTAAAGCTTCAAATAACCACTGAGGTGTTTGCCAGCAATCTTTATCTTCTGGTGCGGTATTGCTTGAATAAACAGCCATCAGATAACACCTCGCTGCTGGTGGAGCTTTGTAAACATACGAATGCGCTTGTAACGTTGCTGAACATTGAAATGCTCTGATACTGAACTTAAGTGATTGAATTTGTTACAGGAAACCAAACCGCGTCGAGAGTCATTCCAGCAACCTCGCAATTCACGAATAACCCACCAACGGCGCAGCTGATGCAACATGGCGACAATGCCAAAAACGTTAGTACCGTAGATTTTTTTAGCTTCACTGCGCATCACGCTGTCACCTCTCTCGCTGCTTGTTCTGCTGCCTGCTGCCAAATACCTGCCCATGCCTTGCGTCCAACAAAGTCAGTCATACGACGAACGCCAGATTTACCCGCTAACTCAGCGGCAATTTCTTCGATACGGTTTTGTGGTTTTGAACGGGAACCGATGATGCGAGTGAATGCCTCGTCACGCTCAACTTGGTCAATGGAAACCTTTTGCTCACCCGCTAAACGGAGTGTTAAATCATCCCACTGGGTGCGTAGTGTTCTTGGGCACTGAACGTTTTTCTTCCAAAATTCATCCTGGCTAACACGTTTGTAGAATTGGCAAATCTCTTTGTGAGTTCGACCGTCTTGGCTGACCATTAAGCGAACATCGTTAGCCCATTCAGTGAAGTTGGGCTCTTTCGGTTCTTGCAGCCCAAGCTCTTTGAAGACTTCACACTTGCGGCTAAACAGCCATTCAGCACATTTTAGGTCATCCGCAGATCCCCATTTCTGGAAGTTAGGGCTGTAAATCACCGCCTCTGGGTAACGATTTAAAAAATCAATTTTAGGCTTGTCGCTGGATTCGCTAGAATTCTGCGACGAAGAGTTAGTTACTGATGGATCTTGTTTTGAAGTTACTGACGGATCGCCCTCAGATTCTGACGGGTCAAAACAGTTATTTTTGCTTGATTCTGACGGGACAGATTTTGATGCAACAGATTTTGACGCGTCAGGTTTTGACGTATCAGATTCTGCTGGTTGAGGTAATGCGGCTCTCGCTGCTGAGGCTAATTTATTAACATTAAGCTGATAGATATTGCTCGCGTTACGGTTTCCTTTTCTGCGCTTTTCTCTTGATAACCAACCGTCTTTTTCCAAATCTTTGATAGCGGTACGCACAGTGCTTTCACCCGCACCAATCTGGCGGGCAATTGTTGGGACGGATGGCCAACACACGCCCTCATCATTTGAGAAGTCAGCGAGACGAGCCATGATAGCAACGGAGGTGATCTTCAAACCTGCCGGCGCACAGCCATCCCAAACATAACTTGATAGTTTTACGCTCATACTTGCTACCTACTCGACTCTTGTGAATTCAGCTTGAAATTTATATAGCGGGACAAAGCACTCATGCTCATAGCCTTCTCGCATATAGATGACCCGTTGTTTCTCTCTGTCATAACGAATAACTCGAACAGGAATACCTCGTCTGTCACGATAAATACGATTGAGGTTATTGGGGTCTTCATTGGACATGAGCCTCTCTCCCGCTATTTGAATTAAAATCATCTACTAACCAGCGCATAAACTGGTAGTTGGTTTCTTCATAGCCATTTGGTAATTTAATCTCATAGACGAAACGACCATTACGCAATGAAACACGTACTTGCGGATGACTCGTTAAATTTGCTAAACTGCTCATGCTAGTTACTCCACACAAGTTGTTATTAGCAACCGACGCTCGGGACCGCATATCCTGAGCGTCACCCTTTCCAGCGTTACTCATCATTTAGTCACCCCATAAACTGTTTTTAATGACTCAATAAACCCAGCGGCATAACCAAATACTTTTGCTGACTTGCGATCTATCGCCTTAATCTCATCATCAGTAAGGACGCCGTCAGAAATGCTGTTTTGAATCAATATGGATAACGCGCCTTGCATTGCGCCAAGGTTCATTCGTATTTCAAATAACTCAACCGTATCTAGGCTCTCTGGTACAGCCTTTGTTGCAGGCACGATTGAATGACGTTCCATGTGATAGCCCACCAGCAACTTAGTGCCGGATAATTCTTCCATTGCTTCCAAATCATCATTTTCAAAGAAACGACAGCCATTTTTTCATACAGATTGTTGTTGAATGTGGTTTCGCTCATACCTAAAGCAGCTGCCATTGCAGAACGACCACCAGGCATTGCCTTGCACATTTGTTTAACGACTTCTTTTAGTGTTTGTTTGCACATATCTACAATTCCGTTGTTTTGTTTGTAGTTAACTCTGTTAGTTGGTTTTGTTATTGTTTGCCTGTTCCAATTAATTCATAAAGGTCCGGCCTTATTTCATGAGGTAAAACTGCATTGTTGGTAGCTTTCACAATAGACATAACCAATCTTGCATCTACACCGCCACCATGAAGCCATCGCCAAACCGTCGGCTGGCTCACGCCACACAGGTCAGCTAATTTTTTTTGCCCCCCAGCAATATCAATTGCTTTTTGAATTGCTTTGTTTTTCATTTTTTAACCCTTTTAGTATTGTCGTGAGATAAATAATAGCAATGAGTATTAATTTATACAATAGCAATGAGAATTTGATTTTTAATACGCATGACTATAAATTCGCATTCATGAAAACGACACTGTCTGAACGCCTCCAAGAGGCTATGAAATATAGGGGCAATATGACGCAAGGTGCTTTAGCTGAAGCATCGGGTGTTGCTCAGCCCACAATCTGGCGCTTAGTGAATGGAAAAGCTAAAGGATCGGTAAAATTAGTTGATATAGCTAATGCTCTTGGCGTGAATGTTGATTGGCTGGCAAATGGCATCGGCGAAATGGAAGGCCCTAATAGCGAACAAAAGTTTAGACTAGATAAATCTCTTAACATTTCAGTTTGGGATGAGTCTGGCGAAACTGATGATTTCGTTATATCCCCTATGGGTAAGCCATTATCATCTTATCGTGCGTATGTACTGAGCCGCAATACGGGGTGCGCTGAGGCACCGAACGGAAGTATTGCTATCGTAGATACTGAGATAACACCAGGAACGGGGGATCTGGTGATAGCACAGGTTAACAATTCTATTTCTGTATATAAATTTTTAGATGGTGGTAGTCACGGCTTCCTATCAGTTGATGATAACAGAGTGCCATTAATTGAGTTATCCTCTGCACAATTTATCGGTGTTGTCGTCTTTCTTGTTCGTGATTTCAGAAGGTAGCTTGTTTTTTCTTTTTGACTAACAAGCACCTCTCTATACTCACCAACCCCATTCCTCACCAAAACTATCACCATCGTCTCATTCCTCTCGAATATAACATTATAGCTTTTGGTTGCTCACTGTATATTTATACAGTAAATTGTTTTATACTTTATATTCTCAGGTAAAATTTGCAAGAATTATTCTATGTTAATTCCAATACCCTTTCGTATTTTTATGAAAATGAAAAAATAATCTCTTAGATTTCATTATCATACGCATCGCACCAAAATATATAGAATATACCTATTGCTATATTTAATACTTATTGCTATATTTACCTTATCGATACAAACGACTAGGTGGGTACAATGCAAACTAATTCAAATGAACCAATCGTAACTTTTAGTGTGCCAATGTCGCAGGAAGATGCACAGGCGTGGATTCTTCAAAAAGCTGCTGAATTCAATACGCTGGAGTCGCTTAAGGCTAAACAAGCTCAGTTAGAACAAGATAAAGTCGAACTGCAGCGCAAAATTGAAAAGCTCGATGATGAAATTTTCGAGCAGTCCGAACGCTGTAAAGTCACTATTAGTGCTTAATTAAATTTAAATGTGTGGGGTATTAGGTATGAGTGACGAAGATAATTTAGATGGTGAGCAATGGATTATTACATATGAGGGCGATAATTTTTTATTTAAAAGATTATTTAACGGAAAAGTTCTAGAGAGCTACTTCCCCGTTAAGCGTGATAAGGCAACATTATATGCTGCTGCTATTGTGAATGATTTTGAACCACCAAAGAACCTTAAAGTACCCGAAAAAACACTTGATTATGGAAAGTGTTTAAACACCCAAGAAGTTGCACCAAAAGAACCTGTTATTATCGCTAACGGTTACTCAGAAGATGAAATATTCAAATGGATGAGAGAAAAAGTAAACGCCCATACAAATCGCCAAATGGCAATAAAGCAACTTGAATTACTAGAAAAGGGTCGGGCATCTTATGAGGATGATATACGCAGAGCTACTCAACAATCTGCATTAACGCTCTCTGACCCATTATCGGATCCCATTCGTCATAAAGGTAATCATCAAAACTGAAATTAGCGTTTTGATAATTTAACTGGGTTAAGTAGCCCTGTAAATAACTAGGAAGGCGATCAAAAGAGAATTCATCATTAATTGAAAATAAAGTATCTTTAAATGATAACTTCTCAATCACAGATATATGCCAATGGTGTTTACTTAAAATTAAATGAATAAGGGCGCTTTCTCCATTCAATGGATTAAATATATTGGCAAATTTCTGACGATATTCGTGAAGTATGACATTTAATGTCAGTAAGCATAATGCTCTGTTGTTAACTTTTAATGTGTATTCTACTGAAGCTAGAGGTTTTACGTTCCGAACCCTAACTACATTATTTTTAATCTCGGAGAAGAGATTGCTTAAAGTTGATGAGGTAATTGGTTTTATGTCTGTAATGAATGGTATCAAATATTGACTTTGAGTCATTTGTATTTCCTTCTTTCTGCTGGGGTAAGGGAAATATAGCAAAGTTCCTTCTGTTGGGGAATAGCAGGAACCACAGCCGCCTGATGTGGCTAAGTTAGCTCAGGCATCTCATTAACGTGTGGAGTGATGGAGTATAGGAATGCTAATTTTAACTCGTCGTGAAGGTGAATCGCTGAATATCGGTGATGATATTAAAGTCACTGTTCTGGGTATTAAAGGTAACCAAGTGCGGATTGGTATTGAAGCACCAAAAGATACAAGTATTCACCGCGAAGAAATCTATCTCCGGATCCAAGCTGAAAATAATAATGCCAGTGCTAGTTAGTAGTTATTGATAATTTTGGTGGCGACCTGAATCTTCCAAACTATGAGGATGATGATAATGTTCTGTTCAGTAGCCACCCTTTTTTTACATCACACATAAGACCGCTGATATTTAATCAGTTCATACGGGTAAATATGTCTAATCAATATTAGCGGTCTTATCTGTGGAGTAATAACCTTTAATGAGGATCAACTCATGAGTGAAAGTAAAAAAACAAATGTACCGGAATTCCTTGGGGAATTAGATGGTGGTGTATTTGAAAATAAAGTTTCCGCTGTATTAAATGATGTTGCATTAGGTGTTTTAAATAACGGTGGAAAAGGGAAAGTTATTATTGAAATGGATATTTCCCGCTTGAATAACTCAATTGAAGAAAAGCGAGTTATGATTTCCCATAAACTTAAGTTTGCTGCACCAACGCCTCGCGGCAAGCGCTCTGAAGAAGATACCACCGAAACACCGATGTATGTCAATAAAGGCGGTAAACTTTCAGTTATGCAAGAAGATCAGGGGCAATTATTCGCTATCAATGGCGATCCTGATGGGAAATTAAGACAAGTTAATTAATTTCTTTTTTTATTTAAATACCAATCTTTAAAAATACTTTATTAAATAAGTAGGAGCTTTTATGTCTCAATTAAATGGTGATGCTATTTCTCAAATTACAGAACTAGCTATTTCTGGTATTCGTTTAGGTGCTGTAGAAAATATGCCTTGCCCTGCTGTTGCCAAACCTGACGGGCTTGAAATTGTTAATCTAGAGAAATACCAAGTAGGACGTTATCGCTTCCGTGGAGCATTAAGAACCACCAGCATTAGCGATTTCGTTAAATATAGTATTGGTTATTCTGATGCAGATGGTGTTCGTTGTTTTATCGATGCTGAAGATATGAGTGCAAAAACTATCTTTAACATTGGTACGATTGCAAAACCTGGTCACGCAGATAACTCCGCTGTTATTGGACTGAAAAAGACATCACCTTTTACAGCCGTTCTATCCATTAATGGTCGCAAGCAAGGACAAAAAGAACTTGCCGAGTGGCTGGAAGATTGGCGCGAATTCTTATTAGCGTTCGATGCTGAAGGCAATGTTTTAGATATCAAGCAGGCTATTGGTGCTGTACGTCGAATTACCATCGAATCAAGTCGTTCATCTGATCATGAAGATAGTGATTTTTCAGCTAAACGTTCAGTTATGGAAAATGTAGAAGCGAAAAGCAAAGATATTATGCCTGCCGCTTTCGAATTTAAATGTACTCCTTACGAAGAATTGCAAGAACGTGCAATTAAGCTTCGCTATAGCATTTTAACTTCACACGACACTCCTACTTTAGTGCTTCGTATTGTTCAACTCGAAAATTTAGAAGAACAAATAGCACAAGAATTCCGTGATCTACTTGCTTCTAAATTCGAAGGTTCTCAGATCGAAACATTCATTGGGAATTTTTCAGCTTAATTAATTTATGTGCCACTGATCTGGTGGCGCTATTTCTCAATGAAGAAGCTACTAACGACGAAATAGACGATTTAATCGAAGAAGAAATTTCAAACTGGAGTTAAAGCTCAGTGTCGGGATATAAAAAAACCGCCATCTAGGGGTTATTAGATGGCGGTAAAGATTGCTTAGGTATTTCTACTTTCTCTATAAAAGCAATTTAATCATAGTTCATAACATGGATTTAACAAAAAAGTTAGATAAAAAATGCCGACGCATGGGGGCATCGGCAATATGCTCAAAAGAAACTATTTAAAGGACGCTCCATTTTAAATGAGCTAAATAGAGATTACATCTAATCCACTCTAAATATAAGTGAATTTTCAGTGAAATATTTTACTCGATAGGATTAGCGTAATAGCGTAATAGCGTAATAGCGTAATAAATGAATATGAAATTAAAAAAATGCCGACACATCGGTATCGGCAATAAAATAATGCGAGCTAATGTACTTCTCCAAATAATAAGCACTCAGAATATACACCTGAATTAACTGATACTTAACTCAATTTTAAGTGAAATTTTTTGCTCGATAGGATTAAATTTAAACAGTGAAGAGAAATAAATATGAAGGTTGAGCAATCTCAAGTCACTAAGCTAGTAATAACAAATGTGAATAATCATGACCCTAGGAAAGTTATTATCTGTGGTTATGACTACGATCTATATAACGGCCAACTCTCGAGCTGGCGAAAAGAGGTAAAGACAACTGCAGCAAATGGACACGCAGGTTCAGTAAAGCGTACCGAGTGTTTGTGGTTGAATTTTTAATCTGCATGCGGGCAGATATGTGGAGATAATTATGTCTAGAATGGTATCTCTAGAAGCATGGGCAAAACTGGAATTCGGTGATGATGCGCCCAGCAAGCAAGTGTTATTGAAGTATGCGAAAGCGAACATGATGGTACCACCAGCCTTAAAAGTTGGTAAGAAATGGATGGTAGATCGTGATTCCCGCTGGGTGGGTATTGTTTCAAAACCTCAATTACCGAATTGCTCAAACGATAAACTTCAAAGGATATTATCTGATGGCAGCTAGACCCCGCGCTCATAAAATCACTATTCCAAATTTGTATCGGAAGTTAGATAAACGAAACGGAAAGGTTTATTGGCAATATAAACACCCGTTAACAGGTAGGTTTCATAGCCTCGGCACGGACGCCGAGGAAGCCGAGCAAGTAGCAGCTCAAGCAAATGTGATCATAGCTGAACAGCAAACAAAACAAATACTCAGTATCAATGACAGGCTTTCAAATATTAAAAATAAGAAAATTGGCATTAGCGTGTCCAATTGGATTGATAAATATTTAGAAATACAGCAAGAACGAATGGACCAAGGCGAGTTAAAACTAAACTCATATAAGCAAAAAATTAAGCCGCTAAATTTATTTAAACAGCATTGTGGGATGATGTCCTTAAAAGATATAACTGCGCTTGAAGTCGTTAAAATAACAGACGAAGTAAAGGCACTCGGACATAACCGAATGGCTCAAGTAGTCAGATCCGTGATTGTTGATGTGTTTAAAGAGGCTCAGCATGTTGGCCATGTTCCACCAGGGTATAACCCTGCTCTTGCAACCAAGAAACCTAGAAGCAAAGTGAAGCGAGAGCGCTTATCGCTGGATGAATGGAAGGCTATCTATCAGCAAGCAGCTATGCACCCTCATTACTTACAGCATGGGATGCTATTAGCTCTAATTACAGGGCAGCGCCTTGGTGATATCACAAAAATGAAATTCTCGGATGTTTGGGATGGAATGTTGCACATTGAGCAAGAAAAAACAGGGACGAAAATTGCCATCCCATTAACGCTGAAGTGTGATGCTATAGAAATGACGCTTGGTGATGTGATCTCCATGTGTAGGGATCTTGTTGTTAGCCCTTACCTACTTCACCATCGCCATTCTATTGCTAGGGGTAAAAAAGGCGGGGCAATATCAAATACCTCATTAACGGCCGCGTTTAAAAATGCACGTAATAAATGTGGAATTACTTGGTCGAAAGGTGCTGAACCAACCTTTCATGAACAACGTTCTCTTTCTGAAAGGATATATCGAGAACAAGGATTGGATACTCAAAGATTGTTAGGTCACAGGTCGAAAGTAATGACCGATAATTACAACGATGATCGCGGTAAAGAGTGGAAAATTGTCGTAATTTAAAGACTCAAATTTTTAAATGTTTTGGGGAGTATTTTTGGTGGGATTTTGGGGAAGAAAATAATTGCTTATAAAACAAACATAAACACCATAATACTCCTTATGCGTTTAATCATAATAAGAAAATCGATATTTTAATAAATCAATATATACAATAAGTTAAAAACAGATAAAAAACATTATCGAAATAAAACATTAATTTAATTTACGTGTAATAAAAAACTCTTCTGGTATACATATGCATTTTATGCATGTATATAAACAGTCAGTAGCAAACTTGAAGGACAGAAATATGAATACAGGTACGGTTAAGTGGTTCAATAATGCCAAAGGTTTTGGTTTTATTTGCCCAGAAGATGGCGGAGATGATGTATTTGCACATTATTCCACAATCCAGATGGATGGTTACCGGACACTCAAAGCGGGTCAAAAGGTCAGCTACACGCTTATGATTGACGGACCTAAAGGCGCGCATGCTACCGCCATTATCCCAATTATCGAAAGTGGTGAAGCGAAAACAGAATAAGCTAGGGTAATAGAGCACAGTTAATTATTTTTAAGGGGTAAATAATTAACTGTGGCTATTCCAAATTAACGACGTTCTAAATTAAGACAGTCTAAAACAAATATTATTGTTCATCCGTTGCCTGCAAATGATGCATATCACCATACAATTCAGTTAATAACTGATATTGCTCTTCATCATAGAACGCGCATTGCCCTTCACCGAAAGCTTTTGCGACTTCAATCATAAATTTCACAGTCGCAGCAATGTCTACTTCATGGCTGGCTCCCGTTGAACAACCCGGTACAACAGTTTCAGTGCAAATGGCGACACCAACAACCGGAACCGTCGTTGAAACTGCTGGTTGCATAATACTATTGAGGTGATGAAGCCCATTGCCATAAGGCGTGATATCTTGGATAGATAGCGGGAAAGTCACTGCATTTTGTCCGCTACTCCACTCCATTAAACGCAATAGATCCTCAGAAACAGGTAGGATATACCCCGATTTAACCGTCGGTGATAGCGCATAACCCTTATGGTTAATTAAGCGATTTCCTTTGGTGGTATCCACCGATAAAATTGCATCAGCTTCAGGGATCCCTTCATGAAGATTCATCGTTGCGTCTTCAAGGGGGGAATCCATAAAATCGACGGGTGTATGCGGACGAGTTGGTGCATTTGGACAGATATGCGTTGTAATGATCACATCCCCCTGTAATGCATCTCCTCTTTGCTGCATTTCAGCCAATTTTAATCCCGTTGTGATGGCAGCAATTGCGCCATCCGCATCAGAAACAACCCCAATGCGCGAAGGCCTGGCTCCCAATCCACCTAAACGCCCGATGATCCCTAACGTTGGTGCATTCTTACCTTGGGACTTGCCTTGTAAACCCGGAATGGTGATTCTGACGAAATCGCTTTGGCCTTTTTGATCGACAACCGTCGTTGAAATGACTTGAACTGAGGGGAAATCCTGGAACAACTGAACAACATCATGCCCACTAACATTCGCACAATCGAGCAGCTCATAAACGCACAAAGTTTGCTTTAGAGTCATTGTACTTCCTTTAATTCTAATTATTTTTTTTAGAGTTTTAGAGTAAACGGGCACCAAAAGAGCACCCGTTTACTCTGAATACCCCTTAACTAAAGACAAAGGGTATATTTCCTGATGAAGGCGTATTCACGCACTTTGAATGGTATTTAATTATTATTTACTGCAACTACTCATTACTGAACTTTTACTACTGATACTGCTGGATATCACAAGGTTTTTTGACTACTTGGTACTACGCTCTAACCAATAAGGATCCCCAACCATACATCCTAGGTAAGAAGCCTTACGGTAAAGATCTTGGGACAACTGCACGATAATCTCATCGGTCATTTGCGACGCAGGGAGACTCAAACACAACGCATACAACGTATTTTGTGAAGGGTCATATACTGTACTGGATACAGAAGCGACACCGGCAACTGACTCATTGACTGAAAACTCCCAACCTCGTTCAGTGATCACGCTAATGCGCTCATTTAAACTAGCTCGAGACTCTTCAGGCTCTAAATTAATTAAGTTTATGCGCTCATTTATCGGCAAACGTGCTAATAATGCGCGTCCCGTTGATGTGCCACCAATAGGTAAACGCGTTCCCGGCTGCGTAACCACTTGCAGCATGCTGTTACCAATTCGTGCATGAACAACACGGACTTTATCTTCATCTAACGCAGATACATAACTGGTAAACCCCGTATCTTTCGTCAAACTGTCTAATGCTTCTAACGCCATATCAATTAAATGGTTCATGCCACGAGCTCGGTGGGCAATCTCCATAATCAACAAACCTGGACGATAAATCGGCGCGTTATTTTTCTTTTCGAGTAAACCAAGTTCTGCCATTTGCTTTAACAGACGTGAGGCAGAGCTTTTCGGCATCGATAATTCATTGACCAACGTGGTGACCGTTAGCTCATTACCTGAGCGTAAAAATAGGCGATACACGTCGACAACACTTGTTAAAATACTCATACCTGAGTTTCCTGCACTAGCAAGCCATAATCCAGAGGCTTTCTATCTCTTAAATAAGGCACACTTAAACGCGTATGCGCCTGAAGACGAAAATCAATCTCACCAACTAACAACTGTTCTTGTTCGCAAGATGCCTCACACAAAACTTGCCCACGCGGGCCCATAATTTTACTGCCGCCAAATAGGTGTAAATCTTCTTCATGCCCCCAGCGATTTACCGCTAGAAGATGCGTGCCATTTTCTAAAGCACGACACGCTGTATTAATATCCCACATATCGCGGTCTTGAATACACCAGGCAGAAGGCGCAATCAGTAACTCAGCGCCTTGTAAAGTGAGGATCCGCGCTACTTCAGGGAAGCCCATGTCGTAGCAAATCATCACACCAATTTTACCGATTGGCGTATCAAACACGGGGAAAGTATCCCCGTTTTTGAACCACTGTTTTTCAATACCAAACGCATGAACCTTACGAAATACACCGCTGATATTTTCACAGCCAGGATTCCATACGCCCACTGAGTTATACACTTCGCCTAGACGGCTACCGCGTTCGGCAAATCCCGCTACAATCGTGATATCTAAGCGGGAAGCCAATTGACTAAACATACGATATGTTTCGCTGCCGTCAAAATCGCTGAGATCCCATAATTGAGTAGATAACAGATCACCACGATAACCGGTTGTGGCTAGCTCAGGGAAACAGATAAGTTTCGCCCCTTGCGATGCCGCTTGTTCGCACAATTGCGCCATGCGTTGCAAATTACCTGTCTTATTTCCTAGCTCAGAATCGAACTGAGCTAGCGCAACTTTAACTCGGTTATCAGTCATCCATTTGCCCTCAATCTAAATGAGAAACTTGGCGGAAGTGAATGCCTTTTTCGCCTCGGAATGCCGCTAATAAGCGCATACCAATCCAATAAGCCACCGCACCAACCAGCAAAGAGTTCAACGCTGGAACGCCAATATCTGCACCAAAAGGTCCTAGAGCAGAGGTTCCCCAGCCAACAACGACCGCACAGCACCATGCCACTAAAGTTACTGGGTTATACGCTTCACAACGCGTTGGTAAAATGCCTTGTTCTCGGGTGATATCCAGCTCTTTTCTGTCACGTTTTAACAAGTAATAATCGACAACCATAATACCCGCGACAGGCGGAATCGAAATACCAAGATAAATTAAGAAACTAATAAAGTTATCTAAAATGCCTAACATGGAAGCCACGGTACCAAAAATACCAATAATCCATGTTAAATAACGGCGGTCAAAACGCTTATTAAAAATAGCGTTCAACAGTGTGGAGAAGCCGAGTGATGAAGAGTAGAGATTGATATCATTCATTTTAATTGTTGAGAAGATAACAATCGATGCACCTAGCAACCCAGTTAACGCCATCATCAAATCAAAAACTTGGCTTGTGCGTAATGCTAAAGCCATTAATACCGCTATCATGTTGACGAAAAGCTCGCCACAGAATGTACCAATCAACGTCATCCAGAACACATCTTTCGGCTTATGCATAAAGCGACTGATGTCTGGTGTTGTTACAGCAGAGATGATAAAACCACCCGCAACCATCGTAATTGCAGCTGGCATTGTCATTAAAGGCCCGGCAGGTTCAGTGGCATTAATTAATAAACTAATGTCCTGTCCCGATAATAAATTATAAGTAGCCCAACCTAGTGCGAATAAAAATAGCGGTGTTGAAATATTCGCGGTAATAGATAAAAAGCGATACCCATATACCGTAATAATTGTCACCGCAATGCCTGTAATAAGCGACCAGGTCCCTGGTGTTAGCACGTTAGTCGCTTTATACATACCATCCGCGAAGAAACCATTTTGGACACCGAACCAACCCATTAAGGAGATAGCAATGGCTCCTCCAATTAATGCCGATCCTAGTTTTCCAAAACCAGACCACCGAGACAGTAGACTGATTGACATTCCTTCACGGCAAGCTGCCGCTCCGAGACCCCAACTGACGACCTGTAAAATTACAGAACCGAGCATTGTTGCCCAAAACGCCTGCCAAAACGTTAATCCATAACCAAGCGCTGCACCTAGCATCACTTGCGAAACGCAAGCGAGTGAACCGATACGGAGGATCAACACTTCATAAAACGGTCGACGAGCACTTTGCGGTACCCGCGCCAGAGAATAATCTTCACCTGCTTTATTTGCCATTTTTTATCCTGCTGTGTATGAGTCTTTACTTGTGATTTTTTGGCTTTTCGCTAAAGTTCCATTTAACGGAACCAGGTTTCATTTATTCTACAAGACGAATAATATCCACGATCGGTACTAAATCGCAAGTAGAATTTACCTTTTTGATAGCTTTTTTATTATCGGTTATTTAAATGGGAGGAGAAATAGGAGGGGGTAAAAACAAAATAAGCTGTAAATTAATAGGTTAAAAAACCCACATTTGATTAGAGAAATTTCACAAAATGAGTGTTCATCGATAGATAATTCTAATTTAGACACGCAAATATAGAGTAAATTATCTTTTCATTGCCGTTAATCTCACAAAATATTCGACCTAAACAGCTATTCACTAATTATTTTATCTAATAAATTGCCTTATTAGTGAGAAAAAAGTTGTAGAGATCCCCCTCTACAACTTTTCAAATAATCACTGATGGATAAATTACTCTCTTGCTAATGCATCAATCGGATTTAATCTCGCCGCATTTCTCGCGGGTAGGAAACCAAAAATAATCCCAATCGCCGTTGAACAGGCAAATGCACTGACAAGTGCAATTGGATCAAATGCAAATGTCCAGCCTGGCAGCGCCATTTGAGCAATCAGACTGACGCCATAAGATAAGCCAATTCCCATTAAGCCACCGATAAGACACACTAACACCGCCTCAATAAGAAATTGCTGCATCACATCCATCGTACGAGCACCAACCGCCATACGAATACCAATTTCACGGGTTCTTTCTGTCACAGACACCAACATAATATTCATCACTCCAATCCCCCCAACCACAAGGGAAATTACGGCGACTAAAGTCAAAAAGAGCTGCATAGTTTGGGTGGTTTTTTCCGCTGTTTTGACCAATGTATCAATATTATAGGTAAAAATATCCTTCTTACCGTGACGCAAAGTCAGCAAACGGGTCAGTTGCTGCTCAGCCACTTTCGCATCAATGCCATCCTTCACTCTAACCACAATGCTGTCATAGTAAGAACGGTTAATCAGCTTACTGTTAATTGTCGTGTCGGGTAAAAACACTTCTAGGCTTTTACTGGAACCAAAAATTGACTTTTGTTCTCCTAATACACCAATGACAGTGGCGGGCATATTTCCGATGAGCAATGTCTCACCCACGACATTCTGTTTGTTCGGAAAAAATCGTCGTTTCGTATTACCGTCAATCACAACTACAGGCGCACGCCGATCAAGCATATCCTGAGTAAATCCCATCCCTTCAGCGAATTTATTACCATAAACTTGGAAATAACCTACCCCCACTCCTGCGACTCGAGCCACCGCATCTAAATTCCCTTTACGTAATCGAGCAGAGGTATCAATGGAGCCAGTCACCGACTGAACATAAGGCTGCTGAGCAATGGCAGAAATATCGGAGGCTTTCAACGCTTGGCGATTTTCTGGGTCATCGCTGCCAAAATCTTTTCCGGGATACACCGAAATTGTATTGGTACCAATCGATTTAATATCATTCAATACCATCCCTTTGGCCGCATCGCCAATTACCATGATGGATACCACTGAGGCAATACCAATCACAATTCCCAGCATCGTCAGCAAGGTGCGCATTTTATTCACTACCATCGCGCGCCACGCCATCAATAAAGCTTCACTGAATCGGCTAATCCATTGCCCTAATGGATTTTTCTTCATCGCGACTTTTGCCGGGAACTCAACTTTCTTCGTTACTAACACACCAGAATCATTGATGATTTCGCCATCTTTGATTTCAACGATCCGCTCTGCTTGCTGCGCGACTTTCGGGTCATGGGTAACGATGATCACCGTATGCCCTTGGGCACAAAGATCTTTTAAGATCTTCATGACCTCTTCCCCTGAATGGCTATCCAGCGCCCCCGTCGGCTCATCCGCCAAAATAACCTGTCCGCCATTCATCAGAGCGCGAGCAATACTGACCCTTTGTTGCTGCCCCCCCGACAATTGGCTTGGGCGATAATGAACTCGTTCACCTAAGCCTAAACGTTGAAGTAATTGCTCTGCCCGTTCCTGTCGCTGAGACTTGCCTGCTCCGGCATAAATAGCGGGGATCTCAACATTTTGCTCCGCACTCAAATGGCTCAGTAAGTGATAACGCTGGAAGATAAACCCAAAATGTTCACGTCGTAATTGTGCCAATTGGTCATTATTCAATGTCGCAATATTTTGACCTGCAACGAAATATTCCCCTGATGAGGGTTTATCCAAGCATCCCAAAATATTCATCAACGTCGATTTTCCCGACCCTGACGCACCAATAATCGCCACCATTTCACCGGCATTTATTTTCAACGAAACATCTTTGAGTACGGTGATCTCCTGCTCACCCGCAGGATAGCGCCGCGTAATATTATGCAGCTCCAGTAAAGTCGTCATCATTACAATTCCGTATCGCTGCTGCGACCGACGATGACCTTATCCCCTTCTTGCAACCCTTTAATCACTTCCACTGAAACATCGTTACGACTGCCAATTTCAATGTTTCTCTTTTGCGGTATCCCATCATTCAAAACTTCCACTTCATAAACTTGCGGAGTGACTTCGTTTCCTAAAGCGAGTAACGGAAGGAGCAGCACATTTTTATGGGATTCAAGCTCAATCACTACCTGTGCAGTCATTTGTAGCTTTAAAAGATGTTGAGGGTTTGGCACTTCAAAACGGGCATAGTAGAAAATTGCATCGTTAATCTTTTCAGGGGTCGGTAGGATATCTTTCAGTTTTCCCGCGAATTTTTTATCTGGGGCGCCTAACACTGTAAAAGATGCACTTTGTCCCGGCTCAAGGTAGATAACATCCGCTTCGGAAACTTCTGCTTTGACCAACATTGTATCCAAATCAGCTAACGTTAAAATCGTTGGTGCCTCTTGAGCTGCAATCACCGTTTGCCCTTGTAATGTCTTGATAAACGTCACAATACCATCCATTGGCGCTGTAATTTGGGTGTACTTCAGATTCGTTTTTGCAGTATCTAAAGAGGCGCGATTACGTTTAATCTGCGACTGATACGTGGCCACCTTCGCTTTATTCACTTCCACATCGGTTCTGGCTTTATCCAGCTCTTGCTGAGCCACCGCTTGTACTTTTGATAGGCTTAAATGACGTTGATAAGTCACTTGCGCAAGCTTTAATTCAGCCTGAGCCAATGCTAAATTGGATTCTAATTCATGGATAGTTTCTTGAGATTCAGTGACTTCGTTTTGCGCTTTTTGCGGATCAATAACGGCGAGCAGATCGCCTTTTTTAACAGTATCACCTTCTTTAACGTACAGTGTTTGCAGTTGACCGCTAACCTGCGCCCCCACATCTACTTTACGTACAGCATCTAATTTACCCGTCGCCATAACCCGCTTATCGAGGTCACCACGAGTCACATCAACCGTTTGGTAGCTCTCTGGCTGCTGGTTACCAAGAAAAAACCATGCGGTCGCCAGCGCCGCGAGTAGGACAAATATGCCATAAATCCATTTTTTTCTTGATGCTGCCTTCATTAACGCTGTTCCTATTTTCAATCAGAGGGCCGCCCCTCTCTTGAAAATAAGATAGCTGAATAATTATCACTCTTCACTAAACAGATTTAAGATTAACTGCAATTTATATTAATACGCCTTACCGCGTGCCAACCATGCGACTCTTGAGAACATATTTCTCAGAGCTAATGGTACAGCTTCAGGGCCTAATTCAGCGGCACGGTTTACTGTCGCCAGCGCTAAGTCAGGTTTTGACGTCCGTGCAATCGCTTTTAAAATCACGCGGCGAGTGGATACTCGAGCATTTTCAGGAATTTCTGCAATTTCATGGTACAAACCTTGAAACCCTTCGCGATACAAAAAATGTTCCATATCCGGTGCAGGCAACATGGTTAACCGGTCTCTATCTGGCGAATTAATTTTGTTGGCGTAATGCGTCGCCGTTGCGGCATATTTTCGCCCTGCTTCATCCCCATCAGTTAATACATGCCATTCAATGCCCATTTTATTGGCAAATTTTAATAAAGGTTTTAAGCCACTTTGTGCAAAGGCAATTACCTTAATGCCTTCTGTTTCGAAGAAATAATTACACTGCCTCGCAAATTCACTCATTAGCCAAATTTCCGTTTCACCTTCAACCAGTAGCCAACAACGGGCAAATAATGCGGAAGGTCGATTAAAACGAATATGGAAAGAGATTTTACGTAACTCTTCGGCACTTAAATCCTGAGGATTCAAACGATATGCAGACACTTTATTGGTATCACGGACGAGTCGGCATAAGCTATCAATTGGCGCTTGGGAAAGTAAGTCACCAGAATTGGTTGTGGTGATCCGCTGCAAGGAGAATAAACTAAACAGCCCCCACGCAATAGACAACATAATCGGGTGTAACCGTGTTTCAGGGTCTTCCACAATAATAATTGGGCGAGCATGTTTATCCAGCTCAATATTCCCTTTAGATTGCAGTAACGATGAAAACATCCCTAAGATAATCAGGCGAATATTACGTTGATTCGGCTTCGCTATTAATCGGTTAATATTATCCAATGCCTGCCACCCCCGCTTACGAGGCTCGATACTAATCATTGGATTATCCGTTTTCACCATATGACCGCTTTTCCCTGAAAAATAGTGGCTCAACAATTGCTGCATCGCGTCCACCCCATCTTCAAGGTCATTATCACTTAAGCGTTCAGGATTATTCACCAGCGCCATCGTCAATTCTTTAATCTGATGATTAAAGTTTTCACGGAAATTGTTGCTTCCGCTGACTATCGTCTCGGGGTTTATACTATTTAAGAAACGCGCATCTCGTAAGCGAATTACGGGATATAAACGGACAATTTCTTTAATATACTTACCCACATTATCAAGGGATAATTTATTACCCCCAGAATTTAAGAAGCACTTATCTACCGTAACGCTGTTATCATCTTTTAGCTCCGCACTTACTCGGAATAAAATATGTTTTAAGTCATCCCCATTATCGACCCAAACAGAAGCTAGATTTTGGAAACGATAAGAATGATGGCGACCAGGACGACTCTCACAGAACTTTAAGACAATCTGCAAAGTACGAAAACGTGTTTCATCATCCCCTGTAGGATGGTGAAAATCATTAGCTGTGAATTGGTATTCGCGATGTTCGGGAGAGAGCAAAATATCTAAGGCATCGAGTAAACTTGATTTCCCCCATGAGTTTTCCCCGATGAGAACGGTATTATTATTAAGTTCTAAAGAAAGTCGGTTGATCCCTCTAAATCCGTATATTTCCACACGTTCCAGATACATATCTCTCTCCTTGCTATCGAAAACTGAGTTTGATTGTAACATCTTGACCACTCAAGGATCCGTGAAACAACCTGAACTATCTCAAATAAAAGCTTACTCATTAAGCCAATTAATTACTATACGAGTCAACACAGTACAAAAAAAACACGTTGCGATACATGTCCCTGTATTGAGCTTATTTAGTTGGTGATATAGGATGTTTATGCTTTATTTTCCAGCATTTTTCTCCTATTTTTAGTTAATCAGCCATTGAAAAATATTTATCACCTGCGTGATATTTAGCATCACAGGCTAAATTTATTCATGTTTCGATAGCAATGTTCATGAATGTTTAAATATAATCTGTTGTTTATATTGGCATAAATTTATATTGGCATAAATTAGTGTAGTTAATGCAGTAAAACAAAATGAAATAAAAGGGCACTAACATGTATTCAGGCTTGCTGATTATTCTTTTACCTCTGTTTCTGGGTTACTTGATACCTATAAAAAATAAAAATGTTCTTCATCGAGTTCATCAGTCTTTAAATTCGATGGTGTACGTCATTTTATTTTTAATGGGTATTACCCTTGCTTTGCTTGAAAACCTCAGCGCACATTTAGTGTCCATCTTAATTTATGCCCTGACCTTCTTCGCCTGCATTTTTGGCCTCAATGCGCTTTCTTTAATTCTCCTGGATAAACTTGATCCGTGGAAAGTCCCACAGCACAAGCAAGAAAAGCCCCCTTCACGTATCAAAATGGTATTTGAATCCTTGCAGCTGTGTGGTGTCTTACTCATTGGCTTTTTAGTAGGATTAACGGGGTTTAAATTCTTACATTATGCGGATAAAGGCAGCCAAGTGGCGCTAATGTTGCTGCTGTTACTGGTTGGGGTACAACTGCGTAATAGTGGCATGCATATTCGACAGATTTTAATTAACCGCCGAGGAACAACGATTGCCTTAGTCATGGGGGTTAGCGCCCTTATCGGTGGGGCAGCCGCAGCCTTTTTCCTTGGGCTTCCTATCAAAATGGGGTTAGCTATCGCCTCTGGATTCGGTTGGTATTCACTTACCGGTATCTTAATTACCGATGCTTATGGTCCTGTGATGGGCAGCGCCGCATTTTTTAATGATCTGTTGCGAGAATTAACTGCCATCATGTTGATTCCATTAATCATTAATCGCTATCGTTCTACTGCATTGGGAATTTGTGGCTCTACGTCTATGGACTTTACTTTGCCAGTATTGCAGCGTAGTGGTGGCGTGTCGATTGTCCCCGCGGCTATCGTTCACGGCTTCGTTTTAAGTCTAATTACGCCAATCCTTATGGCCTTCTTTACATAAGTAGAATTTCAGTCACAATAGCCGTTAATTTAGGTATCACAGGAAATTAACATGACGGGTAAACAACGAGTTTTAGTACTAGGTGCAAGTGGCTATATTGGGCAAAATTTAATTCCTAAATTATTGGAAGAAGGTCATGAAGTCACTGCCGCCGCCCGACGTGTAGACTGGATGCTATCCCAAGGTTGGTCGGATACTCGCTGTATCTATGTGGATTTACACCAGCCTGAAACCCTGAAAAATATCATGGACGAGGTGGATATTGTTTACTTCCTCGTTCATAGCATGGCGGATCAAGCCAATCTTATTGAACGTGAACGTGAAGCGGCACGCAATGTACAAAATGCGCTGCAAGGCTCTAACGTCAAGCAGGTGATTTATCTCAGCGCACTGCAACATGGGCATACTTATTCCCCGCATTTAATTGCCAGACGCTTAACAGGGGAGATTCTGCGCGAAAGTGGTATTCCTGTGACTGAAATTCGCGCATCCATAATTGTTGGTTCAGGTTCTGCGGCCTTCGAAATTATGCGCGATATGGTATATAACCTCGCCATTTTGACGCCGCCTCGTTGGGTACGTTCAAAATCATCCCCGATTGCCCTTGAAAATATCCTGTATTACCTCACCCAGTTAGCCCAACTTCCCGTGACAGAAAGTCGAGTGTTAGATGCGGGAGGTCCTGAATATATAAGCTACCAAGAGCTCTTCAAGCGCTTTATTAAAGTCTCAGGAAAGCGTCGCTTGTTAATTCCAATTCCGATCCCTGTCAGCATGATCTCCGTGCACTTTATTAGCTTGATAACTTCAGTGCCGCCGACTATTGCCAAAGAGTTGATCCAAGGCTTACAACACGATCTGCCTGCGGACGATAAACTCATTCGCGAGCTTATCCCGCAAACGCTGATTTCATTTGATGATGCAGTCAGAACCACATTAGCGGAAGAAGCCAGTGCCATTGATAACTCTGATTGGGGTTACGATCCCGAGGTGAGAAAACGCTGGCGACCAGGTTACGGCTACTACCCTAAACAAGCGGGTTTTACTTTTAGCACCACCGCATCCACTGAATCGCTCTGGCATACCGTACAGCAAATTGGTGGAAAAGAAGGCTATTTTTACGCCAATATCCTTTGGAAAACACGCGCCATTATGGACGATATGATGTTGAATAAAGTCAAATATGGCAGACCTGATCGTGACACCTTACAGGTTGGTGATGAAGTTGATGGTTGGCGAGTCATTAATATGGAACCAAATAAACAACTTAGCTTACTTTTTGGTATGAAAGCACCAGGTTTAGGTCGATTAACTTTCACTATTCATGATAGTGGAAACCTACGCTCCATTGATGTTCGTGCATGGTGGCACCCAGCGGGTTTCAGCGGATTACTCTATTGGTTTGCGATGATGCCAGCGCATCTGTTCATCTTTAAAGGCATGGCTAAGCGTATTAGTGAATTGGCTATTCAACGGGACAAAAAGCTTGTGACAGCACCGATAGTGGAAGATAGCTCCAATAAGCCAGAATAAATTTAGCGTAAAAAACCAAATTTTTATGCATAAAACATTGCATAAATATGCTTACAGGATTAATATCGCGGGTAGTTAATTTAGATATTATTGGTAAGCATGAGCATTCAATTAAAAAACATAAACTGTTTCTACGGTAACCATCAGGCACTCTTTGATATCAACTTAGAGTGCTCTGCTGGTGAAACCATGGTATTACTCGGGCCAAGTGGCGCAGGTAAAAGCTCCTTACTGCGCGTACTGAACCTGCTAGAAATGCCTCGTTCAGGTCAACTCAATGTTGCCAACCATACTTTTGATTTTGCCAAAACACCAGATGCGAAAGCCATTCGCGATCTGCGCCAAAATGTAGGCATGGTTTTCCAACAATATAATCTCTGGCCTCACTTAAGTGTGATGGATAACCTGATTGAAGCGCCATGCCGCGTTTTGAAGCTATCCAAACAGCAAGCACAAGAAAAAGCCGCTAAGCTGTTAGAGCGCTTACGTTTATCGCAATTTGCTGACCGTTATCCCCTGCATTTATCCGGTGGACAGCAACAACGTGTCGCGATTGCTCGTGCCTTGATGATGGAACCTCAAGTTCTGTTATTTGATGAGCCAACAGCCGCACTTGACCCTGAAATTACAGCGCAAGTGGTGGATATTATTCGTGAACTTTCAGCAACGGGGATCACCCAAGTTATAGTGACCCATGAAGTTGAAATTGCCCGTAAAACCGCAAGCCGTGTGGTCTATATGGAAAACGGTCATATTGTAGAGCAAGGAGATGCTAGCCACTTCGCTGCACCTCAAACCGAAGCATTTGCAAATTATCTATCCCATTAATAGATTCTGTCCCACTAATAGATATAGGATTAAGCAATGAAAAAATTATTATTAGCTACATTATTAGGCGCTGTAACCCTATCTGCGGCGGCGGCGGAAAAAGAGACCATCCGTTTTGCAACTGAAGCAACTTACGCCCCGTTTGAAATGTTTGATAAAAACAACCAAATCGTAGGTTTTGACGTGGATCTGGCAAATGCAATGTGTGAAAAAATGAATGCAACCTGCACATTCACACACCAATCTTTTGATAGCTTAATTCCAAGCCTGAAATTCCGTCGCTTTGAAGCGTTAATGGCGGGTATCGATATTACCCCTGAGCGTCAACAACAAGTGGATTTCACCGAAACTTACTATCCGAACTCCGCTGAGTTTATTGCAGTAAAAGATAAGATTACTGCCGTTGACCAGTTAAAAGGTAAAAAAATCGGGGTACAAAACGGTACCACACACCAGAAATACATTCTGGAACAACATAAAGATATGACGGTTGTCCCTTATGATAACTACCAATCTGCCATTTTAGATCTGCAAAACGGTCGTATTAATGCGGTATTCGGTGACACAGCTGTTGCTGATGAGTGGTTAAAAGCGAAAGGTAATGAAAACTTAGCCGCTGTGGGCGACAAAGTGACCGATCCACAATATTTTGGTATTGGTTTAGGTATCGCTGTTCGTAAAGGCAACAAAGAGTTGCTGGATAAGATGAACAAAGCCTTATCTGAAGTTAAAGCCGATGGCACCTACGATGCTATCCATAAAAAATGGTTTCAACAGTAGTCGATATAATTAATGAATGATTTATTCTTTTTAGCAAGTGCCGCCGGTATTACCGTCGGCCTTGCCGTTTTAGCGCTAGTCCTTGGATTGGTTCTCGCAATGCTATTTACCGCGTGGGAATCTGTTCGGTTCAAACCTCTCGCCTTTTTAGGAACCTGCTGGGTCACGCTTATCCGTGGTTTACCTGAACTACTGGTGGTGCTGTTTGTCTATTTTGGAACCCTCCAGCTTATTAACCTGTTAGGTGATGGTATCGCCATTAACTTAGGTTTCTGGCAAGGTACTTTCCAAATTGACCCGAGCATTTTCTTTGCTGATAGCGGCGAATTTGACTACACACCATTCTTCTGTGGTGTAGTTGCGCTCGCGCTGTTATATGCATCTTACGCCTCCCAGACCTTGCGTGGTGCCTTGAAAGCCGTACCTTATGGTCAATGGGAAGCGGGATTAGCACTTGGATTAAGCAAACGCACCATTTTCTTTCGCTATATCATGCCACAAATGTGGCGCCATGCCCTTCCAGGCTTAGGTAACCAATGGTTAGTGTTACTCAAAGATACCGCGTTAGTCTCCTTAATTAGTGTCAATGACTTAATGCTACAAACCAAAACCATTGTGAACCGTACCCATGAACCATTTACTTGGTACGCTATTGTGGGTCTGATTTACCTCGCTATCACCCTCTTAAGCCAATTGGTGCTAAAACGTATTGAACTACGCACCACGCGTTTTGAACGGAGTGATGCGAAATGATCGATTTAATTCTGCAAATATTACCGGGATTACCGACCAGCTTGTCGCTGACCTTCAGTGCATTATTAGTGGCTTTTATCTTAGCCATCTTCTTTACGCTGATCTTATCCCTCAAAACTCCCGTCGTTTCACAAGCGGTTAAAGCATATATCACCCTATTTACGGGTACGCCGTTATTGGTGCAATTCTTCTTGATTTATAATGGTCCAAGCCAATTTAAGTCACTACAAGATTACCCAATGCTATGGGAATTTATTTCGACACCATGGGTTTGTGCGATGGTAGCGCTGGCATTAAACAGTGCGGCCTATTCCACCCTGTTATTCCACGGTGCGGTAAAAGCCATTCCATCCGGCCAGTGGCAATCTTGTCAAGCGCTCGGGATGAGTAAACTGCAAACCATGCGGATTATTCTACCTTATGCATTTAAACGCTCGCTTTCGTCCTATTCCAACGAAGTGGTGCTGATTTTCAAAAGTACCTCTCTCGCCAGTACCATTACGATGCTGGATATTATGGGCTACAGTAGCCAAGTATTTGGACAGACATGGGATGTGATGGCGTTTGTCGCGGCAGGGATTATCTATCTTGTGGTGAATGCGATTCTGACATTAATTATGCGTCTGATTGAGCGTAAAGCACTGGCTTTTGAACATCGTAGCTAAAAATTAACAGATTGTTTTTAAATGAAAAAGCTTGGCCTTATGCCAAGCTTTTTTGTATGAAAAACATACATAACCAATCATTTCTATATATTATATTGTTTTTTGAAAGATAGACCTTTTTTGTATTGGTAGCATGAATCATTGCAAAATTATACTGATTAAATAAGGCTATCGAGATGATTACACACTCTAAATTTTCCGTTCCCTTTCAACAAGAACCTATTGTTAATTACATAGCAACAAATATCCCCGATCTATTTCAGAATAAGCTTATCAAAGTATCAAATATTAGTCCTATTCAAGCGGGTATTTGCTCCGGTCTTTCCAACTATTTTATGATGTATGAAAGTCATAATCTTGGTTCCCAATATATCAAAAAACTTAGTGACGCATTTCATATCATATCGAGTCAAGAGCATCCCAAAAACACGCTGGATAAATATGTTTTAAATTCCACTAAAAAATTTAAAATGGCTGAATTTAACACTTTGATTTATCAAGCTATCAATGAGCAAGCCGACTACATAAATTCACTTGAATTAAATAAACTCGCATTGGACATTAATAATATCTCTGTCAGAGATATTTACCCGCAAGAAGACAATGTTAGATATTTAAATAAGCTACTAAAATCAGGTGAAATTAATAGAAGGTTAAATATGCCTGATACATTCCTCATTAACTATAATTTCCCTGCTAATTTAGCTTTTTTTATAGACAAAATACTGGATAGAAACTGTTCCAGCAGCTTGCATTTATCCCAGGAAGAAATAGTGCCAATAAGAGAAAAATTGACCCATAAAATACCGTTAACAACCAATGATGCCCATTTAATTTTGACTGCCTTTTTAAAATTTGAAGTAGACAAAATGAGTCTAATTTCTGTTGATAGACGAATTCGTGCAGGGTTAATCAACAATGATGCTCAACCACTGGAAAACAGACAAAATACCAATCATTATGGCGAGTTAAAAACACTAGCTGATATAGAAATGGATATTGGTGAATCAATAAAAAGCAAAGGTTATTATTACTCTCTCGTAGAAACAATCGACCACTGTATGGCTATTTCTGCCAAAAGCAATAGCAAGAAAGTAATATATACATTTTTTGATCCAAACAATGGCATTCTATTTGATGAAGATAGCTACAGCTTTTTCAAGCAATTATCCCAATTTTTCGATGAATTTAGTACCAATGATCAAACTGAACATTCTTATGCTGGTCATGTATTACTTAACGTCCGCATAATTGATAAAATAGCCAACAGCCAAAACAAACTTAGCTTACCTGAATTTTCTGATGAAGATATTCAAACTAATATAAAAAATGTACTCATAAAAAATAAAGTAAATATAGTATTACCCAATAATTTCAAAATAAAACTGAAAAGCCATGACTTAATAAGTAATATAACCAAAATCACCATTTATAAGGGGCTAAAAAAATGGAATATCGATTCAAATGAAACTGACGTTAAAAAAATGATTTCAACTATTACTGAAAAACTCTCATTAATAAAAAACACAAAAGGTAATTTATCTATTGATAAATATGGAGAAATTCATAATAGATAGGCGTAAACCTATCTATTTTAATCACTATTTTCGCTTCAATAAACTCAATACTTCATAGTGTGCAGTATGCGGAAACATATCAAACAGTTGAACTTTGCAAACTTCGTATCCTGATAATAATTCAAAGTCTTGCGCCATAGTTTGGGCATTACAGCTAGAATAGAGAATATACTCAGGATGCATATCAGATAAATAATTGCATAAATTCTTACCGATACCACGGCGAGGTGGATTCACCAGCACTAAATCAGGAATATCTTGGCGGCTGGTGGCAAAATTTGTGGAATCTAACGCTTGGAACTCAACGTGCTGCAAACCCAGCTCTTGGGCAGACTGACGAGCACACTCAATGGCTGGCGCACTAATTTCAATTCCCGTTAGCTTGGTCGTCTTATCCGCGCAATGCAAACCAAAGCCACCCACGCCACAAAACAGATCCCATAAGCTAGTGATATTCAATTCTTTTACCCACTCTCGAGCAGTTTGATATAACTGAGATGCCACGATAGGGTTAGTTTGGAAAAAACTTTGCGGGCGAATAAACAGCGGAACTTGGTTAAATTCATCCCGCAGCACATGTTGCTCAGTGAACATAATTTCTTGTTCACCTTCTAAAATAGCCATATGTACGGGTTGAATATTGGCGGTGATCACGGCTAATTGCGGCAATTTTTCTTGTAACCAAGGTAATGCTTTCTGCAATTGCACGATTTTTTTATCGGAACGCAAGACAAAGCGCAACATAAATTGTTTGGTATGCCAGCTTTGAGTCAGCAAAATATATTTTAGCTCACCGCGCTTACGTTCAATGTTATAGGGGGTTAACCCAGCTCTCGCGATAAAAGGAATAAGCTGCGCGAAGACTTGCGAAAATTCAGAGGGATATAACGGGCATTCCGTCAGACTGACAGCGACACCATCACGGTTAACAATACCCAAAATCGGTTTTTCAACGCTACCACTGACAACCATTTTGGCTTTATTACGAAATCCTTCAAATGGCCCCGTCACGGGCGTCAAAAATAAAGATGACGCCAAAGAAGGCAATAAAGATTGCAGATTATCTTGTTTACGGGCAATTTGCTGTTCTGGCGATAATTCTAGCCACTGACAGGAGCGACATTCTCCTGCCAAATATTGTTCACAATGCATAGGGTATTTAGTGAATAATCACGGAAGGTTTATCATCAAGGTCGGATTCAGTGTCGTCATCATTATCATCCGACTCTAACTCTTCATACTCATCTTGGTTTGCATACAGTAGATTATTACTGAAAATTTCAAACACAATACCGGAAATTTGCTCTTCGGCTTGTTGTAAGAAATGGCTAAATTGGCGATAAGTAATTCCGGCTTCTAACGAAAATGATTGGCTAACCACCAACTTAGGTAGATTTTCATTATTAATTTCGAGAAAAACTTTTGCCGTTAATGAACTGGCGTTAATTTGGCTAATATTTGCCACCAGCGTAATAATCGCGGTAGGTTTAAGTTCTGCCAATGCTGAGAGTACTAACACATTATTAATAATGTCTAATTTAGCATCAAAGATCCCATCAATATTTTGCATATGAGGGAGATGCAAAGCAGCACAAGAATCACACTCGAAATAAGACGTTTTGAGTTGGTCAAGCCACTCTCGCAGCTGTGAGATATCTGGGTAACAAATAGAATCCATGAGCAATAACCTTCTTCAACTCAAAATAGCGATATACCAAAAATAACCATATTCATGCTAACCAAGTACTCATACTAACAAATCATTCATTCTAACAAATAGAAAGCGGACAATTTTCACACATAGCCAATCTAAACACCAGTAAAACCATGCCCTGCTCTACTTTTCGTCTGGTTTATCATCATCTCGCGTCGTCTCTTTTGGTTGATTGCGACGGTCACGACTCGCGCCACCCGATTTATTATCAATTCCCAAAAAAGTAAGACCATGCACAGCTCGCCAGATAATATTGATCATTGCCGGAATTAAGCAGCCCATCCCGACCAGCACCATAGAAACAATCGCGCCAGAGCTGGCTAGCCATTCCGGCAGCGTAATATAGTCATTAGTGGCAAGTAATACGGTGATTAGTAATAATATTCCTATACCCTCAAGAAATAGAACGGGTTTTGGCATATCCGCTAGTGAGCGCATCGTCCCTTTAGTCTCTTTTATGGGTTTTTGCTGTTGTTCCATGATGTTTTCCTTCGTTTTATTGCCTTATACTGACAGTATCGTCACCACCACTAGCAAATTATATATACTGCCTATAGCTATGAAAGGAAAATTCAACTTTTATTTAGAAGCTGATGTTGGCATAGTATTGGGCATTATTATTTCGTATCTGAATAGTCATTAGAATCTGAGTTCTAAATTTAAGGAGATATTATGTACACTGTTATTTTTGGTCGCCCTGGTTGCCCATACTGTGTTCGTGCTAAAGAACTTGCAGAAAAACTGAAAAATGAACGTGACGACTTCGACTATCGCTATGTTGATATCCAAGCGGAAGGTATCTCTAAAGAAGACTTATCCAAAACCGTTGGTAAAACTGTAGAAACCGTTCCTCAAATCTTTATCGATGAAAAACACATCGGTGGCTGCACTGACTTTGAAGCATACGCTAAAGAAAATCTGAGCCTGTATAAGTAATCAATCTTACAAGACATTTTCTTTTATAAAGCCCCAGATGAGCCTCTCGTTTGGGGCTTTATTTTTACTTTTTGTGCTATGCAAAAATATTTTCATCAAAAATTGCACTTTTTCTGATCATCATGAGAACTTTCCTCTTTTGTTGCAGTCTTAATTAGTGCCACTGCTTTTCTTTGATGTCCCCATATTGAGGAGCCCGATAGCCATTTGATTCTTTCATGCTATCGGGTTTTTTGTGTCTAGAACTTTTGCATTGCCCTGATAAATCACTGTTATTGAGCAAATATTGATTGAGTTAATGTTTAACAAAAAGTAAATTTGTCAGCTTGAGTAGCAAGGTCTAGAGCGTGTCTTGATTCACCCCTTCCCATTGCTATGTCCCATCTTCTTGAGAACTAATGTCCGAGGTACTCCGATCGTGCTGGAACAACTAAATCTGGATCTTTTTAATCTGATCAACGCAACGCCTGAATCCGCAAGTGGTACTATTGCGTTAGCCACGGTGATCGCCAAACGCTTGATCCTTATTTTTCCGCTATTTACTGTTGCATGCTGGTTTTGGGGTGCACAGCCAAACATGACTCGCCAACGTACCTTTGCCTGTAAAACGGCTTACGCCATTGTGATTGGCTTAGTGATTTCGTGGTTGATTGGTTATTTTGCACCACATGAACGTCCTTTCGTGATGGGAATTGGCTCTAATTTCTTAGATCACGACGCAACTCCGTCTTTCCCGAGTAACCATGGAACTATCGTCTTCACGTTTGTTTTTGCTTTCTTATTCTGGTTAAGAACCTGGGTTGGCTTCGTGTTTATGGTTCCTGCCATCGTTATTGCATGGTCTCGTATTTATCTTGGCGTTCACTGGCCGTTAGACATGATTGGTGCATTTATCTTAGGTGCTATTTCTTGCGGTTTATCTCAGTTGATTTGGGCAATGGGCGGCAGTGTTATTCAGCAGCCAATCACTCGTCTTTACCACCTCGTATTTGGTTCTCTCATTCGTAAAGGATGGATGCAACCTTAATTGGTTATTTAAAGTACTGACCTATTATTAATGTCAGTACTTTCCCCCTTCATTTTTCCCACCATTAAATATTGAGCTAAATCAAAGTTTGTTTTCATTTATTTTTAGCATCAATAACTTTATTTGAATTTATCAAATAAACATTCAAACAATTAATTAACAAATATTTCGTAACGATTTCTTATTATTTTTTGCGGCGAAAAATAAGTATTCTATTTTCGTTCTTAAATCCCCTAAAATAATTAACATATTTTTCAAGGGCATTAATTAACCAAAAAAATTAATCACGTTATTAATCAATTAATGTAAAGATGAAAATACCATATTTATCATGATGTTATATAAATTTCAAAATTGAGTTTTCTCTAAGGAATAACGTGATATTTCCTTCTGTATTTTCAAGTTATTGATCATCCGATTGACGTTAAATTTTTTATTAACATGATAACGGTTTTAATGTTTTGTATTTTTATATAAATAAATTTGTCGAGTATTCATTTTATGAACATTACCAAAAAACGACAAAAAACAGCACTAAGCCAAATTCCATTAACAATTTTATAAAAACCACTGAAAGCTGGCAAACGCAGGGGATATTTCTCTTTTGAGATAATGATCACGGCATTTTGTTCTGCTAAAATGTAGATTCTCACACTCAAAATCCACTTTTAAAAATTACTTATAAAATTGCAAAACTGATTGAAAATGAATTTCATATTCATCTTAGTTTTATTTCCAATCAGATTGTTACGTATAAAACCATTATTAATGGCTAGACAGTGTATTAACCGATTGTTTATTTACTAACCACTAATTAAACCGTCGATTAATCGTACAAAAAGATTAAGAGCCTAGTGAAATAGGCACCCAATTTTTATTTTTTGACTTTTATTTTTGGAGACTATTATGGATACAACAAAAGTTGGTTCCATCAACAAAACAGCCTCGCAAACAGGGAATACTACCGCTTGGCGTAAAACAGACACCGTGTGGATGCTCGGTCTTTATGGTACCGCTATCGGCGCTGGTGTTTTATTCTTGCCTATCAATGCGGGTATGAGTGGATTACTGCCAGTATTACTGATGTTAGTACTTGCTTTCCCAATGACATTTTTTGCTCACCGTGGTTTAACACGCTTTGTCCTTTCCGGTTCAAAGAAAGACGGTGACATTACCGAAGTGGTAGAAGAGCATTTTGGTCGTACAGCAGGTAACTGGATCACCCTGCTCTATTTCTTTGCTATTTATCCTATTTTGTTAGTTTATGGTGTTTCTATCACTAACAACGTTAACAAATTCCTGACTGAACTATTAGGCGTTGGTGCACCACCACGTTGGTTGCTGGCACTGATTTTAGTCGGTGGCGTTATGGCAATCGTGGCATTCGGTGAAAAATATATTGTTAAAGTCATGAGTATGCTGGTGTTCCCATTCATCGCCGTACTGGTCGCTTTCTCTCTGTATATGGTTCCACATTGGAGCACCGATGCTCTGAGCACATTATCTTTAGATAACGTGACTGAAGCGGCTACAGCATCCGGTGGACAAAGCATTTGGATCACTATCTGGTTAACAATCCCAGTTATGGTTTTCGCGTTTAACCATTCACCAATCATCTCTGCTTTCTCTGTTGCAAAACGTGAAGAGTATGATGAAGCGGCAGAGAAAAAATGCTCACGCATTCTGGCTTCTGCGCACATCCTGATGGTTCTGACTGTAATGTTCTTCGTCATCAGCTGTGTATTCACACTGTCTTCAGCAGACCTTGCTGCAGCTAAAGCGCAAAATATCAGTATCCTTGACTACCTGTCTGGCTATTTTGATCAGCCGTTTATCAAGTATGCCGCAGCTATCATCGCCTTTATCGCTATCATCAAATCATTCTTAGGCCACTACTTAGGTGCTCGTGAAGGTTTCAATGGTTTAGTTGAGCGTGCATATCGCGCAAAAGGCAAAACAGTTGATGTTAAAAAATTAAATCGTGGTACTGCACTGTTCATGTTAGTAACAACTTGGATTGTTGCAACATTGAACCCTGGAGTACTGGATATCATTGAAAGTCTGGGTGGCCCAGTTATCGCAATCCTGCTGTTCTTAATGCCAATGTATGCAATCAGCAAAGTTCCTGCGATGCGTAAATACTCCGGTAAACTCAGCAATATCTTCGTTGTCATCATGGGTCTGGTCGCTATCTCCGCTGCAACTTACAAGTTATTCTTCTAATTAAAAAAATTAGCAAATAATTAAGTAAATCTAAGCCCTCAATTAACCTATATCAATCTGGTTAATTGAGGGATCTTCTATAATCATCTTACTGACAACAAATACCCTGTAATTGGCAGTTTGATGGGGATCCTTCAATATAGGAAGACAGAATATGATTAGCGTATTCGACATTTTTAAAATCGGTATCGGACCATCCAGCTCACACACTGTCGGCCCTATGAAAGCCGGTAAGCAGTTTGTCGATGACCTCATCCAGCAAAATCTTCTCACTAAAACCACACGTATTTCCGTCGATGTTTATGGCTCTTTATCCCTAACAGGTAAAGGACACGCCACCGATATGGCGATTATTATGGGTTTGGCGGGTAATCTGCCTGATACGATTGATATTGATGCTATCCCAGCATTTATGCGCAATGTTGAGCAAACTGGCAAACTACTGCTGGCAAATGGTCAACATGAAGTCGATTTTCCAACTGAAGGTGGGATGAATTTCCATTCAACTAACCTACCATTACACGAAAACGGAATGACAATTACCGCGTTTGATGGCGATAACGTTCTGTATACCAAGAATTATTACTCCATTGGCGGTGGCTTTATCGTCGATGAAGAACATTTCGGTCAAGAAACTGAAAATGCGGTTCAAGTCCCTTACCCATACAAATATGCGGCTGATTTACAAAAACATTGTAAAGAAACGGGGTTATCTTTGTCTGCATTAGTAATGCAAAACGAGTTAGCCCTGCACAGCAAAGAAGAGATCTCTGAATATCTGGCTGCGGTGTGGGATGTCATGAAAGCGGGCATTGAACGCGGCGTGAGCACCGAAGGTTTATTACCAGGTCCACTGCGCGTTCCTCGCCGTGCGGCGGCATTGCGCCGTCAATTAGTGACTTCTGACAATAACAATATTGACCCAATGGCGGTGATTGACTGGATCAACATGTACGCCCTTGCTGTCAATGAAGAGAACGCCGCCGGTGGCCGTGTTGTTACTGCCCCAACGAATGGTGCGTGCGGAATTATTCCTGCGGTATTGGCTTACTACGATAAATTTATTCGCCCAGTCAACGAAAACTCTTATACCCGCTATTTCTTAGTTTCAGGCGTGATTGGTACGCTGTACAAAATGAATGCGTCCATCTCTGGTGCAGAGGTTGGTTGCCAAGGTGAAGTCGGTGTAGCCTGTTCCATGGCTGCTGCTGGTTTGGCTGAATTAATGGGGGGCAGCCCAGAGCAAGTGTGCGTCGCGGCTGAAATCGCCATGGAGCATAACTTAGGCTTAACCTGTGACCCTGTGGGTGGGCAAGTCCAAGTACCTTGTATCGAACGTAATGCAATTGCATCTGTTAAGGCTGTGAATGCCGCTCGTATGGCATTACGCCGTGTGAGCGCGCCAAGCGTGTGCCTCGATAAAGTCATCGAAACCATGTATGAAACAGGTAAAGATATCAACGCAAAATACCGTGAAACTTCCCAAGGCGGTTTGGCGATTAAGTTAGGTCATTGCGAATAATTTAATTTCTATCATATGAAAGGCCTGCAAATGCAGGCCTTTTGATTGCTGGCTAAGTACTATTACCAGACTTGATATGGTGTTTTCGTTGAGACTAATACACTAACAGTATCGACAGCGCCTTTAACTGAACTCCCAGCATCTAAAACAACTTCTTCAATAGTTTGAGTGAAAGCACTCGCCCCTTCCGCTATTTTATTGGCGAGCTGATCACTATCAATCTCAAACTTCACCTCATTTTTCACATACGAATTACTAATGCTATCACCACCACGAATAGAGCCTGAATTATCCCCTGAATTTTGTGCAAATCCAGCAGATGAACGACCCTCTGATGTTTTTGTCTCACGAGAGTACGAGGTAGTTGTATACGTCGTTGTCGTAGTTTCAGGTGAGTTGATTAAGATATCTTGACCTTCATTTACCAAACCACCCATTTTGTTAAACACCAGTTCTATCCGGTCAAATTTTTCCATGTCTGTTTTAACGGACTCCTCAAAGAGACGATATTCTTCAGCCAGTTTGGTGTAAGAGTGAAGTTCGTTTTGCAATAGAGAGTCTAACTTTTTTTTCTCTGCTTCTAAAACGCTAATTTTTTCTTGCAGTTGAGAAACCTTAGAGCCGCTCTCAGACTCTTTTTCAACTTTCTTATCTAAAATGCTCTTTAAGTTGTCAATATCATTTTCTAAACGCTGGATTTTAGCATTTAAACCCGCTTGGTTTTTTCCTTCATCTGCAAGCTTGTCATTCAAAGCGGCAATTTCTTTTTGTTTGTCACCAATCTTACCTTGAATTTCAGCAATTTTTTCTTCTTGTTTTTTATTACGATCTTGCTGGACTTTTAAGCGCTCTTCGAGTTTCTCTTTATCACCACTCGTCTTATCTAATTTAACTTCCAGCTCGTTGATCTCTTGCTTGCCCGCATCAACCTGAGCTTTGAGTTTGTCTATTTCACCACGTTGAGCTTTCATATCAGAGCGAAGTTGATTCACATCTCCTTTAGCCTTCATCAGTTCATTATTTAATGACTGCTTTTCTTCTTCACTTTGAGCAAGAAGCTGTTGCGCCGCATTCAGCTTATCTTGCGTGTCTTTTGATTGAGAAGCTTGATCTGCTAATGCTTGCTGCTGTTTTTGCAATTCTACTTTTTGTGATGCAATTTCTTTTTTCAGTGCTGACAACTCATTAGTTTTGCGAGTGATTTCTTTATTTGCCTCCGCCAATTGCTTTTGCATTCCTTGGTATTTTTCAATACCGCTTTGCAACTCACGAATAGCATTACCGCCTTTAATATATGAATTTTCATGGTTAACAGAACCAAATTCATTCGTTGCGGAACCACCATTAAGTTCATTGTTATTTAAACCAAAGTTGGTACTATCTCCCCCCTCAACGTCCCCATTGTTAACACCATTATTACGCGCAAGCCCACCTTGCATTATATGATTGTTAGTATGCAGGTTTAATGTATTACCGCCATCTACAGAACCGCCCCCTTTACCAGAATCAATCGCATCACCGGATTTCATAACGCCACTATTTTCACCGCGATTATCCGCACGACCACCATTAACACTGTTTTCCCCAATCCCTTTGGTATTTTTTTGTAAGGACAGCTGATGCATTCTTTCTTCCATGGAAATGCCCATTGATAATTCTCCATTTCAATTAATTAAATTAATAAATATATTATGAAATTGCATGAGATAATTTCAACCATTGATATTTAAATAATAGTAAAATAGTTAGCACTCAAACAATTAAAATGATTATTAAATTGAATTGGAAATATTTCAATTGAAGTTTATCTGTAAGTTTATTTAATGTTATTCATTACAAAAAAAAGAGACCTCATAAAGAGGTCTCCATATATTAATTTTATAATTAGGTTTTAATCATCCAAAAATGGCATTCCACCAGCCAGTAATGGTTTTCATGATGTAATCCCAAATACGACCGATAAACCCCGCTTCCTCTACAGCTTGTTTTGCAACCAATGGGTGCTGTTCAATCACTTCACCATTCAAAATAAAGTTAATTGTGCCCACCTTTTGGTTCAATGCTAAAGGTGCTTCAATGGAATCATTATCTAGTTTAATGTCCACTTTTAGGTTTTGTAGCTGACCTTTTGGAATAGTCACTGCCACATCTTTTTCGACCCCTAAAGGCACTTCTGAAATGTCACCAAACCAAACACGTTGTTTCTGTAAAACAGCATCCCCTTTAATCGGCGTCACTGTTTCAAAGAAACGGAAGCCCCAAGTGAGCAGCTTTTCGCTTTCAGAAAAACGAACACGGTCACTTGGCGCACCTAAAACTACCGAAATCAAGCGCATAGGACCATCAGTTGCTGATGCGACTAGGTTATGACCAGCACCACTAGTATGCCCTGTTTTCACGCCATCAACATGAAGATTTTGGCTCCACAATAAACGGTTACGGTTAGGTTGACGGATATTATTGAACGTAAACTCTTTCTCTTTGTGCAATACATACTCATCAGGCACATCGCGGATCAGCGCTTGCGCTAACACAGCCATATCCCGAGCGGTACTGTATTGCCCTTCAGAATCTAAACCATGTACGGTTTTAAAATGGGTATTGGTTAAGCCAATTTTTTGGACGTAGCCATTCATCAGGTCAACAAAAGATTCTTGACTCCCCGCAACGTGCTCAGCCAAGGCAATACTGGCATCATTCCCAGATTGAATTACCACGCCTTTATTTAAATCCAACACCGAAACACGGTCTTTCGGTTTCAAGAACATCAAGGAAGACCCTTTTAAAATCGGATTTCCTGTCGCCCATGCGGCTTCACTCACTGTCACCATATCTTGCGGCGTAATTTTTCCTGCTTTGACCGCTTGCCCGACCACATAACTGGTCATGATCTTGGTTAGACTTGCAGGATCCAAACGCTCATCAGGATTACCCGAAGCCAAAATTTTACCGCTGTTATAATCCATTAATACAAACGCTTTTGCGTCAACTTGTGGAGCAACTGGTGTCTGAGCGGCATAACTACTTGTGCTCATCACAACGAATAGACTGAATCCGATACCTGTTCCTCGAATTGCTGAGGACAATGTTGTTTTATTCATTGGTTACTCCTTTACTATTAGTGTTGCTATTACCATTCAAAGCGTTCATCACAATCAAACCATGTTTAATAAAATATTCACTAGAAACCAAAAATGCAGTCAAATTCATCGAGATACTGCAAAATATTACGCTAATTAAAATCCCCCCATACCCTAAACAAAATAAGTGATGATGACCACCGCAATTAATAAATAATAAAGTTTCTCAATTCATTAATTTCATCTATCTTGTTTAGGTCAAAAATACCGTCTTTAAGTTAAAACATAGTCATGGGAGATTCCAATGTTAACTGTCTGGGGACGTACTAACTCTTCAAACGTGAAAAAAGTACTGTGGTGCTTGAAAGAGCTGAATATTCCTTATAATCAAAAAGATGTTGGTGGCCCATTCGGTGGTGTTGATACACCTGAATATAAGAAAATGAATCCAAACAGCACAATTCCAACTTTACAGGATGAAGGCTTTACCCTGTGGGAATCCAATGCAATTTTACGTTACCTTACGGAAAAGTATGATCATTCTCACCTATTGTTAGCAACTGATCTGCAAGAAAAAGCAGCGGCAGATAAATGGATGGATTGGAGCAGCGCTAATTTGTTTGACCATATCAAGCAGATGATGAACAAAATCGTTCGCGTTCCTGAAGCGGATAGAGACCCGGCTCAAGCCAAAGTCATTTATCAAAATATCGAAAAGCTGCTGAAAATTGCGGATGATACTCTGGCGACTCAAGCCTATTTTAGCGGAGATAAATTTGGTATTGCGGATATTGCCATTGCGCCACTGTTCTACCCATGGCATGAAATTGTGACAGAACGCCCTGAATTTCCTCATTTAGAGTGCTGGTATCAAACACTGACCAAGCGCCCTGCATTCCAAGAAATTGTGATGTTACCTATCAAATAAGCATTTAGCGTGGCGTTCGTATTGAGCGCCACGGTTTTCATTTAACTCATCGGCATATAAAGTGGGTGAGTAAACTCATACTCAAACCCCATTTCTTGGCAAATTCGATTTCCATCGATTGTTTTCCCCGCAGCCTCATGCTCTTCAAGCGCAAATTCTGGCGGTGTTAAGCCTAATGATTTTGCTGCTTCAGTGTAAAACTGCCGACGCGTCGGGTGCTCAGGCGCACATAAATTATAGGTATGCCCACCATTAGACTGCTGGATCAACAGCAAAATTGCGGCGATCACATCATCTTGATGCACCATATTAACTGGCTGATTAGCCCCTTTGACTTGTTGTTTACCTGCTAAGAAGCGCCCTGCATGGCGCTTTTCACCCACAAGACCGGCTAATCTCAGTACGTCCACCTGAATATTGGGTAAGTCATGCAGCCATTGCTCAACCGCAATTAACGCTTGTGCTGAGGCTGTTTCGCCAAGTAACGGTGCATTTTCATTAATGACGCCATCCACATCACCATAGACAGAAGTCGATGATGTTAAGATAACCCGAGGAATTTGATAGCTAATTGCGCTATCAACTAATTGCTCAATCGCCACAATATACTCAGAAAGGCTGACTTTTGATGGTGGTAATAAAATTACCATCACATCCGCCTCCTCCATTAATTCACTCAAATCATCGGTATCGCATTGTAATTCTGGCATCAATTGCAGTTGATAACAGTCAATACCCACCCTTTTGGCAGCTTCAACACCATCCAAACTCGTTTTCGTTCCTGCGACCGTCATTCCCTGCGACATCAAGCGACTCGCTAAAGGAACCCCTAACCAACCTAAACCAATAATGGTGATTTTTTTCATAAGACTGTCCCGCATCCTGAGAAAGTGATTGCATCAATGCCTCATAGATTAGCTGAAAATCATTCAACTTCCGAAGCTATTTTCCAAGGGATTAATCACTATAAAAAACCGGGAACTAATTATTATGAGTTATTTTGAAAAAAAGGGTTGCATTCATAGTGTGAAATCGGATAGCTTGATTAGTATTGAATGTTTAAGCAATTATCCAAATAACTAAACGGAAGCTATTATGACTCGTATTTCACGCAACCATCATCATCACCATCATCCTGATTAGTCTTTCGGGCGATGTGTGCTGGAAGACGATCAACGACTCTTCCGGTGGCTGAAATGCGAATTGAGAAAACCCTCGGAAGATTATCTTCCGAGGGTTTTTTTATTATTAATCAAAAAGATATTTTTGGGATGTGGAGCAAAATTATGTTGGACAAATCACGTTTACGTATCGCAATACAGAAATCAGGACGTCTAAGCGAAGAGTCAAGAGAGCTACTGGCTCGCTGCGGCATTAAAATCAATTTACAACAGCAGCGACTGATTGCTTATGCAGAAAATATGCCTATTGATTTACTTCGTGTACGTGATGACGATATCCCAGGGCTGGTAATGGACGGTGTAGTTGACCTCGGTATCATCGGCGAAAACGTCCTTGAAGAAGAAGTTTTAAGCCGCCAAGCTCGCGGTGAAAATCCGCAATTTACCACTTTACGCCGCCTTGATTTTGGTGGTTGCCGCCTCTCTTTAGCTGCCCCATTAGACTTCAATTATACGGGCGCAGAATGTTTAAATGGCTCCCGTGTCGCCACCTCTTACCCGCACTTACTTAAGCGCTATTTCGATGAGAAAGGCGTGAAATTTAAATCCTGCTTACTGAATGGTTCTGTGGAAGTTGCCCCTCGCGCTGGCTTAGCGGATGCGATTTGTGACCTCGTCTCGACAGGAGCCACTCTTGAAGCAAACGGCTTAAAAGAAGTGGAAGTCATCTACCGCTCAAAAGCGTGCTTAATCCAGCGTGACGGGGAAATGTCTGCCGATAAGCAACAGTTAATTGACCGCATGATGACGCGTATTCAAGGGGTTATCCAAGCGCGCGAATCAAAATACATCATGCTACACGCGCCAAGTGACCGTTTAGAAGAAGTTATTTCCCTGTTACCAGGTGCTGAGCGACCAACTATTTTGCCATTAGCAGGCGACCAAAGCCGTGTTGCCATGCACATGGTCAGCTCAGAAACCCTATTCTGGGAAACCATGGAAAAACTAAAATCCTTGGGTGCAAGTTCAATTCTTGTTTTACCAATTGAAAAAATGATGGAGTAATTCGCCATGGAACTGGGATTCAATCAACCAATTCGCTGGTCAGACTGCCTTGAAGAGCAGCAAGAAGCTTTACTGATGCGCCCTGCTATTGCCGCCTCTGGCAACATTAGCGCCGCAGTCAGTCAAATTATTGACCAAGTGCGTACAGAGGGAGATGCTGCCCTCATCGCCCTGAGCCAACGTTTTGATAAAACAGACATTACCTCTGTTCGTGTTTCACAAGAAGCCGTTGATGAAGCCCAAGCTCGCCTTGGCGATAACATTAAAGCGGCAATGAACACGGCGATTGGCAATATTCGCCGCTTCCATGAAGCCCAAAAACCTGCGCCGATCACCGTTGAAACTCAAGCTGGCGTGGTTTGCCAACAAGTGACCCGCCCGATTGATTCTGTCGGGCTGTATATTCCGGGCGGCTCCGCACCATTGCTATCTACTGTCATGATGCTGGGAACGCCTGCAAATATCGCCGGATGCCGCAACATTATTCTCTGCTCGCCTCCACCGATTGCAGACGAAATTTTATATGCAGCCAAACTGTGCGGTATCACTGACATTTTCCAAGTCGGTGGCGCCCAAGCTATTGCTGCAATGGCATTTGGTACCCAAAGCATTCCGAGTGTTGATAAAATTTTTGGACCCGGCAATGCCTATGTGACGGAAGCCAAACGCCAAGTTAGCCAAAGCTACCAAGGCGCAGCCATTGATATGCCTGCGGGGCCATCCGAAGTATTAGTGATTGCCGATAGCCAAGCTAACCCTGCATTTACGGCATCAGATTTGCTCTCCCAAGCAGAACACGGGCCAGATTCTCAGGTCATTTTACTCACCGACGACGCGGATTTTGCACAGCGCGTTATTGAAGAGACCGAAAAGCAACTTGCGGTGTTATCTCGTGCATCTATTGCCCGTGAAGCCCTTAGCGCAAGCCGAGTGATCATCGCGGACTCTATCAACCAATGTGTTGAAATCAGTAACCGCTACGGGCCTGAACACTTGATTTTGCAAACTCGCAATGCCGATGATTTGGTTGAGTCCATCACCAGTGCAGGATCGGTATTTGTAGGAGATTGGTCGCCAGAATCCGCAGGGGATTACGCTTCAGGCACCAACCACGTATTACCAACTTATGGTTACACATCAACCTATTCAAGCCTTGGTTTAGCCGATTTTATGAAGCGAATGACAGTCCAAAAACTGTCGGCTCAAGGGTTACTAGGATTAGCCAACACCATAGAAACTTTGGCTCAAGCGGAGCAGCTGACTGCTCACAAAAACGCCGTTACCTTACGAGTCACCGAACTAAAAAAACAAAATCAGGAGTGAACCATGAGCCAGACGTTTAATGCAGCCAGCCTTGCACGCGAAAATGTAAAAGTAATGACCCCGTATATGTCTGCTCGTCGTCTTGGAGGGAATGGGGATGTATGGCTCAATGCCAACGAATACCCAACGGCGCCAGATTATCAGTTTATTGAGCGTAATCTTAACCGTTACCCAGAGGCACAACCTGCCGGCGTGATTAACAATTATGCCGCCTATGCTGGGTTATCTCCTGAACAAGTATTGGTGTGCCGTGGCGCTGATGAATCTATCGAATTATTAATCCGCGCATTTTGCGAGCCCGGTAAAGACGCAGTGATGTTCTGCCCACCAACATACGGTATGTACAGCGTCAGCGCAGAAACTTTTGGTGTAGAACAGAAAAAAATTCTGTCGTTGCCAGATTGGTCACTGAATGTCGCCGCTATCCGCGAAAACTTATCGAATACCAAGCTGATTTACATCTGTAGCCCAAATAACCCAACGGGCAACATCATCGATAATAAAGCGCTGTTGGAAGTATTAGAAATGGCGGCTGACCGTGCGCTGGTGGTTGTCGATGAAGCTTACATTGAATTTTGCCCTGAATTTAGCGTCGCTAGCTGGCTTGCCAAATACCCGAACTTAGTGATTTTAAGAACCTTATCAAAGGCGTTTGCACTGGCAGGTTTACGCTGTGGATTTACCTTAGCATCCCCTGAAGTGATTGAAGTTTTACTGAAAGTCATCGCCCCTTATCCGCTATCTACCCCTGTGGCTCTGATAGCGGAAAAAGCCCTGAATGCTGATGGCATCGCCATCATGAAAAAACGCGTGTTAGAAATTCGCGATAATCGCATTGCGCTTTCAGAAGCTTTACGTGAATTGTCTGTCGTTGAAACCGTCTACCCAAGTGAAACCAACTATATTCTGGTGCGTTTTACCGATGGCGCGAAAGTGTTTAAAGCCCTGTGGGATCAAGGCATTATTTTACGCGACCAAAGCAAGCAACCGGGGCTGGTTAACTGCCTGCGTATCACCATTGGTACTGAAATTGAAAACGTCCGTGTTATTGAAGCGATTAAAGCACTTTGCTAATTAGGAAATAATCATGAGCCAGAAAATTCTTTTTATCGACCGTGATGGAACATTAATTACTGAACCACCGACAGATTATCAAGTGGATAGCCTCAGTAAGCTCGCCTTTGAAAATGATGTCATTCCAAGCCTATTAGCACTGCAAAAAGCCAATTATCGCTTAGTAATGATCACCAACCAAGACGGTTTAGGCACCAAGAGCTTCCCCACGGAAGATTTCAATCCACCACACAATTTAATGATGCAGGTATTTGAATCTCAAGGTATCCGTTTTGATGATGTGCTGATTTGCCCACACATGCCTGCAGACAATTGCGGCTGTCGCAAACCAAAAACTAAGCTGGTAGAAAGCTACCTCAAAGACGGTGTTCTCGATATCGAAAACAGCTATGTCATCGGCGACCGCGAGACAGATATTCAGCTCGCCCAAAATATAGGAATTAAAGGGCTACGTTACAGTTCCAAAGAGCTGGACTGGAATACCATCACCAATCAACTCACTAAACGTAACCGCTATGCCTTAGTTGAACGCGTAACCAAAGAAACCAACATCCAAGTAGAAGTGTGGCTTGACCAAGAAGGCGGTAGCAAAATCAACACTGGCGTTGGCTTCTTTGACCACATGTTGGATCAAATCGCCACCCACGGCGGCTTCCGCTTACGCATTGAAGTTAATGGCGACCTGTTCATTGACGATCACCACACCGTCGAAGATACCGGCTTGGCATTAGGCGAAGCACTACGCGTCGCACTTGGTGACAAACGTGGCATTGCCCGTTTTGGTTTCGTATTACCGATGGACGAATGCCAAGCACGCTGCGCGCTGGATATTTCTGGACGTCCGCACCTGGAATACAAAGCAGAATTTAAATATCAGCGTGTTGGCGACCTGAGTACTGAGATGATCGAGCACTTCTTCAGTTCGTTATCCTATGCGATGGGCTGCACGCTACACCTGAAAACGAAAGGGAAAAACGATCACCACAAAGCGGAAAGCCTGTTTAAAGTCTTTGGTCGTACCTTACGCCAAGCGATTCGCGTTGAAGGGGATACCTTGCCAAGTTCGAAAGGAGTTCTGTAATGAAAGTTGTGATCCTCGATACTGGTTGCGCAAACTTAGCGTCCGTCGCCTATGCCGTTAAGCGCCTAGGTTATGAGCCAACCGTGAGCCGCGATACCAACACTATTTTACAAGCAGATAAAGTCTTTCTACCGGGTGTTGGCACTGCCAGCGCCGCCATGGAAAAACTGGCAGAGCGTGAACTCATTCCGTTAATTAAAGCGCTAACCCAACCTGTTTTGGGTATCTGTCTAGGTATGCAATTACTCGGCAGTATCAGTGAAGAAGGTCAAACAGAAATTCCATTGTTAGGATTGATCGACAGCCCCGTTCGCAAAATGGATGCAAACGGCTTACCTGTCCCTCACAGTGGCTGGAATCAAGTGAAAGCACTCGCGGGCAATCCCCTGTTTAAGGGAATTAGCGACGATGCCTATTTTTATTTCGTACACAGCTATTCAATGCCTATTTCCGCCAACACCATCGCGCAAACACAATATGGCAACCTGTTTAGTAGTGCCGTGAATAAAGATAACTTCTATGGCGTGCAGTTCCACCCAGAACGTTCGGGTGCTGCGGGTGCTCGCTTGATCCAAAACTTCTTGGAGATGTAAAAACCATGATTATTCCAGCATTAGACTTAATTGATGGCACCGTGGTGCGTTTACATCAAGGGGACTACGCCAAACAAACGGACTATGGCACAGACCCACTTCCTCGCTTACAAGATTATGAAAAGCAAGGGGCAAAATTGCTGCACTTAGTGGATTTAACTGGGGCTAAAGATCCACAGAAACGCCAAATTCCCCTACTGAAAAAACTGTTGGCAGGCGTGACCGTTCCAGTGCAAGTTGGGGGAGGAATTCGTACTGAAGAAGATGTCAAAGCGCTGTTGGACGCAGGGGCGACTCGCGTGGTGATTGGCTCGACGGCAGTGACCCAACCAGAGTTAGTCAAAACATGGTTCCAACGTTATGGTGGCGACGCTATCGTACTGGCGCTGGATGTGCGTATTAATCCTCAAGGTATCAAAGAGATTGCCATTAGTGGTTGGCAAGAAAACTCAAACTTATCCCTTGAGCAAGCCATTGAAATGTATCGCCCTTATGGCTTAAAACATGTGCTGTGCACCGATATTTCCAAAGATGGCACGCTGGCGGGTTCCAATGTGGATTTATACCGCGAAATCAGCCAAAAATTCCCTGATATCGCGGTACAAGCCTCTGGCGGAATTGGTAATTTAAACGATATCGCCGCACTGCCAGCTTCTGGCGCAGCAGGCGTGATTGTGGGTCGTGCATTATTAGAAGGTAAATTTACCGTAACGGAGGCAATCCAATGCTGGCAAAACGCATAATTCCTTGTTTGGATGTCCGTGACGGACAAGTGGTTAAAGGGGTGCAATTTCGCAACCATGAAATCATCGGTGATATCGTCCCACTGGCTCAACGCTATGCCCAAGAAGGTGCTGACGAGTTAGTGTTCTATGATATTACTGCCTCGTCTGACGGGCGTGTTGTCGATAAAAGCTGGGTCTCCAAAGTGGCCGAAGTGATTGACATTCCATTCTGCGTTGCGGGTGGGATCAAAAGCGTCGAAGACGCCGCGCAAATCCTCTCTTTTGGTGCGGATAAAATTTCTATCAACTCCCCTGCGCTGTCCGACCCTACGCTGATTAGCCGTCTGGCTGATCGCTTTGGCGTTCAGTGTATTGTGGTCGGTATCGACACATGGTTTGATGCAGAGACAAACGAATATTTGGTTTATCAATTCACTGGCGATGAAAAGCGCACCACCCAAACCCGCTGGAAAACCCTTGATTGGGTGAAAGAAGTTCAGGAGCGTGGCGCTGGAGAAATTGTTCTCAATATGATGAACCAAGACGGTGTACGTCAAGGTTACGATCTGGTACAACTGAAAAAAGTTCGTGAAGTGTGCCAAGTTCCACTGATCGCCTCCGGCGGTGCAGGGGAAAAAATCCACTTCCTAGACGCCTTTACTGACGCTGGCGTCGATGGCGCTTTAGCCGCTTCGGTGTTCCACAAGCAGATTATTAACATCGGTGACTTAAAGCAGTACTTAGCAGAAAATGGAGTTCAAATAAGAGTATGTTAACCACAGAACAATGTAATCAGCTTGCATGGCAAAAAGTCGATAACCTGATGCCAGTCATCGTCCAGCACGCTATTTCTGGCGATGTTCTGATGCTGGGTTATATGAACCAAGAAGCGCTGAAAGTGACCTTAGAATGTCGTAAAGTCACCTTTTTCTCTCGCACCAAACAACGTTTGTGGACCAAAGGGGAAACCTCCAACAATTTTCTGAATTTGGTGGATATTGTTGCTGACTGCGATAACGATACACTGCTTGCCATGGCGCTACCTGATGGTCCCACCTGCCATAACGGCACCACCAGCTGCTTTGCGCCGGCTCAAAGCGAATGGGGCTTTTTATATGAATTAGAAACCTTACTGAAAGAGCGCAAAAATGCCTCACCAGAAAGTTCATATACGGCCCGCCTGTATGCTAGCGGTACCAAGCGTATTGCACAAAAAGTAGGTGAAGAAGGCGTTGAAACCGCACTCGCTGCCACGGTTAATGACCGCGAAGAGCTAACTAACGAAGCCGCCGATTTGATGTATCACTTAATGGTTTTACTGCAAGATCAAGACCTTGATTTAACTGCTATTATCAAACGTTTGAAAGAGCGCCATCAGTAACTTGCTTAAGGCGCTGGCATTATTAAGCGCCTTTTTCTTTTTACTCACTGAAATATAAAGTAAAACCTTTCTTTTCGATCATTCCTCATCACAGCCTTATGAAAACCGCATTGACGATAGCGTTATATTGAATATCATCCATCACTGCTAATTTTAAATTCATTCAATATCAATAGATTACTCATTTCAATATGAGCCAATATTGGATTACTGGTGATTATTTAATATGGATATAAAAACGCTTAACTTGGGATGGTGGAACATTGGCATTTCCCCGCCTATCAAACAAAGAAATGAAAAAATAAATGGTGTCATTACGCTAGCAGAAAATTATATTTCTCAATTTTTAAACCAACGAGACTTAGATTTTTTTGCCTTATGCGAAGTTTCAGAAAACGAATCCGTTTTCCTATCTCATATTGCAAAAAAGACAAAACGAATGTTTATTAATTTAAGCAGTAAAGTCAATAACGTTATTATTGATATTGCTATTATTTATAGCTCAGAGAAATTGGAATATGTCAATCACAGTTATTTGACAAAAACACAGCCTGACGGAAAATCATTACGTGCTGGTGTTAAAGCTGTTTTTAAAGAAATAAAAAACAATGATATTATTATTTTTTATTTATCTCATTGGCCATCAAAACTAAGAAACAATGAATCTATCCGTGAGAATATTGCGACTTATATACGCCAAGATATCGATAATATGTTAAGTTTGGATATCAATACTAAAATTATTTGTATGGGTGACTACAATACTCAGCCTTACTCCGTTGCATTAAGAAAAAAACTCTTTGCCACAAGAGATTTTCACATTATTAATAAAAAAAAGCGGTTACTATTCAATCCATTTTGGAAAATATTAGCTGATGGTCAATATAACAACATAGGTACTTACTTTCATAGCAGCCCTTCATTAAATCGCTGGTATGTCTTCGACCAAATGCTTTTTTCTTCTACTTTTGTTTCAACAGAATCAACTGGAATTAAACTTGACATTGATAGTATTGACTGTCACAGAACAATTAATGATAGTAATAATAAAATCATAGATAATATTTATTTAAATAATTTCGATCACTATCCTATTTTTTGCGGATTAAATTATGAATAACCATGATGATATTTTAGCTCTATTAAAAACAGCTCTAGAAAAGTCACTGAATGTAATTGTATTAAAAGAAAACATTGAGAATGAAATAATTTCTATTTTTAAACTAATAGAAAAATCAACAAATAGCATTGTTTGTATCAGCATTGAAAATCAACCTAAAGCAGATACGCTTTCACGGTTAAGCAATTCAGTCTCTAGTTATGACAAAGCTGTCATATTGAATAACAGCGAAAATGATTCCATCAAAAATACGTTATGCGCTTACACCATCAATAGGGAGTTAGGATTTCCTGTTCTAATAAAATATGATAATGAAGAATTTTCATGTAATGACATCAGTACATTAAAAATAACGCTTAAAAATATCATTACTCACCCTAAGTCATCCATGATGATTGCTAATATATTTAAAGGCCGAGATACGTGCTATTGATACACATATTCATCTAAAATTTTAAGTATGGTTCCATTTAACATCCAGAGTACACCTAGTTCCAACAGGATGAACTTGCTATCATTCTTCATTTGATGTGGACTTTAGAAGGAGCTCGTTGTGTCTGACAATGACGTTTTTACACAGTTAACCCAATTACTAAATAGCCAAAATGCAAAATATCGCGTGATGGAACACCCAACGGCGGGAAAATCTGAAGAAGTTGCAAAAATCCGCGGAACGCAGCTAGGTCAAGGCGCTAAAGGGTTAGTCTGTCATGTGAAAGGAAATGGTATTCGCCAGCATGTTTTAGCCATCTTACCTGCTGATCAACAAGCAGATTTAAGTAAAATTGCCAAAGCCATTGGCGGTACTCGTGCCTCATTAGCTAGCCCGAAGGAAGTCGATGAACTCACCCACTGTGTCTTCGGCGCTATCCCGCCATTTAGCTTTCATCCATCACTGAAGCTTATCGCTGACCCCTACCTGTTTACCCGCTTTGATGAACTCGCGTTTAATGCGGGAAGCCTAGAGCGCTCAATTATTCTCAATACCCAAGATTACCAGCGTATCGCGTCACCCACTTTAGTCGAGTTTATTCGCACAGATGATGAATAACTCATCACACTGATTGATTAGGAGCCACCATCATCAGCTGGCTCCTAAATGATACTCAACGCGGTTTATCCAAATAATAGGCAGCAATGGTTTCAACAACAATCTGCTCATTGGGTATAACATCATAATCTGGAATAGTAGCAATGAAATTTACCGTTTGTTTTGGTTTAATTGAGCTAGTCACCCTATAGTTTGTTTCCCCAATAAACACGCCATCCTTCAGTAGTTCAAATCTAATATAGGTCTGATATAAAACAACATTTGAAACATTCGTAATGTTGCCAATTATCTCAGGATAATCCAGTTGATCATTATATTTAATTTCAATCTGACTGATATTAATCGGTGCGGGATATGCGACCGCTTTTTCCGAGGATGCATAAAGAAAAGAAGAAAAATAGCTACTAATAATGGAAACCAACAAAATAGAACGATAAGAAGCCAGTAAATGAAAAATACGACAAGTTAATTTTTTCATAGGCGTTGACTCAAATTAAAACTGCATGAGTTTGATACTGCATGAGCAAACCTAACACCTGACTGCTTAATTAACGTACTCGTATTATGATAATAAAAAAACTGCGGTAGTCACAAAATGATGGGTAATTAATCCTAAAAAGGGCTATCTCGCGATAACCCTTTAAATTGAAAAAATGAATTTTAAGCACTATAAGCCATTAATGAGTTTGGTCATACTGCTCGCTAGCCTCTTTTAAGGCCTGAAAATCCGAACTGCAAATAAACACTTTCAATGCTTCGAATTTATCTTCATGCCATTCATAGATCTTCAACGCTAATAATTGCTCTATTACATCAGGGGAAAAACGCGTATTAATGGGCTTTGCCGGGTTACCACCAACAATGGTGTAAGGCGCCACATCTTTAACCACAACACTGTTTGCCGCAATCACCGCACCTTCGCCTATGTGAACGCCCGGCATGATAAATGCCCGCATTCCAATCCAAACGCCATCGCTAATAATGGTATCGCCTTTACCAATATAGGCTTCTTCAATATGCTCAAGAAAAGGATACAAGCAGAACCAATCTAATCGATGGGTATGATTTCCCCCCATCAAAATAACGGCTTCAGCCCCAATACACACATAATCGCCAATATAGAGTTGGTCTACATTCCAAGCTAATTGCCAATCTCGACTCTGTTCATCGCCTTGCAAATAACGCACGACAGACTGTTCAAAACCGTCATCCCAACAGTCACTATAATAACTGTGGCACCCTTTAATATGGATATTGGGATTTTGAACAACTTCATGTAATAACTGCGTTTTCGACCAATGTTTATTTTTCATGGTAAATAACCTTCAAATCAGTATTTAATTACCATAGAACGCATTCTATGGTGATGTAATTGCGTTCACACTACATCACCGCTAACCGATCCTCGGTTGCTTTAATAATGGATTATTCATCATATCGGTTACTCTATTTTTTCTATTACAGCGGCACGTTTTATACTGGTTTTTCTTGCAACTAATCCGAAAATACATCCCGCTAGCATCACCAGCGCAAGGGATAATTTCGGGGCGATTGGTAACGCAATTGCACATAACCCTAATACTGCGCCACCCGCCATTTGCACGAACCCGACTAATGCCGAAGCCGCTCCGGCTTCATTGCCAAATGGCTCTAACGCATAGCTTGTCGCAGTGCCCATCATAAAGGCAAGCCCTGTACAGGCGCAGGCTACTGGCAGCATATACACTAACCAATGGGTTTGTGTTTCAGGTGAAAGCACCATCAAACCGAATAATAAACCGATGCAGCCGAGTGCCATCATGACACTACCAATAGATAAACACGCTGGACGCCCCATTTTTCGAATGCAGTAATTCGCGATATAACTCGCCAGCATGATCCAGAAACCATTAACACCAAAGACAATTGAAAATGCGAGAGGCGATAGCTTAGCATCCCCCATTAATACGCTAGGAGCTAGAGAGACATACGTCAGCGCCATGCCCATTGCGCCGGCATTGACTAACGCGAAAATCAAAAAATACTCGCTGGTTAAAATTCGAAAATAGCTCTTAAATTGAAGCTTTTTAACCTGCTGTAAACTGGCTGGGCGTGTTTCTGGTAGGAAAAATAGAATCAGCAAGAAAATTGCCACAGCGTAAATCGCCAAGAACCAAAATGGCGCTCGCCATCCCCACGCTTCCGCCAGCAGTCCCCCTAATAAGGGCGCCAAGGCAGGCACAATATTGAGTGTTCCGTTTAAAAAACCAAATGCTCGTGCGGCTTCAGTCCCATTCATACGGTCACGGACACAGCTAAATGCCACCACGGAGGTGCAGCATACAGCCACTCCTTGTAACAACCGGGAAGCAATAAATAACCCTGCCGTCGTTGAAAATGCGGCGACAATGGAGCCAGCCAAATAAATCGCTAACCCAATGATAGCGATAGGCTTGCGACCAAATCTATCGACTAGGGGTCCTGAAATTAGCTGTCCAATCCCTAAGACTAAAATAAATAATCCAATGGTCGATTGGATTATTGACTCGCTACTCCCTAAATCTTTAGCGATAGCAGGAATAGTCGGTAAATACAGGTCTATCCCAAGAGGCCCTAATAGGACTAAAAGTAATAATAAAGCGAGAAATTTATGCATATGACCGATTCTGAACAGGTGAGTTATCGATAGCGATTTTGAAAATGGCTATCGATAATATCAGAATTTCTGTATAGATATCGAATCTTATCGATACTTGGTAATGGCGTGGACGACTTCAGTGCCTCTTATTGGCTGTAAATCATCATTATCAATCAACACACGAATATCTCTTGGTAATAACCTTTCGTTCAATAAACGATTCACGGTACGCTGGTTATCGATCCGATAAATGGTATATCGAATTAATTGGGTAGAGCCTAAATTGTCAAAATAATAATATTCATTCCCTTTTTTCCATACCTGACCAAATCTGTGATGATCTAAATCCCCCACCTTTTCCCAAGGTGCGCTATTCGTCTCATTGAAACGATAAATTTTTGTACTCCGTGAAATTAACCCCGGATTTTTATTGGTTCCCCAAATCTCAGAATCCTGTAGATAATAAGTTTGGTTATTATGAGTGAATACTAAGGGAGCTATTTCCTTTAATTCACCGTCAATAAATGGATTCGCCCCTGCTCGAACAATAATTTCTTTTTCTCTATGATAGAAAAATACGCCATCTTTCGATAAAAATAATGCTTGATTCACATGCTGACCATTACGGCTTATTAGCTGATAAGGAGCGTGCTGCTCAGGAAATACAATATCATTCATCGTAACATTGCCTGATTGCGGATCAATCAAATACCCCTCTTGAAATAAGCCATCCAATATCAAGCTGTATAAACCAGAATGGCTCTTTATTGGCAATTTATATTGGTCATAATAGACGTTCAGATTATCACGATAAAAATGAAGGCTATCTCGTACAGAATTATCATCTTGTAGCGTACCAATATCCTGTAGGCTCGCAGGGTCAGCATCTGGCATATATTCGCCTTGATAAAAAACGCGCTGCCCATCTGTTGCCAAATAACGTGACAATAATGATTGATATGGCGTCGATGATGCAGGAAGTGGTTTCATCGGGTAAATATAGGTTTGCGGTTTATCCCCTAAATCCCAGCCATATAACCAAGACTGAAATAATTCATCCATTGTTGAAAGCTCATAATTCCTTACTGAGCCCATTGAACAATATATGGTCTGATTTCCATCGGTAAAATAGTTATTTCCCAGCGATTTTGCACTGTTCGGATTAAATGCAGGGATTTCCAAGTTTCCACAATAAGCATGGTTTTTATCTATCGCAAACTGGCCCTCATAATAAGTGCCTTCCGGTAATAATTTAAAACTCGCAGGATCGGCATCCTTCATCAGATAAAAGCCATTGCTCGGCACACTCGCATAAACTTTATCATTATAAATAACGTAAATACTGTAACCGACTTTTTCGCCCTTACTGTCGACTTCATGATACGGCTCGTCATTCATCGATAATATCATTCCTGATATAAGCGCTATCGAGACGAGAAGAGTGACGCCAACTACCATTAAACTTATCGTTTTGGATTTCATGCTGTGAAATACCTATTCTGTTTTTTTAATCTATTTTTGTCTGGGTATTCAACGGGAAAAGCGTGAGGAAAGAAATACTCGAAGTCTGAAAGTGTCTAAAAAGTTAAAAATAAAAAAGGCGCTCGATTGAGCACCTTTTTTCACTTACGGAAGATAACCTTGCGGTTTATTCTTACTCCATCCACTCAGTGTGGAAAACGCCTTCTTTATCAGTACGTTTATAAGTATGAGCACCAAAGTAGTCACGCTGCGCTTGGATTAAGTTCGCTGGCAGTACCGCTGAGCGGTAGCTATCGTAGTAAGAGATAGCCGCTGAGAATGTTGGTGTTGGGATACCGTTTTGAACGCCGTAGCAGACAACATCACGCAGAGCTTGTTGGTACTCATCTGCGATTTGCTTGAAGTAAGGTGCTAACAGCAAGTTTGCGATCTGCGCATTGTCATTGTATGCATCAGTGATTTTTTGCAGGAACTGTGCACGGATGATACAGCCAGCACGGAAGATTTTCGCGATTTCGCCGTAGTTCAGATCCCAGTTGTACTCATCTGACGCTGCTTTCAATTGCTGGAAGCCTTGAGCGTAAGAAACGATTTTACCTAAGTAAAGTGCGCGGCGTACTTTCTCGATAAAGACTTTTTTATCGCCTTCAACCGTTTTCAGTACCGGACCGGTTAAAACTTTAGATGCTGCAACACGTTGGTCTTTCAGGAAAGAGATATAACGCGCAAAGACAGATTCAGTGATCAAAGTCAGTGGGATGCCAAGATCTAAAGCACTTTGGCTAGTCCATTTACCGGTACCTTTGTTAGCTGCTTCATCTAAAATCACATCAACCAGATATTTACCTTCTTCATCTTTTTTCTTGAAGATATCCGCTGTAATTTCAATCAGGTAGCTGCTCAGTTCGCCTTGGTTCCACTCAGAGAACGTTTCCGCCAGCTCTTCATTGCTCAGGTTCAGAGAACCTTTTAATAAAGAGTAAGCTTCTGCGATTAACTGCATGTCACCGTATTCGATACCGTTGTGAACCATTTTCACATAATGACCGGCTCCGTCTGGACCAATGTAAGTCACACACGGTTCGCCTTCCGCTTTCGCAGCAATCTCTTTTAAGATTGGGGCAACTAATTCGTAAGCTTCTTTTTGTCCACCAGGCATGATGGAAGGGCCTTTCAGTGCGCCTTCTTCACCACCGGAAACACCTGTACCGATGAAGTTGAATCCTTGTTCTGACAATTCGCGATTACGACGGATAGTGTCTTTGTACAGCGTGTTACCACCATCGATTAAAATGTCGCCTTTGTCTAAATGTGGCGTTAATGCAGCAATAGTTTTGTCTGTTGCTTCACCCGCTTTAACCATCAACAGGATGCGGCGTGGTTTTTCCAGAGAGTCGACAAACTCTTCAATCGTGTAGTTGGGAACTAATTTTTTCCCTGGATTTTCGGCAATGACTTCATCAGTTTTATCTTTTGAACGGTTAAAAATAGAGACTGAATAACCGCGACTTTCGATGTTCAGGGCTAAGTTGCGACCCATGACTGCCATTCCGACAACACCAATCTGCTGCTTTGACATGAAAAACTCCTGTCTGATTAGGACCAAGTCAGCCTCGATTGTGCTGACATTCTGTTAACGGGATCACATGTTAACTCAGGATGATGCTCCATGGTAGTTATTGATGCAATCGATAAACTAATCGAATCATTTTTTGCCAAATATCACGCTACTTGAATGAATTTTTATTGATATTTAAGTCAACAAACCTCATTATTCACCAGTCGGTATAAGCCGTCATATCAGAAGGTAAAACAAACTGTATGGAATGGATCGCAGATCCTTCGATTTGGGCGGGTTTAGCTACCCTAATCGTTCTTGAAATCGTTCTTGGTATTGATAACCTCGTTTTTATCGCCATTCTGGCCGATAAACTCCCAGCTAAACTGCGTGATAGAGCTCGTATCACAGGGTTAACGTGTGCCCTGGTAATGCGTATCATCCTGTTATTCAGCCTTTCATGGTTGATCACGCTGACCCAACCTATTCTAACTCTATTTGAGCATCCATTTAGCGCCAGAGACCTGATAATGCTTATCGGGGGGATATTCCTCTTGTTTAAAGCCACCATGGAGCTAAACGAGCGGTTAGAAGGAAAGGACGAACATACCAATAACCAACGTAAAACCTCCAATTTCTGGGCGGTTGTCGCGCAAATTATCGTATTGGATGCGGTGTTCTCATTGGACTCCGTGATCACTGCGGTCGGTATGGTTGACCATATTGGCGTTATGGTTGCAGCGGTGACTATCGCCATGATGTTAATGATCTGGGCAAGTAAACCACTGACCAGCTTCGTTAATGCGCACCCAACCATCGTCATTTTGTGCTTAAGCTTCTTACTGATGATTGGTTTCAGCCTTGTGGCTGAAGGTTTTGGTTACGCCATTCCAAAAGGTTATCTGTATGCAGCGATTGGTTTCTCTATCATGATAGAGATGCTCAACCAGTTTGCGCAGTTTAACCGCCGTAAATTCTTAAAAGGTAGCCGTCCTCTGCGTGAACGTACCGCAGAAGCTGTCTTACGTATTTTAAGTGGTAAAACTGAACGTGGTGAATTAGACGCAAGAACCTCTGATTTAATCTCCGATAATCAATCTGTGTTTGACCCACAAGAGCGCTTAATGATTGCTCGTGTATTGGGTATGGCGCAACGTAACGTCGAAAGTATTATGACGTCCCGCCACGACGTCGATTATTTGGATATTAACAAATCGTCTGCAGAACTGATTGAACTGATGGAAAAAAATCCACACTCACGTTTTGTTGTTGTCGATGAAAGTATCGGTGATGACCCGATTGGCGTGGTTTATGTGCTGGATTTAGTCAAACAGCAACTTAGTGGTGAACAACTGAATTTACGTGCGCTGGTTACTCAGCCGCTTATTTTCCCTGAAGGTTTATCACTGTTAAAAGCGTTAGAACAGTTCCGTAAAGCACATACCCACTTTGCATTTGTGGTCGATGAGTTCGGCTCAGTCGAAGGTATCGTGACATTAACCGACGTGATGGAAACTATCGCAGGTAATTTACCCGTTGGCGATGAAGAAAATGACTCCCGCCATGACATTCAAAAATTGGACGATGGTACATGGATTGCCAATGGCTTTATGCCACTGGAAGATTTAATTATGTATATCCCAATGGAGCTGGATGATAAGCGCGAGTATGAAACCATCGCGGGTCTTTTAATGGAGCATTTACAACGCGTTCCAGAAGTGGGTGAGCAAGTCGAAATCAATGGCTGTATTTTCCAGCCCCTTGAGGTGAATAGCCATCGCGTGAATAAAGTTTTGATTACACCACCAGCACCAGTAGGTGATGGCTACGATTATGTGGATGACTAATCTTAGTTAATGCAATGTGTGATTAAGACAAGTCACGATTAATACAATCTAAATACCGGCTTTTATCTTAATATTGAGCCGGTATTTTTTTGTCGAAAGAATTGCTGCCGTATAACCATTAATAAAAGTAGTGGCGTTTTTTTAAAGAGAAAATTATTTGCGTGTTGAATAATTCAAATCGTTTAATAACCAATCTTTAATGAGGCTCTACCTATGACTATAATTAATAACACCCAACCAGTTCAACTGCGCCGTGTAAGCACAACGAATTTGGCTGGAAATACAATGACATTTCCGCAGTTAGCAACGAATGTGAAAAATGATTCAATCCAGCACCCTCAAAAGGGGGAAAGTAAAAAAACTGTTCATTTAAAAGAAATTAAAAATCTGAAAAAGGATATTTCAACGGCATTAACACAAATTAAATCTAGCATTGACCGCATGATGGATAGCCGTACGCCATCATGGAAAAAAGACCCTGCAAGCATCAAAAATCAGCTAACAAAACTTACAAGTTCAATCCAAGCATATCAAGACAAATTAGATAGCACTTCATATAAGCATCATCATTCAAAACAAGAAACACTCACAAAACTGAATGCTGCAATTTCAGAAAATAAAAACAAAATTAATACCATTGAAAATGAAATATCGCGCAAGAATGTATCTAATACTGAACTCAGTAAAAATACTAAAATAAATAGAGATATCGCAGCAATAAGAGCACAAGATTACAAGGATTACGGACATAAATAATCTGATTATTGTCTCTATAAATATAGAACCGCTCATTTTTGGGCGGTTCTATACCATCCAAATTACAATGCATTCAATAAATCATTAAGCCCTTTATTTTCTTCTTTTTTCAAGAAGCTACCAATGGCTTCTTTCGCTTGAGTTCGTAGCTCATTACGCAGTAATTTTTCCACATCCAATTGGTACTGTAAGTTATTCCAACCACCATAAATACGCAGTGGAATATTCATACTACGCAACTGCTGAACCAAACGAGAGTCCCCTGCCCATCCGCCAAGAATATTTACGCCTAAATTAACATCGATGGTTTCTTTTGGAATATTCACGCGCCCTTGCCCTGTAATATTCAGCAGTGAAGACGTTGCTTTAAGGGAGGAAATATTCATATTGCCTTTATTGAGATATCCCGACACAGTGAATAAATCCACTTCTGTGAAGCTGTTGGTATCCGTTGGCATATTGATTTTATTAGTGAAACGGGACACCGATTGTTGGATCAATTGCGGAATGTTTAAATCCGCCAATTTAGCACTGCGCAGTGCAAAATTAACCGGTCCTTGCCACTGATTTTTAACCGCATAATCATCGTAGCCAGTACCTGATAACGAAGCATTTAATGAAATAATTCCGCTCAGTTTTTCAGGCATACTAAATGCCTTTAATACCGGAGTAAGATTAATATTATTAAATACAGGTTTTGCTGAAACCTGAGCAGGGATAGCGTTGTAGTTAATGGTCACAGGTAGTGAAAATTGTCCACCAAACGCATTACCCTCTAACTGAGAAATCGTTAAACGTGGTGTTTGGTTATCGCCCTTAATTTTTACCCCGGTCATCGACATGCCGCGATAAATCAATGTGTCCATCGAGACATCAAATTGAGCAGTAAATCCTTTCAATCCCGTTAAATCATACTTCTGCATGTTGGAACCCGAAATAACGGGCTTCACGCCAACACGCTCATTATTACTGACGGTATTTTCAGAAGCTGCATTGGCTGTATTCGATTTACCCGCAGCTGGTGCCTGCCCAATTAACGTATCGAGATTCAAAGTAGGCGAGGATAGATTCACCGTTACATCAGGAATATCGGTTAAATTGACATTGATTGTCCCTACTAATTGGCTGTCATTTGCCTGAATGGCAAGATTATCAAGACTAATCGCCCCTGAATTTGCTTTTGTATACAGAAAGTCTGAGGTGAATTTTCCGCTAATACCATTTTCTGGTAAATCAACACCACTAAGTTGATAATCAAACTGCGTGATTTTTCCACTTACCTGCTGAGATAATTTAGATAAATCGATATCTGATTTAATATCAAAATTAAATTCTTGTTGGTTCTTATTTAAATTACCGCTGAATTTCATCGCAACTTGTTTATCATCACTTTTTTTCAGTGACAGATTAATATTGCGTAGGTTGTATTCATCTTTTGATGTTTGCCAGATAACTAAGCTGTTGGTGATATCAATTTTACTGATATCGAGTAACCATTTGCTTTTATCTGTTGTATCGGAAGGTGCTTGGCTACCGCCAGGGGCAACAGGAGTGTTAACCGTCGTAATCGGTTCACTCTCAGGTGTTTTGCGAATTACCGCCCCATCAATGACAATTTGCTCAACAGACAGTCGATGGGAAATTAGTGGCCATAAATCCACATCTAAGCGCATATTTTCAGCACTTAAAACAGGCTGGCTGGCGTTAGGTGCAGTGACCGAGACGGGACCCGTAATGATGCTCAGTGTTGGCCATACATGCCAACGCATATCACCTTTGAAATCAAGTTGGTAACCACTTTTTTTCTCAACTTGTTGAACGAGGTAGCCTCTAAAATCATTCGGGTTCACTAACATCACTAAAGCTGTTAGCCCCGCTACTACCACCACAAGTAAAATAATCAGCGTCGTTAAAAACCGTTTCATGCATCCCTCTCTTTTACTTTATTTGTCACACCTTTCGCCTGTCATTCCTTGACGCTAGCGATTGCTGACCTCTTCAAACTCCATAGAAGAGGCCGCTCGCTATCTTGCTGTATTAGTCTTGGCTAATACGGCTACCAACAGCACCTTGTTGGTTTTTATATTTTGCATCTTGTCGGCTGTTATAAGGTCTGTCTGCACTGCCTGATAGCGGTTCAAAGCTTAGTGCACCAATTACCATGCCCGGACGTAATGCTAAAGGTAACTTACCTGAGTTATAAAACTCTAACACAATTTGACCACGCCAGCCTGGATCAATCCGGTGGGCTGTGACGTGAACCATTAGTCCAAGTCTTGCTAGTGAAGAGCGCCCATCTAACCAACCGACTAAATTGTCGGGCAGCGTGACGGATTCTAGCGTAACTGCCAGAGCCAATTCACCAGGGTGAAGGAAGAAAGGCTCGTCCTCTTTAAGAACAATTTCATCGCTCATCACACGGTCTAATGCCGCATTGACTTCATCTTTTGGTCCACTAAGATCAATAAATGCCGCAGTATGTCCACGAAAAACACGAAATTGGTTCCCAAGACGAACATCCGCGGTCGCTCCGTTGATCCGTTCAATCGGTGGACGCGGGCTAATAACAAGTCGACCTTCATCCATCCACTGAATTATATCGCGGTCACAAAGACGCATGATCACTTTCCCCCTTCATTATTTATATATTTATGGCAGCTTATCGCTGGTGATATTTGACGCTATCAGTCCTGACAGAATTCACCAATTTTCGCTTTCAAAATATCAATCGCCACACGGTTTTTACCGCCACGAGGTACGATAATATCGGCATATTGTTTCGATGGTTCAATAAATTGTAAGAACATTGGGCGAACCGTTTTATTGTACTGTTCAATCACGGAGTCTAATGTTCTTCCTCTCTCATTAACATCACGTTTAATACGGCGCATTAAGCAGATATCCAGCGGCGTATCCACAAAAATAGAGAAATCCATCTCTTCACGTAAACGCTTGTCTGTTAATAATAGGATACCTTCAATAATAATGACCTTTTTTGGTTTAAAACTGACGGTTTGCTGTTTGCGAGTATGAGCGACATAGTCATACTGAGGAATTTCGACGGCTTGACCACTTTTCAGTGCTTTGAGGTGTTCATAAAGTAAACTGTGATCCATTGAATTTGGATGGTCATAATTCACTTTGAGTCGTTCTTCCATAGGAATATCTGTTTGATCTTTATAGTAACAGTCTTCTGGAATAACACCGATATTATGATCACCAACCTTTTCTCTTAATTCCCGATATAAGGTGCTTGCAATTAGGCTTTTGCCAGATGCAGAAGCGCCCGATATACCTACAATGGTACAGTGATGCGATATGTCAGTCATAAAATGGTAACCTGGTTAAAAATTTTAGAAATGAAGTGCATAACATCATAGTGTTATGGTTGGCGGGAATTATAGGGTGTAATGGTGCGCTGTACCAGTCTATCTCGTCAAAGACTGATAAAAAAACGCACCCAATTTTTATTCTTCAAAGCGTAAGCTTCGCGCTAAGCTTAAAACTGTTTGCGCCCTTCTAAAGCTGCAATTCGGTTCTCTATAGAAGGATGGGTTGAAAACACAGAATCCCCCTTATTAAAGATATATGCCGCCTGTCTGTATGCTTGTCCGGTGCTTTCATCATCATAATCATGCTTTTGATGATCCCCTGAAATTTTCTTCAAAGCACTAATCATTGCTTGGTTATCAGAGGTTAAATCCACCGCTGCCGCATCCGCCATATACTCACGGGTACGCGATAAATAAAAATAAAGTACTTTGGTAATAATTGGCAACACGATATTCATCAATAATAAAATGGTTTGTGCTTTATTCGCTGAATTATTACGACTACGTCCTGCTGAGCGAATAAACACTTGAGCAAAAACGTTCGTTACCGTCAAAATAACATTCGCTAAAATACCCACATACAGCGTTAATTTAGAATCACCGTGGATAATATGTCCCACTTCATGGGCCATTACCGCTTGAACTTCTTGGCGATTTAGCGTCTGTAACAAACCACGCGTGACGCCGACTAATGCATTACGAGAATTCCAGCCAGCCGCAAATGCATTGGGTTCGTCAGTATCTAAAATATACAGACGCGGAACATAACGTAATGTCGCGCTTAAGCTCAGCTCTTCCAAGATATTGAATAGCTGTCTTTCTTCAGGTGTTGAAGCGCCTTCTTGGGTGATTTCCTTCGCATTCATTCCGGCAAGCATCAATTTATGCCCGAAGAAATGAATATAAAGTAGACCTAAAAATGTCAGTCCAAGAATAATAAAGGTTGCCACAGGCAGTTGTTGTAATGTCGCAAATGCTATCAGGTTTGAGGTAAAATCCATTCTCTCATCTGGATGGGTTGCGGTATCCGCCAGCAAACCAATCACTAGCATCAGCACAATATAACTCAGCACAACTAACCGAGTACGGATATTGTTTTTACGTATAACGTTTCTGTAATCCATAATAAAACCCTGCCAATGGCAACATCCATTTAATCGAAATTAATGCGACGAGACTCTTCCGTTTTGATGTCAGCTTCGTCTAAACGCCAATATTCTTTATTAATTTTCAAGCTAGGAATAATGCCAACAATTAATGCGGCAGGCATAGAAGCGATATACGCGTTATACGTTTCTAATGAACGGTTATAACCACGTTTAGCAAAAGAGAGTTTATTTTCAGAAGAGACGATCTCTTCTTGTAAATTTGCCATGATCGCATCCGATTTTAGCTCTGGATACGCTTCAACTGCTACATTGATGGCACCGCTGCTAACCATCTTGGACAGCGCATCTTCCGCTTCACGGGCTTTATCCCCCATCGCATTTTGTGCTTGGCTTCTTAGCTCGGTAATTTTAGTGAAGACTTCTGTTTCATGGCTTAAATATTTTTTCACCGTCGCCAGTAAACTATCAAATACTTTACCGCGGCGATCTAATTGAACTGAAATCTCAGTTTCGCTAGAAACGACAGCTTCACGTAGTGCAACGATGCGGTTATAAAAATAAATAACAATCAGCACCAATACGACAATAAAAATTAAAAATTTCATAATCACCTTTTAGGCATTCGCCAACGGAATAAAGACTGAATTTTCTATATCGTTAATTTTCAGGCTAGGAAATTCACTTATGCGACATTCTACGCAGCCTACAACAATAAAGGAACAGTTTGAGAAGAAATCAGAACAATCAAAGAATCGGATTTTATGGCAATAAAAAAGGCTACTTAGTCATTACTGACCAAATAGCCTTTATCGATACCATTTAATTACACGGCGCGGAAAGAGATTTCCGTCGGGATCTTATCCCCTTCCCAATACATCAATGCAGAGATGTTAGACGCAATTTCGCGATAGATATCGGCGAACTCGCCTTCAGGGTCGCGCATTACGGTCGGCTGACCACGGTCTAAGTCTTCACGTAATGAAATATGCAGCGGAACCTGACCTAGCAGTTTGGTATTGTATTTTTCAGCCAGTTTTTCTGCACCGCCGGTACCGAAAATAGGCTCTACATGACCACAGTTACTGCAAATATGTGCGCTCATGTTTTCAACAACACCCAGCACAGGCACGTTCACTTTTTTGAACATGACAATCCCTTTCATCGCATCCACTAAGGCAATATCTTGCGGCGTGGTCACAACCACTGCGCCTGTCACAGGAATATTTTGTGACAGAGTCAGTTGGATATCACCCGTTCCTGGTGGCATATCGATAACGAGATAATCCAGATCTGGCCATAGCGTATCTTGTAGCATCTGCATCAAGGCTTTACTTGCCATTGGACCACGCCATACCATCGCGTTGTCGTCAGTGACTAAGTAACCAATGGAGTTAGTGGCTAAGCCATACGCCATAATCGGTGCCATGTGCTGACCATCTGGAGACGTTGGGCGTTCCAGTGTAGTGCCCAGCATATTCGGAATTGAAGGACCGTAGATATCCGCGTCGAGGATACCGACTTTTGCGCCTTCTTGTGCCAATGCTAACGCTAAGTTCACGGAAGTACTGGATTTACCCACACCACCTTTACCTGAACTCACCGCAAGAATATTACGCACACCGTTGATGCCCGGTAAATCGTTGGCGCGCTTCAGAGTGGTAATATCGTGGCGTAATTTCCATTCTACGGCGTGAGCACCCGTCAATTGCTTTAATTCAGCCGTTTTTTCGCTGATCAGCGTTTGGAATGGGCCTTTCCAGACAAATGGCATAACTAATTCGACATGCAACACATTGTCCAACAGCGCACAACGATGCAATGCTTTGATTGAAATCAGATTGCGCTTGAGAGTTGGGTGTGTAAATGAAGCCAAAACAGTGGAGACTTGTTCAGTCAGCAGTTCTGGTTTGTTCTGCTCGGGGGATTTATCGTTCATCCCGGCTCCTTTATTTTCTTTTTTGTAACTACACATTTTTGACTACGTTGCATGATAGCAGAGAACGAAAAAAATAGTGACCGCCTAGCGAATGAAAAACCACAAACAGTAAAAATTTGTTTCCACCTAGTGTTTTTTCCTAATAATTGCCGATTAATATTTTATTGCCCTAGCGACATTTTTATTGATCGGTTAACATCAAAGACCCTTTATTAATAATGGAAGTAAGAAAGTTACTATGTCTCAAGTCGCGAATAAATTACTGGTAACCTGTGCGTTACCATATGCTAACGGTTCAATCCATCTCGGTCATATTCTGGAGCATATTCAGGCTGATATTTGGGTCCGTTATCAGCGAATGCGCGGCAAAGAGGTTCATTTCATCTGTGCTGACGACGCGCACGGAACACCGATCATGCTAAAAGCTCAGCAATTATGTATTACGCCTGAAGAAATGATCGCTGCAATGAACCAAGAGCATCAGGACGATTTTGCAGGCTTCCAGATTAGCTACGATAACTACCACTCAACCCATAGCGAAGAGAACAAACAGTTATCTGAACTGATTTATGGCAAGTTAAAAAGTAATGGTTTTATTAAAAACAAAACCATTTCACAGCTTTACGATCCAGAAAAAGGCATGTTCCTGCCTGACCGTTTCGTAAAAGGTACTTGCCCGAAATGTAAAGCGGAAGATCAATACGGCGATAACTGTGAAGTCTGTAGCGCAACCTATAGCCCAACTGACCTGATCAACCCACGTTCAGTGGTTTCAGGTGCAACGCCAGTTATCCGTGAAACTGAACACTTTTTCTTTGATTTACCTGCATTTAGCGACATGCTGCAAGCATGGACTCGCTCTGGCGCACTGCAAGAGCAAGTTGCTAACAAAATGCAAGAATGGTTTGAATCTGGCTTACAACAGTGGGATATCACCCGTGATTCCCCGTATTTCGGTTTTGAAATTCCAGATGCACCAGGTAAATATTTCTACGTTTGGCTGGATGCGCCAATCGGCTATATGGGCTCGTTTAAAAACCTGTGCGATAAACGCAGCGATTTAAACTTTGATGAATTTTGGAACAAAGATTCCAAAGCGGATCTTTACCACTTTATCGGCAAAGATATCGTCTATTTCCACAGCCTATTCTGGCCAGCCATGTTAGAAGGCAGCAACTACCGTAAACCAACTAACCTGTTTGTTCACGGTTATGTCACCGTTAATGGTGCAAAAATGTCTAAGTCTCGCGGCACATTCATTACCGCTCGCGCATATTTAGATCATTTCGATGCTGACTGCCTACGTTATTACTATGCAGCCAAACTCTCTTCACGCATCGACGATATCGACTTGAATTTAGAAGATTTTGTACAGCGTGTGAATAGCGATATCGTTAACAAAGTGGTGAATTTAGCTTCACGTAACGCAGGTTTTATTGCTAAACGTTTTGCTGGAAAATTATCAGCAAACTTAGCCGAGCCCGCGCTATACCAACAATTTGTTGATGCTGCAAAAGTGATTGGTGACGATTTCACTAATCGTGAATATGGCAAAGCCGTGCGTGAAATTATGGCATTAGCGGATATTGCAAACCGCTATGTGGATGAGAAAGCACCTTGGGTCGTAGCTAAACAAGAAGGTAAAGACCAAGAACTGCAAGATATCTGCTCGATGGGTATCAACTTATTCCGAGTATTAATGACTTACTTGAAACCAATTCTGCCAAGCTTAACCAAGCGCGTGGAAGAGTTCCTGAAAGTTGAATTAACGTGGGATTCCATCAACACGCCATTACTGAACCACGACGTAGCGCCATTTAAAGCGTTATTTAACCGTATTGAATTAGCAAAAGCGGAAGCAATGGTAGAAGCGTCCAAACAAAGTGCTCAGCCAGTTAAGCAGTTGACCGGCCCTCTGGCGGATGACCCAATTCAAGAGACCATCACATTCGATGATTTCGCTAAAATTGACTTGCGCATTGCGCTGATCAAACAAGCAGACTTCGTTGAAGGCTCAGATAAGCTACTGAAGTTACAGTTAGATATCGGTGGTGAAACTCGCCAAGTATTCTCTGGTATCCGTAGCGCTTATCCAGATCCAAAAGTCCTGGAAGGTCGTTTAACCGTGATGGTGGCAAACCTTGCTCCACGTAAAATGCGCTTTGGTATCTCCGAAGGTATGGTGATGGCAGCAGGTCCTGGTGGTAAAGACATTTACCTACTGAGCCCAGATAATGGCGCGCAACCAGGTATGCAAGTTAAATAAGCCATTGATTGTCGCTCTGAAATTTGAGCAACAAACTTAGCCAATATCAGTACAAAACGGAGCCACTTTAGTGAGCTCCGTTTTTTTATGGGTTTTTATTTGTGATCTCTGGCACAATTTTCAAGTTAATTGTATGATGAATGCCTGTCGAGTAATAGGACAAATCCCATGTCATTAAAACAAGTATTGAACACCGGATGGCAATATTTGCGAGCCTTCGCAATACTTTACCTCTGCCTGATCATCGGAAATGTAATTTCCAAACTGCTTCCTTTTTCCATTCCCGGCAGTATTGTCGGAATGTTGCTGCTGTTTGTTTTGCTAGCATTACAGATAGTCCCTGCTCACTGGGCAAAACCTGGATGTAGCATCCTGCTGAAAAACATGACGATTTTATTCGTTCCCATCGGTGTGGGGATTATGAATTATTATGATTTACTCAGCCAACAGATGATCCCGATTGTCGTCTCTTGTATTGCCAGTACGCTTATTGTCATGATTGTTGTCGCGGTCAGCTCAAACTATATCCATAAAGAGCGCCCTATCGTGGGTGTGAAGCCTGATGAAATTCCTCTTCCTCCTGAAGAACCCATTTCTTCAACCATCAATAATGATAAAACCAAGGGGAAAGAGTGATGTTAGAACATATTTGGTGGTCACTGCCATTAACTATCGTTGTTTTCTATTTGGCGAGAGCGCTGTCAATTAAGTGCAAATTGCCCATTCTGAACCCATTATTGTTAACTATCGCGATTATTATTCCGCTACTGATCCTGACGAACACCTCTTATGAGCACTATTTTGCGGGCAGTAAAATACTCAATGATTTATTACAGCCGGCCGTTGTCGCCCTCGCCTTTCCGCTCTACGAGCAAATGCACCAGATTAGAGCACAGTGGAAATCCCTATTTAGTATCTGTTTTGCTGGCAGTATTGTGGCGATGTTTACGGGGGCAACTATTGCACTGTGGCTAGGGGCTACACCGGATATTGCAGGTTCAATATTACCTAAGTCGGTCACAACACCAATAGCCATGGCAGTTGCCGATTCAGTCGGAGGCATCCCAGCAATTAGTGCCGCTTGCGTACTTTTTGTCGGGATTTTAGGGGCGATGTTCGGTCATAGCCTATTTGATGTTTTGCGTATTCGCACCCATGCATCACGAGGCTTGGCGATGGGTACCGCTTCTCACGCTTTGGGAACTGCGCGTTGTGCGGAAGTTAACTATATTGAAGGGGCTTACAGTTCATTAGCGTTAATGACCTGCGGGGTGATCACCTCGTTAATTGCGCCTTTTATCTTCCCTGTTATTCTTCACTTATTTAGCTAAACTAAATCAATAAGAGAGGTTATTTACCTCTCTTATGCAAATTTCAGTGTAAAAACTTGAGATACATCTCTCATTTAATGAATTTGTTTCATTGATTGCATTCATGAAGTGATCGCGATCACATCCAATCACCCTATTAATTGAATAGAATGAAAACAATTAAATAGGGAGGGTTACTCATGCATTCAAGATTCAAGGCCGCTTGGGCCGAACTTCCAGAAAAGTTACAGTCTGTCCTAAAGCCTATTATGGACAAACCCGATTTCTCAGCTATGTTGACCGCTGAGCAAGTTAAGCATATTAAAGCTGAGAGTGGATGCACGGACAGCGAACTCGCTTTTTCATTATTACCTTTCGCAGCGGCTTACGCTGTCACACCAATTTCTCGCTTTAATGTAGGCGCAATCGCTTGCGGGATCAGCGGTAATATCTATTTCGGCGCAAATATGGAATTTAACCATGTTTCTATTGGTCAAACTATCCATGCTGAACAATGTGCCATTACCCATGCGTGGTTAAAAGGCGAAAAGCAATTAACCTCAATTACCGTCAACTACACACCTTGTGGTCACTGCCGACAATTTATGAATGAGCTGCGTGAAGGCGGTAAGATCATGGTGCATTTACCAAAACGCCAAGCCGCGACACTTCATGATTATTTACCTGATTCATTCGGTCCATCGGATCTGAATATCACCACATTGCTGCTCGACAATGTTAACCATGGTTATCAAAACCAAAGTCGCGATAGATTGTTATCTGCTGCGGTTGAAGCTGCGAACCAATCTCACGCACCATACAGCGAATCTCACTCCGGTATTGCTGTGCAGTTAAAAGATGGCTCTCTGTTTACAGGTCGTTACGCTGAAAATGCTGCGTTCAACCCAAGCTTACCACCATTACAAGCTGCGCTAATTATGGTGAATTTAGCGGGTAAAGATATTCATGCTATTGAGCAAGCAGTGTTAGTGGAAAAACAAGATGCAACGGTGCAGCAGTGGTGTACAACAGAAAATACCTTGCACGCGTTAGGTTGCCAAAAAGTGGAGCGTATTTATTTGGATGACTCCATTTAAACGCTATTTCATTTAAACCATATTTAACTGAAAACAAATTAAATATTTCAAGATAATAACGGCGGTTATTGTGAGTTTATCAACTTCAATAACCTCCGTTTTTTATTAAAACGTTATTGAGTGTTAATAAAATTAAAATGAGAATCTGGATGATGAGCTGCTATAGCCACCACTGTGCATACTCGGGGCCTGAGGCACCCTAAAATCTCTATCAAACGAGCTTGATGAGTGGTCCATGGAAGACATATGGTCTCTTAAGCTATCAACGGTTCGATCCGTTTGACACTCACCTATTTGAAAATCATTCGGTCTATATACACTCATTGGGTATCCTCGGTGTTCTGAAGCCGTTATTTCAAATGGTGAATGATTATTGGAATAGCCAGCAAAAGGAATGTTGCCAATAACATCATCTATCATGGCATTGTGTTTATTAACATTGGGGCTGTAATTGACCGATGGAGAATCAAATAATCCGGTTTCTGGCAATATATAGGCAGGGCGTTCAAGGTAATATTCAGAAAGGCGATCTTTGTGCTCAAAATCCGTTTGTCCAACCCAATCAGTCTGTATTGAATATTTATTAATGTTTTCAGATGGGTAATCCCAAAATGATAGTCGATTAGTTCCTCTATCAATTAATGGATTTCCCGTTTCATATGCTAATGCTAGAGCTTCATTAAGATCGATTCTTAGTGAAGGCGGTTCAAAAAAACCATACGTTTTTTTAAAAGTTAATGTCACGGTATCTACTGCATTGTCTATGTCTATCACTCTTCTCATCCAGCGATGGGTTTGCAATTGTTTATTTGCAGGCGCATCATATAAACTTTCAAACATAATATTCATAGTGCTTAAACTTAATTCGGCCTCCTTTTCCGTATCACCTACAGCATCCAGCGCTTTTTGCCAGTATACCTCTCTATCTTTTTCATCAGGGATGACATTAAAGACAGGTTGTAAAGTCCACGCTTCCGCGGGTAATTTTTATTTTTTAAAAACACGCTCATGAAATGCCATTGCTTCTTTATAATTAATATCTCCTGTTATCTCTGTAACACCATTTTTAAGTCTACTCCTTTGCTCATATATATAAGCATAAGCCATATCAAAACGTATTTTTTCAAGTTTAGTCTCATTGCATATTTGACCATTTTCAATTATAACTTCTTCTAAGTAGTTCAATGCAAATTTACCTGAAAAAGAATCGCCTTTGACAACGCTATTTGCTAGTAATGCATATCGGTCACCTTTACTAGCAAAGTATTCATACATTAACTCAGGTCTTTTAGTTAATATTAAAATCTTTAAAGCTTTTGATGTATCAGTCCACGTTAATGCTACACTTCCTTGTCTATTGACTTCATTATTCATATGTAAACTCCTATTGATTTATATGTTTATAAATAAAGTTAATAACATCGCTCTTTATTTCATCCCAAATAACTAAATCTTCAATTTTTATAATAACTTCAACTTTAACCCCTAGTTTTGGTATCAGAAAAAAACCATCACATTGACTATATCGGCCATCTAAAGGTATCCATAAACAATCAAAAAAATCACTTATTTCATCATTATTTATCCGCCAATAATAACCATATCTATCATTTTCAGGATCAATATATCTATTCATCTTCTTGAGTTTTACTTCATTAAAATATAGATTCAGTTTTTCATCATATGAAACATCCCCTTTAATTTTTTCCTCTCCCCTGTCAATATAAATATATCTTTTATATTCAAGGTAACCTTTAGGATCACCATCTAGTGGTTCTATAGAAAATCTAAGTTTTTTATTTTTTCCATTTTCATTCTTATTAAAAGGCTTCATTTCAGGCCAACTCATTACTAATGGCAAAACTCGAAAATTTGCATCGCAACCTTTTTTATTTTCTAAGAATCTTGGATCGAAATAACTATAACCTTCATATTCCGCAAAGGGGTAGACATAGTTGCCAGGCACTTCAATGACTGTATCGCTAAACCTCCCACACACAAAACCGGGGCGATTATCTGCCATCGATAAAGTTGAAATTAACAAGATAAATATAGAAAAAATAAATTTTATTGGCATATTACGCCTCCAAATTTTTCAAAAACTTATTTTTTATAACGAAAACTATCTTTAACCATCGTCATGGTTTTCTCAATTTCAATAACTAGGGGAATTTTCCTCATTCTCTCTAACCATCGCTGGCTTTTTTTACGTTTTTCAATTGAAGTGCTTTCTGCCTCAGCCTTCATTTTAAACCACAAATCAACAAATATTTTCTCCTCGGATTCCCTTTCGGAATTAGCGTTCATTTCCCTCCAAAATTTGTTTCGTTCATTTTCATCAAAAACATCATAAATATCAGCAAAAAACCATGCATCGCAGGGTAAATTCGCTGCTTTAAATCCATTTTCATTGATAATTTTAGCCTCGTTAAATTTAATTCTTTCCGTTCTAACCTCTACACCTTTATTTAATTCAAACCAAGACTTTAAGTAATTCGCATATGCCAATGCAGATTCATAATGGACTTTATCCATTTTTTCTTTTGACAATGGTTTTTTATATTCATCCATAGTCACTCTTATATATTCAAGTATAATTATGTTAAAAATAGATACACTATCTTTCTTAGGCTCCGAACCTATAGATTGAAAGGAGAAAAATAACAAAATAAAACATAACAATAATTTTTTATTTTGATGCCATATTACCCCCACTAGTCTCCCTCCATAATGTTAGCAAGAACAGCGTTAGTCCATATCTCACTAATTGTGTTTTCGATACTATTCATCACTGGCATTTTTCTCACTATAGATAACCAAGCTATACTTTCCTTTTGTTTCTCTGATGATGAATTTGTCGCTTCTCTAATCATTGAATACCATATTTTCATTAATACTGCTGTTTCTTCCTTTCTCCCGCCTTTATTTATTGCATATAGATATCCTTTCCATATTATCTCACTATCTTTCTCATCCAATGCATTAAAAATATGACTAAAAAACCATGCATCATGAGGTATGTTAGACCTATCCAGTGAATCATAGTAAAGTTTACTTGCTTCTTTATAATCAATTCCTTCATCAAAACATTTCTTATTTAAAATAATAAAACTATGAAAAATCTTTCTATAATCCTGTTTTTTGTAATCATAATTTTTTATTAAACTTGAACTTTTCTTAAATTCAGCAAGATACATAAATTGTAATGCAATAAGAAACCTTGAAGGCTCTTTATTTTGATATTCGCCATAGGAATTACTATTTTCAATAATATTGTTTTTATTTACATCATTTGAACCATGACAAGCACATAGAAAGAGCATAAAAATAATTAACGTGAAATTCCTTATCATAAAAGCTACCAATCTTATAGTTTTATAAAAAGAAAATTAAAACTAAATGAATTAAAAACATGCGGCAATATATGATATATAAAAATATATTTAGCAGGATCAGCATCTAGCGACCGAGCGCACCATAATTACTGATTTTCCACTGAACAGTTAAATTAATTTAACCTATAACAAAACCACATACTGCGTTGAAAAGATTGATATCGTGATAAAAGCATCGGCGAACTTAAATAAGCGTGATCCATTCGTTGTAATAGTAAAACAAACCTCGTCTAAAATTCCCTTCTGTAGATAATTTCCTTATCATATAACGCATAATATTCAGTAAAAAATTTAACTGTTTTGTAGCATTATTTACTGTACATATTTTTTGTTTAGCTTAGGATCTAACCTGACAGTTGCTTACTAATCGTCCGAAGAGTGATATTTCATGGAACATGAACACGAAACAAAACGTCCCCTATACATTCCTTACGCTGGTCCAATCTTACTCGAATTTCCTTTACTGAATAAAGGAAGCGCCTTTACAGAAGAAGAACGCGCTAATTTCAACCTGTATGGCCTACTACCTGAACAAGTTGAAACTATTGAAGAACAAGTTGAACGTGCTTATCGCCAATTAATTGATTTTAAAACAGATATTGATAAGCATATTTACCTGCGTAATATTCAAGACACCAACGAAACCCTATTTTATCGCCTGATTGATGCACACTTAACCGAAGTGATGCCACTCATTTACACCCCAACAGTGGGTGAAGCTTGCGAACATTTCTCTGATATCTATCGCCGTGCGCGTGGTTTGTTTATCTCTTATCCAAACCGTGAATACATCGATGACATGCTGCAAAACGCCACTAAACAAAACGTAAAAGTTATCGTTGTGACAGATGGTGAGCGTATTCTTGGTTTAGGTGACCAAGGTATTGGCGGCATGGGTATTCCAATTGGTAAATTATCCCTGTATACCGCCTGTGGTGGTATTAGCCCTGCGTATACCTTGCCAGTTGTTATTGATGTTGGTACTAATAACCCACAACGCCTGAATGACCCACTGTACATGGGCTGGCGTCATCCGCGTATTACTGGCGAAGAGTATGATGAATTCCTTGAAGAATTTATCCAAGCTGTAAAACGCCGCTGGCCAAATGTGCTGCTGCAATTTGAAGACTTTGCACAGAAAAATGCGATGCCATTACTAAACCGTTATCGCGATGAACTATGCTGCTTTAACGATGATATCCAAGGCACCGCTTCCGTTACTCTTGGTAGCTTAATTGCCGCCAGCCATGCGGCGGGTAGCAAACTGAGCGACCAACGCGTCACATTCTTGGGCGCAGGCTCTGCGGGATGTGGTATTGCAGAGCAAATTATTGCCCAAATGAAATCTGAAGGTCTGAGTGATGAAGAAGCGCGTGCGCGCATCTACATGGTTGACCGCTTCGGATTATTGACAGACAAACTGCCAAACTTACTGGATTTCCAAAGCAAATTGACGCAAAACAGCGCTAACTTGCAAGATTGGGATGTCAACAGTGACTCTATTTCACTGTTAGATGTTGTGCGTAATGCGAAGCCAACAGTACTGATTGGTGTTTCTGGTCAAGCCGGTCTATTCACCGAAGAAATCATCAAAGAGATGCACAAGCACTGCCCTCGCCCAATCGTGATGCCATTATCTAACCCGACATCTCGTGTTGAAGCGCGCCCAGAAGATATTATCAACTGGACAGAAGGTCAGGCATTAGTAGCCACAGGTAGCCCATTCCCACCAGTGGCTTATAAAGACAAAATCTTTGCTATCGCGCAATGCAACAACTCCTATATCTTCCCTGGTATTGGTTTAGGCGTGATTGCATCCGGTGCAAAACGTGTGACTGATGGCATGTTGATGGCAGCAAGCCGTGCGTTAGCAAGCTGCTCACCACTGGCACAAAAGGGTGAAGGTCCACTGTTACCACTGTTATCCGAGATCCAAGATGTTTCCCGCGTGATAGCAAAACAAGTGGCTAAAGAAGCGCAAGTTCAAGGCGTGGCGACCATGACATCAGATAGCGCATTAGATGAAGCGATTGAGCACAATTTCTGGAAACCAGAATATCGTGTCTATAAACGAACTTCATTCTAACTAACTGTAATTAATAAATTAAAGAGCACTTCGGTGCTCTTTTTTTATTTTCTCTGTTTTCTATATTTCAACATTGTCTGAAAGTATCCCGTTTCTATAACTTGCGATTGAGATAGCCGCCAGAGTTATTTAAGATGCAAACATAACCGGTTTACATAGGACTCGCTCATGTCAGAGCCAACCATACCTGAATCAACTCCGCCTGAATCTACGCCCAAAAAAAATATTCGCAAGTTTTCCCTATGGGCGATAGCACTCACACTGCTTATTGCGATTCTTAATATTGGTATCTATTTTTATCAGCTTAACTTTGCTGCCCCTCTTGAATCTCAGGAATACAATTTGTTGCTCTTCGGAGCCAGCGTCTATCAACTCTCTCTCACAGGTGATTGGTGGCGTTATCCTATTAGCATAGTTCTACATTCTGGATGGCTACATTTAGGATTAAATACCCTTGCCTTACTGGTTATTGGTATTGAATGTGAACGCGCTTTTGGTAAATTTCGTTACCTTGCCATCTACCTATTTGCAGGGATTGTAGGGTCATTTGTTAGCGCAGCTTGGCAATATCAAGAAGCCTTAAACAATGCAATGCGCCGCTTTGACATGATGTCATGGAGCAGCCTGCTACAGAATGATAATACCGTCTATATTACTGTCAGCTTGGGCGCGTCTGGGGCGATTATGGGCCTAGCCGCCGCCTCAGTAATTGAACTTTTAAAACAGCTCAATAACCCTGACCTCACTAAAGACGCTCGCGATACCCTTAAGCGCCCTCTCTATAATATTATTGCCATGATTGCATTAACCTTAATTAACGGGATGCAATCGGGGGTGGATAATGCTGCTCATATTGGTGGCGCGCTTGCAGGTGCCGTAATCGGCTTTGCTTTCGTTCTCATTCCTGCCAAAAAATACGTGTTAGATTTACTCGTCGTGTTAATCATGGGGGGGATTTTAGCGTTCGTTATCCACCAGCAATCATTTTCCACCGATGAAGATCTTGTTACTGAGCGTGAATTTATCTACCAAGAGCTGGATAAAGAACTGAATTCAGCCAAAGCTGAGCAAGCTAAACGAGTGATGGAACAAGCTGCTGAAAAGGAGCTTGCATCACTCCCCGCCGCGCAATCTGAAGAGCAAGTTACTGGTATTCTTGTTCAAGCCCCTGAATTAATTGAACCGAGCTTTATTCTCAGTGATGATGCCCACCAAAGAATCTTTATCACGGACGAAGAAGCCAACCTAGTTAGCGCTTACTCTTCAGCCAATGATGATTGGAAATTGCTGTTTACTATTCAGCTTCCATTACCTAAAAATGAAACAGGCTGTAGCTCTAATCGCTGCCGTGGGATGGGTGCTTATGGCGCGGCGCTCAGCACCGATGGAAAGAAACTGTATGTTGCTTCGCTTCAACCAAACAGCGTGAGTGTGATTGATATCGACACGCAAAAAGTAGAGGCCAATATTGAAACCAGCTTTTTCCCTCGCCAAATTTATGTGATGAAAAATAGCCCGCGTGCATTTGTCACAAGCGGCGTAGAAAACAGTATCGCGGTGATTAACCTTTCAAATAATACTGTCGAGAAAAAGCTTACCTTCCCTGATAGCCAAGAGTATCAAGGTGCTTTTGGTGTTCAGATGCCAGCCGCGCTTTCCCCCGATGAAAAACATCTAGCGCTGTATGACAATGTCACCCAAGCTGCCTATCTGTTAGATACTCAAACACTTACGTTTAGTGAAAAACCTTGGTTTACGGTAGAGAATTATTATGATTCTGTTAGAGAGTTTTATTTCACACCAGATAGCCAATCCATCTGGATGGTGACAGATACTCGGTTTGTTTTCGCTCATGTCACAGCACCAACCTCACCTATCACGGAATATCATTGGTGTGGAAATAATAGCGATATACAGTACGGTCGATATGGCATCAATACGGCGTTAACCCAAGCTTACTATTTGCCACAATACCCTAGTGAAGCCCAGGTTCCACTGGTCACCACCAGCCTCAATACATTGAATATCCAAAATGTTCTGCCAGTCCCAACAAACGGTGAATATATACAAGGGGTCGCGGAAACAAATAACGCTTGGGTGGTGACTTATCCAAAATCATTTTATGTGGTTGATAAACAAAAATCCGTCGATAGAAACACTATCAGCCCATTACTCTGTTTTGGTGGAACACCGAACCAATAAACCAACATATGGCATCTTATTGTTTTTCAATTCGATGCCATATTGACACGATTTTACGTTACGCGACTTGCGTCACGAAATTAAGTCAAGTAGCCTATTAATTGTTACCACTAATTATTATAGGCATTAATTATTCAAGGCGAGGACATGAGGAAACGTCTGCTTTATGGTCTATTAATACTGGCAGGGATAGCTTTCGCCACTGTTATTTTACTCGACCGCTGGATCAGTTGGGAAACTGCACCCTATATCTATGAAGATGTAGAGCAACTGCCTGCCCGAGATGTTGGGATGGTTCTCGGCACATCTAAATATTATGCCTCCGGTGCCACTAACCTCTATTACACATATCGAATTAAAGGCGCTGCGGATGCCTATCATAGCGGCAAAGTAAAGTATTTACTCCTAAGCGGTGACAACGGCGCACACAATTACAATGAGCCTATCGCCATGCGTAAAGACCTCATCAAAGCGGGCGTTCCCGCCTCAAAAATCGTGCTCGACTTTGCAGGTTTTAGAACCTTAGACTCGGTAGTTCGCACGAAAAAAGTATTCGATACCGATAACTTCACCATTATCACCCAACGTTTTCATTGTGAAAGAGCGCTATTCATTGCTAAACACAAAGGGATTGATGCCCAATGTTTAGCGGTACCGACGCCGGAAGGTATGTTTAAAGTGCGGATACGTGAAGTGTTTGCCCGCTTGGGTGCGCTTGCCGATCTCTATATTCTCCAGCGTGAACCTAAATTTTTAGGGGAACAAGAATCCATTCCCGCTCCAATAAAAATGCCTGATGGCACAAAAGGCTATCCAGCAGTTACCCCTGATGAACTGAATAAACTCAATTAATGTTCAGATGGTGAATGTCGATTTAAAAGATAAAAAAGTTTATCTGTCAGTTGTCGCCAACACCACTCCACTGGCCCTTGCTCAAAGAAGCGCAACCAGCAATAAGAAAACAGCAAGTTAGCACACCAAATGGGTGGAATGAACGCTAACAACTCCACTCGGGTAAACTGATAAAAGTAACCCAAATGATAAAAAACAGTGGTACAAATCAGTGTTTGAAGTAAGTAATTACTCAACGCCATCCGCCCCACATTTTGCAAGGCTTTCGCGAGCACACTTCGGCTAAATATCCCCCAAAAACCATAAACTAGCGCAATATAGCCCAAAGACTGAAACGGCACCGCTAGCTCATTAATGATATAACCAACAATCGAGGTATCAAAATAGCGCCAACCCAAAAGGCTTTGAACATACAGAGCCACTGACTGAATAGCTACGGTTGGGAGGATTAATACAATGGCCATTCGACGATAATGCTGCTCGGTAAATTGCCCTTTTAGCCAACCATTTTTCAGTAACAGCGCTCCTAAGATCATCATCGCAACCAGTTGCCAGCCATACTGAATAACCAATAACTCAACCATCATCGCCACTTCACCTGTGCGATATGCGATCCCCGTAATTCCGCCAATGCGGTGTTGCCAAGCATCAAGAAACGCTTGGTCTGCGGTGATCTGCCAAAAACTGGTATCCACCACATTGCTGCCGATGGCAAATAAAATAACCAAACCAATCAAATAGATAGAAATGGCAATTTTGAACAATGTGGAAGCCGCATAGTGTGGCAACACCATTATCGCAACCAGTCCCATCAAGGAATAGGCGAGAAGAATATCCCCATCCCAAAAACCAATTCCATGAATCAAGCCAATAATCGCTAAAACAATCAGTCGGCTACGTTGCCATAATATTGCGCGATAGCTTAGCAAGCCTAATGTGGCACCAAAAAGTAAGGAAAAAATTCCCAGAAACTTCCCTTGAAATAAAAGATTAAAAAACACCCAAACCGCCGCATCAGAGGATGATACTTCGGGGGTGAAATAGGGATTAAGATAGGCCGCTTGTGGTAAAGCAAATCCAAAGATATTCAGTAATAAAATACCGAGGATAGCAATGCCACGTACTGTATCAAGTTGCCCAATACGGCTTTTAGGGGCAACTGAAACGGTTGAGGTCATAAATTAGAGATGGCGAACCGCACGTAAGAATTCTTGACGTGTATTTTGGCTAGACTTGAACAGCCCACCCAATGATGTGGTGGTTGTTGCACTGGTCGCATCACGTATACCACGGGCTTTCACACAGTAATGAACTGCATCAATAGAAACCGCGACATTCATGGTGCCTAGCAACGTTTGCAGAGCCACTAAAATTTGCTGAGTTAAACGTTCTTGAACTTGTGGACGCTGTGAGAAAAACTGCACAATACGGTTGATTTTCGATAAACCAATCACTTTGTCTTTAGGGATGTATGCCACAATCGCTTTACCGTCGATCGTCACAAAGTGGTGCTCACAAGTACTGGTCAGAGTAATATCACGCACAGTAACCATTTCATCCACATTCATTTTATTTTCAATTAATGTGATTTTTGGGAAGTTAGCGTAGTCAAGACCTGAAAAAATCTCATCCACATACATTTTTGCGATACGGCGCGGGGTATCCGCCAAGCTATCATCGGTTAAATCTAAGTTCAGCAACTTCATAATTTCGGTCATATGCCCTTCAATCAGTTGCTTACGATCCTCACCGGATTTTGGTTGAATACGTAACGGGGTTTCAAGCCCTCTTGCTTCCAAAGCAGCATGAACTAATTCGGCCTCTTTACTCAGAGATGACATAGGATCCTCCACAGATGGTATAACGCTATTTTTATAAAAATGCAGGTGTGCGCGGTACTCTAAAGCAGCAAGTGCAGATAATCCAGTAATACATCTATCAACAGCATGAAATATTTGCAGGTTATCGCGCGACTCGATCCAGAATACTCCTTGCCATTTAAATAACTATTTCATTATTTAAATGCGATTAATAACACCCTTTATTTTAGCCTTTTTGGTAGCTCTGTTTTAGCAAAAATCGTGTTCTTCGATAACGGGTTCATTAAAACAACGCAATATGTGACCCAAATGAGACAAACTATCCACCCAAAAGCTATCAGTAATCAATTTCTATTCATTCACCCAATGCGCTATATCTGACATAATACCGCCAACAATTTATTTTAAGCCTCGAAGGCCAATAACAAGATTAAGGGGTAACGATTTATGGACCAGTGTCATACTAACGGTTTGATTTCACTAGAGCTTGCATTAGAAAAATTACTTTCAAACACCGCAACTGTCACAAGCACTGAAATCATTCCACTAACTGAGTCTGCCCAACGTATTATTGCCGAAGACCTAATTTCTCCCATTAATGTCCCGCCGTTTGATAACTCCGCGATGGATGGTTATGGTTTTCGCTTTGCTGATTGGGATGGAAAAACCCCGATGCCCGTCGCTGGAAAATCCTTTGCTGGCAACCCAATGGAAGGAAAATTACCCGCAGGTAGCTGTGTAAGGATCATGACGGGAGCGCCTATTCCTGAAGGCGTTGATACCGTTGTCATGCAAGAAGCAACAGAACAAACTGACCAAGGGATTATTTTTACGGAAAGCTTCAAGCAAGGTAACAATATCCGCAAAGCTGGTGAAGATATTGCCCAAGGTAGCGCGGTATTCCCTGCCGGAACCTTACTCTCCACCGCACAGCTACCATTGATAGCGTCTCTTGGAATTGCGAATGTGACAGTCCAGCGCCGTTTGAAAGTTGCCGTGTTCTCAACCGGTGATGAGCTTCAAGCAGTAGGCGAACCTCTGGCTGAGGGGCAAATTTATGACACAAACCGTTTTGCCGTTCGCTTAATGTTAGAAAAACTCAATTGCGAAGTACTGGATTTCGGCGTGATCCCCGATTCACCAGAAAAGCTCAAACAAACCTTTATTGAAGCTAACCAATGTGCTGATTTAGTCATCAGCAGCGGCGGCGTCTCTGTCGGAGAAGCGGATTACACCAAACAAATTTTGGATGAACTGGGTGAGATTGGATTTTGGAAATTAGCTATTAAGCCAGGTAAACCTTTCGCATTTGGCAAGTTAAGTTCCGCGTGGTTCTGTGGCTTACCGGGCAATCCTGTCTCTGCCGCGCTGACTTTCTATCAATTAGTTCAGCCATTAATTGCTCACCTCAGCGGCCATAGCCAATGGAAAGCCCCTGTCCGCTTCAAAGTGCCTGTCACTACACCACTGAAAAAATCACCGGGACGCCTTGATTTCCAACGAGGCATTTTAAGCGTCAATGAACAAGGTCAGCTACAAGTGGCGACCACAGGACACCAAGGCTCACACGTTTTCAGTTCTTTTAGCCAAGCAAACTGCTTTATCGTATTAGAGCGCGAGCGCGGAAAAGTGACGGCAGGTGAAATGGTTGATGTGGAAATGTTCAATTACTTATTAAAAAGTGAGTAAGACTGTGCAAGAGCTGACTGATCAGGAAATGCTGCGTTATAACCGCCAAATTATCTTGCGCGGCTTCGATTTTGACGGGCAGGAAAAGCTGAAGGCAGGTAAAGTCTTGGTTGTTGGGCTTGGTGGACTTGGTTGCGCTGCAACGCAATACCTTGCCGCCGCGGGCGTCGGTCATTTAACCCTCGTAGATTTTGATACGGTTTCCCTATCAAATTTGCAGCGCCAAACCCTGCACCGCGACGCCACCATCGGTGAGCCTAAAGTGGATTCAGCCAAAGTACAGCTAGCTGCCATCAATCCCCATATCCAGATTGATACGGTTAACGCGCAATTGGAGGAGCCTGAGCTGGAGCAATTAGTTCTACAGCATCATGTGATCTTAGATTGCACGGATAATGTTGCCATTCGTGAGCAGCTTAATCGCCTCTGCTTTAAGCACAAAATTCCTTTTGTTTCGGGTGCAGCAATTCGTATGGAAGGGCAACTTTCCGTATTTACCTACGAAGAAGGAATGCCCTGCTATCACTGCCTAAGTCGACTGTTTGGAGAAAATAGCCTGACATGTGTAGAAGCTGGCGTCATGGCGCCGCTGGTGGGGACAATTGGCACATTAGAAGCGATGGAAACCATCAAATTGCTAGCCCAGTACGGCAAAGTCAATGTTGGGAAAGTGCTGTTATTTGATGCGATGACGCTGGATTTTCGCCAATTTAAACTCAATAAAGACCCTCATTGTGAGATCTGCTCTTAAGATTATCCATGGCGAGCTAAGTCTCGCCATTTTTCTGTCTCACCATTTTGCTACCTCACCATATTTTAAGATACAAAATTAGGAATATTCCTAAAAATTCATTTATCTTGTCTTTGGTCTTATACTATCCCCCTTTCGGGGAACCTCGTTATCCCTACTGATTTGAACTATGACTGTGTCAGTCATTACTGAGAATATAAATATGTCATTACCTCCTTGCCCAAAATGTCAGTCTGAATACACCTATACTGACAACGATATGTACATCTGCCCTGAGTGCGCGCACGAATGGAATGATGCTGAGCCAGTTGCTGACATTGATGAACTCATCGTAAAAGATGCTAACGGCAACTTATTAGCTGATGGCGATACTGTTACCGTAATCAAAGATCTTAAAGTAAAAGGTAGTTCTTCAATGCTGAAAATCGGTACCCGCGTTAAAGGTATCCGTTTAGTGGAAGGCGACCACAATATCGATTGTAAAATCGATGGTTTCGGTCAAATGAAACTGAAATCTGAGTTTGTGAAGAAAAACTAATTTTGAGGCTGTTCTGCCATTTTGAGCAGCTAAATAAAAATAGCCTCGCGGGTATCACACCTGCGGGGCTATTTTTTGATTCAAACAAGATTAGATAACAACGCCTTGGCTTTTCAGGTACTCATCATAAGTGCCTTTAAAATCAATAACCTTATCTTCTTTAATCTCAAGAATACGGGTTGCCAGTGAACTCACAAACTCACGGTCATGGGAAACGAAAATCAGCGTACCTTGATACATTTCCAATGCTAAGTTCAACGATTCAATGGATTCCATATCTAAGTGGTTGGTCGGTTCATCCATAATCAAAATATTTGGCTGTTGCATCATCAGCTTACCAAATAACATACGACCCTGCTCACCACCTGATAAGACCGACACTTTTTTCTTAATATCGTCTTGAGAGAATAGTAAGCGACCTAAAATACTACGAACCGCTTGCTCGTCATCCCCTTCGCTTTTCCACTGGCTCATCCAGTCAAACACGTTCAGGTCAGTATCAAAGTCGTCTGCGTGGTCTTGCGCATAATAACCAATGTTATGGTTTTCAGACCATTTTACGATCCCGCTTGTCGCTGATTGCTCACCGACTAAGGTTTTTAAGAATGTAGTTTTACCGATACCGTTAGCACCGATAACCGCCATTTTCTCACCCACTTCCATTAACAGGTTCACATTTTTAAACAGAGGACCTTGGTCATAACCGTTAGTAACCGCTTCTAATTCTAGAGCGTTACGGAACAGTTTTTTCTCTTGTTCAAAACGAATGAATGGGTTTTGACGGCTAGACGCTTTAACTTCATCCAATTGAATTTTATCAATTTGACGAGCACGAGAAGTCGCTTGTTTAGATTTTGATGCGTTAGCACTGAAGCGGCTGACGAAAGATTGCAATTCAGCAATTTGCGCTTTTTTCTTGGCGTTATCGGATAGTAGACGCTCTCTCGCTTGGGTTGCCGCAATCATATACTCATCATAGTTACCCGGGAATAAACGCAGCTCACCGTAATCTAAGTCCGCCATGTGCGTACAAACGGTATTTAAGAAGTGTCTATCATGGGAAATGATAACCATAGTGCAGTTACGGTCATTCAGTACTTGCTCTAACCAACGGATGGTATCGATATCCAAGTTGTTCGTCGGTTCATCAAGTAACAGAATATCTGGATCTGCAAATAATGCCTGAGCCAATAGCACACGCAGTTTCCAACCCGGCGCCACTTCGCTCATTGGACCATAATGTTGCTCAACCGGAATACCGACGCCTAATAGCAGCTCACCCGCACGCGCTTCCGCGCTATAGCCATCCATTTCACCGTAAGCCACTTCAAGATCTGCAACGCGATAGCCATCTTCTTCACTCATTTCTGGCATCGCATAAATTCTGTCACGCTCTTGCTTTACATCCCAAAGCTCAGCATGTCCCATGATAACGGTATCGAGAACAGTAAACTCTTCGAATGCAAACTGGTCTTGGCGTAATTTACCTAAACGCTCGTTAGGATCCGTGGTGCTCACATTCCCTGCGGTTGGCGTTAAGTCACCACCCAGAATTTTCATAAATGTGGATTTACCCGCACCATTCGCACCGATCAGACCGTAGCGGTTACCGGTACCGAATTTAACTGAGATGTTTTCAAACAGCGGCTTACTGCCAAACTGCATAGTGATATTGTTGGTTGTTAACACTGCGATGCCTTAAATTGATCTTTGTAGAGTCGCCCCGAGATTGGCGTAATTGCCCTTATCTCGCCGACTTGAAGTCTGATAAGAATAAATAGCCGCGCATTATGCCATAATCCCGCGTTTAGATCTTGTGCTGATTTTTGAGCCGCTTTTTCTGAAAAAGATATGATTTGTTCATAATGCCAATTGCCCCATCATTAATAATGCCTTGGAGCCAATACCATAAAAAGCTCCCCAATAACGGAGAGCTTAAAATTTACAACGCGATCCCCATGGTACGGGATACCTCGACTAACCCTTCACGCTCATAAAACTTAATGGCTTGGTGGTTTTGCGCTAATACTGAAAGTTCTAAGTGGCTAAATTTCTGCAACTTAGCCCACTCTTTCATTCCATCTAAGAGCTGTTTACCTGCTTTTTCACCTCGAAAACCGGGAGAGATGACCAAATCAAAAATATAACCGAAATCCCTTGGCACAATGCAACTATAAGGATCTGCCGTTTGTTTTTGAGCAATACAAAAACCTTTGATTTCACCTTCATGATCAACCACTAAAAGATGAAACTTATTATCCTCAATGGCATTTTCAACAAACTCACTCGATTGTTCCGCGGCTTGTAACCTTTCACGATCAAACTTAGCCATCTCGGCAAATAAAATTTGGTAGAGCGCAAGAATTGCTGATAAATCATCTTTTTTTGCTTTTCTGATCATAAAGCTACCCGAATAAGTTAGTCGTAAGTTTTCACTGGTGGTGCAATATACGTTTCAAATTGATCTAATAAACTGGCTGGGGATGATTCCACAATCGCCATATGACGATATTTTTCATGTAAAAAGCCCTCATCTGCCATTTTATTGGTCATATCAATCAGAGGCTGCCAGTAATTATTAATATTGAATAATCCGCAAGGCTTAGTATGTAAACCAATTTGACTCCATGTGAACACTTCGCTGTATTCTTCTAAAGTGCCGTATCCACCAGGCATTGCGACAAAACCGTCAGCAAGTTCAATCATTTTACTTTTGCGCTGATGCATGGTGTCAACTCTGTACAGTTCGGTCAGATTTTTATGCGAGATTTCACGCTCTTCAAGCAGGGATGGGATCACTCCAATAGCCTTGCCACCTAAAGATAATACCGTATCAGCAACGGTCCCCATCAGCCCAACACTCGCACCACCGTAGACTAAAGCGATATCACGTTTTACCAGCTCTTTTGCAAACTCAATGGCTTGTTTTTGATAAATCTCATTCGTACCCATGCTTGAACCACAATAAACCGCGACGCTTTTAATTTTTTTCATGTTCTATTTTCATTCCTATTATCATTCTTGTAAGCGCAAAATTATACGGTACCCTCAAAGAAGCTCAACTCACAATATTTTATTTTTAGTCGTTATCCAATATTAAATAATATGATGAATTTTTCGCTCTCAACAAAGCAATATAATCTGCATGAATTCTGTGAGATAATTCACGCCAATTTGCTGGCTTAGGGTAAATATCCCAACAAACCACCATTATTATTTAGATTTACCCATTTTATCTGTATATACAGTGTGGGTTTTATCGACGTTCCCAACGTTTTTCTGAGGTTTTTTATTCATGTCTGCCGATACTAAAAAGAGTGCTTTTCCGCTATTACCGATAGGCTTGCTATTACTGGCAATGATGTCAATCCAAAGCGGTGCCTCTTTAGCTAAAACATTGTTCCCACTTATCGGCGCACCAGGTGTTACCGGTTTACGTTTGTTGCTTGCCACGATTATTTTGTGCGTGATCTTTAAACCATGGCGTTTAAATTTCAGAAAAAGCTCTCTGGGGCCACTGCTTGCTTATGGCTTATCTCTCGGAACCATGAACTACCTGTTTTATTTAGCGCTTGAGCGTATCCCTTTAGGGATTGCGGTCGCACTTGAGTTTACGGGTCCATTAGCCGTTGCGATGTTCTCTTCTCGCCGCCCTATCGATTTTTTATGGATTGGGCTTGTCATTGCCGGGTTGCTATTCTTACTGCCTATTGGCAATAACATTGACTCTCTCGATCTCGTTGGTGCCGCTTATGCTTTAGGTGCCGGTGTCTGCTGGGCGATTTATATTATCTTTGGGCAACGCGCTGGCGCAGGTTATGGTGCCGCAACGGTTGCTGTGGGTTCGTTGATTTCTGCGCTGATTTTCTTCCCGATTGGGTTAATGCAAACCGGGGTTGAAGCGATGTTTGACCCAGCTATTTTACCTCTGGCTTTAGGGGTCGCTATTTTGTCTACCGCGTTTCCTTATACATTGGAGATGATAGCGTTAACCAAGCTGCCCGCAAAAACCTTTGGTACTCTAATGAGCCTAGAGCCTTGCATGGGAGCATTTTTGGGCATTGTCTTCCTGCAAGAACATTTAACGATGACACAATGGTTAGCGCTGTTGTGTATTGTATGCGCGTCTATTGGTTCAACATCAACTTCAGTACCCAAATCAAAGATTGAGAAAGTATCGTAAATAATTACGTTATATTCACTTTTATTAAAGGCTAATAGGAATTTCTATTAGCCTTTTTACATTATTTTCTTTTTTCATTTTTTATTTCATTATCTTGTAAGGTAATCTTCATTTATTTGAAATGTCACATCGATAGATTCGATTGGTAAAACCTAAATAAAGCTCCAAAAAAATATCATCGTCCTGCCTATTGAAGTAATAGATTATTACTTTATGACATTCTTAGCTTTACACTCTATATTTATAAGCAGACAAGATAATTGAGTTAATTATATTTAAGAGAGGAAATTCTATGAATACTGCAAAATTATTTAAAACCTCTTCAACTGACCTTTTATATACCCGTAATGATATTGAAGATAGTGTTAAATTAGAAACCATCGGTATCTTAAACATGATGGTTATCCATTTCACCGATCTCTCTTTAATCACAAAACAAGCACATTGGAACATGCGCGGTCGCAACTTTATCGCTGTGCATGAGATGTTAGATGGCTTTAGAGATAGCATCGTTGGGCACTTGGATGAGTTCGCTGAGCGTGCGGTTCAGTTGGGTGGCATCGCCACAGGAACGTCACAACAAGTTAATAAATTTACATCGTTAGAAGCTTATCCTTTGGATATTCATTCTGTACAAGACCATTTAAAAGCGTTAGCGGAACGATATGCTGTTGTTGCAAATGATATTCGTAAAGCTATCGATGAAGTTGAAGATGAAAATACCGCAGATATGTTTACCGCCGCATCTCGCGATCTGGATAAATTCCTGTGGTTATTAGAAGCCAATATTGAGTAGTGTCGTAAAGCAGAGTCAATATATTGACCATGAGACCACTTCGGTGGTCTCGATTTATTTATCGCCCTACTTCTTTATCACCCTACTTACTTGCCGTACTACTTATCTGATGTTGGCATTTCAGGTTGTTCAATAGGGAAAATGGGTAACGAACTTAATAAACGTTTGCCATAGCTTTTGGTTAATAAGCGCTTATCATAAATGATAATTTCGCCATAACATTCATGACTTCGAATCAAACGTCCCGCTTGTTGGATCAAATTAAATGAAGCGCTAGGTAAACTTTGTACCTCGAATGGATAACGCTTTAATGACTTCAACCAATCCCCTTCAGTAATAATCACTGGGTTTGTCACAGGTGGAAATGCAATCTTGTGAATATGCACCTGGGTTAAAAATTCCCCTTTTAAATCTAACCCTTCCGCAAATGATTGTAAGCCGATTAGTGCGCTTTTTTGCCCTTGTTTAATACGTTCACAGTGCGTCTCCACTAACCGGTAACGTGGCTGATCCCCTTGCACTAATAGCTGTAAACGTAAATCTTTCACATGCTCCAGAAACCCTTCCATCGCTCGCTGGCTACTAAATAAGATCAATACTCCACGATGGTCACTTTCGGTAAATTGATGGCGAAAATAGGTTGCCATCTCTTTTAAATGTTCAGCTTCATTTGCCATAGTTGGCTCATGCTGCATTTTTGGGATCACCAACTTACCCTGTTCAACATGATTAAACGGCGAGGTGAGCGTCACGAAACGGTCATCACTCTTTTCGGATAATCCCGTTAACTCCATAAAACGTGAATAGCTGTTCAAAGAGCGAAGTGTTGCCGATGTTACTACAATATGAGGCACATTTTTCCATAACAAATGTTGCAGCTGTTCACTTACGCGGATCCCTGCGCAATGCATAAAAATCCGGGATTGATTTTTCTCATAACGGCGGCTAAGCCATTTCGAAACAGGTGCGCCTGAGCTTTGATCGAGCGAGGCTAAGCGCCACAATTTGGTCATATTTTCAAAATAGCCCATCGCTCGGCTTGTCACTAAGATGGAGCGATGCAAACGCACAATATCTTGCTTTGCTGTTTGTTCCGTTAAATCACTGAGAATCGCCTCTGATAGCCCACGTAATCCATCCGTCAGCTTAAATAGCTCTTGGCAACATTGCTGCATAACCTCAGGCAAGATCCCCATCGGGAACAAATATTCTGACTCTTTGGATGTTTCAGGTAATAGCCCGTTCGCTAACAGTGAAAAATCACGGAAACACTCACGTAATTTTTCGGCATGTTGTTGTAGCTTATCAGGATTAGTCAACTTAGGCGGTTTTGCTGGGCGAAACTGCGCAACATACTGCCCGACATGATGAATAAAATTATCCACCTGTGCGGTAAGCTGAACTAGCGTAATTTCCCCTTCCACTTCTAAAGCGTCTCTCGCCACATCGGGAACGTGATGCCCCTCATCGAGAACCAACAGTAATTTCTTGGGATCCGGTAATACCGACTCACTTTCCATCGCGGCCATCACTAAAGCATGGTTAGCCACGACCACATCCGCATCTTCAATTTCACGGCGTGCAATAAAAAAAGGGCATCGTTGATAAAATTGGCAATTACGTCCAAGACAATTCATTTTATCGGTGCTGACTTTACGCCATAAACTATCGCTAAATGCCTTTTTATGGTGGTCGCGTAGCCCATCCCAAGCAAAGCTATGAAAATCATTGCGTAATTGCTGGCATTGCGCTCTCTCTTCGCTGTTGGTAATTTCAGTTTTGTCTTCCACCAACAGCATTAAATCAATTTGTTCCCCTTCCGCGGCACAAATAGCTTCTAAGTTTCGGGGACACACATAACGCGCTCGCCCAAATGCGCCTGTATATTTTAAGTCAGGGATAATTTTGCTCAGTAATGGCAAATCCTTACTGAATATTTGATCTTGGAGGGCAACGTTAGCGGTGCTCACGACCAAAGTTTTACCTTCTTCGCGCCCAACCGCAATGCCTGGTATCAAATAGGATAAGGTCTTTCCCACCCCTGTGGGTGCTTCAATAACTAAATGACGCCCTTCTACATCCGACAAATTTTTCGCCACTTCAGCAATCATCTGCCGCTGAGGCGCCCGAGAGACGAACCCCTCAATTTGATTAGATAACCCCTTATACCATTGAGTTATTTGTTCTTTGATTTTATTTGACAGAGACATAGATACGCAGAAGACCAAGTAAAAAGGAGATGATAGCCAATCAAAAAAGAGGCAGGAAAGCCCCTGTTTCTCTTTTGCGAAACCCTTCGCAAAACTACTGTATTAATTTCCATTATACACAAATTCTGGAAAGCCTTTCGCAAAACACCAAATCGAGCCAAGAAAATACCCCGTAAAACTTGTTTGCTATCACCATCCAGTTATACTTTGGCATCTTCGTATCAAATCAGGCTAATAAAAATGAAAAAAGTCGTCATCGCACTGTGCGCATTATGCGCATTGAGTTCTATTGGGGGTATTGTGCTTGCCGGGATGAATATTTATACCCGCTCCACCACACCTATAGAACAAAATCAGGCTCAATCGCCATCGATATTACCTGCACCTAATCAGATCCAGTAATCATCCATTATTAATCAAACGGGACGGTGAGTTATGATGTACAACGATTATTTTGTAACACCAGAGTGGTTAAATTCGCACCTTTCAGACAGTAATATTATTGTGCTTGATGTCTCTACACCGCCACCTACCGCCCCTTATGATTGCTACCAAAGCTACCTTGATGAGCACATTCCCCAAGCTCAATTTTTTAATCAAGATGAAGTCGCCGATAAGAGCTGCGATTTACCCCATATGCTCCCTGATGCCACCACATTTAGCCAAGCAGTTGGGGCTATGGGGATTAATAATCAAACCCAAGTCATTATTTACGCACAAAATAACTTATTTTCATCCCCGCGTGCATGGTGGACTTTCCGTACTTTAGGCTGTAAACAAGTTAAAATTTTAGCAGGCGGAATTAACGCATGGAAAACAGCGGGTTTTGCGACCCAATCCGGCAAAGTCACCCCACCCACAGCTCAAACCTTTATTGCAGATAGACAAGATGCTAATGCGCTGAATCAACAGCAAATGTTAGAGATTGCCACTGAAGGTAAAATTCAAATTATTGATGCGCGTGCAGCTGCCCGTTTTCTGGCTCAAGCTCCTGAACCTCGTCCGGGTTTAAGGATGGGGCATATTCCAGGCAGTAAAAATGTGCCTTGGGATTTATTAGTGGATAATGGGGAATATAAATCTCCTGAACAGTTAAAAGCTATTTTTGCGCAGCAAGATGTTGATATTCTTGCGCCAACAGTCACAACCTGTGGCTCTGGCATGACTGCTGCCGTAGTTTTACTGGCATTGGTATTATTAGGCAACCCATATGTGCGCCTCTATGATGGTTCATGGGCGCAATGGGGGCAAGACAACGGGTTACCAATCGAACCTTAATCATTTTTTTCCCTCATAAATACGCGTTAATTATGAGGGAATTTATTTGTTCTATTTAAATCTAATATTATAAAAAATTAATCTAATTAATTACGTTTTCTATTACTCTATTTTTATGGAGCTAATAAACAATGAATACATCATGGGAACTCTGGGTAATAAACCTAGGGACGCTCTCTACCTTTGTCGGTACAGCCGCAACTTTATGGGTTCTATTACAAACATCAAAATTAACGATTAAATTTAATCGTAAGGCATCTATTTATTTTCATAAAGAGAAGCTATCCAAGCTACTTAATGATTATTATAAACACTTATCTGAAGTTCATAATAAAAACACATTTCATGAAGAAATGCATAGAAGGAAGTTACATAGTAGAATACAATCATTACACCATTATATTCTATTCATTGACTCTAAAGATAAAAAATTAATATCATCAATAAAACAATACAAAATAAAAACCATAAAAATAACATCAATAAAAGACCACCATGATTTAGATATTAGCCTATGTTTTGATATGTTAGATGAAGTAAATCTTCTACTTAATTATATTGATAATATTATTGATATTTCAGCTAGAAAAATATGAGGGAAAACTAATGAACCCAACAGAACACAAAGTCATATCTAACGTATTTTTAAAAAGTTTAAAGCGCCAAATAGAATGGGAGCAAACAAAAGATATCCATCCAGCCATTAACCAGTCTCCAAATTTTTGTATTCTAGGATGTTATAATACAACAAACTTAGATAACATGGCTTTTTACTTATACTCATATCGTGCTATTGAATTTAATCATTACACTGAGACACATAATTCTGTAGTGAAATTTTCTCTTACATTAATTGAAAATAACTGTATCACTTGGAATACAGTTCATGATGATAGATTATTGACTCAGTTATTTGAAATTACTGCATTTGATAAATCTTCAATACATAAATTCATGGAATCATATGAAAATTAAAAAATTAAAGCCACTCATTATTTAGCGAACGTCATAATAAGTGGCTTTAATAAATAGTAAATTGTGCAGTAGAAAAAAAACTACCCTTGATAATGATGCCCCTAGAAATGCTACTTAATAAACATTCCCGCAAGGAATAGCACGACAATGGCGCCGATCACGGCAACAACAAAACTACCGAAGTTAAAGCCATCCACCTTGCCTTTACCAAAGAATGTGCTGATGTATCCCCCGACAACCGCCCCGACGATCCCCAATACTGTCGTCATGATAAAACCCATTTGATAGGTTCCAGGCATTAACCATTTAGCTAAAACACCTGCGATTAAACCAAAGATAATCCAAGCAATAACGCCCATTTGAGGCCTCCAATATCTCTGTTGCTCTAAATTTCCTAGCACGATAACTTTGTTACACGATATAGACTCTTTAATCATGACATACGGTAATGACAATATTTTGAATTAATCACCACCATACTAGTCACCACCATACATAGTAATTAAAGACCTAATCTCAAATTTTGGCAAATTTCATCATGTTAAGATGATGCGACAGAAAGCAGCTCCACATGTAGTGCAATAACATCCGCTATTTGCTCCGCCGTTTTCAATGCTCTCACTTGAGAAAACAGTTCATCCGCTTGCTGGTACTCTTTACGTAAATAACTCAGCCATTGTTTGATACGAGCTGCGTGGTAATGCCCTGTATCTCCCAGTTTTTCTAGTTCCGTATACTTTAAGAGTATTTTCCCGACCTGTTCCCAAGGCATCTTCGCGACATTGTGTTTGATCACACGGCTCAAATTCGGCGTATTTAAAGCACCTCGGCCAATCATAATCGAATCGCACCCAGTGATTTCCATACAGCGTTTAGCACTTTCATAATCCCAGATTTCGCCATTGGCAATCACCGGAATCGACAGTTTCTGACGAAGCTCACCAATCGCCTGCCAGTTAATACATTCCGCTTTATAGCCATCTTCCTTTGTACGCCCGTGAACCGTCAGTTCGGTCGCTCCGGCTTGCTGTACAGCATCCGCAATTTCATGAGCAAACTGGCTGCTATCCCAACCCAAACGGACTTTCACGGAAACGGGTAAATCTTTCGGTACCGCCGCCCGCATAGCTTTAGCGGCGTGATAGATAAGCTCTGGCTGCTTCAATAACGTCGCACCGCCACCGCTGCCATTCACCGTTTTTGATGGACAACCACAATTGAGATCGACGCCCCAAGAGCCTAATTCAATTGCGCGGTTGGCATTTTCAGCCAACCACTCAGGATGCTGCCCTAATAGCTGCACCCGCACTAACGTCCCCGATGGCGTTCGGCTACCTTGTTGCAATTCCGGGCATAACCGATAAAACGTTTTTGCCGGCAACAAAGTATCGACAACTCGCACAAACTCAGTAATGCACAAGTCGTAGTCGTTCACCTCACTCAATAATCGGCGAACCAGAGAATCGAGTACCCCTTCCATCGGGGCGAGTAGCACACGCATTAGCTATCACTACGCCCTTGTCTAACGCGTTTTTGTGCATTTTTCCACGGTGAACCTGAAGTGGATTCAGACTGACCTTTCTCGGAATTCGCATTTTGACGACGAGGACGGCTTGGACCTTTATTGCTATTATTGCCTGAATGATTGCTGCGTTCACCGCGGCTATCCTCAGAGCTACGGCGGTTGTCCGAACCACGACGGTTATCAGACCCGCGGCGACTATCAGAACCACGACGATCATTACGCTGAGAAGGCTTTTGGATCGGCTCAGCTTTGATTGATGGGTCCGGCTCGTAGCCTTCAATCTCCATCTGAGGGATGGATTTTTTCAATAATTTTTCGATGTCTTTAAGCAGTTTAGCTTCATCGATACACACTAAAGATACAGCCATACCTGTGGCTTCCGCACGTCCAGTACGACCAATACGGTGAACGTAATCTTCCGCCACATTCGGTAGCTCAAAGTTAACGACATAAGGGAGCTGTTCAATATCTAAGCCGCGAGCCGCAATATCTGTCGCCACTAAGACACGGATATCCCCGGATTTAAAATCAGATAAAGCACGGGTACGAGCGCCTTGGCTCTTATTACCATGAATCGCCGCCGCTTTGACACCATCTTTGTTTAAATGCTCAGCTAAGCGGTTAGCGCCATGTTTGGTACGCGTAAATACCAGAACTTGCTGCCAGTTTTCACGCCCAATCATAAACGAGAGTAACTCAGCTTTACGTTTTTTATCCACTAAATGAACATACTGCGTTACTTGCTCAGAAGCTGAGTTGCGCGGAGCCACTTCAATGGAAACTGGATTGTTCAATAACTTGCTCGCCAACTGTTTGATCTCGTCAGAGAACGTCGCGGAGAACAGGAGATTTTGGCGCTTTTTAGGTAATTTCGTGATCACACGGCGAATATCGTGAATAAAGCCCATATCTAACATACGGTCAGCTTCATCCAAAACGAAAACTTCAACCTGCGATAAATCCACTGCGTTTTGATGTTCCAAGTCCAATAAACGGCCCGGTGTTGCGATCAACACATCCACACCACCACGCAGTTTCATCATTTGCGGGTTAATACTGACTCCACCGAACACAACAAATGAACGAATTCTCAAATGACGGCTATATTCTTTTACATTTTCAGCCACTTGAGCCGCAAGTTCACGGGTCGGGGTTAAAATCAATGCGCGAATAGGACGACGGTTATTACCGCGTGGATTGTCCACCAGCTTTTGCAAAATAGGTAAAGTAAAACCCGCGGTTTTACCCGTACCTGTTTGAGCGCTGGCTAATAGGTCTTTGCCCGCTAAAACAGCAGGAATAGCTTGTTGTTGAATAGGCGTAGGGCTTTCATAGCCTAATTCATTAATGGCACGCAAGATTTCCTCGTTTAACGCGAGGTCAGAAAAACTAGTCAAATTAATTACTCCGGGCTCCACCGCTTCAATTTACTGGGCAGCTCTAGGGGGGAAGATTCGATATTCAATAGAAGAAAAGCGCAAACTGCCATGCGACACGCAAAAATTCTACCATCATTTGACCGTGATAAATATATTAATTTAGATTGATGAATAAACTAATACAAAATCTGCTTTATATAGTATATATACGTACACAAAACTAAAGATACATCCGTTTTCATCCTGCACAATGAATAAATGCCAACTAAGAGCATGCTAAAAATTATTTAATTCTGAATCAAAAGGAATGTTTATGAACACAAATTCGTCGCCAACATTACGCGGAGAGAGCGCTAAACTCCAACTTCTTCTCGCCGCTGCCGATGTTTATGGAGAACAAGGTATCGACGGGGCTACCACCCGCCAAATTGCCCAAGCATCCGGGCAAAACATCGCAGCTATTTCCTATTATTTCGGATCTAAAGAAGGGTTATATCTCGCGGTTGCTCAGCAAATTGCCAACAATATCAAAGAGAGTTTCGCTGAAAGTATCACTCAAATAGATAACTTTATTAGTCAACCCGCAGAGTCACAAATTCCTGAAGAAGCGCTCGAATTACTGAAAAAAACCATTATTTCATACAATTTTTTCCAACTTAAAAAAGAAAACTTAAGCTTCTCACGCATTCTAGCTCGTGAACAGCTGAATCCAACCGAAGCGTATGGATTGATCCACGAACAAGCATTGGGACCTATTCACTCACGGCTCAATCGCTTAATTTCTATTTATATTGGCGCCGATCCTAATAATCTAGCGACCTTGATCCACACACACGCCATTTTGGGTGAAACCCTCTCGTTTCGCATTGCGCGAGAAACCTTACTCAGACAAACCGGTTGGAAACACATCAACGAAAACGAATTTAAAATTATTAATCAGGTTCTTATTGAGCATATCGACATTTTATTATTGGGGTTACGTCATCGCCAACTAGCAGAAAAGTGATATGATATATGGATAAAATTAAATCATAATCTTGAGTAATGTTTTTATCCGTCACTAAGGTTAGCTATGAACACAAAACGCCGTGCACTGGTCATTTTACTAATTATCATGCTGATTGCCGCTATTGCTGGGGGCTACTATTATCAGTCACTTAAGGATAAAACATTCGCCTTATACGGGAATGTGGATGTGCGCACAGTTAACCTTAGTTTTCGAGTCAATGGTAAACTCGCCTCTTTAGATGTTGATGAAGGGGCGAAAGTCACTGCTGGACAATTACTCGGCAAATTGGATGATGCGCCTTACATCAACGCTTTAAATAAAGCCAAAGGGCTGCGAGATAGCGCTAAAGCCCAACTAGCTCTCAAAGAGAAAGGCTACCGAACACAAGAAATTGCTCAAGTCGAATCTGAAGTCGCTCAGCGTCAAGCCGCTTGGCAATATGCGGATAATTTTTACAAACGTCAGCAAGGTTTAGCTGCTCAAAAACTGATTTCTGCTAACGATTTAGATAATGCCAAAAATAACCGAAATCAAACACTTGCCGCATTGAAAGCTTCTCAAGATAAACTCAACCAATATCAGAGTGGATTTCGCCAAGAAGAGATAGCCGCTGCCCGAGGGGAATGGTTACAAGCAGAAGCCGCCGTTGCTCAAGCGGAGCTTGATCTCTCAGACACCCAGCTTATCGCCCCATCTGATGGTACAATCCTGACTCGCGCCATCGAACCCGGAACCATTATTGGTGCGGGTAATACTGTTTTTAGCGTGACATTAACTCACCCTGTTTGGGTACGTGCCTATGTGAGTGAGGCGCACTTAGGTGATGCCGTTCCTGGCAGCAAAGTCTTGCTCTTTACGGATAGCCAGCCCAATACCCCTTATCATGGCACGATTGGCTTTGTCTCCCCTACAGCCGAATTTACCCCAAAAAGTGTACAAACACCGGATTTACGCACCGATTTAGTCTATCGATTACGCATTATTGTCGATGATCCTAATGATAAACTGCGTCAAGGAATGCCCGTCACCGTTCAATTTGCGGCACCTCAGCAATAGGGCGCACTATGGCTCAGCAAGATATTCACTCATCGAGCAATATTATTTCGTTAAACAGCGTCGAAAAACGCTTTGTAGGGCTAAATAACCCTGCGGTTGAAAGCCTAACTACCGAAATTCACGGCGGCTCCGTGACAGGGCTAGTCGGTCCCGATGGTGCAGGGAAAACGACGCTAATGCGCATGCTGGCTGGGCTACTCAAACCCGATTCAGGGCAAATCCGCTTAATGGGATTAGACCCTATTAAAGACAGTATCGAAGTGCGGGCAAACCTCGGTTACATGCCGCAAAAATTCGGTTTATATGAAGATTTAACGGTTCAAGAAAATCTTGATTTATATGCCGATCTGCGCGGCGTTATTGGTGACGAGCGCCAACAAACCTATAAACAATTACTCGCATTTACTAGTCTAGCCCCATTTACCTCTCGCCTTGCCGGTAAGCTTTCTGGGGGAATGAAACAGAAATTGGGACTCGCTTGCACCCTATTAGGCAAACCGAAAGTTTTACTGCTGGATGAGCCGGGTGTCGGCGTGGATCCTATTGCCAGACGAGAACTGTGGCAAATGGTACATACCCTTGCTGACGATGGCATGCTGATCCTCTGGAGCACATCGTATTTGGATGAAGCAGAGCAATGCAAAGAGGTACTACTACTCAATGAAGGCAAACTTCTGTATAGCGGAAAACCCGAGCTGCTCACCCAAAAGATGGCGGGACGCTCATTTTTACTCGATGTTCCCCCAACACAAAAACGCACCATTCTACAAAATGCCTTAGTGTTACCCGAAACCACCGACGGCGTGATCCAAGGTCGCTATATTCGCTTAATTTTAAAGCCTCACGCATCCCAAGAGAATTTACTCAATGCCTTAAATATGGGAGATCAAACGCTGATTGAAGCCCAGCCACGCTTTGAAGATGCGTTTATCGACCTTTTAGGTGGCGGACCATCCCATCGTTCTGAACTCGCCGCTATCGTGCCACAAATTCCACCCGCTCCCAATGAAACCGTCATTGAAGCCCGCAACCTAACCAAAAAATTCGGGGATTTTGCCGCAACGGATACCGTCAACTTTCAGGTAAAACGTGGTGAAATTTTTGGATTATTAGGGCCTAACGGTGCAGGCAAATCCACCACTTTTAAAATGATGTGTGGATTAATGAAACCCACTGATGGGCAGGCACTAGTACTTGGTATGGATTTAAAAACCAGTTCAAACAAAGCCCGTCAGCACCTTGGGTATATGGCGCAAAAATTCTCCCTCTATGGCAACCTCAAGGTTGGGCAAAACTTAAAATTTTTCTCCGGTGTATACGGTTTGCATCATAAACAGCAAGCCACCAAAATGCAGGAGATGATTAACGCCTTTAATTTTACGCCTATTATCAGCCAAATTACTGATTCACTCCCGCTGGGTTATAAGCAGCGCCTTGCCCTCGCCTGCTCGTTGATGCATGAACCGGATATCCTGTTTTTGGATGAACCCACTTCGGGGGTTGACCCGCTAACTCGGCGAGAGTTCTGGTTACATATTAATGGCATGGTAGACAAGGGAGTCACCGTCATGGTCACCACCCATTTTATGGATGAAGCTGAATATTGCGATCGTATCGGTTTGGTTTACCACGGAAAAATCATTGCCGCAGGTACGCCTGATGAATTAAAAAAACAGGTCGCCAGCACAAAAAATCCAAATCCATCGATGGAAGATGCCTTTATTGAATTGATTTTCAACTACGATAAACAGCAGGAGGCACAATGAAGACAACCGCCTCAGGTTTTTCATGGCGCAGGCTTAAAGCCCTCTGTTGGAAAGAAAGCAAGCAGATAGTGCGCGATCCCAGCAGCGCTTTAATTGCTATTGTCATCCCACTGATGCTGCTGTTTATTTTCGGTTATGGGATCAATCTCGACTCCAGTAAACTGCGGGTCGGTATCCTAATGGATCAACAAAGCCAACCCGCTCGTGAGTTGGTCGATACGTTTACTGGCTCCCCCTTTATTGATGCCACCATTAGCGATAATCGCAATTTATTGATTAATAAAATGCAAGCGGGAGAAATTCGCGGCATTGTGGTGCTCCCCGTCAATTTTGCAGAGCAACTTTCTCGCCCGGATGGACATGCGGCAATCCAAGTGATCACCGATGGAAGTGAACCCAATACCGCCAATTTTGTGCAAGCCTACACGAAAGGAGTTTGGCATACATGGCTTATCCAACAAGGTGAAAACCAAGGTTATCCCACCGACCCGCTTATCGAACTCAATATGCGCTATTGGTTTAACGAAGCGGCACTCAGCCAACATTTTATTATTCCTGGTGCCATTAGTATCATTATGACCGTCGTGGGTGCCATTTTAACTTCACTGGTGATAGCCCGAGAATGGGAACGAGGCACCATGGAAGCACTGCTTTCCACCCAAATCACTCGCACTGAACTACTGCTTTCCAAATTATTGCCCTATCAAATTCTTGGGTCGTTCGTCATGGTGCTGTGTATGTTGGTGACGACCTGCGTGCTCGATATTCCTTATCGTGGCTCTTTATTGATTTTATTTGTCATAACCAGCCTCTATTTAGCCACCGCATTAGGAATGGGATTACTGATTTCAACCATTACCCGCAACCAGTTCAATGCGGCGATGGTGGCACTGAACGCAGCCTTTTTGCCTGCCATTATGCTTTCAGGGTTTATTTTTGAAATTGATAGCATGCCAGTATTTATTCAAGTAGTGACTTACTTCATTCCCGCTCGCTACTTTGTCAGCAGCTTGCAAACCTTATTTTTGGCGGGAGATATCTATCTGGTATTACTCACCGATTTCTTATTGCTGATTGCTTCAGCGATATTATTCATTGGCTTAACGGCGCTGAAAACGCGTCGCCGTTTGGATTGAGGTGAAATATGTTTTATCGTCTTTACACCTTAATTATGAAAGAGTTACAATCACTATTGCAGGAAAAACAGACGCGAATTATTTTGATCATGCCCGTCATTTTCCAAATGATCCTCTTCCCACTGGCGGCGACCTTAGAAGTCACTAACACCACCATTGCCATTTTTGATCAAGATAATGGCGAGCATTCGATTGAGCTAACTCAACGCTTAGCAAAAGCCAGCGCATTTTCCCATGTGCTATTACTGAAAAGTGAACCTGAGATTCGAGAAACGCTAGATAACCGTAAAGCCCTGTTAGTCGTCCGTTTTAGTCAAAACTTCAGCGCCGATATCGCCAGCCATCATACCGCGAATATGATGTTGCTATTGGATGGACGAAACTCAAATAGCTCCCAAATAGCGGCTAATTACATTGAACAGATAGTCATGCAATATCAGCAGGAGCTCACACAAACCCAAGTGCAGCCCAATAACAGTGAGTTGATTGTCCGCAACTGGTACAACCCAAATTTAGACTATAAATGGTTTATTGTGCCGTCATTAGTCGCCTTGATTACGACAATTGGGGTGTTGATTGTCACCTCATTATCGATTGCTCGAGAGCGCGAGCAAGGAACCCTCGACCAACTGTTAGTTTCGCCGCTAACTACATGGCAAATCTTTATTGGCAAAGCGATTCCTGCCTTAGTCGTCGCCACTGCACAAGCCACATTGGTGTTAGTGATTGGGATTTTTTGCTACAAAATACCGTTCGCCGGTTCACTATTACTGTTCTATGGCACGATGATTTTTTATGGTTTATCACTCGTGGGATTTGGTTTGCTTATTTCCGCATTGTGCTCAACCCAGCAGCAAGCGTTTATTGGCGTGTTTGTGTTTATGATGCCCGCAGTGTTGCTATCCGGTTATATCTCCCCCGTCGAGAATATGCCCGTTTGGCTACAGGATATTACGTGGGTGAATCCCATCCGCCACTTTACGGATATCACTAAGCAGATTTACCTTAAAGATGCTGATTTTTCCGTGGTATTTCATAGCTTATGGCCTCTTCTGATTATCTTCCTGGTAACCAGCTCCCTAGCTTATTACTTGTTTCGCAAAAAAATCGCTTAACTGCCAGATAAGAACCATAAAAAACCCCGCAACAATTAACTTATTGCGGGGTTTCATATTTTCAATCAGCTTGATGAGCAATTAACGGCGATCACCGAAAATACGCAGTAACATCAGGAACAGGTTGATGAAGTCTAAGTACAGAGATAACGCGCCCATAATGGAATACTTACGCATATTTTCTCTGTCATCTTGGTTGATTTGCTCACCCATCTCTTTGAGTTTTTGAGTGTCATAAGCAGTTAATGCAGCAAACAGTAATACACCACCGTAAGTGATCACCCAGTACATCATCGAGCTTTGCAGCCAGATATTAACCAGAGAAGCGACAACCAGACCAATCAGCGCCATAAACAGGAAGTTACCCATCCCTGTTAAGCTACGCTTAGTCGTGTAACCGTAGAAGCTTAACGCGCCGAACATCACTGCGGTAATGATGAACGTCCCAACAACAGACTCACCAGTATAAACCGCTAAAATAACGGAGATAGTTAAACCAGTCAGTAATGCGTAGAGCATAAACATCCCAGTTGCAATCGCACCGCTCATTTTAGGCAGTAAGAAAGACAGCCCCATCACTAAACCAAGTTCAGCGATGATCATTCCAAAGAACAGAACTTTGTTAGTTGCGATAGTGAAAAACAGACCGCTGCTTAAGGAGTACCAAGCAACAAAAGCTGTCAGTAATAACCCGACGGTCATCCAACCGTAGACTTGCGACATAAATGCCTGAACGCCAGTGCTGGCATTCTGGACAAGAGAATCATTACGTTGATCAAATTGACCCATGATGGTTACCCTTCCATTTTAAGAAAAATCGACCCAGCAAAACCACCAACAGAGTAATCCTTACTGTGATCGGACAAATTTGTTCCAAAGTTTATCACAATATTTTGACATTACCATTCGGCTTATTCGCATTTTCCGCGTAACTATTTAAGACTACCAACGGTTTGCAGAAGCTTCATCACTCTCTTTGGCTTCCACCCAACGTTCATTATCAGGGAGAGACTCTTTTTTCCAGAATGGTGCTTTGGTTTTCAGGTAATCCATTATAAATTCAGCCGCTTGGAATGCGGCATTACGATGTGCGCTAGTCACGCCCACGAATACAATTTCTTCACCGGGTTGTAAAGTACCGATACGGTGGATCACACTTACGCGTTGCAGTGGCCAGCGCTCGCGAGATTGCATCACAATGTCCGCTAAAGCTTTTTCTGTCATGCCAGGGTAGTGTTCGAGAGTCAATGCCGCTACGCTGTCCCCTAAATTATGATTACGGACTTTACCTGTGAATGTCACTACGGCGCCATCACTGTCACATTCAGCAAGCCACGCATACTGCTCGCCAACACTAAAATTCTCGGTTTGTACCGCAATATGGGTATTGTCCATGGTCATCCCCCTGTAACTGGTGGGAAGAAAGCCACTTCATCGCCCGCATTCAGGGGATGGTCCGCAGAAACAAACGATTGATTAACCGCAGCTAATAATTTGCCATCTTCCAAAGCCAGCGCCCAGCGATCACCTTTTTGAGTTAATGCTTGGCGCAAAGATTCTACGGTTGGGTACTCCGCTGCTAACTCTAAGCGGTCAGTGCCAACTAACTCACGAACTTGAGCAAAAAAGAGGACAGTGATCATGCTTCCACCTTAAAATGACCGGACTTTCCGCCCGTTTTTTCTAATAAACGCACAGGCCCAATAACCATATCTTTTTGTACCGCTTTGCACATGTCGTAGATAGTTAATGCTGCGACAGAAGCCGCCGTTAACGCTTCCATTTCGACACCCGTTTTCCCTGTTAATCGGCAACAAGTTTCGATGCGTACACGGTTATGGGCTTGCTCAGCTTCCAGGGTGACTTCCACTTTGGTCAGTAGCAAAGGATGGCACAGCGGGATCAACTGCCACGTATTTTTTGCCGCTTGGATCCCAGCGATACGTGCCGTCGCAAAGACATCCCCTTTATGGTGACTGCCATCCACAATCATGGCTAAAGTTTCTGGGTTCATCGTCACAAACGCTTCTGCGCGTGCTTCACGGACGGTTTCCGCTTTGGCTGATACATCAACCATGTGCGCCTCGCCCGACGCATTGAGGTGGGTCAGTTGGGACATAATTACTCCTGAAAATCAAAAAGTTATTAACCGCCGATAACGGAAAGATTCGGGGTGATCCCGCTGTCGCCTTGGTGAAGGAAATGGGTTTCTCGCTTAGACATTAAGCCACTCTGGATACGTGCTTTTAGGGCTTCATTCTGGTTTTCATCGCCCAGTAAATCACGCAGTGGAATGCCATTTTCACCAAATAAACACAAATGCAGATTGCCTAAAGAAGAGACCCTGAGACGGTTGCAGCTTTGGCAAAAGTCCTTCTCATACGGCATGATCAGCCCAATTTCCCCTTGGTAATCAGGGTGACTAAAGACTTGGGCAGGGCCGTCGCTACGAGAACGTGGCTGCATATACCAGCCTTCTGCAATAAGGCGATCACGAACGGTTTCACCAGACACATGGTAACGTTGGAATAAGCTGCTCCCTTCCCCTGTTTCCATGAGTTCAATAAAACGCAGTTGAATTGGACGATGTTTGATCCAATTGAGGAAAGATTTGAGGGCGATATCATTGACGTTTTTCATCAAGACCGCGTTGACTTTAACTTTTTCGAAGCCAGCATCAAATGCAGCATCAATCCCTTTCATGACTTGGAAAAATTTATCTTGCCCAGTGATCGCCGCAAATTGGCGAGGGTCAAGGCTATCTACACTCACGTTTACCGCATTCAAACCAGCATCTCGCCATGCTTGCACATCACGAGCCATCCGGTAACCATTGGTTGTTACGGCGATTTTTTTGATGGAATTATTTTCTTTGATAGCGGCGATGATATCGGTGAAATCTTTACGCATCGTTGGCTCACCGCCAGTGATACGGACTTTTTCAGTCCCTAATTCAGCAAAAGCGCGGCTCACACGACGGATTTCATCCAGCGTCAGAAATTCATGGCGGCCACTCGGTTTGTAACCATCAGGCAGGCAATATGTGCAACGGAAGTTGCAAACATCGGTGATAGATAAACGAAGATAGTAAAATTTTCGGTCAAATTGATCGACAAGTTGCTGCATATTCACACCTTTCCAAATACGGGAGATGCAGACATTTCTATCTTGCACCCTGGTGACTCAAGGTCACGGCCAGAGCATCATATTCAGGAGAACTTAGACACAAAGGCTAGGAGTTTTATCTGGAACCCCGTGAGTTGATTAAGCCTAGAGAGTTAAGACGATCATCACTGGGTTCACTTATTTTCTGTAAGGATTTTAGCCCATTGCAAATGAAAAAGCGAATCCAAAAACGATATATAACTTAATATACAACGACTTACAGAAAACAACCGCTATACTCAGAAGTCCTTATTATTACGGATAATTTTTTGCTATTTCCATGTGATGATAAACGCCTATCTGTCAAAATCTCGTCAAAATGAGGTTAACTCTGTGCACATTGTTTGTTGTAGATCAGTTTTATCCCGCGTTTTTTGATAGATAACCCTAAGAACCCAGAAATATGATGTCTCGAATTATTGAAACGACTACATCGCCATCGAATCATTATCGAAACGAATTAAAATGGCGCCATAGAGGGTAAAATAGGTACTTAAATTCCGCGAGTTCAAAAAATATTAATTCCTGTTGCCCCGCAATAAACAGCTCCATTTAATCTGATTACAGGAAGCGTCGATAATCGCCTCTCTATCCCCTTTATTTTCATACCCTTCTAGTCAATTGCACTTAGCCACATAATCAAGAAATTTGTGATACCGATCGAGAATATTCTCTTTTGTTGTTTTTTATCACAGCAAGTAAACTTCAGATGGTGTTTTATGATAGATTAGCGCCAATTTTGTTTTAGCACTGATTCTAGATTGATAATTTAGCTAGATGGATAGTTTAAATAGGAACACTATGCCAAACCGTAGTTTGACAAATCTTAATCACGTCGTCGCCCTTGGGGGCGGACATGGGCTTGGTCGAGTGATGTCTTCTCTCTCATCTTTAGGCTCCCGTTTAACTGGCATTGTCACCACCACGGATAATGGTGGCTCTACAGGGCGAATTCGTCGCTCTGAAGGGGGAATTGCTTGGGGTGATATGCGTAATTGCTTGAATCAGTTGATTACTGAGCCATCCATTGCCTCTAAGATGTTTGAATATCGATTTGCGGGTACAGGGGAATTATCAGGGCATAATCTCGGTAACCTAATGCTGAAATCCCTTGACCATTTAAGTGTTCGCCCACTTGAGGCCATCAATTTAATCCGCAATATGCTAAAAGTGGATGCGCAATTAATCCCGATGTCTGAATCACCGGTAGACCTGATGGCTATTGATGATATGGGAAATGAGGTCTACGGTGAAGTTAACGTGGATGCTTTGCAGGAGTTACCGCAAGAATTGCGTTTATACCCTCCCGTTAAAGCGACCAGCGAAGCCCTTGATGCTATCCATCGAGCTGATTTGATTTTAATCGGCCCCGGAAGTTTTTTTACCAGCTTAATGCCCCTGTTATTACTTGATGATATCGCCTGCGCCCTAAAAGAGAGCCAAGCACCGATGGTGTATATCGGTAATTTAGGGAAGGAAATTAGCACCTCCGCCGCCAGCCTCACACTTCCTGAAAAATTAGTGATGATGGAGCGTTATATTGGGCGCAAGAAAATCGATGCGGTGATTGTAGGGCCACGCACAGATATCACGACAATCCGCCAAGAACGCAAAGTGACTCAGCGAGTATTAGAGGCGGATGATATTCCTTATCGCCACGATAGAAACTTACTGTTGAAAGCCATCGAAGAGACCATTCCCCTTCTGTAATTCACTGAAATTTTAAGTTGCAGGTCAATCCCTGCAACTTTCTCTCTATTTATCTCCAATAATTTAAGTCCGATAATGGTGCTTGTCTAATCCGTACTTTTTCATCCGTAAATAGAGTTTTTTCCGTGGCATTTGCAGATATTCCGACACATCGTTAATTCGCCCTTGATGAATATTCAGTGCTTCCGTAATAATCTGCCGTTCATAATTTTCAATTTGTTGATCTAATGCCGTTGGCGCTACCGACGTTAATAATGGATTCGCTGTCTCCCCCATTGGCATAATGCCAACCGCGTACAGCTCCGCTGCGTTGGCTAACTCCGTTACATTTCCAGGCCAATGACGACGACTTAGTTTTTTGATAAAAGGCTCATCCAGTTCAGGCAATTCCTGATTCAATCGAGTACAAGCCAGCTCTAAATAGTGTTGGAATAAAACCGGAATATCCGCTTTACGCAGGGATAACGGTAAGCAATTCACCTGAGTTAATGAAAAATAATAATAAAGTTCTGCAATAATCTGCTGCTGTTTAGTCAACGTGAGCAGCGGCTGATCCGAGATCCCAACCAAGCGAAATTCCCGTTGGTCTTGCTGTAAATGCTGAACTAAATAACGCTGTTGGTTTACAGGGAGTAACTCAATATTCTTAATCACCAATGTGCCTGAGCGAGCCTCAGAGACCCATGTTTCAACAGGCACTTCTTGCTCATTTAATAATGTTTTGATCACCAATGGCGCATGCTGCGGTGTGCTAATTTGATGCAGATAGCGCGCTAAATAAGTGCGACCGCTACCTAACTCTCCTTGTAAAAACACAGCGGCAAGGGTTTCCGATAACCCTTGAAGCTGCCCGCGAACTTGTAAAGACCACTCACTGCTCCCTACAAAATTGAGCATCAATTGGTTTTTGCCCCACCGGCGCTGCAATACACGCTGTTTCCGTGCCGCCAGCGCTTTGGCAACTTGCTCTAAAAGATATTCTGGGTTAATGGGTTTTTGTAGAAAATCCCATGCCCCCATTTTGACTGCTTCCACCGCCATTGGCACATCCCCATGCCCGGTGATCAATACCACGGGGAGATGTTTGTCTTTGGCGAGAAATAGTGTCATCAGCTCGATACCCGAACATTCCGGCATACACACATCGCTAAGAATAATGCCGCACCAATCACGGTGAACTAACTCTTTTGCTGTCAATGGGTTATCACACGCATAAACTCGGTACCCTGCTTGTTCGAGTAGCAGACAATACGCTTCCAATACATCTTTATCATCATCAATCAGCAATATGTCATGGTTGTCATCAAGCATCTTCAAGTACCTTTTTAAATTCTAAAATTACACACCCATTTCCACGCAGTGTAGAAGCGATTCTCAACTCGCCACCAATTTGCTGCATAATCGATTGGCTAATGGATAACCCAACCCCCAGCCCAATCTCTTTGCTTGTCGTAAAGGGTTTCATTAATGTATCCGCTAAATGCAATGGCCAACCCGTCCCGTTATCACACAAGGTCAACAGCAACTTATCCGCGGTTTCACTGTAATCAACGGTGATTTCTGCTTCTGTGGGGCTGGCATCAAGCGCGTTAGAGAGCAAGTTAACTAACACCTGCTGAATACCAATTTCATCTCCCAGCACCTTAGGCAATATATCCGGATAACTTAATATCACTTTGCGGGTTTTATGTTGAAGCTTCAGAACATCCCAAGCGCTGTGAATTGATTGCCGTAAATTCACCGGTTGTAATTGCTCATTATCATCACGCTTACGAGCGAATTGGCGCAGTGAACGCACAATGCCATCCATTCGAGCCACAAGTTGCTCTGACTTATTTATCGCCATCAACGAGGTGTCATTGTCTTGCTCTGGCAACCCTTTTTTCGCCATAAACAGGTGCATAGAGAGCGCATTTAGCGGTTGGTTAATTTCGTGGGCTAAGGTGGTCATCGTCTGCCCCACGACGGCGAGTTTTGCCGTTTGGATCAGCTCGTTTTGCGTAGTTCGTAAGTTCTCCTCTATTGCCTTACGTTCTGCAATCTCTTGCTCTAACTGAGTTTTTTGTTGATTAATTTGAGCAATACTGCGCTGTAACAGTGTGCCAATCCGCCCTAACTCATCACGACCTTCGACAGGAATATGGGTCGTCAAATCCCCAATACTGATCCGAGCCACTGCTTGGTTTAATGCGGTAAAACGTTTGACCAAACGAGGACGAATAAACAGCATGTTGAACAGCAATACCAACAGTAATGCCAACCCTGCGGTAATAATAATAATTGTGCCACTCCACGACATAATGTTCGCTAAACGCTGGTTTAGCGTTTGTAGCTGAAAGTGGCTGCTCCCAAGTTGCAAATCAAGCTGAGAGCGAAAATCAGCCAAAATTCGCTCTTTTTCGGCCGTCGCTTCATTTAAGGCTCTTTTCGCTGTTTGATAATTTTGCAGGACTTCAAGCATTTGGTTATCCGAAAGGCCGATATCTAGCAACTCATCGATGGTTTGACGCAGCGTCACTGAACTTGGATATAAATTCAACGCCTCTTCATTGGCAGCTAAATTCGTTTTTAAGTACCCTAAATAACGGGCATAGCCGTTAACATCGATGGGGTCATCAAAAGCATTATCCCCTTGAATATCCTTCAAGCGCCCCGTCAAAATATTGGTGATCTGCTCTTCCAAACGCGCCAGTGTATAAATTAACTGCAACTCTCCTTGCACGTTACGTAGCCGACTTTGTAGCCCCTTGGCTTGAAGAGGATCTTGCTCAATTTTGTCCAGTAAAGAGCCTTGTTGTAGGCTAATATCTTGCGATAACGAGTTGAGCTCCGTACTAAAATCGTCATGTAACCAGTTGATCCGAGAAGATAATGTATTAATTTTTTCTCGTGCTAAAAACAGGGCATATAGTGCCTTATCCAATCTCTGCAAAAGATCCTGACTTTGTGTCAAAATGACAGAAATTTGCTGCTGATCTTGACCATTCAATTGCTGATTAAATGCGGCTATTTGCGCTAAATGTTCAGTGATTTGGTTGCGTAGTTGCAATCTTGTCGCTGTATTTGGCGCTTTTAAAAATTCGTTCAATTCATTGACTAAGGTATTTAGCTGCCCTTCAATCAAAAATGAAGCCTGCATTTTGGGAAAATAATCTCCAAGAGCATAGCGGATCTGCTTATTTTGCTCTTGCCATGCATATAAGCTGACGCAACTGACGATCAGTGTCATCAAAGCGCCCGCGATAAAGGCGCCACGTAAAATAGCCGTAATACTGAAGCGCCCCATCAATTTCACTATCGATGTTTTCATTTAATCGCTTCCAATACACTGATGGCTTGGCGTTGCTGCTCCTGAAAGAAATGCTGCCAGCGCATATATTCCTCTTCCGCTTTGCGATTATCTTCAAAGCGTGAATAGTAAGCAGGATCTTCACTTTCTTTCGCACTGACTGGCATCGCCGTCAGTAGCGCTCGAACCTCTGGTAAAGGGTGTTTTAGCTTAGCTTCCGCCATATACACCGCACGCCAAGCATCTTTTGATTCCGTTAAACGAAACGTGATTGCCGCATCAAACAGTTGTTGAACTAATCGCTGGCGCTGTAATACCAAATGGACATCCAGCGGTTTAGGTGAATCTAATAGCTGGCTTTGCTGCGCTTTTCGAGGGTTATCATCCTCAAGAGGAGTAACTGGGTATTTCCCTGTGCTGCTGTCTGCAAACACTTTTTGCCCTTGTTCACTGAGTAAAAAATCAATCAGTTTTCGCGCTTTTTCTGGCGCTAAACTATGGCGAGTGATCGCAATAAACGTCGGCGATGTGGCTGAATCAGGCAGATAGTGAAACTCGAGTTCAGGGTCGGCTAATAATACATTTGCGTAGTTATCAATAATCGGTGCAGCCCCGCCTAGCCCCACTTTGATTTTATCGGCTACCCCAAAACTGCGTGATGAAACAGTGGCTAAATTCCCTGACATTCCCAGTAAAATGCGCCATCCATCGTCCCATCCCCGCTGCTGTAATAACGACTCAATCATTAAATGATAGGTATCAGAGCGAGATGGACTGCTTATCAATAACGAGCCTTGATATTGGCTATTTGTCAAGTCATCCCATGTCTTGGGAATAGGTAATTTGTTTTGCTCCATCCATTTTCGGTTAGTCAAAATGCCATATCCGGAAAATGCCACCGCAGCAACGGAACCTTTTAAAGATTTAGGAATTAAGCGCTGGGAATACTCAGGAATATCTGGCAATGCACTTAACCGATTATGCTGCTGCAAATGGTGCATCAGCATCGGTGAGGAGGTCAGAATTAAATCGACATTTTCCAAAGCATCGGTATCTAACAAGCGCTCTAATGAGGCACTGGTTCGGTTAATCGTGCGGATAGGCATCGCATCCTCTCGCGCATTCCAATTCGTGACTATCGCTTGTGTCGCTTCGGGTGAGAATGTTGTCGCTATCACTAACTCATCATTTTTCGCATGGCTAATTCCCACGTTGTTTAGCAAAAAAATAAAAAAACAGAGCCGCATTATCAGTGGACGAATTGGTGTTATTAGTCTCATAAGCGTAGTCATCCCCTGGGTAGATGTGATTCATATCAAAGAAAGTAACAATAATGTGAGTTTGTCAAAAAGTGCATTTGAGACAAATTTTACCCTTTTCGGATTTATGAGCACACGACAAAACTTACCCGCTTTATTCTCATTGTTATGCGATTAAATCAACCCTTAGTTGTTCATTTTTTGAAATCCATTCCCGTTAATTTATGAATGGGTCAATTTGACTCGTCACTATACAAAATTGGGTCAATTTTGACCCAAACCCTTCATATTGCGATATTTTTTCAACAAGAACATGATGAGTCTGTCAGAAATAAAGCGACAAAAAACATCAGGGAATTTCTTTTTACTCTATTTCACAGGTGAACCTATGCTGTCATTTTTAACGCCAGCCACGGCAAAAAAACAAATTGCACCAGAAAAAGTTCCTGCTGCCTATAAACGCTATCGTGTTCAAGCACTGCTCAGCGTGTTCTTAGGTTATTTGGCTTACTATATTGTTCGTAACAACTTCACGCTCTCTACCCCGTATTTGAAAGAAAACTTAGATTTAAGCACCACGCAAATTGGTCTATTAACTAGCTGTATGCTCATTGCTTACGGGATCAGCAAAGGCGTGATGAGTAGCCTTGCCGATAAAGCCAGCCCAAAAGCATTTATGGCATTTGGTCTGATCCTGTGTGCCATCGTCAACTTCGGAATGGGATTTAGTAACGCATTCTGGTTATTTGTTGGTTTTGTCGTGCTTAATGGTATGTTCCAAGGCATGGGTGTGGGTCCATCATTTATCACCATTGCAAACTGGTTCCCGCGTCGTGAACGTGGTCGTATCGGTGCATTCTGGAATATTTCTCATAACGTGGGTGGGGGTATTGTTGCCCCAATCGTCGGTGCTGCTTTCGCCGTATTAGGCACCGAGCACTGGCAAAGTGCGAGCTACATGGTTCCCGCTTGTATTGCAATTTTATTTGCAGGGGTTGTGTTGGTATTAGGCAAAGGTTCCCCAAAACAAGAAGGTTTACCTGCACTTGACCAAATGATGCCAGAAGAAAAAGTGATCCTGACTTCGGCACAAAAAGAGCAATCACCAGAGAATATGAGCGCCTTCCAAATTTTCTGTACCTATGTGCTGAAAAACAAAAATGCATGGTATATCTCTTTTGTTGACGTCTTTGTGTATATGGTGCGTTTCGGTGTGATCAGCTGGCTACCAATCTACCTGCTGACAGAGAAAAACTTCTCTAAAGATCAAATGAGCGTGGCATTTTTATTCTTCGAATGGGCTGCTATTCCATCCACTTTATTAGCAGGTTGGTTAACGGACAAACTGTTTAAAGGTCGTAGAATGCCGTTAGCTATTGTCTGTATGACACTGATTTTCTTCTGCCTCATCGGTTACTGGCAGAGCCAATCATTAGCTGTCGTCACCTTCTTTGCCGCAGTCGTTGGTTGCTTAATCTATGTGCCTCAGTTCTTAGCGTCAGTACAAACAATGGAAATAGTGCCAAGCTTCGCAGTGGGTTCAGCCGTCGGCCTACGTGGTTTTATGAGCTATATCCTTGGTGCAACTTTAGGTACTAGCTTATTTGGTTTCGTGGTTGACCGTATGGGTTGGCATGCAGGTTTCTATCTGCTCTTAGGGGGGATTGTTTGCTGCATTATCTTCTGTGTGCTGTCCCACTTAGGCGCATTGGAACTTGAGCGTAACCGTCAATCCGTAATAGCTAAAGGTCAGTTAGCTAACGCTTAATCTCGCTAAGAAAATTCGACTAAAAATATGGCGGAGTTCGGTTTCTCACTGAACTCCGCCTTCTTTATGTCTCAATAAATGATGCCTCAATGAATTGCTTCGATTTCTGTCGGGGATAAGCCTGTAATTTGGCTAATAACATCAATGTTTAAACCTAACCTTAAGCTAGTCAAAACTTGAGCATAGGTACGTTGTTTGGCCTTTTCTTGCTCTTCTTGTCGAGCTTCTTCTCTTCCTTCTTCTCTTCCCTCTTCTCTGCCTTCTCTTCTTCCTTGCTTAAACCCTTTTTTTAATCCCTCATTTCGTAAACGATCGGCAATGGTCATAACAGTCTCCTGATATCCTTCTGTTTTTTCTATTAATGTTTTGACTATCTTCTTGTATGTCGGCGTATCCATCACACTAAACAGATAGTTGATGATTAAAATAACGTCGTCACGGTGGTTTTCGTTCTCATGGATCACCTGCGCTAAGCGCTCTGACAACACCATAAGGTCATCTCTCAATGATGAATGTTTGAGAACTAACTCCATCGCAGCAACTTTTCGGTGATTCACAATTTCATCGTCACTTGCCACCGTGACATCCACTAACGGCAGTGGATTGCAATACAAACTACGAGCTAAATCAGACCACTCAAAACAATCCGTCCATGACTGGGAATAGGGATAAGGGGATTGATTTCCATGATAAAACAGGATGGGAACCACCAGCGGCAAAGTTTGGTGTCCCTGCTGCAAATGCTGGTTCATCGCGCAAAATGCGTAATGCATCAGCCGCCACCCCATCAGCTTATCGGGGGACGATTGGTGCTCAACCAAGAAGTAAAAATACCCCTTACCCTTAAGTGTTTGCACGGAATAAAGCATATCCGAAAAACGAGAGCGCAATGTTTTATCCACAAATGAAGCACTGGCTAACTTCAACGTATCAAAATTGCAAAGGTGCTTAATGCGATTAGGAAGATGGACTTCAAAAAAATCCCGCGCATTATCCACTTTGCTCATAAAGCCTTTAAAGGTTGAATCATGAGGAGCTACAATTGATTGGGTCGCCATCTCGGCCTCGTTTTGGTTCGGAAGATGGCGAGATACTAACCAATTTTTTTGGGAGAGTGAGAAAAAGTTAGTCCTAATTAACGAGAATTACTTGATAGATTAACTCATTGCTTTTATTGAAATTACTTACTTATTTCATTCATAAAAAAGCCCCTTAAACTGTGAATTACAGCGTTAAGAGGCTCTTAATAAATTAGCGTATTTTTTAACGATTATTAAAAATTACGAATTGGCGATAAATTGGTTCCGTAGCGTTTGTAACTCATCGCGAACCCGCGCAGCGGCTTCAAATTCCAGATCTTGAGCATGTTTATACATCTGCGCTTCCAATTGAGAAATACGCTGCTCCAGCTCTTTCGTTGACATGGATTGAACATTAAGCAGAGATTCATCTTTGATGCTCTCTTTACCGCGCCCTTTGCCTTTACCGCCGACTTTATGGCCAATCTGGAGGATATCCCCCACTTTCTTATTCAAGCCTTTAGGCGTGATGCCATGGGCTTCGTTAAACGCCATCTGTTTGGCACGACGTCGTTCTGTCTCAGCAATCGCTTTTTCCATGGAGTTAGTGATCCTATCCCCATATAAAATGGCTTTACCGTTCAAGTTACGCGCCGCACGACCGATAGTTTGGATCAGTGAACGTTCTGAACGTAAGAAACCTTCCTTATCAGCATCAAGGATAGCCACCAGCGAAACTTCTGGCATATCCAAACCTTCTCGCAATAAGTTGATCCCAACCAGCACATCAAATTCACCGAGACGTAAATCACGGATAATTTCAACGCGCTCCACTGTGTCGATATCTGAGTGTAGATAGCGTACTCGCTCCCCATGCTCTTCTAAATATTCGGTGAGATCTTCCGCCATGCGTTTGGTTAAGGTGGTGACCAGCACGCGCTCCTGTTTCTGAACGCGAATACGAATTTCAGATAGCAAATCATCCACCTGCGTTGCCACCGGACGCACTTCAATCAGCGGATCAAGCAGCCCTGTCGGCCTAACCACCTGCTCAATCACTTCCTGCCCTGATTTATCCAACTCGTAATTACCCGGTGTCGCAGAGACATAGATAGTTTGAGGTGCTAAAGCTTCAAATTCTTCAAAGCGCATTGGGCGGTTATCGAGAGCAGAAGGCAGCCGGAAACCATACTCTACGAGAGTCTCTTTACGAGAACGGTCACCTTTATACATCGCGCCAATTTGAGGGATAGTGACGTGAGACTCATCCACAACTAGTAACCCATCTGCGGGCAAATAATCAAATAAGGTTGGCGGTGGCTCGCCCGGTGCGCGACCCGAAAGATAACGTGAATAGTTTTCAATGCCGGAGCAGTAGCCCAACTCATTCATCATTTCCAAGTCAAATTGAGTGCGCTGAGTGATTCGCTGCTCTTCCAGTAGCTTATGATTCTCTAGCAACACTTTGCGCCTATCGGCTAACTCGACTTTAATATTTTCCATCGCCTCAAGAATTCGTTCTCTTGGCGTCACATAGTGAGTTTTAGGGTAAACGGTAAAACGTGGTACTCGATGTTGAATAGCCCCAGTTAACGGATCGAATAACGATAATCGCTCCACCTCATCATCGAAAAGTTCAACTCTTAATGCATATTCATCAGATTCTGCTGGGAAAATATCAATCACTTCACCGCGGACGCGGAAAGTCCCTCGCGTAAATGCTTGGTCATTACGGGTATATTGCAAATCTGCGAGGCGGCGCAAAATAGAGCGCTGGTCAATGATCATGCCGTCAGTCAAGTGCAGCATCATTTTTAAGTAGCTATCTGGATCACCCAACCCATAAATTGCAGAGACCGATGCCACTACAATGACATCACGACGCTCAAGTAAAGCTTTGGTTGCAGACAAACGCATCTGCTCGATATGTTCGTTTACCGAGGCATCTTTCTCAATAAAGGTATCTGAGCTGGGGACATACGCTTCAGGCTGATAATAGTCGTAGTAAGAAACGAAATACTCCACTGCGTTCTCAGGAAAAAAGGCTTTCATTTCGCTGTAGAGTTGTGCGGCCAAGGTTTTGTTATGCGCCATCAACATCGTTGGGCGATTTTCTTGCGCGATAACGTTGGCAATTGTAAAAGTTTTACCCGACCCCGTAACCCCTAACAAGGTTTGATGAGCAAGACCATCTTCTAACCCTTCTCTTAATTTACGAATCGCCTCAGGCTGATCGCCTCCCGGCTGAAAATCAGAATACAGTTTAAAATCCTTGCTCATAGTTATGCCTCTTTAATAATCTCTCGCCTATGATACTGGATAAAAAACCAGCTTCAAGTACTGGCGATAAATTTCCTTTTTATGAGGTTGAAATCTGTTTACGAAAATGTTATCCCCAAAATAAAACTTGACCTTTTTGAAAGTAGATATTTTATGCTTTTCGACTTTTAGGCTTTAACGCAAATCTAAATAGAACGCTTGCTTTTATTTAACTAATTGTATTTAAACAAAATTACACAAAAGCCCAGAATCACATCAAATAAAGGCAAAGCCGCTTGTCACCTAGCATCAGAATAGTTTTTGAATGTTAATTCACAAGGTTATCCACAGAAATAGTGGATAACTCTGGAAGCCCTTCCGCCTCATGCACTCCCGTAGCATGCCCATTTTACGGTTTAGCGATAAAATGACAGAAATATGGCGAAATGATGAAAGTGTTTTTACTCTCCATTCGTGACAAAAGAAAAATATTCTGTTTTTTTACGGAAACTACTTAGTATTTTCCCGATGAAACTTGACAAAAAAAGGATCTTTAACGTTAAAAAAGATCGGCAAAAACAAGTAAAAGGCGTACTCCCGCCACACCTAATTGTCTAGCGGGTTTACTAAGATTTTTAAGGGATCTTAAAGGGAAGAAAGGTCTAAATATTGCCCTAAAGAATCAGTAGATTGGCTTTCAATATGCGGGATGATCCCTAAGCATGGCGCATCGATCATCCGCTTCAGTGCAGTGAGATATTCTTGTTGATAAATGCCCGCAGGTTCCACTTCATTCGCAATCCAGCCAACTAAAGATAACCCAGAGGCTTTCACGGCTTGCGCAGTTAATACCGCATGGTTAATACACCCAAGCTTCACACCTACCACTAAAATCACGGGTAACCGCTGTTCAACCACCCAATCTGCGTAGGTTTGTTCGGCAGATAATGGGGTATACCAACCGCCTGCTCCTTCCACTAACACCCATTCCGCCTGTGCTTGTAGCTGTTTTAGTCCTTGAGTCATCACGGAAAACTCAATGGACTGCCCAGTTTTTTCACTGACAATGTGAGGTGACGTCGGCGCTTCAAAAATGATGGGATTAATTTGCTCATAAGGTACTACGACGCGGCTATTCGCTTGAAGCTGTAGTGCATCGCTATTACGCAAACCTTGTGCGGTCATTTCGCTACCAGAAGCTACTGGCTTATATCCTACGGTTTTTAGCCCTTGCAGATTAGCTGCTTGTAACAATGCACAGCTCGACATGGTTTTGCCAATTTCGGTATCCGTTCCGGTTACAAAATACGTTTTAGTCACGATAAATAATTCCAAATACAGTTTGATAGGTTAATGGCAGCCCTTTCTCAGTACTTGGATATACTGAGCTGAGTTGCTGCAAACGCTGACGAGTCATCAGCCCCGCTTGGCGACCCGCAGTTAAGTGAGTTGCGCCTATTCCCTTCACTGAATTAAGTAATTCAATGAGGTTCGAAAAATAGAGAGTGTCCGCTTGTTGATAAAGTTGGCTACGCCAACCCTGACAGCTCTTAACAATGTTTGAGTAGGATAAAAAACGGTTTACATGAGGGGAATCATCCAACGCTTTCCAAGCCGCCGAAAGCTCGCCAAGGGAGTGCTCCGCTAAGGTGGTAAAACCGATAATTCCTCCTGGCTTTGTCACGCGGTATAACTCACCCAGAGCATGAGATAAATCATCGCACCACTGAATGGCCAAATTGGAAAATACCCAATCAAAGCTGGCATCCTCAAAAGGAAGTGTGTCCATATCTCCACACACATAACGGTGTGCCGCTTGCTTGTTTTGCGCGACATCCAACATGCCCGTAGAAAGGTCGAGCGCCGTGACATATGCACCACGCTGTTTGATTATTTGGCTAAAAAATCCTGTTCCACAGCCCGCATCTAGTACTTGTTGAGAAAATATAGGCGTCTCTATTGTCCTATGATTTTCCAGCAGGCTAAGCAGCTGCTTACCGCTATTTTGTTGATAGCTAGCCAGAGAATCATAGCGCGAAGCAGCACGCCCAAATGCCGAAGCTATCTTGGCTTTCTCTCTAATATTTCGCGATAAACTTGCCTCATCATGACACAAAGACAAACTCATTGAGTACCTCCAATAATTTGTCGATATCGTCTTGCTGATGAGCAGCACTTAGCGTCATACGTAATCTGGCACTCCCCGGTGGAACCGTTGGCGGTCTAATTGCTTGAACCCAAATGCCTTTCTCGCGCAAAAATTGTGATAACTGCAAACTCTTTTCGTTATCCCCGACAATCAGCGGTTGGATAGCCGTATTTGAATCCACTAGATGCATATCCGGTAAATTAAGCTGGTGCCTAAAATAGCGAATATTGCGCTGTAATTGAGCTCGCTGCTCGTCCGCTTGTTGAATTTTTTCTACCGCCGCCGAGATAGCAACGGCTTGAGCTGGAGGCATTGAGGTGCTGTAAATAAGGTGGCGAGCCGCTTGAATTAAAAAGTCCGCAGTGCGTTCATCACACAACACCGCTGCCCCGCTAACGCCAACGGCTTTACCAAAAGTGGCCACGAGAATATCGGGCTTAATACCATATTTATCACAGCTCCCACGCCCTTGCTTGCCCCAAATCCCAAGTCCATGAGCATCATCCACCATCAACCATGCATTGTGAGCGTGAGACAGGGTTTGTAATTCATCAAGTGGCGCACTGTCCCCATCCATGCTGAACACCCCTTCAGTCACTACTAACGTTTTCGATGTATGGGGTTTGCTGATTAATTTCTCTAAGGAATCAACGCTATTGTGACTAAAGCGCCGTAACTGGGCTTGGGAATGCATTGCCCCTTCTAACAAAGAAGCATGGCTGAGTTTATCAGCCAGAATACGGTCTTCCGCCGTCATTAATGCGGTGATCAAGGCATGGTTAGCAGCAAAGCCAGAGATAAACAAAATGGCACGTGGATAACCCAACCAATCCGCTAGTTTCTGCTCTGCTTGGTGATGAGCGTGAGTGAACCCCGTGATATGTCCAGAGCCGCCACTTCCTACTCCATACTCTTGTGCACCTTGCTGCCAAGCACGGATAATTTCGGGATGTTGGCTAAGCCCTAAATAATCATTCGACGAAAAGTTCAGGTAGCTTTTGCCTTGAAAATGGAGTTCCCGACCAGAGCTTTTTTCAATACAGCGTCGCTCACGCCATGCAGAAGCATCTTTACGCTTCTGCAATTGGCTATCGATAAACGATGTCCAGCCCATCAGACTGCCGCATTATAGAATTGCGGATTGTCAGCAGTTAACAGTGTTTCTGCCAGTTTCGCTGCTTGTAGGTCTTCCCCGTCTTCCATTTCGATACGTTCAGGGTTGATATTCAGCTTCTTAAACAGCGCAATATCTTTATTTTCATCAGGGTTTGGCGTGGTTAACAGTTTGCAGCCATAGAAAACAGAGTTCGCACCCGCCATAAAACACAGAGCCTGAGTTTGCTCGTTCATATGTTCGCGACCTGCGGATAAACGCACATAGGAGCTTGGCATCATGATCCGCGCCACTGCAATGGTACGAATAAAATCAAATGGGTCGACATCGTCATTATCAGCCATTGGTGTGCCTTCAACCTTCATCAACATATTGATAGGCACACTCTCTGGTGGTTTTGGTAAATTCGCCAGCTGCACGAGTAATGCCGCACGGTCACTGACTTTTTCACCTAACCCCAAAATTCCACCCGAGCAAACTTTAATTCCCGCATTACGCACATTATCCAGCGTATCTAAACGGTCTTGGTAAGTTCGCGTGGTGATAATATTGCCGTAATATTCCGGTGAAGTATCAAGGTTATGGTTATAGTAATCCAGACCCGCGTCCGCTAAGCGACCCGCTTGCGAATCATCAATCATTCCCAGCGTCATGCACGTTTCCATGCCTAACGCTTTCACTTCCTTGACCATCATTTCAAGGTAAGGCATATCGCGCTCTTTCGGGTTACGCCATGCTGCCCCCATACAGAAACGCGTAGAACCGGCATTTTTAGCTTTTTTCGCCGATTCAACCACTTGCTGGACTTCCATCAAGCGCTCAGTTTCTAAGCCCGTTTTATACCGCGCACTCTGAGCGCAATACTTACAATCTTCAGGACATGCCCCGGTTTTGATAGACAGCAAGGTGCTCACTTGCACTTGTTGCGGGTCAAAATGTTGGCGATGTACTTGCTGTGCTTGAAATAGTAATTCAAAAAACGGCATTGAAAACAGTTCGTTAGCTTGTTTTATTGTCCACTGTTTTAGTTGGCTCACGGGAACTCTCCAGTTGAAAAAGTTGTTGCCAGTTTAAATGTTGCTATTATCATGTCAACTAAATGATCTAAAAAAAGTTGACGAAAGATAATGATGGACAGTTGCGATATTGCTTTTGATGCCAAGCACATTTGGCATCCTTACACCTCAATGAGTCACCCTATTCCTGCCTATCCAATCGTTGCAGCAGAAGGTGCGGAGCTGATTATGGAAGATGGTAGAAGACTGATTGACGGGATGTCATCGTGGTGGGCAACCATTCATGGCTATAATCACCCAGTACTCAATCAAGCGGTCACCGACCAACTAGCGAAAATGTCTCACGTGATGTTCGGGGGCATTACCCATCCACCCGCCATTGCATTATGCAAACAACTGGTTGCCATCACCCCAGAGCCACTCGAGTGTGTTTTTCTTGCGGATTCTGGTTCAGTCGCCGTAGAAGTTTCCTTAAAAATGGCGCTGCAATACTGGCAAGCTCGCGGTGAAAAGCGCCAGCGAATTCTCACTTTACGTCATGGTTATCACGGCGATACTTTTGGTGCGATGGCGGTGTGTGATCCTGACAACTCCATGCACGGTTTATACAAAGGTTATTTACCGCCCCATATTTTTGTCGACGCGCCTCAGTGTGGTTTCCATGATGAATGGAATGAAAGTGATCTTCAGCCACTCAAACGCCAACTTGCCGAGAATCATCAAGATATTGCCGCGATCATCCTCGAACCTATCGTTCAAGGTGCGGGAGGAATGCGTTTTTATCATCCTAATTACCTCAAAGGCGTTCGTGAGCTTTGTGACCGTTACGGATTACTGCTCATTGCGGATGAAATTGCTACAGGGTTTGGCCGTACCGGAAAGTTATTTGCTTGCCAGCATGCGGAAATTTCACCTGATATCATGTGCCTAGGTAAAGGTTTGACGGGGGGTTATATGACCCTCTCGGCCACCATTGCTACTCGCCATGTCGCGGAAACCATCAGTAATGGAGAAGCAGGCTGCTTTATGCACGGGCCAACCTTTATGGGAAATCCATTGGCCTGCGCCGTTGCCAATGCCAGTTTGAAATTATTGCTAGAAAGCCCATGGCAAGAGACTGTTGCCAACATTGAGCAGCAACTGAAAACGGAGTTACTTCCCCTTGCCCGTTATTCCAATGTTCAAAATGTTCGGGTGCTAGGCACTATTGGTGTGATTGAGATGAAGCAGCCGGTCAATACGGCCGAATTGCAGAAAATTTTTGTGGCTGAAGGGGTATGGGTACGCCCATTTGGTAAGCTTATTTATGTGATGCCGCCGTATATTATTACCCCAAAACAGCTAAGTAAAATAACTCAAGCAATGGAAAAAGTGCTTACCGCGTAATGAAACCTGTCGCTGGGTTATTCACACAGCGGCAGGCTTATCAACCGTTAACGGAATGTCACCCACATACAGCCCGCAGAGGCCTTATAACGCGCTAATTCAGTTAATTTTCCAGTGATAGAATCAATCCCTGACACGGAAATATGATCGGATTTTTGTCCGCTTGACACCAAGAAACGCCCTGATGGGTCAATGTTAAAACCACGAGGCTGCGCTTGCGTTGGGTAGCGTCCAACTAAACTTAACTCGCAACCATTCTCAGAAACTTGATAGTGAGCTAAGTAACTCTCTGAACGTTCACTCGCATATAAATAACGACCATTTGGCGTGATATGAATATCCGCCGCCCAACGCTGGCTCTGATTCCCCTCAGGATACAATGCTACATTCTGCATTTCACGGTAACGCGTAAATTTATGATAAACGTTGATCGTGGAATCCAGTTCATTTAAGCAGTAAATCACTTTTTCTTGAGGGTGTAGCGCTAAATGGCGAGGACCTGCTTTTGGTGCCGTTGTAATTTGATCCGCTGTAGCTTCGGTTAAATAACCATTGTTTGCCAGATCAAATAAACGAATATGATCTTCGCCTAAACATGGCACCCACAACTGCTGATTATCAGCGTCCATATGGGATGAATGCGGGTGGCGTAATCCTTCGATAACTTGAATGGGTGATCCTGCAATGCCGTCACTACCAATCGGTAATACCGCTAAATTGTGCTGGTGGTAAGAAGGAACAAACAAAAATTTACCGCTATTATCCAGCGATAAATGCACAGGTTTTCCTGGTACGCTGGTTTGCGCTTTAAAACGTAATGTACCTTGAGGTTCAATATCATAGGTCACAACACTCAGGTGAGGGCCGACCCCGATATACAGATGCTTTTTATCGTGGCTCACCACCATTGGCTGCACTTGCCCCGGTGTACTCACGGTTTGCAGTAGTGAAAGTTCACCCACTTGATTCATCGCCCAAACGTGAATTTGTTGGGTTTCTGGGCTGGCAACATAAACAACCTGATCCATCCTGACTCCTTGATTGATAGTAAAATCATCGAATGAAATGATTGAGTGACTATACCGAAAAAAAATCAAATTGCCGCTAAAAAACCAAATTACGGTTAAAAACCCAATAACCACTAAAAACCTGAGCAGCACAGTTTAGTGTATAAACACTAATCAACTTCAGTTATCATAAAGCCCTAAAATGAATCCGAAAAAATTATATGGAGTCGTTTATGTCATACCGTGTTATTGCCCTCGATCTCGATGGAACGCTACTTGATCACCAGAAAAAAATTCTGCCCGAATCTTTAGAAGCTCTGAATGAAGCCCGTCGACAAGGGGTCAAAGTCATCATTGTGACAGGTCGTCACCATGTGGCTATTCATCCGTTTTATCAGACACTTGACTTAGATACCCCTGCAATTTGCTGTAACGGTACCTATCTGTATGACTATTTAGGTAAAAAAGTCTTAGAGTCGAACCCAATGACGGTCGATTCTGCCGCCTTACTGATTGAAAAACTGCGTGGCTCCAATATTCAGCATTTAATGTATGTTGATAACGCAATGCTGTATCACACGAAAACTGAAGGTGTGACGCGTACATTAAATTGGGCGCAATCTTTACCTCAACACCAGCGCCCAACTTTCGAATTTATCGAAGATTTCGCTCATGCGCTCAATCAGTATGAGTATATTTGGAAATTTGCCGTCACCTCACCAGACCATCAACGCTTGCACGATGTTGTTCGTGAAATTGAGTCAGAATTAGACTTGGATTGCGAATGGTCGTGGGAAGATCAGGTGGATGTGGGTCGCAAAGGTAATAGCAAAGGCCAGCGCCTGAAAGAGTGGGTTGAATCCCAAGGCATGAGCATGAATGATGTGGTTGCTTTCGGCGATAATTTCAATGATTTAAGTATGCTAACCACAGCAGGTTTAGGAGTTGCTATGGGTAACGCCGTTGATGAAATCAAGCAGCAAGCCAAGTTAGTGACTCGTGTTAATACCGAACCGGGTATTGCCGAAGTGATCCGTAAATACGTTTTGTAAAACAACTCAGTGCAAGGCTCTAAGTTATTTGCATTGCAGCTAGGCGACAAATTCACTCATCCCTAGGAGCATACACAAGTATATGACTAGGGTGAGTTAATGAAGTCAACAACGCTGTGGTGTGAAGAACGACGAGCCTTTAGAACGTTTTAGAAAGAGATGCCGACTTAACCTGCGCAAACACCTTCCGCCCTTTACGAATCGAAAGTTCATCCCTAGCCCAGCGCGTGATCCTTGCCCATAAATAGTGCTCATCCCCCAAATCTAACTTCACATCCACTTGCTCGCCATCCTCTATCCATTCCACTACTTCCGCAGAAAGAATATTACGGATACTGCTCACTGAAGGTTTTTCAAGCACTAAAGAGACATCAGATGCATCAATACGTAATCGCAACGCACTGTTTTTATCTACATCTACGCGAGGGATCCACAATTTTTGATTACCCACCATCACCGCCGTCATTTGATAATCAGGGTGCTGGCTATGCACCTCCACACTCAGCACACTACTCAACGTTTCTTGCTGTAACCAAGGACGTAATGCACTACTTGCCCATACCTCTTCTAGAGGACCAAACGCCTTCACTTTACCTTGCGCCATGACGATAACTTTATCCGCCAAACGTAGAATTTCATCGAGGCTATGACTGACATACAAAATTGGGATTTTAACGTCTTGGGAAAGCTTTTCTAAGTAAGGCAATAATTCACGCTTGCGTGGAAGATCAAGAGAAGCTAATGGCTCGTCCATTAACAGAATTTCAGGCGCTGTTAATAATGCGCGCCCAATCGCCACCCGCTGTTTTTCCCCCCCGGATAGGGTCATTGGGAAGCGATTTAGTAATTTTTCAATCCCCAACAATTCAACGATATCGTCGAATCGCTCTTTCATTTGCGGCGCCATACCGTAGCGTAAATTACTTTTTACACGGTAGTGGGGAAATAACCGAGCGTCTTGGAAAACATAGCCAATATGACGCTTTTCAGGAGGCAAACAGATCCCTTTTTCGACATCCACCAGCGTGCGTCCATTGAGAACGATTCGCCCCTTATTTGGCTTAGTTAACCCGCCTATCACATTGATTAGTGATGTTTTTCCCGCACCAGATAATCCAAAAACTGCTGTGATGCTTTCCGTGGGTAACTGGGTATTCACTTCCATTTGCAAGTCACCCAATTTTTGAGCGAAATTTAGTTCTAACATATTAGGCTACCCCCAGACGCTTCTTGCCCCAACGGGTCAGCCATTCTGAAATTAATAACGAAATTAATGCTAAGACAATCGCAATAATACACAGACGCGCCGCATCGGTTTCTGCTCCCGGCGTTTCTATCAATGTATACATAGCGAGTGGGATTGTCTGAGTTTCCCCTGGAATATTAGACACAAACGTAATAGTTGCCCCAAATTCGCCAAGAGAACGTGCAAAAGCTAAAACCGTACCGACGATAATTCCCGGTAACGATAATGGAATGGTGATCGTGAAAAAAACTCTTAATGGGCTCGCGCCAAGGGTTCGTGCGGCTTGTTCCAGCTTTTTATCTACAGCTTCTAGCGCTAAGCGTATCGCTCTCACCATTAATGGAAATGCGACCACCGCCGATGCCAATGCCGCGCCGCGCCAACTGAATGTAAAACTGAAACCAAACCAGTCATACAGCCATTCGCCAATAAATCCTCGCTTCCCCATACTGACGAGTAGCAAATATCCCACTACCACTGGCGGTAGCACCAGTGGTAAGTGGATAATACTGTCGAGCAATGTTTTGCCAGGAAAATGGCAGCGGACTAATACCCAAGCCATCAAAATACCAAACGGTAAGCTAAATAGCACCGCCACGCTGGAAACTTTTAAACTGAGGTAAATCGCTTCCCATTCATATGGACTTAACATCTGCAACGATATGATCTCTTAATTATTTTTGATTTGGAGTGAAGCCGTAACGCTTGAATATTTCTGAAGCCACAGGGGTTTTCAGGTATTCATAGTAATCACGGGTCGCTTTATTATCCTGATCTTTCACAATTCCCATTGGATATTCAACAGGTTTATGAGTGTCTGCAGGGAAAATACCCACTACTTTTACTTTTTGGCTTGCAACAGCATCAGAACCGTACACAATACCTAATGGTGCTTCTTGGCGTTCAACGAGTGCCATGCCGCTACGTACGTTGTTTGTACGCGCTAATAATGGGTCAACCGTTTCCCAAGCCCCTAAATAGGTTAATGCTTCTTTAGCATAGATCCCAACAGGAACGTGGTCAGGGTCGCCGACTGCTAAGCGGCCGCCATCTAACAGTTTTTTCCAATCTGTCTGTTTGTTAATTTCCACTTTATCGATTTTTGAATCTTTAGGTGCAATCAACACTAACTCGTTACCTAATAAAGTATAACGGGTGTCTTTAACCATTAGATTTTTATCAATCGCAAAGTCCATCCACTGCTGGTCAGCAGAGATAAACATGTTTGCGGGTGCACCTTGCTCAATTTGGCGAGCCAGCGTTGAAGAAGATGCATAAGAAGCCACCACTTCAACATTCGTTTCTTTCTTATATTGCTCTGAAATTTCATTCAGTGCGTTAGTCAGTGATGCCGCCGCAAATACGGTAATTTTTTCAGCCGCGAAGCTATTACCTGCCATAGTCAGTGTTAACGTGGCACCCGCAACCAGAGATATCAAACCTTTTTTCATGTTAATCCACCATTGTATTATTTAACACGCTATATATATCAAGATACAGCGTTAACTTAAAGTCAAACAATGCATAAAAGTGTGCTAGCTCAAGAACTCATCCACTTTTTCTCAATGGGATACTTATCATGCTCATTACACTGTAGGATTTTTGGGTCTGAGCATCATCGCTTTTATATAGCCTTAAATATATTTCCTTTGTAATTTTATCGGCACAAATCATTTACATTTGAATGTTTAATTCAACTTTTTTGCCATGCGTCATGAAAAAAGGAAAAGGTATGATTCCCCCACAGATAGTACGTGCTCCAGCCCAAAGTAATTACATAAGCGGATTAACGACCGAACAATTTAATCAATTATTTGATAAAGAGATTAACCCAGAAACATTGGATGCGTTGGAAAAACAGGCAGGAAATGGAAATTTAAACAGCATTGAGTTATTGCACAATATTGCCCTACGCCAAGACCCTTCAGGAAAAAAAGCCGAAAATATCCTATTCGATTTATTCAGTGGTAAACAGCCAGCAAAAAAAGGAATTGATAAGGAAATCCAGAAAACCAGTAAAGCGTTATACCAACTATATACCGACAAAAAACTCGCAAACCACTTTGACGATTCAAAACTAAAAGCTCCCTCCAAGCTCCTCTATATTATTGGTTCATCCATAAAGAATCTCATGGATAAGATTGGGTTGAGCACCTTGTTATTCAACGATGATAAAACTGAATCAACAATTTGGGATACAAATAGAATGGTCACCAGCGATGAAATTGATTCCGCAAATAAAGCCTTCAACGCTTTACCATCAGATATAACCATCAATAGCTCAATGCCTCTTACTCTAAGTGGGTTCGATTTTTTGAAGGACAATATTAAGCAAAAAGAGAAAAATGCGCAGGGATTGAGTCAACTTGAATTATTTCCCGTCAATGTCCACGAACATTGGATTTTGCTTGCACTTTATCGAGACCCATTGACACAGAAAACCGATAGTATGGTATTCAATTCATTCACTGCACTGGCGCCAGAAACTCGTGAACAGCTCATGGATGCCGCTCAAGTTGTTGGGGCTGGCGATAATATGATCTTTATTGAAGGGAATATTCAACAATACGTGCCAAATGGTTGTGGGCTATTTGTTCTTGAAGCAATCAAAAAATTAACTGAGAACACACAACAAGATCCAAGAGAGATCCTCAAAACATTCCACAAAAATTTCCCAGAAAAATCCATTGAAGAACAGCAGCAATTTAATATTCAGAACCGCAGGGAACTGTTTTCAAACTATTACGATGCTCAACATTATTAATCTTAAAGCGCTTTCCTAAAACGAAAAGCCCCTTGGCTGCATACACAACCAAGGGGCTAGGATTAATTCGAGCTAAGCTCGCTATGTATTACTTATTTTCAGTATTATGGTGATGCGGAACATGGGCTTTAGACAATAGGTTAAAGAATGAACCTAAGCCATAGATCAGACCCATGATCAATACCATTACAACCGGAACCATTAATAGGGCAAAGCCCAAACTTTTGATAAGTTCTAACATCTAAGCCTCTTCAGTGATACTGTGCTCACCAGCATTCTGATACGCTGACGAGGGAAAAATCAATATAACAAAAATAATAACGCACAATAGCATTATATTGCATACTATTTTAGACAAATTATTATACTAGCAACATACTAAATGTGCTTTTTGCCTTTGCCGCCACAATCCTAGCAGGGAGATCTTAAACAATGCAGGCCGAAATCTTACTTACATTGAAGCTACAGGGAAGTTTATTTGCCGACCCTCGCCGAATTGCCCTATTAAAGCAGATAAAAGCGACAGGATCGATTAGCCAAGGCGCTAAACTTGCTGGGATCAGCTATAAAAGTGCGTGGGATGCCATCAATGAAATGAATCAACTTACCGATGATATTCTGCTGGATAGATCGACCGGAGGCAAAGGTGGCGGCGGAACCACTCTCACCCAGTATGGAGAAAGATTAATCCAGCTCTATGATTTACTGGGGCAAATTCAACAAAAAGCCTTTGATGTGCTCAAAGATGATAGCCTTCCCCTTGATAGTTTACTCGCTGCAATCTCTCGCTTTTCATTGCAAACCAGTGCCCGAAACCAATTTTTCGGTACTCTGATTGCTCGAGATCACAACCATGTTTTACAGCATGTTCAAGTGAAACTGGCCGACAAGAAAACTGTCATTAATGCCGCACTAACCGAGTCCAGCGCTAACCGCCTTGGCTTAGTTGAAGGGAAAGAAGTCCTCGCTCTGATTAAAGCGCCGTGGGTCAAATTGACCAAACAACCAAGCGAAACCCATTTTGATAATCAACTGGCAGGCACCGTTTCAACCCTGGAAAGAGGCCCTGAAAACAGCGAGATCCTTGTCGCTTTAACGGGTGGAGAAACACTCTGCTCTACCTTATCAAATCAAGAAGTTGATGCGTTAAAACTGGCGATTAACGACCCAATTACAGCGCTATTTAATGCTGACCAAGTGATTATCGCTACGCTTTGTTAGATTTTTAGGGGGTAACGCCCCTAATATTGCCCCTGATTCGCTATTTTTTAGCTTCCCCCTCATGTCGACTTATTGACTTTACCTGTAAACCTGATTATTTGTGGTAGCAGGCAGGTCAATGATAAGGAAGCTAAATGAGCTCGATAACAATACAAAATGGGTGCTTTAAGCTGAGCGAGACCCAAACGCTTGATATTCCTCATCTCGAAATTCATTCGGGTGAAAGCTGGGCTTTTATTGGTGCCAATGGTAGCGGAAAATCATCGCTAGCACGCGTACTCTCCGGAGAATTGCAATCTCTTTCCGGAATCACCCAAAGCGGCTTCAAGTCCCCTATCCGCCTCTCTTTTGAGCAGCTACAAAAAATCATTGCAGAAGAGTGGCAACGTAACAACACCGACTTACTCAGTGACGATGAAGAAGATACAGGTTTTACTGCCGCAGAAATTATTCAACTTCATCATAAAGATAATGAACTGTGCTTAGAGCTTGCGGCTAAATTTGGCATCAGCGACTTGCTATCACGCCGCTTTAAATATCTGTCTACCGGGGAAACTCGCAAAGTCTTACTGTGCCAAACTTTGATGAGCTCTCCAGACTTACTGATCCTCGATGAACCTTTTGATGGCTTAGATATCTATTCACGAAGCAATCTTAGCGAACTGCTATTTAGTCTGCATAATAAAGGTCTCACTTTGGTATTAGTTCTCAATCGATTTGATGAGATTCCCGATTTTGTTGAGCACATTGGTGTTGTCGCTGACTGTAAACTCACTCTAAGTGGAGATAGAGAGTCAGTGCTTGCTAACACCCTAATCCACCAGCTACAACACAGTGAAAAAATCAAGCAACTCACTATTCCTGAAAAAGAAGATCCCACGATTGAAGAGGCTCTAGATACAGAGACACCACGTATTGTTTTAAACAATGGTGTCGTTAGCTACAACGATAAACCTATTTTACATGGGCTCAGTTGGCAGGTTAATTCTGGAGAACATTGGCAGATTATTGGTGAAAATGGTGCAGGAAAATCCACATTATTGAGCCTGATAACCGGAGACCATCCTCAAGGATATAGTAATGATTTAACCTTATTTGGGCGCCGTCGCGGCAGCGGAGAAACGATTTGGGATATTAAGCGCCATATTGGCTATGTCAGTAACAGTATTCATCAAGAGTATCGTGTGGCAACCAGTGTACTCAACGTAATTATTTCCGGTTTCCATGACTCCATAGGTCTGTATCAAACACCTTCAGACCGCCAAGTTCAGTTAGCTTATGAATGGCTAGCACTGCTTGGATTTGCACCACAAACGGCTCAACAACCATTTCATAGCTTATCCTGGGGTCAACAGCGATTAATTCTGATTGCTCGCGCTTTGGTTAAACACCCTACCATGCTTATTTTGGATGAACCTCTTCAAGGGCTTGATGGGCTAAATCGCCTGCTGGTACTGCGTTTTATCGATATCATGCTTAGCCGAGGAAATACTCAGTTGCTATTTGTGTCACATCACCAAGAAGATGCCCCATCGTGCATTACCCATCGACTGAAGTTTGTCCCTGATGGAGATAAATACCGCTACGATATTGAAGTCGTCTCAGAACTCTAACCCTGTTATCTTGCTGGTAAGTATTTACTTACCAGCATCATTTATTACCGCTTATCAAATTTCTCAATAAATTAATCCAGCACATATTATTATTGAATTTTTCACTTGCTGTATCGATTCACTTAGGGTTAAATCTATGCCATACCTTCTGATTTACTGAGCCAGTGACACGGTGCTAAAACACCTAATAGACTAAATCGTTTCGCCTAACTTTAAGTTAAATTAAAATCACTAATCCCTAGATATTATTGATTTTTTTGACTTGAAACTGAGAAAACGTCATGTTGTCACTAGCGTTCGGGGCGACTATCCCTATAATGTAGGTCAGCAATAATTCATTTCTAATTTGAATGTACTGATAGGAGTTTTAGCTATGGCTGTAACTAAACTGGTTTTAGTAAGACACGGTGAGAGTGAGTGGAACAAAGAAAACCGCTTCACCGGTTGGACTGATGTAGAACTGTCAGAGAAAGGTCGTGAAGAAGCCAAAAATGCAGGTCAACTGCTGAAAAAAGAAGGTTTTGTTTTTGATTTCGCTTATACCTCCGTTCTAAAACGTGCCATCCACACCTTATGGAACATTCTGGATCAAGTTGAACAGCAATGGCTGCCAGTTGAAAAAAGCTGGAAATTAAACGAGCGTCATTACGGTGCACTGCAAGGCTTAGACAAATCAGAAACCGCTGCTAAATACGGTGATGAGCAAGTGAAACTGTGGCGTCGTGGTTTTGCAATTACTCCACCAGACCTGACTAAAGATGATGAGCGTTTCCCTGGTCACGACCCACGTTACGCAAACTTAAAACCATCTGAATTGCCAGTGACTGAAAGCTTAGCAACCACTATCGACCGTGTTGTTCCTTATTGGGAAGAAGTGATTAAACCACGCGTTGAAAAAGGCGAGAAAGTGATCATTGCCGCTCACGGTAACTCACTGCGTGCACTGGTTAAATACTTGGATAACATGGGTGAAGAAGAAATTCTGAACCTGAACATCCCAACAGCTGTGCCACTGGTTTATGAGTTCGATGAGAACATGAAACCAATCAAACACTACTATCTGGGTAACCAAGACGAAATCGCAGCAAAACAAGCTGCGGTTGCAAACCAAGGTAAAGCGAAGTAATTACTAACTTTTCTTTATGCCTATTGAGGGTTAAGCCAATGGCTTAGCCCTTTTTTATGGGTCTTTTTCTCTCTTTTTGATATTTGATTATAAAATCCATCACCTCGGAGTGTCGAAAACACCGATAACCGACTATCATAGGGAAAAATTCACTGAAAGGTTGATAAATCAAGAAAATGAATAAGTTTAATCTATATGTCTGGGTAGGGTTGATCCTCAGCGCCAGTATTTTAGGTGCGCTACTGTATATGTTACAAACCGGGGAAATGACTCTTGAAGGACCTGCGGGTAGCGCAAACCCTGAGCTGATGAAAACATTGATGATTATTGCGTGTGTCAGTTTTCCACTGCAAATTGTCAGCATGATGGTACTCAATTATAAACCTACATTCGCCATTGTTCTTGCCGTGGTCAGTAGCGTAGCGCTCATGCCAATTACTATTGTGTTTGCGATGGGGATGGTTTTTTCTGCCATTCGCTGGCGTTACCACCAACTCACGCCATTTGATACCACTATTAATGTGCCTTTCGATGTCAGCATCCCGATGAATAAACGCAGCAATACAATGATGGTATTCCCAATTGCGATTTTAGGTATTGTGTTGATTGTATTAAGCCAAAGCCTAGGTATGTTTTTATTCGTACTGGCCGTTTTCTTAGGTTTCTTTGGTAAAAAAGCGAGTAGCACTACCTATTTGGCTATCAAAGATACACATTTTTATATTCGCCCAAATATCTTTGCTTATTGTTACCGTATTCCACTCAAAGATGTGTTCTACGTAAAAAGTGAGAAAGGAAAATTATTTTTCACTGCTAAAGTAGACGGTTCAGATATTCAGCTCTCTGCTAATCCTGCCAATATGACTCCTGAAGATCAGGCAAATATTGAAAAATTATTAAGCCGAGTGCAAAAATAGTCACAAAAAAGCCAGTTCCGAGAACAACGAACTGGCTTTTTCATTCATGCTATTAAGTGCGTAATTTGTTGATTACTTTTGACGACGAGCAATCACCGCATCGGATAACTGACGTAAAACTTTTTCCGTATCATCCCAACCAATACACGCATCAGTGACACTCTTACCGTAAACCAAAGGCTCACCAGATTCTAAATTCTGGTTACCTTCAACTAGGTGGCTTTCGATCATCACCCCCGTAATTGAGCGATCGCCATTGCTAAGCTGGGCGCTAACATCCGTGGCAACTTCCATCTGTTTTTCAAATTTCTTGCTGCTGTTCGCATGACTAAAGTCGATCATAATGCTTGGGATAAGCCCTGCATTCGTTAACCCTTCACGCACGTCTTTAACATGTTCAGCGCTGTAATTGGGCGTTTTGCCACCACGTAAAATAATATGGCAGTCAGGGTTTCCGCTTGTATTCACAATCGCTGAATGGCCCCATTTAGTGACCGATAAGAAACTGTGCGCCGAGCGCGCTGAATTAATAGCATCAATCGCAATTTTAATTGTGCCATCAGTTCCGTTTTTAAACCCTACAGGACAAGATAAGCCGGAAGCTAATTCACGGTGGATTTGTGATTCAGTGGTACGCGCACCAATGGCGCCCCAGCTCATTAAATCCGCCACATATTGTGGGCTGATCACATCGAGGAATTCACCCGCCGTTGGTAAGCCTTGGTCATTGATCGTTAGCAGCAGCTCGCGCGCGATACGTAATCCTTCGTTAATATCAAAGCTGTGATCCATATGTGGATCGTTAATTAATCCTTTCCAACCAACGGTAGTACGCGGTTTTTCAAAATAAACACGCATCACAATTTCTAAAGAACCTTTTAACTCTTCACGAAGTTTTTTCAAGCGCTCAGCATATTCCAAAGCCGCTTTTGTATCGTGAATAGAACATGGACCAATGACAACGACTAGACGGTCATCTTTCCCTACTAGGATATTGTGAATAGCATGACGAGCTTCATGAACGGTAAACGCCGCTTTATCGGTTGCTGGAAATTTTTCAAGCAGTGCAATAGGGGGTAATAATTCTTTTATTTGTTTTACTCTGACGTCATCGTTCTGATAGTTCATACTGGCATATCCAATGTTTATTATTTTTCCTAAAGTTGAGTTACATACCTTTTTGAGTCTCAATAGCTAACAATTAACTTAAAATGCGACAGGTATCGAATTTTCAATCTAACTGTTCCCTAGCCATCTGTAAACAGCCAAAATGGCGAGATAATCACTCATTATTCCGCTTCTGATTATAAAATGAGGTGAAACTGTGATATCTAGCACAATAGCTAAACAATAGAGGGATAATACAGAGTAAAAATATAAAGAAACGGCCAAATAACGATGATGTTACTTTAGCCGTTTTTTGCATTTTTTCCTACTGAGTTACTAACTCAACAAGAGACTTAATCACGAGATAACGCCGTTGAGCCATTTTCTTTCGCGGATTTGATCCACAACCGAGAACCATTCAATGCGATGCCAAGCAGAATTAAATATTCCAGTGACATTGCATAAACGCCTTGGATAAAGAAAATCACAATGCTAATAACGTTAATCACAACCCAGAGCAACCAGTTTTCTACATACTTACGAGTCATTAAAATCATCGCAACCACAGATAACACGGTCATTGTGGAATCCCAGAATGGGAAAGCATCTGGGTCTATTGTTGGTAAAGTTAAATTAGCACCAAAGAGGTTTAATAATTCAACAGCCCAAGTTGCAAGGCGCCCAAATACCGCATCAATATTAAAGGTAAGGAAAATAATAGCTAAAACTGAAATAACCAGCGTTGTTAACGCTTTAGGAAGACTTAACCAACGGATTTTCAACTCAGCTTCTTGAGAGTTTGATACGCGACTCCACGCATACCAACCATAAATATTGGCACCGAAGAAAAATACCTGTAAAAGCAAATTAGCGTATAACTGAATTTGGAAAAAAATCACTGCGAATAAGGTCACGTTAATGAGACCAAATAAGTAGTTGATAGTTTTTTCAAAGCTTGCCAATAGAATGCACAATAAACCCGCTATTGTGCCAACAGCTTCAATATACGAAAGGTCATAAACAGTTCCCCATACAGGGATCTGCACTAACGTATTTGCGGTGCTAAAAAACTCCATTTTTAAATCCTATTTATCATTCATCGTTAAAATAGCATTGCTCATCAATATCACACGGTTAACTTATTTGAAATTAAACCGATCATTTTTGGTTGTTATTTTAGACTTTCTGCAAACTTTAACATTTTATCCAATGGTAATAGGGCTTTTTCACGCAACTGTGCATCTACATGAATTTGATGCTCGATACCATTGCCTTCTAAGGCCTCTGTAATTGCCTGTAAGCCATTCATCGCCATCCAAGGACAATGAGCACAAGTCCGGCATGTCGCCCCCTCACCTGCCGTTGGAGCGATATACAGTGACTTATCTGGACATGCTTGCTGCATTTTATAAAAAATACCTTTATCGGTCGCCACTATCATGGATGGGTTAGGTAAAGTTTGTGCAGCTTTAATCAGTTGGCTCGTTGAACCAACAGCATCCGCTAAATCTACAACCGCCTGAGGCGATTCAGGATGAACCAATACCGCCGCTTCAGGATACATGGCTTTCATTTTCTCTAATGATTGGGTCTTAAATTCATCGTGAACGATACAAGCCCCTTGCCAACAAAGAATATCCGCGCCAGTTTGTTGTTGAACATAGCGCCCTAAGTGCTTATCCGGCGCCCAAATAATCTTTTCTCCGAGGCTATCTAAGTGTTCAATCAACTCCACCGCAATACTGGATGTCACGACCCAATCTGCACGGGCCTTTACCGCGGCTGACGTGTTCGCATACACCACCACAGTTCTGTCTGGGTGAGCATCACAGAAGCGGGCAAATTCTTCGTCTGGGCAGCCAATATCCAGCGAGCATTGTGCGTCGAGTGTTGGCATCAAGACATTTTTTTCTGGGCTTAGGATTTTGGCTGTTTCCCCCATAAATCGTACGCCAGCAACAACCAGGGTTGATGCATCATGTCGAGCGCCAAAACGCGCCATTTCAAGAGAATCAGCAACACAGCCGCCAGTTTCTTCCGCTAATGCTTGTATTTCAGGATCGGTATAGTAATGCGCGACAATCACCGCATTTTTTTCGACCAATAATTGCTTAATGCGCTCACGGTAAAACGCTTTCTGATCGGTATTTAACGGTGCTGGTTTAGGAGGAAAAGGATAAACAGCATGGTCAAAATCGATAAACTCGCTCATTTCTTGCCTCTGTTTAGCAGAAAGTTATTTTATGCCTGAAAATATTCATAAAACTCCTAATTCTGCACATTTTTGTTTTATATACTAAACAAGATACGCTTATTTGGCTAAGATGTCTCCAACCTTTTCATCTATGAGCGAATGATTTTGCTGTAGCGCCCTTTTTCACGATTTGTTTTTCGCTTTTCACCTCATTTGTCGGTATCTTAGCGGCTTCTGTTAACTCCAATAGGTTAGTTATGGAATCACCTGCAACGCTATTAAATAAAATAATTTCTATTTCATTACTCGAACCTAGAATCGAAGCCGTCATACTGACTGGCTCTAGAGGACGAGAATTAGACATCGATGGCTATTCAGACATTGATATTGAACTCATTGGTCATGGTGTGACTGCACTTTTTAATGATAAGCAATGGGTTAGCCTTATTGCCAATCCATTAATCGCATTACATTTAGATAATGGTGGTGAAAATGAGCCAGAAGATCCCACCTGCTTAGTAATTTATGAAGAAGGGCGCAAAGTGGATTTTACATTTGCAGAACCTTCTCGATTACTCAAAATGCAGCAACAAGGGTTAGATAGTACTTATTCACGTGGTTTCATGGTGCTGTTAGATAAAACCGGGCTCACGGATGCGCTACCGTCACCTAACCCTAGCGTATTAAAGCCCGCACCGTTGAGTGAGCGTCAGTTTAATGAGCTGGTTACGGATTTTTGGTTTGAAGCTCACCAAGTAGCAATCGCATTAACGCGTAATGAGCTATGGAGCGCTTGGTCAATAAGTGCTGACATGAAACGCTTCTTTCTCAGTTTACTTGAGCAAACTGTTGCTCATGGAAATACACAACACGATGTTTGGTATAACGGTAAACATTACCAACAATGGATGCCAGAGCATGTTATCCAAGCCACTGAAACGATTTTTGACTGTGGTACTGCGCAAAAAGCTGCATTATCTCTACATAGCTTGATGGGTCATTTTATGGAAGCGATGACTGAGGCCATTGAACTGTTTGGTTATCAAGATAACCGAGCGGTGGGTTTAAAAGTGCAAGAAATCGTTATCGAGATCTTAAAGGATAATGGGTTAATTCCTGAAAATCTGGAATAAATGGTATTAGGCTGGCGAGGGAATGCTGGTTTCTTGTTTTTTTTCTAAGGGTACAGAAAGAGATAGTCGTGCAAGATTACTCGGGCTTTGCCCTCGCCCTTCGGGTCGTTGCGGCAAGCACAACGCTGTCTCGCTTCGCTCGGCTCGAACCTGAACGCAGCTTCTCACCTGCACTCAACGTACAATATGCAAATGACAGAGTTGTTTAGGATTGGGGAGTTTACTTGAGATGGTGGGTCGTGCAGGATTACTCGGGCTTTGCCCTCGCCCTTCGGGTCGTTGCGGCAAGCGCAACGCTGTCTCGCTTCGCTCGGCTCGAACCTGAACGCAGCTTCTCACCCGCACTCAACGTACAATATGCAAATGACAGAGTTGTTTGGGATTGAGGAGTTTACTTGAGATGGTGGGTCGTGCAGGATTCGAACCTGCGACCAATTGATTAAAAGTCAACTGCTCTACCAACTGAGCTAACGACCCATCTGAAATGCTTGAATTGTTTACTACTTTTAGATGGTGGGTCGTGCAGGATTCGAACCTGCGACCAATTGATTAAAAGTCAACTGCTCTACCAACTGAGCTAACGACCCATCTGAACTGCTTGAATTTTTTACTGCTTTTAGATGGTGGGTCGTGCAGGATTCGAACCTGCGACCAATTGATTAAAAGTCAACTGCTCTACCAACTGAGCTAACGACCCATCTAAATGTTTTTAGAATCAATGTGTAATCGATTCTTGCTGATATCACTCGGATTTATCAACCCGCGCTTTCTCGTATCAACGGCGGCTTATATTACTGATTTCTGACGAGGGTGCAATGGTTTTTTTTAAAAAAAAGATTAAGTGCACACTAAACATACGGATAACCCCGAAATATTCGGCTACATCGCTTCGGGGTTATCAATTACAGTGTACTGAGCTTCTTCTCTGCAAGTTTTGCACCAGAACTATTTGGGTATTGTTGTAATACCTGCTGGTAAACAGCCTTCGCTTTATCTTTCTGTCCCTTATCTTGCATGATCAACCCCACTTTAAATAAGGCTTCACTGCTTTTTTGAGACTTAGGATACTGCTTAACTACAGTCGCAAAGTAGAATGCGGCGTCATCCTTGCTACCTTTGTTGTAGTTTAACTGTCCTAGCCAATAGTTGGCATTCGATTGATATCCAGATTTTGGATATGCTTTGATAAACCCTTGTAATGCACCAATCGCTTCGTCAATCTGTGCTTTGGACTTACTTTCCATCGCCAGTTTAACAGCAGCATTGTAATCATCTTTTTCATTACCGCCGGAGCTTGCAGCTGGCGTATCTGAAGAAGATGATTGCGCATTTGATGCACTAGTATCAGTTGCATCTGAAGAGCTTGAAGAATCACCACCACTCGCTTTGTCTAATTGCATGTACAAATCTTTTTGGCGCTCAACAACTTGATTCAATTTGTATTCACTTTCTTGAATCTGTCCACGTAACATATCAATATCACGTTGGTTATCGGCTAATTGCTGCTGGATTTGATAAATCATTTGACCTTGAGAGCTAACAGCGGTCTCAAGTTGAGTGAGGCGGTCTGCGGAAGAACCCGATCCGACATTGTTGATTGGCGCTTGGGCAATAGCGGCCCAAGGGGCCGCTACGCCAACCAATAACGACAGACCAACTAGTAATTGTCTGAAGTTACTGTTCATAATAGATAATTTCGCTTATCTATTAGTATGCAATGACTGCACGACGGTTTTTCGCGTAGTCTGCTTCAGTGTGACCTAACACAGCTGGTTTTTCTTTACCGTAAGAAACCAGTGAAACTTGGTCACCTGAAACGCCTTTGCTTTGCAGATACATTTTAACCGCGTTAGCACGACGCTCGCCCAGTGCGATGTTGTATTCTGGAGTACCGCGCTCATCCGCATGGCCTTCAACAACAACACGTACAGATGGGTTGCTACGCAGGAATGCTGCGTGTGCATCTAACATTTCAGCGTACTCTGGAGATACATTGTATTTATCGAAACCAAAGTAAACAGTGTTGTTCTGTTGCAGTTGTTCCATTTGCTGACGTGCCAGCTCTTCCGCAGACAGACCAGTGTTAGTTTGATTCATAGAAGAATCATCACCAGTTTGGTCGTTGTTTTTGTTAGAGCTACAAGCTGCGACTGCCATGATTGGTAATGCGATCATCAGCCCTTTAAGCACTTTATTCAGTTGCATCGTTTTGATCCTTAATATTTTTGCCACACATTATTATTATGCATCACAGATACGGCGACCAGGCAGGGAATTTAACCTGTCCATCGGTTGCCGGAAGACGCGCTTTGAAACGCCCGTCGGTCGAAACTAGCTGCAATATAGTCCCCAAGCCTTGAGAGGAGCTATAAATTACCATAGTGCCGTTAGGTGCGATACTCGGCGTTTCATCTAGAAACGTTGACGTTAAATATTCAACGTTACCCGTTGCCAGATCCTGTTTGGCGATATGCTGCTGACCGCCCCCGGAGCTGACCATCACTAAGAAAGTTCCATCCGGGCTTACATCAGCATCCTGATTTTGTGATCCTTCATAGGAGACACGAACAGGACTACCACCATTAATATTCATTTTATAAATCTGCGGACGTCCTGCCTGATCAGAGGTATAAACTAAAGTTTGGCTATCCGGCATCCAGCTTGGTTCAGTATTGTTACTGCGACCATCTGTTACTTGACGAATTTGACCACTACCTAAGTCCATCACATATAAATTCAGGCTGCCTGTCTTAGACAGAGCAAAAGCTAGTTTAGTCCCATCTGGTGAGAATGCAGGTGCCCCATTATGACGTGGGAATGATGCAACCTGACGAACCGCACCACTTGATAGAGTCTGGATAACTAGCGCAGAACTACCACTTTCAAACGTTACGTACGCAATTTTTTGGCCATCTGGTGACCAAGCTGGCGACATTAAAGGTTCTGGCGAACGGTGAACCGTGAATTGGTTAAAACCGTCATAGTCAGAAACTCGTAATTCAAACGGATATTGACCGCCGTTGGTCTTCACCACGTAAGCAATACGTGTACGGAAAGCACCACGGATACCAGTCAACTTCTCAAATACTTCATCACTTGCAGTATGCGCTGCATAGCGTAACCAATCTTTGGTCACTTTAAATTGGTTTTGCGCTAAAACTGCACCTGGGTTAGCGGCAACATCCACTAACTGATAGCTAACAACAAAGCTACCATCAGCTGCTGGTTGAACTTGACCAACAACAACCGCGTTAATGCCTAACGCAGTCCAAGCTTCTGGCGTCACTTCTGAAGCCGTGCCAGGTTGCTGAGGCATGCGGCTTGGTTCAATAGGGTTAAATTTACCACTATTGCGTAAATCAGCACCGACAATTCCGCCCACTTCTTGTGGCGGCGCACCCGCGCCAGCCCATTTAAATGGGACAACGCCGATTGGCTGAGCTGAGTTAACACCTTCAGTAATCTCAATACGGATCTCTGCCTGAGCAACAGTAGCCCATAGCATTAAGAACCCGAGAACTATTTTAAACGCATGCTTCATCCTAATCTCCCTTACTGCGATATTCACCACCGCAATAATTCGCTGAATTTTAACAAAGGTATACTAACAAAACTAGATAGCACACAAACTATTTATTACATTGCCTCAAAATTTACAATACAGACTGCTCTGAGTTGTTGAAAATCAAGGCTTAAATACCAATGTGCTACCCGATTTATTAAACGTATCATAGACCTCTCTGCTAGGTGGTTTTGGCATAGTCGCAAGTTTTGCTGCTCTCATTGCCGCCTCACATAACGCGGGATCATTTGCTGGATTATTTTTCGGTGAAATATTCACCAATAATCCATCTGGTGCTAACTTCAATTGCAGCTCACAAGTACGTCCACGATAACTTTCTGAGTCATAGAATTTACTTTGAACAGCAGCCTTAATTTTACCGGCATAGCTATCAACATCAGCATTCGATGCGCCTGATTTTTTACCACCACCGCTACCCGCAGCTGTTTGTCCACCTTGCTTGCTTGGCCCTGATGCAGTTAAATCACCCAGCAAATCATCAACAGATGATGCACTTTTCGCAGCTTCAGCTTTGGCTTTAGCTGCTTTTGCTTTAGCTTCTTTATCTGCCTTAGCCTTAGCTTCTTTGTCAGCTTTCGCTTTAGCATCAGCATCAGCTTTAGCTTTGGCTTCTTTATCAGCTTTAGCTTTAGCGTCAGCTTCCGCTTTTTCTTTAGCTTCTTTTTCTGCCTTAGCCTTAGCAGCTTCAGCTTCTTTCTTAGCTTGTGCGTCAGCTTTTTCTTTCGCTGCCGCTTGTTCTTTTACGAGTTTTTCTTTTTCAGCTTTGGCTTGAGCAGCGGCTTCTTCCGCTATTTTTTGCTCTTCCTTCGCTTTTTTAGCCGCATCTAAGGCTTGTTTTTTCTGCTCTTCAGCTTGTTTTTGCTGTTGTTCAGTTTCTCGCTGAGTTTGAATCCGTTCTTCTTCAAGTTTTTGCAGACGTTTTTGTTCCTGCTCTTGCTTTTCTCTTAGCTCAGCATCTTGTTTTTGTTGCTGTTCTTTACGTTCTTTAGCTGCTTGTTGGGAACTTTTTTGCTGCTGCTGAGATTGATTATATTGCTCAACAACTGCACCTGGGTCGACCATCACTGCATCAATGACAGTCCCCTCTTCCCCACCGCCGCCAAGTTGGACGACTGTCACTAAAGAGCCTATAACGATCAAAGCAATCAATAAGATGTGCAGCCCAGCTGACATCAGTAATGAGCGCTTCAAGTCATCCTGTTTCTCTTTTGTCTTTCCCACTCTGGTTTCCAAAAAAAGAATCGATTCTTTTCAACTATATCTGAGCCACTTTCAAAGTGGCGTCAGCAAATTAAATAGGTTGAGTCATCAAACCAACAGATTTGATCCCAGCACCGTGTAACATGTTCAGCGCCTTAATGACTTCGTCATAAGGAACTTCTTTCGCACCACCAATTAGGAAAATCGTTTTCGGATTTTTTTCTAACTGCTCTTTTGCGACCGCTGAAATTTGTTCAGGTGGCAGTAATTCCATGCGCTCACCATCGACCAATAAATTATATTGATCAACACCCGCCACTTCTAAAATAACGGGGGGATTATCACTGGATGAGACGGTTTGGGTATCTGTTGCATCCGGCAAATCAACTTCCACGCTCTGAGAGATAATGGGTGCAGTTGCCATAAAAATCAGCAAAAGCACCAACAATACGTCCAGTAATGGAACAATGTTGATTTCGGATTTTAGCTCACGTCTGCGTCTACTATTGCGCGCCATTCGCTTTTCTCCCTCGTCTTATTTCTTATCAGCCGAGAATGCTTGACGATGCAAGATAGCGAGGAATTCTTCCATAAAGTTATCGTAGCTTTGCTCAAGTTTATTCACACGTAAGTTTAAACGGTTGTACGCCATAACAGCTGGAATTGCAGCGAATAGACCGATTGCTGTTGCGATCAGAGCTTCCGCAATACCCGGAGCAACCATTTGTAATGTTGCTTGTTTTACCGCACCCAGTGCGATGAAAGCATGCATGATCCCCCAAACGGTACCAAACAGACCAATATAAGGGCTAATTGACCCTACGGTACCTAAAAATGGGATATGCGATTCAACAGATTCCAACTCACGGTTCATGGAAATGCGCATAGCACGAGATGCACCAGTAACTACCGCATCTGGTGCATGAATATTAGCTTGATGTAAGCGAACAAACTCTTTGAAGCCAGAGTAAAAAATTTGTTCTGCACCACCTAATGCATCACGACGAGCTTGGCTTTCTTTATATAATCGGGACAGCTCGATACCTGACCAGAATTTATCTTCAAATGCTTCCGCTTCGCGCGTGGCGGCATTTAAAACTTTTGTTCTCTGGATAATAATCGCCCACGATGCAATAGAAAAACCGATCAAAACGAACATAATCAGCTGAACCAATAGGCTCGCTTTTAGGAATAAATCCAAGATATTCATGTCAGTCACTGCTTAAACTCCGCGACAATAGACTTAGGAAGCGCTTTCGGCTTCATTTTAGATGTGTCCACACAAGCAATTAGGGCTGTCGCCCCACAAAGCAAGTTACCTTGCAAATCAACTAACCTTTGCTGAAAAAGTAAAGAAGCACGTTTTATTTCAACGACTTCCGTTTCCACTTCCAGCAGGTCATCTAACCGAGCGCCCTTAATAAAATCGATGGTCATACTACGGACGACAAAACCAAGGTTCTCAGCGAGTAAACTTTGTTGGTTAATACCTTTATTCCGCAACATTTCTGTTCTTGCCCGCTCAAAAAAAGCCAGATAACGTGCATGATATACAACTCCGCCCGCATCTGTATCTTCATAATACACGCGGACAGGCCAGCGAAATAACATAAAAAAACCACTCCGTCTTAGGTTAAATTAATTAACGGTGTCACTATACGCAAGACAGTGCCGCTTTGGAATCACTTTGCAGGTAAAGATATCAAAAATAATTGCAGGCCGCATGGCCTACAATCTGAATTTAGATTAACTAAAGACTTTTACAAGTCCCCAGATAAGAATGATGGCGGCAGGTAATGGGTGGAACAGCACTCGCCACGTCAATTTATTGGGTAGGAAGCCCACTCCAAAAATGATGGCGCTGCAAGTTGCCCATATCATGAGAAGACCTTGCCAGATTGGAAATGCACTGGTATTGGCTGCAAACAGGGAAGGATCCCACATTACTGCGCCAGCGGTTACTAAAGCTAATATAAGGATAAGGGCCCTTATCGGGCCCTTTCCTAATAGCTGATAGGATTTATCCATCAGCATACTATTTACTCACCATCTTTAGCTGTTTTAGCTTCTTTTGCACTTTCAGAGTGCTCAAGGGCTAATGCTGCAATCACTGCAAAACTACAAGCTAACAGAGTGCCGAGGATCCAGGCGAAATACCACATATGTTATGCTCCTTAATACAGTGAATGCTTGTTGCTTTCGATGAAGTTTTTGTCCAAACGGCCAAACATTTTGTAGTAACACCAAGCGGTGTAGCACAGGATGATTGGAACAAAAATGATAGCAACCACAGTCATAACTTGCAGAGTGAACAGGCTAGATGTCGCATCCCACATGGTCAAGCTTGCATTTGGCATGATGCTTGAAGGCATGACGAACGGGAACATTGCAACACCACATGTCAAGATAATGCAAGCGATAGTCAATGATGAGAACAGGAATGCCCAACCATTTTTATCTGCTTTAGTTGCAATCATCGTTAACAGTGGCAATGCCAGACCCAGACCAGGTAAAGCCCACAGGATTGGATACGTATTAAAGTTAGTTAACCATGCACCAGAAACAACTTCTACAGTTTTGTTCAGTGGGTTAGACGGGCTTAATGTATCAATCGTTGAAGTCACAACATAACCATCGATACCCATCACTAACCATACGCCAGCACCAGCGAACGCTAACAGAGTCACTAACGCACAGATGTAAGTTGCTTTACGAGTACGTAAGTGCAGTTCGCCCGTTGTACGCATTTGCAGATAAGTTGCACCTTGGGTAACAATCATCATTAAACCGACAACACCAGCTAACAGACCGTATGGGTTCAGCAGTCCAAACAGGTTACCTGTATAAGTCAGATACTGCTGGTTATCGATTTGCAGTGGAACACCCAGTAACAGGTTACCAAACGCAACACCGATAACTAACGGAGGCACGAAACCACCGATGAACAGACCCCAGTCCCACATGCTACGCCATTTTGGGTTCTCCAGTTTAGAACGGTAGTCGAAACCAACCGGACGGAAGAACAATGCAGCTAATACCAAAATCATAGCGACATAGAAGCCAGAGAATGAAGCAGCATAAACCTGAGGCCATGCAGCGAACATTGCACCACCCGCGGTGATTAACCAAACTTGGTTACCATCCCAGTGCGGTGCAACAGCATTAATCATAACGCGGCGTTCAGTATCTGTTTTACCTAAGATAGGTAATAAGAAGCCTACGCCCATGTCAAAGCCATCCGTGACGGCAAATCCAATCAGCAGTACGCCGATAAGGATCCACCACACAAATCGAAGAACTTCATAATCAAACATAAGTGGACTCCTGTTTACTGAACGTCGTGTGCTGAACTATTTTTCTGTTCAAAATGGTAACGACCGGTTTTCAGGCTGCTAGGCCCTTTGCGAGCGAATTTGAACATTAAGAACATTTCGGCAATCAAGAACAGTGTATACAGACCACAGATCAGAGCCATAGAGAAGATCAGGTCTTGTGGGGTTAAGTTAGAGTGTGCGACCGAAACCGGTAACACTTCACCAATTGCCCACGGTTGACGACCATACTCAGCCACGAACCAGCCTGATTCAATAGCAATCCATGGTAATGGAATACCAAACAGAGCCAGACGAAGCAGCAGTTTGCTCTTACCAATACGGTTACGAACAACTGACAGGAATGACCAACCGATGATTAACAGTAACGCGAAGCCAACTGCAACCATGATACGGAATGCCCAGAACAGTGGTGCAACATTAGGAATACTGTCTTTAACCGCTTTCTGAATTTGTTCTTCTGTCGCATCAACAACGTTTGGTGTGTATTGTTTTAACAGAAGGCCATAGCCAAGGTCTTTTTTACTTGCTTCGAACGCAGCACGCAGTTCTGGGCTCTTATCACCAGCTAACAGCTGTTGTAATTGACCATAAGAAACCATACCGTTACGGATACGGACTTCGTGTTGCTTCATCAGATCTTTCAGACCTAATACTGGCGTATCGATAGAACGCGTTGCAATAATACCCATCGCCCATGGAATTGAGATAGAGAATGTATTCTCTTGTTTCTCATTGCTTGGGAATGCGATTAAGTTAAATGCAGCTGGAGGCGCATGGGTTTCCCACTCTGCTTCAACAGCGGCGAGCTTCGTTTTCTGCACGTCACCCATTTCGTAACCTGATTCATCACCAAGAACGATAACAGAGAGAACAGCAGCCATACCAAAGCTTGCAGCAATTGCAAAAGAGCGCTTAGCGAATGCCAAGTCACGACCTTTAAGCATATAGTAAGAGCTGATACCCAGAACGAACATAGCACCAGTACAATAACCGGCAGCAACTGTGTGAACGAATTTAACTTGCGCAACTGGGTTCAGGACTAGCTCAGAGAAGCTAACCATTTCCATACGCATTGTTTCGTAGTTGAAGTCTGCAGCGATAGGGTTTTGCATCCAACCGTTCGCAACCAGAATCCACAGCGCAGAGAAGTTAGAACCTAAAGCAACTAACCAAGTCACCGCAAGGTGCTGAGTTTTGCTTAAACGATCCCAACCGAAGAAGAATAAACCAACAAAGGTAGATTCTAAGAAGAATGCCATCAGACCTTCGATTGCCAGAGGCGCACCGAAGATATCTCCAACGTAGTGGGCGTAGTATGACCAGTTAGTCCCGAATTGGAACTCCATAGTCAGACCAGTCGCAACACCCAGAGCGAAGTTAATACCAAATAACTTGCCCCAGAACTTAGTCATATCTTTATAAATTTGTTTACCAGACAGCACATATACCGTCTCCATAATCGCAAGCAAAAACGCCATACCGAGCGTTAATGGAACGAACAGGAAGTGATACATCGCAGTTAAGGCAAACTGTAATCGTGACAGTTCGACAATATCAAACATCTTGACTCCTTGCTCCTAGCAGGAAGACACCGACTTGCGGCAACCCAGCTTCCAGTGTTAAACGGGAAAGCCTCTTAACTACCAGCAAAAAATGCCTCAAAACAACAAATAATTAACAAAAGTAAAAGAAAAAACCTACCATAATAATAGTACGCCTATCTTCACATACAATAAACTTCTTTTACGTGATTCAGATTTGAATTCTGAAGTTATATCAATAATTATACCCTTTAATAGAAAAATGAGTATTTGATCGAGCACCAATTTAAGCAATTTGGGCAAATAAAGCTAGTGGTAATAAATTGATTTACGTCAATTTTTTCTCACTTGTTAATTGTTCTCGACCCGATTCAAATAATAGTTAGCTAGTTGTTAACTACCTGTTATTTTAATTGATATAGGTTTTTTTACTTTTTTAATAAGATTAAAACAAAATGATAACTTTTGTTTTTCTCAATCTAAAAAAGAATGTTTATTTATAATAGCAGCCCATTTCTAAATTATTACTTTATTTATTAATAAAGATAATTATCGTAGAAAAAGCCCTATATTCAGTTAATCAAAATAATCTAAAAATAAAAAAATTGATCTAATATCAAATTAGACTAATTCCCATTTTGTGCTATTTCATATTCAGTAATAAACTTACCCAAAACTTACTATTTATGCTGATTTATTTTGGTATTACTCACTGAAAACCCTACATTTTAATCTTTTAGTAGGAATTACATGAAATAAGCATGGTCATTAGCCATAAAAAAACCCGCGCTTCCTAGAAAGCACGGGCTTCGTCTCTTACGTGATACGAGCTATAAGCTCATATTGCGCTTATTTGTTTAGCATAGACTTCACAGCATCGCCGATATCAGCCAAGCTACGTACAGTTTTCACGCCAGCGGCTTCTAAAGCAGCAAATTTCTCGTCAGCAGTACCTTTACCACCAGCGATAATTGCACCAGCATGTCCCATACGCTTACCTTTAGGTGCAGTTACACCCGCGATATAGCCAACAACTGGCTTAGTGACGTGCTCTTTGATGTATGCAGCCGCTTCTTCTTCCGCGTTACCACCGATTTCACCGATCATCACGATCGCTTCAGTTTGTGGGTCTTCTTGGAATAATTTCAGGATATCGATAAAGTTTGAACCAGGAATTGGGTCACCACCGATACCAACGCAAGTTGATTGACCTAAACCTGCATCCGTTGTTTGTTTTACCGCTTCATAAGTCAGTGTACCTGAACGTGAAACGATACCAACTTTACCTGGCATATGAATGTGGCCAGGTTGGATACCGATTTTGCACTCGCCCGGAGTGATAACACCTGGGCAGTTAGGGCCAATCATACGAACGCCAGCTTCGTCTAATTTCACTTTAACAGTCAGCATATCCAGTGTTGGAATACCTTCTGTGATAGTGATGATCAGTTTGATGCCTGCATCAATCGCTTCAAGGATAGAATCCTTACAAAATGGTGCTGGTACGTAGATAACAGATGCTGTTGCACCGGTTGCTTCTACTGCTTCACGCACAGTGTTAAATACCGGCAAACCTAGGTGAGTTGTACCACCTTTACCTGGCGTTACACCGCCAACCATTTTTGTACCGTAAGCAATAGCTTGTTCGGAGTGGAAAGTACCTTGACCGCCAGTGAATCCTTGGCAAATTACTTTGGTGTTTTTATCGATTAAAATAGACATTATTTAGCCTCCGCCGCTGCTACTGCTTTCTTAGCTGCATCTGTCAGGCTGTTTGCAGCGATAATATTTAAGCCGCTGTCTGCCAGTTTTTTCGCACCTAACTCTGCATTGTTACCTTCTAAACGTACAACTACTGGTACATTCACGCCAACTTCTTCTACTGCACCAATGATGCCGTCTGCAATCAGGTCACAGCGAACGATACCACCAAAAATGTTTACGAATACAGCTTTAACGCTCTTATCCGAAAGAATGATTTTAAACGCTTCAGTTACGCGTTCTTTGGTTGCACCGCCACCAACGTCAAGGAAGTTAGCTGGCGCACCGCCGTGCAGTTTAACGATATCCATGGTACCCATTGCAAGGCCCGCACCGTTAACCATACAGCCGATGTTACCATCCAGAGCAACGTAGTTAAGTTCCCACTTAGCCGCTTGAGCTTCACGCGCATCTTCTTGAGATGGATCGTGCATTTCACGCATTTCAGCTTGACGATACAGAGCGTTGCTATCCACGCCTAATTTACCGTCTAAGCAAACTAAATCGCCTTCAGTATTGATAACTAATGGGTTAACTTCGATCAGCGCTAAATCGCGCTCTAAGAACATGGTTGCTAAACCCATGAAGATTTTAGCGAATTGGCTAACTTGTTTGCCAGTTAAGCCTAATTTGAATGCCAGTTCACGACCTTGATATGGCATTGGGCCAGTCAGTGGATCGATAACGGCTTTGTGGATCAGTTCTGGTGTTTCTTCAGCAACTTTTTCAATTTCAACGCCGCCTTCCGTTGATGCCATGAATACAACACGACGTGTACCACGATCAACGACTGCACCTAAATACAGTTCTTTAGCGATGTCAGTCGCGCTTTCAACCAAAATTTGGTTAACCGGCTGACCATTTGCATCAGTTTGGTAAGTAACCAGATTCTTACCTAACCATTTTTCAGCAAATTCACGGATGTCATTGATATCTTTTGTAACTTTTACGCCGCCAGCTTTACCACGTCCACCTGCGTGAACTTGGCATTTGATAACCCATGGACCATTACCGATTTTTTTCGCCGCAGCTACTGCTTCTTCTACTGATGAACAGGCATAACCAGTTGGTGCTGGTAAACCATAGCGTGTAAAAAGCTGTTTTGCCTGATACTCGTGTAAATTCATGATGTTCTATCCATAATTGAGTCTGGAGGAGCGTTTATCGCCCCTTGCAATTGTTACAGATTTAGCAGCCAGCGAACTGGCTGCATCGGTTACCTCAGACCGGACAGGCTGTCCCCCTGCCCTGTTATGTTTCTATACGTCTAGCAGTAAACGAGTTGGATCTTCCAACATATCTTTGATAGCCACTAAGAAGCCAACTGATTCACGACCATCGATTAGACGGTGGTCATAAGACAGCGCTAAATACATCATTGGAAGAATTTCTACCTTACCATTAACTGCCATTGGGCGGTCTTTGATGGCATGCATGCCTAAGATTGCGCTTTGTGGTGGGTTAATGATTGGAGTAGACATCAGAGAACCGAACACACCACCGTTAGTGATAGTGAAGTTACCGCCACTTAAATCTTCAACAGTTAATTTACCGTCGCGACCTTTGACAGCCAGCTCTTTAATATTTTTCTCGATATCAGCCATGCTCATTGCATCCACATCACGCAGAACTGGGGTTACCAGGCCACGCGGTGTTGATACCGCAATACTGATGTCGAAATAGTTATGGTAAACCACGTCCGAACCATCGATAGAAGCGTTCACTTCTGGATAGCGTTTCAGTGCTTCAACCGCCGCCTTAATGTAGAAAGACATAAAGCCTAAACGTACACCGTGACGTTTTTCAAATGCTTCACCGTACTGTGCACGCAGGTCTTTAATAGGCTGCATGTTGATTTCGTTGAAGGTTGTTAACATCGCCGTGCTGTTTTTCGCTTCCAATAGACGCTCTGCAATACGTTTACGCAGGCGAGTCATCGGAACACGTTTTTCACTACGGTGAGCTAATGGTGCTTGAGCTGCAGCTGGTGCTTGAGCCGCAGGTGCCGCAGCTGGTTTAGCTGCTAAATGTTTTTCAACATCTTCACGAGTCAGACGACCGCCAACACCAGTCCCTTTGATATCCGCAGGGTTCAGGTTGTGCTCAGCGACCAGACGACGAATCGCTGGGCTCAGCGCATCATTACTTTCTTCTTCTAAGCTAGCCGTTTGACGTGCTGCTGGTGCAGGTGCTGCTTCTTTAACTTCAGCAGGGATACCTGTGCTATCGCCTAAACGAATGCGACCTAGTAACTGTTTAGATAAAACAGTTGCGCCTTCTTCTTCAATAATGGCTTCCAGAACACCTGCTTCACTTGCAGGAACTTCAAGAACAACTTTGTCTGTTTCGATCTCAACCAGAACTTCGTCACGCTGAACACTGTCACCTGGTTTTTTATGCCATGTGGCAACCGCTGCATCAGCGACGGATTCAGGAAGATCGGGAACAAGAATTTCTACGCTACTCATTTTCTATCCTTTAATTATGCAATGTTCAAAGCGTCATTAACCAGGGCCGCTTGTTGTTCCTGGTGAACGGAGGTATAACCAACTGCTGGAGAAGAAGAAGCTGCTCGACCCGCATAGCGTAAAGTTGCGCCTGCTGGGATAGCTTCATGGAAATTGTGCTGGCTGCAATACCAAGCACCTTGGTTTAGTGGCTCTTCTTGGCACCAAACGAAATCTTTCACATGAGCGTACTGAGCGAATACTTTTTGGATATCTTCGCGTGGGAACGGATACAGCTGTTCAATACGCACGATAGCCACATCTTTTTGCTCTTTCTTACGACGTTGTTCTAATAAATCGTAATAAACTTTACCGGAACACATAACGACGCGTTTCACATCTTTCGGATTAATTTCGTCAATTTCACCGATAACTGGTTGGAATGAACCATTCGCCAGCTCATCCATGCTAGAAACTGCTAATGGATGACGTAACAGTGACTTAGGTGACATAACAATCAGAGGACGACGCATATCGCGCAGTGCTTGACGGCGTAACATGTGATAAACCTGGGCTGGTGTTGATGGCACACACACTTGCATGTTTTGATCTGCACACAGTTGCAGGTAACGCTCTAAACGTGCAGATGAGTGCTCTGGACCCTGACCTTCATAACCATGAGGCAGTAGCATAACCAGACCACACATACGACCCCATTTTTGCTCACCAGAGCTAATGAATTGGTCGATAACAACTTGCGCACAGTTAGCAAAGTCACCGAACTGAGCTTCCCAAATAGTCAGCGCGCGCGGTTCAGTTGTTGCATAGCCATACTCAAATGCCAATACTGCGTTTTCAGTCAGAACAGAGTCCCAAACGTTGAATACGCCTTGGCCGCTATGAACATTTTGCAGAGGTACGTAAACAGAGCCATTAGTTTGGTTGTGAACAACTGCATGACGGTGGAAGAACGTACCACGCCCCGCATCTTCACCAGATAAACGGATTGGAATACCTTCATCAACTAACGTACCGTAAGCCAGAGTTTCTGCCGCACCCCAATCAAGTAATTTTTCGCCTTTCGCCATTTCAGCGCGGTCAGAATAAATTTTCTCAACACGAGATTGCGCAACGATGCCTTCAGGGATCGTGCTCAGCTTAGTTGCTAACTCAGTTAAACGTTTAATATCGTAGTTAGATTTGTATTGCTCATTCCATTCATGGTTTAAGTACGGTTCCCATGTGTAAGAATGCAGACCCATTTCACGATATTCTTCAACAACACAGTCACCACGGTCTAACGCGTCACGATACAGGTTAACCATTTCAGTGACTTCATTCGCAGAAACTACGCCAGCTTCGATTAAACGATCTGCATAGATTTTACGTGGAGTTGGATGCTGTTTAATTTTTTGGTACATGATTGGCTGAGTTGCACTTGGCTCATCAGCTTCGTTATGACCATGACGGCGGTAACACACTAAGTCGATCATTACATCGCGCTTAAAGGTGTTACGGAAATCTAAGGCTAAGCGAGTCACAAATGCGACCGCTTCAGGGTCATCAGCGTTAACGTGGAAAATAGGCGCCTGCACCATTTTCACGATATCAGTACAGTATTCTGTTGAACGCGTGTCTTTCGGGTTGGAGGTTGTGAAACCAACTTGGTTGTTGATAACGATACGCATGGTACCGCCAACTTCATAACCACGAGCCTGAGACATGTTCAGGGTTTCTTGTACAACACCTTGACCGGTTACTGCTGAGTCACCGTGAATGGTGATTGGCAGAACCATGTTGCTGCGACCTTCGTCCAGACGATCACGGCGAGCACGTACAGAACCGATAACCACTGGGCTTACGATTTCTAAGTGTGATGGGTTAAATGCCAGTGCTAAGTGAACACGGGAACCCGCCGTTTCGAAATCAGAAGAGAAACCTTGGTGATATTTAACGTCACCTGCGCTTGAATGGTCTTTATGCTTACCAGCAAATTCATCAAATAATTCGGCTGGTTTTTTACCCAGAATGTTGATCAGGACGTTTAGGCGGCCACGGTGCGCCATACCAAGCACCACTTCACGAGTGTCTTGTTTGCCTGCATGATGGATAAGATCCTTCAGCATTGGGATCAGTGCATCGCCACCTTCTAAAGAGAAACGTTTTGCACCTGGGAATTTTGCACCAAGGTAACGCTCAAGACCTTCTGCTGCTGTTAATTCAGCTAAGAAGCGACGTTTTTCTTCTTTAGAAAATTGCTGCGCAACATTCACAGACTCTAAACGTTGTTGAATCCAACGTTTTTCTTCTGTGTTAGTAATGTGCATATATTCCGCACCAATGGAACCGCAATAGATGCGTTTCAGGTGGTCATATAGTTCGCTGAGTTTCATGGTTTCTTTGCCAATTGCAAATGAACCCACGTTGAAAGTTTCGTCGAAATCTTCTTTGGTTAGGTTATGGAATGTAGGGTCCAGATCTGGAACGGCTTCGCGTTTCCAAAGTCCTAACGGGTCGAGATTTGCATTTTGATGTCCGCGGAAGCGGAAGGCATTGATGAGCTGCAAAACTTTAACTTGCTTTGCGTCGATCGTTGGATCGCTAACAGAGGTGTGGTAACGGGTAGAATCTTTTGCTAAGCGACGGAAGTAGTCTCGTGCTTGCGAATGTAATTGCTCACCGCTATTACCCGCTCCAGGTAGTTGCTGGAAGATTTCTCTCCATTCGACATCTACGGAATTAGGGTCAGTCAGATAATCTTCATAGAGCTGTTCTATATAAGACTGGTTCGCGCCTGCCAGAAAGCTTGAATCCAGCCAGTCCTTCATTACGCCGTTCTGCATTGTGATCCCTTAAGCTTTATAAGCTTTAGTTTTCGCCGTGGTTAACTAATCGCCGCATTTAAGCGACCTCGATAAAGGTTCTCTTGGACGTGCTTTTTGCATGTTCTCACTTTGGGAGTCCCTCTTATCAATTAAGGGTTTCCCTTTTAAGGAACCTTTAAAAACTGTCTACGGTTTTTAAAGGTTCCTTGCTTTCGCAAGTGTCTTCATCTGGTTTTGCAGTTGGCTTTTTACTTTCACTTTTTGACTTTTTACTTTACGTTTCAGTGATTCAATTTAAGACTTATACTTACTTTACGCTTATTTTTTACTTTAAGTACGTATTTTGTGCTATCCAAATTTAGCCTACGGCACCTAAGCGCCGCAGGCTGTATCGATTTAGGCACTATGTTTCAATAACATAGACTTAATGTGACCGATAGCTTTCGTTGGATTTAGTCCTTTAGGGCATACATTGACACAATTCATGATGCTATGACAGCGGAAAACACTAAAAGCGTCGTTCAGATCATCTAATCGTGAATCTGTTTCAGTATCGCGACTATCAATTAAGAATCTATACGCAGCTAGCAGACCCGCAGGACCGATAAATTTGTCCGGATTCCACCAGAAAGATGGGCATGAAGTTGAACAGCATGCACACAGAATACACTCGTAAAGACCATCAAGTTTTTCACGTTGTTCTGGTAGCTGTAAGTTTTCACGCGCCGGCGGATTCTTATTATCATTAAGAAGATACGGACGAATTTTTTCGTATTGAGTATAAAATTGCGTCATGTCGATAATCAGGTCACGAATCACTGGCAGACCAGGTAATGGACGGATCACAATTTTTTTGCCACTACGGGTTAAAGCAGACAATGGCGTAATACAAGCCAGTCCGTTTTTACCGTTCATGTTCAGACCATCAGAACCACACACACCTTCACGGCAAGAACGACGGAATGAGAGTGTTGGATCTTGTTCTTTTAACTGAATTAACGCATCCAGCAGCATCATGTCACGCCCTTCTTTCACTTCAAGGGTGTAATCTTGCATGCGTGGCGCATTGTCTACATCAGGATTGTAGCGATAAATCGAAAATTCTAGTTTCATAGTTTATTTCTCCGCAACTGGATTAACACCACGCATTAATAAGTACGAATCTTCGGTGGGAAGGCTTCACGCAACTTAGGTTGCATGTTCACTTCACGACGAGTCATCGTTTCAGATTGCGGTAGATATAATGAGTGACATAACCAATTTGCATCATCACGATCTGGGAAGTCAAAGCGGCTGTGAGCACCACGGCTCTCTGTACGGAAGTTTGCAGCTTGTGCAGTTGCATAAGCAGTTTCCATCAGGTTATCCAGCTCTAAACATTCGATACGTTGGGTATTGAACTCAGTTGAGGTGTCATCCAGACGCGCATTTTTCAGACGTTCACGGATTTCTTTCAGCTCTTCTAAGCCTTTCGCCATTGCATCCCCTTCACGGAATACGGAGAAGTTGTTCTGCATACAAGATTGCAGTGCTTTACGGATATCAGTTGGATCTTCACCCGTACGCGCATTTTCCCAACGATTGAAACGAGCCATTGCTGCGTCGATGTCTGATTCAGACGCATCACGCATTGGACCTTGTTCCATGATGGATTCATTCAAGTGTAAGCCAGCAGAACGACCAAATACCACGAGGTCAAGCAGGGAGTTACCGCCTAAACGGTTAGCGCCGTGTACAGATACACAAGCAATCTCACCCACAGCAAACAGACCTGGAATCACTTCGTCTTCGCCTTTTTCGTTATAGCGAATCGCTTGCCCCGTCACTTTAGTTGGAATACCACCCATCATATAGTGACAAGTTGGGATAACTGGGATTGGCTCTTTAACTGGGTCAACGTGGGCAAAAGTACGAGATAATTCAAGGATACCTGGTAAACGAGATTCCAGAACATCTTTTCCTAAATGGTCCAGTTTCAGTTTCGCGTGTGGACCCCATGGGCCATCACAACCGCGACCTTCACGGATTTCAATCATGATTGAACGTGCAACAACATCACGACCAGCAAGGTCTTTCGCGTTTGGTGCATAACGTTCCATGAAACGCTCGCCATCTTTATTCAGCAGGTAACCACCTTCACCACGACAGCCTTCTGTGACCAGAACACCTGCGCCAGCGATACCCGTTGGGTGGAACTGCCACATTTCCATATCTTGTAATGGAACGCCAGCACGTACGGCCATACCAACACCGTCACCCGTATTGATGTGTGCGTTAGTGGTGGATTGGTAAATACGACCTGCACCGCCAGTTGCTAAGATGGTTGCTTTCGCTTTGAAGTAAACCAGCTCGCCCGTTTCCATACAGATTGCAGTACAACCTACGATATCGCCATCTTGGTTTTTCACTAAATCCAGTGCATACCATTCAGAGAAAATCGTAGTGTGGTTTTTTAAGTTTTGCTGATACAAAGTATGTAACAGTGCGTGACCAGTACGGTCAGCTGCCGCAGCAGTACGTGCCGCTTGCTCGCCACCGAAATTCTTAGACTGACCACCGAATGGACGTTGATAAATACGTCCATCATCAAGGCGAGAGAAAGGCAATCCCATATGTTCTAATTCAAGGATAGCTTCCGGTCCTGTTTTACACATGTATTCGATAGCGTCTTGGTCACCGATATAGTCGGAACCTTTAACGGTGTCGTACATGTGCCATTCCCAGTTGTCAGGGTGTGTGTTACCAAGTGCAACAGTGATACCACCTTGCGCTGACACAGTATGAGAACGAGTTGGAAAAACTTTAGATAACAAAGCACAAGATAGGCCTTGTTGAGAAATTTGTAGTGCTGCGCGCATACCTGCACCGCCCGCACCGATAACGATAGCGTCAAACTCTCTGATTGGCAGATTCATTTTATGCACCCCACACAACAATTGTTCCGTAAATTAAGTAAGCCAGTAAACCAACCACGATGGCCAGTTGCAGCACTAAGCGAATCGCCAGCGGCTTAACATAGTCAGTCAATACTTGCCACATACCAATCCAGGCATGCACAAGAATCGAGAACAATGTGAGGATGGTGAATACTTTGGTCACAGAGGAGGCAAAGAAGCCACGCCATACTTCATAGGTAATATCATTAATTGCTACGAAGCCAACAATGTAGAGTACGTAGAGGACGATAACAATCGCCGAACCACGGATTAGCAGCCAGTCCTGGATACCAGTACGGCCTAAAGCTGATGCATTACTTACCATACTAAGATCCCCGCCAGAATTGCCAGAATTACAGTAATTACGAATGTAATTTTTGCGGATGAGTTGCCCGCAGCAAGGGTTTCATCAACACAACCGAAATCCATCAGCATATGACGAATACCACCACAAATGTGGTAAGCCAGCGCTGTTAAGATCCCCCAAAGAATGAACTTGGCAAAAAAGCCAGTCATTATTTCAGACGCGTATTGAAAACCTTCTGGAGAGGAGAGAGAAGTCCCTAGCAACCAAAGCAGAATACCAACTGCGATGAGAGTAATGACGCCAGAGACACGGTGCAAGATCGACGATATTGCAGTAATCGGAAAGTGAATCGTCTGCAAATCAAGGTTGACAGGTCTTTGTTTTTTCACAATTTTGCCCACACAGCTCTTTATTATTTTCCATCCTCCGGACCTGGGGTGGAAATCAGACAGCGACAGGGGTACAAAATGCAACTTAACACAAACTTTAATCCATCATGTTTGAATAAAGTTGCATACTGATCACGCTGGGAACTCCTACTCAGGGTAATCCGGAGACCTGGCGCCAGTATAAAGTCTTCACATTGCTATTACAATTCCCACACAAAAGGTTTGGAGACATTTAGCCCGAACAGTGAGAAGGATCACGATTTAAACATTTTGTATAAATGTGCTTATCTTATTTGACAATGATTCAACATTTATCTTACATATATGCCTGATAGATTTATCTGAATACGTTACGGATGACCCAGAGTCGTGTAGTAATGTGAATGAGTATGCAAGTATAAACAAAAGTTATGAAAGTTGTTTCCCTTACCACAAATAATGATATTGTAGAGAAAACAACAAAAAAAGAACATAACGCCCTATACACTCGCAAACAACCTAACCACATTGTTATCGGTATTGATATTGGTTGCCGGATTTCAAGGTTTTATGTGATATCCCGCTGATTTTCTCAACACACCGATAGAACAATGCTCAAAGACGCAGTATAACGCTGAGTTCTGGGTTGTTGAGTGTGGATTATCAAGCGCTAAGGAGACCGTAAATGGCTGATAACAAAGCTAAGATAATGACTGGAAGTAAAGGTGATTTCGAACTAGACATCCTAAGCCCGACCATTGGCCAAGATGTTATCGATGTACGAGCTTTAGGTTCTAAAGGGTTCTTCACATACGACCCCGGTTTTACTTCTACCGCATCCTGTGAGTCAAAAATTACCTATATCGATGGTGATAAAGGCGTTCTACTCCACCGTGGTTTCCCAATTGATCAACTCGCCACTCAAGCCTCATACCTTGAAGTCTGTTATATCCTGTTATACGGCGAAGCTCCAACCCAAGAACAGTACAATACATTTAAAAATACGGTGACTCGCCACACCATGATCCATGAGCAAATCACTCGCATGCTTAATGGTTTCCGTCGTGACTCTCACCCAATGGCCGTTCTGTGTGGGGTAACAGGTGCTCTAGCAGCGTTCTACCACGATGCATTAGACGTTAATAACCCTCGCCACCGTGAAATCACCGCTTACCGTCTGCTGTCTAAAATGCCGACCGTTGCAGCGATGTGTTATAAATACTCTATTGGTCAACCTTTTGTTTATCCTCGTAATGATTTATCTTACGCGGGTAACTTCTTGCACATGATGTTCTCTACTCCATGTGAAGAATATGTGGTTAACCCAGTACTTGAGCGCGCAATGGACCGTATTTTGATCCTGCACGCTGACCACGAACAAAACGCATCAACCTCAACAGTCCGTACCGCAGGTTCTTCCGGTGCTAACCCATTTGCGTGTATTGCAGCAGGTATCGCGTCTCTGTGGGGACCGGCTCATGGTGGCGCTAACGAAGCATGCCTACGTATGCTTGAAGAGATTCAAACTGTTGAGCACATCCCAGCATTTATCGAACGTGCAAAAGATAAAAACGACTCTTTCCGCTTAATGGGCTTCGGTCACCGTGTTTATAAAAACCATGACCCACGCGCTACCGTTATGCGTGAAACTTGCCATGAAGTACTGAACGAGCTGGGTCTAAATGATAGCCTGCTTGAAGTGGCTATGGAATTAGAACGCATCGCGCTGAACGACCCGTACTTCATTGAGAAGAAACTGTACCCTAACGTTGACTTCTACTCAGGTATCATCCTAAAAGCAATGGGTATTCCATCTTCAATGTTTACCGTTATCTTCGCGATTGCACGTACTATTGGTTGGATTGCACATTGGAACGAAATGCACGATGAAGGTCTGAAGATTGCGCGTCCTCGCCAACTGTATACTGGCTACGACAGACGTGAATTCAGTTCTGAGTTAGACAAAAAGTAATTTAACTCACTCATCATTAAAGCCTCGAAGATTCGGGGCTTTTTAATTTCTAACGTTCTATTTTTATTCTATTTTTTTAGTCTTGATTCACCGCGGTATTCCCGAGGTGTCATCCCGCTCATTTTGCGAAAAAAACTAATAAATGCGCTGTCACTGGTCAAACCTAACTCTTGAGTAATAAATCCATAGCTTTTCTCCTGTGCTAATAACTCTATCCCTTTGATAAACCGCCATTGTTGTCGCCACGCTTGGTAGCTCATTCCCGTCTCTTTTAGAAATATTCGTGTAATGGTCTTCTCACTGGCACCAACCGTTTGAGCTAATTGGTTCAAAGGTGGAGGAAGCCGTTCGAGATCAAGGGACTTAAAACGTCTATCTTGAGGTAAAGAAAGTAGCGTCGGCTCTACTGTTGCACATTGTAATTCATCAATAAAAACAGGCAGTAACCTTGCGAGTCGCCCTTCTCGCCAGTCACTCTCAAAAGGCGCCACCGCGATACGTTCCAACAATTCTCGAAGCAAAGGAGAGATACTTAAAATAGACACCTGACCAAATATTTGCTGCGCATATTCTTGGCTTAAGTAAACAGACCGATATCCTACCGAAGCGCGCATTTGTGCTCGATGCTGTGTAAATGGCGGGATCCACGCAACTCTCCCCGGCGGCAACAGCGAGATATTGTTCTCTAAACTAATACGAATACAGCCTTGTTGTGTAAATAACAACTGCCCCATTTCATGGGTATGCGCTCCTGAATCATGTTGCCCCATTTGGGCTGCAATCCCCAATACGGGGGCATCATACCAGTGAGTTTGAAATTCATCCGTCTGTAATAACCACGCCATAAATGTCTCTTTTTTGATATTTATTGTCTTTATTATTGTAATAAGACAAAGAAAAAGCCACTAAACTTTGCGCCATTCCACATACTTTGAAAATAATAGGTAAATCAATATGGAACGCGTACTTTCATTATCTTTAGCAATAGCGCTAATGATGTTTCCGCAAATTGTCGAAACCATTTATAGCCCAGCGTTAACGGATATTGCAGCTGCATTTCAGGTGAATGCCGAACAAGCCTCTCAAACGCTTTCGCTATATTTCTTTGCATTCGCTTTTGGTGTCGTATTTTGGGGCAGAATGTGTGATGTGATTGGGCGTCGTCCCACTATTTTGCTTGGATTATTTCTGTATGGAATTGCCTCTGTAAGCACTCTTTTTGTCTCACATTTCTATGGGTTACTGTTACTGCGTATGTTATCTGCGTTTGGTGCTGCGGTCGGCTCTATTGGCACACAAACCATGATGCGTGACAGTTTTCAAGGTCATAAATTAGCCAAAGTTTTCTCAGTGATGGGCATCGCCTTAGCGATAAGCCCCGCGCTTGGTATGATTTTCGGTGCCAGCTTAGTTTGGCTAGGTAGTTACCGAGCCGTTTTTATGGGTTTGGCTCTCTTAGCCGCCATACTTTTGTTATGGTCATGTTATAAGCTTCCTGAGACCAAACCACAGAACGTGATCAAAACCCCATTTTTAACCACGTTTTTACACATGTTAGGGGATAAACGAATTTTCCAAAATGTGATGTTGATCGCATTTTTCAACATTAATTTATTCAGTTACTATCAACTTGGACCTTTCATTTTTGAGCAATTAGCGTTCAACCAACAACAATTTGGTCTAACTGGAATTCTGTTAGCGTTTGGTGTCGGTCTCGGTTCACTGATTAATCGCACATTATTGGCGAAAAAGTGGTCAGCAGAAAAGCTCGTCAAATCGGCAAGTGGCGTTTCTTTAATCAGCGGCGGCTTAGTTTATCTACTACAGGATAGTATTTGGTTTGTACTACCAGTCATGGGCATTGTGGTGGGCTATGGGGTCGCGATTCCCAATATTTTGGCGCATGCTCTAAATCATTATCAAGACAGAAAAGGCACCGCCGGCGCAATTTTAGGTCTGTTTTACTATTTAGGATTAGCGCTCGGATTAATGGCCGCCGGCGAGGTTCAAAACCTAGGATTAGTGCTTATCACTTCAAGCTTAATTCTGGTTTTAGTGGCTTTAAAATACCGGACTTAAATCAAACTTAAATTTGATATTTAACGGAAAAAAATCAAATTATCTTTATTACATAGCTATTTTCTAAATAGTTCGCGTTGTAGCTAGGCGGCAAATGAGCTAATCCCTAGGAGCATACAAAAGTATGTGACTAGGGTTAGTGAGTGAAGCCAACAACGCTACAGCGCGAAATATGACGAAAAAAATTAGGCGGGGTTATCGATATCGATGAAGGTAGCATTTACCTCATGATTATCATTCAACCACTCCGTCAACGCCTTAATCCCATAACGCTCTGTTGCATGATGCCCTGCGCTGTAGAAATGGATCCCCATTTCTCTTGCGATATGAATGGTTTGTTCTGACACTTCCCCTGTCACAAAGGCATCTACACCAAACTCTGCCGCTTGCATAATAAAGCCCTGACCACCACCAGTACACCATGCAATTTGACGAATTTCTTCTTTGGCGTTGTCGCCACAATGCAATACTTTACGCCCTAATCGAGTTTCTAAACGTTCGGTTAATTCCGCAGGGGTAATAGGTTGGTCGAAAAAGCCAAATGGCATCAGTGGCTCAATGTTGCCATTGACTTGCACGCCCATAATGTGAGCCAGTTGCGCATTGTTGCCTAATACCGGGTGAGCATCTAATGGTAGGTGGTAACCGTAAAGATTAATGTCATTCGCCAGCAATGTTTTTAGGCGATTTCTTTTCATGCCTTTGATAATGGCAGGTTCGTTTTTCCAAAAATAGCCATGATGCACAATTACCGCATCGGCATTAAGTCTTACTGCTTCATCCAATAATGCTTGGCAAGCTGTCACGCCTGTCACGATTTTTTTAACGTGAGGACGACCTTCTACTTGTAGCCCATTTGGGGCATAGTCTTGGATTTCACTGACTTTCAGCTCGTCGTTAATCAGCTCTTCTAACTTAAAATTATGCATAATCGTATCCTTTACCTACTGAATTCCTACATATTCGTATTCAATTAGCATAAACGTAAATGACATTTTTTTCTGCTGTATTTATTGGCAAACTCACACAAGCTAAGAATTCAGTTAAATTTGAAAGAGAGAGGGAATTAAATAAAAAGGCTCCCCACAGAGAGCCTTCTTGAGTTTACAGAATTGCGACTATTTTTAGTCTTTCTTAGATTTATTCGCAAAGAAAATATCAGATTGAATATCTTCAGTTCGAATAGTGAAAAGCTGGTTGGTTAAATCTTCAGTTAATTTCTCGGCGCTTGCCATCACATCCAAATTAAACTTGTTAAGCATTTTATTGGCGGCGGCTTTATCTGTTTTAGCCATTTTTAAATAATTCACTTCCATAGCTTTTTGCTCTAACGCCGTTTTCGCTTCCCACTCTTGATAGGCTTTTTTAACAATAGGCGCCAATTTAGGGTAGTCCGTCATCACTAATGTTTGTAACTTACGGTATTTCCAATAAATAGAATCGCTGTCTGCCTTGTCTGTCCCAATACCATAATGTTTTGGATAAGCTTCTAACCCACTATAGAAAGGAACAAACGCGGTCAAATCAGCCATTCCTAGACCAACATATGTCACTTCACCAATTTCTTGCGGTAGCTCTGGACGTACTTGCATCACATGCGCTTCATAAGTTCTAAACACGCTAATTGGCCGCCAAGGCTCTTTTCCGTTTAGACCGTTGGTATACGGGTCATGTTCTGTGCCTTCAAAGTGATTACGTAGCATGGCTTTTGCTTCTTCGACAGAGACTTTTTTCTCTGGCGTTAAGAAAGGTGCAAAATTTCGTCCATCGGTAATCTCTTGTTTTAACGACGGATTAAACTGCTGCTGAATGATCCAAACTCGTGGGTCGTTATAATCACGATCACGCTCATCATCACGCGTATAGGCTTTAGAAAAATTGAATGCACCATCTTTAGCTGGATTGTATAAACCCTTTTCTACTGCAAATTCAACGAGGTTTTTAGAACCAAGCATATCGGGATTATTCACCTCAAATGCTTGTAAACGCCCCTGATTACCCGTTGCAAAATATTTATCTTTTGCAATTTTTTGAGCCATCCATTGATGCCCCGTCCCTGTTTCTAAATACCACAGTTCATTTTTATCGACGACAGCAACACCAAAACCTTCACCAGCACCTTGGGTTTCAATAATATTACCTAAAAGCTCCACCGCTTCACGGGCTGTTTTTGCACGAGAAAGAAGTACATCTGGAATATCATCTTCGGTAATTCCAGTTTCTTCAACATAGGGGTCAAACGCTAATGCTTTAGGAGAAGCAAATATAGATTCGGTGCCACTAACTCCTACACCTAATTCATTAAATCCAGTTGCACCATGTAATTGTGTTTTCCAATTTGGCACAGTTGTATATCGTAATGAATTTTTTGGTAATGGGTAGGTGAAATTATTAGCACCATTATGTTCTTTTGTACTGTATATTCCGGATTGATTTTTCTTTGCTGGATGTATGACAAAATGCTGAGCCTTTAATGCACTGCTGTCAGCGCTTCTCGCGATAATTAGCGAGCCATCATTCGTGGCTTCACTACCTGCCAGCAGTGTGGTACAAGCCAATCCCGATGATATTAATGCGATATTAATTGACAATGCGATAACACATTTTTTAAATAGAATCATGATATTCCTCATTTGCTATTTATAATTAAATATCTTTTGAATTTTAATAAAATAAAATCTAATTTTATTGGGGATGGATATTAGCAATGAGATAAAGACAATTACCGTGATTCACTTCTCAGTGTCAAATAAGTTAATTTATTTAAATTTCAAATTAAATAACATGGCTTTAATTTAAATAACATTGAAGTATAGGAATTAATTATTATGATTTTTATATAAAAAAATCCCCACAATTAAATTATTGCAGGGATATCTTTTTAGTGAATTGAATCACTGATTAACGATGGCTTTCCATCGTTACTTCCGAGCTAGCCAACCATACAGGTTTATCGCTCGTTTTAGCCCAGACTTTATGCAGGTAGCTATAAAATCTTGCTCTTTTTGGGTAAAAAACCATAACCGGAAACGCAATAATGCCAGCTGTTACAGCAGCAGTGCGGCGTAAAAGTACCTGATTACGGGAATATTCTTGATATGTGGACATCGATATCCTCCTTCAGTAGCCACTTAATTTTACCGATTCCAGTCTTGCTCTTTACTTCTATTTCACTTAATTCATGTTTAACTCAATTTGCATTGAGCGTGAATCACCAAAGAGGCACTAAAATCGAACACCAAGGTTAATCTTCACTAACGGAATCTATAATAGCGCAACTTGTGTAATTAAACCACTCATCTGACCACTTAAATATAAAATAAATTAACTTTTTGGCTTAGTTTCGTTGCTTTATTACGAAATGTAGCCAGATATCGTATAAAACAAACAAATAAATCACATTCCATTAACAAACTATACTTAGATAATTCCTCAATCATCACGAGGCGATTTTAATTGGGCATTTTTATACTATTTTTACACCCCACCTTGTTTTTTTATCAGCTTCTTTACAAGCAAATGCCTAACCTAGCGCAATGGAAATAATAAGGAGATAACAATGTCACTACTTTCCATTTCTGGGGCAGTTCTTGTTGTTGTACTGCTGGTTTATCTGATTTATGCCCTGCTCAACGCGGAGAATTTCTGATATGGCCACCAATGCGTTTTTATTGATCGCCAGTTTTTTACTGGTTCTGATGCTGTTAGCAAAACCACTCGGCAACTTCATTGCGTATCTTATCGATGGAGATATGCCACGTACGATTGCCAAAAGTGAATCCGTATTTTGGCGATTAAGCGGCATCAAACAAGTGGGGCGCGATCTCCCTGAGATGAATTACTGGCAATATGCCATCGCCATTTTGCTGTTTAACCTGCTAGGTTTTGGCTTACTTTTCGTCATTTTAATGTGCCAAGGCTCGTTACCGCTCAACCCTCAACATTATCCGGGAATGAGCTGGGACTTAGCCTTCAACACAGCAATTAGTTTTGTGGCCAATACCAACTGGCAATCTTATAGCGGGGAAAATACCCTGAGCTATCTGAGCCAAATGGTCGGGTTAACCGTACAAAACTTCCTTTCGGCAGCGACAGGGATAGCCGTCGTGTTTGCACTTATTCGTGCATTCTCACGCCACGGCAGCAAAACGATTGGTAATGCTTGGGTTGATTTAGCGCGTATCACGCTGTATCTCCTGCTGCCATTAGCCATTATCTTTGCGTTATTCTTTGTCAGCCAAGGGGTTATTCAAAACTTCTCCCCTTATGTTTTGAGTAACAACCTTGATAGTGCGCCGCAACTTTTACCAATGGGCCCTGTTGCATCCCAAGAAGCCATCAAATTATTGGGCACTAATGGCGGCGGATTCTTTGGGGCTAACTCATCCCATCCATTTGAAAACCCAACGGCATTGAGTAACTTTGTACAAATGCTGGCTATCTTCCTTATTCCAACGGCACTTTGCTTTGCTTTTGGTCGTACCGTTTGTGATAACAAGCAAGGTCACGCCCTGTTATGGGCAATGGCGATTATTTTCGTGATTGCCGCCGCCGTTGTGATCCATGAAGAGTATGTTGGAAACCCATTCTTAGGTGAGTTGCACGCAAGCAGTACCGCTAACCTTGAAGGGAAAGAGAACCGCTTTGGCACATTAGGATCTGCGTTATACGCCGTTGTCACCACCGCTGCATCTTGTGGCGCTGTGAACTCAATGCACGATTCTTACACCGCATTAGGTGGCATGGTTCCTATGTGGCTGATGCAAATCGGTGAAGTGGTCTTTGGGGGCGTTGGTTCAGGTTTATACGGTATGTTGCTGTTTGTACTACTTGCCGTGTTCTTAGCGGGGCTGATGATTGGTCGTACTCCTGAATACCTCGGTAAAAAAATCGAAGTGCGTGAAATGAAAATGGTGGCACTGGCAATCCTTGTCACGCCAACTTTAGTGCTACTCGGCACCACAATTTCACTGATGACCGAAGCAGGACGTGCCGGCATTCTTAACCCGGGCGCTCACGGGTTTAGCGAAGTGCTATACGCCTTCTCATCCGCCGCCAACAACAACGGTAGCGCCTTTGCGGGATTAAGCGCTAACACGCCGTATTACAACGTCATGTTGGCACTCGCCATGTTCCTCGGGCGTTTCGGTGTGATTTTCCCTGTATTAGCGATTGCAGGCTCTATGGCAGTGAAAAAACCACAAGCCGCCAGCCTTGCGACATTGCCGACACACGGTCCACTGTTTATCGGTTTATTAATCATGACAGTTCTTCTCATTGGTGCGCTGACTTTTGTCCCTGCGCTTGCGTTAGGGCCAATCGCGGAACATCTGCAAATTTGGTTAGCGGCATAATGAGGGTGAAAAAATGAAAAATCAAAAAACACAATTATTTGATAGCAAACTGGTTCGCCAATCGACAATTGATGCCATTAAAAAGCTGACACCACAAGCACAATGGCGCAACCCAGTCATGTTCGTGGTTTACATCGGCAGTATTATTACGACTTTATTATGGATAGCGATGGTCGCTGGCTATAGTGAAGGCAATGCTTGGTTTAGTGGCATGGTCACTTTATGGCTATGGTTTACGGTGCTGTTTGCCAACTTTGCAGAAGCTTTAGCGGAAGGTCGTAGTAAGGCTCAAGCTCAGAGTTTAAAAGGCGTCAAACAGCAAAGCCGTGCAACTAAACTGGCGACTGCCTCTCTTGATGCGCCGCAAGAAATGGTCAGTTCAGACCAACTGCGCAAAGGCGATATCGTCTTGATCCGCGCAGGGGAAACCATCCCTTGTGATGGTGAAGTGATTGAAGGCGGCGCATCAGTGGATGAAAGTGCCATTACAGGCGAATCCGCGCCGGTGATCCGTGAGTCCGGTGGCGATTTTTCATCAGTCACAGGGGGAACTCGCGTACTTTCTGACTGGCTGATCGTCGAATGTACAGTTAACCCGGGTGAAACATTCTTAGACCGCATGATTTCTATGGTTGAAGGTGCACAGCGCCGCAAAACGCCAAATGAAATCGCGCTCACTATCTTATTAACCGCACTGACCATTATCTTTGTTTTAGTCTGTGCAACATTGTATCCATTCACCTTGTTTGCTACTGAATATGCGGGTGCAGGTGGCGCAGTGTCTATCATTGTACTAATTGCCCTGCTTATCTGTTTGATCCCTACCACCATTGGCGGGCTACTCTCTTCCATTGGGGTAGCTGGCATGAGCCGCATGCTGGGTGCTAACGTGATTGCCACCAGCGGACGTGCTGTGGAAGCCGCGGGAGATGTTGACGTCCTGTTACTGGACAAAACGGGCACCATCACCCTCGGAAACCGTCAAGCTTCTGAGTTTTTACCGTTAAGTGGAGTTTCGGAGCAACAATTAGCGGATGCCGCTCAACTCTCCTCACTGGCGGATGAAACCCCTGAAGGGCGCAGTATTGTGGTACTCGCAAAACAGAAATTCAATTTACGTGAGCGCGATATTCACGCTATGAACGCCACCTTTGTACCCTTCTCTGCGATGACGCGCATGAGCGGTGTAAACGTCGGCGAACGCATGATCCGCAAAGGTTCTGCTGACGCTATTCGCCGTTATGTTGAAGCAAATCACGGAAAATTCCCTGTCGAAGCCGACAAACTTGTTGAACAAGTGGCGCAGACAGGAGGAACACCGTTAGTCGTGGTGGATAGCCAAACGGTGCTCGGCGTAGTGGCGCTCAAAGATATCGTCAAAGGCGGCATGAAAGAGCGGTTTGCACAAATGCGTGCGATGGGGATCAAAACTGTGATGATCACGGGGGATAACCACCTCACCGCGGCGGCAATCGCAGCAGAAGCAGGGGTGGATGATTTCTTAGCTGAAGCCACTCCAGAAGCAAAACTGGCATTAATCCGCCAATATCAATCGGAAGGTCGCTTAGTGGCCATGACTGGAGACGGCACCAATGATGCCCCGGCATTAGCACAAGCGGATGTGGCGGTTGCCATGAACTCAGGCACACAAGCGGCGAAAGAAGCCGGTAACATGGTGGATTTAGATTCCAACCCAACCAAGCTGATTGAAGTGGTGCACATTGGTAAACAGATGCTGATGACTCGCGGCTCATTAACCACATTCAGTATTGCCAACGATATCGCCAAATACTTCGCGATTATTCCAGCTTGTTTTGCGGTCACATGGCCACAGCTCAATGCCTTGAATATTATGCATTTGCACTCACCAGCTTCGGCATTGCTGTCGGCGGTTATTTTTAATGCCTTGATTATCGTGTTCTTAATTCCACTGGCATTAAAAGGGGTAAATTATCGCCCAATGAGTTCTCAATCACTTTTACAGCGTAACTTGAGCCTGTACGGGTTAGGTGGATTGATTGTCCCATTTGTGGGGATCAAACTTATCGATATGTTCATCAGCTTGTTTGGTATTTAAGGAGCCTATTATGAGCATGTTTCGTTCTTCATTGATGATTTTAGTTCTGTTAACGCTGGTGACTGGGATTGCTTATCCGCTACTCGTGACGGGGCTTGCTAATGTCATTTTTCCAACTCAATCGATGGGTTCACTGATCCTACAAGATAATCGCATTATCGGTTCATCGTTGATTGGGCAGTCTTACCAAAATGACAATTACTTTTATGGTCGCCCGTCCGTGACCGTAGAAATGCCCTATAACGCACTGGCTTCCGGTGGCAGTAACCTTGCTATCAGTAATCCACTGTTAACCAAAGAATTGACTGAGCGTTCGGTCGCATTGAAACAGCATGAACCCGATGGTGGTGATATTCTGCCTGTGGATTTACTGACCGCCTCTTCCAGCGGGCTAGATCCCCATATTTCGGTTGCCGCTGCGTTATATCAAGCACCGCGTATTGCTAAAAACAGACAGTTATCGATAGACAAGGTAAAATCGCTTATCTCTGACAATACTCAATCTCCCCTGTTTCGATTCTTAGGTGAGCCCGTTGTCAACGTATTAGAGTTAAACCTTGCCCTTGATACCTATCAACGGGAAGCTAACAGTCAAAATCACTGAGGTCAGTTATGAATAATCAGGAGCCTATCCGCCCAAACCCAGATGACCTGTTGGTAAAGGCAAACGAAAGTGGACGTGGCAAGCTTAAGATTTTCTTCGGTGCTTGTGCTGGTGTCGGGAAAACTTACGCCATGTTGCAAGAAGCGCAACGCCTTCGAGCACAAGGGTTAGATGTGCTGATTGGCGTGGTCGAAACTCATGAACGAGAAGAAACCGCCGCGCTGCTGGATGGGCTCCCGCAACTTCCTCCATTAAAAATCAGTCATCGAGGGCGTCGCCTGCACGCCTTCGATATTGATGCAGCATTGGCAAGGCATCCTGCCATTATCTTGATGGATGAACTTGCCTTCAGTAATCCAAATGGCAGCCGCCACCCTAAACGCTGGCAGGATGTTGAAGAATTACTGGATGCGGGTATTGATGTTCTCACCACCGTTAACGTTCAACATATTGAAAGCTTAAATGACATTGTCGGCAGCATCACCGGTATCCGCGTGCGTGAAACGGTGCCTGACCATATTTTTGATGCCGCCAATGAAGTGGTTTTAGTGGATTTGCCTCCAGATGACCTTCGCCAACGTTTAAAAGAAGGCAAAGTGTATATTCCGGGGCAGGCTGAACGCGCTATCGAGCATTTCTTCCGCAAAGGAAACTTAATTGCTTTACGGGAATTAGCCCTGCGCCGCACGGCTGATCGCGTTGATGATCAAATGCGTGAATTTCGCGATGGTAAAGGTGAAGCCCCCGTTTGGCATACCCGCGATGGGTTACTCCTGTGTATCGGGCATAATACGGGCAATGAAAAACTGGTTCGCGCTGCTGCTCGCCTTGCCGCTAAGTTCGGCAGTGTTTGGCATGCGGTGTATGTAGAGACGCCAACATTACACCAACTTCCTGAAAATCAGCGCCGTGCCATTTTAAAAGCCTTGAGGTTAGCGCAAGATTTAGGTGCGGAAACCACCACGCTTTCTGATCCTAATGAAGAAAAAGCCATTTTGCGCTACGCACGGGAACATAACCTCGGTAAAATTTTGATCGGCCGACGCGATAAACACCGCAAATGGTATAAATTCAATTTACACCAAGGTTTTGCCGATAGACTCGGTAAACTCGGACCTGATTTAGATTTGATCATTGTCGCCCTTGAAGAAAAAAGCGACTGGGATAAAGAGCCTGAAAGAAAGCCGTTTACCGAAAAATGGCGCTCTGATGTCAATGGCTATTTAATGGCGATCGCCATGTGTGCAGCCATTACCCTATTCTCTCGAACCTTTTTATTGGCGCTGGATAAAGCCAACTTAGTCACCCTCTATTTATTGGGCGTAGTATTAGTCGCGCTATTTTACGGTCGTCGCCCTTCTGTTTTCGCCGCGTTAATCAACGTGATCAGTTTCGATTTATTTTTCGTCCAGCCCCATTTTTCGTTAGCCATTATGGATATGCAGTATCTGGTCACGTTCACTGTGATGCTGATTGTGGGGGTGGTTGTCGGGAATCTCACCGCGGGTATGCGCTATCAGGCAAGAATTGCCCGTTATCGAGAACAACGCACGCGCCATTTATATGAAATGACCAAAGAGTTAGGTCAAGCCCTCAGTACGGAAGATATCGGCAAAACAGGCTACCACTTTTTAAACAACGCCTTTCAGGCAAAAACCTGTTTGTTACTCCCTGATGAAAACAACCAACTCACGCCATTACAGTGCGAAGGTTATAGCCAGTTGCAAATCGACAAAGCTATCGCAAAATGGAGCTTCGATAAACGTCAGCCCGCCGGTGCAGGCACGGACACACTTCCCAGCGTGCCGTACCAATTACAGCCCATCACGACGGCGGATGAAACCCTTGCTGTGCTTGCCATTGAGCCGCGTAATATTCGCCAATTATTGATCCCCGAGCAGCAACGTATGTTGCAAACCTTTACCGGATTAATCGCCAGTAGCCTTTCCCGCCTGCAACTGACCAAACAAGCAGAGAGAGCCAAATTGGATGTTGAACGGGAGCAATTACGAAATTCACTGCTGGCAGCCCTATCCCATGATCTCAAAACGCCACTGACTGTTTTATTTGGTCAAAGCGAAATTTTGATGTTGGAGTTATCAGCCGAAAATTCACCGCTCACCGCACAAGTCAGCCAGATGCGCCAACAGGTGTTAAGCACTTCGCGCTTAGTGAACAATTTATTGGATATGGCTCGCTTACAATCTGGGGGGATCCACCCCAATTTGGAATGGGAATCTCTGCAAGAAATTACGAGCAGCGCAGTTCGCATCTTGGACTACACTTTAGATAGTCACCCACTTGATATTGATATTCCAGCCGATTTACTCTTGTATTGTGACGGTAACTTGATTGAGCGCGTTATCATTAACTTGCTCGAAAATGCCATAAAATACAGTGATAGCGATACGCCGATTGGTATTCGTGCGTCTATCGAATCACAAAAAGCCCATATCGAAGTGTGGGATGCCAGCAATGCGATTCCCGACGGGCAAGAAAAAACCATTTTCGATAAATTTTCCCGCGCACAAAAAGAATCGGCAATTCCGGGAGTTGGCTTAGGTTTAGCTATCTGTCGTGCTATTATCCATCTCCATGAAGGGGAAATTTGGGCTGAAAATAATGAAAAAGGTGGCGCCAGCTTCCATTTTATTTTGCCGTTAAAGCCGTTACCCGAGATTGAAAACGAAAGCGAAAACGAAAACAAAATTTAGGAGCACTTAGCAAACTGTGAGTTCCCATCAAATCCTGATCATTGAAGATGAAAAAGAGATCCGCCGCTTTGTTCGATTAGCGCTGGAGGGTGAAGGCTGGAAAATTTTTGAAGCTGAAAATTACCAGCGAGGGCTCATAGAAGCAGGCACTCGTCAGCCTGATTTAGTGATTTTAGATCTCGGATTACCTGATGGTGATGGATTGGATTTGATCCGTGATTTACGCCAATGGAGCAGTATTCCGTTGATTGTACTTTCTGCTCGTGAAGAAGAGTCCCAGAAAGTGGCCGCTCTCGATGCAGGTGCCGATGATTATTTAACAAAACCTTTTGGCATTAGCGAGTTGCTTGCCCGTGTCCGAGTCGCTTTACGTCGCTTTGGTAAAGCGGGTCAAGAAAGCCCGACTTTTCAATTTGGCGATGTCACCGTGGATTTTATTAACCGTATCGTGACTAAAGGCAGTGAAGAGCTGCACCTCACCCCCATTGAGTTTCGGTTACTCAGCGAACTCGTCGCCAATAGCGGAAAAGTGCTCACTCAGCGCCATTTGTTGCTGCAAGTCTGGGGACCGAGTTACGTCGAACATAATCATTATCTACGCATTTATATGGGGCATTTACGCCAGAAGTTGGAAAATGACCCAGCTCGCCCCGCACATCTTTTAACTGAAACGGGAATTGGCTACCGCTTTATGCCTTAACTTATACCTTTAAAACCTAAGTTTGTCTTAAAGCGTGATTCTCAGACTATTACTGATAGTTTATTCATCGCGGCTGCCTATAATCTCTCCAATCTTAACTTATCGGAGCGTTTCCTGTGCAATCGTTACTGACTCAAGCCTCTCGCCGTTTTGCTTCCATCTTATTGATTTTTTTAACTATTTTCGTCACCACCAAAGCCCTTGCGCTAAGCCCTGAAGAGAAAATGCGTACTGAAGCGTTGTTAACAGAGCTGGGTAAGCAGCAGAATTTAACCTTCACGCGTAATGGTTCCGGTCATTCCGCACCAGAAGCTGAATCCCATTTGCGTTTAAAGCTGGGTAAAACCGAAAAGCGTTTGCAGACAACAGAGCAGTTTATTGACAATGTGGCATCAAAATCTTCTATCACCGGAGAAGAGTACCAAGTCACCGATGCCCAAGGTAAAGTCACCAGCGCCAATCAGTATCTGCATGATTTACTGAAAAATAACGTCGATAAACCAACCAAATAACCCGCTCTATCCCCCCTATTAATAAAGCGCCCCCAATAGCTAGCGGGCGCTTTATTTGTCAGTTTTTTTCTGACCCAATATATCCGCCAATCAGAATCCGAATCTTATAACCCTATGTAGACCAAAGCATTAGATGTGCTGATGAAATGAGTTGATAGTTGCCTCATTGTTCAAAAAGCAATTTGATTGAAATACTGACTTTCTAAAACATAAAAAACTGATTAATTACCATATGTTATCCTTAATGATTATTATTATCATATATTATTTAAATGATTATTATTATCATATAGAATATGAAGTTAAAGTTTAAAAAACCATAGGGCATCAATGCATAAAATCGCATATCTCTATGTTTTTAAACTAAAAGCTTTACATTTTCACATTGAGAGTACATTGGTTTAATTCAGATATATTTACGCCAGAGATATCGAAGAATACATCGGTGTAAGTATGAACGGTAAAAGGAAAACTCACTTTTATCCCCTCCTGACCAAATCAAAAAAATATCCATCGTGTGAAAACTTGCACTGCTAGGTTTCCATACCGTCTTAAATTTCACGTTGAAAATAGGGATGAACAGGTATTGCTATGTTAAATAAAAATAAGCTATCAGCGCTATCACTGTTAATAGTTTCGCCATTCGCGGCTTCAGCAACTGATGTTCTGGTTGTGACTACACCAAGCTCAAGTGATTCATATACTGCAACAACGACGTCTTCTGCAACGAAGAATGAAACTCAGATAATGAAAATACCACAGACGGTGAATGTGGTGACCAAAACCCAAATAGAAAACAGAGCGGCAGAAACCGTTGTGGATGCACTGAGATATACACCCGGTGTGGTTACCGAATACCGTGGTGATTCAAATCGTAATGATGAAGTATTCAGTCGCGGTTTTGATTATGCGAACAAAATTCTAGATGGCATTCCTTTTGGCGGAAATGCGTCCTCGTCAATGGGCACAACCGAGCCTTGGTTTCTGGATAGAATTGAGATGATTAAAGGACCGGCATCTGTGCAGTATGGGCAAATAAGCCCAGGTGGGGTTATTGCCATGACAAGCAAAAAACCAACCGCGCAGAGCATCAATAAAATTCAGTTACGTGTCGGTAATCGAAATAAAACAGAAGGATTTTTTGATCTCGGTGGCAAGCTAACGGATGATGGAAATATCCTCTACCGTTTAAATGGCTTAGCAAAAAAGAAAGATACTCAGGTTCGAGACTATGAAGAAGAAAAATATGCCATCGCTCCCGCCATATCATTCCTAAATGAAGACACAACTTTCACTCTTCTGGCTTACTTACAAAACTCACCAAAAAATGGTTATCGAAACTTTCTTCCTAAAGTTGGCACGCTTGAATCAACCCCAGAAGGAAAAATTCCGCAAGACTTCAATATAAGCAATCCTGACTATAATATTTCCAAACAAAAACAACATAGTATCGGGTATGAATTTGAACACAATTTTAGTGATAAAATTTCATTGGTACAAAAAGCACGCTACGCAGAAATTGATGAAAAATATAATTACTTAGTATTTAACACCTTAGCAAGTGAAGCTAAAAACTATCCTTATGTACTAAAACGAATGGCTCAGCACGAAAAAACGAAACTCAATACATTTGGCGTTGATACCCATTTAAATTTCGACATTGATAATGGGAGGCTTTATCAAACACTATTAGTCGGCGTCGATTACAAATGGACTAAAGAGGACAAACAGTTTTGGCGTGACAGAAACGGCAATTATGATATTGATTGGCGTAACCCCCAATACCAGAAAATTGATGAATCCAAGCAGACACTATTCACCGACCAGCTGCAAAAAAGCGATCAAATCGGTATTTATATTCAAGACCAAATCGAATGGAATAACTGGAACTTATTAGCTAGCACTCGGTATGACTGGATTGAAGTCAAAACGATAGACAGAACGATCAGTGACAGGTCACAACAAAATGATGGCAAATTAACAGGCTTAGTCGGATTGTTATACTCATTTGATAACGGTATTTCCCCTTATATTAGCTACAGCACTTCTTTTGAGCCAAATCTTGCAACCAACAGAAAGCCAGAAAGTAAGCCGTTTGATCCTAAAACAGCAAAACAAACAGAAATCGGTATCAAGTACCTCACTCCTGACCAAAAAACGCTGGCGACCTTATCTCTCTATCATATCGAGCAAAAAAATATTCCTAAATACGATTCTGAATTAGGTTATATGACGCTAATCGGCAAGGGTGAAAGTAAAGGTGTGGAAGCCCAGATAAACAGTAAGCTTACCGACAAATTTGCCGTTACAGCAGCATATTCATATACCAAAACCAAAGTGCTTGAAACGTCAAACAGTGCTGAAAAAGGAAAAGAATTTCCTCGAATCCCTAAAAATATGGCCTCCGTCTGGGGACAATATGAAGAAAACTCAGGAATGCTGAATGGACTGAAAGCGGGAGCGGGAGTGCGCTATATCGGTTCCAGCAAAGCAGGAGCGGATAATAGCTTTTCTGTGCCTGGGGTAACGCTTTACGATGCGATGATTGGCTATGAACTTTCCAATATTTCGCCCTCTTTGAAAGGCGCAACGATACAGTTAAACGTGAATAACTTAATGGATAAACATTATGTTTCATCCTGTGGTATGAGTGATGCCTGCTTTTATGGCATAGGCCGAACTGGTACTATCACGTTTGATTACGCTTGGTAAAACAAAGAGTAAGAACAAAGACTATATCAAATTGAGATGTAGTCTTTGTTATCTCATTAATAATAACGATTAACTTGAAAGTGAGGGCTCATGAAGTCTGTTTTACTTTACGTAATGGTCGCTTTGAGTGCAGCACCCGCAATAGCTGCTCCTTGCAACGAACTGCCTCTCCAGGGGGTTCAGGAAGGTGTATTCGACACCGAGGGTAAGGTTTGCTTTGTGCTTCCAGCGCTTAATGAAAACTATGTCGTTGCCACACTAAAGGGGGCAACAGGAGCACAATTGCTCGACCAGCAAAACCATCATTTACGCACATTATTGGAAGCAGGACCTGCTGATGGAGAAAAATCGCTACTTTTTTCATCCCCGGCAGGGCAAGTTTCATCATTAATGTTATATGGAAGTAACGGTAGTAAATGGCAGTTTAACTGGCAAATGACAGAAACTCAGCCACTCAATCGCATGCGAAAACTTAATCCAGTCAGTCCTACTTTACAGCAACTCGCAAAGGAGCTGGCAGCAGGAGGAACAACAGATGCATTTTGGAAAAAACAGCAACTCATCGGTACGCCTTTAATTGAACCCGTAGATACATCTCATAAACGAGTCACTTTTTTGTGGCGTGCAGCACGCGGTAATGTGTTTATTTTAGGGTCTCCGGCAGGCGATCATGATCCCATGTTTAAACTGGGTGACTCCGATGTTTGGTTTCGCAGCTATGTGGTACCCGCTGATACGCGTATGCAATATCAATTGGCACCTGACGTTCCTAAAGTAGATGGCAATGCGCGTGAACAACGCCGTGCGATTTTGGTCACTGCACAAGCCGATCCTTTAAATCCCACGACTATGAGTATAGAAAATGATGATAAGTGGAACACTTCATCTTTACTTGATTTAAAACCCTCACGGTATTTTACCCGCGATACAATGAAACAGCCTATACGCCATGGCTCTTTGACTCGACATACATTAAAAAGTAATTTCCTTGGAAATAGTCGGGAAATCATTCTTTATCGCCCAAAAGCGACAACGCCTGTTAGTTGGACATTATTTTTGTTTGATGGTCAAATTTGGCAGGATAAATATCACACCGCCAATGTAATTGATGGTTTGATTGCTAATCATCAATTACCCCCGATTAATATTGTCTTTATAGATAGTTTGGATAGTAAACGTCGCTCCAAGGAACTCCCTCCAAATCAAGCTTTTGCTGATTTTATGGCACTAGAACTACTACCTTGGGTGAGCAAAAATGGTATTGAAATAAATAATGAAAAGACGATTGTGGCTGGCGCAAGTTATGGAGGATTGGCATCATCCTGGGTCGCATTGCGATATCCAAACCAATTTCGTCATGTGCTGAGCCTATCAGGCTCATACTGGTGGGCGCCTGAAGGTGAAAAGCCAGGATGGTTAACTCGTCAATATCAGCAATCGCCGCATTATCCGATCAGTTTCTGGATACAAGCAGGGTTATTTGAAAACCAAGGTGCTGATGGCGGCATTTGGCTTAATAGCCAAGAGCTTGAATATGTTTTGCGAGATAAACACTACAAAACCAGCTTCCATTCATGGTCAAGTGGTCATGATTATGCAGCTTGGGTAGAAGCATTGGTCTACGGATTGAAAGACTTCACAAACCAACGTTGAATCTTCTGTGGGTGTTCTACTACGCCCACAACGGTATTTTGATATAAAAAGACCCCCAGTAATTGGAGGTCTGTTTTTAGGCTGTTTTTAAACCTATCTCAGCAATCCTCTAAATAATTCGCGTTGTAGCAAGGCGGCAAATGAGCTAATCCCTAGGAGCATACATAAGTATGTGACTAGGGTTAGTGAGTGCAGCCAACGCCGCTACAGCGCGAAGTATGACGAGGATTCAGCTAATCCCTAGGAACATACATAAGTTATGTGACTAGGATTAGTGAGTGCAGCCAACGCCACTACAGCGCGAAGTATGACGAGGATTTTAAGCGTTTTCTTGCTTAGCCCACGTATCACGCAACCCAACCGTACGGTTAAACACCAGCTTATCCGCACTGCTCAGTTTGTTATCTGCGCAGAAGTAACCTTCACGCTCAAACTGGTACGCTTTTTCTGCTGGCGCATCACGCAGGCTTGGTTCAACAAAACCTTGGCGAATGACCAGAGATTCTGGGTTCAGCACGGATAAGAAATCATCTTCAGCTGCTGGGTTTGGCACCGTAAACAGGCGGTCATACAGACGAATCTCCGCTGGCAGTGCATGTGCTGCACTTACCCAGTGGATAACACCTTTGACTTTACGACCGTCAGCTGGATCTTTGTTTAATGTGCCTGCATCGTAAGTACAGAAGATAGTGGTAATATTGCCTTCTGCATCTTTTTCTACGCGCTCTGCTTTGATGATGTAAGCATTACGCAGACGCACTTCTTTGCCTAATACCAGGCGCTTATATTGGCGGTTAGCTTCTTCGCGGAAGTCTGCACGGTCAATATACAGCTCATTGCTAAATGGCACTTCACGCGTTCCCATTTCTGGGTTGTTCGGGTGATTTGGTGCCTTCAGAATTTCTTCACCTGCGGGCATGTTTTCAATCACTAAGCGAACTGGATCGATAACCGCCATTGCGCGTGGTGCTGAGTCATTCAGGTCATCACGGATGCAAGATTCTAATGCCGCCATTTCGACGTTGTTATCTTGCTTAGTGACACCGATACGACGGCAGAATTCACGAATTGATGCCGCAGTATAACCACGACGACGTAAACCAGAGATAGTCAGCATGCGTGGGTCATCCCAACCAGCAACGTGTTTTTCCGTCACTAATTGGTTCAGTTTACGTTTTGACATTACCGTGTATTCGAGGTTCAGACGAGAGAACTCGTACTGACGCGGGTGGCAGTCAATCGTGATGTTGTCCAGTACCCAGTCATACAGGCGGCGGTTGTCTTGGAATTCTAATGTACACAGTGAGTGTGTAATGCCTTCCAGCGCATCAGAAATACAGTGAGTGAAGTCGTACATCGGGTAGATGCACCACTTGTTACCGGATTGGTGATGTTCCGCAAACTTAATGCGGTATAGCACAGGGTCACGCATAACCATAAATGGCGATGCCATGTCGATTTTCGCACGCAGACACGCTTTACCTTCTTCGAAGCCACCCTCGCGCATTTTTTCAAATAACGCTAAGTTGTCTTCAATCAGGCGCTCACGATAAGGGCTGTTTTTACCCGGCTCTTTTAATGTGCCACGGTATTCACGAATTTCATCCGCACTTAATTCATCAACGTAGGCAAGGCCTTTTTTGATAAGCTCAATCGCGTATTGATATAAAATATCAAAATAATCAGATGAGTAGCGAATGTTGCCGCTCCACTGGAAACCTAACCATTGGACGTCATTTTGAATGGAGTTCACATACTCAACATCTTCTTTGACCGGGTTAGTATCATCAAAGCGTAAGTTACACTGGCCTTGATAATCCTTCGCGATACCAAAGTTCAAGCAAATTGATTTCGCATGGCCAATGTGTAAGTAGCCATTCGGTTCAGGTGGAAAACGGGTATGTACTGATGTGTGTTTCCCAGTCGCCAGATCTTCATCTATGATCTGACGGATAAAGTTAGTTGGGCGAGCATCTGCCTCATTCATTGTCATCGTTCCTCAGTGCCAAAAGCGCGCTAAATTCGTATAGTAACCGAGTATATTCTACCATAATACGTCCAGAAACAACCGTTTGATTAAGGTTAGTCGGCAAAAGCAATGGCAAAGGGGGATTTTTATCAAAAAATAGGCTATTTATACGAATAGCATGACCCCAAGAACTACCATCAGTAAAATGGGATAGCTTTGAGCATGGCGTTTATCACTCAAGTAGGGCATCAAAAACGAAGCAAAGCGAATACCTAGCCACGAGGTAGCAATCAAAATTAAGGCACCTTTAATATAAATCATACCTAAGAAGCCGGAGCCTAATTCAAGGTGCTTTTCCATCGCAAAATAGAAGTAAATCAAAGAGCCCGTGATTGCCATCGGTAACGTCAGCGGGTTAGCAAATGCCGCCGCTTGCAACATGCTCGCTCCACGGCGACGCATCAAAGGTACCGTCATCACACTGCCCCCTACGCCTAAAAATGCCGCGACGGTACCGATCACTGTACCGATGAGCGTGTCCTCAATGCATTTGCCTCTTATTAACGTATTACCTTCTGATTGGGTTTGCATAAATCCGGGGCGAATAAAGCAATCGAGAATAGTGATAATGAGATAACCGATAAATATCCAGCGGATCCATTCACTGTCTACCGATAGCGCGATGAGCGCACCTAAAATGCCGCCAATTGAAATAGGTAGCATAAAAGGTTTGATAATTTGCCAGTTGAAATTCCCTTTCAGGTAGTGTGCTCGGCTCGACAAGCTTGATGAGAAAATCATCACAAATGTGGACGTAGCGACAGCGATTTGCATCGCGACTTCACTGGCATCATGGCGAGGTCCCCAAACAAGGGTAATTAAGGCATATAACAGGGGTACTGTAATAAAGCCGCCCCCGAAACCGAACAGCGCTGTTGTGATCCCTGAAATGAAACCAAATAAACAAAGTAGTAAATCCACAGGATGATCCTCAAAGATGGTTGAGTTTTTATCTTATCCTTGAGAACCGTCCCGTGCTTATGCAGATTTGACAACTCGCTTTGAGATTTCGCCAAATTAATTAACAAACATAACCTTTGAGTTACAAGCCTCAATATATTCAATCAATTAACTTTTTCGCCATACATCAAAATCCTCTGCAAATTTCCCAACAGATTCCCCTTTCGGCGCTTTGGGCATCTGCTTAATCGCTTGAGCGACACTGATAATCAAACGCATAAATTCATCAGCAAATCGCTCTTCGTTCTCATTAGGTATGTCTGTTATGTTTCGGCCTGCTTTGGGTTTCCACTGCTCCCTTAACGCATCAAAGAGATTAAACAGTTGCTGCTTGGTGCTATACAGTAGGCAGCCATCTTTAAAGACGTCCTGAAAACCCAATTCATCAATATAATAGTCAAGAAGATCTTCGTTAGCCGGGTTGTTAATATAGACCCCCTCTCCCCCTACCTTGATGAGAAAAAATAAAATACTCAGCAATGAGTAAACCATCATTTTTCCATCTAATGCTTTATTGTTTTTCTCAAAATTTTGCAGTATTTCGATTGTCGCTCGACGGCTATGAGGGTCATAGCTACAAACACAACCTCCCGCTGCTTTATCGGGTATTCGGACTAAAATTCGGTTACGGCTAATAAGTTTAAAACAGAAACTAAAGCTCTCTTTGGTCATAACAATTTCTTGATACTCAAGCCAATCTAAAGTCTCTTCCATTGCTAACGAGCTGATATTGCAATACTTTAAATTCTCTTTGTTCATTCTACGAATGCGAATCGGATTCCCTGAACATTGAAAAAAATGGTTCATTTTTTGAAACACATATTCGCTAGCTTCACTCACGAGCGTTATTTTTGACATCATCTTATTTATTCCTTTAAAAACAGCTTCCTTTAACCAACCGATTTCCTTAAATGATTTTTCGCCTCGCCAACAAGGGTAATTTACTTCAAAGAAAATAAGCCATAAGAGAAATAAAATAGTAATAAGTACCAAAAAATTAAATTCGGTTATACCGAATACATGCTTGATTAATATAGGAATTAATACCTTAGAAGTTAATATTTGTTGAATTAATGCTATGGATATTAATTACGGATAATTTAGATAAAAAAATGCCAGCTGATTAAGCTGGCATTTCCTAGGTACTGCTCGGTATTTTTTATCTATACGTAGATTATTTTAATACTTGATAAATAACGGTTTCACCGGCAGTAACCTGACCTTTCGCTAAAATCTCAACACCCGCGAAGTCATCAATATTACTGATGATAACAGGGCTGATCATTGATTTTGCATTCGCTTCAAGGAATGGCAGGTCGAGTTTCAGAATCGGTGTACCCGCTTCAACTTCAGCACCCTCTTCAACTAAACGCTCACAGCCTTCACCATTTAATGCAACGGTATCAATCCCCATATGCACAATCAGTTCAACGCCATTCGCGGTTTCGAGGCAGAATGCATGGTTAGTAGGGAAAATTTTCACAATTGTCCCTGCGGCAGGCGCCACGACTTCGCTGCTTGTTGGTTTGATAGCAATACCATCACCAACGATGCGGCTAGAGAACGCTTCATCCGGAACCTGATCCAGTGAGTAAACTTCACCACTAACTGGTGCGATTAATGACAGTACCGCGTTACCTTTTGCTTTTTCTGGTGCCGCTTGCTGGCTTTTTTCTGGAGCAGCAACTGGCGCAGATGCCGCAATAGGGCCTTTTGCCATCACTTCCGTCATCGCTTTAGCGATTAGTTCAGCACGAGTTCCCACAATGACTTGCACGTTTTGCTTGTTCAGGCGGATTACACCGGATGCACCAATACGTTTAGCTAGTGGGTCGTTGACTACCGCTGAATCTTTTACGCCTAAACGTAAACGCGTGATACAAGCGTCGATGTTAACGATGTTGTCGCTACCACCTACTGCTGCAATATACTGGCGAGCTTCTTTTTGAATTTCGCTTTCATCACTGTGTGCATCGCTGACGTTTTCGTCATAGCCATCAACCGTTTCATCACCCGCGCTGACTTCACGGCCTGGCGTTAACAGGTTGAATTTGCGGATCATGAATCGGAAAATCACGTAGTAGATGCAGAAGAAGACTAAGCCTTGAACAATCAGCATATACCAGTGAGTTGCGAGTGGGTTACGTGTCTGTAAGAACATATCCACCAGCCCTGCACTGAAGCCGAAGCCTGAAATCCATTCCATTGTTGCCGCGATATAGACAGAAATACCGGTCAATAATGCGTGGATCACATACAGTACTGGCGCAACGAACATAAATGAGAATTCAAGTGGTTCAGTAATACCAGTAAAGAATGCAGCAAACGCACCTGCAATCATGATACCAGCCACTTTGGCTTTATTTTCTGGACGTGCACAGTGATAGATAGCCAGAGCCGCACCTGGCAGACCGAACATCATGATAGGGAAGAAGCCCGCTTGGTAGCGACCCGTAATCCCAACTGTTGCCAGACCTGCTTCGATGGACTTCGCGCCACCTAAGAAGTTAGGAATATCGTTAATACCCGCCACATCGAACCAGAATACAGAGTTCAGTGCGTGGTGTAAGCCAACAGGAATTAATAGACGGTTAAAGAAAGCGTAGATACCCGCGCCAACAGAACCTAAGTCTTTGATGCTTTCACCGAACGCAACTAATCCGTTATACACCACCGGCCAAACATACATCAGAATGAATGCCAGGATGATCATCAGGAATGAGGTTAAAATCGGGACGAGGCGACGACCACTGAAGAATGACAACGCTTTTGGCAGCTCAACGCCACTGTAGCGGTTGTAAAGTTCAGCAGAGAGAACCCCAACAAGGATACCCACGAACTGGTTATTGATTTTATTGAATGCAGCAGGGACGGATTCCACTGGCACACTCATAATCATTGAGTAGGACGCAGGCGAACACAGTGTTGTCACCACTAAGAAGCCGACAAAACCAGTTAATGCAGCTGCACCATCTTTATCTTTAGACATTCCGTACGCAACACCAATCGCAAACAACACGGACATGTTGTCGATGATGGCTGCACCGGATTTGATCAGTAACGCAGCGATTGCGCTATTGGCGCCCCAACCATCTGGGTCAATCCAATAACCAATCCCCATAAGGATTGCGGCGGCTGGTAATACGGCGACAGGCACCATAAGCGCCCTACCAATCCGCTGTAAGTAGCTAAGAATATTCACAAACTCCCCCTTTGTATCGCTCTATTTTTGTCCCATTTCAGGATCTTATTTTCACGCATCGGAAATATATCCGAAGTCGCTTAATTATAGCAATTCATAGAATAGATGAATTTTTTCGCGATACAAAATAAATAGCTGGAAACTGTGATAAATGTCAACGAAAGAAACCTAATATTGACTAAATTAGTAGCTATTCTCGAAAACTTATTTTATTATTAAAAATAAGTTTTTTATATGATTTGCTGTATATACTCCAAGTACCTCAGTCATAAGAAAATGTTGAAAATGTTCAACACAATTGAGATTTGGGGTCCTACAAGTATAAATTTAAAGAAACACTAGAGGTAAAAGTACATGAGGCTTATCCCATTAAATAATGCTCATGATGTTGGCGTATGGTCCGCACAGTACATCGCTGATAAAATCAACGCATTTAATCCGACAGCTGAACGCCCTTTCGTTCTAGGCTTACCAACTGGCGGAACACCGCTTGCCACCTACAAAGAATTAATTGCCTTATATAAAGCAGGTAAAGTCAGCTTTAAGCATGTCGTGACATTTAATATGGATGAATACATTGGTATTCCAAAAGATCATCCACAAAGTTACCACACGTTCATGCACCAAAACTTTTTCAATCACATTGATATCCAAGCTGAAAACATCAATTTACTCAATGGTAATGCACCTGATGTCGACGCTGAATGTCAACGCTATGAAGACAAAATCAAATCCTACGGTCAAATCAACCTGTTTATGGGTGGTGTAGGTAATGATGGTCATATCGCGTTTAATGAGCCAGGTTCTTCTTTAAGTTCGAGAACGCGTATCAAAACGCTGACGCCAGAAACTCGCCAGGCTAACTCCCGTTTCTTTGATAACGATATCAATCAAGTTCCTAAATATGCATTAACTGTGGGTGTTGCGACTTTATTAGATGCGAAAGAACTGATGGTATTAGCGACAGGTGCAAACAAAGCGGATGCCGTTCACGCTGCGGTAGAAGGTTCTGTTAACCACTTATGGACTATCAGCTGTGTGCAGCTACATCCTAAAGCATTGATTGTCTGTGATGAGCCAGCAACATTAGAATTGAAAGTCAAAACGCTCAAATATTTCAAACAATTAGAATGTTCAAATATCGAGCAGTTTGATTAATTTATACTCAACTCTATTTTAGAGCCTCTAAAAGTGACTAAAATAGATAGAGTATCGAACACCCGACCCGCCATACTGATGCGGGTCGGTGACCCATTTTACTCGCGGTCAGGAGTTTTACGCTATGTACGCATTAACTAATTGCATTATTTTTACAGGTCACGAAAGACTGGATAACCACGCAGTCATTATTGATGGCGAAATCATCAAAGCGGTGTGCCCAGAATCCGAACTCGCTCACGATATCGAACGTAGAGATTTGAAAGGTGCCATTCTATCGGCTGGCTTTATCGATCTCCAAGTGAATGGCTGTGGCGGCGTGCAATTCAATGACAACGAAGAAAATGTCACATTGAAAAACCTCGAAATCATGCAAAAAGCCAATGAGCGTGCGGGGTGTACTAGCTTTATGCCAACTCTCATTACCTGTTCAGATGAACTGATGAAGCATGGCGTTGATGTCATGACTGAATATCTGAAACAGAATAAGAACCAAGCGCTTGGTTTACATATTGAAGGCCCTTACATTAATTTGATTAAAAAAGGGACTCATAACCCAGAATTTATCCGTAAGCCATCAATTGAAATGATGGATTACTTAGCAGCACATGCTGACGCAATTAGCATGATCACGCTCGCACCTGAAGTCGTTGAGCAACACTTTATCCACCAGCTCACCGAAGCTGGCATTGTGGTTTCAGCAGGTCACTCCAATGCAACCTATGAAGAAGCGCGTCAAGGCTTCCGCTCAGGTATTCGCGCATCAACCCACCTATTCAACGCCATGCCATATATTTCGGGTCGTGGTCCTGGTCTGGTTGGCGCAATTTACGATACCCCTGAAGTCTATGCGGGCATTATCGCGGATGGTTTACATGTTCAATGGGCCAATATTCGCAATAGTAAACAACTCAAAGGGGATAAGCTGGTTTTAGTCACCGATGCGACAGCACCAGCGGGAATTGATCCCCAAACAGGTGAAATGGATCATTTTATCTTCGCAGGTAAAACCATATACTACCGCAATGGATTATGTGTCGATGAAAATGGCACACTGAGCGGCTCTTCCCTGACCATGATTAATGCGGTGAAAAACAGTGTTGAACATGTTGGCATTCCTCTTGATGAAACATTAAGAATGGCCACCCTTTACCCAGCAAGAGCCATTGGGGTAGAGGCAACATTAGGTTCCATCGAAGCCGGCAAAACGGCTAACTTGACTGCCTTTAACCAAGACTTCCAAGTCCTTTCAACTTATGTAAACGGAGAGGAAGTCTATAAAAATGAGTAACTAGCTGATGAATCAAAGCCACTCGCTAAAGCAAATTGGTAATATTGATCTCGTAAAACAACTCAACAGTGCTGTCGTTTACAGCCTGATTGATCAACAAGGACCGATATCTAGAATTCAGATAGCGGAACAAAGCCAGCTTGCGCCAGCGAGTGTCACTAAGATCACCCGCCAATTACTCGAACGTGGTTTAATCAAAGAAGTAGACCAGCAGGCCTCCACCGGAGGCCGTCGCGCTATCTCTATCGTCTCCGAATACAAACATTTCCACACCATCGGCGTACGCTTGGGGCGTTACGATGCCACAATCGCCCTGTATGATCTTAGCGGCAAAATGCTGGCAGACGGTCACTACCCTATTACAGAACCCACCCAGCAAATCGTCGAAGAGAAACTGATTGCGGCACTTGAAGATTTTATCTCGCTGCACCAGCGACGCATCCGTGAGCTGATTGCTATTTCGGTGATATTGCCAGGACTTGTCAATCCGCATTCGGGTATTGTCCACTACATGCCACACATTAAAGTGGATAACTGGAAGCTGATTGATAACCTACAGCAGCATTTCAATCTCACCTGTTATGTTGGGCACGATATTCGCAGCCTAGCTCTCGCTGAGAGTTATTTCGGTGCTACCCAAGATTGTGAGGACTCGCTTCTTGTACGCATTCATAGAGGCGCTGGAGCCGGTTTAGTCGTTAATAAAGAGATCCTTCTTAATCATCGAGGTAATCTTGGGGAGATTGGGCACATCCAAGTAGACCCACTAGGCGACCTGTGCCATTGCGGTAATTTTGGTTGTTTAGAAACCATCGCCTCCAACCAAGCCATTGAAGCTCGCGTGAAACAGCGCTTAGAACAAGGCTATGCGAGCCAATTAACCCCTGAAACCAGTTCAATTACCCATATTTGCCAAGCAGCCAATAAAGGTGACCCACTGGCAACCGAGGTTATCCAACACGTCGGACGCCAAATTGGTAAAGCCATCGCTATCACTATTAACTTGTTTAATCCTGAAAAAGTGGTGATCGCCGGAGACATTACTGAAGCTGAGCAGGTTCTATTACCCGCCATTCAAAGCTGCATTGATACCCAAGCATTAAAAGGTTTCCGTGAAAACTTACCGATTGTTACCTCGCAACTGGTTCATAATTCAGCAATTGGTGCATTTGCGCTGACAAAACGCGCCATGTTAAATGGGGAATTGCTCCAAAGATTATTAGAAAGTTAACTTTGTGCTCTCTCTTATCGGTAAACAGCAAAATAGCGCAATAAATTCCAGTGTGATTTTTAACCATCTTAATAATAACAAATCACATTTTTTCAAATTCGGGGTTGTTTTTTGCTGGCTTTATCGACAAAATGATTATTCATCAAACAAACAGACGCATTTTCTAAAAAATAGTGCAAAAAGCTGTTGACTGTCTTGCCTGTAATTAGCATAATGCGCCCCGCAACGCCGATGAAGGTTAAGCAAAAAAGATGGCTATGTAGCTCAGCTGGTTAGAGCACAACACTCATAATGTTGGGGTCACAGGTTCGAATCCCGTCATAGCCACCATTTATTTGCGGGAGTGGCGAAATTGGTAGACGCACCAGATTTAGGTTCTGGCGCCGCAAGGTGTGCAAGTTCAAGTCTTGTCTCCCGCACCATTTTCCTTCTCGGTTAAAATTGAATTTAAGATTGGGGTATCGCCAAGCGGTAAGGCACCAGGTTTTGATCCTGGCATTCCCAGGTTCGAATCCTGGTACCCCAGCCATCTTAAAGGAAATTAATTTTCGTAGTGAAAATAAATAATAGATATTCTCGGATGGGGTATCGCCAAGCGGTAAGGCACCAGGTTTTGATCCTGGCATCCCCAGGTTCGAATCCTGGTACCCCAGCCATCTATTATCCTACCACGTAGTAAAATCACACAGTAAAGAAAATACAATGGCTATGTAGCTCAGTTGGTTAGAGCACAACACTCATAATGTTGGGGTCACAGGTTCGAATCCCGTCGTAGCTACCATTTCTTTTTTGTTGGGGTATCGCCAAGCGGTAAGGCACCAGGTTTTGATCCTGGCATCCCCAGGTTCGAATCCTGGTACCCCAGCCATCCTCTCTTGTATCCATCATCAAAAAATACTCTCAAAACAATTTAAAAATTTAAGTAAATAAACTTAATGCGTTATTTATTTAATGCTTTTTAAAACTATCATTCTGCCTTTAAATTTTCTTTTAACCTTTTAAAAAACATTTAACACATCCCATTTACCTTTACGCAACCTTTGTGTCGGAAGTGTGATGTCAGTCATTTTCACATAACCAAATAAAGTGGTAATCTTGCGGCGAATTGTAGTTAGATTAGATTAGTAATACGTAAGCCCCCTTTCGTCTTAAATTATCAGTCCAACTTTCCAATCCATCTCAACTCAGTTGTAAAAAAAACCAATAATTATAATTGCTATAACACAATATTTTTACAGAGAAAACTTATGCGAAACATAATAAAACAACCACTATATAAAATTTTATATGTGCAGGTCATCGTCGCCATCACTCTTGGTATTGCCCTTGGGCATTTTTTCCCAGACATCGGAGAGTCATTAAAACCGTTAGGTGATGCGTTTATTAAAATCGTGAAAATGATTATTGCCCCAGTCATTTTCTTAACGGTTGTGACTGGTATTTCAGGCATGACCAACATGAGAGCCGTTGGTAGCGTTGCAGGTAAAGCAATGCTGTACTTCATCACATTCTCAACTATCGCACTGATTATTGGTTTAATCGTCGCTAACGTCATTCAGCCAGGCTCTGGACTGAATATTGACCCTGCAACCTTAGATAATGCCAAAGTGGCGGGTTATGTTGAAAAAGCACACGAATCTACCATCGTTGGCTTCTTCATGAATATTATTCCAGACACCGTTATTAGCCCATTGGTGAACGGAAACATTCTGCAAGTCCTGTTTATTTCGGTGATTTTTGGTTTAGCACTAGCAGCAACCGGTAAACACGGTGAGCCTATTGTTAAACTGCTGCAAAACTTCTCTGAACCTGTGTTCAAGATGGTTGCGATGTTGATGAAGCTGGCACCTATCGGCGCATTTGGTGCGATGGCATTTACCATTGGTAAATACGGTATTTCGTCTATCGGCAACTTAATGATGCTGATCATGACGTTCTACATCACCTCGCTACTATTTGTTCTAGTTGTACTGGGTGCGGTGGCTAAATATAACGGCTTCTCGATTATTGAGCTTATTAAATACATCAAAGATGAATTATGGTTAGTTCTAGGTACCTCTTCCTCTGAAGCGGCATTACCAAGCTTAATGAGAAAAATGGAACACGCGGGTTGTGAAAAATCCGTCGTAGGCTTAGTGATCCCTACCGGTTATTCATTTAACCTCGATGGCACCAACATCTACATGACGATGGCAGCGCTGTTTATTGCTCAAGCGACCAATATTGAACTGACTCTCTGGCAGCAAATTTCCCTGCTGTTAGTTGCGATGATCAGCTCTAAAGGTGCAGCAGGTGTAACGGGTGCAGGTTTCATTACCTTAGCGGCAACGCTGATGGTCGTACCAAGCATTCCAGTTGCAGGTATGGCACTGATTCTGGGTATCGACCGCTTTATGTCTGAGTGCCGTGCGCTGACCAACTTAGTCGGTAACGCTTGTGCATGTATCGTGGTTGCGCGTTGGGAAAAAGAGTTAGATACCGAAAAACTGGCGCATGCATTCTCATCCAAAGGTGAATCTTTAGATTCAATCATCACCGAAGAAGATGTAGTACAACCAACGAGTTCTGTCGATATCGCAAATAATAAATAATTTATTACTGCCATAACGAAAATAAGCCGCAATCGCGGCTTATTTTTTATCTAACAAATTAAAGTTCAGTCACGACTTCATTCAATGGAAGACGCACTTTCGGTAAGGCAGAATTAAAATCGTCTTCAGTTTTATAACCCAGCGCAACTACCGTCACCGCACTTAGCCCTTTCTCATTTAAATCGAATTCGTCATTAAGAATTGAAAAATCGAGACCTTCCATTGGCAACGCATCAACCCCTAACACCGCTGCGCCCAATAATAATGCCCCCATATTCAAGTAAACTTGTTTTTCTATCCAATGCGGTAAATCCTTCAATTCATTCTTATGTAAATTCACAAAAAATGAACGAGCCATATGATTTTGCTCTTTAAACTCGCTTTTCTGATATCGCCCTTCTTCATCTTCGAGCTCTAAAAGATGCAGTAAATAATCCTCAGGCAACTCTGTTTTTGCGCACATCACTACCACATGGGATGCATTGCGAATTTTTTCCTCATTGAATGAGTATCCACCTGCCGTCGCATTGATAATTTTTTGTTTTGCTTCAGGGCTACTTACCATCAAGAAATGCCAAGGTTGCACATTGACACTCGAAGGACTTAATTGAAGTAACGCTTTTATCTCACTCAGCGTTTCATCAGAAATCGTTTTATTTGGGTCAAAACTTTTCGTTGCATAACGGGTATTTAAAACATTAATTAAGTTCATTGGATCCTCTAAGTTAAATAAACTGTATTGAATTTTGAACATCCTAATGTTAAAAGTACAAACAGACAAGTACGCACATTAATGGCATATACTATACAAATGGATACTATCAAAAAAAGACGTTATACAAACTACACCTACGATGGATGCCCTGTTGAAGCCTCATTAGAGCTAATGGGCGGAAAAGGGAAGGGCGTGATCCTGTATCATTTACAGGGAAAAACACTGCGATTTAATGAAATAAAAAGGAAACTAGTTTTCATTACGCCGCGTATGCTGACCAAGCAATTACGAGAACTCGAAAGCGATGGGCTAATTACTCGACATGTCTATCCTGAAGTACCGCCTAAAGTCGAGTACTCAATGACCCCCGCAGGGGAATCTTTAAGTACGGTGATTAATGCTCTGCAAGAATGGGGAGAAAAATACGGGATCCCGCTATTAAATATGCAAGAGCAAGATGTAAATACAGAAGAGTCATCATGAGGAAGTTACCCAGAAACTTATCTGGGTAACAAATAACAATAAATAGGTTCAATACCATCAATGGGTTAGATTACAGCCCCAGCGCATATTTTAGCGCTAATTTCTTCGCTTCGCCTGCACGCTGCGCGGTCATCAAGCCAAAGTTTCTCAGCATTTTCAGGCCTGGCAAATTCTCGCTGAAAGCCATATAGAAAATATCCATCCCCGCCTGCATAACAAGATTATCGGGTAAACGGCGGCGCTGATAGCGCTTAAGCACATCCAAAGACTCCCATGCCTCAACACACTCACGCGCTTGGTAAATGACCTTCAATAGCACATCCACATCGCGATAACCGAGGTTTACCCCCTGACCCGCTAACGGATTGATAGTATGCGCCGCATCACCAATCAGCACCAAGCCATCCATCACATAACGGCTTGCATGGTGACGTGTTAACGGAAATGCGCCCGATGCGATGGCTTTTACTGCACCAAGCCGCTCAGGGAACGCTTCCGAGATAGCACCTGTGAGCTGCTCCATAGACATGCTTTGCAAACGGCGAATTTTGGCGGGGCTGTCATACCACACGAGGGACGCCCAGTTATCATACAGCGGTAAAAATGCCCTTGGGCCTGATGGGAAAAACTGTTGCCATGTACGGTCTTGCTGCGGCGCATCCGTTTGGATAGTGATCAGCATACAAGATTGACGATATTGCCAACCTCGGCTTCCAATACCTGCCATTTTACGCACTTGGGAATTAGCGCCATCTGCGCCAACCACCAGTTTAGTTTCCAGAACGCGTCCATCTTCCAGCTCAACCATCCAGTGTTTTTGCCCATGAGGTTGATGTAAATTCACCAACGTGGCTGGGCAAACTAACTCTAGGTTGCTGTACTGTTCGCACTCTCGCCACAATGCCAACTGTAAAACACGATTTTCCACCATAAAGCCAAGCTCTGGTAAGCCTAAACTTTTGGCATCAAAAATCACATTACTGCCCGGCTCTTCCCAGGTTTCTAATTCGCGATAAGGTGCACTGCGCATTGCTTCTACATGCTTCCATGCCCCTAATTGCTTTAATAATTCAATCGAGGCACTGCTGATGGCAGAAATACGCACATCTGGCGTACTGCTCCCATCAAACTCGGTCAGCTGGGCTTTCTCAAGTAAAGCCACTTTCATCCCTTCTTGGGCGAAGCCTAATGCCGCTGCGGCGCCGGTCATTCCCGCACCAACCACAACAACATCATAAAATTCAGTTAGTTTATTCATCATGATAGCTACTATTAACTGTTTGATTTATTTAGTATACCAAAAAATTCTTACCCCCGCAGGCAATATCTACGCTCGGGCTCTGGTCACTGATGCCTCAAATGAATACAATACTCGTCAATCTTTAAAACAATAGGCAAATAGCCTGCCCTTAAGTATTTGGTGATGATATTATTTTAGCATGTTATTACTGGGTGATTTTTGCATTTAATCCAATACAGAACGCTGTTCTTAATCAAAATGCGGTGAATTTCCCCATCATCATAGGGTAGGACTTTGGATTTACAACGCGTTTCGAAGTCCCTATTTTAGACCTCGAAAACACCGGATACACGACATGTCGACAAATAAAAAGTTATATATGAAAACTTGGGGCTGCCAGATGAACGAATACGATTCATCTAAAATGGTCTCTTTATTGGAAAGCACCCACGGCTATCAACTGACTGAAATTGCTGAAGAAGCAGATCTGTTGTTATTAAACACTTGTTCGATCCGCGAAAAAGCCCAAGAAAAGGTGTTCCACCAACTTGGTCGTTGGAAATTCTTCAAAGACAAAAATCCTGACATCATCATTGGTGTTGGTGGCTGTGTCGCATCACAAGAAGGTGATTTTATTCGCCAGCGCGCACCTTGCGTTGATATCGTTTTCGGCCCGCAAACTCTGCACCGTTTACCGGAAATGATTAACCAAATTCAAGGTAACCGCAGTCCAATTATTGATATCAGCTTCCCTGAAATTGAAAAATTCGACCGCTTACCTGAGCCTCGTGCTGAAGGTCCAACGGCGTTCGTTTCTATCATGGAAGGCTGCAACAAATACTGTACGTTCTGCGTTGTGCCGTACACTCGCGGCGAAGAAGTTAGCCGCCCATGTGATGACATTCTGTTTGAAATTGCCCAACTGGCTGCGCAAGGCGTGCGTGAAGTTAACTTACTGGGTCAAAACGTTAACGCCTACCGTGGTGAGACATTCGACGGTGAAATTTGTTCATTCGCAGAATTATTACGTTTAGTGGCCTCTATCGATGGTATTGACCGCGTACGCTTCACCACCAGCCACCCAATCGAATTTACCGATGACATCATCGAAGTGTATCGCGATACACCTGAGCTAGTGAGTTTCCTACACTTACCAGTACAAAGTGGCTCTGACCGCGTACTCACCATGATGAAACGCGCGCATACCGCCTTAGAATATAAAGCGATTATTCGTAAATTACGCGAAGCGCGCCCAGGCATTCTGATCAGCTCCGACTTTATTGTTGGCTTCCCTGGCGAAACCACCGATGATTTCGAAAAAACCATGAAGCTGATTGCTGATGTGAATTTTGATATGAGCTACAGCTTCGTCTACTCCGCGCGTCCGGGCACGCCAGCCGCTGATTTACCGGATGATGTTAGCGAAGACGAGAAAAAACAGCGCCTGTATCTGCTGCAACAGCGCATTAATCAGCAAGCAATGAGCTTCAGCCGTGCCATGCTGGGAACAGTACAACGTATTTTAGTGGAAGGCACTTCACGTAAAAATGTGATGGAGCTTTCAGGTCGTACCGAAAATAACCGCGTAGTGAACTTTGAAGGCACTCCGGACATGATCGGTAAATTTGTTGATGTCGAAATCGTCGATGTTTATACCAACTCTTTACGCGGTAAAGTGATTCGTACCGAAGATCAAATGGATCTGCGTGTTCATGAATCCCCAGAATCCGTGATTGCACGTACCCGTAAAGAAGATGAACTTGGCGTTGGTAACTTCCAACCCTAAAGATAGGATACTCAGTGACCGATAACAAACCTTTGCAAATCGCAACACAAGAGATTTTTTTAGAGCCCGCAGATAATCAGCGTTTAATGAGCCTTTGCGGGCCATTTGACGACAACATTAAGCAATTAGAGCGTCGTCTTGGCATTGAAATCAATCGCCGAGACAACCGTTTTAAGCTTTCAGGTAAAGCGCTTAATATCCAAGCGGCCAGTAAGATTTTACGCCAGCTGTACGTTGATACCGCGCCAATCCGCGGTGTGATCCCTGACATTGATCCTGAAAATATTCACCTTGCCATTGTTGATAGCCGAGTGCTTGAGCAATCCGCAGAAAGCGTGCCTGATTATGGTAAAGCCGTGAATATCAAGACCAAGCGTGGCGTGATCAAACCTCGAACCCCAAATCAGGCGCAGTACATTGCCAATATCTTAGATCACGATATTACATTTGGGATTGGTCCTGCGGGAACGGGTAAAACTTACCTCGCTGTTGCAGCCGCCGTCGATGCATTAGAACGCCAAGAAGTACGCCGTATTCTGCTCACCCGCCCTGCGGTTGAAGCTGGCGAAAAATTGGGGTTCTTACCGGGTGATTTAAGCCAGAAAGTGGATCCTTATCTACGCCCTCTGTATGACGCACTGTTTGAAATGCTCGGTTTTGAAAAAGTGGAAAAACTGATTGAGCGTAATGTGATTGAAGTGGCTCCGCTGGCTTACATGCGGGGTCGCACACTGAACGATGCGTTTATCATTTTAGATGAGAGCCAAAACACCACCATCGAACAGATGAAAATGTTTTTAACCCGTATTGGTTTTAACTCTAAAGCTGTCGTCACTGGGGATATCACTCAAGTCGACTTGCCAAGAGGTAGCAAATCCGGCTTAAGACACGCCATCGAAGTGTTGTCGAACGTGGATGATTTAAGCTTTAATTTCTTCCATAGCGAAGACGTGGTGCGTCACCCTGTCGTAGCGAAAGTTGTCATGGCTTATGAAGCATGGGAAGAGCAAGACAGCAAACGTCGCCAGCAACTGAAAGAAGAAAAAGAGCAACAACGTGAGTTTGAAAAGCAGGAAAATCACTAAATGAGCGATGTTATTCTCGATTTACAAATAGCGAGCGAAAATACCGACGGCTTACCCTCTGAAGAGATGTTCCAGCGCTGGGTCAATGCGGTATTACCCAAGTTTCAAGCTGAAAGTGAAGTCACTATTCGTATTGTTGATGAAGCCGAAAGCCATGAATTAAATCTGACTTATCGTGGAAAAGATAAGCCGACTAACGTGCTGTCATTTCCATTTGAAGCGCCACCTGAAGTGGAACTTCCGCTGTTAGGGGATTTAATTATTTGCCGCCAAGTGGTGGAGCAAGAAGCTGCCGAGCAGCAAAAAAGTGAAGAAGAACATTGGGCGCACATGGTGGTTCACGGTTGCCTGCATTTACTTGGCTATGATCATATTGAAGATGATGAAGCTGAAGAAATGGAAGGATTAGAAACCGAGATCCTCGCAGAGATGGGTTATGCCGATCCGTATCTTGCGGAAAAAGAGTGAGCTCACTATAATTTTTAACGTTAACAAGCATTTTTAGACGTAAAACGATGTCTGTAAACGTAAAGAATATGCTTCGACGCTAACCCATAAATTGTTTCGCTAAACAAAATGTTTTAAGCTAAACAATTCATACCTAACTCTATGGGTTAGCAATTTTTCTAATTAACTGAGGAATAATAAATTAAACGCCATGAGCGACGATAACTCTTCGAGTAGTGACACCCCTGGGCCTAAGAAAGGTTTTTTTGCATTGTTAAACCAACTTTTCCATGGTGAACCTAAAAACCGTGATGATTTGGTCGAATTAATTCGTGATTCTGAACAAAACGATTTAATTGACCCGGATACCCGTGAAATGCTGGAAGGCGTCATGGATATTGCCGATCAGCGGGTACGTGACATCATGATCCCTCGCTCTCAAATTGTTACCTTAAAACGTAACCAAAGCCTTGATGAGTGCCTCGATGTCATCATCGATTCTGCCCACTCTCGCTTCCCTGTTATCAGCGAAGATAAAGATCATATTGAAGGGCTATTAATGGCAAAAGATTTACTGCCATTTATGCGTACCGATGCAGAACCATTCAGTATTGATAAAGTGTTACGTCAGGCCGTTGTTGTTCCTGAAAGCAAACGAGTAGACCGCTTACTCAAAGAATTCCGTTCCCAGCGTTACCACATGGCCATCGTTATTGATGAGTTTGGTGGTGTCTCTGGTTTAGTGACTATTGAAGATATTTTAGAGCTGATCGTCGGTGAGATTGAAGACGAGTATGACGACCAAGATGATGTGGATATCCGCCAGCTGAGCCGTCATTCGTACTCTGTTCGCGCCTTGACTCAAATTGAAGACTTTAATGACGCCTTTGGCACACATTTTAGTGATGATGAGGTAGATACCGTTGGGGGCTTAGTGATGCAAGCCTTTGGTCACTTACCATCCCGTGGTGAAACCATTACCATCGATAACTACCAATTTAAAGTTTCCATGGCGGATAGCCGTCGAATTTTACTGCTTCAAGTGAAAATTCCTGACGATGCCCCAGTGCCTACTTTGGATGAAGAACAGAGTTAATGAACTTATCCTCTACTTATCAAAGCCAGTGGCTACGCCTGCTGCTGGCTTTACTATTCGGAGCCAGTGGTACACTGGCTTTTTCGCCTTTTGACTTCTGGCCCGCCGCTCTCCTTTCCATTTTCTTTCTCCAGCTATTAACCCTACACAGAACCGCCAAGCAAGCTTTTGCTATCGCGTTCGCATGGGGATTTGGCTTATTTGGCAGCGGCGTCAACTGGGTGTATGTCAGTATCGCCGATTTTGGTGGGATGCCGGATGCCGTTAACGTATTTATCGTTATCTTGCTGGCTGCCTATCTGTCGCTGTATCCTGGTCTATTTGGCCTGCTGCTCAATAAACTCACTCCTAATGCCAATATTTGGCGCTTAGTGTTGATGGCACCCGCGCTATGGCAAGTGACAGAGTTTCTGCGTGGCTGGGTTCTGACTGGCTTCCCATGGCTGCAATTTGGTTATACCCAGATTGATGGACCGATGAAATCATTAGCGCCGATTTTTGGTGTTGAGATGATAACCCTGCTGCTATTTAGCATCAGCGGCTTGCTCGTCTTAACAGTCATTCGTCGCAGTTTTATTCCTCTAGCCTGTGCGGCTGCGCTGTTACTGGTTCCTCTGCTAGCCAAAAACGTCCAGTGGTTCACGCCGCTGAATGATAAGACTATGGAAGTGGCATTGGTGCAGGGCAATATCCCTCAATCCATGAAATGGGAAGCAGGCTTTTTGCAGCAAACCAAAGATCGCTATATCAAGCTTTCCAGCCCTTATATTGGCAAAGCCGATATGATTATTTGGCCTGAGTCAGCCATTCCTGTGGTGGAACTGGAAAATCAGCCGTGGCTTAAAGCGCTGGACACGTTGCTGAATGAAACCAAAACGCGGTTAATTACCGGAACTGTCGATGCCAAACCCGTCAATGGTGATTCGGTATTCTATAACTCCATCATTGTGCTAGGCGATAGAAAACCCTATCTCTACCCGACTAAGAATCGTTATAACAAGCATCACTTAGTCCCATTTGGTGAGTTCGTCCCGTTGGAAGATTTACTTCGCCCGCTTGCGCCATTCTTTAATTTACCAATGTCGGGCTTTAGCCGTGGAGATTATCAACAGGCTCAATTAGCAATTGGTAATATTCATCTAACAGCAACCATTTGCTATGAAATTATTCTGGGTACTCAAGTTAGAGATAACTTCAAACCTGACAGTGACTACTTACTGACAATTTCAAATGATGCATGGTTTGGCGAATCGATTGGTCCTTGGCAGCATTTCCAAATGGCAAGAATGCGCTCATTAGAACTCGGTCGCCCACTATTACGCGCTACCAACAATGGCGTAACGGCAGTCATCAGTGCGGATGGTTCCATTCAAGGTATTCTGCCACAGTTCCAAGATGCGGTTCTGGCTGAGAAAGTCACACCAACAACGGGATTAACCCCTTATGCTCGTTGGAGTAACTGGTCGATGTGGGGTATGGTCGCTATATTCGGCATTGTCGGATTTACCCTTAACCGTCGTCAAAAACGTCACTAATTGACGCTTTAAACCGATTAAAAATCCCCGACATCTCGATTGATGATTCGGGGATTTTTTAACCTAACCAATTAATAACCCCTGCGTTTCTGCTATCCCAATTGAAGCAATACAGCCTGCGTTGAAATTCAAATAATCATCTTCAATACCATCGGAAAAAATTACGCCATTTTCAGGCATTAAAGACTCTAATTGTAATGGCGTGGTTTGCTCAATGGTGCCAAACACTAATTCCGTTCCTGTGGTTCGGCTGCGAAAAGGCTCCCTTACGCTGAACTGTAACCGTTTTTCATCCCAACCAAATCCCTGTGATAATGGATGAGAGTGAGTCCCTGCTATCGCCTGAGCCCCTGCAATAATAGATTGAAACCATCCCGTTGATCCTAACCCTGTGGAGACAATAATTCCTGATGATGATTGGAATTCTTGCTGCCCTTGCCATTTCACCCGATAGCGAGCAGATGTATGGCTTTTAGGACCTATAAATAGGTCGTTAACGGCTAATAGTGTTTGCCCATCGTTGGTTGTTGCTTGTGCAAAGGTAACGGATTTTTGATTCACTTTTCCAGTTAATGTACGCGTCACCACATCAAGTAACTGCCCAATTTCAAAGGGCAGTAATTTACCATCCCAGCGTGTCGGTTCCGGGTTTATGGCGATCACAGGCTGCCCATTAAGGTATTTAAGGGTATTTGCCACTAAACCATCTTGCCCTATGACCACCACGATATCTCGCGCCGAAAACTGATAACTAGGTAACAGTTTTCTTTCCAGTAATTGAAAGCGTCCCATCGTTTTAAGAATCGACTCAGCTTGGATTAACTGCCGCTGATACACATCATGTTCAAGTAGGTAATCACTCACTTCAACATCATTATGTTCAAGGTAAAATTTTGCTTGCGACCAGGTATTGAAACGCTCAATTAATTCCTGCATACGGGTTTTACGCATCACTAACACAAAGCGAACATCATCATACTGACTCATTGTTTAGCTCCTTTTTTCATTAGCTGACCAAATAAATCTGGTGAGAAATTAATTTCACCAATTTTGCCTGCGTTTTGAGCCAAGGATTCAAATGCCATCGCCATCAATTGCTCTGGGTTCATTTTCGCCAATGCCATCGCCTTCAAATTCTCCACTGGCAATTGGCTATACGCTTTCATTTTAGCTTCGATGGCATAAGCATCCGCTTCTGATTGAGTACGTTGGTTTTCAACACTCAGCGCCACCAGCTCATTACGCTTAGCTTCCAAATTAACCTGAGCTATTAACTCTTCTTGTTCAATTTCAGCACGCTCACGCAGCAATGTACGTTCATTATCCAACCGAGCTTCTTCAATTTGCTGCTGCTTGGCTTGTACTGATAAATCCGTTTCTAATTCCGCCTCTTTTATAGTTCTTTCCTGCTCAACGGAGAATTTGCGTCTCGCATAAATCGCATCGTCAGCCTCTTTCAAAATTGATTCCCGTGCTTGAGCTTCCAGCGCTTTGAGCGTTTCAGGAGACGGTGTAATAGCAGAAATTGCCACATCCAAAATTTCTATGCCTAACGATTCAAGTGCAGGATGCTCAGACAGTTGCTGAGAAACCAACAGCACCAATGGTTGCCCCATGAGTAATGCATCTCGCAAATCGGTACTTTGCGTTTTTGCTTGGATGACAGTTTGGGCACTACGAACCACCCTATCACTCAGCTTTAACGGGTCTTCTGACGCATAAGATTTACCATCTTGGGCAAGGTTAAAATTCAAGACATCCGCTGTTTTTTCTGGGTATTTCACTTGAAACGAAATTTGCCCTTGAATACGCAAGCTTTGGAAATCCGCTGTCTGTAGATTAAAAATAAATGGCGCTTCTTGAGCGTTCAAAGGTAATGCCGCAATGGACGTTTTATCTGCGTTATACCAAAAACTTAATCCTTTACCTTGCTTACGTACTGCACCATTAATGGATTGAATAATGAATGTCGATGAATCTGATTTGAAATATTTAAAATTTAACATGGTCTACCCCACTTAGTGTCTTTGTGAAATCAATTAGTGTCTTTATGACCTTAAATAATTATTGTCCTATAGACACAAACAAGTCAACAATTAAATGTCTTAATGACACTAAATAAATTTTCGCGTATGATTTAACGCAAGACTAAAAACGGGGGAAAGGATCTTAATCACATGACAGAAAAAGAGTTTTTATCTAATTATGATCGACGAGATTATTTAACTCCTTTGCTCACGGTGGATACCGTATTATTCACTTATCATGAAAACACCTTAAAAGTGCTGCTCGTGGAGCGCGCTAATTACCCGCAGAAAGGTCAATGGGGGTTACCAGGTGGGTTCGTTGATGAAAATTGTGATGCTACGTTAGACGATACGGTATATCGCAAATTAAAAGAGAAAACGGGGGTTGTTCCTCCTTATATCGAGCAGTTATATACCGTAGGAAATTCAGAGCGAGATCCTCGAGGCTGGTCAGTGACAGTCTGCTATACCGCACTCATTGCTCACCAAGCCTGCGAAGCGCACATTGAAAGTGTACATTCTGTTAAATGGGTTTCAATTGAAGAAATTGAGGGCATGACACTGGCTTTCGATCACTATCAGCTTTATTTACAAGCCCGTGAACGTTTACGCCAGAAATCCCTTTATTCCATTGTGCCGGGATTTGCGCTACCGGAAGTATTCACCTTAGCCGAGCTGCAACATGTTCATGAGGTTTTAATCGGAAAATCCATACAGAATAAGTCTTTCCGCCGCCGTTTAGACCAAGCTGATTTATTGATTGATACAGGGGAAAAACGCCAAGAACGCGGGCGCCCAGCGAATTTATATCGCTTAAAATCCCAATCGGCTGACTATCGGTTTATTCGCAATCTCGAATTTTGATGAAAGAGTTTGAGATTAGAGTTTGATAAGAAAAATGCCCTTGGTGCTGATACCAAGGGCATTTAATTAAAACGAAGCGAGCCATAAACGGCTTTTCAGCCCCAGATAACTCGTCCAGCCAGAAGTAAAACTCACCATTTCGCCTTTATCGATAATCATAAAGGTCGGTGTTGCTGTCACGCCAACCTGCGCAGCCAGCTGACCGTTGGTATCATTCACCACAGGAAAATCTAATTCCTTTTTTTCCATTCCAGCTAACAGTCGAGAAGATTCCCCCGAACGCAGTGCTACCGTCACCACCGGAACCCCTGATTGTGCTAAATCAGAAACGGTTGGCGATGTGAAGCGGCAAACACCGCACCATGTTGCCCAGAAATAGACTAAAACTGGCTGTTTTTGGCTGAGTTCAGCAATAGAAACCACCTCACCCGTTGCAAGGGTGAGTGGCTCTAATAACACGGGGGCAAGGCTTTGCGGTTTACGCCAAAAGTCCATCACCGTAAAAGCGATCGCCAAAATAATCGCTAATACGAGAAGCTCTTTTGACCACTTTTTGAGTCTCCCCATCACGCCATTATTTCGCTTTGCTGAGCTGTTCTTTCACGATGCGTTCAAATTCTTGTGCATCAACAGCCCCTGGGATCATTTCATCACCCACTAACGTTGCTGGCGTACCATTCACGCCTAGCATATTAGCCAGCTCAAGGTTTTTACGGATAGCCGCACGGCTCTTATCACTCGCTTTTAACTTACCATTGCCGGTTGCTTGCAGCGCTTCTTTGATGTTTGAATCAGATAACATACCCTGTTTCGCCATCAGTTTTTGGTGCAGCGCTAAGAACGCTTTTGGGTTTTCCTGCCATAAAGTCATCGCTAGTTGCGAAGATTCCAGCGAGGTTTCCCCTTTAAATGGCAGGTACTTGATAACAACTGCAACATCCGGGTTTTTCTTCACAATATCTTCTAACAGTGGGTCAAAACGTTTGCAGTATGGGCAGTTAAAGTCAGTAAAGTTCACCAAGACTAATTTCGCATCTTTCGAGCCAATACGTGGGCTAGTCGGGTCATTAAACAGGGCATCATGCTGATCTTTTAATACCTGTTTCATTTGCGCTTGTTGTTTTTCACCTTGTTTCGCTTGTAAAGCCACAATCGCTTCTTCCAGGATCTCTGGATTCTCAACTAATGTATCGCGTACCAGCTTACGAACTTGTGCTTCTTGGTCAGCAGTCAGTGGCGCTGCATGTGCTGTGGCCCCTAATACTAGTGAGGAAAATAAAACAGCTAATATCGTCTTTTTCATTTTTCGGCTCCTTTGGCCTCAGTCATAATTGATAATACAGATTCACGATCAAGTATTGTTGACAGTATTTTCCCCTCTGTCAGATTAGGGCCATAAATCTGGTTAAACGGCACAGCCACTTGCCCTCGACGTTGCAAAAACGCCGAGATTTCAGGTGAAGGTTTTGTCCAATCACCCCGTAGCGCGACGACATCCGGTTCACTCAGTAAGTGCTGAATTTCGTCATTAAGTAGGACGTTATATTTATTCGCCTTACACGTCACACACCAGTCTGCAGTCACATCAATAAACACACGTTTATTATCTGCCAGCGCTCGCGTGATTGCGTCTTCAGACAGTGTTTGCCATTGAACCTTATCGGAAACTAGCGTTTGGTGGCCTTGTTGTTGGTCTATCGCCATCCAAGCAAATCCAGCACCCAGTACCGAGAATAATAGGAATGGGAAAATTGCCGCACGTACCCCTCGGTTCTTAAGAATAAATAACACTAAGATTAATAAAAACAGTACGGCGATAACGGTAGCGGTCATTGCACCAAAATGGGGAATTAATAAGCTGATTAACCATAAGCAGGAAACCAACATCATTAAGCCCAGTACTGCGCGCAATTTCAGCATCCATGTTCCTGGCTTTGGTAACGCTTTCGCAATCACAGGGAATGCCGCAATCAATAACCACGGAAGGCTCATCCCGATACCTAGTGCAGTGAAAATCAGCCACAGTTGCGACATCGGTGCCGCTAATGCGAAAGCGACCGCCGTGCCCAAAAAGGGTGCAGAACAAGGTGTCGCTAAGAGTGTCGCGAAAACCCCTTGCCAGAAATGCCCGCTATTACCCTGCCCACCTGCGGTGGCTAAACGCGTATTTGCTTTACTGCCTAGGTTAATTTCAAACAACCCAAATAAATTCGCAGTAAACAGCGCCGTAATCAGCACCATAAAGCCGATAAACCACGGGCTTTGGAACTGAATACCCCAACCAACAACTTCCTGTCCCCATCGCAAGAATGTCATCAATAAGGCTAATAACCAGAATGAGACCAGAATCCCCGATGAAGAGAGCAAGAATTGCCGACGAATGGTATTTTGTTCACCTTGAGGAACCAATAAGACAGAGCCGAGTTTCATTGCCAGTACAGGCAAAACACACGGCATTAAGTTCAGGATCAGACCGCCAAGTAGCGCAAATAGAACTATCTGCCATAAACCCAGCGCGTGTCCACTGTCATCCCCAGATACGGAACCAGTATAAGGCACGACATTGCCATGTATTTGTTGAGATAACTCACCGTCCGCCACAACAAATGAAACTGTTTTACCCACAAGATTAGGTGCTTCACCGCCCCAGTCATCGCTAACATCAATAGTGGCGATTAACTTGTTGCCAGAATATTTTAGGGATGGAACACCAAGGCTCGCGCCATCTACAACATCAGTAAACAGATGCGGGTCAATCCAGGTATTATCGGCGGCTTTTTGTAACTCTACCGTCAATTTATTGCCAGCAAAGCCAAATTGCGCCTGTTCAACAAGCCCACTAGCCGCAGGCACACTGCCTTTTGCTTGATTAAATGCCCAGCTAAAATCCGCAGGAGCCGGTTCAGTGAGATCCAATTCAAAAGGGTAGTCAGTTAGAATACAAACATTGCTACACGTTGATAATGTCAGTGTGCCTGACAATTTATCGAGATGCTCACTACTAGTGACTGTAATAGGGAAAACCACGTCTCCCATATAACCTTGTGTCGACACGCCAGCGACATCAAAGCGCCCCGGCGTTGGCCATAGCCACTCCACCGTTTTGACGGGTGAAGACCAACTTATTTCCGGTGCAACGCCCCCTTCTCCCGGTGAACGCCAATAGGTCTTCCAGCCATCATCGAGTTTTACATCCAGTAAAATATCGACCTTGCCCTCATTTTGTGCAGAGCTCAGCAAGCGAACCTGTACATGGCTCGGTGTGTTTGCGGCCATAAACCCCGTGTTTGCAGGTTGTAACCAGCCTGTATCCGCAGCCTGTAAGCTGCTAGAAAATACAGTAAATAAAACAATTAACGCATTAATAAAAAAACGCATGATCCCTCCAGAATAAATAACAGCGACGAACAATAAGCCGCGGCTTTCTAATCCCGAAGATTACAGAATTGTAGATGACGCCGAACGCCAGGTGGGGAATGGCTCTCTTCACGGTTTGCTCTATATATAAATAGCCTAGTGCAAAAGATAGCGAATGCCGCTAAAGAAAGAAATATAAAAAAGAGAGGTTCTATCACAGCAGGAACAAGAGTAAGGAGTGATTTGGAACTTAATTCACACGTTGAAAGCTTCACGGGCTTGCTATTTTGTTCATTTATATCAGAAAGATAATGCTCTGAAGAAAGCTGGATTTGATTCGCTACCGCAGAAGTCTGTATTGAAGCTGATGTAAACATTGAGGCGAATAGGCGCTCCCCGACGGCTCTTTGATTCATACAAATCAACACCATCAGACAGGCAAACAGCACTAATCCTTTACCTAGCTTTATCGACCTCGTCATGTCTGTCTCAGATTATCTTCCTGAATTCACAATAATTAGCTAATTAAGTTAATAACAGGTTACATCTTACACAGGCAAATAAGCAACACAAGCACCATCATCTAACTTTACAAACAACTCTCATTTATAAAATTAACTATTTTTTGCACTTTATCCGAAAAGCGGCACGGAACTTGCTACTTACTTAATAAATGGCAAAACGAAACTATTTTGCACGATTTCGGTGCACGATAGTCGAGTTTCGGCAGTTTGTCTCTTTATTGGTGTCGCAGTTCACAACTGCCTAAATAATATGCGAGACAGCTCCCGAATTTAAAACAATTCATTTTCAAAACTCATATTTTTTAATTACTTTTTAACAATAATAAAACATACAGCCGATGATCGTGTCATGATGAAAACCTCACGAAACATCTGCAAACACAACACCACAAAACCAAAATAAATCGAGTAATGTATCGTTAAAACACACACCTCGAAATATGGCGGATTGACACCGATGTTCTAAAGGAGCTGTAATTATGCGTATTAGCAAGCTTGTTTTAACAATGATGCTTTTGGGTGCAACCTGCGCAGTTCAAGCAGAAGAATTAAACGGTACTCTGAAAAAAATCAAAGATAATGGTGTGATAGTCGTGGGTCACCGCGAATCATCAGTGCCATTCTCTTACTATGATAATAATCAGAAAGTTGTTGGCTACTCACAAGACTACTCCAACCTCATTGTTGATGCAGTGAAAAAGAAACTCAATATGCCTGATTTACAGGTGAAATTGATCCCTATCACCTCGCAAAACCGTATTCCATTACTGCAAAACGGCACATTTGATTTCGAATGTGGCTCCACAACGAATAACCTAGAGAGACAAAAACAAGCAGCCTTCTCTAATACCATTTTCGTGGTTGGTACTCGACTGCTGGCGAAAAAAGACTCCGGTATCAAAGACTTTGCTGATTTAGCTGGCAAAAACGTGGTTGTCACTTCAGGGACAACGTCAGAAGTGATCCTGAATAAGTTAAATGATGAGAAAAACATGAAGATGCGCATTATCAGTGCTAAAGACCACGGGGACTCATTCCGTACTTTAGAATCTGGTCGTGCGGTTGCCTTTATGATGGACGATGCCCTGTTAGCGGGTGAGCGCGCAAAAGCGAAACAACCAGATATCTGGGAAATCGTAGCAAAACCGCAAACTGAAGAAGCATACGGCTGTATGCTGCGTAAAGATGACCCACAATTCAAAGCATTAGTCGATGAAACTATCTCAACTGCACAAAAATCTGGCGCAGCGGAAAAATCATTCGACCGCTGGTTTAATCAACCAATCCCACCGAAGAACCTGAATCTGAAGTTTACGTTATCTGATGAAATGAAGGCGCTGTTCAAATCACCAAACGATAAAGCATTAAACTAATAAAAAAGACAAACAGGGTGTTACTGAAGTAGGAGTCGCAAGGCGGTCGTTCCCGCCTTGCTTTCTCTTATTGCGGTATTCGGGACAATCAAATTGCCCACAGGAAGTCATATTATGTCAATTAATTGGAACTGGGGGATATTCCTTGAGAATGCCCCATTTGGGAATACCACCTATTTAGGGTGGTTAATATCTGGCTTAGAAGTCACTGTCACGCTATCCATCTGCGCTTGGATCATCGCTTTTCTGGTTGGCTCATTTTTCGGTATTTTACGCACAGTACCTAACCGCTTTTTAGCCTTTTTAGGGACTGCTTACGTTGAATTCTTCCGTAACGTTCCGCTGATTGTTCAGTTCTTCACTTGGTATCTAGTGATCCCTGAACTGCTGCCACAATCTATCGGCGACTGGTTTAAAATGGAGTTAGATCCTAACTACCAGTTCTTCCTCTCTTCCATGCTATGCCTTGGCTTGTTTACGGCTGCGCGAATGACTGAGCAAGTTCGTGCTGCTATTCAATCCCTGCCTAGAGGGCAACGTAATGCAGCGCTCGCGATGGGGCTAACACTGCCACAAACCTATCGCTATGTACTGCTACCGAATGCTTATCGCGTCATTTTACCGCCGATGACCTCGGAAATGCTGAACTTGGTGAAAAACTCAGCTATCGCATCCACTATCGGGTTAGTGGATATGGCGGCACAAGCAGGAAAATTACTCGATTACTCCGCCCATGCTTGGGAATCTTTCACAGCAATCACTCTGGCATATGTCGGTATCAACTTGATTATTATGCTACTAATGAGCTTGCTTGAGCGCAAAGTGCGCTTACCCGGCACACTAGGAGGACGCTAAGATGGCTTATCAGTTTGATTGGAGCTCCATTGAGCCAAGCATCCCATTCTTAGTGGATGGTTTTATTATCACTGCCAAAATTACGGCGGCGGCCATTGTGGTTGGGATCCTCTGGGGAACCGTGTTAGCCGTTATGCGTTTATCGCGCTTTAAACTACTGCGTTGGCTGGCGGCCTTTTACGTCAACACCTTCCGATCAGTTCCATTAGTTATGGTACTGTTTTGGTTCTATTTAGTTGTGCCTAACATATTACAAAATGTTCTAGGCTTATCACCAAAAAATGATATTCGTTTAATATCCGCAGTGGTAGCCTTCTGTCTTTTTGAAGCGGCTTACTACTCTGAAATTATCCGTGCAGGTATTCAAAGCATCTCGAAAGGTCAGGCAAGCGCCTCCCTCGCTTTAGGTATGACCCAAATGCAAACCATGCGTTTAGTCGTATTACCGCAAGCGTTTAGAGCGATGGTGCCATTATTGCTGACCCAAGGTATTGTATTATTCCAAGATACCTCTTTAGTATATGTTCTTGGGTTAACCGACTTCTTCAGAACCGCTACCAATATTGGGGAGCGTGACGGTACGCAAGTCGAAATGATACTCTTTGCGGGACTCATCTACTTTATATTCAGTTTCGGCGCTTCAATGCTGGTGAATTATCTTAAGAAAAGGACTGTTTCATGATTACCCTGAAAAATGTATCGAAATGGTATGGCCAATTTCAGGTGCTCACAGATTGCACAACTGAAGTCAAAAAAGGCGAAGTTGTGGTTGTATGCGGGCCATCTGGTTCTGGTAAATCCACATTAATAAAAACAGTAAATGGGTTGGAGCCAATTCAACAGGGTGAAATTTTCGTTAACGATATCCAAGTTAATAGCAAAAAAACTGACCTTGCGAAGCTGCGCTCAAAAGTCGGTATGGTGTTCCAACACTTTGAACTGTTCCCTCACCTTTCCATTATTGAAAACCTAACATTAGCGCAAGTTAAAGTGTTAAACCGCGATAAAAAAGCCGCTGAAGCGAAAGGCTTAAAATTACTGGAGCGTGTGGGATTGGCGAGCCATGCTAATAAATTCCCTGCGCAGCTCTCTGGTGGTCAACAGCAACGTGTCGCCATCGCCCGCGCGCTATGTATGGACCCGATTGCCATGTTGTTTGATGAGCCAACTTCCGCCCTAGACCCAGAAATGATCAACGAAGTGCTGGATGTTATGGTGGAGTTAGCGAATGAAGGCATGACCATGATGGTGGTAACGCACGAAATGGGCTTTGCGAAAAAAGTGGCTAACCGCGTGATTTTCATGGATGAAGGTAAAATTATCGAAGACAGTAAAAAAGAGGATTTCTTCGCTAATCCGAAGTCAGACCGCGCGAAAGATTTTCTGGCAAAAATCTTACATTAATCTCGCTTTAGGTTGCAGAAAGTCCGACAGGGCTTTTTGCAACTTTTCCCTCAACTTTTCTTACCCGCACAAAATTCACCTCGTTTTCTTGATTGTCACTTTTCTGCGCTTGAAATCTCTTAAAAAATTCTCTAACGTGTTCTAAGTTCAAATAAAATTGCGAACAAAGCAAATTCCCCCTGAAATAGTTCAAGTTTTAGGTAGTAAATTGAATTATGATAGGCGATACGCTTATTATTTTGTGCGCGTTCTTAGTTTCATCAACGTATGGCAATATCAACGTATCGCCAACCACTATGTAGCACAAAATATAACAAACAGCTGAAACAGCAAGACCAAGTCCCTGTAAATTCATCTAATCGACGATTCATCGTTTTTTACAGACACAATGGCTTTCGGCATTGTTGTTTTCATGTGTGATCCGCTATGCTATGCGGATCCATTTTATAGAAAAGACATTCACCTGCTACAGACTAAACTGTAGCGATTATTCACCATAGGATTATCGGTGCCATGCAAGAACAATATCGTCCAGAAGATATAGAGCCTAAAGTACAGCGTCACTGGGATGAACAACAAACGTTCAAGGTGACAGAAGACAACAGCAAAGAGAAATACTACTGCCTGTCCATGCTACCTTACCCTTCTGGTCGACTACACATGGGCCACGTTCGTAACTACACCATTGGTGACGTGATCTCCCGCTACCAGCGTATGCTGGGCAAAAACGTTCTGCAACCAATTGGTTGGGATGCGTTTGGTCTGCCAGCTGAAGGTGCCGCGGTTAAAAATAACACTGCGCCTGCACCATGGACTTACGCCAATATCGATTACATGAAAGGTCAGCTGAAAATGCTGGGCTTCGGTTACGATTGGAACCGCGAAGTGACCACCTGTACGCCAGAATATTACCGTTGGGAACAGTGGTTCTTCACTAAGCTGTATGAAAAAGGCTTAGTATACAAAAAAACCTCCGCCGTTAACTGGTGTCCACACGACTTAACCGTTCTAGCAAACGAACAAGTTATCGACGGCTGCTGCTGGCGCTGTGATAGCCAAGTTGAGCGTAAAGAGATCCCTCAGTGGTTTATCAAAATTACCGACTACGCTGAAGAACTGCTCAATGACTTGGACAAACTGGAAGATTGGCCAGAACAAGTTAAAACCATGCAGCGCAACTGGATTGGTCGCTCTGAAGGTGTGGAAATCACCTTTGATGTTGCTGATCGCGCAGACAAATTAACTGTCTACACCACCCGCCCAGATACCTTTATGGGTGCGACATATGTGGCGGTTGCTGCAGGTCACCCATTAGCGCAAGAAGCTGCCAAAGCGAATAGCGAATTAGCCGACTTTATCGATGAGTGCCGTAATACCAAAACTGCGGAAGCGGATATGGCAACCATGGAGAAAAAAGGTCTGGCAACAGGTTTGTATGTCGTTCATCCATTAACCCAAGAAAAATTACCAATTTGGGTCGCGAACTTTGTTCTGATGGAATACGGTACAGGTGCAGTGATGGCAGTTCCAGCTCACGACCAACGTGACTGGGAATTTGCTCATAAATACAATCTGCCAATCAAAGCGGTAATTGCAGATGCTGAAGGCAACACGCCTGACTTATCTCAAGAAGCGATGACTGAGAAAAATGCTCTGATCAACTCAGGTGAATTTACTGGTTTAAGCAATGAAGCTGGCTTCAACGCGATCGCAGATAAACTGGTTTCCCTTGGTGCAGGTCAACGCAAAGTCAATTATCGCTTACGTGACTGGGGTGTTTCCCGTCAACGTTACTGGGGCGCGCCAATTCCAATGGCAACCTTAGAAGATGGTACTGTGGTTCCTGTTCCTGAAGACCAGTTACCGGTTATTTTACCGGAAGATGTCACCATGAACGGCATCACTAGCCCAATTAAAGCGGATCCTGAATGGGCAAAAACCACCATCAATGGTCAGCCAGCGCTGCGTGAAACCGATACCTTCGATACCTTTATGGAATCATCTTGGTACTACGCACGTTACACTTGCCCACAATATGACGATGGCATGTTGAACCCAGAAGCCGCAAACTACTGGCTGCCTGTGGATCAATACATCGGTGGTATTGAGCACGCCATCATGCACTTAATGTATTTCCGTTTCTTCCACAAATTAATGCGTGATGCCGGTCTGGTGAACTCTGATGAACCAGCAAAACGTTTACTGTGCCAAGGTATGGTTCTGGCCGATGCCTTCTACTACACCGGTAGCGATGGTCAGCGTGTATGGGTTTCTCCTGCGGATGCAATTGTTGAACGTGATGACAAAAACCGTATTACTAAAGCGGTAGACAGCGAAGGTCATGAACTGGTTTATACTGGTATGAGCAAGATGTCTAAATCTAAGAACAACGGTATTGATCCACAATTAATGGTCGAAAAATACGGTGCTGACACCGTCCGTCTGTTCATGATGTTCGCCGCGCCACCAGAATTAACACTGGAATGGCAAGAGTCTAGCGTTGAAGGGGCTAACCGTTTCGTTCGTCGTGTATGGCGTTTAGTTCACGAACACGCACAAAAAGGCGCAACTCAACCATTAGATATCAGCGCATTAACTGCGGAACAAAAAGATTTACGTCGCGACTTACATAAAACCATCGCGAAAGTGACTGACGATGTGGGTCGTCGTTACGCATTCAACACCGCTATCGCAGCGGTCATGGAATTTATGAACAAGTTAGTTCGCGCTCCGCAAGAAACTGAGCAAGACCGCGCTTTAGTTCAAGAATCTTTAGATGCTATCACGCTGATGTTATCGCCAATCATTCCACACGCTTGTTTCGAAATGTGGAAAGCATTAGGTCACAATGACGATATCGATTTTGCAAGCTGGCCTGTGGCTGACGAACAAGCCATGATCGATGATACTAAGCTGGTTGTTGTTCAAGTTAACGGTAAAGTCCGCGGTCGTATCACGGTCCCTGCTGATGCTAACCAAGAATTCGTTCTGGAAATGGCATCACAAGAAGGCAGCGTCGCGAAATACCTCGAAGGCGTTAGCATCCGTAAAGTCATTTACGTACCAGGTAAATTACTGAACTTAGTTGTTGGCTGATAAGGAGCCCAAGTGCGCTATCTGATAACTCTATTTCTCAGCCTGTCGGTGCTCGTCACCGCAGGTTGCGGTTTTCGCCTTCAAGGAACCACGCAACTTCCTGAAGAATTGAAAACATTACAGTTAAGTTCTGGCGACCCATACAGTTACCAAACTCGTGCGGTCAGGGAACAGCTGCGACTCAATAACGTGACTCTGCTAGATTCTGGTCGCGCTGACGTACCTATTTTGAAAATTGTAGGTTCAACAGAAAGCACCGATACCGTTTCGATTTATCAAGATGGTAAAGCAGCAGAGAAACAACTGACACTGGTCATGAAGGCGCAAGTGTTAATGCCGGATGGCGCTATTTATCCGCTGGAAACAAAAGTTGTGCGGACTTTCTTTGATAACCCGTTAGAAGCGCTCGCAAAAGATGCTGAGAACGAGATTGTGAAGCAAGAGATGCAACAACAAGCGGCACGTAACATCGTGCGCAAACTGCTTCTGGTTCACAGTGCTGAGTTAGAAAAGGCGAAAGCTCAAGCGGCTGAGAAACCTGTTGCCGAATAATGATACGCATTTATCCTGAACAGCTGGCCTCTTCGTTACAAGAGTCTCTAAGAGGCCGCTATCTCATTTGGGGCTCCGAGCCCCTTCTTATTCAAGAAAGCCAAGATGCTATTCGCCAAGTTGCACGTCAGCAAGGTTTTGAAGAGCATTTTACTTTCGCTTTAGAGCAAAATACGGATTGGGATGAAATTTTTAGTCTCTGCCAAGCGCTGAGTCTATTTGCCAGTCGCCAAATGCTCACCTTATTTTTGCCTGAAAATGGCCCTAATGCCGCGATGGCAGACAAGCTCACACAGCTCGCCGGTTTACTTCACCCCGACCTGCTATTAGTTCTACGCGGGCATAAACTCACTAAAGCGCAAGAAAACAGTGCTTGGTTCAAAGCCATCAGCCAAGATGGTATCTATGTCAGTTGCCTAACGCCTGAATATCAACGTTTGCCCCAGTGGGTCTCTAAGCGTGCTAGCCAAATGCGGCTTTCATTAGAAACTGAAGCAAACCAATTACTTTGCTATTGCTATGAAGGTAATTTATTGGGATTAGCGCAAGCGCTGGAAAGGCTTTCCTTGCTCTATCCGGATGGAAAGCTCACTTACCCTCGTGTCGAAAGTGCGGTGAATGATTCAGCCCATTTTACTCCCTACCATTGGGTTGATGCGATCCTAGCGGGTAAGCCTCGCCGTTCATGGCATATCCTTGAGCAGCTCAAGCAAGAAGATGTTGAACCTGTGATTTTACTACGGGCTATCCAACGAGAATTAATGTTGCTGATCACGTTAAAGCGTCAATCTGCGACCACCTCATTAAAAACGCTATTTGACCAACATAAAGTTTGGCAAAACCGTCGAGGATTGCTAGGCGAGGCGCTACAACGTTTAAGCTTACATCAATTACAATCGGCGTTGATGCTACTCACCCAAGCTGAAATTCACACTAAGCAGGATTTTTCCCACTCTTCATGGCCGGATTTGCAGTCTCTTTCCATGGTGTTATGTGGTAAAACCGATGCAGAACATTTTATTCTGCCACGATAATAACTGATAGCTAATCACCTAATATCAATGGTAATGAATGATGAACGCTAAACCACAAGGTCTACAAGCGCTATTTGGGGGGACTTTTGACCCTATTCATTATGGGCATCTACGCCCTGTTGAAGCATTAGCTAATCAGGTGGGGCTGCAAAAAGTCATTTTGCTGCCGAACCACGTTCCACCTCATCGACCTCAGCCGGAAGCTAGCCCTACCCAGCGATTAGAAATGGTAAAATTGGCCATTCAAAATAACCCACTGTTTACTGTTGATACCCGAGAACTCCAGCGAAATACGCCCTCTTTTACAATTGAAACGCTCAGTGAATTGCGCCAAGAACTTGGTCATGAACAACCTCTTGCGTTCATCATTGGTCAAGATTCCCTGTTATCCATTAATACATGGCATGGCTGGACTCAGCTATTAGATAAATGCCATTTACTGGTCTGTGCGAGACCCGGTTACGCCACGCATTTTACCGATCCAGATATGCAACAGTGGCTGCAACAGCATCAAGTGCAAGACCCTCAAGTATTGAGCCAAACGCCCTGTGGTTCGATTTTTATTGGCGATACACCACTGGTTAATATTTCAGCGACTGAAATACGTGAACAACTCAGCGAAGGTCAGGCTTGTGAAGATTTACTCCCTCGCGCAGTTTATCACTATATTCAACAGCAACATTTGTATCAAAAATAAGCAATTTTATTTCTATTAACCAAATAGGAATGTCAGCAAATAATTTATTCTCTTTTATTCACTTAATTTCGATTTAATTAATTGCACAACTCAGCGCTTATTCTAGAATATTGATACGTAAGAGATAGGGATATTTTATTTGTAAAGTTACGATAATTATCTTGCCCAATGGATAAGATATCCCTATAAATTGCCCACTTACGCCAATAAAAAATAATTTAGCCGATTTTTGTGAAAATCTGGGGTAAAATGGCGGCACTTTGCTAGGGGGATCCCCCTAGAAAGCACAATGATGAATAGTCTTTAACAAGAATAGTGTTTAACAAGAGATTCTCTCAATTTGAATGAAAGGTGAACCTTTTGCAAGGAACTGAACTCCAACAATTTATTATCGATCAACTTGAAGATGCGAAAGCGGAAGATATCATTTCGATCGATGTCCATGGGAAATCAAGTGTTACTGACCAAATGATCATCTGCACAGGGACGTCAACTCGTCACCTGATGTCTGTGGCTGATCGTTTAATTGATGCGTGCCGTAAAAACGGTTTAATGCCTCTCGGTGTTGAAGGTCAAGGCATTTCAGACTGGATTGTTGTCGACCTTGGTGATGCCATCGTCCATATCATGCAAGATGAAAGCCGCCGCATGTACGAACTAGAAAAGCTCTGGAGCTGAGTTTGAAATTACAACTCATCGCTGTCGGAACTAAAATGCCGGACTGGGTACAGACCGGCTTTATGGATTACCTTCACCGTTTTCCCAAAGATATGCCTTTCGAATTAACCGAAATCCCCGCAGGAAAACGTGGAAAAAATGCAGACATCAAACGCATTCTCGAAAAAGAAGGTGAATTGATGCTTGCCGCTGTCGGCAAAGGCAACCGTATCGTCACGCTGGATATTCCAGGAGATCGTTGGGATACACCCAAATTAGCCGTGCAGTTAGACAAGTGGAAACAAGATGGTCGTAATGTCAGTCTGTTAATTGGTGGACCAGAAGGACTTGCTCCGGCGTGTAAAGATGCCGCAGAACAAAGTTGGTCTCTATCGCCACTAACACTACCCCATCCGCTAGTTCGCGTCCTTGTTGCCGAAAGTCTTTATCGGGCATGGAGTATTACGACTAATCACCCATATCATCGGGAATAGTTAGGAATTAATTTGTACACAATGGCAATGGGATGAAACAACAACGCACCCCTTTTCGCGACCACACCGCAGAATCAGTTTTGTTTATTCGCCGAGCATTAATTGCTTTCGGCGTCATTGTCATACTTACTTCTATCCTCGTGACCAATTTGTATCATCTACAAGTAGTCCGTCATGACGATTACCAAACACGCTCAAATGATAACCGCATTAAATTGGTGCCTATTGCGCCTAGCCGCGGCATTATTTATGACCGAAAAGGCACCCAGTTAGCTCTCAATAGCACGTTTTATCAGCTAGAAATTGTTCCTGAAAAAGTAGATAACTTACAGGAAACACTCGATAAGCTACGGGATGTTGTTGACCTTACTGACGAAGATATCACCAACTTTGAAAAAGAGCGTAAACGCTCTCGCCGCTTTACGTCTATCGCGCTGAAAACCCAGCTAAATGAAGTTCAAGTTGCCCGCTTTGCCGTTAATCAATATCGCTTTCCTGGCTTAGAAGTGAAAAGTTATCAGCGTCGCTCATACCCTTATGGCTCCGCATTAACCCATGTCATCGGCTACGTCGCAAAAATTAATGATAAAGACGTCGAACGCCTTGATAAAGAAGGTTTATTACCTAACTACGCCGCCAGCCATGATATCGGTAAATTAGGTATTGAACGTTACTATGAAGATGTCTTACATGGTAAAACAGGCTACGAAGAAGTTGAAGTGAATAGCCGTGGTCGAGTGATCCGCCAATTACACGAGCAGCCACCGCAAGCAGGTCGCGATGTCTATTTAACTATCGACCTTGAATTACAAACTTATATTGAGAAAATCCTCACGACAAGTCGTGCTGCTGTCGTCGTTACAGACCCGCGTAATGGTGAGATCCTCGCCTTGGTTTCCACACCAAGTTACGATTCAAACTTGTTTGTGAACGGAATTTCCAACAAAGATTACCAAGAGCTGTTAAATAACCCTAACAGGCCGTTGATCAACCGCGCTACTCAGGGCTTATATCCACCCGCATCGACGGTGAAACCTTTTATCTCTGTCGCAGCATTAAGCGAAAAAGTCATTACGCCAAACACCACAATCTACGATCCAGGCTGGTGGCAACTCCCTGGCTCAGAAAAACGCTATCGTGACTGGAAACGCTGGGGACACGGTAAGCTGAATGTGGTCAAGTCTATCATTGAATCTGCGGATACCTTCTTCTACCAAGTCGCTTATGACATGGGGATTGACCGTCTTTCCGAATGGATGACCCGATTTGGTTACGGTGAATATACAGGTATTGACCTTTCCGAAGAGCGCCAAGGGATCATGCCAACCCGCGAATGGAAACAAAAACGCTATAAAAAACCTTGGTACCAAGGGGACACCATCCCTGTCGGGATTGGTCAAGGTTATTGGACATCAACGCCAATTCAAATGTCTAAGGCTTTGATGACGTTGATTAATGACGGAAAAGTCAAAACGCCTCATTTACTGTATGGAACCAAACTTGGCGATGCCATGGTACCTTATGAAGATAAAGAAACCCGACAAATTGGCGATATCCATTCTGGATATTGGGAGCTGGCCAAAACCGGTATGTACGGTGTGGCCAATGCGCCAAATGGTACTGGTAAGCGTAGTTTCGTAGGAACACCTTATAAAGTAGCTGCAAAATCAGGAACGGCGCAGGTATTTAGTTATGAAACCTATAACGCCAGCAAATTAGCCGAGCATTTACGTGACCATAAACTAATGATTGCTTATGCACCTTATGATAACCCCACTATTTCCGTTGCTATTATTTTAGAAAACGGGGGTGCAGGCCCAGCAGTTGGTGATATTGTTCGCCAAATCTTTGACCATGTCCTGTTAGGTGATAACAAAACCCAAGTCGAAAGTACGGGTGCCAGTGCAGAGGAAGATCGTTAATCATGACTGACGATAAGAGAAAATTATCACTATCAACACGTCTGCACATTGATGTGCCTATGTTATTAATCATCATCGCCTTACTCGCTTATAGCGCCTTTATTATGTGGAGCGCTAGCGGGTTAGATCCCGAGATGATGGAACGAAAACTAGGACAAATTTTTTCTGGTTTTATCGTGATGATCGTGATGGCGCAAATTCCACCTCGCATGTATGAAAGCCTCGCGCCACACCTGTTTATTTTCTGCGTTATTCTCTTAGTCTTCGTTGATGTTTTTGGGCAAATCAGTAAAGGGGCTCAGCGCTGGCTAGATTTGGGCTTTGTACGGTTCCAGCCATCCGAAATTGCGAAAATCGCGGTACCGCTCATGGTCGCTCGTTTCATGAACCGTGACTCATGCCCGCCGTCATTTAAAAATACCTGTATTGCCCTCGTATTTATTTTTGTCCCAACATTGCTGGTCGCAGCTCAGCCAGACTTGGGGACCTCGATCCTCGTCGCCGCATCAGGGCTATTTGTCCTATTTTTAGCAGGAATGAGCTGGCGTTTAATTGCCGTTGCCGCCGTCGCGCTTGCCGCCTTTATTCCGATGCTCTGGTTCTTCTTAATGCATGACTACCAGAGAGCCCGAGTCATGATGCTACTTGACCCAGAAAGTGATCCTCTAGGTAAAGGCTATCACATCATCCAATCTAAAATTGCGATTGGTTCTGGCGGTTTAATGGGTAAAGGCTGGTTGGAAGGCACTCAGTCTCAACTAGAATTCTTACCTGAACGTCACACCGACTTTATTTTCGCTGTATTAGCTGAAGAACTTGGATTGATTGGTGTCTTGATCTTATTGGGTCTTTATATCCTATTGATTATTCGTGGGCTATACATTGCTGCAAATGCGCAGAACACCTTCGGGCGAGTGATGGTCGGCGGATTAATCCTAATCCTATTTGTGTATGTGTTTGTTAATATTGGTATGGTGAGTGGTATTCTACCTGTTGTGGGGGTTCCCCTCCCCTTAGTGAGTTATGGGGGCTCCGCCTTAATTGTTTTAATGGCTGGATTCGGTATTATCATGTCTATCCATACCCACAGAAAATTTTTATCTAAGAGTTTATAAAATGAGGCTTAGTATGCGTTTACAATGGATTATGCTCGCCATGGCAACCACATTACTCAGTGGGTGTATTAACGAAGACGTTAAGCAGCAGCCAACAGTTCCAACTAATGTCCCTACACAAGATGTGTTGGGTGCTGAGCCACATTATGAGCCTTATCATCCAACGGCAAATAATGATTACCAGCGTAATGGCAAGCAATACCAAATTGTCCGTGAACCCGCACAGTTCTCCCAAGTTGGCTATGCGTCAATTTATGGTCAAGAAGCTTCCGGTCAATTGACTGCCATTGGTGAACGCGCTAACCCAGTAGAGTTAACTGCAGCTCACCCTACATTACCTATTCCAAGTTATGCTCGTATTACCAACATGATGAACGGGCGCATGATGGTGGTTCGTATCAATGACCGTGGCCCTTATACTCCTGGCAAAAGTATTGCCGTATCCCGTGCAGTCGCTGATCGCTTAAATCTGATGACGACCACAAAAATTAAAATTGATGCAATCCAAGTTGCACCAGATGGAAGCTTATCAGGGCCAGGAACTGTTGGTTCAAACTTTGTTAAACAAAGTTATGCCCTGCCGGATCGTCCACAATTAGGTTCAGGTCCATTAGGTACACCGGTGATGCAAGAATCCCCAGCGCCAAGCAACGTATTACCAGTAAAACAGCCTGCGGAACCTATGCAACCAACGATGCCAGATATGAACATCAAGCAGCCAGAACCACAAGTTGCACCGAAAGCCACTGAGACAGAATCCGTTCCTGAACGTGGTTTCTTAGTTCAAGCTGGCGCTATCAGTAGCAAAGCAAACGCACAAAGTATGTTAGATAACTTAAAAAATCAGTTTAACGTACCGGGTCGCCTACAGCCTTACAATGGCATCTACCGCGTTCAATTAGGACCTTTTACAACGAGACAGCAAGCGGTAGAGATACAATCTCGTTTACAGTCTGAGCGCAATCAACAATCCATGGTTGTTGCCCCTTAATCACTCAATAACCGAATAATTTACGTTGCTGGGGGAAATTATTGATAGCTCCCCCTGCAACTTAAAGTACAACGGGTATAAACTAGCGTAAATTTACCTGCACAGCGCAAGAGCTTCTTTTATCTGCCTTCGAACTTTTGCTAAACTGCGCTTTCTTGTGTTAACCGAATGTTGGATGTAATGATACAACCATGAAAAATGTCTCCTCATCACGCAATGTCTTTCTGCCACAAATCGTGCGTCAGACTGCGCTGGCTTCTGCACTGATCGTTTCTACTGTCACTTTTGCAAATGCGAATGAAGCTTTTCCAAATACTTCAGTTCCTGCTGCTCCAGCTATCGATGCTGAAGCGTATATCTTGATTGATTACAATTCAGGTAAAGTGCTTGCCGAAAGTAATGCAGATCAGCGCCGCGACCCTGCTAGCTTGACCAAAATGATGACGAGCTATGTCATCGGTCAAGCCATTAAATCAGGCAAAATTGGCGCGAATGACATGGTCACCGTGGGTGAAGATGCATGGGCGACAGGTAACCCAATTTTCAAAGGCTCTTCATTAATGTTCTTAAAACCCGGAGATCGCGTGAGTGTTTCTCAGCTAACCCGTGGTATTAACTTACAATCAGGTAATGATGCCTGTGTTGCTATGGCAGACTATGTCGCAGGTGATCAAGCTAACTTTGTTAACTTGATGAACACCTACGTGAATAAACTGGGTCTGCAAAATACGCACTTCCAAACAGTACATGGTCTCGATGCTGCGGGTCAGTACAGCTCTGCTCGTGATATGGCATTGATTGGTCAAGCGCTGATCCGTGATGTACCGGAAGAATACGAAATTTATAAAGAAAAAGAATTCACGTTTAACAATATCCGCCAAACTAACCGTAATGGTCTGTTATGGGATAAGAGCCTTGCAGTTGATGGGATCAAAACCGGTCACACTGACGCTGCAGGTTATAACTTAGTTGCCTCTGCAAAAGATGGCGATATGCGTCTTATTTCCGTCGTTATGGGTGGAAAAAGCAGTAAAGGGCGTGATGCAGAAAGCAAAAAATTGCTGACTTACGGCTTCCGTTTCTATGAAACAGTAAAACCTCTGCAAGCTGGCGTCGAATTTGCCACCGCTCCAGTTTGGTTTGGTGATGACAGCGAAGTTAAATTAGGCGTGGTTGAAGACCTGTACCTCACTATCCCTCGCGGCCGTTTAAAAGACTTAAAAGCAAGCTACGAATTAACCACCACTGAAATCGAAGCGCCGCTGAAAAAAGGCCAACAAGTGGGAATGATTAGCTTCCAATTAGACGGTAAAACCATCGAACAGCGTCCTTTAGCGGTATTAAAAGATGTTGAAGAAGGCGGATTCTTCAGCCGTTTAATCGACTACATCAAATTATTATTCCATCGTTGGTTTGGTTAATACTTGAAATTGAAATCAGTTAGCCCCATATAGTTTGTATCTGAAAGCCTGTAGTGAAATACAAACCCTGATGGGCTAGTGAATTGGCTGGCGAAATCAATTTTCTTCCAGCCAATTTTTATGCAGGCGCTAATCAATCTTTTAGGAGTGCCCATGAAAACGAAATTAGGTGAACTGCTTGAGTTCCCATGTCCATTGACCTACAAAGTGATGGGCCTAGCGCAGCCAGAATTAGTTGACCAAGTCATTGAAGTGGTTCAACGCCATGCTCCAGGTGATTATGCACCAGACGTTAAACCGAGCAGCAAAGGTAACTACCATTCTGTCTCTATTACGATTAACGCCACTCATATTGAGCAAGTTGAAACGCTCTACACTGAGTTAGGTGCATTAGAGTTAGTCAAAGTTGTGCTGTAATTAGTAACAAGAAAACCGAGCCACAAGCTCGGTTTTTTATTATCCGCAATATCAGCTGAAAAATAACAAGTTAATAACAAGACAAACTGGTGGTAACGCGTTCACAGCGTTATACTGCCATTCATCTTTACAGCCTGTGGACACCGTATTTTGTCGAAGAATAGCATCATCATCCGCGACTTAGGTCTGGCTCCCTACGAGAGCACATCTGAGGCAATGCACCAATTTACAGAATCCCGCACCCCTGATACCTGCGATGAGATTTGGCTGGTACAGCACCCATCCGTATTTACCCAAGGGCAAGCTGGCAAAGCCGAACACCTTCTCGCGCCAGGAAATATCCCCGTGATCCAAAGTGATCGTGGTGGGCAAGTGACTTACCATGGTCCCGGTCAGCAAGTCATGTATGTGATGATAGATCTAAAACGCAGCCACATTGGTGTCCGTGAGCTTGTTAGCGCCCTAGAAACTTGCGTGGTCAATACCCTTGCCCATTTTAATATCAGTGCGTATCCACGCCCTGATGCCCCCGGCGTTTATGTCAACGGAGACAAAATTTGCTCCCTTGGCTTACGTATTCGAAAAGGCTGTTCATTCCATGGATTGGCGTTGAATGTGGATATGGATCTCGAGCCTTTTAATCGCATTAACCCTTGTGGTTATAGTGAATTGAAAATGACACAAGTGAGAGCGCTGTCGCCAAACATTACATTAAACGATGTTCAGCCAGTGCTTATTAGTCAGTTCTGTGACACACTTGGATTTCATATTGTTCAATAATAATGCTATAATTTTTTAACATTTTTCAAAAAAATTTTAATGGCAAACAGATAACTGGAACCGGCACATTATGAGTAAACCAATTCAGATCGAGCGTGGAATTAAATACCGTGACGCCGATAAAATGGCACTGATCCCTGTTAAAAACGTGGTGACGGAACGTGAAGAAATTCTGCGTAAACCTGACTGGATGAAAATCAGATTGCCAGCTGATTCTACGCGAATTCAAGGCATTAAAGCCGCAATGCGTAAAAATGGCCTGCACTCAGTCTGCGAAGAAGCTTCCTGCCCTAACCTCTCTGAATGTTTTAACCACGGAACTGCCACCTTTATGATCTTAGGTGCTATCTGTACTCGCCGTTGCCCATTCTGTGACGTTGCCCATGGTCGACCAAATGCCCCTGATGCGAATGAGCCAGAAAAATTAGCGCAAACCATCAAAGACATGGCTCTGCGTTATGTGGTTATTACTTCCGTTGACCGTGATGATTTGCGTGATGGTGGTGCCCAGCACTTTGCTGATTGTATCAGTGCCATCCGTGAAAAAAGCCCGACCATTAAAATTGAAACTCTCGTGCCTGACTTCCGTGGACGTATGGATCGGGCATTAGAAATTCTCACCGCTACGCCACCGGATGTGTTTAACCACAACCTTGAAAACGTACCGCGTATTTACCGCCAAGTTCGCCCTGGTGCTAACTACGAATGGTCACTGAAATTACTGGAAAAATTCAAAGAAGCTCACCCTGAAATTCCAACAAAATCAGGCTTAATGGTAGGCTTAGGGGAAACCAACGAAGAGATCATTGAAGTGATGCGTGATCTGCGTCGTCATGGCGTTACCATGTTAACGTTGGGGCAATACTTGCAGCCAAGCCGCCACCACTTACCCGTTAAACGCTATGTGAGCCCTGCTGAGTTCGATGAAATGAAAGAGGCAGCGATGGATATGGGCTTCACTCACGCAGCCTGTGGCCCGTTTGTACGCTCTTCCTATCATGCCGATCTACAAGCAAAAGGCGAAGAAGTTAAATAATATTAATCTTTTCGTCTAAATAGTGATTAAAAGAAACCCCAATTGTGAATTACTACACATTGGGGTTTTTTATTAGTTACCTAATTTATCACCAATGAAAATTATCATTAGATCAATTTTAGCGATAAAAAAACTCGCGCTAGCAAAGCTAGTGCGAGTTTAGTGCTGTTCGTTTCTAAGTATTTAATTACAAAGAGACAACGTTAGCAGCTGATGGACCTTTCGCGCCTTCAGTGATTTCAAATTCAACTTTTTGGCCTTCTGCTAAGGTTTTGAAACCGTCGCCAGAAATCGCAGAGAAGTGAACAAAAACATCTTTGCTACCATCTTCTGGAGTGATAAAACCAAAACCTTTGGACTCATTGAACCACTTAACGTTACCTTTAACTTTAGACATCAAATATTACCTTTAAAATAAAATAGACACACCATCTGTATCAAGCTCAGTACATCAAATATATAACTGACTTGTCTACAACCTAGATCACGAAAATTGATTTAAATGATAAAAAAATATTATTTATCCACCTATTTCGTCCAGAATACGGGGATAATTCTTAATAATAGTAATTAATACAAAGGTAAGTATTACTCATGGTTAATTTTTTAGCGTTTACTTCTCATGAATAAGTAACCAATCTTTAATATCCAATCCTCCTGTATAACCCACCAGCTTTCCGTCATGTCCTAAGACACGATGGCAAGGCACAATCAAAGATATAGGGTTACGAGAATTGGCCATACCGACGGCTCGACAATAGTTAACCGAGCCCAGTTTTAAGGCGAGATCTTTATAACTCCAGCGCTCACCATAAGGAATTTCGCACAAATGCTTCCAGACTTTTTTCTGAAATTCAGTACCTTGCGGATTCAATGCAACCGAAAACACTTTCCGCTTATGATTAAAATACTCTTTTAGTTCTTTCGCACACTGCTTTGAGAATTCGTTTTTCGACTCTTTCTCCGTTTTTTCATCAACAAAATAGATACTCGTCACACCTTCATCATCAGCCGTAATATGGATCCACGGTTTCGGAAAGTTTTCTGGGGCTACTAAATATTGATGGTACATAACATCTCCTCAAAAGGATTCATTTACCTGATTGTATATACAGTTATAAGGTAAATTATTTCTACTTTGCAATGATATTTTTTCTCAGTGTAGCTAACTGAATCATCTCCCCCTGAATTTTTTTATTTCCAATGTTAATAACAGCATAGACAATAATTCGAATGATTATCATTCAAATAAAGAAATCACTATATATTGTATGGTTGAAATATTTTACGCCTATATATAGGATCAACTCATCTTCAACACACCACCATTACGTAACTACCACGTTCTGAAAATGTTAAGGTGAAAAAAATGACTGAGATTACCATTTATAGTAAACCCAACTGCGTCCAGTGTAATGCAACCTACCAAGCGTTCGAGCGCAAGCAATTACCGTACACCATTATCGACCTTTCTGAAGATAACCAAGCCATTGAGTTCATAAGAAAACTAGGCTATCAGCAGCTTCCTGTCGTCATTGTAGGAGAGCAGCATTGGTCAGGCTTCCGCCCCGATAAAATCAATGCACTGATTGAGTAAGAGAGGTTGAAATGACCACTCAACCGCTAATTTATTTCTCGAGTCGCTCAGGTAATTGCCATCGATTCGTCGAAAAATTACAGCTGCCAGCCACTCGTATTCCCATTGGCCATCTACCTGAAAATGTACTTTTCGCCTCACAACCCTATGTGCTGTTGCTGCCGACCTATGGCGGTGGAACCGCTCATGGCGCTGTGCCTAAAGAAGTGGTGCACTTTCTCAATATCGAGGCAAACCGTGCGTTAATTCGCGGTGTCATCGCTGCGGGTAATACCAACTTTGGTGAGGCTTATGCCATTGCCGGCAACATTGTCGCTCAAAAATGCGCAATTCCCTTCCTCTACCGATTTGAATTATTAGGCACAGAGCGCGATGTGCAATCTGTAAAACATGGATTAAAAACATTCTGGGCTCACACAAAGGAGCAGATCAATGGATAACCCACAGCACAGTCACCTAAATAACAATCGCAATGCGGACTACCACGCGCTCAATGCGATGCTTAATCTTTATGATAGTGTAGGTCGTTTACAGTTGGATAAAGACAAACAAGCTGCTCACCTCTATTTCCGCCAGCATGTAAATCAAAACACGGTCTTTTTTCACGATTTAAAAGAAAAACTCGATTTCTTAGTCAATGAAAATTACTACGAAGAAGAGGTGCTCGCTCAATACGATTTCCCATTTATTAAACAGCTTTTTAAACAAGCCTACGCCCACAAATTTCGCTTTCAAACCTTTTTGGGCGCCTTTAAGTATTACACCAGTTATACCCTAAAAACCTTCGATGGTGAGCGTTATCTTGAGCGTTATGAAGACCGGGTTTGTATGGTTGCACTGGCTTTGGCGCAAGGCTCAAAATCCCTCGCGACACTCTTAGTGGATGAAATCATTAGCGGACGTTTTCAACCTGCCACTCCCACATTCCTTAACGGCGGTAAAAAACAACGCGGCGAGCTTATTTCCTGCTTTTTACTGCGTATAGAAGACAATATGGAGTCCATCGGGCGCTCCGTGAACTCAGCCCTGCAACTGTCCAAGCGCGGAGGTGGTGTCGCTTTCTTGATGAGTAATTTGCGCGAACAAGGCGCACCGATTAAACAGATAGAAAACCAATCGTCCGGCGTGGTTCCAGTGATGAAAATGCTGGAGGATGCCTTTTCCTATGCCAATCAGCTAGGAGCAAGACAAGGTGCAGGCGCAGTGTATCTTCATGCTCATCACCCCGATATCCTGCGATTTTTAGATACTAAACGGGAAAATGCGGATGAAAAAATTCGAATTAAAACGCTTTCACTTGGGGTCGTGATCCCCGATATCACTTTCCAGCTCGCTAAAAACAATGAAGACATGTACCTGTTTTCCCCCTATGACATCCAAAAAGTCTATGGGGTACCGATGTCGGAAATCAGCGTGACAGAAAAATATCATGAAATGGTGAATAACAAAGCCATCAAGAAATTCAAAATTAATGCGAGAGAGTTTTTCCAGACTATCGCCGAAATTCAATTTGAATCTGGCTATCCCTACATTTTGTTTGAGGATACGGCTAACCGCGCCAATCCGATTGCAGGCCGAATCAATATGAGTAACTTGTGCTCTGAGATTTTACAGGTAAACCAACCTAGCCTTTATGAAGAAGATTTAAGCTACCAATATATTGGTAAAGATATTAGCTGTAATTTAGGCTCCATGAACATCGCCAAAACCATGGATTCTCCTGATTTTGCACGCTCAATTGATACTGCCGTTCGCGCCTTAACTGCCGTTTCTGATATGAGCAATATTCGCTCAGTTCCATCCATAGCCAAAGGTAACCAACAATCCCACGCCATTGGCTTAGGGCAAATGAATTTACATGGTTTCTTAGCTCGTGAACATATTCATTATGGTTCTGAAGAAGGGTTAGATTTTACCAATATCTACTTTTACACCGTGGCATACCATGCCTTAAAAACCTCGAACCAATTAGCTATCGAACGCCAACAAGCTTTTGATGGTTTTGAAATGTCCACCTACGCCAGTGGCGAGTATTTTGATAAATATATCAACAAAACATGGTCACCAAAGACCCAAACCGTGCAGGAATTATTCCGACGTTCGGGCATCGAAATACCAACACAAACGGACTGGCAGACATTAAAACAGTCCGTGATGGCACATGGAATTTATAATCAAAACTTGCAAGCTATTCCGCCTACGGGGTCTATCTCTTATATCAATAATGCTACCTCCAGTATTCACCCCGTGGTCGCGCCTATCGAAATTCGTAAAGAAGGTAAGATTGGGCGTGTTTACTACCCAGCCCCTTTTATGACCAATGAGAATCTCAAATACTACCAAGATGCTTATCAGATTGGTCCTGAGAAAATTATTGATACCTATGCCGAAGCCACCCAACACGTCGACCAAGGTTTATCACTAACCCTATTTTTCGATGGCAATGCCACCACCCGTGATATCAATAAAGCCCAAATATACGCATGGCGAAAAGGGATCAAAACCTTGTATTACATTCGATTACGTCAGACAGCACTTGAAGGCACCGAAGTCGAAGGCTGCGTCTCCTGCTCACTGTAAAAGGAAAAAGATAATGACCACCAGCACGCTCAATCGCCCTGTTCAAGCAATAAACTGGAACCGCATCCAGGATGATAAAGATCTCGAAGTGTGGAATCGATTGACCAGTAATTTTTGGCTTCCTGAAAAAATTCCACTATCCAACGATACGGTTTCTTGGAACACGCTGACACCTGCCGAACAGCAACTCACCATCCGCGTTTTTACGGGATTAACCTTGTTGGATACCATCCAAAATACCGTTGGCGCACCGTGTTTGATGGGAGATGCTCAAACGCCTCACGAAGAAGCGGTTCTCTCCAATATCAGCTTTATGGAAGCAGTGCATGCACGCTCTTACAGCTCGATTTTTTCAACACTGTGTTCCACTGCCGATGTTGATGAAGCCTATCGTTGGAGTGAAGAAAACAGTGCGTTGCAAAATAAAGCCAAAATTATTTTGTCTTACTACTGCGATGAGCATCCACTGAAGAAAAAAGTCGCCAGCGTCTTTTTAGAGTCATTTTTGTTTTACTCCGGTTTTTACTTACCCATGTACTGGTCAAGCCGAGGAAAACTCACCAATACCGCCGATTTAATTCGTCTGATCATCCGCGATGAAGCTATTCATGGTTACTATATTGGCTATAAATTTCAAAAAGCCCTTGTCCATTATTCTGAACAAGAACGCAATGAAATTAAGGATTTCACTTTTTCGCTCTTGTTTGATTTATATGAAAATGAAATCAAGTACACCCAAGAGCTGTATGATAGCGTTGGCTGGAGTGAAGATGTGAAAAGCTTCCTTCACTATAATGCGAATAAGGCCTTGATGAATCTGGGCTATGAGGCACTTTTCCCTGACTCAATAACCCAAGTTAGCCCTGAGATTTTGTCGGCACTTTCGCCTGATGCCAACGAAAACCATGACTTTTTCTCCGGTTCAGGTTCATCCTATGTGATTGGTAAAGCAGTCAGTACTGAAGATGATGATTGGCTTTTTTGAATAACATCAACAAAAATATCTCGCATCAATCTTTTGAAAAAAATAATAAAATCACTTAAATCATTAATACTATAAACGGTCATAGTGGGATAGGCTTGATGCCTACCCACAGATCATAAAATAACATTCATATCCGAAGCATAATGAGCATGAAAACACCACAAGCGGAACTGACTACGGGCTTAACGCTCTTAATGGCCATCGCCACTGGGCTGGTCGTTGCCAGTAACTATTACGCACAGCCCCTGTTAGACACTATCGCACTCCAATTCAACCTAACAACCAATATGGCGGGTTTTATTGTGACTGCCGCCCAATTAGGTTACGCCTTTGGGTTACTCTTCCTTGTTCCTCTTGGTGATCTTTTTGAACGCAAAAAATTGATCATCGTGATGACCACCTTGTCAGCCAGTGGTTTATTAATCACCGCGCTTTCTGACAATATTTGGCAAATTCTTCTCGGTACCGCCCTCACAGGGCTATTCTCCGTTGTCGCCCAAGTACTTGTTCCTATGGCAGCTTCTATTGCAAAACCTCATCAACGGGGCAAAGCGGTTGGCACCATTATGAGTGGGTTACTTCTTGGAATCTTACTCGCTCGAACTATCTCCGGTGGCGTGGCAATGATAGGCGGTTGGCGAGCTATTTACTGGGTTGCTTTTGGATTAATGATGCTCCTGATCCTAATTTTGGCGCTTAAATTACCGCGTTATCACCAAAAAACAGATCTTAACTATTTTCAACTCATTGGCTCTATCGGACGTCTGTTTTTTACTACGCCAGTCTTAGCGACTCGCGCACTGCTTGGCGCCCTCACTTTCGCGAACTTTGCGCTATTATGGACCGCGATGGCATTCTTATTAGCCAGCCCACCGTTTAATTATTCTGAGGGTACTATCGGGTTATTTGGTCTGGTTGGTGCAGCTGGCGCATTAATGGCAACCCAAGCAGGACGCTTAGTGGATAAAGGTAAAGGCAAATTAGTCACTACCCTTGGACTAATTCTATTGTTGCTCTCGTGGATCCCAATCGGTCTGGCAAAATATTCACTGATCGCTTTTATTATCGGCATCTTAGTGCTTGACCTTGCCATCCAAGGTGTTCACGTGACTAACCAAAGCACGCTTTATCGTATTATGCCTGAAGCACGAAATCGCTTAACTGCCGGCTATATGACCAGTTATTTTATTGGCGGAGCACTAGGTTCATTACTTTCAGGTTATGCCTATGAACATGCAGGTTGGATGGGCGTAGCGATTTCAGGCGTTGTTATCACAGGTATCAGTTTAATCATTTGGGCAATTGGTGCTCGATTCGATCCAATTATTACCTCTGAACAGTAATCCCTTCATTCATTTTTATCTATAGCAGTCATCTATTTGGCTGCTATAGAACTTACCGCTCATTTAATATCTCATCTATTATTCATGCGTCCATTATTTAACCTATTATTATATCTCTGTGATAATAATCATCATGTTAAATAGCTAACAATGATAAATAATTGGTTCAAGGTATAATTTACCTAGAAAAAGTTAATAAGTGACACAGTTAAGCAAAAAGTATATCTTTATCAAATGGTATACTTCTTACCCACAAAATATTAATTCGGTATTACTCAATACCCTAGATGCCTTTTTAGGGTATTTACCTCAAAAAACAAAAAGATCCTTCTATCTTGTAATTATTGAGTAATAAAAAAAATGGTATTGAGTTAATGCGATGTGATTATATATTGTTTTATATGATTTTATTTGTCGTATAAAACGCAATTATATTTTCATCTATTTACCTACATGATAGTAAGAAAGCAGTGATTGTTAATTGAACTATACTAAATGCGTTAAAACACATTCATAAAATTTATGAATGATGTATCATTGTCAAAATAAAATGGATGAAATTAATTAAGTATAATTGCTAATTCTATCTTTTAATATACCATTTACATGGTTGATTACAGTTGAAATCTTACCAACTGAAACTAATAAGGTATCCAAATAATGGAAAGTTCATTTACACCGACAGAAGAATTACTTAACGCTCGCGTCGCGCAACAAACTTCACAAGAAAATACTATCCCTTACCAAGAAATTTTATTGACGCGCTTGTGCATGCACGTTCATGGAAAACTGTTGGAATCACGTAATAACATGCTAAGAGCTCAAGGTGTCAATGAAACGCTATTTATGGCGCTCATGATCCTTGATACTAAAGATTCTCATAGCATTCAGCCATCTGAACTCAGTGCAGCATTAGGTTCTTCACGGACTAACGCAACACGTATTGCTGATGAATTAGAAAAAAATGGTTGGATTGAGCGTAAAGAAAGCCATAACGACCGTCGCTGCCTACATTTGCACTTAACGGAAAAAGGCTCTGAGTTTCTCAGTGGATTATTACCGCCGCAACATAAAGCATTGATCGATATCTGGTCTTCATTGGATACTGATGAAAAACAGCTGCTCGACAAGCTGATGCGCAAATTATTAGCAAAACTCGATAGCATAAAAGAGTGATAATATTGACCACAGATATTTCATGGTTAATGTTTTTGAGGCATTCTGTGGCTTAAACTGAAAAAAAAACTTTTCACTCACATATATTTCATTATCCTTTCAGTTATATATTGCGATATCCCATCGAGCAACGAAATCATTTGTCGTCTTAGTTTCCAGTAGTTAACACTAACTGCTGGAAACAGCCGTTATTTTTATCCATTGAATATGGGGAACCACCAGTATGAGCGCACGCGAGGATCTGCCTGAAACGCAAACGCCGCCATTAAACAAAAAAAGACAGCGCAGAAATGCACTAATGTTCCTAACCGTTATTTTTATCGCGATAGGTATCGGTTGGACTGCATACTGGTATCTCGTCTTACGCCATTACGAATCAACAGACAACGCTTACGTTGCTGGAAATCAAGTTCAAATCCAAGCGCAAATATCCGGTAGCGTCATGACAGTCAATGTCGATAACACCGATTTTGTGAAAAGTGGAACGGTACTGGTGGAGTTAGATCCTAGAGATGCCGAACTCGCCCTTGAAAAAGCCAAAACTGAACTTGCTAACAGCGTTCGACAATCACAACAGCACATTATCAATAGCCGTCAATTTCAAGCGAATATTGATGTTAAACGCTCTGAACTATCCCGCTTACAAAATGATTTAAAACGCCGCGAAGTCTTAGGTAGCAGCAATTTAATCGGTAAAGAAGAGCTCCAACATGCGAGAGAAGCGGTCATTAGTGCGAAAGGTGCACTTGATGTGGCGATTGAACAGTACAACGCCAATCAAGCCATCGTGCTCAATACGGCTTTAGAAAAGCAACCTCTTGTTGAACAAGCTGCAACGCAGGTACGAAATGCATGGCTTGCCCTGCAACGCACCAAAATTGTCAGCCCAGTGGACGGTTACGTTTCCCGCCGTAGTGTGCAAGTCGGTTCACAAATCACGCCAAATACCCCATTAATGGCAATTGTGCCATCCAGCGGAATGTGGATTGATGCCAACTTTAAAGAGACGCAATTAGCGAGCATGCGCATTGGTCAACCCGCCAAAGTAACCACCGATTTCTACGGCAAAAATGTGGTATTCAACGGTACCGTGGTTGGGCTTGATATGGGGACGGGGAGCGCGTTCTCGTTATTACCTGCTCAAAATGCGAGCGGTAACTGGATCAAAGTAGTTCAACGCCTTCCAGTACGTATCGCCCTCGATGAAACTCAACTTGATGAGTACCCTCTACGTATTGGGCTCTCAACCGAAGTCGAAGTGGATACGGCCAATAAAGACGGCAAAGTGTTATCCAAAGGCCTGCGCGATACGCCGGCTTATCACACAACCGCTTTAGCGGTTGATATGTCTCCTGCTGACAAAATTGTTGCTGAGATTATTCAAAATAACTCTGGCAAATAAGTAAACGGAGACATTAACGTGACAAATGCACCGTTAACAGGTTCAAAACTGGCTTGGATGACCATTGCGTTATCTTTGGCTACTTTCATGCAAGTTTTGGATTCGACCATTGCTAACGTCGCTATCCCCACAATTGCGGGTAACTTGGGTGCATCTAACTCACAAGGCACATGGGTGATCACATCGTTTGGGGTAGCGAATGCTATCTCTATTCCGATCACTGGCTGGTTAGCTCGTCGTATTGGTGAAGTTCGCCTCTTTTTATGGTCTACCGGGCTTTTCGCCCTTACCTCATGGTTGTGTGGGATCTCCAACAGCTTAGAAATGCTGATTTTATTCCGCGTCCTACAAGGTTTGGTTGCAGGTCCACTCATTCCTTTGTCTCAGAGTCTCTTACTCAATAACTATCCACCAGCCAAACGTAGTATGGCTCTTGCACTGTGGTCAATGACCATTGTGGTTGCGCCAATTTGTGGGCCTATTCTTGGTGGCTATATTAGTGACAACTACCACTGGGGCTGGATTTTCTTTATCAACGTTCCTTTTAGTATTGCGATTATTTTTGCCATTATGCGAACGCTTAAAGGACGTGAAACTCAAATCGCGATCAAGCCAATTGATACCGTCGGGCTTGTCTTACTGGTTGTCGGGATTGGTGCATTGCAGATTATGCTCGACCAAGGGAAAGAGCTCGATTGGTTTAACTCTACGGAGATCATCGTTCTGACCGTTATCGCCGTTGTCGCGATAGCCTTCTTAATTGTTTGGGAACTGACTGATGAGCATCCCGTCATCGACCTTTCCCTCTTTAAAGAGCGTAATTTCACCATTGGTTGTTTGGCGCTCAGCTTGGCGTATATGCTCTATTTCGGTACCATTGTCCTATTGCCTCAGTTACTGCAAGAAGTGTACGGTTATACGGCAACATGGGCGGGTTTGGCCTCGGCGCCTGTGGGTCTATTGCCGCTGCTGATCACGCCGATTATTGGTCGCTTTGGTAACCGTATTGATATGCGTTATTTAGTGACATTCAGTTTTATTATGTATGCCGTCTGCTATTACTGGCGAGCTTACACCTTTGAGCCTGGTATGGGATTTGCCGCAGCAGCATGGCCTCAGTTCGTTCAAGGTTTAGCGATAGCCTGCTTCTTTATGCCACTCACGACCATTACATTATCAGGTTTACCACCAGAAAGAATGGCATCAGCGTCCAGCTTATCTAACTTCACGCGAACCTTAGCGGGTGCAATTGGTACCTCCATCACCACCACGTTGTGGACACAGCGTGAAGCAATGCACCATGAAAATCTGACAGAGTTTGTTAACCCGTATAATCCAAATGCTCAACATATGTACAGTGAGTTGGCGCAAATAGGAATGAATGAGCAGCAAAGTGCTGCGTATATTGCGCGCTCAATTACTGAGCAAGGGCTAATTATTTCTGCTAATGAAATTTTCTGGATGTCCGCTGGCGTGTTTATTCTGTTAATGGTGATTGTATGGTTTGCCAAACCACCATTCGGAGCTGGTTCAAAAGATGGTGGCGGAGCTCACTAGCTGGCATATAATCCAAATGAAAAAAAACCATACACAATTTTGCGTATGGTTTTTTTTTAAGCTAGCTCAAGTCAGTAAGTAATTACTTAACTTTATTTTGTGACCACCACTGAGAAAGCATAATCCCTGTTGCGACAGAGACGTTCAGGCTTTCAACTTTACCTGTTCCGCCAATGTACAGGCTCATATCACCCTGATCCCATGTGCTGTCACTTAAACCATCACTCTCTTGACCTAACACCAACACCATTTTCTTCGGTAATTGAACCTTAGCAATGTCCTGACTACCTTTATGGCTTGATGTCGTAACGATGGTATAGCCCGCTTCACGGAATTTATTCAGTGTTGGGGTGAAACCATCCGCATCAATGGCTTTAATATGCTCTGCGCCGCCTTCAGCGGTACGAATTGCCGCACCTGATTCCAGCATTCCTGCATCTTGTAAAATCACACCTTTCACACCAAAGTGAGCGCAGCTACGCATGATCCCACCAAGGTTATGCGGGTTACCAACATCTTCCAGCGCTAAAACACAATCGGTATCGACCGCATTTTCTAAGTAGGTTTCTGCTGCCATACCACCGCGTTTTTTGATGATAAAGCACACACCGCCGTGGTGCTCAGTACCAGACGCTTTTGTTAACTCTTCTTCATCAACAACATGGTACGCTTTACGGTTTGCCGCCATCCATTTTAATGCATCACGAAAACGTGGGGTGACTGACTGCAAGAACCACGCACGGACAATACCATCTGGACGGTTTTTAAACATCGCTTGGCAAGCATTTTCGCCGTAAATACGCGTCTCTTCTTGGCGCTGTTTACGTAACTGCTCAGGATCAATTTGGCTTTTTCCTGAAATACCACCGTGGTCGTTTTCTAATTCATCACTACCCGGTTTTGAAACTGTACGCCATGGTGACTGCTCTCCACGAGGAGCGCTATCGCGATTACTTGAGCGTCTGTCATTGTCAGAACGGCGTTCTGAGCGACCACCTTCTGGACGACCAGAGCGACCTGAACGTTCGTTACGATCATTACGGTCGTTGCGATCATTACGTCCACCTGAACGTTTATCACCGCGTCTATCGTCGCGCTTATCATCACGACCGCCACGGCGTTTATCATTACCTTTATTATTGTCCTGCTCTTCGCTACGGACATACATCACTTTTACTTTGCCGTTTTTACCACTAAAATCATTCGTGTCGTTCATCGCTATCCCCTACTAAGCTATGGCGCGAAGATTACATGAAGTTGCAAAGCTACGCTACCGATCCGCGCTATTATCTCACCGAAAAGTTATTGAATATACTTCTATCGTAGACAAATCGTTTTGCGTACAATATGCCCCTTATTTTTGTCGCAACGAAAAGTGCCTTATCAACCATGAGTCAGAACGCTGTCTATCATCTGCGTCAACAACGCTTAGCCCTTTCTACAAAACCTTTTAAAGCAAGGGGTTGCCGGGTAAAACGCTGTCAATATTGCCTGCTACCCGCACCACAGTGTCTCTGCGAAGAAACGGTTTCTGCACAAGCAAAAAGCCAATTTTGTCTGATTATGTTTGATGGTGAAGTCTTTAAACCGAGCAATACCGGAAAACTCATTGCCGATGTGCTTCCTGATACTCAGGCATATCAATGGTCAAGAACAGATCCTGACAACCAGTTATTAGCTGCACTGCAAGATAAGAGTAGACAGCCTTATCTGATTTTCCCAGAAAGCTACGCGCAAACAGATCGTGTCGTCGTCAATGCACCAACGCTTTCTGACAAACCTGCATTGTTTATTCTGTTAGATGGCACTTGGCCAGAAGCGCGTAAGATGTTCCGCAAAAGCCCTTATTTGGATCAAATTCCAATGTTGTCTATCAATACGAAAGCGAGAACCGACTACCTGCTGCGTACCCCATCGCGGGAAGAGCAACACTGCACCGCGGAGGTGGCTGCTACCGTGCTAGAGCAAGCTGGTGATATTGATGCATCCCAAGCGTTATTTACGCATTTCAATCTGTTTCGCCGTAAATACTTAGAGGGAAAACCGCATCATCCAACCGCTCAAATGCTCTTGTCTCAGCCCCAAGAATAACTCCTTATAGGCATTTTTTACGCTATTTATATGCCTCGCTTTCCAGCAATTTCTATTTTGAAAATCACCTTCACAGCAAAACGTGAGGGTGCTTGTAATATTCAATAAAATTCCCCCGATAAACTGGCGCTTCCCACAATATACGGCACAATATACGACATAGTGTTGCTGTATCGTATAGCGTTGCTTACGAACTCAAAATCAATTGAGCGGGTTTTCGCTCACCACAAAAAGGTTTACCGCCATGGGGTTAGTGAGTCAGCTAGAGTCATTGTTTAGACCAAAATCTATTGTTGTCGTGGGCGCATCAGAAGATCCTAGCCGAGCAGGATCCGTGATGATGAAAAACTTACTCAGCAGCGGTTTCAAAGGCCCTATTCTGCCCGTTAATCCGAACAGAAGCTCCATTCTTGGCGTCCTTGCTTATCCCTCAATTGATAAACTCCCACTCAAGCCTGATCTTGCGGTAATCTGCACTCACTATTCTCGCAATGTTGAATGTCTCCGGCAGCTTGGGGAAGCAGGCTGTAATGTCGTCATTATCTTATCATCCCCTTCTATTCAATTTAATGAACTGAAAAAGGTGGCACAGCAATACCAAATTCGTTTATTGGGTCCGAATAGCTTAGGCTTCTTTGCACCATGGCAAGGGCTAAACGCCAGCTTTTCCCCAATCCCTATTTTGAAAGGTAAACTGGCATTTATTTCACAATCTGCCGCAGTCTCAAATACAGTCTTAGATTGGGCGCGCCATCGCGATATCGGCTTTTCCTATTTTATTGCCCTTGGCGATAGCATTGATATCGATATTGATGACCTACTGGACTATCTTGCACGAGACAGCAAAACCAGTGCTATCTTGCTTTATTTAGAAAATATTAGTGATGCTAGACGCTTTTTATCATCTTCTCGTAGTGCATCCCGTAACAAACCGATCCTCGTTATCAAAAGCGGGCGAACACGCAAAGCGCAAGAGCTTCTCGGTGAAAAACCAAGTTTAGATGCCGCTTATGATGCTGCGATTCAACGGGCAGGTTTGCTGCGCGTCCAAGATACCCACGAAATGTTTTCTGCGGTAGAAACACTAAGTTATATGACTCCGCTACGAGGAGAACGTTTATCGATTATGAGCAACGGCTCAGCACCTGCCGCAATGGCACTCGATGAACTACTGCTACGTAATGGGAAGCTTGCAAAACTCAGTGTAGAAACTGAAAACGAACTGAGCTCTCTATTGCCACTAGATTTATCTACCCAAAACCCGATTGACCTCGGCGATGATTCTACTGTTGATAGGTATCTCAACGTATTAAACAAAATGCTCGATAGTCACGATCATGATGCGTTGCTTTTGATCCATACCCCAAGTGCCATTACACAAAGTAAGTCCATGGCAGAAAAAGTGATCAAAACTATTAAGCAGCATCCTCGGGGCAAATGGTTAACCATCCTCACAAACTGGTGCGGGGAATATTCTTCTCAAGAAGCAAGAAGGCTTTTCAGCGAAGCTGGGATCCCAACTTACAGAACACCCGAAGGTGCAATCACCGCCTATATGCATATGGTGGAATATCGCCGTAACCAAAAACAATTAAAAGAAACCCCTGCGCTGCCTGTCGGAATAACCGCAAATACTCAGCAAGCACATACCTGTATCATGCAAGCCATTGAAAATAACAAGCTGCATTTAGATACCCATGAGGTTCAGCCAATCTTAAAAGCTTATGGCTTAAACAGTTTACCAACATGGATTGCTCATTCCAGCGAACAGGCCGTTGAAATTGCAGAAAAGATTGGCTATCCCGTTGCACTAAAATTACGTTCTCCTGACATTGTGCACAAATCAGAAGTTCAGGGCGTTATGCTCTATTTAAGGAATGCCAAAGAAGTCGCTGAAGCCGCTAATGCCATTATTGAACGAGTCTCGACTAATTATCCACAAGCTCGAATTGAAGGCTTATTAGTACAAAGCATGGCGAATCGCGCAGGCGCTCAGGAGCTACGAATTGCTGTTGAGCTTGACCCTGTTTTTGGTTTATTGATCATGCTTGGTGAAGGAGGCATAGAGTGGCAACAAGAGAGCCAGGCAGCCGTAGCCCTTCCGCCACTAAACTTAGCGCTAGCACGTTACTTGGTCATTAATGCGATCAAAGGACATAAAATTAAAGCCCGTAGTGCTTTAGAGCCATTAGATATTCCGGGGCTAGCTAGCTTATTAGTTCGTGTATCTAACCTAATCATTGATTGTCCTAACATTACCCGGTTGGACATACACCCACTGCTCGCCGCTGGTGATGAATTCACATTACTTGATGTTTCAATGACATTGAACCCAGCAAGTGACAATCCAAATACTCGGCTTGCCATCCGTCCTTATCCTAATGAACTTGAAGAGACCATTAACCTAAAAGATGATTTAACTTGCTTGTTAAGACCGATTCTTCCTGAAGATGAACCACTCTTAAAATCCTTTATTGAGCAAGTCACTAAAGAAGATCTTTATTACCGTTATTTCAGTGAAATCAGTGAATTCACTCATGATGATCTCGCGAATATGACGCAAATCGATTACGACCGAGAAATGGCGTTTGTCGCTGTTAAAAATAGTGATACACAACCCGAAATTATCGGTGTAACTCGTGCAATGGCAGATCCTGATAACCAAGAAGCTGAGTTTGCCGTTTTAGTTCGTTCAGATATGAAAGGTCAAACACTCGGCTATCAATTAATGCAAAAATTGCTCAACTACACCCGCGGACATGGCATTAAGAAACTGACAGCGATCACCATGCCAGAAAACCGTAATATGATCAGTTTAGCAAAAAAATTAGGATTCCAAATTGATGTTCAATTTGAGGATGGTGTCGTAAATCTCACCCTACATCTATAATTATCGTTAGGAATAAACCGTAATCTGTATAGTAAGTAAACCAATGGTCAATTTATTCCTAATGAATGGTGTAAATATGATATCATCGACAGATCATTCGCTTAAATATTTGTATAAAGCGATTTGCTATTAGACTAACAAGAGAAAATTCACACTGTGATGTTGTCAAAACTAAAACAAGCAAAACATCAACAACACTTGGCAAACATGCCTAAATTGTCTCAGTCGGTTGATGATGTTAAAACGCTCTATAAGACGGAAGATTTTCGTGGTGCTCTGCTTGAACAGATCTCGCAAGCTAAAAATACAGTCTACATTACGGCTCTGTATTTAGAAAAAGATGATGCGGGTAAAGACATCCTTCATGCTCTGTATGCCGCTAAACAAGCAAATCCTAATCTAGATATTAAAATTCTAGTTGATTGGCACCGAGCTCAACGCGGTCGAATTGGCGCAGCGGCTAATCTAACTAATGCCGATTGGTATTATGAAGTTTCTCAGCAATACCCTGATGTTGAGATCCCTGTTTTCGGGATCCCCGTAAACACGCGTGAAGCATTAGGGGTACTGCACTTAAAAGGTTTCTTATTTGATGATACGCTTCTGTATAGCGGGGCAAGCATCAATGATGTCTATCTGCATCGTCATGAAAAATACCGCTATGATAGATATCATCTCATCAAAAATAGCCAGCTCACGACAACGATGAAAAAATTCATTGATGATTCTCTTTTATCATCGGATGCTATTCATCTACTCAATACGCCTAATAGACCCAAAACAGCGGAGTTTAAAGCATTAATCAAGCAATTTCGTTTGTCATTAAGAGGCGTTAATTACCAATTTTCAGGTAATGCTTCCAATGATGAACTCGCCGTTACTCCGTTTGTTGGCCTAGGAAAAAAGAACGAGTTAAATCGTACTATCACCCATTTAATGAGCTCAACAGCTGAAAAGCTAACTATCTGTACGCCATATTTTAATTTACCTGCTGTTTTGGTTAGAATTATCAGCAAGTTACTGCGTGATGGAAAGAAAGTTGAAATCATTATTGGTGATAAAACCGCTAACGACTTCTATATTCCACCTGAAGAGCCTTTTAAAATCATCGGTGCTTTGCCTTATCTCTATGAAATAAACTTACGTAAGTTTGTTAGCCGTTTGCAGCGTTTTATTGATAGTGAACAACTGACAGTTCGTTTATGGAAAGATGGTGACAACACCTATCACCTGAAAGGAATGTGGGTTGATAATCAATGGCAGCTGATTACAGGTAATAACCTGAATCCACGGGCTTGGGGATTAGATTTGGAAAATGCGGTATTAATCCACGATCCAAAACAACAGCTCCAAGAACAACGCCAACACGAGCTTGATTGCATCCGAGTCCATACTAAAGTTGTTCATCATTATCGCGAGCTGGATAGCATTCAAACCTACCCTGTTAAAGTGAAAAAACTGATCCGTCGATTACGACGTATCCGAGTTGATCGACTCATTAGTCGAATACTTTAATAATTGACTCTCTAAAGCGCCGCTCATGTGGCGCTTTTTATTATCTAGCGAACTCTAACTTATCAGTTGCTGTAGAGGGCCAAGATATATGCCAAATCTCTCTTATAAAACATTAGCTTTAAGTTGCTCCTTAATAGTCATGACTGGCTGTTCAGGCTTCCATTGGTCAAATGATAATTGGCAGGGAAAAGATAAGGCGCAGCACTTTGCCTTTTCTGCTGCAATGGCTGCTGCTGGTAATGCGTATGCGGATAGGCAGAACATGCAACATCGGCAAGCGGCACAATTCGGTATGTTGTTTTCGATTTCGCTAGGTGCAGCGAAAGAACTTTATGATAGCCGACCAGCAGGTACTGGCTGGAGTTGGCATGATTTTGCTTATGATGTAGCGGGTTCAGTGGCAGGTTATACTCTATATCAAAACTTTAAGTAATATTTGCTCGCTCATAATAAACAAAAAAATCTAGAAGAGATCACTATAGCAGAGTGAGCTGTGTGACGACAGGGAGAAAATATAGTTAGAAATTGCTGTATTACATGTATTGTAGAAAAACAAAAACCCCGTGATTTTCATCACGGGGCTTGCTATAAGTGGCGGAACGGACGGGACTCGAACCCGCGACCCCCTGCGTGACAGGCAGGTATTCTAACCAACTGAACTACCGCTCCACTTATTCTTTTTGCCTTTCAGCAACTTATTGCTTCGCAATAAACTTTAATTTAATGTCTGGCAGTTCCCTACTCTCACATGGGGAGACCCCACACTACCATCGGCGCTACGGCGTTTCACTGCTGAGTTCGGCATGGGGTCAGGTGGGACCACCGCGCTATTGCCGCCAGACAAATTCTGTTTATCCCCGTTACCTTTTGGTAACCAGAATATCAATCTTGAACAAGCTGTGTGTCTACCTTCCGGCTTCTCACTTTCTTTGAAAATCAACTCAATCTCTCATCTCGAAAACACCTTCGGTGTTGTCAGGTTAAGCCTCACGGTTCATTAGTATTGGTTAGCTCAACGTATCGCTACGCTTACACACCCAACCTATCAACGTCTTAGTCTTAAACGTTCCTTTAGGACCCTTAAAGAGTCAGGGAAGACTCATCTCAAGGCAAGTTTCCCGCTTAGATGCTTTCAGCGGTTATCTCTTCCGCACTTAGCTACCGGGCAATGCCATTGGCATGACAACCCGAACACCAGTGGTGCGTCCACTCCGGTCCTCTCGTACTAGGAGCAGCCCCTTTCAATCTTCCAACGCCCACGGCAGATAGGGACCGAACTGTCTCACGACGTTCTAAACCCAGCTCGCGTACCACTTTAAACGGCGAACAGCCGTACCCTTGGGACCTACTTCAGCCCCAGGATGTGATGAGCCGACATCGAGGTGCCAAACACCGCCGTCGATATGAACTCTTGGGCGGTATCAGCCTGTTATCCCCGGAGTACCTTTTATCCGTTGAGCGATGGCCCTTCCATACAGAACCACCGGATCACTAAGACCTACTTTCGTACCTGCTCGAGCCGTCACTCTCGCAGTCAAGCTGGCTTATGCCTTTGCACTAACCGCATGATGTCCGACCATGCTTAGCCAACCTTCGTGCTCCTCCGTTACTCTTTGGGAGGAGACCGCCCCAGTCAAACTACCCACCAGACACTGTCCGCACCCCGGATTACGGGGCTACGTTAGAACATCAAACATTAAAGGGTGGTATTTCAAGGTTGGCTCCACGCAGACTGGCGTCCACGCTTCAAAGCCTCCCACCTATCCTACACATCAAGGCTCAATGTTCAGTGTCAAGCTATAGTAAAGGTTCACGGGGTCTTTCCGTCTTGCCGCGGGTACACTGCATCTTCACAGCGAGTTCAATTTCACTGAGTCTCGGGTGGAGACAGCCTGGCCATCATTACGCCATTCGTGCAGGTCGGAACTTACCCGACAAGGAATTTCGCTACCTTAGGACCGTTATAGTTACGGCCGCCGTTTACTGGGGCTTCGATCAAGAGCTTCTCCTTACGGATAACCCCATCAATTAACCTTCCAGCACCGGGCAGGCGTCACACCGTATACGTCCACTTTCGTGTTTGCACAGTGCTGTGTTTTTAATAAACAGTTGCAGCCAGCTGGTATCTGCGACTGGCTTCAGCTCCATGGGTAAACCACTTCACCTAATGCCAGCGTGCCTTCTCCCGAAGTTACGGCACCATTTTGCCTAGTTCCTTCACCCGAGTTCTCTCAAGCGCCTGAGTATTCTCTACCTGACCACCTGTGTCGGTTTGGGGTACGATTAATGATAATCTAGAGCTTAGAGGCTTTTCCTGGAAGCGGGGTATAAGCTACTTCGCCACCGTAGTGACTCGTCATCAGACCTCAGCATATAGTGAACCGGATTTGCCTAATTCACCTGCCTACATCCTTAAACCGGGACAACCGTCGCCCGGCCAGCCTAACCTTCTCCGTCCCCCCATCGCAATTATCACCAGTACGGGAATATTAACCCGTTTCCCATCGACTACGCATTTCTGCCTCGCCTTAGGGGTCGACTCACCCTGCCCCGATTAACGTTGGACAGGAACCCTTGGTCTTCCGGCGTGCGGGTTTTTCACCCGCATTATCGTTACTTATGTCAGCATTCGCACTTCTGATACCTCCAGCATGCCTCACAGCACACCTTCACAGGCTTACAGAACGCTCCCCTACCCAACAATATTTACATATCGCTGCCGCAGCTTCGGTGCATAGTTTAGCCCCGTTACATCTTCCGCGCAGGCCGACTCGACCAGTGAGCTATTACGCTTTCTTTAAATGATGGCTGCTTCTAAGCCAACATCCTGGCTGTCTGAGCCTTCCCACTTCGTTTCCCACTTAACTATGACTTTGGGACCTTAGCTGGCGGTCTGGGTTGTTTCCCTCTTCACGACGAACGTTAGCACCCGCCGTGTGTCTCCCGTGATAACATTCTTCGGTATTCGTAGTTTGCATCGAGTTGGTAAGTCGGGATGACCCCCTAGTCGAAACAGTGCTCTACCCCCGAAGATGAGTTCACGAGGCGCTACCTAAATAGCTTTCGGGGAGAACCAGCTATCTCCCGGTTTGATTGGCCTTTCACCCCCAGCCACAAGTCATCCGCTAATTTTTCAACATTAGTCGGTTCGGTCCTCCAGTTAGTGTTACCCAACCTTCAACCTGCCCATGGCTAGATCACCGGGTTTCGGGTCTATACCCTGCAACTCATTCGCCCAGTTAAGACTCGGTTTCCCTACGGCTCCCCTATACGGTTAACCTTGCTACAGAATATAAGTCGCTGACCCATTATACAAAAGGTACGCAGTCACACCACAAGGGTGCTCCCACTGCTTGTACGTACACGGTTTCAGGTTCTATTTCACTCCCCTCGCCGGGGTTCTTTTCGCCTTTCCCTCACGGTACTGGTTCACTATCGGTCAATCAGGAGTATTTAGCCTTGGAGGATGGTCCCCCCATATTCAGACAGGATAACACGTGTCCCGCCCTACTCGTCGAGTTCACAACACTAACACCTTCGGATACGGGGCTATCACCCTTTACTGCCGGCCTTTCCAGACCGTTCTCCTGATGCTAATGCTGATTAAGACTCTGGGCTGCTCCCCGTTCGCTCGCCGCTACTAGGGGAATCTCGGTTGATTTCTTTTCCTCGAGGTACTGAGATGTTTCAGTTCCCTCGGTTCGCCTCGTTTGACTATGTATTCATCAAACGATAGTGCAACGAATTGCACTGGGTTTCCCCATTCGGAAATCGTCGGTTATAACGGTTCATATCACCTTACCGACGCTTATCGCAGATTAGCACGTCCTTCATCGCCTCTGATTGCCTAGGCATCCACCGTGTACGCTTAGTCGCTTAACCTCACAACCCGAAGGTGTCTTTTTATCAGACGACACGAAACGTCATGGCTGTGCGTGGTGAACTTCTTCGTTGGGCAGGGTTCGCAATGCTCACGTACTTATGTACGCTGCGCTTGCTGCACGCTGTCCACCTTGAATTTCACACTGCTCGCTCATGCCACTCGCTTGTGTGTTTGAAAAACACGTTCAAGTTGAGATTTTTGAGAGACTCTCACATTGTTTAAGCGATAAACAATGTGCGTTGTTTTCAATTTTCAGCTTGTTCCAGATTGTTAAAGAGCATAATTATTCGCAATAGACTATTTCTAATCTATTCTGAATAATCAGAAAGTTTATGGTGGAGCTAAGCGGGATCGAACCGCTGACCTCCTGCGTGCAAGGCAGGCGCTCTCCCAGCTGAGCTATAGCCCCATAAAGGTAATTCCAGTATCGATTCTCTCACTAAGAAAGAATTTTGAGTTAAATCGAATTTAGGCAAGGCATAACTTGGCGACGTTTACGTCTGGTAAACGAGCTGAGTTATAACGAAGCATCAATTCGATTTTGGTAGGCCTGAGTGGACTTGAACCACCGACCTCACCCTTATCAGGGGTGCGCTCTAACCACCTGAGCTACAAGCCTATTGATACCGTTACTCTATTTCATCAGACAATCTGTGTGAGCACTTCACAAGTACACTTCAATGGTAAGGAGGTGATCCAACCGCAGGTTCCCCTACGGTTACCTTGTTACGACTTCACCCCAGTCATGAATCACAAAGTGGTAAGCGCCCTCCCGAAGGTTAAGCTACCTACTTCTTTTGCAACCCACTCCCATGGTGTGACGGGCGGTGTGTACAAGGCCCGGGAACGTATTCACCGTAGCATTCTGATCTACGATTACTAGCGATTCCGACTTCATGGAGTCGAGTTGCAGACTCCAATCCGGACTACGACGTACTTTATGAGTTCCGCTTGCTCTCGCGAGGTCGCTTCTCTTTGTATACGCCATTGTAGCACGTGTGTAGCCCTACTCGTAAGGGCCATGATGACTTGACGTCATCCCCACCTTCCTCCGGTTTATCACCGGCAGTCTCCTTTGAGTTCCCGACCGAATCGCTGGCAACAAAGGATAAGGGTTGCGCTCGTTGCGGGACTTAACCCAACATTTCACAACACGAGCTGACGACAGCCATGCAGCACCTGTCTCAGAGTTCCCGAAGGCACCAAAGCATCTCTGCTAAGTTCTCTGGATGTCAAGAGTAGGTAAGGTTCTTCGCGTTGCATCGAATTAAACCACATGCTCCACCGCTTGTGCGGGCCCCCGTCAATTCATTTGAGTTTTAACCTTGCGGCCGTACTCCCCAGGCGGTCGATTTAACGCGTTAGCTCCGGAAGCCACTCCTCAAGGGAACAACCTCCAAATCGACATCGTTTACAGCGTGGACTACCAGGGTATCTAATCCTGTTTGCTCCCCACGCTTTCGCACCTGAGCGTCAGTCTTTGTCCAGGGGGCCGCCTTCGCCACCGGTATTCCTCCACATCTCTACGCATTTCACCGCTACACATGGAATTCTACCCCCTCTACAAGACTCTAGCTGACCAGTCTTAGATGCCATTCCCAGGTTAAGCCCGGGGATTTCACATCTAACTTAATCAACCGCCTGCGTGCGCTTTACGCCCAGTAATTCCGATTAACGCTTGCACCCTCCGTATTACCGCGGCTGCTGGCACGGAGTTAGCCGGTGCTTCTTCTGTTGGTAACGTCAATCGTTGATGATATTAGCATCAACGCCTTCCTCCCAACTGAAAGTACTTTACAACCCTAAGGCCTTCTTCATACACGCGGCATGGCTGCATCAGGCTTGCGCCCATTGTGCAATATTCCCCACTGCTGCCTCCCGTAGGAGTCTGGGCCGTGTCTCAGTCCCAGTGTGGCTGATCATCCTCTCAGACCAGCTAGGGATCGTCGCCTTGGTGAGCCATTACCTCACCAACTAGCTAATCCCATATGGGTTCATCCGATAGCGCAAGGACCGAAGTTCCCCTGCTTTGCTCCTAAGAGATTATGCGGTATTAGCTACCGTTTCCAGTAGTTATCCCCCTCTATCGGGCAGATCCCCATACATTACTCACCCGTCCGCCGCTCGTCAGCGAGAAGCAAGCTCCCCCTGTTACCGCTCGACTTGCATGTGTTAGGCCTGCCGCCAGCGTTCAATCTGAGCCATGATCAAACTCTTCAATTAAAAAGCTTGATGCTCAAAGAATGTTACTGTCGTTTGATTTCCGAAGAAACCAAATTACCTATTAGTTCATATATATGAATTAACGTGTTAGTCACTCTTCAAGACTTAAAATCAAATATTTTTTTGATAGTGTCCTGTGAGTGCCCACACAGATTGTCTGATAAATTGTTAAAGAGCGGTGCGACATTTCTTGATAAATTCGACTCAGTTTTTATCAACTTAGGTCGTTGTCGCGAGGTGGCGTATATTACGCTTTCCTCAGTGAGAGTCAAGTATTTTTTTACTTAATCTTTTCAGATTCTCTCGCTGCCGGTTCAGTGTCCATCGCGCTTTGCGTTGGCTTGTTCCCGGTCAGTGGATGCGCATTATAGGGAGTCAGAAAAATCTGGCAAGTGTTTTTTGCAAAATAATTTCCAACTGATTATCCTTTATACTTCACGTGTATTTTTTCAACAAAAAATGCCATTTTGGGCGATATTTATATGAAAAAGGCGACCTTAGGGTCGCCTTTTAACTTACATTTTGATAATAACCGAGCGCTTACTTACTGCTTTGCTACGATTTCATCGTTTTCAACATCCAGAGTAATTGGTTTACCCGGGATTAATCTGCCTGACAGAATTTCTTGTGCCAGTGGGTTTTCAATCTCTTGCTGAATTGCACGTTTCAACGGACGAGCACCAAAGATTGGATCGAAACCAGCTTCACCAATTTTCTCTAATGCAGCCGCCGTTGCAGTGACTTCATAACCATGTTCTTCCAAACGTTTATATAAACGAGCTAACTGAATATTCGCAATATTCGTAATTTGCTCTTTACCTAATGGATGGAATACCACGACTTCATCAATACGGTTAATAAATTCAGGTCTGAAGTTATGAGCGACGACTTCCATCACCATATCTTTCATTTCTGAATAACCGATCATACCAAAACGTTCTTGGATAAGATCGGAACCTAAGTTTGACGTCATGATGATTACGGTGTTACGGAAATCTACCGTTCTACCTTGCCCATCAGTTAAACGACCGTCATCTAATACTTGCAGCAAGATGTTAAATACATCTGGGTGCGCTTTTTCAACTTCGTCCAGCAAAATAACTGAATATGGACGGCGTCTTACCGCTTCAGTTAAATAACCGCCTTCTTCATAACCCACATATCCTGGAGGTGCACCGACTAAACGAGATACAGAGTGTTTCTCCATAAACTCGGACATATCGATACGAACCATGGCGTCGTCACTATCAAACATAAAGTTTGCTAGTGCCTTACATAATTCAGTTTTACCTACCCCTGTAGGGCCTAAGAACATAAACGAACCAATTGGGCGGTTAGGATCCGATAAACCTGCACGACTACGACGGATAGCATTCGACACAGCCACAACCGCTTCATCTTGCCCAATCACACGTTGATGTAATTGTTGCTCCATCCGTAACAGTTTTTCTCTTTCGCTTTCAAGCATTCTTGATACTGGAATACCTGTCCAACGAGCCAGAATTTCTGCGATTTCGACGTCAGTAACTTTATTACGTAAAAGCTTCATGCTTTTACCTTCTGCTTTCGTCGCCACTTCTAACTGTTTTTCTAATTCAGGAATACGCCCATACTGTAACTCAGACATTTTCGCCAAATCACCATTACGACGCGCTTTTTCCATCTCAATACGCGTATTTTCTAATTCAGCTTTGATATGTTGAGTGCCAGTTAATGATGCTTTCTCTGCTTTCCACTCTTCTTCTAATGCAGAATATTCACGCTCTTTTTCCGCCAGCTCTTCTTCTAACATTTCCAGACGTTTTTTACTGGCATCATCAGACTCTTTTTTCAGTGCCTGCTGTTCCAGTTTTAATTGGATAATACGTCTTTCCAATCTATCTAAAGATTCTGGTTTTGAATCCATCTGCATACGTAAGCTAGCGCCCGCTTCATCGATTAAGTCGATAGCTTTGTCTGGCAGCATACGGTCAGTAATGTAACGGTGCGATAACGTCGCTGCCGCCACAATAGCTGGGTCAGTAATTTGCACATGATGGTGCAATTCATAACGTTCTTTCAAACCACGCAAGATAGCAATGGTGTCTTCCACGGATGGTTCTGCAACATATACTTTTTGGAAACGACGCTCTAACGCAGGGTCTTTCTCTATATATTGACGGTATTCATCAAGGGTTGTTGCCCCCACGCAATGCAGTTCACCACGTGCCAGTGCAGGTTTTAACATGTTACCAGCATCCATTGCACCATCAGCTTTACCCGCACCCACCATAGTATGTAATTCATCGATAAACAGAATGACGTTACCTTCTTGTTTAGCGAGGTCATTCAGAACACCTTTCAAACGTTCTTCAAATTCACCACGATATTTCGCCCCTGCAATCAGAGCCCCCATATCCAGTGATAAAACACGTTTGTTTTTCAATCCCTCAGGGACTTCACCATTAACAATACGCTGTGCAAGCCCTTCAACAATCGCCGTTTTACCTACACCAGGCTCACCAATTAATACTGGGTTATTTTTAGTGCGACGTTGTAATACTTGGATGGTACGACGAATTTCTTCATCACGGCCAATCACAGGGTCTAATTTCCCTTGTTCTGCACGTTCGGTTAAATCAACGGTAAATTTTTTCAAAGCTTGGCGCTGGTCTTCAGCGCTTTGGTCATTCACTTTTTCGCCACCACGCATCTGTTCTATTGCCTTTTTCAAATTGTCTTTATTAACACCCGCCGCTTTCAACATATCAGCGAGGGTTGTATTGGCTTCTAAAGCAGCGAGCAGAAATAATTCTGAGGAGATAAAGTCATCCCCATTTTTCTGAGCAAGCTGGTCACATAAGTTCAAATGACGCATTAAGTCACTTGATGGTTGTACATCCCCAGCAACACCTTGCACTTGAGGGAGTCGAGCCAATGCATCTTCAATTTTGTTTTCGAACGTAACTGCGTTCACGCCGAGCGTCGTCAATAATGGACGCACGGTACCACTTTCTTGATTAAACAAAGCACTGAGTAAATGAATTGGTTCAATAAATTGATTTTCGCGCCCAAGGGCTAATGACTGGGCGTCAGCGAGAGCTTGCTGGAATTTATTAGTTAAACGATCCAGACGCATAACACCTCCAATAGAATATGATTAAAATTGCTACTGAAGATAAGATGCGGTCTGTTTTTAAATATTCAAGTTTTAGGCGGGATTATTTTTTCAATATTTGTTAATTTGGAATATTATTCCATGAACTAGTTATTTATCCATATAAGGGATGCCATTCTCCCCGTTCTCCCCTCTCGTCGGTAGGAAAAAAATCTGTTTTCATCACTGACCGTACAAAACTCACCACCATAAATGGCTGAAATGCCCGCGGCTTGTAGCTTTTTACGCGCCAGTAAATAGATGTTTGCCAGAAATTTGTCATTGTGAGGTGTAAACGCATCTGCAAGATCGGCAGATTGACCAGTAAATGCTTGTTTAACTTCTACGCCAACTTCAAATTTTTCAGGGCCAATAGCCGGCCCCATCCACGCCATAATGTCGCTCGGTTGTGCATTAAATGCCGCTAGCGTATTTTCCAATACGCCATTGCAGAGGCCTCGCCATCCGGCATGAGCCGCTGCCACTTCTTTACCATCGCGGCTGCAAAACAATACTGGCAAGCAATCTGCCGTCATGATGGCACACACTTGACCAACTTGGTTGGTATACACCGCATCCGCTTGACGATTTTCAATCTCGCTTCCCATTAAATGCAGAACATGAGTACCATGTACTTGCTCAAGCCACACGGGTTGCTGTGGTAATTGAGCAAGCTTTTCAAGACGATGGCGATTTTCACTGACTGCCTCAGGCAAATCCTCAACATGGTCACCTAAATTTAGGCTATCAAAAGGCGGAAGGCTCACTCCACCTGCACGAGTTGTACTGCATGTTGAAATATTTTTAGGTTGCGGCCAATCAGGGAAAATCAACGTATTCATTACCAGTCCATATCGTCTTTATGAAGTTCAGTGTCAGCTTTCAGTGCTTCAATCAATTTCACCATATCATCAGGTAATGGCGCATGCCATTCCATTTGGATTCCTGTGATTGGGTGATAAAGACGCAGCATTGTTGCGTGTAGCGCTTGTCTATCAAAATTACGCATCACTTCGAGGAACTCTTCTGTTGCTCCTTTCAGTGGACGTGGTCGACCGCCGTATAATGGATCACCGATTAATGGATGGTTGATATGCGCCATATGAACACGGATTTGATGCGTTCTTCCGGTTTCTAAGCGTAGACGTAAGCGCGTATGAGCGCGAAAATGCTCCATGACTCGATAGTGAGTTACCGCAGGCTTGCCCATTGGATGAACAGCCATGTGCGTTCTTTTGGTTGGATGGCGAGAAATTGGCTCTTCGACCATACCGCCTGCTGTCATACGGCCAACAGCGACCGCTTCATATTCACGTGTAATTTCACGGCGTTGCAACGCTTCCACTAAGTGAGTTTGTGCAGGGACCGTTTTAGCGACGACCATCAACCCAGTTGTGTCTTTGTCTAAACGGTGAACAATGCCCGCTCTTGGTACATCCGCGATTTCAGGATAGCGATATAATAATGCGTTTAAAATGGTTCCGTCTGGATTACCCGCCCCCGGATGAACAACTAAATCACGCGGTTTATTAATAATTAGGATATCTTCATCTTCATAAACAACGTCAAGTGGAATATCTTGAGGTTCCCAACGGCTATCTTCTTCAATCAAGGCATCGATGGAAATTTGTTCACCACCTAAAACTTTTTCTTTTGCCTTATTGATAACTTTGCCGTTAACCTGCACTCTATCGTCTAAGATCCATTCTTTTATTCGAGAACGTGAATAATCAGGGAACAATTCAGCCAAAGCTTGATCTAAACGTTGACCAAGCTGTGATTCAGCGATAGTTGCACTTAATTGTACTTGTTGAGCCATAAATTAATCTACTTTTTGGTGTTTGTGTTTTGACGGCGCTGCCGTTTCATTTAAAATGTATGCTATTGTAACTCGAATTTTGCCGGGAGCCTTACGGATAGACTCCCTCGATACAGTCAGAGGATAACCAACACGTGATGATACGTATGAAATATCTGGTGGCAGCTGCCACGTTGAGCCTGGCTCTCGCCGGATGCTCCAGCAATAACGAAGTCAGCCCCGATAGTTCCCCAGCTGAGATTTATAGTACAGGTCAGCAAAAATTACAGGACGGTAACTATAACGCGGCAATTAAACAGTTTGAAGCGTTGGATAACCGCTACCCGTTTGGTCCGTATGCTCAGCAAGTACAGTTAGACCTGATTTACGCCTATTATAAATCAGCAGAGCTACCAATGGCGATAGCTTCAATTGACCGTTTCATGCGTTTAAACCCAACTCATCCCAATATTGACTACGTACTTTACATGCGTGGCTTAACGGCAATGGCGTTAGATGACAGCATGTTACAAGGTTTCTTTGGTATCGATCGCTCTGACAGAGACCCACAACACGCATTGGTTGCGTTCAAAGACTTGAGCCAGTTAGTTCGTTACTATCCGAACAGCCCATATTCCAACGATGCAAGTAAGCGTTTAGTTTACTTAAAAGATCGTTTGGCAAAATTTGATCTCTCTGTCGTTGAATATTACAACAAACGTGGGGCCTATGTCGCGGTTGTTAATCGTGTCCAACAAATGTTACGTGACTATCCAGATACAGAAGCAACGCGTCAAGCGCTCGGATATATGGAAATTGCGTATAAAGAGATGGGCTTAGACAAAGAAGCAAATAAAGTCGGCAGCATTATTGCAGCAAACCAATAAATTGCTTTTAACGCTATCGATTAAAATAAGAACGGCAGCTTCGGCTGCTGTTTTTTTTGATAATTTTAATCGTGATTTGAAATTCAGAGGGTTTGAAGATGAATAAGAATGAGGGATAGTTTTGAACTTTTTCTTTTAAAATTCATAGCCTAAAATTTTACCCAAAAAAAGTACCGGCTATTTACCGTGTCGATAGCCAACTCTCTCAGTCTCCCTCAATATAGTTATTTTGGCAATCCTTTTACCTGCCTTTTTTAGCCAAAATCACACTTCAAGTGGGTACCCCCTTCCCCATAATTTAAGTGTGATCTAGATCAATTTTTTATTCCTAGATATCGGTATTCTGAATTCATCAAAGACGGAAACAATGAGAGGTAACTATATGATAGTTAACATTACTAGCAAACAAATGGACATCACACCAGCAATTCGTGAACACATTGAAAGCCGTCTAGCAAAACTCGATAAATGGCAAGTTTCCTTAATTAGCCCCCATGTGGTGCTATCGAAAGAGCCTCAAGGTTTTATGGTTGATGCCAACATAAAAACCGCTACCGGACAGTTGGTAGCAAGTGCTAAGCATGAAGATATGTACGTTGCAATAAATGACCTTATCAACAAACTCGAAAGACAGTTAAACAAAGTGCAACATAAAGGAGAATCAAGAAGGGCAACTAATAGTGTAAAAGAAGCGAATCTAGAAACGTTGTAATCAGTTGCGTTTAAGTAGTTACGTTATATTTTTATATTATCAATCCACTTATCTTGAAACCTTCCAAACGCGCTCATCATGGGCGCGTTTTTACGTTGCGCGCTATTTTTTGTTGACTTCTCGTTCACTATCATGTCTATTTGAATAACTTCACTCGAAAGGATTTCCCATGAAACTAAATACTGTTTTCTTTTTCTTCTTTAGCCACTCACATTAAGGGGCTTTTGTCGTTCGAGAAAAAAAAGAAGACAATATTTTAAAGCCCCCTACCTAGGGGGCTTTTTTATTCACTGATGTTTGATAGGGTCGCAGAATGGAAAATAGCACTAATTTACTGAAAGTCCGTGAGAAAATTAGCCAGTTAGACAGTGAACTCCTTGGGCTTCTTGCAAAACGTCGAGGCTATGCAATTGAAGTTGCGGAAACCAAAATCGATGATAACCGCCCAATCCGTGACAAAGAGCGCGAACGCCAATTACTCGATGTATTAATTAATAAAGGCACGCCTCTCGGTCTTGATGGTTTTTATATTACACGCTTGTTTCAGATGATCATTGAAGATTCTGTTCTTACCCAGCAAGCTATCCTGCAAAAACATTTAAACCTAACACCTAGTGATACCGCAAGATTTGCATTTTTAGGACCAAAAGGTTCTTATTCCCATGTTGCCGCGCGTCAATATTCAGCGCGTCATTTTGATCAACTGGTTGAATGCAGCTGCCATAAATTCCAAGATATCTTTTCACTCGTTGAAAGTGGTCAAGCAGATTATGGTATTTTACCTATTGAGAATACCAGCTCAGGGGCAATTAATGATGTTTACGATTTACTGCAAAATACATCATTATCCATTGTCGGTGAAATTCGTTTACCGATAAACCATTGCTTGTTGACCACGCCAGGTAGTGAATTAAGCAAGATTGATACTGTATATAGTCACCCTCAGCCATTCCAGCAATGTAGCCAATATTTATCTCAATTCCCTCATTGGAAAATTGAATATTGCGACAGCACATCTACAGCAATGCAAAAAGTGGCAGAACATAATTCCCCTAATGTAGCTGCACTAGGCAGTGAGGCTGGCGGTGCATTGTATGGCTTAACGGTTTTGGAGCATAACTTAGCGAATCAGCAAATTAATATGACTCGCTTTATTGTTGTGGCTCCACGAGCAATTGAAGTAACTGAACAAGTTCCAGCAAAAACCACATTACTGATCACTACAGGTCAACAAGCCGGTGCATTAGTAGATGCTTTAATTATCTTGAAAAATAATAAGATAGTGATGAGTAAATTAGAATCTCGCCCAATTAATGGTAAGCCTTGGGAAGAGATGTTTTATGTAGATGTTCACGCTAACTTGCGTTCAGATAATATGCAACAAGCACTGAAAGAATTAGCAGAAATCACCCGCTCAATTAAAATTCTTGGCTGTTACCCATCTGAAAATATCGTTCCTGTAGAACCAGAAAAAATGGCGCCTTAGTTTTAATTTTGACTCAAAAAAAATAACACAGGTCATTAGCCTGTGTTATTTTTATTAATTACGATTTATGCCAATCACGATTTTTGTATTGTCGCGCTGAGCTTAAAATAATTAACTAAGTTTTGAAGATGGTAAGCTTGGTCATTCAGCGAATCTGCCGCTACGACCGATTCTTCTACCAGTCCCGCATTTTGTTGTGTTGTTAAATCCAATTGCCCCACGGCGCTGTTAATTTGTGAAATACCATCACTTTGCTCCCTGCTAGCTTGACCAATTTCACGCAATAACGCATTCATCTCTTCAACACTAGCGACCATTCCGTGGATCTGCTGGCTAGCTTGTTCAACCAATTCCATACCTTCTTGGGTTTGTGAAGAGGAGTTTTCGATTAATGAACGAATATCACTGGCCGATGCAGCGCTTTTTTGTGCCAGTAATCTCACTTCACCCGCCACTACCGCAAACCCACGACCATGCTCTCCTGCCCTTGCCGCTTCAACGGACGCATTCAAGGCTAAGATATTCGTTTGGAAAGCAATAGAGTCGATTAGGTTAATGATATCCGTCATTTTTTGAGATGAACCATTAATTGCGCGCATTTTATCGGTTAACTGAACCATCATCTGACCATTGTTTTTGACCGTTACAGCGGTATTGTCAGCCAACATTGTCGCTTCATGGGTATGTTCAGTGGTGTTCTGTACCGTGGATGTAATTTGCTCCATCGAACTTGCCGTTTGCTCAACAGAAGCCGCTTGCTCTTCCGTTCTAGCCGCTAAGTTCTGATTACCCGCGACAATTTGCCCTGCTGCCGCAGAAATACTCTCAGATCCATTTTGGACTTCTTGGACAATCTCTAGTAGGTGCCCTTTCATTTCGCTGAGCGATTCAAGTAAGATCCCAGTTTCATCTTTAGATTGCGCTTGAATATCTTGGGTCAAATCACCACTGGCAATTGATTTAGCAAAATCAACCGCTTGCTCTAAAGGTTTAGTGATAATACGCGTGATGTACCACCCCATAACGCAGCCCACAACAATGCTAATAATTGATAAAAATGCTAATAAAACACGATTTGCTTTATAGTCATCTTCCACCTGATAACCCGTTTCTTGCATCAACATATTTTGGATGGCTATCAGGTTTTGGACTTGCTCACGATATTCTCGCTGAATAGCTGATGTTTTTGTCATCATCATTTCAATCGCAGCTTGGCGATTTCCCTGATTCATAAACTCCATCATCTGTTGCTGAGCACTAATAAATTTAGCTCTCACCTCTTGGATATTATCAAGCACTTCACGAGAACGGCTATCAGTTATACTTCGATCCAACTCATCCAACAGATCAGAAATATTTTGGCTAATTTTAACTAGCTCTTCCTTGCGTTTTTCACTCCCTCGGTCATCCAATAAAATCAATTCTTGGATACCAATATAAGAATAAAAGTTATCCATCACCGAGTTTGCATTAGCGGTTATTGGATAACTTTTAAAAATGACGTTCTGAATGCTTTCATTTGCTCGATTCATATTTACTAATGAAAACAGAGAACTTAAAACAATTAGCGTGATGAAAACGCCAAATGCGATAGTTAATTTCAAACTAATTTTGAGGTTCTTAAAAGACATAGGTTTACCACACTTATCATCATTTAATGATTAGTGTTATCGGTCAATGGCAAGGGATCTTTATTAGATAAATCGTTTAATTTATAAATATCGATATTATAAATTGATTAATTTCTAATTAATTGGTGGATAAACCTACTTAAGGAAGAAACTCAATTATAAATTTAGGATAAACTACAGAAATAAGTACAATTACTTATTTATTATAAATATTAATAATAGAAATGCGTTTAGCACTTTTAGCATAAAGATAGCCATTACCCTTTTTCATCGATTTATCGAGTAATGGCTAAAGAGACTATTTACGGTTATCGTTCGCCCGTTGTAATAGAGACTGGCTTTCTTTCATGAAATGATGTGCATCTTCACCAAACCACTGACTGACTTGCTCGAATTGTCGAATAAATTCGGCTTTATCTTTGCGCTCCAGCATTTCAATGGATTGCCCCAAAAGCTGGTAATAACGGCGGATCAATTCAACATTTTCGTCCGAAGACATGATGATATCTGCATACAATTGTGGATCTTGTGCAAACAAACGCCCTACCATTGCCAATTCAAGACGATAAATTGGGGAAGAGAGATCCAACAACTGCTGTAAATCAACCTGCTCTTTCGCTAAATTCTGCCCATAAGTAAACGTCGTAAAGTGGCGTAACGCTTGAATAAAACTCATATTACGATCGTGTTCTTCAGGCTTAATCGCTTTCAAGCGCGCCCCCCAAACTTGCAGCTGCTCCAACAGCCATTGGTAAGACTCCGCTTTTCGCCCATCACAGAATGCAAAAACTTGCTTGGCAACACTGCCAATATCAGGACCAAACATCGGATGTAATCCTAATACAGGGCCTTGATGTACTGACAGCATAGCTTCGAGTGGCTTTTGCTTCACAGAAGCAATATCCACTAAAATTGTTTCTGGATCTAAAGTAGGCAAACGTTTAATGACATCAACAGTGAGGTGGATAGGTACACTAACCATCACCACGCTTGCACCAGAGACTATCGAAGCCGCATTATCCCAATCTTGCTCACCCAGTAATTTAACTTGATAACCAGACAGGGAAAGTAGACGATGAAATAACCGCCCCATTTTCCCATTCCCACCGACGATCACAATCGGACCGGCGGTAGGGTTCAGTGTTTTAAATCCTTTGTCATTTTCGCGCGCATAGGACTCACGCATGATCCGTCGAAGAATATCTTCAATCAGATCAGGCGGGATCCCCATTCGCTCCGCTTCTGCTCGGCGAGCCGCCAACATACTAGATTCACGCTCAGGCACATAAATAGGTAATCCGTGCTGGCTTTTGACTTCACCGACTTCAGCCACTAACTGAAGCCGTTTGGCGAGCAAATCTAATAATGACTTATCAACTTCATCAATCTGTTCCCGTAAATGGGATAATTCAGCAGACATACCAATCCCTTGCTCAGCTCACTTTGCTTAATTTTTGCCCGCGCTGCTCAAGCACTGGTGATAATGCTTGGTGTAATTTACGCAACACAGACTCAGTGTCATCCCAGTTAATGCATGCATCTGTCACTGAAACCCCGTATTTCATATTTTCACGTGGCTGTTCTGATGACTGATTGCCTTCATTAATATGGCTTTCAAGCATAATACCTGTAATTGATTCATTACCATTAACAATTTGCTCGATAATTGAATCAACCACCAGTGGCTGACGACGAAAATCTTTATTTGAGTTACCGTGGCTGCAATCCACCATTAATGATGGTTCGAGCCCCGCTTTTTTCATTTCAGCTTCACAAGCAGCAATACTTTGCTCATCATAATTTGGCGTTTTGCCGCCACGTAAGATCACATGACCATTTTTATTACCGCTAGTGTGCAGCAAGCAAACTTGACCGGATTGGTTGATCCCCATAAAACGATGCGGCATCGCAGCAGCTTTTAATGCGTTGATGGCGGTAGATAAACTTCCATCTGTACCGTTTTTAAAACCAACTGGCATTGATAAGCCGGATGCCATTTCACGGTGAGTTTGGGATTCCGTAGTTCTCGCTCCGATTGCTGACCAACTGAATAAGTCACCTAAGTATTGTGGGTTATTAGGATCTAACGCTTCTGTCGCCAGTGGTAATCCCATATTCACTAAGTTGGTCAATAAATCGCGGGCAATGTGCAGCCCTTTTTCCATTTCAAAGCTGCCATCCATAAATGGATCGCTAATTAAGCCTTTCCAACCCACGGTTGTACGTGGTTTTTCAAAGTACACACGCATCACAATATATAAGCTATCACTTAACTCAGCGGCAAGTTTCTGTAAACGCTCACCGTATTCGATGGCAGCATCTACATCATGAATTGAACAAGGACCACATACCACGAGTAAGCGCGGGTCACGCTGATGAATAATATCAGCAATCACTTTACGCGATGTCGCAATGGCATGCAGGTTGCTGTTACTCAATGGGTATTTTTGCTTCAGACTTTCAGGGGTAATAAGAACCTGCTCGTCTTGAATATTCACGTTATTGAGTACATCTTTTTGCATGATCATTTGATTACCTATTTAGCTTATTATTTATTAGTGATGTTATTTATCGATCTTGTGTTTAGTGCGTGAGAGATAACATATCATGCATCGTAAAGATTTCAATCCAAAACTGTAAAATAATTCAATTCAGTGTACATAAAAAATTACATTTATTTATCTTTTTGAATTTAAATAAAATTGTAGGTTTTAAAGAGAATAAGTTCATATTAAAAAGCAAAAAACGAATAAAAATAGTAAAGATAAGTTTACGAAGTGGGATTTATTGAACGGTATATTCTAAATAGTTCGAGTTGTGGCTAGGCTGCAAAATGAAGACAGCGCAGGGAGCATACATAAGTATGTGACCTGTGTGGCTGAATGAAGCCAACACCGCCACAGCGCGAAATATGACGAATATACGACGAATATAAAAAAGGCCCGCTAATGCGGGCCCTTTAACTTTCGGATGTAGCGAAAGCGTATTACTTGGCGTTCAGACGCTCTTTGATACGAGCTGCCTTACCAGAACGCTCACGCAGGTAGTACAGTTTAGCTCTGCGAACAGCACCACGGCGTTTAACAGCAATGCTATCTACGACTGGAGAGTGAGTTTGGAATACACGCTCAACACCTTCGCCGTTAGAAATTTTACGAACAGTGAATGCAGAATGCAGACCGCGGCTACGGATAGCGATAACCACGCCCTCAAATGCCTGCAGACGTTTTTTAGAGCCTTCTACGACCCATACCTTAACTTCCACGGTATCACCCGGACGGAATGAAGGTACGTCCTGCTTCATCTGCTCTTGTTCAAGTTGTTTAATAATGTTGCTCATAATAACTCTCTTACCCTAGGTAAACTGATATGTTTAGACAATTAATTGTCTGGATTCACTGGTTGCTCAGCCTGAAATTCCCGTTGGAATTCAGCTAGCAACATCCTCTGCTCGTCAGTCAGAGCTAGGCTTTCTAGAAGCTCAGGTCTTCTAAGCCAGGTACGACCGAGTGACTGCTTCATGCGCCAGCTATCGATCTTGGCATGATTTCCTGAAAGTAGAATGTCAGGAACTTGCATGCCGTCTAACACCTCTGGTCGGGTATAGTGAGGACAATCTAACAAGCCATCCGCAAAAGAATCTTCTTGAGCTGAAGCTTGATGACCTAGTACTCCAGGAATAAACCGAGAGACTGAGTCTATCAACACCATAGCAGGGAGCTCCCCGCCACTGAGAACGTAATCACCGATTGACCATTCTTCATCAATTTCGGTTTGAATTATCCGCTCATCAATACCTTCATAACGACCACAAACCAGAATTATCTTCTCGTTTGTTGCCAGTTCACAAACTCCGTCTTGACCGAGTTTGCGACCTTGAGGTGAAAGATAAATCACTTTTGCACCATCACCGGCCTCAGCTTTTGCTGCGTGGATTGCATCTTTTAACGGTTGCACCATCATCAGCATGCCTGGACCACCACCATAGGGGCGATCATCAACAGTTTTGTGTCTATCGTGAGTAAAATCTCGCGGATTCCAACACTCAACCGTTAGCAGGCTATTTTTCACTGCCCGACCAGTTACCCCGTACTCGGTTATTGCGCGGAACATTTCGGGAAACAGGCTAATTACCCCAATCCACATGATTTATCCCACTCATAAAAACCGGTAAACCGGAGATTTAAAAACCAGGATCCCACTCCACTTCAATAGTTTTGGTGGAGAGATCGACTTTCTTGATAACCTGCCCATCAAGAAACGGAACCAACCGCTCCTTGATGCCAAATGCATCTTTTAAATTTGCCTTGATGACGAGAACGTCATTCGATCCCGTTTCCATCATATCAATGACAGTACCAAGGTCGTAACCCTCAGACGTCACTACATGGCAGCCCATAAGGTCTTTCCAGTAGTATTCGTCGTTGTCCAAATCAGGAAGTTGGGTTGAATCAACCGCAATTTCAAAATTGGTCAATAGAGCAGCTGCATCGCGGTCTTCGACCCCTTTGAGCTTGACGATGATATCTTTGTTATGATGTTTCCAATCTTCTATTTCAATATGTTGCCATTGACCAGAACGTTGGATAAACCAAGGTTGATAATCAAAAATACTTTCAGCATGTTCGGTGGAGGAAAAAACTTTGAGCCAACCACGAATACCGTATGCCGCGCCTAATTTGCCCAATACAATTGGGTTCGCAGGAGGCAGTAGTTTAGTTTGCTTGCTCATTGTTACCACCGTGACAGATTAAGCTACTTTTTTAGCTTGTTTGACCAGTTGTGCAACACGGTCAGAAACAGTTGCGCCTAAGCCAACCCAATGCTCAATACGGTCCAGGTCTAAACGCAGTTCTTCTGCTTGACCTGCAGCGATCGGGTTGAAGAAACCGATACGCTCAATGAAACGACCGTCACGCGCATTGCGGCTATCGGTTACAACGATTTGGTAGAACGGACGTTTTTTAGCGCCGCCACGAGATAAACGAATTGTTACCATAACATCCTCATTAGTTAACAAAACAACCAGACTCCATCGAGGGATAGAGTCCGGCTGTCATATAAAAAGCCCGAAAAGTTTACTCACTTTGACGCAAAAATCAATCAAAAGTACACTTTTGTTTCAGGCTTTATTGCTTAACGCCCCGGAAAACCCGGAGGCATCATACCCTTCATACCGCGCATCATCTTGGCGAGACCGCCTTTTTTCATCTTTTTCATCATGCGCTGCATATCATCAAACTGTTTTAAGAGTTTATTAACCTCTTGTACTGTGGTTCCAGAACCCGCAGCAATACGACGCTTACGCGATCCTTTGATAATCTCTGGCTTTTCGCGTTCTTTACGCGTCATGGATTGGATCATCGCTTCCATACGGATGGTAATTTTGTCATCCATTTGGGATTTAACCGCATCCGGTAACTGGGACATACCTGGCATCTTACTCAACATGCTGGTCATTCCGCCCATATTACGCATCTGTTTTAGCTGGTTTAAGAAGTCATTGAAATCAAAGGTATCCCCTGTTTTCAGCTTCTTCGCTAATTTCTCTGCTTCATCACGGTCAACTTTGTGTTCAATCTCTTCAATCAGAGATAACACATCTCCCATACCTAAAATACGTGAAGCCACGCGCTCTGGATGGAATGGTTCAAGGGCATCAGTTTTTTCACCAACCCCTAAGAATTTGATTGGCTTACCTGTAATAGAGCGGATAGATAATGCAGCACCACCACGCGCATCACCGTCAACTTTGGTTAAAACAACCCCTGTTAATGGCAATGCTTCGTTAAAGGCTTTCGCTGTGTTTGCCGCATCTTGCCCCGTCATGGCATCAACCACAAACAAGGTTTCAACTGGATTGATTATACGATGGACTTCCTGGATCTCCTCCATCATCGCTTCATCAACATGTAAACGACCAGCGGTATCCACTAACAATACATCGTAGAATTGTAATTGTGCGTGTTTTAAGGCTTTTTGAACAATTGCCGCTGGCTTTTCTTGGACTTCAGATGGGAAGAAATCAACGCCAACCGCTTGTGCTAAAGTTTCTAACTGTTTGATCGCCGCAGGGCGATAAACGTCGGCAGAAACCACTAAGACTTTTTTCTTTTGCTTTTCTTTTAATAATTTACCCAGTTTTGCAACGCTGGTTGTTTTACCCGCACCTTGCAAACCTGCCATCAACACAACAGCTGGAGGCTGAGCAGATAAATTCAGCTGGTGATTCTCTTCACCCATTGCGCGGGTCAGTTCATTTTGAACAATTTTAATGAACTCTTGACCCGGTGTTAGGCTTTTATTAACGTCTTGACCAACAGCACTTTCTTTGACTTTTTGAATAAATTCACGGACGACTGGCAAAGCAACGTCGGCTTCCAGTAACGCCATGCGAACTTCGCGTAATGTATCTTTAATATTGTCATCAGTCAGACGTCCACGCCCGCTGATATTGCGCAAAGTGCGCGATAGTCTGTCAGTTAAATTATCAAACATGTGTCTTAGCTCAATTCTGTTATGGGCCTATATGTAGCCTTATTTGGTTACTCGCGCGCTGTATTTCAAGGGCAAACTCAAGATAGCCACGGCACAATTCAACGCTGTGTTGGTCGCCGATTGTATCACACTTGATGGGGTTTCGCTGCTTCGTTTAGTTAGCCTAAATGAGCGATTAGTAAAGAATATACAGCGATACGTCATACCAATAGTTGGAGCCTACACTTGCACGGGTTATACTAGTTAATTACTATCCACTTAAAATGAATAACGACACTATACTATGCCCGTATTTGCAGTCATAGCAGTTTGTACATACATGGTCAGTCTGCTGCTGATCGTCCCCGGACAAGTGCGCAAGCAAGCTCTTTATCGTCGATTGGCTATTTTATTAGCTATCGTGGCGATGGTTACTCACGCAATCACGTTGAAATTACAAATTTTTAGTGAAGCCAGCGGGCAAAATCTCACCCTCTTAAATTTAGGCTCCTCTGTCAGCCTCTTAATGTGTTTGATTATGACGGTGGTTTCCTATTTAGGGCGTGCGTGGTACTTAACCCCTATTGTGTATAGTTTCGCGATTATTAACCTGATTTTATCTACAATTATGCCTGGTGAGTTTATTACTCATTTAGAGGCAAGCACTCCATTATTTGTTCATATTGGCTTGGCATTATTAAGCTACGCTACCTTGCTTATCGCGGCGTTATATGCGTTTCAAGTCGCCATTATTGACTACCAACTTAAAAACAAAATTCTGAAATTTAGCCCTGATATGCCGCCAATGATGGTCATTGAACGCAAAATGTTTCACGTCACTCAGGTGGGGGTCATTCTGTTGACCTTAACCCTGTGCACGGGCTTTATTTATATGGATAACATCTTTGATAAAGAGAATATCCACAAATCCGTACTCTCCGTCATTGCTTGGTTTGTTTACGTTATTTTGCTGTGGGGACATTTTCATGGTGGATGGCGAGGCAAACGCGTCCTCTTTTTCCATGTGGGCGGTTCACTTATCCTTACCTTGGCGTTTTTTGGTAATCGATTGATTCAGCAATTAACCATGGCGTAGAGCCATTTTAGCTTTAAACGGCTGTTATAAAAAAGGAACCTTGTTTTGGATGAAGTATCTACTGGTACTCTAATCATCATACTGATTGTTTTAATTTTTTTATCCGCTTATTTTTCAGCGTCAGAAACCAGTATGATGACGTTGAACCGTTATCGGTTAAAACATTTAGCGAAACAAGGTAATCGCTCCGCTATCCGTGTTGAAAAACTGCTACGCCATCCCGACCGCTTACTGGGCTTAGTATTGATTGGTAACAACCTAATCAACATTGTTGCCTCTGCTCTCGCGACCATTATCGGGATCCGCTTATATGGCAATATGGGTGTCGCCATTGCAACTGGCGTGCTCACATTTGTTATTCTGCTATTTGCAGAAGTGATGCCAAAAACCATTGCGGCACTGTATCCAGAACGTATTGCCTTTCCTAGTAGCTTTATTCTTACGCCACTGCAAAAAATCATGCTACCTGTCGTGTGGGCGTTTAATACTATTTCTGCCCTTTTTATGCGTTGCTGTGGGATAAATGTCTCAAATACTCGTAATGATGCGGTCAATAAAGAAGAGTTGCGTACCATTGTTCATGAGTCCAAAAACAAGCTCAGCCGCCGTAATCAAGACATGCTGATTTCGATTCTTGATTTAGACAAAGTCACCGTTGGCGATATTATGCTGCCACGTAATGAAATTGTGGGGATCGATATTAATGATGATTGGAAGTCGATTGTTAGGCAGCTCACTCATTCCCCTCATGGACGTATTGTCCTGTATCGTGATTCTCTTGATGATTTGATTGGTATTTTGCGTGTGCGAGAAGCTTATCGATTGATGGTAGAGAAACGTGAGTTCAACAAGCAGAATTTGATCAAAGCCGCCGATAGTATCTATTTCATTCCCAATAGTACGCCACTCAACGTTCAGTTGGTTAATTTTCAGCATAAAAAAGAGAAGCTTGGCATCATCGTTGATGAGTATGGCGAGATCCAAGGTTTGATCACCGTAGAAGATATTTTGGAAGAAATTGTCGGTGATTTCACAACATCAATGTCGCCTTCTCTAGCTGAAGAAGTCATGCCTCAGAGCGACGGCAGCGTCCTTGTGGATGGAACAGCAAACATTCGTGACCTGAATAAAGCATTTGATTGGAACCTTCCTATTGATGGTCCTAGAACCGTTAATGGGATGGTTTTAGAGGTATTAGGTGATATTCCACAGCCTGAAGAACAAATAGTTGTTGGTCACTATGTTATCGAAGTTTTAGTGATCAGCGATAATATTATCAAGCAGGTAAAAATCACTCCGCTCGGTTTTGACTCACAAGCCCCTGAATTTTAATTGTTCATTTCAATGGAAAAAGCCTTAAAAACCTGACCAATTGATCGGTGATTTTAAGGCTTTTTAGTCTATCTTTTTCAATAATTAAACGTGAAGCTGGGCAAGCTTTTCTTCTGGCAATGCAAGCTCATCGTTTTTATTGACGAGAATATCCTTCGCAAGCACACTGCGAGCAATTTGCTGAGCTTCTTCAAGAGAGTGCATCTTGTAAGTACCACATTGGTACACATTAAGCTCTGGGATCTTATTTTGATCTTGCACATGCAGCACATCCTGCATAGCAGCCTTCCAGGCGTTAGCAACACGCTGTTCATCCGGTTGACCAATCAAGCTCATATAGAAGCCTGTACGGCATCCCATTGGCGAAATATCGATGATTTCAACACCGTTACCATTAAGGTGATCTCGCATAAAACCCGCAAAAAGGTGCTCTAGGGTATGCGTTCCTTTTTCTGTCATTGCTTCTTTATTTGGGACTGTAAAGCGTAAATCGAATACGGTGATAGTGTCCCCATGAGGCGTTGTCATCGTTTTCGCTACACGAACAGCAGGAGCAGCCATACGCGTATGATCCACAGTAAAACTGTCTAATAACGGCATTTCATGACCTCCATAAAAATAAAAAAAATAATTTTGAATAAAATGAAACTAATCCAAAAATGCAGAGTCTTAATATGTGAAAGACGCGCAAATTGTTATCATCCCTAATTCTTTAAAAGATTTTTTGTTTGGCCACCTTGTTGTGGCCATTTTCTTTTAGCGTCCAGCGTGGATCTTAAGATACTCTTCAAAGCTTTCGCTCTGATCCTGCTCCATTCTCTTTTGTTTCTCAATTGAAGCCAAACGCGCCTGTTCAAACTGCTCTTCAGTGATCACTTCATAAGGTTCATTAATTAGCTGCTGATAATATTTTTCAGCTAATTCTAACCCATAGCCACCAATACCTTTTTCCAGCATTTCGTCCATCACCAGCGCTGAATAGGTCAAGTTTGGATCTTCAAACATGGCGACAAACTGATGACACACGTCTTTGTATTTGGCATCACAGCAGGTATCTAAGACTTCAGCCACACGGATCAGATCTTTGAACAGTGTTTGTCCCACTTCAACCAATGGCTTAAGCTCGCTACCACAACCAAAGCCAATCACCTGCTCCGGCTTACGACCTTCAAGGATCACGCGGTTCCAGTTTTTGCGGCAGCAATCCAGCTCTTGAACATTCATTTCCGGGGCATCTGCAAGCACGCACCAAATGAGGAATAAATCCACAAAGCGGGCCTGAGTTTCATTAACTCCAATCGGACTAAATGGGTTGATATCAAGGGAGCGAACTTCAATATATTCGATACCACCACGTAATAATGCATCAGAAGGCGATTCATTGCCTTGTGGTACACGCTTCGGACGAATTGGCGCATATAGCTCATTCTCGATTTGTAACACATTAGTGTTCAGCTGAACGTACTTGCCATCTTTTTTCACGCCCAACTTTTCAAATTCAGCAGAAGGCTTATGAATGGCTTTCTTCAGATTTTCCACATATTCATCAAGGTGGTTAAACGTAATATTTAAATCACTCTGAGATTTATTGGTGTAGCCTAAATCACTCATTCTCAATGAGGTTGCATATGGCAGATAATAAGTACCACACTCAGTTTTATTAAAATTCAGTGAGGTTTCTCTGTTCTTTAAGAAAGAGCCGCAAATAGCGGGAGATGCACCAAATAGGTATGGGATGACCCAACCAAAGCGATAGTAATTCCTGATTAGGCGTAAATAGCCTTCAGAAATTTTTTCCTTTCCGCTTTCTGCGTCTTCAACACCAGCCCACGCTTTCCAAAACTCAATTGGGAATGAGAAGTTATAGTGAACCCCCGCGATGGTTTGCATTAATGCCCCATAGCGGTTTTTTAACCCTTCACGATACAGTGTTTTAAACTGCCCCACATTGGAGCTACCGTATTGCGCCAGCGTGATCTTATCTTCACTTGCAATAAAGCAAGGCATACTTAACGGCCACATTCTTTCATTTTGTAAATGACGTGCCGTATAGCGATGTAGATCTCGCAAAAAAGCCAAGTTGTGGCTAATGCTTTTATCTACAGGAGTAATAAATTCGAGTAAGGATTCCGCAAAATCCGTGGTGATCCATTTATGGGTAAGGGCTTTCCCCAGCTCATCTGGATGTAATGTCTCAGCTAACGCACCTTGAGGTGTCACACGTAGTGTTTCACGCTCAATGCCGCGTTGAATGCCATTGAGAATTTCCGGGTGCGCTTCTAACCATGAGAGCGCTTTTGATACGTCCGGGATCAAATCGACCTCCCGCCTGTGATTTAGTTTTATTTTAATAAGGTGATTACTTTAGCTTAAATCACATAAATTGTCGCTGTCTAGATGTGTGGTTTACCCGATGAGAAAACAGAAAGAAAAGGAAGGAAGGAAGATAGTAAGTTAGGATTTTAGGCAAAAAAAAACTCCTCAAATTGAGGAGTTTTTAATGATGGTGCATCCGGGAGGATTCGAACCTCCGACCGCTCGGTTCGTAGCCGAGTACTCTATCCAGCTGAGCTACGGATGCAAAATTTGTCGATTATCAATCGATGCTGTATGACTACAGCAGTAATTTTGATTTATGAAATTGATGACAGAATTGTTGATACTAACAGAAATGTTTAAGAGATGGTGCATCCGGGAGGATTCGAACCTCCGACCGCTCGGTTCGTAGCCGAGTACTCTATCCAGCTGAGCTACGGATGCATTTTAGTGCAATACGTACTTCTCTCTCAATACTGCTTAATCAAAATCTACTTCAATGTTTATGGTTATGGTTATAAATCTTATTAGCTTTAAGAACCATATTAAATCTAAACTACTTTTGTTTCAGTTCGCTATAAACCAAAACATCACCCTATCAGCTTTGCTTATAAGGTAGAAAATGGTGCATCCGGGAGGATTCGAACCTCCGACCGCTCGGTTCGTAGCCGAGTACTCTATCCAGCTGAGCTACGGATGCAGAGCCTAAAATGGCGGTGAGGGAGGGATTCGAACCCTCGATGCAGCTTTTGACCGCATACTCCCTTAGCAGGGGAGCGCCTTCAGCCTCTCGGCCACCTCACCATATTTTAGTCACATACGATTTGTTTTTGTTTAAACATCTCGTCTCTGTGTGGCGCACATATTACTTTCCTAGACTTAGAAGTCAAACAATTTTTCCAAACTTTTTGCATTCCAATGATCGTTTGCACATTTCACAAGCAAGATGATTAGTTTAACACCGAAAAAGCAATGTTTCCGTGCTTTCTTGCTCTTTTATTATCATCACTTTTAATATAAAAAATTCAGGAAAAAATAGAGAAAGTTGATAACGCGTAGCTTGGCAGCATAAAAATAGTACAAAAAGAAAGGTGGATTCATTCAAAGAGATAGCGCTCAACACCAACATAATGTGCTAAGCCAATTAAAAAATAGAAAGATTAAGGAATTACTAAAGATAAAAAGGGGAAAGACAAGCGCCCATTATTGCTGTGTGATAACTCACTGGACGCTTATTCATTATTATTGATTGTCTGGTTGAGTCTTTTCGGCCTGGATCCGTTGATAAATTTCTTCACGGTGAACAGAAACTTCTTTTGGGGCATTAACACCAATACGTACTTGGTTGCCTTTTACGCCCAATACGGTCACTGTTACCTCATCGCCTATCATGAGTGTTTCACCAACTCGACGAGTCAGAATAAGCATTCTTTGCTCCTTGAAATATTAAAAGAGTCGGGTCTCTAGGTATTCCCCGCTATTGTCCATCACACACCGTGAAAACGTAAAGCAATGACATTCACCTAAAGCATTGATGCCATCAAGGCAATAATTCTAATTATTTACAAGCAAAATATAACACTACCGGCAACATATTAACAATGCTGCAACAGATTAAAGTTACCCCACTAAAATGGGGTAACTTCGCAGCAATTACAGTTTAGAATCAACCCATTGTTCGACACTTTCCATCGCTGTTGGTAATGCGCTTACGTCAGTACCTCCAGCCATCGCCATGTCTGGTCGACCGCCACCTTTACCGCCTACTTGCTGAGCAACATAGGATACCAAATCACCTGCTTTAATTTTAGCAGTCAAATCATTAGTCACACCAACAATTATACTGACTTTATCACCACTTGTGGTTGAAAGCACGATAATCGCCGATTTCAGCTGATTTTTTAGATCATCGACCATTGTTCTCAATAGTTTAGGATCAGTATCGCTTAATTGACTAACTAATAGTTTGATACCTTTAACATCTTTCGCTTTACTACCTAGTGAAGCACTTTCTTGAGAGGCTTGCTGATCTTTTAATTGCAAAATCTCTTTTTCAAGATTTCGTGATTTATCCAATGCAGCTTTAACTTTCTCAACTACGCTATTTGCATCACCTTTTAATAGATGAGCAATCGCAGAAAGTTGTTCTGACTGAGCATGTAAGTGCTCCATTGCAGTTGCGCCAGTTGTCGCTTCGATACGACGAACCCCAGCAGCGGTACCAGACTCACTTAAGATACTGAATAAACCAATATCCCCTGTGCGGCTAGCATGTGTACCACCACATAATTCGATGGAGAAATCCCCCATACTCAGAACACGTACGCGCTCTTCATATTTTTCACCGAATAATGCCATAGCCCCTTTCGCTTTCGCACCCTCTAAATCCATCAACTCAGTTTCAATTTCTGAGTTTTGACGGATCTGGGCATTCACAATATCTTCCACTTGACGCAGTTGCTGTTGTGTCATCGCTTCAAAATGAGAGAAGTCAAAACGGAGATACTTGTCATTTACCAACGAGCCTTTTTGAGAAACGTGCTCGCCTAAGACTTGGCGTAATGCTGCATGTAATAAGTGAGTCGCCGAGTGGTTTAGACGAATAGCATTACGTCTTTCACTATTGACTATAGCTGCAATTCGATGGTTAACAACTAATGAGCCAGATTCAACTTTACCCACATGACCAATTGCTTGGCCATATTTTTGGGTATCAGTAACCGTAAAGTTAGCGCTGTCATTTTTAAGAACACCAGTATCACCAACTTGACCGCCTGATTCTGCGTAGAATGCGGTTTTATCTAGGATGACTAAACCTTCATCTCCCGCTTGCAGGGAATCAACTGGCTGACCATCTTTATATAATGCAGTGATAGTCGCTTGCTGTTCATCATGCTGATAGCCTGAGAATTCACTGTGTTTGTCAACTTTAATCAGTGCGTTATAGTCTGCGCCAAAGCCGCTTGATTCTCTCGCACGACGACGCTGATCTTCCATTGCACGCTCAAAGCCTTCTTCATCCACTTTAAGATTACGCTCGCGACAAACATCAGCCGTTAAATCTAACGGGAATCCATAAGTATCATAGAGACGGAATGCCGTTTCACCGTCTAGCGTATCGCCTTTCAGTGTTACCAGCTCTTCATCTAATAATTGCAGACCACGTTCTAAAGTACGCGCAAACTGTTCTTCTTCCGTTTTTAATACTTTTTCAACTAAAGCTTGTTGACGCTGTAGCTCTTCCGCAGCAGGTCCCATCACTTTAATTAGGGTAGAAACTAATTTATAGAAGAACGTTTCTTTCGCGCCCAGCATGTACCCATGACGTACCGCACGACGAATAATACGACGTAAAACGTAACCACGACCTTCGTTTGATGGAATGACACCATCACTCACTAAGAATGCGCATGAACGAATATGGTCAGCAATAACGCGCAGAGATTTGTTGGACAAGTCAGTTGCACCTGTCGCTTCTGCTGCTGCAGCAATCAGTTCACGGAAAATATCGATTTCATAGTTCGAATTCACGTGTTGCAGAACCGCAGAAATACGTTCCAGCCCCATACCTGTATCTACAGAAGGTTTTGGTAGTGGTTCCATGGTACCGTCAGATTGACGGTTGAACTGCATAAAGACGAGGTTCCAGATTTCAATATAGCGGTCGCCATCTTCTTCTGGACTTCCTGGAGGGCCACCCCAGATGTGATCGCCATGGTCAAAGAAAATTTCGGTACATGGTCCGCAAGGTCCAGTGTCACCCATCTGCCAGAAGTTGTCAGAGGCGTAAGGAGCACCTTTGTTATCACCGATACGAATAATACGCTCAACAGGAACACCAATTTCTTTGTTCCAAATATCGTAAGCTTCATCGTCAGTCGCGTATACAGTAACCCACAGTTTTTCTTTTGGCAGGTTAAACCATTGTTCGCTGGTTAAAAGTTCCCATGCAAAGCGAATAGCGTCGTGCTTAAAGTAATCACCGAAGCTAAAGTTACCTAACATTTCAAAGAATGTGTGGTGGCGAGCTGTATAGCCCACGTTTTCTAAGTCGTTATGTTTACCACCTGCACGTACACAACGTTGTGCGGTTGTCGCTCGGGAATATGCTCGTTTATCCAGACCAAGAAATACATCTTTGAACTGGTTCATCCCTGCGTTAGTGAACAATAGTGTTGGGTCATTATTTGGCACTAGCGAACTGCTGGCTACCACCTGATGACCTTTCGTATGGAAAAAGTCGAGAAACGCTTGACGGATCTCAGCGGTGCTTTTACTCATATTTATCCCGATATCAAGCTGGAAACAGAATTACGAATTGTTGAGATGGAATGTAACATCACCTCTAATCAACTCTCCGATTAAAAAGTGACTGATAAGATAAAGTCTCTTTGTATAGAAGTAAAATATAGATACATCCATTCGCGGCTTTCATTGTAAAGCGTCTGAATATTTTCTGAAAGTATGTTTATACCTCTGGCTAGGGTATTTTTCCACAGAAAAACTGTTCAATAAACTATTATTGTGATAGGCAGAAACAAAAAAGCGCCAATCAATTAAGAATGGCGCTTTTGATATCAATTTATTTCAACACGTTAGCGTTGAATTAAAATTCTTCTGGAACTTCTTCTTCATCAGAATCACTGATGAAATCAGTCGCTGTATTGCCCAATTCACCAGTATGATTTAATAATAAATCACGCAGCTTTTTATCAATTTCTTGTGCGACTTCAGGATGTTCTTTCAGATAAGTTGTCGAGTTCGCTTTACCTTGACCAATTTTGTCACCGTTATAGCTGTACCATGCACCTGCTTTTTCAATCAGCTTATGTTTAACACCTAAGTCAATCAGCTCACCGAAGGTATTGATACCTTCACCATAAAGGATTTGGAATTCAGCTTGTTTAAATGGTGCCGCAACTTTGTTTTTCACGACTTTAACGCGAGTTTCGCTACCAACAATTTCTTCACCGTTTTTCACTGCACCAATACGGCGGATATCTAAACGGACAGAAGCGTAGAATTTCAGTGCGTTACCACCAGTTGTGGTTTCTGGGTTACCAAACATCACACCAATCTTCATACGGATCTGGTTGATGAAAATCAGCAAGGTATTTGAGTTTTTCAAGTTACCCGCTAATTTACGCATTGCTTGGCTCATCATACGCGCCGCAAGACCCATATGAGAATCACCGATTTCGCCTTCAATTTCCGCTTTTGGTGTTAATGCTGCAACGGAGTCAACGATGATCACGTCTACTGCACCAGAGCGAGTTAATGCATCACAGATCTCTAACGCTTGCTCACCAGTATCAGGTTGGGAACACAGCAGGTTATCAATATCAACGCCTAATTTTTTCGCGTAGATAGGGTCAAGTGCGTGCTCAGCATCAATAAATGCACACGTTTTACCACTACGTTGTGCTGCGGCAATAACTTGCAAAGTTAATGTCGTTTTACCTGAAGATTCAGGACCGTAGATTTCAACAATACGCCCTAATGGCAAACCACCCGCACCTAAAGCAACGTCAAGAGATAAAGAACCTGTTGAAATGGTTTCAACATCCATTGTGCGGTCTTCACCAAGACGCATAATGGAGCCTTTACCGAATTGCTTTTCGATTTGACCTAATGCCGCAGCAAGTGCTTTTTGTTTGTTTTCATCAATAGCCATGTTCACTCCCTAAGGCAATGGTGGTAACCATTGCGAATAAAACGATTGAATTCGATTTGTTGGAACTAAGTATACTGTATAATCATACAGTATCAAGAAAATTTTTCAGATATTAACTGTAAAAGCGTTTCTATCGAATAACCTGTTGATTGTAAACGAACTTGATACCTATCACCTTCGAATACTTGATGACGAGTCACAACATCCACAGTACCATTGGACTGCTTTAATGCAAAACCAAACCAAACTGTTCCTACTGGCTTGTCCTTGCTTCCGCCACCCGGTCCGGCAATTCCGCTGACTGACATCGCAAAATCTGCCTGAGCTTCATTTAATGCGCCAAGTGCCATTTCCTGAACCACTTGCTGACTGACTGCACCAAAACGCGTTAATGAGTCGTTCGTTACCCCAATCATTTGGTGCTTGGCTTCATTACTGTAAGTCACAAACCCACGGTTAAAATAAGCTGAGCTACCTGAGATATCCGTCAACACTTTGGCAATCCATCCACCAGTACAGGATTCTGCCGCCGTCACTGTTTTATCAAGTTGCAGTAAACGCTGTCCTAACTGAATACTTAATATTTCGAGTTGCTTCTCATCTATCATTTGGCTATTCACCATTATGCTGTTTTTTTACGAGCGCGATCCCAAATCCACAGCCCTGCAATCGCGATAGCAAACACTACACCAAAACCGACACCCACGCTCACGACTGAGAACCCAACCTTTATCGCCAGAGAATATAACCCTAGCATTAATAGCATGGCACTATTTTCACCGAGATTTTGTACTGCGATGGCATTACCTGCTCCGACCGTTTCTTTACCTTTCTCTTGGAGCAAAGCATTCAGTGGAACCACAAATAATCCACCAAAAATCCCTAATACTATCAATATAAAATATGAAGGAATAATATTGGTTTGCAGTGACAGGAAAACCACCATAACCCCAATCACAATCCCTGCGGGAATACAGCGATAAACCGTTTTTAAGGTGATAAATTTCGCCGCTAACCCTGCTCCCACCACAATACCTACTGCAACCATCGCATTCAAAATGGTCGGGGTTGTATTATCTTGTAATCCTAAGGCCACGGGCACCCATGCCACCAGCAAGAAACGTAATGTCACCCCTGCGCCCCAAAACATGCTGGTACCCACAAGGGAGAATCGGCTTTCTTGGTTTGCCCATAAAATACGACAGGCGGAGAAAAAATCCGCCAGCAACAGTTTGAAATTCCATCCTGTTCCTGGTCTTGCAGCCGCTAAATGTGGAATAAAAAAGTTTACAATGACCGCTAGTGCATACAGTAAAGAGCAGGTTCCCAACGCCAATAATAGGTTAATGTCAGAGAGCATGCCGCCCACCACAGAGCCCACTAAAATCGCAGCTATCGTTGAAGCCTCCATTAAACCGTTAGCTTTTACTAAATTATCGCCTCCGGTCAGCTCGCCCAAAATACCGTATTTTGCAGGAGAATACGCCGCAGCACCGACACCGACTAACCCATAGCATAAGAATGGATTAACCCCTAAACAGATCCCCAATGCCCCAACAAATTTAAATATGTTGGAAAATAGCATCACGCGACCTTTAGAGAATCTATCCGCTATTTGCCCCACAAATGGTGCCAGCACAATATAGGTGAAAACAAACACCATTTGTAGAATTGGATGACTCCATTCTGGGTAAAATTCCGCTTTTAACTGCGCTAATATCGCGAATAATAACGCGTTATCTGCAAATGCAGAAAGAAACTGAGATGCCAAAACGGCTTTCATCCCAGTGCTCATCAGTGGCGTGTTTGGTGTGCTATCCTGCATATTATTCCCCTGTTAACGCCATCTGTTTTAATGTCACGAAATCCGTTTTTCCGCTACCTAATACTGGTAAGGCTTTAACCCAGCGGATATCCCGTGGAACCGCCAATTCGGTTAAACCTTTACTTTTCGCTGCGGCAGATAATGCACCTCGGTCAAGATCCTTATCGGTGGTAAATAGCACCAACGCTTCGCCTTTGCTAGTATCGGGTTTAGTCACAACTCCGTGGTCGCAACTTGGCGAAATCTCTGACACCATTTGTTCAATGCTTTCAAGAGAAACCATTTCGCCAGCGAGTTTAGCAAATCGCTTCACTCGTCCTTTAATAGTGCAGAAGTTTTTACTGTCTAACTCAACAATATCCCCAGTGTCATACCAGCCTGGTTCTATCTCGCCCTGAGCATTCTCCGCTTTTGGCTCCTCTAACACACCCGGTGCTTCAACTCGTAAATAGCCCTTCATAATATTCGGGCCTTTCAGTTGAAGTTTTCCACCGTGTTCAATGCCCGGCAATGGGATAATACGGGCTTCCATACAGGGCAAAATCTGCCCTACAGAGCCTTCTTTCGCCGCCATAGGGACATTAATAGAGACAATCGGCGCACACTCAGTCACGCCATAGCCTTCAAGAATACGAATACCAAATTTTTCGTACCAAATTTTCTTGGTTTTATCCGACAGTTTTTCGGCGCCAGCCACGACATAGCGTACTCTTGCAAAATCATACGGATGGGCAAAGCGGGCGTAATGACCTAAGAATGTTGAAGTTCCAAACAGAACGGTACAATTTCGGTCATACACTAACTCAGGAATAATTCGGTAATGTAGTGGGCTTGGGTATAGGAAAACACGGCTACCCGAAAACAGTGGAATAAATAACCCAACCGTTAATCCAAATGCATGGAATAGCGGAAGCGATGACATAAAACGGTCACGCGGCGTAAAATCGGCAATGGTTTTGATCTGTTCAACGTTCGCCATTAAGCTACGATGACTATGTACTACGCCTTTTGGCGTTCCTTCAGAGCCAGAGGTAAACAATACAATAGCTTCATCATCCACATTTCGAGGAATAATCGCGTTACGTGGTGAAAATAAGTGCTTAATAATCCACCACTTATCTTGCAAGGTAACAGTGTCTTTTAAATCCTCAAGGTAAATCCAAGTGGCTTCAGGTACTTGCTCAGGAATATGGGTCAGCTTCCCTTTTTCCAAAAATTGTCTTGAGGTGAAAACCACTTTCGCCGTCGACGCTTTCAGCGCATTACTGATCCCATGACTTCCCGCCGTGTAGTTCAGCATCGCAGGCACTCGCCCACGTATTAAGCAACCGAAAATTGCTGCCGCGGTCACTGTCGCATTGGGTAGCAATAACCCTACACGCTCATTTTCATGGGTGTAGCGTTCGATAATTCGTCCAACGCCGAGGGATTTTTTCAGTAATCCTTGATAGCTATCCTCTTTAAAGGCGATATCTTCAATACAGCGAGAACGACGCCCATAACGTTCAATACTATCAATAAAGGCTTCGACTAACGTCATTTGTGGGCGGCTTGCCATACGTGCCGCTTTCATGATTTGGTAAAGATGTTCACCTGCTAGTGCACGGCGCTCAACCGCACGAGGTGCATCCGGCATAGGAATGGCTTCAGCAGGTAGGATATGTAACTTGATTTTCGGGAACCACTTTAACGGGATAACCCCTTTTAAGCGCCCAAAATGACTTCGCTCAGCACCATCAATACGAATAGGGACAATTTTTGCCCCTGATTTGGCAGCGACGAAAGCAGCGCCTTCATAGATCTTCATTAAAGAGCCATGAACAGAAATACGGCCTTCTGGGAAAATAACAATGGGGCGACCTTTGTCCACTTCACGAACAAGGTGTCTGAGACCTAATGGATTTTTTGGATCTAATGCAACAACATCGGCATAAGGCTTAAGGCGTTTGATCATCTTAGGCGTCGCCACCGTGCTATACACAGCAAATACAGGTCTTACTGGTAAGAATAACGCAATCAACACACCATCAAGAAAAGAGACATGGTTTGGCGTAATGATACATTTGTCTTGATTGAACTCATTTGGGTTGCCAATGACTTCGACACGAAACAAAAACTTCAGTACTTTTTTTATTATCTTTGCCAACATAATGATTCCCTTTCTTATGATGATAATTTTATCTATTGATTAACAATTAGATACTACAATAATTATCTCGATACCCATGCACCTCATTAAGGGGTTTATTCCTAAAGGCACTGGTATACCTAATATTTATCTCAAATTTGCGATCTGGTTAATGATAGCATCAATGGATTGATTGGCATCAATAACGTGGTGCGCAGTCGATAAATAGATAGGATCACGCTGCTCCATTACCTCTTCAATTTCTTCAAGCAGTGATTTTCCTGTTAAGCTCGGTCGCTGTTCTGCTTGAGGCTCTGCCGCCAGCCGCTGTGCGAGAGTTTCTGGGGTTGAACGTAAATAAATAACCGTTCCATTATCTCGCATAACCTGCTGATTTTCAGAGGCTAAAATAATCCCACCCCCTGTTGAAACAATCGCTTTTTGTGGTTCGATTGAAGCAAGAATTTGGCTTTCAAGCTGACGAAAATAGTCCCAACCTTGTTGCTTGACAATATCAGCGATGCTCATTCCTGCATGTTCAAAAATAAGTTTGTCGGTGTCAATAAACTGGTAACCCGTTTTTTCCGCGAGTTTCTTACCAATTGTTGTTTTTCCTGAGCCTCTAGGCCCAATAATGTAGAACATCGATATTCATCCCATCATCATGATTACTATGATAAATTTGCCATACACATGCTTCTAGCAGGTTAGCCAAAATGGCGAATAGTCTAAAAAAATAAAGCCACACGCAGTGTGGCTCGAAATTATTATGATTAAATTATGGTCGACTTAAAAAATCACCGTAACCAATCCATTTATAAGTAGTCAGAGCATCTAACCCCATAGGTCCACGGGAATGGAGTTTTTGGGTACTCACAGCCACTTCCGCACCGAGTCCAAACTGTCCACCATCGGTAAAACGGGTGCTGGCATTCACGTATACCGCAGCTGAATCCACACGCTGTACAAAGTAATCCGCTTGGCGAATAGATTCCGTTAAGATGGCGTCAGAATGCGCGGTACCATAATGGCGAATATGCTCGATAGCGGCATCAATCCCTGAAACAATTTCAACGTTCAAGTCCAAAGATAACCATTCATCAACTAAGTTTTCCGCTTGAACAGGCACTACTTTAGCCACGCCATCTTTCAAGAATGCCATTGCTTTTTCGCTGGCATGTAATGTCACTTGCTGCTGAGCCATTTTCTCACTTAAACGCGGTAAGAAACTCGCTGCAATATTTTCGTGAACCAACAGTGTTTCCAATGAATTACATGCGCTTGGGCGCTGAACTTTAGCATTAGTAATAACGCTCAGTGCCTTATCAAAATCCACAGAGTCATCTACAAAAGTATGGCAAACACCAATTCCGCCAGTGATCACTGGGATCGTGGATTGTTCACGACATAGTTTATGTAAACCCGCGCCACCACGAGGAATCAGCATATCCACATAGCGATCCAATTTTAATAATTGAGTCACTAATTCACGATCCGGATTATTGATTGCCTGTACTGCATTGGCTGGCAGCCCGCTATTTTTCAGCGCTTGCTGAATAACCTCTACCACAGCAAGATTGGTATTATGCGTCTCTTTTCCACCACGCAGAATGACCGCATTTCCCGTTTTTAAACATAAAGAAGCAACATCCACAGTGACATTAGGACGAGCTTCATAGATAACCCCAATGACCCCTAACGGAACACGGCGACGTTGTAAATTTAACCCGCTATCTAACTCGCTACCATCAAGGACTTGCCCTACCGGATCAGCCAGTTGGCACACTTTTCTGACGTCATCCGCGATGCTTTTTAAGCGCGCTTGGGTCAGCAATAAACGATCTTGTAATGCCTCACTCATACCGCTTTGTTGAGCTTGAGCCATATCCAGCTGGTTAGCCGCTAAAATACTGGCACTCTTTTGCTCTAAGAGGTCAGCAATTTGCTCAAGCGCACTATTTTTTTGTTTGGTATTGAATTGAGCCAACTGCCATGACGCTTCGCGCGCCGCTTTACCCATTTGTTCTAACATAATTAACTCACTATCATATCGTCGCGATGAACGGCTACTGAGCCATGTTCATAGCCAAGGATTTTACCAATATCTTGGGAATGATGACCGGCAATCATTCTGAGCGCATCACTATTATAGTGGCTTACGCCATGTGCCAAATCTTTACCTGCCATATTGCGAATACGGACCACTGCGCCACGGGAGAAATCGCCTTCAATTTTCTTAATGCCTTTTGGCAATAACGAACTACCTTTTTCAGTGATGGCTAATTGTGCACCGTCATCAATGTAGACATCGCCCGCCGCTGGCGCCCCAAAAATCCAGCGTTTACGGTTTTCCATTGGGTTTTTCTGCCCATAAAAACGAGTTCCTACAGGGATATTTTCAATCACTGAATTGATGACATCCGGTTTATTGCCCGCGGCAATGAATACGTCAATCCCAGCACGGCCAGCAACATCAGCCGCCTGTAATTTTGTTGCCATTCCACCGGTGCCTAAGCCCGTTACGCTATCCCCTGCCATACGGCGTAAATCATCATTAATACCGTGAACTTCAGGGATTAATTTTGCGTTCGGATTACTGCGCGGGTCCGCGTCATACAGGCCTTCAATATCGGTTAATAACAGTAATTTATCTGCATCACCAAGGATGGCAGCAAGTGCGGATAAGTTATCGTTATCCCCTACTTTAATTTCTGCCGTCGCCACTGCATCGTTTTCGTTAATCACCGGAATAATGCCGTTATCTAACAGCGCTTGCAGTGTATCTCGTGCATTTAAAAAACGTTCGCGATCTTCAAGATCCGCACGCGTTAATAGCATTTGTCCAATGTGGATCCCATAGATGGAAAAAAGTCTTTCCCATAATTGGATTAAACGACTTTGACCGACCGCCGCCAGCAGCTGTTTAGATGCAATGGTGGCCGGCAGTTCGGGGTAATTGAGATGTTCACGCCCTGCGGCAATTGCGCCAGACGTGACAATAATAATTCGGTGACCCTTTTCATATTGCTGCGCACACTGTCGAACCAACTCAACGATATGAGCTTGATTTAAACGACGTGAGCCCCCTGTTAAGACACTTGTGCCAAGTTTGACCACGAGTGTTTGGCTATTTTTCATCATTTTTCTGCCATTAGGATTAATAAATACAAAGTGGGTATCAGTTTTATCAGGAGATGCGCGTTATGCCAACAGGCATAACGCAAAATTAAACAAAAGTTGGTTTAAAACAATTTTATGCGCTTAATTCCAGCTTTAATTCTGTCATTAAGGGGGATGGGAACAAGCTTAACTCTAGGGCAGATAATTGCTGGGTAAGGCGTTGATGGAAGGCATGCAGATTCTTTTCGACGGCTTCCGTCGTTGCGGCATCTTTCAAGGTTTTTGCTTGCCAACTTCCCTGATTGTTGTAGATCCCTAACTTGTAAGCAAATTCGAAGCCTTCATCCATAGGGGCTAGTTCTAACCACCATCCCCAAAACTCACGTTTTTCAGGCGCGATATTCGCATTAACACAGACAACCAAGCTATCAAAAAAGTAGCAGTTTTTGATAGATTGTTGCTCACGTAAATAAGGCCCTATCGCAGCAAATTTCTTTAAAAATTTTCCATTTGTGTAATCAGTCGGTAACGCCATATTAAGGATCTCCTTCTTGGGAAGATCCCTTTTTAGCAAATGTTAAAAAATAAGCAAGCTATTCAATACAATTATAATATTTTACTTTCTAACCATTTGGTTGTATCTGACATTGATCGCTCGAAAGCCTCTAATATAGGGCTACTCGGCAACGTCAACAAATGACTATCCATAGACGAACGAGCGATTAAGTCTGAGTCAGCTTTCGGACTGTAGGGATCATTTTTAAAACATACTGACATCATCGGGACTTGGTTACGGCGACCTAACAAACCTTGATTACGCAGTGAATAGCAGCTGAGTTCATGGCGTAACGATTGACCATCAACTTGATAAACCCCTAAGCGGCTAGCAAAAACATCCAGCACCATACGGGGGATATCTTTTTGGTATTTTTCTTCATGCAATAGGCTATGAACGATAGGACCAATCACCGCAACTGCTTTGATTTTATCTGGGCACATATACGCTAAACGAACAGCGATATTCGCGCCAAAACGGATCCCTGTGATGGCAAATCGTGTGTGGTCAATCCATGGAATGGTGTCGAGCTGGCGAACAATCTGTTCATGCAACGTGCTGGTTTCTTGTGAAAGGCTGTATTTACTGGAATAACCGATAGATGGCATATCCAGCGTTAACATCGCAATCCCTCGAGGCTCTAAATACTCTCTAAAGTAGCGGCTGTAATCTGTCTGTAGGCTATCAAGCATGCCACAAACCATCACGGTTGGATAAGGACCTTGAACATTCGATGGTATGTGTAAAAAGCCACAGACTTCTTTACCACCATCGACTTTGAATGAGATTTTTTTCAATTGGTACTGTGAGAATTTTGCCGCGCTATCATAAGCCTTACAGGCTAATACAATCGCTTGGTCCGCCAGTTCATCCCCTTTAATAAACGGGTAAGCCGCAATGCTGTATAAGTTAGCGGCCCGCAGCCACGCATCACACGCTTCCTGACCTTTTTCAAATTCTAAGGCTTTTTGCTGCCAGCGCATGGCTTGATTAGACCATTCAAAACACCAATTACCACGGCGATTGCCAATGACAGTATCAAGCCATTCATCACGGCTGCGTTTAGCATCTGAGATGGCAATACGGCTTAAAACTTCTTCAATTTCAATCGCATCAATACCACGCCAAATCCACATTAACCGGTTGAGAGTACGATACCAATGATTATGTGAAGAGCCACTTAATACACTGTGGTTCTCTAATTGGGACAAAGTATGGGAGGAATAAGAAACCAACGTTGATGTTTCAACTTGTCTAACGCGAGGTTTAAAAAGTTTTTCGGATAAATTTTGCTGAGTCATGTGGGTTCCCTACTTTTACCTATTAAATCTGTCACATAAACAAAAAGGGAGTGCATTTCGCACTCCCCTCTATCATATCGTGTTTAGCTCAAATCACTTAGGTAATAATGTGTTGTTTTTATCAAACAACCCTATCACGGCTAAACAGATTTAAATTATTTCGTTCGGACTACTTATCTTGTTCGCACAGAGGATCGATAAACACAACGCCCATATCCCAAGGCTGTTCAATCCAAGTGTTTTGTGGGATATCAACCACATAATCATCCACTAATGGGCGACCTGCTGGTTTTGCAAAGATAGTCACGAAGTGTGCTTTTGGATACATGTCGCGGATAGCTTTCGCTGTGCCACCAGTATCCACTAAATCGTCAATCACGATAAAGCCTTCACCATCGCCTTCAGCGCGTTTGATTACATTCAATTCGCGTTGGTTATCATGGTCATAGCTAGAGATACAAACGGTGTCAACATGACGAATACCCAGCTCACGCGCTAACAGTGCGCCAGGGACTAAACCACCACGGCTAACTGCGATGATACCAGTCCATTGTTTTGCTGGTAATAAACGTTGTGCGAGTTTACGGGCATGTATTTGCAACATATCCCACGTTACGACATATTTTTCGCTCATAAAATTCGGGTCCCGAAGGTGAGTAAAACAGAAATGTGTCTTGCGGAAAAAAGGTTGCGCGAGATTATAGTGATTTGACGCAGGAAAAACCAGCGAAACCATCCCACTAAATGAATTATTCTTATTAACGCTCTCCATTATTCGATAGAAAGTGTTATGCTGAATCAATACTTAAAACCGCTTAAAACCTGAGTTGTTACACTTAAGTGCAATCTTAAATTAAGCGACCAACGCCGTCAGTCGATTGTTTTGGGTGTAAGCCAATCCCCAGCTTGAAATATGACGGAAAGATTACGATCAAAGTGTCAAGGAGAAGAACGTGTCACAATTATCAACGCTAAAACCACAGCCACTGTGGGATATTTTCGCTAAAATCTGCTCCATTCCTCACCCATCAAAACACGAAGAAGCTTTGGCTGCCCACATCATGGAGTGGTCTAAAGGGAAAGGTTTTCACGTTGAGCGCGACCAAGTTGGCAATATCTTAATCCGTAAACCGGCGACAAAAGGCTACGAAAACCGCAAACCAGTTGTACTGCAAGCTCACTTAGACATGGTGCCGCAAAAAAATAACGACACAGAGCACGATTTCACTAAAGATCCTATCCGCCCTTATATTAATGGCGAGTGGGTCACTGCTGAAGGCACAACACTAGGCGCAGATAACGGCATCGGTATGGCATCCGCATTAGCGGTATTAGCGGATGACAGCGTTGAACACGGCCCACTGGAAGTGTTACTGACCATGACCGAAGAAACCGGCATGGACGGTGCTTTCGGTTTACAACCAAACTGGTTACAAGCTGATATTCTGATCAACACCGATTCCGAAGAAGAAGGCGAAATTTACATGGGTTGCGCAGGTGGCGTTGATTTCACTGCCACATTTGATTTAACCCGTGAAGCATTACCACAAGGTTATAAAACCTTCACCATGACCTTAAAAGGCCTTAAAGGCGGTCACTCTGGTGGCGACATTCACTTAGGTTTAGGTAATGCCAACAAACTGTTAGCACGTTTCTTAGCGGGTCACGCTGAAGACTTAAGCTTAAAACTGCTGGAATTCACTGGCGGTACACTGCGTAATGCAATCCCACGCGAAGGCCACGCAACTTTCGCGGTACCAGCTGATAAAGTGGCTGAATTAACCGCGCTGAGAACTCGCTACGAAGGCATTCTGAAAAATGAATTAGCCGCAGTAGAACCTAACTTAGCTTTACTGTTAGATGAAACAACAAGTGACTTAAAAGCCCTGACGAATGATTGCCAACAGCGTTTAGTGTTCTTTCTGAACTCTGCGCCAAGCGGCGTTATCCGTATGAGTGATGTGGTGAAAGGGGTTGTTGAAACTTCTCTGAACGAAGGCGTTGTGAAGATGACTGAAGACAAAGCGGAAGTAATCTTCTTAATCCGTTCACTGATCGATTCAGGTAAAAATTACGTCGTTAATATGCTGACATCACTGACAAAACTAGCGAAAGCTCAACACCGTGCTGAAGGTGGATACCCAGGTTGGCAACCAGATGCAGACTCACCAGTCATGCATATTGTTAGCGACACTTACCAAAAACTGTTTGGTAAAATTCCAAATATCATGGTTATCCATGCCGGTCTCGAGTGTGGTCTGTTTAAAAAGCCTTATCCATTAATGGATATGGTCTCCATTGGACCAACCATCCGTGGAGCACACTCACCAGATGAGCGCGTTCACATTGAGAGCGTGGGTCAATACTGGACACTGTTAACTGCTATCTTAAAAGCTATCCCAGTAAAAAACTAAGTAGGCTTTAAGCTATCAATATCAGGGTCATAAGCGACAATTTATGACCCTATTTCTCTCATTCTTTAAACATAATAAAAACTATAAAAGTAATGAAAGCTGCCTTTCAATTTGTGGATTCTGCAATGTCACATGCAGACCAACTAACCTAACCCCCCGCCCTGCTCGTCGATTTTCCCAAGCCTGCTGTGCCAACCGAATAAGATCCTGCTTATCTATAATGGGATAAACATGCTCTTGCGTCGTTTGCTGAAAATCCTCAAATTTTAATTTCACTCCTTGGCGAGCAATGCGCAGATCTGGCTTCACTTTCTCTAAGCGAAAATGTAGCTCATCGTATAAAGTATCGAGTAAAGGCAAACACTCTTCCCACTGATGAATATCTTTGGCGAGAGTGCGTTCTACCCCAACGGATTTACGTAAGCGTTCGGTATTTACTGCTCGTTCATCAATGCCATGACAGCGTTCCCACAGAGCTTGTCCAAATTTACCCATGCTTTTTACCAACGCCAGCATGTCATAGCGCTGAACATCCGCGCAGGTCAATAACCCCATATCCGCAAGTTTTTGCGCTGTCACTTTTCCAACGCCGGGGATCTTTTTTAATGGCAGCGTGGCAATAAACGCCGGTAATTCCTGTGGAGTGATCACAAATTGCCCATTGGGTTTATTCATATCAGAGGCAATTTTGGCGAGGAATTTAATCGGAGCAATTCCCGCAGAAGCTGTGAGTTGAAGTTCATCAAAAATTTGCTGGCGGATAGCCTCGGCGATAAGAGTGGCAGAGCCGTGAAGCTGCTGGCAATCAGTCACATCCAAATAGGCCTCATCTAAAGATAATGGCTCAATCAGATCGGTATAGCGGGCAAATATTTGGCGAATATGATGGGAAACGTCTTTATAAACCGCCATACGACCGGGTACGACTTTCAGGTGAGGGCATAATTTCAACGCCAATGCCGTCGACATTGCACTGTGAACACCGTAGCGTCTCGCTTCATAATTTGCGGTACTCAATACGCCACGCCGGTCTGCACTCCCCCCGACAGCCAGTGGAACATTGCGCAATTTTGGGTCATCACGCATCTCTATCGCAGCAAAAAAGCAATCCATATCAATATGAATAATTTTACGCATGATAGCCGCCCCAACCAATGATTACTGAATAAATATACAGTTATTTTATTAGCCATGCAACTTATTCATCTGATTGAAATGTATTCCTGCAATACTGTAAATGACCGAAAAAGTAAAAAGTTACTCCTAATTTATAGGCTTATTGCTTACAAAACGGATAAAACATATTACAACAACCACTCGGTCAATCTTATGTTAGTTCATTGAATTTTCTATTATTATGGATTATATAAATGCAAATTATATCAACATCAGTGTTCAAAAAATCCGCCGCGATAGGCTTACTGCTTTTGGTTAGCCAATCCGCTTCCGCATTAATGCCACAGATTGTGGCACACCGCGCAGGTACCGCAGATGCTCCTGAAAATACCCTTTATGCAATCGAGCAAGCCAAAAGCAATAAAGCTGATGCAATTTGGTTAACTGTTCAGCTCAGTAAAGATAATCAATTAGTTCTGTACCGCCCAAGTGATTTAGACGCGTTAACGGATAAAAGCGGTGTTATTTCTGATTATTCCGCCAAACAATTAAGCCAGATAAATGCGGCGTATAAATTTAATCAGAAAAATAACCAGCAACTGCCCGCTGCGCAAAACACTATCGTCACACTAGAAGATGTTTTAAAAAAATACCCCGATACGATTTTTTATATCGACTTAAAATCCCCTGATGCAGACCCTAATGTTCAAGCTCAAGCTATTTTAGCATTGTTGAATAAAATCAACGCATTTAACCAAGTCCGTTTTTATTCCACCAATGATACATTTTTAAAAGCCCTTAAACCCCTTTCTACTAAGTTGCAGTTATTTGAAAGCCGAGATGAAACTCGCACCATGCTGGCAAACAGCGTGATGAGCCATCAATGCACACTTGATAATGATAAATCTGCGACTCGCTGGTATGGTTTTGAGCTGCATCGTAAAGTTGAAGTCGTTGAGAAATATACCCTTGGGGAAGCTCGCTCCCCAGCAACGCTCTCATGGGATAAAGAAGCTATTGACTGCTTTAGAAAAAATGGCAGCGCTTACATTATTGTTTTTGGTGTAAATAGCGATAGCGATTATCAATTGGCTAAAGAAATTGGTGCTGATGCCGTTATGGTTGACTCACCAAAAGCTTTCAAAAAATAAATTCTGACTATTAAGCTACTTTATTTTGAGAATGATTTATTCGATTTAAGTAGCTTATTTTTATTACTCATCTTTTCTACCCATACATTTCCCTATCTTATCTTTCCTTCTTTTTTAATAGTAAATAACATTCAATATTAATTACTTAGTAAAGTATCGATGCCAAAATAAGTAAATACATTTAAACTCTTATTCATAAGGAATTTAACATGGCGATATCAAAAGGCTTGCTTTCTATCGAGAATCTATGGAATGAAGACTTAAAAAAGGTGGAAATTTCTTTCAAAAATAATGCGAATGAGTATGGAAATGTTTTTATTTTTTATAATCTTATGAATGAAAAAAAATTAAGTGATATCACAGAGTTCACTTTTTCTTCAACCGAACAGAGCTATTGGATGGGAGTAATCACAACAAAATCAGGAGAAAAATGGAGTAGCATCGCTGACTTAGCATGCAAGCTCAATGAGAAAGATAATGGCAAAGTCACTCTCAGTTTCAAGGGAAATACGCGACACATGTTTGTTCACTACCCTGTTTCCACATCATGCTCGACTTCATTACATAAAATTTAGTTTGCAATGAAATATATCACTATTTTTATCAAAATAACCTTAAAATAAAAAACCCTAGCAGCTCATTAAAGCAACTAGGGTTAATATTCACAACAGAGTAAAAATTACAAAATGCGGTTTTTCTCTAGCATTTTTTTGCGCGCTTCTTCCCGTGCCATACGCTTTTTACGCGCATCGCAAGGCTCAGGGCAGTCACAAACTTTCTCAACCCCAATGCTACTTAAACCGCCGCAACTGCCTTGGATACTTTTCCGCTTAATAATATATCCAAGGGACATACCTAAAAACGCCAACAAAAATAAGGCAAAGGCTGCAAGAAAAACATTCAACATTCTGCTTTCCTCCTTTTACTGTTTTTTCTGTAAAAATGGCTCGAATGCTTTAGTGTAACGCTCTTCGAAGCCTTTATCTGTCTTCACAATCATAAAAACAGGAATATTCATCTTTTCAGCAAGTGCAAGACCCGCATCTGGTCCCATCACATTAAAACCTGTAGATAATCCATCCGCACTCATGCAATCGTCGGCTAATACGGTAATTGAGACTAAATTGTGGGAAATTGGCTTACCTGTTTTTGGGTCAATTGTGTGTGAGAAATGCACACCATTTTGTTCAAAATAGTTACGATAATCCCCTGAAGTGGCGATAGATAAATCTCCCGGCTCGATAATCTCCTGTGCCGTTTGACTCACACCATCCGTTGCAGGTTTTTCAATCGCAATACGCCATGGTGTATCTTTGCCATTTTTACCTTTTGTACGGACTTCGCCACCAATATCAACCATATAATCCTTGATACCGATGGACTCTAAATATTCCGCTACCACATCAACACCATAACCTTTAGCAATGGAAGATAAATCAACATACAGCTCAGGAATGGTTTTAATTAAGTTGTTGTCTTGTACAGAGAGTTTATCGATACCCACCCATGCACGACGTTTTTCAAGCTCCTCATCTGTAGGTGCTTTTGTGACTCGCCCCTCTGGACCGAATCCCCATAAATTAACCAGTGGACCAACAGTGACATCCAGACCGCCATCCGTTAATTTATTAATCTCAATGGCTTTACTGACCACTTTTGCCGTCGCGGCAGAAACAGGGAATGGCACATTAACTTCATTGGATTGATTGAAACGACTTAATTCGGAGCCAGGGCGATAAGTCGACATTTGGTCGTTCACTTCTTCCAAACGCTTGTCGATTTCGGCTTGGATAGCTTCCGATGAAGGCTCTGAAGAGTCTGTCACGAACTTAACAGAATAATAGGTTCCCATGGTTTGTCCCTGAAGATTCTTTTGTTCAGGTCCACCACATGCGGCAAGAAGAAGAGTGGCTGCGAATAGCAGCACAGGAGCAAATACTTTTCTGTTTAGCATAAATTTTCTCAGCGTTAATTGTAAGCGCCCACTAGAGAAAGAGTAGGTGCTGAGACGTCTAACAAACTCAACATTCACAAATCTAGAGAATACTCACGTTTAAAAATTGAATTGCCTATTTGGCGATTCACAGTTTACAACCAAAAAGAGGAAAAAAACCCATTTTTTCCTCTTTTTAATCAACAAGCGCCCAGTTTCCTGAGCGCTTAATAGATAATTCACAGTAACTAATCAGCCACCAAAATCATCCAGTAAGATGTTTTCGTCCTCAACACCAAGGTCTTTTAACATCTTAATGACTGCGGCGTTCATGACAGGAGGTCCACACATGTAGAACTCACAATCTTCTGGCGCAGGGTGATTTTTGAGGTAGTTTTCATATAGGACATTATGAATAAATCCTGTGTAACCGTCCCAATTATCTTCTGGCAAAGCGTCAGAAAGTGCAACATTCCATGTAAAGTTGTCATGCTCTGCGGCTAATTGGTCGAAATCTTCGGTATAGAACATTTCACGTTTAGAACGCGCACCATACCAGAAACTGATTTTACGCTTAGAATCTAAACGACGTAATTGGTCGAAAATGTGGGAACGCATCGGCGCCATTCCCGCACCACCACCGATAAAGATCATTTCCGCATCAGTTTCTTTCGCGAAGAACTCACCAAACGGACCAGAGATAGTGACTTTATCACCCGGTTTCAGTGACCAAATATATGATGACATAATTCCCGGCGGTACATCTGGATTACGCGGAGGTGGCGTTGCAATACGCACGTTCAGCATAATAATACCGCGCTCTTCTGGGTAGTTTGCCATTGAGTAAGCACGTACTGTTTCTTCTTTGACATCAGAAACATAGCGGAACAGATTGAATTTGTCCCAATCTTCACGGTATTCCTCAGGCACATCAAAGTCTGAGTACTTCACCACATGAGGCGGGCATTCAATTTGAATAAAACCACCCGCACGGAATGGAACCACTTCGCCCTCAGGAATTTTTAACTTCAGCTCTTTAATGAACGTTGCTTTGTTATCATTGGAGATAACTTCGCATTCCCATTTTTTCACGCCAAAAATTTCTTCAGGTAATTCAATTTTCAGATCTTGTTTTACGTTAACCTGACATGCCAGACGGCAACCTTCTTTCGCTTCACGTTTATTGATGTGTGAAAGCTCAGTTGGCAGGATGTCACCACCGCCCTCTTTGATTTTCACACGGCACTGACCACATGAACCACCGCCACCACAGGCAGAAGAAACAAAGATACCCTGGTTTGCTAACATACCTAACAGCTTATCGCCTGCTGGAGCATCAAAGCTCTTCTCAGGATCGCCGTTGACTTCAACTTTAATGTTCCCTGTATTGACCAACTTGGACTTTGCAAACAGGATCAGGCCTGTCAGCGCCAAGACAATCAGGGTAAACATAACTACGCCTAGAATAATAATATCCATGAATTCTTCTCGCCTTTATAGCTGCACACCGGAGAAGGACATAAAGCCCAATGCCATCAAACCGGTCGTGACAAAGGTGATGCCTAACCCTTTTAGACCCGCTGGAATGTCTGAATACTTCATCTTTTCACGAATCGCGGCCATTAAGACAATCGCTAACATCCAACCAATACCGGAACCAAAGCCATAAACAATGGATTCAGTAAAGTTGTAGTCACGCTGAGCCATGAAAGATACACCACCAAAGATTGCACAGTTTACGGTGATCAACGGTAAGAAGATCCCCAATGCGTTGTACAGTGATGGGAAGTAACGATCTAAAATCATTTCCAGAATTTGAACCAGTGCCGCGATAACACCGATAAAGGTAATGAAGTTGAGGAATGAGAGATCCACGCCTTCAACTAGCGCGCCGTCACGTAACACTAAGTTGTACACTAAGTTGTTCGCAGGGACGGAAATCCCAAGCACTACGGTTACCGCAATACCCAGTCCAAAAGCAGTTTTTACGTTCTTCGATACCGCAAGGAATGTACACATCCCTAAGAAGAAAGCTAACGCCATGTTTTCGATGAAAATGGCTTTTACAAACAAGCTAATATAATGTTCCATGCTCTTAATCCTTCTCTACCTGAGCTGGTTTCAGAGTACGTAGACCCCAAATCAGCATACCGATGATAAAGAATGCACTTGGTGCTAACAGGAATAAGCCGTTTGGCATGTACCAACCACCATTTTGCAATGATTCAAATACCGTAATACCAAACAGTTTACCGGAACCAAATAGCTCACGCAGGAAGCCAACCAGTACCAGAATCACACCGTAACCAAGACCGTTACCGATACCATCCATAAAACTTTCGATTGGTGGTGCTTTCATCGCATACGCTTCAGCACGTCCCATCACGATACAGTTGGTGATAATTAAACCAACGAATACGGAAAGTTGTTTCGAAATTTCATAGGCATAGGCACGTAAGATTTGGTCAACCACAATTACCAATGATGCAATAATTGCCATTTGAACAATAATACGAACACTGCTTGGAATGTAATTTCTAATTAATGAGATAAAAAAGTTAGAGAACGCGGTAACTAACGTTACGGCGATAGTCATAACCAATGCAGTTTCAAGTTTAGTGGTCACCGCTAATGCGGAGCACACACCCAAAACCTGCAATGCAATCGGGTTATTATCTAACAATGGTCCAAGTAGGACGCGTTTTACTTCTTTAGAATCAGCCATTATTCAGCGCTCCTTCACGAACTTTTTTCAGGAACGGACCAAAACCGTTATCGCCTAACCAGAAATCAAACATATGTTGAATACCGTTTGAAGTCAGGGTTGCACCTGAAAGACCATCGATACCAAATGGGTTATCGGTGGCACCACCACGTACGATTTTGATTGCAGGAATCCCCTGCTCATTGAACAGTTTTTTACCCGGCCATTGCGCTTTCCATTGTGGGTTGTCAACTTCACCACCCAGACCCGGCGTTTCACCGTGCGCATAGTAGGTAATACCGCGAGAGGTTACACCATCGATATCCACGGCGATAAAGGCATACATCACTGACCATAATCCTGAACCATAAACTGGCAGAATCACTTGGGTCACTTTCCCTTGTTCATCTTTAACCAGATAAATTTCAGCGCTATTGGCACGACGGCGAATTTTCGCAATGTCTTCTTCTGGAGATAGCGCGATGCTGGTCTCTTCGCTACGCAGTTCGCTGTTTAAGTCAAAACGACTGACGCTGTTGGATAACTCATTGGTTTTGAAATTCAGCAGTTTAGGCTCGATACGTTCGCCATACACTTTTTGAATTTCTTCCGCGCTCATTTTTGGTTGCAGCAAACCTGCAACACTTAAAATATTACGTTGAGTATCTAACATCATTTGTTCTTGCTGCTGTGGTTTAAGACCCACCGCAGCACCTGCAACAACGACGGAACAGACTAAGCAGAGAATGAAAACAACGATAAACGTTCTGCCGACGCCATCTTTATTTACTGGTTTATCATTAGCCACGGGCTTTTCTCCGTTTAATATTTGCTTGAACGACCATATAGTCAAACAGAGGAGCAAACAGGTTGGCGAACAGGATTGCGAGCATCATCCCTTCCGGATATGCAGGGTTCACAACCCGAACAAGTACGCACATTACGCCGATCAAGATCCCGTAAGCCCATTTACCTTTATCAGTAAAAGAAGCGGAAACAGGGTCTGTCGCCATAAAGATCATACCGAAGGCAAAGCCGCCTAAGACCATGTGCCACCACCATGGCATAGCAAACAGTGGGTTGGTGTCTGAACCGATAAAGTTGAACAGGTAAGACATGGCAATCATGCCCAGCATCACACCCGCCACGATGCGCCAAGAGGCGATACGGAAGAAGATAATAAATGCGCCACCGATGAAGATCATCAGGGTAGAAACTTCACCAATTGAACCCGGCATGTTACCTAAGAAAGCTTGCATCCAAGTGATTGGCTCGCCAGTTACTGTGTTTACCAGTGAACTCACACCACCCGTCGCCCATTGTGATAGAGGCGTTGCACCCGAGAATCCATCAGCCGCAGTCCAAACTAAGTCACCTGAAATTTGTGCAGGGTAAGCAAAGAAAAGGAAAGCACGACCCGCTAATGCAGGGTTAAGGAAGTTACGACCTGTACCACCGAAAATCTCTTTTGCAACAACCACACCAAAGGTGATACCGAGCGCCGCTTGCCATAATGGAATGGTAGGCGGAACAATCAGCGCAAATAAGATAGAGGAGATAAAGAAGCCTTCGTTGATTTCATGACCACGGATCATGGCAAACAATACTTCCCAGAAACCACCGACCAAGAATACCACTAAGTAAATTGGCAGGAAGTAAATCGCACCTAGCAGCATTTTGCTACCCCAGCCTGCATCAGGAGCTAAAGACGCGCCTAATAACTGTGCCAGAGAATAGTGCCAGTCACTCGCTAAAACTTGCTGTAGCTCAGCGCCACTGTATAAATGATGCAGTGCGGGAATAGCTTGGTTACCGACGTTATACATACCCCAGAACATTGCTGGGAAAACCGCAAGCCAGACTAAAATCATCATTCGCTTGAGGTCGATAGTATCGCGTACGTGTGAGCGACCTTTTGTCACCGTGCCCGGTGTATAGAAGACTGTCGCAACAGCTTCATACAATGGATAGAATTTTGCTAATTTTCCACCGGGTTCAAATTGGTGCTCATATTTTTCAAATAAATTTTTCAGACCCATGGAATTACCCTTCTAGCTCAATCTTGGTCAGGACATCACGCAGTACTGGACCATATTCATACTTAGCTGGACACACATAGGTGCACAGTCCCAAGTCTTCTTCATCGAGTTCCAGACAACCCAGTTCCTGAGAAGTATCGGTGTCCCCTGCAAGCAGATCACGCAGTAAGTGGGTGATCATAATATCGAGAGGCATTACACGCTCATAGTTACCAATTGGTACCATTGAACGCTCACCGCCATTCATCGTCGTGGTAAAATTGAAGCGTTTATTCTTCAAGAAATGCCCGATGGTGGTACGCGTGATAGTGAACTTGTTCACTCCTGGCATAATCCATCCAAACAGCTCTTTTTCACGACCTTCCGCTAATACAGAAACTTGGTTATGGAAACGACCAAGATAATGATGAGCATCATCACAAGTCACGCCCCACAGTACAGAACCAGAAATAATGCGGTTCTCACCTGCTTTGAGCTGACCTTTGGTTAATTCATAGATATCTGCGCCAAGGCGAGTACGTAGCAAGCGAGGTTTCTCAACTTGCGGACCTGCGACAGAGACAACGCGATCAGTATAAAGATGACCAGTGGTAAATAATTTACCGATGGCAATCACATCTTGGTAATTGAGGCTCCACACTTTTTTGCTAATGCTAACAGGCTCAAGGAAATGAATATGAGTCCCTGCTAAACCCGCTGGATGTGGTCCTGCAAATTGTGTGTATGTGATTTGTGCATTAGCAGCTTGTTTTGGAAGCTCGCCCGCACCATGGCAAACATGCACCTTGCCTTCAGTCAGTCGGCTCAAAACGATGAGGCCGTCAGTAAAGGCTTGTGCATTTTCACCAACAATAATCGAAGGATCAGCAGCAAGAGGATTGGTGTCAATTGCAGTCACAAAAATCGCTGCGGGGGATGAACCAGGCTCTGGCGAACGACTAAATGGTCGCGTTCTTAAAGCAGTCCATAAACCGGATCTTAAAAGATTTTGTTCAACCTGCTCTTTCGTCAGTGATGGGAGTTGGTCAGTAGAATAAGACTCAAAAGTCTCTTGTTCGTCACCATCGATTTCGATAACAACGGACTGAAGTACACGACGCTCACCACGATGAATAGCAATAATTTTACCGCAGGCTGGGCTCGTAAATACCACGCCAGGATTCTTTTTATCTTCAAAAAGAACCTGCCCTTTTTTTACACGCTCACCTTCTTTAACCAGCATCGAAGGACGCATTCCGACATATTCTTCACCTAGCACCGCTACGTGTTGAATTTTCGGGCCGTCTTCTATCACTTGGGCTGGCTCACCTGCTATTGGAAGGTTAAGGCCTTTTTTAATTTTAATCATAAGATCTGCACAAGTTTATCAGTTAAACCCTAAGCTAACGATTCAGCAATGAATGATAGCGACTCAATAATAAAAATAACTCAAGTTGCTTTCGCCACTCGAGTAAGTAAATCTAACAATATTGCTACACTTTCTCTTCTTCTGCCGAGGTCAATTTTATCAGTTCCCTCGTCCTCTGTCCGGTTATAGAAGTGACCTAGTTCAAGCAAATTGCAATAAAATTTAAAATTTTGTTGTAACAACTCGGAAATGCCTACATATTGGCTCACATTTATCGAGCATCGATTAATTTGTAGTCAATAATGATTCATTAGAAAATTATTAACTTGATATATTAAATTTTGTTCCATTCGTCTAAAATATGCTGAATTTGGTCCATTTTTAATCAGCTTATTTTTCAACATTTGGCTTAATTATGCATATAAGTAAAACCATCGGTGTTTATTTACTCTTCACATTTGCAGCGTCTGCATTTGCTCAAGAAGAAAACACATTATTCTCCCTTAATAGTAAGCCAACTGCTCAGCCTGATTCACCGATATTTATTCAAATATTTAAGCAAGAGGGTGTGCTTGAGCTCTACCAAAAAACAGCCGTAGGAAAGTATAAATTAGTCAAAACCTACCCTATCTGTAAGTTTTCTGGTGGACTAGGTCCTAAAAAGATAGAAGGCGACTTGAAAAGCCCTGAGGGGTTTTATCAGATCACGCGCTCGCAACTCAATCCAAATAGTCGATATTACCGATCTATCAATCTTGGATTTCCTAATGAGTTCGATAAGACGCAGGGGTATTCTGGTAACTATCTGATGATTCACGGTAGCTGTGTGTCTGTCGGATGTTATGCAATGACAGATAAATCCATGGGGGAAATTTATCAAACCGTGGAACAAGCACTTCAAAATGGTCAACCTGCCGTTGATGTGAGCATTTATCCATTTCGCATGACTAAAATGAATATGCTGCGTTATCGCAATTCAACGCATTATGCTTTCTGGAAACAGCTTCAACCTGCTTATGATTATTTTGAGCGAACCGGCAAACCTGCTGAAATATCAGTAACATTAGGTAAATATCATGTTAACAGCATGCCAGAAACGCCCACTAAGTTATTGGGATCTAAATCACAGTATGCGTTGGCCACGGTCGAATAGCACAAATTCACCGGGTTCAATTTTTTGCCACGTCTCGTTACCTGTTAAGGGAGCCGTGGCAATAACTGAAACAATATCACTTGGCGTTGTGCACTGTTGGAAGTCAATCTCGATGTCCTGATCCAACAGTTTCGCTTTACCAAACGGTGCTCTACGCGTGATCCAATGCAGCTTTGTTGAGCTAAACGCCATCAAATATTGCCCATCGGATAACAACATATTAAATACCCCTTTTTCACGCAGTTGCTGCGCAAGAGTGCCAATAAAACGGAAAACAGCTTTCCAGTTTGTTGGTTTTCTTGGATATTTTTGATTCAGTTGATGTAAAATCCAGCAAAATGCCCATTCGCTATCAGTTTCACCGATTGGTCGATAGTGTCCCGTCTTTAATGAACGAAACCCTTTCAATTGCCCATTATGCGCATAAGTCCAGTTTCGTCCCCATAATTCCCGCGTAAACGGATGGGTATTCACCAGTGAAACATCCCCTCGGTTCGCCTGACGAATGTGCGCCACAATGCTTTCTGATTTGATGGGGTATTCCTGCACAAAACGCGCCACAGGGGAGACAAAACTCGGTTGAGGATCTTTAAATGTGCGACAACCTAATCCTTCGTAAAACGTGATCCCCCATCCATCTTTATGTGGGCCAGTCTGCCCACCACGGGAAATCAGTCCACTTAGGCTAAACGTAATATCGGTTGGTACATTGGCACTCATGCCAAGCAACTCACACATTTAAAGTCTCCTGCTACTAAAAATGGTTACTTAACCATCTCTTTTTCAATTAATTGGATCAAAATATGGATCACTTTGATGTGGATCTCTTGGATACGATCTGCGTAACCAAAATGCGGAACGCGAATTTCAATATCAGCGCTTCCAGCCATTTTTCCGCCATCTTTCCCTGTCAGGGTGATGACTTTCATGCCTTTCGCACGTGCCGCTTCAATCGCTTTAATAATATTACCAGAGTTACCTGAGGTAGAAATGCCAAGCAGCACATCACCTTTTTGCCCTACCGCTTCCACAAAGCGAGAGAAAACAAATTCATAACCAAAGTCATTACTCACGCAAGAAATATGACTAACATCGGAGATAGCGATCGCTGGGTAGCCAGGACGGTTTTCACGATAGCGTCCAGTTAACTCTTCCGCAAAGTGCATTGCATCGCAGTGAGAGCCACCATTACCGCAAGAGAGAACTTTACCACCCGCTTTAAAAGAGTCCGCCAGCAACACTGCTGCTTTCTCAATTGCTTGCAGATTTGCATCATCACTTAAAAATTTTGATAGCGTATCTGCCGCTTCAGTCAGCTCACCACGGATCAAGTCTTGGTACATGAGTTTCCCCTTAATTTTCACGAATGCTTGATGGAGATAATTACGTCTTTATAGGTAATTTATCTTTGATTTCTCGATTGTTGCACAGGGTACATTTTGTTTCTACTTTTGATTGTACCGTATGGGGTATGGTTGACGAAATCTCCAGCAGTGCGCTTCTGGTCTGAGGCTAGCTAAATGCAGGCTATTTTTTCATCCGCTGTCCCTTTACAAAGGCAACTGATGATTTTGTGAGCCAAGTTGTAATTAAGATGTAAATATCTTGCTAATTGTTTATTACCAGATATAGATTAATAAAACAAACAGGTCAGACCTCTTACAAGTAGACAGGAGTTTCACTATGATCCTTCTCAGTATTGTTTTATTTATTGCGTTAATCGGCGTGCTGAGCTACCACAAAAGCTCACTTATGCTGAGCACAATTGTGTTATTGGCTTACACCGCAGCAATGGGAGCCGCCAATGTCTGGAGCTACTGGATGCTGTTACCCGTCGCTCTGGTTTTACTGCCATTTGTCATCACGCCAATTCGCCAATCACTGTTTTCATCAAAAGCGATGACAATGTTCCAGAAAGTAATGCCACCGATGTCTAGCACGGAAAAAGAAGCGATTGATGCTGGAACCACTTGGTGGGAAGGTGACCTGTTCCGTGGGGCGCCAAATTGGAACAAGCTTCATAATTACCCAAAACCACAACTCACCGCTGAAGAACAAGCTTTTATGGATGGTCCAGTGGAAACGGTTTGTGGCATGGTGAATGACTTTGAAGTCAGTCATGAACTTGCCGATTTACCGCCAGAAGTCTGGCAATACCTACGCGATCACCGTTTCTTCGCCATGATCATCAAAAAAGAGTATGGTGGATTAGAATTTTCAGCCTACGCCCAATCTCAAGTCCTGCAAAAATTAGCGGGTGTTTCCGGTATCCTTGCTATCACTGTGGGTGTTCCAAACTCATTAGGTCCGGGTGAATTACTGCAACATTATGGTACCGATGAGCAAAAAAATCGTTATTTACCAGGCTTAGCTACTGGTGAAGAGATCCCATGCTTTGCATTAACTAGCCCTGAGGCGGGTTCTGATGCAGGTGCCATTCCTGATGCTGGTGTTGTCTGTATGGGCGAATGGCAAGGCGAACAAGTTTTAGGTATGCGCTTAACTTGGAACAAACGCTATATCACCCTTGCGCCAATCGCGACTGTATTAGGCTTAGCCTTTAAATTAACTGACCCAGATAAGTTACTGGGTGGCGAGAAAAACCTCGGTATTACCTGCGCTCTGATCCCAACGAACACCCCAGGTGTTGAAATTGGTCATCGTCACTTCCCATTAAATATACCATTTATGAATGGTCCAACTCGCGGGAAAGATATTTTCGTACCTATCGATTACATTATCGGTGGTCCGCAAATGGCGGGACAAGGTTGGAGAATGCTGGTGGAATGTCTGTCTGTTGGACGTGGGATCACATTGCCATCCAACTCAACAGGTAGCTTGAAGAGTGTCGCAATGGCAACAGGGGCTTATGCTTATATCCGTCGTCAGTTCAAACTTCCTATCGGAAAAATGGAAGGTATTGAAGAGCCTCTAGCCCGTATTGCAGGTAATGCCTATTTAATGGATGCCGCAGCAACTCTAATTACCTCCGGTATTATGCTGGGCGAAAAACCAGCAGTGCTCTCCGCCATTGTGAAATACCACTGTACTCACCGTGGTCAACGTTCAATTATCGATGCGATGGATATCACGGGTGGTAAAGGCATCTGCTTAGGAAGTTCCAACTTCGTTGCCCGATCCTACCAAGGCGCACCTATCGCCATTACCGTTGAAGGCGCCAATATTTTAACCCGTAGTATGATTATCTTTGGACAAGGCGCTATCCGTTGTCACCCTTATGTTCTCGAAGAAATGGCCTCAGCTCAAGATAATAACCTGAATAAGTTTGATAAAGCGATATTCGGTCATATTGGTCATGTGATCAGCAATAAGTGCCGTAGTTTCTGGTTAGGTTTAACCAATGGACGCGGCAGCAGCGCTCCAACTAAAGACGAAACTCGCCGTTATTACCAAATGCTTAACCGCCAAAGTGCTAACTTAGCCCTGCTCTCCGATGTGTCTATGGGGGTTCTAGGTGGTAGCTTAAAACGCCGTGAGCGTATCTCCGCTCGTCTTGGGGATATTCTGAGTCATCTGTATCTTGCTTCTGCAACCTTGAAACGTTATGAAGATGAAGGTCGCCAAAAAGCGGATTTACCTCTGGTGAAATGGGCAGTTGAAGATTGTCTGTATCAATCAGAAAAAGCGATGGATGATTTACTGAAAAACTTCCCAAATCGCTTTATTGCTGGCGCATTACGTATTGTTCTGTTCCCGACAGGCCGTGCAATGTCGATGCCATCTGACCGACTGGATCACAAGCTGGCGCAGCTAATGATGGAGCCATCGGAAACACGCGACAGAATTGGACGTGGTCAATTCCTAACCCCTGTAGAGAACAACCCGCACGGCTTAGTGAACCAAGCACTGTATGACATCATTGCTGCAGAGCCAATCTTTGAACGTATCTGCCGCTTAAAAGAACGCAAATTCAGTTTCACGCGTTTAGATAAGTTAGCCGACCAAATGTTGCCAGAAAACATTATCACCCAAGAAGAAGCAGATATTTTACGTAAAGCAGAAGCCAGCCGATTACGTACTATTAATGTCGATGAGTTTGATTTCGATGATTTAGGTGTGGTTCCATCAAAAAAGCCACACGCTGAGTCAGAGGATGAATCTCAGTCGAAAAAGAAAAAAGCGGCATAATTAATTTAACGCGCTTAAAATTGTCACTGTACTAAAAACAACAAGGGAGCCAATAGCTCCCTTGATTTATATTCATCTATTAATATGAATTAATTTACAGCTCTAAAGCTAATAATTCTTGAATAGTTTGACGGCGACGAATCAGCGTCGGTTTTCCGTCAATGAACATAACTTCTGGCAATAATGGGCGGCTATTATAGTTCGATGACATTGATGCGCCGTAAGCCCCTGTGTCATGGAAAACCAAATAATCGCCAACGTTGACTGCTGGCAGTAAACGCGTTTCCACCATCCCGCCTTCTAGCTGGGTAAACACATCCCCAGATTCACACAATGGCCCCGCCACGATCGTCTCTTTTAATGGCTGATTGCCTAATGAACAAAAAACAGCGCTACTACCGTCTGCTGGCAATACCGAAATATGGTGATAACTACCATACATCGCAGGGCGCATTAAATCGTTAAAACCGCTATCCACCAGCACATAATGGCGGCTGCCCATATCCTTAACCGCGCGCACTTGTGCCAATAAAACACCCGACTCCGCCACTAAATAGCGCCCTGGTTCAATTTCTAATTCAATAGAGTGACCTAAGTGCTGCGCGATACGCTGGCGAGCGTTATCCCACAGGCTGTAATAGTGCTGAACATCAATAATTTCATCCTGTTCGCGATAAGGCGTTGATAGACCACCACCCGCCGAGATAGCCTCAATATCCACGCCCGCAGACATCACTAGCTCCACCATAGAATCACACACATTAGCAAGATGCTGGTAGTCAACACCGGAGCCAATGTGCATGTGAATGCCCACTAACTTCAGGTTGTACTGCTGTATTTTCGCTAATGCTTCAGGTAAATCTTGGTACCAAATCCCATGCTTGCTGTTCTCTCCGCCCGTATTGGTTTTTTGGCTATGACCGTGCCCAAAGCCCGGATTAATACGCAGCCAAACTGGATGACCCGCTTTATGCTCACCAATCTGTTGCAGCATATCGATAGAGCCCGCATTCACAGGAATATCTAACTCTGTCACTTTCAGTAATGTTGCTGGATCTAACACATCCGCCGTAAATACAATTTCGGACTTTTCACGACCCGGCTGAAAACCCGCCACTAGCGCACGCTCAATTTCACCCAATGACACCGAATCCACTTTCACCCCCTGCTCACGCATCAGACGCAAAATATGAATGTTTGAACACGCTTTTTGAGCAAAACGAACGGTATCGAACACTTTTAACTGTTCAATACGGTCAATAATCACTTCACTATCATAAACCCAGACAGGCGTACCAAACTGCGCAGGCAGTGCGCGTAAATGTTCAGGAGTGAGATACTGGCTGGTGGTATTGGCGAATGTGGTCATCGGAACCTCGTTGGCAAGTTTTATTATAGTGAGTTTGATTATTAGACGAATAAAACGGGAAAAAAAATATCCTTTTTGCTAAAGTCTATTCATATTTGATATAGAAATACGAGAGGAGCAATCATGCAGGCAATTTCTTGGCGACATATTGAAATTTTTCGTGCGGTAATGACCACCCCCAACCTCACGGAAGCGGCAGCATTGCTAAATACCTCTCAGCCAACCATCAGCCGAGAACTGGCGCGACTCGAGCATTTATTACAGTTTAAATTATTCGATAGAGTCAAAGGTCGCTTACACCCCACGGCACAAGGCTTGCGCTTTCACGAAGAAGTCGAACACTCCTATTATGGTTTGGAGCGTATTCGCAACTCAGCAGAAACTATTCGCCGCTTTGAATACGCTCAAATTTCCATTGCCTGCTTGCCCGCATTTGCACAATCTTTACTACCACAAGTTTGCCAAGCCTTTATGGAAAATTACCCAGATGTGAACTTAACAGTGATCCCGCAAGAGTCCCCCGTGTTAGAAGAGTGGCTATCCGCCCAGCGTTATGATGTGGGGCTAACTGAGCACTTACAAACCCCGCCAGGTACGGAACAACTGACTTTAGGTTCCTTAAATGAGGTTTGTGTGCTGCCCGTTGGGCACCCTTTAGAACAGAAAAAAGTTCTCACTCCACAAGATTTTCATCAGCAGCGCTTTATTAGCCTGTCTCTGACAGATAGCTATCGGCAAATCATTGATACCACCTTTGCCGAGCATCAAGTGGAGCGCAAAATGGTGATGGAAACCCACTCCGCTTCCTCTATTTGCGCTATGACATTGAAAGGAATTGGTGTCTCTATCGTTAATCCACTGACTGCATTGGATTTTTATCAGCAATCGGCAGGCAAACTGGTGATCCGCCCACTCAATTTTTCTATCCCTTTTACCGTCAGCTTAATTACGCCGAATCACCGACCGTCTTCACAAGTCACCCAGATTTTCACTGAGCATTTGCAGCGGACTTTCACACAAATTGAGCAAGATCTCGCCTTAGCGCTGCGACATCAATGAAAGCCAGTGAGGTGATGTTTTAAACCAATTGGCAAGGAAGTCGATCACAGCACGTAATGGCGTTGGCATATACTGCCGGCTGGTATAGACCCCGTAAATACCAAGGGGCATCGGTGTATAATCCGGTAACAGCTGAACCAACGCCCCCGATTGCAAATAACTCGCCACCGAATAGTAAGGCTGCATCGCGATACCCGCGCCATTTAATGTCGCTTCCATTAAAAATACGGATTCATTGGCGCTGAGTCGACCATCTACTAGCACCGTCGAGGTTTCCCCCGCTTTTTCAAAGCTCCACATGCTACGCCCAAAAAAGCTGTAAGTTAGGCACTCCATCAGAGCCAAACCTTCGGGTTTGGTGGGTAAATTTTTGCCTTGTAGAAACTTCGGCGAAGCACAAATCACGGAATGGCAGGTTGATAGCGGCTTGGCAATTAAATTCGGTTCTAACTGATTGGTAATACGGATAGCCAGATCGATACGTTCCTCGATTAAATTCACCGATTTATTCGAGATCTGCATATCAATCATCATATTGGGATACATCTGCAAAAACTCAGAAATGGCTAGAGACAATGCACTTTGAGCGATGGATTGAGAGCAGCTAATCCGCACCAACCCCGCCAACTCTTTCGTATCAAGCTTTTGCTCAACCGGAACGCTTAAAGAGATAGCATTTAGCTGCAATGATTGCTGATAAACCCCTTCCCCCGCTGACGTTAAACTTAAGCGCCGCGTGGTACGGTTAAGCAAGCGCACCCCTGCCCACTGTTCCATTTCAGCCAAATAGCGCGTCACCATTGCACGGGACATATCCAATTTATCTGCCGCACCGCTGAGGCTACCTTGTTCTACAATAGTAATAAACACCTGCACCGCTTTGAGTCTATCCATATTATTTGACCGATTTATGCAACAAAGATGACCTAATTATGGCGTTTTTCTTACCTTAATTGCAATTTAATATACACACCAAGCCAAATCAGGCACACAACATGACTTAACATTAGGATAAGAAAATGAAATTATCGACTGTATTAACTGCAACCGCCTTTGCTACTGCCACGCATTTTGCTCAAGCTGCAAATTTAACTTTAGATGTTTATAACCCGGGCAATAACAGTGTATTCCCAGTCTCCTCTGAAATTATCAGCGGCGATAAAGAAGTGGTTTTAATTGATGCACAATTCCAAAACAATGATGCCCAGCAGTTGGTCGATAAAATCAAAAAGCTGGATAAAAAGCTGACCACCATTTATATCAGCCACTCTGACCCAGATTACTATTTTGGTTTAGAAACGCTGACTAAAGCCTTCCCTGATGCCAAAGTGGTCGCAACTCAACAAACCGTTGATGCGATTAATGCGACTAAAGATGGCAAACTGGCTTACTGGGGCGGCGTCTTAAAAAATGAAGCACCAAGCAAAGTTGTAGTGCCTGAAGTTATCAAAACCAATCACTTCACGGTGGATGGTGAAACGTTAGAGATTAAAGGGTTAGATGGCGCATCACCAGACAGAAGCTACGTTTGGGTGCCTTCACTCAAAGCGGTTGTTGGGGGTGTCGTTGTTTCTGACAATATCCACGTTTGGGTTGCTGACACACAAACCAAGCAATCGCGCCAAGATTGGCAACAAACACTAGAAAGTATCAAAGCGCTGAAACCAAGTGTGGTTGTTCCGGGACACTTTACAGGTAAATCCAAAATGGATCTGGCGAGTGTGACCTTTACCCAAAAATATTTAACGGACTTTGAAAAAGCTAACAGCCAAAGTAAAGATTCCGCAGAACTTATCAATAAAATGGAAACGCTCTACCCAAGCTTGGATGATAAATCCAGCTTAGAATTAAGCGCGAAAGTAGTGAAAGGCGAAATGCAGTGGCCGCAATAAGCCGCTGCTCAGTATAAAGACTGTCAATAACGGAGATAGCGACGATTAACTCGCTATTTTCCGTTAGTTCGATTTGTTTTTTTTTAACGACTAGCTTTTCAGCGATTCGAATAGAATGATAAAACAAAGAATTAGAGAGAATAAAAACCATGAACACAATTACCCTACATTATATTTATGACCCATACTGTGGTTGGTGTTATGCCGCTGCACCATTAATCGCTATTACGGCTAATCACCCAAATATTCACCTAGAATTGCACGGTGGCGGAATGCTTGCGGGTAGTGCACGCCTGCATCTTGACGACCAATTCCGTCAATATATTTTGCAATCAGATAAACGCATTGCCGCAATGACGGGACAAGTTTTTGGTGATGATTATATTGCCATGTTGCATCAGCCAAACGTCGTGATGGATTCCGCGCCGCCACAAACTGCCATTTTAGCCGCAACAAAACAGGGCAAAGGCGTTGAAATGCTCAAAGCATTGCAGAAAGCCCACTATATTTCGGGTCGCCAAATTAAACAGCCCGAAGTCTTAGCGGAAGTGGCGCAAGAAATTGGTTTGAATATTGAACAGTTCCCAAAAGACTATGCCCAATGTGCACAAACGGAAACCGACGCACACATTGCCCAAAGTAAACAATTACTTGGTCAATCTGGCTCATCGGGCTTCCCAACACTACTGATCGAACAGCAAGGCAAATGGCTGCGCGTACCACTGCAAAACTACCTTGGCGAGCCCGAAAAATGGCAACAGTTTTTAGACTCGCTGGTGAAAGCTGCTAATTAGGATGCCAGCTAAGCAACAGCCAAAAACTGGCACTACAAATAATGGCGGGACCAAACGGGATGCTCTGCACGAATTTCTGTTTGCCTCGCCGTTCCTTTTTTTCTCGCCATGTGCGCCAAAGAAAATGCAGTAAACCTAAGCTCGCGGCAAGCCCTAGAAAATAGGGAAGATTGAATACACCGAGCCACGTCGCGCACGCAGCAATTAATTTAAAATCCCCTCTTCCCATTTGCGGACGCCGACGAATTTTCTCTACTAACGTCGTGATAGCCACTAACCCAATGTAACTGAACAGCAGCGCATAAATAGCGGATAACAAATTTCCCGTTGGTATTCCCCATTGAAATAACAGGCCAAAAACCAATAAAGGATAATTGAGGACATCCGGTAAATAGCCCGTTTTTAGGTCGATTAAAGCTAATGGAATAACCAAGTTAAAAAACAGAAATAATACAGCGAGAACTGAAGGTGGATAGCCAAGGAGCACAATCCCTGCCCCCAATATCCAATAACCTATCCATACCCAATTGAAGCCAATGATAATACTCGGTAAATCAAAATAACGGGCGGGAATCTCCCTCAATAGCAGAGTTGTCAGCCACGCTGACAAGAGCGACAATACAGTGATTAGCGATATAGGTATTAAAAATCCATTTACGGCATCAATCATGGTGTTCTCCTTTTCCATGAGCACTAAAGATAGGTTTACTAGACAAAGACAGGGCTTACTATACGGCGATGAATGCAGAAACCAACACTATAATTTCGTGGTTTGGGGTCGGTTTTATCGACAAATTTAGCGTGGATATGAGAGTGTGAAATGCAAGGCACAGACGAGCTAAAAAATCCCTCTTTTTAGTTATAAACTCAGTCCGTCCTCTTGTTTTTCGAGATTTTGCCCCCATATCCTGCATCAGTTATCTTAATTATTGGACTAAGGAAAAATCATGCGCGTTCCACGCATTTATCACCCAGAGCCACTCCAAATTAACACCACCATTTCGCTTTGTGATGATGCAGCCAACCATGTGGGTCGAGTTCTTCGCATGACAGCCGGACAACAGCTAGAATTATTTGATGGAAGCAACTATATATTCCGCGCTGAAATTACAGAAGCAACGAAAAAAAATGTGTTTGTCACTATCCAAGACAGCACATTGGATGACCGTGAATCCCCATTAGATATCCATCTTGGGCAAGTGATGTCCCGCGGTGAAAAAATGGAATTCACCATTCAAAAATCCGTTGAACTTGGCGTTAACACAATCACACCACTACTTTCAGAACGTTGTGGCGTACGCCTTGATGGCGAGCGTTTAGAGAAAAAATTACAACAGTGGCAAAAAATTGCCATTGCCGCCTGTGAGCAAAGTGGTCGCAACCGCATCCCTGAAATTCGCCCCGTTCAATCCCTTGAAGTGTGGTGTGCAGAAAATGACGGCGCGTTTAAAATTAATTTACACCCTCGGGCAAGTGAGAGCATCAACACGCTCCCCGCTGATTTAAAGCACGTAAGATTACTGATAGGTCCAGAAGGTGGCTTATCTGCTGACGAAATTGCCATGACAGCCAATTATCAATTTACTGATATCCTGTTAGGGCCACGAGTATTACGAACTGAAACGACCGCGCTAACCGCTATAACGGCATTACAAGTGCGTTTAGGTGACTTGGGTTAAGGAGATAAAATGATCAAGCTCGGCATAGTAATGGATCCTATTTCATCCATTAAAATCAAGAAAGACACCAGTTTTGCAATGATGCTGGAAGCTGCACGCCGCGGTTATGAAATCCATTATATGGAGATGAACGACCTGTACCTGCACCAAGGCGAAGCCCGTGCGACCACAAAGATCGTGACGGTCGAAGAGAACCCAACCAAATGGTATGAGTTCCATTCAGAACAAGACATCGCCCTGAGCGATCTTGATGCCATTTTAATGCGTAAAGACCCGCCATTTGATACTGAATATATTTACGCGACTTACATTCTTGAGCGAGCAGAACAAGCGGGCAGCTTGATTGTCAACAAGCCACAAAGCCTACGTGACTGTAACGAAAAGCTGTTTACGGCATGGTTCCCTGAGTTAACGCCAGATACCTTAGTCACTCGTAGCTCTGAAAAACTGCGTGAATTCCATAAAAAACACGGCGACGTGATTTTTAAACCGCTGGACGGTATGGGCGGTGCATCGATTTTCCGTTTGAAGAAAGAAGATCCGAACGTTGGCGTTATTATTGAAACATTAACCGAGCACAATTCCCGTTATTGCATGGCACAAAACTTCTTACCTGCAATCAAAGATGGCGACAAACGCGTGCTAGTAGTTGACGGTGAACCTGTGCCATATTGCCTTGCGCGTATTCCTGCTCAAGGGGAAACCCGTGGAAACCTCGCCGCTGGTGGTCGTGGTGAAGCACGCCCATTAACAGAAAGTGACTGGGCGATTGCTCGCGCTGTCGCACCGACCTTAAAAGAAAAAGGTTTGATTTTCGTGGGTCTGGATATTATCGGTGACCGCTTGACTGAAATTAACGTCACGAGCCCGACTTGCGCCCGTGAAATTGAAGCTGCATTTGATATCTCCATCACCGGTATGTTGATGGATGCGATTGAGCGCCGCCTGAAAAAATAATTTTTATGAAGGATCGTGTATAAATAAAAACACATCATTCAAAAGGCAGCCTTTCGAGGTTGCCTTTGGTGTTATTTACCATCACAGTAACAAGCTATCTTTATCATAACGACATAACGAATAGGAACATAACCCCTGAGCTTGCCATTTATGAATTTACAGAATCATTTTTTAATTGCCATGCCTTCACTGACGGATCCCTATTTCGACCATTCCGTGGTGTATATCTGCGAACATAATGAAAATGGCGCAATGGGACTTGTGATCAACAAGCCTATTGAAGATTTTTCTGTCGCAACCATGCTGAAAAAGCTCGAAATTGACGTGACTGACAACACCAACACGCGAAACCTTGAAAAAATGGTAATTGCGGGCGGACCTGTTTCTGAAGAGCACGGGTTTATTATCCATACCCCTGTTGCGGGCTATGCTGCAAGTTTGCGCCTCAATGACCATGTTATGGTAACGACCTCTAAAGATATTCTAGAGACGTTAGGCAGCGATCAGCATCCCATGAATTCCTTAGTGACCCTCGGTTATTCAAGCTGGGAGCCAGGGCAGTTAGAAAATGAAATCATGGAAAATAGCTGGTTGACTGTTAAAGCGGATCCTAAACTGATTTTTGATACGCCGTTAAACGAACGATGGAAAGCCGCAGGTAACCTTTTAGGCATCGACATTCATAATATCTCCATGCAAGCGGGGCATGCTTAATGTCAGCAAGAACTTTATTAGCGTTTGATTTTGGAACGAAAAGTATTGGTGTTGCTGTCGGTCAAGAGATCACCGGTACCGCTCGCGCGTTAGCCTCATTAAAAGCCAGCGATGGCAGACCCGACTGGTCACAAATTGAAAAATTGCTCAAAGAGTGGCAGCCACAGCTGGTGATCGTCGGGCTTCCATTGAATATGGATGGCACTGAGCAGCTCGTCACCAGCCAAGCACGTAATTTTGCCAATCGCATTCACGGGCGCTTTGGTGTACAGGTTCAGCTGCATGATGAAAGATTGTCTACGGTGGAAGCTAAATCAGGGCTGTTTGAACAAGGTGGCTATCGCGCACTGAGCAAAGGCAAAGTGGATTCTGCCTCTGCGGTGGTGATTTTAGAAAGTTGGTTCGAACAAAATTACTAAAAGGCATATCTTTACGTTTATTTTCCCCATTCAGTTGCTGCAAAGGTGCCGTTCGCCCTTAATATGTTTTACACTAGGGTTAATTCTCACTATTCACCGAAAGCAACTGAAAAACGGTATTGAATAACATGACCATTCAAAAAAACCTATCTGATGTCACTGAGCGTATTCATCTTGCAGCAACCGAGTGTCACCGCTCCCCTCAAGATATTACCCTGTTAGCTGTGAGTAAAACCAAGCCTTGTGAAGCCATTATGGAAGCCATTGACGCAGGTCAGCGCCAATTTGGTGAAAACTATGTGCAAGAAGGCGTTGAGAAAATTCAATATTTCGCAGATAGAACCGACCTAGTTTGGCACTTTATTGGTCCACTACAGTCCAATAAAAGCCGCTTAGTGGCAGAACATTTTGATTGGTTCCATACTTTAGATCGCGCCAAAATCGCTCAACGTTTAAATGAGCAACGTCCTCAAGATAAAGCGCCGCTGAATGTGCTGATCCAAATTAATATTAGCGATGAAAACAGCAAGTCTGGAATAACCCTTGAGGAAGTGAATGAGCTTGCGGCTCAAGTCGCCCAATTACCCAATTTAGTGTTGCGTGGGTTAATGACCATTCCAGCCCCAGAAACCGATTATGAGCGCCAATGCGCAGCGTTTCGCCAAATGGAACAGGCATTCGAGCAGTTGAAAGCTAACTATCCGACTGTGGATACCTTATCCATGGGAATGACCGACGATATGCGCGCCGCAATCCACTGCGGGTCGACACTTGTCCGCATCGGCACTGCAATTTTTGGCGCCCGTCAGTACCATAATTAATCTTTAGGAGAACAACATGCAACATCGCAAAATTGCCTTTATTGGCGCGGGAAATATGGCGAATGCCATTATTGCGGGTCTTGTGGCTCATGGCTATCCTGCATCGATGATCACCGTCTGTTCACCAACCCCTGTACGCCGTGATAAAATGGCGCAAGATTACGGCATCATTAGCACTAATGATAATTTCACTGCCGCCCAACAAGCAGACGTGATTGTGCTTGCCGTCAAACCGCAAATGATGAAAGAGGTTTGTGAGCCATTACAGAAACTCACAAACTTAGAAAACAAGCTGATTTTAACCATCGCTGCCGGTATTCCTGCCGCTCGTTATAATGACTATTTCGCCCATTCGCTGCGTTTAGTGCGCATTATGCCAAATACCCCGTCACTGGTGGGTAAAGGTGTTAGCGGCTTGTTTGCCCAATCGAATGTTTCTGAAGATGATAAGCAATTTACCCAGCAATTGATGGAAAGCGTCGGTTCAACAACCTGGTGTGCCAAAGAGAGTGAAATCAATAATATCATTGCGTTAACCGGTAGCTCCCCCGCTTACTTTTTCTTGTTCATGGAATCCATGCAACAAAAAGCCGAGCAGCTTGGCTATGATGAAAAACAAGCCCGCGAGCTGGTTCTTAATGCCATTGAAGGCTCCGTGGCGTTAGCGAAATCACAGGGAGATACCCCATTTTCAACCTTGCGTGAGCAAGTCACCTCTAAAGGCGGTACCACCGCAATGGCTTTAGAGCAATTTTACCAAGGTCATCTACCGCAAACCGTCGCCAACGCTATGCAAAGCGCGATTGACCGTGCGGAAGAAATGGAAAAACTTTTTTAATTTATTTTTTTGGGATAAGCCATGCAGACTATCGTTTTTGTTGTTACCACCCTAATTCAACTGTACATCTTTGTACTTCTGCTCAGAGTATGGATGCAGTGCGTTCGCGCCGATTTCTATAACCCATTCTCGCAGTTTGTGGTTAAAGCCACTCAACCTATCGTGGGGCCTTTACGCCGCCTAATTCCATCCGTTGGCTCCATTGATACTGCAACCCTGCTGGTGGCGTTTGTACTAGCAATTGCTGACATTATCTTTGGCATGTGGGCAACCAATATGCTGCCGGCCATCGGTCTAACCATACTGCCAATGGGATTAATTCTCTTACTGACTTATATCGGTAAATTGATTTTCTGGATGATCTTAATTCGCGCCATTTTAAGCTGGGTCAGTCAAGGCCGTAACCCTGTCGATTATTTACTGTTCCAATTAACTGAACCGTTAATGGCACCGATTCGTCGTATTATCCCAGCCATGGGTGGGTTAGATTTCTCCGCGATGATTGTGATGTTTATTTTGATCGCCCTGAACTACTTACGCGTTGATGTCTCTTTAATGATTGACCCTGCGTTAACCGCTATGCTGTTCTCTGTCGGCATTATGTAAGGGAAGAGAGAAACGATGCAAAAAGTTGTATTAGCCACTGGTAACCCGGGCAAAGTTAATGAATTAGCGGATTTACTTCGCGAGTTCGGCATGGATATTGTCGCTCAAACGACCCTTGGGGTTGAGTCTGCGGAAGAGACCGGATTAACCTTTATCGAGAACGCAATTTTAAAAGCTCGCCACGCTGCGGCACAAACAGGCTTACCCGCCATCGCTGATGATTCCGGTATTTCTGTTGATGCATTAGGCGGCGCGCCGGGGATTTACTCTGCGCGTTATGCGGGGGAAGATGCGACCGACCAGCAAAACCTCGATAAGCTTCTCGATGCCATGAAAGATGTGCCGGATGACCAACGCCAAGCGCAATTTAACTGCGTGTTAGTGTATCTGCGCCATGCCGAAGACCCAACGCCGTTAGTGTTTCATGGTCGCTGGCACGGAGTTTTAACCCGTGAAGCAAAAGGTCAAGGTGGCTTTGGCTATGACCCGATTTTTTACGTACCAGAATTAGGCTGTACCTCAGCAGAACTAACTAAAGCGGAAAAACAAGCGGTATCACACCGCGGTAAAGCCCTTGCGATGATGTTGGATGCTCTGAAAAATGCTTAAGCTTCCTCCATTAAGCCTGTATATCCACATTCCTTGGTGTGTACAAAAGTGTCCGTATTGTGATTTCAACTCACATACTCTTAAGGGGGAAATCCCTCAAACTGAGTATGTTGAGCATTTACTTAGCGATCTTGATAAGGACGTGGCGCTGATTGGCGCCCGTCCTGTCAAAACCATCTTTATTGGTGGCGGTACACCAAGCTTATTAACTGCTGAATCCATGCAAATGTTGATGGATGGCGTTCGTCAGCGAGTAAATTTAGACCCTGATGCGGAAGTCACCATGGAAGCTAACCCCGGCACTGTAGAAGCTGACCGCTTTGCAGGCTACCAAGCCGCGGGGATCAACCGTATCTCCATCGGTGTACAGAGCTTCGGAGACGACAAGCTGATCATGTTGGGGCGCATTCATGGCCCTAACGAAGCTAAACGCGCCGCTCAGCTCGCCACCAACTTAAATCTACGCAGTTTTAATTTGGATTTAATGCACGGCTTACCGTCACAAACTCGCGACGAAGGGCTATCGGATTTACGCCAAGCTATCGAACTCGCTCCGCCGCATCTTTCTTGGTACCAGCTAACCATTGAGCCGAACACGCAGTTTGGTTCTCGCCCGCCGCATTTACCGGATGACGATACTCTATGGGATATCTACACCGAAGGGCATAAATTACTGACAGCGGCAGGTTATCAGCAATATGAGACTTCTGCCTATGCCAAAGCGGGTTATCAATGCGAACATAACCTTAACTATTGGCGGTTTGGGGATTATCTGGGTATCGGCTGTGGCGCGCACGGTAAAATCACCTCAACCGATGGGCAGATTTTACGCACCGTCAAAACCAAGCACCCGCGGGGTTATATGGAAGGTCGTTATCTTGATAATCAATATAATGTCGAGAACGAAGACCGCCCATTCGAGTATTTTATGAACCGTTTCCGGTTACTTGAAGCGATGCCTCGCCGTGAATTTACTGAATATACCGGTCTGGCAGAGTCTGTGGTTCGCCCTGCTATCGATGAAGCCTTAGCCAAAGGCTATATCTCAGAAACCGCTGATGAATGGCAAATTACCGAACATGGAAAATTATTCTTAAACTCCCTTTTAGAGCTATTTTTAGGGGAAGAATAATTTCTATTTCTCCATAAAAAAGCCAGCTTGCGCTGGCTTTTTCTTTTACTAAAGGTAATAAACAAGGGTAATAAACGAAAATAATAATCTATCGATCACAGTGCCTTGGTGACTGCATCGATTTGTTCGGTGAGGCTGACTAAACCGCCACCGGAGAGATACCACAGGTCAGATTGCAAATAGGTAATTTTGCCATCTTTATACGCTTTGGTTTCTTGGATGTTTTGGTCTTCAAATACCGTTTTTTCCAATTTACCTGCGCCAATCGCTTCACTGCGATCCACAATCAAAATCACATCAGGGTTCGCTTGTGCGATAGTTTTGGTATCTACCACACGGCGTTTGGATTTATCAGCATCCGCTTCAACCGGTAATTCAGCACGTTGTGCTTTTACCACATCGTAAACAACCGCTTGGTTATTTGGGATTAATTTGCCGTCATTGTGCAGTAAAACCAGCACTTTTTTATTGGATGCAGCCGCTTTTTTCTGGGCTTCAGTAATGGTTTTATCCAATTGAGCCAGTTGCTCGTCCACCGCTTTTTGGTCACCGTATAAATCGCCAATTAAACGAATGTTGGCTTTCACTGACTCAATATAATTTTTGCTGTCAGAGCCTAAATTCAGTGTCGGGGCAATTTTTGATAGCGCATCGTAAGATTTACCTTGGCGACCCGTGATCACGATTAAATCGGGCTTCAATGCAGCGATCTCAGCTAAGTTTGGTTCTTTCATGCCGCCTGCATTTTTGACTGTCGCAGGGATACCCGCTTTTACATAAGCAGGTGCATTACCCATCGGCAGAGCAACAACCTTGTCCCCTAACCCCAGTTTTTGCATTGAGTCATAAATACCGAAATCAAACAGAACCACTTTTTGTGGTTTTTTCACCACTTCCGTTTCACCGGAAAGGTGTTTAACCGTGACTTTTTCAGCACCTTGTGCAGTGATTGCGTTTGGCGTAAATGCAGCAGACTCAGCACTCAGTGCGTAAGGCGCGGAGAATGACAGGATGGAAACCAGTACCGCTGGAATAAACTTTTTCATATGAATAACACCCATTTAGTCGTTAAGCCAAACCAGCATTCTAAGGAGAGTTACTCATAAGTCAATTAAATGATAATGATTCTTAGTATTGTTTTTATTTATGTTAATGTCGTCATGGTTTGATGAGACTTTTAATGTAAAAGGCAGTAATCAGTTTCCCTATTACTGCCTTTCATTACCGATGATAGCGTTGAGGACACATCAAACTATCTGAATTATTTACCGTTAATTGAATTCAGTAAGCTAATGCGTTGTTGCTCTAATGAAGTGACTTTAGAACAGACTTGCTGACCAAACTGCTGGAAGCTATTTTCTTGGTTTTTCCATTCACTATCAATTTCTTGCTGTAACCCACCAAGGCTACCTAACATGCCTTGCAGCATTTTGTTGGTATCACCACCAGCAAGTAACTGTTTGCGCCCCATTTCATTGATACTGTCTTGTAAAATCCCACCTAAGCTTTCATTGACTAATTCACGCCCTGAAGTTTCTACTTTCTTGATGCCTTCATGGTGGAAAGCGTAGCCGTTTGAACGAGTTTCAATGATTTGGTTAATTTGACCGTTTAAATCTTTTTCAAGCTTAGTCAGGCGGTTGCGAATATTACTATCGCTGCCAATCACTTTAACCACCACTTTATCGAGAGATTTACGCGATGCCGCTAATTTCTCTTCAGATTCTTTTTTGATCCACGGTAAATCCTGACGGATAGCCGATTGATAACGCAGTGCTTGCTGCTGTTGCTCAGAGGTCAGTGCAACTTTTTGGCCATTCAGCGTGACATCACCATTTGGGGTGATTTTTAAATCCCCACTGCGACCGACGACTTGGACATTATCAGGCGTCATAAAAATATCGTCTTTAGGGGTTACCGAGCAGTTGTAATCCGCCGCTTGGCTAGTGGCGCAGGCCAGTAATGAAAACGCAATTAAAGTACGGCGTAACATAAAATCTCCTCGTCGATTACCTCTATATTTATTGAGAGGTAATTAGAAAACAGAACGTCCAATTCGCTTAGATAAAAGCTCTAAGGCAGCACAACCCACCAAAGAGTTTCCGGCTGAATCTAATTCCGGTGACCATACTGCCACCGTAAATTGGTTAGGAACCACACACACAATACCGCCACCGACGCCTGATTTACCGGGCATTCCAATACGAAATGCAAACTCACCGGAACCATCGTACATACCACAAGTCATCATCAACGCATTGATTTGTCGAGATTGTAGCGGCGTGATAATTGGGTCTATCGAACAAGGCGACTCACCTTGATTCATTAAATAGGTAAAACACCTAGCCAGTTCGACACAATTCATACTTAGAGAACAATAATGAAAATAAGTTTCTAAAACCGTTAAAACATCATTATCAAAATTGCCAAAAGATTTCATTAAATACGCGATAGCTGCATTACGGCTCGCGTGTTCCATTTCTGAGCGAGCGACATTTATGTCGTAGCTAATGTCGGGTTCGCAAGCGAGTTTTCGGACAAACTCCAGCATCCGCTGTTTTGGTGCACTCAAACGAGATTGCAGCATATCAGCAATTACAATCGCGCCAACATTGATAAAGGGATTACGAGGAATACCTTTTTCCATCTCTATCTGAATCAATGAGTTGAACGGCAACCCTGATGGCTCTTTACCTACACGACTCCAAATTTCTTGCTCTTCGTAGCGCGTCATTGCCAAGGTTAAACTCAGAACCTTAGAAATGGATTGAACTGAGAAACGTTTTCTCGCATCTCCCGCTGTGAAAATATCGCCCTCTGCGGTATGAACCGCAATCCCCAAATGATGTGAAGGAATACCGCCAAGCGCCGGTATGTAGTCAGCCACCTTCCCTTGACCTATCAGGGGGCGGACTTGCTCCAAAATATCATGCAGTAATTGGTCAGAAAACTGGGTGCTCAAGTGTTTTGCTCCAGAATGGATTACTCTAGAAAACAAAGGCATCCAATTGGATGCCTTTATTAATAATCAAACTAGTTATTATTCCCACCAAACATCAAACAGTTCAGAAACAACAACGTCGTTCATCCCTTTTGATTTTAGCCAGTTTTCAACGATTTGACGGTGTTCTTCAGTGCATTTACCAATTTTCTGTAGGCAAACAATCCCTTCCCAGTTCATGTAGCCGCTAGCTTCAAATGCCAGACCGTTTGGCTCGATAGCTTCAGCAATCAGTTGGTCAACGACGCTGTCCACTTCTTCTATTGGCGTGCCTTCTTTAAAGTTCCACTTAACAATGAAACCTAATTCTTGGAACTCGTCCAAACGCATTTTTTTACGTAAACGGCGACTACGTTGTTGTTTAGCCATGATTAAACCCTCTTAAACATTAAATCCCATACACCGTGCCCTAACCGCTGGCCGCGCTTTTCAAACTTTGTTTCTGGTCTTGATTCTGGACGAGGAACGTAGTCCCCTGACGTGGATACGTTTTCATACCCAGCCACGCTGGTCATTACCTCAAGCATATGTTCTGCATAAGGTTGCCAGTCTGTCGCCATGTGGAATACGCCACCATCAATTAATTTACTGCGAATTTTTTCGGCGAAAGGCACCTGCACAATACGACGTTTATTGTGTTTCGCTTTATGCCAAGGATCAGGGAAAAATAACTGAACCATTGCTAAGCTGCCGTTCGGGATCATGAAGTCTAAAACTTCAATGGCATCGTGGCACATCACGCGTAGGTTGGTGATGTTCTCTTCTTTTGCTGATGCCAAACAAGCCCCAACGCCCGGTGCATGCACTTCAATACCCAGAAAGTTTTGATCTGGGTTTTGTGCTGCCATCGTCACTAATGAGGTGCCCATTCCAAATCCAATTTCCAGAGTGACTGGATTTGAATTATTAAATAGTTTTGCGAAATCAAAGGGTTCGTTGACAAAATCGATGCCCATTTCTGCCCATTCGCTTTCTAATGCCTCTTCCTGACGTTTTGTCAGACGCCCTTGACGGCGGACAAAACTACGGACACGGCGCATAACCCGCCCTTCTTCATTATATTCGGGGGAGATAACGTTATTGATCATAATAAAGTTCTAAAAAATTCGTTGTCCAGTTAGATAATGTGCCAACAAGAGTATAAAAAAACCCAAACATACCTAATTAATTAATATCTAAGTATGGTGGGAAAGGGAGTTTAGCAAAACTTCAAGGATCTTGCAGTTGATAATTGGATAACTTTACACAAGAAGCGGTTTACAGCTATCACCGTCTATGTTGCAATCCTCTCCATGACTGAAATCGCGATAAAAATATTATAAATAATGGAAGCTCAACAATTCTCAAGTGCAGTGCTCAAGTGGTATCACAAATACGGTCGTAAAACCTTGCCATGGCAGCAGGAAAAATCCTCCTACCATGTTTGGCTCTCTGAAGTCATGTTGCAGCAGACCCAAGTCAGCACAGTCATTCCCTATTTTGAAAAATTCACCCAACGCTTTGCGGATGTGACCGCGCTGGCGAATGCGCCCCTTGATGAAGTTCTGCATTTATGGACAGGGCTCGGCTATTACGCGCGAGCGCGTAATCTGCATAAAGCCGCGCAGGTGATTGCCACCCAATATAATGGTCAATTTCCTACCACGTTTGAGGAAGTGAATGCGCTTCCAGGGGTGGGACGTTCAACGGCAGGCGCCATTCTATCCCTTTCTCAAAAACAACATTACCCAATTTTGGACGGTAACGTAAAACGCGTGCTTGCTCGCTGCTATGCTGTCGCGGGTTGGCCGGGTAAGAAAGAAGTAGAAAATCGCCTGTGGGAAATCAGCACCAATGTCACCCCCAAAGTGGAAGTGGAATATTTTAACCAAGCCATGATGGATCTTGGGGCGATGGTGTGTACTCGCAGTAAACCCAAATGTGAGTTATGCCCACTCAATACCGGCTGTATTGCTTATGCTAACCACTCTTGGCAAGAATATCCGGGGAAAAAACCTAAGCAGAAAATTCCGGAAAAAAGTGCATGGTTTTTGATCCTTCAACATCAAGATAATGTCTGGTTAGAACAGCGCCCACCTTCGGGTATTTGGGGCGGCTTATTCGCATTCCCACAGTTTGAGAGCCATGAGCAACTGGCTCAGTGGCTGGCTGATTCTGGTCTGCAACATGACACGCCAGAACAATTAATTGCTTTTCGCCACACGTTTAGCCATTTCCATTTAGATATTATCCCTGTAAAAGTTAATATTCAGGCATTTAACTCTGCCATGGATGAAGGCAACGGACTCTGGTATAACTTACACCTAGGCGCAACCGTTGGGCTTGCAGCTCCGGTTGAAAGTTTACTAAAACAACTTGCCTTACTACCTGATATTCGAGGAAAAAATAAATGAGTAGAACCATTTTTTGCACTTTCTTACAACGTGACGCTGATGGGCAAGATTTCCAGCTTTACCCAGGTGAATTAGGAAAGCGTATTTTTAATGAGATTTCGAAAGAAGCATGGAGTCAATGGATGACAAAACAGACCATGCTGATCAATGAAAAGAAATTAAACACCATGAACCCAGACGATCGCAAAATGCTGGAACAAGAAATGGTGAAATTCTTATTTGAAGGTCACGATATTCAAATTGATGGCTATACCCCGGAAAAATAGTTTTTAGGTCTATACCTATCGAACCTCAAGTTGCATGGCTCGGTTTACTAACCTCCTGCAACTTGAATGTTTTAGAGTAAACGACCAAATAAGTAGCTAGCTTGCATTAATATTGTGGATCGTATGAAAAAATTATTTGCACTCACATTGTTGATTCCCCTGATTGTTTCTTGCTCCAGTAATCAGAAATCCGACTTTAATCCCGACTACGTCAAAGATACTAATGGCTTTGATATTTTGATGGGGCAATTTGCTCATAACATCGAAAATATTTGGGGAATAAAAGAAGTCCTCATTGCAGGGCCAAAAGATTATGTGAAATATACCGATGAGTATCGTACTCGTAGCCACATTAACTTTGATGCAGGGACTATCACGGTTGAGACCATCTCTGCCGTTGAACCGTCAGAACACCTGAAAAAAGCCATTGTCACCACTTTATTGATGGGCGATGACCCAAATTCCATCGACCTCTATTCTGATATTAACGACATTCCCTACAGTAAAGAACCATTCCTGTTTGGTCAGGTGATGGATAATACAGGGGAACCGATCCGCTGGGAGTGGCGAGCCACTAAATTTGCAGATTATCTGATTAGTAATAAAATGCAGCGCAGACAGTCTGGTATGAATATTGTTTGGTCGGTGACCATGCAATTGGTACCAAACCACTTAGATAAACGCGCCCATAAATATCTGCCTTATATTAAGAAATCCTCCGCAAAATACGGCGTGGATGAATCATTGATTCTGGCGATCATGCAAATTGAATCGAGCTTCAACCCATACGCGGTTAGCCGTTCTGATGCGCTAGGCTTGATGCAAATTATGCCAAACACGGCCGGTAAAGATGTGTTCCGCTCTCAAGGTAAATCTGGAGTACCAAGCCGCAGTTATCTATTTGACCCTGAGCAAAACATTGATACGGGCACGGCATATTTAGCTATCTTACAAAATAGTTATTTGGGGGATATCAGCAACCCAACTTCACGTCGCTATGCGGTCATTACGGCTTATAACGGTGGCGCAGGCAGCGTGCTACGCGTATTCCACAATGATAAAAAACAAGCGGCTCAGCGTATTAACAACCTCGAGCCGGGGGAAGTTTACGAAACGCTTTCCACCAAACACCCTGCGGCGGAGTCTCGTAATTATCTTATTAAAGTGAATAAAGCGCAGAAAAAATATCTACGCTAATAAATCCTTAAAATAGCGATAAAAATGCCAGTAAACCATCACGGTTGCTGGCATTTTTTTCACTTTTTGTGAGTTTTTGCATTGATTTGCTTAAAAATTAATTGAAACGCTGAAAAAAAACGCATTCAATCAAAAGTTTTTAGAAACCGCCTTGACTCACTCTCTTAAATCAGGTTTAATACGCTCCGTTGCCCGGATAGCTCAGTCGGTAGAGCAGGGGATTGAAAATCCCCGTGTCCTTGGTTCGATTCCGAGTCCGGGCACCACTTTCACTTCTACAGTGGTCTCCTCAAGTCAAGTAAACTCCTTTATATTCATTGAATTACCTTGTATTATCACTCATCGAGCTCCACCTAACTCAACACGACTCAACCTAAATCAAGTGTCTGTTGGGGGCTTTTTTGGGGGCTCTTCGTGTTCAATGTAATTTAGGGGCCCCCATTATGGCACTCAGCGCCCGGCAGATACAGACTGCCAAACCTAAAGACAAAGATTATAAGCTCTCTGATGAGCGTGGGCTTTACCTTCTCATCAAACCTAATGGCTCCCGTTACTGGCGTATGAAGTATCGCTTCGCAGGTAAAGAGAAAAAATTATCGATTGGTGTTTACCCTGATATTTCTCTTGCTGATGCCCGAGCTAAACGTGATGATGCAAGAAAGCTATTAGCCGAAGGTAACGATCCTGCCGAACAAAAGAAACTAGAAAAACTCACTAAACAACTCACCGTTGAGAATACATTTAAAGCGATTGCCGTTGAATGGCACACACATAAGTCATCCGAATGGTCGGAAAGCTATGCGGAAAGTGTCCTTGATGCTTTAGATAAAGATATCTTTCCTTATTTAGCTAAACGCCCCATCGCCGAGATCCTTCCATTAGAAATGTTAGAAATCTTACGGATGATTGAAAAACGCGGTGCTTTAGAGAAAATGCGTAAGGTTAGGCAATTTTGTAATCAAATCTTTCGTTATGCGATTGCAACAGGGCGAGCAACGATGAATCCCGCCGCAGAGCTCACAGGAACGCTTAAAGCACCAAAAACACAACACTTCCCTCACCTTACAGCTCAAGAGCTTCCTGAGCTGTTACAGAAGCTTTCTGAATATACAGGAAGTCCTATTACCCGACTCGCGACAAAGTTATTACTGTTGACTGGAGTCAGAACCATTGAGCTTAGGGCCGCTCACTGGCGTGAATTTGATTTTGATAATGCACTTTGGTTAATTCCCGAAGAACGAATGAAAATGCGTCGACCACACTCCGTTCCGCTTTCCAAACAAGTGATTGATATCTTAAAAGAGCTACATACTTTTACGGGTCAATATCAACTGGTTTTTCCGGGACGTTGCAATATCAATCAGCCCATGAGTGAAGCCAGTATCAACATGGTGTTAAAGCGAATTGGGTATGATGGTAAAGCGACAGGGCATGGCTTTCGCCACACAATGAGTACTATCTTACATGAGAAAGGATTCAATAGTGCATGGATAGAAACACAACTGGCGCACAGGGATAAAAACTCTATTCGTGGAACCTATAACCATGCGCAATATTTGGAAGGGCGAAATGAAATGATGCAGTGGTATGCAGATTTTATTGATGAGTTAGAGCGAACTTAAATGTACCGAATTGAATATCTATGTGGGTTTCCGCATAGATATTCTGAATTCATGTGTTTTATTTTTTAGGAGGATACCTTTTTACTCAGCTCTAAATTAAGAAGGTCATTGATGCACCTATTTTTAATAAAAAAACATTACAATAGTTTTGTCAATTTATCGTCCGCTTTTTATTCTAGCTAGATATATTTTTATTTTTGAAACAATTTTATTTATGTTTTTCTCCGAAGGAAAGAAAGCCGTAATGAGTGCAAGCATGAGAAATATCAAGCTTGTGGTTTCTAGTGATGATATATTTTCCATACAACCTTTCCCACATCCCGAGCCGCTAGCAGAAATTCCCGGGGCAATCAGTGCTATAAAACCATTAAATATACCTATAACAATAAAGATTAAAACCAATAATATTTTCATAGCACCTATTCCCCTCACTGATAAAAATCCAGTACATTAAATAAAACCAATGAAATGTTGTTTTTATTTATCTGTTAATCGTATTTAATCTAATAGATTTTATTTTGCAGTTGTTATTTTATTAATAACGACAATTCGCATTTCTTTTTATCACTAATTTAATAGTCTTCTCATAACTAAACTTTAAACCTGAATTTGTTGCAACAAAAGTTGCGTCCCATTTTGATGGGTAATAAGGCTGTAATGTGAATATTCATACACCAGTGACAAAGCCACCACATGACGCGCGATACCGCCTTTGCCTAAAAGGGCATCAATGTCATAAAGGCGTTCTGATAAATGAGACACATTCTGTCGGGCATAGTTTTCGATACACTTTCCTTTATTATCATTATCCTCTACGCCACTGTGCCAAATTCCATCTAATTGTTCGCCTGAATACTGGAATTCACACTGTGTTTTTAATGCGTCAGGGAATGACTCTATATCCGTGGATATAGGGCGCAGGAGCTTCGCTTTAATAGGCGCGCGTAAACGCTCGTAGAACCCTTGGGGTGCAAGTAATAGACTCCCTGCTTCTTCACTCGTCGTTGAGTCTAACTGAAAAGCTAAAATAGCGTATAACTTAGGTTCAAAGGGATTTTCATACAGCGCTAACAACCATTCACTTAATGAGTCATATGGCAATGTTTCAATAGATTCAAGCTCTAATGATAAGCGCGTGGCTTCCTGCTGAATGAGAGCCTGCCAACTAGCCTCATTATCTTCAGCTTGCCAATATAGGGTAATCGGCTGAGTAAGAGCATGTTGATGGTAATATTCGGCAATGGGGGCAAGTAACTTCCACACCACCATTTCTTGTTTTTCCCATGAAGGAAGTGATTTGAAGGCGCTTAATTGCAATATATTACCTTTATTAGGCGGCAGTGAAGACAAAACAACGTTTGTTTGTTTTTCTTCATCAAATTGTGTCAATCGTGTATACGCTAAAATTCCTAGATGCTTCCTAGCCCAATATCCCCATTCTTGACGTGCATCATCAAGCATATCAGTAAACTGCCGATGATCATATGACACTATCGAATAGGCCAATAAACGAATAAACAAAATAACAATCACGGGAAGAACAACAAATAAAGCGATTATTTGGTTGTTACTAACGTCACTAGACAATACCCCAATTGAAGAGAAATAAACACCTATGCCAAATCCGATAAAACCAATAATCGCGACTAAAAAGAACCAAAGCATCAAGCGAGGTAATTTAGGCTTAGGTGGGTGTTCTAAAGAGGGAATTTTCCAGCTTATCATGATTGCTCACCCGACGATGACAGACTAGCAATAAGCGTACAGCCACATTCGGTTTGAAAACCATTGAGTGCTGCCTGACGACCGGATATTAAAATACGCGTTGAACCGGGTAAAATAGCATTAACACCGTGTCCTTTTTTAGGGCAACTGACTTTATCTCCCACTAAAGCTATCGGTTTGCCGTACATCACCGAACCAGACGCGGAGATCACTTCGCCGCCATGAGTAGTTTTGTCACCTAATCGAACAAGTGCGCGCATGATAAAATCCTTTTATTGATTATCTGGTTGTTTTTTATATTCAAACGTACCATCCCATTCAGGGAGCTCGGCAGGTGGAAGAGGAACGATTTTATCGATATCGGGGAATTTGGCTCTAGGATTACGTCTCAACTCATTTTCTATCATTTCATAGCGACGAACTCTTTCTAGGTCAACCTGTTGCCCCATATAATTGAGCCTATCTTGATTATCTGATGTATTAAATACTTTTGCTAATTTGTATGCTGATTGCTCGTGACCATAACGAATAGCTAATTGAAAATAACGAACAGCTAGTACATATTGCTTTTCTAGAACTTTATAGTGCATAGCTAAAGAATATGCAGCATCAGTATTTCCTTGCTGGGCAGCACAATCAAGCATACTTTTCCCTAAAGAGGGTTGATATAAAGAAGTTTTTCCATCAAGGAATAATTCACCAATTGCAAGTTGACCATCTGGGTTTCCCATTACCGCGGCCTTTAAAAAATAACGCATCGCTGCATCTGAGTCTTGTTTTACTCCGTAACCTCTTTGGAGATAAGTACCCATAATGTAATAGCCAAATGGAATATCCATTTGTATCAGTTGCTCAACTAAATCAATCACCTCTTCAGAACGCTTTTTACCCATCATAGGTTCAGCTTGGCCTGTTGCTATCATATTCTGTAAGTTACCGATCGCTTTATAATGTTTTTTTTCAGCCGCTTGACGATATAGCATTGTGATACGTTTAAAATCCTTGGATCCTTTTTGTATTTGTAGCTGACGAGCTTCCTTAAACCAAATATCGGCTTCAGAATCAAGAGGTGGTAAATTCTCCATTTCGTGAGTACACGTAAATTGAAAATTTTTTAAAGTGTCATTCATCTCACTCACATCCTTTTTTTCGCATCCAATTAATAACAATAGAAATAACATGGCAAAGTACAGATTTATCTTCTCCGCTTTTATTGTTAATCCATATTTTTCCATTTTTTATTTCCATCAAAAAACTCAATTAAAGATGCAACTGGAGTTGCAGGAATACTACTGTTACTTAATTTCTTATTTTCACTAATAATATCAAACCAATGATTAAACTCTTTGCTCATATCATCACTAGACTGTTTTGTATGCATTTTCCATAAATGCTGTCGGATAGGCGGTATAATATTTGTCACATCAGTATCTTGAATGGCGATATTAAATTCGCTGTCAAATAACATGCTGCGCAAATTCACATTACTAGATCCCAATGTCATAAAGGTGTCATCAATCATTAGCACTTTGCTATGAACATAAACAGATTTCCAATGCGGTGTTGTTGAATCAGGTGAAACCAATGTGCAAATATGCGATTTTATTCCAGGAATTGAGCCTGCGGCTATTGGTTCCTCATCACCCAATTTATGCTCTTTGCGATGATAATTTGGCACCATATCTGGGCGTTGTAACGCTTCAATCATTTTATACGTTTGATAACTTCCGGAATGGATCGCTGCATCATTAGAACTATTAGTGACAACAAAGAGGTGGAGCGGATTTTGTTCTATATCATAACCTTCTTTAACTCGCTCATTGATAGCGTCTTGCAATAACTTAACGAAAGGAGGATAGCGAAAATATTGATTTTCAATATAAATATAGTTTCTTGCTCTCACTAATGTATGCTTATATAAGCGTAAAACATCGAACTCCTTATATTGAGGTTGGGTACGGCAGATTTGAGCCATCACTTTTTTTAATGGGATCATTCCATCTACAGTGACTGAATGAATCAACCTGTTATTAATTTTATCCATTCGCTGTTGGGTGAATTGATGGTCCTCCTCGGTAAAAGATGACCGTCGACTCAGTTCAGCATCTTCCCCAACATTTTTTTCCCATGCTTCGACAAAATTGTGATTGATATGCGCCAAAACGGCACCACAAACACATGATGAGTTATCTTGCCATGCAGTATCAGCATCTCGACCAATAGCTGCTGAAAACTGGTGTTCAGAATGAGAATCCTTATCCCAATAGGTGGAGAGGGAATTGTGCCCCATGACAAATCCGACAGAATCATCTGGCACTTCATAATCAACCAGAATCACTTTTTGATGGTGAGTTGGGTATAAAGCAAGTAGCCGCCCTTGAACATAACCAATATCGCCATATTCTTTTACGTGATGGCTTGTTTGTCGTTCAGTCGCTTCTTGAATATCATTGGTCCAATTTAATTCTCGATGTCTGACAAGGATATTCCCTTTTCCTCTTTTCTTGATTGAAATCTCCCAATGCCACTGACAGTCATATTCATAATCTTCAGGTGTTTGGTATGGTAACTGGTTACCGGAAGCACTGTAAACAGCAGGCGTAGCTGGTGTATAAACAGCGAAATTACCATAACCAAAGTTTTTAGGAGTAGCTTTCCATCCCGGAAAGTTAGGATCTTGACTATCCCCCCCTAATGTATACCAGACTAATATACGCACCTTAACACCGCGATCTGCCGCTTCAACAAGTAGATCTCCCACTCTTTTGGCTTCGTCTTTGCTCCCCCGTGTAAAATACATGGATGATTGAAATCCCCATGTAATAATATCAATACTTTTTTGTGCCTGTTCAATCGCTTTAGCTATTGTGGCAAAAGCACGTTCACCATTAATTAAAGGGGCAAAACCTGCAGCAACAGGTGCATATTTACCACTGATAAACCATTGAGGTGTCAGTATTGCACTATCATTTTCCCCTAACACGAGATTGATGGTTTGTTCCGTTGCATCGCTCATGACTATTTTTCCTCTTGGTTATCTTTCAGTGATTCACTCATCAATAATTTTTTGAAAATATCTCTATGTGTCATACCTGAAAGTTTTTTGCCTTCCATGCCCGGCATTGGTTTGAGAGCACGAAATCCCTCCCTTGAAGCCTCATCTTCTTGAGTATTTTCTGAGTCTGCTTTTAAAAGATTGATGGTGAATTTTTCACCGTCCAATAACTCTACTCGATATTTTTCTATGGACGTATCATGTTCAATCTGAATATTTCCATTTTCATCGGTGAATCCTTTCGCTAATAGCGCTCCATTACCATATAAAGTATACGGCTCAAACGCACGCGCCTTCATTGGGCTTTGCGGCGACGAGCTCAGTTGAAAGCGTAAGGTTTGTTTTGGCATTGACTGTGGGAACTGTGGATGAGTGACATCCATTGAGGCAGGGCCTTCAACCACCCAGTTAGTCGCTTTGACCGTTTGGTTATTGGGGCTGCCGTACTCAATTTGTCCGCCTTTTAAACGAATATAGGCACCACCGCAGGTTAGTAATAGTTCGTCTTTCGCAGCGACCACCGTTTTACCGCCGGTACTGGTGACGGTCATGTCTTTTAGGGAGGTGAGGTGCATCTCATCACTTTGTGCTTGAATTTCGACTTTGCCTTTTGCGGCAAAGGCCTTAATTCCTAGAGTGTGAGCAAATAAGCTAATTGCTTTGCCCGCCGCTAAGGTGATTTTTTTACCTACCGAGATATCGGCCTGTTTATTGGCCGTCAGGGTGATATTTTCACCGCTGTTCGCTTGTACGGTTTTGGGTGAGGTTAAGGCGATACCCGCGGGTGCACTGAGTAATAGCGCCGCTTGTTGCAGTTCGTGAATCGATTGGGTGAGTAACGTTTGTTGGGCGTTTAAATCGGCCAGCTCCGCTTTCGCGACTTCGGCAACCTCCCGTAAAGAACTCACCAAGTTCAGCGCATCATCCAATTGCTGCTTGGCTTCGCGCATATCCAGTTGTTCTGAAGAGGCTTTCGTGCGCAAATCGGTGCTGATAAACAGCCCTTTACCTGCTCGAATGGCACCCCAACTGTCAGTGCGCAATTCAAAGCCATCCCCACGTTTTTCCCGTCCTTGATTTACCAAGTGCCCTAAATTGAGTTGGGATTTACCGCCGTATTCAGTGCTGAGTTTGATGTGCTCTTGCCCGCGCTTATCTTCCATACGCAGTTTATTATTTGCCGGAGTACGAATGACGTTGCGGGTATTATTTTTGTCAGTGATGTGGTCGGGGCGATGGGAATCATGCAAGGCATGGGCGATATACGGCCTATCCGGGTCTCCCTCATGGAATGCGACTGCAATCTCTGTCCCTTGGATTAACGGAAAGTGCATCCCGTAGGTATCGCCTGCATAGGGTTTCGCCAGTCGCACAGGCATACTTTCATAGCCCGTGGGTTTTTCATCACGGTCGGCATCGAATTTGACCCAATAAAACCCGTGTTCATTTTGATGGGCGTAGATATCGTGGGATTTGGCACTGGTAATGCGCGCCATTAACGTCCCTGCAATCACGGGACGAGGCTTTAGAACGGGTCGCCAACACAGTGCTTCGGTGTACGGTGCCGCATCAAACTGAATAGTTAATGCGCTACTGCGACTGCCTGAAAAGCGCAATCGCGTGATTAGGATTGCGGATTGAAAGTCCGTGGGTAAGGTTGACGGTAATTGGCTATCGATGACTTTAAAAATCATCAACGGCGTCAGGCGAGGTGAATTACTTTTGCCTCTCAGCAACGTTTGACGAGCGAGAAAGCGTTCATGGTCTAGCCGTGACCAAAAATGGGCGGTTTCCGTTTCAGGTTGGTATTTCTCACCGCGCTCAAGATGGCGGGCTTTGTAGTGGTAAACGTCGCCATAGTTTATATCGTCCCCATCTCCACGAGTCATGTCCGTTTCAATGGATAGCAACGTTTGCATCGCTTGCCGGTGATTATAATCTTTAGTCACGACACTGCGTTCCACCACTTGGTGACGTAGCGATAACCCCCATACGCTTTCAACGCCATTGTCATTCATGCCAGAAGGGCTATTGAGTGGCAGCTGTAAATCATACACATAGGCGCGTTGGCTATCGCCAAAGTGAATAATTTCCGTCTTGGTATCTGTTTGCAGACTAAAGGAATAGAAAATGCCCACTTCACTGAGTAAACGCTCAATAAATTGCCAGTCATTTTCATTGATTTGGTTGATTTGTTCCCGCTTAGGATATTGGCGCTGTAAATGAAACTCAAACTCCCAGCCTTTCATGTCATGCTCACGTAAAATGAGGCCAATGACTTCCGGCACCGACTTATTTAAGAAGAAACGGTGGGAACGCAGTTGATGGCGCAGTAACGAAACAAAGGGTTCAATGACAATTTGGTACTGGGCTTCATCCGCTGAACCGGACAACCGCTTAAAGTGTGTCACCACACCATGCACTCGCTTTTGCGGTTCATTCAGTGAATGTAACTCGGCCAATGGAATAGTGGGTGATGAAAACGTAAAGTGCGCGGTACGGCGAAGAAACTGGGAGGCTTGCAGATTTTGGGCTGAAGAGGTGAACGTTATCTGATAACGATAAGTTTCGCTAATCGCTTCTCGCCCAATGAAAGATTCAACATCCAATAGCGCATCGCATCCTTGGACTACCAATTGATAGCGATTGTGGGATAAAAAAGGTGCTTTGAGGGGCTCTATCAGACTCATCGAATGTCCTTTTGAGGTTATTCCATGGGTTACGCCCGATAATCAAACCTCAAGCGCGACCAAGATAAATAGTATTTATTTTGGTTACGCTAACATTAACGTTCAACAAAAAACACACTAAACATGAAATAAATTGACGAATTCCACATAAAAAAGAGTAATCCGAAAGTAACAACACGTATGATGATTAAATCGTCACAACGCCCGTTCACAACTGGCGACGCTCGTGACTATTTCTTTTGAGGTAAATATTTTTTCCGCGTTTTATCACTTCGACACAATGATAAGTAAACACACTCAGGGCACCAAGTACCGTCTTTCACATGTGCTGGCGTGGTATACCAAACATGCCCCCGTGCACATAGCCAACCCACCTTATCATTCGCTGTCGTATAAACTGTTGCCAAACACTGTCCGCCTCGCTCGGCGGCAATAGACTGCAACTCTGCCAATGAGCCTCGCATCGCCTCAATCGGGCAAACAGGACACCATGAGCCTTGAGCATTACGCGTAATATGCGGCGAGGTTTCCCATTCATGACCGTGAGCACAACGGAATTTGAGTTTACTTTTAGTATGAATGTATTTATCGGATAAACATTCCCCCCACGCGCTTTCGCCATGGCCTTTATCTCTGCAAGATATTGCGCTTGCTGTTGAACGCGCAAGCACTGAGGACACCACCGTCCCATCTTGACCGAATCCGCCAAAGCCTCCCAAGTGTGGCCCTGTTCGCATTGCCAAGTGAGTTTTGAGTTGGAATTAATGTACACCGTTGACAGGCAGATTCCCTGACGCTGGGCCGCCCATGCCTGCATCGTGCCAATCGAATGCCGCTTACTGTCAATATAGGATTGCGCGCACCATACACCTTGCCGTAAATAAAATGGACGGGCATTAATAAGATGCCCTTGAGCACATTGCAGCTTTAGTTTCTGATTGCCGTCTTCAGGATTGAGCCATATACCGCCCCATACGTCCACCATTTGCTCAATTTTGGCTTTAAGCTGCGCAGAATAGGATTGGGTACTTTGGCCCACATTACTCGGTCAGTTTTCAATCACGGCAAGAAAAGCCTGTTGTTGTTCCGGTGGAGCATGACGTAAAGCAAAACCTGCATTTTCGGGTAAATCAAGGCGCGTCATAATAACCATCTTTATCTCAATAACCTATTCCACCCAAACTTAACCGATATTATTACATTTGACTAGCATTCTTCCCTGCCTCAAAGCGAGCGCATACTGGCAGAGTTGTAGTGAATAAAAGCAGCCAACGTTGGTGTTAAGATGGTTTTGAGTTACGATGAGATAATGGTGAAAAACTGCGCGTCACGTTCGCTTTAGACTGTTGTGACCGAAAAACTCTGCCTTGGAGTGCTGTAGGCTCTAGATCTTGAGGCCTGCAATAAATAACTCAAGTCTCCGTTCTTATTCATACTGACTGAGTCTACTTTTTCTCATGGAACTATCCTAGATGCCCTTAGTTATCGAGGATAGTCCCAAAAATAAAGCGGGATTGTCTACCCAAAGAAAAAATTCCATACTTTCTTCACCGCCGAAACTACAAGCTTTTTCGCTGCCTTAGCAACGCTCGCTACCGGTTTAGGCAAATAATGATCAATAATATCATCCAGTGCCTCATCCACGGTTTCTTCGAAACCGCCTTTTGCCTCTTCGACAATTTCCGTTGTTTTTACGTCATTTTTGACCTGTGCTACTACGCCACTTTTTGCTTCCTTTGGGAGCGCTCTGACCATCGTTTCGACCAGTTTTGAAATATTGTATTTTTCATTTGCAGACACGGAGATAACCGGATGCTCAGTAAAGCCAAACCGCTCGATTAAATACGCTTCTTTTTTTCGTATGTTAGTCAGTTGGTTAAGTGAAGGCTGATTGTGCTCTATATCCCACTCTCGAAAAGGTTCGATTTTATCGATTTGGTTTAACACAAATACGGTTTTTTTATCGCCACCGGCAGGCTTTAAAACCTGTTGGTAAAAATGTTCATCTGCAGAAAAAGCACGATCATCACCTTTAACAACCCAAAGAATTAAATCCATTTTGGGTAGCAAGCGTTTATATAATGCTTCATATTCATTATCCCGATTCGCATTCTCGCCCACGCCCGGGATATCAATTAATCGAATTGATCTGTGACCAAATTCAATCTTAATTTCTTTCGTTTCCCTCGTGCAAGCTTCAACATCACTCACTGGGCAGACATCCCCCTTAAATATTGCGTTAATAAGACTTGACTTACCAGCCCCCGTTTTTCCCATAACACCAATAACCGGTTCATAGTCAATAATATTTTTAATTCGATTAAAAACAGACTCTCTAATTTCTTTAGGTAGGATATCTACCGCATTTTTAATTAATTTACTGCCTTGGCTCTCATTGTCCATTTCAACCCCATTCACTGTGTTTTTTTCTGTTATTTCTATTTTTCTTTTTATTATAATTAGATTACTTTTTATTTCTTTTAGCTTATTTTTGATGTCTATTGATATATCTTGATTACTATAGAGTTTTTCATTAACTTCACGATCTATATTTTCCAACTGATTTAGTAATGATTTTTTGATATACTCACTACGTCCTTCGCTATTATCCCCAAAAATTAACTCTTTGTTTTTTTTAACAATAGCATTGACTTCTTTTCGTTTCATCAAACAAAAGTCATTCATAAAAATATATCCTTAATGATTATCTAATCACTCACAAAAAAACTCACATCAATGTCAATTCAAAAATATTTTTTCATAAAAGAGAACATGCATCATGAAAATTACGCTCATCGTTGCCCCACAATGAAGTCACATTCTTTTACTTCAATCACTTTAACTAAAAAGATATCGCAATGATTTTTTGATTAAAATCTTCTCAATATTTAACACGATCGTGCTGTAAATTATTAATCTTCAGTGAATCCACAAGATTTATGATATTGATAAGATGATAAATTTAATCTTCTATTTGAACAAAAAATTGACCTTTTTTATTTTCATCCAAAAAAACAGAGTAGTTGATAACTTCAGAGGTCATTCTACCGTTAGTCCCTCGTAAAACAACGCGAGCTTCACAGGAATACTCTTTCGCTTTTTCATGTTTTTCAATTAAATCATGTCCTGTCACTGTGGGTGTAACATCCATAACACCTAGCTTATTAAAATAATTAACAATAACTTTATTTAAAAGTTCTTTTGTTTCTTTACTATCACATTTAGGCGGCATATTTTCACTACAACCCAGCATGATAAATGAAGTCAGTATCATTAATAAAAATTTAAATCTCATTGCATTGCCTCTTAATTAAAATGTGTGTATTTTATTTCTCTAAGATTACTGAATATATGCAACATTATGAATACCTTTTTCAGTAAGGGATTTCCCAAGCCTAATCGTATCGGGTATACATTTATCCTCTATATTTTTTCCCGTCATTTTATTCTGACTAATAAATGTCATCTCATTCGTATAAACATGTTTGACCCCTTCATTTCCAAGGAATATCTTTGTATCTCGTAAGAATGAAACCACAACCGCATCATCACTATCAGGACTATCTCCCCGAAGACCAAAAAAATGTATTTGTCCATCGTAATATAAGATATCTTGTTTAACTTCACCCGATGGAATATCAAGTTTAATCACGCCCCCACCTTCATCAGGATCATCTCCGGGAGCAAAGAACGCGATATAGACGGTATTACTGCCATGACTGACTGTCATTTTTACACCATCATCGAGCGTACATTTCAAATCAAAATTATCATCAGCAAAAGAAGCGGTTGTAAATAACATCCCTATAATCATTAAAATAATGTTCTTCATTGTAGTTTGCCTATTAAATAAAATTTACCCAGCAATAAAAAATAAATTCTGGCATTTTACATATCAAAACCATCAAACTATAAAAATATCAAAGGTGTTCGCCTATAATCAGTATGAATTTCTATTCTATTTTTATCTATCGTGAACGATATTCATCCCTATACTCTCTTTAATGCTTTTATATGCATTTCATGAAATTGCAATATATTAAAATATGCCCGTTGTGTACACTGTATGGCATCGTTCTAATGTTACTTTATTATCAATCTATTTAAAAACACAGTCATTACTCATTTTCATGATTGGTTTTTTTCTCATTTTGTAAATAAGCTCTTTGAACCAAATCGCTTTTTTCTTTTATTTCAGAAATAGAATTAATTAAAAAATTGATGTAGTACGTGGAGAATAGCAAGGTATAAACTGCATTAGGTTTTATATCCACACCATGAACTTTTAAATAATACATTTGTAATACACTTTTCGCTTTGAACGCCCAAACAATTAGCGCAATGAAGTACACTTTTGAAAGAATGATGGAGAGACTATAAAAATCACTGCCCATTGACATCACCAATTGTGCATCCCCTAAGAACATGCTCCAACCCAGCAATAAGGAAGGGACAACAAAATAATAGGGATGGATAATGACGCTCTGAGTTTCCGACCCAATCAATTTACTGGCGTTGTACAACCAGATAACTGGGTAAATACCCGCCGTCACTAAGGTTAAGAACACAAATTGAAGCGTTGTCGTGCTAAGCTTTTTAGATAAGTCATCAATATCAGACATGCAATTTCCTTATATTCAAGGTATGAGATACCACGTTGAGTTTTTAGAAAAACCAACGAACAGATGTGAAATATTACTCTAATATTAACAATATATCAGAGTATTCAACCATTATTATCGGTAAAGTTAGGCTGTTGTTAATGTACACAACAACCCCGCTCGGTTCAAATAGGTTTAGCAGATCAATAAATTGAAACCGATCGGTTTCAACGATCGATTTTAAATCGTGATAAAAATCAATCAATTAAAACCATAGCAATCCTAAGCCAAATAAAAATGCCCTTTTTATTTAAAAAATAAATGTCATACGCAGGCTTCAGCACACCTTTAATAGGGACTTTACGAGAATATAGGTCGGGAGATTATTCAGGGGTCGAGGTAAAGATAAAAAGCGAGAGAGCCATACTGTTCGAGTTGTTGGTTGCTTTTAATTGTGAAAAGAGTGAGTACTGCAGCACTCACCCTAATAAAAATTAAAGGGGGGCATTACTGGCGCCATTTCCAATCACTTTTTTTCACTTCACCGAGTTTATAAAATTCACTGACTAACTCAATATAATGTTCAAAATCAGGATTGATGGAGATAAGACGATTACAAAGCTCCCAGTCTACATTTTCTTTTTCGGTGGCTTGAATGAGGATTTGGGTATTCGCAATATCCTCTTTATCCAGCAAAATAATGCCAATGTGATGAGCAGCACACAGCATCCTCAGCTCTTTAAGCGTCTCATCTCCCGTGATTTCGGCGGCGACTAAATAGCCGACATTGGCCCATGACGAGTTAGATAGGGTTTGAAAGAACACCTCTCTGACATTACTCATATTAATTCTTTTTTTGACTTCAAAAGACCATAAGCGAGTTCGTGGTTCACTGTATTCATTCACACAGGCTTTTAATGTCGCTTGCCAGTGCTGCCCTTTATCTTCCAACCCCACTAAGTCAGGATGAAGCCATTTATTGCCATTTTTACCTTGTGTATTTTGGCTTTTCTTTTCATTAACGCGCAGTGAATAGACATTCATATAGCGCACCAACCATTCATTCAGCAAAGGATAAAGGTCATGCTCCGTCCACTCATTGGGATGAGCCGTGATATCAGTAATTTCGCTTTGAGCGATTTCCTCATCATCGGTCATCTCACTGTAATAATATTTTCGAGGACGTTCAATTGTGGTTTTTATTCTGACAGGCCGTTGTTTTTTCGGGGTTAGCCATGCGGGGGTTAAGGCACCAATTTCCGCGGCATACTGTTTCACTGCATCGTCTAACGTCGTGAGTGTTTGGCTTTTATTGATTTTCTCTTTGGCCCAATCCGGGTCTTGCCTCACCAACTGCTCAGCAATGTCCCGTGCCGTATATTGCTTCCCTTGATTTTGTTTGAGAAAAGCTAATGTTCTATCATACAGCGAACGTGTTTTTGAGGTGCTCACGGTTACAATCCTTCTAAGCCATCAATAAAGGTATCGAAAAAGGTATTAAGTTTTTGACTCACATTCGCAAAGATTTTCTTACGTTGTAAAATCTTCGGTGGATGGATTAAGGCATCCGCCATTTCTTCTGTCCGTGGAAAACGCCCTTCAAAGAGGTACGTTTCTATCATGCGACGGATAACATCCGGCTTAAGCTGCTCACGCTCACACAAATCATCAATGGCTTTTTGCTTCTCGGTATCCAAGTAGGCTTGGAAGCGTTGCCGAATGTCGTCATTTTGCTTTAACTGAGACAAATCATTTTCAATAAATTGTTGGATCAGACCTTGTTTACTGCGTAAGCGAGTGTCCCCACTGATGATATCGAGGACTTGTTTTTTCCGCTCTGCTTTTTTATCGTCAGGCATATCCCGCATTTCACCGAGTAACCGTAAGATATACCCCACATTAATATCATCACGGTGAATTAAACTTAATTCAAAATCAATGTCAGTTAATGGGGAAGGTTGTGTGGTATCACCTTGTTGGCTGCGGCGAACGCTGTCATAAATATCGAGGTATTTACTTTTGAAGTCTTCCAACATTTGAACTGGTACAACTAAATTATCATCACTGTGTTCAATAAAGGTATTCATGATATTCCGCAAGCGAAGAACATCGCGATACGCTTTCACAAAGGCCTCTTTTTCTTCATCCGTGTGCAGTCGGTCTACCGCGGCCGGATTTTCAGCAATATCGAGTAATGCTTGCAGTTTTTCACGGTAATCAATCAAATATTCATTGTACGGTTGAACCAGTACGATGGTCTTCGCATTCTTATTTGAAAATAAACGAATAGCATCATCGGTGTTTTGTTTTAGGTTTCGAAAACACACAATGTTGCCTTGCTTTTTTTTGTTACCCAAAATCCGGTTAGTACGAGAAAAGGCCTGTATCAAACCATGGTAACGCAAGTTTTTATCTACATATAACGTATTGAGTGGTGGGCTATCAAATCCGGTTAAAAACATATTGACGACCAATAAGATGTCAATCTCACGATTTTTTACTCGCTCAGCAATGTCAACATAGTAGTTGCGAAAACTATCGCTGTCTTTGGCACTTTGGTTCGTTTTAAAGTCGCGATTATAGTCGAGAATAAACTGGTCTAAATAGTCTCGGCTGGAAGAAGGGCCTTTTGATTCCGGCAAGACTACATCTTCTTCATCCAACATGTCACTGGCGCTTTCTTTATCCAGTGGCTCATTGGGGGCATAAGTAAAGATAGTCGCAATTTTTAATGGGCGGTAATGGGGATTTTGACGCTGTCGTTCGGCCTGTTTTATTTTAAACAGGTGATAATAACGAATGAGTAATTCAACACTGCCCACACAAAACAGCGCGGTGAACTCACGATGAGCCGTTTTTGCATCATGGCAACCTAAAATATAATCAACCACTTGAGACAAGCGTGTTTCACTTTCTAAAACGGTTTTGCTTTCCGTAGGCTGTGTCAAAATGGCATCACAGTGGTTGGGATTAACGGTGCGATTTTCCCCTAAATACTCCACGGAGAAACGCAGTACATTTTCATCGCGTATCGCATCAACAATCACGTATTTATGCAGGCATTCATCAAACAGCATTTCCGTGGTTTGCTCTATCCCCATGGTCATGTTGACATTTTCCGCAAAAATTGGCGTTCCTGTAAAACCAAATAACTGTGAGTTACGAAAGAATTTGCGAATATTACGGTGGGTTTCGCCAAATTGACTGCGGTGACATTCATCAAAAATAAATATGACGCGCTTGTCTTGTAAATATGCCAACTTAGCCACGTGGTTTTCTTGGGTGATTGTCGTGTTGAGCTTTTGGATAGTGGTTAACACGAGCTTTGTATCTGTATCAACCAATTGATTGACTAAGGTGCGGGTGTTGTTGGTGGTGTCGACACTGTCTTTTTTAAACGCATTAAACTCGCGCGCGGTTTGGTGGTCGAGGTCTCGACGGTCAACAACAAAAATTACTTTATCGATTTCCGCCATCCCCATAATCACTTGACTGGCTTTGAATGAAGTTAGCGTTTTACCCGAGCCTGTAGTATGCCAGATATAGCCATTGCGAGCCGATGCCTGAACATGCTCAATTATCGCTTCACACGCATACATCTGATAAGGGCGCATGACCATCAGGCATTTCCCCGTCTCCTTCAACACCATGTAGTGTGTTATCATTTTGGCGATATGGCACGGTTTCAAGAATTCAGCCGTAAACGCATGTAAGTGAGTGATGAGGTTATTTTCTTTGTCTGCCCAGAAAAACGTTTGCTCAAAACTCAACGACTTATTGTTAGCATAATACTTGGTGTTGACGCCATTACTGATAATAAAGATTTGGGTAAACAGGTAAAGACCACTGCCCACCCAAAAGGCATCGCGGTGATAACGGTCAATTTGATGAAAGGCTTCTTTAAGCTCTAACCCTCGACGCTTCAGTTCAATTTGTACCAGTGGTAATCCATTAATCAATAACGTCACATCAAAGCGTGTTTTTCGCGTTTGCTGCTGAGCATTGTATTGTCGGACTTGATTGGTGACTTGAAACTCATTACAACACCAATCTTCTTTATTAATAAACCGTATCCACTTGGTTGACCCATCATCACGGGATAACGAATAATAATCTCGCAAGACTTTCGCCCGCTCAAAAACTGTATTACCTGCAGTTAAATGCAGGTAAATTCGCTCAAATTCGCCATCCGTTAAGGGAGCATGTTGCAGCTTATTATGCACCTCAATTTGCACACGAAGGTTCGCTTTCATTGACGCTTCATCATGCACATCCACCCAGTCATAATGCAAATCAGTGGTTAAACGTTGAATTAAATCCTGCTCTAATTCAAATTCACTCTGTGTTTTTTGCATATGACGGGCTCCATTATTTTTATTCGATTGATATCAATAGGGTAAAATATTCAAATCACAGTAACTAATTACACAAACATTTGTTGTAGTAATCCCTGTTTCCACTGTTTTAATTGATTGAGCTGAGTGTTCTCGAGGGTGATTTTATCATCAATCGATGAAAGACAATTGGCAATTTTACGCTGTTCTTCTATACAAGGGAGATCAACCTTAATCTCCATAAATTTATTTTTAGAAATATTGAAACGAGTGCTTCCTTGAGCTAATAAAATTACTTTTTTTCTAAAGCTTTCATTACCAAATAAAAATGGAGAAAATTCAGGCAACAATTTGTCAAAAGAATCAGGCCTAAAACCGAAACAAAAGCTATTGAGATAGGTTGATTCTAATAATTCATCTAAAAGCGTAGCGCTAAACCCTACCTCGTTAGGTGTTTCGGAAGAAGTTGTAAAAAATGAATCACCAAATTTCACAGTAGATTGGCTTTCATTAGCATCGATATTCACCTTTTCAAATTTAGTGACATCAATAACTCGATCATCAAAGATTTGTTTATATGTAATATAGTCTGCCCCTTTACCAAAATCTTTAGCTGTTTTTCCTGTTAGTCCATTGAATGATTTTCCAATTTCAGATAAACGGAAAGTCATCCAACCTTGAAAGTTATCACCGTCATTACCTTTAAACCGAATTTTTTGGCTAAACAGCTTTTGCATCATCCCTTTTTTATACTGCTGTAATAACTCTACTTTACGATTTTGTAGAGCTATTTTTTCATCAACAGATGATAAAAAGTCAGCGGTCTTAGCTTGAAGTTCTATACAAGGGTAAAGAATTTTTAAATTTTTTAATGAATCAGTTTCAAGTTTTCCAGCACCGATCCCCGTTCCAACGACCATTCCTAGTAGTTGATGTTCTTTGGCTAATAACCATTGCAATAAATACTGTGGTAACAATTGATGATTACAATTGATTGATTTAACGTCTTGATTAAAAGCAGCCGGTCTACTTAACATACCTATAGGGATTTTCTTAAACAGAATACTTCCTCTAACAAGCAAAAGGATTGAATTCGCTTCTGCTATCCTAGAACCATTTTCCAACCCTAATTTAGATATTTTTGTTTCAGAAAAGTGAAGGAGCGTATTTTTTAAACTGGATGCAGTATGCCAATCAATATTACCATCCCAATAATCAGGATTTGATTTTGAGGGAGTTCCTCCAGAAAACCATTGGGTTACTTCCCCCAATCGTTGCTCTTGGTATAATTCATTGTTTTTGAAGTTTAATCTGGGAGACTTCATTTCAGACTCCGTTTATTCTGAGAGAAAGGTGCTAATATTCCCAGTTCTTGACAATACTGAGCAATTTTCTCATCTACACTAGCCATATTGGATTCAAGGCTAATAAGGTCATTTGCAATGGCGTTTATATCAATTTCATCTTCAGCTTCAAAGGTATCCACATAACGGGGGATATTCAGATTGTAGTCATTACCTTTAACTTCCTCTAATGTAGCTAAGTGACTGAATTTCTCAATTTCAGTTCTGTCAGTATAGCAATCAATAATTTTATCAATGTGATTAGGGGATAAAAGGTTCTGCGTTTTGACCTTATCAAACTCTTGGCTAGCATCAATAAAGAGAATATGGTCATCATCTTTACGGCATTTTTTCAGCACTAAGATACAGGTTGGAATACTGGTGCCGTAGAACAAGTTTGCAGGCAATCCAATCACTGCATCAATACAGTTGAGCTTTTCAATCATGTATTGTCGAATATGACCTTCTGTTGCCCCTCGGAATAACACACCATGAGGGAGTACAACCGCCATCGTGCCATCTTCCGCTAAGTGATAATACATGTGCTGGACAAAGGCCATATCTGCTTTCGTTTTCGGCGCTAATTTACCGTATTGACTAAAACGTGGGTCACTGAGCATTAAGCTATCCGCAGACCAATGTGCTGAAAATGGCGGATTGGCTACGATTGCATCAAAGCGCTTTTCAAGATGCTGCGGTTGAGTTAACGTATTTTCTTGGACAATTTCAAAGTCTGCATAATGAACCCCGTGCAATATCATGTTCATTCGCGCCAAGTTGTAGGTGGTACGGTTTAATTCTTGTCCGTAAATTTTACCTACTGAATGCGCTTCACGTTTAACTCGCAACAGTAATGAGCCTGAACCGCAGGTTGGGTCATAAACGTTCTTTAATTTGAGTTTATGTGCAGTAACAATCTTAGCTAACAGTGTAGAAACAGGTTGGGGTGTATAGAACTCACCCGCTTTTTTCCCTGCACCACTGGCAAACTCACCAATTAAGTATTCATAAGCATCGCCCAGAATATCCGTGTTAGCATCGGTTAAATTAAAACTCAATTCATCCAGCTTATTAATGATGCTCGCAATCAATTCATTTTTAGCCGCTTCCGTATTACCCAGCTTACTGGAGGTTAAATCTAAATCTTCAAACAAGTTACTAAAATCATCGACAGACTCTGAGCCCAATGTGCTTTGCTCAATACCGCGTAGTATTTTACTTAAATCCTCTAAGATAAAACCTTGTCCAACCCCTTTCGGGTCAGCTTGAACACGTTTAGCCAGTGAGTGAAAAAGAGATTCAGGGGGAAGGTAATACCCAATCGCTTCAATGGCATCACTTTTCACGGCCTCAAGGATGTCGGCATAATCCGGTGAGTGAATGTCCAGTGAACTATAGGTTAAGCCGTCTTGTTTCAAAATATGGTCTGCATAGTTAGCAAATTGCTCAGACAAATACTTATAGAAAATAAAGCCTAAACAGTAATCTCGAAACTCATCTGCATGCATCTTCCCACGTAACGAATCTGCGATATCCCATAATTTACCCTGAAGTTCACGCAATTGCTGTGCGTCATTTGCCGTTGTCATGTCATTACCTTGATGATTGAAAAACTGCCACTCACATCCCCTAAATAGTGGGGGGTGAAAGTCACGATGGACACAAAATATCATAACGCCATCTTATCATAAAACCACGATAGAAACTGACTATGGCTGACAGCCCTACGGACTAAAACATAAGATGGCTACTTAAAGTTTTCAATTCTAAGTTACTGAAGAATAATTGCCATAACACCAACTGAATACTTAACACACTCATCCATCCGATGAGCCCTTAGATAGATGAGTGGGTAAGTTGAAATTAATACGGCAATGACCAATCTGATTTTGTTGCTAATGAAGTATCCCTTAATGCTGCCTCCGTACTGTAAACACTATGCTGACAATAAGGGCAACCTTTTGGACCATGATAATCGTGCTGACAAAGAGTACAGAACCAATGTCTTACAGGCACGAGTGGAGGAAGCCAAGCCCACCATCCTGCCAGCTTAAAATGTCGATAAAGTGGGTTTAGTTGTGCTTGGCAGTATGAACACTTTAGCTCCTCTGAGTTATTCACATGCATAAAATAATATTCTCGTCCTTCTTTGTGCAGAGAAAGTGCCGCTTGGCAGTGATAGCACTGGTACTGTGTGAGTGGTTGAGTCCCGGCTTCTTGAGCCCCAATGATTTTTAAGTCAGGATTTAACGCGAGATAAAGTCGTACTGGTGAAGGCATTAGCATCATTATAATTTAACTCCAATGAACTCCCCTCTTCTCAATAGGCGCGTCAAAACACCGCATACTGATGGGCTATGCATTGATATCAATGACGGGAAATAGCTAAAAAGAAGAGGTGGCTGAATAAGGGGGATTTATGACATGCGAGACATTTCAATACGCGCAGATAGCCACTGCTCAACTTCACTTTTAAGCCAACGAGAGCTACGGCCTAATTTAATGGGTTTGGGAAACTCGCCATCTTGAATGAGCTTATAAAACCATTTATCGGTTAACCCGGTTAATTGGGTAATAAATTTCATATCGATAAACTGGTCATTTAGTAATGGAGACAATGGCATTGCGGTCGTTGATGCTTCGATTGGATTTGTCATGAGGAAGAACTCCTGTCCTTAAAATTAAAGTCAGAAGCGATACCAGTTTGATAAAAGGGATATCACTTCACGTCATGACATCCCTTCTCCAGTTTTTAATTACCGACTGCATCCAAATGACCGTTCACCCTCTACATAAAACTTAGTATGCAACTTAGCGAGATACCGTATTCGATTTACAATGATATTTTGGGATTGATTCGTCACAATGTAGGTATAAATGCCATCTTCAGTTTCTTCTTGCTCCACACGATATAAATACGTGACATTTTTACCCGCAATGTTGACTAATGGGCGAGACGGTAAATACCTCATTTTAATAGCGCTGCACCAAGCTTGTTGTAACATGGCATAAAGGGTTCCACTGTCTTTTTTGAAATCCCCTAAGGAGTGATAGATATCTTTGTTAAGCAGCAACATCACGTGGTAGTGCTTTTGTTTATTCTTCTCGCCAATCTCTTTCACCCAAGAATAATGTAGTTCACAGGAAAGATTACGTTTCCAAGCATCTTTTTTCTTTTTAAGGTCATTTTTGATTTTAGCCTTAAGAGATTCAAAGAATCGGGTAATTGCTGCGGAGTCATCTGCGACGTCTTCGTCCTTTGTCGTTATAGGAAAGCGTAAATCAAGGTGTATGGCAGTTAAGCGCTTATGTACAGCCAGCGCCTTATTGATGGTACGGTTAATTTGGTTTACATAGTGTTGGTTAAGCTTTTTTGACATGACAAATTCCTCTTATGTTGATTGGATGTCATATCAATGGGAAGGCTTGTTGCTAATTACAGTTTCGTTATTAGGAGAATAAGCTCACCAATCTAAGTCTGCTGCTTAAGGCTGCTACATCGTCATACTGAGTGAACTTTTAAGGGAATAGTAGATTGGTAAGTCACTGTAGATTTATAAGGTATGTGCTTAACCATGTAGGTCATCTATGTATTAACAGGTTTATAGTGGATGATGTCACTCTAGGTCTATAGGTATCGTTTTAGATGTGTAGGTTGGTTTTTGTATTGGAGTCGTATTGTTTATATTTAAATGTATTGTTCATATGTAGCATGTATATTTATATAACTATACCAACACATCGATGAGGCTATTTTCGTTAAAAGGCCTCAGTAAGTACTCCAGCGTAAGGACGATAACCTGAAATTAAGCTGAGTTTAAATGCATTTTTTCAATAAAAACCACAACTCACTACTCTGATATTAGCCCCCTATTTTCACCTCTCAATGACCTCATTTTTATACTCTTCACTCTTAAAAAAACATACAAATTTTAATTGCTATCCTCATTTTTTCGCGGGTCATCACGAATAGCGTAAGCCTGAAGCCTTCCAGCCAATATCATCAAAAATAAATACATTAAATTATAATTATATAATAATATAGATATTTTATTAAAGTGCGCACCTTTGCGGTGTACGATAATCCAAGTAAAAATTAAGCTTATCGCTTATCCGTGGCTTTGGAAGTAGAACGTTTTTACCGAGTAACGCGTATTATTTTTTTACGACATAATGCATCTATTGGAGCTTGTTTCATTGTGTCATACTCGTTCATTTGACAGTGCGGATTAGGAAGGGACGATGACAAGTGAATACCGAGTTCATATTAATTTTAAAAACCAGCACATCTATGATCACATCCGTAAAGGTGCGGAGCGCGCTAATACAACACCAGGAAAATTTGCAGAACAACTTATTGAGAAAGAGATTAATCGTTCTATCACACACTATGACAGTGATAATGCCGATTTGAATCAAGCTTATAAGGACATGACATGGGTAAAGTCGAAAGAAGGATTGATGTCGAGACCAACTAAATTCTGGCCTGGAGGTGTCAATAAAGATTACACAGTAGAAGAATTTAATACTCGATTCATTAAATCTAAGAAAATCAATAGAACGGCTGTATCTGAATTAATTAAGGGTGAAATTATCAATCTAAAAAATTATCCTGCTAATCTCATCAAGCCACTTGCTGATATAACGCTTATACTCATAAAAGAAGCCAGCGTGCATATCTTAGATGTAAAAACCAGTTATCATGATGAAAAAGAATCTCAGCCAAAAATTAGAATTGCCTTGAGCTATGAGGCAGAAATCGTGCCTGTGTACTTACATGATGACATTTTAGAAATAAATATTCTCGACATTAAGCACTATACATTTGCCCAGTTATTTCAAGAAAATCGAGCTTATCATTTAAAAAAATTATTCTGTGTTCAAATAACGCGAAAAGGGGGATATTTTTTGAGGGCGCTCAATTCACCCATTTACCGTGGTGACGTGCTGTGTGAAATTCAGGAAAAATATCAGCATAAAGTGAAAGCTCACATTGAAGATAAAAATGTCAGTATAAAAAACCGTTCGGAGCAAGTTAAGCAACTTATTACACTTTATTAGTTATCACTTAATCATAACCCCTTTCAGTTAGATATTTTTTCAAAACTACATTATCTCCTTGTAAAATCACAAGGAGATTTTTATGTCTGCTGAACATATTGTTTCATCATTAATCAAAGCCACCCTACCTAACTCACTGTCACACCTGCAGTCCCAGCTCTTACATGAAGTGAACCAACTTGTTCACTATTCCCCCACGATTGGTCTTATGGGCAAAACGGGTGTGGGGAAATCAAGCTTATGTAATGCTTTGTTTCAATCTCACGTTTCTGCGGTGAGTGATGTCCAAAGTGGCACACAAACTGCTAAGCGGCTGCAAATGACGTTAGGAAAACGCACATTAACACTGATTGATTTTCCGGGCATCGGTGAATCACTGTCGTGTGATAAAACGTATCAAGCGTTATATCAACAAATGTTACCAGAACTGGATTTGATTATCTGGGTATTAAAAGCGGATGATAGGGCGTGGACGTCGGATGAGGTAACTTACCGTTTTTTAACACAGCATTGTGGGTATCAAGCTACGCAATTTTTATTTGTGATTAATCAAGCTGATAAAATTGAACCTTGCCGTGAATGGGATGTTCATGCTTGTCATCCCTCCCACAAACAAGCTAACCATTTACAGTTAAAAATCGATGCCGTACAAAAAGCATTTTCCCTGCATCATCCTGTCATTGCTATCTCCGCGAAAGAAGGCTATCAAATTGATGTGTTCGTTGAACATTTCATACACGCCTTACCCGCAAAAGCCAGTAGCAGTACCTTGACGCAATTAAAGCCAGTCTACCGGACAGAGTACATCAATTCACAGGCGAAACAAGATTTTGGGCAATGTGTGAATCAGGCGATGGATGACCTGATTTATCAACTGCCTCTCCCTATGGGGGTAAAAGACACCTTTATCCAAATCAAAGACACGCTGGTTTCTGCTGTCATCTCACTTTGGCGATGGCTATTTTAATCATTCTAACCGTTATTCATCAAAACACAGTTAATCATCTTATCTCGCTCCCATTGATTCTACACGTTATCAACCAAACTCATCATTTTTCATAATGATTACATCTTATCAATAAGGAATAACAATGAACCTAAATCCTATGTTCTCACCACTCAAAGCAAAATTTGTCCTATTTAGTGCAGCCCTATCATTCAGCACTCTACTGGTAGGATGTGGTGAAAATGCCTCCTTCATCACGCAGTGCAAACTTCAAGGGGGAAGTCGTGCAATGTGTGAATGTTCGTGGGATAAAATGGCTGAAAAATACCCCACGAAATACTTGGTTGCCATCGGAGAAGGCAAAGCTATGCCACCAGCCGACTTCACTCAGCAAATGCGAAATGCCTTTATTCAATGTAGTCAACAATAATCCGTTTAACGTCTAATCAGAAGGTCGTTAACTATGCTCTCCCTTTTTTTAAAGTACCTGGCTATCGCATTTAGCCTCGCCTTTATTATGCTCATTTTTAATGTGTTTAGCGCGACAGGTCATGTTCGTGGATTCTGGCATGGCGTGAGTATTTTATTCTGGCTCACGCTGAGCCCAGCGATAGGTATGACATTAGGTGCCCTGATAAGACAATGGCTAATGCCTGATGCAATTTATACTCGTGAAGGTTCATTAGGCATTGCTAAAGCTAAGCTCTTTTGGGCGATTGGACCACAAGGTATTGGTTGGTTATTCGGCGCCCTTGCTGTTGCCGATAAACTGGCTTAAAGCTTAATCAGTTATTTCATTCATTTTACCATCACGCCAACAGGGGAAACCTTGTTGGCGTTTTTCTTATTTCTGTAACGGAGAAAATTATGACGAAATCCTCTTTAGTTTCTAGAGACATCAACATCATTCATAGCAGCGCAGTTCCACTTATGCAGCGTTCTGATTTTTGGCCTAATTATTTTAAAGGCATCAAGGGCTGGCACACATTTGAAGTCGTCATATTTACCACGATGGGGCAGTTTTGTGACGATTACGAAGGCGGATATTGGGAGTATTGCACCTTATCGAATGGCGGTGCCTTTATTTACCCGGATTTAAACCGAGAAAAACTGACATTATTTAACCCTCATAACGGCAATGAAGCTGACGTAAGCTGTGAAGCCGCAGGCATTGCCGTGTGTTTAATGATGTACAGTTTATGGTCATTTCAAATCGAGAGTGAATTATTAGTCGAACGCTTTTATCAACTGCGTGATTATGCGGCACAACACACAGAAAGTTCAGCTATTTTCCATCTTATTGACTAAATTATCTTTCATCTCTTCAATCCCCTAACATCTCGCTAATTGCTTCAATTTTAAATTAATTCAACTTATTTAAAGGAGTTCCCTATGACTCGCTTAGCGTCCCGCTTTGGTGCGGCGAATAGCATTCGCCGTGACCGCCCGTTAACCCTCGAAGAGTTATTTCGCACAGTACCCAGTGTATTTTCAGAAGAAAAACACGACTCTCGTAGCGAAAAGTACACATATATCCCAACCATTACGCTACTCGATAGTTTACAGAAAGAAGGCTTTTATCCGTTTTTTGCTTGCCAAACTCGTGTGAGAGATGAAAGCCGTCGCGATCATACTAAGCATATGTTGCGCCTCAGACGCTATGACCAAATTACAGGAAGTCAAGTCCCCGAAATCATCTTACTCAATAGTCATGATGGCTCAAGCAGTTATCAGATGCTACCCGGCTTTTTTCGCTATGTTTGCCAAAATGGGCTGGTTTGTGGTGATACCTTTGGGGAGGTCAGAGTACCGCACAAAGGCAATGTCGTCGATAAAGTGATTGAAGGGGCTTATGAAGTATTAGGCACCTTCGATGCCATCGCAGATAAACGCGAAGAAATGCAAAGCTTGGTATTACCGCCACCAGCACAACACATCTTTGCTCAATCTGCTCTCACATATCGTTATGGAGAAGCGCATCAGCCGATCACCGAAGCGCAAGTATTACAGCCACGCCGCGTAGAAGATAAGAAGGACGATCTTTGGACGGTGTACCAACGTTTGCAAGAAAATTTAATTAAAGGGGGATTATCAGGCAGAAATGCGAAAGGTAAACGCGCTCGCACGCGTTCAGTGAATGGGATTGATGGGGATATTAAGCTCAATAAAGCGTTATGGGTACTGACAGAACAAATGCACGCCCACTTTTCTGGACGCGAACGACTATAGCCACAGTACACGTTAAATAATCGGATCTTACGGTGAACGCGATGAAACTATACAGAACGGCAACTAAAAACCTTGAGTAATGTGAAACTCAATTATGGCTCACTCTGTAACAAAAGGACGCTCGACTTGCTAGAGAAAAAAAGCTTAATCCGGTGGCATACATCTAGTCGTTAGATCTTAACTTAATTAGGTTTTCATATGCTGAATAACATAAAAGAGGTTCTTTAAACATTGAGGTATTAAATAATTCATCCCCCTAGCTTCCCCTTCCTATATCTATGACTTACATTAGCTCAGGCTTGAACCGACATGGTTTATAGTAGAACACAATTAAACCTGAAAGTCTGGTCTGAGCGAACAGTGGAAGTTCGAAGTTTTCCCACAGCTGGCAACGGTAATATTTAATCCTCGCTTTTTAAAATGCGGAGAGCAAACCACGATTTTCATTTGCAAAAATTAGATTGTCAGATCAAAGAAGTAGTTAAGCGCTTTTTTTCCACTATTGGTGAACACTACTTCTCTATAACCGCTTACTCTGGATATCCATTTTTTTGCTCGAATGTCTCCAGTAACACCGCACCAGCGCTTCCGCCAAGATGATACCTACGCTCACTCCAGTCCAGACAGCCACATGCACACTTGCGCCTGGTTTGAGGAATATAATTTATGCCAAGTTCCTGAAACCTCCTGATTCCAATGGGCGACAACGAATCTTGATCAGTGAGTAACCACTCCTGCTCGACCATAAAATCATATATCCCTACAGCGATTTCACCCGCCAGGTGATCATAACAAGTTCTCGCCTTGCGCAAATGTGCCGGAGTTCTGGTATTCAACTTTGGCTCTGACTTCATTGAAACCCCCATCAAGGTTTCAAGTAATGCAGCAATGTCTTGTCCTGAGAGTCTGTAATAACGATGACGCCCCTGAGACAAACAACTCACCAGCTTGTTTTGTAGGAGTTTTGCCAAATGAGCACTTGCTGTTGAGGGAGCAATTTCAGCAACAGCGCTTAATTCCGTTGCCGTCCATGCCCTGCCATCCATCAGGGCACAAAGAATACTGACCCGGGAAGGGTCAGCAATTGCAGTCGCTATATTTGACACAGATTGTTCGAGACAATCTGTGTCATCGGAAGGCTGGGGCGCTTTAAGAAGCTTCACTGTGTGGAAACATCCCATTTGTGGGTGACCTGAGCTGCCAGTTCATCATTGTCAGTTAAAAGAATCAATTGATTACTATGATCACTGTATTGCACAACAATATTGATGTTGTGACGTGCGAGCACATCAGCTATCTCGCCTAACTCACCAGGGCGTTCTTGCTTGAGTTTTCTGATAAGTGGTTTCGTGACCTTTTCAACATGTAAGCCAACCTTAGCCAGAGCCGTACAAGCCCCTTCCCCATCTTCAACCAGAAAATGAGCGTGGCTTTGTTGGTCTATGGCAAAGACTCCGCCACCTTCAAGCCCAATTCCATACTGACCAAGCGTAGTCCCCAACAACGCAAGGCCACCCGGCAAGTTGTTAAAAACGACGTGAATATCATACATTCGGGCCACTCCTGTTCTCTGATGAATACTCGCGCAAGACATGTGCGACTCTTATTCTGTAATGCGCAAAGATTGTTTGTTGTCCCTCTTTTTGCGCCGCCTGATGCCTCATGTTTTTTTTCCATTCGAGTACTGATTCTTCGTTTTCCCACCATGAAAGTGAGAGAATTTTGCCGTCGGTACTCAGGCTCTGAAAGCGTTCGATTGAAATGAATCCTTTTACATTATCGAGCTCAGGTCGAAGTTCACCCGCAAGTTGTAGATACCTTGCCTGATGTTTTGCAACTGCATCTGCTTCAAAAAGTACTGCAATCATGACTATCTCCCCATAGCGAACGAACCCACTATAGTGAGAGAAATAATGAATGCTTCGTTGGGGAACGAAATGTTGAAGACTATTACCTGACCATTATGTTCCCAGCATAACAGATGTGCTGAGACGGTGCTTGAGAGATATGCAACGTCCGCTGTTGGCGCGGAGCGCACTGATTTAAGGCGATGGAGGTCAGTGTTGAGCGAAGAGCTGACATTGGTATAACTATCGAAATCGTGGTGATTTATCCCGTATTCAACTGAGATCAGTTCAACACGAGAACAGAATTGTAGATATTTGACTTACAGTTCATTTGAATACATAAGCAGAAAGTGTATCTTGTAGCATTTCCTTACAACGAGAGAAAACGACAAATCAAAAAGGATTCATTATGCTCAGTAACGAGTTTTTGCGCTTTTTCCAAACCTTAGACGCAGCAGACGTACCCAGCAATGTCAGAAAAATGGCGAACCTAGTGTGGGATAATTTGGATAGTATTATCCCGTTGGGTACCGCGCAGGGCCAGCGGATTAGGCGTATCGTAGAGCTGGCGCAGCCCGCCTGGGATACCCTAAGCTTGGAAATCCAGCCACTGCCTGAGCAGAACTCCGAACGCGTCTCCACGTTCAGTCGGTTGAAAAAGCTGTCCGTTGGACCGTTCAGAGGATTTGCCAGACAGGAGGAATTTGATTTGGATTCGCGTCTGGTGCTGATTTATGGCCCCAACGGTACCGGGAAGTCCAGTTTCTGCGAAGCACTTGAATACACATTACTAGGAAACGTAGCTGAGGCTGCAAGTAAACGCTTTCGTAATCAATCCGACTATTTTAGAAATGCATACGTCAATCAATTTTCTGCACCTGTGATTACTGGTGTTGGAGCTCAAGGGCAGGATGTGGCTATTGAGGATAACGAAGCACAGCACCGCTTTTGCTTTGTTGAAAAAAACCGTATCGATAGCTTCTCAAGAATTGCGGCGCTGGCCCCTGTAAGACAGACCGAACTTATATCAACGTTATTCGGCTTGGATGCATTCAATGATTTTGTCCGAAATTTTACTGCGGAAATTGATGCAAAATACATCGATCTAATAGGCGTAAAAGCCGTTCAACTGGCAGAAAAACGCCGCACACTCGAGGGAGCCATTCAGCAACTGAAAGCGAGTAAGACTGATCTTGAAGGACTGGCTTCTGAGGAACAGGCGCTAGCTTCTAGATACCGCGAGGGCCTTTCTTTTCAGCAGATGATGATTGAATTAAAAGGAGATGAGCAAAATATGGGGGCTATCCGGCAGCTTGAGACAGAGCTACAGACCCCTCTTCCGAACAAGAGTCATCTGACCGGTTCTATGTTGAAGGACTTAAGCGGCTCTGTTGAAACTGTTTTGGCGACTCTGTATGGCAAACAGAAGCAACTGGCAGAAGCGAGTATGCAGGTTTCATTTAAAAGTTTATTCGAAGCAGTCGTCCAGTTACAGAGCACCAGCCCAGAACAGTGCCCTGCATGCCATACCCCACTCCAGCAAACCATAAAAAACCCCTACAGTCATGCCAGTGAAGAATTACTGAAGCTTGAGTTTTTGTCAGCCTTACAGGGTGAAATAGCTCAGCTGGAACAATCATTCAGCCAGAAGATGCACCTTGTCTTGCAAATTATCGGCACCTGTTGCCAGTTTCTTCATCATGAAAATGTACTCGAAAGATTCCGAAAAGATAATGGCATCACTTTGTGGCATGATCTGCATCAACCAGCAGACGATGGTATCACTCCCTGGTCTCTTCTGGAGAAACAGGTACTGCAGTTGGAAGATGAAGATAAAAAAACAGAAGCAACTGCTAAATCGCGGGAGTCACGGCAGCGTGATCTTGTGGGTCTGCGTGAGTCAGAACACCAAATAATAATACTACAGACAAGAAGAAGTACTACAGAAAGAGCTATCGCGACAGCTCAGTTGTTGATTGATAACTTTGATACAGAAAACAGGCAGCTTGTTGAAGAGGTTGCACTTGAGGAATCCGTTGTAAGAAAAAACGAAGAAATCTCAGCAGCCTATGCCCAGTTCGTATTGCAGTTGAATACCTATAAAGAGGGTTTGCCTCAGCAGTTGGTTGCGAATCTCGGAGACGACATTGTTACTCTGTACAATGCATTCAACCGCAATGACCCTCCAGGCGAAAAACTCGCTGGTGTTAAACTCCCTCAGATGCAAAACCAGCGTCTGGAGGTGGCATTCCAGAACAATCCAACTCAATATTTTGATGCTTTGCATGTGCTCAGTGAGGGGCATGTACGCTGCATAGGGCTGGCTATTTTATTGGCAAAAAACATCAGTGAGCAATGCCCACTTTTGATATTTGATGATCCGGTCAATGCTATCGATGACGATCACAGAGAATCTATTCGACGAACGCTGTTTGAAGATGCTTTCTTTGCAGATAAGCAAATCATCCTGGCATGCCACGGAGAAGAGTTTTTCAAAGACATTCAGAATTTATTGCCTGCGTCAGTGGCTGCACAGTCCAGAACTTTCAGCTTTTTACCGCGTCTGGACGAATCGCATATCCGAGTGGATTTTAACTGTGCCCCCAGGAACTATATTATTTCTGCGCGAAGCCATTATGGACGTAATGAAATTAGGGAAGCGCTAACTAAATGCCGGCAGTCACTTGAATCTCTGATGAAAGGGAAGGTCTGGCGTTATGTAAACAAGCACGGTGACGGTAACCTCAGTCTTAAACTGAGGTCAGCAACTGCACCTATTGAACTGCGTAATCTCTCAGAGCAATTGAAAAAACAAATCTGTCGTGCCGATTTTAATGACCCAAATAAAATTGCAGTGCTTTCTCCCATAGATGTTTTGACTGGCTTTAGCGGAGAATCACGTGAATGGAGATACCTCAATAAAGGTACACATGATGAAAATGACAGAGCAGAATTTGATAGGGCAACTGTAGAAGCCATGATAGGTGCAATCGAGGCGCTCGATCAGGCCGTGGGTTAAGACTAGTACTAAATCCCTCGTGTGATGTGATTCTGTAGAGGTATAGCTATATGAAGTGGTCGATAAAAGTTGACCACTTCATGAGAGTTTTTTAAAACCACGATAGGTCCGCTCTTGGCACAGACTGTGTAAAAACCATGATTTCACCCAACAAACACCAATTTGAGTTGCATTTAAGCATCCGAATAGCTCTCATTACATTCATAATATTCTGATTAAGATTGGTGACTTGTAATATGAAGTCTTTTAAAAGCAGCCTGCCTTGAACGTTGGGGGGCAGATTTTGGTTAAACTAAGCGACTTTATCACTTAGTTTAGATTGATAGCTGTCATCAAACCGACAGTTCCCAGTATGGTCATCATACGTTTCAGGTTGTAAGCAAGAACGCTAAGGCTGATTTCAGTGCTCACATTTTTGAGGCGTTTAGTCAAAAAGTGAGTCGCTCCCATCCACATTTTTATCGTACCAAACGGATGCTCAACACTCTGTTTCCTTGTCACTGGGAATTCCGGATTTTCGTCCAACCGTTTTTGCATATCATCAATAATCGATTCATGTACCCATCGTCTTATGCGGCGCGGTTCTTTTTTTGATGTCGTGCATTGAGATCGAATTGAACATTCATTGCACGCTAAATTGTTGAAGTAAACATCCAGTTCAACGCCTTTCTCCATTACCTTCATTCGCTTTTGTAAACCTTTATCCGCAGGACAAATGTATACATCACTGTCGTTGTCGTACTTGAAGAGAGATTTGTTAAAAATGCCTTTGCTCTTTGAACCTGAAGTATCAGTTTGTGGTACATTCACCGTGATACCTTGATCATATGCATTTTTGATATCATTTCGGCTGAAGTAGCCTTTGTCGGCTAACACTGTAATAGATTTCTTTCCCAAAACCTTTTGGACTTGCTCGGCAACTAATGTCAGTTGACCTCTATCTGTTGTCATGACGATATCGTGGCAAACGATGAGATGGTGCTTTGTATCGACTGCGGTTTGCACGTTATAGCAGACTTGTCTTTCCATGTGGTGTGTTTTCATCAAGCGGGCATCAGGATCTGTCTGTGATATCTGTTTATCCGGATGCTCATTAACTTGTTTTTCGAGTGCTCTTAGTTCAACTAAGCGCTGCTTTAACCAAGCTAATTTCGATGCAGCGACGGTCGGATCAGACTCTTTTTCGTTCTCATCCTTGGCATCCATCAGGCTTAAATATTTTTCGATGTTTTTTTCAACCCGCTAGATATGAAACAGCACTTTACTGGGGGTATAATTTTGGGATTTATTATTGACGACTTTGAATTTACTCCCATCGATAGCGAACACTGCATCTTCAAACATGTTGAGTTGTCTGCATAACTCGACGAATTTGCGGCAAACATTTTTAATTCCCTTGCCATTATCTTTTCTGAAGTTTGCAATCGTTTTGAAGTCGGGAGATAAACGTTCAAGCAGCCACATTAACTCGACATTGCGGTTGCATTCCTTCTCCAACCGCCGCGATGATTGAATTCGATTTAAATAACCGTAAATATAAAGCTTGAGCATCATGGCAGGGTGATAACTAGGGCGGCCAGTTGACTTGGGGGTCACTTTTTCAAAACCTAAGTCGAGTAAATCGAGATGTTCAACAAAGGCATCTATAACTCGCACTGGATTATCTTCGCGAACAAAGTCGTCCATGATTTCTGGAAAGAGCGTGGATTGATGCCTTGATTGACCTGTAATATGGTGAGACATGTGAGAATCTCCATGATTATGCTTACCAATCAGATAATACTGGATTTTGCTTTGAAATTGGATCGGTAGCTAAGACCAATTGTTCATAAGTACATCGCACTTAGGCCAAAAGGTGATCAAGAGTTTTTACACAGTCTGGGCACAGAGCGACCTATCAGATTACATTTAGTTTTGTATCACCGCCATACTAGATTAAATCTGAGCTAGTACATATAACTTAATGAAGTTTACTTTAGTGATCACAAGAACTACCTCCACTGAAGTCCACTACAATCAATGGAGATATTCATTTGATAAAATTATTCAACTTGATGTTGAAAAGCATCCTTGAAGTTCGCAACCAGTACGATTCCGTATTAGGATAGCCCCTAAAATTAATATATTTGCGGATCAAAAATGACAGTAACTGTTCCACGGTAAGTGTCGGGTCTTGTCATCAGCATGGTATCGACATCTTGTTGTGTCACCAAAAAATCAATACTTCCCTTGCGATTATACCCAATATCCCTTGTTAAAAACGTATTATTTAAAACATCTTTATTAATTGCCATAGGGGCGCGCAAAACCGTACTATTGGTTTGTTGATTAATAATATTATCTGGCATGCTCAAATACGCTTTCACTGGGACCAGTTGACCATTGTTGTCACTTTTAATAGCACAATGTTCACCTTGGATATATTCACATTGCAGATAAGTGGTAAACGCGCCCGTCGAAGATAACCAAAAATCACTACGAGCCGTAAGCTGAGGGGTGATTTTCGTTATCATCCAACGTTCCCAGTTTTGTTTTCCTTGTTCTTCCGTGCAAACTTTACCTGCACTGCATGGCTGTAATGATAAAGCGCGACTTTCTGGGGTTGTGGTGACGATTAAATCATGATTAACAGAAAGAATGAGATTGATATCAACAACGCTGTCATTGGCTTGGTAGTTATCGCCAAAATCAAAGTCGCCGCCTGGTCCTACAGTAAATGACAATTTCCCCAAGTAGGTTCCTGAACCTACCGTTAATAAGCTATCTTGAGCCTCCAATGAGTAACCCATACTTAAGTCGCTCAATTGTGAAGGGCTTTCCTTTCTCTCTATGGCACTAATTAAAAAACAAGGGGTTGTATTGTTTAATGCCTTCCAGAGAAACTGAACCCAACCCACGTTGCCCCAAGGGGCAAGCCCATAAGCGCAACCCGTTCCCGAGTCTGTTGGGTACCACCAGTCAGTGCGAGATGATAGATCGCTGGTTTGAGCAAGCCAATCATAGTCATTCTGTTTATTAACATAGGCACTAAAATGCGTTATTCTGAATGAGACAGAAAATGACTCCCCAGTTTCATTATTTGTAACGACAATATTTTTTTGTGTTTTTGGCAACCCGAAATAAATCCCTGCTCTGCGTTCATTAAATGCGGGTATAGGATATTGCATAGTAAGCGTTAGTGGCAGTTCCACACTAAATAAATTGTTAGCTACACATCTTGGGGCGGACCACGGTTTTATACAAAAACCCGACTGCGGTGTTGTATTGGTAAAAACGCCGTCACTGTTACTGTTATTTATCGCCGGTGTGAATTTTGCGGTTAGATTAACCGTTGCACTGTGGGCAACTGCGCTGAGTGCCAGCATGACGATACCAAAAATGTAATGAGAATAACGCATTATAAACCTTCCATTGATGAACAATGAATGACAGGAAAAAACTGTACAGCTTTTTCCGGTGACAGGGCGTCCGGTAACTGGCACGATAAGGCGGGCAATTGACCATCGGCTAAGACCGTGAGTGTTTGGTTATTGATGCCCGTATCTAATGTTAAAACGCCTTCAGCATTAATCACGCCACTGCTGATATCACTAGTCACCTGACGATGCCGTAACATTTGACCTCGCTTGTCTTGCAGCATCCCCACGAGCACCGTTGTTTTAACGGCTTTTAATTTTAAATATTTCACACTGCCTCGGTTCATTTGCACTGATTCATGCTCAGGAAAAACTTTGCCATTATGTGTCCCCATGCTGTAAAACTGGATGGACTCATTTTTCCAGACATCTGCCGGGATAACATTGCGACCGTGGAATAATTTTGTTTCGCTGACACTGTCGGCGGCGACAATTTGCATATCCGGAGAATCCGATTCCAAGTCCACAATAAATGCCGAATCCATGCCTAAACCGCGTTCGCCACTACTCGCCGCAAGCTTTCCATCCCCAAAAAGTAGTGTCTGACTTAAATTGACGCCCGCCGTGGTGCTCTTGTCTTGCACGTAATGCTGGACATAAGCATCCCCACTGAGTGCTCGACTTTCCAAAGCGCCATTACCATTAATGAGTGTGTTTCCGCCACTTTGCGATATGCCAGCGCCTAGCCAACGAAGTGCGCCGTCATCCAGAGGTTGCCATTGATAATTTAAACTCGAATAACTGTTGCTGTCGTTCACGCCAGCATCCACCGACAATGTATGTTTCGCGCTGGGCATTAATGACATGCTTACCCCGAATGTCACACCTTGCTCCCGATTTTTTTGGTTAAAGCCGGGGCGGTCATATGCACTGACCCGAAAATTAACATCTCGATGCGCCAAAACCGCTTTTGTTGCCAATGCTGCATCAATCCCAACCCCTTCTCTTGACGGATTTTTCATGTATTGGCCATTCAATGTCAGTGAACTTGCCCAAGGTAATTGGGTAAAGACTGACATGCCCCACGCATTCCCGACTTGCGAAGAGGAGTCTGTCGAGCGATAACTGTCATGGGAAGTTCGGCGCCAAAAGACATTCAAGGAGTTGCCCGGTGAAAGTGTTCGATAATAACGTAAATCCACACTTGAATTTTTTTGTGAATCGTCATCAGTCAGGGTATATTGCGCAAAAAGGCTATCATCGGAAGACAACGTGACCGTTGACCGTGCACTGAGTTGATATTTAGCTGCCGTCATTAACAGGCTGCTCCCCAAGATGACTCGAGGGGTCAATAAGTAATCGACGGTACCGCCACCGATGAGCGCGTTATCATTCTCGGTGGTGTTCTTACGGCTAATCACTAAATCTCTTTTTTGCCCACCCCAGAAATTTAAGCGCCATTTTTGATTGGGATTTCGCCATCCTAACGGCTTGTATACTTGAGCCGTTTGAGTATCGACAATTTTGCCATTCTCAAGAATATTAATGGTGATGTCATAAACGCCACTGGGTAAACGTCGTGTATCTAGCGCTTGCATTCCAGGTTGAAGTTGTTGTGAATAGATGAGTCGATTATCTAACCAGACTTCAGCTGTCGCTTGATTGGCTGCGGTGACATAAATAGGGGACGCACTGACACTTTCGTTATTTATCAATAATGCATTTGATGTTCCCCACATCGCTCCAGCGACAGAGCCGGTACTAAATCCATTGGTTTCGACATTTCCCTTATCACTGTCCGGAGAAAAAACACCCAAGCGGACAAAGTGACCTTCTAATTCTTTTTGGGTGTATAACGCATAAATATTGGTTTCTTGTGTCTGGTTGGCTTGACTCGAACCGTAGGTTTGTAGTGATATTTTTTGAGTCCATCCTAAAAGAGATGACACGATGGATGAGGTAAAATTCCATGTCTTCGCTGAAGGTACTGAAACAGCAGACAAATTATTGTGCATAATGACCCCATTGGGCAGAGTGCTGGGTAACTGTAGGTAGTCACTTTTCACTTGTTCCGTTTCATAGTGTGATGTAAATAATTTCAATGCAGAATTATCCAGTCGATATTCCGCTGAGACCAATCCCGCGGGGCAAGATGACTCACAGGTGCCCAGTGAGATACCGTTTCGTAAAATATCGGCCCATTCACTTTTGACTTGCGGTTTAATCCCTGCATCTTCATCTAAAATACGTAGGAGATGAATTTGCCCATTTTCATGAAGCGTAAAGACGGCATCGAAAAGGGGAGCGTCATTGAGGTAAACTTGAGAAACAATTTCTGAATTATAAAAATATTGCTTAAATTCACTGGGGATTTTCATCGTATTACTTGCCAGTAATAAATTTGACCCCAAAGCAATTCCTGGTGTTAAAATTAATGCAAATAATACTTTCACTTTCATACTATACTTCGCTAAATCACAGAATACAGACACAACAAAAGCACTCTGCAGCTCAATAAGTGCGGCAGTGCAATCATCAGAATGAACGTAGTCAGTCGAGGTAACAAGAAGGAAGGCTCCAAAGAGCCTCCTCAATTGAATTACTTATTCGCCACCAGACACTTCGACCACAGGCTCAAAAACCATCGCCACTTGACCGGTAAAAGACCCAGTTACCGTCAGAGGATTATCGTCTTGTTGTGTGATACGCAGGTTAGTACGACCGCCTGTTTTTGCATCAGCGGCATTAACTACCGTGGCGGCGGTATTACTGAGTGCAACGCCATTAAACGTCACGGCTAATGGGATAGTGTCGGTCCCATTCGATAAAATTGCCTTACCGGTTGAGTCGGTATTCGTTAAGGTTGCTTGAATACCCCCGGATGTGTTTTTATATTGAAATTGCTTGGAGAAATCTTGCAGCTTGCTGGTTCCTAAATCGTATACCATTTCTTGCGTTTGATTCACCCAGCCGCTCTCAACAGGAATAATTTGAAACGCTTCTGTTGGAATGGTGGCCGTTAAGTCAATAGCGTAGCGTTGTTCATCCGCCGCGTGAGCCCCAATTGAACCTAAAACAGCACAAGACATGAATACAACAGATAATGATTTTTTTAACATGTAAATACCTCATTTATGATGATTGACAAAAAAGAAAATAAATAAACTTCATTTATTTCCCATAACTGAAAATTAAGTTTAAATTAATGATGTAAAATAATACCTAACATTAATAATCAAGCGCTTTAGATGTGTCGCCTTCCATTAATGTGAGGTTGATTTTATTATTTTGTTTTTTGGGCAGAATAAATGTTCGTCCGGGTAAGATAATTTCTCGTGATTTATTCTCGCAGTGTGATTTTGCATTTTCACAATAACGGATATTATCTAAGACAATGGTGGCATTGCCTTTATTCGCGATGGAAATCTGTTTACTCGTATCATTAATGACCGTATTAAATAAAGGGTTTTTAGGTTGCATCACAACCACACTGCCATACCCCGTCAATACATTCACCCCCACATCCAAGGCGTTTTTCTTGTATTGATTTATTTCATCCTTATTCATTCCAAAGCCATCATTCTCTTCAGGAAGAACCGGGGTAAAACGCACTCGAAAATAGCGCTCTTTTTCTCTATCCCCCGGCCAAAGTATGCGTACTGATTGAAAACCCGATGGTGGAATAATTAATCGTAATGGTGAGACAATCAGTCGTTCTTGTGTTAGTGAACCGGCTTTAATTTCTTTTTGCGCGGATTCACGTTGATTCATTTTGGGATTTGCATCAATTTCCAATATTTCAACACGTACAAATGCCGTTGAGGTTCCGGTGTTATATACTCGCTTAGTAAGACTTTGGGTATCGGGCGTAAAAACATCATACATACTGCCAATGCCAATAGACGGTGAGGCATATACTGATGTTGTTATGCTTATAAATGATAATGCGGAATAAAATAAAATAACTTGAAGACGCTTAAGCATATATAATCCAATCGTCATGCAATCAAATAAAAGATAAAATCTTAATAAAAAAACAGAAATAGTCAGTCTCGGACATCTTAAAATTTAAGATAATCCCATTAAACTTCATTAAGTTAAAATGCGGGTTAATTTGCCAGGATCAAATCAGTATGACTTTCATGCTGATATATAATTAAGTTTTCATATGTACTGTCTTCATAAAGCACTTCAGCAATTAAATCAGAAATGCTCTTATCGATAGCATTCAATAAATGCAAAATAAGCTCGAATGAAAATACCGTTTGACCTCGTTCTAATCGAGAAATGTGTTGCTGGGAAAGACTTAATTTTTGACCTAGGTTTTTTCCAGACATTCCGAGCAATATTCTGTGTTTTCGAATAAACGAACCGATGCGAATATTAATGTTCAATGTATTGTATTTCATTAACACGTTTCACCTGTTTCATTGGAATGAAATATAGCTAATACCACAATTATCGGAGGAAAGACTAAATGAAATTAATCAGCATGGGAAATAGTTTAAGACGATCGATTTAATAAAAACCAATAGGGAGTGCCAATTGATAAGGTTAAAATTGATCGTCGCAATCAATGAGAATCATTTAAAAAAGAGTTAGGCGCTGATTTAAAAGAAATTTCAAAATAAAATATAAAGTAACGCTAAGGATAATAACGTTGGTGATTAGCGGGGTATTGACATATTAATATATATAATGAAACAAAATCTAACGATACACTCATTAGCGGTGTTTTGGTCATTAAGGCTTTAGCGTTTCTTATTTTGTGAATTACATTTAATAAACACGAAGACTATGTTTAATTAGATAGTGCTAACTAATATTAAAATATAAGTGGTTATTAAAATGTTAAGAGCTTATCTCTAAGGGAATTATCGTATAATAAATTCCAATAATCTTTGAGGATAAAAAGTGTCTGGAAATATAGGGTCAAATACATCGAGTGCCTATATTTGAAGTTAAATAGCGCATAGAAACTATGCGTAGTCGCTTTTAATTTATGCTAATATATTATATAAAATCAAATATCGTTTTATCTCTAACTCTCTAAAAAAAGGAACACGGTATGACTAAATTTAAAATGATTACTCACAACATTTCAACTAACTTAGCTGATCTTGGACAGCATATTCCTGACGTGATGAAAAACTTTTCTGGGTTAGTCTCTTCAGGAACAAAAGACGGTGCGTTAGATGCCAAAACAAAAGAACTGATTGCTATTGGTATTGCTGTTGCTAACCGCTGTGATGGATGTATTGGTTTTCATACAAAAAAATTAATTGATTTAGGTGTTACCGAGCAAGAGCTGGCTGAGGCACTCGGCGTTGCTATTTTTATGGGAGGAGGCCCTTCAGCCATGTATGCAGCAGAAACCATGGGGGCTTTTAAAGAGTTTAACTCAAAAACGGAATGAAAATAGTGGGGCTTACGCCCCATTTTTCACAACTACATGGTCATCTATTGGTTAAAAATGAATATGTTATTCTTTAGCCAGCATATAGAGATCGGTCATTGGCCCTTTGATTCTCTCTCCGACTTTGTTCATTTTGAACAAGGTATTTTCGCCCACAAAGAACTAATTTGGTTCATTATCCATGCCTTGCAGCGTAATGATGTGTCCGTTATCCTTCTAAAATATTTTCCTTTTAAAATAACTGATTAGCTATTTTTAACACCTACATAATGTCTAACTAACGTGTAAGTATCATTACTATCCAATGTTAATGTAACTGAACTCTACTATTATCTATCAATGCCAATGCAGAATATTAATTTGATAAAATTATGCTAAAATTCTTAAGTGATGATAAAAAGCATCCTTGAAGTAGGTAACCAGTACGATTCCGCGCTACGAACCCAAACTGCAATTCAGGATGGAACAGAAAAGTACCCTGTTCGACTTCAAAATCAATGCAAAAACATCTCGGGGCCCTAACGGGGGCTCTTTTGTTTTTGACTTTCGATAATTATAGGTATATCAATAAACTATACTGCGAGTTCTATTCTGAGTCCGGGCACCACCTTATTATCAACAGACGTCAACCGACGTCTGTTTTTGTTTGTAGCGCCCGCTAAAATCAACACTCTCCCAAAGTTTCAACTCAACTGAATTCAACTCGATTCTACCCGTATCAACCTCATTGCGTGGGTACAATTGCGGGTATACACTAGTTCGATAGAATTTTGTACCCATTTTATCCCTCAGGAAGCTCACTATGGCTCTAACTGACGCTAAAATTCGGGTCGCTAAACCCGACGTAAAATCCTACAAATTAACCGATGGTGCAGGATTGCACTTATTGGTTCACACTAATGGTTCTAAGTACTGGCGATTACGCTATCGCCACTTAGGTAAAGAGAAAACCTTAGCATTGGGTTTATACCCTGATGTGTCTTTATCTGAAGCAAGGCTTAAACGCGATGAAGCGAGAAAGCTGATTACTGACGGTATTGACCCCTGCGAGCAAAAGCGTGTCTCTAAAGCGGTTACAGATACCAACCTGTCTTTTGAGGCAATTGCAAGGCAATGGCATGCCAGTAATAAAAAGTGGTCAGAGTCCCACAGTGAAAAGGTTTTAAAAAGTTTAGAGTCGCATGTATTTCCTTATATTGGATTACGCGATATCACCACCCTCAAAACACCTGATCTACTGATTCCTATCCGTGCAGCAGAAAGTAAAGAGATTTATGAGATAGCTGCGCGTTTACAGCAACGTATCGCTGCTGTCATGCGTTATGCGGTGCAATCAGGTATTATTGGTTATAACCCTGCCATTGATACCGCAGGGGCTGTAACGACCGTACAACGCCAACACCGTCCAGCTCTTAACCTTGACCGTCTACCTGAACTCATTGCCCGTATCGATGCTTATAAAGGGCAACCCGTCACTCGCCTAGCCGTAATGTTAAATTTATTAGTATTTATTAGGTCAAGCGAACTTCGCTACGCTCGTTGGTCTGAAATTGACTTCGATAAAGCCTTATGGACTATTCCTGCTCAGCGAAAGCCTATACCCGGCGTTAAATTCTCTCACAGAGGCGCTAAAATGCGCACTCCGCATTTAGTTCCCCTTAGCCACCAAGCCATCACTATACTGAAAGAAATTTGGGCATGGACGGGTGAACATGAATTGATCCTAACGGGCGCTCATAATCCCTTTAAGCCTATGAGCGAAAATACAGTCAATAAAGCCTTACGTGTGATGGGCTATGATACGAAGACTGAAATTTGTGGACACGGTTTTAGAACGATGGCGTGTAGTTCATTAGTTGAATCAGGTTTATGGTCGAAGGATGCAGTAGAAAGGCAAATGAGCCACCAAGAACGTAACTCAGTGAGGGCTGCTTATATTCATAAGGCAGAACATATTGATGAACGCCGATTAATGGTGCAATGGTGGGCGGATTATTTGGATGCTAATCGGGAACAAACGATTTCGCCATTCGATTTTGCCAAGTTGAATAATCCAATGAATCACTAAGACTTTAGCCATGTCATATAGGAGATTCATTTGCAATACGAGAAGTCAAGTAATGCGGTAATATGCCGACTACATGGATTATTTACATTTGGAAAGCCAAAATAAAGTGATTTCGAAATAGCTTATGCCTAAAAACGTAATCATGATCACAGTTTTATTATAATGCATTTTAGTTTGTAACCCATATTCCACCAAAGCAAGAGCCTCTGTCCTGATGAACTGACCCTAGTTTATTAGACAGGGGCTTTTTTCGTTTTAACCCGCGCAAAATGAAATCATGATAGAAAGCATAACATGTTATCGGGACTGTAAGGCAACTCATTATCCTGCTCTAAAACGTCATTAATCATTTTTAAAGTGAGTTGCCTGTTTTTCAGCTGATTAGCTTTTTATATCAATATCATCTTCTAAAGGGAAATAGATCCCTTTATCAAAATATCGCCATTAATAAAACTCAATACATCAATAATAGGACATGAATATGCACATAGCTGCAACGGCTTCCCCATGCCTAAAATCGGGGATGATTTCTGTTTTTATTACGAACTTAGGAAAATATAACGAAGGTGAACTACTTGGTGAGTGGCTTGAGCTTCCAGCAACCTCAAAAGAGATCGAACACTGTTTAATGCGGATTGGTATTGATGGTATTCACTATGAAGAGTATTTCTTGACGGACTATGAATCTTCAATTGATGGCCTTTCTTCTTACATTTCAGAATATAGCCTTTTAGATGAGTTGAACGAGTTAGCCACCCAATTAGCCATGTTATCGCCTGATGAAATTGACCTTTATCAGGCGGCAATTGAAATCGGTTCTTCAGCGAGTTCAATCCATGATTTAATTCATTTAGCGGATAATTTAGATTCTTTCCAGCAATTATCGGGGGTCAATAATGATTACGATTTGGGCTATTACTGGCTTGAAGAAAGTGGTTGTTATGATTTAGCACAACTCGGTAACTTATCACACTATTTTGATTATGAACGCTATGGACGTGATGTTTGCCTTGAACAAGGGGGAATTTTTTACGGTGGGGGATATGTTTATCATACGGGCGGGTAGATAGGACAACAGAATAAGGGTAAAGCCGCTTTCCTCCCTTAGAGGGGAGAATAAATGAAGCGGTGGGATACCGATAACATAGATGAGTTGGAGTACGGGGTAGGGAATGTGGTTAGTGTGAATTTTTGATAGGTTTAGCCATCTTAATATAAAGATGGCTGTTAATGATCATGCAAAACTCCACCAAATTAGGCAGGAAAGATCGTGTAAAAATAATCCACCTGATAGCTCTGCTACACTCCTTGTTTTTGCAAGGGATAATTTGGAATGCTTTGTATGGAAACCATCACCAAAGTCCGACGTCTTTTTCATAAAGATAGGCTCTCTCAGCGGGAGATTGCTAAGAAATTACAACTCGATAGACGTACTGTTCGTAAATATTTAAATTCAACTGAAATCCCTCGTTATCAGCGTGAAAATTATCTTTCACCTAAGTTAGGTCCTTTTAAAGCTCGCCTCATTGACCGTTTAGAAGCGCAAATGTTATTGCCTAAACATCAACGACTCTCTGCCGTCCGCCACTTTGAGTGGCTATGTAGCATTGGATTTGAAGGAAAATACCCTTGTGTATCACGTTTTATTAAAAAGTTTCATCATGAATATCAGTCTGTTAAAACTGTTTTTATTCCTCAGTCCTTTCCGTGTGGGGAGTCTTATCAATTTGATTGGAGCCATGAGAAAGTCTCTATTCAAGGCGAAATCATTAAACTAAATGTGGCGCATTTTAGACTTTGCCATTCCCAAGCTTATTTTGTTAGAGCTTATCCACGGCAAACGGTTGAAATGCTGATTGATGCCCATAATCATGCCTTTCAATTTTTCGGTGGAATACCCCAACGGGGGATCTACGATAATCCCCAAACGATTGTGAAAAAAATTGGTCGAGGGAAAGAGCGCATTTTTAATGATGCTTTTCTCGCCATGATGAACCATTTTTTAATCGAGCCTGTTGCTTGTACGCCCGCTGCCGGTTGGGAAAAAGGCCAAGTTGAGCGTCAAGTCCAAACGTTACGAAAACGCTTTTTTATCCCCATGCTCGCCTTTGATTCCTTAGATGAACTGAATACCTATTTGCACTCAAAATGTCAAAAGCGGTTAGAACAGCCTTGGAAAGACGATAAACACCAAACAATCAACGAGAGGTTAATCAAAGAACAGCGCCTTTTTTCACCTTACATCCCTTATTCAGGCTATCGAACAGAGCGTTTACTTGTGAATACCTGTTCACTGATTTTATTTGATGCTCATCGGTATAGCGTGCCTTGCCATCTTATCGGGAAAGCTGTTACAGCTCAAATCACAGTGGATACGTTACGTATTTTTTATGAGCATGAAGAAGTGACTCAGCATCCGCGGAGCTTTTTAAAAAATCAAACTACCTACAATCCTTACCATTATTTATCGGCTTTGGCGAAAAAACCGGGGGCATTACGCCACGGTGAACCCTTTATTCATTGGCCCTTACCGGAATGCATCAAAACGCTACAAAAACACCTCATGTCACAGCCCAAAGGCGATAAAGCGATGGTCAAGCTATTAAGTTTAATTGCTGATTTTGGTGAGGACATCGGTATTACTGCGGCTGAGATTGCCTTAGAACAAGGCGTTCCCACAGTAGAAGCGGTTCTGAATATTATTCTTCGGCTAACTGAACCGACAATCCCTGAATTTGAATCTCAACATATCCCGTTAACGTGCCCTCCGGTGGCAACATTAAATCACTTTGACCAATTATTGGTAAGGAAATAACCATGGAAAGACAAGATTATATCGATGCATTAAAAACACTCAAACTCAGCACGATGGCAGAGGCTTTTGATGACGTGGTGATTGATGGCGTCAGACGAAAAAGGCCTACGTTGGATATTTTAGAAAAACTGCTCAATGCCGAAATGACTCAACGGCAAATCAATCAGACGGAAGCGAGGGTAAAGCGAGGACGCTTTCCCCAACAACGCCATTTTAGTGATTTTAATTTTACTCACAGTACGCTTGACCAAGCGCATCTCGATTTATTAATCATTGGTGATTATGTCAAACAAAAAAAGAATATCCTGTTTGTCGGTGGACCAGGGACAGGAAAAACGCATCTGGCGACAGCATTAGGGCTTCATGCTGCCACGCAAGGGTATAAAGTTCGATTTTGGAATGTGCTTGAATTAGTGAATCAATTGGAGTTAGACAGTGATAGCAAAAATTATAAGTTAACACCGCAAATGCAGAAACAGGACGTCGTCATTCTCGATGAATTAGGTTATTTACCCTTTAGTCAGCGAGGAGGGACATTATTATTTCATTTTATCAGTCAGTTACATGAACAAACGAGTTTAATCATTACAACTAACCTTGAATTTTCAGAATGGGCAAAATTATTCACGGATACAAAGATGACAAACGCATTATTAGATCGATTAGTTCACCATTGCCATATTCTTGAAACAGGGAATGAATCTTATCGTTTTAAACACCGAGATTGAGATTATTTTTTTAGGTGTTAGGTGGAGTATTTTTTAATGATCATTGTGGTGGACTTTTTGAAGATCATTGACATCAATGGGTATCGCGGGTAAGCGAGCTTGGCGGATTTGAACGGCGGTTTCATGCTTTTCACAATGGCGACAAGTGTATTTTGGACGAATGTGTTCAATCACTTTAACTTGTGCGGGGATAAATTCCAGTTTTTCCGATTTATCTTCGCCCATTTGATGTAATTCATGGCCACAGCAACCACACGTTTTATCCTCGATATCATGAATAATCTGTTCGCGAGGTAAATCGTTAGAGAGCGGATGGCCAGAAGGTTTATTGCGTGTGTAATTAATCGACTGTTTTTCGGCTTCAGGCGGCACTTCGTCCGCAATCACTTCCGCTTCATTAAACAAATCCCCTTGACCCGCAAAGTGCTCGGCACTTGGCACAAATTGGTTTTGTCGCACCAAAATAAACTGCTCATACAAATAGGCAATCTGCGCTTCTTTCTGCGCAATTTCTAAATCCTTTTGGATGAGCAACGTTTTAAATTCAGCGATTTGCTGTTGTAGCTGGGCAAGGGTATTCATGACGCTGATTATAGCGGAAATCGCCGTTTGAGAAGTCAATTAAACGCAACGTGATTGATGATCGTCAACCGATCATCCAAGTTAAAGGACAGCTTTATTATAGAGGTCAATGTGGGCGTGCCCGATGACATCAAAACCGGAGAGCAGCCATTGTAATTGCGCTTCCGTTAAGTTCAAGGTCGAGCTTTGCAGTTTCGGCCATTTAAATTTTTGTTTATCTAACCGTTTATACCAAGGTGCAAAGCCCGTTTGATCCCAGTACAAAAGTTTTAATTTATCCCGGGCTTTATTACAGAAGACAAATAAAGCCCCGCTGAGAACGGGCAATTTAAGTTCGGCTTCGACGAGTGCTGCAAGGCCATTAATGGATTTGCGAAAGTCGACAAACTCCGCACAGAGATAAACCGTTGGGGTATTTACGAACATTTGCACGGTGCTATCCCTTGAAGAAGCAATACCCCATCAGAAATGGGTACCGAAGCTGGCAATGTGAGCACACCGGGTGCGGGTAATATAGGTGAAGTTTGTTTGCATTGAATGAGCCGTTGCTGGATTTGAGTATTGCGCGGTAGACGATAAGACAGGAATAAAGCGAGGTGGGCCCGCCGTTGACTCAGCATGCGAAGGCGCCGAGACAGACGCCGTTGTGTGATCGAGCTCATTTAAAACGTTAGCGGCAAATTGAACCCGTTTTTTATAAAACATTTTGACGGAAATGTGATGTTTTTTACAATACTCGATATTGGAGCCATTAAAGAATTGCCGCCGATGGATCAGCTCTCGCCACTGCTCAGGTGTTTTTTGATTACGCATCGTGTTTCCCCTCCATCAGATAGGGAACATTGCGCGGATAAGGAGACGCAATTCGCGAGCCGGGGGTTCACCGGACGCTTACGGTTTATTAGACCATTACAAGTTGAAACTGAAGCATAACCGAGAGGGTCGGTATTTGCACCCCCCATTGTATTACGTTGGACATTAAACCCTAGGCGGGGTTCACCGGACGCTTCAATAATCCGAACACTGACGGCTGGAAAAAATATTAACGACACCGCCCCCAAAAAGCCAGCATATTTATTGATTATTGAGAAGAACAATGACGTTTCCCTCGAAAATTCCAGGTTGATTTCCCGCATCGGAGATATCGGCGGTAAAAAGAACATCGCTCGCGCCGTTGACGATACCAGTCCATCCAGATACTTTATTCCCGTTATCAATTTGCATCGATAGCGTAGCATAGACCTCGCTTCCGTTGACCGTGTTAGACATAATAATTCGGTCGTTGGTAGTTTGGTACGCTATTCGGAGCGATACCATATTAGGCGACGGGCACCGTATTGACGCTAGAACGGATCCAACAGTCGCCCCCCCTCGCCCGACCATTCCCAGGTCTATAGATAAGGGCCCAACTAGTGTACACGTTTCGGCACGGGTTCCGATAATAGAGCAGCTACTTTCGCCCGTTACATACCCGTGCGTTGAATTGAACCAATTCCCTCCATAATTCGCCCATCTATCTTGAGTGCAAATTCGCAGTTGATCCCCGGCTGTGAACCCCTGGTCCTTATACACGATGGCATAATCCTTTCCCGGCAAAACCTTGACAGGAGCAGTCTCGCCTATGTGCGCGGTACACATGTAAGGCGCTTCGTTCGGGGGAGCATCACGGCCCCATATCTCGGAATCCATATAGAGGTATTTACCCGGATTTACTGCCAGATACCCGTCAGACGATGAAAGATATTTGCCCGTGGTAACGTTGAACGCAGAGGAGATTCGGACAAACACGGAGCAGGAGACCATCGTATTGGTGAGATTTGAACACGGAGTGATAAATCCGGAAGTGGAGGGATTTGCCCCTGTCAAGCAGTCACCATTGATAGGGGGAACCGGACCCACGAACCCCGATACCGGTCTGATCTCTATCGCATACCCTCCTCGAGGTTTATAGTCATAGTAGATTTCACCTAGCACAGGTGAGGTCGTCATCACCAGCGAGCTGGTGATGATGGTTTCCCATAACATTGCCCGGTTATTCTTACCCGCTTTAATCCATCCAGCCATAGCGATTCCTCATCTTGTTTTTTCGATTATAACGTTTATATTATGTGATAATTATCATAGCTCGATCCTCACTCCTTCACACAAGAGCTGCTCCTAAAGCTGAGGTACTATCACATTCAGTATTCAATTTTACTTTGGTAAAATATTGGCAATCAAAGCAACACGTCACAACAGCGCTTTTGTCTTCATCACCACCTCCGAATTCTCCGTAAACCATCGTCCCAGCCAACTAAACCCGTTCTCGATCCGCCCTATCTGCGTCTTCTTCGGATGCCGCTCAAAACCCTCATCCGACAAATAGCCGTTTAATTGCGCAATTGCCCGTTTCAAGGGCCAACGCTTAGCTGACAGCACTAAAAAATCGTCCATATACCGTTCATACACGATATCCTTATGCCCACTGAGCTCGGCATCAACATGGTAAAGGTAACTGCCCCCAATAAGCGGACTCAACGAACATCCTCGACAAATCCCTGATGTTGGCGTAAAAAATTCACCACCCTGTTCAACCGTGTAGTCGATGTATTGATGAAGCAGTGATAAATAAACGTCATGTCGAATCCACTGTTTTAGCCAGTTCCACAATCGCTGTTTTGGAAAATGCCCGTAATACCCACGAATGTCAGTTCGAAAGACAAAACGATAGCGACCACTGGCTAACGCTTCACGGGTTTTGTGTAAAGAGCCTGCTACACCGCCATGCCCTTTCAGATGTCGACATCTGGGGTGCTTAGGCAGGGTTGGCGCAATGCACAAGGTCAGCCATTTCAACACGAGCGCATCACTCGCCGACCACATCACCACGCTTCCTTGTCGGGTCTCAAACCGTTGCATCGGCATTAACCGGTACCGCCCTGCAATCACTTGCTGATATAAGGCGTCTTTTCTCTCATGCCAATGAAAGCGTAAGTGCCACACATCGGCATTTGCAGGCACATATCGGCGTTGATAACACAGCCAATCATATGCCTGCTGCCAAGCCGTTTGTTGCCCTTCACTCATAACTCAGCGCATACGTCAGCGTCGCCCAAAATAACCCCGGCGTAATGCTCTTCGCCGCGATAGCCGCAGAGTCGCCTTGCACATAGGCCCTAAACCTCAGCGTCATATCCCCCTCCGTCAACGGAACCGAATACACGGTGCTGCCGTCAATACGTAACGGAACACCACTTGGCGTCTCCAGACCGATTAAAGCGCCGGAGGCTATACTGTCACTGTCAAATGCCAACAATCCCTGTTCATTGACTTGTGCCCCTGAAAAGGTCGCCGTCACCGTACTCCCGAGCGAGATGTCGCAATCCTCTAACACAAACGAAAATTCTGTGCCAGGGGTGCGAGTGTAGGTATACAAGTTTTGAGTAAAGACCTCCCCCATATCAATATACAAATCATACATAACCGGCTGTACGGTGCACGGTAACGCAATCAGCTTGCCACTGTAATTGACCGTGGCTGAGCCATCGGGTGCCGCCGAAGCCAGTACCGGTAATCCTATCAACAAACTCATCATGGCGGATTTGGGTGATATTCTCATGCTCCCTCCCTACGGATACTGCAGTTCAAACGTGGCCGTTGCCGTAAAGTCCCCTTCCAGCAAATCAGCTCCTACCGCCTTTACCGGTACGGCGTACAGACCTATCGACGTGGAACTTCCGCCTGACAGGGTCATCAGATACCCTGAGTTAATCGGAAACACCCCAGAATCACTGCTGCGGTATAACCGAATACCCAATCCGTCACGGTCAGTCTGTAAGGCATCCTTATCAAAACTGGGTGGTGCCGCCATCCCATCATACTGAAGAAACAGAGCCGTATCCCCGTCCATGGAAGCGTCACAATTGAGGGTCAGTGTCAATGACTGGGCATAGGCCACCCCGTCAATTTTCGTGATACCCACCTCACCAAACGGCACATCCACGGGGTCACCGTTATTCACCGTACACGGCGGATTATCAATCAGGGTACCGCTGAAATTAACGGGCACCGCTTGTCCCCCAAACGCGATAAAAAGAGCGCCAAATGACAGTAGACTGAAGGCGGTTCGCAATAAAACTCGGTTGTACACTGAAAATATTCTGCGCATTACTGATACTCCACACTCAAGGTGCCGGAAGCCGTAAACGTTCCCGCATCAACCCCGCCTTTTCCCGAAACAACCGGGATCACCCACAATGATGGCGCCGAATTATAATTAAACGGCGTCCAGGTGTTGAATGCCCAACTCGTTTCCCCAGCCATAAAACGCAGCCCCAGATTATCCTCACTGGTGCCCATATAGGCCGTGTTAAACTCCGCCGGTGTCCCTGTAAATTTCAATTTCAGTTTAGGGTTCTCCGCGGCATCCTCGCACTGCAAGGTATAAGGTATGGCCGTTTTACCGTAAGCAGTCCCATCAATCCGGCGGATAACCAGCGCCTCACCGTCCATCGCATCGGACAGAACAACATTAATGGGCTGGTTATTATTGATATCACAGGTTTTCTCCACCACCGTCACCTTCACTGTCAAGGTATAGGTTTCTGCCAGCCCCACCGAGCAAGCCAACAACGACACCGCGGTCACCGCACTTTGCATCCATCGGTAAGTCGGGCGCGAGTTCCCTAAATCTCGTTGCTTTTTCACTGAGGTCTCTCCGTTCGCCCTATTCATATAACATCTCAAACGTTATCACGGCCGAGTAAGCCCCCGCCTGCAGTGCCCCTGGGGTTCTGACGGGCGTTACGTTATACGTCAAGGTATTCTGTCCCGGCACCAGCAACCGCGGATTATCGGTTCCCCCTGCGTACAAAGGCTGCACCTGCCCCCGCGCATTATGAATTTCAAGCCCCAGGCCCTGAACCCCGCGCACCTGGGCCACGTTAGGCATCATCAGTACCGTCGGGGCGGTAAAGCGAATTTTCACTGCCGGTTGGGTACTGCTCCAAACGGTCTGCCCCGTCTGGAGGTTACTGAGCAGACTGACCATTTCCAAACAATCTTGCAGCTCAATCTGAAAAGACACCGGCTGACCGCGTGAGCCAACGGCGCGAAGCGCCGCAGTTTCGGTATTTCCCATCACAACCGACTGGTCAGCAGACGCCATGGTTAATCGGCATGGACTTTCCGTCAGTGTCCCGGTGACATGCAAAACACCGTTCGCGCCGTCAACCTCGGCGTTATTCGCAGGTATGAGTAACCCTGGCGGGGGTTCTGCTGCGATACCCGCGAGACTGTAGACCATGACACTGGCAAACCAGACCATCTGCCCATATCTTTTCTGTTTTTTGCTCATCATCCAGCACTCCCCCAACCGCGTTCATTTATTGTTGTGTGGCAACCTGACAGGCGGTGCCCTGACAAGTGAATTTCAGTGCCGGTCTTCCGCCGTAATCATTGATATACGTCAGTATCGGATGGTCACCCAGTACGGATGTACTGACGCCCAACGTGTCCTCACTGAAGGGTGAGAGCATCACGGGCGCAAAATCCGCCACAGCCTTTGTGGTCCCCGTCACCGCAATTAACGTCACGTAATACGGCGTCGGATTTTTCACTAAGACCTGTTCTCCCTGTTTCTGCAACGTCAGTTTTTCCTCCCACGGCGCCGCATTTTTCTCAGGAATGATGGCTTTTGGTCGATAAAACAATTTCACCCGTGTCTGTAACGCAATCTGCAACGTATTGGGCTTGTCCGTTTTTGGCGGAATTTCCCGCAGGTTAAAGTAGAATAGGCTCTCTCTGTCTTGTGGTAATGCACTGATCGCAGGCAGAGCCTCAATTTTCACCTGACTCGCCTTACCCGGTTCAATTCGCTGCACTGGGGGGAGTACCACTAAAGGGGACGTCACCTTTTGCCCCTGGGGATTCTCTATCCACCCCTGGGCCAAATACGGTAATTGGGTATTATTATTGCTCACATTGAGTGAAATCGATTTATGGTTACCGTCAAAAATAACCCGGGTCCGATCGATAGACACAGCCGCTTGTGCTGCACTGCATACCAACGTCACCATCACCGCGACGGCAATTGAAATCTGTTTTTTCTGATGCGGTTTCATCGTTTTTATTCACCTTGATTGTCAGCCTGTATCCCTGAGACCTTCTCGCGGGTGATACAGATTATTCACTATTCTTCATTTACCAGGCGGTATGACCGCCTACCCGCGGTCGCTTTCGTCTGCCCGGCATAATTAGGCATCAGGGGCACGCGAACACGGCAGTAACAATTCCTGTGTTAAATCGCCCAGAACCGTTGGGAACGTTAATTGGCACGTTTTATCATCCCCCCACTTGACGTTCATGATTTCACCGGGACTAATACCACTGATATACGCACTGCCAGCATCGCCCACTATCCCAGTCTGTCGACCTTTCGAATTCAGAACCTGCGCCCCAAAAGGAGGATAACGCCCATCGGTAAAGCGCAGGGTTGTCATCGCCTTCTGCCCCGAAATAACCTCAAACTGCCGATACCCCACGGCCCCTTCAGTCAGGGTCGCCTGAACCACCGATTGTTGAGCATCAACGTCATCCGGCAGCGTATTTAAGTCAATATTTGCCTTGCTGCGGTAGTAGCTGTTCATGTCACCAATGACCGCTTTACCAAACACATTAGAGACCACAGGGGCACCGACACCCCGCACTGGAACCCCCGAAACACCATCCGTATCAACCAACAAACGTGTCCCGCCAGGCATTCCCTCCCGGTGTAATGCCCCCCCTTCTGGGGTTACCGTCAATCCCCCGTTCACAGAAAAGCCTGCCGCGGTGTACTGCCCATGTTGATAACCGGCATTCGCACTTAACCTTGCGATATCCCCTTGATATGACACAAAGGTGCTACCGCTCCCCCCCCGACGACTGTTGCCCACGGCGGCCTGCCAAGAGGTTCTATCATTCAGTCGGTCCGAATACGTCACCCGATTCACCGTATCATGGCTAAATGTGCTCAAAGAGTAGCCAAGGTTAGCGCCATTCCCCAACGGGGCAGATAACGACACGTACACACTGTCATCGTGAACCCCACGATATTGACTGCGATTTGCCGATAACGTGGCACTGATGTTCTTCCATGACCCGATGTCAAAGTACTTCGACAACACCAAGGAGTAATAATCATTATTAGGGGCATCCCAATACGTTTGGTGGTTGTAATTCAACGACATAGACATGCCTATGTCACGAAAGCTTTTACTCAGCGACACGGTATACAGCTCCTTGCTGCTACCGTAACGCTCTCCCGACTGTTTTGCGGCGAGAAATTCTGACATACTCATGAAATTGCGATCGGAGAAACGGTACCCCGCAAATTGGATCTGACCGTCAATGGCATCAAACCGCTTGGTGTAGTTCAGTCGGTATGATCCGCCATTCAGCGCATTCTTTCCGGGTAATCTCGCCACTGAGTGAGTGATATCCAAGGAAAAAGCCCCGAACATCAGTAAATCACGCCCAATCCCCACCGCCGCCGCATTGTAGTTCTGGCTATTTAACGTGCCCCCAAACAGAGACCAACCATTGTTCACGCCCCAAGAAAACTCCCCGGTCGCAAACGTATCGCCCTGACTGTGGCGATGTGTATCTGTCGGTTGCCCTACTGCGACCTTATACTGCACCCGTCCTGGTCGCGTCAGGTAAGGTAGGCTAGCGGTATCCACCTGAAACGTTTGAATATTGCCATCTTCACCTTCTACGCTGACATCCAACGTTCCGCTCACCGCGTCATTCAAATCTTGAATGCGAAATGGACCCGGGGCCACTTGAGTACTGTAAATGACTCGTCCTTGCTGGCTGATTGTCACTGTCGAGTTGGCATTGGCAACCCCCGTCACCTCAGGGGCATAACCGCGCAGATTCGGTGGCAGCATATTCAAATCGGACTCTAGCCGCCCCCCAATAAACCGAAAACTGTCAAATATTCCTGAGTTTAAGTAATTCTCACCCACCGTTAACTTCGCTTGCAAAGCCGTTAATGCGCGGTAGGCATAAAATTGATTCCAATCAAACGATTTATCGGTATTCCGGCCGTTACCGTACCCGGTCGAATGGCGATACTGCCCTTGCCAATCCGCCCGAACACGCCATGCCCCCAGATTGATACCCGCGACCCCATTCCCATTGAGAGACCGGTCATCGCCGCCCCCATTCTGGGAGTGGTTCATATTGCCGGACACACTGTAATCGAACAGCAATGCCGAGATCCCTTCATCCCAACGCGAAGGCGGATCCCAGTTGGGCGCGGTGTATTCTAAATACGCTTGAGGAATTGAAATATATAAGGACGAGGTGCTTAAATCCCCACGCAATTGCATGCCGGGTAAGCTGGCAGGATCCAGACACTGACCATCATGCCACCAAGTGACCTTCCCAGCGGCATCCGCGGTCAATCCCAACTGATCTGTCACCGTCGGTGACAAGCACGGAACACTCCCCTGCGGGTCGTTCTCTGGAGTGTAATACGGGACCGGAGCGTCAGGTAGGGTGTCATTATTGACTTTAAGCGCCAGTGAATACTGACCGGGCATGATATAACCCGCGCGAGAAAACTGTTCAAGGTCAATGTTCTTTTTGTCTTCCACATCCAGCACATCCATGTTAAAACGGATGGTATCGGTGGGGAGTGACGCCGATGCCGGACACACCATTCCAGCAACAACTAACTGTGCCAATAGTTTCAGCTTAAAATCAAACCCGCTAGTCAAAGACATAAAGAACCCACCTCAGCCTAGAAAAAATTAAAATAGCCGCCCTCATTCGTAATCCATTCGAAAGCGGATCGCTGTCCTGTAGTGCCCCGGATGGGGTGGTGTATGGTCACTCACTAACCGTAATCGGTAATACAACCGCATATCAGAGGGAATAATGGCCTGTCTGGGCAAGCTTTTTCCCGGGATGACCTGCCGGTCAGCACTATCTGACAGTAACAATCCGACACCTTGAGCCTCCCCAGAAACTTGAAACAATGCCCCCTCGGAGTGACCGTCAAAAGTGACCTTAACGCCCTGCCATTGCTGTCCCGGATCACTGTCTTTATCCAAACGGCAGTTAATCAAACGGATTTCAACCGGCCTAACAGGTCCTTGCCCCTGCGAACGGATAATCCCAACGGGCAATACCCCCATATCAATCTCCTGCTCTCGAGAACCGGTTTCAATTGCACAGGCCGCATCAATAATCTGTCCGTTTACCGTGACCGTTCCGCTACCCTGCGAAACGGCCTCGCCCGGTGGTGACAAAAAAAGTAGGCCCGATGCAACCAACAGCATCCGTGATATTGCAAAACGTGTCATACAGGCCCTCTTTTATTCATGTCACCCACACAGGGAAGAAAACGGAAACGGACAGTGTCTCTATTACTGGTAAGCTAAGGTGTAGTTAGCCAGAGCCTCAAAAGAACCCGGGACAATCGTGTCACTGTTACCTTGGAGATAAGCTGAATAGAATAAGGTCGCCTGACCGTCCTGCAGAAATGCTGGAGCTGTCGCCACGGAGCCGTCTAACTTGACCGGGGAACCATCTGCCGTGATCACCACACCCGCACCGGATGCATTACCAACAATCGCTAATTGAGTCTGGTCGGTATCCCCCTCAGACAGGATCCCCGTGAACGTTGCGGTTACCGTCTTAACTGGGTCAGTGCCGCCTGCTGGAACGAAAGCCATATCACAATCTTTTAACTCGATTTTAAACGACGCAGGTGTAGACGCACCTCCATCTGCCAATGATGCAGAAGTGACAGCCCCCAGTTCAACGGTCTGATCTTGTGAGCCCGGCGCAATTGAACACGCCGCCTCAATGATAGAGCCCGTAAACGTGACCGTACCAGAACCTGCATCTACAGCTAAAGCGGAAGCACTCATTGCACCAGAAATTAATGTTGCTAAAATAACTTTTTTCATAATTAATCCTTAAATAAATAGATAGATTGACAATTAATAAAAACAGTATTAATAAACGAAAAGCGTCTTCATTAAATGAATAAAAAACATCCCTTTTAATTTCACTGAAAAATGAAATTAAAAAAACTTAATCTAATCACGATATATTTATCGCCGTAGTTTTTTAATTACACTCATCAATAAAATACATACCCCAAAGCAATTAAGAACAGCCGGCCCTTGGCAATAAATGACCATTGCGTATTTTTAATACACAACTTTATTTATCACGCGTATTTTATATTCCTATAAAATAAAATCGGCCTACCCAAATGATGTATTTTTACGCTTTAAAACCGTGTGAATTAATATTATTCCAAACAAGACCTCATTTTATTTTCAGTCATTTATCTCTGCCGTGAATGCGTTATCACCATAGAGATAGTTACGTAATTCATCCTCCGCATTAATCTCCTGTGTATTAATCTCCGGTGTATTAACATCCTGTTCTCTTTCTATAGCTGAGGGTAATACCTCTGGGGGCGATACCTTTTGACTCGCCGTATCCCGACCATCCATCATCCGACATAATTCATGGATAAACTGGGGAAAGGTTAGTTCTAACGCAGTCGCGAAAAGCCCCACTGTGGACAAGGTCAACTCCGTATCGCCTCGCTCATAGCGCAGAGCTTGCAATCGATTCATCCCAACCCTGTCACCTAACTGCTTTCCCGTCAGACCCAATTCACGGCGACATTGCCGAATGAATGCCCCTGCCTCCATCAGTAACGACTTCTCGGCGATAGAACCTCGTGACGGAGTTTCAACATTTCCCTCACTCACCACACCGATGGCATGGATGTCTTGTGGACGCTTATGCGCTCTTCCCATCGCACCTTCCCAATGATTAACAAAATGTTGAGCTGTTATATCGCTGCTTAGTTTAATCATGAACGGTAGATTGTCAAAACTCGCCTTCGTGTTGTTTCCCCTCGTTTTATTACCCATTACAAACTGTAAATACCCCATTTTGAGTCGGTAATTTCTTGTTATTCACTGTAAAAATAATCCGTCATTGATACTCTTCTTTTCAGACGGCTTTTGCTTGATATGGTTTTTTATCTCGAGAATCACTGTTTTCGATATAAATTTAAGGTATTAATATTTTATTTATTTGCAATTCATAAACGTTAATATTTCCATCACCAAGACCGCACATTTTGTCTCATTTTGTTACATCTTAAATCACCAATAACTTACGTTATCCCTTTAAATTTTAAAGCATTTATTCCAGACTAGGTAAAGGGATAGGCGGTGACGCAAACGCCTTTTTCTCACGATGAATACACATAAAACATCCGAAATAGGCGTAAATGCTAGGGTAATAAAAGGAGGTGGTGGTCATTTTAAGATTAACATTGGGCATGACTATCAGAAACGAGTCGAGGAACTGCGTAAGGTAAGTTCAATTCTGTCATCAGATTTTTCGCTATGCAACTACAACAGGACGCGCAACCGTTAACCCTGCCGCAGAGCTTGCAGGATCACTTAAAGCGCCAAAACACAACACTTCCCTCACTTAACGGCTCAAGAGGTTCCTGAGCTGTTACAGAAGCTTTCTGGGTATTCCGGTAGTCCTATACCCCAACTTGCGACAAAGTTATTACTGTTGGCTGGAGTCAGAACCATTGAGCTTAGGGCTGCTCCCTGGAGTGAATTTGATTTTGATAATGCATTTTGGTTAATTCCCGAAGAAATAATGAAAATGCGTACACCCCATTTAGTCCCTCTGAGTAAACAAGCAATAATGATACTGGAAGAACTCTGGACATGGACTGGTGAACATGAACTTATTTTAACGGGCGCTCATAATTCCTTTAAACCCATGAGTGAAAATACGGTCAATAAAGCCTTACGCGTCATGGGCTATAATACTAAGACTGAAATTTGTTGGCATGGTTTCAGAACCATGGCATGTAGTTCATTAGTTGAATCAGGGTTATGGTCGAAGGATGCAGTAGAACGTCAGATGAGCCACCAAGAACGTAACTCAGTGCGTGCCGCTTATATTCATAAAGCAGAGCATATTGAGGAAAGGCGATTGATGGTACAGTGGTGGGCAGATTATTTGGGTGCTAATCGGGAGCAAACAATATCACCTTTCGATTTCGCCAAATTGAATAACCCAATGATTAATACTAATGGTTGAAAATTAAACAAAAAAATAGTTTGATTCTTTCATCTGGGGGCCTATTTGGTGACCTCTGTATTCGATATAGACAAGAGCCCCCATACAGTCTAAAAAAACACTATAAATTAAAATGTTAATCAAGATTAATCTACAAATTGCATCTATTTCTACAATTTGACTATGAGTACGCTCTTACATGAAAAAGACTTTAACAGCGCTTGGATTGAAACACAGCTGGGCATAGCAATAAAAACGCTATATGTGGAACCTATAATCATGCGCAATATTTGGCTGGGAGACGTGAAATAATGTAATGATATACCAACTACATAGATTCTATGGAAAGTCAAAGTAAAGCAATTTTAGAATAGCTTATGCCTAAAAACGTAATCATGATAACTATTTTATTATAATGCATTTTAGTTTGTAGCCCATCCCCACAAAAGCAAGAGTCCCTGTCCTGATGGAAAGGGACTTTTTTCGTTTTAACCAGCGCAAAAGGAAATCATAGTTGAAGGTATGTAAATCGCTTGAAGATGCTGAAACCCCAGATGTATGGACGAGCAGGGTTCAAGCTACTGCGACAGCAGATAATGAGTCCTCTGACATAAAGGCTCCCCCCAAGTTGCGGAAAACCCGGTTTTGCCTCGCTGGTAACAAATAAAAATGAAATAATGATACTCATAATAGTAAATTGAAATATATTTCTACGTTTATCTATTTTTTTTACATTATTGATAACAAGTCATCATGATTAATGAGGTAAATTAATAAAACTCCTTCAATTAATTTAGGAATGACTAAAATGACAAACGTTATACTTTCCTCCAGTAATAATGCACCTGCTATCGCTATTGGTCCGCTGACCTATTACGCAGAGTTTCGTGTTTCCCTCCCCTTCAAAGAAGTCTTTAATAACGCAATAAAAAATTTTTCCAAGATTATGCTGCAACGGGGGGGGGGGTTAACTTTTAGTCTCAAGCAAATGATTGGTGATTCCACTATGGTAAAAAATTACCCAGAAAGCTATAAAGGGATCCTGAAAGATGTTTATGCCGAAGCGGCGCAAGCAGGTACACTTCCCCTATATTACAGTTTGTTTATGCGTTTTTCGTCAGCGAGTACATTAGTAGAAGCCAAGCCTGACGATATTTTTGACACTGAGGTACTTCCATATTTGCACGGTGCCATAATGCAAGATGGTAAGCTAGTGAAAACCCCCGAACCGATGTCTGTATATCGTGGTGTATTCGAAACAATTGCTGCTGGTGATCATCATGGCATTTATACAAATCATTCTGATATTATGGACTTTTTGCTTAAACCAGTTGATGCAATATCAAACAATAACTTTATTACAGTCGAAAATCATGTGTTTATTTCAGATAGTGTCATATATCCCTTTGAGCAAAAGATAGTCCCGTTATTGACGGTGGCACAAGAAACTTTTCAGCCAGAAACTGCGGTAGATGGTATCGGTCAAGCAGGCTCTGCTGACAATCGCTTCTACCGTAAGGCTCTCAGTACTGAAATCCTGCGCAAAACTACACCGGATGGGCAGTTACGTGCTTATATCATGCATGGTATCTGGGAATCAGTGTGGGACCACGAGAACTCTCACTTAGATCCTCGTTTTAAGTTAGCAGCGGCTCCTCTAGGTGCCATGGTAGAGATTGGTCCAGTAGAGCCGTTTTATACTACACAGCTGACAGCTCTCAAGGCATAGATTGGTATGGAGAAATTACTTTATATTTGACAGAAGCCAGCAACAAAAAACTATAAGAGCAGGATCGTCTACCGTTCTGGGATCAGTCCCCCTATTCAGGCGATCAAATTCATTAAACTACTATTATTGTCATGTGTGCTTACAATACCCTAGGTTGAAAAAATCCTTTATGAGATTAAGTAGCCATGCCTCTGAAATGCTGCAAAAGACGCAATAACTGCTTCTGCTCCTACATTAGCACTGATTTATCTGATATCGAATGGTACATTATTCTACTTTTGGGTACCCAAATGTATTTCTAATGAAGTCACTCTTATTGTATAAATAACATATATGTTTCTACGGATATTATTTTTTAGCTATAATCTAAAGGAAAGACTAAAGAGGTACATATGGAGCCATTACAATTGTTTAAAATTTTAGGTGACCAAACCAGATTGGATATCGTATTGCTTTTGAAAGCATCTGGTGAACTGTGTGTCTGTGATATCTATACGGCCTTGAATTTATCGCAACCAAAGACTTCTCGGCACCTAGCAATGCTAAGAGAATCAGGTCTTTTGCTCGATTCAAAACATGGTAAATGGGTTCATTATCGATTATTTCCAGCATTACTACCGTGGGTGAAAAGTATCATTGATGTCACCTATGCCACAGAGAAAAATAGAGTTGCAGGTTTGCTTAAGAGTCTAGAGACAAAAGAGTCTGCGAGTAGCTGTTCTATATAAAAATTTTTAAATTAACATATATGAAAAAACATATTTAAGGTTGAAGTATGAAAAAACTAGAAGTCTTTGACCCAGCGTTATGTTGTAGCACTGGTGTTTGCGGAACCGAAGTCGATCAAGCACTGGTAGACTTCGCAACAAATGTGGATTGGTAAAAAAAACAAGGGGCAAGTATAAGACGTTTTAATTTAGCGCAAGAGCCTATGGCGTTCGTTAACAACACAAAAGCAAAAACATTTTTGGAAACCACAGGTGCCGAGTCACTTCCACTATTGATTCTTGATGGTGAGATTGTGCTGACTGGTCGATACCCAAAACGACATGAGCTAGCCAGATGGTTTGGTATCCGACCGAATATTGAAAAAGCCGAAATTGTTAAATCGTGTTGTGGTAATGGTAAAACGTGTTGTTAACAGGAGCAATAAAATGAAATTTTTAGATAATACACCTAATTATTTATTTTTTACTGGAAAAGGTGGTGTGGGTAAAACATCTATTTCCTGTGCGACCGCAATTAAGTTGGCTGAAAAAGGGAAAAAAGTCTTACTGGTGAGCACTGATCCAGCTTCTAATGTTGGGCAAGTATTCTCTCAATCGATAGGCAACAATATTAAGCCAGTAACATTGGTTCCAAATCTATTTGCTATTGAAATAGACCCTCAAGCCGCAGCCGAAGAATATCGAAACAAAATTATTAATCCAATCAAAGAAAGTTTACCTGAAGCGGTAATTCAAAGTATTACGGAACAGCTATCAGGTGCCTGTACAACAGAGATTGCAGCTTTCGATGAATTTACTGGGTTGTTAACTAATACCGAAATTACGGCGCAATTTGACCATATCATTTTTGATACCACACCAACGGGGCATACCATCCGCTTATTACAACTCCCGAGTGCATGGAGTAATTTTATTAGTGACAATCCTGATGGTGCGTCATGTTTAGGGCCAATGTCTGGTCTTGATAAACAACGTGAGCAGTACAGCATGGCGGTGGAAGCGTTGAGTGATAAATCACTAACAAGGCTAGTCTTGGTTGCGCGACCTCAGTCTGCCGCATTGAGGGAAGTCGCAAGAACCTATAGCGAGTTATCATCTCTGGGTATCAAAAATCAGCAATTGATTGTCAATGGTGTTTTCCCTGAAATGGCGGTAACTGAAAATGATAAGTTATCCCATGTGCTCTACTCTCGTGAACAAGCGGCATTAGCGTCTATGCCTGAAGTACTACGCTTGTTACCTGTCGATATTCTTTATTTACAAAATATCAATATGGTGGGTGTCGATGCACTGAAGCAGTTGTTATCTAATGACATGCCACAAATTCCAACTATTACCCCGACAAAACAACCTATTTCTTTACCTACCTTGTCAGAACTGGTTGGCGAAATATCTCAGCAGCAGCATGGGCTGATTATGTTAATGGGTAAAGGTGGTGTAGGGAAAACAACGATTGCGGCATCAATCGCAGTTAAATTGGCAGAAAAAGGGCTTGATGTACATCTGACCCAGCCGCGCATATTGAATCAACCCTCGATGGTGTTTTACCTAATCTTCAAGTTAGCCGAATTGACCCTATCGCTGAAACTGAGCGTTATCGTAATTATGTCTTAGAAACCAAAGGGAAAGAGTTAGATGAAGAAGGGCGCGCATTACTTGAGGAAGATTTACGCTCTCCATGCACAGAAGAAATTGCGGTATTTCAGGCTTTTTCTCGCATCATTAGAGACGCGGGTAAACGTTTTGTCGTCATGGATACTGCGCCGACTGGGCATACATTATTACTTCTGGATGCAAGAGGGGCATATCATAAAGAAATTGCTAAAAAAATGGGCGAAAAAGGCCATTATTTAACGCCGATGATGCAATTACAAGATCCTGAACGCACCAAAGTTATTATTACGACACTCGCTGAAACTACGCCTGTGCTTGAGGCGGAGAACTTACAAAATGATTTAATACGGGCAGATATACATCCGTGGGCGTGGGTGATCAATAACAGTCTATCTATCACGGAAACAACATCACCATTGTTACTTTCAAGAGCTGAACAGGAAGTCGCTCAGATTGAAAAGGTGACATCAACATTGGCAAAACGTGTTGCTATCGTTCCTTTACTTGATGCAAAGCCTGTGGGGATATCCGCATTAAGTCAGCTCTCAGAATAAGTTTTATTTTCTAAAAATAAAAGGTGCGCTAAAGCACCTTTTAAACGAGGTTGTTATGTTTATTGCCGCATTAATTTTTATTTTAACGATCACCTTTGTTATTTGGCAACCCAAAGGACTGGGTATTGGCTGGAGTGCCACAGTAGGGGCTGTATTGGCACTGATCTTTGGTGTGATCAGTTTTCAAGACATCCCGATTGTTTGGAACATTGTTTGGAATGCCACGGCGACATTTGTTGCCGTCATTATCATTAACCTACTTTTAGATGAAAGTGGTTTCTTTGAATGGGCTGCATTGCATGTTGCTAAGTGGGGCGGGGGTAAAGGAAAACTGTTATTCAGTTATATCGTGTTACTTGGTGCAACGGTTGCGGCCTTGTTTGCCAATGATGGCGCAGCATTGATATTAACGCCCATTGTGATTGCGATGTTATTGGCACTTGGTTTCAACAAAGGCACGACATTAGCATTTGTCATGGCTGCCGGGTTTATTGCAGATACGGCGAGCTTGCCGCTGATCGTTTCGAACCTCGTGAATATCGTTTCTGCGGATTTCTTTAATATTGGATTTACTGAATATGCATCGATTATGGTGCCAGTGGATATTGCTGCAATTATTGCAACATTAGCGATGCTGCATTGGTTTTTCCGCAAAGATATTCCTAAACAATATGATGTTACCAAACTGATTGAACCGACTTTAGCCATTAAGGACATGACAACGTTTAAAGCAGGTTGGCTGGTATTGGCACTGCTACTTATTGGTTTCTTTGTCTTAGAACCATTAGGTATTCCAATCAGTGCAATTACGGCTATTGGCGCTTTAATTCTTTGGGTGATTGCAGCCAGAGGCCATACGATTAATACCAAAAAAGTATTACGTGGAGCACCGTGGCAAATCGTCATTTTTTCTTTAGGTATGTACTTGGTTGTTTATAGTTTAAGAAATGCTGGGCTGACTGACTATTTGTCTGAAACGCTCAATTACCTTGCGGATAAAGGGTTATGGGTTGCAACAATTGGTACGGGATTTATAACTGCATTTTTATCCTCAATAATGAATAACATGCCAACGGTATTAATTGGTGCCCTGTCCATTGAAGGAAGTGAAGCATCAGGGTTAATTCAACAAGCGATGGTGTATGCCAATGTGATTGGCGCCGATTTAGGTCCAAAAATCACACCAATAGGTAGCTTGGCGACATTGTTGTGGCTGCATGTTTTATCGCAAAAAAACATGACAATTACATGGGGATATTATTTCAAAACCGGGATTATCATGACTATCCCTGTGCTCATTGTCACACTCGTTGCTTTAGTACTTCGACTTTCACTGTTAAATTAAAGGTAACCCCATGAATGAGATCACTATCTACCATAACCCCAATTGTGGTACTTCGCGTAATACCCTTGCCATGATCCGCAATAGTGGTGTTGAGCCAACGATTATTTATTACCTAGAAACACCTCCGACTAAGGATGTGTTAGTGCAACTTATCGCCGATATGAAAATCACAGCCAGGGAGCTATTACGGAAAAATGTTGAGCCCTATGAGCAATTACATTTAGAAAATAACCTTTATTCCGATGAGCAATTGATCGATTTTATGTTGCAGTACCCGATACTGATTAATAAACCGATTGTCGTCACTCCGCTAGGCGTAAAGTTGTGTCGGCCTTCAGAGGTAGTATTAGATATATTGCCTAATCAGCAACAAAGTGAATTTATCAAGGAAGATGGTCAAATAGTGATTGGTGGTCACGATGTAAAAATGAAAATGAAGAGGCCAGTTAAGAAGAAACCCTAAGAAAGTGAATGGGATTGAGTGTTGCATGAACATTAACATATTGAATGTAGTTGCCCCCGCTAAAACGGACAGTACTAACTTGCCATTTTGAGAGCTCGATACTCTCGCGGTGACATCATTTTCAATCCGCTGTGCGGATGGAAGCTATTATAATCTTCGAACCACCCAGCAAGCTGATCCATCACCGTAGCTGCATCAGGCCGCTCGCTCAGGTACACATAATCACGCTTGAACGTTTTCACGAATGCTTCAGCCATGCCATTGCTTTCAGGACTTCTGACAGGCGTTGTGCACACTTTAAAGCCTAGCGTTTTGGCGAACTTTCGCGTTTCTTCGGCAATATAGCAGCTACCATTATCCGTTAGCCACTCAATTTCCTGAGGCAGCCTCTGGGTATTACCAAACCGTTTTTCTATACTTTCCACCAGGATATCTTGCACCATAGTCGCATTGATACCCGCTGTGGTAGCCACGTAGCTCATGATTTCTCTGTCACAGCAATCCAGACTAAATGCCACCCTGACTTTCTCTTTGTTCCAGCATTTTATCTCGAAGCCATCAGAGCACCAGCGCGTGTTTGAGTGAAGTGTTATAACTTTCCCCTCATGAGCACGGTGCTCGCCAACACGACCTATGTGCTTGACCAGCAGTAAATTATTCAGCCGCATGATGCGATAAACCCGCTTCGGATTAACTCGTGATATCGCATGCCCGTCTGTCTTCAACTGACGATTTAAGTGAGCGGTAATGCGTCTGTATCCACGAGTTTCACATTTACCGCAAAGCGCCTCAATCAGCAGTAGTAACGTGGCATCATCAGCCTTGCTATAGCGAGCTGAGCGTCTGGGCTGACGGCTGTTTATACGCTGATACAAGTTTGATCGCGACACACCAAGTGCTGCTGCTATTCGGATGACAGGGAATCGTCCGGTGGTAGTAATGGCATACGCGATATCAACTTTTTTGACTGGGCTATCTCCAGTGCCTCTTTAATAATTTCAAACTCCATGGTTTTACGACCAAGCAGTTGTTCAAGTTGTTTTACTTTTTTCTGAAGTGCTTTGTGTTCAGCTGCGCTTACAACTTCATCACCGGATTGGATTGCGGACATGCCACCATCTTGCATGAGTTTCTTCCACTTAAACAATAAACTAGGGGTAATACCATTTTGTCTGGCTACTAAAGACACCGAATAACCTGGTTGCAAGATCATGGCAACAAACTTGGCTTTCTCTTGGGGAGTATAACGACGGCGACGCTGTTCGCCAGTTAAAATTTCAATACGCTCCATAGACACTCCTTAAGATAGGTCTAAGCCTATCGCTTAATTAAAAAGTGTCCGTTTTAAAAGGGGGCTATTACATTGAATACTCATTGAAAATATGTACTCTATTTTATCATAATGCTGATAATCTCTTTTTGACTAGATCAAGTTAAATAACCGAAAGGTACAATCGTAATAGCTTTTTAGTTTATTAGTATATATTATATTAAATGATATATTTTATGGTACTCTCTAAAAAGGAACACTCTATGACTAAATTCCAAACGATTACTCACAATATTTCAGCAAACTTGGTAAGTCTTGGGCAGCACATTCCAGATGTGATGAAAAACTTTTCTGGGTTAGTCTCTTCGGGAACTAAAGACGGTGCTTTAGATGCCAAAACAAAAGAACTGATTGCCATTGGTATTGCTGTTGCTAACCACTGCGATGGGTGCATAGGTTTTCATACAAAGAAATTGATTGACTTAGGTGTTACGGAGCAAGAACTGGCTGAAGCACTCGGAGTTGCCATTTTTATGGGGGGAGGTCCTTCAGCAATGTATGCCGCAGAAACCATGGGAGCTTTTAAAGAATTTAACTCAAAAACGGAATGAAAATAGTGGGGCTTACGCCCCATTTTAACAGATGGTTATCTATTATTTAAAAATGAATACGTTATTCTTTAGTTATCATATAGATGATTAACCATTATCCTTTCAAAGAATCTTACCTTCCGAAATATCAGCTTGGCTATTTTTAGTAGATTCTAGATTGATCCCTTGGCTCTCCAGACATACGCTGAGAATATAAATCCATTACGATAGCCAGATAGAGCCAGCCTTCTGGTGTTGTGTCACTCAGAACCTCGGCTGACGTTTAGTCTTAAAGACCAAGTTTATTTTTTAACACTTCATACGGTGTTTTACCAGCATGAGCTGAGTGGGGGCGATGACAATTATAAAATGCCTCCCATTCAGCTAATTTTTCATGTAAATCGACATCATCCTTATAATCGATTAATTGATAAAATTCCTGTTTATCTGTTAAATGAGAACGCTCTACCTTCCCATTCAATCTGGGGGGAGCTGGCTTGATATAAACATGCTCCATCCCGAGATCATGAATATGCCAATTAAATTTTGATTGGAATTCGTGGCCATTATCCGTTCTAATCGTTTTGATTCTAAAGGGAAATTTATTTACAACATAATTAATAAAATCAATAGCATTATAGCTTGATTGTGCCTTTCATAAATATTAAGTGCTCTGATCCGTGTCGCATCATCAATCGCCGTATATTGAAAACGTTTAATTCGTTGTCCATCAGGCGTATTAAAAAATAGGAACTTCACATCAACCTGAACATGGTGCCCTGGCACTTGTTTCTGATAACGTTTAAATAGTGTTTTAGAGCGACTTCGCTGATTTTGGGGAAGTTGGTTTAATTTGTTTCTTAGCAATACATAGTAGCAGCCAGAGCGTGATATTTTGATGTTATGAAACCGGAGAAGATACCAAGCGATGCGCTGGGGATCAAAATGGTAAGTCGTACGCAGATAAATAACCAGCTCTTCGATGTGTTTTGCAACTCTTCTGGTTGGATTTTCAGGGCAGGGTTTATTGTTGATTAATCCTTTCTCGCCATCCCGTTCATAAGCTATTTTCCAAGTATAAAAAGTTTCTCTACTGCTCCCAAAATGACGACAAGTTTTAGCAATATTTTTGCTCTCACGGGCATGATTTAAGATTTTTGTTTTATGTGCAATATCTCGTTTAGCTTTAATGTTCATCATATCTGACCTCCGGCTACAATTAGAAAAAACTAATTGTCAACCGACGTCCAGACTTTCATAATAAGCATTCCCCTATAGTTTAACTAAGAATATAACTTATATTTAATGAAGTAATAACGTTATAACTTAAGAATAGAAAATCCCGCCATTTTTTGGCGGGATGATTTCAAATGAATTTTATCTATATAATTCGAGATTTTTTATTGGGTGCCCATACTTGATAACATCAAATTAGAGTTTTTCAGCCATAATTTCTGCAACGCTATCACCCCAAACGGGTACTTTACCATCGGTTTCAAAGAAAAGCGTTTTATATTGCATTTTGAGCATATAAGGAATGCGTCCCATTTTTAGTACTTGCGTATCTCCACCGAACCAAGAGTTTGAACGGATATAGAAACCTTTGTTGCTACCGATATCGCCGATACAAAAAACCCAAGGTTTTAGTGGTTCATTGGCTTTTTCTGCATTCATCTTTCCAAGATCAAGAGCTACTTGTCGAGCGATGATTTCAGATTGCTGATGACCAATTGCACCCAGTTTAGGCATCGTTACTGCAGCGCAATCGCCAGCGGCAAAAATATTCTTATATTTAGGGTTACGCATTAAAAGGTCAGTAATAATAAATCCCTGATTATCACTAATCTCCAACTCTTTGAGAAAATCATGGGCGATCCAGTCAGGGAAAATAATTTTTAATTCTGCAGGTAACTCAGTACCATTAGCAAAGATGATAGAATTTTCAGTTAATTTGATTATATCTTTAGTGTTATTAATGTAGTTAAATCCCATATTACTGGCAACTTCAAGTAGTTGAGACACTACTTTATCGCCAGCATCTTCCGCAATTATTTCTGCAGGTGTTGTAATTGTAATTTTCGATGCATCCCCCATTTTATGTCGTATAAGCCAATCAGCTAAACCCAGACTGATCTCAACAGGTGGTCCTTCACAAGCTGCCATGGCATCTGGAATTTGTCCTCCAGGATAAGGTTCCAGCCCTTTAGCTCCATCACCTTGATGAAATCTTGCAGAACCAACGACTATTGGTCCTCCTTTGTAAGTACCATCATGCAATTTTTTTCGGAGTTTATTTCCATGAAAGAAGTCAGAAACAGTATCACCATATTCTGCAAATCCTTCAATTCTATCGTAGGCTAGCTTTGCTCCCAATGCGATCACAAGGTAGTCATATTTTAATTGTGTATGCCCTGAACCAGGGCGCTCATTAGGAATGATAGAAACTGTTTGTGTTTCAGGATCTATTTTAGTCACTTCTGCGTTAATAAAATCGATATGGTCTTTCTTTAAAGTTGTTGGAAGATCCATTTTGAGGGAATCTTCAGGATTTCGATTTTCCAGCACTTCTGCCGGGATATTAGGTATATATAGCAAGTAAGATTTACGATCGATAACCGTGATTTCAACTTCATCTTTGGCATACTCTTTAATTTTTTGGGCTGCCCCTAAACCAGCAAAGTTACCACCTAAGACAAGAACTTTTCTTTTCACCATAAGTTATCCTTTATAGTATTAGAGTATAAATAGTTACATATTTTTAAGACTAATGGTTAATTAATATAAATTACCACTAGATTAGAGGCATTTAGATTTAACAAGTACATTATGATTATGTCTACTTGTAATGGTCTAATAAAGCTATAGAGATTTATCGCCTATATTGTATTAATTTCTTAGTATTTTTAGATTAATTTACATTGTCCTCCTTAAAAGTTATACGTTTGCCATATTTGATTAAGCCAGATGGCGTAATAAATTCTCTATTAAAATTAATTTTTTCCTAAAAATGCGTGTATATTAATAGTTAATGCCAATAGGATATTAAGAAAAACGAAATCAATCATACCATTCCATTTATTAAAATGTCATAAAAAATATGAACAGCACGTTTTTGCAATCAAGAAAAATTAAAACTTTAAAGCTAATAACATATCTCGGATTTTTATTTTAACTCTTTACACATTCATTATTAACTTCATAAATTAACTCATCGAAGAATACTTGAATATCAACACCAAGAATATTTAAAGCCGAAACCAATGTATCAATATCTATTCTATTTATACCTCTTTCATATCGACATAACTGTTGCTCACTTTTATGTATTAATCGACTAAAGTCTGTGCGTTTATACCCCGAAGACTCTCTTAATGCTTTTAATTTTCGTCCCGCTACCATGGCAAAAATATACTTTGACTCCATAAAATAACCTATAGAAAAATAAAAAATTAATTTAAACCTTTAATAATTAAAGGTCGAAGGTGAAAACCTAAAAGCACACTTAACTAAGCGTAAAAATAAAAAATATCATGTATCATAATTTATGATGTATGTAACGCATATCTTAATAATAATTAAGATTCGTTTAAGTCTTTTAATCTAGTTATAATGTCACTTTCCATGTCTGGGTCATTTTGTATTAAAAGCGAAGGAATGTTCTGTTTACAAGCGCCTTTCACAAAGCAAACCTCAAATAATTCATCCATAAATTGACGAAATGTTAACCCAAAAGCCGAAGCAAAGAGTTCTACATTCGACAATGTAAGGTCACAACAGCCTCGCTCATAACGAGAAATATGTTGTTGACTTAATCTAACAATACGTCCTAACTCTGTACCAGTCATCCCCAGAGCTTCACGATGTGCTCTTATCAAAGAACCTGCTGCTTGCTGTAATGATAAACATTTTCCTTCCTTAACCATTTAACGTAACCTCCACAATTAACGTCCTATATGACTATAATAAATTAATTTATTTTCCTGAATAATTATTACAATAAATAACATAATGAAATAATGATTAAAATAATATACAATTTATTATCACTTTCATTCTTCACATTAATATGAAAACAAACAATTAAATTACTCAGGATAAAAATACTTATATAACACACTCTCATTTTGTGTATTATTTTATTCGTGGAAATTTTATTTTTCAACCACTCATAATAATTGTTTTTCGAACCAACTTTACTCGTAAAATTTGTAACACAACCCAATTATGTCTGTAATTTATTGTTTATAAAAAAATAAGTATTTTCACGGATTACATCACTCACTTCTCATCTCAACTTATCATGGGATTTAATCCTTGAAAATTCTTTTTATGAGAACAAAAAAAGAACTTAAATCCAAAAAATAATGCAATTAATACTTTTTAACATTATAAATACCCCATAAGACAACATATAAAACCAATGATGAATAATAACTTTTCTCATATCAATTATATTAATAATTGGATATTATAGATTTTTTATTACATTCGATTAACAGAATTGCAACCCACCAAAGCAGCCGAATAAAAACATTTATTATCAATGAGTTAAAATCATATTGCTATAATCAAAAGTAAGATATCAATAGACTCAGGGAAGCTAATAATTTATATATTACTCAATACGTAAAGAGTGAATCTATTTATAGGCCATATGAATAATTTAAATTTATGAATCAATCAATATAAATACAAATGCTTTATCTGTAAGATAAAATAAACACTCCTAGTTAGAGTAATAAAGTTTTCATCAATAGTTATCATTTTCATTTTTTAACCCAGAAAATAGTGATGATACAAAAATATAATAGCCTACGAAATTTATAGTTTGTAATTGCGCAAAATATAATAAGAATCACTATTCCGTATTACCGTGAAGAAGGCGCGTGAGTAACAACTTTTTTCAAGCTTGTAATAGCACAGATCTCAAGTAACGGTTAAAACGATTTCGCTTTAGCAATATAAGGACGACAAACGATCAGGTTAAAACCATAATTCTGAGCGAGGGACAAAAGCTTAGAGCCCCAATGATGTTCCCCTATTTGGTAAGCATCACATTTGAGGATAATCACGCTTGCATTACCAAAAAGCGTTTCATGAGAAACGCCACCAAAAACTCGAAGCTACGGACTAATCCATCAATCCACACATCAGTTCGTTCATTGTCATAAAAATAATAGATTCGAGAAAAATAAGCGTTGCAATAGACACCTTTAATGCCTTTTTGAATTACCCCGTCGAATAATTGTAACATCGACTTACAGCGGCTTTCCTGGCTCTGTTTCAAATCGCACACGAGTTTCTGGCTATGCTTTAGGCTTAAAAGCGGCTAAATACCCACTCAATATTCGACGTTTTCCTTGATACCCCAAAGCAAGGCGTTTTTAATAAAGAACGGATGCGGATAACCCATCAGAATGAACTGCGTCAATCCGAGACTGAATATAGTCTTTAAATGGGTCCCGTTTACTTGGTCGATAAATTTTTCGCTGATAAACAGTTTTCGCTCCAGTACGTTGCAAATTCTTTTTAGCAGTACTGTTCGCTGGACCTCTTTCATTAGCGAACCTTTTGCTCGATTTTCCCTGATGTTTGAGAACCTTTATCGCCCCCTCTCCTGAGTTAACATTGGGAAGCGCTCTCGCAAGTAAACCAGCTATATTACATCAAAGACCAAGATTCAATCGCCACTATGGGGGAGCATTTTTACGCTGCCAGTAATATCTGGTCTCCAAGAACAACATTTGAGTGTCCGGAAAAATAATTCCAAGTATGAATTATCATTGCTGACCTTGAGGTGGGAATAACAACTTAACACACAGAGAACGTGCATGTTCGCTAACAACGTATAACTGCGCATTCGACTGCCGTTAATCGGAATGAAGCACTTCGTCGACAACCCAGCAATGAAACCAATGCACTGATGGAACCGTGTTTTATATCCTCGCGTAAAATTTTTTCGAGTTCGCGTAATCGGCTTTCGATTTTTCTTAATGCTTTGTTAATACGAAGATTTTCTGTCATTTTCATTTCATGGACTTTAATAGAGATCATTCGCCGTTCTTTAACCTGCTCGGCAAATAAGCCCATGCAACAACAATAATCTGCCAGTGCCATTTCAGATAATTACAGGTGAAATTTACACCTTACCTAGGACAGCTCACACAATTATACGTCCAAAATAAAAAAGCGACGGGAGGGATGGTAGAGGTCGAAGTCCTCATGATGAGAGTGATGACCATGCTCATATACTAAATATGACCGAACTTCCTACTTATGATATCGCTGAGTTTGTCAGCAATTTCTTATCGGATAAGTCATTGTTCACGGTCATCCCATTGTATAGTGCCACTGTAAAATTTTTGTATCCCTTATTATTCAGGGAGATTTTACCCGATATTGATATGGTCATTCATTTCTTTGGTATGCTGAAAACAGATTTTATACCAGACTACCATATTGTTATTTTTTGTTTAGGTGAAATCAAGAGAAATACCCATCAATATTCGCGTCAACACGTTTAATCGCATCGGAAAACGAAGTAATTCGAAAACGGGATACCATGTTGATTTTTCCCAGCGAAATAACCACCATTGTTGAAAAGGCGCATCATAAGATATGAGTACGATATTTTGTTGATAGATTATTGGTATCATTGGTGCCGAAGGTGATAGTGTGTGCCCTGATTAATGCAGTATCAACATTGGTCAGTGCCGAGTCAAGGGTAAAATTATTGTTTTCGAAGTTAGCCATTTAGCCGCCCAGGGTGATGGGTGCAGCCGCAAAGTTCAGGATGTTGTCAGTAAAAGCATCATAAGCGGTCGCCGAAGCGATTCGGTAAATAAAACCGCCATACAGAGAACCTAAAACCTTGGCAGTGTCATTGATGTTGACGGTATTTCCCGTCACACTGACAGAGCCGTTGCTAGAGTCAAAGCTGCCGTGAACATCAGACTACACAACACCCTGAACGGTCACATTATTGTTGTTGCTATTCCCCTGTTGACTGGCATTCTGTATAATACCGGCGCCTTCACAGGTCATATCGACCCCGCCGTTCGCATTGGGGGTATTGCTGACGGTGCAGTCCGCCCTGGCGGGAGCGGCTGAGTAAAATAATCCGCCGACAAACAGAGGCAATGCCGTCCTAGGAAAAATCCGACGAACCTTGTGCTTTTGCACAAACACACATCGTGAGATACTTGATGCATAAATTTATCCTTTAAGAAATTTTAAAATAGCGTCTTTTCATTGCATTACGTCATTGAATACCCATAACTTCAATACGTTTTAAATGAAAACACGTTAATCTTGCACTCCCATTTTTCGATACGGCGTCGTGATATTAGCGGGACTCATTAGCCAAAGTAACCGTTTAATAGGAACCATAATCCCCATAAGCACCCGACACTCGCCAAAAACAAGCCCACCATAAACAGTTTGGCTGACACACTCAGGACTTTCATGATTTAGACACCTTATTCTCCGGTTTAAATGAAAGACGTCCCCCGCTAGCCCTTAATGCGCCCCGGGCAAGTACATACGCACCACCAACCAGTCCCCCCAATATCACCGATAGCACCATCACCAGTGCGACCTTGGGGCTAGTCCGACTCACCGCCAATGACGGTGGACTCACCAGGGCAAAAGCGTGAAAATGACGCTCATCCAAACGAAAATCGGATAACAACATGAGCCACACTTGGTCGTCATAATACTCATCGCTCAATGGCAAAGGCCAATTCTGCGCTTGTTTAAGCAATGCCTCTAAGGCAGGCGCCCCCATCATGAACAGCGCTTCATCAGGAATAATGTTAGGCAATTGCTTAATTTCATTTGTGTTTAACTGCGTTTCTTTGGCAATCTGTAACGCGTTTTCCAATCGCATAACCTGCTGTTGTTGTTTATCTTTGGCTATGCCTTCTTGTACTCGAAGCTGTTGTTGTAGGGCTTTTCGCCGATTGTCGAGCTCTAACGACACGGTCCGATATAATGCGGTACGAGTTTGCTGATTTAACTCCGCCAATAAATCCGTTAATTCAAGCTGTGCGGTTTTGGCATTCTGTGCCGAAAACGAAATCACGTAATATCCCATTTCTTTGGATTTGGTGATACTCACTGGGGAGGTCGTTTTTTTCTGCGCAATATAGGCATCGATACTGGCTAAATAGCGATTAAACACCGATGTGACGAGTTCATTTCCGATAGGGGGATCCGTCCTCGGTAAACTTAAATTAACCGCTTGCGGGTAATTGGCTAACTGACCCATATAGGGCGGTAATAGGATAGCCTCAGACACCCATTTAGGTTTAGTGAAAAGTAAATACACACACCCCACCATATAAAAAAAGACGACACTAATAACAAGTGTTTTTTTATTTTGCTGCAGTTGATGAAGGAGTTGAAATAAATCAATCTCATCATGATTATCATTTTTCATATTGATATCTGTAGTGTCATAGTTAATTTGGTCACCAACTCAGAGGTGATATCATCACCTCATAAACAGTCTATGTGCATGATTCCATTCGCATCAAGAATGCACTTGGCGCGTTTAAATCATTAAGGTTATTTAGTTCAATTAAAACTAAAAAAATGAAAGGATATTTAATGCAATGGGAGAGACATGTTTATCTTATTTAGAAATAACGCTAAAAAATCATTGAGTGCCTGATATCCCTACTGAAAAAAGACAAGGCTTTTTTAATGAAGTATTATTCCTGAGTCAACCGTATCACATATACTATCCACATTTAATGTCTTTATTTTTATCGCTTATGTCGATATATCATGACTCCCCGCGTCCTGAACATAAACAACCCGAAATAATTCATTGATAAACTGCGGAAAGGTGAATCCAAGCGCGGTCGCAAAAAGATTTACTTTGGATAAGGTCAACTCTGTGTCTCCTCGCTCATAACGCAGAACATGTTGTTGACTCATCCCAATCCTGTCACCTAATTGCTTACCTGTCAGCGCCAATTCACGTCGACATTGTCTAATTAATGTGCCTGCGGCTATCTGTAGGGAGTCACCTTCTTGGTGCGGGATTTTAATCCGCCCCTCATCCTCAACAACAATCATATTGATATCTTGCTTAACTTGACGTCGTCTCCCCATCGTTCCTCCGAACCTTCACAAAATGCGATAACATGTTTAGCCGCTATTTTATGCTCACTATAACAATGAAAGGCGGATTATCAAAAACCGCCTTGATACAATTTTTCCGTGTTTTATCCTTTGTAACAAACGCTAAACTACCGACTTTAGGTAGATAACCTCTTGTTATTTGGTATAAAAACAATCTATCCTTGAGCGTTATCTTTTGAAATACACTGTCTAAAAATAGTTTTTTACTCTCATAACAACTAAATTTGATATACATTAAAGTTATTCATGCTTTTTTATTGGTAATTCATAAATATTAATATTTTCAGCGCCTGAATAGGCTATTTCATCTCATTTTGTTACATTTAAAATTCACCCTAGATTTATTTGAAGATTAATTAATCGGGATTAAATAAAGCTAAAAAAGAAAGTTATACGAATACTTTTTTTTCATAATAAATAATTATAAAACATCCGTAATAAGCGTAAATGGTAAGGTAAGCAACAGGAGAGCAGTCATTTAAAGATAAGCATTAAATGTAACCGACAGAAAATAACGGAGGAAATACGTTGTCACGTATTTTTCAATCACCACTTGACAGCAATGAACACGCTTTTGAGATTTAAAGCCTGTAAAACCCCTTTTTCATTCCGTTCTCTAAAAAATGTTTACGTCAAATCTAAAAATAAAAAGTTTCTCCCGAAGGGACCACAAAACGAGATTGTGAACCATTCAAAAAATAATTCTCCTCTATAAATCGAACGAGAAACTAAAACGAGATGAGAAAAAACACATTCCAAACATTGACACATTGACCAATATCGGTATAAGGACAGTGTGTTATATATTCACCGTTGATTGTAATTTGTACGACTTGACTTAATTTATGTTTACGTCCTTTGTTTCATCAAATACTGAAAGAAGGGCGCTATTCAAGAAGCGTACTCCAAACATGTTGTGCTTAACCACAAACGTCACCCTTTACGATATTCCTTTTCGTCATATCCATTCCGTATTTTGTTACATTTTATTTGTCGATAAAAAAAACGAAGGGGGTATTATTCATATACCCAATGACATCTGGGATGTTCAGTTTCAGAAACATTCTTTTAGCACATTCACCCTGCCCTATGCAGGGCCTTTTTTTCCTTTGCCGTTCAATTTTTCCCATGATTGTTTGGCTAACCTCAATAAGTTTCTTGGCTGTGCTCAAGTCAGTTATCACTTATCCGAACGAGCCGGACACTTCAATATGGTCTTAACGAAACCCACGCGTTAGGAAACGGCTCTAACCGAGCCTTTGCAACTTGCTAAGATTTCAGATTCCCGAATTCATTTCTAGCAGGAAGCTGCTGCATTGGTTTTACTCATTTATTCTTCAAACGATTTTGAATTGCCTGTATCATTAATTCAAAAAATGAATACCCTTTCGTTATACGAGAAAAGCCAATCGCTGCCCCACAAAATTCTATTGGTAACGTCCCCTCATCAGTATATCCACATCGAGATAACCTCCACTCTATTTTTATCTGGTATAGGTCTATCTTCTCTGACTGGGTTTTCACTTTATTGCGGTAATAAAAAACCATCAATCCATGAAATATGTTGAATTTGCTTTACAAGCGCTATAGGCGAAAAAAACCACATAAGGCGACCGCTGAAATAAAAGACTGATATAACACACTCTGACAAACTTGGACTAACAAGATAGTATGACTACAGAGTATGAGGGCTAGTCATAATTCATCGTGAGTTGATCTATAGAGCCATTTAGTCATGACGCCATTGCTAAACAAACAATTGCATGTTCCAGGCTTACCCCTAATGAGAGTTCATTTCGATTTAGATCAATATTTGTATAAGTAAGGTTAGATTAATATTTTAAATTATCTTCAATTACTGATATATTCAGTTGGCGTTTTGAGTATTTTTCAATTCATATAGATCTAGAATTAGCCTTTTGATCAGTAATTTTTGTCACTCCCTATGTGGGGTGGCATTTTTTTGTCTGCTAATTAGCTATACCTGCCTTCAAACTATTTTTCTAATAAAATTCACCTTCACCAAACAGACAGTTCCCTTATGAATAAGATTTCAACACTCTCCTGAGTTATCTGACACTATTTTTACCCTAATGCGCTAATATCATCGCACGATGCAAATTTTTATTCCCTCATAACTACGGGTGGTTTTATATTGACAAGCCAACAAATCATGTAACGATGATATGATAAGGTAATGGTACGCATTGAAATTTATGAGACATTAAATTATAGCCTTGAGACTTCAATACTAACTCAGATGAATACAGGCTCCATCTTCATAAAAGAACATTCAGTATCAGGCAAGACCGGTCCCCCATTCTAACGTGATTTATGATAACCAGAATCACTCAGTAGACTGGTCCCTTAGATCTCCAGACAGTTAGTATCACTTTAATTAGTGATAATCTTAATACTAGTTTTTAGACTAGTTCTTGGAGATAAAATGATCGAGATATTAGGTCCTGAGCGCAGAAAACGACGTTCCCCACAAGAAAAAATAGCCATTGTTCAACAAAGCGTTGAGTCGGGTATGAGTGTTTCCATGGTTGCTCGCCAATATGGTATCGCTGCAAGCCAGCTTTTCCTTTGGCGTAAACAGTATCAAGAAGGAAGCCTGACCGCGGTAACAGCAGGTGAACAAGTTGTTCCTGCCTCTGAGCTAGCCTCAGCAATAAAGCAAATTAAAGAGCTACAGCGGTTGCTCGGTAAGAAAACAATGGAAAATGAACTTGTTAAAGAAGCAGTCGATTATGGACGAGAAAAAGTGGATAGCGCTCGCGCCCTTATTACCCAAGGATGGAAAATAAGCTTAGTAAGCCTAACCTTATGTGTGTCACTAACGCAGCTATACGTTCTAGCAAAACGAAAAAGTGATTGGAAAGATAAACGAGAACGACACCCTCAAGATGATAGCGATACGCTTGCTCGTATACACAACGTGATTGATAAGCTGGCTATCGCCGCGTCTGGGCGATGTTACGTCGGCAATCTGAGAATGAAAATATCGCGATTATTAATGCCAAACGTGTTTACCGTATCATGAAGCAATCAACATTATTATTGGGACGTAACCCCGCAATCCCAGTCTCGAAACGAGCACATATAGGAAAAATGGCAGTGAATGAAAGCAACCAACGTTGGTGTTCAGATGGTTTTGAGTTGATGTGATAATGGTGAAAAACTGTGCGTCACGTTCGCTTTAGACTATTGTGGTCAAGTATTCAATGAGTTGATAATGAGGTAAACTAAGCTTTTCTGTTGAGGTTTAGTATGGCTACCATTTCAGTAAAATGCCGATTCTGTGGATTAACCGACCCTGTTAAAAAACATGTCACCGGCAATGGTGGGCATCCCCGTTATCGCTGTCAGGCCTGTTGCCGCTCTTTTCAACTCGATTATACTTACAACGCTTGTCAGCCCAGCATCAAAGAGCAAGTGGTTGAGCTTGCCATGAATAATGCGGGTATTCGTGACACCGCTAGAGCATTACATATCAGTATCAATGCCGTCGTCCGCACTTTAAAAAACTCTCGCCACGGAATGTAACAACACTGCCCCTAGATAATCTACAAATTCAGCTCATTTGTGAGGTCGATGAGATGTGGTCATTTATCGGTAACAAAAAGCGTCAGCGTTGGTTGTGGTATGCATGGGAGCCTCGCTTAAAGCGGATTGTCGCTCATATATTTGGTTCCCGAAGCAAGAAAACACTGGGTAAATTGTTAAAACTGTTGTCTGGGTTCCGTATCGCTTTTTGGTGTGCTGATGGTTACAGGGTGTACAAAGAGGCACTCCCTAGTGAAAAACATATTTTAGGAAAGCTATACACACAGCGAATTGAGCGTGAAAATCTGACGTTGCGTAACCGATTGAAACGACTCAATCGCAAGACGTTAGGGTATTCAAAATCATCCGGCATGCATGACAAGATCATTGGGACTTTCATTGAGCGAGAGTATTACGTTTGAAATGCCATCACCCCTTTGGATACGTGACCCTATTTGCACTAACTGTAATTTCTAAGAAGTAAGTCGCACGGGTGCATTATTCAGAAATTTCGGAGGCTTGAATTTGTAAGGATTATTTACATGTTGGAATTAATACCCGTTGTTACCACTTTTTGTTTACTGCCTCGAATTCGGGGGGAGTTAGAATCCTGCAAACTCATCAAACATACAAACCTCAATCGTGACAATGAAAAGAACACAGCACCTATAACGACCAGTGAAACTCAACAGTGCTCTTTCCATTGTAGAAATAGCCACCAAAGTGATTTTTAGATAATTTTGCGAAATATAATTCAATTTATAATTGTTAATTTAACTCCCCCAGAGAGTTACATGAAATCCAGATCAATATATATATAGGTAAGGTTAGACTAATGTTTTTCATTGCATTGCCTTGGTGATATATTTGAAGGGTATTTTGAGTACTTTTCAATTCATATAACTCTAGCTCCAGCATTAGCTTTTGATCAGTAATTTAGCCACTCCCTTTACGGGGAGTGGTATTTTTTTGTCTATTAGATACGGCTGGCGGGCAAAGCGAAGAGGAATAACTCATTTTGTGGGTTGATAGTATCAATCTGCTGGTTGATTCTTCAATCCTATTTTTTATCCAGTAATTTGGGTTTTAATGTCTTTGCACCAACTTATACGGAGTTAGGCACATGAGCACCAAATAAAAAACGCGCTAAAATCAGTACTCCTTACCCTATGAACGATTACGCCCATATACGCCACACTGCCGACTTTTTAGGTATTTCTGATGTTACTCGTTATCGTTAGGAACGTGATGGTAAATTACCTACGTCATTTGAGATTGAGAAAAGTTTTTTGTCTATGATGCTGCTGAGATTCGAGCCTGGGTAGAGTCTAAAAAAGCACAGAAATAAGCTGCGACAAGTTACTTATAGAAAATCACCAACGTGCAAACTCCCACAAATGCAGCAAACAATACCATGAAGAACCATGGCCAGCTTGGCATCTACCGTGTTTACATGACACTTCTTACAATTAGGTAGTCACTCACTCAATGCGATAATAAAACAAAAAAAACAATAAATACCAGCCCCAAGGGCAGTAAATACTATTGTCAAACCGCTAGACAGAGTTGCCCACCCACCAGAATTACGATGAGGGGACAAAAATTTATAGCCAATAAGATTGGTAAACACTAGGAGTCCATACCCAAACGCCTTTAACGATCTTTTACCAACCGCTTTATATTCAGGTTCATCCATGCCTACAGCTTCATCTTTAATATATCTTAAGCCAAATATACTATATTTTAAGAAATCTGAACTATCCGTAAATTCCGGAGAATTGAAACTTGAGTTAATGAGTGATAGAGCATAGCAATTTAACTCGTTTCCGAGCAAAAAGTCACTTTACCGCTTCAGGTTCAGCATTGTGTTGATGATCTTCTTGAACACTTTTCGCACATTGAAGATAGACTGATTAACTATAACCAAATCTTGCCTGAAATGGTAAAAACCGATCATCGTAGTCAACGACTGATGAAGTTTAAGGGAATTAGACCAACAACAGCCTGTGCGTTAGTTGCTAACATAGGTAACATGCATGATTTTAAAAATGAACACCAATTGGCGACTTGGCTAGGTTTGACTCCATCCCAATACAACAGTGGAGGAAAAGCAAAACTTGGCAGGATCACCAAAGCCGGCGATTCGTATTTATGAACCCTGTTAGTACAAGGAGCGCATTCAGCCCTGATTGGCGCCAATAAAAAACGGATCCATTCAGTCGCTGAGTTTATTCATTCGTTGAACGTCGAGTGTATTGGCGCGCTGTAGTTGCTATAGCGGCTAAAAATGCACAATTATGCTGGGCATCATTGCACTAGGGAGATGATTTCAAACTGTACTCAGCTAACTAAAGTACGAAGTAATATCACTACCTGACCAACAACTTGTTGATGATAAAGGGTTAAACCCCGTGAGAACGATCTAACGATTGTACAGGATATATATCCGCTTAACGAACAAGAGCCGCACGCGCGTCTTTCATCAGGGTCCGAATTGATAACGATTTATAATGACCGTTTGTAGTACCGCAGTTTCTCCCCTTTAACTTTCACGATCCTTCAGAGAGAAATTATGAATATCGGTGTTGACATACTGGGGAAGCTCTTATAATACAATAAATTTCGATATCCAAACTGCCCCCTAGTAGGCCTATTTTTTCAATGAGGGCAATTTTGAGAGCATAATTTTTCACAATTTCTCTTTTATGTCTTAATCCTGCGGCGGTTATCTGATATACTTAAGTGTTGTACTTGGCGCATAAAGAAGGCGTTATAACTTCTTAAGTGTAGAGTTTCAACTACAAGGAATTATTTATTCATCCCTTCCAGTTCTCCATTTTACAACTCAAAATCCAGAAAATGGACGTATTCAAATGAAAAATTTAAATATAATTTCTTTCTTACTTATATCTATAGTATCGATAAATGCTTGGGCTAACTCAACAAGTGACTTAAATTCAGCTCCATTTGGATTTAGATGGGGCGACGATTTAAATGAAGTTAAAAGCAAGCTAACTGAACAATATGAAATAATTGAAGATCTAGAAATATGTCCATTTACAATTGTAAAAACTAATAACTTAAATGAAGAAACAAAAGACACAGGGGAATATGAGTTACTCATTTTGCAAAAATATAACGGTATTACTATTTTCAGTGGATTAATAGCCGTCAGCTATAAAAGTAAGCCTGCTAATATCGGGGACTATTATAGGCTTCTTCGTAAAATCACGAATGATATAAAAAGAGAATATGGCATACTACAATATGCTAGAAGTATAGATACACAGGAGAGCTATTATTTTTTTGAAGGTAAAAACCTGACCATTAACCTTACTGCGGAACAATACAAAGATTATTTTTTTATTGATTTAGAATATGCCTTCACAGGGTACAGAAAAAATCCAGAAACAGAATATGGTTATTCTCGATACTATCGAGATTATACTATCGCAGAAGAAATATGTAAAAAACAACGAAGTCAGCAATTAAATCAATAAAATATTCCCCGAGGCACAGATATAAAATTAAATTTATTAAAAAATAGGTGAAAATATAGAAAAAAGAATATATATACTTAGCATTATTATACCAACAATTTTTTTGAGCAACCATGTATCATGCATACCATAATAACCCTACATCTTCATATAAAACAATATCACAACCTCAAGATAATTTTATTCTTGAAGCATCTGCGAGTAATATAAAAAAAACAAGGTCATTTAATTATCAGTATTCCATCTATGGGTGGCGATGATATTATTTTCTCTCTGGTGCTAGCGCATGATTGATAGAAAAATAAAATGGGTTATAGTTGATGAATCACCGTTCACAACATGCTGACATTGCCTAATAAAAGACAATGTCAGGAGAAAGTCAAAGAGGACCGTTAACCTAATGATGCGGGATGATTTTTAAACACATTTTCGGCTTCTTGAAATTCGCTTTTCACCTCATGGGCTTTTTCAATTAAGAATTCATCAAGGGTATGTCCGGCATTCAGTAGTTGCTGTAAACCTTTTTTCATGCGACCTATACCTGTGTATGTCTCTATTTCTCCTGTTTCAGGGTGTTTGAAGCGGTACTTTGGTGATCTTTTGTTGAGCTTTCTTTTTTTATCTTTTTTCTTTGCCTTTGTATCAAAGGTTGAAATATTAATGGTTTCAGGATCTAAACCCAACGCTTCTATATATTTAATGGCGTTAAGGCGCTTTTCCTCCAGTTCGGCAAGCCTTAATTTGTGTAACTCAAATTCTTCGCGTTGTTCCTCCACGATACTATTGAGTTGATTGGCCAGGTTTTCCAACCATTCAAAGTTTTTCGTTTTTACAAATTTTCTTAACTCTGTTAATCCAGTTAGCGTTTCCGACGTAATTTTATATTTTTCTTCACGGGTTAATTCAATCATGATTTACCTCATTGTATTGTTAATGAAAACGTTACTTTTTTTCATAGAGACTTAACTTACCCATTTATTGTCATTTAAAATGGGCTCAGTATCAAAGTTTGCCAGTTTGAAGCTTACATCCTTTAATAACTACCCTTTAATGACTACCTTTTCTGTGTTTAATACGTTATTCCATTTGCTCAGTGTATTTTTTTCACTCCAAAATGATGATTAAACTATCTTGTGTCTATTTGTTATTGAATATCACAAAATTATTTATTTTTAGTTTCCTTTATCTTTTTCATCACTAGAGAAAATAACATGTAATAGTCCCTTATTTGTTTGCTCCCCGTAGATTTTAATTAAAAAACCGATTTCTTCAATACTCATACCATATTCAATTTTTAGTACGCCATCTTTAACCCAATAGCTAAGCAACATATCAATATCAAATGATTATTTTTCATCATCAGTAAAATAGTTTATAACTGCTTCCCGTAAATAATTCGCTCGCCCCTTCCATTTCATTTCATCTAAAGTCATTTCACTCAACATATAGTTAATTTTACTTGGGTAATCATTCTCGCTTGATGGCTTCTCAATGTTTAATGTTTCCGCTATTTTAGTTAAAAATTCATCTTGTAATCGTATCCAATTGATCACCCACCAATGCGATTTAATAAAATCCGCATTTTCGTGACACAGTAAGTCTAACAGCGCTTTATTTTCGTCAATCCGTTTATAAATCCCTCGTTGATAGGTCGAACAGACTATTTTAATATTTTCAAGCATCTCAATATTGGCTATTTTTCTCTCTTCAAGAACGTCTAATTTTTTCCTCGTAGAAAAAAATAAAAAAACTTTAATACCTAACAATATCAATGTAATAAAAACACTCACAACCAAAACCAGATTCACAATAAGAGAGATTAAAAATGCATTACCCATAATAAAATCAGTTAAATCAAACATAGTCTGTCCTTACGTTTCATTTTCGTCAATGAGTAACAAGCTAGATCACCTTGGTAAATGAACATGCAATTTGTATTCATCGTAACCTTTTATCTTCTTATCCCATGTGATATAAGATAAAAAATGTTCAAAAAAGTAGATAATATAAGGTATAAAATGATTTTTTATATCGTTAAATGACATGAAATAAATGGATGTATATTGTTAGACATACATTAATACTGATATTTAATAGTATCATGTTGACGTATTTAGCCCGCCATGATTAGTTCCCTAAAGGCTGGAAGGAGGTCCAAGAATTATGTCGACAATAATTTCTGTTGAAGAAAAAAATCATGCTTTAGGCAAATTAGCATTTGCAGCTCTGGTTGCACTAAAGTTGGCTCAATGGGATGGGAGCGTTACCAGAAATACACAATCCGATAATTTCTTTCTCTTACGGTGGTTACAAACCGCCTTAAAACAAAAACGCTTTCACCGCTGTATTGCGCCTGATTTTGCGTGGCTAATTCACCTTGGGCAACAACGGCTGATAACCTCTCAATTGAAATCCCGACTAGAGTACTTGTGGCGTGCATGCTGTTACGAGATTGAAAGCCAAAGTGACCTATTTCGGTTATCAACGGCCACTAAAACACTCAACGATTTGGGATGGAAGAGTGTGGTACTCAATGATGAACTTTGGGAAAAATTTGTGACTGAAAAACCGGATATTAATGGGGGACCAAGCTTTTACGTTGCGGGAACGGCATTGACCGCCGGATTTAATGATGAGGGACAGCAAATACTCCCTGTGGATTTTGGGGTATTGGGAAATCAGCAGCAATTCGATGTAATCATGAAGCAACACCATCTTTTTGGCTGTTTTGATGCACCTTCCCGATGCTATACTTTGTTGACACTGCACTTACGCTAGCGGGATATTTTAGCTTAATATATCCTGTGATTTTCTATTTTTCGGCTTGGAACAAACGCCATTAGGCGCATCGCGCCGGCGATTTTTGCTCTAACAACATTTCATTGCGTATCTTTGTGGCATTTTTTCATTGCCTTCAGCTGATAAAAAAACGTGCTCTTCCCGATGCGTTTTATGAGGATTTTTCATAAAAATTCGTCATAAAGTAATGGGTTCATCAACCAGCGATCCCCTCTATCCCCAAGTAATATCTGTTTCGATAGTCCGTATCAACTAAACTCTTTCCTATAAGAGTTAATTACACCTATAGCCCCGTTGATTTGCCTGAATGGGCAAAGTCGGCTGAGATTAAGGGCGCTATTGCGGCGCTTCAGGACAAAAGAAAAGGTCGTGTCACTTTGGTTCTGAAAAACACAGGCTGGTCTGCCGAAAAATAACCCTCAAACTATTTGGGTTTACTTAACCACTTGCTAATCCAGCGAGTCACATAGGTGTAACTGAGAATAATAAAAGTAATCATAAAAATGTCTTTGTTCAGATCTTCGGTATTGAAACCAATTATGGTAATAAAAATAAATGGGGATAAAATCAGTAACAGCAAATCAAAAAAGATCTGTAAACGATATTGACTCCCCATAATCCAATGTCTTATAGCTTTAGTGATATTCATGTTTCTATTCTGAATGTATTCAATATGGGAATGTATACTATTATTTATATCTCAATGGCTGGGTAATTACTGCAACAGATCTAACAGTTTTTTGTGTTAACAGTGAGTACAACTACAAAATCCCTCCAACAGGACGCAACTGCCATTCCCCCCCCCTTGTATAACAGTTAGCTCGATACCCGTCAGAAGCATAATCAAAAATCAGCAGCCTGTTTTATTCGTCTGGTAACGGAGTCACTATGCAAAAAATAAATAACGGTCTAAAGACGATGGCTGACAGCAATAGCTATTACTTTCATCTACAGATATACACCTAACCAACATCAACATCAGTTTCACCTTGAGCGAATCCGCTGAAGCACCCCAAGCATAACCTAGCCCACATGCGTGTTGTAAATGGATTGATATACTTCGTTGAAAGATCCTCGACGTTTAGCCGCCCTTTTCTGCATGGCGGTAATTGGAATGTCACGAGGTACAGCATGAGCTGGTAGAATTATTTAGATTAGAACACATTGTAAGTCGGCTATTTAAATGGGGTAGACTTTTTTGAATAAATCGATCTTTTAGGTGATCGGCGGAGTTGATCATGACAACCTTTTCAATATCAGAGGATCAGACAAAAAAAGTGTAAAATCACCAACGGATTCACCTACCACAACTCACTCAAACTCCGCGGTTCACTGACTGCTCTATACTTGATGAGCTTTCCCTTACGCTCCCCAGATGACTCATTAGCCAACAGATAAGCAACGATAATACCCGATGGAAAAATAAAGTTATCCATCAACGGCGTTCAATGCCAAAAGCCTCAATTTTCCGGATTAAACCCTTTCGTGTGTTTTTTAATCGTCTTCTCGGTCAATTATTGGAAGATCATTGACATCTCATGATTCGGTGAAAAAAGGACCAAGCCTGATACAGGGCTCAATCCTTGGAGCTCACTGACCCAAAACATACGACGATTTGGGGTCCGATCACTGGATGTGTTTTTAGCCCTACAGTTTTTTCAAATATTCTTCAACTTTTTGAATAAACGATTCTTTAGGGGCTTTTTTACACGCATCAATAATAAGTGGTGTTGAGGTTTCGATACCGCTAATATCTAAGGTTGGATCTTCTACTTTTCCTTTTTGAGTCACGATCTCAGCGGCTCCAATTGCTGTTGGATAAAAACTGTCATCAATGGCTAAGAAATCTTCACACTTCCATTGAGATAAAGGCTTAGTGTCTGTCGCTGCAAAAACTGAAGTCGTCATCAAAGACATCGCAATGACCCCTGTAAATAGTACTTTGTTCATAAAAATACCTCGTTATCTATAGTGATATTGACCTTACATCGGTTTAAATATAACCTATTATTTTAAAAAGGAAAATATTCGAAATTTGAATATCTTTTTTATCCTCACTGTGTATCTAATTATCCCAAAAAGCGATAACGTGCTAATTTTAAGCTTGTTTTTAAATAATAACTGACCACTACACTTTTAAAATTTATCAATAAAAAACGCGATGTTTTAACAACGCTCTGCTTTTTAGTTTTGTACTGTGGATTTAACGAACTGAGCTTAGGTATGGCTTCGCTTAACCCCATCCCATTTACGATTTGAGTGATGTTTGAGAATATATCGTCTTGCTGCCGCTTCATTAAAATTTTCCTGCTTCGCTTTCGTCCGTGTCGCTACCAGCCAGTCTAGTGACATGAACAGAACTCGATGCCCAGCATCAGCGGTTTTCACTCCAAGAGCAACGGCTAGACTTTTTTCCACATCTGGTGGTTCTATCAAGATCTCATCCTCACAGCATTCTACGAACGCTAGCCCAGCGGCCACTCTGCCGACCTTGCGATCGATCCCCTGCGGGAATCTGAACCTCTTGCCCTTTAATGCGTTTAGCAAGGTCACGATAGTAAGTAGTAGTTCTGAAAACAGTTACCGTCTATACTGAAATTAGTTTCAAACTGAGTATCGTAATGACCGATGGCTGATTCCAGAAACTCCCTAGCACTGCTGTTCATGGTCGAGACATCAAAACTTTCATCGTTAATATCACCGACCACATCCAGATCTTCATTGGTGACAAAGGAAAATCTCACTGGGAACATTGGAATCAGAATATTATTACCTCAATAAATATAAAAATGAGGACAACTTAAAACGCGACGTCATTGATCATCATAACCAATTGAAAATAAAGAAAAATATGACCACCTTAGTCCTGTGCAATATCAATTAAGTCAAGCTACATAAGTAGGCCAAAATTTGGGTCGCAGTTCATTAATGATGTCTATTATTTTCCCAGAACTGGAGGAATTCTGATAAATGGCCTAATTGAGCCGCATACAAATTAGTGATCATGAAAAATCTTACGAAAGCCTTCGAGCATAATAGTGAATGGCATTCCAACAGTGTATTAGGCTATTGTTCTCCGCTGGAATATCTGTGGTGTCAAACCCATAATGAAATAAACGATAAAAAATGTCTGGAAATATAGGGACAGATACACAAAGCCTCCCTCTCCTGAAGTATTTTTAGAGCGTTATCTAAATCGAAAGGTTGTGTAATGAGTCACTCCTTTTTGAGGTAGTTTACTGGAATGACTCAGGATTTCTGACACTCCCATATGAGCCCCTGATAATGCCATACAAGGCTTTTTCTACTAATTACAATTGATAAGAACATGCTTCAGATACATTATTTAAACCTTGTTGCATGTGTTCAAAGTGAATATTTTTTGCACCTTGTTCTCGACTAATTCGTAAAACATAAATGCTGTCAAAATCATCCCCCGGCCATTCAAGAATAACCTCAGGGTTCCCCTCTTCACTTTTCATAATCGCCTTAGCAACGTTCTCTTTATGATGCCATGCACCCTTAATATATCTAATCCGATAATTAGCTTGTAAGGTGGGGCTAATTACCGGAGAGATATTCATGATCATCCGTTGGACTAATCACTTGTAAGACTTTTAATAAAACCACTTAGAACCTATTTCAATAATGATGTCTCTAGACAATAAGACCACCGGAGAAATGGAGCATCACCTCATCATTTCCCAACGTTCGTCATTAATCTGCCACTTATGGCTTATCATATTTTTCCCTCAAAGATTATCGGAATTTATTATACGATAATTCCCTTAGAGATAAGCTCTTAACAGTTTAATAACCACTTATGTTTTTATATTAGTTAGCACTATCTAATTAAACATAGCCTTCGTTTTTATTAAATGGAATTCACAAAATAAGAAACGCTAAAATCTTAACCACTAAAAAACGCCGCAGGTGAGTATATCGTAAGATTTTGTTTCATTATATATATTAATATGTCGGCACCTCACTAATAACCAACGTTATTATTCTTAACATTACTTTATATTTTATCGCGAAATTTATTTTAAATCAGCGACTAACTCTTTTTCAAATGACAACCATTGATTGCAACGATCGATACTTGGCACATTGATTGGTGAAATCTATTTTTTATTAAATCGATCGTTTTAAACTATTTTCCCTGCTGGTTAATTTCATTTAGCCTTTGTTCCGATAGTTATGGTATTAACCATATTTCATTCCAATGAAACAGGTGAAACGTGTTAATGAAATACAATACATTGAACATTAATATTCGCATCGGTTCGTTTATTCGAAAGCACAGAATATTGCTCGGAATGTCTGGAAAAAACCTAGGTCAAAAATTAAGTCTTTCCCAGCAACATATTTCTCGATTAGAACGAGGTCAAACGGTATTTTCATTCGAGCTTATTTTGCATTTATTGAATGCTATTGATAAGAGTATTTCTGATTTAACTGCTGAAGTACTTTATGAAGACAGCACATATGAACACTTAATTGTATATCAGCATCAAAGTAATACTGAACTCATCCTGACAAATTAGTCCATATTTAAAATCAACGTATTTTATTGGAGTTATCTTGAACTTTAAGATGACCTAGACTGACTAGTGTATTTGACCCTATATTTCCAGACACTTTTAATCCCTTCCTCCAACTTTATTTCCGCACTCTTTTGATATTTCATTATTTTCAGCTAACAGCTGATATAGATTGGCCTCTTAGATCACCAAAAAGTTGATATAACTAAAACCTATCCCAAAATGAATTGTCAGATAATACATAATGATAATTTCGGAGGGCGAAGCGTGGGGGGCAACAAGTGGCAGATCAGTGATGGACTCTGGGAGAAAAAGGCTCATCTCATCCCGGGGCATAGAAATCAACACCCGCTGAGTACGCACCGCAAGCGGGTTGATAATCGCTCTGCAATGAACACCATTTTCTTCGTACTCAGGACGGGTTGCCAGTGGAATGCGCTGAATGCAACCGGTATATGCTCGTCAAGCTCTGCTCATCGCCGATTTCAGGAGTGGCGGGATGCTGGAGTATTTGAACGCTTCTGGCAAAACGGGTTGCTTGCGAACAGTTGGACGCTATTGACTAGTCGTGGCTGTTGATGGATGGTTGTATGACCAAATCACCGCTGGTAGGCTCAAAAAACAGGCAGGACCCCTACAGACCGGGGGAAACAGGGCGTAAAGCGCAGTCTGATGACTGACGGGAACGGGCTTCCGCTTGCACTGGTTGTCGCCGGAGCAAATACATACGACATAAAGCTGGTTGCGGATACGCTCGATGCCCTCCAGACGGGCTGACAGGGCAAGAGGTTCCGGTTGTGCATGGATAAAGGGTATGAAGCGGAATGGTTGGAATCGTATCTGAAAAGTCGTCGCTATGAACCTCATATCCAGTCACGGAAGGATGAGTCAGAGGCCATCAAAAACACTGATTTTAAGGCTTACCGCTGGGTTGTAGAGAGAACACACATTTGGATGAATCGCTACCGTCGTGTCCTGACTCGTTGGAAGAAGAAGGTCAAGCTGGTGATATCGAGAGGGACGGCGGTGCTGTTCAACCCCAGCCGGGCGACGACCAGCTCAGCCATGACCTGATAAAGCGCGGAAACATCGGTCTCGAACAGCGCATCGAGACAACGACCCAAAGCATCATCATTGAGATGTTCGGGCTGAATACCGGGGTGGAGCAGGCGTTCGGTAAGTTTATCGGCAAAAAACTGAGGAAACATGTGCAGAGTGCGACTGTGAAATCCCAGACCATTGATGATCATGGCCACCAAGGCTTCACCATGCGAGACTTGATAATCTCCTTGCTTCGGTATAATGGCATCGACCATTAGGGCCAGTCCCAATTCACGGCACATTCCTGCCACTAGGCCCAAATGATCGAGGTTTTTAATGCGATAAGAAGGAGTTGCCATAATGCTGCCGCCAAATAGTAGTAATAGATCAAACAGGCGGATCTGTGTCAAGCACCAAAAATCAGAAAATTAGGTGCGGAATGACGGAAGTAACCCAGCAATATTTTTTATCTATTTATTTTATTATTTTAAATAGACATGAATACTCACATATGGAGTTATACGTGCCCTGTTAACAACAGATAAAAGGTGGATATTATGCAACTTAGGAGGATTTTCATGTCAGTGGATTCATTACCTTCGACAACACCATGAGTTAAGCCACTGAAGACGGTTATGCATATAGCAGTGACATCAGTTTGCCTGATTGATTGCCATCCGCAAGGTAATTACAAAAGTGTCTGAAGTGAAGGCATGACGTTATCAGATATGAGATTTATCATGAGAAAGAACATCAGCATATCTTAGATAGCCGTACATTAATGATATTGTTCATGTTGCTCTCCATATTGTGCATCCGTATTTTATCGGCTGAACAATACATATTCATCCATAATAGTTGTTAATCCCCAATTTTCGGCTTGCCTATCAATCACCCATTCCACGAGTTGTTCTTTGGATTTCAACTTAAGTGTATGGTTCCAATCGTCTAATGGTGACCCTAACTGCAAATCATACCAACATAACCAGACCAATTTCGGTCGTATTTCCGGATCATTAAATTGCTGAAATAAACTGATTAATTTGTTCGCAAAGGAATGCTGTTTAAGACGCTCACATTCACTCAGCAGTATACCTTCCAGCATAGGGTGGTAGCGTAACAGCCGTTCATCAATATGAAAACTCAGGTTTAAATCCTCTTCTTCGGTGAGCTTGTCAGGGTAGGCATTGCCATACACCAGTCGATAGAGACGAGCAGGAATAACCGCCACCTGGCAGGCTTCATGACTCGAAAAACGAATGTACGACACCATCAAATAGTGGCTATTTTGAATGAGTGAATGACACATACCTTGGCAAATGGACAACTTCGTATACCCATTTAACCAACGTTGATAATAACTCAATAACTCTTCATAACGAGCGGGCAGCTTTTTCATACTCTCGGTACTCCATAAATTAATTCATACAACAAATTGGGGTTAAATTGAATATGTTGACTTCGAAAGGGTTAATACCGAGAAGCCACAAGACGCGCTTGCAGCCATTGCTCCACTTCACTTTTTAACCAACGAGAGCTACGCCCCAGTTTGATGGGTTTAGGAAACTCCCCCTCTTGGATTAATTTGTAAAACCATTTATCCGTCAAGCCGGTTAGGCGAGTTATAAACTTCATATCAACGAATTGGTCATCTAATAAGGGGATAGCTTGAGTATTCATTATTGAACTCCTGTCTTTAAAGTCAAAAGGCAGAAGGGATATCGATAAGTGTTTAGGGATATCTCTCTTCCAAAAGATATCCCCCTCATGTTTTTTATTGGTAGATTAACGGCTGCATCCAAAAGAACGCTCACCATCACCATAATATTTTGTATGTTCTTTGGCTAAGTAACGACAGCGTTGGTTTAATTCGAATATCGTACTTTCATTGTTAGCATTATTGTTATCTAGCCAAGTAACAGCATTGTCTGGGATATGAACTAAATAACGCTCCGCAGGGTAGTTAACACCAATTGCACTACACCATGCTTGTTGTACTAATGCATAAAGCGTTCCTTCCGTTCTAGTGTAATCACCTAAACTCCAATAGACGTCCTTATTGACTAGTAGCAACAAGTGATAATGTTTCCGACAACTGATCTCACCAAACTCTCTGACCCAAACATAAGATAAGGGGCATGAATAATTACGATCCCATACTTTATTTTTGCGTTTTAGGTCTGCATCTATTTTGGCTTTCAGGGATTCAATGAAGCGAGTTATGACTGTTGAGTCCTCACGGTAATAAGTTGTCGATGATGGGAAGCGTAAATCGACGCGAATAGCTGTGACACGATTATTGGTGAGGAGTGATTTATGGATAGTGCTATCTATCTTACGAAGATAGTCCTCATTGTAGGTATAGCTAGACATGATTTATTCCTTATGGTTTTTAAGTCATATCTAGTTCGATGGATGTAAAAAATAGATAAGTTAGTCAAGATTGCTTGAGTGATCTTTAGGCCTATAAAATGCCATTCTTACCCTACTAAATATATAACTATACCAGCACCGTTTTTACACACGGAAGTCCTGTTAGTCAGAGGCTCAGATGACTCATCTCATTAAGAAGTACTCTGATATTAATTTTCTAACGAAAAAATGGATAACAGTGTCACTTTCACAACATTAGAATTATTTTTTTAGTATGCTTATCAATAAATACAATATTATTGTACTAGTATAAGCCTAATAATCTATGCATAACCCTTTAAAGATGAGGAATGATAAAGTATGAATATCACGATTAAATCATGAAAAAAAATGTATTTTAATTAGCTATATATTGGTAGTTTCAATAGTATTTTATTATTGTAAAATAAAATACTTATCATGTTTTAATCTATAAAAAAATGAGGCTTTCATGACGATGAATTATTCATATATAGAGAACGAAGTTTATGGTTATATGAGAAAGAATAAAGTTTTTTGTTACCTCATATGGCGTGTGTTGAGCAACAGCAAAGACGCTAATTTTTATATGTTTAAAACACGAAATTATTTAAAAGATCTCACGGTTAAGTACGATTTTAGTCGTGTTATAAAAACAGTAACGAATGATTTTTTCGACAAGAAATTTCTTTTTGAGCCGAAGAGCCATGAAGGGCGATATGTTGAAAGTATCGAATATATTAACTTTGTTGTTACAAAACTTAATGCTTATAACTACCCAGATTATGTTACTGATATTTATAGAATGCTTGACTATTTGAGAAATGACTTAGTCAAAAAGACCTGCCGTTACAGATATTTTGATTGGTTAAAAGCGTCTGATAGTAAAACTTGCGAGTGGGTCTATAACTACCTAATCAAGAGCAGAGTAATAGATAAAACTCAATATCAAGATAATGAAGAGCTGTATCTTTACATTGTGACTGGTTTTTATTTATGGCAACCACCCCAAGAGGAAAGAGATAACCGTTATAAAAAATTACTCCTAGCTCGAAATGAGCGAAAACACAGAACAACTAGCCAATCAAAAGGTTCGGTAAGGCCAAAAAAATCACCGAAAGATATTCAACTTTCAGCAGAAGCAAGAACTAAATTGACAGAGTTAGCCCTTAATTATGGTGTACCCGCGTCGGAATGGTTGAATAGCTTCATTATTGATGAATATGAAAAAATGAAATAAATTTCAAATATATATCATCTATGCGAACTTAACATATATTAAGGTTGCAACGATGAATAAACTCGAGAATCATTTTCTTTTCCTCCCTAAAGGGGCTAAGGATGTGTTTTTATCCCATTTGAATAAACTCATCAACTACTCCCCCACCATCGGTCTGATGGGTAAAACAGGGGCTGGAAAATCCAGTTTAATCAACGCCCTATTCCAATCTGCCCTATCGCCCGTCAGTAATGTCTCTGGCTGCACACGGCAAGCCCAGCGCTTCAGCATAACGATGAACAACCATACTCTCACTTTTGTAGATTTACCCGGTGTGGGGGAAAGCCTTCAACGAGATAGAAAATACTATCAACTCTATCGTAACTTATTATCCGAACTGGATTTAATCATCTGGGTGCTTAAAGCCGATGACCGAGCTTGGTCTTCCGATGAGCAATGCTATCGCTTTCTCACGAAGGAATGCGGTTATCCCCCTAATCAATTTTTGTTTGTCTTGAACCAAGCTGATAAAATAGAGCCTTGTCGCCAGTGGGATGAACACAACCACCTGCCATCCTCAGAGCAAGTCGCTAACTTAAAATTAAAACAACAAACCGTCATAACCGCCTTTAAGCCACATCATCCTGTGATGACTGTTTCTGCGGTCGAAAATTATCAGCTCACTGAATTAGCAGAGCAACTCATACAGGCGTTACCGGCGCAAGCCAGTAGCGGGGTAGCTAGGCAACTGAACACCCCTTACCGGACGCAATCGGTGGAGAACGCCGCCCGTAACGATTTTGGTCAATGTGTCAGTGATATTGTGGATACCTTAATCAATATCATTCCCTTGCCACCATTGATAAGAAGTACGATTAGCACCGTTAAAAACAGTATCGTATCCGTCGCTAAATCCCTGTGGAGCCTGTTCTTTTAACCTCTTACATTACCCCATTAATTATCACTCTCAGCGTCAGTCCTTAACAGGATTGGCGCTTTTTTATTTCTTTTTCTTGGAGTATCAACTGATGAATAATTCAACTGAATGTGCAATTACAATGACACTCGTTCCCGATGAGCAACGCCTGGATTTTTGGAGCAACCACTTCGGAAGCGTGAAAGGCTGAACCACCTTTGAAGTGGTCATCTTTACCACTATGGGGCAGTTTTGTGATGACTATCTGGGTGGGTATTGGGAATATTGCACCTTATCTAATGGTGGCGCCTTTATTTATCCCGATTTACCTCAAGAGACACTGACGCTGTTCAACCCACATAACGGTAACGAAGCCAACGTCAGTTGTGAAGCCGCAGGCATTGCCGTGTGTTTGATGATGTACAGTTTATGGTCATTTCAAACGGAAAGTGACATCCTCGTCGATCGCTTTTATCAATTGCATGATTATGCGGCGCAACACCCAGAACGTTCCGCCATATTCCATCTAATCGATTAACCACGTCCTTATTTACGCCTTCGTATTATCTGATTCATTATAAAAGCATCATCAGACTAACCCATTAATTAACTTACATTTATTTTTATATCTATATTATTTTAGTGAATCAATCATCAGAATGAGTCACTAAAAATGATACTCAATATACCTATCATTTCTAGAAAGCTCTGCACCGCAAGGTGTAGGGCTTTTTTGCTTATTACTGTCTATCAATATCGACTGAATTGGAGTTCTATTATGTTTACCTTACAAGAGCAAGAATCAACGGTTATCAAAACCAACCTCGTCAATTCCCGTGGTCGTAGTACCTTCTGGCGTTTCTATTTCAGCACAGTACCTGATTGGCAGCGTTTAGAAGGCGATATCTTTAATCTGATGGATAAGATGTGTGAGGTCTATCATGGAGCCTTCTGGGAGTTCAGTATGCTGTCTAATGGCGGCGCATTTATCTGGCCTGATATGCTCGAACCCTCCCTGCAAATGTTTAACCCGCATAACGGAAATGAAGCCGAGTTAAGCCCGGAGGCAGCCGGTATTGCAGTCTGTCTAATGGTGTATAGCATCTGGTCGTTTAAAACCGAGAGTTCTGTGCTGGTAGAGTATTTTTACCAACTTCGTGACTATGCGATGCAACATCCCGAGCAAGCACAAATCTTTCACCTAATTGGCTAAGTTATTGATAACGCTTTAATACAGCGTCCACCAGCTTATCACCTCACTTATTTCCTTTATCTTATTTTAATTTATCAGTGTTATCACTGAGGAGAACCCCTATGTCTCGTTTAGCTTCTCGCTTTGGTGCGGCGAATAGCATTCGTCGTGATCGCCCATTAACTATCGAAGAACTGTTCCGTACTGTACCCAGCGTGTTCTCTGAAGAAAAACACGAATCCAGAAGTGAACGTTATACTTACATCCCAACTATTACCTTATTGGATAGTCTTCAAAAAGAAGGCTTCTATCCGTTCTTTGCTTGCCAGACTCGTGTACGTGATGCTAGTCGCCGAGAGCACACCAAGCATATGTTACGTCTACGTCGTGAAGGTCAAATCACCAGTCAGCAAGTGCCTGAGATTATCTTGCTCAATAGTCATGATGGCTCATCGAGTTATCAGATGTTACCGGGGATGTTCCGATTCGTTTGTCAGAATGGCTTAATTTGCGGACAAACCTTTGGTGAAGTGAGAGTACCGCACAAGGGCGATGTGGTAAATAAAGTCATTGAAGGGGCTTATGAAGTATTAGGGCTATTTGAACGCATGGATGAGCAACGTGATGCCATGCAGTCCCTATTATTACCGCCACCAGCCCAACACATCTTTGCTCAATCTGCTCTCACATATCGTTATGGTGAAGAGCATCAGCCGATCACCGAAGCGCAAGTATTACAGCCACGCCGTGTAGAAGATAAGAAGGACGATCTTTGGACGGTGTACCAACGTTTGCAAGAAAATTTAATTAAAGGGGGATTATCAGGCAGAAATGCGAAAGGTAAACGCGCTCGCACGCGTTCAGTGAATGGGATTGATGGTGATGTGAAGCTTAACCGAGCCTTGTGGGTGATGGCTGAAAATATGCTTCAACTAGCCTCGTAATGATGGAGATATTAACGATGGAGAGTATCAATACTTATACGAATACCTTAACACTGCTTCCTAATGAACAACGTACTATCAAACGTGCGTTGACCATACTGGATAAGTATCTGCGTGAACCGGGTATTGCTTTTACATCAACGCAAAATGTGAGGAATTGGTTACGGCTAAAAATGTCAGCATTAGAGCGTGAAGCGTTTATTGTGCTCTACTTGAATCAACAAAATCAGTTGATAAGCAGTGAAACCCTGTTTGCTGGCTCGATTAGCAGCACACAGGTTTATCCTCGTGAAGTCGTCAAACGAGCACTTCATTTTAATGCTGCTGCCGTTATCTTTGCACACAACCATCCGTCAGGCGATATCACGCCAAGCCAAGCGGATAAATCTATCACGCAACAATTAATAAAAGCATTGCAGCTAATTGAAGTACGAGTGCTTGACCATCTGATCATCGGTGGTCAGCAAATCTTCTCTTTCGCTGAGCATGGCTTAGTATGAGGTGAACCATGAATATCATCCGTAAATCCGCAGCAATGAAGATCCATCAGCAACATTTAGGCTCTCGCCTTGCTCGTTATTGTAGGGGAAAGTATAAATGGGTTGGTAATAGCGAGCATTATATTGGTAAGGAGGTGCCAGATTGTCGTGGCGTGTTAGCTGTTTATGTTGAACGTCGCCAAGACAGAGATGGCCCTTATGCGTGTGTCATGTGTGTGACTTTGAATTGAATAAGTACTGATCACTTTGAGTTTATCCTATATTGGATGGATAAATTAAGCCTACTTCCACTTTGATTAGTATTCAATGGCACATATCAAACCGTTGGATCTTAACTGAATTAGACATTGAGGAATTAAACAAAAATGACACAATAAGACATCATTAAACATGTCAAATTGGCAATACCATGATTCATACTAGAAACAATTAACATGAACATGATCCCCATTAAATGTATACTTAAAAAGGATTCGAATACGTTATAATTACACCTGTCATCTGTGCAAAAAACCAATCTATTTGCTGCGCTCTATCGCCCCAACCGTGCTCAACAAAACCCACCAAACGGACCGAGGGTACAAAAGAGGGTATAAATAAAATCAAATTCAATTAATAGATTTAAATACAACCAGTTATAATGAAAAGTCGATTCCGAGTCCGGCACCACTATTTAAAGAACCCGCCCTAGTGGCGGGTTTTTGCTTTTTAGCCTTTCCAAACTGATTCAACCCCAATCTACTCAGCAATCACCTTAACTTAATCTAAATTTCATAAATTCAGATCTTATTTGATTTAGCTCCACATTTGCGTTGATTTTATAGCGTATAAATAACTATATGATAAAAGTTGTTTTGTAACTTATTGGTAAACAACAAAAAAACAACCCAGAGTTAATCTTCTCTCAACGTTTTTAACCAACTTTTAATCATTAATCATGGCTATTTATAGTCTAATAAATATACAAGACATCATAACAACAAGATTGGCGTATAGTTTCTTATTGCCTTAATCACTTTTAAGCAATGAGCTGAAGGAGCGCTTATGTGTAAAGAATCAGTGAAAAGCCCGATGTATTTATCCATTGCAAACTGGGTAATGAAACAGGGTCGCTGGATCACCGCCAGAGAAATCTCGAATAACTTTGAAATTCCGCATACCAATGCGGTGAATATTGTCTCTTATATTCTTTCAGATGTGGCTGAAATACAGTGTGAAGTCAAAATGATCCCGAATAAATTATCGGGACGAGGCTGCCAATGCCAACGGCTGATTAAAGTGACTAAAATTGATAGCCAGCTTTATTCGCGACTAAAAAATTACACTTCCGAGAAAATGACGATTGAGTCACCAGTGAAAACCAATCTCGTCCCACCAACAGAACTTAATCGTGAGCAGAAATGGCAGTGGATGCTATCTAAAGCCCAGCGTCGTTAGTATTATTTTCATCGACGCCATAACGAAAAAACGCAGGCTTAAAGCCTGCGTTGAGGTTACTGACAAAGTATTATTGACGATTTTTGCACATTGGTATCATTGACCTTTCGGTTTGACATCCGTGGTTCCCTGCAACCGAGGGCGATTCTGCTCTATCTCAGTTAACGGTATGGCTTCCTCTAAACTTTGAAGATAACGTCCCGCTAAATCTTGATACTCTTTGGTATTTAGCTGTTTCCAATGAAGCTCTTCATCGCTCACATGGCGAAAAAAACGCGCAGGTGCGCCGATCAACATTTGTCTTGGCTCACCTTGAAAACCCGCCTTAACGAAACTCATCGCACCAATAATGCTCTCGTCACCGATGACAGCGCCATCCATCACTACGCTATTCATGCCGACCAGTGCATCACGCCCAATAATACAACCATGTAAAATTGAGCCATGACCAATATGTCCAGATTCCCGCACAATAGTCTCAACATCACTGTAACCATGCATGATGCAACCGTCTTGAATATTCGCCCCTTTTTCGATGGTTAGGCGCCCATAATCCCCCCGTAATGAGGCATTTGGACCCACAAACACATCGGCACCAATAATGACATCACCAATCACCACGGCGGAAGGATGAACGTAGGCCGTTGGATGCACCACGGGTGTCACCCCTTCAAAGCTATAAAAACTCATAATCACCTCACAGTCATCCAATCACTGGTAGGATTAGCGCCCTGTCCAATTTGGCTCACGCTTCTCTGAGAATGCTAAAGGACCTTCCGTTGCATCTTCGGAGTGCAATACAGCCGGGTAGTTTTCTAACACACCACTGCGCATCAATTTATAGCCCTCTTCCACCGTTAATTCTCCGGTTGTACGGAAAATTTCTTTCAGTGCAGCAACGGCTAGCGGTGCGCTTTGTGTGATTTTTTCAGCCAGCTCTCGCGCTTTATCCATTAAATTCTCGATAGGCACCACTTCATTCGCAATACCCCAACGCAGCGCTTCTTGAGCATCCATTCGGCGCCCTGTCATCACCATTTCATTGACGATAGGCGCAGGCAGAATTTTTGGTAAGCGCAGAACGCCGCCGCTATCAGGCACAATACCTAATTGCGCTTCAGGTAGCGCGAAACTGGCATTTTCAGAGCAGATAATCATATCTGCCGCTAGCGCTAGCTCAAAACCACCGCCAAACGCATAACCGTTTACTGCCGCGATCACGGGTTTATTTAAGTTGAAAATCTCGGTTAACCCCGCGAAACCACCCGGACCAAAATCAGCATCAGGGGCTTCCCCTTCCGCCGCAGATTTTAAATCCCATCCCGCAGAGAAAAAACGTTCTCCAGCCCCCGTAATAATGGCTACTCTCAGCGTTGGGTCATCACGGAAATTAAGGAAAACTTCTCCCATTTTAAAACTGGTTTTTGCATCAATGGCGTTGGCTTTAGGTCTATCGAGTACAATTTCTAGCACGGCACCATGACGGGTAACTTTTAATGATTCGCTCATAGTTTAAACCTTTAGGTTGTTATTCGATTATTTCAGATGTTTTTTCAGCACCTTACCAGAGCAATTACGAGGCAAACCTTGACGGACTTCTACCAATGAAGGCACTTTGAACTTCGCCATTTTCGTTTCACAGAAGGCGAAAAACTCTTCTTGAGTTAGCGTAGTTCCCTCCTCCAGCACGATAAACGCTTTGATAGCTTCATCACGAATGGCATCCATCACACCGATAACCGCGACATCTGCAACCGCCGGATGGGACGCAATGATGTTCTCAATTTCACTACAAGAGACATTTTCCCCGCCGCGTTTGACCATATTGCTACTACGATCAACAAAGTAGAAAAATCCATCTTCGTCTTGATAAGCAAAATCGCCAGTGTGCATCCACCCTTCACTATCAAAGGTTTTCTCTGTGGCTTCTGGATTGTTGTAATAGGCTTTAAATAAGGTTTTACCCCGCTCGCCTTTTACACATAGCTCGCCAATTTCGCCGGTTTTTAACGGTTGATTATGTTTATCTCGAATTTGAGCTTGATAACCAAATCCGGGGCGTCCAATGGACGGCCAGCGCCGTTCATCCCCGGGTCTATCACCAATCAGCCCAACAATAGTTTCAGTCATGCCATACGAAGTGAGAAACTGCGTCACGGCAAAACGTTCCATAAACTGCTGCTTTTCTTTATCACTTAAATTGAGATAGAACATCACTTCCCGTAAACAGTGTGCTTGCTCATTGTCGGCAACCGGTTGACTCATTAAGGTGCGGATCATCATTGGGATCAGCTCCGCCACTGTCGCGCGATGCTTCACAATCTGTTGCCAGAAACGCCGAGCACTGTATTTCTCAAGGAGAACAAAGGTTGCCCCAGCGGAAAATGCCGCCATAGCCGCTGTGCATTGGCAATCGATATGAAAAGCGGGCATCACCGTCAAATAGACATCATCAGAACGTAATGCACATTGCCAAGAGGAGTAATAACCAGCAAAGCGCAGATTATAGTGGGTGATAATGACCCCTTTTGGTTTAGAGGTCGTCCCTGAGGTAAATAGAATTTCGGCAGTATCATCCACACTGAGTTCAACCTGCTCCGCCAGCACAATCGATTGTTGAGCTAGTTCAACGGTAAAGTCAGTTATACCTTGCTGCGTTGGTAATTGGGTGTCTGAAATTAAGAAGATATGTTCGAGCGCTGTTGCTTTGTCATCAACAAGAGTTTGGTAAATATCGGCAAAATGGGGACGAGTGACAACCAGCCGAGGTTGGCAGTTTTGGATGATCCACGCGCTCTCTTCGTACTTAAATCGCGCATTGACCGGCACCATGATCGCCCCAATTTTGGCAAGACCAAACCAGCAAAAGAAAAACTCTGGGCAATTATCTAAATGTAACGCAACTTTATCCCCTTTTTGGATGCCATAGCTTAAAAAGAGGTTGGCAGTGCGGTTAATCTGCTGATTCATTTCTAAATAGCTGAATTCACGCACATCGCCATCACAGGATTCAAAGATAAGCGCCTTTTTATTGACGTGAGTTTTCGCAAAATCATCCCACATTTGACGCAAATTTTGTTTACCGATTACATCCATTAATTGTTATCCCATCATTTCCCTAATGTCTATTCAGCCCAACAGGAATGATTGAACTGAATAGTCATTGAATTACTCAACAATTTTAGCCAGCCCTTTCTCGACCAGCCCCCTAATCTCATTTTCGTTATAACCAATGTTTTGCAGAATATCCGACGTGTCCATGCCGTGAGATGGCATGCCGCGCCAGATTTGCCCCGGATTGTTTTTGAATTTTGGCATCACATTTGGACCACGACAGGTACGCCCGTCCATGGTTTGCCAACTGGTGATAGATTCGCGGGCAATATATTGTGGATTGGTTTCTAATTCTGGAATGGTAAGCACCTTGGCACTGGCAATATTCAGCTCCGCCAAACGCGCTAAAACCACATCAATGTCACGCGCCCCTAGCCACTCATCTAATTTTTCTTCAACAAGTGGACCATACGGACACTCAACACGGTGAATGAGCTGCGTACCTTCAGGAATTTCCGGTGTACCCAATAAGTGAGCAAGGCCAATATCTTTGAAGATTTCTTGGATCTGAGTGATACCCACAATCTCCATTACGATATAACCGTCTTTACAGCTATAGAGGCCGCAGCCGGCATAATACGGGTCTTTCCCTTTCGTCATTCGTGGGCAAATTTCGCCGCCGTTAAAGTAGTCCATCATGAAATATTGCCCCATACGCAGCATTACTTCGTACATGGCAATATCAATACTTTCGCCTTTACCTGTTTTTTGAACTTTATACAGAGCCGCTAAAGCGGAGGTGGTGGCGGTCATGCCAGAAAAATAGTCTGCGGTATATGGGAATGCCGGCATTGGCTGGTCTTTATCACCGTTTTGAATTAAATAACCGCTGAATGCTTGCGCAATGGTGTTATACGCCGCAAGGTTGGTGTATTGCGGGTCTCCGTATTGTCCGAAGCCTGATAAGTGGGCGATCACTAACTTCGGGTTGTGCTCCCACAGTAATTCATCGGTGATCCCTCTGCGTGCAAAGGCTGGACCTTTACTGGCTTCGATAAAAATATCCGTCGTTTCCATCAGTTTAAGGAACGCTTCTCGACCTTCATCTTTAAAGATGTTCAGCGATAGCGCCCGTAGATTGCGGCGAGATAGTTGCGGGTAGTTAGGTTGAACGCGAATAGTGTCAGCCCATGCGACGTTTTCGATCCAAATAACCTCTGCGCCCCACTCTGCGAACATTTGTCCGGCAAATGGGCCTGCAATTTCAATCCCTGAAAATACCACCCTAACCCCAGATAGCGGGCCAAACTCGGGCATAGGTAAATGCTCTGCCATTTTCTCATCTCCTGTGAAACTAAAGTGATCTCCCGAAAATCTCAGGAGATCAATCAACGACAAACCTCGATTAGCGGTACTGTTTCAGTACGCTACGACCTAATGTCAGTATTTGCATTTCATCTGAACCGCCCGATACACGATCCACACGCAGGTCACGCCAGAAACGTGCGATACGGTGTTCACCTGCAATACCCACACCACCGAGGACTTGCATTGCTGAATCCACAACTGCAAATGCTGCGTTTGCACAGAAGTATTTACACATTGCCGCATCACCAGAGGTGATTAAACCGTTGTCACTCTTCCATGCAGTTTCATATAACATGTTGCGCATCGAATTGAGCTTGATCGCCATATGTGCAAATTTTTCTTGAATTAATTGATAACGACCGATGGCTTCACCAAATTGAACACGTTGGTTGGCATAACGCGCCGCATCTTCAAACGCACACATTGCCGTACCGTAGTTGGTCAATGCCACTAAGAAACGCTCATGGTCAAACTCTTCTTTCACACGGTTAAAGCCGTTGCCTTCACGACCAAACATGTCTTTTTCATCAAGTTCCACGTTGTCGAACGTAATTTCGCAGCAGCTATCCATGCGCAGACCCAGTTTTTCAAGTTTGTTCACCTTGATACCCGGCTTGCTCATATCTAAGAACCACTCAGTGAAAACAGGTTTATCCGGTGAATCCGCATCGCGGCTCATCACCACGATGTATGGGGTGTACGCACTACTGGTGATAAAGCATTTGCTACCATTTAAGTACACTTTTCCATTACGGCGAGTGTATGTCGTTTGTAAACTACCAACGTCAGAACCTGCGCCCGGTTCAGTAATAGCGGAGTTCCACATCTGTTTACCCGTACCACGGAACGCCATGATTTTGTCGATTTGCTCTTGAGTACCTTCACGCAGAACCGTATTAAAACCACCCGGTAATTGGTACAGAACATAAGTAGGAGCACCAAGGCGACCTAATTCCATCCATACCGCAGCAACCGTAATAAACCCCGCATTTAAGCCACCGTGCTCTTCGGGGATCAGCAGGTTATCGATTTCCATATCCGCTAAGGCTTTTACAAAACGCTCTGGGTATTTGCTTTCGCGGTCACATTCAGCGAAATAGCTTTCCCAGTTCTCACTTGCCATCAGTTCACGGATCCCTGCGACAAACAGTTCCTGCTCATCATTCAATCTAAAATCCATATCAATAACCTCTTCAATGTTGTTTCTGAAATATTGTTTCTGAGTAAAATTGTTTCTGATTAAAATTGTTACTTAGTAAATTAATCGTTTTTCCAATGCACTCTTGCATCTTTAATAAAGGAGAGCGTTACCATGATGTTCACGAAAAAAAGTGGGCATCCTCCGGCAATAATCGCCGTTTGAATGGGTTTCAATCCGCCTAATGCCAGTAAGACAATGCCAATCACGCCGACAAGAACAGACCAACCAATACGCACTAATAACGGTGGCTCCTCTCCATCTTTCACTGCGCGACAAGTCGACATAGCGAGAGTGTATGAACAGGCGTTAATCAGTGTGACAGTGGCGATAAAGCAGAGGATGAAGAAGCCCCAAATTGTTACAGTGCTCAAAGGTAAAGCGGCCCAAGTTTCAATGATGGCTCGTGCAACACCGAACTCTTCAATCAACTTAGGAATGTTAATGACATTTTTATCAATCAGTTGGAGCGTGTTACTGCCGAGAATGGTCCAAATTAAGGTAGTACCTGCGGTTAAGCCCGCAACCATACCTAAACACAGTTCACGAACAGTACGTCCTTTGGAAATACGTGCGAGGAAAATACACATTTGAATCGCGTAGATAACCCACCAAGCCCAGTAAAACACGGTCCAACCTTGAGGGAATCCACCTTTGCCAACTGCATCGGTATAGAACAGCATGCGTGGCATATACATTAATAATACGCCGACAGAGTCTGTAAAATAGTTGGCGATAAAGCTCGCACCACTGACAATAAGCACCCATCCAAGCATTAAGAAACTTAAATAGCTGCGTACATCACTGGCGGCTTTCACCCCTTTTTGCAGACCAAATGCTACACACACCGCATTGAGGATGATCCAGCTGAAGATAATGATCGCATCAAGCTGCAAGGTATGTGGAATACCGAACAGATATTGAATACATTCAGTCACCAGCGGTGTTGCCAGACCCAAGCTGGTTCCCATCGCTAAGATCAATGCAACCAAATAGAAGTTGTCGATAATGGTACCGAACCAGCCATTGGCACGCTTCTCACCCACTAGCGGAGCCAGCGTACTACTTGGGCGGATCACATCCATTTTACGAACAAAGAAAAAGTAAGCGAAAGCAACAGAGAGGAAGCTGTAAGTTGCCCACGGCAGCGGTCCCCAATGGAACAAGCTGTAAGCTAACCCGATACTTTTGGCTTCATTAGAATACGGTGCAAAATCAAACGGCGGCGATGAAATATAGTAATAAATTTCAATCGATCCCCAGAACAGCACCGCGGCTGAAGTACAAGATGCGAACATCATAAAAATCCAGCCTGCACGGCTAAATTCAGGCTTTTCATCCCCTAAACGTTTCTTCGCGTAAGGTCCGAAAATTAACCAAAACCAACCACCAAACATAATGACCATATACCATTCAAATGCCCATCCCCAGACATTGGTGACATAGCTAAAGACTTGGTTAATCACTTCGTTTGATGCATCGAGGTCACGTACTGTTAACCAGCACAGTAACCCGACAATAATTAATGGTGGGAAAAAAACTTTCGGTTCTATTCCGACCTTTTTATTTTCTTTGCTCATAGGTCTATTCCAATTTATTATTTAATACATAAGTTTTAAAACAATAAATATTTAACATTCATTTAATGACTTCTAAATAAACGCCTCTTAAATATGCCCAATTACTTATTATCAATAGCCAATTAAAGATTAATTAATTTATTTACTATTTGAATCATGTCGGCTCACCAATAACAATTCTGTTATTAAGGTCACAATATTATTCGTGATAAAAATTTGTTATTAATTTTTACTTTGAAAATAAAAAAATAAACCAATAAAAACAAAGCAATAAAATATAATGTTAGGTTAATGTTATTAAGCTCATTCAGTATTGGTGATTAAGCTAGCAATATTGAACATTAGCTTGCTAACTTGATGATTTTTACAGTATTGGTGAGTAATGTAACAGTATGAATATTTAAACCCGCTTTAATTTAAGGTGTTCAATATTGGTGATGTAGGTTTTATTTTTAAATATCCAGTTTGTGATACTCATATAAATATTAAACCGCAACTGTTCCATTTATTTTATTCTAGGAGATGTAATGAATATTATTACATGCTACAAATCTGTTCCTGATGAACAAGATATTGTTGTTAATAGCTCAGATGGCTCTTTAGATTTTTCTCGCGCTGATACTAAAATTAGTCAATATGATTTAAATGCCATTGAAGCTGCGAATCAAATAAAAGCGCAGCAACCAGAAAGTAAAGTTATTGCGTTAAGTATTGGTGGCAAAGCGCTGACCAACATGAAAGGTCGTAAAGACGTTTTATCCCGTGGTCCTGATGAATTAGTCGTGGTGGTTGAAGACCAATTCGAATATGCCCTGCCGCATCAAAGCGCGATTGCCCTTAGTGCCGCCGCCAAAAAGGTGGGCTTTGATTTGATTCTGTGCGGTGATGGCTCTGCTGACCTCAACGCCCAGCAAGTCAGTATTTTAATGGGAGAAGAGCTGCAAGTTCCTGCCATTAATGGGGTCAAAAAAATCCTCTCTATTGCACCAGATGCCATTGTTGTTGAACGTGAACTCGAAGACGAAATCGAAACGTTATCCATTCCACTGCCTGCGGTTCTTGCAGTGACTTCAGACATTAACGTCCCTGTTATTCCATCGATGAAAGCCATTTTAGGTGCTGCGAAAAAACCGGTTCAAGCTTGGACGGCTGCTGATATCGGTCTTGGCGATGTGGCGGCGTTATCGGCTCAATCGATTGCTGCACCAAAACAAAAAGTTCGTCAGCGCATCATTATTGAAGGCGATGGCGATGACCAAGTTGCACAGTTCGCTGAACACTTAAGAAAAATCATTAAATAATAGGGGGAGTTATGAGCAAATTATCAACCGTTTGGGTACTGAGTGACATGGCTTCTCGCTTACCTGAACTGATCGGCGGCGCACAGACTCTTGGTGAACATGTCAACGTTATCGCATTGGATGACGCGCAAACTACGCAAGCTTTTCAACTCGGTGCAAACCAAGTTATTCAATTATCCGGCAAACCGGATGACCGTATTATCGAAGATTATGCAGATACCGTCGTCGATGTGATCAAGCAACATGGTGATACCGGACTGCTGTTACTGCCAAATACACGTCGTGGAAAACTATTGGCGGCACGTTTAGGCGCAAGACTGCAAGCCGCAGTCTCGAATGATGCAGCCACTGTCGTCATTGAAGATAACAAACCGGTTATCAAGCACATGGTCTATGGCGGCTTGGCGTTCGGCAGTGAAACATTAAGCAGCTCATTTTCCATCGCCACAGTGGCGACTGGGACTTTTGATGCCGCATCAAGTAATGCATCACTTAGCGGCACAGCCCAAGTTGCACAATGGATTGAACCAAAACAATCTGTTGTACGTACCTCGGTTCAGCAAAAAGCCGGTAACTCTGTTGAGTTAGACAAAGCACGCCTTGTGGTCAGTGTGGGTCGAGGCATCGGTAGCCAAGAAAACATTGCCATTGCTAAAGCATTAGCGGATTCCATTGGTGCTGAAATTGCGTGTTCCCGTCCTGTGGCTGAAAACGAAAAATGGATGGAGCATGAACGCTATGTAGGTATTTCCAACCTGATGATCAAACCTGAACTGTATCTTGCAGTCGGTATTTCAGGGCAGATCCAACACATGGTTGGCGCTAATGGTGCTCAAACGATTGTTGCCATCAACAAAGACAAAAATGCCCCTATCTTCCAATTTGCAGACTACGGGATTGTTGGGGATCTCTTTAAAATTCTTCCAGCACTGACTCAGCAACTGGCCAAATAAACATCCTAAGTAGTGGGGGGAACTCCCTCACTACTGCATTAAGTTTGGAGACACTATGTCCGATGATATTTTTGATGCAATCATAGTAGGAGCTGGTCTGGCTGGCTCAGTTGCTGCACTGGTACTTGCCCGTGAAGGTGCTCAAGTTCTCCTAATTGAAAGAGGAAACTATGCGGGCGGCAAGAACGTAACAGGTGGGCGCATGTATGCTCACAGTTTAGAGCGGATCATTCCTGGGTTTACCAAAGAAGCACCTATTGAGCGCATGATCACCCATGAAAAGCTCTCTTTTATGACCGAAACCGGTGCAATGACGGTGGATTACCAAAATGGTGACCCACAAAAACCCGAAGAAACCTCATGGTCCATCCTGCGTGGAAAACTGGATCCATGGTTAGCTGAACAAGCTGAAAATGCAGGTGCACAATGCATCACTGGGATCCGCGTTGATAAGCTGGTTGAACGTGATGGCAAAGTCGTTGGTGTCGAAGCTGACGGTGATGTACTCGAAGCCAAAGTGGTGATCCTCGCTGACGGCGTAAATTCCCTTCTAGCAGAACAATTGGGCATGACAAAACGCGTCAGTGCCGAGCATGTCGCTGTCGGCGTCAAAGAACTGATTGAGCTACCAAAAGACGTTTTACAAAACCGCTTCAACCTTCAAGGCAACGAAGGTGTTGCATGGCTATTTGCAGGCTCGCCAACCGATGGTTTGATGGGCGGTGGTTTCCTTTACACCAACGAAGATACTATTTCGTTAGGGCTGGTGTGTGGTCTACACCACATTAAAGACACCAAAAAATCCGTTCCACAAATGCTCGAAGATTTTAAACAGCACCCTGCTGTCGCGCCATTAATTGAAGGCGGAAAAATGATTGAATACGCCGCCCATGTAGTGCCTGAAGCCGGTTTAAAAATGCAATCTGAACTTGTTCGAGATGGTGTTCTTGTTGCTGGCGATGCCGCAGGTATGTGCATGAACTTAGGCTTTACAATTCGCGGTATGGACTTAGCCGTCGCTTCAGGTGAAGCCGCAGCTCAAGCCGTACTCAGCGCAATGAAAAAAGAGGACTTTAGCAAGCAAGGCCTAAGCGAATACCTCACTTTGCTGGAACAAGGCCCATTGCGCGATATGAAAGCCTACCAAAGAATGCCTGAATTCTTAGATAACCCGCGCATGTTCACCGCATACCCGGAGATGGCACTTGGTATTGCCAAAAAACTGTTCACCATCTCAGATGAAGCCCCTGTGCCTCTGCGCAAAACCATGCTGCAACATGCGAAAAAAGTCGGCTTTATGAATCTAATTAAAGACGGAATTAAAGGAGTGAGAGCGATATGAGTGCTCCCGTAAATGTTGATGTCAAACTCGGTATTAATAAATTTAATGTCGATGAAGAGATCCCCCATATCGTTATCAAAGAGCAACCTGATATGGCGGTACTCGAAACATTAACCAAAGCCTGCCCAGCAGGTTTGTATAAAAAACAAGATGATGGCTCGGTGCGTTTTGATTATGCCGGCTGTCTTGAATGTGGGACATGCCGCATTCTGGGTCTCGGTAGCGCACTGGAAAAATGGGAATATCCACGCGGTACCTTCGGTATTGAGTTTCGATACGGCTGATATAACTAGCGCTTACTCTCGAAGCGAAGTTATCCCATAAAGTTATGTTGCTTCGAGAGTTTTTTTTATTTTATTGCGCTAATGCAGGTAACGACTATGCAACCTAAAAGCTTTGATGACATCCAGTTTTCCTCAGTCCACCGCCGCATTATGTTGTGGGGCAGCGGTGGGCCTTTTCTTGACGGTTACGTATTAGTCCTCATTGGCGTTGCCTTAGAGCAGCTCACTCCAGTGCTTAATTTAAGTAATGAGTGGATTGGTTTACTCGGTGCAGCCACGTTAGCGGGGCTGTTTATCGGTACCTCTTTATTTGGTTATATCTGCGACCAAGTCGGTCGCCGTAAAATGTTCCTGATTGATATTGTGGCGATTGGGGCAATCTCCGTCGCTACGATGTTTGTTTCAACGCCTTTACAGCTTCTGTTAATGCGCTTTTTAATAGGCATTGTCATCGGGGCTGACTACCCGATAGCCACGTCGATGATCACCGAATTTTCCAATACTAAACAGCGCGCTTTTGCTGTCGGGTTTATTGCTGCAATGTGGTACGTCGGTGCCACTTGTGCCAACCTTGTGGGCTATGCTTTATATGATGTTGAAGATGGCTGGCGCTGGATGCTTGGGAGTGCCGTAATCCCCTGCATCGTGATTTTGATTGGTCGTTTTGATTTACCTGAGTCGCCACTTTGGCTGATCCGCAAAGGTCGGCATCAAGAATGCCAAAAAATGATGACCAAATTATTCGGTCAGCCCGTGGTATTTGAGGCCGAAGAGCAAAAGAAAACCCGCTTTATTGATATTTTTACCAAGCGGCACTTCTCTTTTGTCTTATTCACCGCAGCGATTTGGACTTGCCAAGTGATCCCCATGTTTGCCATTTACACATTTGGCCCGCAAATTGTCGGGGAACTTGGTTGGGATCAAGGGAAAAATGCCGCACTCGGTAATGTCGTCATTAGCCTATTCTTTATGCTCGGCTGCTTACCTGCAATGTACTGGCTCAACAAAATGGGCAGAAGGCCATTACTGATAGGCAGCTTTGCAATTATGACCTGCGCACTGGCTATCCTCGGTTTATTCTCCAATCTGGGGATCTGCTTAGTGATCATTATGTTCGGTATTTACGCTTTCTTTTCTGGCGGTCCAGGGATATTACAATGGCTGTATCCGAACGAGCTTTTTCCGACCGATATTCGTGCTTCCGCTGTTGGCGTGATTATGTCTATAAGCCGCATCGGAACCATTTTTTCAACGTGGGCACTGCCTGTCTTTATTCACGAATATGGCATTAGCCATGTGGTACTCATGGGGGCTGGCGTTTCGTTAGTCGGCTTAGTGGTTTCCATCCTGTTTGCGCCAGAAACCAAAGGATTAACCTTAGCGCAAACCTCCAAGATGAGCATAATGAAAAGAAAATAGCCTAATACCCATTTTAAAAATCTTTCGTCTAATCACAACGAAATCTCGGGGATTAAATATCCCCGTGTCCTTGGCTCTATTTCAGGCTCTTTAGATATTAATTCAACTTTATCACTTCTTAAAAATTGAATACCCGTAAGATCATGTCCATAAATATCTTTCAGCGCCCATTCTTTTTTTAAAAAATGGCCGCTTAATAAGGAATCTAGCCGAGCTAAATCAACTTTTATTTTCTCATTAGAATAAGTATTGAGTTTTGTCTGTAATTTATAGCGAAGAAATTCCAACATAATAATGCTTGCATTACATATCGCATATTGGTTTATTGACGCTAAATTCCCACCAATGACATAACATTCCCAGTTATGATGAACATCAACAATCGCATCCACTTCACTATTTTCATATAATGGTATAAAGCCATAAAACATCTGAAGAAGAAAAAGAGTTTCACACTCAGTTAAATAATCATCCGAAGATGAAAAACTAGGTAGCTTATCTCTAATTAACTGAATATAAGCACACGCTTGTTGAAATTGCTCTAGGTTTAAGTTTGTTTCAACACCATAAAACTGTGTTGATTGGCTACACATATGTGTTAACTGATATTTCATAATATAATCATTTGGGATTGATGCTTTTCAATACTCTTGAAAAACAAATAATGTGTTTTCCAAAATATAAATCGCAATTTAAAGTTAATTACACACCGTATCTTTATAAGAGCATCCACTTCAATATCAATTGTTTAAAGCAAAAAAACAACATCAATTATTACATATACAAAAAAGATAGCGCCATATTTTAAAATTCAACAATGAAAATCAAAAATAGATTCACTTTCAATTAATAAAAATTTATTATAGTCCAACATTTTATTAATGATAATATTTTTTCAATTAAGAGAACAAGAAATCAATTATATTTATAAATTTATTAAAAATTGATTTTCTTTTTTAGATGGGAATTAAATAGAAACCAATGTTGATAGTTTAAATATAACGATATTTAAACTATCAACTTCAGATAAATGAAATAAAGTAGACGAGCAAGAAAAAATCATTTCACCTTTATGGCATAATCACTTTCCATGTCATCATCACCGCACTGCATAAAATCAGCAATAACGTAATATATTGGAAAGTTCGCTCAGATAATTTCACCAGCAAATATTTCGCTAGCGGCATCACTAACAGTGCCCCTACACATAAAATTAATGCCAGTTTTAAATCCGTGTGACCATCTTGCGCATAAGCCAGCGCCGAAGAGCCTGATAACACCGTCGTCACCACAATTGATGTGCCAATGGCTTGCTTAATATTTAAATCCATATAACGCAATAACATGGGTAGAACAACCACTCCGCCGCCAACCCCAGTTGCGCCTAATACAATTCCCGCCAATACCGCCGGGATCGCCATCGCTTTCAATTGGTTTTCTTTCACAGCAACTTTTTTACGCGGATTAGCAAAAAACATCCGTTGAATAAATAAATACAATGAAAAAATAATCGCAGCGGAGACCAACACATTAATGCCCCACTCCACCTGTTTTTCATAAGCAGGGATACTACCGAGCCACGTCACAAACAGGCTGGATAAAAACGTACTTGGCAACATAATCGCCAAGACAATCAATGCCCCTTTTAGTGGAATATTGCCTAACCGAAAATGCATGTATGACGAAGAGACCTTCATCAACATGGAGAGAAAGTTGGCCGTTGCTACTGCGGCTAAGGCGTTAAGCCCAAAAAAGTAGGTCAGTATGGGTAAAACAATCACACCACCGCCCACACCGGTTGTGCTTATAATCAAGCCAATCAGTGCGCCGATGGCTAACTCTGTGACAATCATGGTGGTTTATCCTGCCTGAGTAACGGCTTGTCGACCTTTTTGCAATGCGATGTCTGCATCTTCATTGGCAAGGGTTAAATATTTGAAAAATAACGTATCGAATATCACCATCTGCAACACTTGAGGTGTGATCACCCCCAGCTGAGAGTGTTGTTCATCATAGTAATATGGCAGCGTTAAATCCGCGAGACGCGCCGCGTCATCTTGCCCAAAGCGCGTTAAAGCAATCGTCGTGCAGCCATTTTCATGCGCCGACTTCAGCATTCGGTTAACTTCTGGCGTATTTCCCCTTGCCGTCACGGCGATGGCGAGATCCCCTTCACCTAAATTTGCCGAATAGCTCAACTGCACATGCAAGTCAGGGCTAAATAACGCCGATTTATTAACGCGAATAAGCTTATGGAAAATATCATTCGCTACAATCGCGGACGAGCCAATACCAAATAGCACAATGCGCTTGGCTTCAACTAATTTTTGCGCGACGGCATCAACCGCGGCGGGCTCTAGCAGCTCTAAGGATTTTTCAATGGCACTAATAAATAACTGCCCAGATTTAGCGATAATCTGAGCCGTATCATCGTTACGGCTCAGATTGCCATACAAACTTTCCGCTTTGTGTTGCTTCTCATCAGATAAATAATCGACTTTGAATTCAGGATAGCCACGATAGCCCATTTGCCTTGCAAAACGAATGACGGATGCGCTGCTCACGCCAGCCTCACGAGCCAATTCAGCGGCATTCATTGCCACAAGGCTATCGCGATATTCCAGCAAAAACTTTGCAATACGCTGCTCTGTGCCTTTGCCTCTCGTCAATAAGCTTTCCAATTTTACTGTCAGTGCTGACATGGCTATACCTTCTTATTATTTTTCTGGATCGTTGAAGCCTATTATCATACTGGCAATGAAACCGACAATCCATGCGCCTGCTACCGCAATCAGAAAATCCAGAATCTGCCCATCACCCACCAGCGGAATTAAGGATAAACCCGCGGTACCAAATGGAATGATAATACCCACATGGAAGAACGCCATCAGCGCACCGCCCGCGGCCCCACCGATACAGCCTGCAATAAACGGTTTACCCAGCGGTAAGGAAACCCCGAACAGTAATGGCTCACCCACACCGAAGATACCGACGGGTAATGCCCCTACTAAGGTTTTCTTTAAACGCTGGTTTTTGGTTTTCAGGAACACCCAGAAACATGACCCCACTTGCCCCATTCCGCCCATGGCTAAGATTGGGAATAAATAGTTCAAACCAAAAGTTTGTAGAATTTCCGCATGAATTGGTATCAAACCTTGGTGCAGACCAGTCAGTAATAAGAATAGGAAGCTGCCACCTAAGATGCCGCCCGTTGCTACTGCCCCGCCACCACTACTCAGTAGCGCCACAGAAACCCCTTGTGCCAGCACTTGGTTCAGATAATGACCCGCCGGTTGGAAGACGACTAACGCCACCATTGCAGAGACTAAAATCGTCACAAATGGCGTCACAATCAGATCTAAACTCTCTTTAATGATGCCCCTAAACCACACTTCAAACTTAGAGGAGAACACCACCACCATCAGCACCGCGAAAATTCCGCCGCTATTCGGTTGGAGTTTTTCACCAAATAAGGTGATATCAGCTAAGCCCGGCATCGCTAAAAGCCCCGCCATCACAGCACCAATCGACGTGGATGCGCCTAATTCTTTCGCGGTATTTACCCCAATCATAATGGATAAATAGGTAAATACTGCGCTACCGATCAGCTTTAATAATTTAAACAGCTCAGGGAACTGCTCAACCACGCCTGGTGCCACTAAACGCACAATATTAATTAGCCCCATAATTAGACCACAACCAATTAACGCAGGAATGGTTGGGACAAAAATTGCGGCTAATGTATTCAGCATACGGCGGATAGAAAACGATTTTTTCTCTGGCGCTGATGGTGTACTTTCATCACTCGCCACGCCGCTGTTTTGCATTCTTTTATTCATCACAGAGAAGACTTTCGCCGCCGTCCCCATGCCCACAATCACTTGCTGTTGTTCACCATTAAAGACAACGCCCTTCACGCCCTCCACTTGCTTGAGAGCATCTGCATCAAATTTACTATTATCTTTTAAAACCAGACGGATACGAGTCATACAGTGGGTTAAGGTACCCACGTTTTCAAACCCGCCCGCATATTTTTCTATTTCTCTGGCGAGCACTTCCAGATGTTCTATCTTATTAGCCATAGGATTTCCCCGGTGTCGACTGAGTTATGACTCTGTTTATGTTATGTTTTACGCTATTCACTGTGACTGTTTAGCATCGAATCCAAACTGGTGTTCGGGTTACACTGAACAATCTCTGTCGCTTGTTGTGCAGTAATATTCAATTCATGCATCAAAATGGCGCGGCGCGGGTGATAATCCACTTGCTTCAATAATGCTGCCGCAGTGTCTACATCAATCCCGCACACTTCCCCAACAATACGTTCAGCACGACGCAGTAATTTAATATTACTCGCCATCACATCGACCATTAAATTGGTATGAATTCGCCCTAAGCGTCCCATGACACAGGTGCTTAGCATGCCTAAAATCATTTTTTGTGCAGTGCCACTTTTCATGCGCGTAGAGCCAGAAAGTACTTCCGCCCCCACATCCGGCGCAATGGCATACTGCGCTAACTCACTGAGCAAACCGTGTCCACGAGTGGTTATCCCCACGGTTAATGCCCCGATTTGATTACCATATTCAATCGCCGCTAAGGTAAATGGCGTTCGTCCACTTGCCGCAATACCAATAATCACATCTTTTTCCGTTGCACCGCGTGCCCGTAGTTCTTCTACCGATGCTTCCGTTGAGTCTTCAATATTTTCAACGGCTTTCAACATAGCCGAATGACCGCCCGCAATAATCGATTGCACCATTTCTGGCGATGTACCAAATGTTGGCGGACACTCTGCGCTGTCTAATACCGCCAGTCGACCACTGGTGCCAGCACCCACATAAAAGATCCGCCCGCCTTGTTTTAAACGATCCGCAATCACATCCACCACATTGGCGAGCTCTGGCAATACCGACTGTAATGCCGTTGCTACCGTGCTATCAGCCTGATTGATCACCGTTAACATCGATAAGGTATCTAAGCGAGAAAACTGCAATGTGTCCTGATTAAGTTCATTGTTCAAACAATCACTAAGCGTATTTTCGGTTACTGACATGGCACACCTCAATTGAAACTATATTTCATTAAAAAATACTATTTATGAATTTTAATTTCAATCCTAATCATAACAAGTTATTCACTTGTGATGATTTACGTGACTGGTCTCACAACAACAACATGAAAAAGTGTGAAAGAACCGGTGGCAACTTTATAAACCGTTTAAGACTGCCACCGGATGAGGACTATTTGACGAGCTTACAACTTCCGAAAGCGGAAGGGATATGGAAGTCTGGCTTCACTGAATCCGGCTTGATCCAGCTGATCCACTTACGCACTTGCTTAGGCTCACCGGCACTAAACTCACCGCGCAGAATGGCGCACATCAAGGTTTTCTTGTCATTATCTTGCCAAAGATTCAACTTGGTGAATTCATCCAGATCGATTTTCCCCGTTAACACATAACCTTCAGGGGTAATTTGCCCGACCGTTTTTAATGTTTCCCAATTCCAGCTTGGATCCACTTCGCGGTAAAAATTGGCTTTCGCATCAAATGTACGCCCTGATGGGTCCATTTCCGCTGTGTAATACGGTTTTAACTCAGGGCTGGTTGCAAAAAATAATTCCACACGGTCTGAGTCCAATACCGCCTGATCTTTATCAGCATCTTTGCCTAGCTGGATATCTTTATCGTCAGCAATAAAGCGAAAATAGAGCGCATTATCGCTCCATAATGCACGGAAATCAGTTTTTGGTGGCGTCTCATTTTCCCACGGATAAGTAAAGTCAGTGAGCACTTCAGCCTGCTCCCAAACCGCTACTTTTTGAGCATCTTCAAGGGAATTAATCTGCGCAGTATGATGAATGGGGTACTCTTTTGCCGCCACGCTGGCGGTCACTAACAAGGTTGTTGCTGCAAATAGGGTGGTTAATTTCATGCCTTGCCTCACTTTATCGGTTTTATAATGTGCGAATAACATCATGGTGTTTTTTATAACAGAATCGTTATGATTGTTTAAGAAATTAAATTTCATAATATATAACGAATATAGAATTAAAATTTCACCAGGAGCAAGGCATGTTCAATAAAAAACCTCACATTGTGAAGAGGCTCACTGTTTATAATTTCGCTATTCTGACCTTAAACTTAAGGCTAACTTTTCACGGATCGCATCGATTACCACTCTTATTTTTAGCGGTAAAAAGGACGTTGCGACCCACACGACAGAAATTGGGTAACGAGCACTTTGATAGCCAGATAAAATCTCAACAAGCTGTCCCGAATGTATTTTTTCTTGTGCCAGCCACTGAGGCAAATACGCAATTCCCGCCCCTTTTATTGTCGCCAGCATAATGGTTTGCATATCATCCATAATCAATTTACTGGTGGGTAAATAGCGGTGCTCTTGCTGAGCTTGGTCATACACTTGCCAAGGCAAAATATGTCCGCCCTGTGTGTAGGCAATAAGCTGATATTTTTCTAATTCGCAGAGTGCCGTCGGCGTACCATTTGCCGTTAAATAATCAGGTGATGCACAAAAAATCATTTTATGGTGGCCAATTTCATGTGCAATCAATTGGTTTGAATCAGCAAGTTGCCCCACTCGCACTGCAACATGAACCCCTTCTTGCTGTAAATCTACATTCCTGTCATTCAATAACGTCTCAATTTCCAATTTAGGGTAAAGGTTCATTAACTCAATCAGTAGCGGGATAACATATAAGTTTCCCAATAGCCGAGGCGCGGTAATGCAGACTTTCCCTTCGACATTACGCTTGCCACTTTCCAAGAAGTTTGACGCTTCTTGCAGAGAATTCAGCGCATGACTCGCATATTCATACAGCACCATTCCATCATCCGTTAATGCTTGCTGACGGGTGGTTCGCTGAAACAATGCAACGCCTAGGCTATTTTCTAAACGCGAAATACTTTTGCTCACTGCTGAACGAGTTACATGTAGCCGCTCAGATGCCGCGGTAAAATTTCCACTTTCAACCACTGCAATAAAAATAGGTAAACAGTTCAAATCTAACTTGTTCATATTGGTGCTCATTTGGAAACAATATAAGGAAAGAATATCACTCATTGTCAACTTATCAAGCCAGATATACTGGTCACATCCTAAATTGATAAGGAAAAATTCCATGAAAATTTTAGTTATCAAATCCAGTATTAACGGTGCACAATCGCAGACCAACACTTTAATTCAGCAATATCTGGATGAACGTAAAGCCCAAGGCTATCAAGACTGTATTATCGAGCGTGATGTGGCAGAAAACCCATTACCCGTTCTCAATCAAGCCCGTTTCGCAGCATTAAGAGGCGCGGAAATTAGCAACTCTGATTTAAAAAATACCGCTGAACTTTCTGACCAACTTATTGCTGAGCTTAAAGAGAGTGACTTACTGATCCTTGGTGCGCCAATGTACAATCTCAATGTACCAACTGAATTGAAAAATTGGTTTGATTTAGTGGTTCGTGCTAGAGAAACTTTTCGCTATACCGCAACCTACCCACTAGGGTTAGTTGAAAATGTCAAAGCACTGGTATTTAGTGCTCGAGGCGGTATTCATTACGGACAAGAGACCGATGCAATTACCCCTTATTTAAACTCTGTATTAGGGTTAATGGGTATTAAGGATGTTCAGTTTATCTACGCAGAAGGTTTAGATATGAAGCCCGAAGGTTATGAGGCTGGGCTCGCCAATGCTCAACAACAATTAATGCTTCTCATTCATCATTAAGTATCATAATAAAAGAAATCCCCACTCTACATTATTTAATTCGTGGGGATTTTGTTTTCATTAAATTAACTATTAATACTCGCTTACAATTGTTAATTGTCAGCTAATGGACTGTATTAATTAATATTTAAATAGTCTATTTCTTTATAAAAACAGACAGTGTCGCAATACAGTACACCATAAAAACTCTCATAATGAGTAACTAAAAGTGCAAAATGAAAACAAATATTATATATTGTATCATTTTATTTCATTTCGGGATTAGTAAATAGATTTTATTTATTGATCTGCGTCATTATTCAAAAATTCTTTTATTTCACTTAAGTTTTAACTCAAAAAAAGAGTAATTTAATAGCCAATATTCTAGGTTTTTTATTTCATTTGAATGTAACATTATATTTCATCATATTTTGAGTATTTACATCATTATTTAACCTATCTACAATTCGCCTCGTTTTGAAATCATCAAATTATACAACTCATATTTAACCAACCTAGGTAATTAACTAATTATCAATATAATGAAACTAAATGAAAAAATAGGAACATTTATTAGAAATGCACGGATAAGCAAAGGGTTATCTGAAAAAGAATTAGCATCCTTAATATCAGTCAGTCAGCAGCAAATATCAAGATATGAAAGAGGAATATCAACATTAAGTATTGAGAATATTTTAAGAATTTTAAATTCATTAAATATTCCCTTCGATGAATTCAGTAGCAAGGTAATAAAGCCAGAGCAAAATAGACTTTTCAATTTGCTTATTGATGAGCTAGAAACTGACGGTGTAATTCATGTAGGCAATCTCAAAAATACATAGATGTATTTTTCGGAGTGCATGCTTTATTTTGAATGCAAGCACCAAATAAGAAATAAATCCTTTTAAAATTTTATCTAATGGAAATTAATATAATGAAATTTAAGTTAATCGCTATCGCATTGCCTATTTCTCTAGCTTTATCTGCAAATGTATTTGCAGACGGAGAACCTAGTGCTCCAGAAGAATTAGCTCCTGTAACTGTCAGTGGTGGCGTTGTTAATTTTGCGGGTACCATTGTGAATACCCCTTGCGTTATTGATAATGACGATGCTTCACAAACTGTTAATTTAGGTCAATACCGCCAAGATGGTTTTAATGGTAAAGATTCAGTGTCATCACCCGTTGGTTTTGATATTAAATTAACCGGATGTGCAACTGAAACATTCAAGAATGTCTCTCTGACGTTCGCGGGTATTACCGTTCCTGACGAAGAGAAAATCCTTGCTCCAGTGGCATCTCAAAGTGGACAAACAACCGCAACGGGCGTGGGTATCCAAATTTTACAAAACAGTAAATTAGTCAATGTTGATGGCCTGAAAGCAACAGATGTTATTAAGATGAATGAAGGTGATAGCACATTACGCTTCCAAGCACAGTACATCGCATTAGCGGATGAAGTTACTGCGGGTTCAGCTAACGCATCTGCCGATTTCACGATTACTTATCAGTAATATTTCTGTCTTTGCACCCGTGTCATAGCGGGTGCGCATTATTTATATCCGGAGTTTTTATGTTTTCGTTACCTAAAACAAGTCATTATTATCAATGGCTGGTTTCGTTATTCTATTTTGGTTTTTCTTCTCTTTGTTTAGCTGGTGGAATTACACTGGATAGCACCCGAATTATTTACCCACAAGAAAGTAAGCAAATTACCACGGGTATCCGAAACACCTCAGATAAATCAGCTTTTCTAGTTCAAACTTGGATTGAGGATGCTAAAGGAAATAAAATAAGCGATTTTATTTCCACGCCACCTTTATTTACTAGTGCACCAAGAAATGAAAATACCATTCGACTAGTTTATGTGGGTGAAAAATTAGCGAAAGATAAAGAATCTCTATTTTATTTTAATGTTAAAGCCATTCCATCCATTGATCGAAATGAATTAGCTGATAAGAATGCATTAATCCTTGCGGCTGTAACTCGAGTTAAACTTTTCATTAGACCAAAAGGATTAAAAATCACACCAAAGGAAGCTGAAAACCTTATCCGATTTAGCAAGATTAATAACCAGAAAATTAAAATATCAAATCCATCGCCGTATTACATGACCTTAACTGACCTTCGTTCAGGAAATAATGAATTACCATCAACGATGATCGCGCCATTTAGTCATATTGAGGTTAATGCACCAGCAGGATTTGACACCAGTAAATTGACGTTCAGTTCAATCAATGATTTTGGTGGGATCACTTCACCAAAACCAGCCATTTTCAATTAAGAATTAATCTATTTTATTTCAAATGGAAATAAGGTTTTCTATGTTCGTTTCACTAAAAAAATACAAAAAAATCATCAATAACCATTTGAGCCCCTCATACTTATTTATCTGCCTTTTTGTAATACAAAGCACTAACGCCCAAGAGGGAGAAAATTACTATTTTCCACCTTCATTGATCTCTATCGATTCAGAGCATATTGCTGATTTAAGTACTTTCGCAAGCCAAGGTTCACAATTACCAGGAACCTATGACGTTGATGTTTCATTGAATGGCAATCTCAAATACAGAAGAAATATTACCTTTGTCAAAGCACAAGATTGCCAAAAGCAAGATGACCAATTACCCCAATTAGTAGCAGACCAAACAGGGTTAATTCCACTGTTAACGCCGCAGGAACTGGCTGAGCTGGGAGTCAATATTGATAACCTTCCATTTCTGCAATCGGATAACCATCAATGTATTCCTCTGGCGCAGTTAATCCCTAATGCGCGCACTGAATTTGATTTTCCGAAAATGAAATTGAATATCAGTATTCCGCAGATAGCATTAAATAATTTAGCCAAAGATGAAATTCCAACTACTCAGTGGGATGAAGGAATTAATGCATTATTTACCAGCTATACATTAGGTGTTACTGATAACCAATATCAGCACGATTTCAGTAAAAATATCTATTTGAATCTAAGAAATGGCGTCAATTTAGGGAGCTGGAGATACCGTGATAACCGCACATGGACCAGCTATAAAAGCAAACATAATCAAGAAAGTAACTGGCAACATCTCAACAGCTATGTCGAGCGAGGGATCATCCCTTGGCGAAGCCGTTTAGTATTAGGCGACAGTTCAACTAATAATACAGTTTTCGATTCACTGGCTTTTCGAGGCGCACAATTGCGAACGGACGAAAGTATGTACCCTTCTAGTCAACAAGGGTTTTCGCCGATTATCCGCGGCGTAGCAAACAGTAATGCGACCATTGAAATTCGCCAAAATGACTATTTAATTTACCAAGCTAATGTCGCACCTGGTGAGTTCGCCATTACCGACTTAAACGCCATGAGTTCGAGTGGTGACTTGCAAGTCAGTATTCTTGAAGCTAACGGCGATATTCAATCATTTATCGTGCCCTACTCCTCTGTTCCGGTGTTATTACGAGAAGGTCGAATGAGTTATAGCCTGACCGCCGGTGAGCTTCGCTCGGATAACAGCCATTATGATACGACTCAATTTGGAGAAACGACGCTTATCTGGGGAGCATCGTCATTAACAACGCTGTATGGCGGCGTTCAATATGCTAAAAACTATCTGGCAGGAGCAGTTGGTACCGGATTTAACTTAGGGACATGGGGGGCATTTTCAGCAGATATCACCCATGCCAATAGCCAATTAACCGATGGGAGTCGCTATCAAGGGCAGTCACTGCGTTTTCTATACGCACGAGCCTTCCCTGAAACTGGCACTAATCTCCAACTCACTGGGTATCGCTACTCAACCCGAGGCTACTATACCCTACAAGAAACCTCGCTAAATCGGATGTCTGGTTGGCTATCACAAAATGAAACCCTTGATACCAATGGGGAACTGAAAACCAATAATACCGACTATTTCAATCTTTACGATAATAAGCGAGAAAGAATACAGACCAATATCTCACAAAAGATAACGGGGGTTGGTTCTATTTATTTAACCGGTGTCCGCCAGAGTTTTTGGGAGCGAAATGGCAGTTCGGTATCCATACAATCAGGGTTGAGTAGCCAGATTGGCGATATTAATTACACGCTCTCGTATGGATTAAATAAAAGTGTTGACCAATACGACGTAAAAACAACGGATAGGAATATTTTCTTAACGGTATCCATCCCTTTACAGAAATGGTTACCTCAAGGAGCGCCGTCAATGTATGCCTCTTATAGTGTTAACCACGATAACCAAGGAGAGTTGGTCCAGCAGACCAGCTTAAGCGGAAGTTTACTGGCTCAGCAAAACCTGAATTGGAACGTTGCTCAAGGGTATTCATCGAGTAATGGAAATGACGGGAATATCAACTTAGCTTACCAAGGCGGCTATGGAAATACACAAGCTGGTTATAGCTACGGTCAGGATTACCGTAAAGTTTCAACGGGTATTTCTGGTGCAGTGACCCTGCACTCTGACGGCATCATTTTTAGTCAACCCCTTGGTGAAACCAACATTCTGATTTCGGCACCGGGAGCGAGCGATATTCCCGTTGAACATACCAGTGGTGTGAAAACAGATTGGTTCGGTTACACCATCAAGCCTTACGCAACACCATATCGTTTAAATCGTATAGCACTAGATAGCAGCGAATTAGATGAACAGACGGAAATTGAAAATAGCGTTCTTACGACGGTGCCGACTCGTGGTGCTATCGTCAAAGCAAACTTTGTGACTCGCCAAGGTGCTCGTGCACTGGTTCACATCGTAAAAAATGGCAAAAACTTACCTTTCGGCACCTTGGTCTCGATTGGGCACCAAACGGCAATTGTGAATGATGATGGACAGGTTTATTTATCTGGGCTCGAATCCTCTGGCGAGTTAACTGCCAAATGGGGATATGACGATGAAAACCAGTGCCAAGCCATATACTCGTTACCTGAAAATGCAGATCTACAATCATTAATTCGATTCGATGTTAATTGCCAATAACCATTGGTCAATAACAAAACTATTTTAATCATTTATTTAAATAACAGGCTTAATATGAATTTAATTATCAATAAACTCATGAAATTAATTTTGGTCATCACCTGTGTTAGTGGCGCAAATATCAACTTAGCCAGCGCGGAAAGTGCAAGTGCGTTAGTTAAAATAAAAGCGACTGTTTTGGCAGGCTGTTCACTTGATGCACCCGATACCGTTTCTTTAGATAAAATTCCGAGTTCTGCATTCAATGGTAAAACAACCGGAGATGACCTAGATACTTATTCTAAAATATTTACGTTGACCGCCACCTGTTCAGGCACTAACAAATATAAATACACCTTCAAAGCAAATGAAGCAGATGGTTCCTGTATTAAAACAGATGCTGACTTTATGCGCTATTGCTTAAAATTCAATGACGATTACCTTGATTTATCGTCTACCACAGCCACCTTGGAAAGAGATAGCTCCAAAGATGGGGGTAAGACTGAAATCACTGTCGTTCCGCAGGTGTCCTCTACTTCAAGTACCCCTGTTGGTGACGTTAATGGACAGATTACTGTCACTATCGAGCCGATGTAAATTACGAATTAACCAGTAAGGTCAACAACATTGCGCCAGTTATTTATTTTTATTGTTTCATTGTTTCCGCTGTCTGTTTATGCGGAAACAACATTTATTCCAACAGAACCTCAATCTGTAATTTTTGATGAACTTACGTCCATATTAAAAAGACATGAAGTTCGATTTACGGTGAATTACACACTCCCTCAAAAAGCAACAGGTCACGTAATTACCTCATGTTGGTCAGGCTTTGACGAAATGAAAAATGCAATTAATAGTGTTGGCTTAGGCCCTAACCAAAGAACATATAGTGATGGAATGTTAAATGTTCGAGGTAGTAATCCAATGTCATTCATTGGCACTAATGGCTCCATTAATGGTGTCGCTTATCTCGATGCTGCATCCGGTTTTGAGAATAAAACATGGACTTTTTATTGTACAGCGGTAAACAGCGCAGCTATGAATGGTAATGATGAATATTTTCGTCCAAGCACAATTACCTATACCGAGATTAATGTACGCGCATCAAGTGCTTTTCCTCATATCAGCGCACCAGCTGTCATTGATTTAAAAACTTGTTCACCCAATGACAATCTAGAAGCGGTTATTCCATTAACAGTAGGTTTTGAGGGATATATGGGACAAAGTAAAAAAATGGATTTAACCGTAAGATCTCATGATTTACCTGATGATTTTGATATTGTTCTTGATAACCAAAGTATTCTCAATAAACCGCCCCAAGTCATTCAAATGCCAGCAGGGCAAAAAGAGAAACAGATTGAAACTCACTTAAAAGGAAAATGCCCAAATCAAGCAGGAGAATATATTTGGAATGCAGAATACATTACAACTATTCAGTAAGCTTGATTTCGCATTTCATGAGTCACTCATTAATATAAAAAAATCCGCCTAATGGCGGATTTACAATCAAGATGAATGTAGAAAAGAATAAATAAAGAAAAGTTCTTAATAAGATTAAATCCTAACTTGTTTTATCAAAATAGCTTTCAATATCCTTGTGAGTATCACTTAACTTCACATTTGGAATTTCACCGTGATAATCATTATTCAGCAGGAACCTTAACTCACTAAAAAAGTCCCCAAAATCAAAATCTAAAATAAAAAGAACACTTAATAATGTATCAACAGAAATACGGCATTTCCCACATTCATATCGCGAATAGTGCTGCTGTGAAATACCTAACTGGCTAGCCACCTTAGAGCCTGAGAAACCTTTCTTTTTACGAATTCGTTTCAGCTCTTTGCCGATTATTACGGAGTAAACATGATTTTCGGGTTTACTATCTTCATCTACGCTCTTCATATTTTATATATCTCCCTGTACAGGAACGATTAAATTAAAAATTTAATTCTCGATCCTACTGATAGATAAAGTTATCCATTATGAGTGACTTTGATGGTGTCATTATTTTGAGTTTTAAAACCGTAACGACTTAATGGCGAAATCACTAACTCCTGTACTGTGTTTTTCACATTAATAGTTTTGCTTTCATTCGGTCTTAAATAAAATTGATCAATGGTATAAGCGTCATTGCTCGGTAATGTCGTGACTGAAGGTGATAAACGAATAACTTGATCCCCTGTATTCGTCAACGTCAGTTGATTATTTTTTTGATTAACGGTGATATTTTTCCAAGGTGTTTGGCTTAATACCCCATTTGCTGGAGTAATCAGCATGGCCACATCTTGGCGAATAGGCATTTTTGCAGAGTTTTGCTTAACGGCACCGACACCTTGGAAAGAAACACGCAAAATCTGTTCTTGTTTTAAATCTAACCCTTTCTTTAAAACAAAATTAATTTGCTGGCTTTCATTTGGTTCAATTCTAACAATAGGCGGAGATACCATAACATCTTTAGCCATAGGCTGAGAACCATCTAAGTCAGAAACTTTTGTTGATAATAAAATAGGCTCTTTCGATGTATTTTTTACACTAAATACTTTGCGCTCTTCACCTGCATCTAAAATAACAGTCATCGTTTCTAATTGGAAACTCGCTTTTGCAGATACACTCATTAAGCCCATTAAACTTAAAAATGCGATATAAATTAACTTTTTCATTAAAACCTCAAACTTGTATTCAAATAATATTAAGATTATTGGCAGATAGCATCTGCCTCTTCATAAAGTGATTCAGCGGAAAAAAATTCCGGTACGTTATATTTAATAATGCAATCATCAGAGTTAGGTGAGCGCAAAATAATGTCATCGCCAATTTGCTCATTACTGAGTAATAAATTACCTTCCCCCATAATCACACCCATATAATCACCTTTTTTATTGAGCACACTGGCACCAAATGGAACGTCATTGCCATTGGCCATTTTGATGCTCAACAATAATTGCCGCATTGTGGTTGCCTGAATGCGCTTCGTCATAACAGTACCTCTCGCCGCAGCAACATCAAACGACGTTGTATCCAAACGCACATTCAGAGGAAGTTTCTCCGTATTTAGCTGCACGGTAGATTTTTGGTTCTTTGGTAACGATGAAATCGCTGCCGTCCCAAAATGATTGGTTATCGTGGTGCCACTGCCCATCGTGTTGACTCTAACCCCTGGCGCATCAGGTACATACACGATGCCAAAGGTGTCTCCTAAAGGTACGGATGACGTTGCAAATAACCCATCGGAATACGCCATGCCGCCTGATGCAGAGGCCGTGACTGAGTGCGTATTATTCTGGGACATCGAACCGCTCAGCGAAATATTGCTATACGCATTGGCATTATTAATACTGCCATTCACTACACTCGTGCCATCATTACGACCAGCCCCAACGGAGTACCTTAAATTATCGCTGACTTGCTGATTATAATTTGCCATTACCATGGTTTTATCTTGGTAATATTGGCTCTGCATACTCATGCTTTTTTTCTTACCTAACGGCATCGATGCATTAATAAAAATTCGGCTATCTCGATCATCACCCGTTTGGTAATTCACATTCAACGATATATCTGCAATTTTTCGGCTATAGCCCGCTGAATAAAAAACGGTATCAGATTTATCGCCATAAAAATGATTATGGTTTACGTTAGCGCTAAAGCGCCCCCATGTAACATCACCCCAACTGGCAAATAACGAGGAGGTAGTTTGCAATTCGCCACTAAACCATCCATTCGTATTTTCTTGCTCATCCTGAGCGGGCTGCTTTTTTAATAATGAGCTATCCAAGGTTGGAAATTTATTCGTACGATATAAAACAGATGCTCCGAATGTCATTTTTTCAAATGCAATATTGCTATTGAAATCGATCTGCTCCCCGCGCTTTTCATTATTTCTCGCACTTTGAACGCCAATCCCCGTAGAAATCGGTGTTGAAAAATCAAAATAAGAGTTAAGTCGTCCACTCACCGCTTGAAATTGATTTGAATAAAGTACGCCTGCCCCATAATTTGACATGCCATATTGCTGGCTGATTTCTGCACTGCCAATAATGGGTTTATCCGTTTGCAGATCACTTTGACTACGATAACGCCCCACTGAAAATTGATAGCTCATGGGGAAAACCGCAGTTTGCTGGTTGGCCGTCACCACCTGAAACTGCTGTTTTTCACCATTATCTTGGAAAACTGTGACATCCAAAGGCGAACCAATCACCACATTATTAATACGATTTAACTCAAAAGGTCCTGCTGGCACCATCGTTCGATATAGCAGTCGCCCATTTTGCTGCACTTCAACCGTTGATGGTGTACTTGCAAACCCAGTCACCGGAACAACTAAAATATTCGAACCTTGCAAAGAGCTATCTGAGTAAATTTGCACACCATCCAGCGGTGTTCCCCCAAAAAATGCGCCTTGCGTATTAAGTTGCCCGATATCTAATAACGACTGCAAAGGTTCGATGCTTTTTGACAGTACAGTTTCATTAAATTGATATTGTGATTTTGAATCTCCAGCAGAAAGGCTACTGTTATTTCGTAAAACCCAATTGTTCCAGTTAATACCCGTTTCAAACTCTCCTTGATAGAAACGCTGACTGTAATTACCGTTAATATGCATCCCGTATAACTGATAGTTACTGACAACACCAAAACCACCGTAAGTTAACTCATTGCCTTGTAGTTTTGGGTCTAAATTCTCTTCGGCAACCACCATATCAATTTGGTAGGAGCTAGGATGTAATGCAATTTTTGCCTCAGGGTAAATTTGTTCGAATGTATTACATCCGTCAGTTAAGTTAACTTTTTTTAACCTTAACTTACTCATTAACCCGTCAGTCAAGCAAAGCTCACCGTTTTCATTGATTTCAATATTCGCAGTATATTCATTACTGCCATTTAATTTTATGGTGACATCATGATTTCCGGGTAAAAACTGATTACCCTTCATAAAGAATTCAGCGACCTCTGCCCCATACCCTAGTGATTTTAAAGAGTCGATATCAAAATTAATTGACGATCCTGTGTTACTCTTTATTGATTCAGATGCATCGGAATTATTTACATGCAGTACGACAAAAATTAAAAATAGCTGGCAATAAGAAAATTTATTTTTCTTATTCATTATTATTTTTATTTCCAATATAAATTACTAAGAATTAAAGCTATATTCCAAATGAAAATATAATATCTGCACTGCCATCTAATTCCACAGCCTCAATAATTGGACCATTGGTTTCTTTAAGGCTGTTTAATATAGGCTTAACGGCTATATTAACGGTGAAATTTTTTCCACTGGATAATACGTTTTCATTTGTAAACCATGCATATTTTTTCCCTTTTAATACCGCTCCTTGAATGCGCTGAAATGGCCCTGCGCCTTCCACCACTCCGATTCCAACCGATTGACCATCCACTTTTGGTTGGTTAAGTATCAGCTGGTAATTCCCTAATCGTCCTTGGTTATTCACCTTCCCTAACCCAAAGTAATCTTCATTTCCCAATTGTGATGAATCACTTCGGTTATCCGAGAACTGAACAAGCAATTGAGTTGGTGTATTACACGACACTTGCCATGTTTTGGTAATCTCGGGTATTTCCGTTGCGTTAATCGCATTAAACTGGCGAGCATGCAATTGATTAAATTGATATTGCCCGCCATCAGGGATAACGATTTCACACGTAGGGGGTGACTCAACCTGTTCAATAATATTTCTATTTTGAAAAGTATGCGAATAAACTGCTTCACTAAAAAACAGACTACAATATGCAAACAGCAATGTAGCTTTAGTTACTGGAGTGACAAATAAACGCATATATTCCCCAAGAAACAAATTTCATTAGAATTTAATTAAATACCAAAGTTAAACGCCAGCACAGCCTCTGCTTGATAATCAACATTAGACGTCAAATCGATACCCGCTGTCGTTAATTGGTTGATTGAGCTAATATAAACGCTGGTTGTTACAAAATCCGCAGAGAATACTTTTCCCGCTGTTAATTTATTGGCGAATATTGTTGAGCTCTTTGTACCAAAACCATTAAGTATTTTCTTAGTCATGACAGAGTTATTTGCTGTAACACCATCACTTGCAATAAAAGCAGTTTTAGAATCAATCGTGACATCAGAAACAGCAAACATCACTGCACCGACGGATTTATCTGGGCTATCCGAATGCACCATGAAAAAATAAGTATCGCCAGATGCTGTAGGCCATGGCGTACTTTGATACGTATCCGTTGCACGATAGGTTAAATATGTCTCCGCATCACAAGTCACAGTGACATTCTTTTTAACCGGTGATTGTAATACCGTATAAGATGTTTGACTCAAATATCTTGGCGATGTTTTTGCTAATTCAAAAATAACATCTGACTGTTCATTTCCATTAATTAAACAGGTTGGCATTGCAACTTTGCCGGATACTTTTATATTTGCAGTTGTATTGGCAAATACAGCTGGAGATATTAATACCGTCGATAATATTAATGGTGTTATTTTTTTAATCATAGTTCCGTTCCATAATGAATAGATATAAATTTATATCTATTCATTTCAATCAAAAAATTAGAGAGAGAAAGCAAAGGCTAATGTTGCATGACCATCTAATTCCGCATCACCCGAGCTTGTTTTCAATTCAGAACTCAGCGTTGGTTTTACATCAAAGTCTGCTGCAAAAATTTGCCCAGCTCTTAATGTGCTCGTAGCTGTTGCCCACGCCATTTTTTTCGTTTTATCAATAGACATTGCTGTTGCATATGTTGCACCATTCGAAATACCAACAGCTTGAGCAGCACTTGAAGAATCCGCTTTGACTGTCGCATTCTTCATAGTAATTGTATAGAAACCAACTTTTTTATCGGTATCAAACAGACCTAGACCAAAGTTATATACACCCGCGGTTAATACAGAACTCGCACGATTATCAGTAGAGGAGAAAGTTAAATAAGTCGCTGCATCACAAATCACTTCAATGCTATTTGTTTTTGCATCAAGTCCTAAATTACCTGAAACAGGGAACATTCCAGGTGACACATCAAATACATATTCTAGATCAACTTCATTCTGACCTTTAATAGTACAAGTTGGTGGTGTAATTGAACCTGATACTTTTAAATTAGCCACAGGTGCAGCTGCTAATGTCGCGCTTGAAACAGAAATTAAAGATAATGCAATTACGGTTCTCTTAAACATGAAATAAATCCTATAAAATAAAAATAATATTTAAACGAATAAAACCCCTCCTATTGGAATTTTAAAATTAAAATCCTAATAAGAATATTTTAGATATTTATTTGGTTTTATTTGTTTTCAATATCGATTTAGTGCTAACAAACTCCATTAGCCTAATTAACTCGATGGAGCCATTATAAGCATATATTTTTAAGATTTGAATTAGGCTAAATAAAGCAAATTATTTAATTTTGCCTTATTACAAAGTATTTCAGTATGTTTCATCATAGAAAACAAACAAGTAAACTCAATTACTCGTTTTAAGATTATCTGTTGAATATATTTAAACCTAGAACCATCATAAAAAGAATATAAATACAATATTTTATATCAAATATACTTTTTTTTTGTTCCGATCAGCGAAGAATTACAATTTTACACACATACGGAGTAAAAATAAAATGTCGATAATTGACGAAAAAAGACAGAGATAACTTTATTTAGCCATAAATCAATAAGATACTGACAGGTAGCCAAATAAACCATTCACACTTATACACAGTAAACTAAAGAAACTATACAAACTTGTGAAGTTACACCAAAACCATCGCCAAGTTGTTACGCCAATGAAGAGTAATAATGGTGGTTTTATCTAGCCACCTCTTCCGATCGTCATATTTAGAGCATCTTTATATGATCACCTCTACTTACTTCTTGTGTTTTATACTAGTAGCTGATTTTTATTTGGTGAATTATGAAGCCATTATCTTACAGTTTGATAATTTATTTTTTGACTTACGCTATAAAACAGTCAGATATAATCTAATCAATAGTAAAAAACGCCTTTTATTTTTTCCGTTTTTTTCTCGCCGTCACACTCTTTTTCTTTTTATCTTCTCGGCTTGATGACCAAATCTCAATGTAATCCATATTCGTTAAGAAAAAGACAATACAGCTTCCTAGAACCACCATCCAAACTAACATCGCTTTTGGAATATTATCGAAGCGGAAAATTAATAACAGTGGAATAAGCACCATCATGCTGATAAACATTGAGCTAATCATGCCCAACACCACAGGAGCGATAAATTTCTTCATCCCGATCATTCTCATCACTAGCGTGAAAACAATACAGGCAGGGATCATTCCAAACGTAGCAAACATCACGATCAACCCCGGCTCCCCTTTATTCACCAACCAATCGGTGAAACCAAACCATGAAAAAGGAATTGTGATCATGATGCAGACTCCTGTTGAACATACAGCAAGGGAATATCTTTAAAACGGAATAAAAGTGTAAAAATGAGATTCGGGAAAAGACGAATGTTGGTGTTGTATAACGTGACTGTTTGATTAAAAAATTCTCGGCGATCCGCAATTTGGTCTTCTAACCCTTTTGCTGACGTTTGTAATGCTAATAACGCCTGCTGGCTAATCAGCTTGGGGTATTTTTCTGCCAGTAAAAAAATCGGCTTTAAATGTGAGCGAAATTGGTTTGCGGAATCCACTTTAACGTCGAGCTGTTCCGTGGATAAATAGTGCTGACGACTTTGCAGTAATTCGCTAATTAAACGCTTTTCATGAGTCATTGCCCCTTCCGCTACGATTGTTAATTGTGGCATTAAATCTGCCTGTTTTTTTAGGAGCACATCAATATTGGCAAATGCTTTGTCGCAATTATTTTTCAAGAAAATAATATTGTTGTAGATCCCCACAATATAGCGAACCAAAATGGTGCCTATCACCGCGACAAAAATCCAAAAGATAATCTGATTCATATCATTCACTGTCAGATAACGAAATTTGGTTAAAATGGAGCGTTAAGTATCCATCTTGATAACTCACTGGCGTCATTAATATTAGTGCAATCAGAATAGCTGCAATCATTGCTGTCACTCCAATATTCCGACGCATTGGCGCGGATTTATTCCAGCTAGTCACATAATCTGATGGCGAAACACCTAATAACATGTGTGGCGCTTTACGGGTGATCACCACTTTGCCATTCTCACTGTCCGCTGACCCAATCAATAAATAACTCTTCCCACTTTCAAGTAAATACTCTTTATAACGACGATTGCCACTCTCATAATCCATATGGGGGGATAATCCGGTATGGACAAAATAATCTGGGTCACAAATCACATTCACAGAGCCAGTATCATCCGTCATGGTGAAATTATGTAGCTGAACACTGCTGTCTCTGAGGGTATAACTTTTTTTACCTTCTTTATCCGTAGAGATGGAGTACTCGTAATAAAAAGCACCATAACAGCTACGATTACCTAACTTACTTTTGACTTCCTTTCCTGAGGTTATTTTCCCTTCTACTTCTACGAGCCCCATCGCAATTGAGCGAATTTTTGACGTTGCGAGGTTCTTTTGAAACTTTAGAAAACGTTTTTCGGGGGTATTTTGAATAAAACTGAAAACAAACAATAAGACGAAAGCCACAAAAAAGAGGCGAATATCGATAAAAAAGCCCATGGTTAAACACCCAGCCAATGCCGTGCCAACAAGGGTTTTTAATAACGCAGTAAATTTGGAGGAGCCTTCCTTTTGCAAACGTTGATAGCGATCATACGCACTTTCCGTTATTCCAACGACAATACGACTAGCCGCAAAAGCCATTCCTACTGCCACAGCATAGAAAAAGTAGCGTTCATATTCGCCAGGTCTCGGCGAGATAGTTTCCCATGCCCCAAATAGCACCGCAGTAAAAAGAATAATGCCCCAGTTTAATTTACGCTTTTTTGAATATTTTCTGTCTAAATAAAAAAGAATGCCACCTAATATGGCACCTAAAAAATAGTAGATATTCACAGATGATACCTTTAACGGTGATTATGATTTGAATTGAATACCATCATATTTTTTCTCAGCTTCGGAGATTTCCAATAAAGGCAACGCAGTAAAACCAAAAATATTGGCAAAAATACTGTCTGGGAACATTTGGATCGCCGTATTGTATTCCGTTGTTGCATCATTAAAACCTTCGCGGCGCTGAGCAATTTTATCTTCCACTTCGCTTAGTGCGATTTGTAATTGGGTAAATTGCTCTCCCGATATTAGCGTTGGGTAGTTTTCAGCAACCGCGACGAGGCTTTTTAATGCTTTATCCATTTCATTTGATGCTGCAATTTTTTCATTCACATTTTTAGCACTGAAATAATTTTGGCGAGCATCACTCAATGAAGTAAATAGCGCTTTTTCATGCTCCATGGCTTTTTCAACTATCGTGACTAGCTGGGGAATTTGGTCAGCACGCTGTTTTAAAATCACATCAATATTGGCAAATTGATTGCTAACTTGGTTCCGAGTACTCACCAAGCGGTTATAAATAGAAATTCCCCATCCCGCTAAAATAAGCAGTAAAACCAGAAGAACAATCATTGTCGTTGCCATTTTTATGCCTTTTAATTAAAAAAATCATTAATGCTAAGATATTTAATTTAAGTTATCGATATAACACTTTTTATTCAATCGGAAAAATAGCAAAGAAAAGGATTAATAGAGATTTATACACCATGCCAAATCGATCATGATCACATTAATGACGCAAACTAATTCAAATTTCACCTTAAAGTGTTAGCTGAAATGTTTTTTCAAAGATTCTTCACTTCTGAAAATAACGAAACTAATTATACTCTTTCGAAAATCATCGCATCCACTATAGTTTGCATTTTGTCTGGCAAACAAACCTCATAAACAAAAGAGTTTTTAAATAAAAAATAGGATTTGAATCACAATTATCACTTTTTTATTTAGCATCTCTCAAAAATGACGACGTCGTCATATTAAAAACCAAACAATTTATTTATAACAATAGAGCATCACTTTTCTCACACTATTATTATTTTTAGCCGTCAAGCGTTACAAAGAGAACGGTTTACTTACAAAAACGACGTTTAATGTTGACGTCAACATTATAGCCAACATCCAGAATGAGGTTATTAGAATATGAGTACCCTACCTGAAAAAATGAAAGCTGTTGTATGTCATGGCCCCCATGATTACCGCTTTGAAGCGATTAAAAGACCAACACCAGGATTTCGTGAAGTGGTCATCAAAGTAGACGGATGCGGTATCTGTGCAGGTGACTGTAAAGCGAATGATGGCGCTCAAATGTTCTGGGGTGAAAACCCATGGATCAAAGCCCCTGTCGTACCAGGACACGAATTTTACGGACGCGTTGCTGAGCTGGGCGAAGGTTCTGGCGAAAAATATGGTCTGAAAGTAGGTGATCGTATTTTAGCGGAACAAATCGTGCCTTGCTGGGAGTGTCGTTTCTGTAAGTCAGGCAAGTATTGGATGTGCGAAACCCATGATATTTACGGCTTCCAAAAAGAAGTTGCCGATGGTGGGATGGCGGAATATATGCGTTTTTCTGAGCGTGCCATTATTCACAAAATTCCAGATGAGCTTTCAGAAAAAGATGCGGCGTTAATCGAGCCAATGGCCTGTGCTATCCATACCGTTCGTCGCGGTGATATCGATTTAAATGACGTTGTCGTTATCGCAGGCGCAGGTCCACTGGGTCTGTGCATGATCCAAGTCGCGAAACTCAAAACCCCGAAAAAATTAGTTGTTATCGATGCTATCGATGAACGCCTTGAATTAGCGAAGAAATTTGGCGCTGATGTGGTGATCAACCCACTGAAAGAAGATGCCATCAAACTGGTGAAAGAGATGACCGAAGGTTACGGTTGCGATGTGTACATCGAAGCGACTGGCGCTCCAATCGGCGTGACTCAAGGGTTAGAAATGATCCGTAAATTGGGTCGCTTCGTCGAGTTCAGCGTTTTCGGTAAAGAGACCACCGTAGACTGGTCAATTATCGGTGACCGTAAAGAGTTAGATATCCGAGGTGCTCACTTAGGCCCATACAGCTACGAGGTCGCCATTGACCTATTTAGCCGCGGGTTAGTATGTGCTGACGATATCGTTACCCACTTCTACTCAATCGATGATTGGGAAGAAGCATTTGTTATGGCGAAATCGGCAGACTCTATCAAAGTCGTTATCAAGCCATAATGCTGTTGTAGTGCAATATAGTGAAATGCAATATCAGCATAATTAAAGTAAGTCATTAATAATCATAAATATTAGCAGTACCCTATAACACTAAAGGCTCTTTAGGAGAACATCTTATGTTGAGTAAATTTAAAAAGTTAGCTGTTGCAGCAAGCGTTTTAACACTGGGCATGGCTTTTAACGCGACAGCAAAACCGGTTTCTGTCGGAATGTCGTTTCAAGAACTGAATAACGAATATTTCGTGACCATGAAAGAGGCTTTAGAAAGCGCAACAGGTGAAATGGGCGCTCAACTTTATATCGCTGATGCGGCACACGATGTCTCAAAACAAACCAGCGATATCGAAGATATGCTTCAGAAAAAAATCGATATTCTGCTGATTAACCCAGCAGATAGCGTGGGTGCAGAAACAGCTGTATTAGCTGCGAAAAAAGCGGGTGTCGTGGTGATTGCAATCGATGCACAAGCTAACGGTCCAATCGACTCATTCGTGGGTTCTAAAAACTACGAAGCAGGTCTAATGGCGGGTAAACGTTTAGGTGAATCATTAGGCGGTAAAGGCGAAGTGGCTATCCTTGATGGTATCCCTGTCGTGCCAATCCTTGAGCGTGTTCGTGGTTTTGAAGCCGCCATGAAAGAGTATCCAAACATCAAGATTGTGACCAAATTAAACGGTAAACAAGAGCGTGATACTGCGATGAACGTCACTGAAAACATGCTGCAAGCTAACCCTGGCTTGAATGGTATCTTCAGTGTGAACGATGTGGGTTCTTTAGGCGCATTAGCGGCAATCGAATCTGCGGGTCGTGATGTGAAACTGGTGAGTGTTGATGGTTCTCCTGAAGCCGTCGCTGAAATTGCCAAAGGTAATTCACCGTTTATCGCTACTTCCGCACAATTCCCACGTGACCAAGTACGTATTGGTTTAGCCATGGGCTTAGCAAAACACTGGGGAGCTAACGTACCTAAAGAAGTTCCTCTGGATGTTAAGTTAATCGATAAAACCAATGCTAAAGATTTCCATTGGTAATCAGCAATTAATAAAGTAAGTAAATAAGTAAGTCGAGCTCGGTATTGCGCCTACGGATTATTCCCCGGCGCAATACTCTTAATAAAAATGAATGACACTCTGTTTATTGGAAAGCATTTCACTTTCCAACTCGCTTTGTTACCCATTTTTAAGCGGTAAAGAAAATAAGGGAAGCAACATGATGCAATTGTTAGCATTAAAAGATGTCAGTAAAACTTTCCCTGGGGTTAAGGCGCTAGATAATATTAATCTCTCTTTAGAAAAAGGAGAGGTACACGCACTGCTGGGTGAAAATGGTGCGGGTAAATCAACGCTAATGAAAGTGCTGTGTGGAATTCATAAACCAGATAGCGGGAAAATACTTATCGAAGGCGAAGAGTACACCTTCCATAATTATCGTGATGCCATTAAAGCGGGCGTCGGTATTATTTTCCAAGAGTTTTCGTTAATCCCTTATTTAAATGCTTTTGAAAATATCTTTTTAAACCGGGAAATTAAAAATAAATTTGGCTTATTAGATAGAAAGCTGATGCGTGAAAAAGCGCAGATAATCCTATCTGAGTTGGGCGTTAATATTGATATTGATGAACCCATTAGCCATTTAAGTATTGCTGAACAACAATTTGTGGAAATTGCCAAAGCGCTTTCTCTGGATGCCAAAATATTGGTACTAGATGAGCCAACGGCAACATTAACCCCCAAAGAAGCCAATCACCTATTTGATGTGATGCGTGACCTGAAAGCAAAAGGCGTCGGCATGTTCTTTATCTCTCACCACTTGGAAGAGATTTATGAAATTTGCGACACCATTAGCGTATTGCGAGATGGTCAATATATTGGATCCCGTAAGGTGGATGATACCGACCTTGATGTGATCATCGAAATGATGGTGGGTCGTGAAGTCGAAAATATCTACCCGCCAAAACGTCATTTTGATGGACAAGAGGTCATTCTCGACGCTCAAATTCAACGGTTTGCTTCTAGCCCAACCAATCGCATTCAATTGAAAAAAGGCGAGATCCTCGGTCTTGCAGGCTTAGTCGGCTCTGGCCGCACTGAAAATATTCTCGCCATGATGGGCGCGGATAAAGCCTACAAGAAAAAAGTGGTTCTAGAGGGGCAAGAAGTCAAAATGAAATCTGCGGCACAAGCGCTCCAGTTAGGCATTGGACTTTTACCTGAAAGCCGTAAAACCCAAGGTTTGGTTTTGCCATTCTCAGTTAAAGAAAATATTTGGCTAAATAACCACGCTCAAAAACTGTTCTTAATTCAAAATAAAAAAGAACATTTGTTATCTCTTGATTTAATTTCGCAAGTCAAAGTTAAAACACCAGAAGCAGATACAGCGGTTTCAACGCTTAGCGGTGGAAACCAACAAAAAGTGGTGATTGCACGTTGGCTGAATAAACAAGCCAAAATTCTTATTTTCGATGAGCCTACACGGGGTATCGACGTCGGAGCAAAATCAGAAATCTATCAATTAATGCGTTCACTTACCGAAAAAGGGATCTCAATTATTATGATTTCCTCAGAGCTGCCTGAAGTTATTGGCGTGAGCGATCGGGTTTTGGTGTTTCGAGATGGTGAAGTTGCTGCTGAATTAAGTGGGGACGAGATTAACTCAACCCAGATTATGTTACATGCGGCCGGCAATATTATATAGGATCATGACTATGTCTAACCAAAGTACAATTCCACTAGCGAAGAATAAATTTAATTTTGCCAAATTAACCAAGATACCGGCATTTTTACCTCTCGTTGGGTTAATTATTTTATTTGCTTGCATGTCCATTTTTAATGAGCATTTTTTAACGGTAAATAACTTATCTACTATTGCCCGCCAAGTTTCTATTAATGCAATCATTGCTATCGGGATGACATTTGCCATCTTAACCGGAGGGATCGACCTTTCCGTTGGGGCGGTGATGGCGCTATCTGGTACATTGATGGCTGGATTAATGAAATATTATGGTATGGATCCTTCCATTGCCATTGCACTGGGTCTGTTATCTGGTATCGCGTTTGGATTTATTAATGGGATTTTAACTGCTTACGGTAAAATGCCGCCAATTATCGTGACCTTAGGCGCCATGATTATTGCGAAAGGCTTAGCGCTAATTTACACCGGTGGCTACCCTATTTCTGGCTTACCTCAAGAGTTTGCTTTTTGGGGTCGTGAAGAATTGATGGGAATTCAAGTACCTATCCTGTTAATGCTGGGTCTGTATCTAATTTTTTATGTGGTGCTTAATCATATTCCATTCGGTCGCTATATTTATGCCATTGGCGGTAACGAAGAGGCTGCGCGTTTAAGTGGTATCCGCGTTGAGCGCTATAAAATGTTGGTGTACGTCATCAGTGGTTTCACTGCGGCATTTGCCGGGCTGATTTTTACTTCTCGCGTTATGAGCGGACAGCCTAATGCCGGTGTCGGTTTTGAGCTTGATGCCATTGCAGCCGTGGTTTTGGGTGGCGCTTCTATCGCAGGTGGTCGCGGGATGATCATCGGTACGTTGATCGGCGCAATGATTTTAGGCGTGCTAAACAATGGCTTGAACCTGCTAGGTATCTCACCGTACGTTCAATATATTGTAAAAGGCTTAATTATCTGGGGCGCAACCTTAATTAGCTCAATGAAGCGTTGATTTTCACGCTGTTACGAAAAACAACAAATAAGGATTTCATGATGAAATCCTTATTTTTTTAATCGTAAGTCACAAGTTTTCCATTGACGAAAATTTGCTTGGAACCCGTTTCTTTAGTGGTACCACCTTCTATCTCTGCAAACAGTAATTCCGCTGTTCGTTTACCTAAATAAACTGAGTCATGGTGAACGCCTGAAATCGATAAATGATAAGTATCAGCATAAGGCGGTAAGTCCACCGAGAAATAACGGCAAGATAATCCGAGTTCAGAAATAATTTTGTACATCCCCGCGGTAATAATTCCGTTTAACCCCACGATATACATATTGGGTGTATAGAGTTCTTTTATTTTATCTCTTAAATACTCTTCATCTTTCTTACTAAAAATATAACTACTGTACAGAACATGAATATTTTTACGGTTGGTAAATTGGTCATAAATACCCGCTAAGCGTGAAAGACTAATTTCAGAATGCTCAGGCCCTGAGACAATTAAGGTATTTTCGCTGCGTTGCTGATTGAGATATTTACCGGTTAATGCCCCGATTTCAAAGTTCTTCAAAAATAGCCCAGGGTAATCTTTGCCATAAATAGAACGGTCAACAAAAACCAGAGGGACTTTATGCTGATCAATCAGTGATAAATAACTCGGTTGATAGGCTTTATCGTCACGCACAGGCGAAAGTAAAATACCGCTAGCCTTATAGCTGACTAAGGTTTCAATAGCCGTTTGCTCGGCTTTTTCATCGCTATCGGTATCAAAGATCATCACCTGATACCCTTTCTCTTTCGCTAAGCGGGAAACCGTCTGGATTAATACAACATAGAACGGGTTAAAGGTACTGTCCGTAACAACCCCAATAATGCGGCTATTTTTATTCTTTAAATTCCGAGCAAATACATTGGGGACATAATTTAATTCTTGCGCGATAGCGAGTATTTTTTCTCGCGTCTCTTTTTTTACCAATTCTGGGTGATTAAAAGCTCGAGATACCGTAATATCGGTCACATTCGCGCGTTTGGCGATATCAATGATGGTTGTTGAACTATCTTGTTTAGTCATATTTGTGCTAGTCAACCTGTAATGATTATTGTATTTGGTAGGGTATAGCGTGTTCTGTTGATGTCGCTGCTGAATAAGAATTGCGATTAATCCATTATACCTGTTTATCATTGAAGATAAATCAGTTTTCTTTCTTATACATCAAACCAATAGCATCTTATGCCTAATATTCTTAATTTGAATCAAGCCAAATATAAAAATTGTTTTAAAAGTAAAATAACTGAAAAATCACTAATAAATGAGTAATGGAATGAAATTTTTATATTAAAAAATCGGGAATTCCATTATTATTTATAAAAACAAAAATTGAGTATAATAAATAAAATGAAACAAAAACAACCAATAATGCAAATATAGTTTGAACAATATTAACAGGGATATAGCCAATCAAAAAACGCCCAATAATCAACCCAAAAACGCAGGCTAAAATAAAGGTTGTACTCACCTCTAATGGATATTCAAAGCCATTCAATATATTAATTGAAATACTAATGCTGCCAATGAGAAATATCACCATCAGCGAGGTGGCAATAATACTTTTAAGGTTTAAATTGGTGAACTTTTTCATTGCAGGCACAATAATAAACCCGCCGCCTACGCCTAATAGCCCCGTCAGTAATCCAGCAACTAATCCAATTCCCCCTAATATAGATGCCGTTTTGATATTCCAAATAAATTTTCCCGTTTGCTGATTTATTTTGCACGGAGCATCATCATCTTCAATTACCTGTTTAAAAACAATACGATATACAACCACCAGCATGACGAAGCTAAATGCTAAAGTCAGCCATTGGGGTGAAATAATGTGTGCTAAATAAACCCCATATTTCGCGGTAGGAATGCTAATTAATGCAATCCAAATAGCCGCTTTATAACGAATATTCTGCTGAATAAGCCCTTGAATAACACCGACCAGTGCTGCCAATGTAATCGCCAATAACCCTACAGGCGCGGCGAGTGCGACACCCCATCCTTGAGATGTCATCAATGCAGGAACCGCTAAAATACCGCCACCAGCGCCCGTTAATCCTAATAGGCAGCCAATTACCAAGCCTTCTAATATTAATGTGAACATAGCAACCTATTTTCTATTTGGGTAACCAGCGATGAAAGTTGATATTCCCCCGCCATTAAATCCACAAGACGAGAATCGAGGAAAAGGGCAATGGACGGCACGGATTTAATTCCATACTGAGGGGCTATTGTCGGAGATTGAGCGATATCTACTATTCCAAAATTTATACTGCCACCAAAATTTATACGACCGCCAAAGTGCGTACCATTATCAGAAAAGTAATCCGTGAGTTGTAAATAGATAGGCTGCATGGTCTTACATGGCTGGCACCATGATGCACAAAAATAGATTAACGCCCATTGCCCGCTCGGCTGCATCGGGTCAGATAACAGCCGGCTAAAATTATCGCTACTGATGAGGGGAACAGCGGGCATGACGTTTTTTCCTTTTACACTGAGCATCACATCACCGACTGTATCAGCTCAATTAGAAAAAATCTCCCCTAGCTGTTACTCACGTTGATCTTCAATGCGGCAGCAATTGCCAACGGAGAAAAGGTGATACTTGCGGCAAATAGTGCGCCAAGGATCGCAAAATATCCGCCAAGAGGCATATTAAAACTGTATGCTTCCATCGTGCCCGTCGCATAAATTAACACCGGAATATACAGCGGTAGCACCAGTAAACTGACCAGTACGCCCCCCTTTTTTAATGATACGGTGAGCGCAGCACCAATCGCACCAATAAAGCTCAATACTGGCGTTCCTAGCAGTAACGTCCCCGCTAGCACCAATAATGTGTCGCCATTAATTGATAACATTACCGCTGCAACAGGAGACAGTAGCACCAGAGGCAGTCCTGTCACTAGCCAGTGGGAAATCACTTTGGCTAAAACCGTGATAAACAGAGGGTGTGGTGCCAGCAATAATTGCTCTAACGAGCCATCCAGATAGTCATCTTTAAATAAACGTTCTAACGAAAGCAACGACGATAAAATGGCGGCAACCCAAAAAATCCCCACAGAGATCCGAGCCAATAATTGCGGTTCAGGCCCAATACTCAATGGAAAAAGCGTGATGACGATTAAGAAAAACCACAGTGGGTTAACCAATTCGGAGAAGCTACGAAAGGCAATTTTAAGCTCTCTTTTTATTAATAGCCAAAACATCACTCGTACCCACCTGTCAGTTTTAATGTCCCAAAGTGCCCTGTCATCGCTTGGTGCGACGTAAATAAAATCATGCCACCTTGCTCTGCATGTTGATGAAAACACTCAGTTAAACGATTTACTCCCGCCACATCAATAGCCGTGAATGGCTCATCCAAAATCCACAGTGGCGCATCGCTTAACCATAAGCGGGCAAGGTTGACTCGGCGCTGTTGCCCTGCTGAAAGCTGCCCGACAGGAATATCCTCATACCCCATCAAAGAGACTTCTTCTAGCGCAGACCAAATTTTGTCGCCTTCAGGTTCTTGGTGGTGCATTTGGTAATAAAACTTCAGGTTTTCATAGGGGGTTAACAGTGATTTTACAGCCGGTTTATGCCCCAGATACAGCAAGTGGCGAGTAAACTCTTCCTTAAGTTTTTCAATGGAGTGCTGCTGCCATAAAATTTCACCTTCATCCGGCTTTAATAACCCAGCCATCATGCGTAACAGTGTGGTTTTCCCTGCCCCGTTGGGTCCTTCGACCTGCAAAATTTGGTTCGGCATAACCGAAAAATCCAGCTGCCGAAATAGCGTTCTATTTTGTCGATGGCAGGTAATTTTATCCGCACTTAACATGGGGCTGAGTTCCTTTTAACATCCGTGAGGTCGCTAGCTTTTTGTAATTTTGTTCAGCAGCATATCACTAATGCTGTCATTAGAAATTGTTTCACCGCAAAGCACTTGCATCAAAACTTCCGAGCCAAGGGACGAGAGTGAAAACAGCATATCCGGGTTCAGCAAACGGATTTTATCCATGTTTGACTCTTGGTTAACCAATACCACGGTTTTTGCTTCGCTTTTACTGCCCGATTGCGCTTTTACACCGAGCAAGGCAAAGGTACTTAACGAGTCACTATCGGTCATGATCAGCACACATTTCGCCTGTTTCACATTGGCTTCTGCCAATAAAGCGGAGTCCGTTGGGTCTCCTGTCACGATATTATCTTTTTCGGGATAGTGGCTGCGGTGACTTTCTTGGCAAATCACGGCGACAGGCAGTTCCCGTTTTTTCAGTGCTTGATAGACGTTAACCGCCATCGGTGTACTACCAATCACCACATAATGATTTTTCATATATGAAAACCTCTTGCGAACAATCTCTTTGGTACCTTTGGCTAATACGCCTACCACATACACTACGGAGGTCGTAAAAATGGTGATCCCTAAGATAATTACAGTCACCGTAAAGACCCTAGCATCCAGGGTGACAGGAACAATATCGCCAAACCCTACGGTCGTCATACATACCAGCGCAAAATAAAATGCCGTGGTGCCATCCTTCACAACGGGTAAGAATTCATCGCCGATATACAGCGTACCGAAAATGGAATAGAGCAATAATGAAATAATACAGGTGAGCGCCACAAACCCCGCGCTACTGATACTGTGTCGAGGGTACAGTTTCCAAAAGAGTGTTAATGCGACAAACAAGCCAAAAGAGAAATAACCTTGTCGCACATGTTCCGTCGCCACTTTTAAGTCAACAAAGGCAATGATTGCCAATAATAAGAGTGCGAAAACCCATGCAATGCGCGCGCCATTGATCATAAATAGCGAAAGAAAGATAAGCGAGATACCCAACAAGAAGCGGGGAATATCCAGCAATTTCATAAACCCTAAGGATTTTAACCACTCGGTAAATCCACTTTGGCGCCAATCGATATAGTCTGTGTAAGCACTTAAGATGGGCTTTAAGATGAGCCCGCCATCAACGATAATCAAAATGGAGAGCAGAATTCTCACGGCTAAAGCGGATTTCAAAAAAGCCACAAAGGCGTTATCTAGCATCGTTTATGCCTCGCATTAAGCATCCCCTATCAATTAAATGCCATCAGTATTTCTAGCTAATAGATTAACAAAGAATAATATCAATTCCATTGCTTATGCAATAAATGAAAAATGTGAAGGAAAGCCTCATTTCTTAATAGGTTAATCATTAAATGAGCGCCAAAAAGAAAAATTTATAAATGATTTAAAAATCATTGATAAACAATGTAATAAATTAGTCCTTATCTGCATCTACAATAAACAATAAAACAGTAAACACATTCTTAATATAATTTGAACTTACTCGATAACTATCTATCTAAAAAACGATTTTTCGACTATGTTTTGATTGTTACTTAACGAAACTAATAATTAAGAGCTAAAAATTTATGGTTAATTCGATAAAAGCAGGAAAGTTTAGCTGGATGTCCTTGTTCTGGCTGTTAATATTTTTCTGGTATTTTTCATCTTTACTACAGCTGTATGTGGTTGTTACCGGGCAAAGCAACACCATCGGGTTAAGAGATTCTTTACTCTATAGCTCACTCTGGCTCGTTCCCGCGCTATTTTTCCCTCGAAAAATCAAACTCGTGGCAGGCCTAATCGGGATTGTTTTATGGCTATCCTCGGTCGTCGCTCTCGCTTATTTCGTGGTGTATGGACATCAATTATCCCAAAGTGTGATGTTTGTGATGTTCGAAACCAACACCAACGAGGCGGGTGAATTCTTACGCCAATATCTGAGCTTTAAAGTGATTGCAGTGATTTTGGCTTACACCCTCGGCGCTATTTTCCTATGGACTCGTTTGAAACCCGTCACGTTGCCAGTGACTGGGCGCGTGATTGTGTCCGCGCTCGTTCTAATCGTGCTATTTGGTGTGCCTTACTACAATAAAGCCATCAAACAGCAGCGTCCTTTTGAGAACGTCGTTTCCTACGTTAACAGTAAATTAGCGTATGCCGCACCGTGGCAGTTTGTAAGTGGTTACTTCCTGTATAAGAACCAACTGGCAAACATGGAAGAATTAATCCGCGACAACAGCAAAATTCCACCGTTAGAAAATTTTGTTGATGCCAATGGCAATACCCCAAGAACGTTTGTGTTGGTGATTGGTGAATCCACCAGCCGCGACAGAATGAGCTTGTATGGCTATTCTCGTCAAACAACGCCAGAGCTTGATCAACTGGAAAAACAGTATCCAAACAATTTGACGGTCTTTAATGATGTGGTCACGCCACGCCCTTATACCATCGAAGCGTTGCAACAGATTTTAACTTTTGCTTCAGAAACTGAGCCTGATCTGTTTAATTCCCGCCCATCGATTATGAATATGATGAAGCAAGCTGGCTTTAAAACGTTCTGGATCACCAATCAGCAAACCATGACTGAGCGAAACACCCTGTTAACGGCGTTCTCTCGTCAAACCGATAAGCAATATTATTTGAACAACGATATGGCGCAAAGCTCCCGTATTTATGATGACGTGGTGCTCGACCCATTCAAAGAAGCCTTAGCTGATCCTGCTGAGAAGAAATTTATTGTGGTGCACCTGTTGGGTACCCATATGCGCTATGAGTTCCGTTATCCTGAAGATAAAGCCATCTTCACCGATAGCAATAGCCCAGTGCCAACCAACTTAAAAGGCGACCAAATCAAAGATTACAATGCCTATGATAATGCTCAGCATTACAATGACTATGTGGTTTCTACGCTGATTAAAGATTTCGATTCTTCAAAAGAAAATGGCTTCTTAGTCTTCTTCTCCGATCACGGTGAGGATGTTTACGACACACCACCACATGAAATGTTAGGCCGTAGCGAAGGCAAGCCAAGCAAAGTGATGTACAACGTTCCATTCTTAGTATGGCAGTCGCCAGAATGGTTACAGACTCATCAATTTGACTTGAAAGATAAAACCGCACGCCCATACAGCACTATGGACTTTATCTATACATGGTCTGATTTGGCAGGTCTGAAGTACACCGGATTTGAGCCACAAAAAAGTCTGATTAACAATGAGTACCAACCACAGCCTCGTTGGATTGGCGACCCAGAAAATAAAGCATCCATGATGCTGTATGACGACTTAAAGAAATAACCCTCAATTAGCGCAAGTGGGTGTTTACTCACTTGCGCTCTCTCTCATTCCCACACAAGCTCCATCCCACACATCTTTACAGACGCTACATGGATCTTTCGCCATTTCGTGTGCTACATTTTGATGTGTCTATGTCGGTATTTTAGCCACAAATGAATTTACCGTTTAATTAGTATTTTTCTAACATGACCTGTTAAGGAATTAATAATGAAACATAAAATCATTTCTTCTCTTGTTGTTGCTGGCGTTTTAACCCTTGTCGCTGGTTGTGATGATTCATCAAAAAAAGATGACGCGGTTCAACAAGTCGAAGAAAAAGCTACTCAGTTAAAAGACGCGACTGAGCAAAAAGCGACTGAGTTATCTGATAGCGCAAAAGCCACCGCGCAAGATGTGAAAAACGATGCTTCAGACAAAGCATCTGAACTCTCAGACAAAGCCAAAGAGTTAGCAGACCAAGGTGAGAAAAAAGCGGATGAGCTGAAACAAGATGCATCCGACTCCGCCGATAAGCTCAAAGAACAGTATGACAAAGCATCTAGTGAGTTTTCAGAAAAAGCGCAAGACATGAAAACGGATGCTATAAACAAAGCTGACGAACTCGCCACTGACGCTAAAGACAAAACTGAAGCGTTAAAATCAGAGAATGATGCGAAGAAATAAATCATCGCATTTTCCCCTTTTTTCATTCCAAAGCAGACCGATATTGTCTGCTTTTTTTATACGCATAAGCGTTAATTCATTTTGCTATTTAGCCCGCTTTAAGGCTATTTTTAACCACATAATTATCTCTTTCGCTCACTTGGCTACATTTCTATAAATAACACCAAAATACAGTAAGATAAATAAACAATGAATTGATAAATAACATGAAATTTACACCCTTTATTTATTTTCATTTTACCACTTAGGTTGATCATTGATGCCTACCATGGCAGTATACCCTTTCGTTTTTTGTTCATCACAGGGTTCAAAGGGGGTCACCACTTACCAATTTTTGTTGATAATTCAGCCGTAAATCACCGTTATCAACACTCACAATTTAGCCATTTTATTGTTCTTTCTATTTCGTTTCCTACAGGGAAACCCTTTCGCAATAACCTATTGTTTCATTCAGAAGGACAGCTCGCCGCATGCCCCCTTAAGATTGGTATGCAAAAAATAAAATAAAAATCAAAGAAGGTCGTTATGAGTCAAAACGTGACTGAAAACAAAAAAGTACGCTCCAAAATCAGCCCCCCTGTATTTTACAGTTCGGCTATCATTATTCTGCTTATCGTCGGTTTTGCCGCCTTAATGCCTGAAATGGCAGAATCTCATCTAAGTCATCTTCAAAAGAATTTATTTAACAACGCCAGCTGGTTTTACATTCTCGCTGTCGCCATCATTTTGTTGAGTGTGACTTATCTGGGACTCTCGCGTTATGGACAGATAAAACTAGGTCCTGACCACGCACAGCCCAATTTCAGCTATGTCTCTTGGTTTGCCATGTTGTTCTCCGCAGGTATGGGGATTGGCTTGATGTTCTTCGGCGTTGCCGAGCCCGTCATGCACTATCTCAACCCGCCAGTAGGGGATCCGCAAACCGTAGAAGCCGCCAAAGAAGCCATGCGCCTGACGTTCTTCCATTGGGGATTACACGCTTGGGCTATCTACGCCATTGTTGCCTTGATTTTAGCCTTTTTCAGCTATCGCCACGGTTTACCGCTCACCCTGCGCTCAGCTCTATACCCGATTATCGGTGACCGAATTTATGGCCCTTTAGGTCATGCTGTGGATGTGTTTGCGGTGGTGGGTACTGTGTTTGGTGTCGCGACCTCTCTTGGCTTTGGGGTACTGCAAGTTAACGCCGGAATGAATCATCTGTTCGGTTTACCGGTGAATGAGACCGTGCAAGTTGGTTTGATTATCACCTTCACGGCTCTTGCAACCTTATCCGTCGTCTCTGGGTTAGATAAAGGGATCCGTATTTTATCTGAGCTGAACCTCGGTCTCGCCTTCCTATTGTTACTGTTGATTGTGATCTTAGGTCCGACGGTCTTATTGCTAAAATCCTTTGTGGAAAATACGGGGGGATATCTCTCAGAGATCGTCAGCAAAACGTTTAACTTGTATGCCTACGAACCTAAATCCAGTGATTGGCTAGGGGGTTGGACGTTGCTGTATTGGGGCTGGTGGTTATCATGGTCACCATTTGTTGGGATGTTTATCGCAAGAATTTCTCGCGGTCGTACCATTCGTGAGTTTGTCACTGGCGTGCTGTTTGTTCCTGCGGGCTTTACCCTGATGTGGATGACGTTCTTTGGTAATACCGCCATTGATTTAATCAAAAACCAAGGAGCGACCCGACTGGCAGAAACGGTGCAGTCTGACGTGTCTCTCGCGCTATTCGAGTTTTTGACTTACTTCCCGTTCTCAACGGTATTATCGTTCTTCGCTATGCTGATGGTCGTCGTGTTCTTTGTCACCTCTGCGGACTCTGGCGCTATGGTGGTTGATACCCTCGCCTCTGGCGGTGATTCCAATACCCCTATTTGGCAACGTATTTTCTGGGCGGGCTTAATGGGCGTGGTGGCGATCACCATGTTGTTGGCGGGTGGCTTGCAAGCACTGCAAACTCTGACAATTGCCAGCGCCTTGCCATTTGCTATCGTTCTGCTTATCTCTATTTATGGGTTATTCAAAGCACTGCGCGTTGATGCCTATAAACGGGATAGTCAGCAATTAGCCACCATCGCCCCAACCGCCAGCCGTAACCCGATTCCGTGGCAGCGCCGCTTACGTAATATTGTTTATTTCCCGAAACGCGCTCATGTAAAACGCTTTATGGAAGAGTCCGTGAAACCATCCATGGAGATGGTTTCTGAGGAGCTCGCCAAGCAAGGTACGGTTTGCCATATCCATACCGATAAAGACGATAGGATTGGATTTGAGGTGGATTTAGGCGAAGATATGAACTTTTTATACGAAGTTCGCCTACGTTACTATATTCAGCCAGCCTTTGCCCTAGCAGGTATGGGAACAGACAGTGATGAAGAGCGCAGTGAAGAACAAAAATACTATCGCGCAGAAATTCACTTAAAAGAAGGTGGGCAGGATTACGACGTGATGGGCTGGGCGAAAGAGCAGATCATTCATGACATCCTCGACCAGTATGAAAAACATATTCACTTCTTGCACTTGCTCGGCAAGTGATCACTAAAATATGCCAGAAAAACAATACTCTAAATAATTTGAATTGCAGCTAGGCGGTAAGTGAAGCTATCTCGGGGAGCATACACAAGTATGTGACCCGAGTAGCTGAGCGCAACCAACAACGCTGCGGTTCAAAGTATGACGAGTATTTAGGCTGTCTTGCTTCTATCCATAATACTACTATAATCCGGGCTCTCCAGCGCAATCAACTCATCCAGCAGAGCCGTCAGTTGCTGCATTTTCTCTTGAGAGAAAGCCTGTTCAATCTTTTGATAACCCTCTTCAACTTCCTGACGTGCCTTGTCATACAACTCTTGCCCTGTAGGGGTCAGTGAGACATACAGTTTACGTTGGTCATTCAATGGCTTTAAACGGAAAATAAGCCCTTCGCGTTCCATACGAGTCAAAATCCCCGTTAAGCTTGGACGCAAAATACAGGTTTGCACTGATAATTCATGAAAATCAATAGAGCGATTATCCGCTAACACGCGAATGATACGCCATTGCTGTTCGGTCAAATTATAGGACTTTAATATCGGTCGAAAGAAGCCCATTGCGGTCTCTCGCGCCTGTAATAATGCAATTGTCAATGATTCATGCATAAGCTTAAAACTCACCACGCTATTTAAAGTTATGAAACACCCACTACCGGGGGTTAGTCAGCCTCCGTGCTGGTTACCATTTTTAACGCTGCCATTTTTAACGCGACGGTTTTTAACGTCGCTTTAGGGTTAGCAATAAATCATAGGGTAACTGCAACACACTCAATTATCTTAAATGCAAGAGTAGCATGCAGTACTAACAATCACAAAGAAAAACACCAAAATATTAATGAGTAAATAAATTTTATCAAAAAATCAAAGTTAATATATTGTAAATTTTTAAAAGTTAAAAAAATAATAAACTCATTATATACAGTCAGTTACATGAAGACCCCTTTATTATGTTAATAAGATCACAATTAAAATTAACATTTCCATAAAGCTATTGCTTATTACAAAATAATACTTTATTAATATATTAATAATTACTCAGAATCGATCTCTTTAATAAGGAGTTGTCAATGAAAGGCACTGTTTTTGCCGTTGCCCTCAACCATCAAAGCCAACTTGATCATTGGCTCGAGGCGTTCCAGCAAGCCCCTTATAAAACCCCACCGAAAACACCTGTGTGGTTTATTAAGCCGCGTAATACACGCATTAATTCCGGGGATAACATCCTGCATCCTGCTGGTGAAGAAGTACAAAGCGGTGCAACGCTGGCGCTGGTGATTGGTAAAGATGCACGCAAAGTGACTGCACAAAATGCGTTGGAGTTCATTGCTGGCTTTGCACTGGCGAATGAAGTTAGCCTGCCAGAAGACACCTTCTACCGCCCTGCGATTAAAGCAAAATGCCGTGATACTTTCTGCCCAATCGGCGAGTTAGTGAAAACGTCGTTATCTTCACCTGTTGAGATAGTGACACTGATTAACGGCAAAGAAGCTGACAGATGGTCAACCAAGGATCTCGTTCGTAGCGCAAGCGAATTAGTGGCTGCATTGAGCGACTTCGCAACCCTAAAACAAGGAGATGTGATTTTACTGGGTACCCCTCATCAGCGCGTCACCATCAAACCGGGTGACCAGGTTGAGATCCAAGCAGCTGGCTTCCCAAGCCTCAAGAACAGCGTTGTTGCGGCAGGAGGACAATAATAATGAAACACGCAAAAATTCGTTATCAAGGCACTGAATATTCCGTCACTGTCGGTGACAACGAAGCCATCAAGCTGCCAAACGGCAACGTGATTTCTGGCGATAACACAGATGTTGAGTGGCTACCACCTGCACAAGGTACCTTATTCGCGTTAGGTCTAAACTATGCCGACCACGCCACTGAATTAGAATTTAAGCCGCCTGAAGAGCCACTAATTTTTATTAAAGCAGAAAACAGCTTAACAGGTCACCGCCAAGTGTCCGTTCGTCCAGACAATGTTGAATACATGCACTATGAGTCTGAGCTGGTGGTGATTATTGGCAAAGCGGCTCACAAAGTTTCCCAAGAAGATGCCATGGATTACGTCGCGGGTTACACCGTGTGTAATGACTACGCTATCCGTGACTATTTAGAGAATTACTACCGTCCAAACCTGCGCGTAAAAAGCCGCGATACATTGACGCCAATCGGCCCATGGATGGTAGACAAATCAGATATTAAAGATCCACACAACCTCGCACTGTACACCTACGTTAATGGTGAATTGCGTCAAAAAGGCACCACCGCGGATCTGATTTTTAATATCCCATTTTTAATTGCCTACCTGAGTGACTTTATGACACTGCAACCAGGGGACATGATCGCAACGGGCACGCCAAAAGGGCTGTCTGATGTGGTTCCAGGTGATGAAGTGATCGTTGAAGTTGAAGGTGTGGGCAGGCTGATCAATACCATTATCAGCGCAAAAGAGTATGAGGAGCGAGTGTGATGACTAAGATTAACCATTGGATCAACGGCAAAAACGTTGAAAGCAAAGAGTATTTCGAAACCACTAACCCAGCAACGGGTGAAGTATTAGCGGAAGTGGCATCCGGCGGTCAAGACGAAATAAACCAAGCGGTTGCCGCTGCAAAAGAAGCCTTCCCTAAGTGGGCAAACACGCCAATGAAAGAGCGCGCACGCTTAATGCGCCGCTTAGGTGAGCTGATCGACGAAAACGTTCCGCAAATTGCTGAGATGGAAACCAACGATACCGGTTTACCTATCCACCAAACTAAAAACGTTCTGATCCCTCGCGCGTCACACAACTTTGAATTCTTTGCTGAAATTTGCCAGCAAATGAATGGTCGCACCTATCCGGTTGACGACAAAATGATGAACTACACCCTGATCCAACCTGTGGGTGTGTGCGGATTAATTTCTCCGTGGAACGTGCCATTTATGACGGCAACATGGAAAACAGCACCGTGTTTGGCGCTAGGTAACACCGCGGTTCTAAAAATGTCTGAACTGTCTCCGCTGTCTGCAAACCGTTTAGGTGAATTAGCCCTTGAAGCGGGTATCCCTGCGGGCGTACTGAACGTGGTGCAAGGTTATGGTGCAACAGCCGGTGACGCTCTGGTAAAACACCATGACGTTCGCGCAGTCTCCTTCACTGGGGGCACAGCAACGGGTCGCGCCATTATGCAAAACGCGGGTCTAAAAAAATACTCAATGGAATTAGGCGGTAAATCTCCGGTTCTGATTTTTGAAGATGCCGACATTGAACGAGCAATGGATGCCGCGCTGTTCACTATTTTCTCTATCAATGGCGAGCGCTGTACCGCGGGTTCACGTATTTTCATCCAAGAAAGCATTTACCCTGAATTTGTGAAGCGCTTTGCTGAGCGTGCAAATCGCCTGATCGTCGGCGACCCAACCGATCCAAAAACCCAAGTGGGCGCCCTGATCAGCCAACAGCACTGGAACAAAGTGTCTGGTTATATCCGTATTGGTATGGAAGAAGGTGCAACTCTGTTAGCGGGTGGTCCAGACAAACCAACGGATCTGCCAGCTCATCTGAAAAATGGTCATTTCCTGCGCCCAACGGTTCTGGCGGATGTGGACAACCGCATGCGTGTGGCTCAAGAAGAGATCTTCGGACCCGTCGCTTGTTTAATTCCATTCAAGACCGAAGAAGATGGTCTGCGTATGGCGAACGATGTTGAGTATGGTCTGGCGTCTTATATTTGGACTCAAGATGTCAGCAAGATCCTGCGTCTTTCTCGCAATATCGAAGCGGGCATGGTGTTTGTTAACACCCAAAACGTCCGTGATTTACGTCAACCATTCGGCGGCGTAAAAGCCTCTGGCGTGGGTCGTGAAGGCGGCGAGTATAGCTTCGAAGTCTTCGCCGAAATGAAGAACGTTTGTATCTCCTACGGCGACCACAACATCCCACGCTGGGGTGTGTAATTTATTGAAATACCATTATTCTTCAATCAATTAAGTAATCTATACGATTTGAATTATATGTAATTTTGAATCAATGATAATTAATTTAGCTACTTATCCTAAATAATTCGTGTTGTAGCTAGGCGGCAAGTGAAGTTATCCCTAGGAGCATACTGAAGTATGTGACTAGGGTGACTTTATGAAGCCAACAACGCTACAGCGCGAAGTATGACGGATAAGCGAAGGGGAAAAGACATGGGTAAGTTGGCATTAACCGCAAAGATCACACACGTCCCATCAATGTACCTATCTGAACTGCCGGGCAAAAACCATGGCTGTCGCCAAGCCGCCATCGATGGGCACAAAGAAATCAGTCGTCGCTGCCGTGAACTCGGCGTCGACACCATTATCGTTTTTGACACTCACTGGCTGGTCAACAGTGCTTATCACATTAACTGCGCCGATCACTTCAAAGGCATCTATACCAGTAATGAGCTGCCACACTTTATCCGCGATATGGAATATGAGTATGACGGCAACTCTGTATTGGGTCAGATGATCGGTGAAGAAGCTCGCAAGCTAGGCGTTCGTGCTCAAGCTCATGAAATTCCAAGCCTAACTCTAGAGTACGCGACGCTGGTTCCAATGCGTTATATGAACAGCGATCGCCACTTTAAAGTGATCTCTATCTCAGCATTCTGTACCTCACACAGCTTTGAAACTAGCCGTAAATTAGGCGAAGCCGTACTGACTGCGATTGAAAAATATGACGGTACAGTGGCGGTACTCGCGAGCGGCTCCCTGTCTCACCGCTTTATCGATGACCATCGTGCAGAAGACGGCATGAACAGCTATACCCGCGAATTCGATGAGCAAATGGACAAACGCGTCGTCAAACTGTGGCGTGAAGGCCGTTTTGCTGAGTTCTGCAAGATGCTGCCGGAGTACGCGGATTACTGCTATGGCGAAGGTCACATGCATGACACCGTGATGCTGCTGGGTCTGCTGGGCTGGGATAAATATGATGAGAAAGTGGAAGTGTTAACCGACCTGTTCGCCAGCTCCGGAACTGGGCAAATCAACGCGATTTTCCCACTACCAAAGTTTATCACTGACAAACAAACAGCCAACGCATAAGGAGCAGATATGCCTCATTTTTATGCTGAATGCACCGACAACATTCGTGAAGAAGCAGCCCTACCCGAGCTGTTCGCTAAAGTAAACAGCGCGCTAGCTGGCACTGGAATTTTCCCATTAGGGGGCATTCGTAGCCGTGCAATCTGGTTGGATACTTGGCAAATGGCGGATGGCAAACACGATTACGCGTTTGTGCATATGACCTTAAAAATTGGTGCGGGTCGCTCCCTCGAAGATCGCCAAAAAACCGGGGAAATGCTGTTTGATCTGATCAAAACCCATTTTGCCGATTTAATGGCAAAGCGTTACTTGGCACTCTCTTTCACTATGGAAGAGCTTGATCCTGTTCTGAACTATAAGCAGAACAATGTGCATGCACTGTTTAAATCATAAAAAGCTTAAGTCATAAAAATTTAAATCGTGATTGATGAATATCGATAGGGGGCAATATGCCAATTTCATTTACCAATAGACCGATACCGCGCTGGTTGATCCCGTTACTGGGTTCACTGGTGGCGTTCGGTCCCCTATCGATTGATATGTACTTGCCAGCCTTGCCACAAATGGCGCAAGCGCTGAATGCCACCCAAGGACAAATGCAGTACACCCTCGGGGCGTTTTTTGCGGGCTTCTGCGTCGGCATGCTGTTTTATGGTCCCCTAAGCGACCTGCTGGGTCGCCGTAAAATGTTGCTCAGTGGGCTGGTCATTTTCACCCTCGCTAGCCTGTTATGCGCTCAGGCCACCAGCTCAGAAGCCTTAATTACCTTTAGAGCATTGCAAGCATTTGGCAGTGGTGCAGCGATAGTGATGGCGCGCGCCATTGCCCGTGATGTGTATCCTTCTAGCGAGCTGCCTAAAGTGTTATCACTGATGACATTAGTCACCATGATAGCCCCATTATTAGCACCATTAGTGGGCGGTTTTTTATTAATTCATTTTGAATGGCAGGTGATTTTCTATGTTCTCGCGGCCGTGGGGCTGTGCTCTGTTTCAGCTATTTTCTTACTGCTGCCTGAAACCTTGCCTCATCAGCGTGAATCCCGCAATTTAGTCGGTGTCGCCTTTCATAATTATCGGTTGGTGCTCACAGACCGAGAAGCACTGAGCATTATTGGTACTATGGCATTCTCTTTTGCCGGTATGTTCGCCTTTATCAGTGGTTCACCGTTTGTGTATATCAACTACTTTGGTGTTTCTGAACAGTATTATGGGCTGCTGTTTGGCTGCAATATTTTGGGCATGATTGCCATGTTGCTGCTGAATGTCCGATTGCTCAAGGTGTATAGCCTGCCACGAATTTTGGGCATGCAAAGCGGTATCCAATTGATTTTTGGTGTTCTGTTGTTAATTTTCTATCAACAAAGCCTACCAATTATTGTTATCCTAGTGGTTCTGTTCCTATCGATGGTTAATGCTATCGGCACCAACAGTTTGTCACTGTTACTGCAACACCGCGGGAAAATCGCAGGCAGCGCCAGTGCGCTCGCCATCTCAATTCAGTTTGCCTTGGCAGCCCTTGCCAGTGTTGCAGTGTCCATACTACAAGATGAATCCCCATTTGCTATGGCACTCGTAATGGCGATTTGTGCCGGACTGAGTTTTTCAAGCCAACGCTTGTCCGCTAAAAATGTCCACGCGCACGTTCATTCAGTGTCTTCGGAGAACAACGAAAAATGAGCTTAAACACCAATTCTAAATTATTCCGCCAGCAGGCTTACATTAATGGTCAATGGGTAAATGCCCAAGACAGTAGCCAGTTTGATGTGACTAACCCGGCAAATGGAGAAGTGATTGCTCGCGTCAGTAATGTGGGTGCAACTGAAACTCAACAAGCCATTGAAGCCGCAGAAAAAGCATTGCCAGCATGGCGTGCAAAAAGCGCGAAAGAACGTAGCCAAATTCTGAACAAATGGTTCCGTTTAATGATGGAAAACCAACAAGAACTTGCGCAGATCCTGAGTACTGAGCAAGGTAAATCCATCAATGAATCCATGGGCGAAATTGCCTACGGAGCCAGCTTTATTGAGTGGTTTGCCGAAGAAGGTAAACGTACTTACGGTGAAACTATCCCATCCCCACTGCCGGGTCGCCGCTTAGTGACCATCAAGCAGCCTGTGGGTGTGGTCGCTGCTATCACCCCTTGGAACTTCCCGAATGCGATGATCACCCGCAAAGTCGGTCCTGCCCTCGCAGCGGGTTGCACCATGGTATTAAAACCTGCGGCTGAAACCCCATTATCGGCGCTGGCATTAGCAGCATTAGGTGAAGAAGCCGGTATTCCTGCTGGCGTATTCAATATCGTTCCAGGTACCGATGCCAAAGCGATTGGTGCGGTCATGACATCTAGCCCGATTGTTCGCAAGCTGACCTTCACCGGTTCTACCCGCGTGGGTAAATTGCTGATGGAACAGTGCGCAGATACCGTGAAAAAAATGTCACTGGAATTAGGCGGTAACGCACCATTTATCGTATTTGACGATGCGGATTTAGACGCTGCGGTTCAAGGGGCTTTAGCCGCTAAATTCCGTAATAGCGGACAAACTTGCGTGTGTGCAAACCGTATTTTAGTGCAAGAAGGTGTTTACGATGAGTTTGCGGCTCGCCTAGCGAAAGCTGTGAGCGCATTAAAAATTGGTCCAGCAACCCAAGCTGATTCTGAGCAAGGCCCGCTTATCAACCAAGCTGCCGTGGATAAAGTGTCTGAGCACATTGCGGATGCCGTTGCTAAAGGTGCGAGCATCGCTGCGGGCGGTAAATCATCCAGCCTTGGTGGTCTGTTCTTCGAACCGACGGTATTAGTCAATGTGACTGAATCCATGAAAGTGGCGAAAGAAGAGACATTTGGTCCATTAGCACCATTATTTAAATTCCGTGATGAACAAGAAGCTATCGACCTTGCCAACGACACTGAGTTTGGTCTGGCTTCCTATTTCTATTCACGTGATATCGGACGTATCTACCGTGTGGCTGAAGCATTAGAAAGCGGCATGGTGGGTATTAACGAAGGCATTATTTCAAATGAAGTGGCTCCGTTTGGTGGTATTAAGCAGTCAGGACTTGGTCGTGAAGGCTCCCGTTACGGAATCGAAGATTATCTGGAAGTGAAATATCTCTGCTTTGGTGGTCTTTCTAATTAGAAAGAAACATTAGCTGGCGGTCTTCGCTTTTAAAATCTTAGCTCTAAATAATTCAAGTTAGAACAAAACAGTAAATGAGACTAATCCCCTAGGAGCATACCGTGTGACTAGGGGATAGGCGCAAGCCTATCGTGAAGCTAACGTAGTTATAGCTCGAAGTATGACGAGCTGAGGTGCAAAAGGAAAAATAAGATGTTGCAACAAGATACCATTTCAACAATCGCTCAACGCCTAAACCAAGCGGAAAAAAGCCGCCAGCAAATCCGTCAAATCTCACTGGATCATCCCGAAATGACCATTGAAGATGCCTATGCCATTCAAAAAGAGTGGGTTGGCTTAAAACTGGCGGAAGGGCGCGTATTAAAAGGGCATAAAATCGGTCTGACATCCAAAGCGATGCAAGCCAGTTCCCAGATTGATGAGCCTGATTATGGCGCACTGCTCGATGATATGTTCTTTGATGATGGCTGTGATATTCCAACGGATCGCTTTATCGTTCCGCGTATCGAAGTTGAACTGGCATTCGTTTTAGCAAAACCGCTGCGCGGCCCTAACTGCACCTTATTTGATGTGTATAACGCCACGGACTATGTGATCCCCGCTTTAGAGCTGATCGACGCCCGTTGCCACAATATCGATCCTGACACTAACCGCCCACGTAAAGTGTTCGACACCATTTCAGATAACGCGGCAAACGGCGCGGTGATCTTAGGTGGGCGTCCGATTAAACCTCGTGATTTAGACATGCGTTGGATCAGCGCCCTGCTTTATCGTAATGGCGTGATCGAAGAATCTGGCGTTGCAGCGGCGGTTCTCAACCACCCAGCCAATGGCGTGGCATGGTTAGCCAATAAATTAGCCCCACACAATGTGGAGTTACAGCCGGGACAAATTATCCTTGGCGGTTCATTCACTCGCCCTGTTCCTGCTCGTAAAGGGGATGTTTTCCACGTTGACTACGGCGTGATGGGCTCAATTAGCTGCCGCTTTGCATAAGGAGTTCACTGTGGATCTGTTAGAAAATAAATTCAAAAAAGCCCTGAAAACAGGCAAACCACAAATTGGTTTATGGCTAGGATTGTGCAGCCCATACAGTGCTGAGCTGGTTGCTGGTGCTGGATTTGATTGGCTGTTGATCGATGGTGAACATGCACCAAACAATGTGCAAACGACCTTAGCGCAATTACAAGCAATCGCCCCTTATCCATCACAACCGGTAGTTCGTCCGGCGTGGAATGAGCCAGTGATTATCAAGCAATTGCTGGATATCGGTGCACAAACGCTGTTACTGCCGATGGTGCAAAATGCAGAACAAGCAGAGCAAGCGGTACGCTCAACTCGTTATCCACCCGCGGGAATTCGTGGGGTGGGCAGTGCCTTAGCGCGCGCCTCTCGCTGGAATCGTATTCCCGATTATTTAAAACGCGCCAACGATGAAATGTGCGTGATTGTCCAAGTGGAAACCCGCGAAGCTATCAAAAATCTGCCTGAGATCCTCAAAGTTGAAGGCGTTGATGGTGTCTTTATCGGTCCTGCGGATCTGAGTGCGGATATGGGCTTTTCTGGCAATCCAAACCATCCTGAAGTGAAAGCGGTGATTGAAGATGCCATTAAGCAAATTCGTGCGGCAGGTTTAGCGCCAGGAATTTTGATGGCGGCACCGGATATCGCAGAACACTATATTAAGCTCGGCGCCTTGTTTGTTGCCGTTGGCGTGGATACCACATTACTAGCGCGCACCGCTGAAGCCCTTGCCGCAAAATTCGGTAAAACGGTTTCCGATATGGATAACAGCGCATCTAGCGTGTACTAAAGCAATCTGAACTCCTCTAGGTCGCTCAATTTTACCCTACGCTCATGAGCGACCTAGATAGTAAGCAATAAAATCGCAACCACAACAAGGCAGCCCAAATGACTGCCTAGTAGACCCTTGTACCTATAATAAATTGTAATTAGAGGGCATTATAATGAGTCATTCACAGAATGTTGCTAGCACCAACCCTGCAGAGCAACATAAGAACCTTACCGAACCGCAACAGCGGGTAATTAATAAGCTTTTTAAACGACTGATCGTATTTCTGTTTGTTCTGTTTGTTTTCTCGTTCTTAGACCGAATTAATATCGGCTTTGCGGGGCTAACAATGGGGAAAGACATTGGTCTAACGTCCACCATGTTTGGTCTGGCAGCGACGCTGTTTTACGCCACCTACATTATTTTTGGTATTCCAAGTAACATCATGCTTGGCATTGTCGGTGCTCGTCGCTGGATTGCCACTATCATGGTGCTATGGGGTATTGCCTCTACTGCCACTATGTTCGCGACTGGGCCAACCAGCTTATATATTTTACGCATGCTGGTGGGTATTGCTGAAGCTGGTTTCTTACCAGGTATGTTAGTTTACTTAACTTACTGGTTCCCCGCTTATTTCCGCGCACGAGCTAACGCTCTGTTTATGATTGCCATGCCAGTTACTATGGCATTTGGTTCACTAGCTTCTGGTTATATTTTAGGGCTAGATGGTGTGTTAAATCTGAAAGGCTGGCAATGGTTGTTCTTACTGGAAGGTTTCCCATCCGTTCTGCTGGGTATTTTAGTGTGGTTCTATCTGGATGATTCTCCGAAGAAAGCAAAGTGGCTAACTCAGGAAGATAAAGACACCCTGCAAGAGATGATGGATAAAGACCAGTTAGAGCTTGTGCAGCCACACGGCTCAAAAAGCCAGACTGCGCTGCAAAATAGCAGCCTGTGGAAAGAGATTTTCACCCCGGTGATCTTAATGTATACCGTGGCTTATTTCTGTCTAACTAACACGTTGAGCGCCATTAATATTTGGACGCCACAAATTATGCAGAGTTTTAATCAGGGCAGCAGTAATGCCATGATTGGGCTATTAACTGCGATCCCTCAGTTCTGTACGATTTTGGGGATGATTTATTGGAGTCGCCGCTCAGATCGCTTGCAAGAGCGTAAGATGCACACTGCGTTACCGTATTTGTTTGCGGCGGCAGGTTGGATCATCGCAGCGATGACTCATCAGCCGATACTCCAATTATTGGGGATCATTATGGCGTCCACCGGTTCGTTTACTGCTATGGCCGTTTTCTGGACCACGCCAGATCAGTCGATCAGTTTACGCGCTCGCGCAATCGGTATTGCCGTAATCAACGCAACAGGTAATATAGGCTCCGCGGTCAGTCCACTATTAATCGGTTGGTTGAAAGATCAAACGGGTAGCTTCAATTCCGGTCTTTATTTTGTGGCTGGTTTGCTGGTGGTCGGCGCCCTTCTGGTCATCGCCATCCCAATGAAAAACTCAAGACCAAGAGCCACGCCGTAAACGGTCGAATTGAAGAAATGAGTGCTGCAACAGATTGGAAAAATTGAATTTATTTAATCCCCCTTAAATATTGTTCAAAATAATTCGAGTTGCAGTTAACCATGCTACAGGCAGAATTCTCAGTGGCTGCCTAATGTTCACAAATCTGTAGGTTAAAGGGGAGTAATTCCCCAAAATAATTCGAGTTGCAGCTAGGCGGCGAATGAGTTAATCCCTGGGAGCATACTTGAGTATGTGACTAGGGTTGACTCATGAAGCCAACAACGCTGCGGCTTGAAGAATGAAGGGGAAAGAATTGATCAATAACATAGATATTGGGAAGGACTACGATGACGTATTGGGCAACGACGACGTCCACTACCAAACCTTCGGCAAACTCGCCGCCTTCTTCGGCCGCGACATGCAGGCGCATCGTCACGATGGCTATTTCCAATTACACTATCTAGTCACTGGGCATATCACGCTCCAGCTGGATGAGTCTCGTTATTCTGTGCAGGCACCGTTATTTATTTTGACGCCCCCTTCTGTCGCCCATGCGTTTTTTACTCAAGAAGACACTGACGGGCATGTATTAACCGTGCGGCAAGATTTAATTTCGCCGCTGTTGGAGTCTCTTTATTCAGCCAATCTGGATAGAGTCGATATTCCGGCGATTTGTTTATCTGTCGCGGATAAGCCCCAAGACATTGAAACTTTTAATCACTATTGGGATTTAATGGCGCGGGAATCTGCGAATAACTATATTGGTCGAGACCAAGTGTTATCTTCGCTTGCCCAAGCCTTATTTACCTTTTTACTGCGCTCTGTCCCCCTTGACGAGCATCATGTTAGTGGCGTTCGTGGTGAACATCGATTATTCCAACGTTTTAACCAGCTTATCGATATGCATTATCGCGAGCATCTCTCTGTCCCTGACTATGCGGATAAACTCGGTGTTACTGAATCTCGCTTAAAAGATATGTGCCGGCGATTCGCCAACCGCCCACCAAAGAAGCTCATTTTCGATAGGATTTTGCGGGAAGCTAAACGCATGCTGCTATTTTGCGATAGCCCCGTTTCTGAAATTGCTTATCAACTTGGATTTAAAGACCCAGCCTATTTTGCCCGCTTTTTTAATCGCTCTGAGGGAACCTCTCCGAGCCAATGGCGTGAACAAAATATCCACTAGATCGCGGATATCAAAATTTTAGCATCCCCTTTAAATTATTTTACATAATGCAAACATTTTTGATGTCTTGCATTTTTATTTTTAAAGTTACAACTTGTACTATTAGAAGCAAACAAAAAGTGAATGCATGGCGCAAAAAATGATCAAATAAAATAATGGCAAATAAAATTCATTAAGTTTTTAATAAAATATAATTCAATGATAAATAAGGACTTATATATTGAAATTGAAATAGCATTAATATTAAAATATCGATAAGATCACATTTCTTTCATAAAACCATCTCACCAACGAAAAGTACCAGCTTTCCTTTGGAAAATCTCTTTTAAAACCCCACAGAAAACGATTCAATTAGTAAACACAAAACAAACATAAAATTAACATTATTCAAGCTTGCAACCTTTGTACGCCGACAACCCGCAAGCCCTCTTTGTTCTAAAACGAGGTAGACATGAAACCAGAAGATTTTCGTTCCGATGCTAAGCGCCCATTTAATAGCCAAGAATATCTAAAAAGTTTACAAGATGGTCGCGAGATTTATATCTATGGTGAGCGTGTTAAAGATGTCACCACGCACCCTGCTTTTCGTAACTCAGCAGCTTCTATAGGACAGTTATATGATGCGCTTCATGATAAATCGACTCATGACCAGCTTTGCTGGGGCACAGATACAGGCAACGGCGGGTATACACACAAATTCTTCCGCTTCGCAAAAAGTGCAGATGACCTACGCCAACAACGCGACGCCATCGCAGATTGGTCACGCCAAAGCTACGGATGGATGGGACGCACTCCAGACTATAAGGCGGCATTCGCCAGCTGTTTAGGCGCTAACCCAGAATATTACGGCCAGTTTGCCGACAACGCCCGCAACTGGTACAAACGTATTCAAGAGAGCGGTTTATACTTTAACCATGCGATTGTTAACCCACCAATCGATCGCCATAAGCCTGCCGATGAAGTTAAAGATGTTTATATAAAGCTAGAAAAAGAAACTGATGCAGGTATTATCGTCAGCGGTGCAAAAGTTGTTGCAACCAACTCTGCGTTAACACACTACAACTTTATCGGTTTTGGTTCTGCACAAGTCATGGGTGATAACCCTGATTTTGCGCTGATGTTTGTTGCGCCAATGGATGCGGACGGTGTGAAATTAATTTCCCGTGCATCTTACGAGTTAGTTGCTGGTGCAACAGGAGCTCCGTTTGATTATCCGTTATCAAGCCGTTTTGATGAGAATGATGCCATTCTGGTCATGGATCACGTGTTAATTCCATGGGAAAACGTGCTGATTTATCGTGATTTCGACCGTGCTCGTAACTGGGCGGTACAAGGTGGCTTTGCTCGCCTGTTCCCATTACAAGCTTGTGTACGTTTAGCCGTCAAACTGGACTTCATCACAGGTCTTCTGCAAAAGAGCCTTGAATGTACGGGTGTTATTGATTTCCGTGGTGTTCAAGCGGATCTCGGTGAAGTGGTCGCTTGGCGTAACCTGTTCTGGTCACTGACTGATGCTATGTGTTCAGAAGCAAAAGCTTGGGAAGGCGGTGCGTTCCTGCCAGATACTCAAGCCATCCAAACGTATCGTGTTATGGCACCAATGGCCTACACCAAAATCAAAAATATCATCGAAAGTAACGTAACAAGTGGTTTGATCTATCTGCCATCAAGCGTTCGTGATATGAATAACCCAGAGATTGACAAATATCTGGCAAAATATGTTCGCGGTTCAAATGGGATGGATCACGTTGAACGTATTAAAATTTTAAAATTAATGTGGGATGCTATCGGCAGTGAATTCGGTGGTCGTCACGAGCTGTATGAAATTAACTACGCGGGAAGCCAAGACGAAATTCGTCTGCAATGTCTGCGTCATGCATACGGTTCTGGCAACATGAAAGCCATGACTGACATGGTTGACCGCTGCCTGTCTGACTATGATCAGCACGGCTGGAAGCGCCCTCACCTGCACAACAACAACGATATTAATCTGTTAGATTCGCTGCTGAAGTAATCGGCAGCAGGAGGTCAAAATGTCTTTAGAAAATGAACATCGCTTACGTTTCAGAGATGCGATGGCAAGTCTCGGTGCCGCTGTTAACATCGTCACCACGGATGGTCCAGAAGGTCGTTGCGGTATTACTGCCACTGCGGTTTGTTCTGTGACTGATACGCCACCGACTTTGATGGTATGCGTTAACCGCAACAGCTCTATGAATGCGGTTTTTCAAAAGAATGGCCGCCTATGCGTTAACGTTCTCAACCATGATCAAGAAGATTTAGCTTGTCACTTTGCGGGCATGAAAGGCTCGACAATGGATGAGCGCTTTGGATGGGATATGTGGGATAAAGGTATTTTAGAACAACCATTGTTAAGAAATGCCCTTGCTAATCTTGAAGGTGAAATTACCCAAGTACAAGATATTGGTACTCACTCTGTCTATATGGTTGAGATGAAAAAGATTGTTGTTAGCGATGATGGACATGGCTTGGTCTATTTTAAACGTAAATTCCATCCCGTTTTGCATAAAATCTTAGAGCATACAGCCTAATTTAACCTCCATTTTATTACGCTATTCTAAGCCCCTAAATACATCATTTAGGGGCTTTTTTATTATATCTATCGAATGTAACTTTCTTAAATCAAATCCATTATCAGACAATTTCTGTCTAATTGACACCGACCAAATTAGAGGTATACACTGGAAAAATACTTATATGACATCCTAATAAATAAAATAAAACAAAATATGAAATATCTTATAAATAATATTATTTATGACAGCCATCAGGGGTTGTTATATCGCGATAATATCTGCGATGCAATTAAACTAACTACCACACTAAACCGCTTATTATTGGTGTTAGTGCAAAATAATGGTGAGGTTTTAGATCGTGAAACATTATTAAGCCGAGTGTGGGATGAACATAACCAAGTTGCATCCGATAATAACCTTAACAGTAGCATTTCTGTTTTACGCCGTCATTTGTCCTCATTTTGTGAGGATGAAATAATTACGACTATACCTAAAGTGGGTATCAAGCTTAATGCGCAATTGCAGTTGCTATCATCAGAATTAAATCATGATGTCCAGCAAAAAGAACCTCAAAAAATATTACTTAATGAACCACATAAAGCAGCCGTTATAGAAGAAATACCAAAAGAAAAAGCGCAAACAGTAAAGAAAAAAAGTTACATTCTCAATAACCGTTTTATTGAGCTAGCCTTAGTTGTGATTATTATTTTTTGCTTACTTTATCTTTTTAAAAGCTATTTTTTTGCTACGCGAACAGAATATCCTGAGGTGGGTCGCATTGATCAGTGCAGCATACGCTATATTAATAGTTACCATAAACCCGATACGACGACGATTAGTTTTACTGATTTACAAAATCAGTTAACACGGTTAAACATTGATTGCAAAAAACCGGCTACATTATTTTATTACAATGTTGGAATCGTCACGAATGATAAAAACCTCTATGATAACTTTTTATTTTTATCTTATTGTCCTAACACCCCCAAAGATAGTACAACAGTGAGTTGTGAGAATTTTTATGTCAAATAAGAAATCTATCAGGGCTTTTTGGCTACTGATTATTTCAACCATCTTAGTCTTCATTAGTAGCTATGTTTATTATAAAAACAACACGGCCATTGTTCCGAGTTGCAGAGCAACACTGAAAATTGATATTTCAGATAGCCGTTCAGACTTAAAAGGCTATTACCTACTTAGTATTATTCCAAATGAGCATGACCCTGAGCATCATACCTTTGTGATGAATGGAACCATTAGCAACGATGGTAAAAGTTATGTTATCGCTCGCAAATTTTATATGAAATATGTCTACCAAGGCGGGCATTTTTTCTCACAAGTCGAACGAGTTGTTATTGATCCTAATGACCAAGCTCAAAATAAAATAAAAATACGGGGTATTCCGCAAGAAGGGCAAATTTATTTTGTAAACATAAAGCGTTTGAGTGAAAAAAACTATATTTTTGAAGAGAACTTCTCCCCTCTTTTTATTTGCACAATTTAATTTAAATCAGCAAACATTTCATCATGACAAATATAGAGCATCGAATTATGACATTTGATGCTCTATTTTTTTAATTTTTAAAAATTACTTATTAATTTACCTTAAAGCAAAAGTGATTAAAAACCCCATACATTACCACAGCGAAATAAAAACATTAAAACTCACGTTAAAAATATTAATACCAGAATTAAATATTTTACTTTATTAAAATACCAATACTTTATTTCAAAAAACTCTCCTGATGGATAAACTTGTTTTCGTCGAAATGACTTACACAAAAAGCCGATGCATGGATGCACTAGGCAATTTGCATTCACTTTAGGGACTAAAAATTACTTATCTTTAAGGATCTATCACATGAAATTAAATAAATTATCTGTTGCTGTTTTATTTGCAGCTTCTACTCTGTCTGCATCTGTTTTAGCTAGCGGCAACACGGGTGAATTACATTTTAGCGGTCAAGTTGTTAACTCCCCATGTAATATCGAATCTGAAAGCACCAAACAAGAAGTTCCATTTGGTCAACTGTCACGTGCTTCTTTAGAAGCAGGTAATGCAGCAGAGAAAGATATCTCTATTAAATTAAAAGAATGTAACTTCGACGAATTCAGTAAGGATACTGAAGGTAAATGGGTTGCAGTTAAAGATATCAAAATCACTTTCGGTGGTAAAAACTACGTTGGTACTAATAAAGAGTTCTTAGGCGTGACTGGTACCGCTAATAACGTTGGTATTCAAATTAAAGATTTTAAATTTGATGAAGCTAAATCTGTACTGAACCAAATTCGTAACAGACAAGGTGAAAACGTTCTGGAATTTACTGCATTAGCAAAACGTGTTGATGCTGCTACTCCAGTAACTGAAGGTGAATTCAACTCTATCGCTGACTTCAAAATCACTTACGAATAATTTTTATGGGAGGGGAAACCCTCCCAATAAAAAGGTTCATTATGCGAAATTTATCTTTCTTATGGTCAACACTATTATTAGCTCCTTTTATTTCTAATGCAGAATATACAGTTGATGGCGGAATTCGTGGTGAAACTGTTATGCGCGGATATATTGTTGCTGCGCCCTGCTCAATAGAAACAGACAGCCAATATCAATATATTAATTATGACCTTGTTTCTAAAAGTGACATCAATACAGAAGAAGCAAAAAATAATAATAGAAAAACATTTAACATTAAATTAAACAACTGCATCAGTGAATATGACAAAGATAATAGTAAAGGCATAAAAATTAAATTCTTTGCCAATAGTGACATCTACAACAATGCAATCAAACTGTCAGGTCCTACGGATGGTGTCATTGTCTATATTTATGACACCAATAACAATTTAGTCACTCCGAATAAATCGTATTCTATTTCAAATAGCGCTATTTACTTTGATAGAAAAACAAAAGTCAGTTTTTTGAAATATGAAACAGAAATTGACACTATTAATAATGAGATTGAACCCGGAAATTACTTTGCCACGATTAAATTCAATGTAAGTTACGACTAATAAATATTTTAAATTAATTTATATGATAAGAACACTATGGCTAAATTTAATATTTTTCACCAGTTAATTATTATATCTTGCTTATCCAGTATTCCTACTGTTGCTTTTTCTGTTGAATTTAATACAGATATGCTTGATACCAAAGATACTCAGAATATTGACTTTAGCCAGTTTTCTCAGGCCGGATTTGTTATGCCTGGAAATTATCATCTAACGATTAAAGTCAATAATGAACGTTTGGGTAATGCCCGCGATATTACTGTGGGTGCGCCAACTTCTGCTGAAGATTCATTATTTAGCGTTGTCTGTGTTCCGGCAACCATTACAGATCAGCTAGGCTTAAAACCAGAAGCGGTTCGCCTAATTAAATACCGCGATAACGATCAGTGTATCGATTTGTCTGCGCTTGAAGGCAGTACCATGAGCGTGGATTTATCCACGTTAACACTGACGATCTTGATCCCGCAAAGTTATTTGGAATATACCGACCCTAGCTGGGTGCCACCTTCTCGCTGGGAAGACGGTATTAACGGCTTTTTACTCGACTACACCTTAACGGGTTCCTTTACCAACCGAAATAGCGGAACTAAAGAGTCCTATTTATCCGCAAACGGAACCACAGGGTTAAACCTCGGTGCGTGGCGTTTACGTGGGGATTACCAAGCGAACTACCGTAAATCATCGGGTAACTATAACAATGAATATAGCGATGCCATATTTAGCCGTTTATATGCTTATCGCTCATTAGCGAATATCGCCTCGGTTCTAACGTTGGGGGAAAACTATTTCTACTCGGCTATTTTTGATTCTTGGCAGTTCACGGGTCTGTCATTAGAGACCGATGAAAATATGCTACCGCCGAAACTGACGGGATATGCCCCGGAGATCATCGGGATAGCTCAGACTAACGCCACGGTCATCGTCAAAAGCCATGACCGAATTGTTTTGGAGACGACGGTTCCCGCAGGCCCATTCCAGATCCAAACGTTGGATAGCTCAATCCGTGGAACCTTAGATGTCACGGTGCGTGAAGAAAATGGCGAAGAACAAAAGTTCAGCATTACTACAGCGGCGCTGCCTTATTTAACGCGTCCTGGACAAGTTCGCTATAAGTTTGCCGTTGGTAAACCTCGTTACGATGGGCGTCACCTTGAAGGGGATATGACCGCATCGGGTGAACTCTCTTATGGACTTAATAATATTTGGTCTATTTATGGTGGTTCGATTTTATCCAAAAACTACCAAGCATTTTCAGCTGGTTTTGGGCGTGACTTATTTACCTTCGGGAGCTTGTCATTTGATATAACGCAGTCCCATGCAAAGTTACTCAGCAATACCTTAACAGGTCGCAGTTACCGTTTAAGTTACTCAAAATCGTTTGATGAGGCGAGAACCGATATTACCTTCGCAGGCTATCGATTCTCGGATGAAACCTATCGTTCATTGCAACAAACGTTGGACGAACGCCGTACAGGGATTGAAACCCAAGCACACAAAGAGAGCTATCAGGTCAATATTAATAAATATTTTGATGCATTCTCTCTGGGTGGAAACTACCAATACAACACGTATTGGAATAGCCAAACGGAAGAGCAATTTGGGGCCTATATCAACACCGCCTTCAATATTGCCTATTTAGGGTTAAAAAATATCAGCTTAACTGCTTCTGCGACACGCTCCAAAAGAGCGGGATATCAGGATGATGCCATTACGTTGTATGTCACCGTTCCCCTCACAATGGGCAGCAGCATGAGTTTCTCTGAGGGTTATACACGTGACCAAAATGGACGCCGTTCTTCAACCCATAACGTGGGCTATAGCGGCTACAACGATCAGCGTAGTTATAACCTGAACGTAGGTTACCAAACGGGACAGTATCAAGACTCACAAACCAGTTTCAGTGGTTATTTGAGCCAGAACTTCCCAACGGCATCACTCTCGGCCAATGCCAGTTATGTTCCCAATGAGTACCACACCATTGGTGGGTCGATTAACGGCGGGATCACATTGGTCAAAGAAGGAATTGCGCTGCATCAGGCAGCTTATGGTGGAACGCGCTTAGTCGTTGAAACACCGGGAGCGAGCAACGTGCCATTAAACGGCGGTGTTTATAAAACTAACCGCTTTGGATTAACCGTGCTCCCTAACGTGAGTAGCTATCGCAAAACAACAGCATCAATTAATACCAGTAAATTACCGAACAATATCGAAGCGTTAGAGAGTGTTACCGAAGCCACATTAACCCGTGGAGCCATCGGTTATCGCAGCCTTAATGTTATCCAAGGGGAAAAAACCTTTGCCCGTTTAAAACTGGCAGACGGCACTTATCCACCCTTTGGCGCCAGTGTGCGTAATAAAAATAACATTGAGCTCGGCATTGTGGGTGAGCAAGGGATCACATGGATTGTCGGTGTGATGCCAAATGACCTGCTTAACCTTTACTGGGGAAATAAATTGCAATGCAGTACGCAAGTCACTGAGTTTAAAAACAGTGCAGAAAGCTACCCTGTATTAATTTGTCATTAGGAAACAATTTAAATGAAATCAAATCTTTTTAATTTACTTCGCACCAGTGTCTTATTGACCTCTATCGGTGCAATGGGCGCCACTTACGCCGCAGTTACATTGGATCGTACTCGTATTATTTTTGATGGTGATCAGCAGTCTATTAACATCACTATTCGCAATGATAACCCCGAGCTGCCTTACCTAGCACAATCATGGTTAGAAGATGCGTCAGAGAAAAAATTGGAAGCTGGCCCGATTATCGCGACGCCACCGATTCAGCGTATGGAGCCAAAATCCACTAGCTTAGTTCGTTTAAGCACTGCGCCAGATATCAGTAAGTTACCTCAGGATAGAGAGTCTCTGTTTTACTATAACTTGCGTGAGATCCCACCAAAATCAACGGAAGCAGGTGTTCTACAAATCGCCCTACAAAGCCGTGTAAAACTGTTTTATCGCCCAGAAGCAATTGTGGCGGATAGCAAAAAAGAGTGGGCAAAACAGGTAACACTAACCCCAACAGCCAATGGTTATCAGCTAAATAACCCAACAAGTTTTTATCTGACCGTTATCGGCATTGGTAATAGCCAGAAGCAGTCTGAGCAAAGTGATTTTGATGCTGTTATGGTGCCACCGAAATCAACCCATAACCTAAAATCAGCGAAATTTGCGACGCCATATCTCACCTATATCAATGATTATGGTGGAAAGCCATCACTGGCGTTTAAGTGCCAAGCATCGCAGTGCACAGTCACACCATAGACGTAACGGATAAACAGGAATATCAACATGAAACTGTATCACTTTGGGTTATCGCTCATGTTCGCCATGCCTGTATTGGCAGAAACGCCATCGCAACCCTCATTATTGGAAACAACAGGCACTGTTTATGTTCATGCGCGTTTTCTCATAACACCTTGCCAGCCTCATGTAACGATGACAAGAGCGGTCAATCATGTCAATGAACCTGTTTATCAATTTACTGTGAGTTATGCCCATTGTGTCACCCGCACTTATAACCAAACGTGGGCACCATTCACGTTGAAATTTGCGGGTCAGCAATATGTTTTTTCAAAGCCGCAGACAAATAAAAGTATGACTTTTTTACTTCCAGCCGAAAGCTCAGCACGCCGTTTGGAGATGATTTATGACTAAAACATTCGCACTTATGGTTGGCATGAGTAGCTTGTTATTTACCAGCTACGGCAGCTTGGCAAATAGTCTATCCGTCTATTTTGAAGGGACACTGGTGCCTATCGGTTGTCGCTTATCCGACGATGACACGAAGAAAACGGTTTACTTATCAGGTCTGCGCTTTTCTGAACTTGAAAATCTGGGGCGTTCTGATGTTCAACCTTTTCAGTTGGATATCGTCGATTGCTCAACCGCGGCATTAAATAAGACCATCAAAATTACGCTAAATACTCAAGATACTGAAACTCACAATGGCGTCACCTATTTGAAAACAACCGGCGAGTCCAATGTGTTACTGGCGTTAACTGATGGCAAGAATGCTCAACCTTTGAAATTTAATACCCCGATTGATATCAGTACCGTCACGGAATCGGGAAAAGGCTCCATTAACCCACTGCAATTTGGGGTATATGCACAAAAGCCCTTTAACGGACGGCTCAAAACAGGGAGTTTCTCATCCTTAGTCACTTTCAATCTGGACTACCAGTAGGAGAATGCAGATGAAAATATCCGGTTTTTTAGGGGCGATTTGCCTGCTAATGAGCAGCTTTTCACTGGCTGATATTTTAATTACGTTGGAAACCACATTAGTGCGTCCATCCTGTGTGATCACCAATGAAAATGGTGATAAAGAGCTGTATGTGAATTTTCAAAATGTCGCATTAGATCGCATAACAGAAGAAAAGCAAAACTTTGGGATCCTAATTAAACAGTGCGATCTGCGTAAAAATTTACGAATTTATTTATCCCCTAAAGAGGGTTCGACCCTCACGATTAATAACGAAACGGTATTAAGCACCACGATCCAAGGATTAGGGATCCGCTTTTCCCAAGCCAATAGAAATACCGCTATCAATCTACTGAAATGGGAGCCCATCTTCCCGTCAGTGAGTGGTGACACCGCCACATTGACCTTACAGTCACAATTAGTTACGAATCAAGTGCCTGAAACACTTGAAGTCGGCCCGTTTAGTGCGGCACTGTCAGTGATGATTGATTATCTCTAAAGTTAGGTAACGACAATGAAAAAAACATCTAAAACTTCGCTAATTTCATTAATGACCATGCTGATGTCACTGTTTCTCTATAGCCAAGTGTCTCATGGGTTAACTCGCTACTCGTCCAGTGGTGGAGGTTATAGAATGAATCTTGTCTCCAATAACTCGGTCATCGCGAGCACTCCGACAATTGGAAGCAATGGCGAGAAATACTACTCCGTCGCTCCGCCAAATAAAGAGGGTATTGTGATTAATGAAAGTTCATCACAGCCCTACGGTACTGTCTATTGCACTGTGAATTTTTTAGCGGGTAACTACCAAAACGGACTGGCATGGAACTATGCCTTTCATCGTGTTTTTGCTTATATGCCAGAGGCTGGCTTTAGCATTAAGGGGCTAACCGCTTATAAAATTAATGCGAATACTTATTTCACACTGTATTCAGACAATGGAATTACTCAGGGTTGGAAAAACATTTCTGGACGTGGGTGTTCTTCCGAAGAAATGGGGCCATTAGACGCAGGATTCTTCACCGTTCAATTCCCATTTGAAGTACGTATTTATGTGAAAGATATTCCCATTGATGGCAAAGTTGTTATTCCACCAGCAATGATTGCAGGCTATACCCGAATGTTCCAATATCCGGGTACACCTGATGTATTCGTTCCAGCGGATAAAGCGAGTGTAAAACTGGATTTAACTCAGTCGGTGATTAACTACCCATCAAACTGTAAATCCAATATTGATAACTTAAATATCAATCACAATACACTGGATGCCATTGAATTTGATAGTAAACAAACCCGTACTGCAACCTATCAATGTGATAGAAGTCAGGGGGTTAGAGTGAAATTCGCCTTAGATTACGTTATGGATAACGATCCACAAAAGCGTGTGCCGCTGAAATCAGGTAATAACACGATTTACTCTGAGTTATCACTGTACGATGCAGAGAATAACCTACGCGGTAAAACTATCGAAACCACCATTGATAAAGTGAAAAATATTGAAATCGAAAGCCACCTTTATGGATTAGATGCTGAGCCAGGAAAATACACTGGTAATGCGTGGTTAATTGCAACTTATTTATAATTAACATGCAGTATAAATTTTATGATTATGCTTTCTCGTGCTGTATTTATTAGTATTTTTATTATTTGGAATCTCGCCAGCATAATTTACATTGATAATTTAGGTAGCTTAAGGCAATCGCTGCCACAAAATATTATTAGCTGGTTAGCGATTGCATTAATTATTTCCATCATTGCATTTACCGTATTTTATAGAAAAAATCGGATTTTCATTACGATTCCTGCAATGTGTTTTTGTTTAGCGCTAGCCATATTAAGCATCAATCTTTTTTATCTAAAAGAAAGTAATAATGTTATATTTTGGTATTGGTCTGGTATTAGCGCAGGAGTCATACTGTATATTGTTGGACTACAAATACGGGAGAAGTGGCTAATTCAATCTTTCTGTATTTATTGTTTTATCGCTATTAATGTTATTCAGTGTTTATTTACTATTTATCAATACTTTTTTGAAACCAACATTTTTTATTTTGCAACAGATATGCGGTCATATGGTTTGATGCAACAAATTACCATTTTGTCGGTTAACATGGCAATGAGCTGCATGTTTTCATTGATGACCCTTGTGTTATCACAATTTAAACTTGCATCACTTATCCAAGAAAAATGCCGCATCACACTATTAAGTTTCTGCATTTTCTTGTTTACGGTGACGCTGATTGTTCTGCAATCCATCACCACAACATTGAGTTTTGCAGTGTGTGCATTTATCTTTATCTGTTTGTTTTATCAAAAGAATAAAGTAAGGGTCAGTGTCAGCTATTTCATTATTGCCGTCGCTGTATTTATTGGAGTTTACCTTATTCAGCTATGCCCAAAGTATATCGACAGTGAGATAATCAACCGCTTTCACCTTAAGCAGATGTTACGGTTTTCCATTTCACTGTTTATCTACCCACCAGCTGAAGTTTGGGAACAACCTTTAATTATTAATGCGAGCATGGAGAAAAATCAGCTCCCATTTTTAAGTTCTGAAAATTATATTGTCCCTCATATTTATAATGAGATATTGCGTTGGATTATGACTGGTGGGTTTATCAACCTTATTTTTATGTCATTAATAATAACGGGGGGTATATATGTTATTTATCAGTCAATTATTAAATATAAAAAAAACGGGAACGGTTATTCAATATCCTTGGTATTAGCATTAACGCCTGTGGTTATTAATAGCAATTTAGAACACCCATTTTTACAATCGGTATTACATTGGGGAATGATTATATTGTTTTTATCATTTTCAGATGCTTCATTCCCACTGAGAGAACAATCCAGTTTCTATATTAATAAACATCTTTCTTTATTGTTTAGTTTTAGCACTTTTATTATTGGCCTCATCGTTTTTATTATTGGATTAAATTTATTTAATGGTCAATCTTTCTTTCACACCAATATTTTCTCATTTTCATAATGAGAAAATTAAAAGATAAACGAGGACAGCATAATGACTCTCTATGACAATCAAATCTCCAATACAGATATTGGTGCAAAAGTCCGTAAACGCCGACTATTATTGGGCTGGAGTGCCAGTATTCTTGGTAAAAAAACGGGCTTAAGCCAACAGCAGATCTCTCGCTATGAACGTGGAACTCAAAATTTTACAATCCACCGATTATGTATTTTTGCCAATGTGCTTCAATGTGATTTAAATTACTTTTTAGAACGTAGAAATTCTTCGGTAACAGTACCGATTAATCTGTAATGCTGTTGTATTTATATCGCCGAAAACCTTATTTGATCGCGACATAATCATGCCCTCTAAGTCTATTTTTAGGGGGTATTTTTATGAGTAAAAGTAACCTAAACTGATATTTCTACATCACTGAAATCTGCTAACCCACTCATTAGAAAAAACAAATAATAACAATGCATTATAGCTCAATTAGAGGCTACATTTCGTCGAGGTATTAAACGCGGTGATTACCCCATGGATCATCAGACAAATTAGCATCATCCATTGAATCGTCTTCTAGCATATCAAGATAGAGCGCTTCAACTTCAGCCCGCGCCCATGGCGTTCTTCGTAGGAATTTTAAGCTTGATTTTATACTGGGATCTTTGTTGAAGCAGTTGATTTTGATAATGTTGCCTAATTTTGCCCAGCCATAATGGTTAACTAATTCTGTTACCTGCATTTCAAGTGTAACCCCATGTAATGGGTCTTTAGATTTATGTTCAGTCATTTGCATTACCTTATAGGGCATTTCGGAGTGTTTAAAGCACGCGAAGATTACAAGAAATGCAAGGCGCTAGCAATCAATACAGGCAAGTCACAGGCACCTTAATGAAAACATAAAAAATCCCCCAGCAAGTTACCCTGCTGGGGGATGATTTATTCACAAGTTAAACTCGTAAATTACAGAACGTCTACGCAGTTCAGTTCTTTGAATGCTTGCTCTAAACGAACAACCATTGAGTCTTGTGCTTTACGCAGCCACACACGTGGATCGTAGTATTTTTTGTTTGGCTTATCATCGCCTTCTGGGTTACCTAACTGAGATTGCAGGTAGCCTTCTTTCGCTTTGTAATACTGTAAAATACCATCCCATGTTGCCCATTGAGTATCGGTATCGATGTTCATTTTGATAACACCGTAGCTTACTGCTTCTTTGATTTCAGCAGCGCTTGAACCGGAACCACCGTGGAAAACGAAATCTAAGCTGTTGTGTGGCAGGTTAAATTTCTCAGACACGTAGTCTTGGGAATTGCGCAGAATTTTTGGCGTTAATTGTACGTTACCTGGCTTATAAACACCGTGTACGTTACCAAAAGAAGCCGCGATAGTGAAACGTGGGCTGATAGCGTTCAGTTTTTCGTAAGCGTAAGCCACGTCTTCTGGTTGGGTGTACAGCGCTGAGCTGTCCATGCCAGTGTTATCAACACCGTCTTCTTCACCACCAGTACAACCTAATTCGATTTCCAGAGTCATGTCGATTTTCGCCATGCGCTCTAAATATTTAGAACAGATTGCAATGTTTTCTTCCAGAGATTCTTCTGACAGGTCAATCATGTGAGAAGAGAACAGTGGTTTACCGGTTTTCGCGTAGTGTTTTTCACCCGCATCTAACAGACCGTCAATCCATGGCAGTAATTTCTTCGCACAGTGGTCAGTGTGCAGAATCACTGGCACACCGTAGTGCTCTGCCATTTGGTGTACGTGGTATGCACCTGAAATTGCACCTAAGATAGCTGCTTGTTGCCCTTCAGCTTTCAGGCCTTTACCTGCGATAAATGCAGCACCACCGTTAGAGAACTGAACAATAACCGGAGCGCGTACTTTAGCTGCCGCTTCAAGTACGGCGTTAATTGAATCAGTACCAACACAGTTCACAGCTGGCAATGCAAAGTTATTTTCTTTGGCAACCGCGAAAACTTTCTGTACATCATCACCAGTGATAACACCTGGTTTAACAAAATCAAAAATTTTAGACATGTGAAAAGGTCCTGTGGTGAACAGGCAGCCTACGCTGCCTGTTGTGTATGAACAAATTAATTACGCTTTAGCACGTTCTTCTAGCATCACAACGGCTGGGAGCTTTTTGCCTTCAACGAATTCAAGGAAAGCACCGCCACCGGTAGAAATGTATGAAATCTTATCAGCGATACCGAATAAATCGATCGCCGCTAGGGTGTCACCACCACCAGCGATTGAGAAAGCGTCACTGTCTGCGATAGCACGAGCAACGATTTCTGTTCCCTTACGGAAGTTAGGGAATTCGAATACGCCCACAGGGCCGTTCCAAAGAATGGTTTTTGCATTTTTCAGAATTTCAGCCAGACGTTCTGCGGATTCATCACCTAAGTCCAGAATTTGCTCATCATCTTTGATAGCATTACTTGCTTTCAGTGTTGCTTCAGCAGTTTCTGAGAACTCGGTAGCCACGCGAACATCAGTTGGCACTGGGATTTGGCAGTTAGCCAATAATTTTTTCGCTTCTGGGATCAGGTCCGCTTCATACAGAGAACGACCCACATTGTTGCCTTCTGCTGCGATGAAAGTATTCGCGATACCACCACCCACAATCAGTTGGTCAGCGATTTTAGACAGGGAATCTAAAACGGTCAGTTTAGTGGAAACTTTAGAACCGCCTACGATAGCAACCATTGGACGCGCTGGGTTACCTAACGCTTTGCCTAATGCTTCTAATTCGTTGCTTAACAGCGGGCCTGCACACGCAACTGGTGAGAATTTAGCCACGCCGTGCGTTGATGCTTGAGCACGGTGAGCCGTACCGAATGCATCCATAACGTAGACATCACACAGTGCTGCATACTGTTTAGACAGCGTTTCGTCGTCTTTCTTCTCGCCTTTGTTAAAGCGCACGTTTTCTAAAACAACTAATTCGCCAGCAGCGATATCAACACCGTTCAGGTAGTCTTTAACTAAGCGAACTGGGTTGTCTAATTTTTCTGCCAGATAGTCAACAACAGGTTGCAGTGAAAACTCTTCATTGTACTCACCTTCCGTCGGACGACCGAGGTGGGAAGTAACCATGACTTTAGCACCTTGTTTCAGCGCTAATTCAATTGTTGGTAATGAAGCTCGGATACGTGCATCTGAAGTAACTTTACCGTCTTTAACAGGAACGTTTAGGTCCGAACGAATGAAAACGCGTTTACCCGCTAAGTCCAAATCGGTCATCTTAATTACAGACATGGTGAATCCTCTTGTTGATTCTCTATAAAGTTTTCATTAGCGACTGTGCGAGGTGGTCAATAGCGTTTTTATCTATTGTGCCCCGCTGTCTGTCAGACGCCAATTAGTTTAAACCTGTTGCTGCCATCGCTAGGGTTGTATCTAGCATCCGGTTAGCAAACCCCCATTCGTTATCACACCAAACCAGGGTTTTGATTAAGTTCTTGCCGCTAACTCGTGTTTGCGTGCCATCAATAATCGCGCTGTGCGGATCATGATTAAAATCCATCGAGACTAACGGTAGTTCAGTATAGTCTACTATACCACGAAAATGCCCGTGCGCGGCGCTCTGTAATAGCTTGTTAACTTTATCAACACAAACATCCGCATCTACAGTGACGCTTAAGTCAATGGCAGTGACATTGGTGGTTGGAACGCGTACAGAAATCGCTTCGAAGCTGCCTTGGAATTTTGGAAAAATTCGCGTGATCCCCGCTGCCAATTTGGTATCAACAGGAATAATCGATTGGCTCGCTGCGCGCGTTCTGCGTAAATCTTTATGGTAAGCGTCAATCACGGGTTGATCATTCATGGATGCATGAATGGTGGTGACTGTGCCTGACTCAATACCAAATGCATCATCCAACACTTTGATGACTGGAATAATACAGTTGGTGGTACAAGATGCATTGGAAACGATGTTATCACTTTTTTGTAGGCTGTCATGGTTAACGCCATACACAATGGTCGCATCGAGGTCATCGGTTCCCGGGTGAGAAAAGAGCACTTTTTTCGCGCCGGCTTGCAGATGCTTTAACCCATCTTCGCGAGAGCCGTAAACGCCCGTGCAATCTAACACCACATCCACACCGAGCTCTTTCCAAGGTAGCTTGCTGATATCCGCTTGATGGAAAAGACGCATACTGTCATCTCCAACTTGTAGCTGGTCGCCATTAAGGCGAACATCCCACGCAAAGCGTCCGTGACTTGAATCATATTTCAGCAAATGAGCGATACCTTCAGGTTCCGCTAATTCATTGACCGCAACAACGACAATTTCTGCCCGGCGACCTGATTCATATAACGCTCTGAGAACACTTCGACCAATTCGACCGAAGCCGTTTATTGCTACCCTGATTGCCATTCTACACCTTGTATCTGAGCAAAATCACACGGTTGCTAAGGATAACTGACTACCACCAACTCTACTGCTCATTTTAACTGTCAAACATCAAAAGTGTGCTTCACTCGACATTTTTAAAATTTATTTACACTATTTCAAATGCAACTGAAACGGTTCAGCTTATTGAGTTTTAGATTAAGGGATATATTTAGAGAACGCAATAGAAAAACAAGAAACGGTGCACAAAAAAACAACGCCCCAATACCAAACTTGATATTGAGGCGTAAATTAGGTTAATTCACTTGATTTTCAGAGGCGCGACCGTTTATTCAGAACACACCTCAAGCAATTAAATGAATTATTTCAGCAGAGATTTTGCAGCTTTAACGGCGTTTTCAACCGTAATGCCAAACTCTTTGTACAGTTGCTCAGCGGGTGCTGATTCACCGAATGAGTGCATACCGATGATAGCACCATTCAGACCAGTGTATTTGAACCAGTAATCTGCAATACCCGCTTCGATAGCCACACGAGCACTGACGTTTGCAGGCAGAACCGCTTCACGGTAAGCCGCGTCTTGCTTGTCGAATGCATCTGTAGAAGGCATAGAAACAACGCGAACTTTACGACCTTCCGCAGTCAGTTGGTCAGCCGCTTTCACCGCTAATTCAACTTCAGAACCGGTCGCAATAAAGATCAGCTCAGGCGTGCCTGCGCAATCTTTCAGGATATAAGCGCCTTTCTCGATATTCGCTAATTGCTCAGCGGTACGAGGTTGCTGTTCCAGGTTTTGACGAGAGAAAATCAGCGCGCTTGGACCATCTTTACGCTCAATTGCATATTTCCATGCAACCGCAGATTCCACTTGGTCACATGGACGCCATGTGCTCATGTTTGGTGTCACACGCAGGCTCGCCAGTTGTTCTACTGGTTGGTGCGTTGGACCATCTTCACCCAGACCGATAGAGTCATGAGTGTAAACGAAGATGCTGCGAATTTTCATCAGCGCTGCCATACGTACTGCGTTACGTGCGTATTCAACGAACATTAAGAATGTTGCGCCGTAAGGGATGAAACCACCGTGCAGAGCGATACCGTTCATGATAGCGGACATACCGAATTCACGAACACCGTAATGGATGTAGTTACCCGCTTTATCTTCGTTCAGAGGTTTAGAGCCAGACCACATGGTTAAGTTACTTGGCGCTAAGTCCGCAGAACCGCCCATGAATTCTGGTAATACTTTACCGAATGCTTCTAACGCATTTTGAGATGCTTTACGGCTTGCGATATTCGCAGGGTTTTGTTGCAGGTTTTCAACGAATTTTTTCGCTTCTGCATCAAAGTTCGCTGGCAGTTCACCCGCCATACGACGTTCGAATTCTTTCGCTAATTCTGGGTGTGCTTTTGCGTATGCCGCAAATTTTTCATTCCAAGAATGCTGTTTTTCTTTACCCGCTTCACGCGCATCCCAAGCTTGGTAGATATCTGCTGGGATTTCGAATGGACCGAATTTCCAGCCCAGTGCTTCACGAGTTGCTGCGATTTCTGCATCACCTAAAGGTGCGCCGTGAACCGCTTCGGTGCCTGCTTTGTTTGGTGAACCAAAACCGATAACGGTTTTGCACATAATCAGCGTTGGTTTGTCTGATTGTTTGTGTGCTTCGTTTACTGCAGCGTTGATTTGGTCTGCATCGTGACCATCGATGTCACGGATAACGTGCCAGCCGTATGCTTCGAAACGTGCTGCGGTATCATCAGTAAACCAGCCTTCGACTTCACCATCGATAGAGATGCCGTTGTCATCGTAGAATGCGACCAGTTTATTTAATTTCAGGGTACCCGCTAATGAACACACTTCGTGGGAGATACCTTCCATCATACAACCGTCACCCATGAACACATAAGTGTGGTGGTCGACAACGTCATGACCTGGACGGTTAAATTGTGCCGCTAAAGTACGTTCTGCAATCGCAAAACCCACTGCGTTTGCAATACCTTGACCTAAAGGACCGGTAGTGGTTTCAACGCCTGGCGTATAACCATATTCTGGGTGACCCGGGGTTTTAGAATGTAATTGACGGAAGTTCTTTAACTCATCAATAGATAAGTCATAACCGGTCAGGTGCAGCAAGCTGTAAATCAGCATTGAACCGTGACCGTTAGACAGTACGAAGCGGTCGCGGTTAGCCCAATGTGGATCTGCTGGGTTATGATTCATATGGTTGCGCCAAAGAACTTCAGCAATATCAGCCATGCCCATTGGTGCGCCAGGGTGCCCTGATTTTGCTTTTTGAACCGCATCCATACTTAGAAAGCGGATAGCATTAGCAAGGGTTTTACGAGTCGTCATTAGTATACTCCAAGTAGGATAGAACGTACTTAAACCAATATTCACAACGCAATAGGGAATCATTGCGGTTTATAGAGTTAGCCTCAATAATTCGAGCCGCAGGTGCATAAAAGCTTATTAGACCTACCCACAACTTGAAGTTTAGCGATGAGACCCTACGAAACTAGCGCAATTTCATCCATACAGCAATTATTTGAAACAATATGACAGCAGACTGCGGATCTTTATCGCAACCGTCAAGCTGAATCCTTTCCATTGCGCAAAATATCCCTTTGAGTTCTTCGTTTTGCGCAATTGCCTGACCGTATTAAACCTGAGTTCACCACTTAGGATCAAGGTGATTTATGCATCTTGAGTAATTAGCCGCAATATTAGTGATATTTGGCAAATTTTTTACTGGAAAACCCGCACAAAACAGCAAGGGCGCTCATCTTTGCGCCCTTGTTTTCACATTGCTTTCTTTTTGATTTTTTTATCGCGATTAACGCTCTGTCATCGCCTGTTTCATCCGCGTGATAGGCTTAATCAGGTAATCAAAGACGCTTTTCTCACCCGTTTTGATATCCACCGATGCCACCATACCCGGAATGATTTCCATTTTATGGTTATTTTTGTCTAACAAGTAATTGGTATCTGTTTCGACAAGAATGCGGTAGAACGTTTCATCCGGATTAAGCTTCAATTCACTTCGACGATTATCATTACTCAGCGTGTCTGGGCTGATTAACTTCACGACCCCATTTAAGCCACCATAAATGGCATAATCATAAGCAGTTACTTTAACGACCACCGGCATTCCTGGTCTTAAAAAGGCCACGTCTTGTGGGCGAATATAAGCTTCCACCATCAATTTGTCATCGAGGGGAATAATCTCAAGGATGTCTTGCCCCGTATTCACCACGCCACCGATGGTATTGATCTTAATATTTTTTACGATGCCGTGAACGGGCGCGCGGATCTCCGAGCGAGTGACAGGATCTTCACGCATACTCATTGTCTCTTCCGCTTGATCCAGCTCCGATTCCACTTTCACCAACTCAGCGTTTGCTTCCGCAAGGTAGTTATTCATGCGTTCATTAATTTGCGTCGCTAATTCAACGGACTGTCTTTCCATACGCAGAATTTCCACATTGGAAACTAACCCTTCTTTCGCCAGCGGTTTGGTAATAGCGATTTCTCGGTCTAATAATCCTTTGCTTTGACGTAAGCCTGCAACAGCTTGATCACGCTGCGTTTTTTTCGCGTTATAAGCATTGGTTTCACGCTCTACTAAGTCTTGATCCGTTATCTTTGAAAAATCAGGAACTTCGTTGCGAGATTCTCCCTGCAAACGCGCTGAGATGGCTTCAAGGTTTTGCACTCGCGCTTGGCTTTCACGCAATAATGCCATACTGCGCGCATCATCCAGCTTCAGCAAAATCTGCCCTTTTTCGACAATATCCCCTTCTTTGACGTACATCTCTTGGATATTGCCAGGGTCGATACTTTGAATGACTTGCTCACGGCTACTTGGAATAATGGTTCCTTGCCCACGAATGATCTCTTCTAAGTGACTGTTATACGCCCAGACCACAAAAATCGTCAGTAACAGCGCCAGAAAGATAATAGGCAAAAACAGTAAGTTACTGCGCTCTTTTCTCATTACCGATTCTAAATCGTGAGAAAAGTCACTGGAAAAAGTGCGATGCTCTTTTGGCGCTTTACCATATTGATCCATTTTAAATCGCCCCTTCTTCTTTATTAATTACGTGCCTAACCTGTGAAACGACTCGCACTTGTGGCGTAGACTGTGGAGCGGGTTTATCTGTCGTTACCGTGCCAGTGGCTTGCTCCGTTTGTCCTAACGCTTTTAAGACTTTCTGCTTCGGTCCATCAATTAAGATTTTGCCTTCATCCATCACAATAATGCGGTCAACTAAACGTAAAATTGGCAATTTGTGGGTGACGACAATCAGCGTTTTATCTTTCGTCCACGTTTCTAACGCATCGAGTACCAATTTTTCAGTATCCACATCAATGCCCGTGGTTGGCTCATCCAGTAACACCACATTTGGGTTATGCAGGGTTAACTGTGCCAGTGCCACCATCTGTTTTTGTCCACCTGAAAGCCCTAAACCATCTTCACCAAGGGGCATATCAAGCCCTGCTGGATGCTGACGAATAATTTTATCGAGCTGGAAGCGTTTGAGCGCACGCACTAAATCGTCATCACTGGAATAGCCATCAAGACGTGCTAAATCCAAGTTTTCACGCAGGGTTCCGAAGAATAAACGCGGCTTTTGCGTCAGCATGCCAACTTTGCTTCTGAGGAAAATCGGGTCAATTTGGCGAATATCGAGATCATCTAAGTTAATATTTCCTTGTTGTTGCTCATACAAGCCTGTCAGTAGCTTCAGTAATGTACTTTTCCCGCCACCGATTTTACCGAGGATCGCGACTTTCTCCCCCGCTTTGATCTCTAAGTTAATGTTGTTTAATGCAGGCTGCCCATCTTTACTATATTGATAAGTCACATTCGCCAGTTGTAATGCCCCGTGAACTGCAGTTGGTGAAATGTATTTCTTATGATCTTCGCGTTCAATAGGACGGCTAAAGATATTTCGCACACCGGCTAATGCCATACGCGCTGATTGGAAACGTGTTGCCAGACCCGCAATTTGCCCCAGTGGCGCTAATGCTCGACCCGATAAGATCACACTGGCGATCAGCGCCCCCATCGTAATACGCGAGTTCACATCGTTCGCGTGGATCAGGTAAGTTCCCAAGCACACTAACCCCACGGTATTGAGCTGCTGCATTGCCGCGCTAAAGTTGACCATAAAGTTGGTTAGATTGCGCACGGCGATGGATGAAAATGCCGTTTTCTCGGTAAGCATTTCCCAGCGTTGTTGCGCCCAATTCACCGCATTATTCAGCTTTAAGGTTTCGATCCCTTCAATGGATTCCACCGCTAAGCCTTGGCGTTGAGATGTTTCTTTCATTGAGGCGTTGATCCCTTTCGCCAGTGGCTTTTGAATCAAAAGACCTGCGATCACTACAATCGGGATAATCGTCAGTGGCACTAATGCTAGGTAGCCACCAATCATGCTGATTACGCCGATAAACAGCAAAATAAACGGCAGGTCGACGAGAGCTAATAAGCTCGCGCTGGTCATAAATTCACGAATGGATTCGAAGTCACGTAAGTTGTTCGCATACGATCCTGATGATGCTGGGCGCTTATCAAGGCGGATCCCCATCACGCGGTGGAAGAGCATCGCGCTGATCACAATGTCCGCTTTTTTCCCTGCGATATCTAATAGATAAGATCGCAACATTTTGGCGAGAAATTCAAAACCGATTGCCAGCACAACACCGATGGTCAGTACCCATAAGGTTTCGTAAGCTTGGTTTGGGATCACTCGGTCATACACGTTCATCACATACAAGGAACTGATTAACGCTAATAAGTTGATCACAAATGATGCGACGATCACTTGGTAGTAATATTTTTTATAACGCCAAATCACTTTCCAGAAACCGCTAGTTTCGTATTTATCGATTTCCGAACGAGTTTCCGAGCGAATATTGCGTTTAATAAACCAGCTGTAGCCGCTGTAGTTCGCTGCCAGATCTTGTACGCTTAATACTTGACGTAAGCCTTCTTCCGTTAATATCTCAAAATGGCGTCCATTTTCGCCATCTTCAATTTTACTGATCACCACTGATTCATTATTTGCTAATAGCACCAGAAACGGCGCCGCAATCGTCGGGATCTTATGCAGATCGATTTCAATGATCTGGTTATCAAATTGATGGGAATTCAACACATTCACTAACGAGGCATAATCAAAAGATTTCGATTCCGTGCGTTTAGTTTGTGCTAATAAAATTTCTGGTGAAAGGGTATAACCCAAACGCTTGGTAACTAAAGATAGGTTATTAATAATATTCATAATTTATCTAGAAGCCAATTCTTGGTTCATCCATGCAGACATTTTTGCCTGCACACTGAGGTAATTGAGTGTCGCGTCACGGAAGTCGTTTTGTAAGATAACAGCGCTGGTTTGAATACTTGCTAGCTCGTTATACGCATCAAGCAAATCAATCAAAGTGCGGCGGTTGATCGTAAATTGCTTTTCATAGTTACTGATCACCACTTTTTGCTCTGCGATATAGGCTTTGGCTATATTTCCTTGTTTTTCACTTTGCGCCATATTGATCGCCGCAGATTGGCTCATCTCTTTAATTTCACGGAATGTTTTTTTAATACGCTCATTGGCTGCGGACAGGGCATACTCTTTCTGTGCTTGGCTGTAATAGCTCGCTTGGTCAAAAATATTCCAAGAAACACGTAAGAAAACTTCGCTATTATCTGGTGTCGCATTAACTTCTAAATTCAGTGCTGGCTTTCTCATGGCGCTGGCGACTTTAACTTCAGCATCAAGGCTTTGAGCATCGGCCACTTGGGCTTTATAGCTTGGGTTATTTTCTAGATTATCTTCTTGAAATTTGGCTAAAATCGCACCGCTAGTCGTGGCTCTGAATGGGTCAACAAATTGGTCAACAGTTAGCTGGCGTTGAGTCAAAATCGATAATTGGCTCAGGGCTAAATTCAGGTTTCTTTCTGTTTCAGCGCGGCTCATTTCCACTTTTAAGGTACGCGCTTTCACTTGCGTTAATTCGCTCATTCGACCAGAGTCATGCTGAACAATCGAGGTCAGTTGCTTTTCAATTTGGTGATGACGAACAAGGTTTTCATCAATCACATCAAGGGTTTCTTTGTGGCGTAAAACCTGCAAATAAAGCTGGCTGATGCGCACGCTGATATCTTCTTGAGAAAGAATATATTGGTTTTCATAGTAGCTTTGCTTGGACTGTTCGCGGTCTACACCCGCTTCAATTCCACCCCAAGCATAAATGTTCATGGTCGCTTTGGTACCAAGGTGAAACCCCGACTCCATCGCGTTACTTTCGTATTTGTGTTGCTGCGCAAGAGGCTGAGTTCCCATTAAGCTGACGACTGGGTAATGCCCAGCTTCCGCTGCACTAACGTTGCTTTGTGCCGCTTGATAATTGGCATAAGCCTCTTGGACTTCTGGGGCATTATCGAGTGAATCTTTTAATAAGTTTTTTAATTCAACCACATCTGCCACAGCAGAAAGGGAAAGCATCTTCACGAGGAATAGCGCTAAGATGCTATTAATTAGAGATTTCATAAAGTTGGCACAAAGTAAATAAAACTGGTGTTGGCGAAATAAAATATTGAGGGCTACCCGTGGTAACCCTCAATCATTAGCCTTAAATAATGGCGCTCTGAGTTTCTTGTAACGCATCTAATGATGAGTTCATGAAACCAGTAGAGTGACTTGATGTTGCATTGACATCGGTGTCTACTCCATGTAACTCCATTGCACTTTCTGGCGAGAAGAGTTTCAGGGCTGTTAAATCAGTATCGTTTAAGCCCGTGTTACCAGACTCTTTTAACTTACTGATATCCACTGAAATTGATGACTTACCGTTGGTACCGTCGTTATCGGTTAACGTCAGCGTAAAGGTCTCTTTCTCCATTCCCGTCGGGCGTGTTGCCCCCGGACGATAGGTTAAGTGACCAAAGTTTTTCTCACCTAAAGAGATAGAGAGTAAACCGCCCGCATCGGTTTTAACGGCTAATTCACCCTGACCAAAATCAACCCACATGCTCTTATCAAGGTTATCCGACGTAATTCCCTTGGTTGTTGGATCGTATTTGTAAGTATGGCCATCCACTTCAATGCTGATAGATTTCATGCCATCTGCGCCGAAGCTCAAGGTTTCTTTACCATCATTCGCTTTTGAGAAGCTGCTTTCGATGGTGTTTTCGTTCGGTACATATTTGCTCAGGATATTGCCTAAAGAGCTCATATCTTTTAGAACGATAACGTCGTTAGCGTCGTTGTTTTCGCCTTTTTGTCCATCAAAAGCGATAGGCTTGATAAACTCTTCACCGGTTTTACCACCCACGCTCTTGAGCATGTCTTGACCAATACCAATAGCCACAGAACGAATACCTTTTTCTGTTAAGAAAGCCTTCCAGCTATCTTCACCAATATCAGTATTTGGGCTTCCTGGGACAAAACCATTTGGCGATGTGGGTGCGATACCATTTCCAGCAACAGGATCCTGACTATTGCTTTGGTTACCATAGTTCGGAATACCATCAGTAATCACAAACAATGTGTTATCTAGTTTTCCATTAATATCTTTTGCATCAATCGGTTCCATGCCACTACTGGATGTTTTTTGGAAAATACTGATCACCTGCTGCAATGCTGCATCATAGTTAGTATCTACACCGATAACATGCCAATCTGGGCGTAGCGTTTGAGCGCCACGTAAACCTTCAATAATTTGTTTTGCCTCAGAGATGGTACACCAGTATGGTTGATCCATTGGGTAACCCGGCGCCCCACCAATTGCCGATGCTTGCTTAGCAAAACCATTAATGCTAACGCGCACTTCTCCTGCATCAGCGCTGTTTAGACGCTCTTCATAACTACTTAACACGCTATCAATTGAATCTAACGCAGCGTCATATCGCGTTTTCATTCCTGATGCAGTGTTACCGCCTTGAATACCACTATCATCTCTACCCATGCTACTGGACAAATCTAACGAGATAATCAAGTTAGCATAAAAGGTATTTTCAACTGGTGGTTCTACTGATAACTCAACATTCGAGGCTTCAGGCTTATCATCATGAACCACGATTTCAGTTTTCACTTCATCGGTGCCATTTTTCACACCAAACTCAATATTCAGAGAGTCTTTGCCTGCTGGATGATCAACAAGGCCTTTGAGATTAACTTCATAATTAACCTTTGTGCTGCCATCTGCGGTTGGGGTATCTGTCACTTTAACGGAAATCACTTCTTTTCCATTTGGTATTTTACCCACAAAACCATTGTCAGTAGATTCCCATGAAATAGGCTCTCCACCTGAAGTCAGCTTGGTTGTCGGCTCAATGATCTTAATATCGCTTGGAGTTGTTGGTTTATCTGTTGGATTAGATAACTCAATAACGCCATGCACAGTCACAGGCGATTTATCACCCGCAGTTCCATCCGTTCTTAAGCCTTTCTCGAAGACTTCCGTCGGTGTCGTTTGCGTTGGTGTAATATCAATAGTGACAGTCGCTGTATTTGAGATACTGCCATCCTTATCTTTCACGGTATAAGTGATGGTATCTTGGCCTGTAGCACCTGGTTTTGGTGTATAAATCAGTTTGCCATCTGCATCAAACGTCGCGGTACCTTTGCTGCCATTCTTTTCAATATGCAGGGTTGATTTATCCAACTCCCCATCAGGGTCTTTGTCATTGATCAACACATCAATAACTGTCGGAACACCTTGCTTAGTTTGACCGTGGTCATCACCAGCAACAGGGGGTTCATTGATTACAATGGTCACGGTCGCTTTATTGGAAACATTACCGTTAGCATCCTTCACTGTGTAAGTGATGGTGTCCGTACCCTTCGCATCCGCATTAGGTGTGTAAACCAGCTTGCCGTTCACAATACTCACGGTGCCTTGTGATGGCTGCTCAACAACTGCTAACGTATTTGGATCGATATCATTATCTAAGTCAGTATCATTACCGAGTACATCAATCTCAACAGGTGTCGCTTTATTGGCTTTTGCTGAGTCATCAACTGCCACTGGCGCCGCGTCGATATCGACTGTCACCGTCGCTTCATTGGAGACGTTACCGTTTTTATCGAACACTTGGTACGTGATGGTGTCGGTGCCCACTTCACCCGCATTTGGGGTATAAACCAACTTGCCGTCGACAATGGTCGCGGTGCCTTTGCTGCCATTGGTTTTGATCACCAACGTGCTTGGGTCGATGTCTTTGTCTAAATCGGTGTCGTTCGCCAACACATCGATGGTCACCGGCACGGATTCTTTGGTCGTTGCTTTATCATCAACTGCCACTGGCGGTGCATCGATATTGATAGTTACCGTCGCTTCGTTGGAGACATTACCGTTTTTATCGAACACTTGGTACGTGATGGTGTCGGTGCCCACTTCACCCGTATTTGGGGTATAAACCAACTTGCCGTCGACAATAGTTGCCGTGCCTTTGCTGCCATTGGTTTTGATCACCAACGTGCTTGGGTCGATATCTTTGTCTAAATCGGTGTCGTTCGCCAACACATCGATGGTCACCGGCACGGATTCTTTGGTCGTTGCTTTATCATCAACTGCCACTGGCGGTGCATCGATATTGATAGTTACCGTCGCTTCGTTGGAGACGTTACCGTTCTTATCGAACACTTGGTACGTGATGGTATCGGTGCCCACTTCACCGGCATTTGGGGTATAAACCAACTTGCCGTCGACGATAGTGGCGGTGCCTTTGCTACCGTTGGCTTTGATCACCAGCGTGCTTGGGTCGATATCTTTGTCTAAATCGGTGTCGTTCGCCAACACGTCGATGGTCACCGGCACGGATTCTTTGGTCGTTGCTTTATCATCAACTGCCACTGGTGGTGCATCGATATTGATAGTTACCGTCGCTTCGTTGGAGACGTTACCGTTCTTATCTTTCACAGTATAAGTGATGGTGTCTGTGCCCGTTGCCCCTGGATTTGGGGTATAGATCAGCTTGCCATCTTCACCGATGGTTACGGTGCCTTTGGTGCCCGGCTGAGTGATCACTACGCTGTTTTTATCTAAATCGCCATCGAGATCGGTGTCGTTCGCCGTAACATCAATTTCAACTGGGGTATTGTGGCGAGTGTCGGCTTTATCTTCGTTCGCCACTGGCGGTGCATCGATAGTGACGGTCACGGTCGCTTCTTCTGACACGTTACCATTCTTATCTTTAATGGTGTAGGTGATGGTGTCGGTGCCGTGCTCACCCTTATTTGGGGTGTAGATCAGCTTGCCATCTTCGCCTATGGTCACGGTGCCTTTGGTGCCCGGCTGGGTGATCACCACGCTGTTTTTATCCAGATCGCCGTCTTTGTCGGTGTCATTGGCGGTGATATCGATTTCAACTGGCGTATTGTGGCGAGTATCGGCTTTATCTTCATTCGCTACTGGTGGTGCATCGATAGTGATGGTTACCGTCGCTTCGTTGGATACGTTGCCGTTGCTGTCTTTGACAGTGTATTTGATGGTGTCGGTGCCATGCTCACCCTTATTTGGGGTGTAGATCAGCTTGCCATCTTCGCCGATAGTCACGGTGCCTTTGGTACCTGGCTGAGTGATCACCACGCTGTTTTTGTCCAGATCGCCATCGAGATCGGTGTCATTGGCGGTGATATCAATTTCAACTGGCGTATTGTGGCGCGTATCGGCTTTATCTTCGTTCGCCACTGGCGGTGCATCGATAGTGATGGTTACCGTCGCTTCGTTGGATACGTTGCCGTTGCTGTCTTTGACAGTGTATTTGATGGTGTCGGTGCCGTGCTCACCCTTATTCGGAGTGTAGATCAACTTGCCATCTTCGCCGATGGTCACGGTGCCTTTTGTACCTGGCTGAGTGATCACTACGCTGTTTTTATCCAGATCGCCGTCTTTGTCGGTGTCATTGGCGGTGATATCGATTTCAACAGGCTTATTATGACGCGTGTCCGCAACATCATTGCCCGCCACTGGTGGTGCATCGATAGTGATGGTTACCGTCGCTTCATTCGACACGTTGCCGTTCTTATCTTTCACGGTATAAGTAATGGTGTCGGTACCCGTTTCCCCTGGATTTGGGGTATAGATCAGCTTGCCATCTTCGCCGATAGTCACGGTGCCTTTGGTACCTGGTTGAGTGATCACCACGCTGTTTTTATCTAAATCACCGTCGAGGTCAGTATCGTTCGCTGTGACATCAATTTCAACTGGGGTATTGTGGCGAGTGTCGGCTTTATCTTCGTTGGCGACTGGCGGCTCAGTGATATCAATGGTCACGGTCGCTTTATTAGACACGTTGCCATTTTTATCTTTGACCAGATACGTAATCGTATCTTGACCCGTGGCATCTGGGTTCGCAGTGTACACCAGCTTACCATCAACAACTTTGACGGTGCCTTTGGTTGGTTCACCCACAACAACTAATGTTGTTGGGTCAATATCACCGTCGAGATCGGTATCATTATCCAAAACATCTAATTCAACTGGCGTTGCCTTGTTGGCTTTAGCTGAGTCGTCGTTCGCTACTGGTGGCGCATCGATGTTGATGGTGATCGTCGCATCTTCAGAGACGTTACCGTTTTTATCTGTCACGGTATAAGTGATGGTGTCAGTACCCACTTCGCCTTTATTCGGCTGGTACACTAATTTGCCATTAACAAACTTCGCAAAACCCTTACCACCATTGGTTTTAATCGCTAAAGAGCTGTGATCAACATCGCCGTCTTTATCGGAGTAATTGTTTTCCATATCGATGGTGACAGGCTTAGATTCTTTGGTTGCCGCAGAATCGTCTTTCGCTTCTGGAGCCGCGTCAATTTTTACGGTGATGGTCGCAACATTCGACTCATGGCCAGCGCGGTCTTTTACCACGTAAGTGATGGTATCAACGCCATATTCACCTTTATTTGGTGTATAGATAATCTTTCCATCTTTACCGATTGTCACGGTTCCTTTAGAACCTTCTTTAACAATACGAATAGAGTTTGGATTTAAGTCGCCATCAACATCACTGTCATTCGCAGTAACATGGATAGTAACAGGGGTATTATGTTTTGCATGTGCAGAGTCATCACCCGCGATAGGTGCATGGTCGACAACTTTAGAGTGACCACCACCACCGCCGCCGCCACTGATTGCCACAGCAGGAATACCAATAAGAGGAACCAGTGCAGCTAACCACCATGGGTTAAATGCCCACAATGGAGGTAATGCATCGCCACCAATGGCTTGTCCAGCCGCTTGTCCATCAGCTAACTGGCTGATTGCATCTGCTTTTACTGCACTTTCCGGAACGTATGGGAAGTATTGGCCATTTTCATATTGACCAATAATGAGGTTTGCATCGCCTTCTTGATAACCAATGGCGCCATTCTCAGCAAAGTAATTTTCGATAATTAAATCAGGACTTTCTACATCGCCGCCTTCAAATGCGATGACAAGATTTTTATCAACACGCTTAACCGCAATGTTTTCTGGTGCGAATTGTGTACTTTCATCAATTAATAAATAATTTACATCTTTTTGTGCATTAATATGCAGTGGTTGTTTTAATTGTCCTGCACCGTTTTCCCCACCAGTAACAGAATATTGCTCAATCGTCTCTTTGCTATTATTAACTTTAATTGATATTTTTTTAATAGACATAGTTATCCATTGCCTCGTATCGGACAATTATTTATTGAATTAAATTTAGTTTAAAATCGTGTTAATTATTGGCAGCTTTGAGCTACATCCACACGCGGTAAAGTATGAACTTGGGTGCTAACTTTCCCTTTAAATTCATTAACTTCTTTTTCTGTCATTGGTTTTAATGATACTGTTCCATTGGTTTCAGTAACCAAGAATGCATAGGATTTTCCTGGCTCTAGTGGCTTATTATCGATTTCGTTTAATTTGGTATTATAGCGCTCGCTAACATCTGTCTTATATGCAGTAAAATTGTTATTTCCAGAGCATAATTTAATTTGTTTAGTCGCATTAGGCTCTAATGAAGTGAGGTACTGTTTATTCACAAATATATTAATTGTTTTCCCTTCAACTTGATTATCTATTCTATAGAAAGAGACTAATGCTTTATTACTTTCAACTTCCTTGCTTTCTTTAAGAATATTCTTATTCTTCCATGTTTCGTTATTATACCCGTGCAATCCTTCATTACGCACACAACCCGTCAATGCTGCAATACATAATAGTATTACAACGCTAGTGATCTTTTTCATATTAATCCTTTCAACGCTATGGTGTTTAATTTATGCAAAGCAAAATCCCTCTACGTAATATTAGAGAGAATAAATATCGTAGTGATTTGAATAAATACTAAAGCTGGAAATCATTTAGTCTCCAGCTTAAAAATAAAATGCTTATAATTATTTTTGCTTCAACTTAACCCATTAAATGGGTACCTGAAGCATTTTGTTACATGATGAAAACTTCAGCATTATATCGTTCAAAGTTGATATGCGTCAATTTTACTCCCCCGAATTTTACCAATCCAAAGAAATGCTATCAATTTTAGTCGCTATTCTATCAATTGATTCATAATATACTGTTTTTATTGAAATAATTTACATGTTAAAAAATTATTTATTTTTCTAACTCATATAGTGCGTGAGCATAAAAACCATAAAATTGATAAAAATAAAACTTAAATTCTATATACATATAAATACAAAGAGTTTATGTCTAAGTTAAAACCATCCTAAAAGAGGGGTCTATAGGCGGTGTTAATGCCTATTAACATTCTGGTAAAAATACCTTAATACGAGTAAATAACTTATTATCACGAAATACTCCCGCTGCGTGTAAAATATAAGTTTATCGCATTCTAATTAAACACCTTTATCATTTAATCGCCTTCAAAATAGTCAGAGCCCATAATTAGTAATATATATCATCTATTAATTTTCATAATTTCACTTAAATTCCATATTTAAATACAAACTAAGAACATTCCCTTATAATTCTAAATTTATCTAGGAATTATTCTTAGTTCATAAAATGAAATGTTAATTTAATATACATTGATGGCTCCTATTTCAATAATCGAAAATAACAATATCTCAGTAATAACGTCTATCGATAATAGAATTAATTATCGTTCCTATAAATAATTTGATGACTGTATATGCCCCCGAAAGTACAGAAAACAGAGTTGGCTGTAATAAGCCACCTAGCTTTCCCCTGTAAGGGTGAGAATGAGTGTGAGAGCGAATTGAGGCATGTACATCCAAAGGCCTGAGATGTCATGTAACGGGTGATTTTGCAGCAAAAAAAAGCCCCGAGTCGTAAGACTCAGGGCTTAATAAATTGGCGGAACGGACGGGACTCGAACCCGCGACCCCCTGCGTGACAGGCAGGTATTCTAACCAACTGAACTACCGCTCCGAAGTTCCCTACTGGGAACGCCAAGCATATTACGAATACTTGATATGACAGTCAACTCTTTTTCTTGAAAAATCGTACGGTTGAGCAGTTTTTAGCCTTATTAGATTACAAAACTGTCGCCATTAATGAAGGGTTTCGTCATCTTGCTCAGATTGCCGCCATAAACAGGGTTTTCCCCCTTTTTTATCCACGATATCTAAGCGGGCTTCATGCTCTGCAATTTCTTCATCAGAAGCATAAATAATTTTTAATCCACTTACTGGACGCTCAATACGTTGAATTTCATTGGCTTGTTCCGTATTGCTGGATTCAGATTCCATTGAAAATGCAAGAGAGGTCTGCCCCCCTGTCATCGCTAAGTAGACGTCAGAGAGGATCTCAGCATCGAGTAAAGCTCCGTGCAATGTTCGCTTGGAGTTATCGATAAGGTATCTATCACATAAGGCGTCTAAGTTATTACGTTTACCGGGAAAAATCTTGCGAGCTAATACTAAGCTGTCGGTAATGGTGCAGAATTCTGAGGTTGGAGGAATGCCTCTGTTGAGCTTACGAAACTCGTAGTCCATAAAGCCGATATCGAAGGGTGCATTGTGAATGACGAGTTCTGCACCGCGAATAAATTCGATAAACTCATCGGCTATATCGGCAAATACCGGTTTGTCTTGCAAAAATTCATCACTGATTCCGTGGACTTCGAAAGCTTCTGGGTCAACGAGACGGTCTGGTTTGATGTAGACATGGAAATTGCGCCCTGTTAAGCGGCGATTAATCACCTCTACAGCACCAATTTCAATGATATTGTGCCCTTCATAATGAACACCAAGCTTGTTCATACCTGTGGTTTCAGTATCGAGGACAATTTGTCGGGTTATCGCCGTGCTCATAATGTTTTTTTGTGTCAAACTAGAAGTTGATGAATAAGAAAGAGTGTAACAGAAATGACAAAGCAGGTAGAAATTTTCACTGATGGGTCTTGTTTAGGGAACCCAGGCCCCGGCGGATACGGTATCGTACTTCGTTATCAGCAACATGAGAAAACACTCAGTGATGGTTTTTTCCTCACCACCAATAATCGCATGGAATTACTCGCCGCAATCGTTGCCTTAGAGTCACTGACCCGACCTTGCGATATTATCCTGACTACCGATAGCCAATATGTACGCCAAGGGATCACTCAGTGGATCCATAATTGGAAACGTCGTCAATGGAAAAAGGCGGATAAATCGTCAGTGGTCAATGTGGATCTTTGGAAGCGTCTCGACCAAGCAATTACACGCCATACTATCGATTGGCGCTGGGTGAAAGGTCATGCTGGTCATGCTGAGAATGAAAAATGTGATGAATTAGCTCGCGCCGCGGCCAATGCGCCAACAAAAGAAGATACAGGCTACCAACCTACTCAAGAATAGCCAGGTTCAGATTTAACGAAGTTGCTTCGATTTACTGATTTCTTTCGTTGCACCCAACGCTGTTGAAATTTTCACTTTAGGTTGCTTAAATTTCAAGGGCGTTGGCGTTAATGGATATGTACGCTTTCTTGCAACAATCACGCTGATCACACCAATTCCACCACAACGTTTATTTACCCGTTTCTCCGATGAGATCCAAGGTAACACTTGGCAATTTCGGTGATATAGCACCTCATAATTGAGTAACCCTAGCCAATCAAATACCCGGAGAGAAGGGAAAAAACGGCTACAGTAAGGCTGCTGCTTACGTAAAATCGGTACTAATTTTGCCATTCCAGCTAAGCTGAATGGGTTAAATCCCGATAAAATCAGCCAACCATCATCGATCAATACCCGATCCACTTCCCGTAAGATCCAATGTGGATCATGGCTATAGGCGAGCAAATGAGGCATTAAACAGGCATCAATTGTCTTATCCGCAAAAGGCAAAGCTTCAGGATTTGCCGCAACATCAAATAAGTGAGGATCTTCACCTAACGTGAATTGATGAGGGATCATGCACTCTTTAGTGTGGATTTCTGTACTCAAATGACCTAATTTAAGCAGGTGAAAACCAAACATTTTTTGCCACCAAGGCGCTAACTGGGCTTCCAAGGCTTGGCGATAGTGTTCACCAAAAGGAATATCAGACCAACTGGCGGGCATTTGAATCTTTTCTTCAATACGCGCAGGTTTCATAACATTCCCCTTAAAAATCGGATCGAGGTTGATTATGGAGTTAATTCGAGTACCAGCGTTAAATGATAATTACATTTGGCTACTAGCAAACAACCAGCAGTGTATCATCGTTGACCCTGCTGAGTCAGAGTCGGTTCTCTCAATATTAACGGCTAACCAATTGACCCCTGTTGCAATTTTACTCACCCATCATCATAACGACCATACTCAGGGTGTAAAAGCTATTATTGCTCAATATCCAAAACTCCCCGTATTTGGCCCCCAAGAAACCTTAGTTAAAGGGGCGACAGAGCTGGTATGTGATGGCGATTCCGTCATTATTGGTGACTTCAATTTTCAAGTCATTGGTCTCCCTGGTCACACGCTTGGGCATATCGGTTTTTACCAAGCTCCTTACCTATTTTGTGGTGATACATTATTTTCAGCTGGCTGCGGGCGGATTTTCGAGGGTACCCCCGACCAAATGTATCAATCGATTCAAAAAATCGCAGTGCTTCCTGATGATACTCTCATCTGCTGTGCGCATGAATATACGCAGTCTAATTTACAATTCGCTCATCATATTTGGCCTGAAAATGAGACAATTACGAATTATTCCGAAAAAGTAAGGACTTTGCGCAACAATCAGCAAGCAACAGTACCTAGTACATTGAAAACTGAGAAAAATATCAACATTTTTTTACAATGTGACAATCCGAAATTACAACAAAAACTGAACATTAATGTGACAAATCCATCATTACGTGCAGTTTTCACCTTATTACGTAAATTAAAGGATGAATATTGATGTATAATCGTTGTCAATAACAGCTAAAGCCAGTATTATCTGGTCAACTTTTAAACATTAAAAACAAAGAAAAACAGAGCTAATGAAGATAATCGCGCCCCTCATCGCCATTGTTTTGCTTGCGGGCTGTCAAGGCACTTCTAAAGTCACCGTTAAGCAACCAAAATCTTCAGCCAACCACTCAATTGACACTGTTGCATCCCATAACCAAGCAGCAAGTAGACAGGTTTCCAAAGTCGATCATGACCTTTGGGGTTATATTAGTGGTGAGCTGAAGATGGATATCCCCGAAAACGCAACAATTCGGGAAATGGCCAATAGTTACTCCAATAAACAAAGTTTTATCTATGATGTGGCAGTAAGAGCTGAGCCTTACATGTACTTAATTGTAGATGAAATCAATGATCGTAACTTACCAATGGAATTAGCCTTAATTCCTGTCATTGAAAGTTCATATAATCCTAAAGCCACCTCTCCCGCGCAAGCGGCAGGTCTTTGGCAAATCGTTCCCATCACTGCACGTTCATATGGGCTAAAACAGACACAATGGGTTGATGAACGCCGTGATGTTGTGACATCCACAAAAGCGGCTTTAGATCTCCTTGAGAATCTGAATATTATGTTCGGTCACGATTGGGAGCTCACACTTGCTGCTTATAACTGCGGTGAAGGTTGCGTTCAAAACGCGATTAAAAAGAATGAAGCTGCTGGCTTACCAACAGATTTTTGGTCTCTTCAATTACCAAAAGAAACCAAACAATATGTTCCAAAGATCCTTGCGCTTAGCCAAGTGCTGAGACAACCAGAACGCTATCAAGTCAGATTACCAAAAAGTAATAAGAATAGAGGGTTAACGCAAGTTGATGTGGGACAACAAATCACATTGACTCAAGCAGCTGAATTAACAGGTTTAACGGAAGAATCTATTAAAACCTATAATTCGGGTTATACCCGAGGCGTTACGTCGCCAAATGGTCCACATTATATTATGTTGCCAACAGCAAAAGCTGAGCAGCTAAAAGTTTCACTGACGGATCAAGACGTATTAAATGATATTCGCAACGCAGTAGCACAAAATCGTTATGCGCAAGCCGCGGCGAGTAACATCCAGACAGCAAAAGCGAACTCGAAGCAAGCTAAAACCTTTAGTTATAAAGTTCGCAAAGGTGAATCTATCGCAAGCATTGCTAAAAAATTCAATACAACAGCTAAGAATATCCAACAGCTAAATGGGTTAAAAACAGCTAAAGCAAACATCGTTCCAGGACAAACATTAAAAATTTCAGGTACGACACCGACCAGCAATAATCGTAAAGGTGGAACTTACAAAGTCAGAAAAGGCGATACTTATTACAGTATTGCTAAGCGTCATGGAATTAAACTTAACGACCTGATGAATTGGAACTCAGGTGTTAAAATGGCAGATTTAAAGCCAGGTGTTACATTGAATTTATATCTTTAAATTAAATATTTCAAAAATCCCCATAAAGGTTAAACCTTAGGGGATTTTATATTAAATAAATTTCAATGATTAGAAATAAACTATTTAATTAGCCTTAATCTCGATATCAATCTGGATCACAATTTGAGTTGTAACATATCATCAAATACACTTAATTGCCGAAATCGCACAATATCATTTACATTCTTGATTAGGGTGTGATAGAAAAAATAATTATCCCGATTTTTCCTAGTTTCCCCTTACGATTCCCTGCTTAAAAAAGTCATTATTGGGTGGTGACTTATGAAATAAAAGTGCTATTATTATTGATGTGGCGAAAGCAATCTGAGCAATCAGTTTATATTTGAATATTACTTTTATATTAGTGACAACCTAAAACTCTCTCAATTAGTGATAATCTTATATTTATCAATATACTAACCATGTTTGTTTATATTGAAAACAGATGCTTATATTTAGTTGATGTGACATTATTTTTGATACAAAAATACGCAAAGTAAAAGTCAGATTCGCCCATGGAGGTGATTATGGATGAATACTCACCCAAGAAACATGATATAGCCGAATTAAAATATCTGTGTAACAGTTTGAATAGAGACGCAATATCAAGTTTACAAAAAACAAACACCCATTGGGTAAATGATCTTAGTTCGGCACAAAGCATCAGCCTCAATGAGCTCGTTGAGCATATTGCAGCTTTTGTCTGGCGATTCAAAATCAAGTATCCGAAAGAAAATCTCGTTATTTCTCTTGTTGAAGAGTATCTTGACGAGACATATAATTTATTTGGCAGCCCAGTAATTACTTTCAGCGAAATCATTGACTGGGAAAGTATGAATCAAAATCTTGTCGCAGTGCTCGATGATGATCTAAAATGCCTGACAAGTAAGACATAGAATCACCATTTACCTTTAATTTCACTATCCTATAGTACATTTTAGGTTATCGACACATAAAGAAAGGGCGTTATGACCAAATCCGATTATCTGATGCGTTTAAGAAAATGCACCACTATTGAAACACTTGAGCGCGTTATTGAAAAAAATAAGTATGAGTTATCTGATGATGAATTAGAGTTATTTTACTCCGCAGCTGATCATCGTCTTGCCGAACTCACTATGAATAAACTTTACGATAAAATCCCAGCATCTGTTTGGAAGTTTGTTAGATAAATACTTATTTACACGCATAGATAGTGAATGGTTATAGCCGGTAATACTTTATCGGCTCAATGAAAATTCCTTACTTATCTTAGTTAGTATTCACTGAATACTGGCAGCCTCTTTATATCCTTTTATTTTTACCTTTCCCTAATCCCAATTAATTTAACATTTCATGCGATAATAGCTATTTCAATATCAATTGAACCATTGTAAATACCAATTAAGAATAGCAATCAATTTCTTATTATTAAAATATAGTAAACTAAGCGCGATAATAACAAGAAAGCATAGCTAAAAGGCAATGATTATTGCTACTGAACATTTGATTGATGAAACAGGGATATGAAGATTAAGAGAGGGCTTAATATTGGGTGGGAGCCCTGCCAGCGACATCCCGGCACACACGACCCCTGCTATGGCTGCTTCCTTCCGGACCTGACCTAGTTAACAAGTTAGCGTTGCGGGAGAACCAACAGAGCCCCCATTGATTGCTTCTTTCAAAGCACGGGCATTATGCTTGATAGATAGCTAAATAGCAAGAAAGTGGCGATCAAGTGCTGTTTTATTACACAAAAATCTGAAGGGTTATTTAATACAGATTGGTATGAACAATAAATATTGGTAGGAATTAATACTTACTAATAAGAACCAGCCGCTAGTTAGCAGGAACCAGAAGTAAATCAATATTTTCAACCATGCCATTATTGATCACTTCAGTCGACGATTCTGTAATATAGATTAATTTTCCATCAGCGTGTAACGTCGCACTAACCGTGATTTTAGCTTGGTTTCTTATTTCATTTTTGTGGTATGTCAGCTGATACGGAAGCGTCACTTGATTGTTCAAGTTAGTATAGTGCTTTTGAGATAATATCAGCGCTGGCAACTCAACAAATGAGTTATCTACCATGGTGACTGTAATATCCACGTTTTCAGATAACCCTTTATTTTTAGCAATAAGGATATTTCCGCTAATCGTACCGATGTCTACTTGCTGATTTTCGCGATTACTTTTCCCTTTTACCCTTTTTTCAGGGGGATTGGCGTTGTTTCCTTCACACCCTACTAAGAAAATAAGTATCAACGAACTAATCATGTAGCGATAGAATGTCATTATAATTACCTATAATATTTTGATTTAATTAGACATTTTAATATGATTATTCTTGATATATTAGAGTTTATCTAAACTTAGAAAATTATATCTAATACAAATTAAATAATGAAATTATATTTCAAATTGTAACCAAAAACGATTGTCAATTAATCCGTACACAAACTGCCTACCTATTTCTGTGGATTAATGGGAAAATAGCGACATCTGATATTTTTTAACCATCTTCAAGGTAACTATGAGCACAGAATTACAAAACTTAATTAGCCTAATAAAACTCGAAAAAATTGAAGAAGGTATTTTTCGGGGGCAAAGTGAAGATCTTGGTTTGCCACAAGTTTTTGGTGGACAGGTTGTTGGACAAGCGATGTATGCAGCGAAACAAACCACGCCCGAAGATCGCATCATAACCTCATTTCATAGCTATTTTCTGCGTCCAGGAGATAGCCAAAAACCGATTGTCTACGATGTAGAAATTTTGCGTGATGGTGGCAGTTTTAGTACACGCCGTATTAGTGCCATTCAAAATGGTAAACCGATCTTCTTTATGACGGCCTCATTTCAAGAACAAGAAGATGGATTTAATCATCAAAATCTAATGCCTGATGTCCCCACACCAGAGCAATTGATTTCACAGGATGAAATCATTCAACGCTTCGCAGATCAGCTTCCTGATGCTGTCAAAAAATATGCACTGCGCCCTAATCCTTTCGAGTTTCGCCCGATTCAGTTCTATAGCCCGTTTGATAGCGCACCTCAAGAGCCCTTTCGCTATATTTGGTTTAAGGCCAAAGGACAACTTCCCAATACACCAGAGTTGCATGATTACTTGTTAGGCTACGCATCGGATTACAATTTCCTTCCCGCAGCATTACAGCCTCATGGACGTGGGTTTATGGAACGCGATTTACAAGTAGCAACGATTGACCATTCAATGTGGTTTCATCGTCCTTATCGCCTCGATGAATGGTTACTGTATGCCATTGAAAGCCCTTCTGCTTCTGGCGGGCGTGGTTTTGTTAAAGGGCAAATTTATAATCAGCAAGGGGATTTAGTGGCAACAACAGTACAAGAAGGGGTCATTCGTAAAAGAAAACCTCGATAATGTCCCGATTTATATCAGCCCGAAAAAAGTAAGTCGTTACTAACTTTAAGACAAGAAAAGCCTCAACTATATAGGAATTCCTAATTGTGAGGCTTTTCCTTGCTTAGTAACTTAATCAACTCGTCAATTCAACATAAAGTATGTCAGTAAGCACTAACTAAACTAATAATGCTTCTGCAGCCGCTTCATCACGAGAGTTCAGTGACTCGCCCACTTGTTGTAATTGATACATCTGGTAATAGCGACCTTCCTGCTGAAGAAGTTCAGCATGATTTCCTTGCTCAACGATCATTCCTCGATGAAGAACAACAACTTGATCAGCATCCACAATCGTTGATAAGCGGTGAGCTATCACCACCAGCGTCGTATTTCGACGAATAACACGTAGCGCCTTTTGAATTGCCTGTTCAGTGCCAGAATCTATATTCGCGGTCGCTTCATCCAATATCAGAATTTTCGGTGTTACGACGAGTACTCGCGCCATCGCCAATAGCTGTCGTTGCCCAACAGATAAAGTGTTTCCTTGCTCACCTAACAATGAATCCAATCCATCTGGCAATTCACGGACATGCTGAGCTAATTGTACAGTTTCAAGGACTTCCCACACCTTTTCTTGGGAAATATCACGTCCTAGAGCAACGTTATCAAAAAATGAAGCCGCGAGTACTACCGGATCCTGCTGCACCATAGCAATGCCATTTCGTAATACTTGATGGGACAGTGAATTTAAATCCCGTCCATCCAGTAAAATTTCCCCTTCCTGCCATGGGTAATACCCCATGATTAAGTTTGCAATGGTACTTTTTCCACTTCCCGTGTGCCCAACAAGTGCCACGAAATGGTGTTCTGGGACGGATAAATTAATATCATCAAGGACTTTTTTATCATCTCGATAAGCAAAAGAGAGGTGTTTGATCTCAATTGCTCCGCCCTGTAATGGCGCAATATTTTCGCCATAACCTTGCTGTGGGCTATCCATCAATTCAAAAACACGTTCACCGGATACAACCGCTTGTTGCAACATGGACTGCTGAGATGTTAGCTCAATTAATGGTTCGTTTAAACGACCTAAGTAGTTAATGAAAACATACAGAACCCCGACACCGACAGTACTGGTACCATCAAATCCAAATAGCAATAATAACCCACATAATACGCAGGCAGAGAACAAACTCAGTAGTGGTCTGAGTAGTAATCCATCTAATTTCAATGCTTTCATTCTGGAATGATAGTGATCTTCACTTGCTTCCAGCATTTTTTTGCCAAATCTGGCTTGCTGTAAAAATTGCTGGATAACCGTCATACCATTAATGACTTCATTGAAACCATTATTAATATCTGCAAGATACGCCCTAACACGGCGCACAATTGGCGTGCTAAGTCGCTGATAAACCAACATGACGATCAGAACCGCAGGAAAAATGAGTACCGCAATGGATGCCATTCGCCACTCTAAAGAAAACATGGCGACTAGCATGGCACAAATTAATGCCAAACTGCGAAATACTGTTGGTACTACCATGACAAACAAATCTTTAATCACTTCGGTGTCGTTGGTCACACGAGAAATAATCTGCCCCACTGGCTGCTTATCAAAAGCACTTAATGGCTGGCGCAGAGCCGCATTCATCACATCAGTTCGTAGATTTTGCACCACTCCAACAGAAGCTTGATTAAACAGAATTTTTTGATGATAGTGAAGAAGTGCTGCAATGATTTGCAGCGCAATAAATCCAATCACCATGTACAGCGTTAGCGGCATAATGATCTGTTTTTTCGCGACCATATTGTCAATAAAGTAGCTAATCAGTAAGGGCCCACTCACTTCTGCGGCGGCAGCCAACCAAAGCATAGCAATCGCTATCCCCATAGTACCGCGGTAAGGTTTACCGTAAGATAATAAACGTTTTAATGCTGGCCAAAGCGGCTTTCTCTGGTTCATAGATCACCGTCCAAAGCGGCTTCAATTTGCTGATAATGATACATATCGCTGTACCAACCAGATTGCTGAGAAAGTACTTTATGAGTGCCTTTGGCAACTATACTCCCATGACATAAAACAATAATATTATCGGCATCCACCAAGGCTGATAGACGATGGGCGCTAATAATCAACGTTCTCCCCTGTCTCCAACGACTCAAATTCTGCAAAATAGTGTGCTCTGTCTGCCCATCAACGGCGGACAGCGCATCATCCAAAATAAGGATTTCCGCATTTTGTAAAATCGCCCGTGCAATGGAAATTCGCTGTTTTTGCCCCCCCGAGAGCATAACACCACGCTCTCCCACTTGGGTTTGATACCCTTCGGGGAGGCGTAGAATATCTTCATGCACACAAGCAACCCTAGCCGCGTCTTCTATCTGCTCCATTGTTGCATTTGGCTGCCCAAGAGCGATATTGTTTGCGACCGAATCAGAAAATAGGAATGGAGATTGATTCACTATTGATAACCTTGCCCGCCACTCATCGAGTCGAATATCTGTCAGTGATTTATTTTGATAAATAATTTCACCTTCATTCACATCAAAATGGCGTTGTAACACAGTAATTAATGTCGACTTCCCTGATCCCGTTGGTCCACATAACCCAAGGAAGCGCCCAGGTTTTACATCAAACTGGATATCATGCAAAGCATGGCGCTGAGTTTCGGGATACGAAAATGTTCTGATATTGACGTTTAACTCGCCTTTTTCCGCAAGCAAACTTTGGTTACCATCTTTAATCACTAAAGGCTCGTCAAGCAGGCTTAAAATCCGGCTATATGCTGCGCTTCCTCGTTCAACAATATTAAACATCCATGCAAGGGCAAGCATTGGCCAGATCATCAACCCTAAATACATGACAAAGCTGGTGAGCTCCCCGAGGGTTAATGTGTCATTCAACACCATCCAGCTTCCGCCCGCGATGGCTAACAAGTTTGCCATTCCTATCGCCATAAAAATGGTCGGATCAAAGCGAGCATCAATCTTCGCTACATGCATATTCCTGCGTCCAGCTTCAGTGGCAACTTGCTCAAATTGATTGGATTGATGCGTTTCAAGACCAAATGCTTTGATCATTCTAATACTGGTTAAGCTCTCTTGTGCGTGGTTATTTAATGATGAAAAAGCACCTTGAGCATGTTTAAAACGATGATGAAGCTGGTCGCCATAACGCTTAATGACCAGTGCCATAATAGGCATAGGAATCAAGGCAAGGAGTGTTAGCTGCCAACTTATTTCGATGCTCATCATAATAAGGACGGCACATCCCATCACCAGAGAGTCAACTAGAGTTAAAACGCCTTCACCTGCGGCAAATACCACACGATCCACATCATTCGTGGTACGCGCGATAAGATCTCCTGTGCGATATTTCAAATAAAATGGCTGATTTTGTAAGCTAAGCTGCTGATAAATTTGTTGTCTTAGTCGGACAGCCAATTTGTAAGAAGCACCAAATAGCCATAAACGCCAAACATAGCGCAACCCATAAACTGTTAAAGCAATTCCGAGCATGGATAATACATACGTCACAAGTTGTTGATTCGTCATCGACCCTTTGCTAATACCATCCACTATCACACCAACAAAGCGTGGTGGGATCATTTGTAAAATAGCAATGACCACAAGAAAACAAATAGCGCCAACATAGCGACGCCATTCGCTTATAAAATACCAACGTAATTGTGAAAATAATCGCACGTATTACTGCCTTGAATGATGTTAGTGACTGCTTGCTCTATTATTAGGAGCTCTGCGCTCTTGGGCTAATATATGACTTTTGGATTAGTCAGGGATTGGCAAAACGGTTGTATATTTGATTTTTTCCATTGCAAAACTGGAGGTTACATCAATTAAGCCATGAACGCCATTAACCAATTTCTTATAAAATAGATCATAGGATTTCATATCATGAACTTCGACTTGCATCAGATAGTCATATTCACCAGCCATGCGATAAAACACTAAAACTTCAGGTAATTTTTCCACAAATGAAACAAATTGCGCATACCATTCGCTATTATGTTGTTGGGTTTTAATCATGACAATCACCGTCAGCCCCAATCCCAGTTTTTCGCCATCTAATAGCGTGACTCGTCCTCGAATGTATCCTTCATCCTCTAACCGTTTAAGTCGCTTCCAGCATGGTGTCGAGGTTAAATTGACGGCTTCTGCTAATGAGTTTAATGATAGGCTGCTGTCATTTTGTAATAAGCAAAGTAGTTTTTTATCTATTTTATCCAGCATGTTTAGCCCCTGAGCGAATCCTGTTATCCGCAAAATTCTATCATGATGAAATAATAAAGCTGTTACGAATTGCTAGTATTGTAGAATAACTTTGCATGAATAACCGAAACATAGCATAAATTGCTTATTTTAGAGGTTGAAGGTACAAAAACAGACTGTTCATTCCCCTCTTGGCTCGTTAACATAGATCTAAATTAATATTCTCATTATTTAATCTTAGGAGAGACTCATGAAACGTGCTGTTGTTGTCTTCAGCGGAGGACAAGATTCAACAACCTGCCTAATTCAAGCACTCAAACATTATGATGAGGTTCATTGTGTCACCTTTGATTATGGCCAGCGCCACCGCTTAGAAATCGACATTGCGCAAAAGCTTAGCATACAATTAGGCGCAAAAGCGCATAAAGTTCTTGATGTTACCTTGCTCAATGAGCTAGCGGTTAGTAGTTTAACCCGTGATAACATTCCGGTTCCTGACTATGAAGAAAGCGAAGCCAGCGGGTTACCAAGTACTTTTGTACCCGGACGTAATATTCTATTCCTAACACTCGCCGCTATCTATGCTTACCAAGTACAGGCAGAAGCGGTGATCACCGGTGTCTGTGAAACCGACTTTTCAGGTTACCCTGATTGTCGTGATGAGTTTGTCAAAGCGCTCAATCATGCGGTTAGCCTAGGGCTAGCAAAAGATATTCGTTTCGAAACACCACTTATGTGGTTAGACAAAGCACAAACATGGGCTCTTGCTGACTACTATGGGCACCTTGAGACTATCCGCACTCAAACTCTCACTTGCTACAATGGTATTCCAGGTGATGGCTGTTCCGAGTGTGCCGCATGCCATTTACGCAGCAAAGGCTTAAATTATTACCTAAATAATAAACAAGCCGTTATGGATTCATTACTTAAGCAACTCAACGTAACGATGTAATTCTAAAAGCCAACTATGGTTAGTGCTTCCTGGTTGGCTATACTGCTAATTTGCCTATACTTCGATAAAAGCATCTGTTTTATTTTTCAGCGACTCAATTTTTTCTCGAAGCTCATCCTCGATCACCATGGCTTTATTGACTTTACCGTCAATGAAGACAAGCGTGACATATGCATCGGATACCACTTCATCAACACCATTACGATGGCGAATAATTTGTTGGTAACAGACAGCACTCTTCACTCCGATTTTATCCATTCGAGAAATAACGGTTAGCTCATCACCCAACCCAACGGCTTGGAAATAGTTAACATTAATATTCACTGCCGCCATCACGATTCTATGCTGAATAGCCCATTCAATGAGATTAGCTTTTCCCATCCAATCCCATCTATCCGCTTCATAGAACTCTAAATACCTAGCATTATTGACATGTTGAAAGACATCAATGTGATAACCGAGCACTTTTATGCGTATCGCCATAACTACTCCGACCAGTTGAATTATTTGATAACATAAAAATAACAAATATTTGAAAGGGCTGCTTAAAAAATATCACTAATCAGACTTAGCTCTCATATTCGTGCTTTAAATTAAATTTAATAGCACAAATATTACCCACAATTTGTTTTTAATCTGATAACGCTACTTTCTATTTTCTAAAAAATAGCCCACGGTGAAAGTGGGCTGTTTTTGCTTATAGGACAAGTTTATTACGATTTTTCTCTAAAAATGCAGGTCCAATTCCCTGTACTTCAAGGATATTTTCAACTGTATTAAAAGCGCCATATTTTTCTCGGTATTCAACAATAGCCTGAGCTTTCTGTTTACCAATTCCATTGAGTTTTCTCGCTAACTCTTCAGCAGTGGCTTGATTAATATTCACTTGGTCTGGAGATGTTAAACTCGCCACGTTTTTTACTTCATCACTATTTTGAGGTTGCACTATCGCCGTGGCTGGTTTTTCAGTTTCTGCTTTTTTAACCACTGCAAATGCAGATAAAGGGCATAACATTACCACCATTAACGCTGTCCCTAATCCTTGTTTAATGCTTTTATTCCATTTCATCATTGTTCTCCTATGTGTGTTGAAACATCACAATGCCAGAGAATTTTTTCAAAAACCTTTCTTCAGTTTATACAATGCGAAAGGCCACCCAATGGGTGGCCTTCTATTACAGATATTACAATTTTAGTTGCGAAGCGCTTCGCAATTATTCCATGCAAATAACTTATTCTAAGCTTTGCACTTCAATTTTTGCATTCGCGCGTAAATTCAGCATTAACGCTTCATTCACCGCTGAGCTCATTGCACCACGATATTCGTTTGACAACTGGCTCAGTTCATCAGCAGTTGGCTGACCTAAAGTCACTTTATCTAATTGAACAATTAGTAGATTATCTTTTTGGTCATAAGCGATTGCGTAAGTTGGTTTACCATCAGTTGGCGGTGTCATTTTCATCGCAACGCCAGTCACATCCGTTGCAGGAGCAAGGAATGAAACTGTTTGAACAGCACCAAACTGAGTGTCTGCAGCTTTCAATGCTTCATCACCTTTACCAGCTTGTAACTCTGCCAGTAATTTCTCACCATTCGCTTTTAATTGTGCGGATGCTTTCTGACGCTTAACTAATGCTTCAATATCCGCTTTTACTGTTTCGAATGGCTCTGTTGATTCCGCTTTATAGTCAGTCACACGCAGGACAAATGCACGATCCCCTTCAACGTTGATCACGTCAGAGTTGATACCGGTTGTACCTTTTTTATCGACTAAACGGTCGCTGAAAACTTCATTAATGACTTTCGGGAAATTCAGTTGTGCCGGTGGGTTTTGACGATCAAACCAGCCAGTAGTCGCAACTTTCAAGCCAGAAATGCTTTCAACTGATGCTAATGATTCATTATCATTAGTCGCAGCTTCACTCACTTTCTGTTGTAAATCGTAAAATTGTTTGACGCTTTTATCTTGGATTAAGCTAGTTTCAATACTGGATTTAACGTCATCAAAAGGCTTAATCGCTTCTGGCTTAACATCATCCAAACGGAATAAGACATAATTATCTTGGACTTTGATCGGTGCAGAAATTTGACCTTTTTCGGTTAAATTCGCACTGACGATTTCGCTTGGTGTAGAAGTTGCTTCCATCCAACCAATCACGCCTTTGTTGCCTGCACTGAATTTATCTGTGGACTTTTCGGTAGCTAACGTTGCGAAATCAGCGCCGCCTTTCAGCTCCGCTTCTAAGGCTTGCGCATCTTTTTCTGATGCGACTTGAATCATGCTATACAGCTTTTGTTCCGCTTTCGTGAAATTCTTTAGATTTTCATCATAGTAAGCTTTCACCTCATCAGCCGTCACAGACGCTTTTGGCATAGATGCCGCATCCATTTCTACATAGCTTACTTGAACTTGTTCAGGTGAAATAAAACTGTTTTGATTTGCCGCGTAATACGCTTTTAATTCATCTTCAGAAACGGTTTGTTTAGCTTCTAGCGCAGCTAACGATAAGCTTGCCGTACGGACTTCACGCTCTTGCATAAACAGTTCTGCATATGCTTTTACTTCTGAAGGCAGTGCAAATTCTGTTCCGGTGAACGATTTACCTAATTGCGCACGAACTAAATCTTGGCGAATTTGTGCCGCAAAATCATCTGCATTAATATTGTAACGTTTTAAAATTTCGCGGTATTTTTCACTATCAAAATTTCCATTCGTTTGGAAAACTTGCATAGCAAAAATAGCTTGCTCAATTTGTTGGTCGCTAGCAGAGAGTTGTAATTCATTAGCGTATTGGTTAATCAATTGATTATTGATTAAGTTATTCAAAGCTTGGGTACGCAGCTCTTTCATGTAGTTGTCATTACTTGCAACTTCAGAGAATTTATCTCCTAAGTATTCTTGTAATGACTGGCGCTCTTGCTGGAAAGCTTGCTGTAATTGTTCCTTGCTTATTGGCTGTCCATTGACTTCAGCAGCATTATTACTTGAGCCACCAATCACATAGCCAGCAACACCTGTCAGCACGAATGACAAGATAATAATAGCTAACAACACTTTAATAAAAGGACTGTTCGCCTTCGTGCGTAGATCTTCCATCATAAAAAGGCTTAACTCCGCTTTGCTTTGTTGAATTTCTTAATATTACGCTAATTTTAACTCAGATAGAAAAAAAAGCGCACCATTTCCATGGCGCGCTTATATATTAGCTGATTAAAGACATTACGTCAGTTTGAGTTTTCGCAAAAATGCGTGAAAGACGAAACTAAACTCAATTAACCGTTAACAGCGTCTTTAAGACCTTTGCCTGCACGGAATGCAGGAACTTTTGCCGCAGCGATTTTAATTTCTTTACCTGTCTGCGGGTTACGACCTGTACGTGCTGCGCGTTGACGTACATTAAAAGTACCAAAACCAACTAAAGTAACATCATCACCCTTGCTCAGAGAAGTCGTTACAGAAGCAACGAAAGCATCGACTACGCGACCTGCTGCGGCTTTAGAAATGTTCGCTTCTGCAGCGATTTTTTCAATCAGTTGAGACTTATTCACTATTATCATCCCCATATTAGTTTTGACTTTATCGGTTAATTAACCAACTACAGTATAGTTAACATTACTAAGTATAGTTAATTAATGATGCAGCCGTTATATCAATCCTGAATATTAATGGCAAGAAAACAGATAGCACGCTAACCATTATCAGAATCTTCGCTAAAGTAACCACGAAAAAAAAGGCTGACAAGCCCTAAATTAGCTGTCAGCCTTAATTTTATACAAGCTTCTTGATTCAGCTCACTCTTTTAGCTTTCTTTTGGACCACTTCAGCCCCAAAAGGAGGATTGACTAATGCTAATGAGAGGACTTCTTCAATTGTCTTAACAGGATGGATTTGCAAATCAGCAATCACATTCTGAGGAATTTCTTCTAAATCACGTTTGTTATCATCAGGGATAAGAACCGTTTTAATACCACCACGATGAGCTGCCAGTAATTTTTCTTTCAGCCCACCAATTGGTAATACTAAACCGCGTAACGTGATTTCACCGGTCATCGCCACATCCGCTTTTACAGGGTTACCCGTTAAGCAAGAAACCAGTGCCGTTGACATTGCGATACCCGCACTTGGACCATCTTTCGGTGTTGCGCCTTCTGGTACGTGAACGTGAATATCACGTTTTTCATAGAAGTCACCGTTAATACCCAGTTTTTCTGCACGAGCACGTACCACTGTCAGCGCTGTTTGAATTGATTCTTGCATCACTTCACCCAGAGAACCAGTGTAAGTTAACTTACCTTTGCCCGGTACACAGGCTGTCTCAATGGTAAGTAAGTCACCACCAACCTCTGTCCATGCTAAACCAGTCACTTGCCCTACTCGGTTTTCGGTATCAGCATGACCGTAGTCAAAGCGACGAACACCTAAATAATCCTTCAGATTATCCGCAGTGATCTCAATATGCTTCAGTTTTTTATCCATCAGCAATGCTTTAACGGCTTTACGGCACAGTTTAGAAATTTCACGTTCTAATCCACGCACGCCAGCTTCACGAGTGTAGTAACGAATGATGCTCATAATTGCGCCATCATCGATAGATAACTCGCCTTTTTTCAAGGCATTACGCTCAATTTGCTTAGATAGTAAATGTCTCTTAGCAATATTCAGTTTTTCGTCTTCGGTATAACCAGACAGACGGATCACTTCCATACGGTCTAATAATGGTGCAGGGATATTCATCGAGTTCGATGTTGCCACAAACATCACGTCAGACAGGTCATAATCAACTTCCAGATAATGGTCGTTGAATGCAACGTTTTGTTCTGGATCTAACACTTCTAACAGTGCTGATGCAGGATCTCCACGCATGTCTGAAGACATTTTATCGATTTCATCCAGTAAAAATAGTGGGTTTTTAACCCCTACTTTCGCCATTTTCTGGATAAGTTTACCCGGCATTGAACCAATATAAGTACGACGGTGACCACGGATTTCCGCTTCGTCACGAACCCCACCCAGAGCCATACGGGTATATTCACGCCCTGTTGCTTTAGCGATAGATTGCCCCAGAGACGTTTTACCAACCCCTGGAGGTCCGACTAAGCATAAGATTGGCCCTTTGATTTTACTAACACGGCTTTGAACCGCGAGGTATTCAAGGATACGGTCTTTAACGCGCTCTAAGCCATAGTGATCTGTATCGAGCACTTCTTGCGCTTTCACTAAATCTTTTTTGACTTTACTGCGCTTATGCCACGGAACCTGAACCATCCAATCAATGTAGCTACGAACCACAGTCGCTTCAGCTGACATTGGAGACATCATTTTCAGCTTCTGCAATTCCGCTTCGGCTTTTTCTTGTGCCTCTTTTGGCATTTTCGCTTCTTCGATTTTGCGTTTCAGCGATTCATTTTCATCTGGAGCATCATCCATTTCGCCAAGTTCTTTTTGAATCGCTTTCATTTGCTCATTCAAATAGTACTCGCGCTGGCTTTTTTCCATCTGTTTTTTCACGCGGTTACGAATGCGTTTTTCAACTTGCAGTAACTCAGTTTCTGATTCCATCATTGCCATCAGGAACTCAACACGTTCAGCAATGTTTGCCATTTCTAAAACGCGCTGTTTGTCTGCCAGTTTTAACGGCATGTGTGAAGCAATCGTATCAGCCAGTTTATCTAGCTGGTCTTGCTCAATCGCATGCAGTGAGGTCAGAACTTCAGGTGGAATTTTTTTGTTCAGTTTGATGTAGCTTTCGAACTGGCTAACAATCGTGCGATATAATACTTCTTGCTCTTTTTCGTCAACCAATTCCGCAGTGCTTGGCACTTTTGATGCGTCATCATAGATAGCCGCTTTCGCACTATCATTTGCTAGATATTCAGCTTGTGCTAAGAAATACTCGCCGTTATCGGTCAGGCTAGTAATGCGAGCACGACGTAGTCCTTCAACTAGCACTTTAACAGTACCGTCAGGTAGTTTCAGCATCTGGATCACAGATGCAATTGTCCCAACAGTAAATAAATCATTCACCCCAGGTTCATCGGTTGAGGCTTCTTTTTGCGCAACCAGCATCACTTGCTTATCATGATCCATTGCTGCTTCCAGACTGTGAATGGATTTTTCACGTCCAACAAACAGTGGGATCACCATATGTGGGTACACCACTACATCACGCAGAGGCAATACTGGTATTTCAATGCGTTCGGAACGCTCTGGATTCATAAAGCTCTCTCTTCGTTTAGCACACGCCAGTTAAGGGTTTCTGCTTATAACAGAAAAAATTCTTGTAAAACACTGTGATATAAACAGTGCTCTTTCAAAATAAGGAAACCACAACTAAGAATATAAACTATATGGGGACAAGATTTTAGCATTCAATGGTTAGTTAAGCATAAAAAACAAAATGAGGGTTACCCCTCATTTTGATTGATTATTTATTGAACACAGACGAGAAGTTAATTATCGCCAGAAGCTTGAGCATCCGGTTTGCTGTAGATTAACAGTGGTTCTGACTGTTCATTAATCACATTTTCATCTACAACGACTTTCTCAACATCACTCATTGAAGGTAGATCGTACATGGTGTTAAGTAGAGCAGCTTCGACGATTGAACGTAAGCCACGAGCACCGGTTTTACGTGCCATCGCTTTTTTCGCTATCGCCGTTAATGCTTCTTCACGAAACTCTAACTCAGTGCCTTCGAGGTTAAACAGCGCTTGATACTGTTTAGTCAATGCGTTTTTAGGCTCTTTTAAGATCTGAATCAGTGCTTCTTCACTCAGTTCAGTCAAGGTGGCAACCACAGGTAGACGACCGATAAACTCAGGAATCAAACCAAATTTAATGAGATCTTCAGGCTCAGCTTGAGTGAGTAACTCACCTTCGGTTGCCTTCTCTGATTCACCTTTAACTTGCGCCGCAAAACCAATACCTGAACGAGTATTCAGACGTTGACCAATAACTTTATCCAACCCGGCAAATGCACCGCCACAGATAAACAGAATTTTCGAGGTATCTACCTGTAAAAACTCTTGTTGCGGATGCTTACGACCGCCTTGTGGCGGAACCGCGGCTACAGTGCCTTCAATCAGTTTCAGTAATGCTTGCTGCACCCCTTCACCTGATACGTCACGCGTGATGGATGGGTTATCGGATTTACGAGAAATTTTATCAATTTCATCAATATAGACGATACCACGTTGAGCTTTCTCAACATCATAGTCGCATTTTTGTAGCAGCTTCTGGATGATATTTTCAACGTCTTCACCCACGTAACCCGCTTCAGTTAATGTGGTCGCATCCGCCATAGTGAATGGCACATCTAAATAGCGAGCTAACGTTTCTGCTAATAAAGTTTTACCACTACCCGTTGGACCAATGAGCAGAATGTTACTTTTGCCTAATTCAACACCATCGCTGGTTTTATCGCCATTACGTAGACGTTTGTAGTGGTTATAAACAGCAACCGCTAATACTTTTTTCGCTTTTTCTTGACCAATAACGTAGTCGTCAAGATGCTGTCTGATTTCGTGGGGAGTTGGCAACTCACTACGCTCGCGATGCGGAGCCAGTTCTTTGATCTCTTCACGGATGATATCGAGGCATAAATCCACGCATTCATCACAAATATAGACTGACGGACCGGCAATCAGCTTACGCACTTCATGCTGACTTTTTCCGCAGAAAGAACAGTACAGCAATTTACCTGCTCCCTCTTTGCGTTTATCTGTCATCAGTAGACCTCACTTATATTTATAATACCTTGTTTTATCTAACTTTCGCAGCAAAACAAGGCAACAAATTTTCAAAAACTTTAGGATATAAACTAATTATATCAAAATATTTACAAATTAACGGCTGGTATAAATATGATCAACCAGACCATATTCTTTAGCTTCATTTGCTGATAAGAAACGGTCACGCTCTGTGTCACGACTAATTTCTTCAATGGATTTCCCAGTATGTTGGGCCATCAATTCATTCATGCGCGATTTCACTTTCAAGATTTCTTGAGCGTGAATTTCAATGTCTGTCGCTTGTCCTTGATAACCACCTAATGGTTGGTGGATCATGACGCGAGAGTTTGGTAAGCAGAAACGTTTACCTTTTGTACCTGCGGTTAATAAAAACGCACCCATTGAGCACGCTTGTCCCATACAGATAGTGCTCACATCAGGTTTGATAAATTGCATGGTGTCGTAAATTGACATCCCTGCAGTAATCACGCCACCTGGTGAGTTAATATAAAGTTGAATATCTTTCTCTGGGTTTTCTGCTTCAAGAAATAGCATTTGAGCGACAATTAAGTTCGCCATATGATCTTCCACCTGACCAGTCAGGAAGATAATACGTTCTTTTAATAGACGTGAATAAATATCATATGAGCGCTCACCTCGAGAGGTTTGCTCGATAACCATTGGCACAAGTGCCATTTGGGATGCTAACTGCTCCTGACCGCCAAAATGTGACATCGAAATCTCCTATTAAAAACTTTCTGGTGCTTGCGCCTAATTTGCTGTCTGTCCGCCATTTTGGGCAGGGCTCGTGCTACAAACAATATTTCTAAAAAACAATATTTCTAAAAAACACTCTTTCGAAGTTAGCTGTGTCTGCCTGCTTATACTCTTCACTTACTTCATTATTTTAGTCACTTTTTTAAATCTTAGTTAAAAAGTCGCTAAAGAATTAAGCCAGAATACAGTTGAAAACTCAGCGATAGGCAAGACGCTCTGTTACAGAGTTTAACACAAGTCTATCTAGTTACACGGTTTTATACTGTCGAAAAATGTGTTCCACACAAAAATCCCATCATCATCTAGCGAACGATATCTTGATGACTCTTATTATAATTAGGGTTTAAATGTAATTTTCAAGATGATTTGCACAAAGTCTAAATATTACGACGCTAATTGACAAAAAACCCGCAGTGAAACACCACGGGTTTTGCTTTGTACTTCTAAAAAGAAGAGTACTGCTAAAAAGAAAAATTAACCAGCTTGAACTTGGTTCATCAGCTCAGTGAAGTTAGTTTCTTTTTCAGTTACTTTAGCCGCTGCCAGAATAGTTTCTACAGCTTGCTCTTCTAATGCTAAGTTACGAACACTGTTCATCAGCTCTTCATTTTTGCTGTAGTATTCGATAACTTCTGATGGATCTTCGTAAGCAGAAGCCATGTCTTCGATCAGTGCTTTAACACGATCTTCGTCAGCTTTCAGCTCGTTAGTACGGATAACTTCGCCTAACAGCAGACCAACAATTACGCGACGTTTAGCTTGTTCTTCGAACAGTTCACGTGGTAATTCCATCGCTTGTTTTTCGTTGCCACCAAAACGCTGTGCAGCTTGACGACGCAGAACATCGATTTCACCATCAACAACTGCTGCTGGGACTTCGATTTCGTTAGCGTTAACCAGACCTTCCAGAACTTGCGCTTTAACACGGTTACGAACTGCATTTTTCAGCTCACGTTCCATGTTTTTACGAACTTCTGCACGCAGACCTTCTACTGAACCGTCAGCAATACCGAAACGCTTAACGAATTCTTCAGTAAATTCTGGCAGTTCACGCTGTTCAACTTTCTTCAGAACGATTGCGAATTTAGCCGCTTTACCTTTCAGGTTTTCTGCATGGTAATCTTCTGGGAAGTTAACTTCGATATCGAATTCTTCACCAGCTTTATGACCAACAACGCCTTCTTCGAAGCCTGGGATCATACGACCTTCGCCCATAACCAGTGCGAAATCTTCAGCTTTACCACCTTCAAATTCTTCACCGTCGATAGAACCTGTGAAGTTAATAGTGATACGTGAATCAGCAGCTGCTGCATCTTCAACTTCTTTCCACTGTGCTTGTTGCTTACGCAGAGTTTCCAGCATGTCGTTGAGGTCTTCGTCTTTCACGGTTACAGCTGGTTTTTCAACTTCGATAGTTTCAAAACCTTTTAATTCGATTTCTGGGTACACTTCGAATTCAACCGCGTAAACGAAGTCTTTACCGTCTTCGAACATTTCTGGCTTGTAGCTTGGCGCGCCAGCTGGGTTGATTTTTTGTTCAATGATTGCATTGATAAAGTTACGTTGCATAACATCGCCCAGAACGTCTTGCATTACAGACGCACCGTAGCGTTGTTTAACGATGTGCATTGGCACTTTCCCTTTACGGAAACCATCAACACGGACTTTTTTAGCAACGTTAACCAGCTCGCTATTCAGCGCTTTTTCAATATCAGTGGCAGGAACGGTGATTGTTACACGACGCCCAAGGCCTTGAGTCGTTTCAACAGAAACTTGCATCTTCTTACCTCAAAATAAATCTTAGTGATCGGTCTACTCCAGAGTTATGCCATTAAATCATAATGGCAATCTCCCTTCCAGAACCGGGGGCGTTACTTTCATAACGGTCATCCCTGATATCAGAAGCGTCCCGAAACCTTACTGAAAATTAGACGCAGCATTATACCGATGCATGCGCCCTGAGTCGAGAAAAGCCGATAAAAGAAGCGATCATTCCTCTTTATTTGTGACTTTTCTGACTAAAAATTCATTTTCCTCTCTCAAATTGAGGAAAAAACGATCACTTACAGCCACTTGATAAATACACTATTAATATTCATATGTCATCAAGATGCTTAATTAGCGATTCACACCACCAACACCACGACAAGCAGGTGATTTTAGCGCTGTACTCGCTAATTCATTCCACTCTTTCGGAGTATAAGTGTGTAAGGCTAAAGCATGGATCCCACCTGCAAGCTCGTCAGCCAAAATAGCATAAATTTCACGGTGACGACCAATCATACGTTTGTTTTCAAATTTATCACTGACTAAAACCACTTTGAAATGGCTCTCTGAACCGGGTAACACATTATGCTGATGACTTTCATTAATCACCTCCATGTGTTCAGGTTCAAATGCAGACTGTAGCTTTTCACTCACGCGAGACTGCATAGTTTGTGGCATATTGGCGTCCATAGAGACTCCTAAGTTAATTAAAAAACGCTAAAGCACATTTGAAAAAAATCACCCAATCACGCTGCTGGTAACTATCTTCTTATTATAGAAATAGCGGATAATAGCATCTACATTGTTGAAACTATGGTCTGGGAATGCAAAATGTTCATCGACTGCACATTTATGCGAATTTTTTCTCAAACTGTTGTCTAATAGTGTGAGTTGTTGCACCCCGAACCATAACGGAACATTTTCAATTAGGAAAGATGAACTGGGAAGAATTATGTTAAGAAAACTGTGTTTTCCACTTTTTGCGTTATTTCTATTAGCGGGCTGTACTGCACCGTCTAATACGCTGTCCCTCGAACCTAAAATTGCATTACCAGCCAAAAACCCGACGCTCAATGCAACTTCAATTAGTGTGAGTAGCGTTGATAACCGTACAAATCGCTCCTTGGCTGAAATTAACAGAAACGGTACTTTAGAGGTGCTTAATCCCTCTCGCGATCCGCGTTATCTAATGCAAGAAGCTGTAGAAAAGCAGATGGCCGCTCGTGGTTTCATGGTGACTTCTCCCGCCAATATCAACTTAGTGGTTCAATTAAACAAATTGAACACGCAAGTGAGTGAAGGAAGTTTACGCCATAATATTACGGTTAACTCCAGCGTTGTCGTTAATGCGACCGCACCAAATGGCTCAACTAAGAGCCGGACTTATACCCGTAATTACAATACCCAAGGAGCATTAGGCGCAACCAATGAAAAAATTGCTGCGGCAATTAACCTTGCTTTAAGTGATTTAATTTCAGATATGGCGAAAGACCAAGAGCTCGCCGATTTTATCAGACAAAATTCACGGTATTAATCGCGCATCAAGAATGATTTCATACTAGTATCATTCTGGTTCATTAGAGGCTGCAAAAAAACAGTCTACTGTGTCCTACTAACCCAAGTTATTTCTTTAATATAAATAGCTTGGGTTGTTTTATCTTTCTACTGCGCCATTCTTCGCGCAACGTAATACACTAGATCCAGGCGATGAGGGAATAATGCCACGTTTTACACTACCCAGATTTACACTGCCCAATAATGTGACCTTAATTTTACTGGGATTCGTCTCAGGGTTGCCCTTGGCATTAACTGCTGGAACATTACAAGCTTGGTTAACCGTTGAAAAAATTGACATTAAAACCATCGGTTTCTTTTCTCTCGTCGGTCAGGCCTACGTTCTAAAATTTCTATGGTCCCCCATGATGGATCGCTATACACCCTCATTTTTAGGGCGCCGCAGAGGGTGGTTATTAACAACGCAAATTTTGCTTGTGATTAGCATTGCAGGCATGAGTTTTATGAATCCGTCGGAACATCTTTGGTGGTTAGCTGCACTAGCAGTCACTGTAGCTTTCTGTTCCGCATCCCAAGATATTGTTTTTGATGCCTATAAAACAGATTTATTAAGCGCAGAAGAGCGAGGTATTGGTGCAGCAACATCGGTCATGGGCTATCGTATTAGTATGCTGGTTTCTGGGGGATTAGCACTTTGGCTTGCTGATAAGTTCTTAACGTGGCAACAGCTTTACTTGTTTATGGCTGGGCTAATGTTTATTGGGATCTTCGCTACCCTATTCGCAAAAGAGCCCCAAGAAAATACCGCCCCACCAACTTCATTAAAAGATGCTATTTATGAGCCACTTGCCGAATTTTTTAGCCGAAATAATGCATGGCTGATTTTGTTGCTGCTCATCTTTTATAAGATGGGTGATGCTTTCGTTATGGCGCTAAATACCAACTTTTTACTCAATGCTCTTGGCTTTAGTTTGAGCGAAGTGGGTACAGTAAATAAAACCGTTGGTATGGCGGCTACAATCATCGGAGCCCTATTTGGGGGGTATCTGATGAAAAATATGAGCCTATTTAAAGCATTATTTGTCTTCGGTGTGCTCCAAGGTGGTTCGAATATTGGCTACTGGTTCCTCGCAGTAACACCGCCAAATATTATCAGCATGGGATCTATTATCTTCCTCGAAAATATCTTTTCAGGAATGGGAACTGCGGCATTTGTCGCCTTATTAATGACCTTATGTAATAAGTCTTTATCAGCCACTCAATTTGCCTTGCTTTCAGCATTATCCGCTGTAGGCCGTGTCTATATCGGTCCCGTCGCAAGTATTTTTGTCAGCACCTACGGCTGGCCAATGTTCTACTTAATTTCCATCGGCGTTGCAGTACCGGGGGTTTTATTGCTACTCGCTTGCCGAACTTCATTGTTATACACCCAAGATACGGGAGAGTTTCAACGCAGAGAGTTTTTCCCTCGAGAATATAAAATCGCGGTTTATGCGCTAATGGCAGCAGCATCTATATTGGCGGTTTGGTTAATTAGTTTACTAATCACATCATTTGCAGGCGTGAAAGTTTACTTGTTTACTTCCCATATATCCCTGTGGTTAGCGCTCCCGACTTATCAGAATCTCATATTTAACATTGGTATAGCCATTGGTGCTATCAGCCTTATTGTTGGTGGAACCCTCGATTTCCTCGCTGTCCGCAAAGCCATAAAACATAAATAATTCTGATATTTTTGATTGATTCCCATTCTATTCAGCTCACGACTCCCCCAAGTTAAACTAATTAATTTGGGGAATCTCTCCTTTTTTCGCAAATTAGATCCCTCTTGCAAATATCGCTTAAAGATTGATAAAAGCGTGATGTAAATCACTAATTTTATGAAAGATATTTTTTAATTACAAATTGAAAGCTTAATATCTCACATGTTTGAGGATGGTTAGTTGACAAGCTAAAAATTTGCGTAACAACTAATTTTTATTAATACATAAACGAAAATAATGTCTTATGAAAAAAACACTACTCTGTGCTGCTGCTCTAGCATCATTGGCAGGGACCGCGAATGCTGAAAATTTTCTTGGGTATCAGAATGGTTTCGCAGATATCAACGTGAACTATCTCGACTGGTCCCGTCATACAGAAAATAAATCTAAAAATACAACCCATAAGGAAGATTTCGCTTACTTCGAATTAGAAGGTGGCGCTAATTTTAATTGGGGTGAATTATATGGTTTCTTTGACGTTGAAAACCCATTTAATAAACAGCATGAAGATCCAGGCAAAAACCAGCGTTATACGCTGAAAACAACAGCTCGCGTCTATATCGCAGATACTGGATTCAACTTATACGGCCACGTTTATGGTACTTGGTCTTTACCAGGTGACAAACACGGCGGCAACTTCCACGAAGTCAACACACTGTATGGTATCGGTTATAACACCTCAATTGGCGATCTGTGGTTCAAACCTTTCGTAGCTATGCACTATGTTGACCAAACCTATTATTCCGGTAATAACGGCTATGTGGTTGGTTGGGTTGCAGGTTACAACTTCAAAATGTTCCAAGAAGATTTCATGATCACTAACTGGCATGAAATGGAATTTGCACGTCATGAGCGTTATGGTAACGGTGGTCGTGATGGCGTGAACGGTGCATTAGCTTTCTGGTGGAACGCCACGCCAAATTTAGCTGCTGGTGTTCAATATCGTTATGCTGACAATAAGTTAGGTGATGATTTCTACCAAGATGCAATCATTTATACATTAAAGTATAACTTCTAGTGACTAAGGAAATATTGTTTATATTTTTAACATATTTCCTTTAGTTTCAAAAATGTAACAATTTTTCTTTATTATTTTGCCGGTAAAGTAGCCAATTTCACTTTATCGGCAATATAATCAGTAATTTCCCCTACGGAATATCTTAACAATCCAAGCAGTTTTCACATTTTTTTGTCAATTTTGTATATATTTTTCTTTGAAAAATTACCAAGATAATTTAGTATTCATACTGTTTTATCAAAACATACCTATAATTAGCAGCAATTTTAACTTTTTAGAAGCAAAAGCTTTACATGTGATCATATTAACATAAAGAGCTAACAATTCCGTTTCTTTACCTTACAATCATTTACACTCGCACAACCTTACCGTAAAATGCCCGCACTGATGAAACGACAATTAGATTCTTGTCATTTGGGGTCGTGGATGAGACTTATGAACTACAAAAAAAGCATTGGAGCAATCTCACTTGTTGCAGCAGCCTTATTATTAGGCGGTTGTGATATGGTGTTGATGGATCCGAAAGGCGCCGTTGGCGTAAAACAAAAAGAACTGATTCTTATTGCAATTGGTTTGATGCTCCTTGTTGTGATTCCTGTTATTTTCATGGCGATTATCTTCGCTGTAAAATATCGTGAATCCAATAAGTCAGCTACCTACCGTCCTAACTGGGCTCACTCTAACAAAATTGAGTTAGTCTGTTGGACAGTTCCTATCATTATTATCATTATTCTAGGTGCTATCACTTGGAAAACGACTCATGAGCTGGACCCGTATCAGCCATTAGTTAGTGATCAGGAACCTATTACCATTCAAGTTATTTCAGCTGACTGGAAATGGATCTTTATCTATCCAGATCAAGGCATTGCTACAGTCAATGAAATCGCATTCCCTACTGGTGTTCCTGTAAACTTCAAAATCACGTCTGATTCTGTGATGAACTCATTCTTCATCCCATCTTTAGGTGGACAGATCTACGCGATGGCGGGTATGCAGACAAAACTTCACTTAATCGCTAACGAACCAGGTACCTATAAAGGCTTCTCAGCAAGCTATAGCGGTCACGGGTTCTCAGATATGAAGTTTAATGCTATTGCAACAGCAGATCGCCAAGGCTTCGATGAGTGGGTACAGAAAGTAAAAGCATCACCAAAAACTATGGATACGATGCAGGCATTCGACGAAGTTGCTAAACCTAGCATGAACGTTCCTGTTACCTACTTCTCTAGCGTGAAACCTAAACTTTATGAAGACATTATTATGAAGTTTGGTCATGAGCACCATAAAGGTCACGCTCCTGTAGATGCGAATAATGAAGCAAATCATTCTATGCACATGGGCAACACTGCTCAAGCGCAAGAATCTACAGGTCAATCAATGCATATGAGCCATAACGCTCATGCAGGCGCTGAGGAATAAGGGCATGTTTGGAAAATTAACACTGGACGCAGTTCCACTTCATGAACCGATTATCGTTATTACACTGATTGCCATTGTCCTCGGCGGACTTGGCTTAGTCGGTGCAATCACCTATTTCGGAAGATGGAAATGGCTGTGGAAAGAGTGGTTAACCTCTGTTGACCATAAAAAAATTGGTATTATGTACATCATCGTTGCGATGGTGATGTTATTCCGTGGATTCGCGGATGCGATCATGATGCGTGGCCAGCAAGTGCTGGCTTCAGCGGGTCAAGAAGGTTTCTTAAACCCTCACCACTATGATCAGATCTTTACAGCGCACGGCGTTATCATGATTTTCTTCATGGCAACTCCATTTGTTGTCGGTCTGATGAACTTAGTTGTTCCTCTGCAAATTGGTGCCCGTGACGTTGCATTCCCATTCCTTAACTCCCTGAGCTTCTGGTTCTTCGTAGTGGGTGTTGTATTAATCAACATCTCATTAGGGGTAGGTGAATTCGCACAAACTGGTTGGTTAGCATACCCTCCTCTGTCCGGCTTGGAGTACAACCCGGGAGTCGGGGTCGATTATTGGATATGGAGTCTCCAGATATCCGGTATCGGTACGCTATTAACAGGTGTTAACTTCTTCGCGACCATTATCCGCATGCGTGCACCGGGTATGTCGATGATGAAAATGCCAGTATTTAGCTGGGCAGCATTCTGTACCAACATCCTGATTATTGCAGCATTCCCAATTCTGACAGTGACTATCACGTTACTGACATTAGACCGTTATCTGGGCACCCATTTCTTCACTAACGATATGGGCGGCAACATGATGATGTACATCAACCTGATTTGGGCATGGGGTCACCCTGAGGTGTATATCCTTGTTCTGCCAGTGTTCGGTGTGTTCTCAGAAATTGCAGCAACCTTCTCGAAAAAGCGTCTGTTTGGTTATACCTCACTAGTGTGGGCAACCATCGTTATCACCGTGATGTCCTTCATCGTATGGTTACACCACTTCTTTACGATGGGTTCAGGTGCGAACGTTAACGCCTTCTTTGGTATCGCTACGATGATTATCGCAATCCCTACAGGGGTTAAGATTTTCAACTGGCTGTTCACCATGTACCAAGGTCGTATCGAGTTCAAATCACCAATGTTATGGACTATCGGTTTTATCATCACCTTCTCTGTGGGTGGTATGACTGGTGTTCTGTTAGCGGTTCCAGGTGCGAACTTCGTTCTGCACAACAGCCTGTTCCTGATTGCTCACTTCCATAACGTTATTATCGGTGGTGTGGTATTCGGATGCTTCGCTGGTATGACTTACTGGTTCCCGAAAGCTTACGGCTTCACGCTGAATGAGAAATGGGGTGTTCGTGCCTTCTGGTTCTGGATCACTGGTTTCTTCTTAGCATTCATGCCGTTATATATCCTTGGCTTTATGGGTATGACCCGTCGTCTGAGCCAAAATATTGACCCAACCTATCACGGTATGCTGGTTGCAGCTGCGTGTGGTGCAGGTCTGATTGCTCTGGGTATTGCTTGCCAAGTTATCCAAATTATCGTGAGTATCCGTGACCGTCATGAAAACCGTGATTTAACCGGTGACCCATGGGGTGGACGTACTCTGGAGTGGGCAACTTCTTCTCCGGCACCATTCTACAACTTCGCTGTTGAACCACAGATTCAAACTCGCGATGCTTGGTGGGATATGAAAGAGAAAGGTATCGCTCATAAGAAACCTACTTCATATGAAGAAATTCATATGCCGAAAAATACAGGCGCTGGCGTTATCATCGCTGCATTTAGCTTGATTTTTGGTTTCGCAATGATCTGGCACATCTGGTGGCTGGCAATCGTTGGTTTCGGTGGCATGATTGTTACTTGGATTGCAAAAAGCTTCGACGAAGATGTTGATTACTACGTACCTGTGGCTGAAATCGAACAAATCGAGAATAAGCACTTTGAAGAATTACGTAAGGCAGGTGTGAACGATGTCAACTAATACAATGACTAATCATAATGTAGCCCATGCAGAGCATGGGCACCACGATGCGGGTGCAACAAAAGTATTCGGATTCTGGATCTACTTAATGAGTGACCTGATCCTGTTTGCTAGCTTGTTTGCAACTTACGTGGTTTTATCTGATGGCACTGCTGGCGGTCCTGCTGGTAAAGACATCTTTAGTTTGCAGTTCGTATTAGGTGAAACATTCTTACTGTTATTCAGTAGTATCACCTACGGTTTTGCAATGATTGCAATGCACAAAGAGAAAGTGGCTGCCGTTAACTTATGGCTGTTCATTACTTTCTTATTTGGTCTTGGCTTCGTTGTTATGGAAGTTTATGAGTTCCACGAACTGATCGCTGAAGGCTACGGCCCAGATCGCAGTGGCTTCTTATCTGCTTTCTTCGCATTAGTTGCGACTCACGGTATCCACGTAACTTGTGGTCTGGTTTGGATCATTCTGATGATTATCCAAAACTGTCGTCGTGGTCTGACTGCAGTTAACAAAACCCGTCTGAACTGCCTGAGCCTGTTCTGGCACTTCTTAGATGTTGTTTGGATCTGTGTATTTACCGTTGTTTATCTTCTGGGGGCTATTTAAATGAGTCATGCAAAAGATGCTCATACTGGAGCAAGCCACGGTAGCGTTAAGACATACCTGATTGGCTTTATTCTGTCAGTTATCCTGACTGTAATCCCTTTCTGGATGGTGATGAATGGAACAGCTTCACAAGGCGTTATTCTAGCAACTGTTGTTGGAATGGCTGTTGTGCAAATCCTTGTACACCTTGTTTGTTTCTTACACATGAATACATCATCAGATGAGCGCTGGAACCTGATTGCATTCCTGTTCACTATGCTAATCATCGGTATCGTTGTTATTGGCTCTCTGTGGATTATGTACAACCTGAACATCAATATGATGCTCGACTAAAGAGTTGCCGATATGTTTAAGCAATACCTGCAAGTGACCAAACCAGGAATTATATTCGGAAATCTGATTTCTGTGATCGGCGGTTTTCTGCTGGCCTCTAAAGGGTCAATTGACTACCCGCTGTTTATTGCGACTTTGCTGGGTGTATCATTGGTCGTGGCTTCTGGTTGTGTATTTAACAACTACATCGACCGTGATATTGACCGTATCATGGAAAGAACTAAGAATCGCCCTTTAGTTAAAGGGCTGATTGACCCGAAAGTTAGCCTGATTTACGCTGCTGCATTAGGTATTGCTGGCATGGTGCTGCTACTCGTAGCAGCCAATGCTCTGGCAATGCTCCTTGCACTCATTGGTTTCATTGTGTACGTGGGCGTGTATAGCCTGTACATGAAGCGTAAATCTGTTTATGGCACGTTGATTGGCAGCCTATCTGGCGCAGCACCACCGGTTATCGGCTACTGCGCTGTCACAAATGAATTTGACGCTGGAGCCTTAATCCTGCTGTTAATATTCAGCTTGTGGCAGATGCCGCACTCATATGCCATCGCAATTTTCCGCTTTAAGGATTACAAAGCCGCAAACATTCCGGTGTTACCCGTGATCAAGGGCATATCTGTCGCTAAGACTCATATCTTCTTGTATATCCTTGCGTTTATGGTCGCTACATTAATGTTAGCGATTAGCGGATACGCGGGCTATAAATATCTGGTTGTCGGCGCTGCGGTTAGCTTATGGTGGCTTGGTATGGCAATTTCTGGTTTCAAAACCGAAAATGACGACCGAGTTTGGGCGCGTAAGCTGTTCATCTTCTCCATCGTAGCGATTACTTCGCTGAGTGTGATGATGTCAGTTGACCCAACCGTTACAAGCGATACTGTTATAGCGTTAGTCCGATAATTTATTGCATTATTGACAATAAATGTGTTCAAACGGCGGGGAGTGCAAACTTCCCGCCGTTTTTCTTTGTCTGCGAATATTTTTGTGATGATTTTTATGGTTAAATAGCCGCCTGCTATCAATAAGCCAATGTCTTTATATAATAACAACCTAACTGACTGATTTATCTTTAAATTAACACCAAAACAGCTACAACCCGAAATAAAAAGAATAATTTAAGCTCATTAAGATTTAATACTCTAAATAGTTTGGGTTGTAGCAAGGCGGCAAGTGAAGCTAATCCCTAGGAACGTAGATAACTACGTGACTAGGGTTAGTGAGCGTAGCCAACACCGCTACAGCTCAAAATATAACGAGTATTTTTATGAATGATAATAAAATGACCCACCTAGAACTCCGCGCCACTTGGGGACTAGGATCCGTATTCTCCCTTCGCATGCTCGGCATGTTTATGGTGCTCCCGATCCTCACCAGCTATGGGATGCACTTACAGGGCGCTAACGAGTTTTTGATTGGCTTGGCGATCGGTATTTATGGGCTTAGCCAAGCTGTTTTTCAAATCCCTTTTGGTTTAATGTCTGACCGTATTGGTCGCAAACCACTGATTATTTTTGGGTTGCTGATATTTATTATGGGCAGCGTCATTGCCGCATTAAGCGATTCTATTTGGGGCATTATTATTGGTCGAGCTTTACAGGGAGCTGGCGCTATCTCTGCTGCCGTTATGGCCTTGTTATCGGATTTGACCCGTGAACAAAATCGTACAAAAGCGATGGCATTTTTAGGTATAAGCTTTGGCGTAACGTTTGCTATTGCCTTAGTTTTAGGACCGATTGTAACCCATGCCGTTGGTTTAAGCGGTTTATTTTGGGGAATCACTTTATTAGCCGTCGGCGCTATTTTCGTTACTATCTTTGTGGTACCTAACAATACTCACCATGTTGTAAACCGTGAATCTGCTTTTGTTAAAAGCAATTTAAAAGCCGTTTTACTTAACTCTCAACTTCTCAAGCTGAATGTTGGGATTTTAAGCCTACATACACTGTTAATGTCCAGCTTTGTCGCCCTCCCCTTGATCATGGCCGATGCCGGTTACTTGGCAAAAGATCACTGGAAAGCGTATTTAGTCACCATGTTAGTCGCCTTTGTTTGCGTACTTCCTTTTATTATTTACGCGGAAAAACAGCGCAAGATGAAGCAGGTTTTCCTGTTCTGCATTTTGCTCTTAGCGGCTGCGGAAATTGTTTTATGGCAATCAGGTCGCCAACTTTGGATTATCTTCTTAGGGATCCAACTGTTCTTTATTGCATTTAACGTGATGGAAGCCATTTTGCCGTCCCTGATCAGTAAAGAAGCGCCTGCCGGATACAAAGGCACAGCCATGGGCGTCTACTCCACCAGCCAATTTCTAGGAGTAGCCTTAGGCGGAATTCTGGGCGGCTGGTTGTATAAATTTGAAGGGGCCAGTACCGTATTTATCGGCGGATTACTACTTTGCGTTATCTGGTTCGTTATCAGCTTAACCATGAAACAACCGCCTTACGTCAGCAGTATTCGCATGGTTCTCCCGCATCGTTTTAAAAATATCAGTAAGCTTCAGGAACAGTTAATAGCCATGAACGGTGTGCTTGATGTGGTTGTGATTGCTGAAGAGATGAGTATTTATATCAAGATTGATAAAAAAGTGGTTAACCGAGCAGAGCTTGAAGCCATTGTTCATGCTTAATCATATGTAATCTTATAAATAACAAATAGCCCGCAATATCGCGGGCTATTTTCAATAACTAAAACACGCTTATCAATTAGTCGCGGAAGTTATTGAACTGGAATGGTTGACCTAAATTGCCGCCACGGACTAACGCCATAACAGCTTGCAAATCATCTCGCGCTTTGCCCGTTACACGCACTTGTTCACCTTGAATTTGCGCCTGCACTTTCAACTTGCTGTCTTTAATCAGCTTAACAACTTTCTTCGCCATACTCGCTTCAATGCCTTGTTTTAAAGTCACTTCCACGCTGTAAGTTTTACCACTATGTACAATATCTTCAGGGACATTCAGCACTGCGCCATCAATTCCCCGTTTTGCCATTTTCTCTCTTAAAATATCAAGCAGTTGTAAAACTTGGAAATCGGATTCACTGGTCACTTTGATAGACTCATTCTTATCGTTCAGTTCAAAGCTTGCAGTGATATTTTTAAAATCCCAGCGGCTAGTAAGTTCGCGCTGAGCATTTTCTACCGCATTGCGGACTTCACTCATTTCAACTTCAGATACAATATCAAATGATGGCATTTTAACGCTCTCCTATAATCAATAGGCTTATAATAGCTTATTTGCCCATGACACTCCATGTTGTCAGATTGGCTCACTTGTATAACACAACTAATTATTTGGATATCCTATTAAAATCGCTATGATGGCGGTTATTAATCCAAATCAACCGCTCTCAGATAGTAGGGAAAATCGATGAAAATAACCCTGATTGGCTGTGGTGCTATTGGTAAACTTTGGCTAGCCGCCCTTTCCTCACAAGGACACGATGTCCAAGGATGGCTGCGAGTTGCTCAATCCGACTTATTTGTTGATGTTAATGGACCTGACGATAAAATTTTCCGCGAATTAATTCCTTGCAATAATCATCAGCATCTACACACAAGCGAATTAGTGATTGTCTGTTTGAAAGCATGGCAAGTTTCAGATGCCTTATTGCCCTTGCTGCCCATCATTCCTGAAACTAGCCCGATTCTCTTACTGCATAACGGGTTAGGTACATTGGAAGAGTTAGGCACATTGCGCCATCCATTTTTGAGCGGAGTTACAACTCATGCGGCATGGCAAGATAACAACCAAGTTTTTCATATTGCTAGCGGCATCACTCATATCGGCGCCGTCAACTCTCAAGCAGAAGCTTATTACCCTATCGCCAATATTTTGCATGAAGCCCTACCGGATGTGGCATGGCATAATCAAATCCTCAATACTATTTGGCGAAAACTGGTGGTTAATTGCGTGATAAACCCGCTTTCCACGGAACACAATTGTACCAATGGGCAAATCATTCACTATCCAGAACAGATTGTTCGGGTCATAGATGAATGCTGCCAAGTGATGGTTGCCGAGGGATTGCATACTGATAAAGAAGAGATGACTGAACGCGTCTATGACATTATTCATCAAACCTCAGAAAACTATTCATCCATGCTACAAGATGTGCGACATCATCGCAGAACTGAAATTGATTACATCACGGGCTTCTTAATCAAAAAAGCCCGAGCTCATGGCTTAGCCACCCCTGAGAATGATCGTTTGTACCACTTAATTAAAAATAGAGAACAAAGTTATGACAACCTCCGTGCTGATATGCATCGCCAATGGTAGTGAAGAAATTGAAACCGTCACTACTGCCGATTTACTGGTTCGTGCCGGAATACAGGTGACATTAGCCAGTGTGACGGAAAACGGAGCGTTAGAGATAACCGCATCTCGAGGTATTAAACTCGTTGCTGACCTGCCCATCATCCGCGTTGCGGACGAACCTTTTGACGCCATCGTGTTACCCGGCGGTCTAGCCGGTGCAGAAGCTTTTCGTGATAGCCCACTGGTGGTTGAGAAAGTCAGGCGCATGCATTTAGATGGAAAAATTGTGGCAGCCATTTGTGCCGCCCCTGCATTAGTTTTGGAATACCACCAACTATTTCCTCTCGGAAACATGACTGGTTTTCCAAGCATGCGAGATAAAATTCCAGCCCATAAATGGGTCGATAAGCGCGTCTACTTTGATGAGCGAGTGAATTTACTGACTAGCCAAGGTCCTGCGACAGCCTTTGACTTTGCACTGAAATTAATTGAATTATTGCAAGGGCGAGAAACCGCTGCCAATGTCGCCTCACAACTCGTTTTGCCACCGGGCATTAATGATTATCTGGAAGATTAGAAACAAAAAAGCGAGCTAATCAGCTCGCTTTTTCATTCAATATCACCTGACAACTTACGGGCGATAAACCTTAATATTCTCAAAGCCTTGCTCTTTCAAGTACAATGCTTGCAGACGGCTCATTACACCACGGTCGCAATACAACAGGTACGTTTTCTCTTTTGGTAAATCACCAAATTGCGTGCCCAGTTTGTAGAATGGAATATGTTTAATTTCAATTCCTTCGACCTTCAATGGCTTATCTTCAAACTCATCGATTGAGCGAATATCTAAGATAACTTCATTATCTGCCGAAAGTTGGCTGACCATCTCAACTTCAGGTACTTTCTCAAGACTTTCTTGCGCGATCTGGCGAATATCAATGTTTTGTGCCTGCTCAACGACAGACTCTAAGATACCAAAATCAAAGTTCTCTTCTTCCGCTTCAATACGTGCTTTCACCGCTTTCACGGTTGGGCTTTTCGAAATCACACCGCAATATTCCGGCATGGTTTTCGCGAAATCTTCCGTACCAATTTGACGAGCTAACTTGATAATGTGTTCTTTATCGTGAGAGATCAGCGGACGTAACACTAAGGTATCTGACGCATTATCAATTAAACGTAAGTTAGTTAGCGTTTGGCTAGAAACCTGTCCCAGTGCTTCACCCGTTACGATAGCTTGAACGCCATAGCGCTCAGCCACTTTAGAAGCCGCACGTACCATCATACGTTTTAATACGACACCCATTTGACCGTCATCGACTTTCTCTAAAATCTCAGCCACAACAGGTTCAAAGTTAACGGCAATAAAACGCACTTTATGGGAGCTGCCAAAGCGGTTCCATAAATAGTGAGCAATTTGCTTTACGCCAATTTCATGGGCAGCACCGCCGAGATTAAAGAAGCAGTAATGCACTCGGCAACCACGGCGCATTAACATATAGCTGGAAACCCCGGAGTCAAAACCACCTGAAATCAGTGACAGTACATCTTCTTGTGTACCAATTGGGAAGCCGCCGATCCCTTCGATACGCGCTTTCACGAGGATCAAATTGTCATCTTCAATTTCCAGATGTACGGTGGTATCAGGATCTTTCAGTTTCACTTTTGCGGAAGCGATATGCTGATTTAAACCGCCACCAATATAACGCTCTGCATCAATGGATGAAAATTCGTGTTTACCACGGCGCTTCACACGCACACAGAACGTTTTGTTCTCCACTGATGCCCCGTAGGCTTCCAGTGTCATTTCAAAAATATGGTGTAAACTGGTGAAAGGCTTCTCTTCCACTTCTAAGATGTGGTGGATGCCGGGAATGCGGCTCAGCATGTCACAAATTTCGTCGTGCTTTGATTCCCCTTTAACACGCACTTCAATGTTATCCCAATTACGGACAACCGAGATCTCTTCGCCAAGACTCTTCAATACATTGCGGATATTACTGGTTAGAATTTTAATAAAACGGAGTCTAACTGTTTGGCTTTTGATAGTGATTTCTGGGAATAACTTAATAATAAACTTCATAGTCGTGGCATGTTCTTGGTTAGTGGGGCAAACGGACGTTGCGAAAAAGTGACTGTCGTGCACTTTACCAGTTGTCAATAAAGAGGCGTATTATAGCACTATCTTGCGTACTGAATCTAAAAACACCAATAATAAATTGTAACCATTGCGAGACTAAGTTAGTCTGCACAATAATTAAAGTTTCCCCCACTTTTAAGTGATTTAACATTAGTGATTAACGATTATGGCTAAAGAAAAATCTCAGCAAGTTCCCACTGTTAGTTTTGAAAACTCCCTTCAAGAGCTTGAGCAAATTGTCGCTCGCCTAGAATCCGGAGAGCTACCTTTGGAAGATGCCTTAAACGAATTTGAGCGAGGCGTCCAAATTGCTAAGCAAGGTCAAAAAGTCCTTCAGCAAGCAGAGCAACGTGTACAAATTTTGCTGAGCGATGACGAAAATAAAGCCCTCGACGATTTCTCACCTGATACAGAATAAATTATGTCCGAACAACACCCAGACACCTTTGTGCGCCAGCAACGCCAAGCTCACGATAGAGTTAATCAATACTTATTAACCTCATTAGATGCGCTCCCTTTTGCTGATCTGCCATTAGCACAAGCCATGAAATATGGCACTTTACTTGGTGGTAAGCGCTTACGCCCTTTCTTAACGTATGCCGTCGGTGAAATGCTGGGCGTTAGCCTGGATAGCTTAGATGCACCCGCTGCCGCTGTAGAATGCATCCATGCTTATTCGCTGATCCATGATGATTTACCTGCTATGGACGACGACGACCTGCGTCGTGGGCAACCAACTTGCCACATAAAGTTTGGTGAAGGTAATGCCGTACTCGCCGGAGATGCCTTACAAACATTCGCATTCCAATTACTCTCCAGCGCCCCTATGTTCGATGTGTCCGATAAAGACCGCATTGCGATGATTGCAGAACTGGCTTATGCCAGCGGTTTAGCGGGTATGTGCGGTGGACAAGCATTGGATCTTGATGCTGAAGGCAAGCACGTTGATCTGATTTCACTCGAGCGTATCCACCAGCATAAAACTGGCGCATTAATCCGAGCCGCTATTCGTCTCGGCGCCTATGCCGCAGGTCATAAAGGTCATCAAGCATTAGCTAGTTTAGATAAATACGCCGAATCTATTGGGCTTGCCTTTCAAGTTCAAGACGATATTCTAGACGTCATCGGAGACAGCGCAGTGACAGGCAAACGCCAAGGTGCTGATGAACAACATGAAAAAAGCACTTATCCATCACTGTTAGGTCTTGAAGCTGCCCAACAAAAAGCCAAAGAGCTCTATCAAGATGCGATCGCGGCTTTAGAATCATTGCAATCCCAAGGTTACAATACAGAGTTATTGAGAGCTTTAGCCAATTTTGTCATTGAGCGCAAAAGCTAACAATATACTTTGCCTTTTGGTATAGATAAGACCGATAATTATAACATTGATTACCTGAGTAACTTAGAGCCGTTGTGACAACTTATAAAATACGTTCAACACACAAAAATCACGGTCAGCAACCGCTCGACGTTAACAGGCATCGCCCTAATTAATTTAAGTAGTGAGCACCTAATGAGTATAGATACCGCGAAATATCCAACGCTGGCACTGGCAGAGACGCCTGATGAACTGCGCCTTCTGCCAAAAGAAAGCTTGCCAAAGCTTTGTGATGAACTGAGACAATTTCTATTAAATAGCGTCAGTCGCTCGAGCGGTCACTTTGCCTCTGGATTGGGCGCCATTGAATTAACTGTTGCTCTACATTATGTCTATAAAACCCCGTTTGATAATCTTGTTTGGGACGTCGGTCATCAAGCGTACCCACACAAAATTTTGACTGGGCGCCGTGACAGAATCGACACCATTCGTCAAAAAAATGGGTTACATCCATTCCCATGGCGTGCTGAAAGCGAGTACGACATTCTTAGTGTTGGTCATTCCTCAACCTCCATTAGTGCCGGTTTAGGTATGGCTATCGCCGCGGAAAAAGAAGATAAAAACCGCAAAACAGTTTGTGTTATCGGTGATGGCGCCATTACTGCGGGTATGGCTTTCGAAGCCATGAACCATGCTGGGGATGCTGCGCCCGATATGCTGGTGATCCTCAACGACAATGAAATGTCGATTTCAGAAAACGTTGGCGCGCTGAATAACCATTTAGCCCATTTACTTTCCGGCAAGCTATATACCACGCTGCGTGAAGGTGGAAAGAAAGTTTTCTCGAATATTCCGCCAATCAAAGAGTTACTCAAGAAAACGGAAGAACATATCAAAGGCATGGTTGTGCCTGGCACCATGTTTGAAGAATTAGGCTTTAACTACATTGGCCCTGTTGACGGACACGATGTGATTGCGCTGATCCAAACGTTAAAAAATATGCGCGAGTTAAAAGGTCCTCAATTCCTGCACATTATGACCAAAAAAGGTCGTGGCTATGAGCCGGCAGAGAAAGACCCAATTAGCTGGCACGCCGTACCTAAGTTTGACCCTGCCACTTTTACGTTACCAAAAAGCAAAGATACCAGACCGACATTCTCCAAAATTTTTGGGGATTGGTTATGTGAAGAAGCTAAAGACGACGATAAACTGATGGCCGTCACCCCAGCGATGCGTGAAGGTTCTGGTATGGTGCGTTTCTCGAAAGAGTACCCAGACCAATATTTTGATGTCGCGATTGCCGAGCAACATGCCGTCACTTTCGCCGCAGGGCTTGCCATTGGGGGTTATAACCCGATCGTGGCAATTTACTCGACCTTCTTACAACGTGGTTACGACCAAGTGATCCACGATGTGGCCATCCAGAAACTCCCAGTGATGTTTGCCATTGACCGTGCCGGTATCGTCGGTGCTGATGGTCAAACTCACCAAGGATCATTCGATATTTCATTCTTACGTTGCATCCCAACAATGGTGATCATGACGCCAAGTGATGAAAATGAATGCCGTCAAATGCTGCACACTGGCTACCATTATCAAGAAGGTCCTACCGCGGTTCGCTACCCTCGTGGCGCAGGTACAGGGGCTGAGCTAATGCCATTAGCACCGCTTGAAATTGGTAAAGGGATTGTCCGCCGCCAAGGCGAAAAAGTGGCGATCCTCAGCTTTGGGACATTACTGAGTAACGCCTTAGAAGCCGCAGAACAAATCAATGCCACCGTCGTCGATATGCGTTTTGTGAAACCATTAGATGAAGCGCTGATCTTAGAAATGGCCAATACCCATGACCTGATCGTAACGTTGGAAGAAAATACGATTATGGGCGGTGCAGGCAGCGGTGTGAATGAATTCCTAATGAGCGAGAAGAAAATCCTGCCAGTTCTGAATTTAGGTCTACCGGATTTCTTTATTCCTCAAGGTACTCAAGATGAGTTATTAGCAGATCTCGGTTTAGACGCGACAGGGATCGTGAGCGCCATCAGTACTTACCAGAATAAATAACTTATAGAAAAATTAAGGCGTTACCACAAAAGTAACGCCTTAACTCATTGACTAATTTATCTTACTTTTAGCGCATAATTATTGATAATTCTGCACTGCCACTCACCTTACCCGCCACATTATTACCACGAGAATAAAGCTCATACACTAGCTCATTATTAAAGCTAACATTGGTTTGCAGTGCGGTAATTTTAGCTAAATCAATCGGCTTCTGATCTAAGGTAATCGGTGTTTTATTACCATTCACCATGACGTACATTTTGACATACGCACCGGCTTGCTGTTGAGCATTCAATAAGTTCACTTCCAGATTATTGCCTGCGTAATATTGCGGTTTCACATTGCCTGATAACGAAATCGTCGCTGCGACCTTATTCACGATTTGATCGCACTGCACTGACATGTTGTTTCGCATAGTCGAAAGCAACTCATTACTTTTGCTACTCGCGCTGTGAGAACCAAAATTCACATAAGATGGTGTATTTAAAGTGCAAGTTAGCCCTGATACCGTCACGATAATATTTTCCGCTTTGGAGACGATTTGCCTCGCCGTCGTTCCATTTCTAGGATTTTGAATAACAATCCCAATATCATCCGCTAATCGATAAGTTCCATTGCGCTGATTACCTGTACCATAAATCAACATACGCCCTGTCGCAGTAACGGAATGGCGTATTGCTGGTGTTGGAGTACTTTGGCTCGGTGACCAAAGACACCCTCCCGTACCGAGCTGTTCATTCGTGCCCGAACCCCATCCATTAAAATGGCCTGTAATAGTGTCAATGTAAGTATTCAGTAGTGACTGCCTTCTTTCATCAACAAACACAAATTCGGGTACCATGATCATATCACCACCCGCAATAGGCATCCCTCTGACACCATCAATATTGGTGACTAACCCTCCACCATCAACACAGTAATTTATGATCCCATTAAAGTTATTATAAAACTGTACATAGTGAAAATTGGCAGTTTCCCCCCAAGATGGTGCACTTGTCGTTCCCGTTAGCGAGGTATTATATTCACCATAAACACCAATCAATCCACGCCCATTCATAACCGTCACTGTTTTTGCAAAGCTGGGTGCACTCGCCATAAAAACGAGCAAACCGCTCAGTAGTACGCTTTTCCATCCCACAAATGTCTTTTTCTTGATTACATTGGTTTTCATAAAATATTCATCCGATTAGTGGCATGACAAGGTTAAATTACGTAATGACGAATAGGCATTTTCTGTGGATTTATCCATACTAAAAGGCGCTTCACAGCGCTCAGAACCACTTTTGCCCCATTTGATAACTATCTGCCCTGACTCTGGCAATCCACTTAAATAAACGCGTCCGTTATCACTTACAATGCCTGAAATGATGGCATCATCTGTATTATCATCTTGGTGCAACGAGGCGATTGCGCCCATTGGAACATTGTTCGGTTGCTGCAAAGTGATCATCGCTTGATACCCTTTTAAGGTTTTAAAGTTCGCTCTCACGATTGCCCCTTTAGTTGGGTAAAGGTTCAGCGCATTCTCTTTGCTTTCAACGTTCTCAGGTAATGTATTCACATCCAAATTTGCAATATTTTGCGTATAGTCTGATAAATGCGGAATAATACCGTAACCATTGGCATCGATAACCGTTGAGCCATTATTCACCTTAGTTCCCGCTGCATCTGGGGCATAAACTATGGCTGCCGAATTACCTAAATACTGACTTAGCAAAACACCACCTGAATGGATAACTATTCCACCTGATGCATTGGTATACATCATTTGGCTATCACGGCCATAGCTATATCCACCGCCGTAATACCCTTTACTGCCTTGATAGCCCACATTCACCGAGCTTGTCATTTTTTGATCGCGATTATCGCCACTTTCAGCCAGCTGATAACTCAGCTTGTTATCTAATAACTGGCCATTAATACCAACCTGCTGGTAAGTGCGCCCTGAATTATCATGGCTCACTTGGAACGTACTATTAATGTTCTCAATATTCTTGTGTTCACTGAAAATACTGAATGGAATACTCATATTCACACTAACTTGCTTATTTTCAGGCCAATTTCCATTACCTTCGGTACGGCTAATGCTGTAATCAATGCCATAGTTGATACCACGATAAAAACCGTTATAACCAATGCCTAGCGTCGTTACTGTGTCAGATTTACCCCAATAATCACTGCGCATTCCGCGTAAATAGATAGAACCCCATTTACCCAGAGATTGGTTAATATAGGTTTGGAAACTGCTACGCTGGCGACCATTAAGCCACGGTGCAACGTTCTCTTTTAACTGATAACCCACTTGGTTGAAATCCGCAAAACTGTAGTATTCTTTCGTTGAGTAGCGCAGTGCGGTTAAATCAACGGATGTGCCACTTTCTGATAAGTTTTTAGAATAGCGAACACGAAGAGATTGCCCTTGCTTACTTTCATGATTAATTGAGGCTTGTGCGTGGGTAATATCCATGGAAAGCGCACCAAAACTACCGAGTGAAATCCCAGTTCCAACCATTCCGCTCCAATAATGATTTGCCCCGAGTAAACCTGTATACAGAGTGATTGCCTTCGGTAAACCATAGATCAGCGTTCCCATAATAAATTGCTGCTCTTTAGAACCATCCGTGAGCCCTCCATCATATTTACCCGCAGCAACTTCATATTTAACTCCACCAGCGCGTTGCATGACGGGTAATGAAGAAAATGCCTGAGTGAATACTCGGGTTGTTCCATCTTCCTCTTGAACTGAAACCTCTAAGTCCCCTGCCGTTCCTGTTGGATAAATATCATTGATGACAAAAGGCCCTGGAGCCACATAGGTTTGATAAATAATGTTGCCATTTTGTCTGATGATGATCCGCGAGTTAGACATGGCAACACCGCGAATTTCTGGCGCAAATCCACGATCCCCTTTGGACAGCATGAGTTCATTCGATAACAAGCGAACACCTTTAAATGGAACGCTATCAAAGACATCGCTGAGAGTACTGGTTTCCCCAATCACTAACTCAGAATCTAAACGCTGAATGTCCCGTGAAACCGTTGTGCGCGAAAACTCGCTTTCCCGATGACTGGTGCTGTAGCCATTGCTCTTGGATTTGTTTTCCATATACAGAAAATTTGAACGCAAGCGCCACGCCGCCAAGTTAAAACCACCGCTAATATTGGCATACAACGAATCATTGGTATTTTTACCACTTGCACTAGAGCCACTGTGCTTTTGTTTACTGCCATTGATTTGATAATTAAACAAAAACGCAGTAATCCCTTGGTCCAATAAACTCGGGTCTATCGCACCACGCGCTTTATGACGCATAGCGACTTGAGGAATATTGATATTGAGATCCAACTTAGATACATCAAACTGAACTTGAGAATCTGGTAGAACCGCCTCTAAAGACGCGATCGGTTCATCTTTTGGTAAGGATCTTAATGTTGGAATACTCTCAACATTAACGCCATATTCATCCAATAATGCTGGCGTAATTTCCGGCACGATATTTCCCGCCGCATCCGCAGAAAAATAGATCTCTTTTTGCCCTTGATCTTCTTTGTTGATCCTCAGCGTAACCACATAACGCCCCGCCGTTACCGATTCAGAGCGCGTAAATGCAGATAAATCAATGCTATCTATGCTAGTTCCTTCAGGTAGATTTAAGAGTGTTGGATCAAAATAAGGTTCTGCCGCCGCATTTCCCATGGATAAACAGCATGCAAGAGCCAAAGCAATTGGAGAAACGGTAAAAGCGCCATCACGCATTTTAGCTTTCATTCTCGCCCCTCACTTCAACCTTTGTCGGTATGCTGTATTCGTTCAACACACGCCATGAGATCGTACCTGATACATTTTTTTCGAGAAAAATAACTTGTTGCCCAAAAGGGGCAATTCCATGAGTGAATTTTTCTACTGGCACCTCATAATCCCCCACTGACAGACTGGCTAATGTCATAGAGAGTGGCGTTGGATTAGTAATCGTGATTTTTCTACCTTGCGCGGTGACGCCTAACTTTGCGGTTTGAGCATCTAAACGCAATTCTTCAATTTGTTTCGGGCGATACAACATTTTTAAATAAATAGTTGGCGCCAAAATAAATTGTGATGAGGCCTTATCATTCGCACTAGATTCTGGGATCACTTTCAGTGCAACGTAGAAAACAGTTTCTCTGTCGGTAGCGAGTTTTCCATCATTAACACGCTGAATACGCCAGTTAAAACGCTCATTGATATCTAATTTATGTAATGGCGGCGTAATCAAAAAAGCCTCATGACTTTCCCCTTGATGTTCAGTCAAAGGTAAACCCGTTTGAAGATCCGTCGGTACAACCTGCGCCTGGATCAATGCCGCTTTTGAGGTGCCATTTTGTAGACCCGCAGAGATCCCTTTGGTATTACTTTCCAAATAGACCAAACGTTCAGGTGAAAAATGAAAACCTTCATTTGTCTCTGAGGCAAATGCAGGGCTTAGCCCCATCATCAAAACCCATCCACACAGCAATTTCATTACTGACATAACAGCCCCTTATTCTCCTTCACCGAACCGGAGTAAGGTGCAGTGTCACCACCGTAATCATTGATGGCTTGCCAACGCATCGGCGTTTGTACAGAAATGGATTCTGAAATCGCCAATGTCTGCTGACTAAACGGCGCCACCATCGTGCCAGCTAACTGAGCAAATACTTGATGACCCACTTTGACTTCGCTGAGCGTAATAAAATAAGGGGAGTGATTCGCAACACATAAACCTTTCGGCAATGTGTGAAATTGCAAATTAGCAACGGCAGCATCTGGCGACTGAGTAAATTTAACGGGACGATAAAATAGCTTAATGACTAAGCGAGTACCGATAGATAATTGCGCCGCTGCATTTTCTGTTAATTCAGGAGAAACACCCGGAATAGCAATCGCGCTAAAATAGAAAACTGACTCTCTATCTTGAGGCAATGATTCTGGAGAGCTTTGTAATAAGACTTTCATCGTTTGCTGTTTATTCGCATCTAAACGATATAAAGGTGGAATAACAGAAAACAGTGGCGATTCTTGAGTGCCCGTTGGTGTATTAAATACACCGGACTGAATTAAATAAATGTCATCACTGTCATTGGTTAATGCCACTGATTGCTGAGTGTCGGAATCACTCCAAATAATACGACTTTTTTCTAGACGTAATCCCGCTTGTGCTGAATTAACGTTAATGCTAATTAACAGCACCAATAAATGAGAAATAAAAAATAATGCACCTGTTTTCTTAAACATTTTTGAAAGTATTCCGTTATTTTTATTATGAATAGATTTATCACTCAATAAACGGCTCAATAAGCTAAAACGGTAAACATCATGGTGGCTTTAAATGTGCCTAATTGAATTTTCTGAACGTTTTGACAATTTCCACATGAAAGTGCCGTGACCACTGTAATTTGACTTCCTTGATTACTGGTCGTAGACAAATCCCAAACTGAATCTCCACTGACCTTATTTTTTCCATCTGCTTTTAATCGAATCCCCACACCGCCTGAAGAGCCACTTTCCTTAAACAAGGCTTCCCCGTTCATGACTTGACTAGGGCCAGTCACAATGACTTTGCTACCATTTAATGTTCCCAGTCCTGAGCAGTTAGCTAAGGTTAAAATAACATTACGATTCAGAGCGGTACTGGTACCTAAGTCATTATCAACAATGGTTTGAGGTTTCACTTTTCCATAAGCCACCACACTTTCGGAGAGGTTTACATCGCACGTTCTGCGATATAAATGCGCATCAAAGTTAATGCTCACCGAATTTGAAGCCGCAAACAGTTCCCCTGTAAAAATAAACAATAAAGCCATGAGAAAATATGAATATTTGTTCATATCGCCTCCATTTATGGCATCACGACAGTAAATAAAATGGCTGCTTTCACGGCACCTGCGGTGACGGTGTTATTACCAACTTGGCGAATAAAACCTACCGTAAAAGGTTTTTCTCCATCATTAGCCCCTGCGGGTAGGAGCACCGAATCACCATTAACGACTGTTTTTCCTGCATTGTAATAACCAGAAAGCTCCTTCACCGCGCCATCTTTCAGCATAAAACCAACGCCTTTGGCGCCTTTTGGATCAGCTGTTAAAAACAAATTGGTATCGGCAGCTGTATTCCCTGTCACTTTTATTTCAGGGCGAGCATTGGTTTCATAGCCCGTACATTTATACGACAAGCTTAATAGCTGGATATCTACCGCATCATTCGCCGCAAATTCGCCCACAGAAGGACGCCGTTTGAATTCTATCAACGAAGGGCTAATCGCAATATCACACTCTCCTGCATTGTCAATTTCTGCGGTCAACTCTAAGGTATTCGCTGCATTCACTTCAGGTATCGCCACAATGGAATATATCCCAGCGAAAAGCACCCATCGATACTGTCCTAATTTAAGGTTGTGAATACTCACTTCGTCCCCCAAGATCATTGATGACAGCCCAGACTTTTTTGCCTTTTTTCACCGGGGTTGGGTAATCCATACTGCTAAAAGGCGCTATCATGGTGTTATTCATTTCAGGGTTTAACGTCACCGCTTTTCCCCCCACACTCAATGATGACAATGTGATGTAATACGGCGATGGATTAATCACTTTTATTCCGCTCGCTGTCTCTTCAAATGTCAGGCTGCTTTGAGCTTGATCTACGGTTAACGTCAGGTTTTTAGGGCGATAGAAAACTTTAATCACGCTCTCTAATGCAATTTTCACTTCACCTTTCATCGCTGCATTCTGCTGCCCAGCATTCTTTTCACTTGCCGCAATGGCTCTAGCATGAAAATAAAAAACAGATTCCCTATCTTTCGGTAATGCAGATGCTCCAGCACCTTCCACTAAGCGAACATCGCGCTGTTGTTTTGATGCGAGATAGAACATAGGAGGAAGCACATCTAAAGTTTGGTCTTGAGCCGTACCTTTGGCGGTTTTTGTCAGATAAACCTGAACCAAATATTCTTCCTTCTCTGTACTATTGCGCAGAGTGACAGGGACTGACTGATTGCCTTGGTTGAAAATGACTCGAGTGGCATTGATACCGACGCCAGCCGCAGACGCTGTTCCTACTTGAATAAAAAACAGGGTTGCAAAAACAGGGAGAGTACGAAGTAAATTTAATAATTTCATGTTTTACCTTCTCGTGATGCGTTAAAAAGTGAAATGGCAGAAACCTGCCATTTCACAACAAACTTACTCGTAGCTTACAGAGAAAGTAATCGGCGCTTCGATACGCTGTGAAGCGGGTTTGATCACAGTTGAGTTCAATGCCACATTCATTGGGATCACAGCAGAACCGCCTTCAGCCAGAGACTTAATGCTGCTTAATTGAACGTTTGTATTTGGCTTTACTTCTTTACCGTCAGCAGTCACTGCCACACCAACAGTTCCTTTTTCAACATTGTTAAATAAAGAAGTATTCGCTGCTAAAGCAGTACCTTTCGCATACATTTGTACGAATTTACCACTTTCACCATCAAACTCTTGGCTACAGTTAGATAAGCTCATATCAAAATTATGAGTGCTACCTGCAATCGTTCCGATATTTTCAATATCTGAAGAGATAAAAGTCCCTAAATCGATATTGGTATTTGTGACGCTTAAATCACATGTTGCAGCAGCAATATTTCCAGTCACTGTTACTTGTGCGTTCGTTGCAGACATTGCTGCACCTGAAAAACCTAAGCCAGCAGCGATAGATAATACGATCAGATTTTTTTTATTAATTAACATAGTAAACCCTTATTAATAGATAATATAAAATTGAGATAAATATATTTTTATCAAAACAAAACCGAGATGACTTTATTAAAAAATAACAAGCCAAATAGAAAAATTTAATTTTTCTAAAAAAAAATAAGGCGTGTTTTATAAAAATTAATTCTTGCTTGTTATTTCACAAGCATACTACTTGAATATCCTTACTCGGTATACGCACCTCAGGAGTCGCATCAGTAACAATCTGTAAATTGCCATTTCATAATAAGACCCCAAAAATACACCTATGATTAGTAAATTTAATTGAGAATTTTAACTTTACCTCACTTTTGATTACATTAAACTCACAAAAACAACCTAAATAAATCATACTTGTAATTTTTGCGTTTGGATAAATGAAAATTATTCTCATTAAAATAATCAGAGAAATATACCAAACATCACGTATACGTGAATTTGACTAAGTTATTTTTTTCTCCAAGCAAAAAAATAAAAAATAAAATATCAACCCAAAATTCGAGTTAATATTAATTCTTTTTTTTTACATTTTTAAATAAATAAGAAATCATGATGAAAAGATAATTACAATGAAATTAATTTTTACAAATAACGAAATTTTTATTTTTCAAAATAAAAATAAATTTAACTTTAATCATAAAAATAAAATTAAAAATGAAAAATTAGTTTAGGATAAGAATAAAGACCCAGTATTTAACTAGGTCTTTATTTGTCGAGAAAAGGTATGTTTTTATCTTTAAAGAAGGGAATTAGCTCAAATCAAAAAGGCATCACCTGATAATGCACTAATAGCCAAATTGTCACATAGGCAAATATGGCAGCAATAATGTCATCAATCATAATGCCAAAGCCGCCACTGACTCGGCGATCAAAGATACGGATTGGCCAAGGTTTCCACATGTCGTAAACACGGAAAATCAAAAAGCCAGTGAGAACCCACTGGATACTCACCACTGGGATCGCCATTAACGTGATCCACATACCAATAAACTCATCCCAAACAATGCTGCCATGGTCATGAATTTTCATATCATCGGAAGTGCGTTGGCAGATCCAACATCCAAACCAGAATCCAACGACAATAATAACCCAGAGGCTCCAAACAGGGAGTTTGTCCATTAGCAACCAAAATGGAATAGCGGCTAATGAGCCCATTGTGCCGGGAACAATTGGCGATAAACCACTTCCGAACCCCGTCGCTAGCAGGTGCCACGGATTACGCATATTCAATCGTTTTTTTGCTGCTGCTTTTTCTTGAGCGGTCGCCATGGACATTTTCCTAAACAAAATGATCGAAGCCCTTGAGGTCAACCTCAACAGCTTGGTTATCACAAAAATAACTGATCCCTTCAGATTGAGGCTTGATTTGGCCAATACAGGTAAAACCTGATCCCGTATGAGCAAGCGCCACTTCTAAGGCTCCCCGATTCATTTCAGGTACCGTAAAGCATAGCTCATAGTCTTCACCACCACTTAGCGACCAAATCCTTGCTTGCTCCACAGAACAGTTCTGCTTCAACGCATCGGACTGTGGTAGCGCATCGAGATTGATTCGCGCCCCGCAACCGCTCGCTTTTAATATATGGTTGAGATCGGACACTAACCCATCAGAGATATCAATCGCAGATGAAGCCAAATTGCGTAAAGCCTGCCCCTGCAAAATACGCGGTTGTGGGCGTAAATGACGCTCAATCAACCACTCCTTATGCTCTAGGCTTTCAGGATGTAGTCTATTTTGCAGTATCGCAAGCCCCGCAGCACTGTCTCCCAACGTGCCCGTCACGTAAATCCAATCGCCATTACGTGCACCAGAGCGAGATAACGCTTTGCCTGTCGGCACAAGACCATGAACAGTATAGGTTAAGCTCATTGGTCCACGGGTCGTGTCTCCCCCAATCAGCTGCATTCCGTAGTAATTCAGTTGTTCAAACAACATATCGCTAAAAGATTGCAACCACTCATGGTTTACGCTCGGTAGGGTAATAGCTAAAGAGACCCAAGCAGGATCAGCGCCCATCGCAGCAAGATCACTTAAGTTTGAAGCTAGGGATTTATAGGCAAGGTCAGCGGGAGAGATATCGGGTAGAAAATGAATACCGGAAACTAGGGTGTCGGTACTCACAGCAAGTTGCTGTTTTTCAGGGATAGTCATTAGCGCACAATCATCGCCAATACCGATATTAACATCACGTCGGTTTATAGGTTGGCGATTAAAAAAACGTGCGATGAGGTCAAATTCGCCATATGACATGGTAGATTTTCCATTTTCGCTATGCCTAGCTCGTCAATAAACTGAAAAGCCAGACATAAGTACTAGGATAGACTGGAACCCAGCCTACCCATTATGACTTACGTATTACAGGAGGGAACCTGATTAAGTTTATTTCTTACGACGTACCGCTGGCGCTGCTTTATCCAACACACCGTTGACAAATTTATGGCTATCTTCAGCACCAAAAACTTTAGCCAATTCAATACCTTCGTTGATAGCAACTTTGAAAGGTACATCTTCTCTATAGCTTAGTTCATACATTGCTACACGTAAAATCGCTTTCTCCACTTGACCTAACTCTTCTAACTGACGAGATAAGTAAGGTGACATTAATTGGTCCAGCTTTGTAGCATTGTTTGCAATACCAGAAATCAGCTCACGGAAATAGGTTACGTCAACGTCAGACATGTCCTGTTCAGCGATAAACTCATATTCTACGTCGGCAATAGGATTACCGGATAATTGCCATGAATAGATGGCCTGTACAGCACACTCACGAGCGCGGCGACGAGCAGCAGGTTTCACAAGATTCCCCTTAAATAAAAAAAACTACACAGCATATCTCGAACTCACAGAGCCCGAGATATGGCGCGCATTATTTGCCTTTTACAGCTTTAATCACATTAATCATTTCGAGAGCGGTCAGTGCAGCTTCTGCACCTTTGTTACCCGCTTTAGTACCAGCACGCTCAATGGCTTGCTCGATATTTTCAGTGGTTAATACACCGAAAGTCACAGGAACTTCGCTATTTAATGCAACATGAGACAGACCTGAGCTGCACTCACCCGCAACAAATTCAAAGTGGGCAGTACCGCCACGAATAACAGTACCTAATGCGATAACTGCATCATATTTTTTGGTTTCAACCAATGCTTTCACGGTCAGTGGTAATTCATAAGCACCTGGCACCCAAACAACGGTGATGTTATCTTGAGCAACTTGGCCAATACGCTCTAACGCGTCAACAGCACCGTCCAGCAGGCTATCATTAATAAAGTTGTTAAAACGAGCGATAGCGATAGCAACACGCGCTTTTGGCGCAGCAACAACACCTTTGATTACGTTCATAATCTTCCTCAAATATTAATTACAACCCGCGGGGCGCGGATTTTATCACATTCTTTAGGTAACCGTACGAGTGAATTTCAGCAAACCGCTAAAAAAACACATTTACCATACAGGCCGTAACCTGACGCGAAGGTCATTTCCGACTTTTTCAACATCAGTAAATTCAAATTGAGGCGCATCTGATAATGCGCTTAATTCAGGGAGACTCACTAACCCACGCGCAGTATCCCCAAGTAATTTCGGTGCGATATAGACGATCAATTCGTCGACTAAACCGAGTTTTAATAACGAACCTGCAAGCTTAGCGCCCGCCTCTACCCAAATACTATTCACATTACGTTTCGCTAATTGCATCATCAAAATCACTAAGTCGATGCCATTATCATCAGCAGGAATAGCAAGCTGTTCGACATTCCCCTGCCATTTTTCTGTGGTATCCGGCGTTGGGCGAATTAGCCAGCATTCACCGTCTAGCTGCGTCACTTTATGTTCGGGTTTCACGCGATTGTGTCTATCTAACACGATACGAATAGGTTGGCGCAGCGTTTCTTCTGGGTATTGCGCTTGAACATCCGCAGGTAATTCGTTCCAGCGCACTGTTAAAGCAGGGTCATCAGCAAGCACGGTATTACTGGTACTTAAAATAGCGCTGGCTTGAGCACGTAGAACTTGAACATCTTTACGCGCCGCAGGGCTAGTAATCCACTTGCTTTCCCCATTCGCTAATGCGGTTTTGCCATCTAGTGATGCGGCAAGTTTTAATTGAATATAAGGGAATGCGGTACGCATACGTTTTAAAAAGCCGCGGTTTATTGCTTCGGCTTCTTCCAACAGAATATTGCTGCCAGTTTCTATTCCCGCTTGGGATAGCATAAATAAGCCGCGGCCAGCCACTTGAGGGTTTGGGTCTTGCATTGCAGCGACGACACGGGTGATCCCCGCATTAATTAACGCCTCAGCACAAGGTGGGGTGCGACCGTGATGGCTACAAGGCTCAAGAGTCACGTAAGCTGTCGCGCCTTTCGCTTTATCACCCGCCATTCGAAGCGCATGGACTTCCGCATGCGGCTCTCCTGCTTTTTGATGATAACCTTCGCCGACAATTTCACCTTCGCGCACAATCACGCAGCCCACATTTGGGTTCGGTGATGTAGTAAAACGCCCTTTTTTTGCCAATTCAAAGGCTCGGGCCATGTAGATATGGTCTTGTTCAAGCATCGGTATTAGTCCTGTAACTTGGCAATTTCTTCGCCAAATTCACGTACATCTTCAAAACTACGATAGACCGAAGCAAAGCGAATGTAAGCCACTTTATCGAGTTTTTTGAGTTCATCCATCACCAAATTACCAATTAACTTCGAGGGAACTTCGCGTTCGCCAGTCGCTCGTAGGTGGGATTTAATAGAAATTATGGCTTGATCGATAGCATCAGAACTGACAGGGCGTTTTTCTAGGGCTTTCAACATGCCTCTGTTGAGCTTTTCTTCATCGAAAGGCTCGCGAATGTCATCACTTTTAATTACCCGAGGCATAACAAGTTCCGCCACTTCAAATGTAGTGAAGCGTTCATGGCAAACCAAACACTGGCGGCGCCTGCGCACTTGTGAGCCTTCACCAACCAGACGCGAGTCAATCACTTTCGTATCTACAGCTGAGCAAAATGGGCAATGCATAGGAATTCCTGATTCTATTTTTGTAGGGTAGATAGTGTAACTCAGACCTGAAATGAAAAACACCCTGAGGATTATTTATCCGCAGGGTGTTTATGATACACGAGTGTCTGTATTCGTTATGGTAATAAAGACTCTTGATCTGCGCCTTCTTTCTCGACTTTCGCCTGAATTAAGTGCTCACGCTTCATACCCATCTTCAGTGCTAATGCAGAAGCCACATAGATAGATGAAATCGTACCAATCGTCACACCGATTAACATAACCAGTGAGAAGCCTTCTAACATCGCGCCACCAAACAGATACAGCATCAGAACCACTAATAATGTCGTTGCTGATGTCATGATGGTACGGCTCAATGTTTGGGTCAAAGAGACGTTCATGATTTCGTAAGGTGTACCGCGACGGATCTTACGGAAGTTTTCACGGATACGGTCAGATACCACGATACTATCGTTAAGGGAGTAACCGATAACTGACATCAATGACGCCACGATAGTCATATCAATCTCAATGTGGAATAGAGACAGAATACCTAAAGTGATCACCACGTCATGAGCCAATGCCAATACGGCACCTGCCGCTAAACGCCATTCAAAACGGAAGCCAACGTAAATCAGGATACAGATAAGCGCTGTTAATAACGCTAATGCCCCTGTTTGTGCTAACTCAGCACCTACGCTTGGTCCCACGAATTCAATACGCTTAACCGTCGCTTGCTCATCAACGTTTTTATTGATGATAGTAATGATCTCTTTACCGACTTCTTGACCCGCTACGCCTTCAACTGGCGGTAAACGGATCATGATGTCTCGGCTGCTACCAAAATTCTGAATTAATGGATCTTTATGGTTCGTGTTAGACAGGCTATCACGAATTTTATCCAAATCAGCAGGCTGACTAAGGTTGATTTCAATGACGGTACCGCCCGTAAAATCGAGTCCCCAGTTAAAACCTTTAACACCGATAATCACACAAGAAGCGATCAGTAAAATGATAGAAATGCTAAAGGCAACGTTGTCCCAGCGCATAAAGTCATAGACTTTACGACCATAGTTCAATTGTTCAACAGTATAATCCTGTGCCACAACGTGCTCCTTAAATTGACAGCTTGTTAATACGTTTACCGCCGTATAGCAGGTTCACGATTGCACGTGTACCAACAATAGCTGTAAACATAGAGGTTGCGACACCAATCGCTGTCGTAATCGCAAAGCCTTTAATCGAACCAGTACCCACTGCATACAGAATTATTGCGGTGATTAAGGTCGTTAAGTTTGCATCGGTAATACTTGAGAAGGCGCCTTTATACCCTTCGTGGATCGCTTGTTGCACTGAGCGTCCGTTACGAAGTTCTTCTTTAATACGTTCGTTTATGAGAACGTTGGCATCGACGGCAACCGCAAGGGTTAGGACGATACCGGCAATACCAGGCATAGTCAGTGTCGCCCCTGGTAACAGAGACATCACACCCACGATTAAGACCAAGTTAGCCATCAGAGCACTACTCGCAATCAGACCAAATTTACGATAGTAAATAATCATAAACAGGATAGAGGCTAACAGACCCGCGATACAGGCTTTCAGACCTTGCTCGATGTTTTGCATACCCAATGTTGGACCGATAGTACGTTCTTCAACAATTTGGATTGGCGCAATCAGAGCACCAGCACGCAGCAGTAAAGATAATTGACGCGCTTCGTTCGCGTTATCAATTCCCGTAATACGGAATTTGCTACCGAAACGAGCTTGGATACGCGCGGCGTTAATCACTTTTTCATCTTTAACTAAAATCGCACGACCTGCGGCATCTTTTTTACCACTGTCTTTGTATTCAACAAACAGGGTTGCCATCAGCTTGTCTTGGTTGTCACGAGTAAAGTCAGACATGATTGAGCCACCGGCACTATCAAGGCTAATACTCACTTGCGGATAACCATTTTCATCGGTTTCAGATGTAGAATCAGTAATATGGTCGCCCGTTAAGACAACACGCTTATACAGCACATAAGGCACGCCATTACGGTCTGATTTAAGCTCTGAGTCACCTGGGATACGGCCACTTTCAGCTGCTGCGCTATCTACGCCAGTATTCACTAAGCGGAATTCTAAGGTTGCAGTCGCACCTAAAATTTCTTTCGCACGAGCAGTATCTTGGATACCCGGTAATTCAACAACAATGCGATCCGCACCTTGGCGTTGAACCAGTGGTTCAGCAACACCTAATTGGTTAACACGGTTACGGATGATTGTGATGTTTTGAGAGACGGCATAGTTACGCGCTTCACGTAAGCGCTCATCAGTCATAACAGCAATCATGGTGTTATCGCTGCCGTCAGAAAACACTAAGTCTGGGTATTTACGCGCCAGTGTTTTCTCAGCAAGACTGCGATCGTCAGCGTTACGGAAGCGAACTTCGACGCTGTAATCACTGCCTTTACGAATAGAAGAGTACGCAATACCTGCTTGGCGCAAGTCATTACGCAAACCATCCATGTTTTGTTCCTGCAATTTACCTAATGCAGTGTCCATATCAACTTCCATCAGGAAGTGAACCCCACCACGTAAGTCCAGACCCAGCTTCATCGGTTCACCACCGAGAGCTTCAAGCCATTTTGGTGTAGCAGGTGCAAGGTTTAATGCAACAACATACTGGTCACCCAGTGCGTTCATGATGACTTCACGAGCACGTAACTGAACGTCAGAGTTGTTGAAACGGGCTAAAATTGCCCCATTTTCGAGAGCAACAGATTTGCTCTGAATTTTGTCTGTTTCTAAAGCTTTTTGGACTTGGATCAGCGTTTGTTCATTGGCGGCGGTTCCCCGCACGCCAGTGATCTGAACAGCCGGATCCTCACCATATAGGTTTGGAAGTGCATACAGCAAACCGATGAGGATCGCAGCGATCAACATCAGATACTTCCATAAAGGATAACGGTTTAGCACGGCAGTTCCCTTCGGGAAAATTCAGAATTAGATTGCTTTCATTGTGCCTTTAGGTAGAACAGCAGCAACGAAATCACGTTTGATAGTTACTTCAGTGTTCTCACTCAGTTCAAGAACAACATAACCTGTTTCAGACACTTTAGTCACACGACCGATTAAACCACCAGTGGTTAAAACTTCGTCACCCTTAGCGATTGATTCCATCAGTTTACGGTGATCTTTAGCACGTTTTTGCTGTGGACGCAGGATCATGAAATAGAAAATCAGCGCGAAAACAACCAGCATAATAATCAGAGAGTACGGGCTACCTTGAGCGGGTGCGCCTGCTGATGCCGCTGCTTCAGAAATAAAAAAACTCATTCAACTTTCCTCATTGTTATTGAAAGCAATTTCAAACTTACACTTTAACTAGTTCAAGTTACATAAAATACATCAAACCATCATGTAACTAGAACCAAAAACTATAATTTGCACTAAATAATTCTTTTGGCTGATGCCAATAACCACAATCAGCTGCAAGAACGAAGGGTACAGCCCGATATGCTACACAGTTCGGGCTAACTTCGCACTTTAAATTCACTCTCTATTTAATGAAGGCTGGGCTTTGCCAATCTTCTGATAGAAATCCGCAGCAAACTGCTCAAAATTACCCGTTTCAATCGCTTGGCGAATACCCGCCATCAAGCGTTGATAGTAACGTAAATTATGGATGGTATTGAGTCGTGCACCCAAAATTTCATTACAACGGTCAAGATGATGCAAATACGCGCGGCTGTAATGACGACAAGTATAGCAGTCACACTCTGCATCGAGAGGTGATGTGTCTGACTTATACTTCGCATTACGGATTTTTACCACGCCGTTGGTGACAAATAAATGCCCGTTACGTGCATTTCGTGTCGGCATCACACAGTCAAACATATCGATACCACGACGTACACCTTCCACTAAATCTTCCGGCTTACCAACGCCCATTAGGTAACGTGGTTTTTCTGCCGGAATTTGCGGGCATACATGCTCTAAAATACGGTGCATATCTTCTTTTGGTTCGCCGACTGCTAAGCCGCCTACAGCGTACCCATCAAAGCCAATTTCCACCAGCCCTTTCACAGAGATATCACGTAAATCTTCGTAAACACTGCCTTGGATAATCCCGAACAGCGCATTTTTATTGTTCAATTCATCAAAACGCTGACGGCTACGCGCAGCCCAACGTAATGACATTTCCATTGATGTCTTTGCGTAATCCCAATCTGCTGGGTACGGCGTACATTCGTCGAAAATCATCACGATATCGGAACCGAGGTCATACTGAATTTCCATCGATTTTTCGGGGCTTAAGAAGACTTTTTCACCATTAATTGGATTACGGAAATGAACGCCTTCTTCTTTAATTTTACGCATTGCACCAAGGCTAAAGACTTGGAAGCCACCTGAGTCCGTTAAGATAGGACCTTGCCATTGCATAAAGTCGTGCAGGTCACCATGTAATTTCATGATTTCTTGACCCGGACGTAGCCATAAATGGAAGGTATTACCCAGTAAAATTTGAGCACCGGTTTCTTTCACTTCTTCAGGAGTCATTCCCTTAACCGTGCCGTAAGTTCCTACTGGCATGAACGCCGGAGTTTCTACCACGCCGCGTTCAAAAATCAGGCGACCACGACGCGCATTGCCGTCGGTTGTCTGTAATTCATATTTCACGTTTTATCTCCTAGCATCAGAAAAACAGTCTGGTGCTATTGGTTACTGAATCTAAGCAAGCAGCTACGCCGCCACTTATTCTTGTTCTGCCGAGCCGACTTGCTCAAAACGAGCATTGGCGTTTGGCGTAATAAACATGGCATCACCATAGCTAAAGAAACGGTATTTTTGCTCAACAGCTTCTTTATAGGCTTGCATGGTGTTTTGATATCCCGCAAACGCAGAGACCAGCATAATTAATGTGGATTCTGGCAAGTGGAAGTTAGTGATCAAGGCATCAATCACTTGATATTCATAACCCGGATAAATAAATATCTGGGTATCGTCAAAGAATGGAGCAATTAAAGCGTTTTCGCTGGCTTTCGCGGCACTTTCGAGTGAACGAACTGACGTTGTTCCCACTGCAATCACACGATTTCCACGTGCTTTACACGCCAACACGGCATCGACCACCTCTTGCGGAACTTCTGCATATTCAGAGTGCATAATATGGTCTTCGATGGAATCAACACGCACCGGTTGGAACGTTCCCGCCCCGACATGCAATGTCACAAATGCCATCTCAACGCCTTTTTGGCGTAATGCTTCTAATAAAGGCTCATCAAAGTGTAAACCCGCTGTTGGTGCAGCAACCGCTCCCGGACGCTGGCTATACACGGTTTGATACAGCTCTTTGTCAGACTCTTCATCTGGACGGTCGATATACGGCGGTAATGGCATGTGACCAATTTGGTTAAGAATACTTAATACATCGCGCGCATCATCAAAACGTAGCTCAAACAGAGCACCGTGACGAGCGACCATCGTCGCATTCACACTTTCATCTTCACCCAGTAGCAGCGCTGCACCTTCTTTTGGTGCTTTAGAGGCTCTAACATGAGCCAAAACACGATGTTCATCGAGCATACGCTCAATCAAAACCTCAATTTTACCGCCGCTCGCTTTACGACCGAACAATCTAGCAGGGATCACGCGAGTGTTGTTGAACACCAGCAAATCCCCTGGCTCCAATTTTTCAAGAATATCGGTAAACACACCATGCGTGAGCTGTCCCGTGGCACCATCAAGACCAAGTAAGCGACATGAGCTACGCTCAGCCTGAGGATAGTGGGCAATAAGTTCTTCTGGTAATTCAAAAGTAAAATCGGATACACGCATTGTATTGACATCAATCTAAAAAAATAAGGCGACTAGTCTAGTGCTGCACTGCCTTTGGCGCAAGAAATAAGCGCTATTTTGTATAAAAAAACACCAATATTCTGCAAATATTTTCAGAAACCGCACGGAATGTGTCGGCTGCCTTTTTTCTTTCATTTTTTCGTTTCTGACATTTTTCGTTTATAGTACCGACATGAACTATCTTGCTCATCTTCATCTTGCCCATCTTGCCAAAAGCTCCCTATTGGGAAATATGATGGCAGACTACGTACGCGGTAATCCTGCGGGAGCTTATTCCCCTGAAATTGTTGCAGGGATCCGCATGCACAGAGCTGTAGATAGAACCACAGATACCCATCCGCTCGTGAAACAAGCTCGTCAGCTATTTCGCGAAGAATACCGCCGAGTCGCACCGATCACCTTGGATTTAGTCTGGGATCATTTTCTTTCTCTGCATTGGGAGCGTCTCGTTCCCTCGCATTCACTCTCTGATTTTGTGCATTTTGCCAGGAAAACCATTGAACCGGATTTATGTCATACCCCTGAAAAATTTCAGGAGTTAAATGAGTATCTCTGGCCTCAACAATGGTTGACCCGATACGCAGAAAAAGCGTATATCGGTAAGTCACTTAATGGTATGGCAAGGCGCCGCCCAAAACTCGCGGCTCTAAGTGGCTCATTCGATGATTTTCTGCTTAATTATCTAGAACTTGAACATATTTTCTTTCAGTTTTATCCACAAATGATTGAGACGGCAAAACAGCAACTTTTTGCCCAAGAGTTCACATTACGTGCATCCGAATAAATTAAAACTTGCACTTTAATGGAATAAAACTATCTTATTGATATTAATCTGCCAAATTGATACCATTGATAGGTAAAAGCTATCATATCAATTGGTTTTAATGTCTTTATTCTCCAAGGATAAAACCTTATCCTTAGGTTATATTTATCCGCATGCCCCATTTCGATTGCGGAGATAGAAACCCTTAAAACTCATAGGAGTACATTATGGTTCTGGTTACACGTCAAGCCCCTGACTTTACTGCTGCAGCTGTTCTTGGTAATGGTGAAATCGTTGAAAACTTCAACCTGAAAAAACACCTGAACGGTCGCCCAGCTGTGATCTTCTTCTGGCCAATGGACTTCACTTTTGTATGTCCTTCAGAACTGATTGCATTCGACCATCGCTATGAAGAATTCAAAAAACGCGGCGTAGAAATCGTTGGTGTTTCTTTCGACTCAGAATTCGTTCATAACGCATGGCGTAAAACTCCTGTTGATAACGGCGGTATCGGTGAAGTTAAATATCCGATGGTTGCTGATATCAAACGCGACATCATGAAAGCTTACGGCATCGAGCACCCTGAAGCGGGCGTTGCTCTGCGTGGTTCTTTCTTAGTAGACAAAAATGGTGTTGTTCGTCACCAAGTGGTTAACGACCTGCCATTAGGCCGTAACATCGACGAAATGCTGCGTATGGTTGACGCGCTGCAATTCCACGAAGAGCACGGTGATGTTTGCCCAGCTCAGTGGGAAAAAGGTAAAGAAGGCATGAACGCATCTCCAAAAGGCGTTGCTGCTTACCTGACTAAGAACGCAACTGGTCTGTAATTTGACCTGTTAAGTTTTCAAGTGCCGGCTTAATGCCGGCATTTTTGTATCTATACCTATCTGAAATTTTTTTCCTACCGCGTTAACACTTTTTCACTTTTGTTATTCAACCCCTCAAACCATTCATGCTATATCTGGATGATACAAATATTTAACAAATTATTTATTTGTATTACATCTACGCGTTACTTCCTCATTCAATCGGGAGATACCAATGATAAAAAATGTATGGCGCCCTTCTTTACTACTGATTTCGTTGCTGACTTCAAGTCAACTTTATGCCGCTTCGGAACCTGCCGTTGAAGCAACAAAAGGCATGGTTGTCTCCTCTCAACACCTTGCTTCACAAATTGGTGCTGACATTTTAAAAGCCGGAGGAAATGCGGTTGATGCGGCAGTGGCTGTGGGTTATGCCCAAGCCGTTGTTAACCCTTGCTGTGGCAATATTGGTGGTGGTGGTTTTATGACACTGCACCTTGCGGATGGCAAAGATATCTTCATTAACTTCCGAGAAACCGCTCCAAAAGCGGCCAGCGCCGATATGTATTTAGATAAAGACGGCAAACTTATCAAAGATGCCAGCTTATATGGCTACCTCGCATCGGGTGTACCAGGTACAGTGAAAGGCTTAGATTATGCCCTTGAAAAATACGGTACCATGAGCCGCCAGCAAGTAATGGCACCCGCGATTAAACTAGCTCGAGAAGGCTTTGTCCTAACCCGTGGCGATACCGATGTACTGGACACCACGACCGAGCGCTTCAAGCAAGACCCCGAAGTGGCTAGGATATTCTTAAAACCGGATGGAAGTGCTTATCAACCAGGGGACTTGCTAGTACAAACCGATTTGGCAAACACACTGGAAAAAATCGCCAATAAAGGCCCCGTTGCATTCTATGAAGGGGATATTCCTAAAATCGTAGAAGCCGCATCGAAGAAAAATGGCGGGATCCTAACAGCTCAAGACTTTGCTGATTACTCCATCTCAGATACCACTCCCGTTAGCTGTACCTACCGTGGTTACAAATTTATCTCTGCCCCACCACCAAGTTCGGGCGGCGTCACTATCTGCGAAACCCTCAATATTTTAGAAGGTTATGATCTCAAAGAGATGGGTTTCAACTCGGCTGAATACATTCATACGCTGACAGAGGCGATGCGCCACGCTTATATGGATCGCAATACATTCTTAGGCGACCCTGCATTTGTAGATAACCCGACAGATAAGCTGCTCAGCAAACAGTACGCCGCTGATCTGCGCAAAGAAATTGTGCCAAATAAAGCGACACCGTCCACTGAAGTTCAACCGGGAATAGGACCTCACGAAAAACCAGAAACGACCCACTATTCAGTCGTAGATGATAAAGGCAATGCCGTTTCAACCACTTATACAATTAATGGTCGATTTGGCTCTGTGGTGATCCCACCAGGTACAGGTTTCTTCCTGAATGATGAAATGGATGATTTCACCACCAAAGTTGGCGAGAAAAATCTGTATGGGTTAGTGCAAGGGGAAAGAAACTCTATCGCCCCCGGTAAGCGCCCACTATCATCAATGAGCCCGACAATTGTCACTAAAGACGGCAAAGTCTTCTTAGTACTCGGCTCTCCGGGAGGCTCAAGGATCATTTCAATTACCTTGCAAACTGCACTAAACATTATTGACCACGGCATGCCGCCACAAGAGGCGGTAAATGCCCCTCGCATTCACCATCAATGGCTACCTGACGAGGTTTATTATGAGCAACGCGGTGTGTCTAAAGACAGTTTAGCGTTACTCGATAAGATGGGTTATAAAATGGTAGAGCAGACCCCATGGGGCGCTGCTGAGCTAATTATGATCGGTATTCCTGACGGTGCGGGTGTGAGTGCGAAATCTTCCGGCAACGACTCTGCCGTTTCTGGCAAAGTCCGTGAAGGCTTTATTTACGGATCTAACGATGTTCGCCGCCCTGCGGGCAGTGCGGTGGGTGTGAATTAGTTAGTCGATAACTAAAATGAAAAATGCCAGTGGATTTATCATCTACTGGCATTTTTTTAGGAATTTACAATATATTATGCGTGCTTATGGTGCTCACTTGATGGTGTGATAAGTCTGTCACATAGCGCAGCAACCACTAACACAACCACCGATGGTAATAACCACGCTAAATCTTGCTGATATAATGGAATAGACGTCATCCAGTCTGGGATATAAGTCTTCAAGTTATCAGAGGCTTTCACAGCACCAATCAAACCGACCACAAAGCTTGTTAACATCGTTGGAGCAATTACGATGGTTGGGTTACGCCACCACTTCAACGTAAAGCTCATTAAAATCAAAACGATACAAGGTGGATAAATCGAAACCAATACCGGCAATGAGAACGCAATCAGCTTACTCAGTCCTAGGTTTGAAATCACCATAGAGAACAAGCCTAAAATCAATACCAATTTACGGTAAGAGATTGGCACATAGCGGCTGAAGAACTCAGCACATGCGCAGGTTAGCCCTACAGCAGTTACCATACAGGCAACAAAAATCAATACCGCTAAGAAGAAGCTACCGTAGTTACCGAACGTGTATTGAACATATTCGTGAAGAATATCAGCGCCATCAGCTGGATTTGGAATCAATGATCCACTATTTTCGCCCAGTTTAAACAACGATAAATAGACCAGAGTTAATAACACACCAGCAATTAATCCTGCCCACATGGTATAGCGAGTTAATAATGATGAGTTTTCAATACCGCGGGAACGCGCCGCATTCACAATGACAATACCAAAAACCATGGCACCTAATGTGTCCATCGTTAAATAGCCATTAATAAAGCCATTGGAAAATGCCATATTTTGGTATTCTGGGGTTGCCAGGATCGGTTCTCCAGCAGGCCACATAACCGCAGCAACGCCTAAAATTGCCAGTGCCAACATTTTGACTGGCGCCAAAATGTGCCCAACACTATCTAGCAATTTACCTGGGTATAACGAAATACCGATCACCAGTACAAAATAGATGGCGCTATAAATCAGCAGTGATATTTCCGATTCACCGCCCAGCAATGGTGCAATACCCACTTTATAAGAAACGGTTGCCGTTCTTGGGGTCGCAAAAAGAGGCCCCACCGATAGATATGCAACGATAGCTAATAGCAGACCGGCAGTTTTACCAATTGGCGTGCTAAGCGCTTCAATACCGCCCCCCACTTTCGCCAATGCAACGACGGTAAGAACAGGAAGACCGACACCTGTGACTAAGAAACCAAGTGCCGCAGTCCAAACTTGTTCACCGGCTTGTAAACCGACCATTGGCGGGAAAATAATATTTCCAGCCCCAACAAACAGCGCAAAGGTCATAAAACCTAAGGCGAGGATATCTCTGGATGATAAACGATGAGCCATATTATGTTAATTTTTAGTAAATTATGAAATAAAAACAGGTCACTTCATCCGTAACCTGTTGGAACATATATGACGAAATAGAGTTCTGATTAACATTACATTAACAACACAAAATGCATGTCTTGGTTAGCTTTGCAATACTAAACATCAAAAAACAGTAAAAATCGCCAATAACTGGCGACAAGTAAAACTTTTATAGGGAAAAAAGGCAAGAGCAAACCCGAAAACAAGAACAATGCACCAAACTAAATTTAAGAACCAGTGATTACTGTCAGTAAAATTGCAATATCCCTTATATATTCAGGCTAAAAAATCATCAATAAAACATTTTTTAACCATACCGAAGAAATATTCACAGAATAAGATGAAGAAAATTGCAGGATAAAATTGAAAATATAGCGTAGGCGTTAGAAATAGCACCAATATAGGATGAAACACAAAACAAAAAACCTTGCTAATACAATGATTTTATTAGCAAGGTTTCAATTTTTCGATTATTTCGCGCTTAATGTATTCACTTTCTTGTCTGACACAATAAACACTGGCGGTAATGTGAATGAAAACTCACTGCCCTTACCAACCTGACTGGTTACGGAGAGCTGGCTACTATGATGCTGAACCGCATGCTTAACAATCGCTAAGCCCAGCCCTGTTCCGCCACCACCTTGTCGAGAGCGCGCTTTATCCACACGATAAAAACGCTCTGTTAAGCGAGGAAGGTGCTCAGTTGGAATTCCTGGACCATTGTCACTCACACTAAACTGCGCGCCATTACTGGTTCGCTGCCATTTTACCTTAATTTTCGTGCCGTCTGGCGTATGGTTTATGGCGTTATACACTAAGTTAGCAACCGCACTTCGTAGCTGCTCTTCATTTCCATGAACTCGAAGTTTTTCATCAATACTGAATTCAAACTCGTGCCGCCCTTGGCTTAAGCTAATCGCTTCTTGTTCAATCATCTTGAGAATGACCGGCATATTAATCTGTTCGTCTAAATTAATTTGAGGGGCAACCTCTATACGGGATAATTGCAGCAATTGCTTCACTAGGTTATCCATTCGATGAGTCTGTTCTTGCATCACCGACAACGCTTTTTTATTCATCGGTGAAGTGCCTTCTTGATCATCCATGACTTCAAGATAACCTTGTATAACCGTTAATGGCGTTCGTAACTCATGGCTCACGTTAGCAAAAAAGTCTCTACGTGCTTTTTCTAGACGGCGTTTTTCAGTCACATCTCGAGCCACCATCAAAAGCTGATCACTTGCATACGGTAAAATTCGAAACTCAACAATTTCGCCACTATTAAGCTCAATCGTCAGTGCTTGGTCATAGTTTTTCACGGTGAAATAACGACTAAAATCAGGATAACGTAGCAAGTTAAAAATATGCTGTCCGTTATCCTCAGGCCAGCGAAAGCCTAGAAGCTGTTGAGCGTGGCGGTTACACCAGAAAATATTGCCTTCGGTGGTCATAATTACCACCGCATCAGGCAAGGATTCAGCTCCGCTGCGAAAGCGCTTAATCAACTGACCTAATTCACGGCGACGCTTACGGTTGCGCTGCTGCATCTGATAGATACCATAAAATATCGGCTCCCATCCCCCTTTGCCATCCGGCGGCAGCATACTTCTATCCAACCAGAGCCAATCTGAAAGTTTTAGCAGGTTATATCCGTGCCAAATGAGTGCTGCGAGCAGTGAAATCACTAATAGCCACGGAAGATGCCCAATAAAAACAGACAGTATCAATGCGGGTAAAATAAATAAAAACAGCCCCCAAATCAGCTGTTTTAAGGATAAGCGTTCAAGCACCCATGTTTCTCCCTAATGGTTTCTCAATAGCGAACAGAGAAGCGGTAGCCAGTACCACGAACCGTTTGCACCATCTTATCATGCCCATCTAACTCTAACGCTTTTCTTAAACGACGAATATGCACATCCACCGTTCTGTCTTCCACATACACGTTTGCGCCCCAAACATAGTTGAGTAACTGTTCGCGGCTATATACTCGCTCTGGATGGGTCATAAAGAAGTGAAGTAACTTGTATTCGGTAGGCCCCATATCAATGGGAATTTCTTTGCTGGTAACGCGATGAGAAGTAGGATCAAGAACTAACCCGTTCATCTCAATAATGTCTTCTGTCGCCATTGGAGAGATACGTCGTAAAATGGCTTTAACTCGAGCTATCAATTCTTTTGGTGAAAATGGTTTGATTAAATAATCATCCGCACCCACTTCTAATCCTTTCACGCGATCTTCTTCTTCGCCCCTTGCAGTTAGCATCATCACGGGGACATCACGCGTGGCACTATCACGCTTCATATGTTTAATGACTTGGATACCGGAACCACCGGGGATCATCCAGTCCAATAACACTAAATCAGGAAGGGGATCAACCAATTGCGCTATTGCAGAATCATAATCATCAGCCTCTGTGGGCTGAAAACCATTCTGTTCCAATACAAAACAAACCATTTCTCGGATGGGCGCTTCATCTTCAACGACTAGAATGCGTCTTGCCATGATTGTTCCTGTAAATAAGAAGAGATTTTTAATGTGACCGCATTATGCGTCAGTTTTGTGACAGAATTATGAATATCTTAACGCGCATTCAAGATCTATCATTAGATTAACAGCTTAATGTCATGTAAGTGAAATATTAACACCACATCTGGCTATCATTGCGAAGCGCTTCGCAACTCTCTTATTTTTACTGTTTAATTTGCCATACCTTTGCTTTCACTGAACCTATATACAGTATACTGTGACACAGCAAACCAAATGGTTTGAGTATTAGTATAAAGCATCAGAATATTAATATAGTAAAAGCGTCATAATTACAGGAACCGCTAGCTCATGCGCATCATCCACACTTCAGACTGGCATTTAGGTCAGTATTTTTTCACTAAAAACCGATCTGCTGAACACCAACACTTTTTGCGTTGGTTAATAGAACAAGTCAAACAGTACCAAGTGGATGCCCTGATTGTGGCTGGTGATGTCTTTGATACTGGCGCTCCGCCAAGTTATGCGCGTGAACTCTACAACCAGTTTATTGTTGATTTACAAAAAACAGGCTGCCAATTAGTTATCTTGAGTGGTAACCATGATTCTGTCTCTGTTTTGAATGAATCCAGCGCGTTATTACGCTATTTAAATACTCACGTTATCACATCAAACAGCGAATCCCCTGTTATCACATTGAAAGATAAGCAAGGGAACCCAAATGGACTGGTGTGTGCGATCCCCTTTTTGCGACCACGAGATATCCAAGTCAGCATTGCAGGGCAAAGCAGTGAAGAGAAACAACTTTCATTACAAAATGCCATTCATGAACACTACCAAAGCTGTTATCAAAAAGCCGTTGAGCTACGCGCTGAGCTGGGCTTAGATATCCCGATTATTGCCACGGGACATTTGACCGTCGTCGGTGCAGAACTGACAGACTCCGTGCGTGAGATTTATATCGGCACATTGGATGCCTTTCCTTCCGGCGCATTCCCACCTGCGGATTATATTGCACTCGGACACATCCATCGCCCTCAACTAATTGGTGGGCAAGCGCATATTCGCTACAGCGGCTCTCCGATTTCACTCAGTTTTGATGAGTCACAACAACAAAAGAGTGTCTGCTTAGTGGAATTTAATCAGCACCAATTTGCTAATGTCACTTTGCTGCCAATTCCCGTTTTCCAGCCGCTATTGAGTTTAAAAGGCTCTTTGAAAGAACTACAAAAACAATTAATGGACTTACCTGTCCAAGAAAATGAGCTCCCTATTTGGTTAGATATTGAAGTCGCCACCCAAGACTATCTTGGTGATATCCAACAACGTATTGAAGCTCTTACTCAAGAACGTCCTGTCGAAGTTGTTCGTTTACGCCGAGCTCGGCGGGTACAAACAGGTCAAAACCTCACGCCGCAGAATGAAACATTAAGTGAACTGACTGCCGAAGAAGTTTTTACTCGACGACTTACCGAAGAGTCATTGGAAGACAAAGCGTTAGAGCAGCGTTTATTGCAGCTTTTCAAGCAATCCTACGCCAACTTACGCAATGAGCAGGGAGAATAACTTTGAAAATCTTAAGCTTACGCCTGAAAAACATTAACTCCCTAAAAGGTGAATGGAAGATTGATTTCACGGAAGAGCCTTTTGCCAGTAATGGGTTATTTGCCATCACAGGCGCGACTGGCGCGGGAAAAACCACGTTATTGGATGCCATCTGCCTAGCACTTTACCACCAGACTCCACGGTTAGGCGCAATATCAAAAAGCAAAAATGAGTTAATGACCCGCCATACGGGTGAATGTTTAGCAGAAGTCGAGTTTGAAGTTAAAGGCATCGCTTATCGCGCATTTTGGAGCCAACGCAGAGCAAACAATAAACCTGATGGTAACCTGCAAGATGCAAAAGCAGAGCTAGCAACCGTCGCTGATGGGCAGATCATCGCAGAAAAAATCAGTGAAGTGCGTGAAAAAATTGTGCAAATCACCGGACTAGATTTTGGGCGTTTCACAAAATCCATTTTGCTCTCCCAAGGGGATTTTGCTGCCTTTTTAAATGCAACCGAAAAAGAGCGCGCCGATTTGCTGGAAGAGATCACCGGCACCGAAATTTACAGCCAGATTTCGGTGTATATTTTTAACCAACATAAACAAGCTAAAACCGATCTCGATATTCTTCGGGCACAAGCCAGTAGCATTAACTTACTCACTGAAGCTGAACATCAAGAACTGGTTGAAAAACAGCAACAATATTCAGCGCAAGAACAGCAACTGAATCAGAATAAAAACCACCATCAGCAAGCCCTAACATGGCACCAGCAACATCAACAACTGGTGCAAAATACCCAGCGATTACAGATTGCACAGCAGCAAGCTCTACAGCAATATCAAGCCGCCGAACCCCGCTTACATAAGCTGGCACAAAGCGCCCCAGCAGAAGCGCTACGCCCTGATTGGTTGGCAGTACAAAGCTTGCAAACCCAACTCGATGAACAGACCCAAAAACAGCAGCGCACCACATTACTTTTAGAAGACGCTCAAAAGCAGCGCTTGCCATTAGTTGCCCAACATACTCAAGCTCAGTTGGAGCAAAACCAATATAAAGAGTGGGTACAAAAAGCCACGGCGATGATTGATAACGAAGTGCGCCCACTCGACAATTTGCTCGCACAACTTAACCAGCAAAAAATCCAGCTAACTGAGCAGTTAAACCAACTAAATGGCGAATATTTACAGAAAAAATCGATTATAGAAAATATTCAGCAGAAAATTCTTCATGCTAATAATGAATTGAATAAAACCCAGTTATTTCTACAAGAACATCAAAATGATGCCCAGATTGTCGCGCAACTTGGAAGCTGGCAGCAGCAAGGGAAGTTTATTTATGAATTCACAGAACGCCTAACCCAAAATCAGCAAAAGCAGAAAGCTATCCACCAAGAATGGCAAACCCTACAACAGGTTCAACAGCAAAAAGCCAAAGAATCTCAACAGGCTCAAAGCCATTTAGAAGAGCAGCATTCTCGCTTTAATCAGCTTGAAAAGCAGTTTCAGGAATATAAAGAAAAGCATAATATCGAGGAAATTAAAGCAGCAATTTCACAGCAGCAAGAGCGTTTGCAGCATGCGAAAATACTGCCTGTTTTACTGACTCAACATGAGGAAAAACAGCTGCAATTACAGTCACAAACACAGTTGCAAAACCAACTCAGCGAATCTATCAACCTATTAGAGCAACAGGTTGCCATTACGCAAGATAGAGTGACTCAGCTCCTACCTCAACGACAAATTTTGGAGCAAAAACTTCAGCTAGAACAAAAAATTGTCAGCTTAGAACATGAGCGCCAACAGCTCATTGAAGGAGATGCATGCCCTCTTTGTGGCTCATTGGAGCATCCTGCTTTAGCATCATATCAAGCCGTTATGCCCAATAAGACCCAGCAACAACTGACGACGCTGATCACTCAAATTGAGGCCGAAAAACAAAATCTCACTGAGCAGCAAGCCTTATTACAAGCAGACAAACGCCACCAGCAAGATAACGAATTGGCTCAAAAACAGCTACAAGAGCAGTTCAACAACCTGAATCGTCAATGGCTGAAAGCATGTGAGCAAGCACTTACACCTGAACTAGCCAAAAACGCATCTGCAATAGAACAATTTCTCATTGAATTACAAGAAAAGCTTACCGCTCAGCAAACCATCATCAATGAATTTGCACAATTAGAGCGTCAGTACCAAGATGCTAAAAGCCAATATTATGAACAGCAAACCCAAGCTAAACAGCTGTTTTCTGAGTTATCTCTCCTTGATGAGAAACTTAAGCATCTGTCCCTACAATTAGAAGAAAACCGTGCTGAGCAGCAATCTCTGCAACAACGCTTAGAACACCAAACACAGCAACTTACAGACTCGCTGGCGCCATTCAATCTCATTCTTCCAAGCCAAGCGCAATTTACCACTTGGCTACAAGAGATTGAGCAACGCGGGCAATATTATGAAGCACAAAAAAACACCTTTCTGCAAATCACCAAAAATATTGAAGTTGATACTGCTACGCTTGCAGCCGAAACAGCTAATGCTCAGCAATTAACTCAGCAACTTTCTGCTCAACAGCAGCAATTAGAGCAATTAAATCAGCAAATTGAACAAAAAAATATGCAGCGCCAGAATCTGTTAGATGGCCAAACAGTTGCTGTTTTTGTTCAAAAAATGCAAGAAAAACAAGCTCAATACACACATCAAGTTGATACGCTTTCAGAGCAAATTAGCGCAATAGATAAAAATATTGCTGCACTCAACGGGAGTGCCCAAGAACTTGATTACCAATTGAAGCAACTAAGCCAACGACAGTTAGCCGCTCACACTCAGTTTGTTGCTGCACTCAGTAGCAGCCCTTTCGATACTCAAGAGCAGTTCCTTAATGCCTTACTGCCGACTGAAGAGAAAATTGAGCTGGAGCAGCTTAAACAGCGAGTCACTCAACAGCGGCTGGAGGCGGAAACTCGCTACCAAGAAAGCCAGTCAGCCATAGCAAATCATGAGCAACAGCGTTTAGTGGAATTCACTGAGTTCTCTGTGGAAAAAATTCAGCAAACTCTCGAACAACTAGAGAGCCAAATAAAGATCTTGAACCAGCAACAAGGGCAAATCATTAACCAGCTTGAGCGTGATCAGCAGCAACGTCACCAGCAGCGTGAGTTATTGAATAAAATTGAACAGAGCCAATTAAGCTACGATGATTGGAGTTATCTCAATACCTTAATCGGCTCCGCCGAAGGGGATAAATTCCGTCGCTATGCTCAAGGGCTAACTCTAGACTGTTTAGTCTCGCTCGCTAACCAACAACTCGATAAATTACATGGTCGTTATTTGCTACAGCGTAGCCATTTAGCCAACCTCGAGTTGCAGGTTATTGATGGTTGGCAAGGGGATAGTATTCGTGATACGAAGACCCTTTCAGGAGGGGAAAGTTTCTTAGTCAGTCTCGCCCTAGCCCTTGCACTCTCTGACATGGTGAGCCATCGAACACAATTAGAGTCACTCTTTTTAGATGAAGGTTTCGGTACGCTAGACGCTGAAACTTTAGACATCGCCCTAGATGCATTAGAAAGCCTAAATGCATCAGGAAAAACCATTGGTGTGATTAGCCATGTAGAAGCGATGAAAGAACGAATTCCTGTACAAATTGCGGTGAAAAAAACTAACGGACTCGGCTTTAGTGAACTTCCAAGCCACTATCGTGTTAGTTAATACAATAGGCTAGAAAATAAAGATAACCAAATGAATTTATTTAATTTTTATAACAACATGCAAAAATTTGAACATTAAGGTTAAATTTTTTTTCTATGATTTGGTTGGGATACCTTTATAGTTGTTCACATCGAAACAATTTACTTCGAAACAAGTTACGGCTTCTGAGGTTGTTCAATAAATTGCCGTGCTCTAAACAAAAGCAAGGGGACACACATGTCTAACGCATTTATCGAAATGATTAAAAATCGTCGCACTATCTATAACTTAGGCGATTCATTACCAATCTCGGAAGAGAAAGTGGCTGGGCTTATCAAAGAAGCGGTTAAGCACTCCCCATCAGCATTTAACTCACAAACGTCACGTATTGTGGTGCTATTTGGTGCAGAACATAAAAAACTGTGGAATATCACCAAAGAAGCGTTACGCGCTATCGTACCAGAAGCAGCATTTGCGGGAACTGAGCAAAAAATTAATAGCTTTGCAGCAGGTGCTGGTACCGTTCTTTTCTTTGAAGATAAAAATGTCGTCACTGGTTTACAAGAACAATTTCCACTCTATGCAGATAACTTCCCTATCTGGTCAGAACAAGCGAGCGGTATGGCTCAACTGGCAGTGTGGACAACATTATCTCAGGAAAATGTAGGTGCATCATTACAGCACTACAACCCATTAATTGATAATCAAGTTCAACAAGAGTGGGATATCCCAGCAAATTGGATCTTACGTGCTCAAATGGTATTTGGGTCAATTGAGCAACCAGCTGGTGATAAAGACTTTATGGACGACGACGTTCGTTTCAAAGTATTCAAATAATTCATCACTGATCGTTATTATCTTTATTGCCTCTGCAAATATTTGCAGAGGCTTTATTTTATTTATTCACCCAAACCATTATATATTTATTTATATAATACATTTGAATTTCATTAAATCATTAACAATATAAAACCCTCAACTATCACAAATTATCCAAATAGAAAAACACCCTCGGAATATTAATCAAAATCAATCACACTTATTCAAAAATAATATTTCATTTTTATATATTGGTCGCAATTTTATAAAAAATAGCATTTTTAATCACTTACATGAAACTGAAAAACAACCTTAATTTGATTGACATCAATATGTTATATCCTCAGGGTAATAGTATTTACTTATAGACTAAACTTTTATTTTTGCATTATCGGCATTTGAACTACACTAAAAATAAGAGCACAGAAGCAGTATTGGATGGTGGTCAGTGTTATTAAGGGGGTGGACTATGAAACGTTTATCTTTATTAACTACTGTAGTGGCAATCTTCATTTCGAGTTGTTCTTTTGCAAGTAATATCAACCCATCTTCAGGAGGTACAGTTTCATTTGGTGGTTATATCTATGAGCCTCAGTGTGAAGTCAATATCGTGAATCAAACCCATGCAAATGTGGATTGTTATCGTAATGGTAAAACAGTCACTGCATCAGGTTCATTGAAAAATGGTAAAAAAATCGAATCCGAGTATGTCAAAGTTGAATATGACAAACACAGTAAATTACCTATGTTAAACGTGACTTATGAATAAGTTAATTGAAGATCTAATAAGCATAATATTTCGGGGAGCTGCCATTTACTCTTAAGTTTAAACTCCCCGAACTTTATTTCTATATTAATCCGCTTTTGTTATCACATAGCCAGTCAGCTATTTTTCTGTTCTTCTATGCACCTTTCCGCCATGATGCTTTCCATAATCTTTTTTTCATACGAATGTCATCGAATATACATTTCTATGAAAAAAAGCCTGACACAAGTGACAGGCTTTCGGTTATCAATATTTTATGACTGCTATTACTTAGCGGTTAAATCAACTTGGTAAATAGCAAAACCGATATCGTCAGTACCCACTTTTTTCATTGGATATTGAGCATGTTGCTGAATAAACTCGGCAGCCTTTTCACTTGGTGAAGTTTCAAAACGTACATCGAGTTTTTTATCGGTTTTAATTGGCGTGAAGGACCAGTTATTATCCGCCTTCGAAACCACTTCGCCTTTTTCTTTAGACACTTTAGCGATATAAGCCGCTAAAATTGCACGGTTTTCATCTGGTGAAGCAAATGCAATATGCGCATCACCAGTACCTGCAAATTTACCGCCGTAACCACGATAGTTATTAGTCGCGATTAAGAATGCCGCTTTAGGATCGATTGGTTTGCCTTGGTAAGTCACATTTTTGATACGATTTGCATCTTTATTCACCACTTGGCAATCGGTGTCATATTTAGCTGGCTGAGTCAGGTCAATTTGGTAATTCACACCACTAATGGTGTCAAAGTTATAGGTTCTGAAACCATCCCAGTTGATCAGGCTTTGTGGCTTAGTTGATTGTGCATCAATTTGGTTGAACATGCCCGCAGAGCACTCTAACCATTCAACCACATCCGCACCTGTTGCTTTTACTACCACTAAGGTATTTGGATAGAGATATAAGTCCGCCGCATTACGGAAAGTTAAATCCCCTTTCTCCACTTCAACAAACTCAGAAGGCGCATTTTTACGTCCACCGGCTTTGAATGGTGCCGCTGCGGCCAATACTGGTAAATCAGCTAAATCTGGGTCGCCTTGGATAAAGTTACGGGTGTAATCCATCTGAGCATCATTCACAATCTGAACCGTTGGATCGCTTTGAACTAATGCCAAGTAGCTGTACATGTTTTCAGAGGCTTTACCAATCAGTTTACCCACGAAATCACGGGTACCTTGATGCTGCTCTTGGATGATTTTCACGAGTGATTCATCGCGCTCAACCAGTGCTTTCTTATTGGCTTTATCATAAACAGGGCGGGCATGGGCTTGAGCTTCAACCACTTTCCAATCGCCGCTGTCATTGTTAACCACCAAATCAACCACGCCTAAATGATCACCCCACTGTCCTGGCATAACTGCTGGAATGCCGTTGACTGTGCCTTTGGCAACATCGACGCCTTTAATATCAGCAAATTCTTTACTTGGGAACACACCGTGAGAGTGACCAAACATAATGGCGTTGATACCCGGGACTTCGCTGAGATAGTACACAGAATTTTCTGCCATCGCTTTGTATGGCTCTTGTGAGAATCCTGAGTGAGGAATTGCCACAATCAGGTCAGCGCCCTCTTTCTTCATTTGCGGCACAAACTTTTTAGCAGTTTCAGTGATGTCATTCACCTTCACTTTGCCTTCTAAGTTTGGTTTATCCCAAATCATGATTTGTGGCGGAACAAAGCCGATATAACCGACTTTAATGGTATGTGTTTTACCATCACGGTCTTTTACCGGAGTATCAACAATAATGTACGGTTTGAAGTAGTTTTCACCGGTTTTAGCATCAACGATATTGGCGTTGACGTAAGGGAATTTCGCGCCTGCAATGGCTTGTTTCAGGTAATCTAAACCAAAGTTGAATTCGTGGTTACCAAAGTTACCGACGGTGTAGCCCATGGTGTTCATTAAGCTATGAGCAGGGTGAGATTCTCCCTCTTTTAAGCCTTTGTTCGCCATATAGTCAGCCAGTGGGCTGCCTTGGATTAAGTCCCCGTTATCTACGAGGATAGCGTTGGTGGCTTCATTTTTCGCGGCTTTGATTAATGTCGCAGTACGTACTAGGCCAAATTGTTCAGTAGATTTGTCTTTGTAGTAGTCGAAGTCAATGAGGTTGCTGTGTACATCGGATGTTTCCATGACACGCAAGTCAACCGTGGCAGCGTTGGCATTAAATGCCACCAGCAGTGCCAACGATGAAAGTTTTAGAGCCTTTTTCACGTTAAATCCCCTTTGTTGCCTTTTGAGAGAATGCCTCTCATAAAGTCCAGATTCATTTCATGGTTATTGGTCAAGAACCCAACCATACCCGAAATTGAGCCTGTCACTGTGTGTTGGATATCAAGTTTTAATGATAATGCCTGCAAACAGTAACCATTTTTTGTGACTAAATCACGGTTTTAGTCCATTTATGAATCCCGACTTTTATATAGCTCACAAAAATAGATTTATCCGATAAAAATCACCGCTATTATTTGAGTTATCGATAAAACCCGCTATTCCCCGAATAACTCACCAACACTCACTTTATAAGTAGACAAATCCACCAGCTCATTTTCACTTTTGCCCTTCTTTTGCTTTTGCCTTGCTTTTATCTTTTGCCTTTTTTAACTCTAGAACATGCTCTAAATAATTCGCGTTGTGGCAAGGCGGCAAGGGAGGCTAAGCCCTAGGAGCATACACAAGTATGTGACTAGGGTTAGCGAGCGTAGCCAACGCAGCTACGGCGTGAAGTATGACGAGCAACCTTCATTCATGCTCAAACTAATTTACCTCATGACTAGGCAGCCAACGAACTAGACCCTAGGAGCATACATAAGTATGTGACTAGGGCTAGAGAGAGCAGCTAACAACGTCATGGGGCAAATTAGGAAGAGCATAGCCAGGCCGCCCCCCGCACCCCACTCGAATCCCCATGCTCCGCCTTCCTGATTGGCGTATCAAACTCCCTACCAAACACCCATTGACGAATTTTTTCTGGCAAATTTTCATAGAGCTCATCGACGTTGCTCATTCCGCCCCCTAACACTATGACGTCTGGGTCTAGCATGTTGACGGCTTGTGCTAACGCTTTTGCTAGACGATTTTGGTAATGTTCAAAGGCTTTTATCGCGTGTTTATTGCCGTTTCGCGCCAATTGAATAATTTCGGTGCCTGTTTTGGATTCTCCGGCCAGTTTTTTGTAATCCGCCATAAATCCCGTACCGGAGACAAATTGCTCTGTACAGCCACTCAGCCCGCAATAACATTTTTCGTCAGCCAGAAATAGTCGGTCTTGGTCATCTTGCCATGGCAAAGGGTTGTGTCCCCATTCGCCTGCGACGCCATTTCCACCAGAATGAACTTGCCCATTAATGGCGATTCCAGCCCCACAACCCGTTCCAATGATCACGGCAAACACCACTTTAGCGCCTGCCCCTGCGCCATCAACGGCTTCTGAAACAGCAAGGCAATTGGCATCATTGGCCATTTTCACTGGACGACCTAAACATTGAGCAAGGTCTTTATCGAATGGTTGTCCGTTTAACCACGTGGAATTGGCATTTTTCACTTTTCCCGTCACTGGAGAAAGTGTTCCAGGGATCCCTAAACCCACACTTCCAACTTGACCCGTTGCCGCTTCCGCCTCATCAACTAAATGCTTAATTGCATCGAGAGTGCCTTGATAATCACCTCGTGGCGTTGGCATACGCTGACGAAATAGAATATTGCCACCATCATCCAGCGCGACCACTTCAATTTTTGTACCGCCTAAATCAATCCCTATTCTCATAATGGCACTCACTTATTATCTATTTTTCATTTAATTGCCTGCTTACATTATTAGACGACCTTTATAGAAAGTAAAACACCGCAAAATGGCGGGCATTTTTTTTCGCTTAATAACGGACAATTCGCTATCATGTCCGCCTTGCTAAACATGTTTTTAATGACAAAGGTAGGTTTTTCATGTGGTTCAAGAATATATTGGTCTATCGCCTGAATCGGGATTTGGCACTCTCCGCGGATGATCTGGAAAGACAACTTGCGCCGCTAGCTTATACCCCTTGTGGAAGCCAAGACATGATGAAAACGGGCTGGGTGCCGCCAATGCGTGGCGCAGATGCACTCACCCATGCTGCAAATAACCAAATTCTTATTTGTGCCAAGAAAGAAGATAAAATGCTGCCATCCCCCGTGATCAAGCAAGCATTACAAGAGAAAATTGAAAAATTAGAAGCGGACCAAGGTCGCCAACTGAAAAAAACTGAAAAAGCCTCGCTAAAAGATGAAGTGGTTCATGATTTACTTCCGCGTGCATTCAGTAAATTCAGCAAAACCTACATTTGGATTGATACCGTTAATCAGCTAATTATTGTTGATGCCGCTAGTGCTAAGCGTGCCGAAGATAATTTAGCGTTATTACGTAAAAGCTTAGGCTCGCTTCCTGTTGTTCCCCTGACCTTTAAAGACCCAATTGAGTTAACCCTGACTGAATGGGTGCGTTCTGGTGCATTACCTCAAGGTTTTGCCGCTATGGATGAAGCGGAATTAAAAGCGATTTTAGAAGAAGGCGGGATCATCCGTTGTAAGAAACAAGACCTAATTTCTGACGAAATTGCCACCCATATTGAAGCTGGCAAATTAGTCACTAAATTATCGTTAGATTGGGAAGAGCGCGTTCAGTTTATGCTGTCAGATGATGGCTCCCTGAAGAAACTGAAATTCAGTGAAAAACTAAAAGAACAAAATGACGATATTCCTAAAGAAGATTTCGCTCAGAAATTTGATGCTGATTATATTCTGATGACAGGCGAACTCAGCGCCTTAATCGCTCGCTTAATTGATGTTCTGGGCGGTGAAGCCGAACATTAATATTATTTAGCTTTTTATCCTAACTTCACGATGGCAACGGGCATTTACGCAAGTTGCCATTTTCTTTTTAGACCCCGCTTGCATAGCCACAATTAAGTCATTGACTGCCTCCTCGATCTCTGGTTGATTAAATTACATCCATGTAACAAATCAGTAGCAATTTTGATTATTCAATAATAACAACTCAAGCAGCTTCCTCGTGAAGCTTTGGTCAATATTCGAGCGAAGGAATGGTTATGATAGAGTTCATCGAGCCAGAAGTGGATGAAAATTCCGTTGTCTCCTTGCAGAAGGTAACAGCTGAAAACTTTTCGGAAATCTGTTTACTGAGCCATACACTCAGTGAAGCACAGCGTAGCATGGTGGCAGATAATGCCTATTCCATGGTTGAGGCGCAATTCTCTGACTGTGCTTGGTATCGAGGCATTTATGCGGATGATATCCCTGTAGGATTCATTATGCTGCATTCTGGGCTAGATGATGATGAGCTTGAATACGATGGCATTATGCTATGGCGATTTATGATAGCCGAGCCTTACCAAAAATTAGGATTTGGTCGTGAGGCGTTAATTCAAGTGATCCGTTACTTGAAAAAGAAAGGTTACCCACGGCTGTATAATAGTTGCGGTGAAGGAGAAGAGAGCCCATTTGAGTTTTATCAGAAACTTGGCTTTATTCCGACAGGTGGCTATATCGATGATGAGTGCGAGCTTGTGCTGGATATTGCGAACTGGCAGGACATTGAAGAATAAATACTGAAAAAGGCGGGGTTTCCCCGCCTTTTTCAGGCTTCTATTTCTGAATTAAATAGCGGATAGTTGGACCATCCTGTTGAATATCCAACACTTTATAACCATAGTTTTTGGCATCTAAAGGGATATTATTGATAGATTGCGGGCAATCACTCACCACCTCTAATATCTCTCCAGGTTTTAACGATGGCATCGCTTCTAACGTCGCAACCGCAGGGTATGGGCAAGGTTCGCCCACCATATCTAATCGATAATCCGGTACTATTTCTTTATGGCTCATGCGGCCTCCATGAAAGTATTCGCCAGTTTTTGGGCACGTTTACGGAAGAAATATTTTTCCCATACCAGCATCAAAATAAATGCAATGGCTAATAAAGCGTATGTGACGAGCAAGCCGCCTTCCGGACCAAATGTCTCTAGCAAGTTCACTTTGTCAAAGTCTGTAGCTAGCCATGGACCTAAATCATCCCAGTAATACGCTAAGATAGTCGCACCGATAATGTTACCGAAACCAACCCACCAGTAATGAACTTGACCTTCAACGGCACGGTACATCCAACCAGTTTCACAACCACCCGCTAAGACAATACCAAAACCGAATAGTAATCCACCAATCACGGCATTTGGACCTGCCCACATAATCTTAGGTGTCGCGCCCAATTGCACATAACTAAAAATACCTATTGCACTGACCGCCATACCAATGATAATCGCTTTCGCCATATGAGTACGACCAGTGATCCATAAATCACGAAACGCGGAGGTAAAACAAATTTGAGCGCGTTCAATCAGTAAACCAAAACCAATCCCACATAAGATAGCAAAGCCCATGACTGGTGCATCCAGCAGTGTATAAAAGCCCCACGCAAGTGCGACAGCAAAGATAGCCATGCCTAATTTAAAGCGTTTTTTAGCTGTATTCGGATTTTGAGTTAATGGCGATGCTGTTGAGACTTTTTTCAATTTTACCGCAATACGGAACATTGGCAGCAGGGTGAATTTAGCACCGAAGTAAGAGCCGACGGCAGTCGCTACAGCAAAGAACCAAGCGTGTAACGAGAATTGTGGAATACCCGTAAAGAATGCGGCTAAGTTACATCCCATCGCTAGACGAGCGCCGAATCCAGCAATGATCCCACCGAGGATGGCTTGAAAAATTCGAACTCGATGCTGCGGCATGCGAATTTTGACATTATTTGCCCAAAGTGCCGCGGCAAAACAGCCAGCAAACATACCGATAATCATCACGCCATCAATTCGATCAAGTGGCGAACCTTGAAAACCAATAACTTTGAAATAGCCCCACTCTTCTGGATGCGCACCAAATAGCTGCATGATATGCCCGCCCCAGCGAGTAAACTCACCGGTTACAGCCCAAAAAGTGCCTGTTAAACCAAAATAATAAGTCGATAAGATACCTGCCGCAATCACCGCAGGTAACGGTTTCCAAAAACCGATGAGATAGTGAGATTTAAACTCAGACCAAGTCATTTTTACTTCCAGAATGTTTCAAGCCAGTACCTGGCAAAGAATTTCGCTGTTGTATGATGTGTTGCTACATGGTGTATAGCTAAATGCCCCACAGCGAAGAGGTGCACATCATACTCTGATACTTTTTATCATTAAATAATAAATTATGAATACTCTCAGAAAGATTGATTTAACCACATGCTTAATCACACAGCATATCACCGATTCTTCACATAAATTCTGAGGGTACAGTTGATGCTTGAAAGATAAATAAATATGCATAAAAAAACGCCATCTTAATGATGGCGCATGGAAGTATAGTCTTATCTTATTTATAGAGGAGTATAATATGAAATATTTTTATTACATCATTTTGCTGTGTGTCGTCTAAAGTCAGCCCATTTGACTTCAGTAATAACATCCAAACTTACTTCTAACAACTGAACATCGTACACTCGAGTATGATTGATTATATTTATTTTTAATATAAAGCCTAATCAAACAGCAACTAGTACTTTATTTATTCCCTAGCATTAGTAAATTGAAAAATAAAAAACTCGAGATGAAAAGTTATTAAAAAGTATTTCCAAATGTTATTGGCTGCATTATAGCGCTCATGAAATGTTGCGCAAGTGTTTTTTTATTTTATTTAGGAAGCATTGGCAGAAAGTCAAAAAAACAATAAATAACAATGCATTGAACAAAAAAAACGAATAAACGTATCAACTTTGCATTTATAACACTAATTACATATTTATATTTCATTGTTCAAGTACATTTAAAATAATTTTATTAATAGCACTTATATTAATAAAATTACCTAGCTTATTTACTCGCTTTTTTTATCATTTCAATTAGAGTTAAATGTATTAATAATTTTTATTATTCTCTCTTTTTGTTTTAATTTCATCTAACGAGTTAACCCTGCTGTTATTTTGAACGATGATATCGCCTTTATTCATGATTATTCTAATAATCAGCAAGTTCCATGATAACTCACACAAAAGACTCCAAAATAGATACTCCTAATTAGAGTATCTAGCAAAATTACTCTGTATATGAATAATCCCGCACAATATGGATGGTTTATTTTCAATTAACCTTATCAAGTCTTTTTTAAAAGTGATTTTATGTGAGCAGAATTTAAAATCACTCTAACTTAAATAAAATCAGAAGAAATTCCGCATAAAATTAAACCTTTTGTTTGTGAAACTATAAAGAGAGGGCATTTTTTTATCAAAAATGTTGCAAGAATATGCAAAAGATATGATGAATAAAAATTGATAGGCATAAAAAAATGCGTTTTATCTCAAAGCATCAACGTGAAAATGTCACCCGCGATACAGAGATAAAACGCATGATTACGTGAAACAACTTAGCTATTTAGCGTTAGCCGCGGTTGCTTCCATACCGACTAAACCAATCTTGAGATACCCCGATTGACGCAACGCATTCATTACATCCATCATCGTTTCATAATCCACACTTTTATCCGCTTGGAAGAAAATTGTGGTTTCTTTATTGGTGTTTGTGGCTTGATCAAGGGTTGAACCTAACTGCTCTTTACTGACCGCTTGCTCGCCGATAAATAGCTGACTATCTGATTTCACAGTTAAGAATACTGGCTTTTCTGGTCGAGGCTGAGGCTTCGCAGTGGAAGCAGGTAAGTCGACTTTAATATCAACGGTAGCCAGTGGCGCTGCAACCATAAAGATAATCAGCAGAACCAACATAACATCGATAAACGGTGTTACGTTGATTTCATGCATTTCACCGCTATCGTCTTGTTCGTCACCTAAACGCATTGCCATAATAATTACCTTGCTTTGCTGTTTGCCAGATCGAGGTCACGCCCCAGTAACAATGCTGCTTGTGCAGCAACATCACCCACTTGACCACGATAGTTGTTGATCATACGAGCAAAAATATTATAGATAACCACCGCAGGAATCGCGGCGATAAGACCGATTGCCGTTGCCAGCAGCGCTTCTGCGATCCCTGGAGCAACAACCGCTAAGTTGGTGGTTTGAGAGTGAGCAATACCAATGAAGCTGTTCATGATCCCCCACACGGTACCGAATAGACCGACAAATGGAGAAATCGCACCAATAGTTGCTAAATAGCCATTTCCACGTCCCATATAACGGCTGATTGCAGCAACCGCTCTTTCTAAACGGAAACCTGTACGGTCTTTAATACCCGCAAGATCTTGGCTGTTTGCCGAAAGCGCTCTTTCAGTTGTCGCTTCAGCTAATAACATGCGCGTAATGCTACTGCCTTTAAACCCTTCAGCGATAGATACCGCTTCATCAAGAGATTTTACTTCTGCAATTGCTTTTGCTTCATCTTTTAAACGACGGCGTGCAATTAAAATCTCACTTCCTTTGGATAAAAATAGCGCCCATGTAATCACGGATGCGAGTAACAGACCAATCATCACCGTTTTTACAACAACATCTGCGTTTTGGTACATACCCCAAACCGATAAATCCTGATCAAAACCGCCACCGTGAGCTTCAGTCGCAATCTCAACATTTTCAGTCACTACCGTATTTGTCACGACAGATTCCGGTGTTGCTGCTGGAGTTGTCGTTGCAGGAGTCGCAGTCACTTCCGTTGTGGAAGGTGTATTTGCAGGAGCTGCTGTTGAACCTTGGCTAGCTACTGGTGTAGTAGGTGTGACAGCGGGTGTTGTTTCTGCGGATGCCGTGCCCATTAAGCCGATCGCCAATAGAATAGAAGCTGTTAATTTACGCATCAGTTGGCCTTTACTCTCTTATTTTGTGTTGTATAAAAAAATTTATATCGATGATTGTGCCATTCATCGACTAACCATTAAAAGCGAAATTTGATTCACGCATTCATCTCTTTTCGTCAAGATGTCAGATAATATCAAACACACCACGAATTGATAGTAATTATCATTAGTATTCGCAATTTTTTGTCGCTTATCAACATAACCCTTCGAGAGACGACTCGATTTGCCGCTTGATAATGAAGAAAATTCAGCTAACCACTTTAGTTCTTGCTCTGGTAGACCAAAATCATTTAACGTCAGGTGATAACTTAGCCAATCATTTGATTTTCTATCGGTAAATAAGGGATAGCTCAATGGCAAACATAAGACCAGAAACCCAGCTCGTGCATCTTGGTAGAAACCCTAAATTCACTCAAAAAGGGGTAAACCCAGTTATTCAACGCACCTCTTCCGTGATTTTTGATTCGGTAGAAGATAAAAAGCATGCTGTGCGCAATCGCGCAAATGGCGTATTAATGTATGGTCGCCGAGGTACACAGACCCATTTTGCTTTCCAAGAAGCGATGACCGAATTGGAGTGTGGTGCTGGCTGTGTTCTTTATCCTTCAGGTGCAGCAGCGATCACTAATGCCATTATGTCATTTATCAGCGCGGGGGATCATATTCTGGTCACGGGGTCTGCTTATGATCCGACACAAAACTTCTGCGACAAAATACTCACTAATTTGAATGTTGAAACGAATTATTTCGACCCATTGATTGGCGCAAAAATTGCCGATTTAATCCGTCCAAATACCAAAATTGTTTTTTTGGAATCGCCAGGTTCTATCACTATGGAAGTCCATGACCTTCCTGCTATCGTAAAAGCCATTCGTCAAAAATCCCCAGAAATCATTATCATGATCGATAATACATGGGCTGCGGGTGTCTTACTCAAACCTCTTTTATTTGATGTAGATATCTCTATTCAATCCGCGACAAAGTACATTAATGGTCATTCAGATGGCATGTTAGGGGTCGCTGTTGCCAACCAGCGCTGCATCGAAACCTTGCGAGAAAATTCATATTTATTGGGGCAAACCGCCGATCCTGATACCGTTTACATGGCAGGTCGAGGGCTTCACACCCTACCAACCCGCCTCAAGCAGCATGAAGCGAACAGTTTAGCCGTCGCAAACTGGTTAGATGAGCATCCCGCTGTGGCACGTGTTTTTCATCCTGCACTTCCGAGCCACCCTGGGCATGAATTCTTTAAACGAGACTTTAGTGGCTGTAACGGTTTGTTTTCGTTTCAATTAAATTCGCGGTTATCCCCTAAACAGTTCAGCGATTTTCTCGACCACTTTAGCCATTTTAAAATGGGGTATTCATGGGGCGGGTTTGAATCACTGATCCTTGGTTATCAAACCGAAGATTTACTCAGTATGCGCCAATATGATTATCAGCCTGATAGCGGGTCGTTTTTCCGTCTACATGTCGGCTTAGAACACCCGCAAGATCTCATTGATGATTTACAACGTGCTTTCGCGCGTATTTAAACATCAACATTCCTTCCTTAATTATTAGGCAGTTAATCGCTGCCTTTTAGATAATTACCCAAACAAATCAAACTAGGCTGACATTTTTCCTGTAATATAGAGCCCAATAATTCGCTTTATGCAGATACAGGAACGATTATGGAAGTCATACGCGAAATCGTACTGGCACTTTGGCAACACGATTTTATGAAGCTCGCCAACCCAGAAGTTCTCTGGGTCATTTACACCGTACTCTTTGTGGTGATTGTATTAGAAAATGGCGTGCTCCCCGCCGCATTTTTACCCGGTGATACCCTTTTACTGCTTTCTGGTGCACTGATTGCCAAAGGTGTTTTGCACTTTTTCCCCACAATCTTGCTGTTGGCAACGGCTGCGAGTTTAGGCTGCTGGCTTGGATTTGTTCAAGGGCGTTGGTTAAGCGAAACGAAGATAGTTAAACGCTGGCTTTCTCAACTCCCTGAGGAATATCATAAAAAAGCCAATGATATGTTTAACCGACAAGGTTTGTATGCATTATTGATCGGGCGCTTTCTGGCATTTGTGAGAACGCTACTGCCATTGTTAGCGGGATTATCCGATTTAAGCCACCGCCGTTTCCAGTTATTCAACTGGCTTAGCGGGTTATTGTGGGTCGGTATTATTGTGACTTTGGGCTATGCCGTTAACCAAATTCCTTTCGTTAAAGAGCATGAACAAGTCGTGATCACCGCGCTGATGATCATCCCTGTTGTGCTGTTGGTCAGTGGTTTGATTGGCTCCATTATCGTCTACTGGAAACATCGTAAAGCTTTAAAAGGCAGCAAAGAAAGCTAAATTGCACGCCTAAATTTCACGCGACCAACACAAATTTTAGTGTTTGGTCGCCGCGACAAACCCACATCTACCTCTCAATATGCGCCCCTTTCATCCCCATAAATAATAAAAAAGCGCTTAATTAGCTTGGAGTCACTATGCAAAACTCGGTAATGCCTACAGATAAACACACGCTTGACGTTCACCTTGTAAACTCATTTACTCGAAATAACACGGGTGGAAACCCCGCAGGAGTCGTGCTCAATCCCCCGAAACTCAATGATGCACAAAAAATTGCGATTGCTCGCCAAGTGGGATTTTCCGAAACGGCGTTTGTCTATACCGATGCAAGTGTAGGTGAAAAAACGGATTTTAAAGTGGATTTTTTCACCCCTGAAAGTGAAGTGGACTTTTGTGGACATGCGACATTGGCGGTCTTTTTTACCCTATTTTCACTAAACCAATTGGGCGCAGGTACCTATTCCCAAAAAACCAAAGCAGGGATTTTAAATGTTACGGTCAGTGCTGATGGGGTCATTATGCAACAAACTCTTCCCGTTAGCCGCCAAGGACCTGATGTGAATGCCGTCGCTGCCGCATTAGGTATCCCAACTGAGACAATCACGGAAACAGGCTTACCCATTGAAATTATCTCCACTGGATTACCTGATATTTTAGTCCCCGTGCAATCCAATCAATTAGATAATTTAAAACCTAATTATGATGCTATCGCACAACTGAGCCGTGAATTTGACTCGATTGGTTTTCATGTCTTTGAGTTAAGCCAGTCGCCTTCCTTTACTGCTCATTGCCGAAATTTTGCTCCGCTATACGGGATTAATGAAGAGTCCGCAACTGGTAGCGCCAGTGGTGCTCTTGGCTGCTATCTGGTGAAACATGTCTTCCCCACAGAAACCCATTTTCTGTTAGAACAAGGGCGGGCAATGGGATGCTCCTCGCAAATTCAAGTGGAAATTTCTCATCAAGATCAGGCTATCGGCCGAGTTTGTGTGGGTGGACAAGCCGCAACAATCGGTATCCAAACCGTCCATTTTTAGTCTACTAACCCACCCAAAACAAAAAAGTCGCGGCATATTCTGTCGCGACTTTGATATCAAAATATGGATTGCTAACTTACGCTATTATTACTTCGCCAATAAGCAACTAATGGCAGAAAATAGATACTGCCCAATTTCTGGCGTCATCCAAGTTCCTTGAGAAATCACCGGATCTTCACGATAAATCGTGCGGATTTTTTCCTGCAATAGCGGATCGCCCCCAGTAAATTGGTTAAACATGGTTAACCACATTCCCGCCAGCTTCTGTACATTTGGCGAATCTGGAGTATCTCCCGCTTTCAATGCATTATAAATTCCTGAAATAAATTCAGGCCACACTTTGCCAGATTCAAAATAATGCTGACTAACAAAAGTAAATTGCTCTGCGGTTAAATGGGGTTTAAAACGCGATAGTTGGTACTCACTAAAGCCCCGAGCTACAAAGTCAATCATCGCTTCGGTGATCCCTGTCGAGAACATTAGCTCATTATCGGTTAAGTGAATTTGATTTAAACGCGCAAAGAAATCAGGGTTTCCGCCCGTATCTCTTTCCAAGGCAGTCATCCACTCAACAGCGACAGCTTGTACTTCGGCTGATTTCGGTGATTCACCTTTTTCCATTAACGATTTTACTGTGGCGACCCGCTGCTGCCACTCTTGATTTTTCAATGTGTTCGCCGTGTATAGCGGCAATTGCTCAAGCTCTTGAGGGGTAAAATATTTATCAAACATCGACATCATCTCCAATAATGAAAACCAATCGGCCTGAGTAGGGTTATCTCCCTGCTGCATTTGCTGCTGTAAGCGCTCGAGGCGTGAACGCAGTTTTTCAATCTGCTTCATCTGCTCGGTTAATAGACTAATACGCTCTTGCAACAAAAGAGAGATATCGCCACTGTGACCATTAAGTAACTCACCGATGTCTTTCAGTTTAACTCCCACCTGACGCAGCATCTGAATTTGCGTCAAACGTTCAATACATTGCATATTATAGAGTCGATAACCTGCATCGGTTCTGGCAGTCGGCAGTAATAAACCAATCTCTTCATAATGATGAAGGGTACGAATGGTTAATCCTGTTTTCTCTGCGATCTCACCTACTTGAAATAGCATCTTCGCCTCCTGTCCTGAAATGCAGGTTAGTGCCTCACGTTACGTGAGGGTCAATCACTATTGTGCACTATTTTTCATTTATATTAATTTATTCCACTTTTCGCTAACCATAAAAAAACCCCAGAGGTGATAACACCGCTGGGGTTAATAATCATCGAATCAATAATTATTTAATTAATGCGTGCATCTCTTGTACAGAAATCACTTTATCCGTTGGGTCTGCGCTCAGAGATAACGCCGTCGCAAAGCCACCGTTGAGGGTTGTATCATAGTGAACTTTGTAACGCAGTGCGCTACCACGAATGAGTTTTGAATCTTCAATCGCTTGACGGCCTGCCGTGGTATTCACGATGTAGTTGTACTCACCATTCTTAATACGGTCTTGAATGTGTGGACGACCTTCGTGAACCTTGTTCACTAAACGTGGGTTGATACCCGCTTCACCTAGGACAATCGCCGTTCCGTGAGTCGCATCTAACTCAAAACCGTGTTTCAGCAGTTTTGCTGCTAAATCAACAACTTTCGTTTTATCGCCTTCACGAACAGATAGCAGTGCGCGACCAGATTTCTTCATGGTTGAGTTGCTGCCTAACATCGCTTTAGCGAATGCTTCAGCAAATGTGCGACCAACACCCATCACTTCACCCGTTGAGCGCATTTCTGGTCCGAGGATTGGGTCAACACCTTGGAACTTGTTGAATGGCAGAACCACCTCTTTGACTGAGTAGTAAGGCGGAATAACTTCTTCTGTCACGCCTTGCTGAGTCAGTGTTTGACCCGCCATAACACGCGCCGCAACTTTCGCTAGTGGTACACCTGTTGCTTTAGAAACAAACGGTACCGTTCTTGCTGCACGCGGATTCACTTCAATCAGGTAAACTTCGTTATTCTTCACCGCGAACTGGACGTTCATCAGACCGCGAACGCGTAATTCGAATGCCAGGCTGCGCACTTGTTCACGCATTACATCCTGAATTTCTTGGCTTAATGTATAAGCTGGCAGTGAACATGCGGAGTCACCTGAGTGAACACCCGCTTGCTCAATGTGCTCCATAATTCCGCCAATCAGCACCATTTCACCGTCGCAGATTGCATCTACGTCCACTTCAATCGCATCATCAAGGAAGCGGTCTAATAGGACTGGCGCATCGTTAGACACACTCACCGCGGTTTGGAAGTAGCGACGCAGGTCAACTTCGTCATAGACGATTTCCATCGCACGACCGCCCAGTACATAAGATGGACGAACCACCAGCGGATAGCCGATACCCGCTGCTTTTTCAACAGCTTGTTCAATAGTTGCAACAGTGGCGTTTTGTGGCTGTTTCAAGTTTAAGCGGTTAACCGCTTGTTGGAAACGCTCACGGTCTTCTGCACGGTCAATCGCATCTGGGCTCGTACCAATAACCGGCACACCCGCGGCTTCTAATGCACGCGCTAATTTCAGTGGCGTTTGACCACCGTACTGAACAATCACCCCTTTCGGCTGTTCAATACGGACGATTTCTAACACATCTTCCAGTGTCACTGGCTCGAAATAGAGGCGGTCAGAGGTGTCGTAGTCCGTTGAAACGGTTTCAGGGTTACAGTTGACCATGATGGTTTCATAACCATCTTCGCGCAGCGCTAATGAAGCGTGTACGCAGCAGTAGTCAAATTCGATACCTTGCCCGATACGGTTTGGACCGCCACCTAATACCATGATTTTTGGTTTATCGCTGTTCGGATTGGATTCGCATTCGTCTTCATAAGTCGAGTACATATACGCAGTGTCGGTCGCAAACTCTGCCGCACAGGTATCTACACGCTTATAAACTGGATGTAAATCATAACCTTGACGTAACTTACGTAATTCAGCTTCAGACACACCCACTAAACTTGCCAGACGTGCATCCGCAAAACCTTTGCGCTTCAGTTGGCGTAAGAAATCTTTAGTTAGACCATTGATACCTAACTCTGCCACTTCGTTTTCTAAGCGCACCAGCTCTTCAATTTGCACTAAGAACCAGCGGTCGATATTGGTCAGGTTGAAAATACCGTCGATAGATAAGCCTGCGCGGAATGCATCAGCGATGTACCAAATACGGTCAGAGCCCGCATCTTTCAGCTCACGGCGAATGCGAGTTAACGACTCTGGGTCTTCCTGACTCACTTTCGGGTCGAAGCCTGTTGCGCCGACTTCCAGACCACGCAGTGCTTTTTGCATAGATTCTTGGAATGTGCGACCGATAGCCATCACCTCACCCACTGATTTCATTTGGGTGGTCAGACGATCATTGCTTCCTGCAAATTTTTCGAAGTTAAAGCGAGGAATTTTGGTCACAACGTAGTCGATTGACGGCTCAAATGACGCAGGAGTACGGCCGCCTGTGATGTCATTCATCAGCTCATCGAGGGTGTAACCGACCGCTAATTTTGCAGCGATTTTAGCAATTGGGAAGCCCGTTGCTTTTGACGCGAGTGCGGATGAACGAGAAACACGCGGGTTCATCTCGATAACGATTAAGCGACCATCTTTCGGGTTAACGGCGAACTGAACGTTAGAGCCCCCTGTTTCAACACCGATTTCACGCAGTACTGCCATCGAGGCATCACGCATGATTTGGTATTCTTTATCTGTCAGTGTTTGCGCAGGCGCGACGGTGATGGAGTCACCCGTGTGAATTCCCATTGCGTCGAAGTTTTCAATGGAGCAGACGATAATGCAGTTATCTTTCTTATCGCGAACCACTTCCATTTCATACTCTTTCCAACCAATTAACGATTCATCGATCAACAGTTCGTTAGTTGGGGATAAATCTAAACCACGAGTACAGATTTCTTCAAATTCTTCACGGTTATACGCGATACCGCCACCGGAACCACCCATAGTGAATGATGGACGAATGATACACGGGAAACCAACATCATCAGCAACGGCGTTGGCTTCTTCCATTGTGTGTGCGATACCTGAACGCGCAGTGCCTAAACCGATTTTTTTCATCGCTTTATCAAAGCGTTGACGGTCTTCTGCTTTATCAATCGCATCCGCAGTTGCACCAATCATGGTCACACCAAATTCAGCCAGTACACCTTGGCGTTCAAGCTCAAGGGCACAGTTCAGCGCGGTTTGCCCACCCATAGTTGGTAATACTGCATCTGGGCGCTCTTTTTCAATGATTTTACGTACCACTTCCCAGTGAATTGGCTCGATGTAGGTTGCATCCGCCATTTCTGGGTCAGTCATGATAGTCGCAGGGTTCGAGTTCACCAGAATAACGCGGTAGCCTTCTTCTCTCAGAGCTTTACACGCTTGTGCACCTGAATAGTCAAACTCACACGCTTGGCCGATAACAATCGGGCCTGCACCGAGGATCAGAATGCTTTTAATATCTGTACGTTTTGCCATTTTCTTGCTCCCGATTATTTTGCGTTTGAACGTGGTGTGTTTTGACGGTATTCGTTGATTAAATCAATGAAGTGGTCAAAAAGACCTGCAGCATCATGAGGACCAGAACTGGCTTCTGGGTGACCTTGGAAACTGAATGCCGGTTTATCTGTGCGATGGATACCTTGTAAAGTGCCATCAAACAGCGATTTGTGTGTCACACGCAATGTGTCGGGTAGTGTGGATTCATCAACCGCAAAACCGTGGTTTTGAGCTGTGATCATCACCACGTCTTTGTCTAAATCTTTAACTGGGTGGTTAGCACCGTGGTGACCAAACTTCATCTTCACGGTATTGGCGCCGCTTGCTAATGCTAGTAATTGGTGACCTAAGCAGATGCCAAATACTGGAATTTCAGTTTTTAAGAATTCTTGGATGGCATTAATAGCGTAGTCACAAGGAGCCGGGTCACCAGGACCGTTTGATAAGAAAATCCCATCTGGGTTCATCGCTAACACCGCTTCTGCTGGTGTTGTTGCTGGAACGACGGTTAAGCGGCAACCACGGTCAACTAACATACGCAGAATATTGCGCTTTGCACCAAAATCGTAAGCAATAACGTGTAATGGCAGCTCATCTTCTTTGCTTGCTGCTGGTTGTCCTTCTTCTAAGTTCCAAGAGCGTTGAGTCCAGCTGTAAATCTCTTTGGTGCAAACTTCTTTTGCTAAATCTAAGCCATTTAAACCTGAGAAGCTGCGTGCTTTTTCTAAAGCCAGCGCCGCATCTGGGTTATCCCCTGCGATGATGCAACCGTTTTGTGCGCCTTTTTCTCTTAACAGGCGGGTTAATTTGCGCGTGTCGATATCCGCGATAGCCACCACATTGTGGCGTTTCAGATATTCAGACAAGCCTTCCTGACCACGAAAGTTACTGTAGATTAATGGTAAGTCGCGAATGATAAGGCCTTGAGCGTGTACGTTAGGAGATTCTTCGTCATCAGCATTAGTGCCGACATTACCAATATGGGGATAAGTGAGAGTAACAATTTGGCGGGAATAGGAAGGGTCAGTAATTATTTCTTGATATCCGGTCATTGAAGTATTGAAAACGACTTCTCCAATAGCGGCCCCTTCAGCACCAATGGCGCGCCCGTGGAATTGGGTTCCGTCTTCCAGAACCAATATAGCTGACTTAATCAAAACATCCTCCGGAGAATAATCAATCATATTTTTTGCATATTAATTCAGATTTTACGATCTAAATCAATGCCAAAATGAGTTTTTAAGCAAATTTTTGGCAAATTGCGCGCATTCTAATGATGGGATAGAGTCTTGTCTAGAAAAAAATGCATTTTTTTCACTTTTAGCTTACTTTTTTGCATTCTTACCTGTTTTTTCTATAGAAGGCTAATGAAATAACTATTCATGGGTAAAAAAGCAAACGGTTAATAGCGAAGAAAAGTGCAAAACGGATAATAGCGCAGACAAGGGAGGATCTAAAGTGCAATTTTTGAGTAAAAAAGAGAAAAAGCGATATGGAAACAATGAAAAATGACAAGCTAGATTTAATTTAATAGATAAAAAACTATAAATCAGAGGCTTCAAATAAAGCCATCTGATTTTAAACAAGAAATTATTTTAAATAAAACTATAAATCATCAAGATTAAGGACATCCTTCATATTATATAGCCCATATTTCTTAGCATTAACCCAAGAAGATGCTCTTATCGCACCTTTTGCAAAGGTCATACGACTGGAAGCCTTGTGGCTTATCTCTACACGCTCGCCAATATCGGCAAACATTGCAGTGTGTTCACCAACAATATCGCCAGCACGCACCGTAGCAAAACCAATCGTACCCGGTTCACGCTCTCCGGTATAACCTTCCCGTGCATACACCGCGCACTCTTTTAGGTCTTTGCCTAATGCATCCGCGATAGATTCCCCCATCGCCAACGCAGTGCCTGAAGGGGCATCAACTTTATGACGATGATGGGCTTCAATAATTTCAATATCGGTGTAATCTCCCATCACTTTCGCCGCTTTTTCCAGTAATTTCAGCACCAGATTCACACCGACGCTAAAGTTGGCAGCGAAGACAATTGGGATAGATTTTGCGGCTTCAGCAATGGCCAATTTTCCTTGTTCATCAAAGCCTGTGGTACCAATGACCATGCCTTTTTGATGAGATTGACAGAATGCTAAGTACTGTAATGTGCCTTCAGGGCGAGTGAAATCAATCAGTACATCAAAATCATTAACCACAGAATTTAGGTCGCTAACGACTTTCACACCAATTAGTCCAATTCCCGCCAACTCGCCCGCATCAGTTCCTACAAGCGAAGAGCCCTCACGCTCAATGGCTGCGCCAAGTTGAATTCCATCTTGTTCTTGTGCTGCTTGAATTAATTGGCGCCCCATGCGCCCACCCGCACCGACAATCGCAACGCGTACAGTTGAATCTGCCATTTTTGATCCTTTCGTGAATATTGAGGCGAAAACCAAAATAAAATCTTGGTTATACCTTAAAGAAACTTGAATCGGGACGCCAGCACTAATCTGGAGATATTAATAAAACCGTATAGAGGGGAATGATTATCAGAAAAAATTGTATTGATATAGGATGGGATGTTGAAAAATAGAAAACCGCGGCGGCTAAATCAGCCGCCACTATAATAAGTAAATCAATGTATTAGTTAATTTCTTTAACGTCCACACGCAGCTCTTTAGGTACTTCAAAAACGATATTCTCTTCTCGTCCTTGTAGCTCAACCACGGAGTCTGCACCCAACACTTTCAGTCTATCAATTACTTGGCGGACTAAAATATCAGGTGCGGATGCCCCCGCAGTTAATCCGATAATTTTCTTATCTTTTAACCACTCAGTTTGAATATCTTCAGCACCATCAATCAGAAATGCGGCCTTCCCCATTCGAGACGCTAATTCAGCTAAACGGTTTGAGTTTGAGGAATTTTTCGAACCGACAACTAATACGATATCGGCTTTTTCCGCGAGCTCACGCGCCGCTTCTTGGCGGTTCGTGGTCGCATAGCAAATATCGTCTTTACGAGGTCCCACAATATTTGGGAATCGACGAGTAAGTGCATCAATCACATCGGAGGTATCATCCACTGAAAGCGTCGTTTGCGTCATAAAGCTCAGGTTGTTTTCATCTTTTACCTGCAGCTTCCAAACGTCTTCTGGACTTTCAACGAGATACATCCCCCCTTCAGGGTTATTGTATTGCCCCATTGTCCCTTCCACTTCAGGGTGTCCTGCGTGACCGATTAAAATCGCTTCTTTGCCTTTACGGCTTGCACGAGCCACTTCCATATGCACTTTAGTCACTAATGGGCAGGTCGCATCAAATAGCATGGTTAAATCGCGGGAACGGGCTTCTTGGCGAATGGCTTGTGAAACACCATGAGCTGAGAAAATCAGAATAGAGCCATCGGGAACTTCAGAGATTTCTTCAATGAAGATAGCGCCACGCTGACGTAAATCATCAACCACATAACGGTTATGCACCACTTCATGGCGAACGTAAATCGGTGCGCCATAAATTTCTAAGGCGCGTTCAACAATACTGATTGCACGGTCAACACCCGCACAAAATCCACGAGGATTAGCCATTAATATTTGCATGGTGACTCTCCAATTGTGGGTCTATTTCTAGCACTTCAATTTCAAAGGTAATTTGTTGCTCAGCAAGAGGATGGTTAAAATCAACAGTAATTGATTCCCCTTCGATTGCCTTCACAACACCCGGCATTTCGCTTCCATTCATGCCCGTAAACAGCATGATGGTACCAATTTCAGGGATCCCCGTTTCCATAAAATCACGCAATGAAAAGTATTGCACTAAGTCTGGATTATGTTTCCCGAATACCGTATCCCCTGCTAAGGAAAATGTTTTCTTTTCACCTTCAGATAGCCCAATAAGTTGTGCTTCTAATTCTGGCGACAGTGAATCATTTCCAAGAGCAAACAACGCAGGCTTTCCTTGTGCGTGAGAAGAATCTGCCGTGGAGCCATCTTCTAATTTCAGAGTGAAATGCAGTAAAACAGAACTCTGCGCCTGTATTTGAGTAGACATAATCTAAACCTGTTTTTTATCATAAAGTTCAGCCCGACTATCGTCGGGCTGAGATGACTAATATGCAATATTGTGTTTTATCAACCTATCGCGCTATCTGTTCTATTTGGCATCTTGCTGTTTGGGTTTATCCGGCAAAAAGCCTTCAAAAATCACCAATGCCGCACCAATACAAATGGCCATATCCGCCAAATTGAAGGTCGGCCAGTGCCAGTTGCCTACATAAAAATCAATATAGTCAACCACAAAGCCATGCACTAAACGGTCAAATAAATTACCGATCGCACCACCAATAATTAACGCATAAGCAATATTGCTCAGGCGTTTTTTCACGCTTTGGCGATACATCATCACCATTAACGTAATGGAGATGGCAATAGCTATTCCAGCAAAGAACCAGCGCTGCCAGCCGCCTTTATCCGCCAGAAAACTGAATGCCGCACCAAAATTTTGAGCGTACATAAGGTTAAAGTACGGAATTAAAGGGTGTGGATCGTACAAAGTCAGCTCTTTTAAGACCAATTGCTTAATTGCTAAATCTGCAACGATAATCACAACCGTCAGCCACAGCCAACGCAAACCAGTAGAACAAATAGGTGTCTTCATTAAGCAAACTTACGTAATTCACCGTTTCCGGCTACGTTAGTCACACAGCGACCACAGATTTCAGGTTGTTCTGCCGCTGCACCAATATCACTTGCATAGTGCCAGCAACGAGGGCATTTTTCCCCAGCCGCTTTACTGAAGGCAATTTTCAGGCCTTTCAGTTCACTGTCTTGTGCATCCGCAGGCGCCGTTGCAATATCAGCCACATTCGCTTGAGATGTTAACAGTGCAAAACGCAGTTCATCACCTAAGCTATTTAATTTAGCGGCTAATACGCTATCTGCATATAAAGTTACCGATGCTTCTAACGAACCACCAATGTGCTTGTCTGTACGCGCTTGTTCCAGAACTTTGTTCACTTCACCACGTACGGCTAACAGTTCAGACCAGAATCCATCATTCATCGCTTCAGATTCGTCTAAACCGAATAAACCCTGATACCACTCTTCAGTGAGAACGAATTGAGCACGTTTACCTGGTAATTCATTCCAGATTTCATCAGAGGTGAAGGACAGAACAGGTGCAATCCAACGAACCAACGCTTCCACGATATGGAACAGAGCAGTTTGGCAGCTACGACGCGCAACGCTATCACTTTTCGCGGTGTATTGACGATCTTTGATAATATCCAGATAGAACGAGCCCATCTCGATAGAGCAGAAATGCATTAAGCGTTGGATAACACCTAAGAAATCATACTCATCGTACGCTTTTGCAATCTCTTTTTGTGCTTCTAATGCACGACCAACCGCCCAGCGATCTAACACCACCATATCTTCTGGTTTCACCATATCGGTTTCTGGATTGAAACCATTTAAGTTTGCCAGTAAGAAACGCGCGGTATTACGGATACGGCGATAAGAGTCCGCTGCACGTTTTAAAATTTCATCAGATACCGCGATTTCGCCCGTATAGTCAGTTGATGCCACCCACAGACGCAGGATATCAGCGCCCAGTTTGTTCATCACATCTTGCGGACTAACCGTATTACCTAAAGATTTAGACATCTTACGGCCTTGACCATCAACGGTAAAACCGTGGGTCAAAACTTGGCGGTAAGGTGCTTTACCTTTCATCGCAGTAGACAGCATCAGAGAAGACATGAACCAACCACGGTGTTGGTCAGAACCTTCCAGATACATATCTGCGGAGTTACCATGGAATTCAGGACGAGCGTCAACCACAGCAAAGTGAGTCGATCCTGAATCGAACCAAACGTCTAGTGTGTCTGGTACTTTACGATAAGTTTCAGCATCAGCGCCCAGCAATTCAGCAGGGTCTAAATCCCACCATGCTTGGATACCATCAACTTCAACGCGCTTAGCGACTTCTTCCATCAGCTCTAAAGTACGCGGATGCAGTTCTTCAGTCTCTTTATGCACGAATAACGACATTGGGGTACCCCAAGTACGTTGACGTGAAATACACCAGTCAGGACGGTTTTCAACCATTGACTCGATACGTGCACGACCCCAACCTGGAATCCACTGAACAATGTCGATCTCTTTCAGAGATTGTTCACGCAAACCGTTTTTATCCATGCCGATAAACCATTGTGGTGTCGCACGGAAAATAACTGGGGTTTTATGGCGCCAGCAACATGGGTAGCTGTGGGAGATAGCTTTTTTATACATCAGTAAGCCTTTCTCATTCAGGATTTCCAGCACCACATCGTTAGCTTTGAAAATAAATAAACCGTCTAAGCCTGGGTAGGTATTTGGTAAGAAGCAGCCATCTGGCCCGACTGGGTTCGCCGTTTCTAAACCATATTTTTGTCCAACAACATAGTCTTCAGGACCATGGCCTGGCGCTGTATGTACCGCACCTGTACCCGCATCTAGCGTGACGTGATCGCCTAAAATTGCAGGCACATCAAAGCCCATAAATGGATGAGCGAAACGCAGTAACTCTAATGAGCTACCTTCGCACTCGCCTAGTACCGTCCATGACTCAACACCGACAGTCTTCATGACTTCTTCAACTAAGTCAGTTGCCAGAATGACTAAATCACCATTCGCATCCACCAGAGAGTATTTGAATTCTGGGTTCAGAGAGATTGCACGGTTAGCAGGTAACGTCCAAGGCGTTGTCGTCCAGATCACTAAAGATGGTGTTTTATCGCTAGCAACACCAAATTTTTCGCAAACAGCTTTGCTATCTACCGCAGGGAAGCGAACGTAGATAGATGGGGATGTTTTGTCGTAATACTCAACTTCCGCTTCAGCCAATGAAGAACCACATGCTGTACACCAGTGAACGGGTTTTGCCCCTTTCACTAAGTGACCATTTGCAACGGTTTTCGCCAGAGCACGGATGATGTTCGCTTCGGTTTTAAAATCCATGGTCAGGTAAGGTTTGTCCCACTCACCCAGCACACCTAAGCGGATAAAATCAGCTTTTTGCCCTTCAATTTGCTCTTTGGCATATTCACGGCATTTTGCACGAAATTCAGCGGCGGAAACTTTTTCCCCTGGTTTACCTACGATTTGTTCAACTTTGTGTTCGATAGGTAAGCCATGGCAATCCCAACCAGGGATGTATGGGGAATCAAAGCCCGCCAGCCCTTTGGATTTAATAATAATATCTTTGAGAATTTTGTTTACTGAGTGACCAATATGAATACTGCCGTTAGCATACGGAGGACCATCGTGCAGAATAAAGGTTTTCTTGCCCGATTTTGCTTTACGGATTGCCTGATACAAACCTTCTTTGTACCAGCGCTCTAACATCTGTGGTTCGCGTTTAGCGAGATCGCCACGCATTGGGAACCCTGTTTCTGGTAGATTCAGGGTATTTTTATAGTCACTCATCGATTCTCAGTTCCAATTTTCCGCTAAATTATCTGATTCCAATTGCTGCGAGATATTCTCTGGCTGCAACTACATCATTAGCAATTTGCTCCTTCAGCGCGTCCAACGAAGCAAACCGCTGTTCGTCACGTAATTTTTTACGTAACACAACATCAATATGACGCCCATATAAATCCATATGAGCATCAATCAGATGGACTTCTAACTGGGTACCTTTTCCAGATACCGTTGGACGTGTGCCAATGTTTGCCACGCCCGGTACAGGCTTATCGCCTAGACCATGAACTTCTACAGCATACACGCCAGTCACCGGTGTGACTAAACGTTTTAACGGTAGGTTTGCTGTCGGAAAACCTATCGTACGACCTAGCTGATTACCGTGAACCACACGCCCACTAATGCGGTATGTGTGACCTAATAAATTTTCAGCTAATGCCAGATCGTTGTTTTGTATTGCTTTACGGATTGCAGTGCTGCTGACGCGCACACCTGAATCACAAAAGCTTTCGGTGTCTGCAACTTCAAAACCAAATCTTTGACCGGCTTGCTGTAAAAAAGAAAAATCCCCCATCCGATTTTTTCCGAACCGGAAATCATCACCAATGGCGAGATATTTCACACCGAGTTTGTCGACTAATAAGTCAGACACAAAAGCATCTGGCGTTAATGAGGCAAAATGCTGGTTAAATTCCACACATAATAGATAATCGACCCCGCTATCAGCAAGGTACTTCACTTTATCTCTTAGGCGTGTCAAACGCGCAGGAGCCTTATCACCCGTAAAAAATTCAAGGGGTTGTGGTTCAAATATCATCACAACAGTTGGCAAACCTAACTGTTTACCCTTGAGCTTCAAATTTTGAAGTAATACTTGGTGCCCACGATGAACACCATCAAAATTACCAATAGTCAGTACGCAACCATGATGGTACGACCGGATATTTTGTATACCGCGAATTAGCTCCATAACTGGCTCAATACCGAGGAAATTGCAGGATTATACCTTGTACGACGCATAAGGTTAACCTAAGTTCGTAAAAGCTTTCATTAAACCCTATTTTTTTGATCACTACACTATTTAATCAGATGATTTTACACTGCTAAGCATCTTTCTGCACGACACCGCGCCGCTGAATCTGATCATTGTCGATAGGCAAATCAAAAAAGTTTGGATAACCAATAGATTATCAATACAACAAATTGACGCGGAGATCTCTAAAAATATTTAATTTTTATAGTTTTCTTATCATCCATTTTGTATAACAAACTCAAGTGTACAAAAAACACTCTAGTTATCATTCAATTTCATCTTGATGAACGTTTGATATCACTAAAAAAATTTTTTCTGAAAAATGATTTAAAATATCTTCTATCAATTATGCTTTTTTTCACGCGCAGATCTGTATTCTTCTGATATTTGCTGGTAGAATCTTGCACCATTCACAACGCATTGACATCGAAGTACACGATGTTTATTTGCACAAATCCATTGACAAATGAAGGGCGAAAGGGCATATTCCTTGACCTTTAAATTGTCCTCAATAGAATACATTTGGGAGTTGGACCTTGGCTAATATCAAATCAGCTAAGAAACGTGCCGTTCAATCAGAGAAACGTCGCCAGCACAACGCTAGCCGTCGCTCTATGGTACGTACTTTTATTAAGAAAGTTTACCTTGCTATCGCTGCAGGCGATAAAGAAGCAGCTCAGAAAGCATTCAATGACATGCAACCTCTTGTTGATCGCCACGCTAGCAAAGGCCTGATCCACAAAAACAAAGCAGCACGTCATAAAGCTAACTTAGTTGCTCAAATCAAAGCAATGTAATTTCGCTTCTTGATTATAAAAAACCGGCTTAGGCCGGTTTTTTTGTCTGCTAATTTCTTACCTTACACTTTCGTGCTCTAAACTTTCTGTTCTAAATTATCGAACGGAGCTGAAAATAACTCAGAAAAATCTTTATTGCAGACACGTTGTACTGCTGGGTGCTGGATCATTCTTTCCGCAAAAATCACGTAATACTCTTCTTTAACGCTATCTAAGCGGCCAATTTCTTGCACTTCATTATCAGCAAAAATATCTTTTGCATACAAAGATGGCGCCACGAAAATGGCATTGTGATACATTCCAAATGCTTTCATTAATGCTGCATCATCAAATTCGCCGAGTACTTCAACTTGCAGGTTTTTATTGCGGATCCATGTTAATAAATGGCGGCCTAGCATAGAACGACGACCTGGAATTAATAACCTACGCTCTTCTAGACATTCAGGGAATGGTTTCTTCGGTACTGGCTGACGGCAGAAAAAGCTCACGCTGCATTCACCTAATTTAACGGAGAACAAACCCTCTTGCTGTGAAGAGTCCACAGGGCAATCCGATAAAATCATATCCAGCTTGTGCTGGCTTAATTGCTCCAGTAACAGCTCATGAGTCGATTCAAAGCAACGTAAATGAATTTGCTCATGTTCTACAACTGCTGTTTCTAGTACACGGCTGACTAAACGTTTCGATAATGCGTCAGCCACACCCACATCAAACAGTAGGTTAGATTCTCGGCTGTAGTTGACGATATCCAGCATTTCTTGGCTGAGCATAAACATTTTGTCAGCATAACGAAAAATCAGTTGTCCCAGCTCTGAAGGCACGAGCCCTCGACCTTGGCGCTTAAATAATTTTCCACCTAACCGTTCTTCGAGTGCTTTAATTTGCCCAGTAATTGTCTGTGGTGTCAGGTAAAGAGCCTCGGCAGCACCGACAACAGAGCCTTCTTTGCAAACATGCCAGAAATAGTAAAGGTGGTTAAAATTAAGATGTGAAACCCGCATATCGATTCCTTTTGTATCGCCAATAATGACCGCAGTACTTAATGACCACAGTACATACTGACCATACGCTTTACCCGTACCCCGTAATCGGGAGTTATAAGTTAAAATACCCGCAGTATGCAACTCATACCGCGGGCATATCATAGAAGATTAACTCGAAAATTCTTACTAATAATTACGTCTATTATGTTTATTTTGCATCACTGTGCGAAACTTTTGGTTTCGGTAACACTACCCTTAACATAAAGTACCCTAACAATGCTGCTGTTGTTGAGCCAATTAAAATACCCAGTCTCGAGTAGGTACTATACACTTCATCAAGCCCTTCAAAAGCGAGGCCGGTGATAAAAATAGACATAGTAAAACCGATTCCACAAAGCACAGAAACAGCAAACACTTGCTTCAAGTTAATCGATGCTGGCAATTTAGCCAACCCTACTTTTACCGAAATCCAACTAAATAAGAAAATACCGACTGGTTTGCCCAGTATCAAACCCGCCGCAACGCCAAGTGGTAATGGGCTCATTAAACCATCAAAGGTGACGCCATTGAGCTGTACGCCTGAATTTGCAAATGCAAAGATAGGCAAAATGAGATAAACAACCCAAGGGTGCAGCACATGCTCTAGTTCTTCCGACGGTTTTGTATTATTAGTCCCTCTTAATGGAATTAAGAAACCAACAATCACCCCAGCCAGAGTGGCATGAACCCCTGATTTTAGAATACAAACCCACAAGATTAAGCCAATCACTAAGTAAGCTGCGGTGTTTTCAACTCGTCTCCAGTTCATTAGACAGAGGATTGCCGCACACAGTGCCGCTAAACTTAGCGCTACCACAGAAACTGAGCTGGTATAGAAAAAGGCAATGATCACAATGACACCAAGGTCATCAATGATAGCTAATGCCAATAAAAACACTTTGAGCTCTGTAGGCACTCGCTTACCCAATAACGCCATTACGCCTAACGCGAACGCAATATCTGTTGCTGCTGGGATAGCCCAACCTTGACGAGTAATATCGTCAGCACCATTGAACGCTAAGTAAACTAACGCTGGTGCAATCATTCCCCCCACAGCCGCAATTGCTGGAAATATCGCTTTATCACGTCCCGCAAGGGATCCTTCCAATAACTCGCGTTTTACCTCTAAACCAACAACCAGGAAAAACACGGCCATTAAGAAATCATTAATCCATAGAATCAGAGGTTTATCTAATTCAAATGTTGAAATTTTAATGGTTACCGGAATATCTAAAAATTGCTGATAAGCTCCTTGTAATGGCGTATTAGCCATTATTAAAGCGACAATGGCAGCAATAATTAGGAGTAGCCCTCCTGCTGCTTCTAACTTTAAAAATTTACGAATAATTGCTGTCATATGAATAACTCCAAAAAATACTTTTGAATGTTAATATTATGATAATCATTAATTCGTAAAAAATCGTTTATTTATCCATTAATGATCGTAATTTCCGAGTATTTAGCAATCGAGATCACGACGAATGATAATAAATCGTTAATTTAACTATAGGCAACTATTCTAAAAACCAACAATAAATTTATTGGGTAAAGCGCTTTAAATATTCAATTTTTTTAGAGACTAATGAAAAATGACCTTTACAGATAGTCAAAAAAATCGTTTATTTTTTTATTTTCGAAGCCCTTCGCAAAAATAAAAGTCCCCACTCTCTCTTTCTTGCGTGCCGCTTCATAAAAAAGACGCTTTATGTGATACTCGAGCCATTCTTAGGCAATCACTATCTCTCTATATTATGTCCCTATACGTTCTGCTTTCTGTGCTGTTTGCCGCGTTTTGCCATGCCAGTTGGAATGCTCTGGTTAAATTTGGTAATGACCGCTTCTTTGGTTTGATAATGATTGCCGTTTTTTCTGGAATTTTAACTATTCCAGCTCTCTTTTGGTTTGGGCTGCCATCTCCCGATGCCGTCCCGTGGCTAGCTTTGTCAGTATTATTTCACATCGGTTATATCTATTTTCTCAGCCAAGCTTATAACCATGGTGACCTCAGCCAAATTTACCCTATTTCTCGCGGCTCAGCCCCTTTAATCACCGCGTTATTAAGTATTGTTTTATTCAATGAATCCTTACCATTTATGAGTTTTGTAGGGATTATTTTCATCATTTCAGGCGTGGTAGCCATCGCGTTTGCAGGTCGAAAATTTACTTTGAATATCAAAGGTAAAGCGCTTAGCTTTGCATTGTGCACTGCCTTTTTTACGGCTTGTTATACCCTCTCAGATGGATATGGCGCTAGAGCCAGTCAAGATCCCGTTGTTTATACCCTATGGCTGTTTTTATTAAATGGTGCGGTACTCGCCATCCCCGGAGTGATGAAATACAAAAGTTCATTACTACACGGGTTTAGGCAATATTGGCGCTCAGGGTTGCTTGGCGGGTTAATGCAGCTAATTAGCTACGGCATCGCAATCTGGGCAATGAGCCAAGCCCCCATCGTACTCGTTGCTGCTATTCGTGAAACTAGTGTCCTTTTTGCTATGTTTCTTTCCATTGTATTTCTTAAAGAGAAATTTAATGGAATGCGAGTCCTCGCCTGTATTGTCATCTTACTTGGGGTGTTACTGGCGAAACTATCCAGTTAAGATAGCGGTGCTTAGAAGATAAGTTTTACATCCTATATTTGATGCCCATAATATTTGATACAAATAATTTTTAGCCCTATTTTTCATTGAGTCATGAGGTAAGAATGACATTACTCCGATCTCTCGTTGCCATATCGATGATGGCAGCACCTATCGCGGCACTTGCCACCACTCCAGCGGATTTAATCATTGTTGATGGTACTGTTTTGACAATGGATGCCAATAATCAAGTTATTGAGAATGGGACCGTTGTTATTGATAAAAATAAAATTATCGCTGTTGGCGGCCCTGAGCTTGCCACGCAATATACCGCCAAAAAACGGCTAAATGTTGATGGCGATATAGTCATGCCAGGGTTAATCAATACCCATACTCACGCATCAATGACTGTATTTCGTTCCCTTGCCGACGATGTCCCCGACCGTTTGCACCGCTATATCTTCCCATTAGAGAGCAAGATGGTTTCCCGTGAAATGGTGCGAGTAGGCGCTAACTTAGCCAACGTCGAAATGGTCAAAGGTGGCGTTACAACTTACGTGGATATGTACTATTTCGAAGATGAGGTTGCAAAAACCGTCGATAAAATTGGTATGCGCGCGATCCTTGGAGAATCCGTGATCAAATTCCCTGTTGCTGATGCTAAAAATGCAGATGAAGGTATCGCTTATGCCGTGAAATTTATCAACCAATACAAGGATCATCCTCGCATTACGCCAGCTTTTGCGCCTCATGCACCTTATACCAACACCACTGAACATCTACAGAAAATTGCTAAGCTTTCTCAAGAACTGAATGTTCCCGTGATGATCCACTTAGCGGAAACCGACAGAGAGCAAGAAGAAATTGCCAAACGTACTGGCGGCAAAAGCCCGGTTCAATATATGGCAGACATCGGCGTCCTGAATAACAAAGTGATTGCCGCTCATGCCATTATGGTTGATGAAACCGATATCGACCTGCTCAAACAGTATGATGTCGGTGTGGCACATAATGTCAGTGCGAATACCAAATCAGCCAAAGGTGTTGCTCCAGTGACCGCGATGTTAGCAAAAGGTGTTCGTGTGGGTTTAGGAACTGATGGTCCGATGTCCAGCAATACCTTAACGACCATGAACGAGCTAAATTTAGTGGGTAAAATTCATAAGCTTGAAAATAAAGATAGAGCTGCAATGCCACCCATCACCGTGGTTGAATTAGCGACCAAAGGCTCTGCAAAAGCCATTCACATGGAAGATAAGTTAGGCTCTCTAGAAGCGGGGAAATTGGCAGATATTATCGTTGTCGATACAAAATCACCGAATATGGTTCCGATGTATAGCCCTTATGCCGCACTGGTTTATGGCGCGAATGCTTCCAATGTACGCCATACCATTGTGGATGGAAACCTATTAATGGAAGACCGCAAAGTACTCACAGTTGATGAAAATGCGATTGTGAAAGAGGCTCTACAATTTGCTGATCAAGTTCGTAAAACCGTGGTTGCCAGCGGTGAAACAGTGAAATAAAAAAAATGGCTGATTCAGTATTTCACTGGATCAGCCATGATTCTTAACTTAGCGATTAACCCTTATTTATTGGTTAAATCATCAAAGAATTTTTTCACACCATCTAAGAAGCGTTTTGAACGTGGGCTATTTTTCTCGCCACCCGTACCGCCTAACGACTCACCAAACTCTCTGAGTAACTCTTTTTGTTTCTCATTCAGTTTGACTGGGGTTTCGACAACAATGTGACACATTAAGTCACCTTGCATACCACCACGTACTGACTTCACGCCCTTACCTTTCATACGGAATGTTTTGCCCGTTTGGGTTTCCGCAGGAATTTTCAGTTTAACGCGACCATCAAGGGTTGGGACTTCAATTTCGCCGCCCAGCGCTGCCGCAGCAAAGTTGATTGGCACTTCGCAATGTAAGTTATTACCATCACGTTCAAAAATATCGTGAGGTAAAACATGCATTTGAACAAATAAATCCCCTGCTGGAGCGCCATTCGCACCAGCTTCACCTTCACCGGATAAACGAACGCGGTCGCCCGTATCAACCCCTGCTGGGATCTTAACGGATAAGGTTTTGTATTTCTCAACACGACCTTGACCATGACATTTGTTGCATGGGTCTTTGATGACTTTTCCGCGACCGTGACAGGTTGGGCAAGGTTGTTGTACTGAGAAGAAACCTTGGCGCATGTGTACTTGGCCCATACCGTGACAGGTTTGGCATGTATCTGCGCTAGTGCCTGGTTTTGCACCGCTACCGTGGCACACGTCACAGCTTTCGAGCGTTGGAATACGGATCTCTTTGGTCACTCCACGGACTGCTTCTTCAAGAGTCAGTTCCATGTTGTATTGCAGATCAGAACCACGGCTTGGGCGCTGTTGACGACGACCGCCACCAAAAATGTCACCGAAGATGTCACCAAAAATATCACTGTTGAAATCGCCGCCACCAAAGCCGCCGAATCCACCTCCGCCACCCATACCGCCTTGTTCAAACGCGGCATGACCATATTGATCGTAAGCGGCACGTTTTTGCTCATCGGACAGGACTTCGTAAGCTTCTTTTATCTCTTTGAATTTCTCTTCAGATTCATCTTTGTTTTCCTGATTGCGGTCAGGATGGTATTTCATTGCTAAGCGCTTATATGCTCGCTTAATGTCTTTTTCTGAAGCATTTTTTTCGAGGCCTAAAACCTCATAAAAATCTCTTTTCGCCATTTATTTTTCCCTTAACATGCAGACACGGGCGCAGAGTTCCCTCAACGCCCGTGTCCGGTATCAGTCACTATTTAACATTATTGCGATAGTCACTGCGCCCGCTAAGGGCCTTATTTTTTGTCTTTGTCGTTAACTTCTTCGAATTCAGCGTCAACAACATCGTCATCTTTCTTCGCTTCTGCACCTGCACCCGCAGCGCCCGCTTGAGCTTGTTGCTGTGCAATTTCCAGAAGTTTCGCAGATGCCGTTACCAGCGCTTGGATTTTCGCTTCGATTTCAGCTTTATCTTCACCTTTAGAAGCGACTTCTAATTCTGAAGTTGCTTTTTCGATGTTCGCTTTATCTTCAGCTGGTAATTTGTCGCCTGCTTCTTCGATTTGTTTACGAGTACCGTGAATCAGTTGGTCTGCTTGGTTGCGAACCTGCACTAACTCTTCAAATTTACGGTCTGCTTCAGCGTTAGCTTCTGCGTCACGTACCATTTTTTCGATTTCCTCGTCATTCAGACCAGAAGATGCCTTAATGGTGATGTTTTGCTCGCGACCGCTGTTTTTGTCTTTCGCAGAAACATGCAGGATACCATCCGCATCGATGTCAAAAGTCACTTCGATTTGCGGCATACCACGTGGCGCTGCTTGAATACCATCTAAGTTAAACTGACCCAGTGATTTGTTATCACTTGCACGTTTACGCTCACCTTGCAGTACGTGAATGGTCACGGCTGCTTGGTTATCTTCCGCAGTAGAGAATACTTGGCTGTGTTTAGTTGGGATTGTGGTGTTCTTCGAGATTAACGAAGTCATCACGCCACCCATGGTTTCGATACCTAAAGACAGTGGAGTTACGTCAAGTAACAGAACGTCTTTAACATCACCCGCTAATACACCACCTTGTACTGCTGCACCCATTGCAACGGCTTCGTCTGGGTTAACGTCTTTACGTGGCTCTTTACCAAAGAAATCAGCAACAACTTTCTGAACCATTGGCATACGAGTCTGACCACCAACTAAGATAACGTCGTTGATGTCACCTACGCTTAAACCAGCGTCTTGCAGAGCAACTTTAACTGGCTCCATAGAACGTTTAACTAAATCTTCTACCAGTGACTCCAGTTTTGCACGAGTCACTTTGATGTTCATGTGTTTTGGACCTGTCGCATCCGCAGTGATGTATGGCAGGTTAACGTCAGTTTGTTGAGCAGAAGACAGCTCAATTTTTGCTTTTTCAGCAGACTCTTTCAGACGTTGCATTGCCAGTGGATCGTTACGCAGATCAACACCTTGTTCTTTCTTGAATTCGTCAACTAAGTAGTTGATTAAACGAGTATCGAAGTCTTCACCACCCAAGTGAGTGTCACCGTTGGTTGCCAGAACTTCATAGGTTTTTTCGCCATCAACTTCATCGATTTCGATGATTGATAAGTCGAATGTACCACCACCTAAGTCGTAAACCGCGATAGTACGGTTACCAACTTCTCTATCTAAACCGTAAGCCAGCGCTGCTGCTGTTGGTTCGTTGATGATACGTTTTACTTCTAAACCAGCGATACGACCCGCATCTTTGGTTGCTTGACGCTGAGCATCGTTAAAGTAAGCTGGAACAGTGATAACCGCTTCAGTTACTGGTTCACCCAGATAGTCTTCCGCTGTTTTCTTCATTTTTTTCAGCACTTCAGCAGAAACTTGTGGCGGTGCCATTTTTTGGCCTTTTACATCTAACCACGCATCACCGTTATCAGCCGCTACAATTTTGTATGGCATGATAGACACGTCGCGCTGAACTTCTTCGTCTTGGAAACGACGACCGATCAAACGTTTGATCGCAAATAATGTGTTTTCTGGGTTAGTGACAGCCTGACGTTTTGCTGGCTGACCAACTAAAATTTCACCATCTTGTGTATATGCAATGATGGAAGGAGTAGTTCTATCACCCTCGCTGTTCTCAAGAACACGCGCAGTAGTGCCATCCATAATTGCAACGCATGAGTTAGTTGTACCTAAATCGATACCAATAATTTTACCCATTTAAAACGCCTCCAAAGGAATTCTTTTCATTTAATTTCGATATCAATCTATATAAGGCTCAATATTTCATTTTCAAGGGAGTTTTTACTTCAACCTTGATTTTTTTTGCAACCTTACATCTTTTGCAATTCGCAATAATTTAGATTGATAACTGTTGATGTCTTAAAGATGGGGTCACAAATTCATTCATCAAGGGGCAAAACTAAAAAAGTTTTACATTTAATGCAAAAAAACCCGTCTCTTGATCATTGTTTCGACAATTAAAACTGCGTATTATTCGCCTCCCCGTCCTATGGGGCTACAAATATTCATTGTATCTATTTGATTTTTAAAAACTTTACCAGAGGTTATATGCAATCTAGTTCGCTTGCCAATCCAGGCCCACTCGGTTTATTGGGCTTTGGTATGACAACAATCCTGCTGAATATTCATAATGCAGGCTTTTTCCCTCTCTCATCTGTGATTTTAAGTATGGGGATTTTCTATGGTGGTATCGCGCAAGTGATTGCTGGGCTTATTGAATATAAGAAAGGCAATACGTTCGGTGCGACTGCATTTACCTCTTACGGCTTCTTTTGGCTTGCGTTAGTCGGTCTGCTATTTTTACCGACCATGGGATTAGCCGAAGCAACTGACCCTGCATTTTTAGGGATGTTCCTGCTTTTATGGGGGATCTTTACTTTCTTTATGTTCTTAGGCACCTTCAAAGCAAATTTCGTGCTGCAATTTATCTTTGGCAGCCTAACTGTACTGTTTGCAATGTTGGCGGTGGGTAATCTGACCAACGATGCCACGCTGCTTCAATATGCGGGCTATGAAGGAATTATCTGCGGTGCGAGCGCGTTCTATCTGGCTGTCGCTGAGATCTTAAATGAACAGTATGGCAAAACCATCCTGCCAATTGGTCAGCGTAGCTAAATTTATATACGGCTAACCTGATAGCCTATTAAGCAAGATAGACAGAAAACTGTAACAAGAATTATCAGGCAGACATGACGTTCTGCCTGATTTTTTAGAAGAGATTACTCGGCAGTGCGAATAGCCGACTTTGGACGGAAAGCTTTAACGATGCTTTCGTCTGTTTCAACGTATGGGCCATCAAGTAGTTGAATACAGTATGGCACACTCGCAAAAATGCCTGATACCAGCACATTTCCTTCTTTATCTTTCAGCCCTTCTAAGGTTTCAGCAATCGCCTTTGGCTGTCCCGGTAAGTTTAAAATCAGTGACTGATTGCGGATCACACCAACTTGGCGAGATAAAATCGCCGTCGGCACGAACTTCAGGCTAATTTGGCGCATCTGTTCACCAAAACCAGGCATTTCACGATCGGCAACTGCAAGCGTTGCATCTGGGGTGACATCTCGACGAGCAGGACCGGTGCCGCCTGTAGTCAGGACTAAATGACATGAAAATTCATCCACCAGCTCACACAACGTTTGCTCAATCATGACTTGCTCATCAGGAATCAAACGAGTTTCTAAACGAAAAGGGGTGGTAATGGTTTTCGTTAGCCACTCTTCCAGTGCTGGGATCCCTTTATCTTCGTAGATACCGCCTGAAGCACGATCAGAAACCGACACCAGACCTATGCGCAACTCATTCATACAAACCTCAAAAATTAATCATTTAAATTTGTTCATTTGGCGAGAAAATGCTAATTCAATTAATACTAAGCCAATAATGATAAACATGGCGTATCATACCATGAGGTCAAGTGCTTGACAGCGTCGTGTTTGTGTCGAAATATGGAATTGAGAGTTTAATCAATGAAAAAACAGCATAAAAAAACCCAGCCAATTGACTGGGTTTTCTAAGAAAAAGGAAATTACAGCAGAGCTGCGATCATTTTTTCCAGTTTTTCTTGGTCTACAGCAAACTTACGGATACCGTCAGACAGTTTATCAACCGCCATTGGATCTTGGTTATGCTGCCAGTAGAACTCAGCTTCAGTCAGTTTAGCGCCTGGCTCTTGAGTTTTACCTTCATCTTTCAATTTACAAACCAATTCGCCTTGTGATTCAGACAACTCTTTCAGCAGCGCTGGAGAGATAGTCAGACGGTCACAACCTGCCAGCTCAATGATTTCACCTACGTTACGGAAGCTTGCGCCCATCACGACGGTTTTATAACCATGTGCTTTATAGAAGTTGTAGATTTCAGTCACAGAAACCACGCCTGGATCTTCATGCGCAGCAAACTCTTTTTTATCGGTGTTTGCTTTGTACCAGTCAAGGATACGACCTACGAATGGAGAGATCAGGTAAACACCAGCTTCCGCACAAGCACGCGCTTGAGCAAAAGAGAATAATAAAGTTAAGTTACAGTTGATGCCTTCTTTTTCCAGTTTCTCCGCCGCGCGGATACCCTGCCAAGTAGAGGCTAGTTTGATCAAAATGCGGTCGTTGCTGATACCAGCTTCGTTGTACATTTTAATCAGACGACGAGCTTTAGTAATACACGCTTCTTCATCATAAGAAAGACGTGCATCAACTTCAGTTGAAATACGACCTGGGACTAATTTCAGAATTTCTAAGCCGATATTAACAGCCAGTTTGTCACATGCATCGACAACTTGTTGTTCACGGTTATTACTTTGCTTACGTGCCCACTCTACCGCTTCATCAATTAATTTACGGTACTCAGGAATTTGTGCAGCATTTAAAATCAGCGATGGGTTAGTCGTCGCATCTTGTGGTTTGTACAGCTTCATCGCTTCGATGTCGCCAGTGTCGGCAACAACAGTTGTCAGACTACGTAAGGAGGTTAGTTTGTCGGTCATTTCTTTAATCTCGTTGTTATACCCGTCATACTTCAAGTTGTAGGGGTGTTGGCTACATTCACTCACCCTTGCTATCTACCCATAACAAGAATTATTTAGGGGAAACCCGCCATGCTTCGAGTCGTAGGGCTGTTGGCTACGCTGATTAGCCACACATCTGCAACTTAAACTACTTTGTGTATTATTAAGGAATTGAGGCTAGCGCCGCACCGTCCCATGATAATATCACGCATCTACGTTGCTGCAAGCGAGGAAATATCCTTGAAAGCAACTATTTGATCAGCAATCGTTTTCGCAGCATCCCTAATAACTGAATGCATTTAGCTAGGTTGATTCATCTCATCAGTAAACCAGATAACCATCATAAGCGCGACTTATTACAGCGATTCGCCATTTCGTCTGATTTTTTGTTAAAGTAACGGGTAAATTTACTATCATAAGGGTTAAGTTATGCTGATTACTATTTCACCTGCCAAAACATTAGACTACGAAAGCCCGCTCGCCATCGACACGTTTACTCAACCCGAGCTCCTCGCTGAGTCTGAAAAACTAATTAAAACATGCCGAAAACTCACACCAGCAGATATCGCGAGCTTAATGAAAATTAGTGATAAACTTGCAGGGCTGAATGCGGCGCGTTTCGGTGAATGGCAGCCAAACTTTACCCCTGATAATGCACGCCAAGCCATCCTCGCCTTCAAAGGGGACGTGTATACCGGCATGCAAGCCGAAACGTTTTCTCCCGCTGATTTTGAATTTGCTCAGCAACATTTACGTATGTTGTCCGGCCTATATGGTGTGCTGCGTCCATTAGACTTAATGCAGCCTTATCGCTTGGAAATGGGAATTCGCCTTAAAAACAGCCGTGGTAAAGACTTATATGAATTCTGGGGAGATATCATCACTCAGCATTTAAATAAAGCACTGGCAGCGCAAGGGGATAATATCCTTGTTAATTTAGCTTCTGATGAATATTTTAAGTCTGTGAATACCAAAAAATTGGACGCTGAAATTATCAAACCCGTTTTCTTAGATGAGAAAAATGGCAAATATAAAGTCATCAGTTTTTATGCAAAAAAAGCTCGCGGATTAATGAGCCGTTTTATCATTCAAAATAAACTGACTAAATCTGAACAGCTATCTGACTTTAATTTAGAAGGCTACCAATTTGATCAAGCGCAGTCGAAAGGTAATGAATTAGTCTTTACACGACCTGAGCAAGCCTAATCATAGACTCACTACGTTGGCTTATGGGGAATGCATCACACCCTATAAGCCTCATACTCAACATACGATATCTTATTTCAAATCCCCGTCACAATCTGGCGATAAAATAATCACCTCTTAAGCTGTATAGCATTCTTTCACCAGTGAGCTCAACAGAGTTATGCCAAAATTCGAGTAAATCTTTGCCATTTATTTTGGAGGTGAGCCATGCCATATTCTGCTGCGTCACATCGTTACACAGATATGGAATATCGTCAGTGCGGTCGGAGTGGATTAAAGCTCCCCCTTGTCTCTTTAGGACTCTGGCATAATTTTGGTGACAACAAGCCAATTGATAACTGCCGAGCCATGTTAAGACATGCGTTTGATCACGGGATCACCCATTTTGATCTCGCCAATAATTACGGACCGCCTCCTGGCTCTGCAGAACAACAATTTGGTCGCATTCTACAACAAGATTTTCGTCCTTATCGCGATGAAATGGTGATCTCCTCCAAAGCAGGTTACACCATGTGGGAAGGCCCTTATGGTGATTGGGGCAGTAAAAAATATTTAGTTGCTAGTCTCAATCAAAGTTTAAAAAGAATTGGCGTCGACTATGTAGATATTTTCTATCACCATAGACCCGATCCTCAAACCCCATTAGAGGAGACCATGGCAGCCCTTGATTTGATTGTTCGCCAAGGGAAAGCGCTTTATGTGGGAATTTCGAATTACCCCGCAGAAACGGCGCAAGAAGCTATCCGTATTCTCAATCAACTGGGCACCCCTTGCCTTATTCACCAGCCTAAATACTCCATGCTAGAACGTACCCCAGAAGAAGGTCTCCTCGATTTGCTCGAAGAGGAAGGTGTCGGCTCGATTGCCTACTCACCACTGGCCGGAGGTATTTTAACGGATCGCTATCTCAATGGTATTCCCGCTGATTCTCGTGCAGCAGGTAATCCATCACTGCCGCCTGAAAGACTTACATCCGCTATTTTAGCAAAAGTGAAAAAACTCAATGAATTAGCCTTAAATCGTGGGCAAAAATTGAGTCAAATGTCTTTAGCGTGGTTACTGCGCCACGACCGCATTACTTCCGTGCTTATCGGCGCAAGCCGTATCAGCCAAATCGATGATGCTCTCGGCATGATGGAAAATCGCGATTTTAGCCAAGAAGAATTAAAAGCCATTGAGCTGATCCTCGAAGACTCAATCTAAGCCCTTCTTATCGCTATCTCTTAAAATATATTTAAGGGATAGCGTTCTATTTATTACCTTTAATTTAAATACAAACGAACGAATAACATCTTAGTTTATTATTTTATATTCATTTAAAACAAATTTGATCCATTAATTAACCGACAACATTCTTTAATTATTTAAGTGAGTCATTTAAGCTTTATTTGCAGTTTAATTAATTCACTTTATAACGAGGAATTTATATGCGTAAAATCTCTACTCTCTTAATCACCTTATTATTCCCTTTATCCGCTCTTTCCATGACTATACCGACCGACTCTCAGCAAACCGCCACCGAATATCTATGGAGTAACGGCGGTAATGGCGGTAACGGTGGACATGGCGGCAATGGTGGTAACGGGGGAAGTGGTGGTAGCGGCGGGCATGGAGGCAATGGTGGAAACGGCGGTAATGGAAATTAAATAAACCCGATTATTTAATTATTTCCCCCTTCACCCACGAAGGGGGATGGAGGAAAAAATGACGAATCAATCTCTATTTAAATTCATCTCTATTTTAGTTTTTTCTGCAATACCAACATTAAGTCATTCCAATTATCTTCAGTTTAATAAAAACAGCCTATTTAATTTAAATAAACCTATTATTGTCGATAATATTTTATCACCTAATTTTTGCGTTCCTGTTTATTGCCAAAATTATTATTTTCATTTTTCCGAAAATGGCATAAATGGAACCCATGGGCAACATGGCAGTGGAGGAAACGGCGGTAATGGCGGAATCGGTGGTAATGGCGGCAGCGGAGGTAATGGTCAACACGGTGGAAATGGCGGCAACGGCGGCAGTCATGGCCATGGTAACCACGGAGGTCACGCGACTCCCGGCAGTAATGGAAATGGTGGCAACGGCGGAAATGGTGGCGTGAATGGTGGAGACGGTGGGCACGGCGGTAACGGAGATGGACGAGGCAACGGCGGCAACGGCGGCAATGGCTCCGTCAATGGCAATGGTGGTAATGGCGGACACGGAGGCAGTAATGGCGGTCATGGTGGTGATGGAGGGGATGGCTCCGGCAGTGGCGATGGTGGCAATGGAGGAAATGCAGGTATTGGCGGACAAGCGGGCAAAGGCGGTAAAGGTGGGCCGGATGGCGGTCAAAATGGCGCTGATGGCTCAATCAATTGATGTCTCAACGCTCCACACCATAAAAAACGGAAGCCTATTTCGCTTCCGTTTTTTATATTTTATCTAACCGTAAATCTCAATTATTGCTTTGGCGCTAATTTCATTAAGAATTCGCGTAATTGAGCAAAATCAGACGGTAAGAAGTGAGAAAGCAGTGGTAAATCCGCACGTTCCGCCAGCTCTTTTGGCAGTGGAATTTGTTTATTCAAGATAGCTTCCACGCTCTCTTTAAATTTCGCTGGGTGAGCCGTTCCTAAGAACAGACCATATTCCCCATCTTGCAGCTGATCACGCAGGACTCGATAAGCAACCGCTGCATGAGGCTCCGATAAATACCCTTTCTTATCTAACTCACGTACGGTTTCTTGAGTCACTTCATCACTCACTGCACCGTAACCTAACTCTTTCAATGACCAACCTTTGCGACGGAATAACTCTTCAATACGCGGCCAGTTATTTGGCTGGCTGACATCCATTGCGTTAGATAAAGTCGCAACGGTTTGATGTGGCGCCCATTTACCATCAACTAAATAACGCGGAACCGTGTCATTAACGTTAGTGGCAGCGATAAAACGTTTCACTGGTAATCCCATAGATTTCGCCAGCAAGCCTGCCGTTAAATCCCCAAAGTTACCACTTGGCACAGAGATCACTAGTTGATCGCGTTTTTCTGCTGGGATCTGAGCAACCGCTTCAAAATAATAACAAATCTGCGCTAACAGACGGCTAATATTGATGGAGTTCGCAGAGTTCAAATACAGGGCTTTTTTCAGTTCTTCATCATCAAAAGCGTGTTTGACCATCGCCTGACATGCATCAAAATCATCTTTGATAGCCACAGTATGGATATTTTTACCCAGCGTACAGAATAGCTTTTCTTGCAGTGGGCTGATTTTGCCTTCTGGGTATAAGATAACCACTTGAACATTATCTAAACCATAGAATGCATGGGCTACGGCAGCGCCGGTATCACCAGATGTCGCGGTTAAGATAGTGACTGGCGCACCACCAGCTACTTGACCTAACGCTTGCGCCATAAAGCGACCGCCAAAGTCTTTAAATGCCAGTGTTGGGCCGTGATACAGCTCTAACGTTGCCACATCATCCTCAACTTTGGAAACGGGTGCAGGGAACGCAAAAGCCGTTTTAACACGTTCAGCGAGCTGCTCAGCAGGGATTTCATCCCCGATAAACGCGCTTAAAATACGGCTACTACGAGTGACAAAATCCAACTTCAGTAATTCATCAATTTCACTGGCGCTAAACTCAGGTAAGTCTTGAGGGAAAAATAGCCCTTGTTGCTTACCTAACCCTTGTTTCACGGCTTGCGCGAAGCTGACTTGCTCGTTGTTATCTTTTAAATTATACAGTTTCATCGTTTACCCTATTGTCCTTGCACCCGCCATATCTAAACGACAGATATGCACAAAGCCCTCATCATTTTGAATGTAGTGTTGTTGTAGGTACTGCACCATCTCTTCTGCGATTTTTTTATCATCACAGATGGTAAAAATTGTTGGCCCTGACCCCGAAATACCACATGCCAGCGCACCAATTTGCTTAGCATGTTCCCGTGCCTTCGCAAAACCTGGTAGCAACTGAGTACGGTACGGCTCTGCGACGACGTCTTTGATCATTGTCACCGCTAGCTCTGGCTGGTTAGTATGGCAAGCATGGATAAAGCCCGATAAATAGCGTCCATGATTCACAATATCATGACGAGAATAGCTATCAGGTAAAATGGCTCGCGCTTCTGCGGTAGAGACTTTAATGCCCGGATAAGCCATCACCCAATACCAGTTCTCAAAAGCTGGCACAGGTTGAGAAATAATGCCATTTTGCTCGATGATCAACTGTAAGCCACCCAAGTAGCAGGGTGCGACGTTATCATAGTGAATGCTACCTGAAATACGCCCTTCTAGCTCGCCCATCATGCCAAGCAATGTTGTTTGGTCAAATGGCTTCTCTGCAAACTCATTGAGTGCCATCAGCGCAGCGACGACAGAGCAAGCACTTGAACCTAACCCTGAACCTATTGGCATATTCTTTTCAAGGGTCATCGCCACGTTCAGCTTTTTACCAAGACGCTCGCAAAACAGTTCCCAGCATTGGTAAACAATGTTGTGTTCCATTTTTTTCGGTAGCTTAGAAACAAATCGACCTTGGTTTTCTAATGAAAATGTTTCTGCCGCTTCAATGCTGACACAGTCACCGAGCAATGAACCATCAACCGGAGAGACTGCTGCGCCTAGCACATCAAATCCAACGCTCACATTACCAATTGAAGCGGGTGCATAAACTTTGATCACTTCTTAAACTCCCAATTTCCATGATAGGGTACGCAGCATATCCGCAAATACACCCGCCGCAGTTACATCATTACCAGCACCGTAACCTCTGAGAACTAAAGGAATTGGTTGATAGTAGCGTGTGTAGAATGCCAGTGCGTTTTCGCCATTTTTTACTTTAAACAGTGGGTCATTTCCATCAACGGCAACCATTTTCACCTGACAGCGACCTTCTTCGATAAGACCCACATAGCGTAACACTTTTTCCTCTGCTTCTGCCGCTTTTATCCTCGCAGCAAACTGGGCATCAAGTTGTGGTAAACGCGCCATAAACTCGGCAACACTGCCTGAACTGTCGAAATCAGCAGGAAGTACAGATTCAATATTGATGTCGCTAAGTTCTAATTCATAACCCGCCTCACGAGCTAAAATCAGTAATTTACGCGCCACATCCATGCCGGATAAATCGTCGCGTGGATCTGGCTCGGTGAAGCCTTTTTCCTTCGCTAACGTTGTCGCTTCTGATAAGGACATTCCTTCATCCAATTTACCGAAAATAAATGACAAGGATCCTGACAAGATTCCACTGAAATGAACTAATTCATCCCCTGCGTTCAGTAAGTTTTGTAGGTTTTCGATAACCGGTAAACCCGCCCCTACGTTGGTATCATAAAGGAATTTACGTTTTGAGCTCTCGGCGGCAGCACGAAGTTGATGATAATAATCCATCGACAATGTGTTGGCTTTTTTGTTCGGCGTGACGACGTTAAAACCGTCTTGTAAGAAGCTAGCATATTGCTCTGCGATCTCTTGGTTGGACGTACAGTCGATGATCACTGGGTTTAAAAAGTGGAATTCACGCTCTAAACGGATCAGACGGCTGAGGCTAAACGGCTCTTTAGCTTCGGCTAATTCTGCTTTCCAATTATCTAAATCAATTCCTTGCATATTGATCAGCATCGCTCTTGAGTTCGCTATCCCACAGACACGTAGATCAATATGTTTTTGTTTCAGCCACTGTTGTTGACGGTGGATCTGTTCGATCAACGCATTACCGACGCCGCCCACTCCGACAATAAAGGCTTCAATCACTTGCTCAGCATTGAACAGCATTTGGTGACATAAACGCACCGCTGAAGTGGCAGACTCATTGGCGATAACCGCAGAGATTGAACGCTCAGACGAGCCTTGCGCAATAGCAACGATGTTGATATTGCCGCGGGTTAATGCTGAGAAGAAACGTGCGGAGATGCCTTTTAATGTACGCATACCATCCCCAACAACGGAGATGATGGACAGTTGCTCCATCACATCTAACGGGTCTAATACCCCGTCTTTAAGTTCTAAATAAAACTCTTCTTCTAATGCGCCACGAGCGCGCTGTAGCTCATTTTGCGGCACACAGAAGCTGATACTGTATTCCGACGATGATTGCGTGATCAGCACCACGGAGATCCCTTTACGGGACATGACCGAGAAAATACGTGCTGCCATACCAACCATGCCTTTCATACCCGGACCTGAGACGTTGATCATCGCCATATTATTCAGGTTAGTGATCCCTTTCACTGGTGTACTAACATCCGTTTGACCATCACCAATCAGCGTACCCGGTGCACTTGGATTAGTGGTGTTTTTGATCAGGCAAGGGATTTGGAATTGTGCAATTGGGGCGATAGTACGAGGGTGTAAGACTTTCGCGCCAAAATAAGAAAGCTCCATCGCTTCTTGGTATGACATCCCTTTGAGTAAACGGGCATCAGGCACTAAACGTGGGTCACAAGTATAAACCCCATCAACATCTGTCCAAATTTCACAGCAATCTGCACGTAAACATGCCGCTAATACCGCAGCCGAATAGTCGGAACCATTACGTCCTAACACCACCAGTTCACCCTTCTCATTTCCAGCCGTAAAGCCTGCCATCAACACGAAGTGATCTTTAGGGATGTTCAACTCTGCAATACGTTTAGTGGATTCATTGATATCAACGGTGGATTCAAGATAGTGGCCTTTTGCCAGCAAGCTTTTCACCGGATCAATCACGGTGACTTTGTGACCGCGAGCTTTTAATACAGATTCCATGATGGCGATAGAGAGCTTCTCACCACGGCAGATAATAGAGGCGTTGATGCTATCAGGACATTGGCCTAGAAGAGTAATACCATGCAGTACTTGTTTGATTTGCGCGAATTCGTGTTCGGTCAGCTTTTTCAGTTTGTCATATTCAAACCGGGGCTGCTTTTCTTTCAATCCCTTTAAGAGATTAGCAAAAATCATTTCCGCATCACTCACATGCGTGATGACATCCTGACCTGCTGCCGTTTTTTCAATCATTGCCACCAAATGGTTGGTGATTTTCGCGGGTGCAGATAGCACCAACGCAACTTGCCCATCTGCCAATTTGCTTTCCGCGATATCAGCAACATTAAGTACCCGTTCGTCATTTGCGACTGAAGTACCGCCAAATTTAAGCACACGCATGGTATTTCTCTCCTGAATTAGCGCCAAAAAAAAGCCCACATCTTTTTAGGATGCGGGCTTTTTCATTTTTATTTTTTGGATGCGTCAGCCCGCCCCGTTTCCTGTGGTCACGGTGGTGGTGGTAATAATCGTAGTCAGGCTGATGTTACGCATAAAATTTGTTTGTCTCGTAGGGAACATTTCGGTTTCTCCCTATACGGTTAAAGTAATCACACAATAATGTCAAATTTATTTGTATTTATGACCTCAAAAGAAGCGGTAATTCAGCTCGGAGATCCACTGTATTCATCAAAAACATCTTCATAAAAAGAGAGCTAGCCTAGATATTCCAGTTGTAAAATTCATTAATTCTAAAATTAATAGATTTTAATTTTATTTAAAAAATTAGCGCCTCACATGTACAAAAAACAATCAAACACCAAATTTGATGACGGTATTTTAACCGTATTTCTCAACAGTAAATTTGAAATAAATTGCCACTGATGTCCTATCTTTCTCTCTTCGATTAATCTTGATCAAGATTTGCACCAACCTTAAAGAAACCTACTTAGTTTCAGATCAAAATTGCACATAAGAAACAAAATAGTCATTTAGTTAATTATAAGCATGCAAACATTAATTCAGATAGTTCTGAGGAGTCTTGTTATTTTTTTGTAAAACAAAATAGATTCACGCAAAGCGAGTAAGTGTAATCACCTAGTTTTTCTTATAAAAAACCAAAAATACTTTTTTTACGCGATTTTGATGTGCTAAACGAAATTTTACTCTCTGACAATTTTAAGGTGTTCTAAAGACACAAAAATCACTTACGTGACTTAGCTTAAGTTAAATCCAAATATCTTCATCCCTATTCATATCGACCTTTCTGTACGGTATCACGATGAAAAACGTGCATTATCTCTCTTTTTTTCTCTTATTTTTATCGTCTATTCGATATCTCTATAACAAATAATTTTGGTATAATTATCTGCCTAACAATCATTGTTAACGTGCTACAATTGATTTTGATATGTATCAACAAAAGTTAGTTTTTTAGGTGGTAAATGCAGTATTAGCTGTTATATTGCTGTTAACAGCCCAATATTGGGAAAGTGCTTAAGTTTTGGTGAGTTTTATGACCTTCAGCCTAATGGATAGGCAACGCTAAGTCACTGAAAAATGTAAAGACAAATTTATACTCATAGACGTGTTTTTCCAGATAATCATACCAACAACCACCTAACTGGAAACGGCCTATGGGTTCAGTATTTTTATTTTAATACTTTAGGTAGCAAATATGCAGACCCCACACATTTTGATCGTTGAAGACGAGATTGTCACACGTAATACGCTGAAAAGTATCTTTGAAGCGGAAGGTTATGTTGTTCATGAAGCCACTGATGGTGAAGAAATGAACAATGTTCTTTCTGAACATGACATCAACTTAGTGATCATGGATATTAACTTACCAGGCAAAAACGGCTTACTGCTGGCTCGTGAACTACGAGAGCAAGAAAGTATCGCATTAATGTTCTTAACTGGTCGTGATAACGAAGTTGATAAGATTCTTGGTCTTGAAATCGGTGCTGATGACTATATCACCAAACCATTCAACCCACGCGAATTGACTATCCGTGCACGTAACTTACTGTCCCGTACTATGAATTTAGCGGGCGGTACAGAAGAGCGCCGTCTGGTTGAGAGCTATAAGTTCAATGGTTGGGAATTAGACATTAATAGCCGTTCTTTAGTGAGCCCTGCTGGTGAGCACTACAAATTACCACGTAGTGAATTCCGTGCAATGCTTCACTTCTGTGAAAACCCAGGCAAAATCCAAACTCGTGCAGACTTACTGAAGAAAATGACTGGCCGTGAGTTAAAACCTCATGACAGAACAGTCGATGTGACTATCCGTCGCATTCGTAAACACTTCGAGTCTACGCCAGATACCCCAGAAATCATTGCCACCATCCACGGTGAAGGCTACCGTTTCTGTGGTGATTTAGACGAGTGATTTCATTCTGATTAATGAAAAGCCGGCGCAAGCCGGTTTTTTTATGCCTAAGTCATTTTTTTTACAGTATAGTTATTTTCCCTATAACAATCCGTGCGAAAAACTTTTGCATCCTATCATTTGCATTCAAATCTTAAATTCCGTTATGTTATACTCATTCACCCAACGATATTGATATATATAGCCAAGGCAATACCATGTTTAATCTTATAAAGTGGATAACATCACCACTTAGAAAATTAAAGATTGACGACCGAAAAAATTTATCCGATTTACGAAATTTAAGCTCAGAAGAAAAAATAGCTTTAATTTTTATTTATGAAGGCGACAATCATCAAGCTTATGGTTTACTAGATAAAGAAATACCATCATCACTCGTTGATAATGGGTTTATCGATATTATTCAAAATGAAACACATAATGAAAAAACATTATTTAGAATTTCAAAAAAAGCAAAAGCGATTATTAAACGATATTATTTTGAATAAAATAGAACTACCAATTATTTTAGAATAACAGGTATATAATATCTTAATTCTTTTATATATTTATATGGATTGTCCATGAAATCTTGATAGTTAACTTTTGCTTTTAAAACATATCGTTCGATATCTCGACCATCTGCCCTAATGATGTCCATTCCAGGTACAAGTTCGCCATAAGCATAATGAAATATATCTTTAAAATCAATATCCTCAACATTCCCAGTAAACTTAATTTCGATGTAATCCCCTCTATGTATTTTTACTTTTTTGAGATCTTTTAACTTATGATTAGATTCAATTTCATTAATACTCAGTGCGGTCGTATATAAAACACTTTGCCCTGAAAGATCGCTGCTATCAATATCATTAATCGCATACAAGTTCTTAGTAATAACTTTATTTCGCTCATGAAAATTACGCCAATACTTTAATCTTAATTGATCTGTTTCACTTATCCAGCGATTAATGTTTCGCTTATATCTATGATCCATGCCGACTAAGCTTAATTCTGGTAGTCGAATAAGCTTAGATTGAAATACTCTTTTATTCTCTTTCTGAGCAGGTAAACAAAATCCATCAAGCTTAAAACCATCCGTTGTTCTATATCGAGATGGTGTAATTTTAAATTGCTGCTTAAACGCACGAGTAAAGGTTTGCTGAGAATCAAAGAAATATTTAATGGCAATATCAAAAATACTGTCATTTGTCATCCGTAATGCCACGGCAGCACAAGATAATCGCCTTGCTCGAATATAAGCCCCTAACGCTAATCCAGTATAATTCCTAAACATGCACTGAAAATGCCATTTGGAATATCCAGAATGGCTAGCAACAGCATCTAACGTCAGCTTTGTCTCTATATTGTTTTCAATCCAAAGAATGATCTCCATGATGATATTTTCTTGCAGTAAATTCGACTTCTTGATTTTCATGAAAGATCTCTTTATTTAATGGCTTATTGAAGCCCCATTATAAAGATGATGCCTTTTTACGACCTTAGTTATCCGTGCTGCATAATAAAACACAACCAATTGATATTTAAAACATTTAAAAAATTAAGTATAAATGTCTATTTTCCGTTTGATTATTGTTGCTCCTCTCATTTGAAAATACCGCTAAGAAATTAGGCTAATTTACCGATATATATCTATCTATAACTAAATGATTAATAGGTAGAATTCAATGAACGATTTTAGCCAATATAAAAATACACTAAGCAAACTAAAATTCTATGTGTACGCCCTGTGTGAAGTTAGAGGCAACACTCGAATTCCCTTTTACATCGGAAAAGGTACTGGTTCTCGTTGTTTAAAACATATTACCGATGCATTCGCTGATATTGATGGCTTAGAAGAAAACGACAATAAAAAATTTGAATTAATTCGTGAATTAAGTAAAGAGAACCTACTTGGTATTGATATTCTCTGTCACGGTTTAGATTCAGAAACCGCTTTCATGGTAGAAACAACCTGTATAGATTTAAAAGGATTAGAAGGCTTAACTAATAAAATCAAAGGCAAAACAACGAGTAAAGATGAAGATGTTTTAAAATTGGGGCGCCTGACCATTGAAGAAGCCGCTTCAATTTATTCTCAGCAAGATACTGAAGTTTCAACTGAACATGCAGGTTTAGCTTTTATCTTAAATAAATTATATCGATTCAATATGAGCGAACTTGAGTTATTCGAAGCGACTCGTGGTGTATGGCATAATCCGCCTCGTAAAGATCAATCGCTAAAATATGCATATGCTATTTACAACGATATCGTCAAAGAAGTCTATGAAATTCACTCTTGGGTAGAAGCTGGCACGCAACAATATTTTACTCGAAATATCAATAAAGGGAGTGGGCGTTGGGAATTTATTGGTAGAAAAGCGAGCGATGACATCCGTAAACTTTATGTTGGAAAGCGAATAGATAGAGATAGAAGCTATGGTACTCCATTTGTAAAAGTTGGCGCTTAAATATCGTTGAAACTGCTGATATACAAATTTAGCAGACTACACACTTTAAATACCTTCAAAAATCGCCACTCATTTTAAACATAATCAGTGGCGATTTTTATATTAAAGCACTATCACCACGGCATAATTGGTACGGCGCTTAGCGCATTTTTAGGCGAGCCGTCGATCATCTTATCGGAATAGGTCAAATAGACGAGTGCATTACGTTTTGGGTCGTAAAAACGAACCACTTGGAGCTTTTTAAACACCAGTGACGTTCTCTTTTGGAAAACCACCTGCCCTTTTTTCGGGTTACGTTTCACTCGTTCATTTAGCTCAATAGGGCCCACCTGTTGGCAGGAAATGGCAGCATCCGAGGTATCTTCAGCTAATCCAAGCCCACCTTTAATCCCACCCGTTTTTGAACGGCTTAGGTAGCAAGTCACATTGTCCACATCCGGGTCATCAAAGGCTTCTACCACTATCTTATGGTCAGGTCCAAGCACCTTGAATACAGTATCAACTGAGCCGATTTCCTCTGCGACTGCCATAAAAGATAGTGCAGACAACATTGATACCAAAATGAGGTTTTTCAGTGTATTACCTTTCGCAATACCTTTTTTAAATTTGGAAGAACCCATACAGTATTCCCTTTTCAGCTTAACATCTGAATTTTAAATAACCTAAACGGCAATAATTCTGTTTATTAACTAATTCTTAAATACAACTCATTTACTATAAACGAAAAAGGTAACTTGTTATAGAATAGCCACTCATTGATTACTCATATCGGTTCTATGAGTCGTATTGCCTGGGGATATCCATGGATCAAACAAATATTATTCGCGACCTTCTTCGTTGGATAGATGATAACCTTGATAAACCATTGTCATTAGATAATGTTGCCGCGAGAGCGGGTTATTCAAAGTGGCATTTACAGAGAATGTTCAAGGATGTGACCGACCAAGCAATTGGTGCTTATATTCGCGCTAGACGCCTATCTCGTGCCGCGGTTGCATTGCGCTTAACGAGCCGTCCCATTCTTGATATTGCATTACAGTATCGATTTGATTCACAACAAACTTTCACTCGCGCTTTTAAAAAGCAGTTCAATCTGACGCCGGCGTTTTATCGCCGTACTGAAGAATGGTGCGCGACCGGTATCTGCCCGCCGATTGTATTAGATGAACATTCTCCATTAGATTATGAATTTGTCACGATGGTCGAGCAGCCATTGGTTGGTTTGGAGCAAAGTTGTTCCTATGTGCTTGAAGAGTGGTCAACTGCCTGCTCGCAAATGCGTCAATCTTTCTGGCGCTATTATTTAGAGCACACCACCAAAGTGGCTTCTGAAGTCTTTGGCTTACATCATGCGATTCATAGTGCCGAGAAAGATGATGAGCAAACGGTGTTTTACACCACCGCGGTGAAACCCGAAGATGCGAGCTTTAGTAACACCGAATATAGCCATGTTACGATCCCCGCAGGCGAATATGTGAAATTTAATTATCGCGGTGAGACGACGAGAGAAAGAATGCAGGAGTTCCTTTACCATGTTTATGGGGTCTACTTGCCAAAACTGAATCTCACTCGCCGCCCAGGCTATGATGTAGAACACTACAAAATCAAGAATGTGACGCACAATGAGATAACGGATACAGATCCAAGAACTCACATTGAAGCATTCAGCTATTATGTTCCGATCAAAAAAACAGAAACTCACTAAACACTCGAACCAAGGCGCTTCATACACTGAAACGCCTTTTTCTTTTTCGCTGTTTGATTTATTAACGTGAAGGCTACTTCAGCTCCCTCTCAGTCGAGGCATGAGGAGAAATGACACAGGCTGTTGTTGCTTTTTGTCAGCCCAACAATTGATGTGATGTGGTGTACAGCCTAACAAGAAAAAGAAAGCTAAAATAAAATAACAGCGAGCATTTCTTCTCCCTCATCATCTAATCCAATTTCTTTGAAACCAAAAGATGCATAAAAAGACTTTGCTATAGGGTTTAATGGGTCATAACAGATTTCAATTTCATTTATCTGTGTGTCTTGTTTGATTTCACTTAAGGCCAACTCCATTGCCTTTCGCCCAATTCCAAGCTTCTGATGCGATTTATCCACCATGAAACGCCAAATCTCTATTTTAAGATCTGAGGCCTTTTTCCACATTAAAAAACCAACAGGTATATCACCATTGTAAATACCTCGAACAGTAAGGGTTTCATCATAAGCCGCTTCTACCAAAGAAAACATATTAGAAGCGACAAATTCTTCTTGGGTTTCAGTGACTTCAAGCATGATAATAGATTCATAATTTGATTTATCTATAGGCTTTAGATGGATATGCATATTTATCTCCCTCAAATTCATCACTCTATCAAGGTGTTTTAAGGTGATCAATTGTGAACGGTAGGAGTAGCACATTTGGAGCTAACAACATAGAAATGATCGAGTTAGCCACTCTTCAAATAGACGAGGATTTTGCAACTAGAAAGCAAAACTCAGCCCTCGAATATATCTTAAAATAAGAGACACTCTCTTCACTTATGCAAAAATCAGTCATATGTTTTCATTCGCCAACTAGAAATTCCTATTTAGCGGCTCAATGGCTGGCTAAGTCTTCAAAAAAACACTGGTTGTATTGGAGTGTGAGAGTTGACGCTAGCAGAGAGTATTATGTGGGCTTATGCTTATCCTCTATTTTTATTCCGAGAATGTACAATGACTAAAAAATTAATAAACCCTCCTTCTGTGTTTAATTCTTTACAGTATGGCTTTAGCCAAGCAATAGAAACAACAGGAACACGCCAATTATTCCTTTCCGGGCAGGTTGGTGTGAATGCTCAACAAGAAACCGTGGCAGGTGGAATGTATGAGCAAACAGTTCAATCGTTGATTAATATTGAGCATGTATTACGTGAAGCTGGCGGTGATTTATCCAACGTAACAATGTTGCGTATTTATATTAAGAATGGTTTTAATAGTCATGAAGAGCAGCTTGATATTGCAAATGCACTAAAAGAAAAATTTGGTGATTTCCCACCAGCGTCCTCTTGGGTGATTGTCTCAGGGCTTTCATTACCCGAATGGCTGATAGAGATAGAGGCTCATGCAGTTTTAGATTAGAGATATTGACTAGTCCTATAATAGGGGCACAAGTCACCAAACCTCTTCAAGTGTCTTTTCAAGGGTCTGAAACACCCAAAACAAAGGCGCTTCATACATTGAAACGCCTTTTTCTTTTTTGCTGTTTTACTTCTTAACCTTGCTGCTCATCAAGGGCGGGCTGAGAAAGATGCGTCACCTCCCCCGCAGTTTCCACAATCCAGCCATTGGCTAACCATGGGCTATTTTGATAATCAACGCGAGATAACGAGCAGTTACGCAGACGTAAACGTCGTGGAGAGTTTGCTGGCACACCTAAGATACGGCTTAACAATGTGCTGAGCGCCAAGCCGTGACTGACTAACAGTGGACGGCTTCCTTCTGGCAGTTCAAGGCAAGCATTTAATGCCGCAAACATACGCGTGAACAGTTCATCCATCGATTCCCCTTCAGGAATACGACCACCTTCAGCACCATTTATCAGGCTTTGACGCCACTTTTCTTCCTGCTCAGACAGGGAGCCAATCTCTCGTTGCTCCAAGACACCCATATTTAATTCACGCAGACGCGGTTCTGTGATAATTTCACACCCGCACACTTGTGCAATAATTTGTGCAGTTTCAAGTGTGCGTCCCATATCACTAGTGATAATATGGGTAATACCTTCGGATTTAACCCGTTGAGCGACCTGCATGGCCTGTTGACGACCAAGTGCGGTCAACGGGCTATCAGATTGTCCCTGTATGCGACGTGCAACGTTCCATTCAGTTTCGCCATGGCGAACAAGATAAACCTGTAACATAGATGTGTTCCGTTATTACTGTACAAAGTATGTGTTCAAAGGAAAATAATTAATGTACCAAGTTATAGCTGCAACGACGAATCCAGCCAAAATTAAAGCGATTCATCTTGCTTTCGATGCCGTTTTTGGGCCTGGCAGTTATCAAATTGAAGATATTAATGTCGATAGCAGTGTTCCACAGCAACCTATCGGTAATAATGAAACCCGTACAGGAGCAAGACAACGTGTGATGGCATCACGCCAAGTACGCCCAGAAGCTGACTTTTGGGTAGGTATTGAGGCGGGAGTTGAAGATGACATGACATTTGCATGGATTGTGATTGAGCACCATCAAATCCGTGGAGAATCACGCTCTGCCAGTATTATGATCCCAGAAAAAGTGCTTGCGGGGATCCGTGAAGGTCGTGAGCTGGGTGATGAAATGGCTGACCTTACTGGTATTGATAATATCAAACAACAAGGCGGTGCGATTGGCTTCTTCACCAATGGCGTATTGACGCGCACCAGCGTTTATCAACAAGCACTCATACTGGCTTTAGTTCCTATTAAACACGAAATTTATAAAGAGCTAAATCACATAGAAGACTAATTATACTCAAAACGATTTAAAATGCATGTGGGGCTCTTAGCAATAAGAGCCCCACTTTTATTTTTAGAGAATAATCATTGGCTGCTATAAAAGATAATCAAAAACTACAGTAGCTTAGATTCCAGCCACTCTTTTACCGGAATAGGGGCTGACTTCAAACTGTTTGAACCACGAGTAATGGTAGCAATACCTACACCGAGCTCATTTTTTAATTCACGCTGGCTCATTTCACCGCGCATTAATTCTTGAACAATCCTAACGCGAGTCCCTAAAGCCGTCCGTTCATCCGGTGTGAGTAATAGCTGAAGAATCGAATCCTGTATATTTTGCTCAAAGGCCATTTGTAGCAGTTCCACAAAACGTTGCCAATCCGCATTTTCATCGGCGGTTAACGCCGGGTCTGGTTTATATTCTACAGTCATCATTCTACCCTTCCATACTATTAAACTAGTACAAATAATAGCACAGAACACTATTTCGTATAGTTAAAAATACAGCGCTCATCTTGTTGGAGGTAAACCAAACCGACCAACAAGATGAAGCTCCATACAAATTAATACTTCATATTCCATTCATTCGCGGATAACACATTGCCTTTTTCACCTAAGAAATGTTTATAAAACAAATCATAAGAGAGAACATTCTTCACATAACCACGGGTTTCTGCAAACGGAATACTTTCCACAAAAGCCACCGCATCGATACGCCCTGCGCTGTTGCCTAACCAGCGAGTCACTCGTGATGGGCCGGCATTATACGCCGCACTGGCTAAAATACGGTTATTGCCAAATTGCTGATAAACATCGTCAAGATACGCGGTACCTAACTCAATGTTCATCACCGGGTTAGTCAGTTGCCCTGCATTCACATAACCAGTGATGCCTTGCTTTTGCGCAGTATGTTTTGCTGTCGCAGGCATTAATTGCATTAAGCCTGTCGCGCCAACTGGCGATTGCGCTTGCGGGTTCCATGCGCTTTCTTGACGAGCAATGGCCATGGCATAGCTTTTTTGGATCATTTTACTGCGAGTGTAATTATCAAACTGTTTTTCCCATGCCAGTGGGAAACGCTCTTCTAGATGATCCCACAGTTTTGCGGTGATCGTGGCTTGAACGCTCAGATCTGCCCATTTATTATCGAAAGCATAACGGGCGAGCTGCTCTTGTTGATTAGGTGATATGGAAGAGACCAAATTGATCCACTCGGAGCGCGCCAGATTGTCCATCTCCCAATACATTAACTCACGGATGCGCTGAATTTGCGGCATGCTGTGAATACTGGAATCAGGTTTCACGGCTTTATTCACCATGACTGGGTAATCCATTTTTAACTGCTGAGCGGCAACCATTGGGTAGAATCCACGCTTCGACGTTAACTCTCGCAGTATGCTTTCACCTTCAGCCGTTTTACCTTGGTCAATCAAGGTGATAGCCTGCCAATATTGCCACTCTTCCTTATTTTTTACGTCGTTCGGTAGTTGTCGCAACCATGATGCTAATCCCGTTTTATCCCCTTCTCCTAGCGCTAAACGTACACGGCGCTCTTTTAAGGCGGCAGAATTAGTTTCACGGATCACTTCATCACGCCACATTGCCTGCTCAGGGGTAACATCAACCCCCATATATTGCCACGCAATGCTGTCTTTCATTTGCTGGTTTTCTGCCATATTCATTTTCTGAGCAGAGCTAATCCCTGCTAATGCAGTACGGGCTGCATCAGGGGATTGACGTGCATAGCGGCTAAATCCAGCTAATGTGGCTTGACGCGTAAAATCGGTCGGCGTCAATGTTTTCGCAAACGTGACAACCGAAGCGGGGTCATTTTGTAGTTTAACCAACGCATCAGAGATAGTTTTGTAGCTGCTTGGTAAGCGTTTCGCGAGGTAAGTTGCCGTTGATGTATTACCATCTTTGATAGCAAGGTGAATACGCGCCAAAATCATATCCGTTGAAAGATATCCGGCTTTTTCCCATTCAGTAAACAGTTTGTCGCATGCTGCTGGCATGGAATTACCATTGAGCCACATTTTTTCAGCACCTTGCCACGCGACCTGTTTATTTCCTGTCGCCCAATTCGCGAAATAGAAATTACATTGTGCTTCAGCAGGTTGTGGCGGCTCAGGGCTAAATGCCAATAACGATGTCCACTCTTGGCGACGCGCCAGCTCATTCACAAACCGGCTTTTGAGGGTTTTCGCCACAGGCAACGTTGGGTATGCATCGATAAATTCTTGCGCTTGTTTTGGCGAGATAATATCTAAATCTTGTGACAGCTCGCGGTATTCTAAATACGGATACAGCGGATAATCACGTAAAGTTGGCAATAAACGTTCGACTTCATCCATCTTATTGGCATCCCACGCGACTTTAATTGCTTGATAACGTTCACGTTGTGCCTGTAAAGAATCTGCCCAAACTGTTGTGGATACCAACAGCATGGTGACCGGAACTGCCGCTAACCAACCTTTCATGTTTATTCGCTCCATCGCTTAAATCTTGTTAGAGATTGACCTCAAACATACTCAAAGCATTTATTAGATATATCAATAATGTTAATGCTACCTAAAGTTTTCAGCCAGCGACAGAGGAGATTTCTTGAAATGGTTGGGTTTACAATCTTTTACTTATTCGATTCGTTAACTCTGACAACACGGATAACCTAGACCAGCCTAGGGGCGATCGGGTATAGTTCATGACAAACCGTTTATGGCTGTTTTTCCTTGTTAATGGGTCACACTAATTGATAAGGATAAAAAACAGAGAAAACTTAAAATTCCCTTTATAAAACAAAAGGTAAAATAAATTGGCTCAATACGTTTACAGTATGTATCGAGTGGGAAAAGTGGTTCCCCCGAAACGTCATATTTTAAAAAACATCTCTCTGAGCTTCTTCCCTGGGGCGAAAATTGGTGTTTTAGGTCTCAACGGCGCGGGTAAATCAACGTTACTGCGCATTATGGCTGGTATTGATACTGAGATTGAAGGGGAAGCACGCCCTCAACCGGGTATTAAAATTGGTTATCTGCCACAAGAACCGAAACTGAATCTGGAACATACCGTTCGTGAAGCCGTTGAAGAAGCGGTTAGCGAAGTTAAAAACGCTTTAACTCGCTTAGACGAAGTGTATGCGCAATATGCCGATCCAGATGCTGACTTTGACAAGCTTGCGAAAATCCAAGGCGAGTTAGAAGCTATTATTGCCGCACAAGACGGTCATAATTTAGATAACCAACTGGAACGTGCTGCTGACGCACTACGCCTGCCAGCTTGGGATGCGGTTATCGGAAACTTATCTGGGGGTGAACGCCGCCGTGTGGCTATCTGCCGCCTGCTGCTGGAAAAACCAGACATGCTGCTGCTCGACGAACCAACCAACCACTTGGATGCTGAATCCGTCGCTTGGTTAGAGCGCTTCCTCCACGACTACGAAGGTACCGTTGTGGCGATCACCCACGACCGTTACTTCCTCGATAACGTTGCCGGTTGGATCCTTGAACTTGACCGTGGTGAAGGTATTCCATGGGAAGGTAACTACTCTTCTTGGTTGGAACAAAAAGATGAGCGTCTGGCGCAAGAAGCGTCAACAGAAGCGGCTCGTCGTAAATCCATCGAGAAAGAACTTGAGTGGATCCGTCAAAACCCGAAAGGTCGCCAATCCAAAGGTAAAGCGCGTCTGGCTCGCTTTGAAGAGCTTAACAGCGTGGAATATCAAAAACGTAATGAAACCAGCGAACTGTTTATCCCACCTGGGCCGCGTTTAGGTGACAAAGTTATCGAAGTGGAAAACCTGAGCAAGTCTTATGGTGATCGCGTTCTGATCGACAACCTGAATTTCTCAATCCCTAAAGGGGCGATTGTTGGGATCATCGGTCCAAACGGTGCAGGTAAATCTACCCTATTCCGTATGATTTCCGGCCAAGAGCAGCCAGATTCTGGTTCAATCACCTTGGGTGATACCGTGAAAATTGCTTCTGTGGATCAGTTCCGTGATGCAATGGATGACAGCAAAACGGTGTGGGAAGAGATTTCCAACGGTCAAGACATCATGCGTATCGGCAACTTCGAAATCCCAAGCCGTGCTTACGTCGGTCGCTTTAACTTTAAAGGCGTTGACCAAGGTAAACGCGTGGGCGAGCTGTCTGGTGGTGAGCGTGGTCGTTTACATCTAGCAAAACTGCTGCAAGTTGGCGGTAACGTATTGCTGCTCGATGAACCAACCAACGACCTCGACGTTGAAACCTTACGTGCACTGGAAAACGCCCTGTTAGAATTCCCAGGCTGTGCAATGGTTATTTCCCATGACCGCTGGTTCCTTGACCGTATCGCAACGCACATCATCGACTACCAAGATGAAGGCAATATCACCTTCTTCGAAGGTAACTTCTCTGAATACGAAGATTACAAGAAACGTACTTTAGGTGCGGATGCGCTGCAACCACACCGCATCAAGTACAAAAAGATGACTAAATAATTCGTTTATTACGATCAAAAATGGCACCCTTAGGTGCCATTTTTTTATGCGGAAAGTGAATCATCCAGCATCAATAATTGCTGAACTAAAGAAACGCACTCTAAGAAACGAGAATCGTAGTCTGACGACTCCACGTGCACAAATTCAATATTATTTTTCTTCAGCATTTCAATCAGTAATGTTTGAAACTCCATTCGGTCTTTATCACTGCCTAAGCTGCGTAGGCCATCCGCTACCCATGGGGTATTATTTTCCAGCAAGATAACGAGATCAAAACGGTATTCATCGATCAGTGCCTGCACAAACGGGTGTTCTCGCCCTTCATAACGCAAACAGAACGCTTGCGTAGTGACAAAATCCGTATCAATAAATGCCACTTTATTCGCATATTTAATTGCAAAATCAATATATTGAGCGTGACCCAACGCAATTTTATCGTAATCAGAATATTGCAGCGCCATCTCATCACCACCAAGGTGACTAAACACATAATCGCGCCCATATTCCCACGCACTGGTGGTATTGAAGATATTGGCCAACTTATTGACGAGGGTGGATTTACCGCTTGATTCGCCGCCTAATACCGCCACTTTACGCACAAAGAATGGCTTCACTTCGGTTGGAATATATTCCCAATAGCGGAATGGCGCTTGGCGAATTTGGTTGCCGCTAATATTCATAAATGTGCGTTCAGGATCGATAAGAATAGTTTCGATCCCAAGGTATTTTTTATAACGATGTACATCGTGAGGTTCGCCGGAATAGATAAAGCTCGGGTTGATATTGTGCTTTTTCATAAAGCCTTTCATCCCGTCGCTCCACACTTCCCAACCGTGAGGGTATGGCTCTATCCCTTGCTCATCAAAAGAGTGAATATGAATATTTTTCTGATACTTAAAGGTTTGTAATAACCAACGCAGGCGGTCACTGACAGTAGGTTGTTGTGACATGGAGCTATTCACAAACAGCTCTTTATCACGAGGTTCATCGTGACAGAGGATCACATGCAGCTCATCCACTTGGCTACAAGCGCGTTGAATCAAATAGATATGCCCCGTATGGAGCGGATAAAACTTACCGAAAACAACGCCGATAGTTTTTTGTTGAAGCGGATACTCTAAGCCTAAAAAGCGATGAAGCGCCGCAATTTTGTGCGCGCTGGGGCTTTTAATTTTGTCGTTAATTAACTGGCTGAGATAGCCTTTGGTCATCTCGGTCGCATCCGCTACTTGCTGCAATGTGTAACCCGCACCTTTGATGGCACTCTTTAGATAGTCAAATTCAGCCATATTATTTATCCTTTCGCTTTTATTCCCTTTTTGACAGAGAATCTTTTCTCTCGCTATCTCATCATTATCTGAACATTATATTATCTAAATGATCCGTGTTGTCGCTAGGCGCTAAGTGCCGCTAATCCCTAGGAGCATACACAAAGTATGTGACTAGGGTTAGCAAGCGCAAGCAACAACGCGACAGCGCGGAGCATGACGATAATTTAGAACTCATCGAGAATACTAAGTGCATCCGCCAACTTCTTCACCCCATACACTTTCATATCGGCAGGTAACTTTTTCGGCATATTGGCGTGAGGCACAATGGCGCGCTTGAAGCCATGTTTTGCAGCTTCGGAAATACGCTCTTGTCCGCTTGGGACTGGGCGAATTTCCCCAGCCAGCCCCACTTCACCAAATACTACAAGGTCGCGAGGTAATGGGCGATCACGAAAACTTGAAACTAACGATAATAGCAGCGCGAGGTCGGCACTGGTTTCCGTCACTTTTACCCCGCCCACAACATTTACAAACACGTCTTGGTCGGACATTTGTAATCCACCGTGGCGATGCAATACCGCCAGCAAAATCGCTAAACGGTTCTGTTCCAGTCCCACCGCCACTCGGCGCGGGTTGGACATCATGGAGTGGTCGACAAGGGCTTGGATCTCCACCAGCAATGGTCGCGTACCTTCCCAAACGACCATCACAGAACTGCCCGAGGTAATTTCATCTCCACGACTTAAGAAGATGGCGGACGGGTTACTGACTTCTTTTAAGCCTTGTTCCGTCATGGCAAATACGCCCAGCTCGTTGACGGCACCAAAGCGGTTTTTGTGGCTGCGTAAAGTGCGAAAACGGTTGTCGGCATCACCATCGAGCATAATGGAGCAGTCGATACAGTGTTCAAGCACTTTGGGTCCTGCCAGCGAGCCATCTTTAGTGACGTGACCCACCATAATAATCGCCACGCCGCGAGTTTTTGCGAAGCGAGTTAGATATGCCGCGGTTTCACGCACTTGCGCCACACTGCCCGGCGAGGATTGAATATCCGCCATGTGCATCACTTGGATGGAGTCGATGACCATCAGCTTGGGTTGCTCTTGCTCTGCGGTCAGGCAGATTTGTTCAATACTGGTTTCCGACAGCATATTGAGTGAATCAGTCGGTAGTCCTAATCGATGGGCACGCATGGCAACTTGCTGTAAGGATTCTTCCCCCGTGACATACAGGGTTTTCATCTCCCGCGATAGCAAGCACATGGTTTGCAGCAGCAAGGTACTTTTCCCCGCTCCGGGGTTCCCCCCGATAAGGATGGCACTACCTGGCACAACCCCACCACCCAGCACGCGGTCAAATTCTTTAAATCCGGTGGTAAAACGAGGTAGTTCTTCGAGGCTAATTTCAGAGAGTTTTTGGACTTTACTGACGCCCGCCGCATTACCGGCATAGCCCGTCAGCCTATCCGTACGTGCCGCAGTCGTCGATGCCAAACGCACTTCCGTAATGGTATTCCATGCATTACAGGCACTACACTGCCCCTGCCAGCGCGGATAATCCGCCCCACACTCATTACACACAAATGCCCTTTTCACACCTTTCGCCACAGCCACTCCTTAATCACCTAATAAAAATATTTAGCTCTTTATCTTTAATTCTTTGACTTTCAACTTCCACCAATTTTCTAAATAGTTCGGCGTTGTAGGCAGGCGGCAATTGAGGATATTCCTAGGAGCATACACAAGTATGTGACTAGGATAGCCGAAAGAAGCCAACACCCCTACAACCCGAAATATGACGAAAATTTTAGCGCTCCTCGTGTTTGAGTCCCCCGCTTAGAACGCATAGGACGCCCATGAGGTCTGCATGCTTAATCCCCACTTTCGCCCTTGCAAACACTTTTGGTTTCGCGTGGTACGCTATCCCCAACCCTGCTTTTCTGAGCATTTTCAGGTCGTTTGCCCCGTCACCGATGGCGACGGTTTGCTCCATTGGGATGTTCAGTTTTTCTGCCAGTTTAACGAGGGTTTGCGCTTTGTATTTAGCATCGACAATTGCCCCTTTGACTTTGCCTGTCAATTTGCCATTTTTGACTTCGAGGTGATTGGCAACTGCCGCGACCAGTTTTAATCGCTGGCGTAGGTTATCGGCAAAGAACGTGAATCCGCCGGAGGCGATGGCGATATGCCAGTCCATCGCTTGTAACTTACGAACTAAGCTGGTTAAGCCCGGCATTAACGGCAAGGTTTCAAGGACTTGGTCGAGAATAGCTGCATCGGCACCTTCGAGTAGTGCCACGCGAGCACGTAGACTTTCTGTGAAATCGAGTTCTCCTTGCATGGCGCGTTCGGTGACTTCAGAAACTTGGTCACCCACACCGGCTAGTCGGGCGATTTCATCGATACACTCGATTTGGATCGCCGTGGAATCCATATCCATAAGTAAGATCCCTGGGGATCGTAAACGAGGAATTTTACCGAGTGGTACCACATCCAATTGGCTTTCATCTGCCAGTTTTTTGATGCGAGGGGTAATGCTGCCCGCGATACGGACAACTTGGTAATCATCAATGCGCCAAGAGGAGACAATCACAATCGCTATCCCTAAACGCTGCTGGAAATCACTGATGCGTGCTTTATCTAAGCCGCGACCATATAACAACCACCCAGTGTCCCCTGCACGATAATCCAATGGCATCACTTCTTCACCACTTAGCGATAAGGGCAAACCTGGCCATTTTTGAATTTCATCAGGCAGATAACAGTAGGTCAAACTCGTTGGCATGAAAATTAGCTCCTGTAGTGGATACAACTTTTTTTATAATGTATACCCTGCATAAAATTACTATACTTAAATTTTCCAGCAAGTTAACGCTTCATGACTTTGCTAATTGCGATAAAACAGACAAAGAGCACGATTATTCCTATGAAACTCCCATTTAGGCTGCACAAAACCGTTATTATCATTGTTTGCGTTGCGCTGATAACCTTTCTAATGCACGGGGTTTCATATTTAGGTTATAACCAAAGCCAGAGCAGACTAGAGCAATTTAAGCAATTAACTCAAGTATTAGCTGAGCAAGTGGCATTCAGCTTATCCGATTATGTGGTTCCCGGCAGCAAAGATTTTAATTTAGAACGAATTAATGCCAATTTAAATCATCTAGCTAAAGATCACTATATTTTGGATGTCGGTTTATACACGGCGGCAGGCGCGTTGGTCACCCAAGTGGGGGAACCCGCCACGGTCAAAGAGCGACTTTCCCTCGAAGGAAACACTGGACTACAGAATTTTCAGTATCAATTAGTGGTGCCAGTTCAAGGCGCCAAAGAACCTAAAGGCTATTTACGCCTTACCATCGATACGGAATCACTGACTACCGATCTTCAGCAAGCCGATAACACCGTTAATATCATGCGCGTATTTATTTTATTATCTTTATGTATTGGCTTTATTTTGGCGAACACCCTAATGCGCCTAAAGAAAAAGAAAGGTCAGCAGCAATTGATTATCGAACCTGACGAAAACACGGAAGAGAGTGAAGATAAGCCCGAAGTGCAGAACAATGGGGTAAAAGGGCCGCAAAATACGCGCAGCCCCTTAAAATCACCACGCGCCAAACGCCGTAAAGAGCCGAGTCCACATCGACCAAGACGGGTGGCGCGAAAATATACAGAAAAGCAGTAATCGTTAATTACGACTAAATTGACGTCGTATCAAACACGATCGGCGCAATTACCTCCACCTTTCCGTTAGTTAACAAAGATTCAGGTGGCATCGGGAATGGTGCAGCACGTTCAATAGTGGCTAACGCTTCTTTATCGAGGATCTTGGTGCCTGACGAGTTAATCAAACTAGCACTCACTACCTTGCCTTGATTATCCACAATAATTTTAACTTGAGAAACGCCGGTTGAACGAAAACGCAATGCGGCGCGTGGGTATCGCTTTGCTTTCGCTAATCGTTGATGAATGTCACTTTCCCAGCCATGATGACCACTGACGGGGGCAGCAGCACTGCTCGCAAAATTCGCACTGCTATTCGACGCGCTGCCAGAGGTTGGAACCGACGTCACTTCCGATTCTTGAGTCGAAACAGGGGCTTCTTCCACCACTTTTTTCTCTTGAACTGGCTTTTTCTTTGGCGGGCGTTTTTTCTCGGTAACGCGTGTCAATGTCCCATTATCAACTAGTGGTGTTTGGGGTAACTTTTCTGCTTTTTCAACAACTTCAGGCTCGACTTCTTCACGGGTTGCCATCTGCTGTTTGGGTGCATTATTGACTTCAGGCTCCTGCTGCTGTTCCAGCTGATAAAGCCCTAATTGTAAAGAGATTGCGGGTGGTAAAACCCCAGTTTTAGGTAGGTTTGCTGTAAACCACCCAATAAAAAGCATTGCCAGTATTCCATGGAAAACAAGACTTCCACATAAACCGCCCAGAGGACGAAAAATTGGGCTTCCCAGCTGCCCCACACTGCTGTTCATATTTTGCCTCACATCTTTATTTTTCGCTGATTATAGGCATAATACAAATCAAAATGATATTCATTATTATTAATAAAATAACAATAGTAACTACAAGGTATTGATTTAATTTATAAAGTCAATTTGAGCTAATTATTAAACTATTTTCACTTTTGACACCAGAAAATGACTATCGATAAATCCCTTGCCCGCAAAATCAGCGGCGCATATCAATCAACCTATGGTCAGCTTGTGCGATTTTTCCGCAGTCGACTAGGTAATAGTAACGATGCGGATGATTTATCACAGGATGTGTTTACACTATGGCTAAACCGTAAAGCGCAGGATCCTGTGAAGGAGAACCGTGCTTATCTGTTTAAAATCGCTAGCAATGTGTTAATTGACCATTGGCGACGGAATCATCAACAGAGCCAGTCCCATACCTCGATTGATGAAGTGGTGCATGAACAAAGTTTTGAGCAAACCACCGCCGACCCTAGCGAAATTTTAGAGCACCAACAGCGAATTGCGCGACTTGGCGAGGCGATTGATCTTTTGCCTCCACGACGTAAAGAAGCCTTTTTGCTGTATCGCTTTGATGGGTTATCTCAAAGTGAAATTGCAGAGCGTATGGAAATTTCGATCAGTATGGTGGAAAAACATATTGCAGCGGCATTAGTGCATTGTAAAAAATATCTAGACGATCAGAGCAATCATTCGTAATGGCAAACAACCAAACCCAGCAACCAGAAATTACCTCGTCAGTCGAACAACAACGCATCGACGAAGACGCGGCGCTGTGGTTTACCCGTGTCCATAGTCAACAACTCAGTGACCAACAATCTCAAGAATTTAAAATTTGGTTACGTGCTTCAAAAGCCCATGAGGATGCCTATGAAGCAATTGCGGGAATTTGGCAAGATATTGAAAAAGTTCCGCGCCCTGCGCCTGTTAAATCGACAGCGTCAAAATTTGGTTTTTCATCGTTTTGGAAGCCTCTCGGTCATCTAGTTGCCGCCTGTTTTATTGCTGCCGTCCTGTTTTTACCTTACAGCCAGCTTCCCTCCATGTTGCTCAATAACATGACGCTGGTTTCCACTGACTCCACCAAAGAAGTGACGTTGTCAGATGGCTCTCAGCTTTTTCTCAATCGCGATACCCGCATTCGAGTCGCTTATGAAACGCCAATCCGCCAGCTCTACTTAGACCAAGGTTCCGCTTATTTTAAAGTGAAATCCAACCCTTATCGCCCGTTTGTGATCAACGTGGATCAGCGACGTATTCAAGTGGTGGGAACGGAATTTGAAGTGAATAAAAAAGGCGAGCAAGTCGCGGTCAATGTTAGCCAAGGCATTGTGAGCTTTCAAAGCGTCAATAGCCCAAAACCCGTATTACTGCTTGCTGGACAAGGGGCGCTAAGCCCGAGTATTAATGGCAAAATCGCCCTCAATTCAGTCACCCCGCAAGAGGTGGCAAGATGGCGTTTTGGTGAGCTCAGCTTTGTGGATAAGCCCCTTGGTGAAGTTCTGTCTGAATTAAAAACCTATTCCGACTTTCAGGTTGAACTCTCTCCGAGCAATTTAGCCAACCGGAAAATATCCGGACGCATTAACCTTCAGCAGCCAGATGCCTTTTTTCAGGCACTTCCCTCGCTCCTTCCTGTGCAAGTCGTGTATCAAGATAAAAATAACCTTTTGATTATCCAAAACAAAAAAAATAAATAAAAAATATTTTCATTTGCAGGTGAGGATAATTCTCATTTCACCCTCTTCTTAAGTAGCTTCATTTTTATTGAATACTTTTTAGCACATTTTTCGTGCAGCTTAAGAATAAGGGATATCCATGGCAATTCAATTCACACTCGGTCGATTCAAGCCGATTGCGCTGTCACTGGCGGTCACCAGTGCATTAGTCAGCCAATCTGCTATCGCCCAACAAATCACTTTCTCATTACCAGAACAAGGATTGGCGAGCGCTATTGATCAAATCAGTCGCCAAGGTCAAGTTTCACTGCTGTATGACAAAAGCCAGCTCAGCGGCCTACGCGCCCCCGCCCTTTCTGGCCGCTATACCCCGCAAACCGCATTACAAAAAATTCTTATTGGTAGCGGGTTAGAGCTGGTTAACGAAAACGGCATGCTGGTTATTCGTCCTCAAAACTTAAACCAAGGCACGTTAGTTTTACCTGAAACCCAAGTGTCGGGCGTGGTGCAAAATCACCCTGCCATGGATGTCATGTCTGCGCCGCAATACGTCACCTCAGAAGAAATCAGCCAAAAAAATACTGGTGACGGCAATATTACCGATTTAATGAAAACCAACCCTGCCGTGCAGTTTGCGAATAACGATAGCAACTCCATGAACCAAGGGGAAATTAAGCCTTCCCGTATTTCTATTCATGGTTCCAGTAGCTACCAAAATGCCTATCGCCTTGATGGCGTGAGCTTCAACAATGACTTTGACCCTGCCGACAGTGGCTTAGGTGAAACCGCCACGCGACTGAGCAGCAGCGACCAAGGAATTTACATCGATAGCCGCTTGATTGATAGCATGGCCGTTTATGATAACAACATCCCTGTGGAATTCGGTGGCTTTACGGGAGGAACCGTTGAGGTAAACAGCCGTCGTTGGCAAGGTGAAAATAGCGCCCACGCATACTACCGCTTAACCCGTTCTGGCTGGAATAATCTGTTCCATGATTCGACTCAATCTATCGATACCACCAAAAACGACACCGCCAACCCAGCTCGCTTCCAGAATCGCTACGATAAAAATGATTTCGGTGGCTGGTTTGAATTGGGCGTGACGGAAAATTCAGGAGTGGTGTTCTCAGCATCTCGTCGTAGTTCGACGATTCCGATGACAGTAACGGGTGGCGAATCCTTTGTTTTAGAGAATAATACAATTGAGCCTATCTACTCAGACTCGGGTAAAAAAAATCAGCGCCGTACCTCCGATAACTACTTCTTGAAGTATTCGATGAATTTATCAGAGAAGAGCTCATTAGATTTATCAGCCAATTACGCTTCTTATGATAGTCGCTTATTTTCTTCATCAATCAGTAATTCTGGCTATGACTCAACCCATGATGGGTTAGGCTTGACCGCTGTCTTCAAACATCAATTCGATTTAGGTCAATTCGAAGCGACCGCTAATACACAAAGCTTGAAAGATGACCGCAAGAATGACCAAAAATACTCGTTAATGGTTCGAGCAATCGAATTCGATGATGACTACAACTACCTTGGCACCACGGAACGTAATAGTGGAGGACTAGGGGATTTAGAGTCGAAACAAAATACCCATAGTCTGAAAACGGTCATGCGTTTTAATCCGCAAGAAGATAGCTTAGGGTTCACTCACCAACCAACCGCAGGGGCTGAAGTCAATTACACCAAAGGGACTTATGTCCGTGACCATGATTATTTCCAGTATACCTACTCTGGAAATCTTATGGGGGATGACTACTCTGGGACCTTAACGAATATCAGCCGCTTCAAAAAAGGCAGCTACTCCGCGGATTACACCAACTACGCCATCTTCCTTGATGACAATATTCAATACGGAAAATTAACCCTACGCCCAGGCGTTCGTCTCGATCGCGATGACTTTGTTAATCGTACCAACGTTGCCCCTCGAATTTCAGGTACCTACGACTTATTTGGCGATAAGAAAACGCTATTAATTGCCGGTGCGAACCGCTATTACGGTCGTTCAATGCTCACTTATGCTCTGTACGGGGCACAAAATGGTGGCATGCAAACCTGTGCAGGATATTTCGAGCCATGTTCGCTGATCCCTGAAAATAATGAGTGGGACAACAAAAAAGACTACGAAGGGATCGATTCTCTTAAAACCCCTTATAACGATGAGTTAACCCTCGCACTGCAACAAGAAATCTTATCGACCACTTGGCGCTTACAGTATGTTCACCGTGAAGGTTATGACGAAGTTCGTACCCGCACCAAATACGACAGCCGCGATGCCAATAAACGCAGCATCCGTATGTATGACAACGGTGGACGTAGCTCTCACGATACCGTGACATTATCCGTTAACAATAGCCAACCGTGGGAATGGGCAGAGGCATCACATGTGATGACCGCCTCGTTCACGTGGCAGCAAAGCGAAAGTAATACGCCGAAAGACTCTGGCTATAACTCATTCGATCCGGGTAACAAAGTTAACCTCAACAAAGTGTGGTATGACGGCAAAGTGATTGATTCATCAAAACTGCCATCCACCAGCTTTAACTCGCCGATTAAGCTTAACCTAGAGATGACCAGTGTTTGGGATGAATATGACGTCACATGGTACAACCGCCTGCAATGGTGGGGGTCTCGTGACCAAGCGGTTCGTTATGACAACGCTTACTACACCGATCCTGAATATGGTCAGTTACGCAAATACACCAAGCAAAACTTTGCGAGCAAATACACATGGGATACCCGCCTAGGCTGGAAACCTGACTTTGCTTACGGCTTTGGATTCTCGGTTGAAGTAAATAACGTACTGAATAATAAAAATATTGCAGACCGCTTTATGTTCAATGACCGCACGATCAAATCTTACGATCCGGGTCGTCAGTTCTGGCTGCAAGTGAATTACGATCTCTAAGTGATAGCCGTGCGCAATGTCAAACACATAACCTAAGAAATCGAGTCATGAAGACCATTAAACAATTTCTCTATTTAGTTAAACCTTTTTGGGGGCAGCGTGCTGCCCTTTTGTGCTGGGTGCTGCTGTTTGCCTCGTTAGGGCTTACCCTTTCTTCCGTCTGGTTCAATGTCAAAATGAACATGTGGAACGGGGATTTCTATAACGCCCTGCAAAAGCTGGACGGACAAGCACTGTATGGACTGCTGCAATACTTTGTGATTTTAGTCAGCGGGCTGATTTTTGTGGTGGTGATGGGTACCTACCTCAAGCAGATGCTAATTATCCGTTGGCGTAAAGGCATGACCGAGCAAGTACTTGGTCGCTGGCTTTCGGGCAACAGTAAGCACTATATGCTGAGGCTCGCCTCCCAAGAGCCAGATAACCCAGACCAACGTATCGCAGAAGATATCCGCTTACTGATTGAATCCACACTGAATCTGTTAGTCACCTTCCTGCACTCAATGCTGACATTGATCTCCTTTGCCGCGATTTTGTGGACCCTTTCAGGAAGCCTTTCATTTAATTTCGCCGACAGCGATTGGACCATTCCAGGCTATATGTTCTGGGCCTGTATTATTTACACCATCATCGGCATCGCGCTAACCCAGCTCATTGGTTTCCCACTGCGCCGCCTGCATATGGATAAACAGCGCCGTGAAGCAGATTACCGTAGCTCGTTAATCAATTGCCGCCAACATGGGGACGCTATCGCAGGGCAACGGGGTGAGCCACAAGATCGCAAAGAGTTGATGGCCCGCTTTAGCGAAATTATCCGTAACTGGAACCAACTGATCCGTTGTGAACGTAACTTATCGTTCTATACCGTCGGTTATCAGCAAGTGACCGCCCTCGCCCCTGTTTTACTGGCATTACCTAAGTTTTTAGCGGGTGAAATTATGCTGGGTGGATTAATGCAGCTACGCCAAGCGTTCACCAGTGTTGCGACTTCATTGGGCTGGTTTATTTTTGCCTATAAAGAGATTGCGGCATGGCAAGCCACCGTCGCGCGTCTGTATAACTTCGTGGTGTTATTGGAGAACGATAAAACCCCAGAAGCTACTATCAACGAAGATAGCCTACCGTTAACAGCAAATGTAAGCCTGTTTACGGCAGATCATCGCCCACTACTGAGCACCGTTGATCTTAGCATCAATAGCGGTGAGCTGATGTTAATCTCCGGTCGTTCTGGTATCGGTAAATCCACGTTACTGCGCACATTAAGCGGTCATTGGCCATTCTTTGACGGCAAAATTACACGTACGGGTAACGTCATGTGGATCCCGCAGCGACTCTATTTGCCGATAAGCCGTTTAGATAATTTATTGGCTTACCCACAAGATGCCAGCCAATTTACAGCTTCGGATCTGAAATATGCGCTAACCCTTGTTGGGTTGGAAAAACTTCATTCACAACTGGCTTTGGAAACCGATTGGAACAACCGACTTTCTGGCGGTGAACAGCAGCGCATTATGTTTGCGCGACTGCTTCTGAATCGACCTAAGTTAATGCTATTGGATGAAATGACCTCCGCTCTTGATGAGCCAAGTGCACTCACTTTACTGAACATGCTGAAAGCTCAGCTTCCCGCCAGCAGCATCATTTTGGTTAGCCACCAAGGCTTTATTGACCAATTAGCTGACAAGCATCTGCGTTTATCTGAAACAACGCGAAATACCCCATTTATGACAGGAGCCCCAGAATATGCTTCGTAAAATTACCTTGGTCGCCATCATTGCCGCACTTTTAGGCGGCTGCGTTAACGGCGCACCTCGACAATCTGGTGAGCAAACATTGCTGCCAGTACGCCAAGATCTGCAACATTATCAACTCGATAATGGGCTGCAAGTTTACTTACTTCAGCGCAACCAACCAGGCGTTGAGCTGCGTTTACTGGTCAATGCGGGTTCATTGCAAGAAACTGAGCAACAGCTCGGTTTAGCTCACTTCACTGAGCATATGGCGTTTAAAGGCACCCAACATTTTCCGGGTACCACTGGCTTTAAGCAATTAGAACAACAAGGGCTGAAACTCGGTAGCCACGTCAATGCGATCACCAGCATCAACAGCACTCTATATAAATTATCCTTGCCAAATGCCACGCCAGCGCAAGTCAGCACAGGATTACAAGTGATGGCGGATTGGGCGGCGAATATGACCTTCGATGCAGAAGCATTTGAAAAAGAGCGCCCTGTCATTATTGAAGAGTGGCGCTTACGTCAAGGCATGGGCTATCGCATTAATGATAGCCTCGAAAAATTGCGTTACCACGGTAGCCGCTACGCAGAGCGTAACCCTATTGGCTCTCTTGATGTGGTTCGCCAAGCCCCTATTGAACAAGCCAAAGCCTACTACAAAACGTGGTATCAACCTCAGCGCATGAGCTTATTGATTATTGGGGACTTCAGCGCATCAACAGTACGTGATGAAGTAAAAACCTTGTTTGCGTTACCGAAGCCGGAAACAATTTCCCAAGATTCTCCAGAATGGAAGCGCTTTGCTGATTCCAACAATATGCTTGTTCAAGGGATATTTGATAAAGAACAAGGTGCGCGCTACGTTCAGTTTTCACTACAAAAAAATGTCTCCGCGCCGCTGAATACTCGCCAAGGTCAAACCGACGATCTGATGGATAATTTATGGTTAACCATCTTGAATCAACGTTTTTCTGTGATGGTCGATAACGGTATTTTGCCGTCCATTAGTATTAATGAACAAGGGGCAATGCTAGATAACCAACGCCTTCAGCAGCTGATGATCATCCATCCCAAAGGCAATGACTACGCGGGCGCCACCGAAATTCTGTTTACTGAGCTACAACGCTTAGCGACCGAGCCTGTAACGCAACAAGAGTTGGATAGCGCTAAACAAGGCATGCTGAAGAAACTCAGTCAACAAGCGGGTTCCGAGCAGCGTTACAGTAATGAATACTTAGCAGGACAACTGACCACCGCACTCGAATATGAGATGCCGATGTGGAACAAACGCCAGCAGTTGGATAATAGCTACCAATTAACCAAAAATATCCAACCTCAAGACTTACAGCGCCATGTAGCTAGCCTTTTACAGGTGGCATCCCCACGCTTAGCACTGATTGGCCCTGATACCGATGAAAAGGCCGTCAACAAACAGACCTTCAGTGAACAGTGGCAACGTATTCGCCAAACACAGCCGGGGCCATTCACGCTGCGTTCTCAAGCCATTAGCCTGAAATTACCCGTTGTAGCAAAAGGCACAATTACCGAACAAACGTCACTTCCTATCGAAAAAACGGAACAGTGGACACTTAGTAATGGCATCAAAGTGATTGTTAAAACGGATAAAAATCTTAAAGATGATATTCAGTTTAACTTACAGCTACCGGGTGGTCGTTCCCTTGAAACCCTGCAAACCGCAGGCTTAACCGACTGGGCAATGAAACTGCCAGAAAGCAGTGGTTATGGCAATTACAGCGCCCGCGACTTAGCGTTATTGGCGAAACAAAATCAGATCAGCGTTCGTCCTTATAGTGAGTTGCTCAACCACGGCTATCGCGGTAAAACCCCGATTGATAATCTCGAAACGGCGTTGCAGTTACTGAATTTAAAGCTGACCGCACCGCAGTTTAGTGGAGAGAAGCTCGAACAGCAGAAGCAGGCTTTTGCTCTGAATTTATCGAAAATGCCTGTAGAGCGCACCTTCCTCGACCATATTAATCAGCAAAGTTACCAACATGGCGAGCTGTTAGTGATCTCCCCTGAAGGAGCTTGGAAAACCTTTACCGCTCAACAGCTTCAACAAGCCAACCGTCAATTACTCACTTCTACTTCAGATATGACGCTGGTGATCACTGGTGCGATGAATGCCCGCGAACTGAAACCATTATTGGAGCAGTGGGTTGCGACGTTACCTGCCCATGATGGCAAACTGGCATGGCGCAACCAAGGGATCATGCCGAAGATGGCAAGCTTTAATCAGCAATATCCAATCAGTAGCAGCGATAAGAGCATGATAAGTATTCAATTTGCTGCACCTGCCCAGTGGTCTCAGCAAGATCAGCTGGCTCTACAATTGATTGATACTATTGTTAGTCAACGCCTACGTAGCGAATTGCGTGAAAAAGCCAGTGGTATTTATGCCCTTAGCTTCTCGCAAATGTTAGCCAAAAAACCACAACCGTATTACACCGGACGCTTAAATTTCACCACAGCGCCTGAACGCGCTTCAGAGATGGTGACGTTGGCACACAATACCGTTGCGCAGCTGCGCCAAACAGGTGTAACGGAAAAAGAGTTAACGGAAGCCAAAAATATTTGGCTCACTGAAAATGCGCAAGTCACTGATAGCGCTAGCTATTGGACTGAAGCCCTCGCACAAGTTGCGGCGGATGATGGGCAATATCAACGCCTCACGCAAGAACGCGCGGTGATTGAGTCCTTAACACTCCCACAGATAAATCAATTAGCTAATAAATACTTAGGGCAAAATCAGAAAGTATTTATGATGACACCTTAGTTAGAGAAAAATCAGCCCGTAAATACAACGGGCTGATTTATTTATTTTTCACCGTATTTCTTAAGAAAATAAAATTCATAATTAATTTTTGGAAAAAAATCTTCGTACATTATCAATTACTCTCTTGAACACATGTGAAATCATCTTCTTTAAACTTAAACTCTTCATTAACTCTTCTATATCGATATTTTCTTTAGGTTTCAATAACTCAGGTTTACTTTCAACACTAAATTTTTCATATCCATTCAATTCGTTTACTCTATCTCCTGAATAAACCGTTATGAAATCATTAACCTGATCAGCAATATTTTTATGTGTATAACTTGATATTTTCTGCATTAATTTTGATGAATATTCTTTAATATCTTCAATTGGTTCCTCTTTCAAGCAATCTGTGATTGCCATTTTAAATTCATTAAACTTACGGGGTGTAATATCTTGTAATGAATTTACGGAATTTATTGCATACCAAAATCGACTTATCGGACTTTTATTTTCTCTAATATAGACTTCATGTTTATCCAAATATTTATTAATAATATTATTGATTTTTTCACAAACCAATTTATTATCGTATTTTTTTAGTATTCCCTGTGCATTAAACATTTCTCTTTCAAAGAGTTCAGGAGTTTTACTTGACTTTAACTCATTAAATTTCGTTTTAATTTTAGACTTAATCAAGTTTAATGACCTATCCGAAACCCCATCAAAAATCACTTTAATTTTAATGGCTTCCTCTATCGTATGACTAGGAAGAATTCTTTGAGGTTTAGGTTCTTTTTCACTTGAATTCAGATAATTTAATTTATTTTTTATTATTGAAAGCCTGCTTGTAAAACTATTTACCTTCTCACCAATTACTTCATCAGTCACACCTTCACAATGTTCCATCTTTTCGATAGTTACATCATTTTTAGCATCACCCTCTATTGGCGTAGTTTTTTTTATTGAATGATTAGATAAATCATCATCACATACTTTTCGAGTAACCACTTTATCGAGAGTATCTTTTCCTTGCTCTGTTTTTATTTCTTGAGTAGAAATTGTTTTTTCAGTAGGCAGAGAGAAATAATTTTTACTTGCTTTCGTACCTTCCATAAAATACTTGTTAGTTTTTCTTTGCGCTTCCTTACTCCCATTCTTAGCAATTTCCCATGCTTCATTTATTTTTTTTCCACCATCCGAACTATTATTGTTAACTTTTTTTATTTTATTGATGATAATATAGCTTCTCCCTTCGAAAATTGTTGGTTTTTTGACTATTTCCCTTACCATGTCGCTTAATGAATAATTCATTAACCTAGAATCTTGCAGTTTAGTTTGAAAAATTTTCATATATATTCCTTTCTGTATAAGCTAGTTTAATTTTAAAAAAGAGCTTATTCTTTGTTTTAATTAAGAAATAAGCTCTCTTTATAATGGTAAAATTACTTTATTAAAAATTATTTAATTAAAATTTTCATAACTATAAAATGATCGTGAAAATCTAATCCATTAATTTTAGCGCTATAATTCTCATATAAGTTAGAAAACTCTTTAGTTACTCCATTGACTTCATTTTCAAAAATGAAAGCATTATTTTCATCACCTTATTCTTCATCAACTTCCTTAATCGAAGGAAGAATGTTAATATTTTTACTGAGAATATATCTTTTATTTTCAGCTAAATTCATTTCAGCACCAGCATGCTCTTTATTATAATAAATATTAATTCCAAATTTACGATCAAGCATCGCAATAATTTTATCACGCACAGGTTTATTATATCCTCTCATTTTAGATATAATCGCTTCATTAATTTTCGGATGCTCTAGGAAAGATGTTTCCCTGTAAATATCCGTAATTTTACGCTTTATTTTTCTTAGTGATTTTTTTGAAATATTATTATTAGCTGATTTAAATTCAACGGCTTCAATGACTGAATGATAGCTTCTAATTATTTTTTTACGGAAAATTATTTCACTGATTGAATCAATTTTATTTTGAACAGATAAAATAAAGCATCCAATCTTTGAATTGGATACATTTCTTAGTTCAATTTTTTGCTGAACATCATAATTTATCAACTTTTCTAGGTACATGTTGTTGTTATTTTTAACTAAACTACTTTCGATAAGAGACATACTCACTTCCTTAATTTAAATGACATAAAATAAAATTAATAATATATTCCTAAATTCCCTCACGATATCAGATATCGCCACTTATATATTTTCCATATGAAAATTGATATTCCTTATATTAATCCAAGGAGATAAACCATTTACTTCGTTGACATACATTGCTTTTAATGTGATTAATATTCTTCTAAAAAACGATAATAAAAGGAAAAACTTTGTGAACAACGTAATGATACGTAGAGCCACCTTGGACGATGTCCACGCTATTACACAAATGCACGCAGATTACTCCGCTTATGCCAACACTTTGCAATTGCCTTATCCCACTGAGAAAACGTGGGAAGCGCGACTAGGTGCTAATGATCCGCTGGTGACTCAATTTGTCGCCACACTGGATAATGCAGTGGTTGGGCTACTTGTCGTACATCAACCAGCTCAAATACGTCGCCGACATGTAGCGAGTTTCGGTATTACTGTGAGCCAGGCTCATCAAGGCAAAGGAATTGGTTCAAAATTAATGCAAGTTATGGCGGATTACTGTGACAATTGGCTGAATGTTCACCGCATTGAATTAGAAGTCTTTGCCTCTAATGGTAGCGGCTTGGGTCTATATGAGAAATTTGGCTTCAAGCAAGAGGGGATTTTGCGTGATTACGCTTTTCGTGATGGTGAGTATGTGGATGCGATAGTGATGAGCCGAATTAAATCGAAAATTTAAGCAGATATATAAATTAAAAATGCCACTCGAAAGTGGCATTTTTAAGTCCATTAAACACCAACTAAGCTACGTAACGGGATCCCAAATTGGCAATGTAAACGCCGGATCATCGGTAGAGTTAACTTTCGCTTTCTATTTAAAATCTCGTAAACTCGATTAGACTTTCCAATCGCTGCTTCTAAATCTTTAACGGTTAAGCCTTGCTGCTCCATTCGGAATTTAATCGCTTCAATCGGATCAGGCGCTTCAATCGGATAATGTCTCTTTTCATACTCTTCAATCAATAGACACATCACTTCAAAATAGTCCCCTTCTGGGGTATTCAACTCTGGCTCGTTATCAAACATCGGAGAGACCGCTTTTAATGCCGCCTCATAGTCTTGTTCCGTTCTGATGGGTTTAATTTGCATAATCATGACAGTAACTCCATCGTTTCTGCGTCAATTTCATCATATTGTTCATGAGTTCCTATGAACTTCACAAATATCCATCCACGCTGATATGCAATCGCAACAATGAGTCGATAATAATTTCCCTTTATATTAAAAACCACACGCTTATTTTTTAAAATACTGGCGTTTCGGTACATTCCTTTTATATCAGCAGGTGTTTTCCATGCAGCTTTTACCGCTTCATCAACCCAAGCTTTCAGTGGCTGCTCCGTTTCAGGGTATTTAACCCAAAAATCTTTCAGAGTTTTAATGGATATGATTTTCATACCGCATTTATAGTCCCATTTCGGGAGCATGTCAAATTTAAGTCCTATTTTGGGACTATCAATAAATATTCTTCTTTCCCAAAAAAAATGCCACTCGAAAGTGGCATTTTTGTATTCAGATTAGAGCGTTAATCAACGATTATTTATCGCCTAGCAGAACTGAATCCAGTGCGATTTCAATCATTTCATTGAACGTTGTTTGACGCTCTTCTGAAGTTGTTTGCTCGCCAGTTTTGATGTGATCAGAAACGGTACAGATAGTCAGTGCGCGGGCACCAAATTCAGCAGCCACACCGTAGATACCTGCGGCTTCCATTTCCACGCCGAGGATGCCGTATTTTTCCATCACTTTAAACATGTCTGGATCTGGAGAATAGAACAGATCCGCAGAGAACAGGTTACCAACACGAACGTTTACGTTACGCGCTTTTGCCGCTTCAACCGCGTTATGCACTAAGTCATAATCTGCAATTGCCGCAAAATCATGGTCTTTGAAACGCTGACGGTTCACTTTAGAGTCTGTGCATGCGCCCATACCGATAACCACGTCACGCAGTTTCACGTCATCCATGACTGCGCCACATGAACCAACACGGATCAGCGTTTTAACGCCAAAATCAGTGATCAACTCTTTTGCATAGATGGAGCATGAAGGAATACCCATTCCATGACCCATAACGGAAATTTTACGACCTTTATAAGTCCCTGTGAAACCTAACATACCGCGTACGTTATTCACTTGGCGAACATCTTGAAGGAAAGTTTCTGCAATGTACTTCGCGCGCAGTGGGTCACCCGGCATCAGTACGACGTCTGCGAAATCACCCATTTCTGCATTAATATGTGGAGTAGCCATTCGTATTCCCTTTTAATCATTAAAATTGTGCACAATAAATAAGGCAGTTTCCTGCCTTATTTTCAAATCACCCTGTCGCAAGCTTAAAACATCGGCTTACCGTATTCCATTGGTGATAAATCAAAATAATTCGCGACTGTCTGGCCAATATCCGCGAACGTTTCACGGTGACCTAAAGAACCAGGTTTAACTTTTGGTCCGTAAACCAGCACAGGGATGTGTTCACGAGTGTGGTCTGTGCCTGGCCAAGTTGGGTCGCAGCCATGGTCAGCGGTTAAGATCAGAATGTCGTCTTCTTTAACCAGTTTCAGCATTTCAGGTAAGCGGCTATCGAATAACTCTAATGCTGCGGCATAACCAGCAACATCACGACGGTGACCGTATGCAGAGTCAAAATCTACAAAGTTAGTGAAAACGATGGTGTCATCACCCGCGATTTTCATCTCTTCTAAGGTTGCGTCAAACAGAGCATTAATACCTGTTGCTTTGATTTTTTTGGTGATACCAACGTGTGCATAGATATCGGCAATTTTACCGATAGATACCACTTCACCTTGTTTTTCTTCCACTAATTTTTGCAGAACGGTTGGCGCTGGTGGCTCTACCGCTAAGTCATGACGGTTACCCGTACGCTCAAAGTGACCCGCTTTGTCGCCAACAAATGGACGCGCAATGACACGACCGATGTTGTAACCACCTTTGGTTAACTCTTCACGGGCAATTTCACACAGCTCATACAATTTGTCTAAGCCGTAAGTCTCTTCATGGCACGCGATTTGGAATACAGAGTCCGCAGAGGTATAGAAAATTGGCTTGCCAGTTTTCATGTGCTCTTCACCCAGTTGGTCCAGAATGACCGTACCCGATGAGTGGCAGTTACCTAAGTAACCCGGTAAATTGGCTTTTTCTACCAGTGTATCCAGCAATTCTTGTGGGAAACTGTTTTCGTGTTTTTCGAAATAGCCCCAATCAAACAGAACAGGAACGCCTGCAATTTCCCAGTGACCAGACGGCGTGTCTTTACCTGAAGATAACTCGCTTGCATAACCATATGCACCGATAATTTCTGCATTTGGATCCAGACCCGCAGGGAATTTTCCGCTTGATTCTTCCCCTGCTTTTCCTAAACCTAATTTTGTTAAGTTCGGCAGGTGTAATGGACCTTTACGACCTTTGTCTGCTTCCCCGCGAGCACAAGCTTCTGCGATATGACCCAGAGTGTTCGAACCTTCGTCGCCGAATTTGTGGGCATCACCTGCAGCGCCGATCCCGAAGGAATCCAGTACCATGATAAATGTGCGTTTCATATTTATTCTCCTGCGATACAGCTTATCTGTTCATCGCGTCATCTAACCCGCACCCTTCTGTGAAAGATGCGGATATCGGTTTATTCACTAATTTGACGATAGACCATTGGTGTCGCTTCTGGGGCTTTATCCCCAATAATCATAGCAGCGCGAACTTCTTTCGCCGCCTCTTCCCAGGATTTTTCGCTATTGGCATGAATGATCGCAAGTGGAGTTTGGGTATCAACTTTGCTACCTAATGCTGCGATATCACTTAAACCAACGCTGTAATCGATAGAATCTGAAGCTTTACGACGACCACCACCTAACGTTACCACAGACATACCCAGTGCTCGTGTGTCCATTTGTGTGATAATGCCCGCTTGAGGCGCGTAAACGGCTTTACTGAGGACAGCTGTTGGCAGATATTTGCTGTAATTCTCAACAAAATCTTTTGGCCCTTTTTGTGCTGCGACCATACGCCCAAACACTTCAGCCGCTTTACCGTTATCCAGCACCGCTTGTAATTTCTGACGCGCATCGTCACGATCCGATGCCAATTTACCTGAAACAAGCATCTCCACACACAGCGCCATGGTGACTTCGAACAAACGTGGGTTACGGTATTCGCCCGTCAAGAATTGCACGGCTTCGCGGACTTCAACGGCATTACCGGCGCTAGATGCCAGTACCTCGTTCATGTCAGTTAATAATGCGGTGGTATTGCAGCCTGCTCCATTGGCGACTTGCACGATAGATTCAGCCAGTTGCTCTGATTTTTCGTAGGTTGGCATAAATGCACCAGAACCCACTTTAACGTCCATCACTAACGCATCTAACCCTTCGGCTAATTTTTTACCTAAGATAGACGCAGTGATAAGTGGAATAGAATCCACAGTCGCCGTGATATCGCGAGTCGCATAGAAACGCTTGTCAGCTGGGGCTAGAGAGTTAGTTTGACCAATAATCGCTACGCCCACATTTTTGATAATGTCGCGGAAACGTTCATCATCAGGGAAGATATCAAATCCAGGGATAGCTTCGAGCTTATCAAGGGTTCCACCGGTGTGACCTAAGCCGCGACCGGAAATCATCGGAACATAACCACCACATGCAGCGACCATTGGGCCTAACATTAATGAAGTCACGTCACCCACGCCACCGGTGGAGTGTTTATCCACGAGTGGGCCATTAAGATTCAGTGATTTCCAATTTAATACGGTACCTGAGTCACGCATCGCTAGCGTTAGCGCAACACGTTCTGGGGTTGTCATATCATTGAAATAGATGGTCATTGCTAGGGCTGCAATCTGACCTTCAGAAACCGTGTTATCACGCACACCATTAATGAAGAAGCGGATCTCTTCCTCGCTTAATGGTTTGCCATCACGTTTTTTACGAATAATTTCTTGAGCGAGAAACACAATAGGCTCCTTAATTCACATCGAATTCTTCGGCTAAATAGTCACGGCTGTTACCCAAGTGAGATTGGGCAACAGTCTGATGTCACTAATAATTACGATTATTAATAGCTACTAGAGGATTTTTTAACGTCAAATCCCAGCGTATTTAATAAATTCGCTAATAAGCTAGATGCGCCGAAACGGAAATGGCGAGCATCAGCCCAGTTATCGCCTAAGATTTTGCTTGCTAAGGCTAAATATTGTGCTGCTTCTTCAGCGGTACGAACGCCGCCAGCAGGTTTGAAACCAACACTTTTCGCAACGCCCATATCATGAATGACTTGCATCATGATTTCTGCGCTTTCTAAAGTGGCATTTACAGGCACTTTACCTGTAGATGTCTTAATAAAATCAGCACCTGCATTAATTGAAATTTCAGACGCTTTACGGATTAAAGCGGCATCTTTTAGTTCGCCAGTTTCAATGATCACTTTAAGTAATACATTTGCAGCCGCACAAGCATCTTTACATGCTTTCACTAAATCGAAACCGATTTTTTCATTACCAGCCATCAGTGCACGGTATGGGAATACAACGTCAACTTCATCCGCACCATAAGCAATGGCAGCTTTAGTTTCTGCTAAAGCAATCTCAATATCATCATTACCATGTGGGAAGTTGGTGACGGTTGCAATGCGGATATCTGGCGTTCCTTGCTCACGTAAAGTTTTACGTGCGATAGGAATAAAACGAGGATAAATACAGATAGCAGCGGTGTGACCTGCTGGGCTTTTTGCCTGGTGACATAAGGCGATCACTTTTGCGTCAGTGTCGTCGTCATTTAACGTGGTTAAATCCATCAGGGTCAGTGCGCGTTGCGCTGCTGCTTTTAAATCAGTCATATAACTCTCCAACGATGTTAATTCTTTCAGAACGATACGTTCTTTGTTGGCGAGCGGGCTTGTTCCATAAAGATGCTAGTTAGGTTTTCCAAACTCAGCAGCTGAGATCCATCTCACCGCACGATGCCCTAGAGCCAGTTGACTCTATGAACTATCAGTTCCGTGGCAACTTACTGTTACCTATTTGACCACGTAACTGGGGTATTTTATGCGCTACAAATCACATTTATCGACTGAACGTTACATTATTAAATATATATTCGTGAACGATATCACAATTCCACGGGTAATTGCTCACTCTTTGTCAGCCATTATACAGGCTGCAGCCTTCTCGTCTTAAATTGATTACGTTAAGAATAGTTGAAAAAGTAAGAGTTACGATAAAAACCAGAAAAAGAATATCGCAGAAGAAAATGACAGCGGAAAGACCAATCGCCTTTCCGCTACACAAACAGGGGGATTACATTGCGGTCATTGCAGCTAATGTTAAGAAGAAGCCAGCAATCGTTGCACTCATTAAGTTAGAGAGTGTACCCGCCATAACAGCTTTCATACCTAAACGAGCCACATCACTACGGCGATTTGGTGCCATTCCACCTAAGCCGCCCAGCAAAATTGCCACAGAAGATAAGTTCGCAAAACCACACAGCGCGAAGGAAATAATCGCTTTAGTGTGATCAGACAGAACTTGTTTGCCCGCCGCAATCACATCCGCATCTGCTTTCATATATTCGCCGAAGTTCATGAAAGCAACGAATTCGTTTACAACCACTTTTTGCCCGATGAAAGAACCGGCAATTGTCGCTTCGCTCCACGGCACACCAATCAGGTATGCGATTGGGGCAAATACCCAACCTAGTAATAATTCGAGGGATAATTGCGGATAGTCAAACCAGCCACCCACGCCACTTAAAATACCGTTAATTAATGCAATTAATGCGATGAACGCCAGTAACATTGCCCCCACGTTCAGAGCCAGTTGCATACCGGATGCTGCACCAGATGCGGCTGCATCGATGATGTTCGCTGGGCGATCTTCTTCTGCCACTAAATCTTTAGCATCCACATCATCTTTAGCAACTTCAGTTTCAGGAACCATTAACTTAGCAAACAGTAATCCACCCGGTGCCGCCATGAAGGATGCCGCAATCAGATATTCCATTGGAACACCCATTTGCGCATAACCCGCTAATACTGAACCCGCTACAGACGCTAAACCACCACACATGATGGCAAACAGCTCAGAGTTAGTCATGGTAGAAATATAGGGACGAACAACCAGAGGCGCTTCAGTTTGACCGACGAAAATATTCGCGGTTGCAGACAGTGATTCGGTTCTTGACGTTCCCAGTACCTTTTGCAGACCACCACCTAGAATTTTGATGACCAGTTGCATGATGCCGAGATAATACAGGACTGCAATCAGAGATGAGAAGAAGACGATGATCGGCAATACACGGAAAGCAAAAATAAAGCCGCCGCCGCCAAATAATTCAAACATTTTGTCGGAAACTAGACCACCAAAGATGAAACTCATCCCATCTTGACCGTAACCGATAACTTTAGAAACACCGTCGGACATGCCTTGTAAAACGCTACGTCCCGCAGGGGAGTAAAGAACGAATGCGCCGATAGCGACTTGGATTAAAAAAGCACCGCCGACTGTACGAAGTCTAATTGCGCGACGATTGCTGGAGAAGAGAACGGCTATCGCAATAAGCACCGCCATCCCAACAATACTCAAAATGAGTTGCATGGAAGTATCCCTGTTCACTTAATTCTAGGTTAATGTATAAAGAAACTCGCAAGATTCCACGAATCTTAGTTCGATGATTATAACCAGTCATCATTAATAACCCCCAACATTCATCACAAATCCAAAGTGCAATAAGTAACATAAATTCAAATATTGTGACGAAAATCACAATAGAAGATCAGTTTAGTCTGGAAAGGCACTAAAGCGATAGTCGAAGAGGTAAAAAGCTGAATGGATTTACTCGGATAAATACATAAAATACTTAAGGAATAATTATTAATTGACTAATTATAGTCTAAATTAGATTAAATAACGTCCGGCTATTGTTGTAAAGTTGTTGTGCTATTTCATCCGGAGATTCGTGGCGCAGCTCACACAAAGATTGAAATACCCACTGAATACGCTCAGGCCGATTAGGTTCACCTTGAAAACCGGATACAGGCATATCCGGTGCATCGGTTTCAAACACAAGACAACTTAGCGGGAGTTGAGCCATCACTTGGCGGGTTTTATTCGCTCGTTCATAAGTGATTGTCCCTCCAACACCAATGTAATACCCCAGTTTCACAAAACTTTCGGCTTGAGAAAGGCTGCCAGCAAAACCATGCACGACACCACGTGCGGGGACTTCATAGCGACGTAACATCGCCACCAACTGGTCATGGGTTTTTCGTGAATGCAGAATAACGGGTAAGTCAAACTGCTTAGCTAGCTTCAACTGGCGTTGAAGCAATATTTGCTGCCTTTCAAATTGAGGATCTTCCATATAGAGATCAAGCCCAATCTCTCCTACCGCCACGCACTTCTGGCTTTTACACATCAGAAAATCCGTCAGTTTTTCAAAATGGGATTCTTGAAACTGGCTTAAATATAGAGGGTGAAATCCCATTGCTGCGTGGAGTTGAGAATACTCATGCGCTAAATTCCAGATGCGCTGAAAGTTATCCTGACTAACTGCAGGAATAATAATATCCGTAATTCCACCTTGCTTCGCGGTTTCTAGGCTTTCTGTAATTGCCTCACTGAACGGCGGAAAATCAAAATGACAGTGGGTGTCAATAAATCGAATATTATCACTCATGAGCAGGATTGCCTTGCAGGGCGCTAGCACTTGCTGCCTCGGCCGTCTTTCCTGCCAATAAAGACTCTCGCTGATCCTCCATATGCATCAATTCTAATGAATTGGTGTTCTTAGAAAATCGACTGAAATCAGCATCATTACTCGCAAACTGTTGAGCTAATGCGGCAATAAAGTAACGCCCACAGCGTCGTCCGACATGGTAATCTTGGTTTAAGGCGCTAATTTTGCTGCCTAAAGCACTGCTTTTCAGTGGTGTCGGTGGGTATATTTCAAAAATCTGCACGCCATCGGGTGGATTTTCGATGAATTCCTGGGTTTTTCGGTAACTCTTCAAGTGAACTTTTAACATGGCCGCCATGCGTTGCAGCGCCGAATTGTCACCTTCAAGCCAGCGTGTCATGCGTTTTACCCACTCAGGTGTAAAGTACATTTGAGAAGGTACAGTACGGATCACAACTATCGTATCAGCCCCACGCCGATAAGCTTCTTCGACAGGGATCGCTGCGCTTATCCCTCCATCGTGGTATCGCACGCCGCTAAACTCTACGCCAGTTCGATAAAATCCTGGGATGGCGCTGGAAGCACGAATGATATCCAACCAAGAATCCGCATCAGGCTGTAAAAATGCAGCAGAAAAATCATCGCTACGACTGGCTCCCATATAGAATTCACGACCAGAATCTAACAATTCAAGCCCTGCATCCATATTAAGTGGAAACTCTTTCGCCGTCGTTTCAATTAACCAATCAAGGTCAATTAAGTTCCCGCCACGAATAAATCGCAGTGGGTTAAAGAAATTAAGATTTGTGGTATAGCGAGTAATAACTCGGCGGGCATATCCGGCTTGACCACAAATATAAGCGGATAAATTTTGGGCACCCGCAGACGTCCCTATCATCAAATCAAAAGGGTTAAAGTTTTCTATCAGAAATTCATCCAATACACCGGCCGTAAAAATACCACGCTGACCGCCACCTTCGCAGATAAGGGCAGTTTTTCTTCCGTTAATTTCATCAGAAAACGCGAGTGGCTCAATCGTGCCTAAAGTGACTGGAACATGCTTTCCCATAGTAACCCTTTCTCTATATTGACGTGTATTTAATCAATCCCATTATAAATATGATTAAATTAAATGATTCTCATTAAACCGCTTTTCTCAGGGAGAGCAAATAGTAAAATGAGCTTTCGGCTGAAAGCCCATTTAAAAGAAATTACTTGTTCGTCAGAACTAAACCATTCTGTACTGATTTTACCCCTTTCGCGGTCGATGCAATCTGTACAACTTGATTTATCTGCTCGCTAGATTTGAGAAAACCAGAGAGGTAAACCACACCCTGAACAGTTTTCACCGACACACTATTACTTGGGAGCCCACTGGTACCTAAGAGTTTGCTTTTAATATCCGCAGTAATGGACGAATCATCAATATAGGTATCGGTGCTTTTCACACCACTAGAGATGGCATTACCTGTATCTTTTCCTGCCATTTCAACAGTTTTAGCTGCGCTGTCCCAAGTTTCTGAAGCTTGTTTTTTCAAGGCGCTATCAGATGATGAGCTACAAGCAAAAAGTGCCCAGCTCAATCCAATGACACCTAAAGAACGTAAAACGGCGATCTTTTTCATTGGAACCTTCCTCTTGGTATGATTAATAAACTAACAATGTCATAGCCTAAGTAAAAAACAGGTAAAAATAAAGCCAAATAACTTATCTTCTAGAGTATGACTCAAGGTAATTTTCAGTTTTGAGAGAAATGCTCTTAATTGGATGATTTAAATAAGAAATTAAGAAATAATTGTCTAATACCTATCAATGAGAAAAACAGAAAAAGGGTGCCTGTACCACCTAACCCGCAATCAGAGAGAAATGTGGGGGATCGCTCCCCCACCAGACTACTCAACGCATAACAGAGTAGCTTGAACCATTGTGTTTCCACTCACAACGTTAACCGAACAAAGTCGGTCCCGCAGCAGCAGTGAAAGGCACAATACCGTGGCGCACACGGTCATTAGCCCGATAAGAGCAAACTTGGTCATTCCTCTTGACTCCTGTACAAAAAGGAGACAGAATCCAATTGTCTAGGTTGGAGACTGCCTCGAGTTACTGTTAATGAAACTCGGGGCTTTCGTCTTTTTGGCCTCACAACTTATTATTCACTTAAACCAATAGTTTGCTTGAACCAAAATGATCCAAGCACCCACCGCCATCATAGCAGCATGCTCATCGCGAAAAAATACTGATTCGATTAGTTATAGCATTGAAAATATTAATAATTAATAGAATAAATAACAAAAATGGCCAACTCGGTTGACCATTTAAATATAAACACATTAATTAGAGATAATGATTAGTGTTCGCGTGTTTTGCGGAATCTCACTTCAGGATAACGTTCGCTGGTTAAATTCAAATTAACCATTGTCGGTGCAATATACGATAAGTTATCACCACCATCTAAGGCTAAGTTTTGCTCATTTTTGCGCTTAAATTCTTCGAATTTCTTCACGTCATCGCATTCAACCCAGCGAGCAGTAGAAACGTTAACCGCTTCATAAATCGCTTCAACGTTATATTCGCTCTTCAAGCGAGAAACCACCACGTCGAACTGGAGCACCCCTACCGCGCCCACAATCAAGTCATTATTGATTAATGGACGGAAAACCTGCACAGCCCCCTCTTCGGATAACTGCACCAAACCTTTCAGTAGCTGCTTCTGCTTCAGCGGATCACGCAGACGAATACGACGGAATAATTCAGGTGCAAAGTTCGGGATCCCTGTAAATTTCAGCTCTTCACCTTGCGTGAAAGTATCCCCAATTTGGATAGTACCGTGGTTATGTAAACCAATAATATCCCCTGCATAAGCATTCTCAACTTGAGAACGGTCACCCGCCATAAAGGTCAGTGCATCAGAAATCACCACGTCTTTCTTAATGCGAACTTGGCGCAGTTTCATCCCTTTTTCATAGGTACCCGAGACGATACGCATAAACGCAACACGGTCACGGTGTTTTGGATCCATATTCGCCTGAATTTTGAATACAAACCCAGTGAATTTTTCTTCTGTGGCTTCAACTTCACGCACATCAGTTTTACGTGCCTGAGGTGCAGGTGCCCACTCAACGAGACCATCAAGCATATGATCCACACCGAAGTTACCTAAGGCGGTACCAAAAAATACAGGGGTCAGTTCGCCCGCTAAGAATGCATCGTGGTCAAATTCATGGGAAGCCCCTTGAACTAGCTCCAGCTCTTCACGAAGCTGAGAAGCTAACTCATCACCAACAGCCGCGTCTAATTCAGGGTTATTTAACCCTTTAACGATGCGAACTTCTTGAATTGTGTGACCTTGACCTGTTTGGTACAAAATGGTTTCGTCACGTAGTAAGTGGTAAACACCTTTGAATAATTTACCGCAGCCAATCGGCCATGTGATTGGGCAACAAGCAATTTTCAGCTCATTTTCCACTTCATCTAACAGCTCCATTGGGTCGCGAATATCACGGTCCAATTTGTTCATAAAGGTCAGAATTGGCGTATCGCGCAGACGAGTAACTTCCATCAGCTTACGAGTACGATCCTCAACCCCTTTACCGGAGTCGATGACCATTAAGCAGCAGTCAACGGCGGTTAATGTACGATAAGTATCTTCCGAGAAGTCTTCGTGTCCTGGGGTATCTAACAAGTTCACTAAACAATCATTATAAGGAAATTGCATCACAGAGGTGGTGATTGAGATACCACGCTGCTTTTCCATTTCCATCCAGTCTGATTTGGCATGCTGGTTAGAACCGCGACCTTTTACCGTTCCCGCACGTTGAATTGCGTGTCCGAAAAGTAATACTTTTTCAGTGATCGTGGTTTTACCTGCATCGGGGTGAGAGATGATAGCAAAGGTCCTTCGCTTATTGATTTCATTGAGAAAATCTTGGTTTGCCATGTATAAATTCTTTTAGTTTGTACACGGATTTGTACACACTTTTGGAAGTACTCTCTTTTCAGTTCTTCGCTTGTCAAATCCGTCGTGTTAATCGTAATTGGCCGCTATTTTCGCTGATCTTGACTTTATAAACAATCAATGGTTATCTAATCGGCTATCATTTACTCTCAGCGTGCGCCAATGCTCAGTTGTAGCTGTTTGCAATCGTTGCTTCTTCAGCTCATGAACAACTGTGGCTAAACCACAAATTCCTTCGCTACCAGAAATCGATGATAGCTTGTCGTACTACACCGATGATGGTGCAGTTGCCGTTGATCGGTATTGCAGGGTATTGCGGGTTCAAAGGTTTTAGGTACTTCTGTTCACCATCAATAACTAACTGCTTAAAGGTTGCTTCTTTCGAATCATCCAAACGCGCAACAACCAATGAACCTGAAGAATAAGGTAACTCAGGATCAACAACGATCACTGCCCCCTCAGGTATGGATTTTTTTCCGTTTGGATTTTCCATACTGTCGCCTTTTACGCGAAGTGCGAAACAACCCTCATGTGCTTTCCCAGTGACTTCACGCCACTCCTCAGCATCTTCATGGGCAAATCCCTCCGCTATTTCAGTCCAATCACCGGCCTGAACCCAGTTAATGAGAGGAATTCTTCCCTTAATGTCAGGCCCGACTTCTACATTACCGACCCCCAAGCCAATCTCGCCATCACCTGTGGCGAGCCAATGAGCATTCACGCGAAGCGCCTCCGCGATCTGCATGGTGTAACGAGACCTAGCCGATTTACCAGAGCAAATCTGGCTGATCGACTGCTGTTTGATACCAATGCGACGAGCCAACTCAGACTGAGTCACCCCAGTAAGCTGCAAGGCATGGTTTAGTCGTTCGGATAAAGTTTTCATAAGCCCGTATTCTACAAATAAAACTGTAGCCTTTCAACAATTTTAACTGTTGACTAATCTACAGTTTAAACTGTAACATTCAATCTTGTAACAGTTATTATTGTAACAGGAGACGGTATGGAAGTGTTCAACACGACACAAAAACATCTCCGCCGTGCCATTGACTTGGTCGGCGGGCAATCAGCATTAGCACGAGCCATCAACTCAAAACAGCAAAACGTCTGGTTTTGGTTGAATAAATCAGGGCGTGTTCCCGCTGAATTCGTTTTACCCATCGAACAAGCTACGCAAGGACAGGTAACCCGATCTCAGTTAAGACCGGACATCTATCCCGAATGCCCAAGCGAGCTGAAAGCCAGTAACCAGTAGGATTAAGGGCAAATAATGGTCAGCATTTTACGTAAACACAAAAGCGAGTTCCTCCATGCGTGACTATGGCAAGGTCTATACCCGCTTTTGGCTAAAGCAAAACGTTTTGTCCTGGAGTGACTCAGCGAAGTTGCTAGGACTGTATTTGCTTACATGCCCACATTGTAATTTGCTTGGCTGCTTTCGACTGCCGATTGGTTACGTTGCTTCTGACTTGAACTGGGATGAGCAACAGGTTGCCAAGGCTCTAAAGGAGTTAGAACAAGATCAGTTCCTCATTCGTTGCGAGGAATCCGGTTGGACTTTGATTCGGAGCTTTCTGAAGCACAACCCAATCGAAAACCCGAACCAAGGTAAAGCAGCCTTTCGGTTGCTTAAAGATGTACCTGCCGACTTCATTGGTATGGCATCGCTTTTGAAATCTCTTGCCGCTTTTCAAGCTCGGCTACCAGAAGAATTTTCATCATTGTTTATGCCTGATGGCAACCCGGTAAGGGACTCTCAACGGTCGGATGACTCTGAGAGAAGCAATAAACCAACAGTTAAAACTGTTGACCACATACAGTTTGAAGACTTCTGGGATGTACAAATACGCAAAGAAAAAAAAGCGAAAGCCAAAGAAGAATGGCTACGCATGGGCCTCAATGAAGACCATGAACTCGCCTTGGAAGTGCTAACACGCTGGAAAGAGCAACGAGACAACCGATTGCAGTATCAAGATCGGACTAAGACCCCTATGCCACATAACTGGCTTTTAAACCGCCAATGGGAAGACGAGTACGTTCGCATTGATGAAGTACAGCAATCATCGACGAGCCTAAAGGGCAGCAATCACCAGTTGAACATTGAAGAAAGCAATCGCCGCATTGCTGAAAGCTGGGCCGGACCAGGTATTCGGGAGGTTCGTTCAAGTGCAGGAGGTTGATAAACGCGAGTTTGCTGAAGTTTGGGGAGCTGCTTGGGCCATGTATGGCAAAAGCGTATCACCACAATTGCTATCCATCGCATTTGAAGCCCTTCGTGCTTATAGCATTGAAGAAGTGCGAATCGGTCTGACTCGGCATATTCAATCACCGGATACTGGGCAATTTTTTCCAAAGCCCGCTGACGTCATCAAGCATATCGATGGTAACTCGGGTTCAAGAGCCATGGTTGCTTGGAACAAAGTTGACAAGGCTGTTCGTCAGGTTGGCGCTTGGACATCCGTGATGTTTGACGATGCGCTTATTCACCGCGTTATTTCAGACATGGGGGGATGGGTTGAACTCTGCAAGGTAGATGACAGGGAATACCCCTTTAAACAAAAAGAGTTTTTAACACGCTACCAGGCTTACTTGTTGCGGGACGAAGTGGGTGAATACCCAAGGCTATTACAAGGTATTGCAGACCATCAGAACCAGCAAAAAGGATTTGATATGCAAGCGCCGGTTGCCGTGGGCGACTGGTCAAAAGCAGCACAAGTTTATACAAGAGGCATCACCGACTTTATCGCAGTGCCTTTGAAAAGAATAAGCCCGAAAGCCATTCAGGCGCTTCTCGGAAATCAATTAGAGGACAAAAATGAAAACGATTAAATCAAAAACCATTGCCCTAGTGATAGCCATGTCCGCAAGCACTTCAGTCTATGCGTTTCCGGGCTATCAGTGGGAAAAAGCAGCACAAAGCGTTGGTATTGATCCAGTCATGCTCTACGCCGTTGCCTTGGCTGAGTCGGCCTCACATCGTGGTCTCAACATGACCAGTCCATGGCCATACGCAATTCGCAATGGTTCAAACGCAACCTACGCCAAATCTAAGACAGAAGCAGAGAAACTGTTAAACCAAGCACTGCAAGAGACTGAAAAATATCAGCTCGATATTGGCCTTATGCAAATCAATTTGCATTGGCATGGGCATCGGGTGAGCTCAGCAGCGGAACTGCTAGACCCCATCACAAACCTTACGGTCGGCTCCAGTATTTTGGCCGAAGCAATCAAGTCTTCACCAAATGATTTAGAGCTTGGCATAGGCCGCTATCACAGTTGGAACGAAGAGCGTGCACGCTGGTATGGGCAAAGAGTGCTTTCTATCTATCGCAATATTTTACATGAACTGGAGGTCCGTCAATGACAACCAATCAACAAGACTTCTATCAATTAAATTTGGCGTACCTGCACGCAGCACGCGAATTAGCGCGCATTGATCCGCAAGAGGCTGTCTTGCGCTTTGGACTTACACGCGATGTGGTGGATGCACTGATTAATGCCGGTGTTGACGACCTGCAACGAGTGGCGACCTCATCATTCATGCTGTTTCAACCAAGGGGTAACCAAAGCCAACTGATTGAGATGGTGAAGAGCAAAGGCACAGGTATCCCAAGAATCGCTTATTTATTATCAACCCTAAACAACAAGGGGGATGCATGATTGATAACCTGTCCAAAAGTGAGCTGTTTACCCGAGCCTCACTGCTTATTAAATACGGATTTCGAACAACGATCATCGCGCTCGATACTGGTTTGCCAATCCACATTATCAGAAGGCTGCACAAAGAAGTGACTGGCAAGTCACCTTGTCCTGGTCAATTACCAGAATCTGATGCCATTGTTAAAAGCAGAAGAGCCCTAGTTGAAGGCTCCCTGCTGATGGCGCTTTATGTCAATATTGGTGGTGATAATGTCTACAAGCAATTAAATATTGATGCTTTGATGAAGGCTTACGATGCGTACTTGGTTGCAAGGGAAGAAGCAGATCTTCCATCTGAGATCCCCTGGAAAAAACTAACCATTAATGAAGGTTGGGTTCTAGCTCGTGATTTAAGATCACAGCTAGCATCCTTACACCGGTGTCGATGCGGCAGTCTGTATTTGACGGTATCTCAACAGCGCATTCAGCTTAAATGTCCTGTGTGCGAGATTATGGCCGAGCAAACCACTAGAGCACTTTTTGAGAACTAACATGCTGATGCATGATTTGATTGTGCACCGCCCGTGTACTTTGAGAGTACTAAGATGACAAACTTACTTAAATCTTTACCAGCACGCTGCTGGGTTATATCACTGGGGCTTTTTCTGGCGACTTTGGCTGCGGCTCATTTTTTTCCATCAGAAATATTAACGGCATCTGCCAAGTTCGCGGCTTTGCCATTTCTGTTCTGCACCATGTTTTTTTTCAGCTACCTGGGATTTAAAGCAACTGCTAGTCCTATCGGACTTATAACCATCACCACTATGCTTTTAGCAATCGCATATTGGCAAGCGAGTTGGACAATTGTTGGCTTGGGACTCTTTTTCTTAGCTATTTGCACTGGAATTAGATTCTTGATTAGCCAAGTTAAAGATTCGGGTAGAACTTTGAGCATTGAAGAAAAATGGTATTGGTATAAGCTCCATTCGTTTTTTGATGGCTTTTATCCAAGGTATCCCAAAAAGCCAAAAAAATAGCCAGCCAACCACAAGCTGGCTACCTTCTATTTTCAGTTCCTTCCTGATGCCTGGTTATAAGCCCTAATATCGATCAAGTTGTTCTGAGCATAATCTCCCGCAAGCGATGCATTTGAGATCACCGCTATCTGCTTATCCACAAATGCTTTATCTTCTTCGGACACACTGTCAGAAATGTAAGCGCCACTCTCATCCTTTTGACGATACTCATTTAGCATTTGCTCCCTTAGACCTAGCATTTCAGGCGACCAACTCGATGAGTCTTCAGAGTTGAATACGCGCCCCGCCAAACCTTCATTGAAAGCTTGAGCGAACACTTGACTTTGAATCGGGGTCAATCCCATTCTCTGCCCTTCGCTGTATGCTTCCTGTTTAAAATCATCGGCGTACTGTTCTAAAAACTCACCGTATCGATTGTTAACTGCCGCACCGAATGCCCCAGCCAACATGGCTTCAGACTTAGTGCCCCAGTTAACTTCGGAGGCATACTGCGAACTCGATCCACTGTATGCATCATTAAACGCCGTCAAAGGATTTTCCAAAGAGGTTCCGGCATCAACGGCTGCTTTTAACCCATCCCAGGTTGATTTGCTGGCCACCGTTGCATTGTGCAAGAAACCTCGTGAGCCAGGTTCTGCAAGGGCTTTCTCCTTGTAACTCTCATAGTCTTCGCCAAAATGATTCAAGGTATGCAGTGCTGCATCAGTATGCTTACCACTGAAATCACCAATAGCACTGGCGCTGTTGAAGAACATTTCAGCACCAGAGACTCCGCTATCATCAGCCATAATGCGAGATCGCCACTGAGAGCCAGCTTCACTGTTTAGTCCAGATTGATAGGTACTTGTGTCAGAAGCTACGGCCTGCTGGGCTTGTTGCTGATGCGCATTCAGCTGTCCATCTACACCAGAAAGATTGGTTTGGTAAGCGGATTGAGCCGAATTGAACTGCGTTTGAACTGTTGCAGCATCCCCATAGCCTCCCAGAACACCGGATTCAACTTGGCTTTGAGTGCCACCAAAAGTAGGTGCAGTTGATGACAAGCTTTCATTAGAGCGTGGCTGAATAGATCGTAAATCGGCTCCGGTAGCCATGGCCATAACAGTCATTGCTGCTTGATAGTCATTGTCTCGTTCAGCGGGCGTCGAGGAGTTGCTATAGGTTAAAGACTCCATAGCTGCGGCCACATACGCCTGATTATCATCAGGTAGCAAGCGCTGATACATTGGAAGGTTTTCACGTAATCGGTTACCTGCTTCAACATGCTGGTTCATATAGCGACCTAAATAATCCATGACTTCAGGATTATCCGCTGCTAATCGAGTTAACGTCGCACCATCCGTGTTCCTTTGTCCTGATAGACTGTAGCTGGCCTGATCAAGCTCACTAAAGCGGTTTGATGCCGTGATAACGTCTTGTGCTGAACTCTGAAGTGACTGATAGTCTTGATTAGACAACGACATCTCAACGCCAGAGCGTCTTGAATCTGAAAGGTCCTTAACCATCGCATCGCGAAACTCAGCACGTCGTGAATCACTTGATGCCAAGCTTTGCATCTCCCCAGTGAGCGTATTTGCGGTCGTAGATCGAGAACTGCCCTCTGATGACTCAACTTGGCCACTAAAGTTACCACCTAAATCCAAGCCTGCTCGTACCCTTGATAGTTTTGGTACACGAGATGAGTCTGGCTTATCGACTCCTGGCAAGTTGCCCTGTGGAGAATCATTGCCGCCAGTACCAAGAAGCCTTCCAAGAAAGCCCTTATCAGCAACTTCTTTCTCACCGGGATTAGTAATAGTTCCATCGCCACCGACCCTTAGGCCTCCCGATAGCACGCCCGATACCAAGCCACGTACAGCGTCTTTTTTATCGTCTCCGAAACCATACCGTGTTTGAAGATCATCAGTGACCTGATTAACAACGGCGCTAGATGCGGAATTAGAAGAACCGATTTGACGTCCAACTGAAGATAGATTGTCGTAACTTAGCTTTTCACCAAAAGTTCGACTCATGGTATTGCCAACCTGACGGCTAAAGGCTTGAGTTGCCTGAGTCATGGATTCTTTTGCAGAGCCGACCATTGACCCCACTGCGTTTCCGACAGAGAAACTGCTTAGTAGGTTTGACGCGCCGGTCATAGCAGAACCCGTAAGGGCTGAATTTTGGAACATTGACTGTGATTGCATTACCGGGGCATTTTTCGCGACATCTGGACTAGCCAGCTTTTCATCAATGGCATCACCGTTTTGAAGACGCCCAGCCAAGTGGGTAGCGGTTATTGCTGAGCCATAAACGAGCATGAGCGAAATAGCCGGAACACTCGACGCCAACATGCCACCAGTAGCTATCCAGGTTTGCAGCACTGAATCCATCTGCATCATCCCAGCAAAAGATGGCACTTCTGTACCTGCAAAGGCATCAAGAGCCGACATTTTCCCTGCAACGGTTAAATGAATATACAGGTTAATGATGGCCATGACAGGCATCCAAAGTTGAATCCAAAGCAGGATTAACAAGTACTTCCCGGCCATTCGCATCCCGATTTGGCCAAGGGCTATCACAAAGGCCATCAATGGGGTGATGGCGTAAATGAAACCCTCAAAAAACGTCATCATCGGACGAACGATACTTTGGAACAAGGTCTGCTCCGCCGCCCATTGCGTATTGCGCTGCTCAATCGCTTGGTTAACCATAACGGCTGCGGTGAAAGCTTGATCATCCATATACTTGCCCGTCACGCTTTGCTCATAAATAGGCAAAAGCACTGACGCGCTCATGTACTCTTGGGTGTTAACCGAAGCCAAACCAAGATTATTCAGTGCATTTCGGATCACGTCATCAGTGTCCGTTGCTGACGAAGTCCCCAATGAGGCCGACAGAACCTGTTTAAGCCTTGGAATGAAGGTTGATTCTGTCATGAGTTTCAGTTGGCTGTAAGCGTCGGTGCAGTCCAGATCGCTACTGCTACCACTGAGCATGATTCGAGTGCCATAAATGCGCGAATCAAACCTAATCGCAGTCATCGGGTTAGGATCACTCAGCACCTGATCTAGATTCTTTTGGCCAATGTCGATACCAATCAAGGTGCACTCTTTGATGTAGTTAAACCACGATTGCTCGATGTCCGAACCGGCGACACGATTTGCATCACCCAAACCAGAGCGATCCATCACCTGTTTTCTCACTTTAATCAGTGACTGTAAACTGGATGCAAAGCCGTATTCCGTCATGGCGGGAGTTGAGAACGCCGTTTCAAACAATCGCGTGATTTGAAAGCCAACAGTCGAAATCGTACTACCTGCGGCAGCAACACCGATGGGCACATTATCAACCACTCGAACTTGTCCCGTGTACGCATCCTCAATGCTCACTCGGGTACTGGGTCCAAACATGGTTGCAAAGACTAGCCATGAGACTAAAACGTGTTGAAAGTTAATCCCACGACCGCCTTGCATTAAGGCCTGAACAGAGACCATCAATACCCCAATGAGCAAGCCAATGCGAACCATTGAAGTAAAGTCGCCTGTACCAGTTATCATCGCGACAGCGTTCAGGACCTGCTCTAAAAATGCCGAATCCCCGATGGAATAGATCTCCCACATGACCTATTCCCCCAGTGCCGTAGATTTAACGGTGTAATAACGCTGTTTGCGAATGGTCTGAATCACCTGGTTAAAATGTGCCAGCAACTCTTGCTCTGAGCCGTATCTTCGCTGCAACGCAGCGTACTCCTCATTGATTTGGCGACGTGCACGTTCAAGGTCTTCCGTTAATAACTTCGCATAGGCATGATCTTCCACACCGGAGGTACTTCTAGCTGCATTGAGCATGTCTTCAACCAATGCTCGGGCCATCTCAACAGCAATAAATGGCGCAGCTCTTGAAGCAAACGACCTAGCAGCCCCTTCATTTAATGCAGAAAGTGTTCGAATCATGCCGCCAATGCTTGCAGGAGCCGAGGTCATAAAAGCCTTTTCGGTGGTGCTAGCTGCCCCAGTATTTCGAGCAAACTTAAAAATAATGCCGTTACTAGAACCTGTACCAAGAAGTAAATTTTCGACCTGAGTTGATAACCCGGCTAGGGTCACGTTAGTGATTGTCGGATTTAGACAGCCGTCTTGTGTCACTGTGTCACATCGGTACATAGCGACGTTACCGCCATGAATTAGATGCTCAATAGTCACTTTATTGCCATTCAGTCTGGTCAGTTTTGGGGCTTTACCTTGACCATCAGCCGCATTAGCTAGATCACCAACGATGATCGAGCCCGTCACGGACATAACCGCTTCAAGAAAACGGTCATCCCCAGATGCAAACCAGCTTGATGCCGAGTGACGTTTCAGTGCTCGCCAAACCAAGTTGCCTTTAATCGTTTTGTTCACATCAGATGCCGCGACACTCGAAGCGTTCTCATATGGGTTCTTACCATTGGACTCACTCCAACTGGTAAAAACGTCTCCAGCCCCTTTAAGTGAGCTCAACATGCTGGCTTCTGTTTGCCCCTTTTTACCAAAAGCGGCCAGGGTATCGTTCACGACTCCCTGAGCCATTTGACAGGAATTGCCAAAATACTCGTTCAACTGCTGGATTTTCTTTTGCAGTGTCTCCATGTGCTGGGAGCATTTCTCACACATAGCACTGAGCGCCAATTGGAATGCGTACCCCTTGGCGTTTGCAGCAACAGAGCGAAGTAATTGAACAAACTGATCCGCGTTAACAAATGACAAACTTCCCGCGAACATATCAATGCCACCACAACCGGCTTGGAATGACGGAGGCACCATAGAGACGAGGTTCTCGTTCATGATTCTGTTACGGACAACAACGCTTCCACCAGATATAACGCCACGCCGCTGACTCTCGAATACACCTGGCGCAGTGGTGTTGGTCATTGAACCAAACAACTGGTTCATCTCCTGTTGCAAGCTTGCTTGGCTCATAGATGAAAAACCAATCGCACAGGCGATTAGCGATACTCGGATTACTTTTTTCATCGTTATAACCCTCCTTGTGCACGCAGATAGCGAACAAGGAACTCAGGGTCCTGTAATATCTTTTCGTTAAGCTCTTGGGCTGACATCGCGAGTGACACGCCGGGTTGAACAGGTCTGGTGGCATAGTAAGTTTGATCGTCAATCCAACCGGCTTGATGGGCTGCGAGAATAATTCGATTATTGAGCTCATCAAGGCTCATTGCACCCTGACCAATGGGAGTGATGACATTAGGTGGATCAACTAAGAACACGGCAGGGACAGTCGTAACGGACAATGATTGAGCTTGTCCTGAATCGACTTTGAAATTGGGAAACTCTCCACCCGGTAAAGGCAAGCCATCGACAGCAATAGCAAATACCTCGAAACCGTAGTTTAAAGCCATTGATTCGATGATAGGCGCTTGAGCGTGGCAATAAGGGCAATCCGAACGATAGAAGAAGAACAAGCCAGCCCGTTTTGCTACCTCACCTAAAGCAACATCCCGTTGAGCGCCAGCTTCTCGATCCATCCGATTGGCAGCATAGGTCGCCAAGGGTCTGCGACTGATTTCATCCAAAACTGGATCGCCCATGACCACCTGCTGACTAACATCAGCAAACTGTGAGCCCTTATCCATCATGACGCGCTGGAGGTACAGATAGGCTCTGACGTTCTCATTCGTAGGCTCATCAATTGCCTTGTCCATGAACGACTGCATGTGCTCACGAAACCAGGCAGCACTGAAGGGCTTCAGCTCGCTCTGAATCGACTCTGCCGCACCAGATTCCGGCTTAATAAGCTCTTCAGCCTCCGCTGGCTCAGGAATGACCTGATACCAAAACCAGCCTTCCTGGCCACGCTGATAGAATTGCCCATCACTAGCATGGGCGGGCAAGATGAATAGAAAGAAAATAATGATTGGGATGGTCACCCATAGGATGAACCAAGGTAACAAAGGGGTTCTCATTGTCAGCTCCAGAAAATTTCACAGAGCTAACATGCTAAAGATCCTCGCCAGTGCCATTGGCCAGATAGATGAAGGAATTGTGTGTGTTTCTGACTATAGGGAACTGTCAACCCAACTCAGCTGACTTGTCACTATCTCGATAATGCCTATGATATAAAACTGATACCCAACTCAATAAACAATCTCGACTTCAAAAAAATGACATTTCGTTGAACAATGGCCTTTCTCCACAAAAAAACGTCACCGATTAAAAACCTTAGAATAAAGGGCATTAATAAAAATGCTGCACTGCTCTTTCATTTTCCTATTAAAATCAATATACGTATCTTCAGGGATTTTTAGAAAAAGCACATGGAACGGTATCTCTTGTCCTTGCTGGTGAATAATATCTGAAATCACACCCTGTGTTTTTTCAAGGTTAAGTGAAGCCCATCGTTCTTCTGATATAGGGTAAATAAATCCACATCCCTTGATTGCGGCAACATTTCCATACTGCCCTATGTAAGTATGTAGCTGAAAAAGATCTTCACGCTTCACCCCAAATTGTGAATCAAATGCTTTATACTTCACATCAAATACGAATAAACTCTCATCGATTTCTATAACAAGATCAGGTTCAAGTTTTCTCATATAACCACTGAGAGCACCAGATGCTATTTGCTGACGTTGCTCGAACTTACCTAGCAGGCGTAGCCCATCTCGCTTAATGAGCTTACGAATGAAATATTCAAACAACATCGAAATATCGAAAAAGAAAGCACTCGAATCCTGCTGCGAATCAAAATCAGAGCCCTTCCGGTCAATGACTTGCTTAGATAAGTCAATGAGCACGTTATAATCATTGTAGAAAGGGTTGGTGAAATGAGAAGTCCTCAAAATTTCTTGCTGTGACCTTTTAATCCCCTGATTGGCAGTCAGAAATGCACTATAGATATTTCGTGTTTGGTGACAAAATGAGTAATGTGCGACTGCTTCATAAGCTTTTATAAAAAGTGAAGTTGCAGGGCTGTCGTAGCTGTGCTCTCGGTACGAGCATAAATATTTTCCAGATGACTTATTCTGGAAATAATCTGTAGCATTTATAGTTCCCCTTACGCGGGAAATACGATCATTTCTTGTAATATAAGTCTTTGGCAAGCCCAGGCGGTATGCTCTCTTAAACTTAATGTTCCATAGATATGCTAAAAGCCACTCGTAACCGTCTGCGTGACTTTCTCCTCCAATGTTTTCTAATTCGAGAAATCCATCGGCATCTGCAATGATGTATTGAAGGAAAGCATCACCAAAACGTGAGCTGATCTTCAGAGAGTAATCTCCTCGCTTAACAAATCCGATTAGATTGCCCGTGTCGAGATTAAAATTTCTTGCATCCGTACCAGAGACACCGATGAAACCGCCATCTGTATTGTGTTCGTAATCTTCATCATTGAAGAGTATTAAAGCATCGGAAATATTATCATTCAGCGTTTTTTCGACATCACGAGATACCGAATTCAAAAAGTGCCAAATTGCAGACTCGTCGTTATGAGGATAGGTCCATTGTCCTTTTGATTTGGCACTAAGGGTTATCGACTTTCCTAAACGTCTATTTGTCAAAATGCCTTCGCTGACAAAATAGGACTGGTTATCGACCAGTGTGCCGTTCTTAATGATATCGAAAAGCCACACAGTTTAAACCCCAAATGCCTTTCCGAAGGAGCTAATCAGTTCAGTCTCCTTACCTGTTCCACGAAGATACTCCTGTAATAACGGACGAATACAATCATCCCATACACGCTCTCGTACCTCCGAAACTGTAAGGCTGGTTGCATACTTCAAGTCCATCAAATAGGCATGACCAATTTGGTAATCATTACCAAGCAAAGGTTCTTTAGCTATCAATTCATTCAAGCGTTCAAGGTTATCCACCAAGGGCAGCCAAGCTTTGCAAAATTGGTTCAAATGGTATTTCAATAGCGCCATATCAGGCACCACTTCTTCCCAACGGAATCTTCGACGCAAAGCGAAGTCAAAACTTTCGACACTTCTGTCTATCGTGTTCATCGTTCCAATAAGATAGATGTTTGTTGGGATGAAGAACAAATACCCTTGTGCGTCCTTAAGCATACCAGTATGTTCATTGTTCAGATTGGAATATTGGGTTTTAACGCAACCTCTAGTGCCTCGGTATTCCAGACAGTACATTAACTCACCAAAAACGCGAGACAACTCAGCTCGGTTTACCTCATCAATTATAAAGAAAAATGGTGGTACTGCTTCCGATACAAGCTTGGATATATCTGATATTTCGAAAATATCCTGCCAATGCTCGCCTGATAACTTTTCTCTAAACGGGAGAAGTTCCTTGATAGTAAGAGACTCCCACTTCTGAGTAAGTCCAAGCCCATACACATCGATTTCCCACTTACCAGCGCTTCGGCAAAACTCTTTAAAAACACCATTTTGCAACGTTAATTGAGAGTTCCCATCACTGTCCAAAACAGGACGTAGCCCTTCCATAAAGTCTTCATAACTGAAAGAAGGATGAAATTGAACCAACTCAATCTGACTTGCATGTGTGAGACGGCTGTAGGGAGCAAATTCCTCTTTCCAGATGTCAAACAAGAGCGAAGTTTGCAGGCGAGCTTGATAAGTTTTCCCTGTCCCCGGCGCACCGTATTTAACAATCTGCTTCTTTAAACTGAATGGGTTTGACAAATTCTCGTAAAGCACCCAAACAAACTGACTAAGATAAAACTCATCAGTTTTACCTTCCCGAAGCTCATTATCAAACTCGCTTTTGATGCTCTTTAATAGAAAAATGTTTTTAGCAAACCAACTTTGATTTTCTTCTGCTGGGTATGCTGGAATTATTCCTTCGCGTATAAGCCAACTAAAAACCTGATTAAATTTACCGGAATCAACCGTTGTGGAGACTTCGAGCGTACAAGCTGCTGCCACTCGATTAACGAGAACAGGGTTGTTGGATTTACCTTGGTTAGACCACGAATCAGAAAAAATCGTGAAGTTTTCACTGTTTGGAATCAATATAAATTTTTCTAATGCGGATATGAAATTCTTGTTTTTAATGAATGACTGGAAGTTGTCATTGCTCAACACTGACTGTCCGCGAGAAGCGATACCGTTGCTCTTCTCATAGAGTAACTGCTTCAGAAAGGCTTCATCATTTTGAGACAAGCCTTCTCCAGATGTGATTCGCTCACGGATTTGAGCGACCTGACTGTAAAAGTCACGATAGGCTTTGTGCCATCCATTGACTTCATGCTTCCTGTTCTCAATAAGATATTTATATAGGTTTTTCAGTCTACTTTTCATTTATTCCCTTGTTACTGGATTATCGGACACACATCTTGAATTCATTTTGCGCTTTTGTGAGAGACTCATTTAGCCTGTAAACAGTAACCAAAGTCTTCATCGCTCCTGACGGAACGACCACAAAATGCAAATCACTGTTACTGTGCCGCCAAATATCAGCTTTGTTACTATATTTTTGGTTCTTATGAAGAGCTACCTTTTCAGGCAAAATTGCTTTTGTCAATGATGAGCTAAATAACCTTGAAGTCAAAGCCTTCCAAGGATGCTTAGGTACGCCGTCTGAAAGCCGTTCCACAAATCGTTCTAGCGCGTGACGAGTCACCACGACAGGCCCAATATTCGGAACGTTGATGACCTCATCGATTTCTCTCACTGTAGCATTATCGACGCTGTATTCTTCGAAGGAATGTGAGAGCCAATCGTCCCGCTTCTCTACCGAGATCTGTGCTTCCTGGTATCGAGTGAGCAAAAACCTAGTCAGGCTGTAAAGTAAATGCTTAGTTGAGCGTTGTTTCTGTAACTTTTTGATAGCTCCTTTACTAACTCGGATTTGAAGCCCATTACCGCTTCGGTTACTCCCCATCACCTCTTTCACTGACAGTAGGTGATGAATAGCATAAAGCTCAGCTGCAATTGGCTTTTGCTGCTCAGGTAGCTTGTCGTATTGCTCACCTAAATCGACCTTTAGCTCACCACCTCTTCGAAGTCCGGTCTTCCAGTAAACCTTAAACTCACCATCAATCTGCTTTGTTAACAGGGTTAATACCATCATGTTTGTTTCTCCTATTGGTTATCTATTTTTCATTCTCCATGTTTTTTCAAATATGCAAGGCGCAAAAAAAGGGGCCGAAGCCCCTTGGATCAGATATGAACTTTAGGAAAGCCCATGGCACCGTAAACATTCAGCACATCATTCCAATCCCAACTTTTCACGCCGAGTGACGTTGGTATCGGAGGGATCAAGACTTGTGTCAGAATGCCTTTTTTCCAGGCTTTTTTCTTGAGTTCATTCGCTGCATTCAGGCCGGTCTCAGAGAGATCGTGATCTGCCCAGATGTACAGCATTTTCACATTACTTGGTGGTTCAAACCTAGCCAGTAGCGTTGCATTCACAACCGACCAACATGTTTGCCCCGTTGCTCTGGTAACCGCTAAAGCCGTTTCTATACCTTCAGAAACACCTAGTACTTCACCAGGCTCACCTATAGGAATGGCACCACCAGTGATTGTTCTGTCACTTGGTATCGGCATCATCTTTTTAGGCTTTTCAACCGGCGCTTTGAATCCATCTTCACTTAGGTAGATCCGATGAAACGTGGCCGAACGCCCTTGCTGAGTAACGATTTTACCTAGCAGCGCTGGGTAGCTATCGATAAACAGGCCATCTTCATCATGGTAAGGCAAGTTTGGATGAAACCTCAGCACCGAATCCCATTCAGGACTAAGCCGGGTAACAATGCCACGACGATGCATGTAGTTCCAAACTGGTTGCGCACGAGTATCTGCAAGAGAAAACGTTTCTCCCCAGGTTTGATTCAAGCGATGGATAATCGCTTTGTCCTCGTCCTGCTTTCTAGCCTTCCAATCAACTGCGTTACTCGGTATTGGCCGAATAGGGGCTTGTATTTGTCCGGGTTGAATACAAAGAACCTGGCCGATTGCTTCAATAGACTGAGCAAAGTTCCATCCATTAATCCAAGACAACAGTTCAAAACCATCATGAAAGATACCGCAGGTATTACAAACGCCACCACCGGTATATTCAGCATCTTTGAACAGCCTAAAGCCATCACGACCGCCATGAACAGGACAAGCCACATGACGGCCTTTTCGAGCAATAGCGGCATCAAGTTCTGGCACCAACGCCGCCAGTATTTGAAGCCATTGGCCATTAAGATATGGCCTCACTGTTTCAATCTGTAAAGGTAACGCCATATAACCTCCTTAAATAAAATGCCGACTCCTACCACAGGTGGCAAAAGTCAGCTTGGGTCCTGCATTAGCCGTTCGGTTAATACAGGAGCGTTAGTCAAGCTGGATACCATGTCGTCTTAATAGCCACATGATGGACTCACGAAGCACATCAGGATCGACAACCGCAGCCATCGCGCAAACACGAAAGCAAAATGGCGTTAATTCGTCATTTTGAATCCACGACAACACATCCTTGCGCAACCGAGTGCTGACACGACCGTCCAGCAACACACGGATCGCATCCAAAAGAATGCCTTCGCGTAACTGCCAGATTTCCGTGTCAGACCAAGTGACTGGGGCATCATCAAACTCAAATAGAAATTCGAGCTGTGATGACGTGTGTTGATGGGACTGCTTTTGTGATGAAGGAGAATGGGCAATGCGCCCATTCATTAAAGATAACCGCGTTCGGCAAGCGAAACGCAGCCCTCGGATGCGACCACGACATGGTCAAGCGTTCGAATATCAACAAGTGACAAGGCGTCACGGAGTCGATGAGTGATGCGTTTATCAGCTTCACTGGGTTCAGGATCACCCGATGGATGGTTATGAACCAGTATCACTGCTGCCGCATTAAGTTCTAGCGCTCGTTTTGTTACTTCCCTTGGATACACGCTCGCCGCATCTAAAGTGCCTTTGAATAGCTCTTCAAATCGAATAACGCGATGCTTTGTATCAAGAAACAGCACACCAAAGACTTCGTGCTCATACTCGTGCATCAGTGTTTGCAGGTATGAGAACGCCGACGATGGCTGTTCAATTTTGCGACCTTTACTCAATCGACCACGGGCAAGCTTGAGCGCCATATCTAAGATATCCGCTTCAGTCACTTGCTCAGGAACGATATAAGTACCGGCTTCTTCGCCAGCTAAGAACTTTCTGTTTTTCATAGGAGTCTCCCAAAAAAAGCGGAGACGAACCCATGCCCAGACGGGGACGGAATCGTCCCCGCAGGGTGGTAAAATTGATGTGGTTACTGAATTAACAGTTGTTGTGTTACTTCAAATAACTCACGCTTTAGATCTTTGACGTCGTTAATCACGATGCTTTGTGGAAAGAATCTCTCAACACTGCGTGTTTGAATCCCGATCCCCAGTAGCTCAAAGCCACTGCGTCTGCACCTGTCAACAATGTCATGCGTAGCAGCCCAATCATCTGGGTCACCATCCGTTAGCACTATCATTAGCTTTCGCTTCTGTTTTTGTGCTAACAAACTGTTTGCCGCAAACCACATCGCTTGTGCCATAGGCGTACAACCTCGTGGTTTTTGGTCAAAACAGGCGGCCCGATGTCGAACCGATTGCTTGGGCAATAACGCGATAGAAACTTCCTGATGAATACCAGGAAAATAACTGACCGCAGGTACAACACCCGGTATACCTTCCAATGCCATGGCCAAAGCCAAAGCGGCTTCATTGGCAACATGAAAGTACTTGCGATTACCTTCGCCAATGGGCTTACCCATTGAGCCCGATATATCGACAAGCAAGTGCACAGCAGCATTAGGCGCAATGCGCGGCTGCCTTTGAATAAACAATCTCGATTCACCTGCTTGTGAGGCAGCAAGACGATGGGTTGCAACTCGAAGACCGTGCCGTTTGGCATGATTCCGATTGTCCTGACTGGACTGAACCATGCCCCTAAGCCTGGCTCGAATTTGAGCGGACTCAGACGCCGATAAGGTCAAAATGGCCTCATCACCCAACATAGCCTGCTCTGCTTGGGGCAAACTGAGTGGAGTGACGCCCTGATGTCCTTCAGCTTGTTCCGACAACACTTCTGCCACTTGGGCAAAGGTATCGGGTTCAAACTGAGCGGCACTGGCCTCTAAGGCTTGTCGCAAATTGTCAGCTTGATCAGAGTTATCTGAATCCCCCGTTTCAGCAGCATCCCCCATTGCAGACGAGTCTGCTTCCGGGGTTTGACTGTCACTACTGTTATTGCTGTCATTACTCGCATCTTGTCCAATGTCATCACCGCCATCAGCATCAGACTCATCCTGTGGTGGACGAGATTCTTCTTCCAACATGGCAACGATGGCATCGACAAGTTTCAGCACTTCACCTGTAGATGCCAGGCTAGGCACTGCTGTCAGCATGGCGCTTAACCGGCTCATCGCTGCGGCAGGAAAGAGTTGTCTCACTCTTTCATCAACAGCTTGATACAAAGGCGTCAGCGCTTTCTGGCCCAGAAAATAGCATCTCAAGCGAAACAACAACCAGGCTTGCAAGTTAGATGCAGGCTCAGGCTGTTCAGGTACACACATTTGCTGTGTGTCCACCATGTATTCAATCACTTGCGAAATACTGCGCCGGGTTCCGGGGTAATCCTTTGCCAATTCGTTTTCAATGCGCACATCCTCAATAATATTGAGAAGTGCCTTACGGATCGGCTTAGACGACGCCTTCTTCACCATGTCAAAATTGGTATGCCGAATATGCGCCGCTTCATGAGCCAGATAACCCCAAGCTATCTGTTGATAGTGTGGGTCGTCTGGGTTTGCTGTTGGGATCACAATCCGCTCACCATCGGTAAACGCATCTTGTCCTTGAATAAGCACCTTCACACCAAACTTTTCGCCGTAAGCGGCGGCAACGATTGGCAGTGCGTTTTTTAATGGATGATTCATGGGAGTCTCCTAATCATTAGGGGGAATACTCCCTCAGCGGGAGCGTTTCCCCGCTGGGAATGTAAGTGTTTAAACCAGTGCTTTTAGCTTATCCAGGTCGTATTTTTGACCTAACCAAGCCACCAATTGAGCTGGATTCTCGTGCTGCTCAAATGACGTTTTAAGCTGGTCTAAACTCATGATGTCATCCAATGTCAGACCGTACTGGTCTTGTAACTGAGTAGACACCTCGTGTTGATATTGCAGCCAGGCCCGCTCAAAAGCGGTTTGCTGCAATGCCATGTTTGGAACAAACACCATGGCCGTTACCCAAGCTCCTTGTGCGTCTGCATCTGCGATCAGCACAGGGTTCTTTGGGATCACGACACTATGTGTTGAGTACGACCGTTGTACTAACGTTCGACAACACGCCACTTCTGGTATCGATTCACTTTCAACCGCATCAGTCACACCACGAAAATGTGCTTCAAACTGCTTCAGTTGGCTGGGGTTATGGATGGTTGATTGCATAATTTCCTCTTACATAGTTCAGAGGACATGCGCCCTTTAGGGCGACATGCCCTCAAGGACGTTAAAAATAAAATGAGTTTGGTACAGTCGAACCAAGGTTTGGTCTGACGGTTGGTTGTGGTATTGCACATAAGTTATCTGGCTGAGCAGATACTGGCTGTGCGGGTTTAGGTTCAGGTTTGGGCATCAGTTGTCTGATATCCAATTGACCTTCACCGTGCATTCTCATCTTGTCTGGATCAGACAAAATTAAAATGGTCGCCATCAGTTCGTGATAGAGATTGTCTGTCACAGGGCCGGTCTTCGGCAGACGAACAAATAAATTGTCCATCGCTTCGACCATCGGCTGGACTCGATGATCCAGGAATGACAAACCATCCAACTTGTCTCTTAACCGCTTCAGAGGATTAAGGGCTCGCTGGCTGATTTGATTCTTACCTGCAACGGAACGCTCAAACAGTTCATTGGCATCACGAGCCACCTCCCTAAAGAGGGTGTGTCCCATGCCATTGACCTTGTCATCTAAGCCACCAGCTTGTTCAGCCGGTTGCATTCGATAGATGGCATAATCGAACTGAAGCCGTTGTTCCACATCTTCAATGGGTGACAGCGCACGCCGGATTGCATCTGCAAATTCCGGGTGTTTTGCAACCCAGTCAAACGTCACCTGATCATAGTTGTCCAAGAACAACTGCTTGCACTGCGCAAACTCCTGACCGATCCGGTCAAGCTCTGTAACAATCTGATCAATTCGGTCCTCAGGGACGGCATAGCCACCTAAAAACCGCACACCGACTTGCTCACACAAGCGCTGCGCTTCTTTCTTAAGCCTTTCAAAGTTCGCCAATGCCTCAGGGTCGCAAATTTTTTTACTCCCTAAGCTGGCAACATCCTTCGGTGGAAGTTGGCTGCCATTGGCTAGTCTGAAATCTTCAGGCCTTAGTTTTTTTCTACCGCTCCAGATGGAACAGTCGATGTGACAAATCAAAAGTTTGTCGAGGGTTTGAATACTCATAGTACATCCTCATGCGAGATGGGGACGCACCACTCCCAACAGGAGCAATGGCCCCCGTTTGGGTGGTAGTAGTTGACGCGCTAATGGCAATACCACTATCAGAAATAGTAATTTTGCGAATCAGGCGACGATTGGTTGAGATCGATTTTCACAGGCATTAAGTCCAGTGCTTCAGCAATCGGGCGAACCCGCTCTAAATCACTACCTAATAGCCTCAATACATCTTTTTCCAACTTCAGTTGGTCGGATACTTCTATCCCTTCAGGACTCGCTACTGTGAGCGAACACAGAGGTGGTAATTGACGCTTAAAGGCCAGTAACAGCAACAATGGCCATGGGCCATCATCCGTGTTAACAATGCCAGCGCCTTCACCTGACACCATGCTGATTTGATTGGTACTAGGTAATCTGCTTTTGCAAAACCCTAATGACCATTCTCCAATCCTGACCTGGTTATCATCAATAACAGCCAAGCCATAGGCTTCAAGCAGCTTTGCCATATCGAACAACGCTTTTTGCGCCAGCGAGATTTGGCCATTGACGTCCTTGCGAGTACGAAACTCCCAACTGACGTTATTGGCGCACGCGACGCTATCTAGCGCATTTGAGAGTTCAAATGGCCGCCCTTGATGATCAATGCCGACTTGTCCAACCAATCGATAACCCTTGTTGATTTTCTCATTGATTCGTCGGTCTGCTTCAGCGTTAGGATCAGTCGAATCAATCAATCGCTGCTGCGACAATTGACCAGCTTTTCCAAACCGAACTTCAATCTCCTGGGTGTCTGATCCAACGTAAATGGCCCATTCTTTGGCTGTCCCATCAGAATGACTGTAACGGTAAAGAGCAAAGCACTTTTCCATCATCAATCCTCCCAGTGGTCACCGAAGACATCAGCGGCAATACGGTGAATGGCTTCACGTTGCTCCAACTCAGCACGAGCCGTCAAAGACCGAACCAGTGCATACTCCACTGCGTTAGGAGCGCCTTTAAAAGCAAGTGTTAACTTTGCCCAGCGCACCAAAGTCCGAGTGGACATGGTGATACTAAGCTCTGCACCGCCATCCGTACCCCCAATAAAAAGACGACGGATGTCACCAGCCACTTTCACCATTTTTTGGCGAAAGACTTCTGGCAAGCCAGGCGCAACGTTCTCCAGAATGGCTTCCTCTACAGAAGGCTCTGCATAGGTCGCTTCGATGATTCTAAAGCGATCAAGAAAAGCCAAATTCTGTTGGAGCACACCTTGATACAAGCCCGTTTGGTCACCGCTGCCCGCACTGTTGCCGGTTGCGATAAAACGAAACTTGGTATGTGGCATGATGATCTCTCCGCCATTTTGTGCGATGACCAACGGGGCACCTTCCAAAATGTCATTGAGCCCAGCCAGTTCAGCAGGCTCAGCAAGATCCATTTCATTAATGATCAGCAAATGGCCATGCTTTACAGCCAGTGCCAGCGGTCCATACACAAAGGTCATGTTGCCATTAACCAGCGTGTGGTGACCGATAAGATCGGACAACTCCAATCGACCGTGCGCAGTAATTTGCTGAACAGGCCAATTCAATCGAGAAGCAACTTGGCAAATTAGCGAGGTCTTACCGCATCCAGTGGGGCCTGTAATATACAAACCGTCACCGTCTGGGTTAGACAAAAACGCTAATACGTCACGTAAGTCTTCTTTTCTAAAAACATACTCGTCCTTGCGAACGGGAATGTTTGGATGGGTAGTGTCGGCACTAAATCCTTCCAGAACGAAAGCATCAGGAGCCGGGACATTAAACGCTTGATTCACTTGAACCAAAAATGGAGATTGTTCAGTCATGGTAAACCTCATCAGTTTTGACGAGGCCCCATGCCCCAACAGGGAATGAAGTCCCCGTCGGGTAGTGTGTTGATTGTGGTATGGCTGTGTATGTAAGAGTTCAGCTCGCTCTATCATTCGTATCCAGCATTGGCTACGAGTGAAACTGCTTTCTGATGCACTTGGTATAAGCGCATTAGAAAGGAGCCGAAATCGGCTCCAAGTGAACGTTAAAAATAAAATGAGCTCGGCTAGTCACCTGGCAGAACCAAGTTCTCTTGCTCAAGGCTGATTTTGATTGGTGTTTCAACGGGCTGCTCTGGCTTATTGGTGCTGATGCGCAACCGCTCTTGTGGCGCTTTTCTGTAAGCGGCTAAAACCTGTTCATCCAGCTCGCCTAACTTATCGGTGGCCAATTGCTTATAGTCCACCGTGCCCGCCATCATGTAGCGGCTGAGTTTGACCCCAGCATAATCCGCATGAGCGTAGTTACCCATCATGGCGACCAATTTTGACTGAGCGTCTCGCATTTCCTCTTTCAAAGATTTGATGTGATTTTCCAGTCGGACCACTTCGGCATGTGCTGAGCAATACTGGCGAGACAACGATGTCCAGCGGTATTGAGCTTCACCCTTGGGAACAAAACAATCTTGCTCTGGGCATTTTGACGGTTCTTTTTGGGTCTGTACTAACTCCCAAAACTGAAGCGCTGTTTCTTGCAACTCAGTTAAGAACGCCGCGTCTCGTTGTATTTCAAACTCAATCAGTTGATCCTCAAAATAGAAAACCAACCAACCACGCGTGCTATTGGCGACCAGTATTTGATGCTGTACCTGCACCCAATACAACTGGTACGCCTCGCTTTGTTCTCTGTGAGCTTGCACATCCTCAAAAACTGGCTGGCAAGGACATTTCAGTTCAACGGGTTCGCCCGCATCGTTGATGCCATCAAAGCTGGCTCGAAAGATTGTGTTATGATCGGCTTCTGCACATAACGGCAGAAGAATGTCATTATGCGCATTCTCAAATGCTCGCCTTGCTTGAGGCTCCAACCGTATACCGCGAAGCACATTTGGATTATTAGACAGGTCTTCCGGTAATACGAATCCGGTTTTTTCTGCCCATAATCGCCAAGGTGTTTTGTAGGGTGAACGCCCCATAATAATTGGGGCTTCAGATGCCGTAACCCCTGCAATGCGCCACTGGTGCCATGCAGGAGTACGTTGTGATAGGTCGATAACCTTCATATTGCCTCCTTTGAGGGGAGACTCCCCTGAAAGAGAGAACTCCCCTTCAGGGTTAAGTGGTTACTTTGCAGCTTGTGCTAACGCTGTTTGGTGCTGAACAACACTTGCTTGAACCGAATCAATTGCCGCTATACCGGCTTGAATCGAACCTACGACAAGGGCAACAACCAATACCAAGCGAAAAAGTGAGGCTGATTTAGTCATGGAAGATCTCCAAAAAATGACGAGACCTTCCCCCTGACGGGAGAATAATCCCGCCAGGGTTAGTAAAATGAATGCGTGGCGCTAAGAAGCTAAAGGCTGTGTGAGCGCTTTGGCTGCTTGTTGCTGTGCATCAAATATTTCTTGTTTCGCAAACGTCAGTTCAACACCTTGAAAATGTTCATTGGCATATTCCAATGCACTATTCCAAGCGTTTGAAGCTTCCGCCCGCTCGATAAGCTTGTAAACAAGCCCTCGGGTTCGATCATCAACTTGCTCGGGTGGAATCACAGATGGCTCAACAACGTGTGTTGCTTGGCCTTCGATAATTCGCTCCGCTTCGTCTTGATCGAAAATTCCAACAAAGCCAAACGCAATGCGGGAACACTGGATCATGGATTTATGCCTTAGCATTCGCTTAGTGTGCGTCTGCCATGGACCATCCACACGGTAAGGGCCATTTTTGCCGTTACCTTCAAAAGGCGGTCGATAGACTTCATCCAGGTACTCAGTGATTTTGACTGGGTGCGAACGGTCGCGCCGGTAGATGATGCATTCCATCCATTCCGGGCATTCTTTCGCACCATCCAGGGAGACTTTGTTTTCTGAAGTCTTAAACTCCATGCCATCAAACTGGTCGTGTTGATTGATGATGCGAGACCATCCATCGACACCTACCACTGGAATAATTCCAGCTTGCTTATCAGGGAACGCAAAAATCTCTTTGGTGAAAGGGTTCAAGCCGTACTGATCTGCAACCACCAAGAGCGCCATCATCTGCTCATTGGTCGGTGCACTACCGTCACGTTGCTTGAATGCTGTTGCTTTTAGGGTATCGAACAGTTTGTTTGGATCGACACTAAAGCGCTCAGCAAAGCGTTGGATTAGCTTTGGTTTTTCCATTGTGGACTCCGACAATCAAAGTGGGAGTCTGACCCTGACGGGAAAGTACTCCCGGCTGGGTTAAAGCGTTTTTGCTCGGTTAAAAATCTGGTTCAGGATAAGTTTGTGCCCAATTAGTTTGGGAGCCCGCATCATCCGTCGCTGATGGCTCAGATGCTTTGTTCACACTATCAAGAAGCAGAAACTCGTCCGCGTCCACTTCGGTCAATCGATGCTTAATGCCATCTTTCTCCCATGAGCGCGTGCGCTGAGGCCCTTGAACAAAAAGCTTCGCTCCTTTTTGGATTAAATCTTTTGCCCTGAGCCCTAACTTAAATCCACCACGATCTCGAAAAACGACCCGATGCCATTCCGTATGCTCTTTGAGCTCATTGGATTGACGGTCGCGCCATTTCTCAGAAGTGGCCAGCGAAATGCTGGTCACCAAATCACCTGATGGATAGGCTCGCGTCTCTGGCTCAGCGCCAACGTAGCCTATGAGTGTTACTTGGTTTTTCATGATGTTCTCCTCGTCTTAGTTGAACTCTGTGCACACAGTCGCTTCTACCCGGCTGGGCAAAGAAGACTGACGACGCAGATAGGTTGGTATTTCGAGTAAAGCCATGTCGTACTGATGTGGCTCTTTGTAAAACGCAGATGTCAAACGGGGCATACCAGGAGCTTTAGGTACTGCCATTGGACGACGTTTTGGTGTTGGTGTGAGCAATCGCTTGATTTGAGTAAGTACAAATCGAAACGGGCGCACGCATTGACGAGCAAGCAATCGCAAAAGCGACCAGCTCAGTTTTGCAAGCAACATAATGCCTGCGATTTGGATAATAAACCCGAAGATATATTCCATTGGTGACTCCTTAATTTGGTTTTGAAGGAGTCACCCCCAACTGGGGAAAACTCCCCCAGTTGGGTGGTGAAAAGGCGAACCGTAAGGAACGCATGGTTGAGCATGTAGAAACATGCAGGCTATTTGTTTAAGGAGGCTAGCTACCTCTTAGTGCCACTGAGAAAACTCAGCGGCGGGCTTCCTTTGAGCTCATGCTCTCAGGCGCAGATATCACTGAAACAGATCAGCAATATTTGATAGTCAGTGTAACCGTCTTATCCAGACAGGATAGTTAGAAAGATGCTCAATTCTTCCACCTAGCTGAAAGGCCATTACCTCACAGAGGATTAGTCTAGGGACTGATTATTGTCATATCAGGAGCAAACTTATGGCCCAAGCAAAACCCAATTACTCAAAACCCATCTTTGAACAATCATTCACAATTAACAGCTTACAGGCGCAACGTGTCGTTGACCGTGTTTTTAGGCGCACGGTCAGTGCGCTTTACGGAATCGATGTCATCCTACGCATCATTGGCGATGAGAACGAAATCGATGAAGTGGAACAGATCATTAGCCAGTTGATCGAGGATTGCGCTAAGGCGGTAGACAACGAACAAGCTCGTTTGGACAAACTGATGGAGTCCAACGGCATCGATGAAGTACCTGACTACACCGACCCGATTACCTTCAACGCCAAAATCAGCTCGCCTCAGGTTGGCCAGTTTGTCGGCTTAGTTCGCAAACTCGATGCGTTGATGATCTCAATGGACACACTCTGGTTGTCTAGCGTGCTTAGCAACAAGCAACGTGTTGATGGCAACTACGCATGGCAACAGCGCATCATCAAACTGGCTCGACGCATAATTGATATCGAAATTCGAGCACGAAAATCAGCCCAAGCTAAGAGTAAAGAAGCAGAAGTTGAGCAAGCGGTGCCTTCAACCGATGACGATATCACTGAAGAGGAAACAGATAACCCCGCCAACTAGCCAACTAGGCTCCCATCAACCAGCCCCTCTCGAAGGGGCTCTTCATCTTGCTGTATTTTCTATCAAAATCATTAAAATGAATTTAACTGTCATTTTTGGCCAATTTACATGAATAGAACTAATTTTCTCGTTACCTTCTTAATAGCGTTGTTCGCAATCCCTGCATTTGCAGAACACCCAACATCGTTCAGCCAGGCAAAACGATTTGCCCGAGAAATTTACCAAGACAACCAGAGTACGTTTTACTGTGGATGTAGCTATAACAATGATGGTGCGATTGATGCTGCATCTTGCGGATATGAACCAAGGAAGCAACCGAAACGAGGAGAACGCTTAGAGTGGGAGCACGTTGTCTCAGCATGGGAAATTGGCCATCAACGCCAATGCTGGCAAAACGGTGGACGTCGGAACTGCGAAAAGAATGATCCTGAGTTTTCTAAAATGGTTTCGGATCTCCATAACCTCGTACCATCAGTAGGTGAGCTCAACGGGGATAGATCAAATTTTCGATTTGGCATGATTCCGAACGAACCAAGATCCTATGGTCAATGTGATTTCGAAGTTAATTTCAAAGACCGTCGAGCAGAACCACCAGCTAACCGTCAGGGTGATATTGCTAGAATCTATTTCTACATGCGAGATCAATACGGCCTAAGACTAAGCAGGCAACAAACTCAGCTTTTTGAAGCTTGGTCAAGAATGGACCCTGTTGACGAATGGGAAAAAGTACGTGATTTGAAGATTAAAAGTATTCAAGGTAATTCAAATTGCCATGTGAGCAATAGTTGCAGCTGAAATTAGAATTACTTAAATATAACTTGCATCATCTTTCTTAATGGTAAAACAATGGACGACTTTATCAGCGATAAAAAAATCAATAAATTTAGAGATCTAGTTAACTCAAATTCTGGCTTTGTTTATCAGACATACAAAAACAAAGATGGAAAGAACTTGTGGAATCTTATTTGCTCATGCATGGATTGGCTAACAGTAGCCACGAGACATTTGAGTAAAGCTGAAGGCCTTGACTCAAACATTGATATTCGTGTGATGCAGACATTTTCACTTATCTCATCAATCGATATTATATTCGAGTCAATAAATCAGCTTCATCGAGTATTTGTCAATCATAAAACGCTTCCATTTGAAGGTGAAAGCTCTTGCTTTGACAACAGACTATTCACTGAGGAAGATGACAACAGTTACTTCAAATCAATTAGAGCCTGCTTCGGAGCTCATCCTGTTAACTTAAAGCACAGTAACACTAAGAGATTTGCAAGTTGGCCTTTTGACAGTCATTTTGAAAGTGGTGAGCTAACAGTTCATTTATATAGCAACACAATCGGTGAAAGTGATTTAGTCATGCACTTGAAGTATTCGGAGCTGCTTAGTTTTTTGAAGTGCCGTTATGAATACCTAGATGTAATATCAGAGAAAATCGAGCTCGCCTATTCCGAGTTCAAAGACGCTCTTTCGAAACAACCCATTGAACTAAAAGAAGATCCACTTGAACAACTCAACATCCTAAAAAACGAATCCAAATTTAGGCTCAACAATGACTATTACAACAGCATTATTGACGAATTAATCATGATCTTCGAGGCTCCACCTCTGGATAATAGTATTGAAAACCTTGCCAATAATTACAGAGCATCATTAGTTCCGCTGATCACTGAAATCAGAGAAAACCTTCAAGCGATGAATATTTCTGATCTAGAAAAAAATTATCTTCTTGAGCCAAACTCAGAACTAAGTAAAACTTTGAGCTACGAAATCGGAAAATTCTATTCCTGGTTACACAGCAACCAATATGACCCACTAGTAAACTACTATATAGAAAGATTTAACAAATCATCAAATTCAAAATACAAATTTTCTATTGAAGATTCTGAAAGTTCGCTACTTCTAAAACTCAAGCTTATGCTAATCGATCAAGCTATTTAGTAAACTTTGGAAGAATGATGAATCAAACACTTCTATTGCTTCATCAGTACTGGTTCCATTAATACTGATGAAGCAGCTTCTTTTAATTATTCCCCGAAATTTCTTCCGTCGCCTCCTGACGCAGTTTCTGGGTATCCATTCCGTTTAGCCGTTCAATAGCTCTGTCTGCGGCACTTTGACGGTTTCCATCAACGTTTAGCGTACTTCCTGAGCCAGTGAGTCTTTCGAGATCCAGTGACGGTACTTCGGGTAGGTTGCCCGTGATCGACAAAATACCTATCCATTCATCCAAATTGACTTGGCTCCAATCTACCTGGTTTAACTGACTCGCGGTCAAACCTTCGCAGTTTGGTGACTTTGCACTGCCCCAGCCAAGGCCCAATTGAGGACGCACTTGTTCCTGAATGATCCGTGAAAGTGGCGAAGTAAAGCAGCAATATGACTGCCGTTTTTCAACACAGGCACCTAAGAACTTAGACTTGCAGTAAGAGCCTACATAGTGGCAACTCTTCAATACCCGCTTGGCGTTCATTTCAAACTCGCTCTGCTCACATTTCCAGATAAGCTGAATGAGGATCATAGTGACTGAATAAATCATGTAGGCCGTCATAACCGTACTCAGAACCGCGCCCGCAGCGCCACCCAGCGCAAAGTTACCACCCGAAACGACACCATCAGCTCCAACCGCGCCACCAACGTTACTAAACAGAGCCGATTGTGCCCCCGAACCAAAGGTCGTACCTACCCATTCAGCCGTTTTGTTGGTCAACACCTGCATGAAGCCTGTCGCTGCTTGCTCTGCTCCCGCGCCAGCAGCCGTTGATGGCCCAGCCCCCATGAGAGAGTCCCATGCAGACACAAAAGGCTCTTTAACCGCACTCCAGGTACTCGTTATTGGTTCCCTAAGCGTATTCCACGAACCATAGATTGCCGACGACGGATTCATGGCCATGACTGCCGTATCAAGCTTGTTGACCGCAACTATCATCGTGATGTAATCCGATAACGACACGCCACTTGGCTTTTCACAGCAATCCACTATGCCGCCAACGGCTTTTTTGCACTGGCCAGCATTACCTTTAAAGACCGAACAATCGACGTTATCTTGGCCATCAGCTCCCGTACATGACATATCATTGGTCATAAACTGCGCCGCATTAAGCATCGCTGCGGCTTCTGCAAAGTTAGCCTGCTTGATTGACTCTGGCTCTAAACAATCTGTGCCCATACAGCGAACTGGCCCCTCACAGTTGTATTGAGTTTCCATTCGTGCATTTTGCACTTCAACGCTTTGTCCGCAGTCATACACCAAACTTTGGATATAACAGAAGCCTTCATGACCAGCCCCGCCTTCAGTGCATTCGGTTCTGACGTACTGGCAGGCCAGGTTTTGCTCCAGCGCGGCACAAGTATTGGTGGTCGTGTTTTGTCCGTTATTAACGATGGTTTGTGTATTACCATTGGCATCTACCCAGCTATCTGAGCTGCCCATGTTGAACTCTGGATGAGCAGTCGAAGCATTGTAGGTTGCTCTTGCCCTCCAGCATGAGAGTCCCAGTCCATCAGAGCTGCCGCGACTGGTTAAATGAGCAGGAGACGAAACAACCGCTGGATAAAGGCTCCCAAGATTGGCCAACTCGCCACTACCAACCGTTAACCCGTCGATTCGTTTTGTGCCCGTATCCAAACACTGCCACTGCACGGCAGTAAACTGATCCGTTTGCATCAAGCATTGGTCTATGCCCGGATCACTTGATTGATGAACAACGTCCTGTTCTAAGTACTTGCCAGAGAAGGTCAATGAAGCGCTCAGTTTCGCTGGAGCCAAACACTTCTGAACTTCTCGGCTGCAAGTATCGAAATCGACTTTATTCCAGCCGGACTCACATCTGGAACGAGTGACTTCCTGGGGTTCATGCCACGAAATAATCGACCCATTGACGACTTTACACAATGAACCAACCAAGGTTCCTTTTGGACAGGTCATTTCAGGGTACTTAATGGACGGTTTCGTCTCAGTCACCGTTTCCTTATTGCCCGTCAGTGAGAGTGTCGTTTTCCAACCATTTGCCTTTGACGGTGACTCGGTGATTTTTATCTCAGTATTTTGATTATCAAACACTCTCAGCGTCGCGTTTCCAGTTTGCATAGTGCTGCTGTGCTGTGGAACAAAGCTGAGCGTTTCAGAGCTAAAGCAACCGCGCTCAATGGACCAGCTTTGTTGATGGGTTTCAGCGGATACACGTCGTTCTAACTGACACTCAGTAAGCGTGCTGATCTTCTCGCACACCTGGTAATCCGGTACATGCTTGGTTTCAGTAAATGGCGTAATCGTCTGAGTAGGCTCACAGGCCTCAAAGCTACTTGGCATAAGGTTGGATAGCACACACTTTGGATCGCTGGTTTGCAATCCACAGTCATAGGTATCGGTAAAACGAATGCATTCACCTTTATCATTGGTCTCGGCACATTCTGACGACATGAATCCACAGGAAGGATTCGCTTCAAGCACTTGGCAGGCCTGATTTTCAATCCCCTTATAGCTTTCATCATCCACACTGACTTGTACACGCCGACACAAAGGCGATATGCCAGCCACAGGGCTAGGGGCAAAGTAGGATTCACAAACTGAAACACCATTGACCACCGTACATCCGTTGGTTGAAGAAGGCTGATCCGTGCATTGAATGCTGTAGTCTGAAAACTTCGTCGGGATATCCGCTGCTTGTTCGATACAGGATTGTGGCGACCAACTATCATTCATCACCACCTTGGTTGGATCAAAGCGCACCTTGATGCGAGCATACCCCTCACCACTACCCGTAACCGATACGCGAATTTTGACTGGCACTTCTAAACCAGGCTCTACCGCTTTTAGCTTGGCAGTGAGATCGGTATTTGGATTGCGCTCCCAACTGGTACTGAGCTCGCAGCGACCTGCCGTTTCTGGTGGAAAGTTATTGTTCGGCCCAGACCAGACTTTCTGATCGCCAAGCCACACTTGCATGTAGTCATCCCATTTGGCGTATTCAAGAACGGCTGAGGTAATCGCATCGGGGTTCACGACTTTGAGTGTGATGGCCTGTTCAAACACTTTACAACGGCCACTCCAGTAGTTGTCGCCAATTCGTCCAATCCAAACTTCAAGACATCCCTCACCACAAGAGCGAAGGTTCATTGGTCCTGAAACATGCTCAATAATGCCTGCCGTGTAATCGTGAGTAATAGTGCAGCTGTTCACCGCTGTATTGAGCCTGTCGCATTGCTGGTAATTTGGGCGGCCCTCACCTTGAGACTCACAGCCTGGGAAGCTTTGGGTTAATAGATTTGGGTCAGTTTGAACCGCATCGGTTAATGCCCAAAGCGGATCATTGACCATATCTGGCCGCGACCTGTCTTTGATTTGCTGTAGCGAACGAAATGCTTCACCCGTAGCGCCACTTTCGGATGCCATGCTCTCTTGGCGCTGTGTCCCCAATTGATTCATGCTGGCATCAGAGCCATAAACGCCCGTTAAGACATCCAATGAGCCTTGATCCATACCAGGGAAAAGCTCTTGCAAGTTAATGGACTCATTACCACTGCCATTCGGCACCGACAATGTATTGCCATTGAGTGCGGGCATCGTCCAGTTTTGCAGCAATTGCTTACCATCTTGTTGTCCGCTTAGGCCGAATTGGCGCTGCACATCAGCGGCCACACCATGTAAGGGCAAGCACGCCATAGTGATTGATAAAACACCCGCTAACACTCGGGTAAAAAGTGTTGGTTTCATATTTAACCTCCCGAGTTACAGCAGTCTTGCCAGCGCCACAAAATGTAGAGCGCATCTTCACCGGCACCGGGGATCGTTCGCCACTCTCCCCATTTCATGGTGCTTTCACCGATGACATGCGCACTTTCAGTTTCTGGTACAGGGAAGAACATACTCATCTTGTATTGGGATTTCGGCAGCATGGGTTCGATAACAGGTCGGCATAGCGCACTGTTCCCCATTGTTCGCCTTGCAAGACCACGCCTGTGTTGAGCCGCGATTGCTCGCGCCGCTAAATGGCTGGTGTTTTCTGCTAATGAGCCAAAGGCTAAGGTGTGGCCAGATAAGGGATAGAGATGGCCCCAACTGCCAGCACACCAAAACAACTGGTCGATGGGTTTACCAAGCGTCGATGAGGCAGCGTCAGCGGTACAAGCCGAAATAGCCAATGGATTGGCAACGGCAGCCGCTTCAGGCTGAGTAAAAAAGGCCAGTTCATCGTTCAGCCATGTTGGGTCCAATTCGGACAAATACATCAAGTCAAAGTCCATGTAACCATCGGCATTGCAATTGCCATCCATGAACAAATCGAGCATGACCAAAAGCGGAAAGGCGTAATAATGGTAATGGTAGAAAGCAAGATCACCGGTATCGTATTCACCCTCGCCATGACCACCTTGCAATCGCCTATCACCTAACGGTAAGCGAATCCCTCCCAGTGAAGGCGAACAACCTGGCGTTCTGACCAGTTCAATCAAACGCGCGGGCTCCCACATGCTGGTAACAATACCTGGCCTTGGCACGCCTAAGTTGTCTTCACATAAGCAAAATGACTTGTTTGATGCGCCGCTAGGGACATTGCCGGAGCCAAGAGGAAGCCCTGCAACCCGGATAGGAAAAATGCATGACCAGCAAACATCCGTCAGCAACTTGCCGGACAATAACCCCGCGTCTGGGCAGGTCAGTTCGGCTTTTGCAGGAATAGATGCGCCCAAGACAAGCATGACAACGAGAGTCCGCAACAGACGATACGTATTATTGAGCTTTTTCATGAACAAGCTCCTTTGCTGGAATTTCTTCTATTTCAAACGCGAGCCCCTTTGCTTGCACAAACGATGGGGTGACTTGCAAATCAAAGCGCTGCTTTAGCGAGGCATTGAGAAGGTAAACCGGACTATCCAATGTCTTTTCGAGCGCATTGAGGCTATTCCAACCTTGTGCACGGTCGAGCTGCGTGGTGATAAGCGTAATGCGGCGCAGTGTCCTATCTTGCGTCTCAAGCCAATGCGCTACTGCGTCCACTTCTTCAGCGTTCGACGCATTAAACACCACAAGCTGCTGAGTAAACGGCAAGGCTTTTAGCGGGTTAATACGCGTTCCTGCTGGGATCAATGTTCGGCCATTGGCATCCAATAGTGGCCGCTGCATGACGATGGTTGGATCAACCGTTCTTATCCGATATTGCGTGGCTTTGGGTAAGTCAGTGAAAGTTTGGCGAGACCAGAATCGCTCAATGGCTTTTTTCTTTAATGCGCCCAGGTCTATCGACTGTAAACGCTGCATCGCCACTTGCATCAAATCCGGTTCTAAAATCGAATGAATAGGACCGCGTTGACCCAATGAACCGGTATTGCCTGTTTCAATTTGACGCTGCAACCAGTCCTTGCTGTAAACCCCTAGTGCACTTGCAGTCACCTTGTCATCGTCTATGCGGAAAATGGCAGGCACGCTAGTCACCCGCCAGTGCACAAAGGCTTTCGGATCGATTCGAACCTGAGGAACAGGATCAAGTCCCACCATCAGCGTATGCCAATCACGGATAGCCGCCCCCAAGGTCTTTCCTTCAGGAATTCCCCGAAACAACACAATAGCGCCGGTTGCACTGGCCTCTTTAAATAGCTGCTTCAGTGAGGAATCCCCCAGAGAAGACGACGCAAAAATCAACCATTCATCGCTGTGTTTAAGCGACGCAGGTTGTTCAATCGGTGAAAAAGGCTCGATAAATTCAGATGAACCATCCACAGCACTTTGTAAAATGCTGCGGCTCATTTCGACGATCTTTTTGTCTTCGTCAGACAACGGATAAGGCTCTTGTGCCCAGGACACTTGAACCCTAGATAATGCAGCAACCAACAAGAATAAGAGACATAGTATTTTCATCATCCACCTTCTACCAAAGCGGCCAAGCACGACCGACAATCTGCTCGCGCTTAACGGCATTCCAATAGCGGGAGTCGAAACTTGTTTCAGCCTCACCGGAAAACCAATATTCGTTCTCTTGCAGCGTCAATGAGCGGCTAAATTGTGATTCCGCCACACCAAGACGCTGGGCTAATGCCATGCCGGTAGAGACTTCAGCACCGTTCACCAGCACATGCTCAGGCGTCACATTGACTTCATCCCCAGGCATCCCTGTTAGGCGTTTCAGCATCCGAGTACCGTCGTTATATAACGGAGCGAGTCCTTTTGAGTGGAAGGCATACAAACCATCCTTAACGGGCTCTTTATTCCATAGGTCAATCAGATACACCGTGGTATCAGGCAGGCAGCGCTCTTGCTGGGTATCAATACCTATTCGGTAGCGCATCATGGCGTAGGTGCCTACCAAGGCCATGATTAACGCAAGAATGGTCAGCCGGATGAGGTAAGGCCGCCAAGGCATTCTTTTACGGAGTATCTGCATGAGACACCTCCTTTGAGCCTACTGGCACAAATACGGAATCATCAGCACCCACCACCGCTTGGGCATCCAGCACGATAAAACCAGCTGCTTTTAACTTTTCAATTTGCTGATTGGTCTGAAGCAACCTGGATTCGATGTCTTGTTCGTTGGCATTGGGGCCCAGTGACAACACCGCCTCCCCAAAATCCACGACTGCAATGGGCGTACTTAACGCCAACTGGCTGTGGATGGGTTCGAGTGTTTTCATTAAGAGCCAGCTGGTCATTAAACCGCTACCAGCAATAGACAAAGTAATAGAGGCCATAAATGGCCAAAGCGTGGTCTTATTCATAGCCTCGCTCCTTCAACAACTGAGAGATGGCATCAGCAACAGAAAGGCCTTTGCGCGTTAACTGTTTAATCGCGTTTACATCTTCTGCACGGGACGAGTACAACAGCTTGTGAAACGGATCGACGATGAGGCGGCCAATCCCGGTGCCCATTTCGGTAATAAAGAAAATTTCGGAATAGACACCAGTGACGGTATGAACCGTTTTCAGGTATTCATAGCCGCCTTCACCTAGTGGCAAGCGGCCTTCTTTTTTGAGCGCGTTGATGGTTTCAGCTTTTTGGCCAAGCAGGTACATATTGGCCGAGTTTTCAGCGATGGCTTTACCTGTTGGGCTGTCATACAAATCGTTGACCGACTGCGTTACCGTTACAGCACTGCCGCCATATTTTCGAAATCGACGGTAACCCGTCTCAATGAACTTACCGACATCACCTTGAGTCAGCAGATCCCAAGCTTCGTCAATGAACACAATCTTGCGACGATCCCGCTCACCTAAGTACATCTCTTGTTGGATTTGGTAGATAAGCTGAAGCAACACTACTTGTTGTAGATGCTTACGCCCCTTAAGCTCTTCTAACTCCAGAACGGTGAAACGGTTTTTGAAGCGAATATTGTTGTGGCCATTAAAGAATCGGCCATATTCGCCCTGTGTCGTAAACGGATAGAGCTGCTCACCCACATCCTGCACACGTCGGTCTTCGTGATTTTTTAAAGCCTCTGCCACATCATCAACCAACATAGCACGACCTTTTTTCTCCCACAGTTCACGGGTCTGACGCTTTAGGTTGGCCATCTGAAAATCGGTTAATGACTGCGTAGGTGCGGCCATTGCGGCCAATAACCCCACCAACACATCCGCTTCTTCGTCATAGTCCTCAACGATTTCAAACGGATTTAAGCAAATGCCACTGTCCCGCCCGAACTGTAAAAACTCACCGTCATAGACTTCACACAGCTTTTCATAGGAGCGGCCAACATCAATCACCCAGCATTGCCCGCCTTCTGATAAGTAGGAGGAGATGATTTCGTTCACCAAGAAAGACTTGCCCGACCCCGATTGCGCCGCGATGCAACAATTGTAATTACTGCCCGAGTCATAAAGGGACACACTCATGATCTGGCCATTACGGGAAACAAAGTTAATCACTGGCGTGCCAGTGCCTTTCCAATCCGCAAACAAAGGCAACAGAGGGATCACATGCCGTGTCGCCATAGTCTTGAATCGAAACAAGTCGTTCATCGCTTGGCGGTCAGCACCAAAAGGCAAGGCATTCAGGAAAATGGGCAAACAGAAGTACTTGTCTTCCATCAGCTCAAATCCGAGTTCTTTGAAATAAGTTCGAGCATTTGAAACAGAGCTGATCGACGTTTCTTCTGTTGGTGAAAACAGCGTTAAGGTCATATTTGCCCGAATAGGACGATCACCTTCTTGCAAAGCTTCAAAAAGAACATCAAACCCCTTTTTCTTGGCTGCAAGCACCGGCACAAACTTGAGCATTGGGCCATAGGCCTGATTGACCGCCCATTGACGCTTCGTCTCTAAACGAGATCGCATGGCCTCGGCTGAAGGAAAGTGAATGGTGACATTCAGCAAAAAGCTTCCGCGTAAACCGCGACTACCCGTCATCATATCGCCCGCAAAACTTGCGGCATGACCAAACCAGATCCGCTCAGGCAAGCGCTTAAACGATAAGGTTTTAACTCGGTAATCACCCAACATCAGACCTTGGCTATCCACTTTGATAGCTCGGTCATAATCCAACACTTGCTCTCGAAGTGGTTTATCAGCCTCACTTCGAATGAGTGATGGATTGCGCCAGGAAGCATCTTTTCCCCAGTTAAGCTGCGCACTTAATGCTGCGAGCCAATTTCGGTCGGTCATCTCAGTAACACGAAAACCAACCGTTGCCAGCGCTTGCGAGAAAGAAGCCCGCAGCGCGGATGCTCGACTCAATTCACGTTCAGTCGGCATAGGACTTTCCAAAGGCAATTTGCAGGTGACGATCAGTTGAAAGTTGCGCACCTGAGTCTGGGTCGATTCTTCTATCGGTTGAACCGTGCCCCCATCGAGGAAATCCGCACGTTTGCGTATCGACGCCCTAAGCAATGGATCGGATTGACGATGCCGTAAGCCCATCATGCGCTGAAGGTCGGTTTGAATATCAGGGGATGCGTACAGGCCAAATTGCAGCAAAGTGTCTTTTGGCCAGTCGTTGTTAAGTAGAACATTAACCCTGTCTGCAACAGACTCATCACCACCAGGCAATGGGTCACATAGAAAACCAAAGCCAACACTCTGGTCTTCCATGAAAAACAGTTGCTCATCGTCTGAATAGGCCAATACTGGCAAGAGCTCTGAAGCGCGTTGCCCTGAATACAAAGAGGCTTTCATTAACGCCCCTCCAACCAAGCAGAAAGGTCATAAGGACGGCCTCGGCTGATGCGACCATCATTGGCGACGATGAAAGGTACACCTTGAATGCCCAGAATTTGAGCCGTCACCAAAGTACGCTGCATTGGCTCCAAGTTGCACGCATCATCCTGTTCTAGGTTACCAATCCGGCCATTCAGCAATGCATCTGTGGCCGCTTTCTTGTCACGCGCACAGCCAAGCTGGCGAACCTGACGCTCTGAATCAGGACCAAGCACTGGCACAGGGAGTATTTGGAAGGTGTATTCTTTGGTTAACGGTAGGGCTTGTTTCAAAAGCTCATGGCAATGCGGGCACCGGGGGTCAACAAAGACCACCACTTTCTTTTTGCCTTCGCCTAAAGTCAGTGGGTTCAAATCATCCATTTTTAAGCCAAGACGACTTAAGTCCAGCGTGTTCCCCGCTTCACGAATTTCTTCGAGGCTAGTAAGCGGCTTTTTCGACCAGGCATCATAGAGCGTGCCATCAATGACGAACCGGCCACTGTCTGACATGAAAACAATACGGCCATTGCTTTCGACCGCTTTCATACCCGTGACCGGCAAAGAAACCATGCCATCAATTTTGCCAACGGGCGACACTTCAGACACAGGTTCAGCTTGAACCAATGGAGACAGCGCAAGCGCCAGAATAATTGGAGATAGTTTTCGCATGAGGAGTCCTCGTTAATGTAAATCGAGGCTCCAGTCTATGCAGTTGTCCTATGTGGACTCGGTTAGATAGATTGAAGAATTGGGTGCCTTGCTAGGCATCCTATTCTCCCGTTGACCTAGAAAAATTGAAAAATCAGAAAATATCAGTGAATATCACCAATTATCATCAAATCATCAGTCGCGTGATTTTTTGCCCTTGATAGCATGTGCCTTGTACTTTTACATAAACAAGGAGACAAAAATGTCTAAGCAAAACAATCACAACTCAGATATGACAAACGCCAATAAGGGTACGTCTGGTACTAACAAGACTTACTCACAAAACCAAGGAAATCGAGGGTGGCAGATGAACCCTCAAAATCCGCAGAATGGCGGTAAGAAAAAATAAGTTGTGAAGGGGGCTTAATGCTCCCTTTCCTTTAAGGGACTACATGGACAAGAGCAAAAACAGTAAGAAAAAACCGTTCAAATGGACAAGAGAACTTATTCGGCTTGCACTGAACGACGGGTGGACGCAACAAGAGATTGCCGAAAAATGCAGAACACAGCAATCCATCGTAAGTGCTTGGAACAAAGGTTCGAAACAAGGCACGGAACAACAACTGCTGCCTTTGCTCAATATCTATGGCAACAAAATTCGTCGAAACAGTTTTAAAGTTTATTGGTCATTAAACACTGAAACTATGGAGAAAACCTTTTACCGTGTTGAAGGAAAGGTAATTCTTAGCCAGGCATTTTATGATCCGCGAAGAGACCAACGAGGCAAACTGGTCAAAAAAGTTCCAGAGCTAAAACTTGTGGTACACCACCAAGGGGCCGATCAGTTTCGCGTCGTCAGTCAAAGTCGATTGACTTTCAGGCATACGAATGAAGAACTTGATCATAGCGTAGAGGATGCAGTTTGGAATTCGCATGTGCTCGAACCTTTAACTACGACGCAGCTAATCGATTTCATTGATCACTATTCCAATGAAAAGTTAAGCAGATACCCAAGTGATGCTAATACGTTGCCGTTTTTAATCAGACAATCTCTTTTAAACCATGGATTCCCAGTGTCGGGTATTGTTGAATATCCTGCCGTTTGGTAGTGTGTAAATCCAACCCAAAAGGAACGAGCGCCTAAAGCTCAAAATATCAGGCTAGTAGCCTGTTTGAATGTGCTCCCACAAGGAAAGCCCCGCTAACTGCCTTTTGCAGTGGCGGCGCTAGCATTCTTTTCGGTATTCATGGCCGCTGCTTGAAATCAAGCTAAGTGAATGGGAAACCTATTAACTGAAACGCCGTCATGATAAACGGGTACGGGGTGGGATGACGCCCAAGCCGTCAGATATCTGGCCGCTTGGGCGTTTTTGTTGTTATCAGGTGCCCAGTAAAACGGCGCTGATTGCTGGAACTGTTGTGCCAATGACTTCTTGAGTGCTGGCAACGACAGGTAAAGTTGCAGACATAACACTTTCAACGACTGTTGGCGTATTGTAGAGACCCATACCGCCACCAATGCCCAAGGCAAAAGCCATCAAGCTTTGGCGAGCGATACCGCCCACAATACCCACCAGTACCATGGCTCCCGCTACGATCCGTCCCAAAGTACCTTGGGTCCAGTCTTTTAGGGTATCCCACACATCGGTGAAAGCATCACCACCGGTGCCCGCAAATGAGGGCTCCGAAATCATTAACGCCATTAAACCAAGCGCACCAATGGTCATTAGGCGCTGAGTTTGAATGGTGCGAACTGCATTTGTCATTCGTTAGTTTCTCCGTAGATACTCAAGTTATCGCGCTTACCATCAGCTCCCGCTGAGGCTGAATCGCTTTGAGTCTGAAGTGGACGTAGCACTGGCGAAACCGTTCGAGGTGCTGACACCCCAATATCCCACCGGCGCGGTTCAATTTCGGTAAACACGTAGCTGGATAAATTCAGATCTCCACGGTCATCCTCCCAAGGCGCAATCCAAATTCGCATCACCCTTGAAGGAATGCGAATAGGTGCAGATTGCTGCGTCTCAGGTAATGCTGGATGGCTCAGCAGTCCTGTCTCTAAATCAGATTGTGAATACCCAGAGGGAGAACCAATTCGAGTCGCCACAGCATCAATCGTCTTGGGTGCAGCGCCATTACTGGTAAGCTCATAGACTTCTCGAGCGGATAAACAGCGCACACCGTCAGGCATACCTGGGCATCCATATTCACTACTCCCAAGACCCAATGAACTACAGCCAGACAATAAGGTTGAGCCGACTGCCAATAAAAGTAATCCAGCTTTAGACCACTGTTTTGACTGGTGCTTTGGGTTGTTCTGCATTGATGTCGTCATGGTTAACTCTCCTCTGGATACACATCTTATTGTCTGAAACGGACTTCGATCGGTTAGCAACATGCAGGATTTTTTCATCTTCTTGCACCTCCCCCTTGCGAAGTGGCCAACGACAACGAGGCCCCACGAGTGACTATGACTTCAATTTTCCTTGCAGCGTCTACCTCTATGACTGGGAACATATTTTCAGCCATGTCCAAATAGAACTTGGCCACTCGATCCAATGCTTTACCGGTGCCTTTAATCGCAGCGCCTTGTAATGCTTCTTGGCTCATGACTTGCTGGTACAGCTGAGTATCACCGGCATTACCCGTCTGAATCGTTGGTACAGGATTCACATCAAATGCGCCTGCCAAGCCCTGAAGGAATCCGGCCATCATCGATTTAGCCACCAGTTGGCCTTGTTTCGACACTAATCGGCCACGAATACCGGCTTTGCCGTCTTCACCCACGGCATAAGAATCCAGTCGTGTTTCAATGACGCCACCATCTTCTCTCACACATGAAATGGTCTCGCCTCGCAAATAGGCACGCTCAGAGCTCAAATCACCGTAACCTGCGGCGATCAAAAAACACTCTTTGATATCCGCTCTAAATCGGTTGGGTAAAATGGCTTCCTTTTGAATCCTCAGCAATGCAGGAAAAGGTTCTCGTCTTGCGGACTCGTGAGTAGGAGCATCCAAACCCGTGATCAAAGTACCCGAGATGATGCTGCCCGCCGGTAGATACAAAGGCGGCGCTTCTTGCACAACAACCTCTGGTTCAGCAACCACTTCAGGCTCAATCATACGAATCGTGATTGGCGGCAATGGAACATCTCGTGCTCGTGTACCTTGACCATTGACTGGCTGCTGATAAAGCGGATCAGGCAGCGGCGCATTGGCAAAATAGTCGTCTGGGTTAGACGGCAGTGGCTTTTCGTCTTTAGGCAATTCCATGGCAGATAAAGGCACTTCGAAACGGCTATTTGTGCCTTCAACTGCTGCATCACCTCCAGCGCGAACATCATCAAGTTCCGCTCGAAGGCGAGCCAACTCCGCGTTGACCTCACTTGGTATAGAAGGCGAACCTGGGCTTAGCAGTCCTGAATCGACGTCACGACGCAAGCGCTCAACTTCACGACGTAACTGTTCATTGCGCTCACTGAGTAGTTTTACGTTCGCAGCCAAACTATCGACCCCAACATCACGAGTATTGGTATCCGTAAGAATGTGCCGGATCGTTTCCTGTCGGTTCCGACTACTTGAGCCATCGTCAGGATTAGGTGAAAACACCATCACCATAAGGATGAGACCACCAGCAATACCAGCAACCGATAGGCCCCGCTTCATGCTCGGGCTCATTTGTTCCCATTGTGCTTTCATCGTTATTCACCTCCCACAAGAAGCGAAGGTCGCTGACTTTCCACCGCTTCTTCACGATGATTGCGAACAACCACATACAACTCAGTCTTTTCACTCGGCAACAAGATATTGCGAGGCCAGTAGGCGCTTGCCACTATATCTGGTGTATAACAAGCTATTTCACTGGCTTCTATCGGCTCATCGGCAAAGCTTTCAACCAGTCCTACATAGACGGTGAAGTAATGTCCCGTCACAATTTGCCCCTGCTTAAAACCAAACTTTAAGCCAGGCTGAAAACATTTCGGGCTTGTGTCAGTTTGGCCAGCTAAACGGATGTCATAGCCTTGTGGTAACTCATTTAGTGCAAGGCGTCTGAGTAAGTCACGTAGGTTATCGACGTATGGCTGAGCCGTTTCCCAAGTGGCGGCTTTTCGGTTCACGACGCCCTTAATAGGCCACTGCTGACCATCAATAGCTAAGGTGATTTCACGCGGTGGAATACGACGAGGTACTAAGGTGACAGATAACGCAGGCGCTTCCTGACCAGGCGGAGTGATGTAAAGTGAAACCGGTGATTCTTTGTCCGTGGCCACATATACAACATTCCCCTTGATTTGCGTCTGAGCATCACTGGTTGTTCTCACCTGAGGCGATTCAAACGGCGTTACAATCCGATTCAGATGACCAAGTGCTACAGGGATCAGTTCATTAACAGCCGGTGTCATCAGTAGCGTTGTTGGCGCATCGGTTGCAACCGTATTGCTTTGAACCGGTGGATTTGCAGTAGCAGACTGCTTCATCACACTGGCTGGCACAATTGGCAATTCCACGTCTGCATACGACGCTTGAGATAACAGGACGCCACTCAAGCTCATTGCGATTAAGCTTGGTGTCATCCATCGACTAATTTTGGTTCGCATCATTCACCCTCCGGTTTTGCTCTTGGGTCAACTTTTCACGAACTCGCTTCGTTCTAGCTTGCCCCTCATACGTATCCATCCAGCTAAGTTTTGGACGGTATTGCTCAATATCGATATCAAACTCATAGGTGCGAGTTTGGCGCTGCTCATCTCCAGATGGTCCAGAGACCAAGGAATAACCGGTCACAAAGACATGGCCGGTTTCATACTCATACTCCACTTGTCTGGGTTGGAATTTGAGCGTGACTCGGTCTTCCCGGATTTGTCTTGCCTGAATCTCCAGTGCATCGACCACTTGCTGGTACACCGCTGGAGAAAGCAGCGGCTCGATAGCAACCCGGATAAAAGACACATTACCCGGTGTCACGTTGCCCATAAGCTCAGCTAGGTAAAGTCCCCAGGACTCCAGGTAAGGTTGAGTGGCTTGGTTTCGTGACACTTCAGCCGTTTCAGACAAGGTTGGTGGTTGAATAGCTACCACGGTATTGCGAGAAAATGCCGCTACCGCAAGCAGCAAATTAGATAGCACCAGCACCGCAATCAGAAACCGTTGCCATCGATTCTCTAATTGCGTGCCTTGCCATGATTTTAAAAACACGTCGAACTTCACGGCAGATAGCTCCTGATAAATGGATTAGGGATCGTCTTGGCTTTGGTTGGCAACAGTCCGGCCCAGTAGATGGCGTGAAGAATAAAACCATCTGGGCGACCATCACGAAAACGCCGATAGAGCTTGGTTGTCACCAACCCCAACAGGCATAAAACCAAGGCATTACCGGTAAAAATGCCGATCACTAGCCCCAACAGAATGGGAGCCATCTCATCGGCACTCCAAAGCAGGAAGTGCGGCGGGTCATCGATATAGGACGGAATACTCACAGGTTCCATAGTCACTCCTCGTTGTTTGAATTGAGAAGTGAAGGATGACTTGAGATTAGCGGGTTAGGTGGTCAGATAGATTGAAGAATTTTGTAGTTATTAAGCCAATCTCGAAAAATTATGGCTTAAGACTTTCTATTCCTAGCAACAGTATGTCTGTTACGGAATACCCTCCGTCCTGTAGAGCGCACTCTAATTCTTGAATATCTTCATCATTCAAGTAATGCATTAGCACATTAGTAGAAATACTCATGGAATCGATCTTTGATAAGTCTTTAAATGTCATGCATTCTTCTGTGCATTTAGGGGATTTCTTTATAAGATCTAATTTATAGATCATGGAAGAATAATCGCAGCTTAATGGACTACAATCATCGACTCGATAAGAGTGGGATTTACTTGGCTGGATATTATGGAGCGGATCTAGAAGTACAACGTTGAATACGTTCCTTTCATCCCAAAACCCAACAACACGTCCTAAGGATTTTGATACTTGAAACTGCAATATGGGAAAATCTTCAGGATTATTCCTATAACAATCATCAATCCAAGTTAAGTCTTCGCGCTTAATTGGTATGTTCTTTTGATTCCAATTGATATTGTGGTAACGCCAGGCCTCTTTTTCAGCGGCATCCGATATAAATTTTTCAACTTCTTTTTGTGATAAATCCTTTAACTTATTTAGCAAAGAAACAAACCATTTAGACTCCGATTTATCCAAACCAAAATAGTCAATTTGTTCCCAATACCGTAAAGAAAAAGTCCACCTGATAGCTTCAGGTGAACTTAGTAAAACGGGCTCTTTAGATGACTTAGGTTCAAAATCTAAAACTGGTATTTTTTGCATTATTGCAAGCGCTTTGAGTAGCACTCCATCATGGTATTTTCATTCAATTCCACTTCACAACGTTCCCAAGAAGAATAACCTTCTCTGGCTTCTACCCATGGAGATTCTTTATGAGTCATTTCTTCAAGTTGCGGACCTGAATACTTTGCATAAACACTCAAAACACGATCAATATGACTCTTACAATCTGAATCCAGCTTTTCAGGATCAAAGTCTTGGCTGATATCTTCTTGATTAATATCTGAATATAGAGATTTTGTGTCTGAGAACCTTGAGTATATTTCTCGCGAAACAGGGCCATGCACCCACGCTTGAAACTTACCATTGAACAACGGCTTACTTTCAAAAGCTAAGTGCCACGACTGAACGTAATAAAGCAATTTTTGTAATTTTAGGTTACTTAGGCTCTCACCTGATTCAATAACCCTATGTATGACATAATCACACACATCATTTATATTCATTTATTACCCCAAAGCTCACATCAAGATATTATGACGCGTTAAAATTTTAGCAGATAGAAGCACGAATTTCATCACTTAGTTTAAACCCGTTTCTGCAAGTGGCTTAACGCCAACCCCGCCATCAATGCCAAGCCGATGATCAGCGAAGGTAGTACCACCGGAGGAATAGCCAGTGGGGCGAACAATCCCATAAAGAGCAAGATGACGCCTGAGCCCAGAATTATCATGCTGTAGCGGTGAATAATAGGGCTAGAAAAATCAAAGGTTGTTTTCTTAATCTTCCAGGTCATCAAGCCGTCCCACAGCGCCGGTAACATGAGAATAAGTGCAAAGGGCAACCAGACCATCAGCAAAGCAAATCGAGTGAACACTTGGTACAGCACATCAAAAAATGCCTGAATACGGTCTTCTACCCACACAAACCAAAAGCCGCCCATGTTCTCCATCCCTTTAGAACGCAGTCGCTGCTCTTCAGTGGGGATTAGAAAATCACGTACAGATTGCTCCATCTGCGTATCCACAACCCATGATTGATACCAGCCATGGCTAGTTTGACCAATCCAATAGCTTGTTTGTGAGCCCAATTGGTTTTGGATCATCTGCTTCTCTTTACTAATGACCCGGCCAGTCCAATCACCGGGCACTAACACGCCAATGGCAATAATCTCCAGCATCAGTGCCAGACACAGTAGCCAAACCGACTTATGCTTGCTCATGCCAAACATCCTCTTCTACTCGGGCCAGCATGGCTGCAACGGTCGGCGTCATAATCCGGGCTTTAATCACTTGTTGAAGCCGCTTTGTCGTCGTATGGCCACTGACATAACGCACATCGATGCGTCCTTCAGCCAAATACGCCATCCGATTTGGACGATTACGAATCCAGGTGTGGAAATACACACCATCCACGGCGGCCCACTCGAAATGGTCAGGATCACGCAGGCGAATCCCAGTTAAAGCACTGGCGGCAGTCCAGGTCAGTGCCCCAATGAAATGCCACAGTCGTACACTGTCATCATCACAACTGACTTCTTCATAACTGCCCAAGCCATTACACAGGCACAAATCAAAGATGGAGTGGCCATCTAACGTGAACGCATCCGTTAAATAGTCCGCCAAGCAATACACCGAGGCCAAAGCATGAGGCCAGTCGGTTTCAAGCAGTCTTAAGGCTTCCTTGAACTGGGGGTTATGTTGCTGCCACTGAGCGAGCATTTCTTTACTGGTAAGTGTTGTCATTTTCAGACAAACAGAATGATGCATAGAGACTCCTTATACTGCCTGTGTAGAGCTGGTTAAAATAGGAATGCGACCTTTGATCACGCGGCCACCTGAAAGCTTGGCGATGTACTCTAGGTTTGGGAGCTGGCCTAATAATTGCGGTGGAAACATATCGCCTTCTTCTTCCATCAAGCGTTCGCCATGATTGCCGGTAAACAACGCGGGGCTGTCCGAGTTGGACGACATACCTTGAGTTTGCATGATGTACTGCAACCGAGTCTTAGGCAGATTGTCAGTAATGTACTGCTGCGTTTCGGCGTCCATCACCCGAAGGGCTATCAAGTTGTTGATGTTACCTAACACCTGGCGAGCCTTAGCTTCACTGCCTGTACGAGCGGCAAAGTCAGCAAATGTCTGAGTAGCAATCACACAACGCATTTTTGCGCCACGGCCTTTGTTGAGCAGTTGAATGAAGGGATCGTTTACGACTTCAGCAGCCTCATCGATGAAGATATTTACGGGGCGATTTTCAACACCATAGTTATAGCGGTCACCGGCCACAGCAGTGAGATCCGATAAAAGCAACGAACCAATGGCGCTGCCAACCATGGCGTCGGTTAATGAATCCAAGCCGATATACGCCACTTGGGCATTGTTGATAATTCGACCAGAATCCGTAATTAACCGGCTGTCATCCACATCGTTTGCAATCGGTGATAACAGTGGGCCTAATTCACTTGAGGTGAGCATATTGAGCACCGGCATCAGTGAAGCCACCATCTTAGAATAGTGGGTTCTATCATGCTCAAACATGCTCAATAGCCCCTCTAAATCGGTATTGGCGGCAACGGGCTGAATGCGTTCGTAGTAGAAAAGCAGCATCGCCATGGCTTGTTTAGCCAAGGTATTGGCCTTTTCGGTAAAGCGCTTGATCTCCACACTAAAGTTCGGATACACCTGCTCCCCCCAAGCCGTGACGGCTTTTACTACCAAGCCTTCTGGGCCACCTTCCAAGAATCGTCTCAGTGTTTTCAGATCAGGACGCTGTGAAGTAAGCAACAAACCTTGCACGATGTTATTCAGTGCCATTTGGCCAAAAGCTTTAAATGGATCAGCACCGGTTTCAGATGGTATTAATGCCGCAATTCGGCTGGCGATTTCAGTACCCCGGTTAAAGTTCCTCAGGGGATTAAGCCGTACCGAATGCTCTGGAAACCCCGGATGAAAATACACAAAGCGCTCAGGACTACCGGCGGCAATACAGGCTCGCTGGGCATTATCCTTAAGTTCTTTGTCTCCCTTGGGGTCAATAATAATCACGGCTTCATTGCGCAAAATGGCCTGAGTGATCATCGCATCAAAGCATCGTGTTTTTCCCGCACCGGTGGTGCCGACAATTAAGGTGTGCCCCTCAGTGTGACCAACTGGCAGGTACACATCTTCTTCTTTGGGCTCGACACCATGAATCCAGGTCGACCCCATTTGCTTGCCGTGACCTTGGTTAAGCAAGGTTTGCTTATCCCGCTTTAGGATTTCATAAGCGCGTTGGGCATGACGTTGGTCCCACTCAAAGCCATAACCTAACCACAATTCATCAGGATGTTTTGCCATCACTTTTTGCAAATGCGACAGCTCCATAAAAGCCAAAGGTTTGCCTTTTAGCCCCTTCTGCAACTTATAAAGACGGTAAGCCTCAGGCAGGCGATACAACGCCATGCCCGAGGAAATCCCTGTCATCCACCAAAATGGCTCAGGTGGTAGCTCAGTCAGCATTTCTGCGGCAATCGCCCCAGTGGCCCCAACCAGCCAACCTGCTGCTGCCATGGCTTCATAATTCGTGCGCCAAGGCATCTCGTATGCGTTTTCTTTCATTCATGCTCCGCAAAATAACCGTTTGCAATCCGATTAATTTCAAATGGATTAACGCTTAGCGTGAGCGGTAAACAGAACCGTTTCCCCCTCATCAAACTGGCATTGGTCACTGGCCGAGATCCCCCGAAGCAGCTGTCCGGCTGGAATACCATGCTCATTGGCGACTTGGCGTAAGGTTTGAATCGTGACGCGAATACCATCGGCACTATGATCCACTTCTGGGTAATCACCATCGGTCAGTAAGATGGGCAAATCTTTCACAAAATTAACCATCTGTTGCCGCTGCGCGTGTTTGGGGTCGGTACTTGAGTTCGCATTGGCCGCAATCGGCTTTTGCTTTCGCTCCGTTCTTGTGGCGGGTTCTTTTGCTTGGGCATTGGTTGTCTCAGTTCGACTCGGTCGCGGTGAAGCCTCTTCGTTCTGAATTGCTGCCGCCGGTTCTGCGTCTTGTTTGGGAAGGTCAATCAGTGCAGTAAGCCCTTTAGAAATCGATATTTTCAGCAGCAACCCTTGCTCCTGAACGCCATCTTTCGTAGTAATAGTTCTGGCCTTACGTGTCGGGTTTGCGGGATCTAGTTCAAGCCAATCTAATCGACTGAGTTCAGCAAGCAGTTTTCGGGGAGCACACCAAGGTCTTACGGCATCGGGATAGCGGATCAGTATCTGTTCACCAACCACAACCAGCGCGCTACTGGCCTCTGGGAGCCATGCCAAAGATTCAGGCAGATTCAATGCTTCTGCATCGTGCTGGTTTACGTTATTTGAGATAGCGCCATCATATGAATTGTTAGGCTTTTCACATCCATCACCTGGAGCATTTTCAGTTGCCTGGGGGTTATTAACATCACTGGCAAGACGAAGTTCATCATCTTGTTCGGACGAGTTTGTCGATGGTGACTCATCCGATTTTCTATGTTCGATTGATGATGACGCTTCAGGCAAGTCTGAATGCTCACTGGAGCGACTCTGTGGCTCTGCTTGTGTTTGCTGTGTTGCTTCCCACTCAGATTTGCTAAACAGTCTCACACTACTTGGTACATTCGAGCTGAACAATAAATCGGCCTCAGATATATGCAGCATGGGTAACCAGATGGGCTTGTCGTCTTTGATCAGCACTTCAGGGGCAAGGCTTTCATATCGCTCATTCGAGGCGGATTTAGTGGCCAATCCTCGCTCAATGAGGATGTCCGCAAGGGTATCGGGATCTCTTGGAATGCCAGGTATCTTGTCTTTGGCCAACAGCTCAATGATGTCCTTAGCCGCGCTTTTCCACACCAGGTAAAGATGGGTTGATTGATTCGATTTTCGTATCCAAACTCTGGCATCTCGCTGATTGACCAACCACTGGGAACTGGCAAGCAATCGCCTCATGGCATCAAGTAGATAGCGTTCGACTGGGACACCAAGGGCATTGTCGTCAACGGAAATTCGTTGCGCTTTCAGGTCTCGCTGGACACTGGTTTGGTCGGCTTCAATGACCAGTTTAGACAGGACATGCTCGGGATCGGTATTGCCAATTGCCTCCAGCATGGCTTGCAAAATCTCAGGGCCCGGCTGGGTTAACCAGGCGAGTAACTCAGGTGTCATCACCCGGTTTAAAACCAGAATTGAAAATTGCTCGTGCCGCTTGCACCGTCCGTCGCGCCAGCGAATGAAATAGCGTTCAATGCTATTATTAGTGGCCCACTGAGATAAGGTTTCTAAAAAAGGGTTCCACTGATAGCGTCCATCTTCGTCTGTAATGGACAAGTCTGAAACAGGCTTACCAATATCATGGAACAAACCGCCAAGAGCCGCCGCGACACGCCACCTTGGCTCTAGCTCTTTTTTCTCAACCGGTGTGCCACTGGCAACAAAGATGATCCCTTCAGCTGCTTGTGCCGCCCAGAAAGCAACTTCCAACGAATGACGTAATAAACCACCAGCACCACTGTGATGATGATGCTCAGAAGCTGGCAACAAATGAACATAAGCAGCCAGATGGTCAATGCAGGGCTGAATCAGACGTTGAAAATCACGCTGGTTAAAGCCAAGTACCTGGCGCAGTTTGTCAATTAGCTCGTCTTGTGTGGACTGCAAATCCTCGGGGGACGCAGCTGGCAACCCCTTCAGGAATGGCGGGTAGCGTGGGATTTCTGCATCGAGTTGAGATGACAGTTCTGGTAGTGCTTTGGTTTGAAAAAATAGGTTTTTGAACATAGTGAACCTCCGACACGATAGTGTGAAGGTTCACTAACAATTAGGATGTTAGATAGTCGCAAGAAACATGCACTTATCTGTAGCGGTGATAGAGCTAAAGACTTAAAAACCAGTCTGGTTCAACTGTTACTTTTTCAACTAACTCTGTTTTAACACCTAAACTAAGTTCTTTGAGCTTATCTGCTAACTGATCACCATCAACCAAGTCAATCGGAGCAACACCATCACGGTTGGCTTCTTCAATAGCTGCCTTGGTGAAGCTTCCTGTGGTGATGAACATGCCTCGATCGGCGCGACCGACGATGGCGCCGCGAAAATTCCGAATCTCCGGTGCGCCCACAGAGCCTTTGTATTTTTTGCATTGAAAGGCGATGTGAAAACTCATTAAGCCATTGATTCTGGCGATGCCTTTGCCATCGATGCCACCATCACCGGTACGGCCGGTGACTTCGACATGAACAAAGCCTGATTCTCTGAGCATTCGTTGTGTAAGCCGCTCAAAGGCGTCAGGGCTCATTTCTTCAATCAGAATGTGATGCAACTTCTCTCGCCAGGCGAGAGCCTCTTCCGGTGACTCATCGACTGATGTGGCTGGATCGGCAGGATCAGCGCTGTCTTGGTTACTTTTTTTATCCAGTGACCGCACATAATTCACGATCTCTCGGCTATCAATTTCAGGCGCTTGCCTCGCTTTATCCGTAAGCGCCCAGACACCGCGTGATGAGTTCTCAAGAAACCCTGCCTTCTTCAGATAGGTTCTAGCCCAGGCCAAGCGATAGCCGATTTCTGTCTGGCTGCTTTTTTCCGGGTTGTGCAAAATGGCTAGTGTTGCTTCATCAAACTTCTCAAGCTCGACCACGGCCTCATAGATCTCATCAATGCTGCCAGAGCCACCCAGGTTAACCAGCGCCTTCATCAAAGGCAGCATAAGCTGATCGTAAGTCACCATTTTTCCAGAGCTCATTTGCTCTCACTCCATCCGGATGTCATCAGTTCAGTAAAATCGCGGCGTGAGAGTACGTTGGAGCAATCCCGCCAATCTTTTTCGGATGGAGACATGGTCTCGGTGTAGCGCAGGTCAAATCCATTGGCTTGTTTCTGAGCGTTGATGTACTCATCCATTTTTTCGCCCATGGTTTCGATATCCTCAATCCATTCATCGCGAATGGTATCTGGCAGTGAGCCAAACAGGTTGTAGCGATCCTGCATCCGCTCGGATAGCTTCTCATATACCTTTTCGTCGACGGTTTGTTCGTTGACGAGGTTCAGCATGTCGACTTTTTCGCGCACCTGGCCAAAGCGTTTGATACGACCAATACGCTGCTCTAAGCGAGTAGGGTTCCATGGCAGGTCGATATTGATCAGGGTGCCCAGCGTCTGAAGGTTTAATCCTTCGCAGGCGGCATCGGTAGCTACCATGATTTCAAGCTGATGCTCAGCTACCATGCGTTTCAGCGTTTCCCGTTCAATATTGACGCTGTCACCCTTTTGATACAGTCGACTGCGGCCTGCACCGGCATAGAGGCCTACTGCCTGGTCGGGGTAGCGTTCGGCAAGTGAATCTGCCACCCACTTCGCTGTGTCGTAGTACTGGCTAAAAATAATGACGCCAAACTTCAGCCACTTCTCTTTCTCGAGGTAATGAATTACAGCGTTGAGCTTTGGGTCTTCTTCGATGCGCTCAAGCCGGGCGATCATTCGTTCGAGAACGGCAATTTCATCCGGGCTTTCGGCTTTGACCTCTATCAGCTGTTCGTCACTTTCTTCACGAACAGTCCGGCCTTCCAGCAGCATTCGAGCCGTGTTCAATCCAGCCGTAATACTTGAGCAAATCCGTTGTTCCATCAGGTTTTTCATAAACCCGCTGCCTTTGCCACTTTGAGCAAGGGCTTTACCAAAGTGCCTCGCTTCAGCGTAGGCCTGCCTGAAATCCTCGCTTGTTCGCAGCGCTTTACCCTCGAACAAGCTGTTAAATTGGTGGACTTCCTTCGACAACTCCCGGTCAGGATGCAAGTCGACGCCTATGCGTGGTAAAAGTCCGGCATCCTCGAGCGTTACACGTTTACGTAAAACGACATGACGGATAAATGGGTTTTCCCGCTGAAAAAAACTGGCACCCGATATATTTCTATCCAGTTCATCTTCAAGGTATTCCAGCGAGTCATCTGACAAATCAGAGAGTGTGCTCTTAATGTCCCACTTGTCGTTTTGATTAATTAATCCAAGATCCTGACGAAGAGAGCTGAATAAGCGGCGTGCAAATTGTTCGTTGGTCGAGTCAACGACAGGCAGTGGTGAGCGGAGCAGCTCCCAAGCGAAGCTCGGCTCGGTAACGCGCTGTTCACCAGATAAAATAGGCAGTACCTCAGGTGGACGGTGCCATTTGGCAAAGTCGTTGCCGAGTACGAAATTGCCACTGCCCTGATGTAGGATACCAATCAAGTCCCACAAATCTTCGGGGCGGGTTTGAATAGGTGTTGCTGTGCCCAGAATGACATGGTCTGATCGCGCAGCAATCTCGCGCATAAAGGCCAGCAATTCATTGTGGGTGCCAGCGTCTTTGCCGAAACCCTGCCGACTGCGCGCCTTATGGGCTTCATCCAATATTGCCACGCCAAAGCGCAACCCCAGCAGATGCTGCTTTTCCAAAGAATCGCGCATCATTAGCCCGGTGGATACGATGCCAACGCGCAGCGGACACTTGGCAATGTGCTCTTGCCCTGAGGGAGAAATGATTCGTCCTTCAGGGTCCAGCCACGCTTTCTTTTGGGTTTGCCAGCGGGCACAGGGAATGCCCAGCTTATCAATCATTTCTACTTGCCACTGCTCGCAGAGGGTAGCTGGGGCGAAAATGATGACGGGCTTACGCTTCTTGTTCTCTCTGTCGCTCAGCAAACAAAGCGAAAGCGCCGCCGTGGCCATGGATAAGGTTTTACCCAGGCCAACCTCATCAGCAATCAGTAAACGTACAATACCGTGGTTGTGATAATGGCGAACACACTCGCTGACAAAGCCTTGTTGCCAGGGCTGCAATGAGAAGCCTTGGCGATACAGCGGGGACTCAATCAGCGCAGCGGGTGCAATATCATCGTCTTCGACAATATCTTCAAACAGCACCTCTCTGCGATAGCCACGGCGTTTCACCTCTCGGATCACTGCTTCAGGTAATGGGCGAGCAGCATTCCACAAAAAGTCGAATTCCTGCTCAATCCACTGCACACCTTCTGGTGATTCGTCTTCCCACAGGATTTCATAGTGACGTTGCCAGCCGCTGCTGGTCTCGTTCATCGAGCCAATGAAGCCAATTTTTTTGCCGTCGGCCAGCTCAATAACGCCCGCTTTGCCATGCAGAAAACCGCAAATGCTGTCGGGGGCAACGCGGATGACCTGGCCATGTTTGGCAAGGAAGCTGTCTAGGCGGCGATAGCGGTCACGGTTGAGCAAGCTTTCGGCTTCAATGTCCCGCTCATTCCAGCGACCGATCATCTTGGACTCACGCAGCTGAGCCACCTTCAGGTCGTCGGGATGGATATCCACATTGCAGACGATTTTCACATCGGGGATGGACTCAATCAGCTCGTTGGCCACTTCAAACAGCGAGCTAGTAAAGTAACCCGCAATACGCTTATAGCTGCGAGCACCTTTCAGGTGCTCTAGTAAAAAGCTACTGTCGAGCCTATGGGTGCGCGATGAAAATCGACGAATGCTCATTGCTGCGGAATCTCCATCCTTGATTGTTACTCAACTAATCGTTTCATTGGCTTCTCATCTTTGTTGACACCTTTTTTACTGGCCGAGCGCACGCATATTCTTCAAGCGCGCACCTAACACTTCAGCGGCATCGCGAGTGGCTTTTTCTGGGGCCTTTTTCTCAATAAAGGTCAACATGTCGATCAGTATTGGCCGGACCTCCATAAAGTCTGGCAAGTCTGCTTGTAATTGACTGATAACCGTCTGCGGCTCTTTCTCGTTGAGTATTTGTTGCAACCCAATAACTAGGTGACCTAGCCAAGTGGAGCCGATTTCAGTGCTATCTGTCAGGTCGCGAGAAGCAAACTCAGGAATCCGCTTCAGTTGTGCCTTGTTGGCAGTCATATTGCCCATTACCCGACCGTAATCTTCAACGCGGAAGGCTTTGGCAAAGTTCTGGTAGTTGTCGAGCTTAGAGGCGCCGGTGGTTTCAATGTCCATCATGCGCAAATAGAAGCGCTGAATGCCGTTGATCTTTTGCCAGGTATCGGCAGTTAAACCTTCCGGCACCAGCAAACTGTTTGCGGCTTCGGCGGCTTGTTGCACGATCTCATCCACAACCGTCACTTCTCCCTTGGTGCGTGGCCGCAGGGCAAAGCTAGTGACATCCTCACCGCCAATATGGGTGTAGGATGTTAGTACTTTGAGTGCTGCCGCATAACCGGCCATTTGCAGATCAGAATCGTTGAAAACAGGCTCACCCAGCTTGTCTTTCACCTCATCATTCAGGTGCATCATGGTTTCGATCTGGCGCTTTACCTCCGCTCGCACAGCGGGGAGCAGTCGCTGCTTAAAGCCCGCGTTTTCGCCGGCAGGACGCTTGCGTAACATCAGTATCACCGTACCTTGTACATAACCGCCTTTTTTCAGCTCGGTACTGGTTTCCGTGGCGATGTACCATGCGCCAACAACCTGCAAACCGGATGCCCAGAAAATACCAATCATATCCGACCAAACGCCGGTATCCTGGTGGGTGAACATCACGCATTGCATGCCGTTGTCGGGCATGTGGTCCGCCATGGCTTTATAGGCGTTGACCATACCTTTGCGGAAGTCGTCACCTGAACCTTTGATGGCTAGGGCGCGGCGCGAATCCCAGGTCCATTCATCAAATGGTTTGGGTGGGGTCTTACGTAGCCATGCGATGAAGTACTCGGTGATTTCGTGATAATGAACTGCGTCGGCATATGGTGGGTCAGTTATGTAAATGTCGTTATCTGCAACAATGTCTTTAGCTTCGTGACTTTGTATTTGGAAATGCGAAGTTATATTTTCTTCTTTGGCTATGCTCGCCTCAAATAAATCTCTAAAGGCTGATATTGATGCTCTGCAGCCGTAGTTATAAAAAGTATTCAAGGCCATGTTGTAGAATACATCCAACGCCAGATCGTGGCCGATAGCAGGTGACCACCTAGACATTTTTGACTCTACATTCAATATTCTGCAGAGCAATATGCTGAAATAAGCCTCATTTTTTCCTTTGACCACTTCGCGGTAAATTGCATTGATGAGCAGGTGCCGTGGCATATACATGTGGTGCCAGTGAGTCCAACCTCTGGTTCGGATTGGTTCTGCTGTTTTATCTCCGGGTTCAATTTCCATATCCGGAATTAGTCCATTCAATTGCCATTCAGAAATTTTTTCTGAAACAATTTTTTCGACCTTATGTTCACGATATAAATCTTGAGCCGTTACAGCTCTAAAATAAGTTATCTGACGAGGGCTATTAACGGTTTCCTTAGTTATCCAATGAATCGCATACAGTCTTTCTTGTAATATGTCATCCGGACTTGGCTTGAATTCTTCTTTCGCCCACAGTCTAAGGTTATTCCTTGTTATTCTTTCATCCCTATAGTCACCTCTGAGAGTTTTAATTGGTGTTTTATAGGTTTTTCCATCGAGCTTATAAGTCATGGCGCCATCAATGATGGTAGGCTTGTCAAGTTCATCAAGCTCAGCAGCTGACGAGGCTTCGTGCAGCTCTATATTGAATCTTTTTTGATCATAATTAGGCTTGAGTATCGCGACAACCTTTCGATTTTTAGAGACCACCCAGCTTGGAGAAAGAGGAATCATCCAGCCTGTTTCGGGACATTTTGCCTCTAAGCAGTACAAATAGGCTTTAGCGCGATTACCTTCTTCGTCGGTTTCTATTCCAAGCGCTTGGATTTTTTCATCTACTTCTTTTGCAATTTCAGCTTGTAGCTTTTCTATTTCCTCTTTCTGAGATGGTGACCCGCCAATTACCTCCAGTGCCCCCCAGGTCAGCATAAGTGCAACTGGGTTTAAATCAGATGCGTATACATCGCATCCTAATCTGGCTGCTTCAAACGGAATTGAGCCACCACCACTGAAAGTGTCAGCTACTTTGGGACGGTGCCCATAGCGAAGTTGACCAAGCTGCTCTATCAGTTCTTGATGTGATTTGGATTTAATGCTGAGGCTTTGATAATGTCGATTGACGCTGGACCAAATGTGTTCATAGAGCCACTCCTGATCTACTTCTTCCGGTCTTTTGCAAAGACTTGCCTTTGCCTCGTAGCCTTCGACGGTTTCTAAATAGTCACGATAAATAGCGAGCTTTTCATTCTCTTCAATGTCGCGACGCCAGCGCAGCTTTAAACCGAGCGCATCGCTATTGATGGGAAACTGCAGAGTATCAATATCATTGAAATTAGCGTCAGTGACTTTGACGTTGTGACTAAAGTAATCCCAGGGATTGTGCAGCTGAATACGTTCTGCGATTTCTGCGGGTTTAATGTCATTTTGAATGAGCGCGCGCTTAGCGAGGCTTTCGATATCAAAGCCCATTAGCATTTCGAATATTTCAAGATCTTTTTCAGTGTCTTCGGTTTGAGGTAGCAGCGTGCCGAGCACTACGGAGCGAACAAGGATCAGCGGCTTTCTACCTTTCCAGTAGGACCCCAAACCTGTAAGCGTTTGACCAAGATTGGCTTTGCGTTCTTTTTGCGCTTCGAATGATATTTTCTGCGCGGGATAGACCGCTTCAATGAGTGCGGGCGCATCCTTGAGTGCGAATGGTGTTAGTTCTGTCATTTAATATTCGTCTCCAAACATACTGAGCAAATGCTGATTTCTTGCTCCCGCTGTTTTTCGTTTAATTTTATATTCTTCAAAAGCCAAAAGTGTTTTCTAGCTATTGCAACGGCGGTTGTTCAGGCCTTTTTGCCATAGCCTAAATCTTTTAGGCTATGGCCTTGCAAATCTTTCCATGCATCCATGCCGCTGCGCGGATTACCAGCTATTACACAAGCGGCAGCACTGGGGCTTTTGAACAAATAATCTTGTGAGAAAGAATAAACTTCTCCTTGTTGAAGCAATATTCCTTGTTCAAGCATCTGTTGGCGTAAATCTCTAATAGCAGGACGTAATGATTTGGCCATTGCGATGTTTGCGGTAGACCCCTTTTTCACTAAAAACTCAGAGCTACTCTTATTGCCAACAGGAAGTCCGATCGCTTTGGCATGCTTTGCTTCAAACAGAAATAAGTTTTCTTCGCCTATCGCTAAATCATCTTGGTCAAGTTTGGTGCTTGCATGAGCTAATGGCAGCAAAGGGTTGTCATTCTCAGACGAGATATGAAGCAATAAGTCAGAACCATTATTGAGTTGCTTCTCGCCATAGGTTTCTGATGTTTCTTTAATATCTTTTGCTTGTGTCACTTCACGAGAATAATTAGTGCCTTTGCTTTGGGAAAATTCTACCTGTTCAGCCTGAACAATATCACCTAGGGCATGACGCAGTGCAATACGCCAACCGACGTCACGGTCTTCTGCAGATCCTGTGCTTCTTGCTGTCATACCGAATAACCACCAGCGCTCTTCCGGTACTAATGCCAACCAGTTACGCACAGCAACTGGAATATTTTCAACATCCATTCCTTCAATGGCCCATGCTAGAACACATAGCTCTTTGCCCAAAAGGCGATCAACGACGTTTTCTCCTACTTGCCATGAGCTTGTGTTTAAGCCATAGCTTTTCAGCCTAACATTAAATGTACGCTGGACTTCTGAGCGTATTGCTGTCCAACGGGAACGATCAAGCAATACCCTTTCAATCATGGCAAACTCGTCACTTTGAGCTTGTAAGCCTAAGTATTCATTAATTTGCACTTGACCGTTATTTGATTTGGGAATGATAACTTTAAAGTGATGTGGATCGCTTGTAGCGGGCACACCAAAGCCCAGCGTCGCATGCTTCACCGCTGTATTGCTTGTCTTTGATGGTGCCTTTGCCATATTTATTGCCTCTATTTCTTCAAACGTGTCGCTCAAATGCGACGCTTACTCGTCCTGAGCAATGTCTCCAGGTTTTAACTCAATACCAACTAATTTGGCGAACTCTTTTGCTTCAAAGCCGTTCTCAAAATCGATGCCGTCTCTGACTGCAATTGAGACATTGGCATCTGCTTCATTCAGTACATCGCGCAGGCTATTAACGGTCGCCTCGATCATAGCGGCGGTGATCTGCCGTTCGCCAAAGCGAATACCCACAGTGTTTTCACCTTCGCCAATCTCGATACGTACACCTTTGAAACGGGTGTTGGCCTGATCTTTAAAGCGGTTAATAACCGTGAAGACTTTGTCCGTTGTATCCAGTGGAACACGCTTGCCGCTGTTCAGGCGCGCGGGCTTGGAGTCATCAATCTGGACTGTTTTATCGCCGCTATGTGGGATCTGGAAGTCGGCTGTTTTGGTTGCTTCACCTGACTTTGCATAAACCAGCAATCGGGCCGCTTCCGAACCCACTTCGAACGGAGCGGTGTAGTGTTGCCCGTCTTTGGGGTTTGAACCATCCAACGTGTAGAACATGTCGGCTTTCGGTGTGCACTGTAGGGTGACCTTACGCTTATCGGCGGATGGTTCAATCTGGTGTCGCACCTTAAGGTCTGCCACCCAGCGGATGGCTGGTCCAGTCTCGTATTTTCCTGTCGGATCGGCGACCTTGAAATACAGCGTGCCTTCCGCAGTGCTGAAGTTTTCCAGATCGTCAATCTTAGGGTCGGTCTCGAGAACTTCAGGTTTGGTTGAGTAATAGATAACCGGACTCTCACCCGCATTACGCGGTGTTAGGCTGATTAGCGACTCTCCCGTATCAGGGCTGGTTCCCAACAGCGAGACGTTGACACTGGTTTTCTCTTTCGGGAATGGGCCTTTTTCAATATATCCGTCTTCGCCCAAGCGCCAGCGACCTTGTTTCAGGGCCTCGGTTTTTAAAGTATCCATGCCACCGCTACCCGGCATCCAAGGCCAGCCCGGATTGCATTTGGCGCGGTTGACGACATCTTTCCATGGGGTGCGACGGTTGTTCGCACCAGAAGGCCACAGTTCAGATTCGGCCATAGCGAAGTACTGCCCGAAGTCATCTTTCAGATCAGCGGCCAGTTTGTAGTTAGCCCGTGGGTCAGCCATCAGGTTTTCGATTTGTACTTCAGCTGATTGATCACCTTCACCCACTTTCAAACCATTGTCTATGGTAACTTTGAGCAGTCGTTCAGAGCCATCGATCTCATCTATACCAGGGAAAAGAATGGTGTTGTAAGCGGCGGAAAGTGCCTTGGTAAAGCGGCCTTCCGCTTCTTCGAGTCGGTCTCGAGCTTCTTCAAATAAAGTGTCGCCAGACTTGAGACGTTTCTCTATCTGCTCAATAGCATAGAGCTCGCGCAAGCGTTCTTCCACCGCATCGGCCATGATGCTGTCTTGGCCAGTAAGCACCAATAGATTGTTTTTTTCTTGCTGGAACTCGAAGAAGTTGATGAGTTCATTAGGTGGTACTTTGCCATCTGGCTTTATCACAATCAGTACACGAGGACCACTCAACTTGAGTTCGTCCATACGCGGAAGAATCTGCACTTCCTGATAAACGTTGCGCCGATTAGGTTGAAGAATTCCCTTGAGCCGGTTAATCAGAGCTTGATCAATTTTGGGCTGGGGAATTTCCTTAGCGTTACGCTCTATCTGGCGAGAGAGGTTTTCGGTTTCTTTAATAAAGAAACGCTGGTCTTCACGGTGTAAGTACCAAGCTTGCTCACGCAGCTTTTGAAGGGCTTCTAAGAATTCATCAGCTTTACGGTTAGGCGCAGCCAAGAATTCAATTACTTCACTTTCTGACAGGCCAATGCGCCCTCCCACAGCACGTGATAGTGAAGATGCCAATAGCAGTGTCATTAATTGACTGGCGGCATCGTTGCTTTGTTCGGCATCGATGCTTTCCGCAATGGAATCACCTTTATCTGCAATATCTCGAGTAACAGCTGGAATCAGTTTTGGCGAGATACGTTCAATCTCGTCTTTAACTTGTTCGTCATTTAGGTCTAGATGCTGAGTGCCTACTAGGAATACGTCATCTGTTTGGCGTTGCTCGACGCTTTTCAGCAGGCGAGCGGTAAACTGCATCAAGCCGCGTGTTTGACGGAAGCCTTCATTTTCTTTAAAGAGCGCAACCAAGTGCTTGAACGACGGGTGGAAGGGATAGGTCTCTCTCACCTGTTCGGCAATTTGCTCGATGCTGGATGCAATGATGTAGCCACCGTCTTCCGCTTTCTTTACTTGCTGCGCATATTCCTCAGCGACATCGCTGATGGTTTGCTCATCCGGAAGTTCATCAATAAGACGCTTTTTTAAAATTTCATAAATTTCATTACCTGACAGTTGCACCGGGGTAATGGTCATCGACTGCCTGCGGGTTTCTTGCTGCAGATTAGAAATAGCTTCTTTTAGTGTTTTGGTTTGCGCACCATAGCTGCCAGATAGGTTGGCAATGACGATACAGCAGTTAGGCAGCTCAAGTGCTGCACTCATCAGCGTGCTTAGACTGTAAACCACCATATTAGCCAAGGTGCCTGAACCATAGACCTGGGTGCTGGCGTTATCGAGGTAAGGTGGCAACTCGTCGATCATAATCAGCGTGGGAGTATCACCGATGATCTCTTTCCATTTTTGCTGGTCAACTGATTTAGGTCCGTTGATCCAATGAGGTTTTATTTTCTCTGCTTCACCTAGTTGAGTAGCAATTTCGCCCCAGATGTAGTTGTCGGGGTTATTACGACCATTAAAAGCAGCAATTCGTGCGTTGCCAAAATCCAGTCGCTCGTTTAAATCAGCAGGTAACACATCAGGGCGCAGATGGGCATGTTTTGCCAGCAAGCCTAGGGCAATCATCATGTGGGTTTTACCACCACCCATGGCTTGTGTAAGTTCAAACACTGCCTGGTCTGATTTGCCTGATAGGCGAAGCATACCCTCGCGGAAGAGTTGCTCCATACCATGAGTAACATAGTTGCGAGAGAAGAACTCTTTACCATCACCTGCGTCGTTAATGAGATCAGCCAGGTTCTCAATTCCCTGGCTCATTCGATAATCCTGGATCACAGGATTAAAACGACACGCCTGCTTAACTGTCTTGATCATGCTTAACGCTCCCACGTTGATCTGAATCTTGGGCTTGCTTTATGGCTATACCATTTTTCTCGCAATGCTCTCGGATGAGCACTTCTATCATGTTGGCGATAGAGCGGTGTTCCGCTTGCGCAGCTGCTCGCAACGCCTCCTTCAAGTCAGGATCGACTCGGATGGTAAGCGTCGCAGTTTTGATGGTAGCCATTACACTCTCCCAGAATGCCTGCAAATGTACTGCATATTACATTACAGTATTGTAATCAACAAGGATAAAATTTACGGTGTAATTAACTTATAATTCCCTATTTTTATTATTTTTTTGGAATAAACCATCACACCAGTATTGTTATATTTATCCTTGATAGACATCTCCCGAATGCGCCTGGCGACTTCTGCCTGTGCTGGTAGCAATGGCAGCATCCCTTCAGCAATCGCGTCCGGTGCAGACTCTTGGCCACAGGACATCAAGTGCTTCCATGGATCTTTAAGAAAGCGCTCGAACGTGATGCCAAATTCAATGATGCGGGCAGAGACGAAGATTTCGCCCCAGTATTCAATGTAGGTGTCTTGGTACATGGAAAGATTCCTCTTATTGGTTAAACCATGAGTTCACTTTCCATTTTCCAGAGGTTTTCAAATATGCAAGAGGCTATGACAAAGCTTTAAATCGATTGCGGGCATCTTTGTAGTCATAGTGGGCATGTTCTGAGCCACGATGATACAAATCATCCAGGTAAGTTTGTTCCTGCGGCAACTCGTCTTCGCTGATTTCGCGCCACCAATGTTTGTTGGCTCCTTTAACGCCGTCATGCCAACGGTAACCACGTTCTTTTAAATAGTCCTTTACGTCAAACGGCGCACCAAACGCACGAACTAACACAGTTCGCCTGTCTGCTTCAGACAACAAGCTTGCAACGGACTCGGGCAACAAATGAAACAGCCAGGCCATCGCCAAACAATCGGTTGCAGCTCGGTGTCCTTCATAAAACCAACCTAAGCGAAGCAGCAGGTACTCAAGTTTTCGACTTTCAAAACCCAGCGCCTTCCAATCTATGCCACTGGCTGAACAGGCCCAAGATAGATGGCCTAATGCGGCAAACCGCTTTTCAAAGAAAGGACGATCAAACTGTGCATTGTGCGCAACCACCAGCGGATCATCGGATAACCAACTCGCAACCATTGCATCATCAATGCGCTGGCCTTGCACCATCTCATCGGTGATACCGGTTAACTCGGTAATCAGTTCGGGGATTGGCTTGCCGGGATCATCATACAGGCTGATCACATCAACAATAGACACAATCCGCTTAGCCGACGGGCTGTAAAGCACCTTAACCAAACCAAGCTCAATAATGGACTCGTCATCGGCAGACAGTCCGGTTGTCTCAGTATCGAGCAGCACCATTGGCTGTTCATCACCGACCATGGGAGATAGTTCAAGTGGCCAGGACTGCGGCTCACGCGTTAATGGAATACGCTCCAGCAATCTAAAATCTTCTGGCCTTTCTGGGATATCCGCCAGGCGCTCTAGCGGAAATGGCGCAGGGGCTCTTGTCATTGATGGTTCCTCTTCAATTCTATTGTTCGCTTTGGGTTATTTCACTGTGCCACAGGTTGTACAAAATGCACCTTGGATACCTCAGCGTTTTTTTAATCTTTCTACTGGGTGAACCCATGTATGAAGGCTTTGACTAAGCCTTTCAGAAAGCCTTAGCTAAACCGTTTAGGTAACCCTTACCGATACCCTTTACGTATGGCTTAGCCAACCCCTTTTCAAACGGTTGCAAAAGGCTTGAACTGAGTTCGACTGAGCATTTTAATGGTGCTCCTAACTTCGCTTTAAGTCAGTAAATTCAATACGAAGCAGAATTTTACTAACTGTTTTTAAACCCTTTGCAAAGGGTTCAACAAGCCTTGTCTGACGGTTACTTGACCCATGCGTTAACCAGTAGCAGTAACAGGATCAGTAACAGAAACAAGAGCAGTAGGCAGAAGCAGTATTGTCCAAGCCTTGCAGGCTTTGACGAGGGCGAGCAATCCCCACATCAAGCTTTTCAACACAAAAAAATAAATCACCGACAACACAGCGTCTTACTCGAACAACTACAGTTTTACCTACAATTTTACTTGTAGAAATCAGCATAGCATTAGATACTGTATAAACAAACAGTATTAAGTATGATTTTTCGAGGTTCGTCATGAGTGTCTCGCTGATAGGCCTTAGCGGCGCACTTGCCTTCATCAAAGCAAAGCGCCTTCGTATTCCATTGTTCATGGAACGTGTTTCTGCTGGTTTTCCCTCACCAGCGCAGGATTATGTTGAGCAAACGCTCGACCTCAACGAGCTGTGCATCAAGCGACCGGCTGCAACGTTCTTTGTGCGTGTTGAAGGTGATTCAATGATTGATGCCGGGATTCACGCGGATGATATTTTGGTGGTTGATCGCTCTGTCCAAGCAGAACAAGGTGACATTGTCATCGCTGGCATCCATGGTGAACTCACGGTAAAGGAGCTTCAACTAAGGCCGTGCGTCAAGCTGATCCCAAGAAACCAGGCGTATGAACCCATTCATATTCCTGAAGGGACAGAGTTAGAGATATTTGGTGTGGTCACCAATGTGGTGCGAAACATGCGCCGTAAGTCGTGACGATCCCATGCCTGTATTTGCCTTGGTGGACTGCAACAACTTTTACGCCAGTTGTGAGAAGCTGTTTCGTCCTGATTTAAAGGATACGCCGGTTGTGGTGCTGTCCAACAATGACGGCTGCGTGGTTGCACGGTCGCGTGAAGCTAAGTTACTCGGTATAAAAATGGGCGTACCCGTCTTTCAGATCAAATCTGAAATGCAGCGCCATGGCATTTTGGCATTTTCGTCCAACTACGCTCTGTATGCAGATTTGAGCAGTCGAGTGATGCGCACTTTGGAGGAGATGGCACCACGAGTAGAGGTTTACTCTATTGACGAAGCGTTTTTGGATTTAACCGGTATTGAGTCTGCCATATCTCTTGTCGAGTTCGGACAACAAGTGCGAGAGCGCATAGGCCACTGGATTGGGATCACCGTTTGTGTAGGCATTGCACCGACTAAAACACTCGCCAAACTGGCTAACCATGCAGCCAAGAAGTATCCAGCCACTCAAGGGGTTGTAGACCTGACCAATCCAGATCGGCAACGTCGATTGCTCTCATTAGTCCCACTTGATGATGTTTGGGGCGTTGGTAGACGGCTTTCTAAGCGTTTAAATGCGTTGGGTATCACCACAGCCTTAGACCTCGCCAATGCCTCTCCTAGAGCTATCAGAGACCAGTTTTCGGTGGTTTTAGAGAGAACCGTCAGAGAGCTCAATGGTGAGTCGTGCATTGAACTTGAAGAGATCCCGCCAACTAAGAAACAAATCGTCTGTAGCCGTTCATTTGGCGTAAAAGTAACGCACTTTGAATTGTTACGTGAAGCCGTATGCGAATACGCAACCCGTGCCACTGAGAAGCTTCGCAAAGAACAGCAGCAAGCCAAAGTGATGACCGTGTTCATACGTACCAGCCCCTTTAAGGACAACGAGCCGCAATACAGCAACTCCGCATCGGGCGAGTTGTTGATACCCAGTTGTGATACGCGGGATTTTATCGAGCTGGCCAATCACTTGCTCAAGCGGATTTGGAAGGATGGTTTTCGTTATGCCAAAGCTGGCGTCATGCTGTCTGACTTTTACGATCCAGGCATGTTTCAACCAGGACTATTCGATGACGTATCGACCCGCTCTAATAGCCAACAGTTAATGTCTGTATTGGACACCATTAACCAAAGTGGTGCCGGAAAGGTTTTCTTTGCTGGACAAGGTACGAAGAAAGATTGGTCGATGAAGCGAGAGCATTTGTCTCCCGCCTACACAACACGCTGGGACCAGTTGCCGCGAGTGAAGTAGCGCAGTTAACTCAATAGGCATTCACTCTGCGACGCAGCATGTTGAGCTTATCAACTTGGCGTCGAATATCACTGAAGAATTCTTCTTTCTCCATGGCCAGCGCTAACTCCCATTCTTTGGCCAAACCTTGGCAGTCCAAAAATGAGTATCTCAGCTTCGTCTTTGAGATACGAAGCCCCTTGCTAAATACCACGCGCTTGCCTCGTTGACCGTGAAAACTGTTGATGTACCACTCTATGCCAAAGCCATACTTAAAGTCTCTGATACGGACACCAAGCAGCCCCCAATCTTTAAAGGGCGCATTTTCGCGAACCTTGTAATGGGTAACCCAAAAGTCATCAACTTCAGCTCGTGCCAGCGCTTTTAGCCTGTCTGTTTCTTGCTGAAGTAAATCTGATACCTCTGCTTTCCATTGTTCATTGACGATTTCTACCAAACCAATTTCCCCATCCAATTAACCCCAAAAGCCAAAACCACTATCCGTTTGGCTTTTGGATCGAAACGCCAAACGTAAAACTGCCGTAACAATCGCTGTTTGGCGTCTCGATATAAATCAACTCGCGCAATCCCATACCTGACAAGGGATACAGGTCGATTTCACTTAAAAACGCCTAAAAAGACGTATTGCCATGAAAATACAAACCGTTTGGCAAGTTCAGGCCAGAATGCAAACGACGTTTGGCGTCTCGATTTTTTTGGCTAGGTTATCCGCCGCCAAACAGAGCCTATTCTCATACTTTTGCGAAAATGCAATAGGCAGATAGATGAAAGGATTTGTCACCTTTCTGCCCACCGCCAGTGCACCGAATCCTGATAATGACATTTGAGTGAACCGCCAGAGCACTTGGAAATGCCCAAGCATGGCCAGTGCGGTTGATTGAAAACCGTTAGAGCACTTTGAGTGCACAGGAGATAAGTATGTTTGTACTAGGCGTAGATATCGGTTACTCAAACCTGAAGCTGGCAATTGGCCAATCAGGCAGTGAACCGAAAACCATTATTCTGCCTGCGGGTGCCGGTCCTGCGGATCGTATGCCAGAGCGTATCGGTGGAGGCGATGATGAAACTTGTTTGTATGTGTCAGTCGATAATGAGCGTTGGGCCGCTGGTGTTCCTGCTGGACGCCTTCAAGGCTGGGAACGAGAGCTTCACCCGGAATATCCCACCACAAAAACCTATAAGGCACTTTTTCATGCCGCCTTGTTAATGGCTGAAACTGAGTCCATCGATTTGGTTGTCACTGGATTACCGGTTTCCCAGTTTCATGAACCACAACGCAAATCTGACCTTGTGAAGCGTTTAAAAGGTGTCCATCAAGTGACGCCTAAGCGCAGCATCACAGTTCATGACGTCAAAGTGCTGCCGCAGCCTGCCGGTGCCTATATGGATCTGGTTCAAACAGGTGGTGATTTGGGCTTGATTGAAGAAGGTCGCGTCGTCGTCATAGATCCCGGCTTCTTTTCTGTTGACTGGGTTGCCCTTGAGGCCGGAGAAATTCGCTACAGCTCATCAGGAACCAGTCTTCAGGCAATGTCCGTTCTACTGGAAACTATTGATAAGCTGATTTCAGAAGATCACGGTGCCAAAGTAGGAATGGATCGACTTGAAAAAGCCATGAGAACAGGAGACTTGCAGGTCCTGCTATTTGGAGAAAAAGTCGATATTTCACCTTATCTGAATGCTGCCATGAAAAAGGTAGCGCCTGTTGCTCTTACAGCCATGCGCCAATCTATGCGTGACGAAAGCATCAATGCAGACTTGGTATTGATCGCCGGAGGTGGAGCCTTGGCTTATAAGGAAGCGGCCAAGGAGATTTTTTCACGAAGCAAGATCATCGTCCCGGAACAGTCTGTTTTGGCGAACGTCCGAGGCTTCTGGTTTTATGGGGCCTGATCATGAGAGTTGTCGTCAACATTCCCCCAGGGAGCCACCCTGAACTGCTTAAAGAATTGGAAAAGACGCCACCACGGGAACGCGCTGAGCGTCTGCGGATGCTGGCCACCTTTGGGTTAATTCACATGAGCCAACCCAAACTATCCACGACATCTGTAACGGTTGATGACCATGCACCAGATGGTGACGTTACTTCCATGAGTACAGCGCCAGAACCCAAAGCAGAATCACGTAAACAATCATTAAAATCCAAACTAGGGCTGGGCTTATAACATGGCGTTATCAGTTAGCTGGCTCGATGCCAGGTTAAATAAAGAAGCAAAAGAAACCGTAGTAAAAGCTGACCGAGACGGGCTAAGTGCTCGGGTATCGCCCAAGGGCAAAATTGTTTTTCAGTTTCGTTATCGTTTCGATGGCAAGCAACAGCGGGTAGACATAGGTACTTACCCACTTATGAAGCTTGCTGAAGCCAGGAATGAGCTGGATAGGTTAAGGGCGGTACTCGACCAGGGCAGAAACCCCAAGCTCTACCTACAGCAGGAACGGGCCAAGTATTCTGCCAATCAAAGCTTCGAATCGATTTTTCGAGACTGGATAGATTCTGCCGGTAAGCAAGGGCTAAAGGAGAAAACGTGGCACTACCAAAAACGCAGCAGTGAAATATATTTGCTGCCCCGACTTGGCAAGTACCCATTAACTGACATCAATGAATTGTCCTTGCGAAACTGTCTTCGTGAGGTTTCGGAGTCGTCCCCTTCAAACACAGAACGTCTGGTGTCTGTGCTGCACAAGTTTTATGACTGGCTGATTGATGAACAAATTTTGGAAATTAACGCTGCCGCTGGGATCACTGCAAAAAAGGTCGGCGGTAAGAAAGGCAAACGAACTCGGGTGCTAAACGACAACGAAATCAGGATACTTTGGCGCTATTTGCATGAGTCAAAAATCACTGAGAAGAATCGCATCTACATAAAACTGCTTCTGCTATTGGGCGGTCGCAAGGGCGAACTCATTCAAGCTGAAAAGCATCACTTTGACTTGCAATCTGCAATGTGGACAGTGCCCATAGAGATCCGCAAACAAGGTGAGAAAATTGGAGCGCCGATCATGCGGCCATTGATTAAGCCAGCTATTGAGCTGATTGAACTGGCGATGCAGATGAGCAAATCAACCTACTTGTTTCCCGCGAACGGACAAGAAGAGCTTGCCACAAATGGCTTTGATACCACTATTCCTAACAATGTGAAAATTTGGGCTCGCAGGTCGCTTAGTGTCGAGATGGAACATTGGTCTATGCATGATCTTCGCAGAACTATGCGAACGCGAATGTCGGCCATCACGACGCAAGAAGTTGCCGAGTTGATGATTGGCCACAGCAAAAAAGGGTTGGATGCTATCTACAACCAATATCAGTACCTGGATGAAATGCGTCATGCTTACGACGTTTGGTATCAACAGCTAGAGACCATCATCGAGCCGACAGGCTTTCCGTTCAACTGGCGTTTCGGACAATAAAATAAAAGAAAGAGGCTCAGTCCTCTTTCTTCTCATACTCCTCCAAATCTTCAATGTGCCACAGCTTGTTTCGTGTATTTCGGTTGATACGAGGTTGCGGCAAGCTGCCATCTTTTATTCTTCGCCAGAGCGTCGTATAGCTAATGTGGTAACGAGCCATCACTTCGTAAGATGTTAGAAAAGGGGTTACCTGGTGCGCTACTGCTGTCATCTGCATTCTCCTGAAAATCAATGTAAAGCTATCATCGCCTGATTCATCACTTGTTGATGGTCAGAAAGATGCATGATTTGTTCAGAAGATCAGCCCAGCATAAATGCCTGTATTTTTGACATCAAACACCGAGAACATCTTTCAACTTTTCTAGGGCTTGTGTATGTTTGTCATTCGGCATTTTTGCCAAATTGATTTGTTTCCATTTAATGGCAGGAAGCTCACTGACTCCATCTAAGCCGAGTAGAGACCAATCAGGCTCTCGATTTTTAAAGGATAGCAAAAAAGACTTTTCACTATCGGTCAGGCCTTGGTGAATGAGGTCTACTAGGCGCACTCTTACGGCTTCCAGCTCCACCAACGGTACATCTGTCTCGGCCATGTTGGTAAATTCACCTTCATAGGTGGCAGTAATATCCTTAAATTGCGGACTGAGTAACTCAGCCATTGGCCGATTATGGCTTGATAAATAAACGAGTAATGCTTTACGAATTTCATCCGTTAGGCCTTCATTCTCCAAAAGCCACTTCACATCAAATAAGTCTCTTGGATGCTGTCTATCTAATGCTGCACATATCTTTCCTGCATACAAATCAGCTAGATCAACAACTGGCATTTCAACATAGCCAAATTCGTCTTCTACAGCTGCGCAAACTTCCATCAACTTTGGTTCATAAACAGTACCGCGCAATACAGGTGATAGCTCGACTTTGATCTGCACACCGTTGCGAGCAACGATCAACCTTAGAGCATCGCGTTTTGAGCGATAGGCTTCCGTTAGCTCGATGTCTTTAAATGCTATTTTTAAATCTGAGCTAATAGCATCAAGTGCATCGCAAATTTCCTGCAAGGCATCATCACGGCTCTTCATTGGCAGATACACCAAATCAATATCGACCGATAAACGAGGAAAGTCTCTGACAAATAAATTGATTGCTGTACCACCTTTGAGGGCAAAGCATTGCTGTTTGGCAACGAAAGGCAATACCTGTATCAAAAGCTGTACTTGTTTGTAATAAATACTATTTCTATCCATCGCTGAACTTATCCTTTACTTGCTAACGCCATATGCTGAGGTACGGTTATCAGATACTCTGTATCCAGCTTCCCACCTTTAGCAACAACACGCTTACCTGAGCCTAAGTCGTAATTTTCTACATTTAACTTATCAAACCAAGGATAAGCTTGGCGTTTTGCAAACCAAAAGAATAAGCGTTTGACCTTTACGCTTTTACACTCCTTTAAGAGCGCATCAAGCTTTCTTGGAGATAAGTTCACTAACCCCTGCATTAGCTCATCGGCATGTTCAAATGACACACTTTCAGGCAAATCCATCAACACTTCCAATATGGCTTTTTCCGGACATGAAAAATATACAGGTGGTAATTGCTCTCCCCATTCATGCTTTTTAACGAACGCTATATCTTGGGATAAACTATCAGGCCACAGTTTACTTGTACTATGTCCTTCGAACTTAATTGGCAATGACAGTCTCGCAAGCCAGGAAGGAAGCTTTTTCGTTGCATATAAATGAATATGAGGCGTACTTCCTAATGATAAATATTGCGATAAACCAGATATGGACAATGCTGACAATCCACCGACCACGATAGACGGAAGTTGTTCATCGACACTTTTTTCCATCATACGCTGCATTGAAGCTACTACGCCTTCCCAAGTGACTGCTCGGGAATACTGACTGTAAACACCTGTAGCTAGTAGCAACAACGTATCGGTTTTGACAGCATTATCTAACGCATGAGCACTCAAGCCTTGCTCTGCAAGCCACTTCTTTGTAGCTAACATGCCATAAGGTAAAAGAGTTTTAAGAGATTGCTTATATGACTCTTTCACCGTTTCACGTTGGGAATGACTAACCATTTCTAAACACCAAACCCTTCTTCTAGTTTATCTCTTTAGGATTTCGCGGCGTAAATCGCCGTAAAACCTAGTTTTAATAAACTAACACAACAAAGGGAAGTTTACCATTTTTTCTATTTACGGCGCATAACGCCGTATAATTGCCATTTGTTAAACCAGCCCAGCTATTAACCCAAGCGATAAAATATCAAGCCCCATCCGCAGAGGTACTTATTGGCTCAAACCTATGAATAACATGGGCTACAAGGCGGTTTGTGTCATGAATTGCAAGCAACACGCCCTACGAGAAAAATTTGTACACACTGTTTGTACACTCGTAACGATGACACATCAAAAACAACAATGATGTCCCCTTTAAATTCAAAAACTTACAAAAAAAACTAGAGATGATCGCATTTATTCCGCTTTTGTAATGTCGAAACCAAAGTACCAAAAGCAAGAGGTACTTTCTTCATCAAACCCAGTAACCACAAGACCTACAGCCAGATTTGTGTCATGAAATTTTCGCCAAAGGCCTCTAAAACGGAATTTGTACTCAAGTTTGTACACACTTTCCGAGGTTACGCTTGAACATCATTGAAAAGCAAAGAAACGAGAAAAAGACAAAAAGCCTTTAAATTCAGTACGTAGAGATGTAATTGTGGTGTGCAATGAAAGGTGGTTTTAAGCGTTGAAAGGCTGGGTGGCATCAGGGTGAGAAATGATAGCAAACGTTCTACGGGTGCTAACTTCATGGAGAAAATTCTGATCTGTCATTTAACCGTTCTTTTCGTCTATATCCAGATTTGTATGGGCATCAGGAAGAGGCTCGAGGTGGCTCTAAGCGCAGCAAATCCGTATTGTTAATCGTAATTGGCGGTTATTTTCGCAGATCTTGGGGTTATAAACAATCAGAGCCTGAAATGTTAGGTGCTCCACCCACTGGATGGAGCCCAATAAATTTACATCGACGCTGCCACTAACTGAGCAATTTCTAGTCCTAATTCTTGTGTGCTGGCATTTCCGCCCATATCGCGAGTCAAGTGACGACGTTCACGAATCGCCGTTTCAACCGCTGACATGATCGTATCGTGCATTTCTTGACAACCGAGATGCTGCATCATCATCGCTGCCGCCCAGATAGTCCCAATTGGGTTGGCAATATTTTTCCCAGCAATATCTGGCGCAGAACCGTGTACCGGTTCAAACATCGATGGAAACTGTTTTTCAGGGTTGATATTCGCTGACGGTGCAATGGCAATCGTCCCCGTACACGCAGGACCAAGATCCGACAAAATATCCCCAAATAAGTTTGATCCCACAATCACATCATAAAATTCCGGCATTCTCACTAAGTTAGCCGCAAAAATATCAATGTGGAATTGATCGACTTTCACATCTGGATACTGTTTTGCCATTTCAGCCACACGGCTATCCCAATACGGCATGGAGTGGAATAACCCATTGGATTTCGTGGCTGAACTTAAATGTTTTTTATCCCGAGAACGGGCAAGTTCGAAAGCATATTTTAAAATTCGGTCAGTCCCTTTGCGGGTAAAAATACTTTGCTGGGATACCATTTCATCTTCCGTCCCTTCATACTGAATCCCGCCAATTGCAGAATATTCGCCCTCTACGTTTTCACGCACTACATAAAAATCAATATCCCCTGGTTTTTTATCCGCTAATGGGCATTTAATTCCCTCAAATAAACGAACTGGGCGCAGATTCACATATTGATTAAACGCACGGCGGATTGGTAGTAATAAGCCCCATAAGGAAATGTGGTCAGGAACCCCCGGAAACCCAACGGCACCAAGGAAAATAGCATCAAATTTTTTCAGTTGCTCTAAGCCATCTTCCGGCATCATGCGTCCTGTACGATGATAGGTTTCACACGACCAATCAAAGTGTGTAAAGTTAAGTTTTACACCATGCTTCTGCGCCGCTGCCTCTAAAACACGTAATCCTTCAGGGATCACTTCCGTTCCAATTCCATCACCCGGAATGACTGCTATATTGAATTGTGCCATTTTCAACGCCCTTATTATTATCTATGCATGTCCTCCAGTTTATGGCTTGCTGTGATAAAGTATAGGCATGAACTGTAATCCCTAGGTTTACAAACTATGAACAAGCTACCTTTGCTTGAAGATATCCGTGTATTTGTCACCGCCGCCCGATTGATGAGCTTCTCTCAAGCGGCAGAGCAACTATTGGTATCTCCAGCCTATATATCGAAACGCATTAAATTACTGGAAGAAAACTTAGGGCAAACGCTGTTTTTCCGTAATGCTCGCGCCATTCAATTGACGCCTGAAGGGAAAATTGTTCTGCATAGTAGTGAGCGGTTACTGGAAGAATTGGAACGTATGCAGGGAGAATTACAAGCTTGCCGCGAGGAGATCAGCGGAGAGCTGCGCATCAGTTGCAGTACAGGCTTTGGTAGCACCTATCTGAATCCCTTTATTCTGGCATTACGTGCTGATTATCCTCTTTTAGGTATTGATCTGACGTTAACGGATCGATCTGTCGATATCATCAGTGAAAACATCGATCTTGATATCTGCATTGGCGGCACCATTTCGGATCAATTTATTGCACGCCGGTTAGCCCGCAATAGCCGAGTACTTTGTGCCTCACCTGCATATATTCAAAAATATGGACAGCCTTCTTTGCCCCAAGAGCTAGAGCAGAAACATTTGTGCATTACCATCAAAGAGCGCAATCAAGCTCCCGCAATCTGGAAACTAGAGCACCAACAAGAAAGCATGACCATCACACCGAATAGTAAATTAATGGTCAATAACGGTGAAGTCGCCAAACAGTGGTGTCTCAGCGGTGAAGGAATTTTATTACGTTCACTTTGGAGTGTACTTCCTGAACTTCAGTCAGGAAAATTAGTGCGCGTTCTACCACAATGGCATCAAGGTGCTGACGTTTTTGCTGTCTATTCACGTAGTTTACGTAATAGTGCTAGTCTTAGAGTTTTCATTGAAAATCTTGAAAAGTATCTCGCCACCCATTTACCACCCATCTTTGGGGATGAATATAACCAATTGGATGCCCATTAATGACCGAACCAGAGACTTTTAAAGAGCGCTTACTCAAGCTATTAAAACAGAAAAAAATGAGCCAGTTAAAAGTTGGGGAACAGCTTGGTGTTTCCCGTACTGCCGTCAATAAATGGACAAAAGGCGGCATGATTGACGAAGATAACCTCAATAAGCTGGCAGACTTACTCGATGTCGATAAGATTTGGCTCAAGTATGGTGAATATACGCAATCCCAACATTCCTTATCTGGAGTAGGCAGCACGCGCAATATCAACGAAGTGCATTTACAAGAATCGGCGGAGATCGTCACTTGGGAATGGGATTTATTGACTGGCGAACTGAATTATTCCGATAACGTTGAAGCGGTGTACGGCATAAAAATCACCACCAACGAAGATTTCTGGGCGTTAATGGATCCGGCATCCAAAGATAAGCTCGTCAATGGTTACTCCAAAATTATTAAAGAAGGCGGCGCCCATGAAATGGATTTTAAAATCAACTGGGAAGGTGACTACCGCTGGATAACATCCAGAGCCGCGGGCGTTAAAGGACCTAACGGCAAAGTCACAAAATTAGTTGGGATCAGCTTGGATAATACTGAGCGCAAAAACAATGAGTTACGTCTACGAAAAATCAAATGCTATTTTGATGTGTTACTGACACACTTCCAACATTTGGTTGCCTTTACCGACAAAGCCGGAGAAATCCTCGCCAGTAATCTTAAAAGCCAATCAACAGATATTGATTATTTAGCCTTACAGCGCCTTCTCTATCAGTTAGCCATTAATCATAAAACATGGCTCGACGATGTTATCCAAACAGGCCGTGGGCAAATTGTGTTTCAGGACAAGCAGATCACCGCCTACCATCATCTTAATGATGAGCATCAATCCTTCTTAATGTTTGAACTAAAACCCTCGTAAATATCAGCAAAAACCCCAGTGATTAAACTGGGGCTTTCCGGCTATCAACCTACACATTCGCCATCATAAATCCAACACCAGCCGTTTGCCCTTCGCTCGAGAAACACACAGCATCATGGTTTTTTGCTCCGCTTTCTCATCATCGTCAAGATACAAATCACGATGGTCGGCTTCCCCTTCCAAAATTGCCGTTTCACAGGTTCCACACACACCATTGCGGCACATACATTCCACCTTTATGCGCTTATCCGCTTCGATAACCTGCAAAATGGATTGATCTTCTGCAACTTGCAAACTAAATCCTGAGCGCTGAAAATGCACTTCAAAAGAGTCCCCTCCACTCGCCACCTCCCCAAAATTTTCAAAATGCACTCGTGCGCTGCCAAGATGCTGATTGCCCTGTTCAATGACTTCATTAATCAGTCTTTCAGGCCCACAGACATACACATGGCTATTTTTAGGTTGGGATTGGATTAATGTGGCAACAGGCATCCGTTGACCTTGGGATTTATCATAAGTGTGTAAACGGGAGCCAATACGCGCCTGCAATTCATCAACAAACGCTGCCGTCGCTTTATCACTGAACCCGTAATGAAGCTCAAAATCCATTCCTGAGTGCTCAAGCTCATACAAATAGGATAAAAATGGTGTGATCCCAATCCCTCCTGCGATCAAAATATGTTTACTGCTCTGCTCTTGTGCTAATGCGAAAAAATTTTGCGCAGGGGATAAATAGAGTGCATCCCCCTGCGCAATGTTATCGTGCATGAAAACAGAACCCCCTTTCGAGTTTTGATCACGCAAAACAGAGATACAGTAACGTTCGCACTGCTGAGGGTCGCTTATTAATGAATAAGCACGTTGTAGCCCAGTTTGCTCATCCATGTGAACCGTGACATGGCTACCCGCGCTAAACGGGTTAAGTTGTCCTTCTTGCGCCACGAATTCGAACATTTTAATGGTTGGGCTGACCTGTTCAATTCGGCTAACATTCACCGCTATTTTTTGTTGGCTCATCACAGTTCCTTTTTCCGTTACGCGATATCAAGGCACAAATATTTGATGCTTAAATAATCATCGATACCATAATGGGAGCCTTCTTTACCTAGCCCCGACTGCTTAACCCCACCAAACGGAGCCACTTCGTTTGAAATCAAACCGGTATTGATCCCAACCATGCCGCTTTGCAGCTTTTCAGCCACTCGGTAAATACGGTTTACATCCCGAGAAAAGAAGTAAGCGGCTAAACCATAAATGGTGTTATTGGCACGGCGGAGAACGTCACCTTCATCAGTAAACCGAATCAATGTGGCAATCGGGCCAAAAATCTCTTCATGGACGATATCCATTGAATCATCGACATCCACCAGCACTTTCGGATTGATAAAATGGCCATGCTCCTCAATTTCAGAACCTAATGTCACTCGGCGAGCACCTTTAGCAAGGGCATTCTCAAGCAGTTGGTTCATTCCATCAATCGCCTTAGTGGTGATCATCGGTCCAATATCAACACCAGCATCCACGCCATTACCGACTCTCAACTTGGCTACTTGTGCCACAAACTTTCGTTCAAATTCATCAAAAATGGCATCATGAAGATAAAAACGGTTAACGCAGACACAGGTTTGCCCACCATTACGGAATTTGGCTTGAATGGCGCTAGTGACCGCTTTATCAATATCCGCATCCTCGAAAACAATAAATGGTGCGTTTCCACCTAATTCAAGCGATGTTTTCTTGATAGTCGATGCACATTGCTCCGCTAATACACGCCCCACTTGGGTGGAACCCGTAAAAGAAAACTTACTGATCAGCGCATGTTTGGTCAGCCTTTCCCCTAAAATACGTGATTCTCCAGTCACCACGTTAAAAATACCCGCAGGGATCCCCGCTTCATCGGCAAGTTGAGCCAGTGCCAATGCGGTAAATGGTGTTTCGGTAGCGGGCTTGATGATGATACTGCACCCTGCTGCAAGGGCGGGTGCCGCTTTACGCGTGATCATCGCCGCAGGGAAATTCCATGGCGTAATTGCACTGCACACGCCAATGGGCTGCTTAATCGTAGAAAGGCGATTAGTTCCAACAGTTTGTGGGATAGTTTCCCCATAAACACGTTTTCCTTCTTCTGCGAACCACTCAATAAAAGAGGCGGCATAACGAATTTCGCCTTTTGCTTCATGCAGCGGCTTACCTTGCTCAAGAGTCATCAACAACCCAAGATCATCAATATTTGCCTCAATCAACTCAAACCAACGGCGCAAAATAATTGAGCGCGCTTTCGCAGTTAATTGGCTCCATCCCGCCATCGCGGCATGGGCTTGTTCAATGGCTTCATCAACCTGCGTCGCTGTTAGGCTGGGAATGGTGCCCAGCACAGTTTGAGAGGCAGGATTTGTCACGGGAATTGTTTTCTCCGCTTCCACCCAGCGACCATTGATATAGCAGGCTTGGCGAAATAGCGCGGCATGTTTTAACCTGTTCATCGTCACGTCTCCCATCCCTTGCGATTATTCCGTATGAGCGCCAGCCACAATTTTGTGGAAATGAGCAACACCGTGCTCACTGATCCCACTGCGTTGTCTATCAGCCATAATGCGCCCTTGACCACGATATCCACGGGAACGCAGACCTTTTTGTACACTTTCCACCAAACGTAAATCTTCAGGGCGGAATACCGTGCGGTACCATTCCACTAAATTTTTCTGATATTCAGTCAGCTCTTCATTCAGGAAATAGATATCGTAATGCTGCAATGTCTCGCCCGCATTCACAGGGAATTCATAAATCACCGTCATAAAATCGCCGCCAGGAGGCATATTGAACATGGTGCTTGGCCAAATCCAAAAACCAAAGAAGCGCGGGTCTAATACTGACTCATCGAACTGATAAGAAGATTCAGATGGCTTGGCTTTGCCGATTTGTACCGTCCAATTATCTTTAAGCAAATGCTCATACACATTCACATCCACCGAACTGGCAAAGCTAACGTGGTTAGTCGGGCAGTGATAGCATTCAATGTAGTTATCAACGATGGTTTTCCAGTTAGCTGGAGTATGGCTAACAAAACGCGCTGCTAATTTCAGGTCATTGATAACCGCGCACGCTTCTTCCATTTTTTTTGCTAAACCAGGTAGCTGCTCTTCAATTGGCTGAGGCTCACCGTCCGTCAGGTTTACATAGATAAAACCTGCGTGCTCAGTCACATGGAAAGAACTTAGTGACATCGCATCCGCTTCAAAGTTATTCACGTTTTCACAGTTGGTTGCATGCGCCAACTTCCCATCCAACTTGAATGCCCAGGCATGGTAAGGGCAGGTAATCACATTTTTCATTTTCCCGCCATCACCACTGATTAATTGATGACCACGGTGTGGGCAAACGTTGTAGAAGCCGCGCAGAACATCATCACGACCACGAACAATCACAAGGCTTTCACCGATTAATTGGCGAGTAATATAGGCATTTTTTTCTTTTACTTCGCTCACATGACCAACACAAACCCATGAGTTAGCAAAGATTTTTTCTTTTTCAAAATCAAAAATGTCTTCGGATGTGTAATAACGTGCAGGGATAGTCCATGCATTATCTATATCAAGGTGATCATTAATCGAAATGACTTTAGCTGCATTGCTCATAATTGCTCTCTCTTTTTGTAAACTTATAGTTAACATATTTTAGGCGGATGTTAACGAAGATCGCAATAATGATCAAACAAAATCTCAGTAGTTTTTATAAATAAAATTATTAACATTTCAATTCAATCAGTTGAGACATAATTCAATAATTACAATGTTAATGTTTAGTTAATTAGTTGTTGACTGGGTAATCTTTGCATGGCTATTCTCTGTAAACCCAAAGTAAGCATCACCTGCAAAATAACGACTCAACAAAAGAGATAATAAAGAAGTGAGCAACTGGAGAAGAGGTATGATGAATCATAAAAGGTCTGTATTTTACGTATCCCTCGCTTTTAGCCTGATCCTCATCGGCTTAGGGGCTTTTATTCCCGATAAACTGGAAACATTTTCACACTCTGCACTGAGCTTTATCTATAACAACTTAGGTTGGTTTATCCTTGGTGCTGTATTCATTTTTTTTAGCTTCTGTATGTACCTTGGATTTTCGAAATTTGGTCATATTCGCTTAGGCGATGATAATGACAAGCCGGAGTACAACACTGCCACTTGGGTCGGCATGCTGTTCAGCGCATCCATAGGGATCAGCTTAGTATTCTGGGGAGTCGCAGAGCCCGTTTCTTATTACATCAGCCCACCAATGGGACCTGGAATGACGGAGCAATCCGCAAAAACAGCGATGCAATATGTCTATTTGCATTGGGGTGTTTCGGCTTGGGCGTGTTATGCCTTAGTCGGGGTTTCTTTAGCTTTTTTCCAATTCAGAAAAAAATTACCATCCTCATTAAGTTCCGTGTTTTATCCATTAATTGGCAATCGTATTAAAGGGTCAATTGGAAAATGGGTGGATGTACTGGTCGTGTTATCCATTGTGATTGGTATCGCCACATCCCTCGGATTTGGTACGTTACAAGTCAACAGCGGAATGCACTATTTGTGGGGTTTGCCTGTTAGTATTTATATTCAAATCGCGATTATTGCCGTTGTGACTGTTATTTATATCGCCTCTACCATTTCAGGATTACAGGGCGCCATCAAGCATCTTTCTAACCTCAACATGTTGCTTGCCTTCGCATTAATGGGGTTTATTCTGTTTGCCGGTCCAACACAAACTATCTTGAAAGTACTGTTCCAAGGTATCGGAGATTACATGCAAAATTTCGTCAGCATGTCATTCCGTACTGAGCCTTATAATGATGGTTCGTGGATTGCTAACTGGACACTGTTTTACTTCGGCTGGTGGATTGCATGGGCGCCATTAGTAGGTAGCTTCGTCGCGCGTATTTCCAAAGGTCGTACAATCAAAGAGTTCATGATCGGTGCAGTATTTATTCCGGTATTAGGTTCATTTGCTTGGTTTGCGGTAATGGGCGGCTCAGCCATCCATATCATCCAAAATCTCGGTGAAGTTGCCTTAGCAGATGCAGTCAAAACCGATGTCACGTCTGCACTGTTTAAATTCTTAGATTATTTCCCTGCTCCGACGTTGATTAGTATTTTAGCCATGGTCTTGGTGATGGTGTTCTTTATTACGTCAGCAAACTCAGCGGTATTCGTCTTAGGTATGGTCAGTGAAAATGGTAATCCAAATCCAAGTCACGTGACCAAAACTATCTGGGGAGTGGTCATTGCAGCAATTGCTATCGTGCTTATAATGACGGGAGGGCTAACGGGTTTACAGTCCGCGCTTGTCGCCACAGCAATCCCACTTTCGGTGTTAATGTTGATTATGTGCTACTCAACCTATAAAGGTTTGAATGAAGAAGTCAAAGCCACGGCCAAAGTCAAAAGGAGCCTGAGAGAAAAAGTTGGGCGCCTGAGAAAACCTATCTTCACAGAAACAGAAAAATCATAAATTATAGGTTCGTTAAGACATAAAAAAACCACGGTGGCTGCTGATTTTATGGGATCACTTCAGGCTACCGTGGTTTTTCTTTAGAAGAATGTATTACGCTTTTTGACTAAACATATCTTCGCTGAACAAGGTTAATGCCAGTACTAACGCATCTTCTCGGCCTGTTTTTGTCGGATAATAGTCTTTGCGCACTGTCGCCTGTTGAAAGCCAAGTTTGTCATAAAGATGAATAGCAGAAGCGTTCGATTCTCGCACTTCCAACCACAGGGTTGAAATCCCTCGATTAACAAGATCGTGAATTAATCTTTCTAATAGCATTCGTCCATAGCCATGTCCTTGAAAATCAGGGTGAATGGCAATATTGAACAGCGTAGCTTCATCTAATACATACTGAGTTATTGCATACCCAACAATTTGATTATTAACTGATATTTTTAGATTATGGTATTTTTCACCTTGGTTGCCATAAAAAACTCGCTCAGTCCATGGAAAATCATGACTTAACTTTTCAATTAAGAAGGCTGTCGCGAGATCAGATTGCTTGAGTGTTGAAATTTTCATCATATTGATAAATTTGTTTCCATAGTGCCTGTTTAGCATTGCTGCTTGCTATCAGTTCAGACAAAACAGGAGAAAGAAATGTGACTTTTGAACCTTCGGGATGAATGCCATCCCCTATCACCCAACAAGGTATTGTTATTGGTGTTGGAATGAGTTTGAGCTGATCGGAATTAATGCACACAACGTCAATCTCATCGATCTTCATTGTGAGAAAAATATCTTTTAACAGCTGGCTGTTTAAATCAAGGTTCTCATCAGTGATAATAATAAGCTTAGTCGACTCAGGAATGCGTACACCACGTTCACCACGTAACACAGTCGGATTTCTCACCATCCATTGAGTGATCCCCATTTGTTCTAAAAGTCTGTCACGTCGTGTCATTGCTTTACCCAGTCGTTAGTTAACAACCACATCTTATCAAAGGGGATTAATAGCGCCAACAGAGCAATGCTATTTATCTTTTTTCTGGTAAGGTAGTCCGCGTGGTTATATTCATTTTAGGAGATAGACAGAATATGTCATTACTGACACCCGCCAGCGAAGTTATTCAACGCCATTTAGAGCACTTTACCGATCGTCATGTTCTTTTGGCAGGCGATATTCAGGATGAACTGGGTACAATTTTAGAAGCCGCCAGCGTGCGCGTGCTCACTAACCAGTACCATCGCTGGAAAAACTTACAGCCGGCATTGGGTGAAAATGTTCTGTTTGCTTCAACAGCAACCGCGGAATTCGTTAAACCTTGCGACACCTTAATTTACTTTTGGTCTAAGAACAAACAAGAAGCCGCGTTCCAACTTGATGATTTATGTACCCATCTTGCTGCTGGCAGCCAAATTTTTATCGTCGGCGAAAACCGCAGCGGCGTAAAAAGTGCCGAAGCGATAATGGAAGGGATTGCGACACTGCAAAAAATTGATTCCGCACGCCGCTGTGGGCTCTATTACGGTGAATTAGAGCAACCAACCGAATTTGATATTAAGCGCTGGTGGCGTAACTATCAGGTTGATAATGTGAAAATTCATGCACTTCCAGGTGTATTCAGCCATAACGAGTTAGATATCGGTAGTGATTTACTGCTCTCCACATTGACTGAGCCAATGAGCGGTAATGTGCTTGATCTGGCTTGCGGTAACGGCGTACTCGCCGCGGTCATCGGCTCACAAAATCCGGGTGTCACCTTAACCCTAAGTGATGTCAGCGCATCCGCGATTGATTCCGCTACGGCAACATTAGCGGCCAACAACCTGACCGGAAAAGTGATCCCAAGCGACGTCTATTCCGATGTTGATGATAAATTTGATTGGATCATTTCTAACCCGCCGTTCCATGATGGGATCAATACCAGCTATAACGCGGTAGAAACACTTATTTTCCAAGCACCTAAGCACCTGAAAAAAGGCGGACGCTTACGGATCGTGGCGAATGCATTTTTACCTTATCCTGACTTACTGGATAAAGCGTTTGGCGGTCATGTGGTTCTGGCTAAGACAGGTAAATTCAAAGTTTACGAAGCCATTAAGCGCTAAAACGGCGAAATTATCTCATTGTCTATTTTGTTTCTAACGGTCAACTTTATAAGTTGGCCGTTTTTTCATCAAACAAGATAGCGCCGATAAAAATTTATTGACGTCTGCGCAAATTAGCCTAAAATCCGCACCGTACTATTGATGCATGAGCAATTATGCAAAAGAGTTAGTATTGCGAGGGTGGCGGAATTGGTAGACGCGCTAGCTTCAGGTGTTAGTGTCCTTTGGACGTGGGGGTTCAAGTCCCCCCTTTCGCACCACTTACTCTTCATAATTTCAATTATCTATGCGTTGACTGCTCTTCGCAGCTCATTATAGAAATCAGTATCAATAGAAAGAATTTTGACAGTATTTGCGAGGGTGGCGGAATTGGTAGACGCGCTAGCTTCAGGTGTTAGTGTCCTATGGACGTGGGGGTTCAAGTCCCCCCTTTCGCACCACTGTTAATGATTCGTAGCCTTATGATTTAATCCTCAGATGTTCAATCCTTGATAGCCACTCGCGCAATACTCCTAGCCTAAATATCGCTTAGACAATCTTAGCTTCGCATAATAAAAATCAGCAAGAAACAACCTAAAGACATCACTGCTGGAATAATTAATAAACGGCGAGAACCTCGATTAAACAGCATGCCAGCCGTCGCAATCATCAAGGTGATCATCGCCACTTTCAGTGGATCAAACCCCATATTGCTCAGCAGATACATAATACTCAGTAATACCACCGCGAAGACGCCCCACAAACCAGCGCCAATACGCCGCAACCCAGTTGCTTTTGATACGCTAGTTCCCATAACGTCTCCCATTTATAGCTAACGAGTCTTTAGCTAACTCTTAATTAGCCTATAATTTCGCTAAAGATGATAATGATTATCAATAATATCTGCGTTTCTATAAAAATCAATCAAATTTTTGTGAGGAAAATATTTCCCCTACGGTAAAAATATCACTCAAAAGTACAAACAAAGTGAATATCTTCAGGCTCTAGCGCAAACAGCACAGGATCGGGCTTTTCGAGCAGTTCACAGCCCATATATTGATAAAAATGCACCGTATTTTCGGAAGGGGTTGCAGAAACATACAACCCACCAGCGCCTTTCTTCAACGCCCTCTGCTGGCAAAGTTTGAAAAGCTGGCCGCCCAGCCCTTCACCACGATATTGGTGGCTAACATGAAGAAAAGAGAGCTGCAACAGATCCTGATTTTCCCCTCGCCATACATTATCTAAACTCGCTGCGGCGATCAGTTTTTCATTATCAAAAATACCAAAGAAAACAGCACCATTATCATAACTTTCCAGCAAATGCGGGGTGTATGCATCGGTTTCACCTTCCGGCCAACCTTTCATATCAAAACGTTGAGCGGAAAGAACTAACTCTCCTTGTTGGTGAAGATAAAGGTGTTCAATCAATTCAGTTCTATCAATCGACCACACATTTGGGATCTCATCCCGCGTGAGCTCGCGTGTTATTCTCATTTTTATTGGTCTCTTAATGCTTGTATAAAGGCTATATAAATCGGATACATAGAGAGCATACAGGCTACACAATCAAAAAGAAATCAGGGCATGAGGAAGGAAACTTAATGAGGATTTATTGGACTTTATAAACAAAAAAGTTCTCTGTAGCATCCTGCCGCAGAGAACTTTTAACTACAGGGGTTGGTTTATTGCTTCAATCCCATCGCATCGCGCATGGTAAAGAACAAATCGGTTTGGTCAGTCAGACCCATTACGTTCGCGGCATGTGGACCATAGGCTGCTACACGTAGCTGAGCACCTGTATGCTCCTGTGAATCTTCTTCTTCAGAGTTACCGTAGTTCACGGTCATCACGGTACCATCTTTAGTAATCAGCGCTTGAGTTAAGCCTGATGATTTAGTTCCGTCTGGAATAATTTGACTAGAATGCGAGTGGTCAGCGGTCACGATAACCAGCGTATCACCGTGCTTCTTAGCAAAATCTAAGCCCACTTGTACCGCTTGGTCCAGCGAGACAGTCTCACCAATTTGACCACATGGGTTCGCTTTATGATCCTGCTTATCGATAGAAGCGCTTTCAACTTGTAAGAAGAAGCCATTCGGATTTACTTTCAATAAATCAATCGCTTTTTCAGTCATTTGCGCTAATGTCGGTGCATTCGGGTCTAGTTTAGAATTCGGTTTACACTCTAATGCTGCATTATTTAAGTTACCGTGATAAGTGGCTTTTGGACCTTCCCACGCCACAGTCATGTTGCCATCATGGAACAGACCTAACACAGGTTTATCTTGGTTAGCTTCTTTGATTGCATCGAGTGACTTAGCATCACGAACGATAGTGAAGCCTCGCTCTTCCGCTTGTTTTTCCAAGGTTTTCCCTTTGTAATCACCCGCTTTAGCTTCCTGCTTAAAACTTTTCGCACCGCCACCTAATGTGACATCGGCACGAGTGATCATTAACTGTTCAGAGATAGAACCACGACCGCCATTTTCCAGCGCATTGGTTGCACACTTTTCGCTGGTCTCTTCAGGACCGTAACATTTGCGCCCCGTCACATGAGCAAACTGAGCCGCTGGCGTTGCATCTTGGATCTCAGATGTCGTTACGTTACCCGTTGCTTTACCATTCCGTTTCGCAATTTCAATCAATGTGTCATGGTCTTTACCAAATACATCAATCCCTAAAGCGCCGTTATAGGTTTTCACACCGGATGACCATGCTGTTGCAGATGCCGCAGAATCAGTTACATAGTCTGGTTTTTGTGTTTTCTTATCTAATGCGTAATGGGTGTATTGTCCAGTGATTGGCAATGCATCGATTCCTTTAAAGAAACCGCCAGCCCCTTCAGCATAGTTACGTGCGACAGTAATTTCAGAATCCCCCATACCATCGCCGATAAATAAAATGACGTTCTTTGCTTGACCATTATGCAGTGCCGCTTTCATGATATCCGTCTGTTCAGTCGATAAACGGCGAGCACCACCAAATTTAGTGATATCCCCTTTTGCAGCGCGACTTTCTGAAACTGCATCATTTTTATCCGCGGCATAAGCGGGGATTGCAGTTCCTAAAATTAACGTACTTACAGCGACGGCTAACATAGATTTCATAAAATTACCTGTCATAACTTTTATCCTTGCCAATCAATAAAAAGAAGAGTGAATATACTTCGAATAATTGACCAGCATGCTAGAGCAGCCAGATGACAGTTGAATGACGGTTTTATGTCGATATAAAGATGATTGTCATAAACATAGCAGCCATAAACATAACAATCATAAAAGCGAAACGCCCAATCAGGGCGTTATCGATGAGAAAAAATTATTGATGAGGTGTTTGTTGGCTCATGAGTTGAGAAATCAGCTGTAGTGCGCTTAATAAGCGATGTCGCTGCTGATCAGTCAAACGTAAATAACGCCGAGCAGCAGGGATCCGACTAACCATTTCAGAAGCTGTGTAAGGCTCAATTTCGCAACGCCAAACGCCATTTTTGACAGCAATATGACAGTGAGTGAAATCTAGCTCTTCGAAAGTTTGGCGGATCACGGGGTACTGCTCTAAGCTTTCGACCAAAAATTTCCCTTCCGTTTGTTGAGTCGTGAACTGAACGTGTTTTTTCCGCGCTGACCCTGCTGTTTTCACATCAATCTGTGCCACCAGCGCACTGTCACATTTTCCCGAAACTGCAAAGCGACTATGCACAATAAACGCCATAAACAAGGTTTTCACACGCTCAGTCACTTCCACTTTAATACCTTGAGGCAATTGGATGAGCAACACTCCAGGCGCCTCCCACTCACAAACATAAGGAGCGATATCTTTCTCAATCCGATTTAAAGTTAACCCAGCTTGATACCCTGTCGGGAGGCGTTTTTGAGTTAACCTTTTCCACCATGGTGACTTAGGCAAGGTTACGTAAAGGCTCAAGTTCCACCTCCTCTGCATTGTCATCGTCAAATGAGTTGGACAATACTTGTTCAACCGGAACGGGCTTAAATGGATTCACTTTCTGCACTAACACGGTCCAACCTAATGCATAACTCGCGGTTAATCCCAACATAATGGCAAATGGAATATACACGTCCGCTTTATTCATGCCCGGCGGCGTGATGTAAACAATCGCTAGAATAATCCCCACACTCGAAATAATTTGAGGGATAGGGAAGAATGGTGAGCGATAAGCACGATGCAAATCAGGGCGACGAATACGTAATAACACCACAGAAATCGTCACTAATAAGTATGCCGTTCCCCACGAGCACACAGCCGCCAGCACCAACGGGATAATACGGTCTAAATCCCCTTGGATAGCAAATGCGTGTAAACATGGGATCATCACCGCCACTAAAATACCAAACACTGGCGTTTTAAAGCGAGGGTGTAAATAAGCGAACACTTTTGGTAATGCACCATCTAATGCCATGCCGTAAAGAATGCGTGGAACTGCCGCCATCAATGTATTGATAGTTGCCCCACCCGCCAGCAATAAGGCGATTCCAATCCAGTATTTACCGAAGTCACCCATAATTTGCCCAGCAAACGCAGGAATAGCCATCGGTGTTTCTAATAGGCTCACACCATTTTGAGGGTCAACAATCACGTTTTCGACTTGGTTTGTCAGTGCCGCACCAAACAGGAACATACAGAATGCCACGCCACATAAACCAATCGCCATCGCACGCGGGATCACTTTGGCTGAATTTTTAATTTCCGGCGCCATCGGTGTCACTAATTCACAGCCGACAAACATAAACATCGCCATTCCCACAAAGCTAAGAACAAGGGTCGGGTCAGAAATATTCAGCCCTTGACCAAACCAGCCTTCTGCAGAAACATGGAATGGCATCAGCAGCCCACAAATACTGAAAATCACCAACGTGCTCCACATTGCAAAAGTGAGCACCACTTCCACTTTGCCGAAAGCTTCGATACCAAATGCATTCAATAAGCCGAATGCCACAACTAAACCAACCCCCACCATCCAAGAGGAGTTATTGGTTTCCAGCACTGTATTCAGGCTTTCAAAGTTCACTAACGCCATAATCCCGGACAAAATGGTCTCTGCTGTACCTGCAAAAACGTGAACTATCAGATAGGCAGACAGTGCCCCTGTAATCGCCCAAAAGCGCCCCATACCGCAGGAGATATAGTCGTAAACAGAACCGGAGGTCGGTAAAATTGCCGCCGCTTCGGAGAATGTGGTTAATTGAGCCTGCATCATGATAAAGCTCAGTAAAACAGCTAAGGCAAAAGTATCACCGCCGATCCCAAAACCACTGGTTACAGTGAGGATCACAGGGCTTGCCATAATCACGCCAACCGAACTGGCGAGCGTTGTTGGAAAGCCAACCTTACCTTTTTCAATGTGTGATGTTAATTTTGAGGATAAATTCATTTTGCTTCCCTCTCTCTGCTCACAGCCCAAATTGTGAATTTTTTGTAAAAATGAAGTGACTGCATTCTCACTATAGAAATAAGCCTAAACATCTCGCCATCGTCCTTTAGAACGATACCCAGAGAGAGGGGAGCACACAGAGCCCAAAACGAAAAGTACCCTTTTAAAACTCAAATAATATAATAATCATTGAAATATCAATGGTTAGTAAAAAATAACCTCATTAACATATTAACAAACACACTACGAAAGATACCCAAAGGCAGTAAACTCCCTTTAAACGATAAAAAACAAGTTTTAAATAGTGTAACCACGCTCACGTTATTAACATGTTTACTTTATGTTAATCGAATTAAATTGCATGATAGTAAGCTGTATATTTTGATGGGGTATGATGATGGTTCAACCGCTATTTAGTGAGAGTCAACAGGGCTTAATCGACTGCTGCCTAAATACAATTGCCCATATCATTCCTATTTCTGCGGCGGTTTATTATCTAGTAAATGAGCACTGGCAGCCAGAAAACCATGTACTGTATGGAATTTCTGCGCGTATGCATGAAGAGTATCTCTCTGCCTTTTCCCAGCACGATCCTCTACATCCCGACCATTTTCGTGGTGAGGATCTCCGTTTAGTGAAGATGCCAGTGGAAATGCGTCAGCACGATCAAACCTTCTTCCATGATTTTATGCAGCCAAACCATATCGCAGATATGGCAGAGATTTTTATTCGCCGTAAAAATAAGATTGTGGCGGGAATTTCCGTGCTACGCGATACGCCATTTACGCCGGAAGAGGTGATTAGGCTCAATGCAATCTTACCAATTGCGGAGCTTATGACATTTGATGTGCGACCCGATTCTCTGGTTTCCTATACCCCGAAAGAGCAAGAAATTATTCATTTAGTGCGAGAAGGCGCCAGTAATAAGCGTATTGCGCTGCTGTTGGGTGTTTCGCTTTCCACTGTAAAAACCCATCTACGCAATATTTTTACCAAAGCCAATGTGAGCAACCGGACAGAATTAGTTTCCTCCGGATTTATACTGCGCCAAGATAAAATTTTATAAAAAATCCCGGCGCATTGGCCGGGAAAACTGTTGCTTTACAGAAAAAACAAAACCACTAACGCTCTAATAACGCACCATGACGGACTTTAATTCAGTGTAGTGCTCGATGAATGCACTACCAAATTCACGACCAATTCCAGAGGACTTAATACCACCGAAAGGCACTGCTGGGTCGAGGAAGGTGTGCATATTCACCCAAACGGTTCCTGCTTCAATTTGTGAAACCATGCGCATTGCTTTGCTGAGATCATTTGTCCATACGCTCGCAGCCAAGCCAAATGGCGTGCTATTCATCATCGTAATCAGCTCTTCTTCATCATCATAAGCCAAGAAAGTGCCGATAGGACCAAATGTCTCTTCTTTCATTAATACATCATCAGGGCCATTTGCACGAATAATCGTAGGCGGTACAAAGTAACCCGCTCCAGCAATTGGCTGCCCGCCATAGACAATTTCACTGCCATCTTGGCGTGCTTTTTCAAATAGGCTTAAGATCTTATCGTAATGGGCTTTATTGGCTAATGGTCCCATTTCTGTGGTTTCATCCAATGGCGAGCCAACCTTCATTGCCGATAAACGCGTTTTTAGCGCTTCCAGAACCGTATCCATCAATTTAGATGGAATATAGAAACGCTCTGCCGCTGCGCAGATTTGCCCTTGGTTTAAATAACCCGCTTCAATGATGCCGCTCACAATCTTATCCACGGATAAATCCGCTAAGAATGCTGCACCATTTTTACCGCCCAATTCTAATGTGACGCGAGTCAGTTTGCCTTCCATCGCTGAGCGCCCTACCGCCAATCCAGTCGGCACTGAGCCTGTAAAGGTCACTTTCGAACAAAGTTCATGGCTAATTAAAGCAGGTCCCACTTCGCGACCACCACCATTTACAATATTGATTACACCATCAGGAATACCCGCTTCTTTAGCGAGTTCAGCCACGCGCAACATGGTCAGAGGGGTAAACTCACTTGGCTTCAGTACAATCGTGCAGCCACATGTCAATGCAGCCGCTAATTTCCAAATGGAAATCATAATGGAGAAGTTCCATGGGATAATCCCAGCAACCACCCCGACAGGCTCACGCTGGGTAAATGCCGAGTATTTTTCGCCATTAAATGATGGCAAAGAAACATTCAGGGTTTCACCGCTAATTTTGGTTGCCCAGCCCGCAAAATAACGTAAAAACTGTGCCGCTGAACCTACTTCCAGAAAACGTGATAACTGAATGGTTTTCCCAGAACTTAAGGTTTCTAATTGCGCTAATTCTTCTAAGTGTTTTTCGAGCAAATCCGCTAAACGATTCAAACAGTTGCCTCGTTCCATCGGCGTGGTATTTGCCCATGAGCCTTTAAATGCGGCATATGCCGCATTCATCGCTGCATCAACTTCTTCGCAAGTCCCTTCTTTCACTTTCGCAATCACTTGCTCGGTGGCTGGATTCACGACTTCAAAATAAGCATCTCCCTTGCCAGAAACAGGCAATCCATTAATAAAATGACCGTGTTGACGGTTCAAGAATTCTCTAACTTCTGGTAACAGGGTTAACTCACTCATCGTTATCTCCACCTCGTTAATTTATCAAATTACGCATTCACGCAGGCTAAATAGTGTTTTACAAAACGTGGTGCGCTGATTTCCCAAAGTACTTCAGTGCCTTTGGCTGCAAACCAAGAGTCGCCTTTATGGTATTCCACGGTGACGCCTGTTTTTACGTCGGTTAATTTCACCGAACCTTCATGGACAGTTGCCATTTCATCAAATGGGTAAACCATCTTAAATTTGCCTGTTGTACAAGCAAAAATACCGCAAGTCAGATTATCTGTTGGCTCTCCGTGGATCATCGCCACGCTTGCTTGTGGATCACCTTCAACAACCACAGAACCTAAATTGCTCACGCTACCAATGTTCAGTAATTCAGGAAGTGCTTTGTTTAACAGTAATGGGCTGATCATCTTTCTTACCTTCTCTTATGTAATAAAATCAAAAATGGACATTAAATTTAGGAAAACTTAGCGGCGACCTTGCCAATATCCTGATAACTGATGCCAACACTTGGCAAGTGACACAATAGCATTACGCATGCTGTCTTTCCCCATAATGTCAGCATGAGGAATCGAACTCATCAGGTCATAGCGGCTGGAGCCTTCAACCATTCCCTCAGCAAGCACCTTGCACACGATCTGGCTTGGCGTAACACCAAAGCCTGAATAGCCTTGTACGTAGAACACGTTTTTATGACCAGGGATCGTGCCAATTTGCGGGAATAAGTTAGCACTACACGCCATTGGACCTCCCCATGCCAGCTCGATTTTGACGTCTTTCAGGTATGGGAAAACATTCAGCATCAATTTACGGTTCCACTCTTTCAAGTCGGATGGAATGTATTCTAAAAAGTACGTCGAGCTACCAAATAGCAGGCGATTTTCGTTTGTTACACGGTAGTAATCGATGACTGGGCGAATATCGCTGTATGCCCCGCGAATTGGGCTAATGCGTTCAATTAATTCATCGGAAAGCTCTTCCGTCATTAACTGATAAGCATAGGTGTTAATTGTTTTTGGGTATAACGTCGGCTCAAGACCATTCAAGAAGCCATCGCACGCCCACAACATTTTTTTCGCTTTCACGGAACCCATCGCGGTACGAACCGTTACTGTATCGCCGTACTCAACATTCAAAACTTGGCTGTTTTCAAAAATTTTTGCGCCATATTCACTCACCGCTTTCGCTTCCCCCAGTAACAGGTTAAGTGAATGAACATGTCCGCCTCCCATGTGTTTGATTCCACATGTATAAGCGTCAGATCCGATAATCTGCTTTAAATCTGAACCTGTATAAAATTCAATTTCTTCATCTGGCGCGACGGCTTTAAAATCTGCAAGCCAACTGCGCAATGTTTTTTCTTGGCGCTTGTTACTACCTAAGTAGGCATAACCATGGCAAAAATCCGCATCAATATTGTATTTGGCGATACGGTCACGCATGATCCCCGCGCCCATGTTGCTCAGTTTAAAAATCGTTTCTAAACCTTCAGAACCAACGTGTTTTTTAATCGCATCGAGGTCATGACCAATACCAGCCATCACTTGCCCACCGTTACGTCCTGTACCGCCATAACCAAGATGGCGACCTTCCAAGATAGCAATGTTGGTAATTCCCTTTTCACACAATTCTAATGCTGTATTAATCCCTGAGAATCCACCACCGATGATCACGACATCCACATCAATGTCTTCTTTCAAAGTTGGGAAACGCAGATCATATTTTTTGGTTGCTGAGTAATAAGTTAATGATTCTACTTGGTTATTCATAATGGATACCCTATCTAGTATCTTGCAATAACCTTGATTATCTTAACCAATCATTAACAGTTACATAGCCCTTTAGGGACATTCGAAACATAAAGTTAACATTTGTGACGTAGATACAATATTTACTTATAAATAAGATTAAATCAATTTAAACCTTTTATGTTTTAATTCAAAAGGATAAATATTTATTATTATATTAATAGAAATTATTACATATTTTAGTAAAGGATGAAGGCAAGGAGTATTTCATTGCTAATGAGATAAATACAATCAATTGAAAAATAAAGCTTTATCAAGGTTATCTAGTATAACCATCTGATATATACAAGAAATACACTAACTCTACTCAATTACTGTTTTATTGGAGTCATTAATAAATTAAACAATTCAACTTGAGAGTTAATCTCTAATTTTTGATAGATATTCTTGCGGTGATTTTTGACAGTACCCAAGCTAATAAACAGCGCCTCGGCAATTTGTGGGGAGCCTTTACCTTCCAAAATTAATTCAACGACCTCACACTCTCTTGGCGTCAAACCAAAGCAAGTTTGTAAGTCAGTATTACGGTAATGGCTGGATACTGAGTTAGGCACGACTTCCTTATGTAATCGAGCGATACTTCGAATAATATCAAAGGCTTCTTTTAATGAGGCTTGTTTATTTTCGTCTGAAAGAAAAGGCTGGTCTTCATTACCAAAGAAAATACCTAATTGTTTATCGGCCGATAGCTCCAGCAACAGCCCCGCCTCATCGCACCAACCGGTCTTACGATAAAAGTTAAGATAATAATCAGTATGATAAAACCCTTTCGGTGCAACTTCTTTCAATGTCAGCACCTTCGAGCTGCCACCTTTTTGTAGTTCTTGGTAGAAAGGATCCATCAGATAAGCGCCACGCTGATAAATACGATTGATACTGTCACTATTGCGCTTCTCAACTTTCGACAGAAAACGCGGCGCACCTTCTTTTTCAAAGGCATAAATAATGGCGTTATCAAAGACCACAAAAGAGGACAGCCATGACAACAAATTGGGGTAAAACTGGTTGGTTGCCACGGAGTCAATAAGGTCAGGTAATTTATGCAGATAATGATCCATTTAGCCCTCACTCATTAACTTATTAATAATTTATCACCGTGTATATTCAGGCGAACTATAACCCTATAAAGACCATATTCTGAGAGGAAGCTCAATTTTTTTGTTATTAATATGTTAATTAAATCACAATATATGCCATGGATATTAATAATGTTTTATCAATTATTTAATAAGTTGAAGGGGAGCGAAGAAAGTACAGGAGTAATAAAAGAGAGCAGCCCCGAAAGGCTGCTAGAGAACTATTTATTGATAATGGCCTTCAATTTGCTGTAACGACGGATCAAACGCCACTTTAATTTCAGCGTTGTGGCATGCTTCCAAACAATATCCCAGTAACCTTTATCGAAAAACAGCTGAACCATCTGCTTTTGCGTTTCCGGTGACTTGATGGCTAATAGCGCTAAAACAACCCCTAAGCCTTCTTTCCCCACTTGCCATAAGCAAGCCGGTGCTTGTTTCACTTCTTCAGGATGGCGCTTATAGATATCCATCAACATATCTAAGATCTTCAGATAGGTATTGATCTTACGTACTGAGCGCTCATCTCCGGTTAAAGAGTGAGAAACGGATTGGTTATGGATCAGATATTCATAATATTGTTCATTGATAAACTGCACTCGTTTAGCAACGAGCAGCATTTCGGTAGTCCAAGGAATATCTTGATGGTGTAATCTTGGTTCAAAGGAAAAATTGTGTTCTCTAATTAATGACAAGCGATACAGATTCAACCAAGTTACATGGAGAAATTTACGAGAGCTCAAGCCAATTTGCAGCCATTGAGGGCCCGTGATCACGCCAGTAGAAGGCACTTTATTTGGCGGAAAAATAGCTTTTGGCGCATCCCCATTGGTGTACACATAAGTACCATTGCAAGTTGCTACGTCCAGATCCCCCACTAAGGCAATCTCTAATAAACGACCATACATTCTGGCATCAATTTCATCATCAATATCAGGGAAAGTGATGTATTTCCCTGTTGCGACAGCCATTCCGGTATTACGCGCAACGGAAACGCCACCGTTTTCCTGAGTGAGTACTTTGAAATTCTCAAACTTATCTTCGTATTGACGAATGACTGATTCGCTATCATCTGTTGAACCATCGTTCACAACGATCAGTTCCCAGTTTTCGAGCTTTTGGGCAATTAAGCTGTCAAAAAAATGGGGTAAAAACTTTTCGCCGTTATAAACAGCAACAACGATACTCAATACAGGCTGAAGGGACATGGATTAACCTTACGCTCATTAAAAATGATGATAATGACAAAACATATTCTTGTTTTTCATGAAAAATTCATAATCAAATCAAAGCTGTTATGATAAGAGCAACTTTACCTATCCCGATTATTACTCAAATTATCAAATCGCTGTGAACTAATTTTGACTTATCTTACCTAAGAAATGTCAATTATACCTCACCTTAACAAAAGGATCCTCCTGTGGCTGGAAGTAGCTTACTTGCCTTATTAGATGATATTGCAGCAGTTTTAGATGATGTGTCCGTGATGACAAAAATGGCGGCAAAAAAAACATCTGGTGTTCTGGGTGATGACCTCGCTTTAAATGCGCAACAAGTCACAGGCGTTCGCGCTGAAAGAGAGATCCCTGTCGTCTTGGCTGTCGCAAAGGGCTCATTCATCAACAAACTCATTTTAGTCCCACTAGCATTACTGATTAGCGCTTTCATTCCGTGGGCAGTCACACCATTATTAATGATTGGAGGCGCATATCTCTGCTTTGAAGGCGCTGAAAAACTTGCCCATAAGTATCTACACAAACATGAAATCTCACCATCAGAAGCAGCACGAGAAGCTCAGCGTTCAGAACAAGAAATAGCAGCATTTGAAAAACAAAAAATTAAAGGTGCAATCCGTACTGATTTTGTTTTATCGGCGGAAATTATCGCTATTACTTTAGGTATCGTTTCTTCAACAACGCTCCTAAACCAATTTGCAGTTTTATCAATTATTGCCATTGTCATGACTGTCGGGGTGTATGGATTAGTTGCTGGTATAGTCAAACTAGATGACTTAGGCTTCTATCTACAGAAAAAAGCCTCTACTTTGCTGCGTAAATGCGGTAATGGGTTAATTTATGTAACCCCTTATTTAATGAAAACATTATCTGTTGTAGGAACGGCCGCGATGTTTATGGTCGGAGGGGGGATACTCACTCACGGAATTACCTATCTGCATTTATGGATCGAAAAAATGGCAGAAAAGACAGGCAGCATCAGTGTTGTTGGTAATACACTACAATTTTTGACTCCTTCTATTCTTAATTTAATTTTTGGTCTAGTTATCGGTTTACTTATTGTTTTCATTATTAACTTTTTTGCTCGATTTAAAAAAACAAAATAAAGCTAAAAACTGACTAATATCCTTAAATACATTATGGTAATAGTCAGTTTATTTTGTATCAGGAAAAAGAGAGAATGCCGACACTTTACCGACGATTTTCGATCATCAACCAGGTTATTGGGTTAATGCTACTTATTGCTGTTTTAGGCATTATCGGTATGACAATTTCCAACCGTATGATCATCAGTGTACAAGGCAATGCTCATGCCATTAACACATCAGGTTCCTTGCGCATGCAAAGTTACCGCCTACTTTCTTTAACGCCCATAAACCAGCATAGTCAGAATTATCTTGATGAATTAGAGAAAGACTTACTCAGCCCCGAACTCACCCAAGTGGTTAAAATTGAAAACCTTACACCTGAATTTAATAAAATACATGAATTTTGGCTAAACACTTTAAGACCCGCACTCACAAAAGCATCTTCACCTGATGATGCCCGTTATGAAGTCATTACTTTTGTTAATATGCTCAATGAGTTAGTTCATAATATTGATGATAAAACTGAGAAAAAAATAGCTTACGTTGCCATGACTCAGCTTATTTTTATTAGCTTAGTCTTTTTACTGTTGATGGGAACAATCTGGCATTTGAGACGAAAAATTTATTACCCATGGATGAAACTGCTTTCTATGGTTAATGCTATTGGGCGTAAAGACTTTACTCAGCGCTATCCCATGAAGAATAATAAGCAAGATGAGCTCAATGCCCTAGGTGAAACCCTCAATCATATGTCTGATGAGCTGGCACAAAGTTACCACCAACTCGAAGAACGTGTGGCAGAAAAAACCGCGGACTTACTCGCTAAAAACCGGGTTTTGTCATATCTTTATCAATCAAATCAAATATTACACTCATCGGAAACGCTTTATTCAAGATTACAAAAAGTTCTCACAGAGCTGAAAAACATTACGCAGCTAGAGAACCTACGCCTCAAATTATATGAAGATAGCAATGAACAATATTTTCATGAAATCTCTTATGCCACGACCAATCTCGAAATAGATAAAACAAAGCTATCTTCCACTAATCAGCATCCATTACACAATGATCCAGCAAAAGAATATCAAACGTTACAGTGGGATCTCTCTGATAACATGCACCGATATGGTGTAATTATTGGTGAAATTGAGCAAAAACAATCATTTTCTGATGAAAAAAACAGATTGGTTCTTATGCTAGCGAAACAGATTTCAGGTATGCTCACCATGGAGCAACAGATAGAGCAACAGCAGCAGCTGCTAATTATGGATGAACGTGCCGCTATTGCCAGAGAGCTTCATGACTCTATCGCGCAATCACTCTCATGTTTAAAAATGCAAATTAGCTATCTGCAAATGCAACCAGAACCATTACCAGAAACAACGCTACATTTGCTCAATGAGATGCGTACAGAAATTAATACTGCATACAGCCAGTTACGGGAATTATTAACGACTTTCCGCTTGAAACTCACTGAATCAGGTCTATTACCTTCACTCAAAAGTACTTTAGGTGAATTTAGTGGGCGTATTGGCTTTAATATTCAGCTTCATTATGAAATTCCAGCGAAAAGTATCTCACCACACCAATCTATCCACATAATACAAATAATTCGGGAAGCACTAAGTAATATTCTAAAGCATGCCAATGCAACTTGGGCTAAAGTTTCATTAAGCCAACATAGAGGCACTGTCACCATTACAATTGATGATAATGGCAATGGTATTGATGACAATCCAAATAAACTTAACCATTATGGCCTCATTATTATGAGAGAAAGAGCACTTAGCCTGAATGGCGAGTGCTACATTACTCAACGTGCCGGAGGGGGAACCGAAGTGAAAGTCACATTCCCCTTATCTGACATCTAAAACATCTGATATTTAGAACACCGGATCAAATCATTCATGGAGACTAAAAATATAATGACCGAAAAATCAACGATCCTACTTATTGATGATCACCCAATGCTCCGAAATGGTGTAAAACAGCTGATTAGCTTAGAGCCTTCACTTCAAGTTATCGGTGAAGCTGGAGATGGCAAAATAGGTATTCAGATAGCAGAAGAGCAAGATCCTGACCTGATCCTTTTAGATCTCAATATGCCTGGAATGAATGGCTTTGAAACCCTAGATGAACTCAGAAAACGTGAACTTTCAGGCAGAATTATTCTCTTTACCGTATCGAATTATAGTGATGATTTGATCAGTGCGCTTAAGCGAGGTGCTGATGGTTATTTGCTAAAAGATATGGAGCCTGAAGAACTGATTATCGCACTCAAAGAAGCCGCAAGTGGAAAAATGGTGGTTAGCCCGACATTAACCTCTGTCCTTGCTGAATCATTAAGAGAAAATCAATCACAAAATGAAAGCGATGCAATCGCACTAACGCCACGAGAATCCGACATTTTAGAGCTTATCGCTCAAGGATTATCGAATAAAATGATTGCTCGAAATTTAGATATCGCAGAGAGCACAGTAAAAGTACATGTAAAACATTTACTTAAAAAACTAAATCTAAAATCTAGAGTCGAAGCTGCTGTCTGGGTGCTCCAACAAAAATAATATTTCTTCATAATACCGTCTTCATTCATAGCTAAATGATTGATTCATCTAGCTATGAATGCACTTATCAATCTCACTGTACAAATTAACAAAGGCTATTAATAGCTCTAATCTACAAGTCATTTTTTTCCAGTTATAATAAGCTTGCTTTGACTCTTACTGATACAGATTACCCTTATGATAGAAGAACAACTTATTTTAGTTAATGAACAAGACACACCAATTGGTAGCATGCCAAAACTACTTGCTCATCAGCAAGGCTGCCTACATCGTGCATTTTCTATCTTTATTTATAACCGTAAGAACGAATTACTCATTCAACAACGCGCATTTCATAAATATCATTCCGCTGGGCAGTGGGCAAACTCCTGCTGTAGCCATCCAAGGCCGCAAGAAGATACCCATGATGCAGCTTTACGCCGCTTAACAGAAGAACTCGGGTTTTCAACTTCATTAACTCATGTTGGTGAGTTTATTTATAAAGCTGATGTGAATGGCGGGCTAATTGAGCATGAGTATGACCACCTATTTGTGGGCTACTATGACAATCAAGTCATTCCTAATCCTGAAGAAGTCAGTGCTACCTGCTGGATTAGCCTTGAAACTTTAGCCCAAGAAATCAGTACTCATCCTGAAAAATTTACTCCGTGGTTCAAGAAAATCTGGGAAAAATACCCGTTACTGAATTTTTCTTCCTAATCCTTCTTTTATATTACGTCAGCCATAACGTATTCCTTTTTTCTCTGTTACCAGATAGTCTTCTCATAAGCAACAGATAGTATAACCAATTAATATATAGCTATTTTCTTACAATAGAATAACTAGAATGGTTGAAATTTTTGAGTCAGAACAAAAGGCGATACTAAGGTTTTACTGTTAATTTAGGACTAAGATTCGGTTTTAGCTTGAGATTTGAAATTATATCGGATCAAATATTCACCCATTAAAGTGCTTTTATTGATAAGCTCTGAAGGGGGCTGTTGCGATAATCACGCTTCAAAGGATGACTATCTTGCCTTTTATCACCTATTTTTTAAGTCCCCAAACGCAAAAAAGCCACCCAATGGGTGGCTTCTCGGCTAATTTAATGTCTGGCAGTTCCCTACTCTCACATGGGGAGACCCCACACTACCATCGGCGCTACGGCGTTTCACTGCTGAGTTCGGCATGGGGTCAGGTGGGACCACCGCGCTATTGCCGCCAGACAAATTCTGTTTATCCCCGTTACCTTTTGGTAACCAGAATATCAATCTTGAACAAGCTGTTGTGTCCTTCACCTTTCGGCTTCTCACTGGCTTTGAAAATCAACTCAATCTCTCTTCTCGAAAACACCTTCGGTGTTGTCAGGTTAAGCCTCACGGTTCATTAGTATTGGTTAGCTCAACGTATCGCTACGCTTACACACCCAACCTATCAACGTCTTAGTCTTAAACGTTCCTTTAGGACCCTTAAAGAGTCAGGGAAGACTCATCTCAAGGCAAGTTTCCCGCTTAGATGCTTTCAGCGGTTATCTCTTCCGCACTTAGCTACCGGGCAATGCCATTGGCATGACAACCCGAACACCAGTGGTGCGTCCACTCCGGTCCTCTCGTACTAGGAGCAGCCCCTTTCAATCTTCCAACGCCCACGGCAGATAGGGACCGAACTGTCTCACGACGTTCTAAACCCAGCTCGCGTACCACTTTAAACGGCGAACAGCCGTACCCTTGGGACCTACTTCAGCCCCAGGATGTGATGAGCCGACATCGAGGTGCCAAACACCGCCGTCGATATGAACTCTTGGGCGGTATCAGCCTGTTATCCCCGGAGTACCTTTTATCCGTTGAGCGATGGCCCTTCCATACAGAACCACCGGATCACTAAGACCTACTTTCGTACCTGCTCGAGCCGTCACTCTCGCAGTCAAGCTGGCTTATGCCTTTGCACTAACCGCATGATGTCCGACCATGCTTAGCCAACCTTCGTGCTCCTCCGTTACTCTTTGGGAGGAGACCGCCCCAGTCAAACTACCCACCAGACACTGTCCGCACCCCGGATTACGGGGCTACGTTAGAACATCAAACATTAAAGGGTGGTATTTCAAGGTTGGCTCCACGCAGACTGGCGTCCACGCTTCAAAGCCTCCCACCTATCCTACACATCAAGGCTCAATGTTCAGTGTCAAGCTATAGTAAAGGTTCACGGGGTCTTTCCGTCTTGCCGCGGGTACACTGCATCTTCACAGCGAGTTCAATTTCACTGAGTCTCGGGTGGAGACAGCCTGGCCATCATTACGCCATTCGTGCAGGTCGGAACTTACCCGACAAGGAATTTCGCTACCTTAGGACCGTTATAGTTACGGCCGCCGTTTACTGGGGCTTCGATCAAGAGCTTCTCCTTACGGATAACCCCATCAATTAACCTTCCAGCACCGGGCAGGCGTCACACCGTATACGTCCACTTTCGTGTTTGCACAGTGCTGTGTTTTTAATAAACAGTTGCAGCCAGCTGGTATCTGCGACTGGCTTCAGCTCCATGAGTAAATCACTTCACCTAATGCCAGCGTGCCTTCTCCCGAAGTTACGGCACCATTTTGCCTAGTTCCTTCACCCGAGTTCTCTCAAGCGCCTGAGTATTCTCTACCTGACCACCTGTGTCGGTTTGGGGTACGATTAATGATAATCTAGAGCTTAGAGGCTTTTCCTGGAAGCGGGGTATGAGCTACTTCGCCACCGTAGTGACTCGTCATCAGACCTCAGCATATAGTGAACCGGATTTGCCTAATTCACCTGCCTACATCCTTAAACCGGGACAACCGTCGCCCGGCCAGCCTAACCTTCTCCGTCCCCCCATCGCAATTATCACCAGTACGGGAATATTAACCCGTTTCCCATCGACTACGCATTTCTGCCTCGCCTTAGGGGTCGACTCACCCTGCCCCGATTAACGTTGGACAGGAACCCTTGGTCTTCCGGCGTGCGGGTTTTTCACCCGCATTATCGTTACTTATGTCAGCATTCGCACTTCTGATACCTCCAGCATGCCTCACAGCACACCTTCACAGGCTTACAGAACGCTCCCCTACCCAACAATATTTACATATCGCTGCCGCAGCTTCGGTGCATAGTTTAGCCCCGTTACATCTTCCGCGCAGGCCGACTCGACCAGTGAGCTATTACGCTTTCTTTAAATGATGGCTGCTTCTAAGCCAACATCCTGGCTGTCTGAGCCTTCCCACTTCGTTTCCCACTTAACTATGACTTTGGGACCTTAGCTGGCGGTCTGGGTTGTTTCCCTCTTCACGACGAACGTTAGCACCCGCCGTGTGTCTCCCGTGATAACATTCTTCGGTATTCGTAGTTTGCATCGAGTTGGTAAGTCGGGATGACCCCCTAGTCGAAACAGTGCTCTACCCCCGAAGATGAGTTCACGAGGCGCTACCTAAATAGCTTTCGGGGAGAACCAGCTATCTCCCGGTTTGATTGGCCTTTCACCCCCAGCCACAAGTCATCCGCTAATTTTTCAACATTAGTCGGTTCGGTCCTCCAGTTAGTGTTACCCAACCTTCAACCTGCCCATGGCTAGATCACCGGGTTTCGGGTCTATACCCTGCAACTCATTCGCCCAGTTAAGACTCGGTTTCCCTACGGCTCCCCTATACGGTTAACCTTGCTACAGAATATAAGTCGCTGACCCATTATACAAAAGGTACGCAGTCACACCACAAGGGTGCTCCCACTGCTTGTACGTACACGGTTTCAGGTTCTATTTCACTCCCCTCGCCGGGGTTCTTTTCGCCTTTCCCTCACGGTACTGGTTCACTATCGGTCAATCAGGAGTATTTAGCCTTGGAGGATGGTCCCCCCATATTCAGACAGGATAACACGTGTCCCGCCCTACTCGTCGAGTTCACAACACTAACACCTTCGGATACGGGGCTATCACCCTTTACTGCCGGCCTTTCCAGACCGTTCTCCTGATGCTAATGCTGATTAAGACTCTGGGCTGCTCCCCGTTCGCTCGCCGCTACTAGGGGAATCTCGGTTGATTTCTTTTCCTCGAGGTACTGAGATGTTTCAGTTCCCTCGGTTCGCCTCGTTTGACTATGTATTCATCAAACGATAGTGCAACGAATTGCACTGGGTTTCCCCATTCGGAAATCGTCGGTTATAACGGTTCATATCACCTTACCGACGCTTATCGCAGATTAGCACGTCCTTCATCGCCTCTGATTGCCTAGGCATCCACCGTGTACGCTTAGTCGCTTAACCTCACAACCCGAAGGTGTCTTTACCAACTGACCCGACGGTCAATTGAACACATTCACGTTGAGATTTTTGAGAGACTCTCACATTGTTTAAGCGATAAACAATGTGCGTTGTTTTCAATTTTCAGCTTGTTCCAGATTGTTAAAGAGCATAATTGTTAAACCAACTACAACGTAATTGGCTTAATCATTATTTGTGGGGAACGTCTTTCACTCATTCTCCGCGCAATTGGCGTCCCCTAGGGGATTCGAACCCCTGTTACCGCCGTGAAAGGGCGGTGTCCTAGGCCTCTAGACGAAGGGGACACTACAGTCAGCTTCGCAGACGCGCTTTTTGCTCTACTTTCTATCAGACAATCTGTGTGAGCACTTCACAAAAACACTTCAATGGTAAGGAGGTGATCCAACCGCAGGTTCCCCTACGGTTACCTTGTTACGACTTCACCCCAGTCATGAATCACAAAGTGGTAAGCGCCCTCCCGAAGGTTAAGCTACCTACTTCTTTTGCAACCCACTCCCATGGTGTGACGGGCGGTGTGTACAAGGCCCGGGAACGTATTCACCGTAGCATTCTGATCTACGATTACTAGCGATTCCGACTTCATGGAGTCGAGTTGCAGACTCCAATCCGGACTACGACGTACTTTATGAGTTCCGCTTGCTCTCGCGAGGTCGCTTCTCTTTGTATACGCCATTGTAGCACGTGTGTAGCCCTACTCGTAAGGGCCATGATGACTTGACGTCATCCCCACCTTCCTCCGGTTTATCACCGGCAGTCTCCTTTGAGTTCCCGACCGAATCGCTGGCAACAAAGGATAAGGGTTGCGCTCGTTGCGGGACTTAACCCAACATTTCACAACACGAGCTGACGACAGCCATGCAGCACCTGTCTCAGAGTTCCCGAAGGCACCAAAGCATCTCTGCTAAGTTCTCTGGATGTCAAGAGTAGGTAAGGTTCTTCGCGTTGCATCGAATTAAACCACATGCTCCACCGCTTGTGCGGGCCCCCGTCAATTCATTTGAGTTTTAACCTTGCGGCCGTACTCCCCAGGCGGTCGATTTAACGCGTTAGCTCCGGAAGCCACTCCTCAAGGGAACAACCTCCAAATCGACATCGTTTACAGCGTGGACTACCAGGGTATCTAATCCTGTTTGCTCCCCACGCTTTCGCACCTGAGCGTCAGTCTTTGTCCAGGGGGCCGCCTTCGCCACCGGTATTCCTCCACATCTCTACGCATTTCACCGCTACACATGGAATTCTACCCCCTCTACAAGACTCTAGCTGACCAGTCTTAGATGCCATTCCCAGGTTAAGCCCGGGGATTTCACATCTAACTTAATCAACCGCCTGCGTGCGCTTTACGCCCAGTAATTCCGATTAACGCTTGCACCCTCCGTATTACCGCGGCTGCTGGCACGGAGTTAGCCGGTGCTTCTTCTGTTGGTAACGTCAATCGCTGATGATATTAGCATCAGCGCCTTCCTCCCAACTGAAAGTACTTTACAACCCTAAGGCCTTCTTCATACACGCGGCATGGCTGCATCAGGCTTGCGCCCATTGTGCAATATTCCCCACTGCTGCCTCCCGTAGGAGTCTGGGCCGTGTCTCAGTCCCAGTGTGGCTGATCATCCTCTCAGACCAGCTAGGGATCGTCGCCTTGGTGAGCCATTACCTCACCAACTAGCTAATCCCATATGGGTTCATCCGATAGCGCAAGGACCGAAGTTCCCCTGCTTTGCTCCTAAGAGATTATGCGGTATTAGCTACCGTTTCCAGTAGTTATCCCCCTCTATCGGGCAGATCCCCATACATTACTCACCCGTCCGCCGCTCGTCAGCGAGAAGCAAGCTTCCCCTGTTACCGCTCGACTTGCATGTGTTAGGCCTGCCGCCAGCGTTCAATCTGAGCCATGATCAAACTCTTCAATTAAAAAGCTTGATGCTCAAAGAATGTTTACTGTCGTTTGATTTCCGAAGAAACCAAATTACCTATTAGTTCATATATATGAATTAACGTGTTAGTCACTCTTCAAGACTTAAAATCAAATATTTTTTTGATAGTGTCCTGTGAGTGCCCACACAGATTGTCTGATAAATTGTTAAAGAGCGGTGCGACTTAATCTTTTGATTATCGACTTTAGGTCGTTGTCGCGAGGTGTCGTATACTACGTTTTTTATTTAGAAAGTCAAGCGATTATTTTCAACTATTTTCTTTCTTCACCTCTGTTATCACGGGGCTTCGAGGTTTTCTTCGAGCCGGTTTGTCGTGACAACGGATGCGCATTATAGGGAGTCGCAGAAATCCTGCAAGTGTTTTTTGAATATTTTTATTCGACCGTTTTCTTTTTAAACAAATCGCGCAAAACAACCACGATTTGTTTAAATATCAAGCTAGAGATTATCAAATTCAGTTGCGAAAGCCGCAACATTATCCCAATTGGTATATTCAATTTCTGTATTTGGGTCGGTTGGTCCGTCTGTCATTTTCATAATGAGCCGGATCATCACTCTATCAAACCATTTATAGCGAGGGTAAAACAGCGCGCCTGCAAAAACAGACTTCACGGTCGGCTGCCATGGGCACTTCTCTAAGAACTTACGAGTATAGGCATTCGTCTCAACGGTATTCTTGCCTTCTTTTCTTGCTGTAAGGTTAACGGCAAAGAACCCCGTCTTCATCGAATTAAGTTGAGTTTGATGGGTTGTAGCAAAACGCACTAACTGCTTATTGAAATGCCCATAACGAATAGAAGCTCCCACTAGCACCTTTTCGTAAGCAGATAAGTTAAAACTTTTATCTGAATTCAAATCACGAATATCACACTCACGCCCAGCGCGACGTAATTGATCTGCCATTTTAAGTATGATTTTTTTGGTTTGCCCATCGGTGCTTGAGTGCAAAAGTAGATAACTCATTTTTATTCCTAATCGTTACTATCTATATACGTTAGCGGCGCAGCTATATTACTCACGCCAGAAAGTAGGGGTCAGTAATACTAATAAAGTAAACACTTCCAAACGACCAAACAGCATCGTGACAACTAAAATCCATTTACCTGCAGGATTCATTGTCGTGAAGTTATCAGCAACAGTACCTAGGCCTGGACCTAAGTTATTCAACGTTGTTGCAATCGCTGAGAATGCAGAAAACTCATCCACCCCAGTGGCGATTAAAAGCAGCAAGCTAACCACGAAAACTAAAGCATAAGCAGAGAAGAATCCCCAGACAGCTTCAATGATCCTTTCTGGCAGTGCCCGTTGTCCTAATTTAATGGTATAGACCGCATTAGGATGCACTAATCGTTTTAACTCTCGGGAACCTTGCAGGAACAGTAAAAGGATACGAATCACTTTTAATCCCCCACCCGTTGACCCTGCACAACCACCGACAAACGCCGCACATAGTAGAAGCATTGGCAAGAACAGCGGCCAGCCAGAAAAACTGTCAGTGGTGAAACCCGCAGTGGTCGCCATCGAGACCACTTGGAAAAAGGCTTGATCCAACGTTTGCCCAAAGCCAGCATATACGGAGTGATACATCAGCACCGCGGTACAGATCACGACTAGAACAAACTGGAAACTGATGAACATTCTAAACTCAGGGTCGCGCCAATAAATTCCGAGGCTTCTTCCCGTTAAAACCGCAAAGTGCAAGCCAAAGTTACAACCCGAGATAATTAGAAACACGCCAATAATGGTATTAATGGCAGGACTATTAAAGTAGCCTATGCTGGCATCATGAGTAGAAAACCCACCGATCGCGATGGTTGAAAAACTGTGTGATATCGCATCGAACACATCCATACCAGCGATCCATAATGCAATCGCACACGCGATAGTTAGCAACACATAAATAAGCCAAAGGGTTTTTGCTGTTTCCGCAATTCGCGGACGCATTTTGTTATCTTTTAATGGCCCCGGCATCTCTGCACGATAGAGCTGCATCCCCCCGACACCTAAGAGAGGCAAAATCGCGACGGCGAGTACAATGATCCCCATCCCTCCAAGCCATTGCAGCATCTGCCGATAGAATAAGATCGCTTTCGGAAGAGAGTCTAATCCCGTCAGAGTTGTTGCACCGGTGGTTGTTAGCCCAGAAAAGGACTCAAAGAAGGCATCTGTAACAGATAAATTGGGTTTTTCAGAGAAGATAAACGGCAGTGCCCCGACACTCCCTAGCACCGTCCAAAACAGAACAACAATTAAAAAACCTTCTTTTGCTTTTAATTCATGTCGACTATTTCGCGTAGGCAGCCATAAAAAAAGCCCAATCAGCAACGCCGTTATAAAAGTTTGACTGAATGCTCGTCCCGCACCATCGCGATATATCAGTGCGACAATACCAGGTATGACCATAGTAAAAGAGAAGATAATGACGAGTAACCCGACAATACGAGTTATTGCGCGAAAATGCATTCGGCCGGTTCCTTGCTATGCTGTTTGCTCTTGTGACGGTTCTAAGAGAGTAACTTCCCCACGACTGATATCACGTAATTTATCATTGACCTCCTGCTCACAAGTAGCAGGAATAGAAATTTGCAAAGATACAGACTCATTATAATCACTGAGCAATATAGTACCATTTACCTGAGCTAATAATTGCTCAACTCCATTGATAAGTGAGTAATCACATACCACATTGAAGATTTTTTGAGGGACTTTAGTTTGTGTTGGGAGTAACTTCAGCGCTTGCTGAACCCCACTACCATAAGCACGGACTAACCCACCCGTACCTAGCTTTATTCCACCAAAATAACGCACAACAACGCAAGTGATCTCACCTAAGTTGCTACCTAATAGCTGCGCCATGATGGGTTTACCTGCCGTTCCCGTAGGCTCTCCATCATCGGAAAAACCTAATTGCTGGGAATCATCAGGTCGCCCCGCAACAAATGCCCAGCAATGGTGCCGGGCATCGGGGTATTGCGCTTTAATCGATTGAATATAATCTTTCGCAGCGTCAATACCCTCGGTATGAGCGATATAAGTAATAAAACGGCTTTTTTTGATCTCTTCCGAAAAAGAGATCGTTTCTGCCGGAATTGAGTACGCTTTCATTACGGTAAATGCAAATCTCGAGTCATATTTTCAATATGGTTATGATGGATAACGATATTATCTTCAATTCGAATACCACCATAAGGTTTGAAGTGCTCGATTTTATCCCAATTAAAGTGCTGACTGAACTCCCCTGTACGCCACGCAGAAAGCAAGGACTCAATAAAGTAAAGACCCGGTTCGATAGTTAACACCATTCTTGGTTCCAAAATACGAGTGCAGCGTAAGAATGGATACATTTTCGGTGCAGCTAAATGGGTACCATCTTCATCCTGCATAAAGCCTGCTACATCATGCACTTGTAAACCTAATGGATGACCTAACCCATGTGGTAAAAATGGTGTTGTTAAACCATTTTCAACCATAGCATCTTCGCTAATCCCTTTCACAATTCCATGCTTAGCAAGTAATTTCGCAATACGGTGATGCATATCTACATGGTAATCGGTATAACGCACGCCAGCTTTAATTGAAGCGATCAGAGCGAGTTGTTCTGTATTCAAATCTCCAACTAATTCTGCAAACTCACTTTTGTTCTTAGCCGCATAAGTACGAGTAATATCAGCGGCATAACCGTTATACTCAGCACCAGCATCAATCAAGAAGCTACGTAATTCACTCGGAGTCGTTTGCTGTAATTTAGTGTAGTGAAGCACGGCTGCATTTTCATTTAAAGCTACAATGTTACCGTAAGGCACATTCGTATCACGATGCCCTGTCGCTTCTAAATAGCTAATATTAATATCAAACTCACTTGCCCCAGCTTGAAAAGCTTCGAAAGCTGATAAATGACCATTCACCGCCATTTTTTGGGCTTCGCGCATACAGTACAGCTCATAGTCTGTCTTATATGAACGGTGATAGTGATAATAATCGAGTACAGGTTTTGGGTTGATATTGTGTGTCGAAATACCTAAAGATTCGGCTTTGTTTGCAGAGGAGCCGATATAAGCTAGATGCTCTTTCGGTAAATTCGCTAAAAAGCCTTTAATTTCATCCGCATTTTTCAGATGAATAAGCTCAACTTCTTTCGTCCAGAAGCTAGTTGGTAAAGGTTCAACGCTATGCCAATAATCAACTGGTGAGTAAAACCATAACTTCGGTTTATTCACTCCATCGACTAATAACCAAGAATGCGGGACGTCCGTCACTGGAACCCATGCTTTGAAATGTGGATTCACTTTAAATGGGTAGTCACTATCATCGAGGAAAATGCGAATTGGCTCTCCTGAATGAATCAAGATGGCATCTAATTTACTGCGTTGCAAAACTTGCTGAGTCGTTTTTTGTAGCGTTTTAATATGTTCTGCGTAGAGTCCAGCCAGTTTTTCCATTTCGTTCAACCTTTCAGTATTAGTTAGAAAAATCAAGCTTATCACGTTCTGCTAATAACGTGTATGCACTCAATGACAAGATAAGATTAATGCATTGATTATTAATAGAAATATCATTTTCACCTTGTGTTATTTACCTTAATTCCTGTGAGCCGCCTTCCAGTTTTGTTATTAATCATTTGCATTTAATTAACATTATCGTCACACTGATTTTCATCTGGTCATACCAGATAAGACCGCCACATAAAGGAGAACAGCATGCTTTATCAAAGTGAGACAATCTCTATTCAATGGTTGAAAAAAGGTATTGCAGAACTGGTGTTTAACTCATCAGGACCAATCAATAAATTGGATACTCATACCGTCGCTTCACTTGATGAAGCAGTTGCAGTACTCGAACAACAAAGCGATTTACAAGGCGTTATTTTGCGCTCAGATAAACCCGCTTTTATTGTTGGCGCAGATATTAAAGAATTTTTATCCCTATTCGACGCATCCAAAGAAACCCTCAGTGAATGGCTTGGTTACGCGAATAGTATATTTAATCGCCTTGAAGATCTCCCTGTTCCAACTATTAGCGCAATTAATGGTTATGCCCTAGGCGGTGGATGTGAGTGTGTACTCGCTACCGATTTTAGAATTGCGTCACCCGATGCCAGAATTGGCTTACCTGAAACAAAGTTAGGAATTATGCCTGGCTTTGGCGGATCAGTCCGTTTGCCTCGACTTATTGGTCTTGATAGCGCTCTGGAAATTATCACTGCGGGTAAAGATGTGAGTGGATCTCAAGCACTGAAACTCGGTTTAGTGGATGCGATTGTCGAAACTGAAAAATTACCACAGGCAGCCTTGCACATCATCGAACAAGCTATTTCTGGCGCATTAAATTGGCGTCAAGCACGGCAGCCAAAACTTGAGCCGCTAAAACTTAGCGCACTAGAGCAAGCAATGAGCTTTAACGTTGCTAAAGGTATGGTCTATCAAGTTGCTGGAAAACACTATCCAGCACCAATGAGTGCAGTCAATACTATCGAGAAAGCTGCAAACTGCACTCGAGATGAAGCACTGAAACATGAAACTGCTGCTTTCGTCCCGCTGGCTCATAGTGATGTTGCTCGTGCATTAGTTAGCGTTTTTCTGAATGATCAACAGGTTAAATCGACCAGTAAAAAAATCGCAGGTTCCTCTACTGCACCGGCACACGCAGCTGTACTGGGTGCAGGCATTATGGGTGGAGGTATTGCTTATCAATCTGCGAGCAAGGGTGTTCCCGTTCTGATGAAGGATATCAATGAGAAATCCTTAGATTTAGGTATTGATGAAGCTAGAAAGCTGCTTAATGGTCAATTTGAACGAGGAAAAATCACTGCAGATAAGATGGCAACAACCTTAGCCTCTATCCATCCGTCTTTATCTTATGCTGGCATTGATAATTCTCAGGTGGTCGTTGAAGCTGTCGTTGAAAACCCTAAAATAAAAGCCGCCGTGTTATCCGAAGTGGAATCACTAATCACATCAGAGACTATACTGGCTTCAAATACTTCAACTATTCCAATCACTGAACTAGCGAACTCTCTTAAACGCCCAGAAAACTTCTGTGGTATGCATTTTTTCAATCCTGTTCATCGCATGCCTTTGGTCGAAATTATTCGAGGTGAAAAAACCAGTGATGCCGCCATCGCTAAAGTGGTTGCTTATGCGAATAAAATGGGAAAAACCCCTATTGTTGTAAATGACTGCCCTGGCTTTTTCGTTAACCGCGTTCTTTTCCCTTATTTCGCTGGGTTTAACTTATTACTTCAAGATGGCGCCGATTTTAGAGAAATCGATAAAGTCATGGAAAAAGAATTTGGTTGGCCAATGGGGCCGGCTTATCTACTTGATGTTGTCGGGATTGATACCGCATTTCATGCAGAGCAAGTCATGGCTCAAGGATTTCCGCAAAGAATGCAAAAAGTCGGTAAGAACGCCATCGATATTATGTTTGAACAACAACGTTTTGGTCAGAAAAATGGCAAAGGCTTTTATCAATATGAAAAAGATAAAAAAGGAAAGCCAAAGAAAATTGATGACCCAAAAACCGATGAATTATTAAGTTCGATTCGCCAAAGTAAGCGTTCATTTACTAAAGATGAAATTATTGCTCGAATGATGGCGCCAATGGTGAACGAAGTGGTTCGCTGCCTTGAAGAAGGCATTATACAAAGCCCTTCAGATGCCGATATTGCGCTAGTTTATGGACTTGGTTTCCCGCCATTCCGCGGAGGTGTTTTCTGCTATCTTGATACACTCGGTAGCCAGTCTTATGTCAAAACTGCGGAATCCTACTCCCATTTAAGCCCGCTTTATCAAGTTCCAAATGGATTGAAAGAAAAAGCGGCCACTAACGCCAGATACTATCCGCAGCCACCGGTTGTGGCTATTGATGTTAAAAAAGTTGCGAGAGGTTAATCCTATGGAAAATGTCTTCATTATTGATGGTATACGCACACCAATGGGCCGTTCCAAAGGCGGTGTATTTCGTCATGTAAGAGCAGAAGACCTCTCTGCACACCTGATGAATGCAATTTTTGAACGCAATCCCAATGCGAAAAAGAAAGAGTTGGATGACATTATTTGGGGATGTGTTCAGCAAACCTTAGAGCAAGGTTTTAACATCGCAAAAAATGCTGCTTTATTGACTGATATTCCTCATACAGTTCCTGCGGTCACGGTCAATCGCCTATGTGGTTCTTCGATGCAAGCCATTCATGACGCAAGCCGTTTCATTATGACTGGAGATGCTCATTCCGTTTTGATTGGAGGTGTTGAGCATATGGGTCATGTTCCAATGACTCACGGTATTGATTTCAATCCAAAGCTCACATTACGCGTAGCAAAAGCCTCTGGAGCCATGGGTTTAACTGCCGAAATGCTCGCCAAAATGTATAAAATCAGTCGCGAAGAACAAGATGCCTTTGCATTGAGATCTCACCAACGCGCGGCAGCGGCAACTAAGAATGGTAAATTTAGCCGTGAAATCGTTCCGATTTCAGGACATGACGCTGATGGCAATCTTATTTCAATCAACTATGACGAAGTCATCCGTTTTGATGCCAATTTGGAAGGACTTGCTGCATTAAGACCCGCTTTCGACCCTGTCAGTGGTACCGTGACCGCAGGTAATTCGTCAGCATTGTCCGATGGTGCTTCAGCCATGCTACTTGCCAGTGAGTCTTATGCCAAACTGCATGGATTGAAACCTCGTGCAAAAATTCGCGCCATGGCCGTGGTTGGTTGCGATCCTTCAATCATGGGTTTTGGGCCAGTTCCTGCCACTGAATTAGCATTAAAGCGTGCGGGGCTGACGTTGAATGATATTGATATTATTGAACTTAATGAAGCTTTCGCGGCTCAGTCTATTGCTTGCCTAAAAGGGCTGCAAATTTCAGAAAGCCAAGTGGATCAGAAAGTGAATTTAAGTGGTGGAGCAATCGCTTTAGGGCACCCTCTCGGTTGCTCTGGCGCAAGGATCACAACTGCGTTACTTAATCAGTTAGAACAACATGATAAGCAGTTTGGTTTAGCTACAATGTGTATTGGATTTGGGCAAGGCATCGCCACAATTATCGAAAGAGTCTAATTCATTTTGCCGTTACATTGTCGTATCTTGCAATGTTCCCGCCTAGTCAGGGGCGGGATTTTTTTATCCACGAACCAGCTCAGTGAAATCAATCAGCCAATCAACCAATCAACCAATCAACCAGAATATTGAATACAACTCAGTCCATCCCCTAAATAGTTCAGGTCACAGGTAGGCGGCAAGTAAAGCTATCCCTTGAGCATACTGGAGTATGTGATAGGGTAGCTTTATGAAGCTAACACCCCTGTGGCTTGAAATATGACGGGGATACTCAAATCACAAAAAGTCGAAGGCATCGCCGAACAACTGGGTGGACTTTGCCCCCCTCTCATTACAAAACCTATCCCGCGCAATCTTCGCCATCTCAAAACGACCCGCAATATAAATATCATGCCCAGATAAGTCACCGAAATCTTCTAGCACGGTACTCAAAACAGTTCCTGTTCTTCCACGCCAATTTTCATCCGGTTGCTCGACAACAGGGACCACTTTCAGATTAGGATAACGCTCACTAATAGCCTGCAATTCACCGAGGTCATACAAATGCTCTAACTGGCGACCGCCCCAATAGAAAGTAATATCCCGTTGAGGGTTTTCAGCCAAAGCAGCCAATAGAATAGAATGGGTATAAGAGAAGCCGGTACCGCCTGCGATCAAGATCATCGGGTTTTGGCTATTTTCGCGGAACCACGCTTTACCGTGAGGAATATCAATATCAATACGTTGCTGTTCTAAAATGCGATCCATCACCGCCATAGCGTATAAATTAAATTCCGACGCGCCAATATGCAGTTCGATAGATTGATTATTTTCGGGAGTAGAAGCCATAGAGAATGGTCGTTTGTCTCTTTCATCCATAACGACCATAAGATATTGACCCGCTTTAAAATGAAAAGGTCCGTCTGGCAACAAAATAACCCGATAAACTGTATCCGTGATAGATTCAACAGATGTGACTTTACAGCTCAAAGTTGCCATGATTTTCCTCTTACTTTTCAATAATATTTAACTGTTCCCAGATATCATCTACGCGGGATTTGACACTCTGCGTCATGACAATAGGGCGTCCCCATTCACGGTTGGTTTCTCCCGGCCATTTATTGGTCGCATCCATTCCCATTTTGGAACCAAGCCCAGAAATCGGTGATGCAAAATCGAGATAATCAATCGGCGTGTTTTCCATCATGACAGTATCACGAGCAGGATCCATACGTGTTGTGATGGCCCAAATAACATCTTTCCAATCACGAGCATTGATATCATCATCACAAACAATCACGAACTTCGTATACATAAATTGGCGCAGGTAAGACCAGACGCCCATCATTACTCTTTTTGCGTGTCCTGCATACTGTTTTTTCATGGTAACAACCGCCAGACGATAGGAACAACCTTCTGGTGGCAAATAGAAATCCACAATTTCAGGGAACTGCTTTTGCAAAATAGGCACTAAAACTTCGTTCAGCGCTTCCCCTAATACTGCAGGTTCATCTGGTGGACGGCCTGTATAGGTAGAGTGATAAATCGCATCGCGACGTTGAGTCACATGAGTCACAGTAAATACTGGGAAGTCATCAATCTCGTTATAATAACCAGTGTGGTCACCGTAAGGGCCTTCTGGTGCCATTTCGCCCGGTTCAATATATCCTTCAAGGATAATTTCCGCCCCTGCAGGAACCTCTAAGTCGTTAGAAATACACTTTACGACTTCCGTTTTATTGCCTCGGAGTAACCCAGCAAAAGCATATTCAGATAGCGTATCAGGAACTGGTGTCACTGCGCCTAAAATCGTTGCGGGGTCAGCACCTAGCGCCACAGCGACTGGGAATCGTTCACCTGGATGTGCCTGACACCACTCTTGGAAATCCAGCGCACCACCACGATGAGACAACCAACGCATAATAACTTTATTTTTGCCAAGGACTTGCTGGCGATAGATACCTAAATTTTGGCGTTCTTTATGGGGGCCTTTAGTGACCGTTAAGCCCCAAGTAATCAGTGGTGCAGCATCTTCCGGCCAGCAATGCATAACGGGGATCTTAGTCAGATCAACATCATCACCAGCCCAAATTTCCTCCTGACAAGGCGCTGAGCTTAAGCGTTTAGCTGGCATATTCAGCACTTGTTTGAATTTCGGCAACTTGTCCATTAAGTCACGAAAACCCTTAGGAGGATCCGGTTCTTTCAAGAAAGCGAGCAACTTACCCACATCATGTAAGGCTTTAATATCTTCTTGCCCCATTCCCATAGCAACGCGCTTGGTTGTACCAAACAAGTTACACAGAACGGGCATATTATAGCCTTTAGGGTTTTCGAATAGTAAGGCTGGTCCCCCTGCTCTTAGTGTACGATCTGCGATTTCAGTCATTTCCAAATAAGGGTCGACTTCCATCGTAATGCGTTTTAGTTCGCCTTGCTTTTCAAGCTGCGCGATGAAATCTCTAAGGTCACGGTATTTCATTATCTTCTTTTACTATTACAGGGGGAACCTCATTATAAGGTTCCCAGCCAAGGTTACAAGTTGCTGTTAAACATACTTAATAATCAATATCTTCAGATTAAGTATATCACTTTACTTGCAATCAAACGGAACATAATCCTTTAATGATACGGTATCAAATTGCTCAGGGAATGTTTTGTTGTGCTGAAACAGCTTGAAACCTTCATTTTTACCACTGAAGTAGCTTAATTCATTTCCTTTGATCTGTAATCCGCTACCTTCGCGTAACGCGACAACAACTTCATGAGGGTTAATAACACAGAATTCTTGTAAGCGCTCATCTCGTGTTTCACCCATATGCCCAGAAATATGCGCATCGATATAATGTGGGTTAATTTGCATTGGAAACAGCCCTAAAGACGGCATGATAACCGCATTGCTCACAGGCATATCATTCGTTGTACGAATACTTGGGGTCGCCACGTTACAACCCGCACTCCAACCAATGTAAGGTACACCGCGTTCACGTACTGCACGTTGGATAGCAACAATTAAGCCATTCTCATGCAAGCATTTGTTTAACCACCATGTATTACCGCCGCTAACAAGAATACATTCTGCTTGTTCGATGGCTTCTACTGGGCTCTCAAAATGTTCAATCGAAGTCACTTTAATACCTAAAGCATCGCTTAACTGCTCCGCACGCTCATCGTGAGAACCTCGTAAAACAGCATAAGGCACTAATACTGCTGACTTAATCTGTTTACGTTCAATCATTTCGCTAATTCTTGGTAATGCGTAACTTAGCCATACAGGGTTGCCGGAAAGTTTGCCATTACTCAGTAAAAAGATATCCATGGTGTCTCCTACAAAAAGTGTATTAACTGCTATGTTTATTGTGTATCTAATTTCGTAACTATCGAATTAATCTATACTTGTGTAGATGAATAATATTGTGCAACTCATCATTAGTCACATTCTTATGCCTTAATTTGTTATCATGAGCATAAATTTGTTGGATGGGATCAAAAAATGGAAAAATGGTATTTGCTGTATTGCAAACGAGGGCAACTGGATAGAGCGATTGAGCACTTAACTCGACAGCATGTGACTTGTATGACTCCAATGACTGAAATGGAGAAAGTCGTTCGAGGCAAGCGCACAGTTATTACTGAAGCGTTATTCCCCAATTACCTGTTTGTGAAATTCGACCATGAGCAAATTCATACAACCACCATCCAATCTACACGCGGTGTCAGCCACTTTATTCGCTTTGGCGCATTACCGGCTGAAGTTCCTGAAGAGATAATTGAACTCATACAACAAACGCCCGTCAGCCATACTCAATCACCGGATCTCCCCTCTCAGGGAGATAGTGTTGTCATTACTGAAGGTATTTTTGCCGGCGTTAAGGCCATCTTCAATGAACCAAATGGTGAGTCGCGCTCAATCCTCTTGCTTAACATCTTAAATACCACTGTCGCAAAAGTCATTGATAATACGCAATTTAGAAAAGAGTCTGAATAAATTTTTCACGATATGTTTGCTTCAAACTGGCATAAAAAAAGCCCATCGATTGAATGGGCTTTTTATTTCACAATAACGTTGTCACCGTGATTATTCTTCTGGCTCTTCTTCTTCGTCATCACCTCTACGTCGACCTTTGCCAACATAGAAATTAGATAGTAATACCCCAAGCTCAAACAGCAAATACATCGGTACTGCGAGTAAAGTTTGCGATAAAACATCTGGCGGAGTCAGGAACATCCCGACGATAAACGCACCCACTAAAATATATGGACGTTTACGTCTAAGTGATTCTGGAGTCGTTACGCCAGTCCAGCACAGTAAAATAATCGCGATTGGCACTTCAAACGCAGCCCCGAATGCCATGAACAATGTCATGACAAAACTGAGGTATTTGCTGATATCAGGTATAAAGTTAACGCTTTCTGGCGTTGTTTTTACAAAGAAGCCAAAAGCTAACGGGAATACCACAAAGTAAGCAAATGCCATTCCTAAATAGAATAGGAAGCTACTTGATACCAGCAACGGCAGCATTAATCGACGTTCATGCTTATACAGCGCAGGCGCGATAAATGCCCAAATTTGGTACAAAATGACGGGTATCGAAACAAATACAGATACCATCATGGTCAGTTTAATCGGGGTAAAAAACGTCGATGCCACGTCTGTCGCACTCATCTGAGAGCCAACAGGCAGCTTATCAATCAAAGGCGCAGCAACAAGGCGATAAATATCGTTTGAAAAATAAGCGAGCGCCGCAAAGACGATTAATACCGTAATCAAACAGTTTAGTAGCCGCTTTCTTAGTTCAATCAGGTGGCTAATAAGTGGTTGAGCATCATTGACAGCCATGTGTTATTTTTCACTTTCTGTTTGATTAGAGTTTGTTACTTTAGCATCGAGTAGCTTAGAGTCTGCAGGAGTTGTTGAAGCAGGTGTTGTTGAAGCAGGTTTTTCTTCAACAACTGCAGCCATCTTAGCAGCATACTCAGGATCAGGATCTGACTCTTGAGTTTGCGAAGAACTAGCATGGGATTCCTTTACCGCAGCATCGTAGTTTTCTGTGATCTCTTTTGCTTTGTTCAACTCAGATTGGACATCATTGGTTGTTGCCTGATAACCGCTTTGTAAAGACAAAGCAGCATGACGCAGGTCATCCATCGACTTTTTAAGTTCCGGAGAAAGAGTTTCCAAACCCGCCTTCTCTTCAACTTTTTTAAGAGTCTCTTGCAGTTCTTGCAATTTCAGTTCTTGTGATAGCTCATTCTGGACATTAGCAGCCATAGAGCGCATAGCACGAATCCAACCAGCAACAGTTCTCACTGCCACTGGTAGACGTTGGGGACCTAATACCACAAGACCGATGATCGCAACTAGCAGTAGTTCACTAAAACCTATGTCAAACACGGTTTATCCCTGCTCTTTATTTTTGCTCTCAACTGGGCTGTCTTTTCTCTCAGGAGCCTGTTGTTCAGTGATGTTTTTCGGTGCAAAATCAGCATCTTGCTTCTCTTGCTCTGCTTTCGCTTTTGCAGCTTCATCATCGCTCATTGCTTTTTTGAAGCCCTTAAGTGATTCGCCCAGATCAGAACCTAAAGAACGTAATTTCTTGGTGCCGAAAATTAAAATGATAAGCAAAGCAATGATAATTAATTGCCAAGGACTACCGAAAGCAGCCATTGCAAAAGTTGATTCCATTGTTAATACCTCTATAGTTTTGGGATCAATTGTAACTAACTCTATTATATACAACCAACGCTAAATACGGAAATGATCACAGCCTTATAAACTTGTCGCAAAACAAAGTCTACTTAATTATCCTCTCCTTTACACCAACCTACAAGCCACGACAATGCACCTACAGCCATAAATGCTGCTGCAATTCGGGTTAAGTCAGAAATAAAGAATAAGCTACCACAAAGAATAAAGGTCGCCCCAATTCCTAATAGGTACTGTGATTTACGTTGTTTAGTGCGTTGGTGCTTTAACTCTTGTGTAAGCTGTTCAATATTGGACTGCAAGAAACGGTGCTGCTTTAATGCCCCATAGATCAAATCAGGGATTTCTGGCATTTTTTCCGCCCAATACGGCGCTTTTTCTTTTAACGCTTTGGTGATAGCCGGAATGCCCACTTGGCTATGGATCCAATCCTCTAAGAATGGTTTTGCTGTTTTCCATAAGTCCAACTGTGGGTATAACTGACGACCCAAACCTTCAACGTACAATAAGGTTTTCTGCAATAACACCAATTGCGGCTGAACTTCCATATTAAAGCGACGAGCAGTATTGAACAGATTCAATAACACATGCCCAAATGAAATCTCAGCTAATGGCTTTTCAAAGATAGGCTCACAAACGGTGCGAATAGCAAACTCAAAATCTTCAACATTGGTATCTGGCGGAACCCAGCCGGAATCCACATGCAATTCAGCAACTTTACGATAGTCACGATTAAAGAAGGCAATAAAGTTTTCAGCTAAATAGCGCTTATCTTCTTTGTTAAGCGAACCCACGATCCCACAGTCGATACCAATATAAAGCGGATCTTCTGGATGATCGTAGCTAACAAAAATGTTGCCTGGGTGCATATCTGCGTGGAAGAAACTGTCACGAAATACCTGAGTAAAGAAGACTTTGACGCCCCGCTCTGCCAGCAATTTCATGTTCGTACCTTGCGCTTCTAATGCCGCAATATCCGAAACAGGAATACCGTAGATACGCTCCATGACCATCACGTTTTCACGGCAATAATCAGGGTAAACTTCTGGGATATACAGCATAGAGCTGTTTTCAAAGTTGCGTCGTAATTGGATAGCGTTAGCAGATTCGCGAAGAAGATTTAGCTCATCAATTAAGGTTTTCTCGTACTCGCGCACAACTTCTTTAGGACGTAAACGTCGTCCATCAGGAAGAAGAGGAACCCAATTGGCGATACGGTACATCAGCTTAATGTCCGCTTTGATGACAGGCAAAATATCAGGGCGAATAACTTTTAAAACAACATCTTTGCCATTTTCTTTTAATGTTGCAGTATGAACTTGGGCAATCGACGCAGAGGCAAGAGCCTGCTCATCAAAGTTATCAAACCACTGCTCTAACGGGCCACCAAGTGACTCTTCAATATAACGACGGGCTAATTTACCATCGAAACTCGCCACTTTGTCTTGTAACAATGACAGTTGGTCAGCAATTGCAGGAGGGAATAAATCTCGGCGAGTCGACAGCATTTGACCAAATTTGATCCAAACCGGCCCTAATTCTTGCAATGCTAAGCGCAGTCGTTCACCAAGATCTTTATCTTTGTGTTTGTTTTTGATCCAGAAAAAACCTAACCGCCCAACTCTTAAAGGCAATGTCAGCTTAATTTTAGGGATCAGCTCATCTAGTCCATAAGAGAGAAATACCCGAATAATGAAGTAAAGGCGTTTTATTTCACCGGGAGTCATTCTTCTCCTCCAACTGATTGAGTCGTTGTTCTAACTGACTCATTGAATTTGAAACCTGCTCAACTTCATCGCTAAAGTGCACTAATTCCAGCTGGCTTGGTGCCATTTTCCACTCTTCCAGAATAATGTCTTTAACGTATGTTTTTTGACGACTGACTAATCGAGACGCGAGGCAAGCCCCTTTACCCAACACTTTACTGATGCCTTCTGCCGCAATATCACCAATATAAGGCGATAAATAATGAGCTGGGTTCCAGATAGCTAAATCCAGTAATGAAGACCAATGTTGAACAATTTGCATATCGCCTTCAATCACAATATCGCCATTATTGATAAGTTGTGAAAGCTGCTGCTTATCTTTCAACTTAACCAATGTAAACAGTGACGTTTTGATAGTGCAATCCGCAGGTTCCTGCCATTCACTTAATACATCAACATGATTTTCAGCAAAAATAAGTGTCAGAGTTTTATTCAGCTCTTTAAGCTCAATCCCCATCACTTTACCTGCTAAACGCATTCTTGCAGGTTGCAGGACTTTTTCCTTGAACAACATATGGTTCAAGGAGGTTTCCATTAATGCCGTCATCAAGGAATACAAAACAGTATTAGGATTTTCAATATGCGCTGATGGTGCTTCCATCTTAGAATTTAAACCCTTTATGTAATGCAACAATACCACCGGTCATATTGTCATAAGAGACTTGCTCGAAACCTGCGTTTTCCATCATTCCTTTCAAGGTTTCTTGATTTGGGTGCATACGGATAGATTCAGCGAGGTAACGATAGCTTTCAGGATCATTCACAATCACTTGACCGATACGCGGTAAAATATGGAATGAGTAAGCATCGTAAGCTTTGTTCAGTGGTTCAAGAATTGGTTTAGAAAATTCAAGCACTAACAGGCGTCCACCCGGCTTCAATACGCGGAACATGGAGCGTAATGCTTTATCTTTATCGGTGACGTTACGTAAACCAAAAGAGATGGTAATACAGTCAAAATAGTTATCAGGGAATGGCAACTCTTCTGCGTTAGCTTGTACGTAATTAACATTACCAACAATGCCTAAATCGCGCAGTTTCTCGCGTCCCATTTTTAACATTGAATCGTTAATATCTGCGAGAACCACTTCACCTTTTTCACCCACAAGGCGAGAGAATTTTGCAGTGAGGTCACCGGTTCCACCAGCAAGGTCAAGTACACGTTGATTACGACGCACACCACTCGCTTCGATTGTGAAACGTTTCCAGATACGATGAATACCAAAAGACATTAAGTCATTCATCAGGTCATATTTAGAGGCTACAGAGTGAAAAACATTTGCTACTAGGCCAGCTTTTTCTTCTTTCTCTACAGTACGGAAACCAAAATCGATGGTTTCTTTTGTTGGTTCGGTCATTTCTATTATGCCTGTTAATCGTTCAAACTTTTTTGTGAAGTGTACCAGCCTTTGAGTGAAAACCCTATTATAACTCTAAGATTCCGCACAATTAGACTTGTCAGCCCGCTCAGCTAGCTGAGGGTCTATAGATTGCTTAACTTCCACACCTAACTCTTTAAAACTTTCCGCTTGAGCAAGCAAATTACCTCGGCCTTCAGCAAGGCGCTTCATTGCTGAAGAATAAGTGTGATTTGCTTTCTCTAAACTCGAGCCCAATACCTGCATATCATCAATAAATAAACGCAGCTTATCGTACATTTTAGCGGCTCTATCTGCGATTTCTTGAGCATTTTGCTCTTGCCGTTCATAGCGCCATAAATTATTAATGGTACGCACTGCCACCAGCAAGGTGGATGGGCAAACCAACATGATATTCAGTTTTAATCCTTCATCAAGTAGTTCAGGTGCTTCTTTTAATGCTAATAAATACGCAGGCTCAATCGGAATAAACATGAGCACATAATCTAAAGAGCGAACTCCCGGTAATTGATGGTAGTCCTTGCGACTGAGCATTTTCATATGGTTACGAATGGAAGCCACATGCTCTTTTATGCCTTGCTGCTGCTGTTCTGGGTCATCACTATTAAAATAGTGTTCATAAGCCACCAGCGACATTTTCGCATCGACCACCACATCCTTGCCTTCAGGAAGATGGATAATCACATCGGGTTGGTATCGGCTATTGAAGCCGGTGTTGATACTCACCTGAGTTTCAAATTCACTGCCTTTTCGCAGCCCTGAAACTTCTAAAATCCGCGTTAAAATCGTTTCCCCCCAGTTCCCTTGGATTTTGTTATCTCCTTTTAGGGCTCGAGTTAAGTTGACCGCTTCTTTGGTCATTTGATTATTTAACTGCTGTAATTGGCGGATTTCATAAGTGAGTGTATGGCGCTCTTTGGCTTCTTCGCCATAGCTTTGCTGCACTTGTTGGCGAAACCCTTCAAGTTGCTCACGAAACGGTGACAGCATAGCCATTAAATTTTTCTGATGTTGTTCGGATGCTCGACGTTCGTTCTGCTCAAAAATACGGTTCGCTAAATTTTCGAACTGAGCCGTAAGGCGTTGCTCGCTGTTTTGTAAAATCCGTTGTTTTTCTTCATTGGCAAGTTGCGTCTGTTCAAAGCGGGTCATCACTTCCCGCAGCTCTGCTTCTTGTTCGCGGTTAATATCCCGCTGTGTACGTAGCTCCTGATCGAGCCTGTCACATTCCTCTTTCCACTGGGCTAAATGCACATTTTTTTCATCGCTCACCGCCAATTGGCGGTATACCTCTTGTAGCTCTCGCTCTTTTCCCGCTATTTTTTGGACAATAGAAAACCAGACCGCTAAACCGCCGACCAAAATGCCACTTAAGGCGCCAATAATTGCATATAAAAGAGAGGTATCCACGAATCAATCCTTACTTTTTAAAATCTAGAGTAAGGTAATTGGATACTGTATAAGTGTCCAGAGGTAAATCTCCCAACGGCTACTTTTTGCGAGTGGCTTCGCAGCTTATCCCATCCAGCTCGCAAACCAACGTAAACCAAGCGCACCGGGGGCTAAAATACCAAACGCCCAAATCATCGCAGAGGCTAAGTTAGCGACTTGGAAATGTCGTTGCCGCATTTCACAAATCCCTGCAACAAGCGGTACCACCGCGCGTAATGGTCCAAAGAATCGACCGAAGAATATTCCCCAAACACCCCACTTTTCAAAGAAGCGATGCCCTTTGTCGATCATTTCAGGATTGCGGGAAATTGGCCACATTTCACGAACTTTTTCTTTATAGTGAAAACCAAACCAATAAGAGACCCAATCCCCAAAAAATGCACCTAATGCAGCGGCTAACCAAATCGGAAAAAAGGCAATTTCACTTTCACCAATCAATGCGCCCAGACCAAGTAAAATAACGGTCGCAGGGAGTAATAACGATAAAAACGCGAGGGATTCACCAAACGCAAGAATGAAAACAATAGGGATCGCCCACACTTCATGAGCGCGAGTAAATTCTGTAATGACCGTGACAATTTCATTAATACTCAAGGGCGAATTCCTACAGTTTAAGATTGATTTGTTAACTATAAGTCGACTAAGTAACTATTATTCAGCTAAGTAAACATATTATAGTTCTTGGAAGTAAATAAAGTTGCAACAAAACTGACGCGTTGCAACTTCAATTCCGCAGAGGTTTATTCGAGGAAATAACTTTGAAGTACACCGCGCTGAGCGTTATCTAAACCAAAGTCTTTTTCTAGCCAGTTATCCACGCTTCCATAGTTATTTTCTATGCTTTTCAATGCAGTTTGTAAAAACTCTTCACGAACAGAAAATACATACTCGAATTTTTTCACCACATTTTCACTCATGGTCTTGGAAAATTCTTCGAGTAAATGGTTACGAAATGGCGCTAACGTCTCGTTCGTTAAAAGGTAATCATCCATCACAGTATTCACATCTGCGCCCAGCGCAAACAGCACGAGAGCCGAGCCAACCCCTGTCCGGTCTTTACCCACAGCACAGTGTTGCACAAGCCCACCTTTTTCTGGCTGCTTCAACATGTTCACTAATTGGTGATAAGCGGCATTGTTCAACGGAAGCAACTCATAGAGGCGGAACATAAAGGCTTGAGGATCAAACTGTTCCAGCACTTCAGGAGTGAGTTTATCAAGGTTTGCACTCACTTCTTTTGCCAGCGGGTTTGCAGGGGCATGCACATAATGAGCGCCACTCCACACCACATCTGGTTTATCTAAAATTTCAGCTTCATCGCGATAATCGATGATTTGGAAAAGGTTTTGTGACTGTAAAACTTTTTCATCATCTTGGGTTAAGCGGTCGAGCGCCCCAGAACGAAATAAAACACCGGGCTTTATTTTTCCACCATTGGAAAGCTTTTTTCCCCCTAAATCACGAAAGTTAATTCCACCGGTTAAAGGCAACACAGAGGGGTGAAGGTAAGGTTTTGTTGACATACGTTTTCCCTTTTTAGCTCTGTCATTGCTCAAACTAAAAATAAACGAAATCATCAATTACTTGTAATTTGAGTAACTTAAGAGGCTTCTATTAATTGTTTTAAATGACAATAACAGATTCATAGATGAAGTGAATAAGAAAAACGCGAGAAAATAAATTTTGCGCTGATCAATTAGAGATACAAGAATATTTAAGATACGTGGGTATAACGATGATAACTGAACCCGTTTACCGAAAATCCACAACCGAGTGAAGTCAGTAAACGGGTCAGCTAATTAGGATTACAGCAGGCGGCGAGCAGCTTCGACAACGATGCTCAGAACATTGCCTTCTGTTTTTTTCAATAGAGCTTCATTTGGAATTTCTTGCTGAGTACGGTTTACGATAACCCCAGCCACCATACCCGCACGCAGGCCTTGGCTTGCACACATAGTTAACAGTGTTGCTGATTCCATTTCATAGTTCATCACGCCCATGTCTTGCCACTCTTTCATTGAGCCTCTGAAGTGGCGCATTACGCGACCTGTATAGGTATCGTAACGTTCTTGACCAGGGTAGAAGGTATCGGAAGATGCGGTAATACCGACGTGTACGGTTGCACCCGCTTCTGTCGCCGCAGCATACAGCGCATTAGTACAAGTGAAGTCAGCGACTGCTGGGAATTCCAGTGGTGCAAAGTGCTGGCTTGCGCCATCTAAACGAACAGCACCTGTGGTGACAAGTACATCACCCACATTGATGTTTTCTTGGATTGCACCTGTTGTACCAATACGTAAGAAAGTACGGATACCTAACTGAGCCAGTTCTTCAACTGCGATAGAGGTTGATGGACCACCAATACCGGTTGAGCAGACAATCACAGCTTTGCCATCAAGCTCGCCACGCCATGAGGTGAATTCGCGTAATGAAGCCAGATGTACAGGGTTGTCCATCAGACGTGCAATTTTTTCAACACGGTTAGGATCCCCAGGAACAATAGCAACGGTTGCACCCTGTAAGTCACTCTTTTTTAAACCTAAGTGGAAAACGTCAGACATATCAAACTCCTTTACACAATGGCATCATTGAATTAGTACATTATTGTCAATATAGCGCTTAGCTTTGATTAATTTAGTGACCAATATCTACTTTAATGGAAACAGATTCACTTGAATTTCATTAAAACGAGATCATGATCACAAATAAGTCTTATTGAGATGAATGTGAATAATGAGATACACCCAGTATAGATGAATGTTTGTGATTATCGAAAGAAAGCGCCCGAATGGGCGCTTTTATTAGGCAGAAGAAAAAAATACTATAATATCAATGTGCTAGATTTACAGCACGACATCAAGGATCAAGACCCCAACCAACCCGATAGCCCAAGCTATTGTTGTTGGAATAGACCAAACAATCATTTGTTGTTTAACGTCTTTGATCCCCATCATTCTGTTCACCACCCAGTAAAGGCTGTCGTTAAAGTAACCGAAGAACAGAGATCCCATCGTTGCCGCTTGGGCCGCAACTAATAAGTTGATATCAGGAATTTGGCTAATGATTGGCGCAGAAATCGAAGCTGCGGTGATCATTGCTACCGTTCCAGACCCCTGAATTAAACGCACTAATGTCGCGATAATAAACGGGATTAATACAGGTGTAATCGGTAAATTCGCCACATGCTCCGCAAGAATGGTTCCCGTCCCGCTATCACGCAATACTGCCCCTAATGCTCCACCAGCACCGGTCACAAGCAAGATGATACCCGCCGCTTGCAAACCTTCTTCCATACGGTCGATAACTTCTTCTTTCGACGCTTTTGGCATTAACGTATAGACCGAAATCAGGACGCTAATGGACAAGGCAATGATCGGTGCACCCAAGAATTGGAATGATTGGAAATACCAGTTATCATCCATGCCTTGGAATGCGGCTGTTTTCAGTAATAACCCGTTGATAGCATTAATGAAGATCAACAGAATTGGCGTGATGATTGGTAACAATGATAAGAATAAGCTTGGTAATGGTTTGTTGGCTTTTTCTTCCATGTAACGCGCATGCACTTCTTTTAAATCTTCGCTGCCCGTCTCATCTGGCATGAATTCAGGGTATTTAGTTCCCAACCATTTGGCGTAGAACACAATCCCGATGACACACGGCACTGCCAGCGTCATACCCGCTAAAATCATGGCACCAACATCAACCCCGAAGATCCCGGCAACACCGAGAGGACCTGGAGTTGGTGGCACAGTATGGTGGGTAACCACTAAACCACCCGCCAATGCGACACCAAGGGTTAAAATGCTGCGTTTTCCATTCTTCGCTAATGCTTTTGCCAGCGGATATAAGATAACGAATGCAGAGTCTACAAAGATAGGAATACTGACAATATAACCGGTAATTGCCAGCGCCCACTCTTCGCGTTTTTTACCTAACCATTTGATAAAACTATAAGCTATCTGCTCAGCAGCACCGGACACTTCCAGCACCCTTCCCATCATTACCCCGAGACCGATAACAATACCAATGCTACCGAGGGTCGAACCAAAGCCCTTTGTAATAACGGTGACGGTTTCCGCTGCAGTTAATCCCCCTGATAACCCTGCGATTGCAGCCGCAATCAACATCGCTAACAAGGCGTGAACCCGCGTTCGCAATACTAAAAAGATAAGGACAAATATGGCCACCGCGAGGCCAATAATAGGAATATAGGACATTATTTAATCTCCTATTTTGCACAGCCGTAGTGCTTAATGAAGGAACGGATCGCATCGCTAAATGACCCATCAGCTTTAAAACCTAAATCCAGTGCACGGCGAATATCGAATTTACCCGGCCAGCTTGCCACAATGCGGTTGACGGCTTCATCAGGCTCAAAACGAATTAAATCAACCGCTTGTTGACCAGCGACATCACGCAGGGCATCAATCATCTCTTGCACTGTCACGGTGATCCCCGGCAGGTTCACAGTACGTGAAAGACCAAATTTCTCTGCTGGAATTGAAACCGCATGGATGAAGTTGTTGATCACCGTTTCTGGGCTAGATAACCATAACGCCAACTCTGGAGACACTGGGCAAACACTCTCAATCCCATTTAGAGGCTCGCGGATAATGCCACTAGCAAAAGAAGATGCTGCTTTATTCGGAACTCCCGGGCGAATACTAATGGTAGGTAAGCGCATCACGCGTCCATCCACATAACCTTTACGGGAATAGTCGTTCACCATCAATTCACACATGGCTTTTTGAGCACCATAAGAAGACTGAGGGTTAACAACACACAGGTCTGTGATCACATCCGGTAATTCACCGCCAAATACCGCAAGGGAGCTGGTGAATAAAAACTTGATGGCAGGTTTTTTCGCGCGAGCAACTTCAAGCAATTGGCGAGTCGCATCGAAGTTCACTTTCATGCCTAAGTTAAAATCACTTTCAGCATGGCTACTGACAATCGCCGCAAGATGGAATACCACGTCAGTTTGCGCGTCAATCAGCTTATCTGCGGCTTCTGGCTGGGTTAAGTCTAATGCAACGCAACTCACGCGAGGATCTTCAATAGGCGATGTAGGGCATTGAATATCCGCTAAAACGAGTTGGTTAAATTTTAATCCTTGGTTGTTTTTAAGCAAAGCAGCGGCTAGCTGCTGGCCCAGAAAACCTGCGCCACCAGTAATAATAACTTTCATTGTCATTCTCCTTGCTATAACCCTGCCGGGCTATGCATCAGTAGGTAAGATGTTTTTTATGTATTTATTAAATGAAGTTTTATGTTTTTTTCGAGTATCTGTTGCACCACATCAGACGGTAAATGTTGGTCACAAATGATGTCGTGCAATTGATCTAATGGGCAGACACGGAACATACCGTATTTACCGAATTTACTGCTATCTGAAACCAGTACACACCGACGAGCGACATCCAATAAAGTTTGTTTTATTTGGACTTTTTCCTCATGTGGCGTGGAAACCCCATGTTGCAGATCCCATGAGCTAGTGCTAATAAACGCAATATCCACGTTTAATGTTTGCAACATAGCGGCCGCCGTATTGCCAACACAGGAATGGTTGCGTTTATCAACCTGCCCACCAGTGTGATACAAGTTCAGTTGTGATTTATTCATCAAATACTGCATGATGGAAAAATCATTGGTCACAATAGTGAGATTAAAACGCTCACCCAATACGCGGGCAATTTCGAAAGTAGTGGTGCCTGCATCGAGGTAAACCACCTGACCATCTTCAACCAGCGAACTGGCAAATTGACCGATTTCACGCTTCGTTTGATGATGAAGTCTTGCCTTTTCGCTCCACGGTAGCTCTTGGCGTAACGCATCATTTAATCGAACACCGCCGCTAATTCCGACAACCTTCCCTTCCTCTTCCAACATGCGAATATCACGTCGAACCGTCATATGAGAGACATTCATTAAGCCAACTAAGTCATTGATAGACACAGTTTGATGCTCATAGACATAGCGATAAATAAAATCACGACGTTCGGAAGGGATCATTCGGTTCTCCTAGGAATTAGCTTGTTTTAGCCAGCCTAAACCGTCTTCGGTGCGTCCTGCTGGGTGATATTCACATCCCAGCCAGCCTTCATATCCCATTTCATCAAGTTGATTAAAAATCCATGGGTAATTGACTTCACCGCTATCAGGTTCATGGCGAAAAGGTACTGATGCTATCTGAATATGACTAAATTTACCCCAAAGACGCTCAATTGTTTTCAATAAGTCACCTTCCATAATCTGGCAGTGATACAAATCCAATTGAATGAACACGTTTTCGCGATTGATTTCAGGTAACAGCGCTTCAGCCTGCTTTTGGGTCGTTAAGAAATACCCCGGCATATCGCGGGTATTAATCGGCTCGATAAGCACACGAATTCCGTGCTCAGCCATCACATCCGCAGCATGCTGTATATTCTTAATAAAACACGCTTTTTGCTCTTCATGTGTAAACTTGTCATCCACTTTGCCCGCCATGGCATGCACTTGTTTACAGCCTAGTGCTAAAGCGTACTTAAGTGCGGTTTGTACACCTTGAGCGAACTCGGCTTCACGACCAGGAATAGATGCCATTCCACGCTCGCCAGCACCCCAATTCCCCGCAGGCATATTAAATAATGCTTGGGTAAGTTGATATTTTTTCAATTCACCCGCAATAACATCCGCATCTTCTTCATAAGGGAAAAGATACTCAACGCCCTTAAAACCAGCCTGAGCGGCACGTTCAAAGCGTTGAATAAACGGAACTTCGTTAAACATCATACTGAGATTTGCTGCAAATTTAGCCATGTCTATCGCCTCATTTCTGTGGATAACGGCTTTCGAGCTCATGAACCTGCTCTTGCGTTAACGTGGTGAAGCCGTGTGGGCGCAATGTAATGTATAGGCGCGCGGTATCTTCTAATTCTTCCGCATTGAAAAACGCCTGCCTTAAGGTTTTTCCGCCAACAACAGGGCCGTGGTTAGAGAGTAAAATCGCATTATGATAAGGTGCTAATTTTGCGATTTCTTCACCAATACGGTCATCACCCGGTGGTAAATATTCAATCAAAGGTAATTTGCCCACACGCATTACGTAATAAGGTGTGATCGGTGGTAAACAGTTTGCGGTATCTAAATTCGGCAAACAGGATAGAGCCGTTAGCCAAGGTGAATGCAGATGAACCACCGCTTGGCAATCTGGACGCTGCAAATACATTGCCATATGCATGGAAACTTCTTTTGTTGGTTTGTCACCATCAATCCAGTTACCTTGCGCATCGAGCTTGCTCAGGCGCTCAGGATTTAAATCGCCAAAGCTCGAGTTAGTCGGGGTGACAATAATACAGCCATCCGGCAAGCGTGCGCTGATATTGCCTGCACCACCGCTGCTGTATCCGCGATTAAACATTGACTTCGCCCAATCCACTAACTCTTGGCGTAGCGCCTTTTCATTACTCATTAACCATCTCCTGTGCTAACTGGAAGAAATTCTCTTGACCAAAATTGCCTGATTTCAGTGCTAACCAGTTACCGCTTGCTAAGTCTTGTACCCAAGGCACACCCGGCGCGATAGGTGAGCCAATACTTAATTGTTCAGTTCCAAGGCTTTGAACTACTTTTCCAGACGTTTCGCCGCCCGCGATAATAAAAGTGTTATAACCTTGCTGCTGAAGTAACGTCACTACTTGACCAAACACATTTTCTACCGCGGTACTCGATAATGCGGCACCGTATTTTTCCTGCGTTTGCTTCAATAACTCTGGTGGTTGGGTGGCATATAACAGAGGCGCTAACCCAGTGATTTTCTGGTCTTTAACCCATTGTGCCAATACGGTTGCATAGTCTGAATTATTGATGCATTCACCCACATCTAGCGCTTTGCTAGGTGCAACTTGCTGATAGCTTTGTACTTGCTTGTTGGTCATTAGCGAGCAACTTCCCGATAGAATGACCGTTTTTCTGTCTTTACCCGTGGGCTTAGTGCCGCGGCTTCCCCCTTGTCCCCAAGCCACTTGGCTATCAATATTCGCAAGGGCAGCCCCCAATCCTGACCCGCCCGTTAATAAAGGCAGTGATTGCGAAGCCTGAGCAATAGGCAGTAAATCATCCATCGTGAAGCTATCCATAACCGCATAACTGATACCCTGCTGGCGTAGCTGTTCTAACTGTTCAGTGATGGCGGCGCTGCCCTTTTGCACTGTCGCAAGATTAATCAGCCCTGCTTTACCGGCTGACTGTTTTTCCATTACGCGCATCAGGTTGGCATCAGTCATTGGTGTGACTGGGTGGTGCTGCATTCCACTTTCATTGAGCAATTGACCATTAACAAACAGGTGCCCATGTACCACGGTTCGACCGTTAACGGGCAATGCAGGGCATACTAATGATAATGACGTACCCAACTGCTTCATCAGTGCATCGGTTACTGGACCAATGTTGCCTTTCTCTGTTGAATCAAAGGTTGAGCAATATTTAAAGAAAATCTGCTGACATTTCGCTGATTCTTTCAGCCAGCGGCATGCATTTACCGAGGCACTAATGGCTTCATCCACTGGACAAGAACGGCTTTTCAAGCTCACCACAATGGCATCCACATCTTGAGGGATTGGAGTGTTTTCATTCGGCTCATTCAGTAGCTGCACCACTTTCCAGCCGTTTTGCACCATAAAGCCTGCAATATCTGTCGCGCCGGTAAAATCATCAGCAATCACACCTAATTTCACTGTCATGCCTTTTTCTCCGGTAAAGCAATGCCCTTAAAAGTTTTGATAACGGCGCTATCATCCTGTAAACCAAAACCTTCATTGCTGGCTGAGATAAACATTTGATGCGCCGTTGCTGCCAATGGCAGTGGAAAATTCAGCGCTTTTCCGGTTTGCATCACCAAACCGAGATCTTTCACAAAAATATCGACTGACGATTTAGGGGTATAGTCTCCATCAAGCACATGCTGCATACGGTTCTCAAACATCCATGAGTTGCCAGCTGCATGGGTGACGATGTCATACATCACATCTAAATCGATGCCCGCTTTTGCCGCCAGCGCCATACTTTCCGCTGCAACCGCAATATGTACCCCCGCCAATAGCTGGTGGATAGTTTTCACTGTGGAGCCAAGACCGATTTCATCCCCCACACGATAGAGACGCTCTGAAATTGCATCAAATACCGTAGAAAGCTGAGCGAATAGCTCAGGGGAACCCGATGCCATGACGGTCAGTTTGCCTTCTGCCGCTTTAATCGCTCCGCCAGATATAGGCGCATCGACTAATGGAAGCTGGTATTCAGCAAGGCGCTGCGCGATTTGTTTTGTCTGCTCCGCAGCCAGTGTGCTGTGCAACACAATGACAGTATTTGGACGAAGCTTCTCGACCAGTGGCTTCTCACCACCAAATAAAATCGCCTCAACCTGCCGACCATTAACGACGACCATAAGTAGCGCATCTAGCTGTTGTGCATACTGCGCGGCATCTTGCCCTGTGGCTTGTGCCCCATATTCGAGTAGCGCCTCACAGGCTTGTGGATTTAAATCAAACCCATAGGTTGGGATCTTATTTCTTATTAGTGATTGCGCGATCCCCATCCCCATCGAACCCAGACCAATAACGCCAACATGGTTAACGGTATTTTTCATCTAGCCCCCTGATGTTGTCAGTTCCAACAAATGATAAATTCTGGTGAATACGGTTAGTTTTGGTAAACACTGTGAATTCTGGTGAATGTTGTGAATTTTCACATAACCAAATTCACAAACACATGACTATCATCACACTAAAGATAATATAAATTTTAAACAATTAAACCTTAATATACTGATATATATTGATTTTTATATTTAACATTCTGATGCTACCCTTCACAAGAAAGTGTGATAAAAATTGTGACCGATTTGGTTGTTTTCTGACCTACTGGTTTTTATACCTATTAAATTCCCTCTTTGTTTCTGATTTTCATTGACCTGTTGAGTAAATTCCCCAAAATAGCCGCCTATTATTTTTTGTAAAATGTTCCATACTTGGTATTGAACGCATCAATTACGTTATCGAGGAGTCAAAATGGGTCTGTTTGATCAAGTGTTAGGCATGGTTGCAGGCGATAAAATGCAACAGTTTCAATCTGTTATTGATTGGGTTGAAAAGCAAGGCGGGCTCTCAGGTGTCGTCGATAAATTTAACACTGAAGGCTTAGGCGGGATCGTTTCATCCTGGATTGCTGAAGGTGAAAATTTGCCAGTTAATGCTAGCCAATTAATGCAAGTTTTCGGTGATTCAGGGATCCAAGAACTCGCTCAACGCGTTGGTTTAGATCCACAGCAAGCAACCGATATGGTCGCTAAATATTTACCGACTATCGTAGATAGCGCGAGCCCGAATGGTGTGCTACCTGAAAATATCGATTTAGCCTCAATTGGCATGAACTTACTGAAACAAAAACTGTTCGGTTAAGATCTGCACTCAGCACAGATAACAAAAAGCCCACTTCAAAGTGGGCTTTTTACTGAACTAGCTTTGATACTCACTTCGCAGTTTTTTCGCCGCTTCCACCATGTTTGCCAGTGCTTGGCGAGTCTCTGTCCATCCACGAGTTTTTAAACCACAGTCTGGGTTTACCCATAAACGCTCCACCGGCACTCGCTGCGCAGCTTTACGTAATAGCGCCACAATCCACTCTACATTTGGGACATTAGGCGAGTGAATATCATAAACCCCCGGACCAATTTCATTTGGGTAATCAAAATCTTCGAATGCATCTAATAAATCCATATCCGAGCGCGAGGTTTCAATGGTGATAACATCAGCATCCAGCGCAGCAATCGAATCCATGATGTCATTAAACTCGCAATAACACATATGGGTGTGAATTTGCGTCTTATCATCGGCGATAGCGGCACTTAATTTAAAGGCATCCACCGCCCAAGTCAGATAGTCATTCCATTCATCACGACGCAGTGGCAGCCCTTCACGTAATGCAGGCTCATCAATCTGAATAATACCAATACCCGCTTTTTGTAAGTCATCCACTTCATCACGCAATGCCAGCGCAATTTGCTTGGCTATCGTTTCACGGCTGACATCTTCCCGAGGGAATGACCAACACAGAATGGTCACCGGACCTGTCAGCATTCCTTTAACGGGTTTATCCGTCAACGACTGCGCATACTTGGCCCACTCCACAGTAATGGCTTCTGGGCGGCTAATATCACCGATGATCACAGGTGGCTTCACGCAGCGAGAACCATAACTCTGTACCCAACCATTTTGCGTAAAAACATAACCATCAAAGTGTTCACCGAAGTATTCCACCATGTCATTTCGCTCAGCTTCACCATGCACGAGGACATCAATATCCAGCAGCTCCTGTTCCTTGATAGCTTGCTTGATGTGCTCACTGATACTGGTGCGGTAATTCAGTTGGTCTACATTCCCTTTTTTGAAATCAAGGCGCAAAGAACGAATTTCACTGGTCTGAGGGAAAGAGCCAATTGTCGTGGTTGGCCACAATGGCAGATTAAAACGTTGGCGCTGAAGTTCAGCACGCTCTACATAAGGGCGAGTACGCTCGGTATCTTTCGCGTTAATTGCCGCTAAGCGCTGAGCGACCTGTGCATTATTGACTCGAGAAGAGGTGCGTCGAGCACGAATTGGTGCACTATAGGTTTCTAACGCTGCAATATTTTCTGCCGTTGGTTGATTGAGTGTTTTCGTCAATAGCGCCAGTTCTTCACATTTTTGCAGCGCAAATGCAAACCAGCTTTTCACTTCGGCATCCAGACGCGTTTCATCATTTAAATCAATCGGACTATGCAGTAATGAGCAAGATGAACCAATCCACAGAGTGCGCTCTCCTAGCAGCGGTTTCACCCGTTGGAATTTCTCGCCTAAATCCCCTTTCCATACGTTGCGGCCATTAATTAATCCGAGCGAAAGCACCCAGTCTGCAGGAAGCGCTTGATGCAATGCTGCGATATCATCCTTGCCCGCCACCACATCCACATGTAGCCCTTGCACTGGCAGTTGTTTAATCACATCCAAGTGATGGCTGATACCGTCAAAATAAGTGGTTAATAATAAGTTAGTTTTACCCGCTAGGGATTGATACGCTTGTTGGTATGCGTTCTGCCATTCAATAGGTAAATCGAGTACCAGTGCTGGCTCGTCAATTTGCACCCATTCCACGCCTTTTTCAGCCAGTCGAGCAAGAATTTCTTGGTAAGCAGGCAGCAGATCCTTCAGCAAGGATAGGCGGTCAAAGGCTGGTCCCTTCACTTTTCCTAACCACAGGTAGGTAATTGGACCAATGACGACAGGTTTAACGTTATGACCGAGTTTTAATGCTTCGTCGACTTCGTCAAACAGTTGATTCCACGACAGTTTAAATTGTTGCCCTTGCTGGAATTCCGGCACGATATAGTGATAGTTAGTATTAAACCATTTGGTCATTTCTCCCGCTGCCGCTGGCTTGCCTGTTGGCGCACGACCACGAGCCACACGGAATAAGGTATCTAAATCAACAGAGCCATCTTCATTTTGATGACGTGGCGGAACGTTTCCTAGTAATAAACTGGTGGTTAAAACTTGGTCATACCACGCAAAGTCACCGACGGGTAGCAGGTCTACACCTGCATTTTTTTGTTGTTCCCAGTGACGAACACGTAATTGATAACCTGTTTCAAGAAGTGCAGATTGGTCAATTTTGCCTGCCCAATAATCTTCTTGTGCACGTTTGAGTTCTCTTTTCAGACCGACACGTGGAAAACCAAGTGTATGATTTATAACAGACATATTGACTCCTTAAAATATTTAGCCGTCTAGATGTTTACACATCTATAATCAACAGGTACTGTATAAAGCACAAGCGCAAATTATTCATCGTCTACTTGAAGGTTTCTCATGATCGAATTAAAACATTTAAAAACGTTGCAGGCGCTCAGCCAATACGGATCATTAGCTGCCACTGCGACGCACCTGCACCAGACTCAGTCTGCGCTATCTCACCAATTTAGTGATTTAGAGCATCGCTTAGGCTACAAACTGTTTGTTCGTAAAACGCAACCCGTCCATTTCACGCCGCAAGGGGAAGTTCTGCTGCAATTAGCGCAACGTATTTTGCCAATGGTGAAAGATGCCATTCGTGTCTGCAATGAACCGACGGTCAGTACGCTACGTATCGCGATTGAATGCCATAGCTGTATTCAGTGGCTGACCCCTGCATTGCAACAGTTTAGACAAGCATGGCCACAAGTGACCGTAGATTTTAAATCTGGCGTAACCTTTGACCCGCAACCCGAGTTACTTTCGCGAGAATTAGATATCGTGATGACCTCTGATATTCTTGCGGATCAAGATTTACATTACACGCCGATGTTTGATTATGAAGTGAAGCTGGTAGTGGCGAATGACCATCCATTAGCTAAAAAACCGTTAATTGAGCCTCATGATCTTGCCAAAGAGACATTGCTAATTTATCCAGTTCAGCGTCAACGTTTTGATATCTGGCGTCATTTTTTACAGCCAGCCGGTGTTTCACCCAATATCAAAACCGTCGACAATACGCTGATTTTAATTCAGATGGTGGCGGCTAAAATGGGAATTGCGGCACTGCCACACTGGGCGGTGGATTCCTTTGAAAAGCAAGGTTTGATTACGACGAAAACGTTAGGAAGTGGGTTATGGAGCCGACTGTACGCTGCATGTCGTGAAGGGGAACAGCGCCAGCCAGCCATTGAAACATTTACCAATACCGCTACTGATCACGCGGTGGAGAATTTGTCTTACGTGAAGCCGGTGCGAGGATCCAGCGCTTATGCACCCACAGAGACGCAATTATCAGGCTCGACCCAATGGTAAAACTGAGCCAATTAGGATGTTGCTGCCAAATGGCAAAGTTCACTAATAAACCTGCTGGAACCATCATGTTATTCATTATCGCGAGGGTTCCGGCATCCACTTTCGTGGCACCATAGTTCCACAGAAAGTAGCCTATCCCTGACGCAACCACACCCAACCAAAGTAAAACTATCCATTGAGCTTGGCTTGTCGGCACCATCGCCTTATTCCCAAACAGTAGCCATCCTATTAAGGCAATCAACGTCGCACCGAGATAGAACCACGAAAAAGCTTGATGTTGGGGAATCGGGTGCACTTCCATTAAGCGCTTATAGCCTACTTGCCCAAGTGCAAAGAAGATGTTGGCGAGCTGCACAAACATCAATCCAATCCAGAATGATTCGCTAAGGTGATCATAACGAATAATGGCAGCACCAATCACGGCTAATATCGAGCTAAACAGGTAGCCTTTACGTAGTCGCTGGCGCTCTAAAAGATCGTAAATCAACGTGACATATAGCGGAGTTAATACCGTAAATAGCAAAAATTCTGCCACGCTCAGGTATTTATAGGCTTGGAAAACAAAGTAATACATGATCCCCAGCTGGCAAGCGCCCACCAGCATATACAGTGAGATCACTTTGGCACTGAAGTTGCGCCAACGCAGGAAAGGTAGGAATACCAAAGAGGCTAAACTCACACGGATAAGCACAGATAGCCAGCTATCCACCTGCCCTGCGAGGTATTCCCCCATTAAACTAAAAGACGCTGCCCAGAGCAGCGTCGTGAAAACGAGTAACCACATTGTTGTTCACTCTCAAGCACAATGATTTAACAAACAAGATGCCCGTAGAATACTCGTTTTTTCGTTTTAATGCTCTTTTTCGATCAGTACGGCTTCTAATAAATCCAGGTCCACCAGCAAACTTTGCAAGGTTTCATTGCTAATTTTTCGTGTTGCGCGTAAGTGATAGAGCTCACCGCGTTCTGCACGTAGCGCCGTTAAGCGAAAACGCCGTTCAAGGTCTTCAATCTGCAAGTTGTGTTCCATCTCGTCTTGGTCGGCAGTTCGACGACGTAAATGACCAATCACCCTTGTCGCGACTTCGTTGATGTCTTCCGAGTCTAATTGCTCTTCCACATCCGCCGATAAACGCTCTTGCATCTTGTTCAAGCTGACAATCGCCACTTCGGCCATTGCGGCTTTCGCCATACGGATCTCGTTGATATCCGCCTCTTTATCCCCCACTTTAAAATTGCGCAGCAGAAGCGGTAACGCCACAACGCCCGCAAAAATGGAGAATAAAATGACCCCTGCGGCGATAAACACTAGCTGGTATCTTGCAGGGAACGGAGAACCATCGGTGAGAAACAATGGCACCGAGAGCACACCGGCTAAGGTAATTGCCCCACGAACCCCGGCAAACGACGCTAACCACAATTCACGGACGGTATAGCTCGCGAACTGTAATGGGCGTTTTTTCAGGAATAGACGGCTGAATCTCTTCATCAACCACAGCCAACAGAAACGTAAAATCAGCAAAGCAAAATAGATGATAACGACCGCGGTAAACAGCATCCAGGTTTCGACGCTTGGGTCGAGTTCTGCTTGAATAACCGATGTTTCCCAAATCCCCGGTAATTGCAGACCGAGCATAATGAACACTAAGCCGTTAAAGACAAACTCTAACATCGACCAAACGCTATCAGCACGTAAACGCATCGCCAAAGGCGCATTGCGGATAACGCCGGATTTGGTGATAGTCATACCCGCAGCAACCGCTGCCAAAATACCTGAGAAACCGATATGTTCCGCAATCATGTAAGAGGCGAATGGTAACAGCAGCATGAAGACAATTTGCGTTGCTGGGTCATCCCCACTCCAGCGGCTCATTAAGCGCAGAGACTTGCTGTATAACCATGTAACAGCAACACCTGCCAACAAACCACCGACTGCGACTTTAAAGAATTCGATTGTGACGCCCGATACGCTGAAGACCATCGTTCCCATAGCAATCGCCACGGCGAACTTCAACGCCACCAGACCGGAAGCATCGTTCATCAATGCTTCCCCTTCGAGTACGCTCATCATACGCTTGGGAATTCGCCCTTTCCCAACGATAGAGGACAATGCCACCGCATCCGTTGGAGAAAGTACCGCAGCCAGCGCAAAGGCGGCAATAAGCGGGATACCGGGCATCAGCCAGTAAATCAAATAACCAATCCCGATAACGGTTACCAATACTAGCACTAATACCAGAATGAAAATTTCTCGTCCATTCTGGAAAAATTCACGGGTAGGAGTTTTCCAACCATCGACGAATAACAGCGGTGGAATCAACAGAACCATAAAGAGTTCAGGGTCAAAAGAAACGTGTAACCCAAACTGAGGCCACGCTAATAATGCACCGATAGCAATTTGAATAAGAGGAAGGGGAATACGGATGGGAATGACTTTCGTCACCACACCAGAAACAGAGACAGCCAAGATCAAAATAAGAATAGTAAAGAAAATTTCCATGTTGCCCTTACTTATTAACTAATGCATACCCTAAATATCGCAGCTTAAAGTATAACGGGAGAACCCAAAATTTGCCTGCCGCCGCATAGTAAGAGATAGCACCGTCCAGACCATGAGATTTTCAGTCAAGGCAGCCACTGGTTAAAAATAGGCATTTTCACTTCATTTACCGCCTTAGCACTATTCTATCCTTAACAGGCTATCTGACGGGAAAATAATTTGGACTTTAGAACGAATCGCAACAATCCGTTAAAGGGCGACAGCAGCTGCCGCCCTATCATTAGAATTACCTTTAGATAGCGAGGTCGGCAGCATAAAACGCTACCAGCAGAACCGCGATAACTACGCTACCAATATTCAGTTTACGCCACTCACCCGCACAAATACGCCCGATAACCAGTGATGCGAAACCTAACATAATACCGGTGACGATATTACAGGTTAATACGATGAATACCGCACACAGTAAACCTGACATCGAATCCACAAAATCATCGAAATCCAATTTCGAGACATTGCTCAGCATCAGCAGACCCACATACATCAGCGCTGGTGCTGTCGCATAGGCAGGTACCAGATAAGATAATGGCGATAAGAACAAGATAAATAAGAATAAAACACCAACAACTACGGCGGTTAAACCAGTACGACCACCTGCTGCGGTTCCTGCTGCGGATTCAATGTATACCGCGGCTGGTGATGCGCCGATCGCCCCAGCAAAAATGCTGCTGACAGAGTCAGCGGTTAATGCTTTTCCACCATCGATAATCTGACCGTCTTTATCCAGCAAGTTCGCTTGACCCGCAACAGCGCGGATAGTCCCTGTTGCATCAAAAACTGCTGTCATCACTAATGCCAGAACACTTGGCAGAACCGCCGCTTGAAGTGCGCCCATGATATCCATACTGAACATCAGCGCTAAACCATCTTCACCGAATGAAGGCAGTTTAAAGAAACCTTGGTATTTAACGGCTGGGTCGAAAATCAAACCAATAATCGAAATCGCGATAATGACTAATAACACCCCACCTGGTACACGGCGTTTTTCTAAACCGAAAATTACCGCTAAACCAATCAGAGACATTAAAACAGGGAATGAAGTGAATTCACCCAACGCAACAGGTAAACCTGCATTTGGGTTTTTAACCACTAAGCCAACGCCCGTTGCTGCTATCAACAATAAAAACAGACCGATACCAATACCCGTACCGTGAGCCACACCCATTGGCATGTTACGTAAAATCCAACTACGGATACCTGTCACAGAGATAATGGTGAATAAACACCCCATTAAGAACACGGCACCCAACGCAACTGGAATACTAATGTGTTGCCCTAACACCAAGCTAAAGGCGGTAAATGCGGTTAATGAGATTGCACAGCCAATCGCCATCGGCAGATTCGCCCATAACCCCATCAATAAAGAACCGAAACCCGCCACTAAACAGGTTGCGATAAACACAGCAGTAGGTGGGAAACCTGCTTGTCCTAACATACCCGGCACCACGATGACAGAATAAACCATCGCTAAGAATGTCGTTAATCCCGCAATGATTTCGCGGCGCACTGATGAGCCACGCGCTGTGATCTTAAAATATGAATCCAATTTGCAATTGGATGAAGCCTGTTGGCCTGCCATGGTATACCTCTGCTATTAATTTTAGAAAATTCTATGTCACTATTTTTGCTAAGCTTTTTATAAGCATTTATTCATTTTTTGCTTGGTAACTTAGCGAACATCGACTCAAACTGAAACTCACGTAAACGATTACTTTTTTGGAAAATATTCACTGAACCGAGATAACAGGTAAACAAAATGACTCTCTAGGGACAGTGCGCAAACGTTTGGCTTTTAGAACAAAGTGAGGCGAATTGTGAAGAGCGTAATTATCGTTCGAAAGGGGGGAATTGATCAAGTGTTTTATGGCTGGCCATTTTTTAACCATGAACCATAAAAACTGTGTCATATTCTTACAATCTTCCATAAAAGTCAGTCATATTCCGTTCTATATACTCTTTGTTTAAATATACGCGTGAGAGTGTTGCTAAAATCCCCACTAATATTGAGTTTTTAATAAATAGTCTGTTTATGAACATATTTATTTTCTAATACTAATTAAATAACTCATTTCCCTGGTGATTATTTTTATAAATATATTTTTTAATAATACTTAACATTCGCTATAAATATTATGTCAACCATTACAGCCTCAATTAAAACAATACCAAAAAGTGCCTTAATACTTTTTGCTGTATTTTTACTGATTTATCTCCTTCCCGGGATTTATGGGCATAGCCCATGGAAGCAGGATGAAAACTACAGTTTTGGTATTATTCAAACGATGTATGAAACGGGTAATTGGCTGGTTCCTACCAATGCGGGCGAGCCTTTTATGGAAAAACCGCCATTCTATTATTGGACGGCAACGGTTTTTTCTCATTTATTATCGGGAATGATGCCGTTATACGATGCCGCACGCAGTGCGAGCTTATTTTTTTCTATTATTAATTTTTCATTTTTTATTTTATTAGCTCGTCGCTTTTTTAAATCCGATAGTTTTTCAGATGCCCGTATTTGGACTGCCTTTGCGCTGTATATTTGTGCGCCGGGAATATTGCGACACACCCATGAAATGTTCACGGATGTTTCATTAATGACCGGAGCAACCATCGGTTTATATGGCTTATTAGGGTTAATTCAGCAACAGAAAATTACCGCGTCCGCCTTCTGGCTCTGCCTTGGCACCATTATCACCACCTTATCTAAAGGCGTGTTTATTCCCGGCGTTCTATGGATCAGCCTATTTTTGGCACCTGTATTTCTTATTCAATGCCGATCTAAACAGTTTTGGCTACCCGCACTATTCGCGGGTTTGGTTGCCCTCATTGCAATTCTACCTTGGCCAGTCATGCTGTATGTACAGCATCCCGAGCTGTTCGTGACTTGGTTTTGGGAAAATAACATTGGTCGCTTCCTTGGATTCTCCGTTGAGAAGTTAGGGGCTAAAGCCAATTTCACGCGTATTCCTTCTGCAGTCGCATTTTTTGCGCTTCCTGCTGGGCTACTGGCAACTGCCTATTTGTTACGTCATCCGCTCAGACGCCTGCGTGATCATAATGAATATTTGATTGCCATATTTCCTGTCCTTGGCGTGGTATTCTTGCAAATGTCTGCCAGTGGGCGAGCGCTCTATTTACTGCCCTTTATTGCTCCGATGGCGCTCCTCGCTGTACAGGCTCTTGACTGGTTTTCAGAGAAAGTCTTAAACGCATTCGCACGCTTCGCCGCCTTCTTCTGGTCTGGGGTAATTCTCTTTCTGTGGGTTTGCTACGCTATCGTATTAACGGGTCATCACGCCCAATGGTTGCCTGTTTTTGGTCGTTGGCTACCTCTTGATTACCAAATGCATTTTTCTGTATTTGCGTTGATAGCGGGTATTTTTATTACCTGTTTTTGGTTCTTCCGCAATCATCTTATTTCCTCATCAAGCAGCGCTTTCCAAGCGATAAGAAACTGGTCACTGGGAATGGTGAGTGTGTGGAGCATTATTCTCACATTATTTGTTGGTTGGATTGATTATTCAAAAGGCTACGAAGGGGTTTTCCTGGATCTTCGACATCATTTAGAAGGGCAATTTACCCAACATGACTGCATGGCTTCCGAAAACCTTGGGGAATCAGAAGCGCCGATGCTCTATTACTACACCGGTATTTTGCATCAAAGACAGATGGAATTTGAAAAACCACAACAGTGCCGATGGCTGATTGTATTATCCAAAGAAGTTCAACCAGCTCCTGAAGGCATGGAACTGTTTTGGTCAAACCATCGTCCTGATGAATTTCGTGAAAATTTAGTGGTTTATCGAGTGATAGAATAGTTGATAGCGAATAAAAATCCCCGAGATAAAACTCGGGGATTTTTTAATGCATTGGTGATAAAAAGACGTTACTGAGCTTGTTGCTCAATAGCTTGAGCACCATATTTTTCACGGGTAAACCATAAAAATAGTCCCGCTATTCCAATCAATAATATCGGCAGACCTGATGGCGAAATCGCCGTTGCAGCGCCAGCCAATAATGGACCAGAAAGGTTACCAATGCCCCATAACATTGCCGCTGCGGCGTTAGCAATAATCAGCTCATTCCCTCTGAAGTATTGACCAATCTGCACTAAAGCGATGGTGTAAATGGCGCCAGCTGTCGCCCCTAACACAAACAATAAAACCCAAATAAAGACAGTGTGAGTAATTAAGAATGGCAGCAGCATGCTGGCCCCTAACGTCACCACGCCGCAAATACGGTACAATTTTTCGCGATTCATATGATCAGCTAACCAACCAAACGGCATCTGCATAATCGCATCCCCTGCCAAAATTGCGCTGATCATCATCGCCGCAACCGCCTCGGTATGCCCCATACCCATCCCGTAAATTGGGAACATCGACAAGATAGTGCCATCGAAAAAAGCAAAAAATAGGATCCCGGCACAAATTCCAGGAGCCACTTTCACGAATTGCACAATTGAAAAGTTAGATTCTGACGCCGTTTCTGCGAGCCTATCTCCCACTTTCTGATCCATCAGTAGGAATAAAGCCACAGAAATTAAGTGAATCAAGGTACAAATAAACAGAGGCGATTTATCTTCCACACCGTAATAAGCAATAAATGACGGACCTAATAATTGGCTTACGGTAAATACCGTCGTGTAAATCGCCAATATCCGCCCTCTCTTGTTTTCAGGGGATAATTCGTTGATCCACGTTTCCCCCAAGCAAATCATCACACCGCTTGCAAGTCCCGTAATCAACCGCAAAGGGAAAAGTAGCCATAAAGGCAATGAACTTAGCAGTGGCAGTAAGCTAATGGCGGAGATCACCGTCGCGATTAACATCGCTTTGCGCTTTCCACACCACTTTACAATACGCTGTACCACAGGGGCAATCAAAAACATTCCCAAGGCAGGAGCCGCAGAGATAATGCCAATGTACAATTCACCCACACCAAAATTATTCAGTCTCAGCGCCACCATCGGGATACTGAGACCAATCACGATGCCGATAACGGCAATGCTGGTTGTAATCGTAAAAATAGCAAAAGAAGCAGAACGTCGAAAATGTTGAAAACTCGAATTAGCAGGGCTCATTTTTGTATTAATCTGCTCAATTAGGATTAATTGTCAGATATAAACTCCGAAAAGATATTATTTATTTGAAATAAAACGCTGTAACATATTCAGTCATTAGAATAATACAAATTAAATTATATCATGAATTTATTCAACAAAATAACACACTGAAAAAACAATAAATCTTATTTTTATAACTATGTATTTAAAAAATAATTTTTAGATTATTTTTCCATTTATTCGCATTCGGCAAAATATTATTTTCATAATATCGTGTTTCTGACATTTCATATTTAAGATGTTAGAATTGGCAGCAGAAATGAGAATTTATAAAAATAATATTGTGGAAGACAGTGTCGTGGAAAATAAAATAAATATAAAAATTGGCCAGAAAGTACGTCTGTTGCGTCAGGCGAGAAACCTTTCTCTGAGTGAGCTTTCCCACTTATCAGGGATCTCCAAAGCCGCTCTTTCTAAGTTGGAATCAGGGGATTCAAACCCGCGCATCGACACCTTAGAGTCCATTGCAGCTGCGCTACGTTTTCCGCTCAGTGACTTATTTACACGCCAAAATGAATCTTATCCCTATTTGGTGAAGGCCACACAGCTTGAAGGCGATTATTTAGAGCAATTTAAATTCCGTATCAGTATGGGAAACGTCTCTGAAATTTGGCAACTCAGTATGAAACGAGGCGCAATTATTAACAGCCCCGCGCATATGGTTGGCACCCATGAACACATTATGGTACACGCGGGCTCCCTTATGCTGCGCTTAGAAGATGAGCAAAATGTCGTTCTTGAGGCTGGAGATTTTTACGCTTTCAGCGGAGACTTTCCTCACGCTTACTTATGTATTGAGGGGGATGTACACGCCACCGTCGTGATGACCTATTCACATTTGAGTGATGGAGTTTAATAAGTCAGCCCACAATCCTTGTAGGCTGACCACATTCATTCAGAATTACTGCAAATAATCCTGCATGGTTTCAAACACACGCAAGTCATCGCTAAAACGAACTTCGCGGACGTCTTCCAATTTCTCAACTTGGTTGACCATCTGCGATAAACGCTCATCTTTCTGAACTAATAACCAAATTCGGCTTTCGTCCTTATCTTTAATTGGCATACATAGGATACCATCCACGTTAAAGGCCCGACGCGCAAACAACCCACAAATATGTGACATGACGCCCGGATGGTTGCGAACAATTAATTCTAAGGCGATTGGGTGATGTTCAAATACCATAATTACGCTCCGATCATATCAATATTAGCGGCACCAGGAGGAACCATTGGATATACCTTCTGATTGACATCAATCAGGGCATGAATTAAGCAAGGTCCTTTAGTGTTCATAATCGCTTCCAGCGCCATTTCAGGGTCGGCTTCATTATTTAAATCGCACGTTTGGAAACCAAACCCAGAGGCAATTTTAATAAAGTCGGTCTGATACGGGTAAGCTGCTGCAAAGATACGATTCTCAAAAAACAGATCTTGCTGCTGATGAACCATGCCCAGTGCTTGGTTGTTCATTAAAACTATCTTAATGTTTAATTGATGCTCCACCGCCGTCGCCAGTTCCTGAATATTCATCATCAAGCTACCATCACCAGAGAAACAAACGATGGTTTTATCTGGGTGAGCCAATGCCGCGCCAATTGCTGCCGGTAAACCAAAGCCCATGGTGCCCAAACCACCGGATGTTAACCATTGGCGAGGTCGTGATAATGGGTAAGCTTGCGCCGCCCACATTTGATGTTGCCCAACATCCGTCGTGACAATCGCCTCTTCCCCTGCGGCGCGCGCGGTGGCTAATACCAAACCGTAATGATCTAATGGATCATCCGCATTGGCTAAATTCAGCGGATAATTATTTTTCAGATCATTAACTTGCTGAACCCACTCTTGACGATCATTGCGCTCAACTAATGGCAGCAACAGCTCCAAAATCTGCCCCGCATCCGCATGGATAGCAATGTCTGGACGTTTGATTTTACTGATTTCCGCTTTATCGATATCAACATGAATAATTTTGGCATTCGGGCAGAACTTTTCCGCTTTACCAATGGCGCGATCATCAAAGCGAGCACCGATAACAATCAGTAAATCAGACTCTTCCATGATCATGTTCGTGCTTCGTGCCGCATGCATACCCAACATGCCCAAATACAGCGGGTGACGCATTGGGATCGTTCCCAACGCCATCAAGGTCATTGTCGTTGGTAAAGAGGCTTTTTCCGCAAAAGCGATAGCCGTCGCGGTTGAATCTGAGCTAATCACCCCACCACCGAAATAGAGTACAGGACGCTTCGCACGGTTGATCATTTCCGCCGCTTGGATTACTTTTTCCATATCAAAACTTGGAGCTTTATCTTTCGGTAAAATCTCTGGCAGTACATCTAACTCAATGGTCGCAGTCTGTACATCTTTTGGAATATCAATCCAAACCGGCCCTGGACGCCCAGACTCCGCAATACGGAATGCTTCGCAAATCACGCGAGGCAGGTCTTCAATGCTGCGCACCAAATAGTTGTGCTTCGTAATCGGAATTGAAATACCGTAAGTATCAACTTCCTGAAACGCATCGGTACCAATCATCGAAGATGGTACTTGCGCAGTGATGCATACCAGTGGAATTGAATCCAGCTTAGCATCCGCAATTGCTGTCACTAGGTTAGTGGCACCAGGACCGCTTGAGGAAATACACACCGCCGCTTTGCCTGTGCTACGTGCAATTCCCTGTGCAATAAAACCCGCACCTTGCTCGTGACGCGCCAGTATGTGGCGAATTTTTTTGCTCTGCCCCAGCGCATCGTAGAATGGCAATGCAGCCCCGCCGGGGATACCAGAAACAATGGTAATACCATGTTTTTCCAACAAATGGACTATCAATTCTGCGCCTGTAAAACAGGTTTTTTGTGGTGATGTTGTGCCCGACTCGCTCATAATTTTTTATTCCTTCACTAGCCTGCGGATCCGAGTTTTAGGTCATAAAAAAACCCCGCTCGGTTTGCGCCGGCGGGGTTTCTAAATCGTGTGATTTGTTCCCGTTACGGCGCTAAGCCCACGACTACCACCACACGCACGACTACCGCGGCTAGTGGCGCGGTAAGTAGTAGGTTTGAACGGTTAGCGGTCATTTTCACGAGAGTTTCCTGTAATTTAATTCTGTCAGATTTAGCTAAAATCCATATTTACTGAATTTCCTGTTTAGCTAAAGTCTGTCTGATTTTTCATTTTTGTGTTTGCTGCATTTAAGAAACCATAAAATCCTAACCTTCACAACCCTTTTTTTCGTTTTTCTTAGTTGTGGATTTCAAATGAGAGGCGTATCACAGAATGTTGTTGAGGCGTGATAATCCCATTCTAATCAGCACACGCACAGAGAATGGATTTTTCTGAGCTCATCAATCATAAAAGAATTTTCATTATCAATAAGATCTTTTTTTATTGAAGCGATAATGATTTTAATTGTTTCCGTTCTATTTCTATCTAGAGATTGCGTTAAATCATTAAGTTCATTTGCAAAATTTGATGAAACTTTCATTGATAATCTTTTTCTCGGCATTGATGCCATTATTGGAGTTACCTTTAATAGTGCTTCATAATTATCAATATAAGTCTTTATTGATTCATCATTTTTATTATTTTGAACATACAAAAATAATAGTCGCTTATTCATATCTTGACTGCTACTCGAATCTATTTTCAAACAAGCTAAATTAAGTATTTCGATATAAATAGACGGTAGTATGGCTTCAATGGATATAACGTCCTTTTCTCTTTCTTTTTTTATCTCCGGCGTTGATTGTGCTGGTGTACTAACCGTTCTTCCACAGCAATCACAAACCCCAACAAGGATATTTTTAACAATTTTACTGGTTTCTTTAATTTCAAGATTTCTATAATCGAATGTTGTCGTTACTAAACCACAATCCTGACAAATCGCCTTGCTTTTATCGCCTTGAATATACAGTTTCATATTTTCCCTTATCATTTACTGATGGACGCTAATAAATATCCCCATTTCACCATCATCAATTAAATAATATTTAATATACCAGCCTTCTCTTTTTATTATATGTACATCTATTTCATTAGCTTGGTGATGTGAACTTTTTGAATAATCATTTCCTGTACTACGATGAATGATTTCTATAACCGTCTCTACGTCAATTTCACCCGTTTGCAACTTATTTTTATCGATATAATTATTACGTACTTCGTGTTGATAACAACCATGGACTAGCGCTGTTAAAATATCCTTTTTGACTTGCTTGAATCCCATAGAACACCCTTAATTTACGAAAAATTTCGTAAATGTCAAATGTTAGATATTTCGCTCAAATTGCATTTTATTTTTATATAATCAAATTGTTACATGCACATAAAATTAATTTCATAATAATTTTATGGCTAACTAATCTCCAAAAAATTAAAGCCCTTAAAATTAAGGGCTTTAATCGATGATTTTGATTTTCTAATTTAAAAATTAGAACGGGATATCGTCATCAAAATCCATTGGTGGTTCATTGGTTTGTGGCGCTGGTGAACGCGCTGGTGCTGCTCCGCCGCCACTGAATTGTTGTGCTGCTTGTGGCTGTTGTGGTTGACCCCAACCGCCCTGTCCGCCGCTTTGACCTTGTGATGGGGCATCGCCGCCACGACCACCAAGCATCTGCATTGAACCACCGATATTCACCACAACTTCGGTAGTGTAGCGATCTTGACCGCTTTGGTCTTGCCATTTACGGGTTTGCAGTGAACCTTCGATATAAACTTGTGAACCTTTTTTCAGGTATTCACCGGCAACTTCGGCCAATTTACCGAAAATTACAACACGGTGCCATTCGGTTTTTTCACGCATTTCACCAGTTTGCTTGTCACGCCAACTTTCAGAAGTTGCCAGAGTCAGGTTAGCGACAGCTCCGCCGTTAGGCATATAACGGATTTCTGGATCTTGTCCTAAGTTACCGATAAGAATTACTTTATTTACGCCTCTGGTGGCCATTTATTACTCCTGATGCATTGAATTTTTAATCTCTGGACTGACCGTGAAGTTTACCACGACCTATCTGTATTGCACCATAAATTGAGATTGCTTGATAAGAAGTTGCGAAGCGCTTTCCAAATTTAAGTGAAATCTGCATTACTGATTTTTAGTATAGACGTTAATTATTGGCGCCACAGATAAGTTGCCATCAGCCCCCTATGGAATGAAATATAAAGAGCACATATACTGTATATCCATTCAGCAAATTTTGTGCAATACTAAATCGTTTATTAATACTGGCTCGTTAATTAAGACTACCAAGTTCATTTTTGTTCACTATCAATTCATTCGGGAAGTGGTAAATGGAGAATATCGAAGTCCGCGGCGCACGCACGCATAACCTAAAAAATATCAATCTCATCATCCCCCGAGACAAGCTGATAGTTATTACAGGGCTATCTGGTTCAGGGAAATCCTCCCTCGCCTTTGATACCCTCTATGCTGAAGGTCAGCGTCGTTATGTTGAGTCGCTATCCGCGTATGCTCGTCAATTCCTTTCTTTAATGGAAAAGCCGGATGTTGACCATATCGAAGGGCTGTCGCCTGCTATCTCCATTGAACAGAAATCCACTTCTCATAACCCACGTTCAACGGTTGGGACCATCACCGAGATCCATGACTACCTGCGTCTATTGTTTGCCCGTGTAGGTGAGCCACGCTGCCCTGATCATGATATTCCGCTTGCGGCACAAACCGTTAGCCAGATGGTGGATAACGTCCTCGCACAGCCGACCGATCGCCGTATGATGCTGTTGGCTCCGGTCGTAAAAGAACGTAAAGGTGAGCACGTTAAGTTACTCGATAACTTAGCGAGCCAAGGGTATATTCGCGCCCGTATTGATGGTGAAGTTTGTGATTTATCCGATCCACCAAAACTCGAGTTACAGAAAAAACATACCATTGAAGTCGTGGTTGACCGTTTCAAAGTACGCGACGATATCGCCCAGCGCCTTGCCGAATCCTTTGAAACCGCATTAGAGCTCTCTGGCGGTACTGCTGTTGTCGCCGATATGGATGACCCGAAAGCTGAAGAGCTCGTGTTTTCCGCTAACTTTGCGTGCTCCGTCTGTGGCTATAGCATGATGGAGTTAGAACCGCGCCTGTTCTCATTCAACAACCCTGCAGGGGCTTGCCCAAGCTGCGACGGCTTAGGGGTTCAGCAGTTTTTTGACCCTGAGCGCGTGATTCAAAATACCGAAATTTCCCTCGCTGGCGGCGCTATTCGCGGCTGGGATCGCCGTAATTTCTATTATTTTCAGATGTTAATGTCATTGGGCGAACACTATAAATTCGATGTTGAAGCCCCTTATGACTCGCTCAGCCCTGCCATTCAAAAAGTGATTTTATACGGCTCAGGCAAAGAAACTATTGAATTCAAATACCGTAATGATCGCGGAGATATTACCGTACGCCACCACCCGTTCGAAGGTGTGCTTAACAATATGGAACGCCGTTATAAAGAAACGGAATCCACCGCAGTACGCGAAGAATTAGCGAAATACATTAGCAACCGACCTTGTGTCACTTGCTCCGGAACACGCCTGCGTAAAGAAGCTCGCTTTGTGTTTGTGGAAAATACCACCCTGCCTGAAATTGCAGATTACAGCATCGGTCATGCGATGGAGTTTTTCCAAAACTTAAAACTCAGTGGGCAACGCGCCAAGATTGCCGAAAAAATCCTGAAAGAGATCAGCGACCGTCTGAAGTTCTTAGTGAATGTGGGGCTCAATTACTTAAGCCTTTCACGCTCCGCAGAAACATTATCTGGTGGTGAGGCTCAGCGGATCCGTCTAGCTAGCCAAATCGGTGCTGGTCTGGTCGGTGTGATGTATGTGCTGGATGAACCGTCTATCGGGCTCCACCAGCGTGATAATGACCGATTGCTGGAAACCCTGATTCACCTACGTAACTTAGGGAACACCGTGATTGTGGTTGAGCACGATGAAGATGCGATCCGCGCGGCTGACCATGTGATTGATATTGGTCCAGGTGCCGGTGTTCACGGTGGGCAAATTGTGGCGCAAGGCACATTGGAAGATATTGTTGCTAACCCAGAATCCTTAACGGGCAAATTCTTAAGTGGTGAGCGCAAGATTGATATCCCGCAAACACGTGTTCCATTTAATAAAGACAAAGTCCTGACAGTCTCCGGCGCAACAGGCAACAACCTGAAGAATGTCACCCTGAATATTCCTGTTGGCTTATTTACATGTATTACAGGGGTTTCTGGTTCCGGTAAATCCACGCTCATCAACGATACGCTATTCCCAATTGCTCAGCGCCAGTTAAATGGGGCAACGGTGATTAACCCTGCGCCGTATACCAATGTCGAAGGTTTAGAGCATTTCGATAAAGTGATCGATATCGACCAAAGCCCTATTGGACGTACACCGCGTTCAAACCCAGCAACTTATACGGGCATATTTACGCCAATTCGTGAGCTGTTCGCAGGTGTACCAGAGTCACGGACTCGCGGCTATAACCCAGGGCGTTTCAGCTTTAACGTGAAAGGCGGACGTTGTGAAGCTTGCCAAGGGGATGGGGTAATTAAAGTCGAAATGCACTTCTTACCCGATGTCTATGTGCCGTGTGACCAGTGTAAAGGCAAGCGCTATAACCGCGAAACCTTAGAGATCAAATACAAAGGCAAAAGCATCCATGAAGTGTTGGATATGACTATCGAAGAGTCCCGCGAATTCTTTGATGCCGTGCCTGCACTAGCGCGTAAGCTGCAAACGCTGATGGATGTGGGTCTCTCCTACATTCGCTTAGGTCAATCTGCGACGACCTTATCCGGCGGTGAAGCACAGCGCGTAAAATTAGCTCGCGAGTTGTCTAAACGCGGCACCGGACAGACCATCTATATTTTGGATGAGCCAACCACCGGATTGCACTTTGCCGATATCCAGCAACTGCTTGTTGTCTTGCACCAATTGCGTGATCAAGGCAATACCATCGTCGTCATCGAGCATAACTTGGATGTGATCAAAACGGCAGACTGGATTGTCGACCTAGGCCCAGAAGGTGGTAGCGGTGGCGGTGAGATTTTAATTTCAGGTACCCCTGAGCAGGTCGCTGAATGTGAAAAATCCCATACTGCGCGTTTCTTGAAGCCTATCTTAGCGCGTGGCTACTGAGTTAACTGAAGTAAAAATAGTTAACAGAAACCGCCAATCAAAATAGAAAAAGGGGAACTCAGTTCCCCTTTTTAATGCTTATATAACCGTTCGTTACTAACGATTACTGGCTAACTGCCGCGAACGCTTCCACGATACGCTTCACGTTATGACGGTTTACACCTGCCATACACACACGACCAGTTCCAACTAAATAAACCGCAAACTCATCTTTCAGACGGTCAACTTGTTGTTGAGAAAAACCCGTGTAGCTGAACATACCGCGCTGTTTTAACAGGTGGTCGAAGTTTTTATTTGGCAGCGCTTTTTTCAGCTCATCCACCAAAACAGTGCGCATATCTAAAATACGCAAACGCATCTCTTCCACTTCGTCCAGCCATTTCGCTTTTTGTTGGCTATCAGTCAGTACTGCCGCAACAATTTTTGCGCCGTTAGATGGTGGGCTTGAATACAGACGACGAACGCCCGCCTTCAATTGACCCAACACGCGGTCGCGCTCATCTTTATCTTTACAGATAACGGATAAACCACCCGCACGTTCACCGTAGATACCAAAGATTTTCGAGAATGAATTGCTGACGAATACTGGCAGGCCCGCTTTCACCATCGTGCGAATTGCATAAGCATCTTCATCGATACCTTCCGCAAAACCTTGATACGCGATATCTAAGAATGGGATCAATTTGTGTTCAAGTGCCACTTTCGTCACTTCATCCCACTGGGCTGGCGTTAAATCCGAGCCGGTTGGGTTATGGCAGCAAGGGTGCATTAAGATGATGCTGTTTTCTGGTAACTTTTTGAAGGTTTCCAGCATTTCATCAAATTTAACCCCTTTGGTTTTTTCATCGAAGTAAGGGTAGTAATGCACTTTTGTGCCAGCGCCAGAGAAGATAGAGGCGTGGTTTTCCCATGTTGGGTTACTGCACCAGACTTCTGAATTCGGGAAATAATGGTGTAAAAAATCAGCCCCAATTTTCAGTGCGCCAGAACCACCGATGGTTTGTACGGTAGCAATACGCTCTTGAGCGATTAGCGGGCAATCTTCACCGAACACCAATTTTTGTAATTCAGTACGGTAATCTTTCAAACCTTCCATTGGCAGATAAAGCGATGCACTTGCCGGAAGTTTTCTCAGTGCAGCTTTCGCTGTGCCGACGGTTTCCAGCTCAGGGGTTTTCCCCTCTGCATCATAATAAAGACCAATACTCAGGTTAATTTTGCCTTCACGAGTATCTTTATTAAATTCATCCATCAGCGATAAAATTGGGTCGCCCGGATAAGCATCAACATGTTGGTACACAGGATATCTCCTACTTGTAGGTTTTCTTTATTACTTTTGTCTTGTGAAAATAACCCTTTAAAACCTATTCGTCTACATATTCCATTGCGACTCGTGAGGTCAATTTCGTCAAAAGCTCATAGTTAATGATGCCTGTTTGTGCGGCAATTTCTTCCACTGGCAGAGCATTTCCCCATAGAATGACGTCATCCCCCACTTTATCGGTGGCATCTGGCCCTAAATCCACGACGGTCATATCCATGGAAATTCGTCCAATAATCGGCACTTTTCGTCCATTTACTAGAACGGATGTTCCTGATGGTACGTTACGCGGATAACCATCTCCATAACCAATCGCTACCACCCCAAGGCGGGTATTGCGTTCACTGCACCAGGTTTCGCCGTAGCCAACACACTGCCCTGCCGAATGCTCTCTCACCGCAATCAGGCTAGATTTTAAGGTCATGACGGGTAATAAACCGAAGCTTGCGGCGCTTTTGCCTTCTTGTGGTGAAGCGCCATACATCATAATACCGGGGCGAACCCAGTCATAATGAGCTTCTGGCCATAAAAGGATCCCTGCGGATGCCGCGATGGATTTTTCACCCGGTTTATCAGAGACAAACTGTTGGAAGCATTCGATTTGTTTTTTGGTGGTTGGGAGCTCAGGCGCATCGGCCTGACAGAAGTGGCTGACAATGTTGATAGGTAAATCGACGTTGCTACAGTTTTGAAGACGTTGGTAAAAACTTTCCGCATGCTGAGGAAGTACGCCAAGGCGATGCATGCCTGTATCGAGTTTCATCCATACTTTGATTTTTTTGGCAAGCTGGGCATTTTCCAGCATTTCCAGTTGTTCAATGCAGTGGATCACCGTATCGATGTTGTATTCCACCATCAACTGCAAATCGGATTTTTCGAAGAAACCTTCTAATAAAACAATCGGTTTTGTCACGCCTTGATGTCGAAGCAGCAGGGCTTCATTTAAACGCGCCACCCCAAAACCATCGACAATTCCTTGAATTTCGGTGCCAACTCCAATTAATCCATGACCATAAGCGTTTGCTTTAACAACTGCAATCAGACGGCTATTCGGCGCCAATTCTCTCACGCGTTGCAGGTTGTGTCGCAGAGCGCGGCGGTTTATTAATGCGGTTGCCGCTTTCATTTCTTCCTCTTAATTATTCATTTTAAAATGTATCAACCAACTACCTAAACTTAAATTAACCGAAATATTCTTTAATCTTTAATTATCAATAAGCTCTAAATAGTTTGAACTGTAGCAAGGCGGTAAACGAAGCCATCCCGAGGAGCATACACAAGTATGTGACTAGGGTGGCTGAGAGCAACCAACACAGCTACAGCTCAAAATATGACGAGCTTACCAATCTCTAAATAATTCGCACTGTGGCTAGGCGGCAAGAGAAGCTAAGCCTGGGGAGCATACATAAGTATGTGACTCAGGTTAGCGAACGCAGCCAACAACGCCACAGTGTGAAGTATGACGAGATTACTCGTCGTCATAGGCCGGGCCGGCGTAGTTATCAAACCTCGACCACTGCCCATTAAACGTCAGCCTCACCGTCCCTATCGGACCATTACGTTGTTTACCTAAAATAATTTCTGCGACCCCTTTGAGGTCGCTGTTATCGTGATAGACCTCGTCACGATAGATAAACATGATTAAGTCGGCATCTTGCTCGATGGAGCCTGATTCACGTAAGTCGGAGTTTACTGGGCGTTTATCTGCTCGTTGCTCCAAGCTACGGTTTAGCTGGGAAAGTGCCACCACTGGCACATTTAATTCTTTCGCTAACGCCTTGAGGGAACGAGAAATTTCGGCAATTTCTAATGTACGGTTATCCGACAACGCTGGCACGCGCATTAACTGAAGGTAGTCGATCATAATCAGGCTTAGCCCACCGTGTTCGCGATAAATTCGGCGAGCACGAGAGCGGACTTCCGTTGGTGTTAACCCCGATGAGTCATCAATGTACATATTGCGTTTTTCCATCAATATGCCCATGGTGCTCGAAATTCGCGCCCAATCCTCATCATCAAGCTGCCCCGTACGAATACGGGTTTGGTCGACGCGAGACAGTGACGCAAGCATACGCATCATGATCTGGTTGCCGGGCATCTCCAAACTGAAGATAAGTACTGGTTTTTCTTCAGTCATCGCCGCATTTTCACACAAGTTCATCGCAAAGGTGGTTTTACCCATGGATGGACGCGCAGCAACAATAATTAAATCTGAGCCTTGTAACCCTGCGGTTTTCTTATCTAAATCTTGATAGCCTGTGGAAACTCCGGTGACACCATCATGAGGCTGCTGATAAAGCTGTTCGATTTTCTCAACGGTTTCCGACAAAATCGCTTCAATCCCTTTCGGGCCTTCATCTTTATTCGCGCGCGATTCTGCGATTTGGAAAACTTTGGTTTCTGCGAAATCGAGTAAATCTTCACTACTGCGACCTTGTGGGTCATACCCAGCATCAGCAATATCATTGGCGACGGAGATCATATCTCGTACAATAGCACGTTCGCGGACGATGTCCGCATAAGCATTGATGTTCGCCGCACTTGGGGTATTTTTCGATAATTCGGCTAAGTAAGCAAAGCCCCCAACGCTGTCCAATTCCCCTTGTTGTTCAAGGGATTCTGACAGGGTGATCAAGTCGATGGGCTTGCCCTGCTCAAGCAGGATCTGCATTTGGGCAAAGATAGTGCGGTGAGGACGACTAAAAAAGTCCGCTGACGTGACACGCTCGGAGACCGTGTCCCAACGTTCGTTGTCTAACATCAGTCCCCCCAATACAGACTGTTCCGCTTCGATAGAGTGCGGCGGAAGTTTTAAGCCTTCCATTTGCTGATCGCGCGGTGGGTTTGTCTTGTAATCTGAGGAGGGTTTTTTAGCCATACTTGAAATATCCACGTCTATAATTAACCAACAGTTAGTATACGCCAATCTTAGGTGTCATGTGGCGTCTTTATTGTTATCTGTACAAGATATTATTGCAGGCACAATCTTAACGCAGCGCACAAACCGATAATTCTTCTCATTAAAGCATCGCGTTATGATGGGGCAATTGATACTGTTAATAAAAACAAACTCACTCATTGGAGATGATCATGGCAAAACGTATTGAATTTTCGCAACATGGTGGTCCTGAAGTCCTCAATTTTGTCGACTATTCCCCGAATGGGCCGGCTGAAAACGAAATCCAAATCGAAAACCGTGCAATTGGTATTAACTTTATTGATACCTATGTACGCAGTGGACTGTATCCAGTTGCAAGTTTGCCATGTGGACTTGGCACAGAAGCGGCGGGTGTAGTGGTTAAAACTGGCTCCCAAGTCACCGGTTTCAAACCGGGTGATCGCGTGGTTTACGCACAAGGTCCGCTAGGGGCATACAGTGAAGTTCATAATGTGCCTGTCAATGCCGTGGCACACTTACCCGATGACATCACCTTCGAACAAGCGGCCGCCTGTTCGCTTAAGGGGATGACAGTTTACTATCTACTCAATCAAACCTATCAAGTTCAAAAAGATGAAGTTTTCTTATTCCACGCTGCGGCGGGTGGTGTTGGTCTAATTGCTTGCCAATGGGCAAAAGCGTTAGGCGCGAAAATGATTGGTACTGTTGGCTCCGAAGAGAAAGCGCAGCGTGCGAAAGCCGCAGGGGCATGGGAAGTCATCAATTACCAAACTGAAAATATTGCTGAGCGAGTGAAAGAAATCACTCACGGTGAAAAAGTGAATGTGGTGTATGACTCCGTAGGTCAAGCGACCTGGCTAGCTTCTTTAGATTCACTGAAACGTCGCGGTTTGATGGTAAGCTTTGGTAATGCTTCTGGCGCCGTAACTGGGGTTAATTTAGGGATCTTAAATCAAAAAGGCTCCCTGTATGTGACCCGCCCATCATTAGGTGGCTATGTCACTAACAGAGAAGAGTTAGACCAAGCCAGCAAAGCCCTGTTTGATATGATTTTAAGTGGCAAAGTGAATGTTGATGTGCCGGCATCTCAAATTTTTGCGCTGAAAGATGCCCAAAAAGCCCACCAAACACTGGAACAACGTAAGACTCAAGGCTCAAGCTTGCTCATTCCTTAATTCCTAAAAAAAGCGCCAGCTATTAATAACTGGCGCTTTTTAACTTCTAACAACGGTAATTTTTACTCACTTCCGTTGCACTAAATAATTACTTCAGTTGCACGAATTAATAGTGCCCTTTGCGTGCTTGCTGCTCTTTGTAGATCTGCTGGTTCTCTTTGATGGTGTTTAGCACCGTTCCTTCATAGGGATCTTGCTTTGGGGGTTCTCGCATCTGCCCACCTGACCCCGAACATCCAGCAACTAACAGCAGCAAAGAGGTTGCTATTAATATTTTCATCTGCTTCTTCCTCATTCATTAATGAGTTTTATCATAGCATGCAGATAATCCTATTCAGCCCGCATCAGCCAAAATCACAATTTTATTTAAGTAATATTTACTCGCCGCGAGTTACAAACGCGAGCGCTTGTTCAACCACTGATAAGTCAGCACCTTGTTTATGGGCATTTTCGCTTAAGTGGCGACGCCATTGACGAGCTCCCGGAATTCCTTGGAAAATCCCTAACATATGGCGAGTCATATGCCCTAAATAAGCCCCGTTAGATAGCTCTTTTTCGATGTATGGATACATACTACGGACAGCGGCAACGCTATCGATAATGGGCATTGTTTCATCAAACAATTGATTATCTACTGCGGTCAAAATTGACGGATTTTGATACGCTTCACGACCCACCATCACGCCATCTAAATGTTTTAGATGTTCTTTAGCTTCTTCGAGGGTTTTAACCCCGCCATTGAGAGCCATAGTCAAGTGAGGGAAATCGCGTTTTAATTGGTATACGCGTGGGTAATCCAGAGGGGGAATTTCACGGTTTTCTTTTGGACTTAATCCTGATAACCACGCCTTGCGAGCATGGATAATAAACATGTCGCAGTCCCCTTTTGTGGAGACGGTATCAATGAATTCGCATAAAAATTCGTAGCTATCTTGCTCATCAATCCCAATGCGCGTTTTCACCGTTACAGGGATAGATACCACGTCACGCATCGCTTTTACACAATCTGCGACCAGCTGAGCATCCGCCATTAAACATGCACCAAAACGCCCGTTCTGTACGCGGTCTGATGGGCAACCAACGTTCAGGTTGATTTCATCGTAGCCACGCTCTTGCGCTAATTTTGCGCATTGCGCTAAAGCCGCAGGGTCACTACCGCCCAATTGCAAGGAAACTGGGTGTTCTTCTTCGCTATAAGCAAGATAATTGCCTTTGCCATAAATGATCGCGCCCGTCGTCACCATTTCGGTGTACAGCAACGTATTTTTCGTTAATAAGCGATGGAAATAACGGCAATGGCGGTCGGTCCAATCGAGCATAGGCGCAACCGAGAAGCGGTTAAGGTTTTTGTAACCACCTGTTGTTGATGGTGTATTTTGTTCTATCGTTTGATTTTGTTGCATGTTGGTCTTTTGGCGTTGATATCGAATTTAAGGCTTATGCTGTTGTGAAATAGCAAAAGAAAGCCGCATTTTAACAGCTGACTTTCTTTTGTCATAATAAACTATTGCCATAATAAACTGGGCAGGTCGTTTTCGAGGAGTTGGTAGCGCCCTTATTATCTATGATAAAAAAGGCGCTTCTGGCTTAGATTTTTTGAAGGGAAACTTGGCCGAACGTCATAAAAATCAGTGTACTACCTGCAACGCCGCGATAAACACCTTGTTGCTCATTTAACTCACAAGCCAATGCCGCCAACTGCCATGCATCATACTCTTCGATATCGCTCACACGGGAGGTCAGCAAACTATTATCTTGGCGCTCACCGTAAGCTTTAACCGCAATCGCATCTCGCATTAATGACTCATCAATGGAGCTATTTGCCCAGCCCCACATCCAGCTCCCCACATTTTGGTCATAAGTCCCAATGATTTGCACGGGTGCCGTCACCATTATATTGTCCGGTGCATGGAAAATAATGGTGCCTTCATCTTGATCCACCGACCAACTGGCTTCATCCAATTTCCAATTATCGCAATGGAACTGATTTTTCAATTCCAGAGAGTTCATGCTGCGTTCAATTAATGCCTCATAAGGCATCTGTTCTAATTCACTCTTCATGTTAAATACGATTCCATTAACCAATATTTTTCAGTGCGTCGATAACCATCTGCCAAAACTTGTCACGGTCTAATTTCACGGCAACCTGGGTATGGCAATCCGCAGGAGCGGGATGTCGAAAATCTGCCACCGTCATGCCAAGAGTCAGCGTTCCCGTTAATTCAATGTCCACAGGAACTTTTTGGGTGGTCATTACTGATGGGTCTATCACATAGGCAACAGCGCAAGGATCATGCACTGGCGGCGCATCAAAACCCTGAGCTTGTTTGTACATTTTTCCGAAGAAATCCAGCAATTCGACAACAAACTGCGAGCATTTCGTGTCTATTTCGGCAATTTTCGCCACGACTTCTGGCGTTGCCAGTGCTTGGTGAGTGAGATCCAGACCAACCATCGTTAGCGGCCATTTTTCATTGAAAACAATATGGGCGGCTTCTGGATCTATTTTGATATTAAATTCTGCGACTGGACTCCAATTTCCCACATGGTAGCCACCGCCCATCAACACCACTTCTTTTACACGTTCCACAATCCGAGGTTCTAGCCTTGCCGCTAACGCGATATTGGTCAGCGCCCCCGTAGGCACTAAGGTAATGGTTTTTGGTGGGTGGGACATGATGGTATCGATGATCAAATTTACCCCATGGCGCTCATCCAACGCTAACGTTGGGGTTGGGAGCTCAGGACCATCCAATCCAGAATCCCCATGAATATCAGGCGCTACTTCCACTTCACGCACTAATGGGCGCGCTGAACCCGCAGCAAAAGGAATGCCGCGAATATTCGCCATTTCAGCAATCGCACGGGCATTACGGGTGACTTTTTCGAGAGTTTGGTTGCCTGCAACCGTGGTGACGGCGAGTAAATCGATGTTTGGATTGCCGTAAGCCAGTAGCATAGCGATGGCATCGTCATGCCCTGGGTCACAGTCTAAAATAATCTTTTTCGTCATAGGGTTGCCTTATCGTCAATCGGGATCCATATTTCGCGGATCCCAATTTAGCTATCTCATGCGGCAAAATCTATGCTCGATGTCTGAATACGAAGAAATTTATTTCAAAACATGCGCATACACGCGCTTTGGTCCATTCTCATTTTTCGAAATATAGACCCCTTGCAGCTCAGGTGCAAAACCAGGTAAGGCATTAATCCCCGCTTCCAGCGCTTTAAAATACTGAAGAACAGGCCCTGACCAGACTTCCCCCGGTACCACACACAGCACGCCCGGCGGATAAGGTAACGCCCCTTCTGCGGCAATTCGCCCCTCTAACTCATCCAGTGGCAGTAATTCCACATTGCCGCGAATAAACTCCAGATGTGCCTGTTGTGGATTCATTTTCACTACAGGGAAATGCGCCTTGCGGAACATCTCTTTTTGTAGCTGTTTAATATTAAAATCCACGCTTAATTGATGCATTTCTTGGCACAATCGACGCAGAGTATACCCTTGATACTGTTCCTGATAACGCTGATACACGGATGGTAAAACGTCTTCAAATAATGCGTCTTCATCCAGAAGCTGCTCGAAACGTACTAAGTGAGAAACCAGCAATTCCAGCTTTTCACGTGATTCCGCTGGTGTTAGCAGGAATAAAATCGAGTTTAAATCGCATTTTTCAGGGATCACCCCATGTTCACGCAGGAAATGTGCCAAAATCGTCGCAGGAACCCCGAAAGACTCATACTCGCCGCTTTCTACATCAATCCCCGGCGTCGTCAGCATCAGCTTGCATGGGTCAACGAAATATTGGTCTTGCGCGTAACCCTCAAACGCATGCCAACGCTCTTTCGGAATGAAATTAAAGAAACGCTGCTCCGATGCAATTTGTTCTGTTGGGTATTCATGCCACGGCTTTCCATCCACTCGCTCAGGCACAAACGGTCTAAAGTGACTGCAGTGTTGAATAATGGATTTTCTAACCTCAATCCCTTGTCGCACACACTCCATCCACATCATTTCCCCCGCTTCCCCTTGGTGCATGCGCGCATTCACATCTAATGAAGCAAACAGTGGGTAAAACGGGCTGGTAGAGGCGTGCATCATAAACGCGTTATTCAGTTTCTTATGGGAAACAAAGCGCTCTTGACCTTTGATATGGTTATCTTTTTTATGGATCTGCGAAGCCTGTGAAAAACCCGCCAACTGCTTATGAACAGATTGCGTCACCATAATACCGGGGTCATTCTCGTTCAGTTCCAGCAGCAACGGCGAGCATTGGCGCATCATCGGGATAAATTGTTCGTAACCCACCCACGCGGAATCAAACAGAATGTATTCGCAAAGGTGCCCAATCTTATCCACCACTTGCCTCGCGTTGTAGACTGTTCCGTCATAAGTCCCGAGCTGGATCACGGCAAGGCGGAACGGTTTTTCTGCCTGTGCTTTTTCCGGCATTACTTCGCTCACCGCGTTTCTTAAGTATTCTTCGGTAAAACAGTGAGCATCAATCCCACCAATAAACCCAAATGGATTACGGGCTGTTTCCAAATACACCGGTGTTGCCCCCGCTTGAATCAGGGCGCCATGATGGTTAGATTTATGGTTATTACGGTCAAACAGCACTAAGTCACCCGGTGTTAATAAGGCATTCAACACCACTTTATTGGATGATGAAGTGCCATTAAGCACAAAGTAGGTTTTATCTGCATTGAACACTTTCGCCGCAAATTTTTGGGCTTCTTTTGCTGCACCTTCGTGGATCAGCAAATCCCCCATCGCCACATCGGCGTTACACAAATCGGTACGAAAGAGATTTTCACCATAGAATTGGTAGAACTGTTCACCCGTTGGATGACGACGGAAAAATTGTCCACCTTGGTGCCCGGGGCAGGCAAACGTCACATTGTGACCCGCAGCATAATCCATCATTCTCGCAAAGAATGGCGGTAATAGCTGTTCAAGGTATTGGTTTGCAGCATCCCGTAATTGGCGGCTATTCTCTTCACGCGCAGCAGGCGCTGGCAGTAATAATGCGGTCAAATAGTCAGGTGTTGGTGCATTGTCTGGTAGCTGCTTGTCACTAATGACAAACAGCGGAATACTGAGTTTACTGTCTGCAACTCTCTTCCACAGCCCTTGGTTTGCATCTTGTTCAGAGAGCACAACCGCAGCGATATTATTTAACTGTGCATCGCGAATATCTACCCACTGGAATTGACCCGTAAAATAGATAGCGACCCCCTGGCTACATGCCACATTGATTTTCTTCATAGCAGTCTGGCTCTTGGTTAGCTGAGGTAAAGAGGGGCTCAATATACTTGATAGATACTGAGAATGAAATAGTCAGAATTAATGCAAAATTATTCAGTTTTGCCTAGGGTGAATATTTTTTATAACTTACTGGTTAATCGTATAAAAATTTCCGGATAATCTCACCGGCTTTTTAGTCATAAACCATAAAAAATAGATTATTTGCAGATTAACCGACCGAAACAGACAATAATGACAGTGGATCAGTCGGTTAATTTTTCGAGACGACGAGGTTACTTGTTTCTTTCTACGTACAGAGTTTGAGATGGATATGCAAAGTCCGCATTATGACGCTTAACTATATCAATAATTTTCAAATAGACCGCTTGCTGCGCATCCAGCCATTCTGCCCATACGGTGGTTTTCGTAAAGCAGTACACCATAATATTTAGGGAAGAATCCGCAAACGCATCAAAATAGACCAGCAAGGTTTGCCCTGTATCGATATTTTCATCTTGCTTCAGCATGGTGCGAATATCGTCCACAATCGCGCTGACTTTGTCGGCATCTTCATAACGTAAACCGATTTCTGTTTTAATCCGTCGGTTAGTCATGCGCCCTGGGTTTTCAACACTAATGGAAGAAAATAGCGAGTTAGGAATATAAAGCGGACGATGGTCAAACGTAACAATCTTGGTGATCCGCCAGCCAATTTCGACGACCGTCCCTTCAATATTTCTATCCGGCGAGCTGACCCAATCCCCAATATTAAACGGGCGGTCAAAATAGAGCATGATCCCTGAGAAAAAGTTACTCAGAATATCTTTACCCGCCATACCGATAGCGATACCGCCAATGCCCCCAAATGCCATCAAACCTGACAAACTCATGCCAAAATGTTCGCCAAATAACAGCATAATGATGACGATGACCGCGGTCTTAAATATGCGCGCAATAATCCGCGCGGAAGTTGGGTCACTGCCTTTTTTAATCTGTTTTTTCTCTAGGCGGTTAACCAACTGAAAGAATTTTCGCGTGATAATCAATGCTATCACCGATATGGCGACTAGATTAATCAGTGGTGTTGAAATAAAGGTTAAATCAAAGTCACTGGCTGCCATATCTACAGATTGAGCTGCCACTAACACCATCACGCACAGCACCATGGTTTGGATCACATGCACCAAAATGCTTTTTCGCTTATGTTTGTGCCGCTTGTGTAAAACTTCAAAAAGCAAATACAACGCTAAACAGACGGCAATGATGGTCATGCCAATGGCATATTTTTCAAGTAATGCTTCTATCATGTCGATTGCCCTAAACTGACATTAAAAACTAATTTGCTGTGTAAAATATAACACTCTAAATAGTGAGTGAATAACTGCTAAGATATCAATTATTCATTTAATTTTCTCAATAATTATCAATTACTTTTTAGGTAGTCTAATAATGAACAGTGTCTATTTCTCACCTAAAAAACAAGAAATCCAAAATGTTCTACTACTGAACCCCCATCAACGATATGACTATTTTATCGGCAAGGTTGCAGATTGGGAGCAAGTATGGACATTGGGTAACCATGAGGGTTTAGTCACGGCACAAGATGATAGCCAGTGTTTATTTTTACCTCTGTGGGTCGCAAAAGAGTATGCCGAATTATGCTTAACCGATGAATGGGTCGAATGTTCCCCGCTTCCTATGACGTTGGAACATTTAATGACGGAAATATTACCTGACATGGCGAGCGCCAATATTAAAACAGCAATCATGATGCTACCCAATGGCAAGGGTACCCCAATATTTGATGCTCAGAGCGTACTCGATGACTTACAAGAAGAGTGCCAGCAATATGAATAAAAGGCTGCACATTGGCAGCCTCATAAAAAACTCAAAAACAAATTTTACTGTTCGACACCCGTCGTCACAGTAAATTGACGGTTTTCTCCCGCTTCCAACCAAATCAGCGTTTGGTTATTTTTCGCGGCAATAAACCCTTCTGGGCGACAGGTCGCTGGTAACACAAATGCCCCCACTTTTTGATCGCCATTATATAAAATCCAGCGAGTCGCATAGTTCAGTTCATTGGCTTTAAAGCGGGTCACAAAGGTATTGCCCACAGGCGAGGTCATCTTAAATTCGGGATTGGCCGTATATTGGCTCAAATTATCCATAAAGAAGACAATCTCAGGATCACACATTTGTGGCTGATTCAGCTGATTAAGTGTCACTTCGCCTGACTTGAGCGCTTGGTTAAAATCGAGCCATTTTTGGGTTGGATGCACATGTCCCGGAATGGATTCACGCAGCTTAATCGCCTGTTCAGGAATATTTTGCGTTAAAGTGGCGTCGTCCACATAGGCATAGTTCATATGGCACATATATTGAAGCGGCATTGGTACAGATGCCAAGTTAGTGACGGACATATGAATATCAAACAGCGCGCTATCAGTATGCAGTTGCACAGACGGCGCCGCACGATAATGATGGCCAAAGCCCATCACATACTCATACTCGCCACACACTTTAAGACTGTTTTCCGTCAATTCAAGCCATGCGCTATCCATTGGTGCGCAAGGCATTTCCCCGTGTAATGGGTGATTATCTTCTGGCGATGGGCAACCATTACTAATTAATCCAGAATGGAAGGCGAAGCAGCCATAGGTTTCAATCACAGTTGGAACAGGCTTAGGTTCTGAAAACATATTTTCCATTTTCAGATTTTGCCCACAAAACTCAGCATCCCAAATCATCTGCCCTAAAAATGGCAAAATGGTTAAATGTCCCTGCGAGTTTTCAACACGCAGCCCTTGCACACCAGATTGATAGACAAATGCGGAAACGGAAAACTGGCTATTTTTCAAAACTAAGGTCGGTTTTTCCGTAAATAAGCGTTTATGTAACGGGATAATTGTGTTCATTGTCATACTCACGGTTTGAGGTAAAGATGGGGTAGGCATGAAGCCTACCCTGAGTCACAGTCTATTATTTGGCTTCTTGTTTAGCTTTAAAGCGGCGCTCACCAACGAAGTAAATACCCACGTAGACAAAGCACAGCATAGAAACTAAGAAAGAGAGTTGCAGAGAGTGAGTGATATCCGCGACATAGCCTTGGATAGCAGGAACAACCGCAGCCCCGACAATCGCCATCACAATCACCGCACCTGCCATTTCAGTGTGCTCATTATCGACGGTTTCCAGCGTACCCGCATAGATAGTCGCCCAGCACGGTCCAAACAGGATGCTCACCAGTACTGCTGCATACACTGCGGTGAAGCTCGGCATAAAGGCCACATACACCAGGAACAGCACACCAATAATTGAATAGATAATCAGGACTTTATCCGCGTTAAAGCGAGTCATTAAGATGTTGGCAATAAATTTACCGATAAAGAAGCAGGCGAAGCTGTACACCATGAAGTTAGAGGCATCACGTTCGTTGATATCCCCCATTTCCAGCGCTAAACGGATGGTGAACGACCAAACGGCAACTTGCATGCCCACATATAAGAACTGGGCGATGATCCCTTTTCTAAAGCGGCTGTTTTTAGCTAAATATTTTAAGGTATCCAGTGCAGAAGGACGTTTATGTTCCGCCGTTTCTGCCACTTTACATTTCGGGAATTTCGTCAGTAAAAACAGGAGCATCACCACAACCAATACCATGATCATATAACGGTATGGCTCAAGGGTGTTTTCCAGCATCGCTAAACGGAACTCATGGATTTGAGTCGCATCCATGTTTGCCATTTGGTTTTGCAGGCTTTCCCCTTCGGAGAAGACCAAATATTTACCTAATAAGATCCCGCCAGCGGCACCGATTGGGTAGAAGGTTTGGCTGATGTTCAGACGCAGAGTCGCGTACTGTTTTGGACCAATCATCGAACTGTAGGTATTCGCTGCGGTTTCAAGGAAGCTTAAACCAATCGCGATAGCAAAAATCGCGGCTAAGAACATGGTATAAGTCGCCATATGAGACGCAGGGAAGAACATGGAACAACCCGCGATATACAAAATAAGCCCGATCATAATCGCGTATTTATAACTGGTTTTTTTGATAACCAGTGAGGCTGGAATGGCAATCAAGAAATAACCGCCATAGAACGCACTTTGCACTAATGCAGAGGCAAAGTTGCTGAGTTCGAAAACACTTTTAAACTGTGTGATTAAAATATCATTCAGTGCTGCTGCACATCCCCAGAGCGGGAATAAGCAGGAAAGTAGGATAAATTGGAATATAGGAGTCTTATTCAGGTACCCATCAGGTAACTGAGTTATATTTTTGATGTTCATATTAACCCTTAATAATTTTTATTATATTTTTAACCGGTTAAACGGGCTTTTTGCTCTAATGGCAACCTTCATTTCAACCGGTCATGCTCAACATCATTCAAATTCAGAGCAAATATTGTGGGTACAGGTAATGCTTCTGGTGCTTGAAAGATGATGCGTACTAATTATTCAACTGCACAAACTCACTGAACTGCTCGATGCTTGGGTAAGACGATTGCGTGCCTTTTCCCGTTACACTAAAGGCTGAAAACAGAACCGCTTTTTTCATCGCTTCTTCAATATTTCCGGTATGAACATAGTAATGAGAGAAGCAACCAATGAATGCATCCCCAGCCCCGCTGGTATCAATCGCGTTCACTTTGATAGCCGGAATGAACAGTTCGCTTTCACGAGTCATCCATAACGCACCTTTATCACCTAAAGTCACAATCAGGTTTTTCAGGCCTTTATCTAATAGGGATTGAGCCGCACGACGCACGTTATCCATGGTATCCACAGGCATATTGGTCAGAATTTCTAGCTCGGTTTCATTCGGTACAAAGAAATCACAACGGCATGCGTAATCTAAATCCAGTGCGCGTTGTGCTGGCGCTGGGTTAAGCAACACAGGAATGTTGTGCTTATTACCAAAGGCAATTGCGTGGTAAACCGTTTCCAGCTGCACTTCCAGCTGCAATACGATCAATTTACATTTTTTCAGATCTTCCGCAGCACGGTCGATATCTTCAGGGGATAAAAACTTATTCGCCCCTTTGACGATCAAGATGCTGTTCGATGAGTTTTGATTCACAAAAATCGGTGCAACGCCGCTCGATGTGCAAGGCACTTTTTCTACATAACGCGTATTGATGCCGTAAGACTCAAGATTACGAATCGTGTTATCCGCAAAAATGTCGTCACCGACCTTAGTTAGCATAATGACTTTGGAGTTTAATTTTGCTGCGGCAACAGCTTGGTTTGCCCCTTTACCGCCACAACCGATTTTGAAGGCTGGGGCTTCGAGGGTTTCCCCTTCTTTAGGCATTTGATCAATGTAAGTGATCAAATCGACCATGTTTGAACCGATAACTGCTATATCCATAATGTCCCTCGTGTTAAATAAATCACATAATGATATAATCCTAACATTATCATGTTGCAAAAATATCATTTGTGATTAGGATCTCGAATAACGAATGATCAAGTGTTATATCTGCCACATTTCCTCATTCTTTGTTACCTATTCCACATCTATTCTGAAAAACTTCATATAGGAAGGTTTAAAATGCAAGATTTAGCGAAATATATTGATCACACTTTATTGGCTGCCAACGCAACAGTTAACGATATCAAAACGTTATGTGCAGAAGCCGCAGAGCATCACTTCGCCTCTGTGTGTGTTAACACTGGCTATGTGCCATTGGCAAGCGAATGTTTAAAAGATAGCGATGTGATGGTGTGCTGTGTTGTTGGTTTCCCATTAGGCGCATGTTTAACAGAAGCCAAAGCCTTTGAAGCTGCTGAAGCTGTGCGCCGTGGTGCCGATGAAGTGGATATGGTTATCAACGTAGGTATGCTGAAAAGCGGTGATTTAGACTTTGTTCGTCAAGATATTGAAGCCGTTTTTGCGGCTTGTGGTAAGGCAACATTAAAGGTGATCCTCGAAACTTGCCTGTTAACTGATGAAGAAATCACACAGGTTTGTGAAATTTGCCGCACAATTAACGTTGGATTTGTGAAAACTTCAACAGGATTCAGTACAATGGGTGCCACTGAGCATCACGTCGCTTTAATGCGCAAAGTGGTTGGTAATGAAATTGGCGTCAAAGCATCCGGTGGCGTACGTACGCGTGAAACCGCAATTAAGATGATTGAAGCTGGTGCTAACCGCGTTGGTGCAAGTGCGAGTGTCGCTATTGTCACGGGAGAAAATACCACTCCAAGTGACTACTAAACAACGGGGCGCGGTTCGTCCGCGCCATCATAAAAAGGATTGCAGGGTGATAGAAACTAAACAAAAAGAACGCCTTCGCCGATTAAGTGAATGTATTAAACGTTCAGGACGCATTCATCTTAAAGAAGCCGCGAGAATACTCGAAGTCTCTGAAATGACCATTCGCCGAGATCTCAATGCGGATACCGAAGGCCCTATCCCAATGTCACTGCTTGGTGGCTATATTGTTTCTGTCACTCAACCTACCGCTTTAGCCCCTCACGAACCCCATGCCGATATTTTCACGCCAGATCAAACTGAAGACCTATATATTCCTAATTTAGCCGCCAGTATGGTCAGTGAAGATGATGTGATCTTTTTCGACAATGGCATCGAAATGGCGACCTTGATAGCCTTAATCCCAGAAGAAATTAGCTTTACCGGAATTTGTTATTCTCATAACGTTTTTCTCGCATTGAGCCAGAAAAAAAATGTCACGGCGCTACTATGTGGTGGGGAATACCGCCCAAAAAGTGATTCTTTTTACAGCCCAACGCTGCCTTCGTTACTAGATTCCATTAACCCCAAAAAAGCGTTTATGTCCGCCACTGGGGTTCACAGTGCTTATGGGGTGACTTGCTATAATCTCGATGATTTACCGATGAAAAAGAAAGGCATGGAAAAATCTATCCGTAAGATTTTATTAGCACCTTACAATCTGTTTGATGAAGTGGCGACCGCTAATATGGGCGAACTGTCCCAGTTTGATGTGATTGTGACAAACCGACAGCTTAGTGATGAATACGAAACATACTGCCGCAATGGGTTTGTGAAAGTGATTTATTAGTATGACGCATTTCATCAAAACAAATCGACACGTTTGAAATCGTGTCGATTTGTTTTCTCACTAAATTTTAACCGTCAAATAATCTTCCGCTATTTGCGTCTCAGGAAACTCAGCTTGGCACTCCGCCAATAAACGCGGAATGTCATCCGACCCATAACGCCCACTGATATGCGTCGCAATAAACCGTTTTACTCCTGCTTGTTTGGCAAGCTGCGCCGCTTGTCGGGTAGAAGAGTGCCCATGTTCATTGGCTTTCGCCTCTAGCGCCACTTCTAGAGTAGTCTCATGCACCATCACATCGGCATTTTTTGCCAATAACAACGCATCTGGCGTTGGGATAGTATCCCCAAAAATCGCCACTACTTTACCTGCAACTGGCTCACCAAGGTAGTCAGCTCCATTCACGGTGCGACCATCTTCTAGCTCAATCACTTCGCCCTTTTTCAGCGCCTGCATCCAAGGCCCGCGAGGGATCCCATCTTGCTCCAGTTTTTGCACATTTAGCGCCCCCGGTTTTGGATGTTCTTCAATACGATAGCCATAACATTCTACGCGGTGATCCAACCGATACGCAGTGACAACCATCTCCCCATCATCAAATAACTTACCTGCCTCAATTTCTACAATTTCAAGAGGATAAGTCATATAGGAATCGCTCACTGATAAAACCGTTTCCACATACTGCTTCAGCCCTTTTGGCCCATATAGCGTCAGGGGATCCGTCGTTCCCCCCATAGAGCGGCTACACAGCAATCCCTGCAACCCAAAAATATGGTCACCGTGTAAATGGGTAATAAAAATCTTCTCGATTTTGGGTGTTTTAAAGGGGCTGTTTAAGATTCGGTGTTGAGTACCTTCGCCACAGTCAAAGAGCCAGTAGCTTTTACGGATACCGACTAAATTTAATATCATACTGGTGACATTGCGCTCTTTTGTTGGCACTCCTGCGCTAGTACCCAAGAAAGTCAGCTCCATAATTCCTCTTCTATCTCTTTGTTTTAAATTACTAAAATACAATTCCAAACTTTTCCAAAGTGGCTAACGCAGCCTTTTTGAAGGCTTTTTTATTATTGCAATTTTCGTCGTGTCCATGCTGGCAAAATTTATGGAATTCACAGCTATTCCAACTGCCCAATTTAGTTTCTTTTTAAGTCAAATTAATTCACAAGCTCGTATCTAGCTCCCTACTCCAAAATGGCCGCGTAAATTTTCGCCACTAGGAATCCATTGAATGAGCCCCTCTTTTTTAACCGTTAAACAAAAACTGGCTAACGGTTTTGTGATATTTACGGCTATTTGGTCGTCCGTCATTATGCCTGTTGTTCCAGCTTATGCAAAAATGTTGGATAACAAAGAGCTACCATCACTAGGTAGCGAGCAGATCATCAACGAAGATAATACTGAGCGCTTAACCGCCGAACACACTAAAACAATCGGAACCTTCCTTTCACAAAAGAAAACGATGAAGGATCTGTCTGAGATGGCGCAAGACTACGCACGAAATAAAGTTGCCAGTGAAGCCACAAAAGAGATTGAACATTGGTTATCCAAAGCGGGTAATGTCAAACTCAATATCGATATTGATAAAAAGTTCTCCGTTAAAAACTCACAGTTTGACTGGCTGATCCCTTGGTATGACCAAGAGGAAATATTGCTATTCACCCAGCACAGTCTACATCGTTATGATGAGCGATTTCATACCAATAATGGGATTGGCTTACGCCATTTCCATGAAAAAAGCACTATTGGTATGAATGCATTTATCGACCACGATTTTTCTCACGCCCATACTCGCGCAGGATTAGGAATTGAATATTGGCAAGACTACTTAAAATTAAATGCCAATAGCTATTTCGGTTTAACCACATGGAAAAGCGCACCAGAACTCAACCATGATTATAATGCCAAACCCGCCCACGGCTGGGATATTCAAGTAGAAGGCTGGCTACCCGCTTATCCACACCTAGGTGGAAACTTAAAGTATGAGCAATACTATGGTGATAGCGTTGCCTTATTCGGAAAAACAAAACGTCAAAAAAATCCGAATGCCGCGACCATTGGAGCTAACTGGACGCCATTCCCATTATTAACATTAAATGCCAGCCATAAATTTAGCAGCGAAAAACAAGCCGAGACCCAAGCTAAACTTCAATTTACTTGGACTTTCGGTAAGAGCTTAGCCCACCATTTAGATCCAACTAAGATCGCCGAGACACGCCGTCTTTCAGGTAACCGTTATGATTTTGTTGAACGCAATAATAATATTATTCTCAACTACCAAAAGAAAACCTTACTGCACCTGTCATTACCGACTAAAATCCAAGGGGAAACAGGACAATCCGTTCCACTAGTCAAATCTTTCACTGGTAAATATCCTCTCAAGCACATTGAGTGGCAAGCACCTGAGTTTTTAGCTGCAGGCGGCTCTATTAGCTCCACTGATCAAACGGCTACCCTGACTTTACCATCATATAAAACATCCAATACGGCAAAAGATACACAAAAGATAAATCGCTACCGTTTACAAGCAACTGCCTATGATATTAAAGGCAACGCCTCACCTATTGCTGAAACCTTAATTGAAATTATTCATCCTGACATGCTCAGCATCAGCCCTAATGACGTGACCTTTCATGGTAAAGGTTTAGCCAATGGTCTTGATATTAATGCCCTTACCGCCATTGTCAGAGACCCTTTAGGTAATCCGGTTTCCAACGCAAAAGTCATGTTTATTTTACCCAATACACTCTCTCTCGCTTCCCAGAATATAAAAACTGCCACTAACTCCAGTGTTCAGAACGACCTACGTAAAAAAATGCAAGCGATGAAAGGAACAAAACCATTGGAGTACACCACGACAACAAATACGAAAGGCGAAGCTAGAGTACAATTCACTTCACAAATTGCAGGATCATACGAAATTAGTGCTTACACAGGTAATCAGCAACTCACGAAAGCTCAAGTCGTTTTCAAGCCTGATTCCACTCAAGCGCATATTTACAGTGTTATCGTCACCCGGGCTAAGGCTATAGCTGATGGTATTTCAACAAATGCAGTTCAAGCTTATATTACTGACAAAAATGGAAACCCTATTGCCAATCAGGAAGTTACCTTTGCAGCTACTCATGCAAAAATCGTTGATAAAGCAACAACGGATAAAAATGGTGTTGTTGAAGTTACACTCACTAGCTTAAAAGCCGGTCCAAGTGAAGTGACCATATCAGTCAATGGTCAGAGTGAGACCAAAGCCGTTGAGTTCCTTAGCGGAAAATTACATCAAGTGACTGTCTTAGATGTACATGAAGTACATGCAGGCAGAGAAAGCCAAGTGTCATTCCAATTATTGGATAGCCACGGCAATCCAATAATTGATGCCCAAAATGACATTACAGTCATCATTGACCAAAAACCGGAATCTGCCGCCATTAGATATACTGATATCGATAATGGTATCTATGAGGCTAAAATTTCAGGACAACAATCAGGGAAGCATACGATCCAAGTTGTTCTGGATAAATTAACCTCACCTGAGCGAACGTTTACCACACTTGGAGCTTCATCCATAAAATCAGCCAATACAGATGGTAGTGGTGCAGCAGGGGCATTAGGTGTCATTGCAAGCATTGAAATAGACATCAGCCCTAACCGGACTAATTTTAAATCTGGCGACAACCCGCTTATCATGGTCACGCTGAAAGATAGTTTTGGTAATGCAATTGAAAATGTGGATTTCAATAATATTCACCTTGGCAACACTAAAGGCAAAGATCTTGCTTGGCGCGATGAAGGGCACAGTGACTATATTGTCAATTTACCATTAACCACAGTTGGTGATATTGATATCACTGCCCATGTAAATGGAATATCTGGTCCGAAAACTATTTTGACGGTCAACCGCAATAGTGATATTTCAAATATTCAAAATGTCGTGGTGATACCAATCAATCCGTCTACCAATGCGGGAGATAAACCGGTATTAAAAGTTGAACTGACAGACAGCCACGGCAATACCGTTACAGGTGTTCAACAGATTGATATCACTATCGATAATCAAACGCATACTCTGCCTGTGACCCAAAACTCAGATGGTAGCTACACCCTCACCCTTCCTGCACAACACAGTGGAAATAAGCACATTCAGGTGTTGGTCAATGGTAAAGGCTCCAACCAAGCGACCATTACCATACAAGCACCTTCTACCATCTCGTCAGTCCCAAATGGGCAATCCGGTGCACAAGGGGTGCTGGATACCGTTACCCTGAGTAGCAGCGCCCTCACCAACCTCAAATCCGGTGACTCACTGGTGTTAACCGTGACAGCAACCGATAGTTTTAATAACCCGTTAACTGGTTTGGCTTCAGCTATCACGTTGACCCATCTTCAAACCGGCAATGTAACATGGACAGATAATCAAGACGGCACTTATACCGCGTCACTGGTATTAAGCAAACTGGGCAGTGATACCCTGACGGCAACTGTAAATGCTATCGCTAGCCAAACCATTTCAATCACAGTGGAACCTAAATAAAGTAAAGCAATAACCACCGTAGAGTTACATGCCTAGCCCCCAATGATTACTGCGGGGTAAAGCACAACTTTCACTCTTACTCTACGTGACAAACTTGCATTAACAATCATTACCCCTCCCCCGCTTCGGCGGGGATTTTTCTTATGGCATTATATTTTCTGCGATATAGCACCTTCAAACTCCTGCTTTCACCCCATCCCAATCCAATCCAAATTTAGCTAAATACTTTCGCAGCCTATCTGCATCATTCGGTTGCTTTTTCTGTTGGCGAGACACCGCAAATAGAGTGCGCCCAGCTTCTGATAATGATGAAGATTTTCGGCACACATCCAGTACGGTGGCTAACTGCTGCTGTTCAAACAGGTCGATTTCCCCGACTTGCTTAGGTAGCTGTAGTTTAGATTTCGGCTGCCACTGCTGGCTTAAACGCTGAATTTCCTCCTCCACCACAGATTGCGTAATACGCCCACGTTCGGCGAAGGTTGCCATACGGGAAATTGAAGCGCCTAATTCACGGAAGTTGCCTCGCCATGCGGCTTTAGGGGAGCAAGAAAACTGAACATAGCGCTGACGTGCTTCTCTATCAAAACGGATTTGGCTCTGCTCTGCTTGGCAGAATTTTGCCAGTTCATAATCGATATTCGGCTCAATATCCTCACGGCGATCCGCCAGCCCTGGCAACACAAATGTCCACATATTAATACGGGCGAATAAATCTTCGCGGAATTTCCCCTCTTCCACCCACTCGGCAAGGTTGCGATGGGTGCCAGCTATCAACTGAAAATCACTTTGAATTTCACTGTCCGAACCAAATGGGAAAAAGCTTTTTTCTTCAATGGCTTTTAATAGCATTGCCTGCTCATCAAGCCCTAACTCGGCAATTTCATCCAAAAATAAAATCCCGCCGTCGGCCTCTTTCAGTAACCCTTGGCGTGGGTTAAGCGCGCCCGTAAATGCGCCCTTCACATGCCCAAATAACGTGGACATCGCATTATCGCCGCGCAAGGTGGCACAGTTAATCTCCACAAAGCGACCTTTGACTTGATGGCGCCCTTGGCGTAACTGGTAAATTCGCCGAGCCAGAAATGATTTTCCTGCCCCCGTTGGGCCATTGAGCAAAATCGGCGCTTTAGAGCGTAGTGCCACACGCTCGATTTGCTCAATCATGGTATTAAATGCCTGATTACGGGTGGCGATCCCCGCTTTTAAGAATGCCAACTGAGTTTGCTGCTGGCTATCAAAGCGGCTGGTGATTTGCGCATAACGGCTTAAATCAAGATCAATTTCCGCATACATACCCACAGGATCGGTTTCCCGTTCCCCGCGAATCGGTGAAGTTTGGATCAATTTTGCGGGCAAATAGTGTGCTTCCGTCAGTAAGAACCAACAGATTTGTACCACGTGGGTGCCTGTCGTGATATGCACCAAATACTCTTCGTTTTCTGTATCGAAAGGGTAGTTCGCAGAAAAATCCAGCAGTGAAGTGTAGACCTCTTCAAAGTCCCACGGGTCCGCAATATCCACTTCACGTAGCACCACCTCCGTTGTCGGCGATGCTTGCTCAATATCCTCTTTCACGCGGCACGCGAGCGAGTAGTCGTTCACCTGATGAATTAGCTCAAAACGGTGAATATCTAAATCTGCTTGCTGGCACAGTCCCACAGTAGGACGCCATTTTTTCCAGCGATTGACTTTTTTACCGCGTCTATCAAGCACAGTACCCAATACTCCAATAACCACTTTTCTTTTTTGATTCATATTTATAAATATTTATAAGTTACGATATAAAAATATATAAATAAGCATAAGTCATTCTGATAAACAATGGCACCGGAAAAATCAAAGAAATAATTAAATGTTAATTATCAATTAATTAAAAATATTTAATGGCATTTTTAGAAAGTTGGCACGCATCTGGCAATAGTCTGACTGTCCACTACCGGAATTTGTCAGAACTTCAGTTCTACCGGTGCAGACATGGTGGCTAACCCCACTTCATGGTCTGTATTCCGCCGTTGGTAAGACCTATCTGGTAATAGCATGCGCTATCGGGTTCGAGTCCCGACATTCAAAACCAAATGAATAAAACGTGGTTGCCGTTTCGCCACACAGTGTTATCCGAGTCATCGCACCGGGCATTGAGCAAAACAGTAGACAGCCGTATGGCGCTCGATTGTTTCCCTCCTCGCTTCGTCGATGATTTCGATAACATCTCAATAAATAAAAAGGAAAATAACAATGACAAAAATTAACGTGGCACAGGGATACATTGCACTGACTTCAAACAAAGGCGACTTCAAGCAACTGTTCGTGGCTGGCGAACATCGCCTCTATGATTTATTTAATAAACTGACAGTGACTCAATTTGAACTGAATAATGACCCAATTGAAGAGAAACTTGCTGAGCATTTACGCCAGTTTCACCCTGATTGGGTTGAAGAATACTGCGTAGATATCACTCTTGCAGATGATGAAATGGGCTTTGTGTATTTGCATAACAGCCTGACGGAAATTTTAGCACCCGCGACGCGCCGACTGTACTGGAAAACGGGCAATACGTTGCGAATCGAAACCCAATCGACGGATGATGTGGTTATCAACCCAACACTACTGACGCGTTTGGCGGGTAAAAAACGCATCAAAGGTACCGATCTGGCGTTAATCAGCCAAGTCCCTGCATGGCATGTAGGTATCTTCAAATTGGATGGTGAAATTCAATCCATTTTGCAACCCGGCACTTACGGCTACTGGAAGATTTTCCGTAAGCCTGAAGTGGACGTGATTGATACACGGTTACAGGCATTGGAAGTCAGCGGTCAGGAGATTTTGACCAAAGATAAAGTCACTTTGCGTGTTAACTTATCGGCAAACTGGCGCTATGCCGACATTTTGTTGGTGTTATCCAAATTAAGCCAACCTGTGGATTATTTATATCGCGAGCTGCAATTTGCCCTGCGTGAAATTATCGGCACACGCACCTTAGATGAACTTTTGGAAAACAAGCAGTTAATCGACCAGCTGATGATGGAGCATGTGGTACAAACCGCCCTCACCTTCGGTTTAGAAATCGATAGCATTGGCGTGAAAGATATTATTTTACCGGGAGACATGCGCACCATCTTGTCTCAGGTAGTAGAAGCCGAAAAATCAGCGCAAGCCAACGTGATCCGTCGCCGCGAAGAAACCGCCGCCACCCGTTCACTGTTGAATACCGCCAAAGTGATGGAAAACAACCCTATTGCCTTGCGTTTGAAAGAGCTCGAAACCTTAGAAAATATTGCACATCGAATCGACCAAATTTCCGTTTATGGTGGATTGGATCAAGTATTAAACGGATTGGTAAAAATTAAGGAATAACAATGAATAACAATAACTTTAACCAAATTATGCAGCCAAATAGTGCGCCAGTAAAAATGTGGACTCACGGAGTCCCTGTTGACCCTGCGGCAGTGACCCAATTGCAAAACACCGCAAAAATGCCGTTTATCTTTAAACACCTCGCAGTGATGCCGGATGTGCATGTGGGTAAAGGTTCCACTATCGGGAGCGTGATCCCAACCAAAGGGGCGATTATCCCTGCGGCGGTTGGAGTGGATATTGGGTGTGGAATGATTGCGGTGCGTACATCGCTAACCGCATCGGATTTGCCAGATAGCCTGCAAAATATTCGTTTTGCCATTGAAGCGGCAGTACCTCATGGACGAACCACTCATCGACACGGTCGAGATAAAGGTGCTTGGTATCGAGCCCCTGATATTGTGGATACCCACTGGGCGCAACTGGATGAAGAGTTCAAACGTATCTGCGATAAATACCCAAAACTGCGTGGAACGAATCACTATAAACACTTAGGAACGTTGGGAACGGGAAACCACTTTATTGAGCTGTGTTTGGATGAGCAAGACCGTGTTTGGGTGATGCTACACAGCGGATCTCGCGGTGTGGGAAATGCGATTGGTAACTTGTTTATTACCTTGGCGCAAAAAGATATGCAGCAGCATATCGCCAACTTACCCGATCGCGATTTGGCGTACTTCCAAGAAGGAAGTCAATACTTCAACGACTATATGGAAGCCGTAGGTTGGGCGCAGGATTTTGCCCGTCATAACCGTGAAGTGATGATGCACCGCGTACTGGAAGCGCTGTCAAAAGAAATCACCAAACCGTTTATAACCCAGCAAGAAGCCGTAAACTGCCACCATAACTATGTGCAAAAAGAGCAACATTTTGGTGAAGAAATTTTGGTGACTCGAAAAGGGGCTGTATCTGCCCAAAAAGGGCAAATGGGGATCATTCCAGGCTCAATGGGAGCTAAAAGCTTTATTGTTCGCGGTCTAGGAAACGAAGAGAGTTTTTGCTCATGTAGCCACGGCGCAGGGCGCGTAATGAGCCGAACAGAAGCTAAAAAACGTTTTTCCGTGAGCGACCAAAAGATAGCGACCGCCCATGTTGAGTGCCGAAAAGATAGCGATGTGATTGATGAAATTCCAATGGCGTATAAAGACATTGATGCAGTGATGGCAGCCCAATCATCGCTGGTAGAAATTGTACATACGCTACGCCAAGTAGTGTGTGTGAAGGGATAATACCCCCTGTTAGGAGCAAAAAGATGAAAAGTAGCAGCATGGAAAAAATGAGTGATGGTGTATCCATGCTTATGTAAGAAAGGATACGTGAAACATTAAGCGAGATAGAACGCACTCACCAAGTCAAAATATTATTTGCCTGTGAATCCGGTAGTCGTGGTTGGGGATTTGCCTCACAAGACAGTGATTATGATGTACGCTTTATCTATGTGCATTCCCTCGATTGGTATCTGACACTCGATAGAAAGCGTGATGTGATAGAAAAGCCGATTGACGACGAGCTAGATGTGTCTGGTTGGGAATTATCAAAAGCCTTAAAACTGATGCGTAATTCTAACCCCGCATTAATTGAATGGTTACAGTCGCCGATTGTTTATCATAAAGATGAGGACTTTTTTGCTCAGTTAGAATCATTGGCTAAACAATTCTACTCACCGTTAAAAGCGCGTTACCACTATCTTTCTATCAGTAAAAGGAACTTACACACTGATTTTAAGGGCGAAGAAGTGAGATTAAAAAAATACTTTTATATCTTACGGTCAGTATTAGCTTTGCGATGGATAGAGAACCATAAAAATATGCCACCGATGGCTTTTCGTGATTTAGTCGCGGCATGTGTCAGACAAAAGGATGTATTAACGGAAATTAATACGCTGCTAGAGATAAAAGGTCGAGGCAAAGAAAGCCTATATGGCGCGCGCAGACCCGCTATTGACGCCTTAATCCAAGAAACCATAGACCGCATGGAAAGCTACCAATTTCCAGAGCCGTCTTGTAGAGATAGTCGCCTGTTAGATGCGTTCTTACAGAAAACCATCTTAGAATTTAGTGCTAAATAGCGTTTCTCGTTATCAAACAAAGGGCATCGATTTCGATGCCCTTTTCACTATTTCACGCTATTTATCGCCAATTCTCACTTTTTACCACAGAGAATTTCCCTGCCCCCAGTAACGCAATCGCCAGCGCACTCACAAAGAAATAAACGATGCTCTCAATCGCCCATGCCCCTGTTTTATCCAGTAAGAACGTTTTATCTAACCCCACCATTAACCATGCAACAATCATCGTGAACGCCACTAACAATGCAGATGGTCGAGTCAAAATACCCAACACAATGAAAATAGGAGCAACCACTTCACCCAAAATTGTGCCGTAAGCAATAAATTCAGGTAAACCATAAGAGGCTAACAACCCTTTGATGCCACTCGCACCTGTTAGCAACTTGCTCATTCCGTGAAATAGCATTAACCCACCCACAGCTAAGCGCAACAGCAATTTTCCTGCGTCTTCATGTGACAAACAACGATTGAAAAGTCCGACCATTTTGCACCCCATCTCTCTACGTTATGTTACTTATCATTATGGTTCAAAAATCAGAAATGAGAATTGTTTTAATTTTCATTTTGTTCATCTATATCAAGGTAATTCTAGTTATTTTTAATCCACTATTTCTTATTCAAAAATAGCGTTTATGCTCTCTTTTTTTGAACTAATTTTTTGAACCCCACAACTCAATGTGCAGTTAAATTGAAAAACACTCCATAAAAAATTAACCACACAATTAACAAGACTAATCACTCAATAAATTTTTAATTAATTAAACAAAAATATTAAAAAGCATAATACTCTTTTTACTTGTTTAAATATTGAAGATAAATAAAAACAAAAAATTCCAGAATAAAAATAAAATAGAAATAAAATCACAAAATAAAATATTCCTTATATTATCTATACTTAACTAAGTAACATCACTCATTAAAAGCAAAAATTCAGCACATTAAATAACGAAAAACAAAAAATACAATATTTTAATCTGAAAATTTGAAATCATTGGATTTATAAACCCATTAATTCCACTTTACATATCTTGAAGATCTTTAAACCTTGTCTAAGCTTAAAAAGCTAGTTAATTCTGACTCGCAAAAAAAATCACTTATTTTAATTAATCGAGAACCTCGATGGGGTTAATTATGCCTAGACATATACTTTCTCTATCAATACTGTCCTTATCCGTGTTATCTGGCTCAGTAATTGCTGCCACAAATAGCCCTGGAGGTATTATTTCTTTCTCCGGTGCAATTAGTGATACTACCTGTACGATTAATGGTAATAACAGCGCTGATATGTCGATTGCTTTAGATCCGATTATATCTTCTGATGCAGGGACAACGGCAAGTACAGTTATTACAAAAAACCAAAAAGCCTTTGGGCTTACCTTTTCAAACTGTGCAATTGTTGGTGGAGGTACGCCAGCAGGGACATTAAAACTTCACTTCTCTTCAAGTAATATTTCGCCTTCAGGCCTGTATTTAATGAATACAACAGTGAACGAAAATGATCCGGCCGTTGCTCGTAACGTGGGCTTTAGCTTGTCACAGACTGGATCACCAACCGTTGCTATTCCATTAAATACGACCTTTGATACTCAGTTAACCGCAGCCAATACCACTTCAGCTGCTGGTGCAACATTGAACTTAATTGCTAGCTACTACAAAACAAATGCGACTGCCGCATCTGTCGGTGCGCTGCAATCAAACGTTGTTTATACCGTTTCATATCTATAACAATAAACTCAAGCTAGGTTCCTCTGAACCTAGCTTTTAGTGAGAATTTATTATGAAAATAAAATTATTATTCTTACTTCTTTTATTATTTTCTAAAGAAACATTTTCAAACGTTATTATTACAGGAACAAGGATTATATATCCAGAAGCTGCACAAAGCATGTCTGTTCAATTAACTAATAACAGTAACACACCGTCATTAGTTCAATCTTGGATTGATGATGGTAATATAAATTCAACACCTGAGAATTCAGATGCACCTTTTTATCTTTACCCTCCTATTATCAAAATAGAGGGTTTACAAGGTCAACAATTAAAAATCAAAAAAACAGATAGAAAACTTCCAAATAATGTTGAAAGTGTTTTTTATTTAAATGTCCTAGATATTCCTAAAGCGCCAGATTCAATGAAAGGGAAAAATGTCATTCAATTAGCGGCACGTTCAAGAATAAAACTATTTTATCGACCTACGGGATTAACTGAATCACCTGAAAATATCACGGACAATATTAGTTACCAGCTAAATAATAACGGTATTGTCGTGAATAATAACTCCCAATACCACTTTACTATTGCTGCTATTACAACGCCTGAAGATAAAAAAACAGCGCTTGTTGATTCAGAGATGGTTCCACCACACACATCCAAAACACTGCCTTTAAAAAAGCAGTTAAAGGGTAACAATCTTATTCTGACTTATGTTGATGATTATGGTGTTTTCAAATCTAAAAACCTTCAGCTTTAACAGAAGAAACCATCATGAAAAAAGAAAATTATCTCTACATCCTTATTTTAATAGGGCTACAGACTTATCTAAAAAATGCATTTGCAGATGAATTCGATACCTCCCTTTTGGTGGGTGAATCTGCGAAAGGAGATATTTCTCGTTTCTATTCTGATGGACAAATTCCAGCGGGCAAGCAGCTTGCGGATATCTATGTTAATCAGGTTTGGAAAGGGCAGTTTGACATCAATGTTGAAGACAATGGTAAGCAGATCAGCCTTGCGCAAAGTGATGTCCCTAAGCTCGGTTTAAAAACCACACCTAACCAAGTAGATCAGCCTGAGAATAACGCATATGTTCAGCTCAGCTCACTGGCACCCAACCTACATTACCAATTTAAAATCAGTGAATTGCGACTAAACATTACCGTTCCACAAGTGTCGATTAAACAATCTGAATCTGGCTATGTCGATCCCAGCTTGTGGCAACATGGCGTACCCGCCATTATTTTTGCTTATAATACAAACTATTACACTTATAAAGAGAAGAAACACGAAAAGAGAAATAATGAGAATTTCTATGCCACCCTCAACTCGGGTGTCAATTTAGGTGCATGGCAATTTCGTGATGAATCAAGTTATCGCTATTCATCCCATGGCTCGCAAAAATGGCGCAATAACACCCGCTATGCATACCGCCCAATCAGCCAGATTAATTCAGGGCTAAAGGCTGGCGATTTTTATACACCAACAGCGCTATTTAATAGCATTCGTATGCGAGGCATTATGCTCGCCACGGAAGTCGGCATGTTGCCAAACTCAAGCCAAAACTTTGTCCCTATTATTCGGGGCGTCGCACAAACCAACGCCTTAGTCACCGTTTATCAAAATGGGTATTTGGTCTATCAAGAAAACGTGCCGCCAGGAGAGTTCGCATTTAACGATATTCAGCCTAGCGCGGGAAGCGGTGATTTATTGGTGGTCATACAAGAAGCTGATGGTCGCAAAGAGTCATTTTCTGTTCCCTACTCCGCCGTACCCGACATGCTTAAAGAGGGTGTTTCCAACTATAACATTCTTGCTGGGCAAGCAAAAATCGACAATACCTCATACCAACCTAAATTTATTCAAGGTGAATATCATTACGGCTTGAATAACTTAGTGACACTCTACTCAGGCGCTCTACTCAGTGAGAAATATTATTCCGCCGTCATTGGAAGTGGTTGGAACTTTCGCTTTGGTGCTATCTCCGCGGACGTCACTCACGCCAAAACTAAATTAGATAGTGGAGATAAAAGTGGTCAAAGCTATCGTTTAACCTACAGTAAATTTATTGATGCCACTTCGACCAGTTTAACTCTCGCCACATACCGCTATTCCACTAGCGGCTACTATAGCTTTGTTGATTCAATCTACTCCCATGATAACTACAAAGCATGGCAGCGATATCAAGACGAAAATGCCAACCAAATTGGCAATAATAACAATTCAGATCTCTCGTTAAGCAACTTCGATGCCTTACGTGGCTCACGGGCGAAAAACACCTTCACCCTTAATTTGAATCAGCAGCTTGGCGACGGTTATGGCTCTGTTTTTGTTTCTGGTACCCATCGTGATTACTGGAACACTCACGGCAGTAGCCGAGAATATCAAGTCGGTTATGCCAACAACTACAACGACATTTCCTACAACGTATCCGTATCACGGGTGCGTAATTATGATAATAAAGAAGAAACTCGCGTTTATATGAATATCAGCGTTCCCATTAGCCTATTCGAAAAACGCGCTAACGTTAGCTTAGGTAGCTATTTTACTGATTCTCACTATGAACAAACGGCCTTGAGTGTCAGTGGCATCGCGGGGAAAGATAATCAAGTTAATTACACCGTAACAGGCACAAATCAGTCTGGGGGCAACAATGTCCTCGGTGGAAATATTACCTATAAACACCCTTACACCACATTATCCGGTTCTTATACCGAAGCGAATGATTATCGCCAGGCAGGATTAGGTGCCCGAGGTACCTTGGTCGCTATCCCTAACCATATCGCCTTATCGGGTGATACTGGAGATACCTACACCATCATTGATGCCCCAATGGCCAATAATATGATGGTAAATGACGATAAAACCACGCTAACCAATCAGCGAGGTGTGGTACTAGTGACCAACAGTACCCCTTATCGCGCTAACTCATATACCCTCTCTGATACCGAAAACACGGCAGGCGCTGAAGTGCTCGGAAATATGGCAAACATCAGCCCGTATCAAGGTGCAGTTAACTACATCAAGTTAGAAACTGACACTCGACAAACCTTTATTTTACGCGGTGAGTTAGCCAATGGTCACAGCCTGCCATTCGGTACTGAAGTCGTCGATCCACAACAGCAAAATATAGGATATGTAGGGCAATCTGGCGTGCTGTACCTTAAGAGTGAACAGCTACCTTCAGCCTTGCACATCAAGCTGAAAGGGGAGAAAGAGTGCGTGATCCATCAACCGGTTAACACGATGGATAAAGGTAAAAACCGCTGTCAATAAAGGAAACTCCAATGAAAAAAACCACATTGGCACTATTATTTTCAAGTTTACTTGCCGTCAGCCAGTATGCTTCCGCTAACTGCCGACAAGCGTCAACCGTCACGGCATCCCCTATTGCTTTTAATTTATCAAACGATTTAACCAGCTCATCGACTGTCGTGACCAAAGACTCTCGAACCATATTTTCCGGTACATTTACTTGTACCAATAATGGATTACTCCCCAATGTCGTAGGTATTGCCTCACCATTTCAAGGTCGAAAAGCGACCGTAGGATTTAATGGGGGTAAGCAATTAGTCGAAGTCACCGTCACCCAATTAGAAAAAAATAATGTGTCAAACTTGTCCCCCGGTCCCCACAATGCCAATGAACTCAATGTAAATTTCACCATGCAATTTACCCTAGTGACCGTCAAACCAAGCTCGAACTATATTGAAATTGCAGGAAGCACCGCAACCATTAACCCCGTTGTTTTTGCTTCGGATGCATCCACTTTAGGTCTTGTACAATGGCTTCTTGATGTGGTGGCTAGGCTCTTAGCATTTTTACTGGGATTTGTATGGACAACTCAGCCTGATGATATCTATTTACAACCCGTTCAAGTGACTTATAGCCCTATTACCACCACCTGTAACTTTTCAAACCAAGGTTTAGTGGTGACTCTGCCTCCCGTCAGCATCAGTACCGTCAAATCAGCAACGCGCGCAGGTTACACCCCCTTTAATCTCAACTTCACTTGCAGTGATTTTCTTGCGGGAGGCAACGCATCAAGGGATATCAGTATTTTCTTATCCAGCAGCAGCTTACTCCCAGCAGATAAAACCACCATGAATAACACTGCCAGCCAAGGCGCTGCCGGTGTAGGTTTTAGACTCGTGATGGCGAGTAATCCTAATACGCCTATCACTCTATCCAATAGCGTGTCAGCACAAAGTACTGCAACGTCTATATTCACTGTGGCAAAAGGAAGTCCCATTTCCCCATCATTTACCCTCAACATGGGCGCTTACTATTACCCTTATACCCCTGCCATCGTGACGCAAGGCCCTGTATCCAGCACCGCAACTGTGGTCATGTCTTATAATTAGAAGGATGAAAAAATGCGGCATATTCAAGGGATTATTTACGGTTTAATGTTGCTCCTTCTCAGCTCACAGACGCACGCGAGCTTAATACTCAAAAAAACGCGTTTGATTTACTTAAGCGACCAAAAATCTGCCAATATTCAAACCGTTAATGACAGTGAACACGCAAGCTTAGTACAGAGTTGGATTGATGAGGGCAATATCCATTCCACCCCTGAAACAACAGAGGCGCCGTTTATTGTGACGCCTCCTGTGACCAAAATCGCCGCTCATGATGGCGCGCAATTACGGATTCGATTTATTGGTGGGGATTTACCGCAAGATAGAGAATCCGTTTTTTACCTGAATGTACTTGATATTTCACCAAAACCTCAAAATAAAGAAGGAATGAATATTATCCAGCTGGCGCTACAAATTCGTATTAAAGTTTTTTATCGACCCGCTGCGCTTGCCAATGGCGTAGAGTCGTTTATCAATAACGTGAGTGCGTTACATTCCGAGAATCAGCTTTCGATTAAAAACCCCACCCCTTATTTTTTGAATATTTCACAGCTCTATTATGAAAATAACCAAAATACCCCCATCGCGAAAAGCATTATGATCCCACCCTATTCAACCGAAAAGCTCGAAGGAAATCATCGGCAAAATGGCAAACTTATTGCGGTGTATATCAATGATCAAGGTAGCTTAGTCACCCATGCGTTAAGCGTAAATTAGATAACCGAACCTATCTGGCTCGGTTATTCATTTTTAAATATGGATTGTATAAAAACAGTAACGCAGCATGAATTCAGCAATCAAAGCACAAACGCAACCCACCACAAGAACATATTGGCTACGCCCAATCAGAACGCCCTGTGCCTCGTCTTTAATTCGGTAAAATGCCCCTATGCCGATAGCAACAATGGCAATGAACCCAACCACCCAACTGGCTAAACGCAGTGACCAAATTTGTTGATAAGCATTAATTGAATCAATGGGAAAAGTGACGGATTCATTGGTGTAAACGGTTTCCAGCAAATAGTTTTCGTAGAATGGTTGATAAATCAAACGAACCACTAAGCTCACGCCCACCACCATCAATAATGCGAGCGCCCTATTTTGACCTTTATCTTTCAGGAAGAAGCTAACCAATAAATAGTACCCTGCCGCCCCTAGGGTCAACATCGCCCCATAAAACATCAGGTAGGTATTGTCATTCATCCACACTAACATGGAGGTATAACGGTAAATTGATCCCATCGCATACACATCACACAGCCCCGCGATAATCGCCAGCCCCAGTAACCCGTAGGAGAGTCGTTTTTTAAACCACATCCACAAAAAAGTAAGGCCCAAGAACGTAAAGTAAGTTGCCGTAAAAACCACTTCACGACTGAGCCAAGAGGAGAAAATATTTAATAACGAATTAGGCGCATTAAGTGGCACTCCCAAGTGTGTAATGGAGGAGAGCAACCCCACTCCCGCTAGCACACAAGCGATAAATAAATAGCGCAGCAGAAAGCTCGAAGGAATATTTCCACCCAGAGTCGTCGCCAATCTTTTTGCACAAATGCCCAGCATCACGCTTAGCCCAATAGAGGCTTGCATCAACAAGGTAAATATTAGTAGTGGCCATTCATTCATTTTTTCGCTCCTTGGATCACAGTATGACGCCCCGCGCCTTGGTGCGGGTGGATCACTAAATTGGGGTGAGTAATGGATGAGTCTGGCAGCCCTTTCACATCCGCTTGCGAACCAAAGCGTTCGCGCAGTTCATCAATGGGACCAAACTGAATCGCACCGAGTGGACACGTCGCCACACACACGGGAGTCTGCCCTTGCAGTTGTAAATCAATACAGAAATCGCACTTGGACATTTGTTTGGTTTCAGGATTCATCTGCGGTGCACCATATGGGCACGACCACGCGCAAGTTCCGCACCCCACGCATTTATCCGTATTCACCATCACGATGCCATCCCCTTCACGCTTATGCATTGCCGTGGTTGGGCAGTTTTTCACGCACATTGGGTCAGCACAATGGTTACACGAAATAGACAGGGTGTAGGCGAACACATTGTTCTCCCAGCTACCGCAACCATTTTCGATAAATTCTCCGCCAGTGATTTCATAAACCCGACGAAATTTACGTCCTACCTCAAGATTGTTTTTATCTTTGCAGGACACCTGACACGCTTTACATCCTGAGCAGCGCGCCGAATCAATATAAAACCCGAGTTGTTTGTCGCTCACTGCGGGATAAACGTGGAATTTACTCATGCTTTTGCTACCTCCACCAATAAGGTTTGATGGGCATTACCGTGCGCCATTGCCGTACTGCGTGCTGACGTTAAAACGTTGGCACATCCCCCTTGATCGACACCATTTTCATCTGGCTGCCACCAGGCTCCCGCTTGTAGTGCCACCACCCCCGGCATGATCCGCGAGGTAATTTTAACTGGTACCATCGTGACGCCTCGATCGTTATGCACTTTCACGCGATCGTCTTCCGTAATCTGGCGGCGTTTCGCGTCGATCGGGTTGATCCACAACTCTTGGCGCTGCACTTCTTGCAACCACGGGTTCGCAAATTGAGTGGAATTCGCGCGGTTCCGCCCTTTCCATGTAATCAATTGCAGCGGGTATTGCTGAATCAACGTGTCTTCAGGACCTTCAATCGCAGGCACATAATGAGAGAGTGCGGGAATATCGCGGTCATTACGGTCATATAGACGTTTCGAAAAAATCTCGATTTTGCCCGATGGGGTTTCAAACGGGTTATTGGCTAAATCTTTAATATTTTTCTCAAATGCCACATGCCCCGTATGGGGTTTATGTTTCAAAAGATGGCGGCGTTTAACCAGCAATTCATCAAAGGTGGGAATTCCATCTTCAGGACGTTTTTCATGAGCATCATTGACCAGATGTTCAATCCACTGCTTTTCCGTGCGCCCTTCACTGAATTTTTCACCCACACCCAATTTGTTTGCCACATCACAGAGCCATTCATAATCACTGCGGCGCTCAAATTCAGGTTCCACGACCTTTTCAGACAGAATAATGTAGTTCCCTGTACCCCATGTCCCGCCGACATTCCAGCGTTCTAAAAAGCTGGTTTCAGGCAGTAAGATGTCAGCATATTTGGCACTTGGGGTCATATACAGGTCGCTGTAGACGATAAACTCAACTTTGTTTTCATCTTCTAGCACTTTGGCGGCATGGCGAATATCGGGGTTCTGGTTGGTCATGTAATTTCCCGCAAGGGAGAAAATCATTTTGATTTCAGTATCCAGTTTCTCTGCATTTTTTAAGCCGTTATCTGGCGTGACGAGGTTGGCATCCTCACAGGCTTGTACCCAGTTGGTAATATTAATTTTTGCTTTAACGGGGTTTTCAAAGAGGCTGGGACCCGCCAGTGTTTTACGAAGATCAGGCGTCACAGCCATGCCATAACCGGCAGCCCAACCCCCTTTCACACCGACGTTTCCCGTAATGGTTGCCAGCAATGTGGCACCGCGCGCAGAGCGCTCCCCACAAATATGGCGTTGTGGCCCCCACCCCTGCATCAAAGCAGCGGGTTTGGTTGTGGCATACTCACGAGCGAGTTGGCGAATGGTTTGCGCAGGCACTTTGGTAATCGGCTCCGCCCACTCAGGGGTTTTCACCACGCCATCTTTTTTCCCCATCAAATAGGCGACTAAGGATTCATTCTCCGGTACTCCGTCAGGCATTTGGTGCTCATCAAAGCCAACGGTGTAGGTATCGATAAATGCCTGATCATGCAGACCTTCGCTAATAATCACGTACATCATGGCATCCATCATGGCGTTATCGGTGGTAGGCAAAATCGGGATCCACTGATCCGCTAACGAAGACGCGGTATCGGAATAGCGTGGATCCACCACAATAAACTTGGTGCCATTTTTCTTCATTTTTTGGAAGTAATGGTTGGTATGCCCGAAAATAGTCTCATTCGGATTATGTCCCCATAGAATGACTAATGGAGTCTCTTCCAACGTATCCAAAGTGCTACCGCTGGCCGAAGTACCGTAAGTGTAGGGCGTTACCGCCATAGTGTTACCGTTACTGACAGAGTGGTAATTTTCCAGAAATCCCCCCGTCAAATTAAACAGACGGCGTAACATATTCGCCCCTGAAAAAATACCGCCCGTCACCCCAGTACTTAAGCTAACAAAGCGCGATGCAGGGCCGTATTGCTGGTTAATGCGTTGCATATTTTCAGCAATCAGCGTGGTGGCTTCTTCCCAGCTAATTCGTTCAAAATGCCCTTCACCCCGCTTGCCTACGCGCTTCATTGGGTATTTTAAGCGGTTCGGATGATAAACAAATTTGCGATAACTGCGTCCGCGCACACAAGCACGCATAATCGGCATCTCTTCATCAAGATCCCCGTCAGGACGTGTGCTAATGCGCGTAACGACGCCCTGTTTAACGTGGGCGCGAATATCACATTTTCCGCCGCAGTCAAAACTGCTGCATGTGGAAACCACTCGCTCACCGTCATTCGGTAAGGTGGTCGTAGGGATAATATTGGAGTTTTCTGGTGTTGAAGCGACCGTGTTCGTGGCAATAAATGGGACAGCCATGAGTGCAGAGCTGCCTTGAATAAACCGACGACGGGTCAATGGTTCAATCAGATGTTCACTCTGATCATTATAATTTTTCATGATAACTCTACCTCTGGCATACATTAGGTTGCCGCGATAGCGTAAACATTTCCCACTGAGCCAACTTTTGAAAAACCGCCAAAGGCATTGGAATTTCAGCCAACCGCGTGAAACATGTGGTTATATCAATAAATTTTGCCTATATTCAGAAAATAATTCGTTATGTTTGAATTTCAGCCAATAAACGACGGTAACCAAAATTACAATGAGAAATATTCCACTGAGTACCATTGATAGTGTCGCTCGGGATGTTATCGCACTCGCGACAGATTACTTACCCAACGTGCTGTTGGATTCTCACAAGCACCGCCGCGCTCAATTCTTATATGGTGCTACGGGGCTAATTGAGGTGAGCACTGAAGATGGTGAATGGGTTATTCCCCCCGACAGCGGCGTGTGGATCCCGGAAAATACGGCCCATGAAACACGGATGCTGAATGTCAGCACCCGCAGTTTATATATCGAACCTACGGCAGCACCCCGCCAAGGCAATCAATGCGAAGTGTTGCGCGTCACGCCTTTACTTCGCCAATTGCTATTAGACGCGGTTGATGTGCCGCTGGAATATGATCTTAACGGACGCGATGGCACCTTGATGCAGTTGATCCTTCATGAAGTGGCGCGCGCTGAACCACTACCATTCTTTGCGCCGATCCCGCGGGATCAAAGCCTCGCGGCTCTGTGCCGAGAATTTTTGAAATCACCACAAATTACCTCGATCCCCCAAGAGTGGGCGGCTAAATTGCATAAAAGCGACCGATCATTTAGCCGCTTTTTTGGAGCTCAAACGGGTTTGTCCTTTTCAGATTGGCGACAACAAGCCTGCTTGCTTAGCGCCATTAGCCAGATCTCAGCCGGCAAGTCGATCACCGAAGTGGCGTTTGATCTTGGCTACAGCAGTGTGGGCTCGTTCTCTACCATGTTTAAAAAATGGCTTGGGCAAACTCCGTCGAGTTTTATTCAGCGCATAGAGTCCTAGCCTTAATCCAGTGTGGCAATCAGCCATGCAGAACCGCGATAGTCACCCGCTTGGGCATTTTCCCCTTGCAGGTGGCTACTGATTTCGAACTCTTTCAGGCTGTGAATTTCTGCGTTTATCTCTTTACCCGATTGCCCCGTTTCAAGATCCGTAATGACCAGTGAGCTGTAGATCGTATCGTTCGCCTCATTTTTCATGGGTAAGCGCTTTTGAGGGTCATCATCCTGCGTGTAATCCAAGCGTAACCGTACTTTAGTTGCCGATTGGAAGAGGCAACTATAGGTGACTTGACCGCTAGCACGGTTGTCATAGTACAAGCTGTTTAACTGCCCATGGCGTAAATTTAATATCCCTTGCTCCCCGCTGCTGGTACTGGATGTGCATTTTGCACCGATATTAATTTGCGAAGCCGCCAAGCGTAATGGCACAGAAGATTCGTGAAGCGGCCAGCTATCATAAGGTGGCGCCACTTTTGGGTTGGTAAATGCACGCACGTAACCCGCTAATGGCATTTCACTAATAATCAACTGCCCATCGATAATTTGCTCTTTGATATAAAACGTCATGGTGATAGGAAAATGGTTATTAAATCGAGGAACCTCAAATTGTGTATCTGCATAAGACATTGAGCACACACCGGAGCTGCGGTTCGTCCATTCCATCATGTCGGATTGCACCGTCATCACTAGGTTGGCGTTCAACCGATACGCTTTGAGTCCTGCAATCGAAAACCCCGTTTCAGGCACATACATAAATAATCGATGAAACGCATTTGCTGGCAAAATTTGCGTGTTCGTACTTCCCCAGCGACGCCCGATACACTTCACCATACCGGTCGGTTCCGCAAGGTTACTATCCACCACAAAAGGCTCCCCAACTTGATAGTAATTTTGACCGTCCGATCCCCTATCAGGATGATCCGCCAGCGTGCTGCTGTTATTCACGCGTATGGTATAGCCCGTATTAGGATCGATAATTTGTGCCGCATAATCTGCATGAGCCATCATCGCTGACAGTATTCCTCCGACTAAACAAGCTGCCCGCGCTATGGATTTAATTTTCAACATATTGCTGTTCCCATTAGTGATAAGTGACTGAGATCATCATGGCCGACGTAAATCTTCCTGCGGGTAATTGACTGAGTGGCAGTGTGTTCACCAACTTTGCTTGAAGATTAATACGGTGCTCCGTCGCGCTGATAGGCTGTGGCGTGATAGTTTGTAATTGATTGAGTTCTAAAGGAAATATTAGCCCATCCGTGATATCAGAAAAATCGATTCCCAGCCCTTTTGCGCTAGTGGATAAAATTTGCCGACCTTGGTACTCTTCCGTTCCATAACCTTTTGGGTTGAGTAGCACCGACAACGTTTTTCTCCCTGAGCACCCACTGATATACACCGGAAAATCTTTGGTCAACGAAATTCCCGGCGCCCCATTAATTTCAACCACCCCAAAATTAATTTGCAGTGGTGAATCGTTATTTTCACTGCGTACGTGGCAAGCAGGGTCGACCATTGTCGCCACGACATCTACAAACACATCCCCATAAACCACCGGTGAGATAAATAACAGTAAACCCCACCAATACTTTCTGATTTTATTGATTTGCTTCACTATTTATACTCCACGGAAAACGTAGCCCAACCGGAGAAATTCCCTGTATCAACGTAACCATAAGGGGGCTTTCGCGCTACCACACCAAAGGACAAAGATTGCTCATCATTCACCACGGCAACGCTGCCTACATCAATCGGCTCATCCCAAGCAATAGGTTTATCTTTACTATCCATAATCCCCAGTACCACGCCGCTATCACCTTGAGTGATAAGGTAGCTGTCCCCATCAATATTCACTAGCTGCGTTCCATGCCACGTTACCTTGATAAGTTTTCCCAGCTCTGCACGCTGGCAATGGTCAATTTCAATGGAAAATGGCGTGATAACGCTGGTCTCCCCCAGATTAAGAGACTCCATACGTAAATTTTCTAATTGAATCTCTTTTTTGACGGAACCGGCACTCACTTTGCAGGATAAATGCACTAACTCTCCGCTAAATTCCACATCCAGAAATTGCGCATTAGCTTGAGTCGAAAAGCTCCAGAAAAGGGGTGCTAGCAGCCACCAAAACAGGGTTAGCTTACTCATAACTCACCTCCAGTCGCAGTGGATGCGCGCTCTCAATCACAGAAGGAAGCTGAACGGGGTTATTTCCATCAATAAGTGCCATGGGATAACGCACCGTTTCTTTCCCCGTTAAGGCATCTACCACCCGCAAAATTGCCGGTGTTTTTGCTCCACTCTTATTTTCACTAAATGCTAAACCCGCGCCGCAATGGGTCAATTTCAATATTTTTCCCACTTCTAAACTGCATGGCGCATTGAATAACGTGGCATTCACCAAAAACCAGCCCGAATGTGAAGATTCATAATGGGATTCAGTAGGTGGCACGCTGCCTAGAAATTTCTCTCCTTGCCCCCAAGCACTTACGGTCATTGTGATAATCCCGATAGCTAACCGGATAATATTCATCCACATTCTCCCCTTTTATGTCTTGGCTCCATTACTGTTCCCCAGAGACTGTGCAAGTGTCTCCTTGGCAACGAAATACCAGTGTTGGCTTGCCACCATAGTCATTGATGTAAGTGAGATAGGGGGTGGTCAGCGTGTGGCTGTTAATCTCGAATGTCGATTTAGGGGCGACCATCACAACCTCGAAGCTGCTCTCTTCCGACTGTTTCTTGCTATTTCCCACCCCAATCACCGTTAAGTTAAACGGCGTGGTGTTATTCAAACGGTAGCCTTTGGCCGTTTTTTGCAACGTAATGTTGTGCGCCCATTTGGTTTGAGAAGCTTCGAGGATTTTTTCAGGGCGATAGAACAATTTGACGCGGGATTGCAACGCAATTTGTAGTGTATTTTCTTCCGTGGATTTCGGCGGAACTTCACGCAAATTGAAATAGAAAACGGACTCTCTATCATCGGGTAATTGGCTTAATAATGGCGTTTTGCTCAAGCGCACTAGGCTGTGGCTATTGGCTTCTATCCGCTGTAATGGTGGCGTGGCAAGGATAGCGCCTTGAGTGAGTTTTTTACCTTGAAGGTCTTCAATCCAACTTTGCGCTAAATAGGCTTCTTCGGGATTATCATTCGCGATGCGCACATTAATAGAGTTTTCATTACCCGGAAAAACAATTCTCGTTCTATCCAGAGTTACCGCGCCATAAGAGGCTTGTGGCATTCCAATAAGCATGCTTATCAATGCTGCGGAAATAGGTTTAAAGTTCAACATAATCAACCTCATAGGTTAAAGATAATAAAAATTCCGTTATTTTTGACATGCCAGTTATTTTTGACATGGCAGTAACAGCATTGAAGAGGATGTGGTTAACCTATCTGGCAACGTTATCTGACACTGTTTTTGATTGCGCCAATAGACCCACAACGCGGCATTCTTCTCGATACCCACCAGCCAGGTCACCCCTTCTTCTCCAACTATCCCAATCTCTTGATTTGCCTCATTACGCACACTGGCACCAAACGGTGGTTTTTTACCATCCGGTAAGGTGATCACCGAGAAGAGTTTTTCCCCTTTCATCACAGGGAAACTTCGATAGCCAATCGCGCCTTTTGTAAGCGTGATGTCGCTGGTGGCACTGAGCGCTTCAATGTTTTCAGGTAATTTGCTGGTGTTAATGGAAGCCGAGGATTTACGGTAACTATTCACATTTGGGATCACCGCTAAACCGAAGCGGTTGGTTTTTGTAACGCCATGATTCAGTGGTACGCCGCCAATATCTGAAGTTTCCACCATTAAGCGAGTATCACCGTGGGCAGAGCGATGCAGCGCGGCTCCCTTGGTCGTTATTGTGATCCCGCTATTAATCGATGCCCCAATACTGCGGTATTGATGAGGGACATAGCTACCATTAATGGACACACTGGCATCCGAGAGGTCACGGGAATAAAAACCGCTCAAGCTTGTTTGGCTATCCACATCTTGTCCGTGGTTATACCCCATCGTTAGGCTGTAATTATCCCTCTCCCCATAACCGCTATATCCCACATTATGGTTATATTGATTCTTTTTATTGGAACGAGAGTACAACTCAGAAAACGTCAAGCTATGTCCGCTGTACAGCGGGATCGTCAAATAAAGGTTAATGGCATCATCTTCATAACCGTTACTTCGCTCCGTTCGCGTCGCGGAGATAGCAATATTGCCGCTATATTGGGAAAGGGAAGCAAAATTCAGGCTCGTATTGGCGTATAAACCGTACTGGGTTTGTGGGTCATCCTGCCAATAGGTGCTGTACTGGTAATTTAACGAGAGGTTAAAATCATCAAAATATTTATTTAAGTAGACTTGGTAATTTTCCTTGGTGGCTCGCGGTGAATGCCCTGTTCTGTCCTCATCCATATATTGCATGAGCGTTCGATACTCTTTATCGGCAAAACGGTAGCCCGCAAAAGTAATATCGGTACGAAGATCCTCGAATGACTTCGCATAATTAAAACGGTACGAGCGCCCCTGTAAGTGACCTTTATCATCATCAGAATAATCAGCAAAAGATTGGGTAATATCCACCGCGACTGCCCCGAAAGAAAATAGGTCACGCCCAATCCCTAACGCGGCGCTTTGGTAATAAGCATTAAGCTGCGTTCCTCCGTACAGCGACCACGCATTTGATACACCGTATGACAATTCACCACTAATGACGGGATCTCCCGTTAAATGTCGATTGTCATAACGTGTTTTCCCTACCGCTGCTTTATAATTTACCCGACCTGGGCGGGTTAAATAGGGCAGCGATGCAGTACTGAGGCTAAATTTATTCTCTTCCCCATTTTCCTCGCGCACTGTCACATCCAGTACACCACGGATCCCGCTATCAATGGTTTGAATGCGAAAAGGTCCCGGTGGCACCGAGGTTTCTGAAATAATCCGATCCTGGCTGCGAACTATCACTATGGCGTTAGTCTTTGCCACACCGATAATTTCAGGGGCGTATCCCACCAATTTTGGCGGCAACATGCGATCATCACTTTCAATCGAAATACCCGTATATTGCCAAGAATCAAACACGTCCGAGTAAAAATTATTTTCCCCGAGCGTGAGCAAAGCAGCGCTTTCTTTCAATGATCGAAAAGCATATAACCGACTGAAATCAAAATTGTGTTTTTCTTGCGAATAACTGCCCCCATGTTGCTTTTGATAAGTCCCATTGAAATCACCACGCAGCCGCCAAGCCCCAATGTTAATGCCCGATGTACCATTGCCCGACACATAAACTCGCTTGTCGCCATCGGTTTCTTTTGTCGCTGAAATGTTCGCGCTGTAATCCACAAACAGCCCATTAATCCCCTCTTCCCATAATTTTGGGGGAACCCAATAAGGATCACGATATTCCATCCACATTTGAGGAATGGTCATTTTTAAGGACATTGAAGGCAAATCTACTTTAGTTTGCACTCCAGCCAGAGCTGAAAAATTCAAACATCTTTCATCATGAAATAGAGAGACTTTTTCCTCCGCGGATTTTTTTAGCCCCATAAATTCAAGCAACGGAGGTGCAAGGCACACTTGTTGAGAAGCTGCACTTTTATCATCAAAAACAGCGATATCTCGCGGCTCACCTAAACGCTGACCATTAACAAAAACAGTCAAAACATAGTCTCCAGGTGGAACATACCCCGCAACAGAGAATTGGCTCATATCAATGTTATTCATATCTTCGGCATCTAACACATCGGTATTAAATTCAGCAGCATAGCTATTGCCAATCCCCATACTTAGCGCCAATAAAATCGTCTGTCTTAGTTTGCTATGTTTGAACATCATGCTCTATACCATCCCAAATGCGACGAGTGTGCCCCTCTCGAAAATGATTTCGAGATCATGTTTATCTGCAATTTATTGATAATCGATGCTATTGATAATCGATAAAAAAACGGATTAACCCTTGATAGTTACCCGCTTGAATAGGTTGCCCTGTAAGCTCTAGACGTAAAAAGTACTGTAGATAGAGCGCTTTCCCGGATTTATCTTGCCGTAATACATTATTTGCCAAAGGGTAATATTGCCCTGGAATCAATGTATTAAAACGGCTATCAAGGACAGAAACCCCGAGACCTTGTGATGCGCCTCTTAGTACAAATGCATCAATATGTTCCGCTGTTTCCCCTGCAAATCGAATAGACCATGTTTTACTGTCGAGTAAAGAGTAAAGGCTTCCGCAGTCTCGTAACTCAATAATAAAAGGTTGGTTATGCTGCTCACGCTGCAACTTTGTACCAAGCAGGGGGATTGCCAAAGGTGAAAAATCAATCGTTTGAAATCTATTTTCCATTACAACCGAACACGGTGTAGCGATAACAATACCTTTCAATGTTGCGCTGCCATTAAGCTCTATTTTTTTATTCGCCGCCGCCCCCGAAACCATCAGGCACATCAGGCACATCAGAATGGTCATCTTCATCAGTTGAGCTAATTGGCGAGTTACCCGTTGATAAACAATCACAATTGTCTCCCTCAACTTTCTCCTTCAACTCCGTATTGATACCGCCAGTTATTCACTGGCGGTAGACTCAGATGCTTACTGATAGGTAATTCGGAAGTTAGTTACGGCGCTAAACTTACCTTCAGCGACATCTTTTGTGGTATCAATCGCTTTAGCTAATGCTTTGAAGGTTAAGGTGTTATCCCCCTTCTTATTGATAATTCTCGATAAAATATCCTTAGCTTTGCCAAATTCAAAGCCATCAATACCAATACCTACGTTGTTTGCATTACCCGGAGAAGTTGAAAGCAAAGTGTTACCCGCATCGGCGTAATTTTGCCCTGTAAAGACTAACTCCATGCTTTTCACCGCTGCTGACGCCCCTGTACCATCTTTGGTGTAATCTGAAAAATCACACCCTGTTAATTCAATATTAAAATTCACTTCAGCCGTTCTGCCATTCTCTAAACCACGGCGAGAAAGCTGACCAAAATCAATAGTTTGTTTTAACGATGGTTGTGCAATATTGCAGGGTGAAGTCACCACTGTACCGATAAAATTTACCGTACCTGTATTCTCTGCCATTACACTAAAAGAAGTCGCTGATGTTGCCAGCAGTGTAATGATTGCTAACTGATTAAGTTTCATATAATGACTTTCCTTTCGTTTAAAAATAGGAGAAACGCAATACACCATTAAATAATTAATGGAACAGAAAAACATTAAATAACAATTAGTTATATAATAACCAAAGAACATGTTAATTTAATTAATCATGATTAAAGATCATGTAAGGCTTTGAATTTTAATTTATCGTAATAGGAATATTTTGATTTTTTATCTTGAAATAAAAAATTATCTTGTAATTTTATCTCTGCTATTTCATCTGAATAGTTAGCAATAACTTTGAAAAAGAATTCAGACCAATCCTTACCTAATTTCTTTAATATGGCATCAAGCGTTTCTATATTTACACTCGTAATACCACGTTCATAGCGAGATATTTGCTGTTGACTAATATGAAGCATACGCCCTAATTCCTCACCTGTTAATGAGCAATTAAGCCGTGCTTCCCGAATAAATAAACCAACTTCTTCACGTAATCGATATTTGTTTTTCATCATATTAAAACCAGTTTAAATAGCTTTAATTTTATTTACTCAAAGATAGCCAATTCATTGAGCAAATAGCGTAATAAAAAATGGATATATCCAAAGTGCAGGAAATTTAATTTATTAAAATATAGATACAGTAAATAAATCTGTAAATACGTTTATATCGATCGAAAATATATAATTTAATAGTTAATACCTATCAAATTAACTTTATTGATCGTTTTAATATCTGAATTTGATTTATATAAAATTAAATATCAATAAGTTACACAAATAAGACTATATAATATAATTAGCTAGTAATTTAAATATTCACTTATCTTAATCATGATAACCCTTAAAAAAAACATTATTTCAATTTAAATAAAAGAAAATTATCCAATTATAAATACCGCATATAATAACTTATTTAAATTTATTAAAAATAAAAAATCAAGAATATCAAACATAAAAACTTAATATTTTAATGAGAAATAAAAACATACTTAAATAACTCATATTTTGTGTTTTATAAATTCATTCAATAAAACTTTAAATATAATTTAAACTCATCAAAATAAGTCATATTAATCATGATAAATTTTCCATTATCCATATCATGCTTAAACTATGCATATCGTGCACTTTTCATTTTCTAATATTAACTAGAATAAATTAATCCGTTAGGATAACAAAAAAAGGAGCCAATAATGACAACTCAGTTTTACAGCTACCAACCGCAACAAGGTCATGGGCTTCCCCATGATCCGATACCCTCATTAATTGGTCCACGCCCTATTGGCTGGATCTCCACATGCGATAAGCAAGGTAACACCAATCTTGCGCCCTATAGCTTCTTCAATATCTTTAATTATTCACCGCCCATTTTGGTCTTCTCGAGCGTTGGGAAAAAAGATTCCGTCACCAATGCAATCGAAACAGGTGAGTTCGTTTATAATCTTGCAACTCTTGAGCTTGGGCAGCAGGTCAATTCAAGCAGTGCAATGTTACCTCGTGGAGAAAGTGAGTTTGACCTTACTGGGCTTTCCACTTTACCGTCCACATTGATTACGCCTCCGCGCATCGCCCAAACGCCTGTTTCCATGGAGTGTGTAGTCACTGAATATCAGCAATTAAAACGCGCTGACGGTAGCCTATTGGATACGTGGATGGTCATGGGAGAAGTGGTAATGGTGCATATCGATGAAGCTACCTTAGAGCAAGGCTTATATAACAGTGCTCGCCAAAAACCTTTGATGCGAGCAGGCGGACCTGCGGATTATTATTGGATTGAAGAGCAACAAAAACTCGAAATGCATCGCCCTAAATAACGTAAAAAGTCTTAGGCCAGTTTCTATCACACCGGCCTAAGATTCATTATTTGGGGACACAGCTATACACCCATGCAGGTGGAAAATTGCGATACACACGTTCTTTTGTGAATGAAAAATAACGCGAAAATAGCGGTTCACAACCTTGGGTATACTGAAATAACACCAATTTACCCTGATTCTTTAATAGGCTCTGACGCACCTGTTTTAATATTCGCATACTGGTTTTTTTATTCAGGGACAGAAAAGGAATTCCTGAAATAATCAAATCATAATCACCCAATAAATATTCTGCTGAACATGGATTAACTGCCACTCTCGGGTCATCAATCTGATTTAAAATATCGATAAAATCACGATTAATTTCATAGAGATCTAAACGTGTTTGCGTCGTAATTTTGTTCACAATATAGCGAGTCATGACGCCGTTACCCGCACCAATCTCTGCAATTTGATGACATTGAGCCCAGTCAATATTGTCAATCATGGTATTGCATAACCAACGAGATGATGGGAATACCGTTCCCATTGAAGACGGTGATGCAATGAAATTCTTAACGTAGAGCTGGTAATGATTTTTATGAGAAAAAAACGATTCCGCCATGCTTCCTCCTGAATCAAAAATACCTTTTCTATTTCCTTAAATTGATGCTCCACATTCACCGCAAAAATTGGCATTTGGGTCTACGGCATTTTTGCATTGTCGGCATCTTACTTTTTGGATGTTTTGTCCGTGTGAAAAATAGTTGTCTTCGCCTCGACCATCATTGTGCTGATAACTCCCGCCATGCTTACCTCGAGAACCATGCTTGGAACTGCTGCCATGCCCTGAATGACCCCGATATTGGTTATCGCGTTTCGAGTTATATCGATTTCTGCCGAGGTTAAATAACCAGCTGAAAATTGACATAATAAATATCCTCCACTGTTATTCTTGTCCCGAGTATAAACCTTAGACTTAACTCCAGAGACAACAGTAAAACTGAATAATTACAATAAAAAACCATTTATTACGTAAACTGAATATCGCTATTTTTTCATGGCACACGCGGGTAAATGAGACAAAGCTTTCCTTAGGATTTCAGCAATGAAGTTCCATAAGAATTATCAATCACACATAGCCACTTACCGTCGATGAATTTAAATACGTAGGTGGCATCTCTCACAGTATTAAACGGCGTACCATCTTGCATTTTCGCACTCAAAATGGTTTCAGCTAAGACTAAGGCGCAATCTTCGCCAAAAATAACTTTTACCGTACCTTGAGACACTTGCAGGCTGTGATTAAAAAACTCAGCGATAGCAGAAAATGCTTTCTTTAGATTCTCTTTTCCATGGACATGTAAACCGTCTTTCACCACTAACGAACCATTCTCAGAATAAAAATCCATTAAATAGCTGAAATTTTCTTCTGTGATGGCGCGATCTGCGCTGGCAATTAGGGCTTCAAGTTCTTGCGTGTGTTTTTGAGTATTGTCGAAAAGATTCATAGAGGGCTCCTTGTTGAATACTAACCAGACAAGGACAAAAAACCCGCCTTATCTGGCGGGTTGAGGATGTAGCAAACTCCCACCAGTTAAGTGATGGTCATCATAATAATGAGGTGAGCTACATGCTGTGACATAATTTTTTCCTGAATATAATTAGAGATTACATTATCAGCAATAAAATTTTTTTCAATGAGTATATAAAAAGGGCTTAAGTTACCTTAAGCCCTTTAGTCGTAAATTAGAAACTAGTGTTTTGAACTCTTATGGTGATTTAATGTTTCTTCTTTTAAATCAAGCTCATCACGTAAGCGATGGTACACTCGCTCATTGATATTTTTCCCTTTACGCATTTGATATAACGCTTCCCGCTTCGCCTTCAGAGCCGAATCTGACATCGAACGTTCCATCTCGATCATCCGATGTAAATCAAACACATCTGACTCTGTTTCATCCGTATTATCTAAACGACGACCATAAATTTCTAACAGCTGAGCACCCACTTCGGTACGCATCGCAATTTCATCCATATCATCAGAAGGGTGGTTCATCAGCTCACGAATATGTGCCATTGCTGCTTCATTGAGTGCCAGACGAGCGCGAATTTCATCGTTATCATAAGGTAAATCTTGCACTAAACCTTTGGTTAAAATCGGCAAGGCGATGCTGGCAATTAACAGCGAACACAGGATCACCCCCATCGCGAGGAAGATAGCCACATCACGGTTAGGGAATAATGATCCATCGGGCATTAAGAATGGCAACGTTAAAATACCGGCTAACGTAATTGCCCCGCGAACTCCCGCCGTTGCCATCACCGCCATCATGCGAATACGTACTTCATCCGCTTGCTTTCCACGACGACGATTGTGGAAAACTGTCAGGGTCATTGATATCCATACCCAAGCAAAACGCAGTGCACCTAATGCAATGGTGATAACGGCAACATACACAAACAGCATCCAAGGATGGCTAGCACCTGCAGCTTCGGCCACCTGAGGCAAATTGGTCCACATCCCTGGTAGCTGCTCACCCAGTAGAATAAAGATCATGCCGTTCAAACCTGTTTGTACCGTGTCCCAAACTGCCTTACTTTGCATTCGAGTCGCCGCTTGCATGCGCCCTGCGATTTTTTCGTAGTGCATCGCAATACCCGCAACAACGGCAGCAAGGATCCCGGAAACATGTAAATGTTCAGCCAGCAGATACGCAGTAAAAGGCATTAACAGGCTGATCATAATTTGGATAGCCGGCTCTTCACCTGTGCGCTTGACTAAGAATTGGTTTAACCAGCCAATTGCCCATGCGACTAATAAACCAATCACTATCCCACCCAGTGCCACCAGCACAAATTGCCCCGCAGCAGATGTCAGAGAGAATTCCCCTGTCAGCGCAGCCACAACCGCAAAGCTAAAGCATACTAAGCCCGTCGCATCATTGAGTAGAGATTCCCCTTCAAGAATGTGCGCCATACGCGATGGTAGTGGCGAATTCACTGTCATTGCAGATACCGACACAGGGTCAGTTGGGGAAAGGATAGCTGCCAGTGCAAAGGCAACCGCCAGTGAAATCGTTGGGATCAGCCAATGGATAAAGAACCCCATCCCAATAACGGTGACGACCACTAAGCCAATCGCCAATGACATAATTGGCTTAATTTCTTGGAATAAGGCTTCTTTTGGAATTCGCCATCCATCAAGAAATAGCAATGGAGGAATAAATAAAAAGAGAAAAAGATGTGGTTCGAATTCCACTGTAAATCCGTAGAACGATAAGGCAGCCCCTAACGCTATCTGGATAATTGGCAATGGAATGATGTCTTTAAGTAATCGAGAAACAAATACGCTCACGATGACTGCAAGTAAAAAAACGAGTACAAGTGTCACTACTGACATTGAGTGCTCCATAATGGTTTATCTTAGTTATCTGCATTGCAGTAAATAGATAAATCAAATCAATGTAAAGCATCAATTTATTACCAAATAAAAAAACAAAATAAATCAAAAACTACGATAGCAATCATTGTGTTACAGGATATTACTTAATTTCCAATACATTACATATCCATTCAATATACTCGTGTTTTATAAGGATTTAATCTGTTCTTCTGGTATAAACCCTTATCACTCATCAAAAACGGATAATTCCGAGTATTTTAATGCAACTTATCTATTTGATTTCTGGGCTATGTCTATCAATTAATTCTTGTAAAACCTGCTTGAGCATTTTGCTTTTGCGAACACCAAGAGGCGCTAAAACTTGCCTTTCATGTTCTTCCGCAGCAATCAATAACCCTTCGACTAGCTCGACACCACTAGAAGTCACACTCACTAAAGTCACACGGCGGTCACTTCCTGTATGGTTATTGTGACGGATGACATGCCCTTGCTGTTCCAATCGTTGTAATACCCGCGTGATTGTTGGTTGCTTGCTGACTGTTTTTTGCGACAGCTCAGTGATCCCCATCGAACCATTATTGGCCAATGTAGAAAGCACTCGCCACTCCAACACCGATAGCCCATTGGCTTCTACAACCGCATGAAATTCAGATGAAACTAGCATCCATGCCTGCCCCAAAAGAGCAGGCAGGTAATTATCAACGAAGACTTTCGATTCAGGCATCAATTCCTCTTTTCTTGCTTCTGGTTTTATGACATTAGAAGCTAGCAGAGTAGCAGAAGGAAATCGAACTCTTAACATAATTTAACTAAAATCTTCCGCTAAGTAGTGAGCCAAAACCATCCACTCGCGTATCAAGTCCCAATTTTTTTAGCATCATGTAGGTTGTTGCCACAGACGAAGACAATACTGGTAAGCCCACTCTATCTTCGATAAGTTGAATCGACGGTAATGACGGCATTTGCACACAAGCTGATGCTACAATCGCATCCACATTGGTATTTAGCTTTTTGGTGATTTCCACTGGTGCTAATGGGTTTTGTCTCCCCACCTCGAGGTTATCGGGGATCTCCAATGAGATGCTATCAACCACTTCAATGCCTTCATGTTCAATATAGTCGATAACCATTTGCGTTAATGGCTTCATATACGGCGTCAAAATCGACACTTTTTTCGCGCCAATGGCATGTAGCCCTTCGACTAATGCCCCTGCACTAGTGACAACCGGCGCTGGATGCCCATTATCTATGGTGCATTGATGGAGGCGTTTTTGCGAAACTCGGTGATACCCCTTCCCCATGCTCATAATGGCAACCAAGCAGGCATACCCTAATACATCGACATCGGCGTCTGACAGTTCAATAGCACAGCGGTCACTGTCTGAGTCCATTTTGGCAAGCTCATCCTTAGTCACTTTCTGCATACGCATACGGCTAGAGTGGAATGTGAAACGCTCTGCAAACATCGCTTCACGGGCGCGTAATATAGCCGGAATTTCAGTTTCCATGGTGGTATTAGATGAAGGCACAATCTGCCCAATACGAAACGTACGCGCTAAGCTCATAGTCCTTTCTCCACTGAAGAGTCATCCGATTCAGCAAACTGATTAAGTTCATCGACATCTTGCCCACCATGATGGAAACGAGCTGCCGTTAATGGGCGACGATTAACCTGTAAGTCAAAAATATCAAAGCGATTATAGTGCCCTGTAATATCATGCATTTGGCGTGGTTGAATGCAGCGATTCAAATCAATTTCAGCGTAAACAATGCCTTCTTTATCAATCAATGGTTCCCCAATTACTCGTCCATCAGGACCAATAATGCCGGAAAATGCGCTATTTGGACGCGCAAGCAACTCACGGGATTCGGGATGCGACTCCGCCATGGCTTCAACGATTTCTTCAGAGACTGTCGAACAAGAAATGATGGTAAATACTTTGCCTTCAAAGCAATGAGCAGAAGCACGTAAACGAATCGCATCTGCCATGTCATAGTCTTTTGGTGCCACTGGCAGTGCAATATAACTTGCAATATGAACCAACTCACCTTGAGCCAATAGCGAGAAACGTGCCAATGTATTGGTGTTTTCGCCACATGCCAACGCCCCTAAAGGACCAATGCTGGTTTGGTGAACTTTCAGCGAGGAGGCATCCCCATTTGCCCACGTCAATTTTTCCGCCCACGTTGGGACTAATTTACGGTGACGTCCTAAAATTTTACCTTCATCAGAAATCGTCACTAACGTGTTGTATAACGTGGCAATTCCGTTCGGATTGCGCTCATTCACCCCCACAACCACGTTGATATGGTGACGAGCTGCAGCTTGGGCGATTCGTTTAATTTCAGGTCCAGGGACTTCAATGGCAGATTTGCACAGTTTTTCAAACCAAGGGCTGCCATCAATCGGGTTCATTACCCAACTCCAATACGGGTAGCCAGAGACAAACACTTCAGGAAATGCCACTAATTTGGCACCATTGTCCGCGGCTTCTTCAATCAACCGACACACTTTATCAACGGTAGCATCGGTATCGAGGAATACAGGGGCGGCCTGTACAGCCGCTGCCTTAAATTGAGGTAGATTCAACATGTTAGTATCTCCCTTGAGTTATACCGCAACCACTGGGTGGCGTAACTCACCGATTTTTTCGACATACGCTTCAATTACATCACCCGGCCATACCCACTCTTGTGGGGAACGACCCGCACCAACCCCTTCAGGTGTGCCCGTTGCGATAATATCCCCCGGTTCCAACGTAATGCCTTTACTGATATCAGCAATCAACGCATTCACATTGAACAGCATATGGCGAGTATTGGAGTCTTGCTTGGTTACACCGTTAACTTTCAAACTCAGGTTTAGTGAGTGAGGATCAGGAATTTCATCGGCAGTCACAATACAAGGACCGAATGGGGCGTAGGTATCCTGCCCTTTAGAGTAAATCCATTGACCTGCACGGCGACAATCACGTGCACTCATATCAATCATTAAGCTATAACCGAACACATAGTTCAGGGCATCTGCTTCAGAAACCCCTTTAGCACGCGTCCCCATGATCACCGCCAACTCCACTTCCCAATCTAATTGCTGAGTAATTTGGCTGTTATGTTCAATCGCATCACCCGGTCCAATCACCGTTGTTGGCGGCTTAGAAAAGATAACCGGCTCTTTTGGTAGATCTTTAGAGGTATCCAGAGTACGGCTAGATTCCGCAACGTGTTCAACATAGTTCAAGCCAATCCCAAAGATATTTTTTCTTGGGCGCGGAATTGGCGCTAAAATTTTTACGTTTTGTACTGGCCATGCAGTTCCCGCAGGAAATTGCCCTTTATGTGCGTTTAATAATTCAGTACCTGCACGGATCCCTTGTGGACCTAAATCAATAAAATCCAACATATTATCAGGGAGATATTGACCATTCTGTTCCGCTAATCTTGCTAAATCCACGACTTGCTCGTTAACAATCGCCCCTAAACGTGCTGCTGCGGTAACATCTGAACGGTAAGTAATAAGACGCATAATTTTTCTCCTTGAGTCAGGTCTCAGACCTAACTAAAATCTTCACGTAAACAATTAAAATAAGTAATCGGAATAAAAAGTTATAAAAAATAAATAGTTAGCTAATCACTTTTTGGTGCCCGTCATTGTCCACAAGCGCCTCTTCATAATAGAGGCCAAGGGAGTGCATCACTGGCAAGTCGTTAAAACAGAACAGACACGCGTCTTCGCTCTGGGATGTATTCACATGTTCGTGGAACATCCATGATGGTACACAAAAAATATCTCGCTCTTGCCAGTCAAAGCGCTGCCCATTAATAATCGAATACCCTTTACCTTTCGCCACTTGGTAGATAAAACTGCCCGTATGACGATGAGCTTTGCCGACAAATCCAGGGCGTAATAACTGCATACTAGCCCCAATCGTTGGCATCACTGGCCCGCCGGTTAATGGGTTGGTGTAATTCATTAATACATCATCAAATACTGAGCCATCCGCTACTTTTGCGGCGCGTTGCAGCGCTTCATAAGTGGGTCCCCACTGGTATTTGAATAATGGCGAATAGGGCTTATCCCATCCCACATGGTGCGGACGTAACGCAGTCGCTCCCCACATGCCAACGGGATAATCAATTGGACGAGTTTGTGCTTGATGCAAATCGGGGTGAACTTTGTAGAAACCCGCTTCCATTGCATTGACTAATGGAATATCTAAACCATCTTGCCAAATACACGGTAATCCACCTTCTTCCACACCATGTTCATGCCAAGTACCATTTGGTGTCAGCACAAAATCATTAGCTTCTAAAATCATTTTTTGCCCTTCCACAATGGTGTAGGCGCCGCGCCCTTCCATGATGAAACGCAATGCTGATGATGAATGTGCGTGAGCCGAAGCGGCTTCTCCCGGATGCATCACCTGTAAACCGGAATACAACCAACCCACTGCCGCTGCCACATCTTGACGACCAGGGTTGTTTAAGTAGATAACACGGCGACCTGCTTTTTCCGGAGTCACCAAATCCACCGAACGCAAAACATGCTCACGTAAATCTTGGTAACGCCATAACACAGGCACAGATTGAGATTTTGGCTGCCACGGCTCAATTTTGTTGGCAACCGTCCACAATGCGCCCGTTTTGAGTTCATCTAACTGTTTGTAATACGCCAACAATTCTGGTGTATCTTCCACATCTGCGCGTCCTGCGACATTTTCTCTGTATTGGTCATGGGACTGAATCGTCATGGTGTTTCCCCCTCTCGCATTTACGCCATTAACGGCTTTTCGATTGTTGGATTAATTGTTGGCGACCATACTCATAAGGTGCTGGCCATGTGACTGAATTCCACCCAAAGCGAGCACACTCATGGAGTAACCAAGCAGGGTCGGCAAGAAGTGGTCGAGAGAGCGCACAAAGATCCGCACGCCCTGATGCGATAATGCTATTCACTTGATCCGCATCAGTGATCGCACCAACGGCAATGACCGGAACCGATCCTTCATTGCGAATACGATCCGCCATTGGGGTTTGATACATACGCCCATAAACTGGCTGCTGAAGAGGAGAAACTTCACCCGATGAGCAGTCGATAATATCTGCGCCCGCTTGATGAAGTGCCTGCCCAATGAATACCGCCTCATCGACTGTTGTGCCGCCGTCAACCCAATCTGTCGCAGAGATACGCACAGACAGTGGCTTATCCTCAGACCATACTTTTCTGACCGCGCTCACTACCGCTAGCGGGAAACGCAGACGATTTTCTAAAGACCCACCAAACCCATCTGTACGCTGGTTAGTTAACGGAGAAATAAAGCTCGATAGCAGATAACCATGTCCCGCTTGCAACTCTAACCAATCAAAACCGGCTTGATCTGCGCGTTTTGCTGCCGCCACAAACTGGTCGATAATCGTCGCCATTTGGGCTTCGGTTAGCTCAGTGGGTGTCTGTGAAATTGAAGGTAAATACGGTAATGGTGATGCGGAAACTAATGGCCAGTTACCTTGTTTCATTGGGTGGTTTTCTTGCTCCCAGCCGCGCTGTGTTGAACCACGACGCCCTGCATGCCCCAATTGAATGCCAATTTTTGCATCCGTTTTTTGATGCACAAATTGCGTCACATTTTTCCATGCCGCCACTTGCACATCATTCCAAATTCCCGGGCAGCCTGTCGTGACTCGTGCTTCAGGAGAAATCGCCGTCATTTCCGTCATAATCAGGCTAGCACCGCCTAATGCGCGGCTACCAATATGTACCAGATGAAAATCACTGACTAACCCATCCGTTGCGCAATACAGCAGCGTTGGAGACGCTATCACACGGTTTTTCAATTCCACATTACGCAAGCGAAATGGCGTCAACATCGGGGCGACTTTTTGATTAGCCACCTGCGCTGGTAAACCCGATTTTTCGGCAAACCAGTTTTCATAGTGAGTTAACCAGTTACCATCACGCACACGTAAATTTTCATGAGAAATGCGCTGAGAGCGAGTTAATAAAGAGTAAGCAAACTGCTCAGGATCGAGGTTTTCATAGCGCTGCACATTTTCAAACCACTCGGTTGAGTTACGCGCCGCATTCTGGATTTTTAGCACTTCGACACTGCGAACTTTTTGGTAGTGCTCAAGTCCTTTGCGCAAATCTCCTTGAGTCGCTTTCAAGCTTTCGCACAGCTCAATCGCATCTTCTAGAGCCAATTTAGTTCCTGAACCAATAGAGAAGTGGGCGGTATGAGCGGCATCCCCCATCAGCACCACAGGAACCTCCTTGCGGCTTGTTGGTTGTGTCCAGTGCACCCAGCTATCACAAATCACGCGAGGGAAACGAATCCAAATCGCGGCACCACGTAAGTGTGCTGCATTGGCAATCAGTTTTTCACCATCCAGCCATGGGGCAAATAACTTTTCACAGTAAGCAATCCCATCTTCCTGAGACATTTGGTCGATACCTGCCTTCAACCAAGTTTCTTCCGTGGTTTCTACGATAAATGTGGATAACCCTTCTTGGAATTGATACGCGTGAACTTGGAACCAACCGTGTTCATTTTCTGCGAACAAGAAGGTAAATGCGTCGAAAATCTTTTTCGTACCTAGCCAAACAAAACGGCAACGGCGTTGGTCGATATCGGGTTTGAAGATATTTTCATAGCGAGTACGTACTGCGCTATTGATCCCGTCCGATGCAATCACTAGATCCGCATCATATTGGCGTGCAATTTCTTGGTCATCCGCCACTTGGGTTTCAAATACCAATTCCACCCCCACTTCAAGGCAGCGATCTTGCAAGATATTGAGGAGCTTTTTACGCCCAATACCGATGAATCCATGCCCGCCACTGCGGTTACAGCTACCTTTAAAATGAATGTCGATATCATCCCAATGGCTAAATTCAGCACTGATCGTTTCTGCTGAGACTGGATCTGCTTTGCGCAAGTTACTTAATGTAGCATCCGAAAATACCACGCCCCAACCGAAGGTGTCATAAGGGCGGTTACGTTCAACGACCACCACACGGTTGCTTGGGTTTTGCAGTTTCATCAGCAACCCGAAATAAAGCCCAGCGGGACCGCCGCCGATACAAACGATATTCATGGAGTTTCTCCTTTATTACGTTGTGCCATTACACCGGTTGCTGCTGGGTTAAGGCGATATACAGTGCTTCAGGGATAGGAATAGCCTGATGCGTAATCAATGATGTAGTGACATAGGTTTGCGTCACTTCCATGCGCAACTCGCCATCAAGGCTGGTACAGCGTTGACGTAAAGTCAGTGATTTACCGCCAATGCGTTCGACATGCAGCTCAAGCTGAACATCATCCCCCATACGGCTAATCGCTTTAAAATCCGCCTCTAAATGTACTGTGGGCAAACCAAAACGTTGATCGAGGATGTACCCTGCAAATCCTTCAGGGAGTAATTCATCAAACCAACGCTCAATGAGATTGTTAAACATCACGAAATATTGTGGGTAAAACACGATCCCCGCAGGATCACATTCTGAAAAATTGATCCGATGGTTTCGAGAAAATGTCAGTAAACTCATGATGCTATCCTTATTCCATCGCCAAACGCTGACGGCATTTTTTCAACTCATTACCATGTTCATCCGCCAGCGCCGCTTCACGTAATTCACGTAAATTTATCGGTGCTAGCTGGCTACCATGACGTTCAACAATCTCCATCAAAACTTGGAAATTGCGCAATCCACGAGCATGGGTGTCGCTATACCCCTTAACCACTCTCTGACATTGCGCAATTTCGGTTGCCAAAGCAGGGTTACTGCTTGCGGCTTGCGCCACAGTGGCTAGCCATTTTTCAATACGATTATTTTCAAGCTGATAACGCAGCGTTGAGCGGCGCCCTCTGCGCCATGCAGCTAGCACGTATAACTGTAAGAATCCCCATAAGGAACTGGTAGTAATTGTTCGTCCCCTTTGCGTCAATTTGCGAACGGCTTTGTGTACCCAATGTGGTTTCATCAACCAATTGCCTAAATTTTTGGGAAGCGTTTCGCAAATCTCTTCGATTCTTGGATGCATAAATTCATTGATATCGAGTAATTGGTTATCTTTCGCTTGGACTTCACTGCGTACTCGGGCAAAACGGCTATCACGAATTTTTAAGTCCGCAACGCGAATGGTGTCTTCATAGGACATCCATAGCGCTAAGTGGCGTACTAACGCACGCTGTAAACGCGGGTCATCACCGCCTTTTTGCGCAAACAGCCCTTGTAGTCGATTGAGGTACGTTTCGGCATATGCAGGGTCTTGATAATCAACCAGCCGACGAACACCTTCGGTCGCAAGGTAGTGAACATGGTCAGGAAACTGACTTTCAATCCGAGAAAGGAGAGCTGCTACATGTTTGTTTTTTGGTGTTTTTTCTACCGCTTTTGCAGATTCTGCTTGATAAGCCTCTTCAGGCTGAGCCGCTTTTTCAGCACCCAATGCAAATGCTCGCAAACTCGGTTTCACGCCAACGCCACCACGAACGATGGTTTCTTCAAATTGTTCACGGCTAAAGGGCAGAACCCCCGAACCAAACAGCGCACCGAACAACACGGCGCTGATCACGCTGCCACTCTCTTGCGCAGCTTGTGCCATATCAAAATGCACAAACTGGCGGGCGGCTTGCCCCGCATGGCGGATCAACGCTTGGCTATCCACTCGCCCATCCCCCATTGCCGATTTTTCTGCGATGGAATAAACCCGATGGGTCGAACTAATCAGCGTGGTACGCTCCGCGGTCACAAAACCACGTTGTACTGCACGCCCAGCCTCCATCAGCTCTGAAGCCAACACCACATCCACATCACCGGGCATTGGCATTAACGCTAAAACAGGTGAAGGGGTCTGCGGGTTATCAGCACCAGGGAATAATTCAACATAATAAATTGTTGCCCCTGTACGCTGCGCCACTCCTGGCACAGAAGTGGTTTGCGCAAAATAACCGTTATCTTCGCCAAGATTGACAATCCAGTCAGCGAGAACGCCACCACCTTCTCCGCCCATCGCAAGGATGGCGATTTTGATCGGCTGTAAGGCCATTAGCGATTGAGAGGTCATTAACGGTTGAGAAGTCATTAAAGATTGAGCCATGTACCCCCCTAGAAACTCAGTTGTTCACGGCGGCGTGCATCACGACGCTGCAAGAAACCAATAAACCAACCGCGAACACGGTGGCGCAATTTGTCCCAGCCATTTGGGTTGGTAATAATCTGAGCTTTAAAGAATGAAGGGCACAGCACTGCGGCATGGGAAACCTCACCGCACAGTCCACAGCCTACGCAGCTATCCATCACTGTCGCGACAGGGTCTGTACGTAAAGGATCTGGGTTAGGTTTGATTGATAACGATGGACAACCCGATAAACGAATACAAGAGTGGTCTCCCGTGCAAGTGTCTGAATCGACACCAAAACGTTCACGGACAACTCGCTTGCCTGCTGAAACGTCTTCACGGACTTTTTTCTTTTCGCGGCGTTGTTTGTTCAACATACATTCGCTTTGCGCAATTAACACTTTAGGACCGCTTTCTGTCGTCGTCAGTGCCTCACGCAGTGTATTCGTCATGGCTTTTAAATCGTAGGTACGTTTGATGGTTTTTACCCAATTCACCCCAACGCCTTTAACTGCTTTTTCAATCTCATGCCCAGTGCTGCGGGTAGAATTTAGCGCCGTTGACGATAAAATATCTTGCCCACCGGTTGCAGAGGTATAACTGTTATCAACAACAATGGTTAAGTTATCGCTACGGTTAAATACACTGTTAGCAATACCGCTGGTTAACCCGTTGTGCCAAAAACCGCCATCGCCCATCACAGAAATCGCTCGTTTACCCGCTTTGGCATTTAACGCAGCAGCACCCGCGCCACCAAGCCCGTATCCCATCGTCGTGTTACCAAGGTTAAAAGGCGGCAGAATAGAGAATAAATGGCAGCCAATATCCGCGCTCACATGGTGTTCACCCAGTTCACGCTCAATTAGCTTCATTGCAGTAAAAATGGGACGTTCAGGGCAGCCCGTACAAAATCCAGGTGGGCGTGCATGCACCGTTTCATTCAGAGTCGGTTCCGCCGCATTCACATATTCAGGTAGGTCATCATCGGCTTTGACAGCCGCGACATTAATAGTTGGAATACGAATCTGATTTGCAGCCGCTTTCACTTGTGGCTCAATTTTGCCATAACGTTCGAAGAATGAGCGCAGCCCTGCTAATACCGTTGCGGTGTTATATTCTCCCGCCATCGGCAGCATATCTTTACCGTGTAGCGCCACATCAATACTGCGTTGACGTAAAATATTCGCCACGTTTTGCTCAACGAAATTCGGTTGCCCTTCTTCTAAAACTAAAATAGCTTTTTTATTGCGACAAAAACGTTCAAATTCATCATCAATCAACGGGTACGCCACATTCATGACATACAACGGGATTTTGCTATTACCAAAAACGTCGGCTAGACCAATTTGGTTTAATGCGCGGATCAGCGTGTTGTAGTTACCACCTTGTAAGGCGATCCCCACATCTTCGGCATCTTCCGCAAAAAATTCGTTGAGTTCACGTTCTTGAATAAATTTGATGGCAGCAGGCCAGCGAGCCTCAATTTTTTCTTTTTCATGTAAAAAACTGGCTGGCGGTAACACGATGCGGCTCACGTCGCGAGTTGGGTTCTCTAGCGCGTCTTTGACCGTAAATTTTGGATATTGGTTATCAGAGCATGTGAACTGCCCATGAACATGGCAAGAGCGAATACGCATTTGCAGCATAACTGGGGTATTACTGGCTTCGGAAAGATCAAAACCATCTTTAACTGCTTGAACGATGCAAGGTAAATTAGGGCGTGGGTCGAGTAGCCACATTTGGGATTTCATGGCAAATGCGTGGCTACGTTCCTGCATGATGGAGGAGCCTTCGCCGTAATCTTCACCGACGATGATCAACGCACCACCCAGTACACCTCCAGAGGCTAAGTTTGCTAATGCATCTGAAGCCACGTTAGTACCTACGGTTGCTTTGAATGTCACTGCACCACGTAAAGGATAATTAACCGATGCGGCCAGAGTCGCGGCAGCAGTGGCTTCACTGGCGCTATTTTCGAAACGAATACCGTATTCCGATAGGATATCCTGCGCATCTGCCAGCACATCCATTAAATGGGAGATGGGAGCGCCTTGATAGCCTGCCACATAGGAAACCCCTGATTCGAGTAACGCTTTCGTAACGGCAAGTATCCCTTCACCGCTGAAGACTTCGCCTTCACCCTGCCGTAATTTTTGAACTTCTTGAACAAACGAGCGCTCAGCCATTTTAACCTCACCAGTCAACGTCAGCACGTTGTTATCTTTTTTGTGTTTCTTTCTTGTATCCCATTTGTTAATAAATGGTCAATCCATGATTAATCATGCATATTAGATTTTTGCAGAGAGTGGATAAGAGGTGCATAGAGCGGACAAAATCATTGTAAAACAATGAAAAAATGTCATAGAAATGGACAATGGATAAGAATCTTCGCCAAAGAAAGCTGTGGCTAACTTTCCTAATGAATCAACGAATAATCCTAATTATCACTTACAAATAGAAGGGTATTAGAGTATTCCTCTAATAAAAAATGAAATACCACCATAGATAACTTTTTGCTTAATCAATAGGTAGGTGAATATACAAAACAATATGAATAATCATATATTTATAACTAAAAATTAATAAGAATAACTTTATTTTTTAGTTTGTTATAGAAATCACATTCAGTGAATTCTCTCTATTTTTTTGCAGTATCTGGATAGTTTTTGCACAAATATGGCTAGGTAAGCAAATTCCTTTATGCTATGTTCGAAGCGTAATTGGTTAAAATTTGTTTAATAAAATGTTAATAAAATCGACCTGTGTGATAAGTCGAAGATAATAAAAAAATAACAATGAGATATCGAAATATCCCATAGTGACCCTCGAGGATCCTAGCTTATCGCGACACTCGCTAGGCAACCTATCAAGGGCACAGTGTTTACTTTGGAGGCACCTCCTTATGTTGAGCAATTCATGGCCTTACGCACCTGCACCTCAGATAGAGAACCAACTCTGTTCTTCTGAGCGATTATTATTCAGTTCTGCTGATCCTGAAGAGATTAAATCTATGGTGGGGCGTGTGATGAAGCCTCATCAATTTCAGTTACTTAACCAGCATCAGCGTCTTGATGCTCGCATGCATTACATTCCAATGGGGGATATTTCTCTCAGCCGGCTACGCTATGGGGCAGATGTCGCTATCACCCCTGGACAACTGGAAGATTTTTTCCTGGTGCAAATGCCATTATCAGGTAGTGCAATTATCGAAAGTGGCGGGAAAACTTTAGAATCCACACCACAAATGGCTTCTTTGCTTAGCCCAGAAGAGTCTACGGTGATGCGTTGGAACAGTGACAATGACCAATTTATGCTACGAATTTCTCGTTCTTTATTAGAACGTACGTTGGTTGGGCAGCTTGGGCATACCTTAGAGAAACCGTTAGTTTTTGAATTAGGGTTTGCTTGGCAGTCTTGTATTGCATGGCGTACATTGATGAATTATTTGGTTGAATGCGCTACACGTACACCTGATTTACTGCAGCATAAACTGATCACCACCCAAGTCGAGCAATTGGTTTCTGTCACCCTACTTTCCACCCACCAGCATAATTATTTAGAAGATTCGGGTATGCGCCGAGCCACCATTCGCCCACGTCATGTGCGCCGCGTCCAAGAGTACCTCGAAGCTCACGCCCACGAGCCGATTACCGTTGAACAACTCGCCCATATTGCTGGTGTCAGTTTGCGCAGCTTATATGCCGGTTTTAAAGAGTTTTTAGATATTAGCCCAATGCAATATTTACGTGATTTGCGTATGGAGCGAGTTAGAGCCGAATTGATGTCAGGGGAAGCCACCAGCGTAACTGGCGTGGCACTACGCTGGGGATTCGCACATATGGGACGGTTTAGCGCAGAATATAAGCAACGCTATGGAGAGAGCCCAAGCCAAAGTATGAAAAAAGCGTAAATTCACGTATTAAAACCTATCTAGGTTGAAGTGACCGTATGGCTGATTAGCAAGCTGTACGGTCATTTTTCATATATGGAAGGCTCAACTATCACCTGAAAATGAAAATAGGTAATAAGAATTATGTACTTCAATATCAGCAGCCTTTCGGCTGCCAATATTGAGGAGGAAGGAATTAAAACGGAATAGACGCTTTGAGGTAAATTTGTGAACCTTCAGGACGGTTTTTCACAGAAAAATCCTTCTCCCACTTCGCCGTAAATAGCCAACCTTGTGGGTTTGCATAACGGACTGAAGGACCGACTGCGAAAGCTTGAGCCTTACCTTGCGCTGAGTTTGGACCACTGTCATTGGTGGTTTGCATAAATCCATAACCCCCAACACCCGCGACCCAGCCATTACCAAAGCCCCAGCCTAATGCATAATCGGCGTGGAATGCTTGCCCTGAACGCGTGTCCGTATCATTGTTACGGAAGTTAAAGTCATACATCATTTTTAAATCCGCATTCACCCCGACAGGAGGAATGTAGCTGATTGCCCACACCGGCTGTAATACCCAGTAATTTTTCCCTAAACTTGATGGGTCGGTTTTACTGTATTTTCCGGTTGGCGCGTAAGCATCCAGCCCTAAGACATAATGCAAGTCAGCGGAAGGATGGAAACCGAGTGCGGGACCAAAAGTAATATCCCCGAGTCCACGACTGGTTTCTTTATTCCCCGCCGCCTTCGCCGTCACATCCAACAAAGGAAGGATGGTATGAAACGCTAAATCGCCACCAAACACTTTTTGGTCTGTTACCCAGATAAAACGTGGTGCGAGTACGTTCACATTCACACTAAACCCGGGGATTGGAATTTTATCGCCTTTGTTGTCGCGAACACTGTCATAGTGGGCATTTCCACCATAGACCAACACATGGACACCTTGCGGTGGCAGTGCGCCAGACATAAAGTTTTCTAGCCCATCAGGGTAGATCCCAAGACCGCCCCCTTCTGTTGCGACAGCACCAAATGACAGTGCACCCAAGCACGAGCCGACGAGCAGCTTATTCACCATTTCTTTATTCATCATTTACCTGCCGCTGTAGTGGTTTTATGATATTTTTTATATGTTTACTTTGATGTTTACTTGTATGTTTGCTGTGTTTGTCTTGCCTTGAATTGATTCAGGCCCATTCTCTATTACCGCTTTTTCTTCGCTGCTAATTTCTCAGCAACTAAATACCCAGAGCCCCCGCCAAGACCGGGGCCCGGATGGGTTGATGCCCCAATATGGAACAGATTTTTGACTGCTGTTTGATGCGCTTTGGTCTGCCCTGAAGCGGCAAACGGTCGCAACCAAAAGAATTGATCTGGCGAACAGGTTCCTGAGTAAGGATCCCCCCCCACCAGATTGCAGTTATAACGCTCAAGATCGGCTGGGGAAATTGCTTTACGACCGACTATCAAATCAGACACCCCCGGCATCACCATTTCTAAACGCTGCTGAATGCGATCGGCAACTGCTTCACGCACCGCATCATTCCAACGGCCATCTTCAGGGATCGCAATTTCTCCCGCTGCATCCCCTTTAAGATGGCGAGGCAGTTCCTGCATTTGTATCCACAAGATCCACCCGCCTTCAGGGGCACGACTTGGGTCTAATGTGGTCGGTTGACCGATCCCAAACGTCGGGCGATCAGGTAGATAGCCATTATTGGCTTGCGTGACAGATAAGCACACTTGTTCCATGCTCTCTGTGAAATGAACCAACGGCACATTCAGTAATTCAGGGTTACACCAAGGTGGCGGCGCGCTTAGCGCAAAATGGATTTGCATCCCACCGCGACCATAACGATAACCTTTCGCCCGCTGCTTCACTTGTGGTGAAACCTCATCAAGCAAGCCGCCATATAACTGGGTTGGCGTTACGTTGCACACCACACTTTCACTCGCAGGGATAAACTGCCCATTCACACGAACCCCTGTGGCGCGGCTATTTTTACCGCTGCCTTGTGTGATGATCTTCTCCACATGAGCGTTGGTACGTAACTCACCACCATGTTGCTCAATCACTTTGGCAAACGCATCGACAATCCGATAGCTGCCACCTTTGACAACGGGCATTCCACCCGCCACAACCGCGGCAAACGTCAGTTTACCAATCAGCGCCGAGCTGGCTTCATCAGGCCCTAACCCTGTATGCAACACCCACGGCGCCATCAACGCTCGGCTAAAGTCATGCTGTAATTCCCGCTCAGACCAGCGACGAAAACTTTCCACGCCAGATTTAGCGAAATCCAGCAAGCCATCAACCCCGCGTTTGCGCCACTCGGAAAACAGCAGCTTGAACATGCCGCCGCTGTAAGGGTTTTGCCCTAATAAACCAAATGTCAGTGCGGCATCTTCGCTAAACAGTTTTTCTGCCATTTGACGAAACGCTAAGCCATCTCCGGGGGCGATAGCATCTAGCTGCTTAGCAGCCTGCGCAATATCCCGCTTTAATGCCACAGATTTGCCATCAGGTTGCACCAATCCAGTGGAATAATCGCATTGCGCGAACTCCAAACCCTGTTGTTGAAGCAATGACGCTAACTCTTGGTAGCCTGGGCTACCAACGAACAGTGAATACCAGCATGAAAGTAAGTCGTGAGTGTAGCCTTCAAATAACGCTTCGGTACGAATACAACCGCCAAAGCGATCGTTACGTTCTAGAACCAAAACCGATTTCCCACGCACCGCCAATAAGGCGGCGCACATCAGCGAATTCATCCCGCTGCCGACCACGATCACTTGGGGATTGGATAAGGTCGCCATACCTCACCCCACCAGCGCAAGCACGCGTAATGGGCTGCCCGAACCGCCTTCAATTTTCAGGGGCGCAGCGACGATCACCACTCCAGTAGCCGGTAGTTGGTCGAGGTTTTTCAAGCATTGCAGACCGTATTTATTGTTGCCGTGCATTAGCGTGTGGCATGGGTACGGCACAGGCCAGCTGTAAGATTGCCCCGCATCCGTATTGATAGTTTCAACCCCAAAACCTTTGACATCACGCTGGTGGATAAGCCATTCAACCGCTTCTTGAGAAGGACCCGGTGTGTGAGCGCCATCTTCGCGCATATTCACATACGCTTCTGGGTTATCGGACTTTTTCGACCAATCCGTACGCAGTAAAACCCATGCCGCTTTTGGAATTTTGCCGTGTTTCTCTTCCCACTTTTGTAGAAAATCCACAGTTAAGACCCAATCGGGGTTTTGCGCGACTTCTTTACTGGCATCAACCACGACCGCTGGTGCAATAAAGTGGTGGAGCGGGATGGTATCAACAGTGTTTTTTGGCTGATCTTTACCACTAATCCAATGAATTGGCGCATCAAAGTGGGTACCGGTGTGCTCACCGCAGCTAAAATTGTTCCAATACCAAGCGGGACCATTCTCATCATAACGGGAAATTTGCTCCATTTTGAATGACCACACTTGCCCAAACTCAGCAGGCAGTTGCAATGCTGGAAATGAAGGCGATAAGGTTTGTGTCAGGTCGATAATCTGAATATTGCCTTTTTGTAACTCGCTGGCGAATGACATCAAAGTTTGCTGTTCCATACTATCTCCTGCGCCTATTGCGCTTCATGTAGGGCGGTAAATATGCCGCCATGGAAAACTAAAGGCTTGCCCGTTTCACTACCGATACGGCGCACATGTCCCACCATCAATAAGTGATCGCCAATATGATCTTGCTTGTGGTTTTCACACACTAAGGTGGCGATCGCGCCGTGTAAGGCGGGGATCCCTTCTGGCGTGATGTGTACGGCGACATCTTCGAATTTGTTTTCGATTCGGGGATTAGCAAAACGCATCGCTAACTCTTGGTGATCTTTGCCTAAGATATTGATCGTGAAATGTTGGCAATCACGAAATACCGCGAGATTGGGCGAATGGTTAACTAAACTCCATAGCACCAAAGGCGGGTCGAGCGACAGTGACGCAAATGAGTTGATGGTCAATCCAACGTCACGTCCATCAGGGGTGCGAGTGGTCACAACCGCTACCCCTGTGGGGTAGCAGCCTAGTAAATTGCGTAAGGTTTTCGATTCAAACTCGGTATGACCCCATTCGCTTTCGCACATAAGCGTGTCCTCTGCAATCATCGACATACTGATTTCTCCTACGAAGCGCGAACTTCTTCTTGCATCAGCGATTGAATATAGGCATCGCAGGCATGGGCATCATGCCACCATGGTGCAAGAACTGGCGGATAGTTAAAGGCGTTCGCGATGGTGTGCGCTAAGGTTGGCAGTTGTTGCGCTGCGCCTAATGCATTAAGAACATGCGGCTGTGGCGGCGCCAATAGAGCATTCGTCCACTCCACCACATGGCGACCGTATTTCCAGAATTGCTCAAACGTGTCGTTCATCCACTCCGCCGTATACGGCTTGTCACCACGAGCTAAAATAGCGTCATAGTAGACTTTGCTGGCTTTCGTGGCGTTATTCGATCCTTGTCCAGTCAGTGGATCGTTGGTCACTAATGCATCCCCTAAACCAAAGACAATTTTGCCTGATGGCAGCGTGAGAACTGGCTTACGGACTGTTGGGGCAAAGCGCCCTGCCAGAATGCCATTTTCGTCAGTTAACTCCACATGGCGGCAGCGCTCTGCTTCCCACGGTAAATAGGTATCGATGATTTTTTTGCTGTAGGCCAAATGTTCTTGTGGTGTACGTGCTTCTCCCCACTGATCCATCGGCCCACCCGGTACACCTTCAAAAACCATGATGTGGCAGTCGCCGCTATTGGTTAGAGATGGGAACACAAAATATTCCCCCACACCCGGTATCAGGTTGAATGAAACTTGTGAAAATTCAGGAGTTGGCAGCATGCCGTGAACGTACGTGAGCGCTAACGCACGCTGAGGTTTATCATACGGAGAACGGATAGGGTCACGTTCTAGCAGCTTAACGATTTCCCCTTTTCCTCCCGCTAAAATCACTAAATCGTGAGTTTCGGCGAGTTTCTCTAACTCGGCAACGCCCACATCCTCAATCATCAAGTTGCCACCGCGAGCGGCAAATAACTCCAGCCAGTAAGGCATTTTGATCCGCTGATCAACGGCTTGAGCATAATTATCGATACGTGAGCGCCAGCTAATGGCTTTTTCACCTGCCTTTTCAGGATGCGGGACAGTAAAACCAATACCTTCTACTGGCGGACATTTGTCTTCCCAGAAGTTGATCCCTAAATCGCGCTCAAATTGCAGCGAAATATCGAACATACATTGGCTGGACATCACGCGACCATTTTTCACATCATCTGGAGTACGATTGGTGGCAACCGTCACGTCATAACCTTTGTCCAGCAGCCCTAATGCCAATGGCATACCCGCCTGACCACCACCTACGATTGCAATACGACGCATAGTGAATTCCTCGATAAAATTAAAATCAGGGTGTCTTATTCAGCAAGACGGGGAATGGCGGGTTTCGCCTGTTCAGGTCCCATGGCTGAGTATCCACCATCGACCGCGTAATCTGCGCCAGTGACAAAACTCGCTAGCTCAGACAGTAGGAATGCCACAACTTGAGCCACCTCTTCAGGGTCGCCAACACGTTGTAAAAGATGATAATCCGCCGCGACACGGTCGGTTTTTTGGCGATCGCCACCCGTCAATTCGTCCATCACCCGAGACCATGTCCAACCGGGGGAAACAGAATTGACGCGAATACCGTCGGGGGCATAATCCATCGCTTGGCTACGCGTCACTTCTAGCATGGCGGCTTTCGATGCGGGATAGAGCCAGCGACCCGTTTGCGCCACCGAAGAGGAGATACTGGTGAAGTTTACAATTGCACCTTTGCCCGCTTTGGCTAGATGGGGCTTGGCAAATTGCGCTGCCATCACAGCGCTCACCACATTGATATTTAATGCCGTTAGCCAGTCTTGACGTGAAGAGGCTTGACCGTCATCCAGATAGGTGGCGGCCAGATTAACCAAAAAATCGAGTTGACCATATTTTTGAGCAACGCGGTCAATACCTTGCTTTAACTGTTGGTCATCAGTGATATCTACGGGTAGAAAATCAATGTTGGGCTCCGATTGCGCCACAATTTCCCCATTGGTTTTGTCGATATCAAAAATGGTGACTTTGACCCCATAGGAACATAAGATTTTTGCCACGGTTGCGCCGATTTTGGTTGCACCACCCGTCACGATGGCAATTTTATTATTCAGACCTTTCATCACTGTGCCCTCTTTGCTCTCATTCGTTCACAAAAAATTAACATGACGAATCATTACGCAAAAAAGGCAAAAGCCTGTAGCCCATATGCGCAAAGATTATCCACACAGCGCGGCTATTTATTTAATAACATGATGATAATACAGAACAAATAGCCACATCTTGCCGTGGCTATCCAGATAGTGAAAAGTGTGATTTAAGGACGTTCGAGGATTTGGGCGCCCGAACCCTGATGACCTAAGATATCTTCAGGGTTGCGCAATGGGCAATCTTTGAGAGACAAACAACCACAACCAATACAGTGATCCAACTCATTGCGCAATCGAGTTAACTGTTTGATTCGTCTATCTAATGAACTTTTCCATTCCGTTGACATCCCTTTCCACTCTTCCGCGGTCAACTTGCTGTTTGCCGGAAACTGACCCAGTGCATCTTGGATCTCTTTGAGGGGAATACCTGTGCTTTGTGCCACTTTGATAATGGCAATGTAGCGTAAAACCACAGGTGGAAAACGCCGTTGATTCCCTTGTGTTCGGGTACTTTGAATCAGCCCTTTCGCCTCATAGAAATGTACGGTAGAAACCGGAACGCCTGCGCGCTTAGCCACTTCTCCTACCGTCAGTGCCCGTGAAAAATCCACCTTTTCAGCGGCAATTTTTCGCGTTTTTATCGTATTCATGGTTTTACCCACCATTTCTTCTTTCCCCCTATTGACCTCAACTTAACTTAAGGTTTTATAGTGCCAGCCTCTTTAATTGTCAATTTAAGATGCCAATGATAATGAATAAAAAAACGCTAACTTTGCTATGTGCAGGGCTTCTCTCCGTAGGTGGGGGAGCCGCCATTTACTCGACTTACGCCAGCTCAGACGATAAGCCACAAGCGGCTTATCAGTATCCTCCAGTGAAAGTGGCTCTTGCTCCCGTCACCTTGGCTAATGCTCCACGCACTTTTTACGGTGTGGGGGAATTAGAAGCGGGTAGTCAGGTGTTTGTAGCCGCAGAAACCAGTGGGCGCATCACCAAAATTGGTTTTGAATCCGGTCAACAGGTCAAAAAAGGGCAATTATTAGTGCAGCTCAATGATGCGGTGGAACGTGCAGATTTAGCTCGCTATCAAGCACAATACCGCAATGCCGCCCGCCTATATGACAGAACCCGTTCTCTGTCTGCGCAACATTTAGTGGCAGAAGCGCAGGTGGATAGTACCCGTGCCGAGCGCGATATGGCACAAGGGCTGATTCAGCAGACCCAAGCGCTGATTGCGCAAAAAGCCATTCATGCCCCATTCGATGGCACTATTGGTATTCGCCAAGTCCATGAAGGGCAATACCTTAGCCCTGGTGAAGCGATAGCCAGCCTTGTGGATACCCAAACGTTGAAGCTGAATTTTTCATTGGATGAGCAAGCCTCCCCGGAATTGCATCAAGGACAAGTGGTAGATATCACCGTCGATGCTTACCCCGAAACCCCATTCCCTGCCAAAGTGACGGCTATTGATCCGTTGATTGGCAAATCCCGAACAATTGCGTTGCAAGCTACGCTGGATAACAGCAATGGCAAGCTAAAAGCAGGTATGTACGCCAATGTCACCGTGGTGCGACAAGCCAACAATGCGGTGTTGACCATTCCTGAAACGGCGGTCACCTACACTGCTTACGGAGATACGGTATTTATCGCTGAAGGGACTGGGGACGCCATGACGGTCAAACGCGTTTCCGTGAAAACGGGGCAACGTTTTGATGGCAATATCGAAATTGAACATGGACTTGCGGAGGGCGACCAAGTGGTCAGTTCTGGGCAGCTACGCCTGAATAATGGCTCTGCTATTACCCCTGTCGCTCAAAATACATTATCTGAAACCCCGCAAGGTTCCTAAGGACAGTACTATGAAATTTACGGACTTGTTTGTGCGCCGACCGGTATTGGCTTTAGTCGTCAGTGCCTTGATTGTATTGATCGGGCTGTTTGCGCTGAGCAAATTACCCATTCGCCAATATCCTCAATTAGAAAGTTCAACCATCACTATTACCACGCAATATCCAGGTGCATCGGCAAAATTGATGCAGGGGTTTGTGACTCAGCCGATTGCCCAGGCGGTCTCTTCCGTTGAAGGGGTTGATTACCTATCCTCATCATCCGTTCAAGGCAGCAGCCTTGTGACGGTTCGCATGGAGCTAAACCGCGATTCAACCCAAGCTCTCACCCAAGTGATGGCGAAGGTGAACCAAGTACGTTATAAGTTACCGAAAGAGGCCTATGACCCTGTGATTGAGCTCTCTTCAGGAGAGTCCACTGCCGTCGCTTATATTGGTTTTTCCAGTACCGAACTTTCGATTCCCGCACTAACCGATTACCTTTCCCGCGTGGTAGAACCAATGTATTCCGCCATTGATGGCGTAGCGAAAGTGCAAGTATTTGGCGGGCAACAACTGGCGATGCGTTTATGGCTGGATGCGGATAAGCTCGCTGGTCGCGGCATTTCAGCGGCTGAGGTCGCCCAAGCGGTGCGCCAAAATAACTATCAAGCAGCTCCCGGTAAGGTAAAGGGTGAGTTTGTCATTTCTAACGTGTATGTGAACACCGATTTAACCAATGTGGATGAATTTCGCGATTTGGTGATCCGCAATGATGGTAACGGATTGGTGCGCTTAAAGGATGTGGGTACCATTGAGCTGGGGGCAGCATCTACAGAAACCAGTGGCTTAATGAATGGGGAACCTGCCATTTACTTAGGTTTGTTTGCCACGCCAACCGGTAACCCGCTGGTGATTGTAGATGGCATGAATAAGTTAATGCCAGATATCATCAAAACCCTGCCGCCGGGGGTAAAAGTGGAAATGGCCTTTGAAACTTCACGGTTTATTAAAGCCTCCATCGACCAAGTGATCCATACCCTTGTTGAAGCCCTACTAATTGTTATCGCCGTGATTTATTTGTGCCTTGGTTCGATTCGCAGCGTGATTATTCCCATTCTTGCCATTCCGCTGTCCATGCTAGGTGCGGCGGCATTGATGATGGCGTTCGGCTTTAGTATTAACTTGCTGACCTTACTGGCGATGGTGCTGGCGATTGGGTTGGTGGTGGATGATGCCATTGTGGTGGTAGAAAACGTGCATCGCCATATTGAAGAGGGGAAATCCCCTGTTTTGGCAGCCTTGATCGGCGCCCGTGAGGTAGCAGGTCCCGTTATCGCGATGACCATTACCCTCGCTGCGGTGTATGCACCGATTGGCTTAATGTCTGGATTAACAGGAGCATTATTTAAAGAGTTTGCGCTCACATTAGCGGGTGCGGTGATTGTATCTGGCATCGTGGCGTTAACCCTTTCTCCGGTGATGAGTTCGTTTATGTTGAACTCAAAACAGAATGAAGGGCGCATGGCGCGAATGGCAGAAACCTTCTTCGAGACCCTTGCCCATTACTATACGGCGGTGCTGAATTTCTCATTGAAGAACCGCTGGATCACCGGAATTTTAGCTGTCGGTGTCGTGATCAGCCTGCCAATGTTGTATCAATCCGCGCCACGAGAGCTGGCACCTGTTGAAGACCAATCAAGCGTCTTAACGGCGATTAAATCTCCGCAATATGCCAACCTTGAGTATGTGGAGCGTTTCTCCCGTAAATTACACGATGTGTTTATGGAGCTACCCGAAACCGAAAGTACGTGGATTATTAACGGTACCGATGGCCCATCAGCCAGTTTCGGAGGAACAAACTTAACCTCTTGGGAGCAGCGAGAGCGACCTGCGTCGGCGATCCAATCGGATTTACAAAATCGTGTTGGCGATGTGGAAGGTAACAGTATCTTTGTATTCCAGTTACCTGCATTACCGGGTTCGACGGGCGGTTTGCCTATTCAGATGGTGCTAAAAAGCCCGCAAGATTATCCGGTACTGTATCGCACTATGGAAGAGATTAAACAGCAAGCGCGTGAAAGTGGTCTGTTTATGGTGGTCGATAGCGATCTCGACTATAACAACCCTGTGGTTGAGGTGCGGATTAATCGTTCGAAAGCCAACAGTTTAGGCATTCGCATGCAGGATATTGGTGAGTCCTTAACGTTGCTGGTGGGTGAGAATTATATCAACCGCTTTGGCATGGATGGGCGCTCTTATGATGTGATCCCGCAAAGCCTACGCAGCCAGCGACTGACGCCTGAAGCGTTATCCCGCCATTATGTTAAGTCCGAAGATGGCAGCATGATCCCGCTGTCGACGGTGGTGGATATTTCAACGCAAGTAGAGCCTAATAAACTGTCTCAGTTTAATCAGCAAAATGCGGCCATTTTCCAAGGGATCCCTGCACCGGGCGTTACCATAGGGCAAGCAGTGGCGTATCTCGATGAGATAGCCAGCGAACTACCCGCTGGTTTTAGCCATGATTGGCAATCTGATTCGCGCCAATATAAACAAGAAGGAAACACCCTCGCCTTCGCGTTTATGGCGGCGCTGCTCATTATCTATTTAGTGCTCGCAGCGCAGTATGAAAGTTTAGTAGATCCGTTGATTATCTTAATTACCGTTCCGCTTTCTATCTGTGGTGCCTTGATTCCGCTGGCATTGGGTTATGCCACCCTCAATATTTATACCCAAATTGGCTTAGTTACCTTGATCGGGCTAATCAGTAAACACGGGATCTTGATGGTGGAGTTTGCCAATGAGCTGCAAGCTAACGAAGGGTTAGATAAACGCCATGCCATTTTAAAAGCAGCACAAATCCGTTTACGCCCAATTTTGATGACGACGGCAGCAATGGTTATCGGTTTAGTTCCTCTTCTGTTCGCGACTGGCGCTGGAGCAAATAGCCGTTTTGGGCTGGGTTTGGTGATTGTCACAGGCATGTTGGTGGGGACGCTATTTACCCTGTTTGTGTTGCCAACTATCTATTCCGTGCTCGCACGTAATCACAGCGCAACAGCGTTAACCCCAAGACGTTATGAGCTGGCTGAAGCTAACCGTTTAATTAAACACTCTGAGGAGACGGCACCATGAATTTATCATCGTTAAACCATCTTTCACTTGTTCCCGCTCGCAAGGAAAAGCGAAGCGTTCATGATAAACGGTCAGTTCATGACAGCAAATCAGTAGGTTCTGTGGCTAATCCTATGAGCAACAGTGTGGCAATGATGATGATTTATCATCCTTATCCGGTATGGAAAACGCGCTCCGACCCAACTAACCGATGGCGTAAATAGTGTTCTCAGCGATGTTTGAATTAATACTCTAATCAACAGAAAGAAGAGCCTCATACTTTCGTAGTGCGGCTCTTCTTCAAGCTATTATCAGGCTGTTAATTTACTGACCTTCATAGAAAGCCATCACTAACTTACCTTCTTTAATAATAATTGGCGTACCCGGTAAAGCATCAATGACTTCATTTTGCGAAGCATCAACCACCACCGCAACGTTGCGGTTATTTTGGCTCGCCAACAAGCTTGGTAGCTGCTCTAAACGGTAAAAACGATTTTCCGCATCTGGGTAATTCAGCCCGTAGCCTAGCTCACCCGTTTGATACAGCATGGTAATGTCATCGCGTTTGAGTACCCAAGCCAATGCAGTGCCTAATCCCACATTGTTGGTTAAAAGTACCGCGCGGTTTTGTAGCTGATCTTGGTATTTTGTTAACACGCCTTGCGGGGTGTTATTGCTCTCAATATATTTAGGGATCACATGCCCAATACTGAGGCTGAGTACTAACGTACAGGCGGCTGCCCATGACCAGAATTTGCGGTTAAATGACACTACACCCATCACAGCCCAAAACAGAAATGCCCCTGCGGCAATCCACATTTTGTAGCTTTCATCCCCTTGATATAAATTCATTTTAGGGAAATAAGGTGATGCAATAAATGCCCCTGCCGCCGCGATACCCAACGTGATGTTTATCAGTGCATTCAGGCGAATGGTAGCCACTTTATTCTGAGTTAAAACCTGCTGCAAATAGGATGCCATCAAAATCGCGATGGGTGCGATGCACGGCAGAATATAGGTGAGAAGCTTCCCTTTTGTCACACTAAAAAACAGGAAAGGTAGCGCCGCCCACAATAAGAAATAGAGGTTCATGCCTCTCGCGCGAACTGCGTGTGCAATGGATGAGAAGAGGTAACCTAACCACGGAAGCACCGCCGCCAACAAAATCGGCATATAGAACCAGAACGGAGATTTGTTTTGTGCGTTATCCGCCATAAAACGCTGAATATGCTCAACCCAGAAAAAGTAACTCCAATAATCTGGCTCTAGGCTTGCAATAGTAAGCGCCCACGGTAAGCAAACTAACACGGCAACAAGAATCGAAATTAATGCGTACAGGCAGACGTCTTTGAACTTTTTAAAGTAAATTGCGCTAACGGAACACACTAAAACGGGAAGCACTAAAACTAAAAAGCCTTTTGTCATAACGCCTAAACCGCATGCCACGCCAATCAGAATATAGGCATACAATTTATGAGCGCGTTGTGTCGTGGTTATCCCCCATTGGAAAAAGAAGATAATCATCGTAATAAAGGCGGTCACAATTGGGTCAAGGATGTTATAAGTCCCAATGGTCAAAATCATAAACATGGAAAGATAAATAAGCACCGCATTAAACGCGAGATCTTTATTTTTCCATGCCATCTTTGCACTAAGATAAACAAATAACCCGCTGATAAGGGTGCTAAACACCACACCTAACCGAACCGAGACATTGTTTTCACCAAATAACATTTGGAAGAAAGAACCGACCCAATAACCAAAAATCGGCTTTTCAAAATAGCGGATACCAAGCAGCTCAGGCACGCTCCAATGGCTACTTAATATCAGCTCACGGCTGATTTCTGCATAGCGTAGCTCATCGGGCTGCCATAGCATGCGCCCATTGAGAGGAAGAAAATAGGTTATGAGTACAAAACCGAATAATAGGCACCACTTAAAGTAGGCAACTTTATTATTTGCCATCATCATTTAATCTCAACCATTATTGTCATAAATATTTAATAATTATTATTTGCGCCGAAGCTTCAGGCACTTTTGATTGATAAAATCAGGGTTCTATTATCATTAGTTCGACTAAACCCAGTATAAACCAATAAACATTTTCGTATTTCATACATCCATATGAGATAAACAATCAATAAATGAATCTTTTATTTCAACATTAAGATAACAGGATGAGCTGCTTGTTAAGACTCGATTAAAAAACAATAGTTCAGCGATTTCCATTTATTTTTAACAGAATGAAAAATAAATTAAAAAACGATGCCGCTTGCGAATAGTTATTAATTCTAGGAAGAAGAATAAAACCCAACAGTTAATCACGCAGGTAACAATAAAGGCGGTTATTGCAATATATTCTTCACAATAACCGCCTTTATTTATCGGTAGCTACTTAACAAGATTTACTTGGCTGCATCCAAGGCTTGGATTAAGTCAGCAAGAATGTCATCGATATGTTCAATACCAATGGATAAACGGATCATATCGCGCGATACTCCTGCACGAGCTAGCTCTGCATCATTTAATTGACGATGGGTGGTCGATGCTGGGTGGCAAGCTAATGATTTTGCATCGCCAATATTGACCAAGCGAACAATCAGGTTCAGTGCATCAATAAAACGCGCCCCCGCTTCTTGCCCCCCTTTGATCCCAAAAGACATAATACTAGCAGGTTTACCTTGCATATATTTTTGCGCAAGTGCGTGCTCAGGGTTGCTTGGTAGCCCCGCATATTTTACCCATGCCACTTGCGGATGGTTTTCGAGGAATTGTGCCACTTTCACTGCGTTTTCAGTATGGCGCTCCATTCTTAACGCGAGCGTTTCCAGACCTTGTAAGATCAAGAAGGCGTTAAATGGCGATAATGCTGCTCCCGTTCCACGCAGCGGTGCCACGCGGCAACGCGCAATAAACGCCGCCGCACCGAAGTGCTCTGTATAGCTGACACCGTGATAAGCGATATCCGGCTCAACCAGCAGAGAAAAACGCTCTGCGTGCTCTGCCCATGGGAATTTACCTGAATCAATCACCATTCCGCCGATTGAGGTGCCATGACCACCGATATATTTGGTTAACGAGTGCACCACAATATCCGCACCGTGTTCGAATGGGCGGCATAAATACGGAGTCGCTACGGTATTATCGACAATCAGAGGTACGCCATGGCGATGAGCGACCTCCGCCAGCGCGGCAAGGTCAACAATGAAGCCCGCAGGGTTAGAGATAGATTCGCAGAAAACGGCTTTTGTTTTCTCGTCAATCAGGGCTTCTAGTGCGGCTAAATCATCGTGTTCAGCAAACCGGGTTTCGATACCAAGGCGCGGTAGAGTATGCGCCAGTAAGTTGTACGTACCGCCATACAGTTTTGCCACCGAAACAATGTTATCGCCGACTTGGGCAATGGTTTGAATTGCATAGGTGATAGCTGCCATGCCCGAAGCCACAGCCAGCCCAGCAATTCCCCCTTCAAGGGCAGCAACGCGCTTTTCTAGCACATCGTTGGTCGGGTTCATAATGCGGGTATAGATATTACCTGCAACTTTTAAGTCGAACAGATCTGCGCCATGCTGTGTATCGTCAAATGCATAAGAGGTGGTTTGATAAATAGGCACCGCGACAGACTTGGTTGTAGGGTCTGGAGAATAGCCTGCGTGGATTGATAATGTTTCTAATTTCATTGAGTTATCCTTGTTATACCCGCACTGCCAATTGAATGGGTTCTTGTTTTTATTTCACGGTACTTATTATTTCACGGCAGTCCTTTCCAATATCCCCCAAGTAAATTCCTCGCACAACCATCTAGACTTGAAATAATTTCATCTAAAGTTATTCATAAAATAAATAAGACCGCATTAGAAACAAAAAAACCCATATTGCCGAAGCAATATGGGTTTCGGTACAACTGAATTTAATTACGCGAACGCGCCATAAATCACAGAGGTAATTGATGCTAAGCCGCATAGCAGCGTAAAGATTTGCGCTGGCTTAGAGGTACTAAACGGTTTCATTGCAGGCACGATACGCATCGCCACAACTGGCAGGATAAACAGGATTGCCGCAATCATTGGGGCACCCATGGTTTCAATCATACCTAAGATACTTGGGTTGATAATCGCGACGATCCAAGTGGTGATTACAATGAACAGTAAAGAGATTAACTCAATTTTCTTCACAGAAACTGAAGAGCGCGATTTGACTAATCCAACCAGACCTTCGTGCGCACCTAAGAAGTGACCAAAGTAGCTAGAAACGATAGCTGCGAATGCCACGATAGGACCTAAGTAAGACAGGATTGGTGATGGGTTAATGTTCGCAATGTGGGATAACACGCTGATATTTTCTTTCTTCGCGATTTCTAACTCAGCAGGACTCAGTGACAGAACCACAGAGAATACGAAAAACATCACGAAGCCAGTTAGCATAAATGCTGCGCCGCCAGTGATCATGTCAGTTTTAATCACAGCTTGGTCGCCAAATTGCTGACGTTGGTCTTTTGCAAACTGGCTGATGATTGGGCTGTGATTAAAAGAGAATACGATGATAGGAATCGCCATCCAGACAACAATCGGCATTGCGCTCCAATCTGGTGCGACTTCTAACATCGACGTATTCCACTCAGGGATCAGGTACAGAGACAGTGCTAATAAGATGAAGACTAATGGATAAACCATCATAGAAGTGAGCTTCAGCATTAAGTCACGACCGAATACGACACCTGCGGTCATTGCTGCAATTAACACACCAGACAGCAACCAACGTGGCAGTGGGTCCATACCAATTTGGTTCACTAAGAATGAGTCTACTGTGTTAGTGATACCCACGCCGTAAATTAATACGATTGGGTAAATCGCAAAGAAATAAGCAAAAGTAATGATATTCGCACCTGTTTTACCGAAATGTTCTTCCACAGTATCGGTAATATCAGCATCGTGTTTCTTAGCCGATAAAACAAAACGCGCTAACCCTTTATGAGCTAACCAAATCATTGGCGTTGCAATTAAAGCTAATACAACTAATGGCCAGAAACCACCCGCGCCAGCTTTAATTGGCAGAAAAAGAACACCCGCACCAACGGCGGTACCAAAAAGAGATAATACCCAAGTGAAGTCTTTATAAGTCCACTTACTGGCAGGTTTGTCTGTCGTGTTTACTGCGGTTTTTATTGTGCTCATACCGTCACTTCATCGTTTTAAAATGGATAAAAAAAGATGCGGCGAATTTTGCATTAAATGCGTTAGAGCAACTAGCTTATTTTGATTAATCTTTCTGGCTTTTTGGTGTAGATCTCATATCTGAATTTAAAAAAATGACAATTTGTTAATAATCGCAAATAAATTTTTATCATTTGATTGAAAATACCAAAACACCACATCAAAAAAGCGTAGAGTTTTTTTTCTTTTGAACCTAAGTTTTAACCGAAATAAATATCGATAAAAAAATGGCTAGAATAATTTCTAGCCATCAGACCATTTCCAAACCCATCAGGGTTGGAAATGGCTCTTTTGGGTTGTAGAATTAACAAGGAAAATCAATTCATTGATTTTCGCCTGATAACACAAAGAGGGAAAAACCACGCTTTTGTCCCTCTTTGTCAGCAACATAATGGCTAGAATAATTTCTAGCCATTTTTGTTTGGTAAATACCTATTTTGTTACAAATAGACTGGCACTAAAATCTCGGTAGCAATCACAACAACGATAAGCCCAACTAATACAGGAACCGAGGTTCTTTTCACCACTTCAAACGGTGAAATCTTCGCCATCCCCGATACCGCAACCACCACCCCAGAAACCGGTGATAATGTACGACCTAAGTTAGATGCCTGTAACATTGGAATGACAAGGTAAGCTGGGTTGACGCCCATTTGCTTCGCTAAGTGAGGGATCAATTCAACGAATGCGTAGAATGGTGCGTTACCAGAACCAGTGGTCATCGCCGCTAACATAGTGATCACCACCAGCGCAATCATCATCACAATCGCGCCAGAACCAAAGGATTGCGCTAAGTCGATCAAGCCTTTAATAAAGCCGATGGTGCTTAGACCCTGAGCAAATACGCCAGCTGCCACTAACAGCATCACGACGGTTGCAAACGCATCAGCCATACCTCTATAGCAAACTTCTAAGCCACCATAGACGTGTTTTGCACTGAAGCTACGAATGAACTCAATGATTGCAGCCATAATAATACAGCCAACAATAATAGTGACGATATGTAGCTCAGGCGCCCATTTACCATCAAACACTAATACGCCGATGATTGGAGTAAATGGTAGAATCGCGTAGAAACCTGGTGCGTGGGTTTTAATTTCATTCACATCCAGCATTTCGGTTTTGACGTGCTCTTTTCTATCCAGAAAACGCTGCCAGAAGAAGTGAGCCACTGACATCGCAACAATGGCAGCAATGGAGATAGGCAGTGTGGTTTTGAATGCAAAATCAATCAGAGGCATTTCCGCTGCTTTCGCCGCTAAGATAACGTCTCCAGACGTTGGTGCTAGAATGATAGCGGCTGGTGACGCACAGATAGCCGCCGCTGCGCCACGGCTGATCCCAACGTTAACCATCACAGGGAACAGGGTTGCCATCAATAACACCCCTAAACCTGTTGCCGATGAAACTGCCAGTGACATCAAGCAAGCAACAATATACGCCGCAACCATCAATAAGTATGGGGAGTTGATCATTTTTAATGGCTTGGAGGCAATTTTAACCACCACGTCATTCGCACCGATGTGAGTCATATAAGACGCAAACCCACACAGCACCATGATCATCATACCGAGGTCACCACCTCGGCTCATTAATAAGAACTTGATGTATTCCAGAATATCAGTAACGCGCCATCCCGTTGCTTTCACTGATTCTGGTAAAATGCTTTTACCCATTAACGCAGTAATAATTAGGAGTAAAATACCCCCCGTCATTAATACCCCAGTTGCAGAGTAACCCTTTATTATATAGCGCCCAACTCCAACGGCGACCAATACGCCTATTAAGAGCTCAATCATGTGTTTCTCCTGCCCGTCTCATTTTGTAATTATTGGTGGTACTCTGCCTAAAAAAAAAGCGAAATACACTGATAATGATCATAGTGGACAATATTTTTAATCTAGAAATAGATAAAAACACAAGTCAAAAAAATATTATTTTTTGACTAAGCAAAAGAAATGAAATTCAGGGGCATTAAACATTTAAACTAAAGCCAAATAATAGTAATTTAAGCGATATTAAATGGCGTGATTATCTACATAATGACCATCATAAATAATGTAAGATTAACTGCAAAAATTAGCGCGAGAATAACTCAAATATCATGTCACCAAAAAAACCTCGGTATTGCAGATAACGAATTTGTTTACCCTTCTCTTTAAAGTCAGTTGGGATTTCATCCCCAAATTTTTTACTGCGTACTTCTGCTGCCTTTTCAAACCAGTCGACATCAAGCTCAGCAAAATGGTGTTCGACTAATGTCTCGGCAAATCCTTTTTGCCGCATTTCTTGTTTGATCCGCAAAGGTCCATATCCTTTACGCGAATACCCTTGCAATAGCAGTGATACCACACGGTCATCATCCAAAAAGTGCTGCTCACTCAGTTTATCCAACACCCCTTCAATCAACTGCTCATCGATAATCCCCTCATTTTTTTCATACATACGGCGCTTCATACGGGCAAATAACTCCGCTTTGCCATAATCGCGTCTGGAAAGTAAAAATAGGGCATATTGGTACAGTTCAGGTTGGGTCATTGTCACATTTAACTCATTAAAAAGGGCACTGAATTCAGTGCCCTATTCGCATTAGTCAATCAAGATAGATTAATGCACTTGAGCACCACTAAGAAGTTTATAGATTGTATCAGGAGTATAGCTACCGTCCTGATAATAAATAGTCCAATCCGTGATATGGTCACGCGTTAGCGGATAAACACCGCCCTCTTCCATGGTTTCCACATAGAATGGGTGATTAATTAAACGGCCTTCAAACTGGTCGCCGTTCCATGTCAACGGCTCAAACCACATATGTTCGTGCCCTTCATCACCCTCTTCATCTTGATAACTAATGCCGCATTTAATTAAGAAGCGCCACTCTGATTCTTCCTCTTCTTCCGATTTTCCGAGCAGCTTCGCAAATAGCCCTTTTTTCGGTGCGACTGGCTTTGGACCATAGTTATCGAGCATGTGAGTGAAGTATTCCCAACGTAGTCTGGCTTTGCTGGACATATCCGCCGTTTCTTCATCAGTGCGCATAAACATCATTGCATTTTGGTCTTCAAACCCTTCAAAGAAGCTTTCCAATGTTGGGTTTTCTTGCGTGACACGGAATAACATTACGGATGGATGCTGGTGAGATTCGTCACGGTCGTGCCAATCCCCCATAAAACGCTCAGAGCTCATATCGCCAAACTCGAAGTTCATCTCTTCCAGCGGTTTTAAGTTATCGATCGGTGTGGAAGTTCCTACATGAAGGAGACCTTCTTCAAAAGGTACCGCCACTAAATATTCATAGCCGGTTTGTGTTTGCCCAATGAAAATCGGCTCATTAAAGTCGATTTTTCCGTTGGTAATGCTGTTGTTCACAAAGCTCCAGAACAACTCAGGGATCCCATAATAAGACGCAATCGGGTGTGGAATGATAATTTCCGCTTCCGATAAACCACAACGGGCTAACCCATGAGTATGGAACCAATATTTGGTCGGTGCTGAATCTTCTGAGTTTTCATCATGATCGTAAATGGCATGCACCACATACAAAGAATCAATGCTTGGCATTAAATCGTCGATCAGCTGGAAGTTAAGCCATTCACGGGTAAAGACTTTACCTGCGGCAGAAATATCCAAGCCCAGTAATAAATCAGGCACTAAAATTTGGATAATTTTAAGCTGCTGTAGGTAGCTCACTAAAGGCTTTTCTTGGAATAGGCATTCAACCACCACGGCCTGTGGCGCATTGCTTGCCTGCGTGTAAAGTTCTTGGCTAATAGGATCTGTCGCGAAATACGGGTTGATGGTGTATTCCGGGTCGCTCTCCACAAGCGAAACGTAAAAACGTAACTCTTCTTCGCCACGTTTACAGCTAAAGAAGAAACCGCCGCCTTCTTCATCAGGCAGGTAATCGATTTCCCCTTCAGTAAAGTAGGTTTGCTCTTCCAGACGCTGTTCAAGTTGTAGGGAGGTCAGCTCTGATGCAGGGATGGCCACCATCATCGAGGCTTCTTTCTCCCCGTTTCCAGCAGCAATATCAAGGTATTGTTGTTTATTGTTCACTATTTTGCCCTGTTATTTATTATCTTACTGGAGGATATCAGCTTATATTCGATAAGAATATTGTGATAATTCTTAACCCAATCAGATAGGCGTTTAATCTCTCATATTTAAACTAGGAGCACTAATCATCATTATTTGATGCAACGTAATTCCACTTTTCATCCCGTATTCACTAAGGCACAATGAGAACCAGCATCACCAAGGCTTTTGGTTGGTGAAATAATCCTTTCTTATATAGGTTTTGAAAATAGAGGCTTTACAACATGGCTGATTTATCTGAGAAACAAAAAGAATATATTGATGACCTCGCAATGAAGCGCGTTTTTGATATGAATAATGATGATGTCTTAATTAATGCGCTGGAACAAAAAATTCACAGCATGGAAGCGCATTTAAAAGATTATTTCCATGAGCGTGTTCAGTTTCATCAGAAAAACAGCAAATAATACCCTTCTTCTTCATATTCGTGCTGAGATATCCAAAATTTCAGCACGCTCTTTAGCACTTCAATAGCATCTTCCTAATATCTTAATCACATCCATCATATTGATAATAATACGCATTCATAGGTAGCGAAATATCATTAAAATAGCATCATGAGCCATATTATCAATTGTCATATATGCTAAACTTTTGTCGATAACTGTAAGTTAATTAATTTATTGTTTCCTTCATTCTATTCTACTAATCATTGAGTTCATTATGACACGCATTCATTACAGCGCAGCGCTGCTACTTTCCTCTTGTCTGGCTATCCCTGCCAGTTTTGCCGATAGTGACACTCCACTATTTTCATTAAGCATGAGCGAATCTGGAGTCCCTAAAAATAATAGCGAAGGCGGTGTCACGCGTTCATCAACGACTGAATCCCGTGTATTGCCTATTTGGGGAGATGAAGCACGCGCTCGAGGTTATGACTTACCACAGCCTTTTGGTGCCAGCTATGGCTATATGAATCTGCGTCAGGACATTGTCGTTGATAGCATTGGGTTTAATGCAAGCAAACCATTGGGGCAAGCTTTACTCTCTCAAATATCAGTAGAAACAGGTCATACTCGTGAGAAGAATGAATCACATACATTGAAGCTTGATGCTTGGGTGTTACCTTTCATGAATCTATATGGCGTCTACGGTAAAACCAAAGGTACCTCTAAAACGAACATCACAGGGATTTATATGGGTGATAGTCCTGATCGCATGTGGGATAAAGACATGCCTTTCGTTTTAGATTTTGAAGGTAAAACCTATGGTGGAGGCGTCACATTTGCAGGTGCATATAATCAGTTCTTCGGTACGTTAGATATGAACTATACCCGTACCAACCTCGATATTCTTGATGGTGATATTAGTGCCTTTGTTGTCACACCCCGTATCGGTTATGAATTCGTTTTTGAACCTTTAATTGCCGGTCAAGGAAATACCAAAGTTCAAGTTTGGACAGGTGCTATGTACCAAGATATTACCCAGCGCTTTAAAGGGGATGTCAGTAAGCTTAGCTTGCCAGAAGAACTCGACGATATGATGAATGGTGATTTTAAGCCTTTGATTGGAAATGTAAAATTCGACGTTAAACAACACCTTGCCCATAAATGGAACAATACCGTCGGTGCTCGTGTTGAGTTAACCCGCAACTTTAACGTTCTGACCGAAGTGGGCTTTAATAACCGTAACAGCTTCTTTATTTCAGGCGAGTTCCGTTTTTAATGTTACAACAGAAACACCTGCGTAGGCTGACACTGCTCAGCCTTATCATTGCCTTCTCCTCGCAAGCACAAATCCTTCCTGAACGGGAAAAAATTGATGGTTGGCTCAGCGAGCTTGGGGGCGAAAACAGCTTTGATGAATCCAAAACTATCGACTGGGGCGTCTTACCGGGGCCTTTCTATACTCCTGAAATGGGGTTAGGTGTCGGAACCGCTTTAGTGGGTTTATATCGTCTCGACAAACAAGACACCAAAACCCAGCCCTCTTCGATTGGATTAAGTGGTTTTGCATCATCCACAGGGGCTTTTGGACTCAACTTCACTAACTACAACTTTGTAGATAGCGACCAATGGCGACTATTTGTATCTGGCACCATCAATAATGTACCGACTTATTATTGGGGTAAAGGATACGCAGCGGGTAAAAAAGAGAGCAATAAAGAAAAATACCATTCCCAAGAGTTCAAAATTACCCCAAGGGCTTTATATAAGCTAACCGATGCCACCTATGTGGGACTAGGTTGGAATTTTTCGTCGATCAATGCCAGCGATCCCGATGAAGGCGCAAAAGCTTACTTTTCGCAATCAGTTGGCGGGCGTTCGGTTATCAGTTCAGGCGTCAGCGCCTACTATAGCTATGACACCCGAGACTTTTTACCCAACGCACATCATGGGCAAACACTCGAGGTTATCTATACTTATTTTTCACCAAACCTCGGTAGTGATACCCGTTTTCAAGCGGCCCAGTTGCAGTATGCCTATTACCATGAGCTCACAGAGAAAACCGTCGTAGCCGTTGATAACTATGCCCGCTTTACTACGGGAGATGTACCGTGGAATCAGCTTTCTTTATTAGGTAACAGTAACCGCATGCGGGGTTACTATGAAGGGCGCTATCGGGACAACAATATTTTTACTAGTCAAATCGAGTTACGACATAAATTAGACTGGCGGCACGGGGTTGTTGGCTGGTTAGGCACGGGGACCATGAGCGACTCTCCCTCAGAATTAGGTGCTGGACACTGGCTACCAAGTGCCGGTGTAGGCTATCGTTTTGAATTTAAGCCTAGGATGAATGTGAGACTGGATTTTGGTGTTGGTCGCAACAGTACGGGCGTCTATTTCCAAGTTGGTGAGTCTTTTTAATGTTTAAGCTGCTAATAACTTCATGTTTTTTACTTATGCTCGTCGCCTGCCAAACTCGCGAGGAGCTGAACTTACCTGCGGCGAACCTTCATCTAGATACGATTTCCAACGAGGAAGCATCTCAAGCGTGGTCTGTTCTGCAAGATCTCAAAGCCCCTCAAGGACTTCGAGCCTGCTGTGCTTTTGGCTATGACCTTCAAGCAGAAGTAGCAGGTATTCCCGTTCCTTTCTATACCATCGACAACATAGTGGAAGCCGATAATCTTGGTGAGCACCATTATAATGATAGTTACTTGGGCGCCACCGCAGGTCTAATGGGGATCAGTAACGAAAAAGTGGGGCTTATCTATACCACAGATGGCGGGTTTATTGATATTGCCCATGTTCGAGATACCGCCGACTATACGTTATATCTCTTTAGCCAGATTTACCCAAAACTTGGTGAAGAGTGGACACTAACCCTCAGCGATGAACTCGCGAGCAGACAAATCCATTTTTCCGCCTTTACACCACCTGCGTCCCCCGCAGAGCGCTATACGTTAAGTACTTATCTGGCAGCTAAACTTGCATTTCAGTTAGCTGCTTGGCATGAAATTGCACAATGGTATGGTTATCAATCAGTTCCTGGCTTTTCGGAGGGGATATCTGCCTTCTCTCCCGAAGACTTATATTCCAACTTAGTGGGAGCAAGGCTAGCAAGTTCGCTGATTTTACAAGGTCGTGCTGAGTCACTTGCGATATTCTCGCAATCTCTCGAAGCACTGCTTCCCATTGCACTACATCAACTTGGGGCTCAAGAAAAACCCTTAACTCGCGATGCATTTAACAAAATTGATGGGCTTTGGTGGAATAGTGCGAAGCGTGTTCCAGATAAATTTTTAGTGCTCACACGCGATTATGACACCACCGATAGCCGCTATCCGTTTTTACCTACCCAAGCTGTAGCGACTTTGGGGCTGAAACTCAGTTTGCCGTCGGAATATGCAGGATTCGCATTATCCTCTCTCGCACAGTTTCGCTTAGTACCCACCGATCATATGGCACAACTTCCTATCCCAGAGACATATTGGACAGTTGATGATTTCAAACGGCTCGCGGAGAATGCAAAAATTGAAGATCAGAAACAGCAAACCGTGCCATTGAACGACTAAAAAAGTCGTCGATTAATAGTAATATTTGGCTGAAGCAAAAGGTCAAAAAACGGTATTTTTTTTGTCCTTTTCACACATTGAAAGTCGATTTTGATTCTGTATTTTTAACAACCAATACCACTCATAAAATGCGAAACACCCCATTTTGTTTAAAATTTAGACCACTGATCGGTTATTTTTTAAGCATAATAACCCTACAATACACCTGTTAATTGTTTGAAAATTAATCTAATTTGGCTTAAATCAGATGATTGCAAGATGAAATCAAAAACAAAAATTGATAAATAAAGCATTGAAAATATAAATAACGCAATTATTTCTAATATAAAATCATTAAGTTAAAATAAATCAACACTTAATGACATACTAATACAGAAATTTACCTAATGTGAGTCGGATAAAGGTAGCTCGTGAAAAATTATTCTGCTACCATTCGCTCGATTTTTGTTCAGAGAAACATAGGAGAAGCAAATGCCCTCTCGAACGATGGGGACAAACGCCGTCTTCGCTTTCTTATTTTTACTTTTGTTTTCGGGCCTCAGTTTTGGCTCCACCAGTACCAGTACGATGCTTAAAAAAGACTTCACACTGAAGTCGGCACAAAACTCAAATCAAGCAGAAACACCACTGCCTGATATGCGTAAATACCCGTCTGGTACTCCACGTAAGAAAGCGTTTTTGAAAACGATTGTCCCGGTGATTGAAAAAGTCAATCAACAGATTATGGAAGAGCGTAACTGGCTGCTTTCCGTGCGCACGAACACCAAATGGAGCGCCCAAGAGCTACGTCGCCTAACCCAGATCTGCGATAGTTATGGCATCAGTTGCAGCAACCCAAAACGTATTAATTGGGATAAGCTGTTAAGTCGTGTAGACATCATGCCAACGCATTTAGTTGCGACACAAGCGGCTACAGAGTCTGGTTGGGGTACTTCTCAGCTTGCTCTACAAAACGGAAATTTATTTGGTATGCGCTGTGGTAGCGGTTGCCAAGTTAGCAAAGGAAAGATCAAAGGCTACTCAGCTTACGCTTCTGTTGAAGCAACAGTGACTGCCTATATGAAGAATATGAATACCCATAACGCGTATGAGTCTTTACGTCACTCGCGTGCTAAACAGCGTCAATCACAAGATGAGTTAGACTCCGTCAAGCTGATTAACGATATGAAAGGGTACTCAGAGTTAGGTTCATCATATAACCGCTATTTGAAAGAGATGTACGCGAGCAACGAAGAATTGATTACACAAGCTCAACAAAGAGCAGCGACTCGCAGCTAATTTTAGTATCTACACACCAGGTACACAGTATAAAAATCCACTTTTTCGAAAGTGGATTTTTTTTGCACTTTTTCTCATCTACTCGAAATATGACAACCCACCCCGCCCCAGCTATACTTCTTAGACTCTGAATCTTGAATCTTGAATCTTGAATCTTGAACTTTGAATCTTACATAACTTATTTCCCTTATCCCCTATTTACTCTAAATAATTCGGGTTTTAGGTAGGCGGCAAGAGAAGATATCCCTAGGAGCATACATAAGTATGTGACTAGGGTAGCTGAGCGCAGCCAACACCCCTAAAATTCGAAGTATAACGAGTAAACATAAGTATGTGACTAGGATGGCGATACAATGACAACACCGCGACAGCGCGAAATATGACGAAATTCTGATTGCAAGCCGAGGAAGAATAAATATCATGGTCACCCATAACAAATAACACCTGAGTCTAATATGAATTTCTTCTCATTTGAGTTTCTTGGCTCTTTTTTAGTTTTTTTTCTTATTTATTGGGGCTGCCAACCCAGCTCTAAATTACAGAATGGGCTGCTCATTACGGCAAGTTATTTCTTTGTTTACTCGTTTAGCCCTGACTTTGCCTATATTCTGTTTGGCTACACGTTATTTATCTATTTGCTCACCAACTGGGCAACGGTTTGGTTATCTAACCGATGGGTATATTCGTTATTAGCTATCGGGATCATTGGCTGCTTTACTGCGTTTAAATATTATTCTTTTTTCCAGGAAACTATTCAGCAAACCCTCGATAAGTTTGGATTTAGCGTTGGACTGCCTGTACTGGAACTGTTGGCACCATTGGGGCTCTCTTTCTACGCCTTCCATTCCGTCAGCTATACCGTTTCTGTATGCCGCAAAGAAATTGAAAAAGCCGACTTTTTTGACGTCGTATTATATTTGGCTTTTTTCCCAAGTATCGTTGCGGGTCCAATTAACCGTGCGAAAAACTTTTTACCGCAAATCCAAGCTGAAAGCCGTGTTATTCTCGACTCTCGCCGCGCCATTTTGTTAATTAGCTTAGCACTGGTAAAACTGTTTCTATTCAGCTCTTACCTCGCTGAAAACTACGTTAATCCGGTATTTGATGCTCCCGCAGGCTTTAGTGCAGGGGAAATATTAATTGCCACCTACGCTTACGCGTGGAATATTTATTTTAACTTCTCCGGTTATACCAACTTAGTGACGGGGATTGCATTACTATTAGGCTTTAGAGTGCCACTTAACTTTAATGCCCCATATTTAGCCACCAACTTACAAGATTTCTGGAAACGTTGGCATATCAGTTTATCGACCTTCATCATGGATTATATCTATATTCCATTGGGCGGTAGTCGCAAAGGATTTGTGCGCAAAAATATCAACGTACTAACCGCAATGTTAATTTCAGGTCTGTGGCATGGTGCGGCAATGACGTTTGTTATTTGGGGCGCCATTCATGGCTTAGGAACGGTAATTTTTAATATTAAAACTGAGCTAATGAAAAAACTGGGGAGAACCCAGTTAATTCCCAACGCCCACGTTTCAAAATTACTTGCACGAATTCTGACTTTCCATTTTGTCTGCTTTGCATGGATCTTTTTCCGTAGCCCATCGTTTGATGATGCGCTGGTAATGCTCAATCAATTTATTGAGCCTGGATTTATCGCCTCAATTAGCGCGAACCTCGGCTTGCTGATTGCATTCTGGGTACTATTCCTCGCCTACCCGTATTTCGTTCAAGGCTACCAGTATGTTGCCAAGAAATATCAAGATATCGCTTGGTACTATTACCCAATCCCATTAGCCATCGTGTTGACGATTATGTTTATGCTTTCACCTTCGGGAATGCCAGGATTTATCTATGCTAACTTCTGAGTTTAAAAATAACCTGAAAAAAACCGGACAAGTGGTGCTGATTGTCATCATCACAGGCTTGCTACTGATTTGGTTAAACCAAAGCTCCTTAGAGCGATTCTGGCAGCAAAAGTATCACCAAGATACTCCATGGGCGAAAATCAGCGGAAACCCCGTCTGGGATTACGGGAGCGCGTTACATGATGGCGTCCAAGAAGCAGGTGCAACTTTTGCCTATCACGCATCTGGACAAAAAGCCGCTGAAGATAAACTTGCCGCCCAAATGGCCGCTAACCACGAAACGTTAGTTTTCCCACAAGATTTCCGTGTCGGGCTACACTTTGTTAATGGTTATATTCATCCTGCAGAGAGCTTATCGGTCACGTTCCCTGAGTTATTAAAGCGCCCTCAAGCTCGCGCTAAAATTCCGGGCCGAACCTTTGCGGGAGTGACTATTGCACAGCCTGAAGGACCTGTCGTTCAAAAACAGATAGCTAATATTGCTGCGGGGGATCAAGTCTTGTTTGCTGGGGACTCCATGATGCAGGGTGTCGCTCCCCATGTTAAAAACATGCTGTTGAAAAAGTATAATATTGAGAGTATTAACTTAAGTAAGCAGAGTACCGGTCTCGCATACCCTAAATTCTTTAACTGGCCAGATACCATTGCCAAAGCATTGAACGATAACCCGAATATTAAAGTTTTAGTGGTCTTTTTAGGTCCTAATGACCCGTGGGATATGCCACCACAATCGGGCTATAAGTATGTGAAATTCAAGAGCGAAGAGTGGGAGCAAACCTATCGTTCGCGTATCAGTGAAATTCTCTCCACCGCACGCCAACATCATGTCGATGTGATTTGGGTGGGTCCACCGAATATGCGTAAAAACACCCTCTCCGATGGGATGAAGTTCCTACGCGGTCTCTACCAAACCGAAGTTGCGAAGTATGGCGAAATGTACATTTCTGCCAATGACGTCTTTAAATATAAAAATGACGACTATTCCGACTATATTGGGGATGGTAGCAATGCTATAAAATTGCGCAGTGGTGATGGGATCCATTTCAGTGGTAAAGGGCAACAAATGATTGCCGAAAGCGTATTTTCACTGATCCATTTCGAAGAGGAAGACAAGGAACCTCATGAAACTGAACAACCAGAATCAGGTCAAAAGCAAGCTACTCACAGCTAGTGTTATTACCCTGCTGTCATTAGGCTTAGTCTCTTGTCAAACCCCTGATACTAAACGCGGCAAAACGTCGCAAACTCAGTGGCAAGCGCCTACAGAGCAAGAGCAGTTAGTCAATAACGGTGAACCCAATTTAAGTCAATTGGCGTCTAAACTGCGCCAAGGTGGTCAACAAGTCCATATCGTTCAGATAGGGGATTCACACACGGCCGCAGATTTTTTCACTGGTGAATTAAGAGCATTGTTCCAACAACGTTATGGAGATGCAGGTCCTGGTTTTGTACCGCCAATTTCGGTACCGGGTCAACGCACCGCCACCATTAATCGCGTCAGTGATAAGTCAGATTGGTCACTTTCCAGTAGCCGCAAAGACGAGCGTTTTGACTACCCGTTAGGTGGATTGATAGCGGAGCCACAAGGTAGCAAGAGCAATGTGTTATTAAAACCGTTGCAGCCTGTCCAAAATAGTTATCGCTTACAAGCACTGTACCAAAGCTCGAATGGTGCCCAGATGCAGGTTTCGCCATCCTCATCTTCGACAGTTGCCTTACCTGCCACGGGAAATAGCTGGCAATTCTCTGCACCAGTGAGCACGCAATTGCCATCAACCGTGTCAGTTGGAACGACAAGTAATCTCAAGGTGGGTGGATGGTTAGTCCGTTCGAATAAACCCGGTGTGATGTTATCTGCTATCGGTTTGAACGGTGCGACCATCAACATGCTGGATAAATGGCAACCACAGTGGAGTGCCACGCTGGCTCAAATGTCGCCGGATATGGTGATTTTAGCTTTCGGTACCAACGAAGCATTTAATGACACCCTGAATTTGGCAGCTTACGAACAAAACCTACGGGATAAAATTCGCCAAATTCGCCAGCAGTCGCCTAATGCAGTGATTATGCTAGTGGGGCCAAGCGACTCAATTAAATTCAGTAATGCGGCGGGTTGTAGCGCACAGATGCCGGTGAATTTGATGGATGTTATTCGTATTCAGAAAAACATTGCCGCTCAGGAACATACGCTGTTTTGGGATTGGCAAGCTAACATGGGCGGGCCTTGTTCTATCCGCGCATGGGCATCACAAGGTTTAGCCCGTCCTGATAATGTGCATTTCTCTGCAGATGGTTATAAGAAAAGCGCACAAGCACTGTATAGCCAGTTTAATCAGATGCTGAAATAAACCTATTTCGTTATCTTCACATACAAAAAAGTCAGCTTACCGAAGTAAGCTGACTTTTGTTTTTTACAGCAGAGATAGAGAGAAATCAGTTTTACAGGAAGGTAAAGAAAATCATCCCAACAATCGCACCTGTCGTTCCTAAAATCGTTTCCATGATAGTCCACGTTTTTAAGGTTTGAGCTTCAGTTGCACCTGTAAATTTACCGAATAACCAGAAACCGGAGTCATTCACATGGCTCAGAATTAATGAACCACCAGAGATACAAATCGCTAATGCAGCCAGTTGTGCGCCAGAGTAACCTAGCTCACCGATAACAGGCAGGACTAAACCAACAGTCGTTAGACAAGCAACAGTCGCAGAACCTTGGATAACACGCACCGCACCCGCTAAGACGAAACACGCGACAGCAATCGGTAAACCTGCACCAATCAGTGAATCACCTAATGCCGGACCTACACCTGAGTCCACCAGTACTTGTTTGAATACACCACCCGCACCAGTCACTAACAGGATGATACCCGCAGGTTGAATTGCTGCGGAACAGACCGCCATCACACGCTCTTTATCCATGCCGTAGCGGAAGCCTAAGCCGTAGATTGCCAGCAAGCATGCCAGTAATAATGCCGTAAATGGGTGACCAATAAATTCTAACCAGTTTTCTAGATTCGAGCCTTTTTCCACAAAGTGAGTCCCGATGGTTTTTAAACCAACCAGCAGTAATGGGAACAACACGAGGCTTAAGCTGAAGCCAAAGCTTGGCATTTTGCCGTTAGAGCTTTGTGGTGCTTGGTAGTCAGCAGGAATATCAATATGAACAAACTTACTGATAAAGCTACCAAACAGTGGACCCGCTAAAATCATGCTTGGGATAGCCGCACACAGACCAATTAAAATCATCCAGCCGTAGTCTGCGCCCATTTGTGACGCCACCAGCATGGGTGTTGGCCCCGGTAACAGGAAGGCTGCCGCTGCTGCCACACCGGCAAACAGAGGAATAGCTAAGCGTACCACGTTGTGACCCGTACGGTTTGCTACCGCAAATACCACGCCGATTAATAACACGATAGCCACGTCAAAGAATAATGGCAGTGCGCAGATTAAACCGGCGATCCCCACCGCATAGTGCGCGCGCTTTTCACCGAAAAGATCTAATAGCTTATGAGCGACCTGATCCAAAGCGCCCGTTTCATGCAGGATTTTACCGAACATGGCACCTAAAGCGACGACGATAGCAAGGAATCCAAGGGTTCCCGCCATCCCTTTTTGCATGGTTGCAGTGATATCTTGGACTGGCATACCAGAAAATAGACCCGCGCCAATCGACACAATCATTAACGCTACAAAAGCGTGTAAACGCGCGTACATCACTAAAAATAGCAATAACACCACCGAGCCAACGGCAGTCAGTACCAGTGTTAAGGTACTTAATGTTTCTACTGGTGCGTTCATGCTTTATCTCCCGTCATGATTTGACGAATGGTTGCACAGGTATTGTCGATAACCTCATTGAGCGCGGGACGGATATCAACCGCATAAGCGTCGACTTCTTGGGTATCGGGTTCTTGCAGTGTATCGAACTGTGATTTCAACATTTCTGGTTTAAAGAAATGACCACGACGCGCTCTTAAACGCTCTTCAATCACTGCAGCATCGCCTTTCAGATAGATAAAATAGAGATTTTTATTATCTTCACGAAGAATATCGCGATAGCTCTTTTTCAATGCAGAGCACACAACCAGAGAAACCTGATTGGTTCTTTGCATTGCAAAAATGGCACCGTTCAGCGCTTCTAACCACGGACGACGATCATCATCATTCAGTGCATGTCCAGATGCCATTTTCATAATATTGGATTTCGGGTGCAAAAAGTCCCCGTCTAAAAAGGCAGCTTGTAACTGCTGAGCAACGCCACTCGCCACTGCGGATTTGCCGCTACCCGATACCCCCATTAAGACAAATGTGTAGTTTTGATTTTGGGTATCACTCATAGGAAACTCCTCGGGTGTTGAAAAGAGGTTATTTAATTCTAGATTTGAAATTTAATTTAGGTTGTTATTCCGGTACCCTGGTGGGATGTTACCGGTAACAGGTTACGGGTAACATTATTGCTAGTGGATATTTATTTAGCAATTAGATAGGTGAAGAAAACAGCGGAATTGTGATGGTAATCGCAATAATGTTTTGCTGACTCGATGCAACCTTATTAGATACTTTCACCAGTTAGTAACTTAAAACCAACATCGAATTTTTTCTGTGCTAATTTTTCACCGCGCATCCTGGCCAGCAGGACTTCTGCCGCCTTGCGCCCCATAAGGTCACGGGGGGTTAAGATACTGGCTAATTTCGGGGTCATCACCTGTCCCACATCGTGTCCGTGGAAGCCTGAAATCGCCAAATCGTTGGGGACATTGATCCCTAAGCGCTGGCATTCAAAAATCGCACCAATGGCTAAGTCATCGTTGGTACAAAATAGCCCATCGGTATCAGGATATTTTACACGGCATTCTTGAAGTAATTGTGCACCAAGAGAATAAGAGGAGCTCTCTTGAGTCATTAAATTACGTGGAGTCAGTTTGGCGTCGAGCATGGCTTTTTCATAACCTTCCAAACGGATGATTGTCCGTTCATCTTGCCTCGCCCCTAAATAGACGACTTTTTTGCAGCCACGGTCGATCATCGCCTGCGTCATTTGTCGAGATGCTTCAAAGTTATCAATGCCTACCGCTGCATCAAAACAAGGAGAAATACTATCCATAATTTCGACGACAGGGATCCCCGCCGTTTTTAACATGCGCAGGGTGCGCTCGGTATGGGTACGTTCCGCTAAAATCACGCCATCGATATTGTAAGAAAGTAACGAAGTTAGGCGCTCTTCCTCTTTTTCTGCACGATAACCATAGTGCGCCAACATGGTTTGATAACCATGTTTGTCGGTGACGGCTTCAATACCGCGGATCACTTCGGCAAAAACTTGGTTAGTTAATGATGGCAATAGAACGCCGATAGCGTGGCTTGTGGCATTCGACAAAATATCAGGCGCTTTGTTTGGGATATAGCCTAATTCCTCCACTGCATTGGCAATTTTCCCGCGCAAGGATTCTGAAACTTGCTCAGGATTACGCAGAAAACGGCTCACCGTCATTTTTGTGATACCGACTCGGTCGGCTACATCTTGCAAAGAAGGTCTTTTATTCTTCATATATCCCAGATTATCTATAAAACGCCGTTATATTTCGCTATGTTCTGCGATCTGCCAGTGGATATCAATCCTTGATATTGCTTTAAATCACAGAAACATCGACTTTTCAGTGCTATCTCGTTTTTACTGTTGACTCTGTTGCCTGACTTCGCTAATTTTCGCGCTATATAAATATAAGTATAACGATATTGATTATGGCAATGAATAGAAGACATTTTATCCAATCCTGCGCTGTCCTTGCGGCATTCTACAGTTTACCTGCATTTAGTCGCAGCCCTGTCGCAGAGGCATTATTCGGTACTTTACCTGCAAGCGGTAACATTCAAAAAGTGATCACGGCAGGTCCGCCCGCAGACTTACTGGTATTTGCCCTCGCCCCAGAAAAAATGGTGGGTTTTGCCTCGATTAACTTGAAAAAAGGGAACAGTGAATTATTTTCGCCACAGTGGATGAATTTACCCGTTTACGGTCGTCTTGCGGGACGAGGTAGCACGTTATCCCTTGAACAATTATTGGCTTATCACCCTGATTTGATCCTCGATACTGGCAATATCGATGAAACCTACCGTTCTCAAGCGGAAAAAGTCGCCAAACAAACGGGGATCCCGTATTTGCTGATGGACGGTAAGCTGATTGATGCTCCTCAACAACTGCGTCAACTTGGTCGTCTATTGAATGTTAATCAGCAAGCTGAAAAACTGAGTATGGTAGCAGAACGCTATCTTAGCAATGCGCAGCAATTTGCACTGACTCAGCAACAAAAACCCCTTAGTTTTTACCTTGCCAGAGGTGCAAAAGGGCTACAAACCGGCACAAAAGGCTCCATTCACACTGAAGCCATCGAAATGCTCGGTTTTCGTAATGTAGTAGACATCGATGGATTCCACGGTTTGACCGATGTTTCCATGGAACAGCTGTACCAGTGGGAGCCCGATATCATCATCACCCAATATGATGAATCTGTTGAATTAATCACTCGCTCACCATTATGGGCAGGACTCAAAGCCATCTCATCGAATAACCTGTTCGTATTCAGTGGGATGCCATTCGGTTGGTTAGATGGTCCACCAGGGATCAACCGTTTACTGGGCATGAGACGCTTACAAAGTCACTTTGATAAAGCGGTTGAAGAGACTATGACTCACGATCTAAGACAATTTTTTGAGCTGTTCTACCATTCATCGCTCACTCAAGAGCAGGTCGACTTGCTAATGGAAAGGTCATGATGGCGAGCTGGCTCAATACCAAAACTAAGCCATTATTATTGATGGCTATTTTGCTACTCTGTTTTCTGATGGCATTAACCAGTGGTAAATACTCACTAACCTTGGAAGAGCTCTATCGCCTGTTTACTCAATCACCTGTGGATGACCCTCGCAGCAACACGGTATTTTGGCAAATTCGCTTTCCACGCGTCTTAGCCGCTATCTTAATCGGTGGCGGGCTGGCGATAGCGGGGGCGGCTTATCAAGGCATGTTTCGCAACCCGCTGGTTTCCCCCGATATTTTAGGGGTTTCGGCGGGAGCGGGCGTGGGAGCGGTCTTGGGGATATTTCTCGGGCAATCTCTGGTTTCCATCCAGCTGTTTGCCTTTGTGGGTGGGCTTATCACTGTGGCCGTGGTGTATCTGATTGCTCGTCTCGCCCGCCAGCATGACCCTATTTTGTCCCTAGTGCTGGTTGGGGTCGCCGTCAGTGCAATTTGTGGCTCAGCTATCTCATTAATGAAAATTTTGGCTGACCCCTACACGCAGCTTCCCTCTATCACCTTTTGGCTGCTGGGGGGTTTGTCGTCCATTACTCAGCAAGATTTATGGTCAGTGCTGCCCATTATGATCGTGGGTTTCGTACCATTATTGATGCTGCGTTGGCGCATGAATTTGCTAAGTTTATCCGATGAAGAAGCCAAAAGTTTAGGCGTAAATGTCACACTCAATCGCACCATTTTGATTGTTAGCGCAACCCTGATTACCGCCAGCACCGTGTCGATAGCTGGCATTATTGGCTGGGTAGGGCTAATTGTTCCCCATATTACGCGAATGATAGTGGGTGCTAACTTCCGCTATCAGCTCCCTGCAGCAATGGCTATCGGCGCTATTTTACTGCTGATCACCGATACGCTAGCTCGCACCATTGCGGCCATTGAACTACCGCTCGGGATCTTAACCTCCGCAGTGGGCGCGCCCTTTTTCTTAGCCATTTTGCTACAAACAAGGCAGGTTAAATGAGTATTTTAACCCTAGACAATGTGGCGATTGGCTACCACCACCAAGCCATTATTGAAGGCATTAACCTGCATTTACCTGAAGGTGAGATGACCTGCTTGCTGGGTGCGAATGGGTGCGGAAAAACCACCTTAATGAAAACCTTATTAGGGTTACTTCCTGCCATTGATGGGGATATACGCTTGCAAGGGCAATCCATCAGCCGGCTGAAACAGCGAGATATCGCGAAAGTGATTGCTTACGTACCCCAAGCTCACGATACGCCCTTTACGTTTTCGGTGGTCGATATGGTGATGATGGGACTCACGCCCTATCTCTCTGCGTTTAGCGTACCGGGGGAAAAAGAGAAAGTCAGTGCTATGGAGCAATTGACCCAATTTGGCATTGCTCACCTTGCAGAGCGCTTGTATAGCACCCTCAGCGGAGGGGAAAAACAGCTGGTTTTAATTGCCAGAGCTTTAGTCCAAAAACCCAAGTTATTGATTATGGATGAACCCGCCGCCAGCCTTGATTTTGGCAATCAGATTCGGCTGTTACAGCATATCGAAACACTGAAGCAGCATGGGATCACGGTGTTGATGTCCACCCATCACCCCCAACATGCCGCTGCCATTGCCGACCATGTGATTTTATTAAACAAACAACAGCAGGCACGGCAAGGCTCGACTCAAAGTATGTTAACGCTCACTAACTTGGCAGAGCTCTATAATATCGATGCACCGAGTATTACGGCGCATTTTCAGCTTCCACTCAATTTTACTTGTTAAGGTCAGGGATCATGCTTATTCACCAACTCGATTTTGCCGCGATGTATCAGCAGCATATGCAACAAGCCCAACGCACGCGCAAAGAACCAGAACATTGGGATAAAAAAGCCCACCAAATGGCGCAAAACTGTGCCAATCCGAACGATCCATACTTAATTCGCTTTCGCCAATTAATGGATTTTACGGGTGCAAAAACCTTGCTGGATGTGGGATGTGGACCTGGCTCTATTAGCCTTTATCTCGCTAACCAATTTCAATCTGTCACCGGCATTGACTACAGTGCAGGTATGCTCGAAATGGCCAATATTCGCGCCAAAGAGATGAATGTCACCAATGCGCAATTTAAAACCCTTGCGTGGGAAGATAGCTGGGACGACTTACCAAAAGCCGATATTTCTGTGGCCTCCCGCTCTACTCTCGTAGATGATTTAAAAGCTGCGATGTTAAAACTCAACCGCCAAACTAACTTGCGCGTGTATACCACTCACACCGTTAACCCGACATTTATTGATGAGAAAATTATCCGTGAAATTGGGCGCGAAGTGGTTAGCCTGCCAACCTATATCTATGCCGTGAATGTCCTGCATCAAATGGGGATCCATGCCCGTGTCGACTTTATTAAAAGTCCAAATCGGGGTGGATTCGATAACGTGGATGCATTTATCGACAGCGTAAACTGGTCGCTCAAAGATCTCACAGAAGAAGAAACTGAAAAGCTGCGCGCTTACTACGAGAAACAAACCGCCGATGGTAAAACCCTGCCGTTCCCATCCCGCGATTGGGCGATGGTCTCATGGGATGTAGTGGATGAAGCGGAACTGACATTATGATTTACTTGCCTGACACCCTAATTGACCAACTGCTTCTCGATGATATCCAGTATGGGGATCTCACCAGCCGCGCGCTTGGCTTACACACCCAGCAAGGCACCATGACCTTTACCTCGAAGCTTGGCGGCTGCGTCAGCGGGTTGGATATCGCCCAACGAATGCTCACAAAGCTGGGCATACACAGCGAATGCCTATTTCGTGACGGAGATATTGTGGAGCCACAAAGCCGCTTGATTAACGCGTCTGGCTCGGTTGAAGCACTGCATCAAGGGTGGAAGGCAGTCCAAAATGTCTTGGAATGGTGCGGTGGCGTCAGCCACTACACCCATCAAATGGTCACGATATTAAAAAGATATCACCCACATGGGCAGCTCGCTTGCACACGAAAAACCATTCCCGCGACCAAACCCCTAGCGTTAACGGCGATCCTCGCTGGCGGTGGCATTATCCATCGTGCTGGCAGCGCAGAAACTATCTTGCTGTTTACCAATCATCGCAACTGCCTTACAAACCCCGATGATTGGCAGTCTCATATCAATACGTTACAAGCAGCCGCGCCTGAGAAACAGATCATCGTTGAAGCCGATGATTATCAGCAGGCCCTGCTTGCCATTGATGCCAACGCCGATATTGTCCAGCTGGATAAACTTCCTGTGGAGCAGATTCAGCAATTGCAGCGCTTGGTGAATGAGAAAAAGTCCCACTGCCGATTATCCATTGCAGGGGGCGTTAACCTGCAAACTATCGAAAGTTTCGCTCAATCGGGTGTTCCTCTGTTGGTCACTTCGGCTCCCTATTACGCAAACCCGAGAGACATCAAAGTACAGATATTTAAATCTTAACAACCCAAATACATAGATTTAAAACCTTATCCTGCGGCTCACCGCGGGATGGTGTTTTATGGCAAAAGTGACGCCTATCGTTATATAAAAATAAATATATCGATATAAGTCGCAGGAAAAACTAACTGGAAATTATTAATAATGAAAATAAAACAAATTACCTATTTGATAGGAATGGCGTTATTCGCAACACAGGGGCAAGCAGCAACGACCTCTCCAGAAAATAATCAGGCACAAGCTGACGCTAGCCGCGATGTGATGTCAGTCTGGAGTACCCCACTCGCCGCTGATGCTAACGTGATTACTGAGTCGCAAATGAAGCAACTCAATAAAACCAACGTGGCTCAAGCTCTCAGCACCCTACCCGGCGTGGCGATTCAAAAATCCGGTAACCGTAACGAAACTCAAGTCAACGTACGAGGCTTTGACAGCCGCCAAGTGCCTGTTTTCTTCGACGGTATCCCGACCTATGTTCCTTATGACGGCACCCTTGACCTTGGGCGCTTTATGACCAGTGAACTGGCGAGTGTTGAACTGTCTACGGGGTATACGTCCCTGTTACAAGGTCCGAACTTAATGGGCGGCGCCATCAACTTAACCACCGCGACCCCGAAAAAACCGTTCGAAGCTAATATCAGCCTGAACCAAGGCTTTGCACGTGGGGCGGACAATGCCCATAACGTTAGCGCCCGCCTTGGTGGTCGCAATGATTTAGGTTTTATTCAAGTCAGCGGTAGCCAATATAAGCAACGCTTTATGGGTCTGCCTAGCTCTGATGACAATAATCCTTATGCGGGAACCCACGGGCGCCGAACTAACTCAGCCACCGATGATAAGCGTTTGATGTTGAAAATGGGCTGGACGCCACGAGAAGCCGATGAGTATGTGGTGACTTATATTAAGCAAGATGGTGACAAAAATAGTGCACCGAATGCCAACTCAGATAAGCAGCAGATCTGGCAGTGGCCTGCTTATGATAAAGAGAGCATCTACTTTAATGGCACCACCCAAGTCACTGACGGGATTGCCCTGCAAAGCCGCGTTTATCACGATTCATTCAAAAACACGCTGCACCAGTACAAATCGGTCAAAGATTATCAAAAAGGAAATTATAACTACAGCCGCTATGACGACTACAGCAACGGCGCAGACCTACGCGCTGACTTTACTGTGCGTGAATTAGATATGCTGTCATTTGCCGCACACTGGAAAGAAGACGTTCACCGCTCTCGCAGTAATAAAACCAACCCATTTGACCGTTATAAAGATCAAACCTGGTCTGTCTCCACCGAATACCAATGGGTCGCGACAGATAAACTCGATATCATCGGCGGAATTGGCTATGACTGGCGTGATAGTGATGATGGGAAACGCTATCTATACAATAAAAAAACCGGCGCAATGGAAGGCGTTCAACATTATGACAATAACAACCAACATGCCTTTAACTGGGAGATGATGGCGCGTTACCATTTAGAAAATGAAGATACCGTTCAATTCTCTGTATCCGAAAGAAGTCGATTCCCGACACAAAAAGAGCGCTACACCGAAAATAAAATGAGGAATAATGATTCATTCCTCATTAACCCGCATTTAGATGCAGAGCGTGCACTAACCTTTGATTTAACTTATAAAGGACATTTCACTCCAGTGTGGAGCTACACCGCAAGCACCTACTATAACCACGTTTCTGATGCCATTATGGCGCACCATGTAGGCGAAAATAAAAAAGGTGGCGCATTACTGCAAAACCGTAATAGCGGCAAAGTGGATTATATCGGCGCGGATTTAGGCACTACAGGGCAAATCACCGATTGGATGGAAGCAGGTGTGAACTACAGCTATATCCACGCGGATCCGAAACACTATAGCGTACGCCATGTTGCAGAGCTGCCAACCCACAAAGCGTTTGCTTGGGTGAAATTTACCCCATATGAGCCAATGAGCATTACAATTACAGAAGAAGCCAGAAGCTGGGCATTTAACTATGTAGACAGTGAAGATAAGGTACGCGGCTTCGCCAAAACTGATCTCCGCGTGGATTATGACTTAGGGCATGGGCTATCCGTGAACAGCTCAGTCAACAACCTGTTCGACAAGTCTTATGAATATACTGATGGCTATATAGAAGAAGGTCGCAACTATTGGCTAGGAATTGAATATAAATACTAATACTTAATTTTATAAGGCAAGATATTACTTTCTTGCCTTATAAATTGAGAAATAAATTGCCTTATCAGTTAATTTGACCTATAAATAGAATTAAGCGAAATCCCTTAGGATAATTCTTATAAATAACTCTACTTAGCACCCTAGAAATTTAGTTTTATCTACCGATATAACAACAAAAACGAATATATTTATAATAATAAACTAGCAATAATATTTCATTTAGTTTATTACTCCAATATGATATTCAAATCAATATTTTTGCTAATTTATAGCAAAAAAGCTCATCTCCGAATACTTGAAGTTATTCCAATCCCTATTTAGACTATACCTATAATTAAATTAATAAAAATATATAAATCCCCAGAATAAATTTAACTTAAATTACACTAAGCCACTAATTAATAGTGGCTTAGCTATTGAATTATTTGAATTTCAGAGAGCAGACGATAACTATGATTGAAAAACATGATTATACAATCGATAACAAGTTTATTTTTGAGCACAGGACAAGTCGTATTTTTCTAAAAGATGATCCAGATCAACATATTGAATTATCTAAACCTGCCGCTCGATTATTTGGTGAAATCCTTTTATTAAATTTAAAGAAAGGCATTGCAACACGAGACGAACTTCTTACAAATGTTTGGGAAGAATATGGTCTGGTTGGATCAAATAATAATTTAAACACCTATATCAGCGAAATAAGGAAAAAACTTGAGCTGGTTGGTATTGATCCAAAAACAATTGTTACGGTTCCCAAAAAAGGATTTAGAATTGATAGTCATCTATCCAGTATTGCAATGGATAATGACAACAAGCAAACTGTATCCAATGAAATTATCACTTCAGATAATTATGGAATAACAGAAACACTTGTCACCCCATCTAAGAATTTGCTAATACCCAAAAATACTGAACTGACAAAAGTCGCTATTTCAGAGGGTGAAAATGAAATTTTAGAACTTAATACTTCAATAAGTAATAGTACAGATAATTCAACGACAAAACCCATTGCAACTTCAGAAATCATTGCCACTAAAAATAGCAATCTAAAAGGTAGAATGCTTTTATTCGCTATCATTTCATTCATCTTGATTGGATTATTTTACTTATTTATCAACATACTAAAACCAAACAATGATGAAAGGAATAGCTATACAACATTTGGAAATCGAGATAATTGCGTATTTCAATCACCCATCAAAATGAATGAACAGGCAAAAAAAACCAATCTCGATTTTATTAATAAAAAATTAGATAAATATAATATTGCCTGCGAAGAACCAAAACGAATTATTGTTCTTTCAGATGTCAATGCCTCTTACTCATTCGATAAAAATGCTGCAATTAGCGTTTGTAAAGAAAAAAATAATAAGTTTGACTGTGTTTCTATTAACGATCAGAGAATTTAAATGAAAAAGTATCTTATTACTGCGGCTCTAGCTGCGGTTATTATCCCCATTACTTATGTTACCTTTGCAAAAGATAAATATGATGTAAAACTTTGTCATTCTGAAATTGTTTGGATAAAAGAAAATGGCACACCGGATGGTATTATCCTTAAATCTAAAATGTCATTACAGGTTTCAGACAATCATAATGGTAGAATGAATTTTTATGGTTATATAAAAAACCAAGAAACCATTTATCGATTAGATCGTGCTATTTATTTTTCCTATACACCGGTAGATAAAAAGGGTAATTATTTAATTGTGATGAATTCCTCATCAGTGACAAACTCTGACAGCACCCCTAATGACGTATTCACCAATTTCATCCAATTAGAAAAAGACAAAATAAAATATTATGTAAATGTGACTAGAATGGAAGATAATGTTTATATTTTGAAGGATGAGGCCTATTCTGCCTTCACTTGCTATGTTGAATAAGCATAAAGTTTAATAAGTTCTATATTAGAAATGCATATTTTAGAGTAAATAAAAAAGATTAAAAAAAAGCCTACCAACATTTACGTTTAAGTAGGCAAAACCGTCAACATGGGAAAATGACGAATACAAAATTCTTAACGCTTTACATCATGGAATGGTCATTACCAGTGTAATAACACCACTAAAGTTACCCGGCGCAACCGTACCATTCGTTTTTAATACAGATTCTACTGTCACAAGCTCATTCGTATTTGCTCTTGCATTGATAATCGTGCCAAACCAAGCTGGTTGACCGTTCAATGTCACTCGTGACATCAATTCACCATTCGGACGTAAATACACGTATTCCTGCAACACGTTTGAAGAAACTTTTACAGGCATGTTTTGATTACAAACAATAGAGAAAAATCCGCGTTGTGAATCTCCATTCAGATCACTGGCATTCAAAGATCCATGATCTAATTCGAGTCGATTATTTGCCACATAATTAAAGTAGCATTTACCCGCTGGTGGTGGTGCAATACCACAAATTCCACCAGGTAACATAGTTCCGTAGGCGTTAGACTTCGATGCTTTTAAAAAGATCCCGACACATTCATCGGTTGTTATGGATCCAGAATGTCGACTTTCCCCTCTTCTTGGAAACGAAAGACCACATTGGCTTTGAGCCGCATTAATAATGGCTGACATAGAAGTATATGTGGCAAAGTTAATACTACATTCCCAGTCAGTACGCGTACCACTCCCCCCTGTATCCTTACCTGAGTGTAAGTGGTTGATAGAAAAGTAACAGTTCTTTGCTCCTGCGGCTCCTAATACAGACACACAAGGGTTACCTTCTGTCGAAGAGCTCGCGCGCCAATAATCCATTTGGTAATAATAAGTATGGCTACTCCCTGAAGAAACAATATCTTCAACATATGAGAAATAGACCGATGCATAGCTAAGAGAGCTTATAAAAAGCAACGTTATTAATAATAGACTTTGAATTCGTTTTCCCATTTCAGTTCTCTTTATATACTTAGTAAAATTTAGTTAGATCAAAGAAATATGCTTTGATAATAAAATTACTCGTACTCAAATATAAATGTTGCAGTAGCTGATATTTTACCGACTTTCACTTGTTTATTATTCACAACATCCGATGTCGCTTTGATAAATGAATTAAACTGTAATTCATTCTTACCTGCTTTACTGATTGGCATTAGCGATGAAAATTGGTTAATTTTCATCGGGGTTCCATCGGTTAACTCAATAAAAATACCTAATCCAGGGTTTAAATCACTGCCCGTCAACGCGAGGGAACCTGGCAACAGTAAGTTTTCAGTTCCTGAGAATTTTACTTTCAACTTTTGCGCAATGGTCAAATCACAATCTGACAACACTAACGTGAAGGATTCATTCGGAAATTGAAATCCCGGCTCATAGATATCCAACAGTCGGATATCACCAAAATCGACTTCAACCTTTGAATTTTCTGGTAACACCACACAAGGTGCGTTCACCAGCGTCCCTTTGATTTTCATATTATTCTGCGCGGCTTGTGCAGGCATCGTTGCTACCGCAGCGAGGTTTCCCAGTAATGCAAATAAAATTCCAAAACGTATTTTCTTATTCATTATTGGTACTCCACTAGCATGGTTCCGTTTGCAATAAAGTCGCCCGTTTTCAGCTCTTTATTACCATCACGAACCAATACAGCCCAAAGTACCCCAGGGTTACTTGGGTTAATTAAATATTTTTTGCCTAAATCTAAAGTTTGATCGCCCAGTTGAAATTTAACCGCAAGATTGGTAATTCCTGTATTCAACCCATTAGTATCAAATGCACTTTTTGCGCCATTTAATGTTAAATACATGGCCCAGTTGTTCTTGTTTTCTTCACACTGGATTTGGTAATTCACTTGTCTCTTTTGAGCATTACCTTGAATGGATTTAATGGAAACGTTACCAAATTCCACTTCAATATCTTTACCATTATCAATATGGCACGGTGGCGGCGTGATTAAATTACCTTTAATCAGAATGTCTGTTTCGTTATCTCTCGCCGTTGAAGAGAAAGGGAATAAGATAAACAGTAAAAACACCCCAATAAGCTTATAAATGTCCCGCATGTTTATCACCCTTATTGATACTCAACTTTGAGTGTCGCATTAGCCGTGAAGGCTTTCGCTGGCAAATCAGTACCACTTTTCTTCACCAACACCGCAAATAATTTAGTCGGTGATGCAAAGTTAAAGGCACGCCTAGTTTTTAATGGGAAATCGCTGGTATCCGCCTTAAAAAGGACACCGAGATTATCGACACTCGTTTTAAGCACCCGCTGGTCAAATGCAGCGGGCGTGCCGTCAATATACATATTCAATTTTGGCTGAACGCCGTCTTTACAGGTAATGGTGTAGTCCATTGGCTGTTTATACATTTCACCTTCAATACGCGTTGTCATGACATCGCCAAAATCGACTTCTATGGCTTGTCCATTATTAATCTGGCAGGGTTTGGATAAGACGACACCTTTAATTTCTACATACAGGTAGCCTGAAAACCCAAGGGCACCTGACGTAAAAAGAGTCGATGATATCAATAATACCTTGGCTAAATTTTTAATAGACATCATAGCGGTAGACCTTATTTTCTAGGTACGACAGAACACTCAACCGCGCTGCAGTTAAATTTCAAATCAATCGTACCGCCAAAATCGTTGAGATATACTAAGGTTGGTGATGTCCCGATATCCCCTGCACTTTTTCCTAAACTCATTTCACCGCGAGGTGGAACCATAATAGGTTCAAAACCAGTTACTTCTGTCTTACCTTTATTTAATTTAGTTACTGACAAGAAATAAGGGGTTGGGTTTTTGACGATATATCCACTACCCTGTTTCACCAGTTTGATGTCGTTTTCTTGAGGAATAGTTTCCATTCTATCTTTCGTTGCAATCGCAGCGGGACGATAGAACAGTTTAATTTTTGTTTGTAACGCAATTTGTAATACGTTGGCTTTCTCACTGCGCGGTGGTATTTCTCGCACGTTTAGGTAATAAACGCTTTCCTGATCTTTCGGTAATTTAGCAATAGCAGGCACAGACTGAATTTTAATTTGGCTTTTTGAATCCGCTTCAAGTCGGTGTACCGGTGGCGTCACAATAAAGGGAGAATTTACTTTTTCATCTTTATCGTTTTCTATCCATGCTTGCGCCAAATAAGGGCTAGTTTTGTGTTCATTACTCAAACCAACGCTCACTGATTTATCGCCCTCGTTGTAAATCACACGAGTTCTATCAATAGCAATGGCTGCATAAGCTGATTGAGCCAGTAATGAGGCGCTTAAAATAGCGACTGCATTGCGTTTAGTTAATAAATTCATATTTTCACCGTTGACGTTAAAAATTTTTTTTTAATTATTTACATGGCAGTAAAACATCGTGCTCCATGTTGCTATCTAATTTTTCAGGCAGTTGAATATGACATGACGTATCATCACCCCATGTCACATCAAGCGACTCTGATGGGTTAACACCCGCTAAGTAAACAAAACCTTTATCTGAAATAATTCCGACTTCTATTTTTTTCGCATTTTTCACTGAAGCCCCAAATGGTGGGTAGCTTCCATCAGCTAAGCTGATAATTCCCATTAATTTTTCACCCGTGATGACATTAAATTTACGGTAACCAATGGCACCTTCTGTCAGGGTTGCATACTGTGTCGATTGCAGCGCTTCTGCATTGTCCGGCACATTTTTCAGATCAATATTTAAATTATTACGGTTGTAGTCCATCACACTAGTGATCACGGCTTTACCGTAACGGTTGGTTTTCACTGGTGTTACTCCATTTAAGATGGGTACATCTGCGACACCATTAGTATCGACTAATATTCTTGATCCGCCACTAATTGAGTTATTACGGTGTATCGCGCCACCTTCACCCGTCATTGTCATACCGCCTTTTAACTGCATAGAAACGGCGGTTTGGTTATCCTGAATATAGGTACCGCTCAAATTCAGCTGGCTTCTATCGCCATCGTAACTGTATGTGCCCGCAGTCGTGACTTTATCTTTATCCCAGTTACCTGCAGACACTGAGTAAGAGGAGCGACTATCAATTCGGCTATAATAGTTAACGTTATTGGAGTTATTCCCCCCAGAATAAGAACCTGAATAGCTTATGCTCGACTCATTTTTATCTAATGGGATCATGAGGTTTAAATAAATACCATCATCATCATTGTCGCGTGATTTCGTTTTATATGCCGTTAAGCTCAGACTGATGTTTTTAACTTTGCCGATATCAAAATAGTTTGAAAGCGTAAAGTTATACTGGTTGGTTGATGCTCTATTCCAATAGGTTTGGTGCGAATAGTTTAAATACATATTGGCGTTATAATCAGGGAACGCCGTACCAAAGATAATGGTATAAAGTTCTTTACCGCTATCGACCTTATCGCCTTTATAGCGACGGTCAATAAACTGACTCATTGACATATAATTTCGTTCAGAGAATCGATAGCCCGCAAACGTAATCTGGCTGTTAATTTCATCAAACTGCTTAGAATACGTCAGGTTATAAGAGTTACCGGTTAACGTTTCATTGTCATCCAGTCGCCCCATTTGCGCGCGAGAAATGTTGATGTTTCCAGATAAAACACCAAATGGCGCAAAGTCACGACCTAAACCAAATGCAACGTTTTGATATTCAGATGATGCCTGTAAACCACCATAAACCGTGATATTGTTTGTCGCCCCCCAAGAGAGCGATCCCATGCTAAATGCAGGGCCTTGAGTATCATGGTCATCTTTTGTCGGTTTACCCATCACAAATTGATAAATCAGCTGACCAGGGCGTGTCAACGTACCCAGTCGAGAGGTTTCCACTCGATAGCTGCTTGTTGTGCCATCTTGTTCTTGAATCACTACATCCAGCGTACCGCCACCGAATGAGTTCACATCCTGAATACGGAATGGACCAGGACTAACTTCTGTTTGATAAATAATACGACCATCTTGTTTTACCATGACTGTCGCATTCGTTTTTGCAACACCCGCAATTTCAGGCGCATAGCCTTGTAAGCGAGGTGGCAACATGGATTCGTTGGTTTCTATACTTGCACCAAGATAACGAATACTATCGAATAAATTAGAGGTTAAATATTGTTCACCTAGCGTTAAACGAGCGCTCAGTGAACGAATCGCTCTATAGGCGTACAATTGGTTCCAAGACCATGATTTACTGCCTTTATTCAGCTCACCATTTTGAGTTTGCCAATCGGCACGCAAACGCCATGCACCGAAGTTTGCACCCATTGTCCCTGTGGCCGTCAGACCTGATTTCGTTCCTTTATCGCCGGTTTGTTTATTAACAACGCGTCCTGTCGCGTTATAGTCAATAAATGCACCCATGATCCCGTCATCCCAACGAGATGGTGGGTCCCAATCAGGGTCTGAGTACTCCATGTAGGCCTGAGGAATATTGAACTGTACAACGTTCTTTGCCAAATCCCCTTGAATGGTCATATCCGGAACTGAACGAATATCCAAACATTTTCCATCATCTAACCATTTGACTTGGTTATTCCACTCCTTTTTTAATCCCAATAATGCATAAATTTCAGGCGTGACACATGCCAACGAAACTTTGTCGTCGTAATTAGGATTAAAAAAGGTGATAGGTTGTTCCATAGAAACTTTAGCGCGGTTAACTTCAATCGCTAAAGAGTAATCCCCAGGAGGGACATAGTTGGCGTGAGAGAACTTACTGAAGTCGACGTTTTCTTTACCTTCAGAATCAATGAAGTCGGTGTTAAAATCAACGGCCTCTTCAGAGAATGCAACCATTGGCGTTAACATTAAAAGCATTAATTTTGTAATTAGATTTAGCTTCATGCTTTTCATTAACTATGCGCCTATACAAACAGATACAGTGAAGACGATATAAGAAATATGGCGTATGACTACGCCATATTGTTCTCTATAGAAACTGACTATTATTGGTAAACAATTTTGAAGTTAGCTACAGTGTCAAAACGACCTGTAGTAGCTTTTTGAGTTGGATCTTCGTTACCTTTAACGTACGCTGCGAAGTGCAGAGTAGTTTGTGAACCGTCACCATTGTTTAACGCGTAGCCGTCACCAGTACCTGGGAATGCTTTACCGAATTCAACGATTTTGTCAGCGCCGTTAGTGATTACGATACCAGCGTTTTTAACTTTACCGCCTAAGCCCAGTAAGTCACCAGTGAAGCCTTGGAAACCGTTTACTGTAGAACCAGTAAATGTGATTTTTGCGTTTTTGTAAGTTTCAGTAGAGCAGTTTTTCAGAACGATATCGAACGCTTTGCTGTCTGAACGGAATTGGTTAGAAGTCAGTTCATGTAACGCGATTTCGCCGAATTCAACTAATTGCTTCAGGTTGTCAGCATCGATTGAACATGGAACGTCGTTAATGAAACCAGTAAAACGGATTTCACCTTGTGAGCTTTCTACTGGATCAGCAGCTAAAGCAACACCTGAAACGCCAACACCTAAACCTAAAGCTAGAGTTAATGCTAATTTATTCAGTTTCATAAAAGTTTTCCTTTAAATGAGTAGGAACTGCTATTTCTCTTTTTCTCTTTCCTGTTTCCACTGATGCAAAATTAAGTCCATTTACTTAATCAGTGCACCCTTGAAAAATTCCTCTAGCTTTCCTACTTGATGAATTTCATTCAGGTTAGAGATTTTTTTATATAAACGAGCTCCATCTCATTTATGTGATTTAAAAAACAGAAATCATTAAGCCAACATTCTCACTTCTAAATTAATTACTGAGTCATTCATTAATTAATTAAAATTGATATAGAACACTAAATGAATTCTGATAACTACCTTGTGATATTTTCTGATGTCAATTCTACATACGTGACATATGCTGTCAAAAACCACCCAAATAAAGCGTTGACTTGGTTTTTTATATCGACAAAATGCATAAGGGCAACTTTTATCCACTGAATGAGTAATTAAATCTAAAGAAATGATGAATTACTTAGAAAGATTTATATGAAGACTTCATTTTGCATTTATAAAAATGTCTAAATATTGCAAAAAACCTATAAATATAAAAATCTATATTTATATTTAAATACAACTTAATAAACCTATCAGATGCAAATTTATTGGATTTAACATCTATCCAGCGTCTTTTTCGCATCAGTAATCGCTACATAAGAAAGAAGGGGTAAGATAAGTCTTAATTAAAATTAACGCCAAATAGTAACAATGAATTTCAATAATTGTTTTTATTTGGTTAAATTTAACACCCAATGATTAACTAAAATGTAGCAATTAATGATTTATTTAAAATAGAAAAAACCATCTCTTAAATAAGGAGTTCATTTTTTATTAATGTTGCCTTTATTAAAGTTAAAATTGCGTATTCAATTTAGTAAGAAATTGTTTATTTCATCACCACCATTTCAAACACAACAGAAATGGAAGTTATGGTAAACTAAACAGTAATAAAAACTTGAAGCTATCTAGGTGGGGCCAAACAAGATGAAAACAATCAGTGAAGACATGCTGCTTACGACGGCCGAACGTATTTGTCAGTCTCGAGGCGTGCGTTTGACCCCACAAAGAGAGACTGTTCTGCGATTAATAGCGCAGCAACACGGTGCGATCAGTGCTTATGATCTACTAGATTTACTACGTGAAATAGAGCCTCAGGCTAAACCCCCTACCGTTTATCGCGGTTTAGAGTTCCTCATGGAACAAGGATTTATTCATAAAATTGAATCCACAAACAGCTATGTGGTTTGTCACCATGTGGATAATCCAAGCCATATTTCAGTGATGTTGATTTGTGATAATTGTGGCAATGTGACCGAAAGTGACTGCACGACTATCGAACAAGCGATTAGCACACTAGCGGAAGAAAATCATTTTCATCTCAGGCATACGGTGGTAGAAAACCATGGTTTATGTCAAAAATGTTTTGAGATTTCCAATTGCCAAGATCATGAACACTGTGAGCATAACCATCACGCCACGGTCAGTTCAAAAAAGAAGTGATATAGAATAAGTGGTCTACAGGAAGTAAAATAAAGGAAGCTATATAGCAACATGGAAGATGGCTATATAAAGAAAAACAGTATGAAAATAGCTATATAAAGAAAGGCTATTCAAAAAATAGAGATATTGAGTCTGCTGCCAGACTCAATCACTCATCATCAATGCCAGTCACTGTTACGGATAACCCCAACAGCTAGACCTTCGATAGTAAAATTCTGTTCGCGTAAATCAACCACAATTGGTGCAAAATCAGAGTTTTCAGCAATAAGCTCAACGCGATTGCCTTGTTGCTTAAAGCGTTTAACAGTAACTTCATCTTCGATACGTGCCACAACAATTTGCCCATTATGGACATTCTGTGTTTTATGTACCGCAAGTAAATCACCATCCATGATACCGATATCTTTCATCGACATACCATTTACGCGTAATAAAAAGTCTGCGTGTGGTTTAAATAATTCTGGGTCGACTTGGTAATGGCTTTCAATATGTTCTTGTGCAAGCAATGGTTCGCCAGCAGCAACACGTCCAATCAGAGGAAGTCCTAAATCTTCGGATTCTTCTTCTAACAACAGACGAATGCCTCTGGAAGCTCCAGAAACAATCTCAATTACCCCTTTACGAGCTAAGGCTTTTAAATGTTCTTCTGCCGCATTAGGCGAACGAAAACCCAAACTTGCTGCTATCTCAGCGCGTGTTGGTGGCATGCCCGTTTGCGAAATGTGGTCACGCACCAGATCGTAAACTTGCTGTTGTCGAGCTGTCAGTGCTTTCATCCCGTTCCCCTGTTTGTTTATACAGTCAGACTGTGAGTATATACAGGTAAATGGGTATTGGGAACTGTTAAATTAGCCAAAACCTGCTTTTGTTGATGAATTTCTGGCTTTTTATCTCTTTTACTGTTTTTAGCCCACTAAGCCGTAAAATAACGTGCCCATAATACGGTTCCCCAGATAAACAGAGCTAATCCTATCGTGACGAACACAGCTGCGGAGCCGATATCTTTCGCTCGCCCAGATAATTCATGGTATTCACTGCCAATACGATCAACAACCGCCTCAATTGCACTGTTAATTAACTCAACGATTGCGACTAATACAACTGAACCAATCAACAAAACTCTGTCAATTTGGCTAATATCCAAGTAAAAAGCTATAATTATCGCAATGATAGCAGCAATCGCTTCTTGACGAAATGCGGCTTCATTTACCCATGCTGCTTTTAAACCTTTAAGGGAGTATCCAGCCGCTTTGATGACCCGAGTGAGTCCCTTAGTTTGACTTGCCATATTTTTTCCTTAATTTTTAAACAATAATCAACTTTTGCAGTCAAAGTGAATTATCGATAACAGATCTAAACGTTGCTTTCTGCTATGATTGCGCAGCATTACTAACAAGAGGCTATAATCATTTATGTCACTATGGCGTAAAATATATTACAACACGTTGAATTTACCACTGAAATTATTGGTAAAAAGTAAACTAATCCCAACGGATCCGATAACAGAGTTACAGCTTGACCCAAGCAAGCCAACGCTGTACGTCTTGCCATATCACTCAAAGTCCGACCTGCTCACGCTTCGCCAACAATGCTTAGCGATTGGTTTACCTGATCCGCTAGTGGATAACGACATCAATGGCACCAAGCTCCCAGCCTATGTGTTTATTGATGATGGCCCGCGCGTGTTCCGTTACTACTCCCCAGATCCACGTAAAGAGTCAGTAAAAATATTCCATGCGTATCTGGATTTGCATAAAAACAATCCAAATCTTGATATTCAAATGCTACCTGCATCCGTCATGTTTGGACGTGCGCCGGGTCGCGAAGGGCATAAGCCTGCCCCGCTAAAACTCTTAAACGGTGTGCAAAAATTCTTTGCAGTCCTGTGGTTAGGGCGCGATAGCTTTGTACGTTTCTCTCCGAGTATTTCTCTTGGCCAGATGGCGCAAGAACATGGCACCGACACCATCATTGCCAATAAACTTGCTCGCGTAGCACGTATTCACTACTCTCGTCAGCGTTTAGCTGCGGTCGGGCCAAAACTGCCTGCCCGTTATGAGCTATTTAATAAGCTGCTATCCTCTAAAGCGATTGAAAAAGCCGTTGAAGACGAAGCGCGCAGTAAAAAAATCCCATTACAAAAAGCCCAGCAAAATGCCGTGGCGATGATGGAAGAGATTGCTGCTAACTTCTCTTATGAAGCAGTGCGACTGACTGACCGTGTACTCGGTTGGACATGGAACCGCTTATACCAAGGGATCAACGTTCAACATGCTGAGCGCGTTCGCCAGCTGGCGCAAGATGGTCACGAAATTGTGTATGTGCCCTCTCACCGTAGCCATATGGACTACCTGCTGCTTTCTTATGTGCTTTATCACCAAGGCTTAGTGCCACCACACATTGCGGCGGGTATTAACCTTAACTTTTGGCCAGCCGGTCCTATTTTCCGCCGTTTAGGTGCGTTCTTTATTCGCCGTACGTTCAAAGGCAATAAACTCTATTCCACCGTATTCCGCGAATACCTTAGTGAGCTATTTGCTCGCGGCTATTCGATTGAATACTTTGTGGAAGGCGGTCGTTCACGTACAGGTCGCTTACTGGAACCGAAAACCGGTACCTTGTCGATGACCCTACAAGCGATGCTACGCGGAGACTCCCGCCCTATCACCATCGTTCCTATCTATATTGGTTACGAACATGTGATGGAAGTGGGAACTTACGCAAAAGAGCTGCGTGGCGCTGAGAAAGAGAAAGAAGGCTTCTTCTCCATGGTACGTGGTCTGCGTAAACTACGTAATTTGGGTCAAGGTTATGTGAACTTTGGGCAACCAATTTCACTGACCCAGTACTTAAATAACCGCGTACCAAATTGGCGTGAATCTATCGACCCGATTGAACCACAGCGCCCGAGCTGGTTAAACCCAACCGTCAGCAGCTTAGCCGATAACATTATGGTGAATATCAATAATGCGGCAGCTGCCAACGCGATTAACCTATGTTCAACGGCATTGTTGGCTTCACGTCAGCGCTCGCTCACCCGTGAACAACTGCTTGAACAAATCGAGTGCTATCTACAGCTACTGCGCAATGTGCCTTACACTGCCGATGCAACTACGCCGAACAAAACGGCTGAAGAGCTGCTTGAACACGCTTTGCAGATGAACAAGTTTGAAGTCGAAAAAGACAGCATGGGGGATATTATTATTCTGCCACGCGAAAATGCCGTCTTAATGACCTATTACCGTAACAATATTCATCACTTACTGGTTCTGCCTTCGCTTATCGCCAGCATTGTGCTGCACCATGAGCGCATTAGCCGTGATGCAATCCACCAGCAAGTTGCGCTGATTTATCCATTCCTGAAAGCTGAGCTGTTTATGCGTTATGACGCAAACGCGCTTACGGAAACAGTGGATACATTGATTGATGAGCTGAATAACCAACAACTGATCTGCTTGAAAGATGAGAATATGGTGGTGTTAAATCCTCGCCGTATCCGTCCGTTACAGCTACTGGCAGCTGGTGTTCGTGAAACACTGCAACGCTACGCCATTACACTGTCATTGCTCAATGCAAGCCCAGAAGTCAGCCGCAATACGTTAGAGAAAGAGAGTCGTATGCTCGCGCAGCGTCTGTCCGTTCTGCACGGTATTAACGCCCCTGAATTCTTTGATAAAGCCGTGTTCTCAACACTGGTCGATACCCTCAAAGAAGAAGGCTATATCGACAATAACGAGAATGATATTTTCTCGACGAATGCGAAAAACTTGTACGCCGTGCTTGCACGCTTGATGTCACCGGAAATCCGTCTGACCATTGAGAGCGTTAGCCAAACTGAAGAACTTTCTGCACCAAAACCAGCGCCGAAAAATACGCCGGAAAGTGCTGATGCAGACTCAGAAACGCCGCAAGAGTAATATCACAAGTCAATGATATTCAACAATAAAAAAGGGTAACGCATCTGCATTACCCTTTTTCTTATCCCGTTTTAGCGGTTAAAAATAACTAATTACCATACCGATAAACAGAATAAAGCCAACATAGTTATTATTCATAAACGCTTTGAAACACGGTGCTCGTTCTCGGTTCACCATCAATTGCTGTTGATAAACAAACAGCGCAGCGGCTAGCACTAACGAACCATAATAAACCATGCCTAAGTTAGCTAATGAGCCAATCACCACCAGCAAGCCAACCATCACAATTTGCAGCAAACCAATAATCAGCTTGTCATATTGACCGAACAGAATCGCCGTTGATTTCACGCCAATTTTTAAATCATCGTTACGATCGACCATGGCATACTGCGTGTCATAAATCACTGACCAGATGATATTCACTAAAAACAGTAACCAACAAACTAGTGGTAAGGACTCACTAACTGCTGAGAATCCCATCGGGATTGACCAGCCAAATGCAGCGCCCAAGACTACTTGAGGCAAATGGCTCACACGTTTCACAAACGGGTAGATCCACGCTAGCGCTAAGCCTGCGACCGATAACCAGATGGTCATGGTATTCAGACTCAATACCAATAAGAAAGAGAGCCCTACCAACGCAGCAAATAGAATTTTTGCTTCTTTTTCCGTAACATCACCGCTAGGCAGTGGTCGGTGTTTAGTTCTTTCTACATGCCCATCGAAATTACGATCAGCAAAGTCATTGATAACACAGCCTGCGGCACGCATTAAAAATACACCGGCCGTAAAGACAATCAGAATATGCAAACTTGGCGTGCCTTGGGCGGCAATCCACAGCGCCCAATAGGTTGGCCACAGTAATAACAGTGAGCCAATAGGTCTATCAATACGCATTAAACGGCTGTATGCATGCCATTTACTTAGCGCCATACTTCCCTCCACGTTATCGTGCTCCTTTATGCTTCTATTTTACCCATAAACGTTATTTGAATTATGTTAGATAGTTATCTATATGCAGGTGATTCAGGTAAAAATATTTCGGTTAATAATAATGGTTTTTGGGACAATCTAAGTAGGGAGCGGCGTACCCAGCGGTCAGCGCTGGATCCCATTTCAATATAATCTCGGGTTAGGTTTTCATGACTAAAGAGATAGCGCCCTAATGGGACACGCCCAATATCCACTAATTTTTTGTCATTATCAGTGAGCGTCTCTTCTGGGATCAGCGTTCTGCCAATCAACCAAGGGATATTATCCCCATACATAATCACTTCCCGTAGCCAATAACGCTCACTAATTGGTAAGCATTTTTGTTCGTCGGCGGTGAGCATATCCAGTGAGATATAGCGTTCTAAATAAGGTATTACCGTCACTTTCTGACTATGCTGCTCAAACCGCTTGGTCATCGACCCCTGCTCTTGCAACCAATCTAATACACTTTCAGGAACACTCTCGTCGCCCTCTTCTAACCAATTTATCGGGTGAGAGGTAAAAATCGTTTCAGGCATTCAATCAAATTCCACCATAGTAATTATGGTTATCCCCTGATTGCTACTCAAGCTTGTTAACGTCTAGCGTATTAAAGCCACAACCAGCATCGTTCATCTAAATTATTGGGCGATAGAATAGCACGTTGTTATTGTGCAAGGTTAAAGATAGATAACAATTTATATAAAAAGTCGCTAATTCAACACAAATTGTAAAAATTTTGTGAAAAATATTTGATTTATAATGAGTTAGCTCAAAAATCGTATTTTATTAGGATACTAATAGCCTGCCAATTACAGGCTATTAGTCGCTTAAAAAAACGCCATTAACGCCAATTTTTATAGCAATTAATCAGCCCATTGGTAGAGCTATCATGGCTCTCTACCGCTTGGCTATTTTCCAATTCAGGCAGAATACGGCTCGCCAGTTGCTTACCTAACTCAACACCCCATTGGTCAAAGGTGAAAATATTCAAAATTGCACCTTGGGTAAAGATTTTATGCTCATACATAGCGATCAGCGCCCCTAATGAATACGGAGTGATCTCTTTAAGTAAAATAGAGTTAGTTGGGCGGTTTCCTTCAAACACTTTGTAAGGCGCCACATATTCCATCTCTTCGACAGTTTTACCTTGCGCGGCAAATTCAGCATCCACCACTTCACGGGTTTTACCGAAGGCTAATGCTTCTGTTTGTGCGAAGAAGTTAGACAGCAACTTAGTATGGTGATCCCCCAGCGGGTTATGTGTCATTGCTGGCGCAATAAAGTCACACGGGATCATTTTTGTCCCTTGGTGGATCAACTGGTAAAACGCATGTTGCCCGTTAGTTCCTGGTTCACCCCAAATAATCGGACCTGTTTGGTAAGTGACTGCATTGCCATTACGGTCGATATATTTTCCGTTTGATTCCATATTGCCTTGTTGGAAATAGGCGGCAAAGCGATGCATGTATTGGTCGTATGGAAGAATCGCTTCAGTTTCTGAGCCAAAAAAGTTGTTGTACCAGATGCCGATCAGCGCCAATAAAACAGGGATATTGCTTTCTAGAGGCGTTTGCGTGAAGTGCTTATCCATTGCATGAGCACCGCTCAGTAATTGAACGAAATTCTCATAACCGACGGATAAAATGATAGACAAACCAATCGCTGACCACAGAGAGTAGCGACCGCCAACCCAATCCCAGAATTCGAACATATTATTGGTATCAATACCAAATTTTGCGACTTGCTCGCTGTTCGTTGAGAGCGCCACAAAATGCTTCGCAATATGTTTTTCATCTTTGGCAAACGTCAATAACCACTCACGCGCTGAATGCGCATTGGTCATGGTTTCTTGCGTTGTGAATGTTTTCGATGCAATCAGGAATAACGTAGTTTCAGGATTGAGATCCTTCAATGTTTCGGCAATTTGAGTGCCATCAACGTTAGAAACAAAATGCATATTTAAATGGTTTTTATAAGGACGTAGCGCCTCAGTCACCATAAATGGTCCCAGATCTGAACCACCAATCCCAATGTTCACCACATCAGTAATGGCTTTACCGGTGTACCCTTTCCACTCGCCACTGATAATGCGTGTGCTGAATTGCTGCATTTTTTCCAGTACCGCGTTCACTTCTGGCATCACATCTTTGCCATCCACCAGCACTGGGGTATTGTCGCGGTTACGTAATGCGGTATGCAGCACAGCACGATCTTCAGTGCGGTTGATTTTCTCACCACTGAACAGACTTTTGATTGCATCTTCCAGTTGCGTTTCTTTGGCTAATGCCAAAAGTTTGTCCAATGTCTCTTGTGTAATACGGTTTTTGGAGAAATCCACTAAGATTTGGTCATCAAAAGTGGCAGAAAACTTCGTAAAGCGCTGTGCATCTTGTGCAAATAAGTCACGCATATGCACATTTTTCATGTCTGCATAATGCTGCTCTAGCGCTCGCCATGCCGCCGTCTGGCTTGGATTGATACTTTTCATGGATAACACCTCCAAAACAATTTCAAATAATAATAGATTGTAACTCGCCGAGGACACGAAGCTTATCGGTTTTCTGCGTTCTCATAATCTGCTGCTGTTGGGTCTATTCTCCCAAACCTAACGGCAACTGTCATCTCATCCCCAAAATGATATTGAGAAAACCGATAATCATTTGCCCATCATTAGAATTACTGATTTACCTCGATTCATTATTGACGATACGTGCCAAAGTCGATAAATCTATTACTCCAACGTATTTCAAGCTGTTGATGTCGTGCCGTATTCGGCCTGCGCCGCAGGAATTATTTTGGGTTCATGCATTATTTAAAGATAGGCGGTTTAATTAAAGGGATTGGAAAATGAATACAGTAGCTGGCAGTAATCAGTTTGTTATCGCAAAATTCGGCGGCACAAGCGTCGCTAACTTCGACGCCATGAATAAAAGTGCGGATATCGTACTGGCAAATGATCAAGTTCGTGTGGTTGTGCTTTCCGCAAGTGCGGGGATCACCAACTTACTCATTGAACTCGCTGAAGGCTGCGACACTGATAAACGCAATGAGCTACTGCAAAGAGTCAAACAGACTCAGTATGACATTATCGAACACCTGCAAACTGCGAACGTGATCCGCGAAGAAATCGACCGTCTACTTGAGAATATCGCCCATTTAGCTGATTCCGCCTCTCTTGCCACTTCCGATGCCTTAACGGACGAAATGGTCGGCCACGGCGAGATTATGTCCACATTACTGTTTGTGGAAGTGTTGCGCCAGCGCGGGGCATCCTCACAATGGTTTGATGTCCGTAAAGTGATGAGAACCAATGAAAGCTTTGGTCGCGCTGAGCCGGATCTTGAACAGCTACAAGTGCTCGCACAGCAGCAGTTGCTTCCACGCTTAGCCGAGTCGATTGTTATCACTCAAGGGTTTATTGGTCGTGATGCCAAAGGGCGCACTACCACACTAGGGCGCGGAGGGAGTGACTATACCGCAGCCTTACTGGCTGAAGTATTGAACCTATCCCGCGTGGATATTTGGACAGATGTACCCGGCATTTACACCACCGACCCTCGTGTGGTGCCGAATGCCCAAAAAATCGATGAAATCGCCTTTGACGAAGCGGCTGAAATGGCGACTTTCGGCGCAAAAATTCTGCATCCAGCCACGTTATTACCCGCAGTGCGTGCGGGGATCCCCGTATTCGTCGGCTCGAGTAAAGCCCCAGAAGCGGGCGGGACGATCGTCAGCGACCAAACGGAAAACCCTCCGCAATTTAGAGCGCTCGCATTACGCCGCAAACAAACGTTACTGACCTTGCACAGTTTGAAAATGCTGCATGCACGTGGTTTCCTGGCAGAGATTTTTACTATCTTGCTGCGCCATAATATTTCCGTGGATTTGATCACCACGTCGGAAGTGAGTGTCGCACTGACATTAGATACAACGGGCTCAACAGGCACTAATGGTAGCTTGCTGACTAATGCCTTAATGACCGAATTATCCGCGCTGTGCCGTGTAGAAGTGGAAGAAAACCTAGCTCTGGTAGCGATTATTGGTAACCAACTTTCACAAGTGAACGGGCTCGGCAAACAGATTTTCGGCGCGTTGGAATCCTTTAATATCCGTATGATCAGCTACGGTGCTAGCAGCCATAATATTTGTCTGCTTGTGCCAGGTAACGACGCGGAAGAGATTGTTCGCACGCTGCACAATAATCTTTTTGAGTGATAGCGGATAGCTAACCATAAATAATAGCAATCCATAAACGATAACGGGCAATCTTTTGATTGCCCGTTTGACTTGCTAATAAAAATAAATTTAACGACTTAGGAAAGAGGTAATCAGCCCACTAAACGTCGACTCACCTGCAAAAGCATAAGTGCTTTTTAGCTCTTCTCCGCGAATATCTGCAAAGCGCGCTAACGCTAATTCTTTGCTATTCGCCTCAATCTCTTCAAACTGCTTTTGGTAACCCATATTCACTAACTCGGTAGCATTTTGGGTTTCAGTCATCTCTAACGCAACAACTTCGTCAGATTTAATAAAAAAACAATAAGTGCTCATTTAACACCTCATTTTTTCATGCTCAAAAAACAACTAAACTCGTTCTAATCTAATGGAGAGATTTACAACAAAGACTCAACAAAGAACCAGTTAATAAAACTATACTTCATTATTTAGCTAAATAAAAATAGCTTCCTAATTCACAAAGATTGATAAATTTTATGGTGTAGAAATACGTAATTATCTTAAAAGAAAGAGTAAGAAAGTAATTTTTAAGAATATCAAAATGATATTTGTCATTACGATGAAAAAAGCAAAATAGATAGAAATGATTAAAAGCCAACAGTATTAATAAGGTTATTGGCTTTTAAATGAAATGGAATGGATTCTTTCAGTGATTCATTTTTTAGAAGGCAATGAATTTTTTACACTTTCTGTATATTGCAGCATATTCGCTTTTGCATTATGGTCTTTTTGCAATAATGCTAAGTTATTTTTTGCGGTCACATTACCCAGTTTATCCGCACGCTCAAACCACATAATAGCGCGGAAAATATTTTTACTGCCACCTTCTCCTCGGGCATACATTACGCCGAGGTTATTTTGCGCATCACTGTTTTCTTTGAATGCCGCAGACTCCAAAAGCTCCCGTGCTTTTTGGCTATCTTGCTGAACCCCAGTTCCAGTCAGATAAAAAATCGCTAACTGGTTTTTTGCATCCATATTGTCTTCTTTAGTGACTTCCAGCCACTTCACAATCTGCTGGATCTCAACATCTTTCAACTGACCCGCCAGATATAAGTTCGCTAACTTTAATTGTGCGTCGACAATATCTGAATCCGCTAATTCGATATACCACTGGATCGCTTTCGCCATATCCGGTTTAACGCCGCCAAGGCCTTTTTCATAATACTCAGCCACTTTCATAGCGGCTTCAGCAGATTCATTATCCGCCGCCATTTGGTACCATTTGAAGGCTTCGCTCAGGTCTTGCCCAACTCCATCGCCTGTCTCATACGCTTGCGCTAACGCATATTGAGCCGAAAATTCACCTTGGTTTGCCGCGCGTTTATACCAGTAAACGGCTTGGTAGTTATTTTGCTCAACGAGCGGATGACCTTTGCTGTAAAAGTCTCCCATATTTTTTTGTGCAACTGGGGAGCCCATGTTCGCGGCTTGGCGATACAGGTAAATCGCCGTATCCTCATCTTTTTCCATGCCTTCGCCATTTTCATACATCACGGCTAAGTTGTTCACGGCAGAAGCTACGCCATTACGTGCACTGCGCTCATACCATGTAAAAGCTTTATTGTAGTCAATATCACCACCAAGCCCATCATGGTAGAACAGCCCAATGGCAAACTGTGCATATTCTTGCTCTTGTTCTGCGGCCTCATAATACCAAGCACGTGCTTGTTTATAGTCTTTTTCGACACCTAAACCGCGCTCAAATAAATAGCCCATCGCATATTGGCAGTATGCATCGCCTTTTTCGGCGCATTTGCGATACCAATTACCCGCTTGCTCATAATCTTTTTTGCGCTGTGCCAGCATCCCGATGTAGTAATCACCATCATTACTATTTAAATCAGAAGCTTTCTTAAACCAGTAATAAGCTTTATTTTCATCGGCATCGAGAAAATCTGTGCCATCCAAATAAGCGACACCCACGTCAATCATGGCATCAACTTTGCCCGCATTGGCCTCTTTAATGCTACTTTGGAAATCAGTTGGAAGGTTGCTTGGCTCAGCCACTTCAAGAGCTTTAGGTAAAGGTTCAACTAAAGCGGAGTCCGCCTGAGGAGTTAAAACCACAGGGGTAATAATTGGGGTGGAAGATTGGTTAACAGCCGCTTTGGCTGGCTGGTTATGAAACGAACCCGACTCTATTGGCTCTGCTTGCACATAAGGGGCACAGATAATGCAGAAACTAAATAAGAGAGAGGGTAATTTCATGACATTTACTCACAGCTTGGCATTGACCACTGCTATATAAGATATCATTCCCATACAAAAATCATAAGGACTATAAGCAGAAAATAACCAAATGATGTGAATTTTTAAGAAAATAATTTGGGTGATTATCGTAATTGGTTATAAAACGAGCTAATCACCCTCTAATTAATAATTAAATTGTCTTAATGCGCAAAATTAATTAACGCGATATCCGCCATGCTTACTGGCAAATAAATTAAACTTACCCCACTCAATTAAAATCAATTCTAATTTTTGATGACTAATTTTGCATAGCGTCGATATTTGGGAAACCACAAAATGGTTTTCACCCACTAATTCTTCTGAAAATACCTCGGCAATTAATTCACTCTCTTTAGCTGTAATTAACCAACCATCATTAGTCGCAAATTTATGAACCGGAACCATACCTTCTTTGGTACTTTCTTTAGAGAGTAACTTATCTTCCGCTTGTTGCGCTTGATAAAACGCGTCGATTTCCTCTTGTGAAGGGATCGGCTCAACCCTCTCTTGGTTTTCCAAGAACAGATAAATTTCTTCTGCTCTTGCTGGCGTTAACTCGCTTCTTAACCAAATTTGGTTAAAACAATGTTCCGTCAATGAATCTTCAGTATCCAATTTGTCCATGATTTGCAAAATACTCATCATGGCACTCACCGCGTCTTCGCTCATCATAAATGTCTCTGGCGCGGCGCTATTTTGGATCTGATAAGGATAAACTACCGAGGACGGCAGTTTTCCTTCAATTATAAATTCATAGCTCATCATTTGCTCCCAATAGATTTCCTACCTATAAGATGGAGGCGAATAACTGAAAAATCAATCTTATGGATCAAATCAATCTTCTGGGTCATAGCCTAAGTTTGGCGCTAACCAGCGTTCTAATTCTGCGACCGTCATTCCTTTGCGTTTGGCATAATCTTCAATTTGATCTTTTTGCACCTGTGCCACCGCAAAGTATTTACTATCAGGGTGACTAAAGTACCAACCCGACACCGAGGCTCCCGGCCACATTGCGTAAGAGCTAGTCAGTTTCATACCAATTTTGTCTTCCACATTCAGGAGCTGCCAGATTTTTTCCTTTTCTGTGTGTTCAGGGCAAGCGGCATAACCCGGTGCAGGGCGAATGCCTTGATAATTTTCACGGATCAACTCTTCGTTGCTCAGTGCTTCCTCTGACGCATAGCCCCAATACTGGGTTCTAACTTGCTGATGCAGATATTCTGCAAAGGCTTCTGCTAAGCGATCAGCCAAGGCTTTCACCATGATTTTATTATAATCATCGTGGGCATTTTCATACTGCTGGGCCAGCTCATCCTCTTCTAACCCGCCAGTAACGGCAAATGCACCAATATAATCCGCTTTACCGCTCTCTTTAGGTGCCACAAAATCGGATAAACAGTAGTTCGGAAAATCGGTTTTCAACGTTTGTTGGCGTAAATTAAGTGCCACCGCTTGGACTTCATCCCGAGCATCGGAACGATAGATTTCCACATCATCCACCACGCGGTTTGCTGGGAAAATTCCAAAAATCCCTTTTGGCGTCAGTAAGTTTTGGCTTTCCAACGTGTCGAGCATCGCATTGGCATCAGCCAACAATTTGCGCGCCTCTTCCCCGACCACTTCATCTTCGAGAATTCGCGGGTATTTACCAGCCAATGACCATGTCATAAAGAATGGTGTCCAATCGATATAGTCACGCAATGTTTTAATGGAAGCCGTCACTTCTTGAACGCCTAGGAATTTAGGAACCGGCGGCTGGTACTGTTGCCAATCAATATTCACCCCATTAGCGCGAGCGGCTTCTAATGTAACGGGTGGCGTTCTTGGTTTTTTGCGCCCATGTTGCAGGCGAACCGTGTCATACTCACGACGCGTTCGGGCAACAAACTCGGCTTTTTGGGTTGCTGAAAGTAATGCAGCGACGACCCCCACCGTACGGGATGCGTTCTGCACATAGACCGTAGGTCCTGAATAGTTTTGCTCGATTTTCACCGCAGTATGAGCTTTCGAGGTGGTTGCGCCTCCAATCAATAGTGGTAAGGTAAACCCTTGTCGCTCCATCTCCTTTGCCACATGCACCATCTCATCCAATGACGGCGTAATCAGACCCGATAAACCGATAATATCGACGTTTTGTTCCCGGGCTGTTTTTAGGATCGTTTCACACGGCACCATGACGCCTAAATCAATGATTTCATAGTTATTACACTGTAAAACGACACCCACGATATTTTTGCCAATGTCGTGTACGTCCCCTTTCACCGTCGCTAGTAATACTTTACCTGCACTGCTTCCCGACTGTTTTAGCTCCTGAATATACGGCTCTAAGTACGCCACGGCTTGCTTCATCACGCGGGCGGATTTCACCACTTGGGGCAGGAACATTTTTCCTTCACCAAATAAGTCACCCACCACGTTCATGCCGTTCATTAGCGGGCCTTCAATCACTTCGATCGGGCTTGACGCACGTTGGCGAGTCTCTTCCGTATCTTGGATAATAAATTCCGTAATCCCTTTCACTAGCGAGTATTCAAGCCGTTTTTCCACTTCCCAGCTGCGCCATTCCGCTTGTTGAACTTGCTGCTCCTGTCCTCCTGTTCCACGGTATTTTTCAGCCAGTTCCAGTAGCTTTTCAGTGCCGTCTTCTCGGCGATTGAGGATCACATCTTCTACCGCGTTTTTGAGCTCGGCGGGAAGATCGTCATAAATGGCCAGTTGCCCCGCATTGACGATCCCCATATCCATCCCATTGCGGATCGCGTGATACAGGAAAACAGCGTGAATTGCCTCACGCACCGGATCATTGCCTCGGAATGAGAAAGAGACGTTAGACACCCCACCTGAGATCAACGCATGGGGCAGTTGATCTTTGATATCTTTACAGACTTCAATAAAATCAACAGCATAGTTATTATGCTCTTCAATCCCCGTAGCAACTGCAAAAATATTCGGGTCAAAAATAATATCTTCAGGTGGAAAACCGACCGTTTCCGTTAATATTTGGTATGCGCGGCGGCAAATTTCGATTTTACGCTCGCGGGTATCAGCTTGCCCCACTTCATCGAACGCCATGACCACCATTGCCGCACCATATTTACGGACTAATTTGGCGTGTTCAATAAAGGCATCAACCCCCTCTTTCATGGAGATGGAGTTCACGATCCCTTTGCCTTGGATGCACTTCAGCCCTTTTTCGATCACGTCCCATTTCGAGGAGTCGATCATAATAGGCACTCGTGCAATATCAGGTTCTCCCGCGATCAAATTCAGAAAACACACCATCGCCGCGTGGGAATCTAACATGCCCTCATCCATATTGATGTCGATGATCTGCGCGCCGTTTTCCACTTGTTGGCGAGCGATATCAAGGGCTTCTTGGTAATTTTCTTCTTTAATTAAACGCTTAAATTTTGCAGAGCCTGTGACGTTAGTGCGCTCACCAACGTTCACAAATAGAGATTGCGCACCAATATTCAGCGGTTCTAAACCGGATAACCGACATTTCACAGGTAATTTTGGTAACTGGCGAGGTTTAAGTCCCTCAACGGCTTGAGCCATTTTTTGGATATGAAGTGGTGTTGTCCCGCAGCATCCACCGACGATATTTAAAAAGCCAGCTTCCGCCCATTCGCGGATCTGCTGCGCCATATTTTGGGCATCAAGATCGTATTCACCAAATGCATTCGGTAACCCCGCATTGGGGTGGGCGCTAACATAGCACTCTGAAATACGAGATAATTCAGCGATATATTGACGAAGTTCATCAGGCCCCAGTGCGCAGTTAAGCCCGAATGATAACGGCTGAGAGTGACGCAATGAGTTGTAAAATGCTTCCGTGGTTTGCCCCGATAAAGTTCGCCCCGAAGCATCGGTGATAGTCCCTGAAATCATCACAGGCAAGTGGATCCCAAGGGATTCAAATTCAGTTTCTACGGCAAAAATCGCCGCTTTTGCATTTAATGTGTCAAAGATAGTTTCGATCATGATCAGATCGACACCACCCTTAATCAGCGATCGTGTGGATTCACGATACGCGTCCACCAGCAGATCAAACGTCACGTTGCGATAGGCCGGATCATTCACATCAGGAGAGATCGATGCTGTACGGTTTGTTGGTCCCAAAACCCCAGCCACATAGCGCGGTTTTTCTGGGGTTTTACGTGTCCACTCATCGGCACATTCACGAGCAAGGCGAGCTGCGGTTTCGTTGATTTCCGCAGAAAGGGCTTCCATTTTATAATCCGCCATCGCAATGGTGGTGGAGTTAAACGTATTGGTTTCAACAATATCTGCCCCTGCTGCAAAATATTGGCTATGGATATCGCGAATAATCTCAGGTTGAGTGAGCACAAGTAAGTCATTGTTGCCTTTCAAATCACTTGGCCAATCTGCAAAACGCGCGCCGCGAAACTGCTCTTCAGAGAGCTTATGGCGTTGGATCATCGTTCCCATCGCACCATCTAGGACGAGAATTCTATTTTTTAGTTGTTGTTCTAATTGGTTTTTCTTGCTGGACACTGCACTGTCCTCCTGAAAATGATAATCCCTCGGCTTAATCTGCCCCATGCTGTGACTTCGCACAGCTAAATCGTCAATGAATTGAAACTAAACTAAATTTGTATGAATCACATCCTACCATAACTTCAGAAGAGAAAATTCGTCGTTATGATGAGAGTTTTTCAGGTTGCCAAAGATCGACTTTTTGCTGATCCGATGAGTATTTTTGAATGAAATCATTCATAATAGAAACGAATACTCATTCCTGTCAGGAGACACTTGATGGCGGCTACACCCATTACTAAAAAAATAAAGAAGGCAAAAGGACCTGCGAGTGGCGCTACGGCTGCCGGACAAGTTCAATCCTTAAGCCGTGGACTGACGCTTTTGGAATACATTTCTGAATCAACTGGGGGGATCGCTCTCACCGATTTAGCCCTTCAAGCTGGTTTACCTAATTCCACAACTCACCGCTTATTAATGACCCTAGAGCAGCACGGTTTTGTGCGCCAGACAGGGGATCTTGGGTTGTGGGTCATCGCTTCTCATGCCTTTATCATCGGCAGTAGCTTCCTTGAAAGTCGTAATTTATTAGCCCTTGTCCATCCAATATTACGCCGTTTGATGGAAGAATCTGGCGAAACCGTCAATTTAGCGATTTTGGATCACACAGAATATGACGCTGTGATTGTTGACCAGGTGCAATGTAATGCGTTAATGCGCATGTCTGCCCCAATTGGCGGAAAGCTGCCATTACATGCATCGGGTGCAGGAAAAGCGTTTATTGCCAATTTGCCTGAAGAGCAGCTAATTCCATTACTGGGCAAAAAAGGCTTACATGCCTATACACCGCATACATTAACTAACCCATCAGCATTGAAAGAAAATCTGCAACAAGCTAAAAAACAAGGATTTTCTTATGATGATGAAGAGCATGCGCTGGGGTTAAGATGTATTGGCGCCTGTATTTATGATGAGCATAAAGAGGCATTTGCCGCGATCTCAATTTCTGGACCACTTTCTCGGATCACCGATGATCGGGTAACAGAGCTGGGAGCGATGGTGATCAAAGCCGCTAAAGAAATCAGCCATGAATATGGCGCTAATCGCTAGCAAGCAAAAGTGCGGGATCTTCCCGCACTTCTTTAATTAATCATGTTACTGGCAGGTTAATCACCCTGTTGACTGGATGCATTTTCCGATTTATTCGATTTCAAAGATTGTTTGAACTTCGGCATATTGCGATATTTTTCAATCAAGGCTAAAGCGATAGCTTCCGTTTCCGCATCTGCCCGCCCATCAATATCCCGTGGACGATAATGCATTTGGAATGCACGCAACGTCTGTTTCGTTTCTTTATCTAATTTTCCTGTCAGTGGGATCCCTGCATAGCCATAAAATTTCAATGCTTTTTGTAGGTTTAACACACTGACAGATGCATTAATCTGCCGCCCTGCTAAATACTTATTAACGGTTTGAGGGTCTGGCCAAGCGCCAATCCCATGCAGCGCTAATGATTGCCACGGGAATGCACGACCCGGATCTTGTTTACGCAGCGGGGCGATATCACTATGGCCAATGACATTTTCTGGAGGAATGTCATAACGTTGCATAATGTCTTTCAATAGCGGGATCAACGCATCTATCTGCGAGTCATTAAAAGGCGGCCAGATATCTTGACCATTTTTTCTCACCAAACCTTCATTAACGATTTCAATACCAATCGAGCTATCATTGAGCCCGTGATGATATTGCCAACGGCTATCCCCTGCATGCCACGCTTTCAAGCGCTCAGGAACAAGTTGTAAAATGACAGGCTGACCATTTTTTTGTGCAGGTTGACTAGGAATGAGGTAATGGGAACTCACCTTTCCTTTCGTTAATATTTTAATTGAGTGGGCATCATCAGAAACAGTGTAATGTAGAACAATAAATTGAATACGCTCGCTGGTATTCTGTGACGGGTAACTCTGATCGAGATAGTAACCCGTTTTTGAAGGTGTCGTTGAACAACCGACAAGTAGGAATATGACAAATATCCATATTGCCCTAGCCATTTAAAACTGCCCTTTTTCCATGTTGAATTGTCGCACATTTAAGCACACCGACCTCGATAAAACCATGAGAACTTTGCGCAAAGAATCGTCTTAAATATGAACAAACATTCAAAAAAGCGTAAATTAAATGAATCAAAAAAACAAAATATGAATACTTTTATAAAAATAATCTAATTGAATTTAATCGTTATCTGCTTTTATCATTTAAAAGCAGAATCATCAGATTTATGAAATTTAATTAATACGTTAAAGATAGCATTAATAATTAAAATCATTTAATCATTGTAGTTTTATTAATCTATAAGATTTTAAGATAAGATAAAATAAATTAAAAACTCGCTAACGCTAGCTCACTTGAATTAATCCTTTCTTTCTCAAACTGACGTGCAATCATAGTGGTAATTTCATGAATATCAATTTCAAGTAAAATAGCAATCTCGATTAATTTATCTAAACTTAGCTTGTTAACACCCAATTCATATCGAGATACCTGCTGCTGGCTAAGCTGAATAATAGCCGCCAACTCCTGTCCTGATAACCCTTTACGTACCCTAGCTTTACGAAGATGATTGCCAAGCAAAGCATAAATATTTTGTTTTTCTGACATGTACACGCTCACCTCAATATAAAGAATCTAATCAAACATTAATGGGCATTATAAAAACAATCTATTTTTTTTAAAATAGATAAAAACAATCGAATTAACTATTATTGATAGGAATTTAAGGTGTCATTATGATTTTAATTTTTAATCTTTACTACTCTGGGTTGTAATTCATTGCTTTATAAAATATTTTTTTAATATCAGTAGTTGTTTTAACCATGTGAAACTATTATTAAAACATCTCTAATTTAATAATGTCTTACAATTTACACGGTTATGGCAATGATTAGTAACTAAAAATCACTTGTACTTACGATTTAAGTTTATTTTAAAAATTAAAATTTATTTAAAATAAGACGGGCGTAATTAACATTAAAAAATAGGTAATTAGATAGCTTAACTTTAAAACCGACTTTATCTAAATACCATAATTCCACTTTTTCCTTGAAGATACGAAAATAGCTCGACATCCATTACCCGTAAATTTTTTCGTTGTGAAGAAGCATGGCGAAATAGCACCTTTTCCCCTTCTCGAATCACAACCCCCACATGGGTAACATCCAATCCTGATGCTGAGGAATAAATACCAATGTAATCCCCTGTTTTTAACTGCTTCAGTAGTGCTCTATCAATAAATCGAGTTGGGACATAACTAATCACTCTTGGTGTTATTTTAACCGTAGCAATAATAGGGTCACCGTTACTTTTTTTATTAAGTTGTTTATTAACAAAAACCGTATGGGGGCTTAATTGAGCCGTTATATCAGAGACAACTTTATGCTCCCCTTCCGCCCAATCAGAAAAGAAATGACGACGTTGATTAAATGCGACTTTTGCATCGACATAGCGTACTTTTTCTAAATATGAGGCAAATTGTTCAGCATCATCCGCATGTTTAAAGGCTTCGCTATACTCAATAAATGTCATGCAATCAACGGCTTTCAAATCAATGATTAACCGTTCAGCAGAGAATGCATCCATATTTAAAGTGCGATTGTTGTACGGGGTGCCCAGCAAAATAGCGGTGGCATTCGCCATTTTTTGCTCCGCAGAACTACCTTGGCTGGCTGAAATCGCCTTCTCTAAAACGCCGTAAGATCCAGTGGTTAAGACCACTTCAGGCACTTCTGTCGCTTGAACGCTGCTTGAGCACAACCAAAAAATACCTAACATCCACCCAAGCGGATTACATTTTTTCAAAAATGCCATATTCCCCTACTTGATTTTCATCTTAATGCCATCGACTAACTCATTATAGTTATTATTTATCATTCTGTTAGGCTGAAATGGTCACGATTACTCCCAAATTACTCTCCGATCCTCTTCTTGATTCAGATCACAGATATGTCGAAATCTTCATTTTGATCATTGCAACAATTGTTTTTTCATTGAACAATGTTACCGGTAACATAAAGAGTACTGTTTGTATAATGGAGCCATTATCATGAGCAAAAATATTTCTGACGTCACGCCTTCAACGAAGGTCAATGACCACATTTTACAGATCACCCAACGTATCATCGAGCGTTCTAAAGAGACTCGAAAAGCCTATCTCGAAAAAATTGAACAGGCTCGTAGCAGTACTGTGCATCGCGCTGAATTAGCGTGTGGGAATCTGGCTCATGGTTTTGCCGCCTGCCAAAGCGAAGAAAAAAGCATTCTCAAAAGCATGACCCGTTCCGATATCGCTATCATTAACTCCTATAACGACATGCTTTCCGCCCATCGCCCCTATGACCGCTACCCTGACCAGCTGAAACAAGCATTACTTGAAAATGGCGCCATTGGGCAAGTAGCCGCTGGTGTTCCTGCCATGTGTGATGGCGTTACCCAAGGGCAAGATGGTATGGAGCTCTCATTACTGAGCCGCGATGTTATCGCGATGTCCACTGCCATCGGCCTTTCCCACAATATGTTCGATGGTGCGCTCTATTTAGGGATCTGCGACAAAATTGTTCCAGGACTGATGATGGGCGCGCTCTCTTTTGGGCATCTACCCGCCGTTTTTGTCCCCGCAGGTCCTATGAGCACAGGCTTGCCCAACAAAGAAAAAGTGAGAATTCGTCAGCTATATGTTGAAGGAAAGGTGGATCGTAATGCATTACTTGATGCTGAAGCCGCGTCCTATCACAGCATTGGTACCTGCACATTTTACGGCACTGCAAACTCTAACCAAATGGTGATGGAAGTGATGGGACTACATTTACCTGGCTCTTCCTTTGTTCCGCCTGATTCCCCATTACGTGATGAACTCACTCGCGCTGCGGCTCGCCAAATTACACGTCTTACTGAGCAATCAGGAAATTATTTACCGATTGGTAAACTGGTTGATGAAAAAGTGATTGTAAATGGTATTGTGGCACTTCTGGCAACAGGGGGATCCACTAATCTCACCATGCATCTGGTGGCGATTGCACGCGCCGCCGGCATCATTATCAATTGGGATGATTTCTCTGATCTTTCTGCTGTCGTTCCGCTGATTTGCCGTATTTATCCAAATGGTCAAGCCGATATTAACCAATTCCAAGCGGCCGGTGGTGTTCAGTTGTTGATCCGCCAGCTCCTTGCTAAAGGTTTACTCCATGATGACGTTCACACCGTCGCCGGATTTGGATTATCACGCTATACCCTCGAACCGTGGTTGGACAACGGTCAATTATCTTGGCGTGAAGGGGCAAAAAATTCTTATGATCTTGAAGTGATTGCTGATATTGATCATCCTTTCTCCCATCATGGTGGGACTAAACTACTGTCTGGAAACCTCGGGCGCGCTGTGATGAAAACCTCAGCCGTTCCCGTTGAAAACCAAGTGATTGAAGCCCCGGCCATCGTGTTCAATAATCAAAATGATATTGCACCGCGTTTTGAAGCAGGCGAATTAGACAGAGACTGCGTGATTGTCGTTCGTTTCCAAGGGCCATCTGCGAATGGCATGCCTGAACTGCATAAATTAATGCCGCCACTCGGGGTATTATTGGACAAAGGCTATAAAGTGGCATTAGTCACTGATGGGCGACTGTCGGGCGCATCCGGTAAAGTGCCTTCCGCGATTCATGTCACCCCAGAAGCTTACAATGGCGGCTTACTCGCCAAAGTCCAAGATGGTGATTTAATTCGCGTTAATGCATTAACGGGAGAAATCGAGCTTCTCGTGGATGAACACATTTTATCCGCTCGTCAACCTTATCAAGCCGACCTGAGTGCAGAACGAGTGGGTTGTGGTCGAGAGCTGTTTGGTGCATTAAGACAACATTTATCTGGCGCCGAAGAAGGTGCTTGCAGCATTAATTTTTAATTTATACCGCTTAATAGGATTTATTATGAATAATTGGAAAATGACCGCTGAAGATGTTCTAAAACAAGGTCCTGTTGTTCCTGTCATTGTGATCAAAAAACTCGAGCAAGCCGTTCCTTTAGCAAAAGCCTTACTCAAAGGCGGTATCAAAGTATTGGAAGTCACGTTGAGAACGGAATGCGCTATCGAAGCTATCCGACTGATTGCTGAAGAAGTCCCTGAAGCGATTGTCGGCGCTGGTACTGTCATCAATGCAAAACAGCTAGCAGAAGTGACACAAGCGGGTGCGCAATTTGCTATCAGTCCCGGTTTAACGGACGAGTTATTAGCGGCTGCAAATCAAGGCAGCATTCCATTAATTCCTGGGATTTCCACCGTATCTGAATTAATGGCGGGCATGAACTATGGGCTTAAAGAATTCAAATTCTTCCCAGCCGAAGCCAATGGTGGCGTGAAAGCGCTCAAAGCAATTGCAGGACCTTTCTCTCAAGTTCGCTTCTGCCCAACTGGCGGGATCTCCCTCGCCAATTACCGTGATTATCTCTCGCTAGACAGCGTGTTATGTATTGGCGGCTCATGGTTGGTACCTGAAGATGCTCTGGAAAATGGCAACTACGATAAAATTACCGAATTAGCACAACAAGCAGTGCAAGGTGCTCTGTAATTGTTAAGTCATGAAGTGGGTCATTGACCCACTTTTAATCAACTAAACCGTAGAGATAGTGCGAAGAAATCGACGACAAAAGCGCTGATCTTCCGAGTAAGCAAACACATCTTCGACATACCCATCCAAAATGCGTTTTTGCAGTTTTTGCCAATAATCCGCGCTAAATAAATCTTGATGATGCAGCTGCAAATAGTCCCTGACTTTCGGATCTTGGCATAAGAATTGCGCAAACTCTTCGGGGAAAACATCTTGCTCTCGCACACTGTACCAAGGTTCGCCTGAGAGCTCTTGTTCAGGGTAGAGCGGCTCAGGGATATGGCGGAAATTCACCTCGGTCATATAGCAAATTTCATCATAATCATAAAATACCACCCGACCATGGCGTGTTACCCCAAAGTTTTTAAATAGCATATCCCCCGGGAAAATATTGGCGGCAGCCAGCTGCTTGATGGCGCAACCATATTCTTCTATCGCGTGATAAAGCTGCTCATCCGATGCCTCATCCATAAAAATATTCAGCGGGATCATCTTCCGCTCCATATAGAGATGACGAATTAATATTTTATCCCCCAAATCTTCAACCTGAGACGGCGCCTCCATCAGTAACTCGGTCATTAGCTCATCACTGACAAAACGCTTTTCAATAATAAAGTTTTCAAACTCTTGAGTATCCGCCATGCGCCCCACTCGGTCGTGCTCTTTGACCATTTGATAACACTCAAGCACTCTAGCTTTAGTCACTTCTTTTTGTGGCGCAAATTTATCTTTAATAATCTTAAATACCCGATCAAATGATGGCGCCGTAAACACCAACATCACCATCCCTTTCACACCGGGGGCAAGGGTAAATTGTTCTCGTGAAAAGTTTAAATACGCCAAATATTCTCGGTAATATTCTGTTTTACCATGCTTTTGACAACCAATCGCCATATACAATTCAGCGATTGATTTACTGGGTAAAATTTCACGTAACCAGAAAACTAACCCTGCGGGAAACGGGGCGTATACCATAAAGTAGGAACGAGCGAAGCCAAACACGATACTTGCGTCATCAAAGCCAGTTAAACACGCATCTACATACATTTTGCCGTCTTCATTATGGTGAATAGGCAATAAGAATGGGTAAACTTGATGATTGATATATAGCTTCCCAACTAACCATGCAGCTTTATTTCGGTAAAACAACTCATTCGCCACATGTAATTGGGCACTTTGCTCTACAATCTCAGGGAAGCGCTGCCTTAGTGTTTCCACAATACATTCAATATCAAAGGCTAAATCTCGCCACACCAAGCGAATCGGCAACCCGCTTAAGATCCCATTAAATACCGTTTCCATGTTCCCATTAAGCTTATATTCGCGAGCTAATGGCCTCGGTAAGGTGCAAAAGCGCCGAGCAGGTTGTGAAGTAAAGATAAACAGATTTTCTTGGGTTAACTCTCGATGTTGAAACAGTCGGCAATACACTGAATTAAAAAAACTTTCAGCAATTTCAAAACGTGGGTAATCCGGTAGCAATGTCGCATAGACCTGTTTGATCCTCGCCAAATTGTAGGGACTGAGCGATTGCACTAGCCCCATACATTGCAGCTGAGCAACGACAAGCCCCACATGATGGTCATACAGCTTTATCCTTTGTTTCATCGCGTGTTGAACCGCATGCCAATCCCCGCGTTCAAAGCGTTCTTGAGCACCCGATGTGATTTCAAGAAATCGCCCATATTGCGCATCAAAGCCCTGCAAAATGGTTTGAGCGATGATCTGTTCAGTTTCGAGGGTCATCTTCACTCTCCCAATAAAAAAACAGGCACTTGCGTGCCTGAAAACTCAAAAGATACACTTATGTCAACACACATACACCGAGCAATAGGAACCGTATATTTCTCCCCGATTAGAATTGCTCTTCTTCAGTCGAACCTGTTAATGCCGTGACTGAAGAGCTCCCCCCTTGAATCACCGTTGTCACCTTATCAAAATAGCCAGTTCCCACTTCTTGCTGATGAGAAGAGAAGGTATAGCCTTTATTGATAGCGGCGAATTCACATTCCTGTACTTTATCAACATAGTGTTTCATTCCCTCGCCTTGTGCGTAAGCGTGGGCAAGGTCGAACATGTTGAACCACATGCTGTGAATTCCCGCCAAGGTAATAAATTGGAAGCGATAGCCCATATCTGACAACTCTTGTTGGAAACGAGCAATGGTGCTGTCGTCCAAATTTTTCTTCCAATTAAATGAAGGAGAACAATTATAAGCCAGTAATTTTCCTGGGAATTTAGCGTGAATTGCCTCAGCAAATTGGCGCGCAGCTTCCAGATCTGGCTTGGAGGTTTCACACCAAACTAAATCAGCATAAGGGGCATAAGCTAAGCCTCGGCTAATCGCTTGCTCTATCCCTGCCGTGGTACGGAAGAAGCCTTCGGCCGTACGCTCACCAGTGATAAATGGCTCATCATAAGGGTCACAATCTGATGTTAGTAAATCAGCAGCGTCCGCATCCGTTCTAGCAACCAAGATAGTAGGAACACCTGAAACATCCGCCGCTAAGCGTGCTGCAACTAATTTTTGAATTGCTTCTTGGGTTGGAACTAAGACTTTCCCGCCCATATGGCCACATTTTTTCACTGCCGCCAATTGATCCTCAAAGTGCACCGCCGCTGCGCCCGCTTCAATCATATGCTTCATCAATTCAAACGCATTCAGAACCCCACCAAAGCCAGCCTCTGCATCCGCGACGATAGGTAAAAAGAAATCAATATATTCTTTATTATCGGGACCAATGCCATTCGCCCACTGAATTTGATCCGCACGACGGAATGTGTTGTTGATCCGCTGAACCACGTTAGGCACTGAGTCTACAGGATAGAGTGATTGGTCAGGGTACATGCTGGATGCCGAGTTCGCATCTGCCGCAACCTGCCAGCCAGAGAGATAAACAGCTTCAATCCCCGCTTTTGCTTGTTGCAATGCTTGCCCGCCAGTTAATGCACCTAATGCATTTACGTAGCCTTTCTTCGCGCCGCCATTCAGCTGTGCCCAAAAGCGTTCAGCACCTTTACGAGCTAATGTATGCTCAGGGTTGACCGAGCCACGTAATTTGATCACTTCTTCCGCCGTATATGGGCGCGTGATGCCTTTCCAGCGTGGTTTTTTCCACTCATTTTCCAATTGAGCAATCTGTTCTAAGCGCGATGTTGTCATGATTTACATCCTTTCTTGTTATCTGTCTTTGTAGGGTAATTGAGTGCTATCTCTATTCTTCAACTTGGCTAATCAAGCAATTGGTAGCCTGGTATAGTTAAGAACTCGATCAATTCATCTTGGGTTGTGATTCGGCGCATCAACTCACTAGCTTCTTTGAATCGCCCACTTTGAAAACGATGGTCGCCAAGCTCTTTCTGGATGACTTGCAACTCTTCATCCAGCATCTCTTCAAATAACTCTTTAGTGACTTTCATGCCGTTCGATAGTGATTTGCTATGACGGATCCACTGCCAAATTGATGTCCGCGAAATTTCAGCCGTCGCCGCATCCTCCATCAAACCGTAGATAGGTACACAGCCATTTCCTGAAATCCATGCTTCAATATATTGCACCGCCACTCGAATATTGGCGCGCATACCCGCTTCGGTTCTTTCGCCTTCACAAGGTTTTAGTAGCTGCTGCGCTGTAATTTCATCATCATTTTCACGTCGGATATTCAGCTGGTTTTTTCGCTCACCTAATGCTTCGTTGAAAACCGCCATGACGGTGTCTGCCAAACCTGGGTGTGCAATCCATGAACCATCATGACCATTGCGCGCCTCCAGCTCTTTGTCCGCTTTAACTTTGGCGAGAATGGCTTGATTTTCCTGCGTATCTTTGCTTGGAATAAAGGCGGACATTCCCCCCATTGCAAATGCACCGCGGCGATGACAGGTTTTGATCAGCAAACGTGAATAGGCACTTAGAAATTCCTGTGTCATTGTCACCGACTGTCTATCCGGTAAAACGCGGTCAGCGTGCTCTTTCAATGTTTTGATATAGCTGAAAATGTAGTCCCAGCGTCCACAGTTAAGCCCAACAATGTGATGACGCATGTGGTACAAAATTTCATCCATTTGAAAAACCGCTGGGAGTGTTTCAATTAACACGGTGGCTTTGATAGTCCCGCGTGGTAAGCCCACATAATCTTCTGCAGCACTAAACACATCGCTCCACCACTGCGCTTCCTGCCAAGATTCCAGCTTCGGAATATAGAAGTAAGGACCGCTCCCCTTCGCCAGTAATGCCTGATAGTTATTGAAAAAGTAGAGCGCGAAATCAAACAGCCCACCGGGGATCGGTTGATTATCGACAAGCACATGTTTTTCATCTAAATGCAGTCCACGCACTCGAGCTATCAATACGGCTGGGTTAGATTTCAGCTGATAAACTTTGCCATTTTCATTGGTATAGGAGATTTCGCCAGTGATCGCATCTCGTAGGTTAATTTGCCCGTCGATCAATCTTTCCCATGATGGCGATAGAGAGTCTTCAAAGTCAGCCATAAATACTTTTACGTTAGCATTCAATGCATTGATCACCATTTTCCGATCAACTGGCCCAGTAATTTCTATGCGACGATCTTGTAAATCATCAGGAATATTTTGAATTTTCCAGTCCGAATTTTTAATGGAATTAGATTCCATAATGAAATCAGGTAAATCACCTGCATCAATCTCTTTTTGACGATGCACTCTGTCTTTGAGTAGCTGCTCTCTTCTTGGCAAGAAACCTTCGACAAGATAAGAAAGAAAGCCAATAGAATCAGCACTTAATATTTGTTTTGCTTGCTGAGAAAATGCTTTCTTGAAGGTTAAATCTGAAATAGATAACTGCTGATCCATTGTTTTTTCCTCATTCATGGCTGGCTATGAATTAAGAGTAAACTTAAAAAACAAATAAATCAAAAACGGTTTCCATTTTAATTTACAATAAACATATCGTATTGATTATAAAGGAGTTAGATGAATTTATTATTTTGCTTTTAATTTCTATCTCCTAAAAATAAAATGTTAAATATAAGTTAAATCATGAAGTTATGTATAAGTTGAAATTTTCTTTCAAACAAAGAAAATGAGTGAGCAGACAAAAATTGATTTTTTATTCATCTAAAAAATGGGAGGAATCTTGATTTAAAGGCTAAATAATTTTGATTACTCAGCCTTATATTCTGAGATATGACCAGTTAGCTGGCATTAAGTGAGTTTTTTAATCTAATGTTGGTTCCATATGAGTAAGATCGAATGGTGTGATCTGATACACATAATAATTCAGCCAATTGGAGAATAACAAGTGACCATGACTACGCCAACGAACTTCCGGCGAATTATTCGGATCATCATTTTTGAAATAATTACACGGTAATTCAGGTGTGATCCCGGCATCCACATCACGCCAATATTCTTGAGATAATGTTTCCGCATCATACTCAGGATGCCCCGTGACAAAGGCCAAACGCTTATCTTTTGATGCAAATAAGTACGCTCCCGCTTCCGGTGAGCTGGCTAAAATATCAAGGTCTGTGTTCTGACGAATATAGTCTTCAGGGAAATCGGCATAACGGGAATGCGGCGCATAAAAAGAAGCATCAAACCCGCGAGTTAATAACGCATAAGGCTCTAATGTTTCGTGTGAATATACGCCAGAGAGTTTCTCTTTGCGGGTTAATTTAGGTAAATCATACAATACGTTAAGTGCAGCTTGAACCGCCCAGCAAACAAATAATGTTGAAGTCACATGCTCTTTTGCCCATGCAATGACCCGCTCTATTTGTTCCCAATAACACACGTCAGCAAATTCAACTAAGCCGAGCGGAGCACCTGTTACAATTAATCCATCAAAATTTTGGTGTTTAATATCTTCAAAATCACAGTAAAAATTGTTCAAGTGTTCAGTTGGCGTATTCTTAGATTCTCGCTGATCAATGCGTAGAAGCTGGATATCGACTTGCAATGGCGTGTTTGATAGTAACCGTAAAAATTGGTTTTCAGTTTCAATTTTTTTCGGCATTAGGTTCAGTATCAGTACTTTCAAGGGACGGATCTCCTGAAGGCTGGCTCTTGTCGTGGTCATGACAAAAACATTTTCTTCACGCAAGAAATTAACTGCTGGTAGCTCATCAGGCAGGCGAATTGGCATGGTTCATCCCCTTAAATATACTTTGTACGTTTAGACTTCTAGAATGCTAAACAATCTAACCAATGTGACTCTACTTGTCGAGCGTTTCGAAGCAAGTTGAAATAATTTCAAGCGATGGTTGGTGTATTAGGAATATTAAAAGTCTAGCAAACTAGTAACTTAATGATATTCAGACTTTTTATTACAGCTTAATAGCTAAAATGGCTTAGACTTTTTTGATCTGAAGTAGAGAGGATTTTAAGACTCATGATTTCTTGAATAATGATTTTCGGGTGGTAGTTTTTGCATAGTGGCCTTTAAATACAGGCATCCAGAGAGTAAGAACAACGAAATTAGTGAGATCTGAAGGGGGCTGTTGCGATAATCACGCTTCAAAGGATGACTATCTTGCCTTTTATCACCTATTTTTTAAGTCCCCAAACGCAAAAAAGCCACCCAATGGGTGGCTTCTCGGCTAATTTAATGTCTGGCAGTTCCCTACTCTCACATGGGGAGACCCCACACTACCATCGGCGCTACGGCGTTTCACTGCTGAGTTCGGCATGGGGTCAGGTGGGACCACCGCGCTATTGCCGCCAGACAAATTCTGTTTATTCCCGTTTAAGTCTTCTCTTAAACCAGAATATCAATCTTGAACAAGCTGTGTGTCTACCTTCCGGTTTCCACTCTCATTGAATCAACTCAATCTCTCTTCTCGAAAACACCTTCGGTGTTGTCAGGTTAAGCCTCACGGTTCATTAGTATTGGTTAGCTCAACGTATCGCTACGCTTACACACCCAACCTATCAACGTCTTAGTCTTAAACGTTCCTTTAGGACCCTTAAAGGGTCAGGGAAGACTCATCTCAAGGCAAGTTTCCCGCTTAGATGCTTTCAGCGGTTATCTCTTCCGCACTTAGCTACCGGGCAATGCCATTGGCATGACAACCCGAACACCAGTGGTGCGTCCACTCCGGTCCTCTCGTACTAGGAGCAGCCCCTTTCAATCTTCCAACGCCCACGGCAGATAGGGACCGAACTGTCTCACGACGTTCTAAACCCAGCTCGCGTACCACTTTAAACGGCGAACAGCCGTACCCTTGGGACCTACTTCAGCCCCAGGATGTGATGAGCCGACATCGAGGTGCCAAACACCGCCGTCGATATGAACTCTTGGGCGGTATCAGCCTGTTATCCCCGGAGTACCTTTTATCCGTTGAGCGATGGCCCTTCCATACAGAACCACCGGATCACTAAGACCTACTTTCGTACCTGCTCGAGCCGTCACTCTCGCAGTCAAGCTGGCTTATGCCTTTGCACTAACCGCATGATGTCCGACCATGCTTAGCCAACCTTCGTGCTCCTCCGTTACTCTTTGGGAGGAGACCGCCCCAGTCAAACTACCCACCAGACACTGTCCGCACCCCGGATTACGGGGCTACGTTAGAACATCAAACATTAAAGGGTGGTATTTCAAGGTTGGCTCCACGCAGACTGGCGTCCACGCTTCAAAGCCTCCCACCTATCCTACACATCAAGGCTCAATGTTCAGTGTCAAGCTATAGTAAAGGTTCACGGGGTCTTTCCGTCTTGCCGCGGGTACACTGCATCTTCACAGCGAGTTCAATTTCACTGAGTCTCGGGTGGAGACAGCCTGGCCATCATTACGCCATTCGTGCAGGTCGGAACTTACCCGACAAGGAATTTCGCTACCTTAGGACCGTTATAGTTACGGCCGCCGTTTACTGGGGCTTCGATCAAGAGCTTCTCCTTACGGATAACCCCATCAATTAACCTTCCAGCACCGGGCAGGCGTCACACCGTATACGTCCACTTTCGTGTTTGCACAGTGCTGTGTTTTTAATAAACAGTTGCAGCCAGCTGGTATCTGCGACTGGCTTCAGCTCCATGAGTAAATCACTTCACCTAATGCCAGCGTGCCTTCTCCCGAAGTTACGGCACCATTTTGCCTAGTTCCTTCACCCGAGTTCTCTCAAGCGCCTGAGTATTCTCTACCTGACCACCTGTGTCGGTTTGGGGTACGATTAATGATAATCTAGAGCTTAGAGGCTTTTCCTGGAAGCGGGGTATGAGCTACTTCGCCACCGTAGTGACTCGTCATCAGACCTCAGCATATAGTGAACCGGATTTGCCTAATTCACCTGCCTACATCCTTAAACCGGGACAACCGTCGCCCGGCCAGCCTAACCTTCTCCGTCCCCCCATCGCAATTATCACCAGTACGGGAATATTAACCCGTTTCCCATCGACTACGCATTTCTGCCTCGCCTTAGGGGTCGACTCACCCTGCCCCGATTAACGTTGGACAGGAACCCTTGGTCTTCCGGCGTGCGGGTTTTTCACCCGCATTATCGTTACTTATGTCAGCATTCGCACTTCTGATACCTCCAGCATGCCTCACAGCACACCTTCACAGGCTTACAGAACGCTCCCCTACCCAACAATATTTACATATCGCTGCCGCAGCTTCGGTGCATAGTTTAGCCCCGTTACATCTTCCGCGCAGGCCGACTCGACCAGTGAGCTATTACGCTTTCTTTAAATGATGGCTGCTTCTAAGCCAACATCCTGGCTGTCTGAGCCTTCCCACTTCGTTTCCCACTTAACTATGACTTTGGGACCTTAGCTGGCGGTCTGGGTTGTTTCCCTCTTCACGACGAACGTTAGCACCCGCCGTGTGTCTCCCGTGATAACATTCTTCGGTATTCGTAGTTTGCATCGAGTTGGTAAGTCGGGATGACCCCCTAGTCGAAACAGTGCTCTACCCCCGAAGATGAGTTCACGAGGCGCTACCTAAATAGCTTTCGGGGAGAACCAGCTATCTCCCGGTTTGATTGGCCTTTCACCCCCAGCCACAAGTCATCCGCTAATTTTTCAACATTAGTCGGTTCGGTCCTCCAGTTAGTGTTACCCAACCTTCAACCTGCCCATGGCTAGATCACCGGGTTTCGGGTCTATACCCTGCAACTCATTCGCCCAGTTAAGACTCGGTTTCCCTACGGCTCCCCTATACGGTTAACCTTGCTACAGAATATAAGTCGCTGACCCATTATACAAAAGGTACGCAGTCACACCACAAGGGTGCTCCCACTGCTTGTACGTACACGGTTTCAGGTTCTATTTCACTCCCCTCGCCGGGGTTCTTTTCGCCTTTCCCTCACGGTACTGGTTCACTATCGGTCAATCAGGAGTATTTAGCCTTGGAGGATGGTCCCCCCATATTCAGACAGGATAACACGTGTCCCGCCCTACTCGTCGAGTTCACAACACTAACACCTTCGGATACGGGGCTATCACCCTTTACTGCCGGCCTTTCCAGACCGTTCTCCTGATGCTAATGCTGATTAAGACTCTGGGCTGCTCCCCGTTCGCTCGCCGCTACTAGGGGAATCTCGGTTGATTTCTTTTCCTCGAGGTACTGAGATGTTTCAGTTCCCTCGGTTCGCCTCGTTTGACTATGTATTCATCAAACGATAGTGCAACGAATTGCACTGGGTTTCCCCATTCGGAAATCGTCGGTTATAACGGTTCATATCACCTTACCAACGCTTATCGCAGATTAGCACGTCCTTCATCGCCTCTGATTGCCTAGGCATCCACCGTGTACGCTTAGTCGCTTAACCTCACAACCCGAAGGTGTCTTTACCAACTGACCCGACGGTCAATTGAACACATTCACGTTGAGATTTTTGAGAGACTCTCACATTGTTTAAGCGATAAACAATGTGCGTTGTTTTCAATTTTCAGCTTGTTCCAGATTGTTAAAGAGCATAATTGTTAAACCAACTACAACGTAATTGGCTTAATCATTATTTGTGGGGAACGTCTTTCACTCATTCTCCGCGCAATTGGCGTCCCCTAGGGGATTCGAACCCCTGTTACCGCCGTGAAAGGGCGGTGTCCTAGGCCTCTAGACGAAGGGGACACTACAGTCAGCTTCGCAGACGCGCTTTTTGCTCTACTTTCTATCAGACAATCTGTGTGAGCACTTCACAAAAACACTTCAATGGTAAGGAGGTGATCCAACCGCAGGTTCCCCTACGGTTACCTTGTTACGACTTCACCCCAGTCATGAATCACAAAGTGGTAAGCGCCCTCCCGAAGGTTAAGCTACCTACTTCTTTTGCAACCCACTCCCATGGTGTGACGGGCGGTGTGTACAAGGCCCGGGAACGTATTCACCGTAGCATTCTGATCTACGATTACTAGCGATTCCGACTTCATGGAGTCGAGTTGCAGACTCCAATCCGGACTACGACGTACTTTATGAGTTCCGCTTGCTCTCGCGAGGTCGCTTCTCTTTGTATACGCCATTGTAGCACGTGTGTAGCCCTACTCGTAAGGGCCATGATGACTTGACGTCATCCCCACCTTCCTCCGGTTTATCACCGGCAGTCTCCTTTGAGTTCCCGACCGAATCGCTGGCAACAAAGGATAAGGGTTGCGCTCGTTGCGGGACTTAACCCAACATTTCACAACACGAGCTGACGACAGCCATGCAGCACCTGTCTCAGAGTTCCCGAAGGCACCAAAGCATCTCTGCTAAGTTCTCTGGATGTCAAGAGTAGGTAAGGTTCTTCGCGTTGCATCGAATTAAACCACATGCTCCACCGCTTGTGCGGGCCCCCGTCAATTCATTTGAGTTTTAACCTTGCGGCCGTACTCCCCAGGCGGTCGATTTAACGCGTTAGCTCCGGAAGCCACTCCTCAAGGGAACAACCTCCAAATCGACATCGTTTACAGCGTGGACTACCAGGGTATCTAATCCTGTTTGCTCCCCACGCTTTCGCACCTGAGCGTCAGTCTTTGTCCAGGGGGCCGCCTTCGCCACCGGTATTCCTCCACATCTCTACGCATTTCACCGCTACACATGGAATTCTACCCCCTCTACAAGACTCTAGCTGACCAGTCTTAGATGCCATTCCCAGGTTAAGCCCGGGGATTTCACATCTAACTTAATCAACCGCCTGCGTGCGCTTTACGCCCAGTAATTCCGATTAACGCTTGCACCCTCCGTATTACCGCGGCTGCTGGCACGGAGTTAGCCGGTGCTTCTTCTGTTGGTAACGTCAATCGCTGATGATATTAGCATCAACGCCTTCCTCCCAACTGAAAGTACTTTACAACCCTAAGGCCTTCTTCATACACGCGGCATGGCTGCATCAGGCTTGCGCCCATTGTGCAATATTCCCCACTGCTGCCTCCCGTAGGAGTCTGGGCCGTGTCTCAGTCCCAGTGTGGCTGATCATCCTCTCAGACCAGCTAGGGATCGTCGCCTTGGTGAGCCATTACCTCACCAACTAGCTAATCCCATATGGGTTCATCCGATAGCGCAAGGACCGAAGTTCCCCTGCTTTGCTCCTAAGAGATTATGCGGTATTAGCTACCGTTTCCAGTAGTTATCCCCCTCTATCGGGCAGATCCCCATACATTACTCACCCGTCCGCCGCTCGTCAGCGAGAAGCAAGCTTCTCCTGTTACCGCTCGACTTGCATGTGTTAGGCCTGCCGCCAGCGTTCAATCTGAGCCATGATCAAACTCTTCAATTAAAAAGCTTGATGCTCAAAGAATGTTACTGTCGTTTGATTTCCGAAGAAACCAAATTACCTATTAGTTCATATATATGAATTAACGTGTTAGTCACTCTTCAAGACTTAAAATCAAATATTTTTTTGATAGTGTCCTGTGAGTGCCCACACAGATTGTCTGATAAATTGTTAAAGAGCGGTGCGACATTTCTTGAGAAATTCGACTCAGTTTTTATCAACTTAGGTCGTTGTCGCGAGGTGGCGTATATTACGCTTTCCTCATTGAGAGTCAAGTATTTTTTTACTTAATCTTTTCAGATTCTCTCGCTGCCGTTTCAGTGTCCATCGCGCTTTGCGTTGGCTTGTTCCCGGTCAGTGGATGCGCATTATAGGGAGTCGCAGAAATCCTGCAACCCTTTTTTTAAGATTTTTTACGGTTTTTAGTTCAACTGCTGCATTCCACAGCAAAACCCCTATTTATACCCACTTACACACAGATTTATCCACAAACTGAAAAAATAGTGAAAATAGTTCGCGCATTACGCAAACGTTTGCGCTACAATTAGCGCGAAAATTCGGCATTGATTTTATTTTGATGCTCTGAAATTGTTAGTGACTTATATATAGATATTGCTTCTTTATCCAAATCCAAGGGATCTATCTCATGCAACAGCTTCGTCCTATTCGCCGTGCCCTGCTTAGTGTGTCTGATAAAACAGGGGTTGTTGAATTCGCTAAGGCGCTTTCTCACCGTGGTGTTGAACTGCTTTCTACCGGTGGAACCGCTAAATTACTAGCAGAGCAAGGCCTTAAGGTCACTGAAGTTTCAGATTACACAGGTTTTCCTGAAATGATGGATGGTCGCGTTAAGACTCTGCACCCGAAAGTTCACGGTGGGATCTTAGGTCGTCGCGGTAAAGATGATGCCATCATGCAGCAGCATGACATTACACCTATTGATATGGTGGTTGTGAACCTTTATCCATTTGCTCAAACCGTCGCAAAACCAAATTGCACATTAGAAGACGCCGTTGAGAATATCGATATTGGCGGTCCAACCATGGTTCGCTCCGCAGCGAAGAACCATAAAGACGTGGCTATCGTGGTTAACAGTAATGACTATGACAAAATCATCGAAGAGATGGATAACCACGAAAATTCGCTGAATTGGTCAACACGCTTTGACTTAGCTATTAAAGCATTTGAGCACACTGCCGCTTATGACAGTATGATTGCTAACTACTTTGGTGAGCTGGTTGCGCCATATCATGGTGATACCACTCAACCATCAGGTCGTTTCCCTCGTACCCTGAATTTAAACTTCATTAAGAAGCAAGATATGCGCTATGGCGAAAACAGCCATCAAGACGCGGCTTTCTATATAGAAGAAAATCCAAAAGAAGCGTCGATTGCCACTGCGAACCAAATTCAAGGTAAAGCGCTTTCTTATAATAATATCGCAGACACCGATGCAGCTCTGGAATGTGTAAAATCCTTTGATGAGCCAGCTTGTGTTATTGTTAAGCATGCTAACCCTTGTGGTGTTGCCATTGGTGACAATATCCATGCCGCTTATGATAAAGCATTCAAGACTGACCCAACCTCAGCATTCGGTGGCATCATTGCTTTTAACCGCCAATTAGATAAAGCCACCGCAGAAGCCATCATTGAACGTCAATTTGTTGAAGTGATTATTGCCCCTTCTATTGCTGAAGATGCCTTACCTTCTTTATCTACCAAGCAAAACGTGCGTGTTCTGGTATGTGGTGAGTGGAGCAAACCTGTTGCAGGTTTAGATTTTAAACGCGTGAATGGCGGTTTACTGGTTCAAGATCGTGACTTAGGTATGGTCGAAGCGGAAGATTTACGCGTCGTAACCACACGCCAACCTACGGAACGTGAGTTAAAAGATGCGCTGTTCTGCTGGAAAGTGGCGAAATTCGTGAAATCAAATGCGATTGTTTATTCGAAGAACGACATGACCATCGGTATTGGTGCAGGACAAATGAGCCGCGTGTACTCTGCTAAGATTGCAGGGATCAAAGCTGCTGATGAAGGTTTAGAAGTTGCTGGTTGTGCAATGGCATCCGATGCATTCTTCCCGTTCCGCGATGGTATCGATGCCGCTGCCTCTGTAGGCGTTACTTGCGTTATTCAACCAGGTGGATCTATTCGTGATGATGAAGTGATTGCCGCTGCCAATGAACATGGCATCGCAATGATCTTTACTAACATGCGTCACTTCCGTCACTAATTGCTAGGGGTTTCTATGAATATACTGATTATTGGTGGTGGCGGTCGCGAGCACGCTTTAGCATGGAAAGCCGCACAATCTCCATTAGCAGATAAAGTGTATGTTGCGCCAGGTAACGCGGGTACTGCACTGGAACCTGCACTGGAAAATGTCGATATCTCAGCAACTGACATTGATGGCTTACTGCAATTTGCCAAAGACAAACAAATCGGTCTAACCATCGTAGGTCCAGAAGCACCATTAGTTATCGGTGTGGTTGATGCATTTAAACAAGCTGGTTTAACCATTTTTGGACCAACTCAAGGTGCTGCACAGTTAGAAGGCTCGAAAGCATTCACCAAAGATTTCTTAGCGCGTCACAACATTCCGACCGCAGCTTATGAAAACTTTACTGAAATTGAGCCTGCTTTGGCTTATTTAGATAAAGTTGGCGCACCTATCGTTATCAAGGCTGATGGTTTGGCTGCTGGTAAAGGCGTGATTGTGGCAATGACGCTGCAAGAAGCCAAAGATGCCGTCCATGATATGCTGGCTGGCAATGCATTCGGTGATGCCGGTCATCGTATCGTTATCGAAGAGTTCCTTGATGGCGAAGAAGCGAGTTTCATCGTCATGGTGGATGGTGAGAATGTCATTCCGATGGCAACTAGCCAAGATCATAAACGTGTTGGCGATGGTGATACTGGGTTAAACACTGGCGGTATGGGTGCATATTCACCTGCGCCAGTGGTGACAGATACGGTTCATCAACGTGTCATGGAGCAAGTCATTTATCCAACCGTTAAAGGAATGGATCAAGAAGGGAACCGCTATCAAGGTTTCTTATATGCAGGTTTGATGATTGATAAAGCGGGTAACCCAAAAGTCATCGAATTTAACTGTCGCTTTGGCGATCCAGAAACTCAGCCAATTATGATGCGCTTACAATCTGATTTGGTCGCTCTGTGTTTAGCGGGCGCTAAAGGCGAACTCGCAGGTAAAGATTCCCTGTGGGATGAACGTCCAGCGCTCGGTATCGTAATTGCGGCGGGTGGATATCCAGGTGATTATCGCAATGGTGATGTGATTTCGGGTCTACCAACGTCAGAAGCAGCTGATAGCAAAGTGTTCCACGCAGGTACCAAGCTCAACCAAGCTGGTGAAGTCGTTACCGCCGGCGGACGTGTTCTGTGCGTAACCGCATTAGGTAACGACATCGCAAAAGCTCAAGCTAAAGCGTACGAAGTTGCCAAAACCATCAATTGGTCTGACAGTTTCTATCGCACCGATATCGGCTACCGCGCTATCGCCCGCATTAAGTAATAGAAACAAATAATCCCAAAGCTGATAAGAGGAAACTTTTATCAGCTTTTTGCTTTTCTGTTTCTTGTTTTTGCCTTTGACCTTCACCCAGCCAATGGCTCTAAGTATTTCGAATCACAGCAAAGCTGCAAGAGAGAGAATCTCTAGGAGCATACATAAGTATGTGACTAGGGTGAACGAACGTAGCAATACAGCTGTGGTTCGAAAGACGACGAGCGGTGACCTACAAAGAATCTTTACTAGGTTGCCAATTGCAAAAGTTGGTATCCGCCACCATCAAAAGCTGAGTGCCCTCTGGTGACTCCAACCACGCCAAATTCAGCTCTTTCGTCCAGACTTTGGCTCTATCATCTAGCCATTTCTGTGCATACGGTTCGAAAGTAACATCGCGCTTTTCACCATCACAAGTGGTGATTTTACCTTGCTTCCAATACCCTTGATGTAGCTCTACGCCACCCACTATCAACGCGGTATTGATATTCAGAATACGGTCAGCTTCAAAACGCCAGCGGTTAATTTCATCAGAGGAAAGCGGGGTTTTGATATTATTTTGCGCGCGCTGCATAAACACAATTTCATTATCTTTACTAAAGCGCAGTTGTTCAGTGATGTTGTTATTACCTTGATTGAGGACTTGGCTGCGGATCTGCCACAATTTACCATCACGATATTCGAAGAAATTGACGGAGGTGTCGGTTCTTTTATAGGGGCTATACACCACCATTAAGACCAACGGCTGACTCTTCGCATCATTCAGTCTCCACATTCGGATTACGCCTTCATCGGCAATAAATCCGCTGGCACTAAACTCAGGGAGTCGAGGCGAATTAGAAGAACAGGCGCTTAGTATTGAGACTGCTCCCAACACCAGCAACCTTTGGCGAATAAACAAAAGGGGTAACTTCATACCCCCTCTGATAATTCTCGTAGACAATGTACTTATTTTACAGCGTCTTTCAGTGCTTTACCGGCAGAGAATGCTGGTACAGTTGTTGCAGGAATTTGGATTTCTGCTTTAGTTTGTGGGTTACGACCGGTACGAGCTGCACGGTGGCTAACTTTAAAAGTACCGAAACCGACCAGTTGTACTGCTTCGCCGCTTTTCAGAGAATCTGAAATTGCGCTCAGAGTTGCTTCTAAAGCTGCTTTAGCTTGAGTTTTAGTCAGATCTGCTGATTCTGCGATAGCATCAACTAATTCAGTCTTGTTCATAAATTATCCTTACACAGTGTGTTTATCGTTTGCAAAGCATCGAGTGCGTCGGATATGCCAGATAGACAGCCCCTGATACACGCCCCCGATAGCCACTTCTTCTCGCCCCTAAATGTAGAACAGAGTAGGGGTAAATGTGAAGTCTTAGTACACAGCATTACTGCTTTAAGTCACGTTTTCGCACTTAAAAGTGCAAAATTTACGCGACAGTAATGCCGATATTGCTGACACCCGCTTCGCGGAGGTCAGATTTTAATCCTTTAATTAACTCTAAGTCTCGTTCTTCGCAAGCGGCTAATAAGCGGAAAATGTCCCATTGAATGTCCCACTCTTCTTCCACAGCAGGCACCACTTTTAGCTCTTCATCGGTCATTTCACGCCCTGCTTGGGTCATTTCAAGCATAGCAACAGTACGAATCGATGCTTCACTGACTAAGATTGCGTGCTCAAGGGTTTCACCACTCAGTTTTGCATGAATGAGTTCACCTAAAGCAATACAAGCGTCGATAGCGGGATAAACACCGTACATATCGAAGTCATCGGCGACTGGAATAATTTCTTCTAGCTTCTCTAACTGATTGTCGAAATTGACTTTGCTATCTTTGATAACCAAGGTTTCCCAAACTAAATCAAGGATGGCACGATAAACCTTCGCATCAGCAAATTCAGTTTGCTGGCAAAACATTTGATAATTAGGATACATTCTCTCGCACAGGGATGCCATGAAGGTCATATGCTGCCAGCTTTCTAGTTTCTCTAACCTCAAATGAATAGGATTTCTTAACATAATTTCTGACTCATCAATCTCAATACTTCGCAGTTTACCTGAAAATCTGCCAATGCCACATATTTTGCTGATAATTAGCCAATTTTCTCATTCATTCGCTTAAAAAATGTGCGATTCGAAGCGATTCCATCAGCAAAACGGGTCGGTTCTGGCAATCTATACCCCTGAATACACCGTTTTACCCACTCTAGCGAGGAAATAAAACTGACTTTGTGACCCGGAGAAAGATATAAAGGATTGCAGCGTTTCTTACTACGATAAACCCATCCTAATTGCTCTTGAGCCACTTTCAACATTTCGACACTTTCAGGTTCAGCATTGAGTTCGACAACATCACCACATAAACGACTTTTTGCTACCCCTATCGTTGCGACATCGGCCAACAATCCGAAATGGCAAGCCACCCCAAAACGCCGCGGATGAGCAATACCTTGACCATCCACCAGCACTAAGTCAGGCTTTTGTTGGATTTTTTCCCACGCAGCCATTAACCCTGGGACTTCACGAAACGAGAGCAACCCGGGAATATAGGGTAACTGAGTTGGGATCCGTGCTATTTGATACTCCACCAATTGCAGCTCAGGCCATGAAAGCACCACAATCACCGCACGGGTCACGGTGCCATCTTGCTCAAAACCGACATCCGCACCACCAATAAAACGTGGCGAGATAAACTCATCATTCAGAATGACTTGTTGAGCTAGCTCTACCTGCTGTTGTCGCAACTGCTGAGTATCAATTGCCATCACGGAACCATTATTAATAAGGATTAATCATAGATGATAATGATGTACTTACAAGATCCTGTAAATACACCACACATTGAGAGGTTCAAATCGAGATAAAACACCAAGTTCTACCTCGATTATGCCTTGGCGGCTACTGATGATATTGACGAGAGAAACGGTGAACCGCGTCCACAAACGCACCAGCATGTTCAGGCGCCACATCTTGATGAATACCATGACCTAAATTGAAGACATGCCCTTCACCTTGACCAAAGCCCGCTAAAATATGCTGCACTTCTTGTTCAATACGCGCAGGCGGCGCATATAACATTGAAGGATCCATATTGCCTTGCAGCGCAACTTTATCACCAACACGACGACGAGCATCTGCAATTTCGGTCGTCCAATCCAAACCTAGCGCATCACAGCCTGTTGCCGCCATCTCTTCTAACCACTGACCGCCACCTTTGGTAAACAGGGTCACAGGCACACGACGACCGTCATTTTCGCGGATTAAACCATCGACAATTTTGTGCATGTAGCGCAAGGAGAATTCCAGATAATCGCGCTTAGTCAGCACGCCGCCCCACGTATCGAAAATCATCAGGGATTGAGCGCCAGCACGCACTTGAGCATTCAGATACAAAATCACGCTATCTGCCAGCTTATCCAGCAGTAAATGCAGCGTATTTGGATCTTCATACATCATTTTTTTGATTTTAGTGAACGCTTTGCTGCTACCACCTTCAACCATATAGGTCGCTAATGTCCACGGGCTACCCGAGAAACCAATCAGTGGTACATCACCATTTAAGGCTTTACGGATGGCACGAACTGCGTCCATCACGTAGCCCAGTTCCATCTCTGGATCGGGAATTGGGATATTTTTAACATCGGCTGCGTTCTTGATTGGCTTTTCAAAACGTGGGCCTTCGCCAGTTTCAAAATAAAGCCCAAGTCCCATTGCATCGGGGATGGTCAGAATATCAGAGAATAAAATTGCGGCGTCTAATGGAAAACGACGAAGTGGCTGTAACGTGACTTCGCACGCTAACTCAGTATTTTTGCACAAAGCAATAAAATCACCAGCTTCTGCACGAGTTGCCTTATATTCTGGTAGGTAACGCCCTGCTTGACGCATCATCCATACTGGGGTCACATCTACAGGCTGGCGTAGCAACGCACGTAGATAGCGGTCATTTTTCAACTCAGTCATTATTTACTCCATTATTATTGTGGCCGCCGCAAATGGCTAAGGCGCCATATTATACCAGCAAAGGGAAACAATATCAGCGCCAGCGCAATTAGTGGTTATCTTCATCAAATTGACGACATAACACCACGCTATCTTCAATTAATCGCCGAGCAATCGTATCTCCCGGCGGGATCAGCGGCAGATCATTATAGTGATACCAGTTAGCGCTCACTAACTCTTTAGGATCCACTTGAATGTCCCCACTATCATAATCAGCTAAAAAGCCCATCATCAGCGAGTGTGGGAATGGCCAAGGCTGTGAAGAGACATAACGAATATTGCGCACTTTTATATGGCTCTCTTCCATCACTTCGCGAGCCACCGCCTCTTCTAAGGTTTCCCCCACTTCCACAAACCCTGCTAACACCGTGAACAGCGGATTTTGTGAATGGCGACGATGTTGTGCCAGCAAAATATGATCATCGCGGCGAATACCGACAATAATACAAGGGGCAATTTGTGGATAATAACGTTCATGGCAGTGGTCGCACAGACATGCCCATTCCGTTGAACTGTGGCGCATCGCCGTTCCGCAATATCCACAGTAACGGTGAGAGCGATAAAACTCCGCGAGTTGAACACCCCGTCCGGCTAGGCGAAATAGCCCTTCATCTTGAGAAGCCACTACACGAGGGGAAGCCATATCTGACGGCATTTTTTCAGCGATCAGCCAAACAATTTCCCCCTGCCACTCACCAATCGGCGTCGCAAGTTTTCCTGTTAATCCGAACTGCTGTGCAGCGCCTCTAGGCACATCTCCTTGGGGCAACCACAGTCGCCCCGCAAAGCAGACAAACCACCAGCCACTTTCCGTTCCTGCTAATGTGTGTTTATTCATTCTATTTCTCTATGTCAGCACGCTGAGTTGCGATTAAAGATACGCTTGTTTTATAGATTGTCATACAACCGTTTGATTCGTCACTACCCTTTCATTATTTTGACACTTTTTAGACATTTAAAAGTCACAGCATCTAAAAAGTGTCACACAACTGTCAATTCATTGTCATCTCGAATAATTAGCATGCCAACTAACCAATACGGCGACTCTTATAGAGAGAAACAAGATGAAAGCTATCGTACCTGCAATTTTACTGTCACTCAGCGCTTCTCAAATGGCATTTGCGGCTGACAGCGATTTAACCCAACTTATCGAAGCTGCAAAAAAAGAAGGCCAAGTTTATAGCGTCGGAATGCCTGATACATGGGCAAACTGGAAAGGCACATGGCAGGATTTATCGACAGAATACGGTTTAAAACATCAAGATACGGACATGAGCTCTGCACAGGAAATTGCAAAATTTGCTGCTGAGAAAAATAACGCCACCGCAGATATCGGTGATGTCGGCGCGTCATTTGGTCCGGTTGCAGTACAAAAAGGGGTCACTCAGCCGTACAAACCGACCACTTGGTCACAAGTGCCTGATTGGGCAAAAGATAAAGATGGCCACTGGGCATTAGCTTACACCGGTACTATCGCGTTTATGATCAATAAAGACTTAGTCAAAGACGCACCAAAAAGCTGGGATGATTTACTGAAAGGAAAATACAAAGTCACCGTTGGGGATGTAGGTATTGCCGCACAAGCCAACAACGCCGTACTGGCTGCCGCTTTTGCCCGTGGTGGTGATGAAAATAACCTGAAGCCTGCCATTGAATTCTTTGGCGAATTAGCGAAACAGAAGCGTTTATCCGTCAATGACCCAACCGTTGCCAACATCGAAAAAGGCGAAGTGGAAGTGGGTATTTTATGGGACTTCAACGCACTGAACTACCGTGACCAAATCAACCGCGACCGCTTTATCGTGGTGATCCCATCCGATGGCAGCGTTATCTCCGGTTATACCACCATCATCAATAAATTTGCTAAAAACCCAAATGCCGCGAAATTAGCCCGCGAGTTTATCTTCAGTGATAAAGGACAAATCAATCTTGCAGAAGGTTATGCGCGCCCAATTCGTGCTCAATACCTGACACTGCCTGCGGATATCCAAGCCAAATTACTGCCAGATGAACAATACAAAAATGTTCACCCGATTAAAGATGCTGAAGGCTGGGAAAAGTCATCACGCAACTTACCGAAAATGTGGCAGCAGCAAGTATTAATTCACCAGCAATAATCGCAATTAGGAATCAACAGTCTGATGTCTAAAAAAGTCATACTTGTTGTTCTCGACGGTTTAAGTTATTCAGTAGCCCATCAATGTATGGGCTATCTCAATGGTCTTATCAAAGCCGATAGAGCAACACTTTATAAAATGGAGTGTGAGCTCCCATCCATGTCTCGCCCGCTGTACGAATGCATTTTGACGGGCATTCCTCCGGTTCAAAGTGGCATCGTCAACAACGATGTTGTGCGACTTTCTCACTTCGATAGCATCTTTTCATTGGCTCACCAAGCCGGAAAAACGACAGCGGCAGCAGCCTATTATTGGGTCAGTGAGCTGTATAATCGCGCGCCATTTGAGGCGAATCGTGACCGATTTACCCATGATAAGCAGTTGCCGATTCAGCATGGTTGCTTCTACCAAGCAGACCACTACCCTGATGACCACCTGTTTATGGATGCGGAATATCTACGCGCTCAGCACGACCCCGATTTTTTGCTGATTCATCCAATGAATATCGATGATGCAGGGCATAAGTTTGGATTTGATTCGTCCCAATATCGCAATGCGGCGCGCAAAGCAGACATTTATTTATCCCATTACTTACCGATGTGGATAGAGCAAGGCTACCAAATTATCATCACCAGCGACCACGGGATGAATAACGACCGCAGCCACGGTGGTATTTTGCCGGAAGAGTGTACGGTTCCGCTGTTGACTATTGGCAGCGCATTCTCTCATCGCCCAGACGTTCCGATGGAACAAACAGCGATTTGTGGCACCGTTTGCCAACTACTGGGTGTGCCATTCTCAAACAAAACTGTCTGTGATGATTTACTGGCAGGAGGTCGCTAATGGCGGATATCCCTGCCAACGACCAGTCCCGTCAACAAGAGGGAGGCTTAACCATGTTTAACAAGCCCAATGTGCGTTTTCACTGGCGCGCCGCACTGTTAATCGTGCCATTTATTGTGCTGTTTTGCCTATTTCAAATCGCCCCGATGATTTGGGTACTTTTCAACAGTTTTGTCTACGAAGAAGCCTGGTCTTTTGAAAATTACGTTGAAATTTTCTCCAATGATTTCTACCTACAAGCATTCCAAAATACCCTATGGCTATCGCTGATTTGTAGCGTTGTTGGTTTGCTTATCGCCTGCGTAACGGCATTTTCTATCTATAAGATGCAAGGCAAAGTGCGCAATTTCATGATTTCGTTTACCACCATGGCGAGCAACTTCAGCGGCGTACCGTTAGCCTTCGCGTTTATTATTATCTTAGGTTTTAACGGAGCCATTACCCTGCAACTTAAAGCGTGGGGATGGATTGATGATTTTAATATCTACAGCGCCAGCGGCTTGATGCTGCTGTATATCTACTTCCAAATCCCACTCGGTATTTTACTGCTTTACCCTGCATTCGATGCACTCAAACCTGAGTGGGAAGATGCCGCAAAAACTATGGGAGCCAGCAAGTTAACCTATTGGCTGAAAGTGGGTATTCCGGTCATTTCTCCTGCACTATTAGGCACATTTATTATCTTGGTTACCAATGCCGTTGGCGCTTATGCCAGTACTTACGCACTCACCAGTGGTAACTACAACCTAGTGACTATCCGCATTGCCAGCCTTGTCTCTGGCGACCTGTTCTTAGAGCCAAATATGGCAGCCGCGCTATCCGTTGTTCTGATTGCGATCCTTGGGTTTATCACCGCCATTCACCACTGGTTATTAAAGCGGAGCTACCATGCTAAATCCTAATATTCGTAGCCCAAAAGCACCGAGTTTACTGTTTCATAAAATGGTTCTTGGTACCGTTGCCGCCATTCTTGCGCTGCCTATTATTGCCACCTTTATTTACTCCATTTCCAGTTCATGGGGGGCGACGATTATGCCTGATGCCCTATCCATTAAATGGTATCTGCAATTGTGGCAAGATCCGCGCTTTTTGATGGCATTTGGACGATCTCTTTTGATCTGCTTTGATACATTGCTGATCAGCGTACTGGTCATTTTGCCAATGACATTTGCCGTTTTTTACCGCTTTCCAAAGCTCAAAGGGTTGATGGATTTACTGATTATTCTCCCTTTTGCGATCCCACCCGTGGTCTCTTCAGTCGGTTTACTGCAAATCTTTGCAGATGAGCCATTTATGTTGGTCGGTACCCCGTGGATCTTAATTGGCACCTACTTCACCATTACATTGCCATTTATGTACCGCGCACTGGCGAATAGCTTTCAAGGAATCAATCTGCATGACTTAATGGACGCCGCTCACTTACTCGGTGCCAGCACCTTTAAAGCCTTTTTAATGATAGTGCTGCCAAATATCCGTAAAGGGTTATTGGTTTCTTTACTGATTTCCTTCTCATTCTTAATGGGGGAGTTCGTATTCGCCAATATCTTAGTGGGAACCCGTTTCGAAACCTTGCAGATCTATCTGTTTAATATGCGCCAAACTAGCGGACACTTTACCTCTGCGCTAGTGATGTCTTACTTCCTATTTACGTTGCTGCTGACTTGGCTAGCAACGCGCTTGAATCGTGTGGGAGATGAACGATGAGCTACGTTATTGCGGAAAACCTAACTAAATCCTTTGGTCAGAACCAAGTATTCTCTGATATCCAGTTTACGATTGAACAAGGGGAATTTATTACGCTATTGGGGCCAAGTGGCTGCGGAAAATCCACGTTACTACGTTGTATCGCGGGGCTTGAACAGCCCGACAGCGGGGAGCTGTATATCAACCGCCAGAATATCACTCAGCAGCCAGCTCAACAGCGCGGCGTGGGCATGGTGTTTCAAAGCTACGCTCTATTCCCAAATATGACCGTGGCTGAAAACATCGCGTTTGGGTTGAAAATGCGCAAGATGCCCGCCACTGAGCGCGATAAAGCCGTGGCAGAAGTCATTGATATGGTGGAATTACAAGGAAAAGAGAACCAATATCCGCACCAGCTTTCGGGTGGTCAGCGCCAACGTGTCGCCCTCGCCCGTGCATTGGTGATGAAGCCGCAAATTTTACTCCTCGATGAACCGTTATCCGCCCTTGATGCACGTATTCGTAAGCACTTACGCCAGCAAATTCGTGAAATCCAGCGAGAGCTGAAGCTCACCACCATTTTCGTCACCCACGACCAAGACGAAGCGATGATTATGTCTGACCGCATCTTCTTAATGAACAAAGGCTCGATTATCCAAAGCGATACCGCGGAAAATATCTATACTCAGCCTGCCACTGAATTTGTGGCTCGATTTATGGGGCATTACAATTTGGTGGACGCTGAAAAAGCCAATGGGATGCTGGGCGTCAATTTACAAGGTACCCTCGCCATTCGCCCTGAGTCCATTTATGTTCGCGAAGTGGGACGCCAATATGGCAACCATATTTCCGCCCCAGTGGATGCCGTGATCCTTGACCACCAGCTTTTAGGGAATATTATTCGCTATAGCGTGAACACGCCTGCGGGGGATATGACCGTAGACTTGCTCAATCGCTCATCTGAGCGTTTATTTGAGCCGGGCACACGCCTTGAGTTAATGTTTAATAAAAATGAAATTCGAGCTTTAAGTTAATCAACGACGAGCTAGTCAACGAAAGGAACCCCATGCAAAACCCGTCTACACAAACCAAATTAGCGATTTTTGATCTCGATGACACCCTGATCCGTGGCGATAGCAGCGTACTTTGGACGCAATATTTGTGGGATAAGAAAATCATTACCGACCCACGTTTTGTCGAAGCCGATAAAGAGATGATGGCGCAATACAACGCGGGCAATTTGGATATGGTGACTTACTTAAAGTTTAGTTTGCAGACCCTTGCTGGCATCAAGACAGAGCAAGTCGATGAGTGGTTAGATGATTTTGTCGATACCATTATCATTCCGCGCATTTATCCTAACGCATTAAGCACCGTTGCCTCATATCGATCGCAAGGGCTCCCGATCATTGTGATCTCCGCAACGGTTACTTTTATCGTGAAGAAGATTGCGGATCGCCTTGGTGCCGATGTCACGATGGGCATTAATATTAAGCGTTCAAATGGCTGCTACACCACCGAAGTTGACGGTATCCCAACCTTTAAAGAGGGTAAAGTTAAGCGTTTAACTCAATGGATCGCCCACCAGCCAATCACCGATGCGTATATTTATTTCTACACCGATTCCGCCAATGACCTACCTATGTGCCATTTTGCCGATGAGACATTTATCGTCAACGGCGACTCGCGCCTTCTCCAAGCCGCCACTGAAAACCACTGGCCGCAATATTCGTGGAGTTTGTAAAACCCTATTTAACCAACCTAGTTTTAACTTTTAACGCTTAATTTCTAGGTTTTTGTTTTTTAGGTTTTTAACTAACTGCCTTTCAAAGGTTCCTCTACATTATTCGTGCTAGAGAAAGGCGGCAAACTAATCCTCAACCTAGTTTTAACTTTTAATTTCTAGGTTTTGGATTTTTACCCAATACACTGATTTCCCCTAAATTATTCGAGTGAGAAGAAGGCGGCAAGCGAGGATATCCCTAGGAGCATACACAAGTATGTGACTAGGGTAGCCGAGAGAAGCCAACGCACTTATCGCTTGAAGAATGACGGGGAAACTTTATACTGAACAATCTTGTCGGAGTGCCTAGCATGTGCAAACATCAGGCTGAGACCGTTAATTCGGGATCCGCGGAACCTGATCGGGTTAATACCCGCGAAGGGAACAAGAGTAATCTTCTCGCACGATCTTCCCCACCCTTGGTGGATCTTTCGTTGCAACGCCTTACCATTACTCCTCCGAACTCCAGACAAGCAACTTTCTTTCGATAAACCCGCTATTGGCGCTTTACGCCGTATAGCCTGTGACGATGTCAGGAAATTGCTATGTCCAATAATGCTAATAATTCAGTTATACCGAGTACCGATATTTCCCCTAAAGCTGCACCAGCACGCACTCGAAAAGAGCAACGTGACGCCGCAGAAGACTTTATCAATACCATTTCCGGTGTTTCATTCCCTAACTCTGAACGTATCTACCTGCAAGGCTCGCGAGACGACATCCAAGTTCCCATGCGCGAAATCCAGCTCTCCCCAACGCTTATCGGCGGAGACAAAGATAATCCCAAATTTGAAGATAACGAGGCCGTCCCTGTTTATGACACCTCAGGTCCTTACGGCGACCCGGCCTCTGAACTCAATGTTCACAAAGGATTGAAAAAAATCCGTGCGCCGTGGATCAGTGAACGCGCGGATACTGTTGCTGTCGAAAATCTCAGCTCCGACTTTACCCAGCAGCGCTTAGCCGATGCGGGCTTAGACCACCTGCGTTTTAATCACCGCCCTGCACCACTGAAAGCGCAAACAGGCAAATGCGTCACTCAGTTGCACTATGCTCGCCAAGGCATTGTGACTCCTGAAATGGAATTTATCGCCATCCGTGAAAATATGGGTCGTGAACGCATTCGCAGTGAAGTGTTAAGGCAGCAACATCCGGGGCAAAGCTTTGGTGCTATTTTGCCAGAAAATATTACGCCGGAATTTGTACGCCAAGAAGTGGCGGCAGGTCGCGCTATCATCCCTGCCAATATTAACCATCCAGAATCTGAGCCGATGATTATCGGGCGCAATTTCTTAGTGAAAGTGAATGCCAATATCGGTAACTCCTCCGTGACTTCATCCATCGAAGAAGAGGTGGAAAAACTGATTTGGTCTACTCGCTGGGGTGCAGATACGGTGATGGATTTATCCACAGGTCGCTATATTCACGAAACCCGCGAATGGATTTTACGTAATAGCCCAGTGCCAATTGGTACCGTGCCTATCTACCAAGCGCTCGAAAAAGTGAACGGCGTTGCTGAAAACCTCACGTGGGAAATGTTCCGCGATACCCTGCTAGAGCAAGCCGAGCAAGGGGTAGATTACTTCACTATCCATGCTGGCGTTTTACTGCGCTATGTACCAATGACGGCGAAACGCCTGACGGGGATTGTCTCCCGTGGTGGCTCTATCATGGCGAAATGGTGTTTATCCCACCACCAAGAAAACTTCCTGTATGAGCATTTCCGTGAAATTTGCGAAATTTGTGCTGCTTATGATGTTTCCCTGTCTCTTGGTGATGGGTTACGTCCGGGTTCCGTGCAAGATGCCAACGATGAAGCCCAATTCTCAGAGCTGCATACCTTAGGCGAGCTGACCAAAATTGCGTGGGAATACGATGTGCAGGTGATGATTGAAGGACCGGGACATGTGCCGATGCAGATGATCCGCCGCAATATGACCGAAGAGCTAGAGCACTGCCACGAAGCCCCATTCTATACGTTAGGTCCCCTAACCACCGATATCGCACCAGGCTATGACCACTTCACTTCCGGTATTGGCGCAGCAATGATCGGCTGGTTTGGTTGTGCAATGCTGTGCTACGTGACGCCAAAAGAGCACCTTGGTTTACCGAACAAAGAAGACGTCAAACAGGGGCTGATTACCTACAAGATTGCTGCCCACGCCGCTGATCTCGCGAAAGGTCATCCGGGTGCGCAAATTCGTGATAATGCCATGTCCAAAGCGCGTTTTGAGTTCCGTTGGGAAGACCAGTTTAACCTCGCCCTAGACCCTGAAACCGCGCGTAAATATCACGATGAAACCTTGCCGCAAGCGTCAGGGAAAATCGCCCACTTCTGCTCTATGTGTGGACCAAAATTCTGCTCCATGAAGATTTCCCAAGAAGTTCGTGACTATGCTGCACAGAAAGAGGCTGCACAAAAAGAAGCGGGTATGGAGCAGATGTCGGAAGTGTTCCGCGCTCACGGTAGCGAACTCTATCATGGGGCTGAGATTGCTGAGGTCGTGAGTGATGAACAAAACGCTTAATCTCCCAAATAGCCCATTTCCACCGACCGAACACTGCCTCGGTCTGTACCCGGTTGTGGATTCTGTTGAATGGATTGAACGCCTGCTAAATGCAGGTGTTTCCACCTTGCAATTGCGCATCAAAGACAAGCAAGACCACCAAGTCCGTGAACAGATCCAGCAAGCAATCACGCTTGGCAAGCAGCATCACGCCCGATTATTTATTAATGACTATTGGCGTTTAGCCATAGAGCTGGGCGCCTATGGCGTCCACTTAGGGCAAGAAGATCTGGAAACCACCGATCTGGTGGCGATTCACCAAGCGGGGCTACGGTTGGGGATCTCCACCCACGATCCTGATGAAGTCGCGATTGCCAAAACGGTGCGTCCGTCTTATATCGCACTGGGGCATATATTCCCAACCCAGACTAAGCTGATGCCCTCCTCGCCTCAAGGTTTAGAAGCCTTAAAACAGATGGTTGAGGAGACGCCAGACTATCCGACAGTGGCAATAGGCGGGATATCCATTGAGCGCGTGCCTGCCGTGCTCGCTACTGGCGTTGGCAGTGTAGCGGTTGTCAGTGCCATCACCCAAGCCGATGACTGGCAAAGTGCAACGCGAACATTGCTGGATCTGGTTGAACCAACCTCTCGCTTAAAGGAAAACGACCATGCTCAATGATCTCGAGTTTATGCGTTATAGCCGCCAATTGCTGCTTGAGGATGTCAGCCCTGAAGGGCAACAAAAACTCAAACAAAGCAAGGTACTGATTGTCGGTTTAGGTGGACTAGGCTCCCCTGCAAGTTTGTATCTCGCGGGGGCGGGTGTCGGTGAATTATGGATAGCGGATCATGATGACCTGCATGTGTCTAACTTGCAGCGCCAAGTGCTGTATGACACGCAGGATATTAACCAGTCGAAAGCGCAGCTGGCCGCAGCGCGTTTAAAGCAGCTTAATCCCCATACTAAGACGCGCATTTTCCAACAAAAGCTTGATGCGGACAGCTTACTTCCCTTAGTGGAACAGGTGGATTTGGTGCTGGATTGCTGTGACAACATGGCCACTCGCCATGCGGTCAATGCCGCGTGCGTCATTAGCAATACCCCGCTCGTCAGCGGTAGCGCTGTGGGCTTTGGCGGGCAATTGATGGTTTTGGAGCCACCGTTTCAATCGGGCTGCTACGCCTGTTTGTATCCCGACCAAGAAGAGCCGCAGCGTAACTGCCGTACGGCGGGAGTACTCGGCCCAGTCGTGGGTGTGATTGGGACGTTACAAGCATTGGAAGCCATCAAATTGCTGGTGGGATTACCGTCCCCGTTAAGTGGAAAACTACGCCTGTTTGATGGAAAGCAGCAACAGTGGAATACCTTGCAGCTGACCCGATCAAAACAGTGCCCCGTCTGCCGAGAAGCCACATGCATATCATAATCAATGACCAGCCGATGGAGGTTGAACCGCCCATTACCGTCCACCAGCTATTAACGCAACTCGGGCAAAGTACATCCGGCTCAGCACTGGCTATCAATCAGGTAATCATTCCCAAAAGCCAGTGGGAAAGTCATTTTTTGAATGAACAAGACAACATTCTGCTGTTTCAAGCTATCGCAGGGGGTTAATGATGTTAAAAATTGCTGATGTCACTTTTCAGTCACGTTTATTTACCGGAACAGGCAAATTTGCCAATCCAACATTAATGCAGCAAGCCATCCAAGCATCGGGCAGCCAGCTGGTGACCATGGCGATGAAACGCGTTAATTTACGTGGGCAAGATGATGGTATTTTACAGCCACTTCAAGAGTTGGGAGTTAAATTGCTTCCCAATACTTCCGGCGCCAAGAATGCCCAAGAAGCGATTTTTGCTGCGCGTCTCGCTCGTGAAGCCCTCGGTACTCATTGGGTAAAACTCGAAATCCATCCCGATGTCCGTTACTTATTGCCAGACCCTATCGAAACGTTACTCGCAGCAGAGCAACTGGTTAAAGAAGGATTTGTGGTGTTGCCTTATTGCAGCGCGGATCCCGTGCTATGTAAGCGACTGGAAGAAGTGGGCTGCGCTGCCGTGATGCCTCTGGGCGCCCCGATTGGTACCAATAAAGGCTTAGTGACTAAGGAGATGCTGCAAATCATCATCGAACAGGCTAATGTACCAGTAGTGGTGGATGCAGGAATTGGCGCACCTAGCCATGCCGCCGAAGCTATTGAGATGGGCGCCGATGCGGTGCTAGTCAATACCGCCATTGCCGTGGCTAAACAGCCCATATTAATGGCACAAGCCTTTAAAATGGCGGTCGAAGCTGCACAACTCGCTCGTCAAAGTGGACTTGCGGCACCCAAACAGAGAGCGGAGGCATCTAGTCCTCTGACTCAATTTTTGGAGGCGCTGCAATGATTGGAAGCTTTCGGGAGCGTTGGGAACAGTTAGATTGGGACAACCTCACATTACAGATCAATAGCAAAACCGCCTCGGATGTAGAGCAAGCGTTGCAGAGTGATACATTGACTCTCGATGATTTTATGGCGCTACTTTCCCCTGCTGCGCGACATTACATCGAACCAATGGCGCAAAAAGCGCAGCGCCTAACGCGTCAACGCTTTGGCCATACTGTCGGGTTTTATGTTCCTCTGTACCTTTCCAATTTATGCGCCAATGATTGTACCTATTGCGGATTTTCGATGAGCAACCGCATTAAGCGCAAAACCCTCGATGACGCTGAGATTGTCCGTGAATGTGAAACCATCCGCCAGATTGGTTTTGACAGTTTGTTATTAGTCACGGGCGAACATCAAACCAAAGTTGGAATGGACTATTTTCGCCGTCATATCCCTGTAATTCGTTCCTACTTCAGTTCTCTTATGATGGAGGTTCAGCCCTTATCAACCGAAGAGTATCGCGAGCTAAAAACTTTAGGGCTAGATGGCGTGATGGTATACCAAGAAACCTACCATGAGCCGACCTACCAACTGCATCATTTGAAAGGCAAAAAACAGGATTTTCATTGGCGATTAGCAACGCCAGAGCGCCTTGGCCAAGCGGGAGTCGATAAAATTGGGTTGGGAGCCTTAATCGGGCTTTCCAGTAGCTGGCGAACGGATTGTTATATGGTGGCGGAGCATCTGCTGTATATGCAGCAACACTATTGGCAGAGCCGCTATTCTATTTCATTTCCACGCTTGCGCCCTTGCGCGGGGGGAATAGAACCCGCCTCGCTGATGGGGGATGCGGAGCTGGTTCAGTTAATCTGTGCATTTCGCTTGCTTGCCCCGACTGTGGAATTGTCGCTGTCCACCCGAGAATCCCCTTATTTTCGGGATCATGTGGTACCACTGGCGATTAACAGCGTCAGTGCTGGCTCTAAAACCCAACCAGGAGGCTATGCGGATTCGAAAACCGAGTTAGAGCAGTTCTCGCCCCACGATAACCGCAGTGCTGCACAAGTCGCCCATGCCTTAGTACAAGCCGGGCTACAACCTGTTTGGAAAGATTGGGACGGTTACCTAGGGCGTTAATAGTGACTTAGGACGTTAATGGCTCATTTTTCAATGGGAAATATTGAAGAGAATATTTCCCATTAAATGGAACTAAGAATATACGACGTTTAATTTTTAAATAATAATATTAATCTGATCACAAAAACTAAAAGAATACGTCATCAATCAGGCTGAATTAAAATATTAATAATATTTAAAAAATATTTTAATAGTTTTTTAAACTACGATGACATTATGATAATAGTATAACTGAATTTTAAATTGTTATTATCTTCGTTAAATAACAATTTAAGTTAGGAAAGATGAATATCTAGCATTAAATATAACCAGCGGTAGCTAACCAAAAATATCTCATTTATATCAATTAGATAAATTAATCCCCCACCAGGTATTTTGTGATGCACATTCTAATTTAATAATTAAATATTGCCACTTCTATTCTTCTTTTTTAATCACTCTGTGTCTTTAGTCAAAAAAATAACTGGTCAGATATTTATTTTGGCATTATTCATGATAAAAGAATATTGCAACGAAGTATGTTTATCTTCATTGCAATAATGAAAGTATAAAAATAATGCATCACGATGATGCTGGAGAATGAGAATAATGAATATTGTTGACCGTTTTATTTCTTATACAAAAATTAACACCACCACGAATAGGGAAAAAGGCGCCGCAGGCATCATGCCATCCTCTGAAGGCCAGCGCGTTCTTGCCAAACAGCTAGTTCAAGAGTTAGAAGGCTTAGGCTTACAGGATATCAAACTGCGTGATACAGCTATCGTTACCGCAACACTGCCTTCCAACCTGGATTATAAAGTGCCAACGGTGGCATTCTTTGGTCACTTAGATACGAGCGCAGAGCAGACTAACGACACCAAAGCACAAATTTTGCCTTATAACGGCGAAGATATTTGCATGAATAAAGAACTCAATATTTACCTGCGTAAAAGTGAGTTCCCAGAATTAGAAAATTACCTTGGTGATGACATCATTGTCACCGACGGTACCAGCCTATTAGGTGCCGATGATAAAGCCGCTATCGCCTCGATTATGGATATGTTGCAGTACTTTAAACAAAACCCAGACATCAAACACGGGGATATCAAAGTGGGCTTCATTCCTGATGAAGAACAAGGTCTACGCGGCGCGAAAGTGTTTGATGTGAAAGAGTTTGGTGCAGATTTTGCCTACACCCTAGACTGCTGTGGTATTGGCGAGCTGGTGTATGAAAACTGGAATGCGGGGGATGTTGAAATCGTCTTTACAGGTAAGTCAGCTCACCCAATGTCCGCTAAAGGCAAACTGGTGAATTCCCTGCTAATGGCGCAGAAATTTATCGCAATGCTGCCCGGTGGCGAAGCGCCTGAATATACTGAAAACCGTGAAGGTTATTACTGGGTTAAGCAGATGTCCGGTAACAGCGCTCGCACTGTTCTGAAAATGGATGTGCGTGACTTTACCGAAGAGGGCTACCGCGCTCGTATGGCATTCCTGAAAAAATTGGCGGGTCATTGTGAAGACCTGTGGGGACCAGAAAGCGTAACCTGTACCTTAGCTGACCGTTACTCAAACGTGTACAACAGCTTACAAGGTGAAAACCGTTATCCAATCGATATTGCTCACGCAGCTTATGAAGCTTGCGGGATCACGCCAAAAGTTATCCCTATGCGTGGAGGCTATGATGGTGCAGCACTTTCACAGAATGGTCTTCCTTGCCCGAACATTTTCACTGGCGCTCATAACTTCCACTCGATTTATGAGTATCTACCAGTGAAATCTCTGTATGCCGCCAGTGATGTTTTAAAACAAGTGGTACAAATTACAGCAGAACGTTTCAAGCCAGGAGCTAAAGCATGATCCCAATTCTAACGGTTCTAATTATCGTTGTTTTGGTTGCACGCTTTATTCTGAAGGGGTACAAAGCTGAACCGGTGCTGTTAATTGCCGGTTTAGTGTTGATGATTTTCACCCTAGCCTTAGGCTGGGGTCCTATCCTACCGAAAAGCGTCGCAACCACGGGCATTACTTGGCTCGATCCGTTTGAAGTAATGCGTGACCTATTTAGTAGCCGTGCTGCTGATCTTGGTTTGATGATCATGGCACTAATGGGTTTTGCTCACTATATGGATCACATCGGTGCCAACGAAGCGGTAGTACGCGTAGCAACTAAACCACTGAAAAATATGCGTTCGCCTTATGTGCTACTATTTTTCTCATTCTTGTTAGCGAGTATCTTGCAGTTAGCGATTCCGTCAGCGACAGGCTTAGCTGTACTGTTAATGGGGACCATGTTCCCAATTATGATTGGTTTGGGACTCTCCCCTGCATCTGCCGCTGGGGTTATCGCAACATCCCTTGGGGTTGCTTATACACCAACCGCGATTGATGCTATCCGTGGTGCGAAAGCCGTTGATATGTCAGTCGTTGAATATGTACTTTACTACCAAGGGCCTGCGGCATTAGCCACGGTGCTGGTGGTCGGTATTACCCATATTTTCTGGCAACGTCATTGTGACCGTAAACAGGGTTTCGTCCCTGAAATCGGTAAAGCAGTCCAGTCTCACGACAAAGAAGCGACAACCAAATTGGTACCGGGCTACTATGCCATTTTACCGATGCTGCCAATCATTATGGCGGTCGGCTCTTCCAATCTGTTCTTTGAGGGAATTCACCTCGATGTTGTGACCATCGTACTGATTGCTATGGCGATTTGTATGGTATTGGAAACCGTGCGAGTGCGTAACTTCAAGCAAGTGTGTAATGGTTTCCAAACCTTCTTAAATGGGATGGGACATGCGTTCAGTAACGTAGTCGGGCTGTTAGTCGCTGCGGGTGTGTTTGCTCACGGGATCAAAGTCAGTGGTGCCATCGACCAATTAATCCTTGGCGCAGAATCCGTCGGTTTACCACCATTTGCGATGGCGATTGTATTTGCATTAGTCACGTTAGCCGCCGCAATTATTATGGGTTCAGGTAACGCACCATTCTTAGCATTCGTGGAGTTAATCCCACAAATTGCACACAGTATGGGGGTTAACCCGATTGCGATGATCCTGCCAATGCAACAGGCTTCTCATATGGGGCGTGGTATGTCTCCGGTTTCGGGAGTGATAATCGCCGTATCCAGTGGTGCCAAACTCCAGCCATTCGATGTGGTGAAACGAACCGCCATACCGCTGATGGTCGGGTTTGTCGCGCACTGTGCAATTATTGGGATTTTCTACTAAATCGCACTCTGAGATATATCCATAGAGTTTAATCTGCACACCACAAATAAGACCCCAATGGAATTCATTGAGGGTCTTATTCTATTGAAGAACAATAATCTGTTTCCACTCATTTCTTATCTTGTCGGACAGCAATATTGTGTGATTACCGTGATTGGTGGTCAATCCTGAAATAGATAGTCTTAATTGCAATCTATTCGATGTCTGGATAAGGTGAAGGGTGCTAATCGGGAGCTGTGCATGCAGAATAATGCTATCTCCGCTGTAATAACAGTGACAAGGTAATCCCTCTTCTTCCCCATCATCTATTTTGAGAAAAGTATCTGAGTGGACATCACCACAGCCATACTCTGCATCATAATCTAGCCATAAAATATCTTCTGAGCTGGAGCGGCTAGCATGGCTATATATTTCAATTTCATATTCAGGTTTACCTGTTCCGATTCGATAAAACATAATAGATGTTCCATCATTTAGCTGTGAGCTACTGACGAGTAGGATTTGTCCATCATGCTTTTCTTCGGTGATAGGCGCCAAAATATTATCCTTTGCTACGCTGTGGTTAACGTTGTAAGTGGCATATTAGCAAGGTACTTTATTCATTTTTTATCGTAGATACCAGTCAGTAATCCCGATTTATAAAGGCTTTTTCACAAATATTCGTTTGACTCTCATAGTATTAGGCCTGCAATTGCAGGCCTTTTTGTTATTATTTTTGGCACTGGCAAGCTGGATGATGATGCGAGTGGTGACCGTGATGACTTTCGTTACCACAGCAAGCATCTATCGCCTTATTGATAATTTCAGCTAGCGTATTCACTGTTCCTAAGATAGTCGGCAGTTGGTCACAGACATTCGCACAGTCCGAACGCTCTGGATTTGGTATAGTCGGCGGAACCAGGCTGTCACAAAGAATTTCTTGCAAGACTAAAGCAAAATTGGCGATACCCGTGGTGTAGATATAAGAACGTCCACCTGTTTGCTCAGCTAAACGGGCATATTCTTGTGTTACTCTGTCTCTATCAGCTAGGCTTGGGAAACGGTCAAGATTGGTTGGCGCATCATCCGGTGTCCCTTGATAGGTGTACACTTTGACATGAGCATGTTGAGCAATTTCAATCGCTTCATTGTTTTTGGCTATTGCCGCACTGGTAAGTCGACCACCACCGCCCTCCATGCCTTCATCACCTAAAACAAAAATGGCTCGTCTAGCACCATCACGCCAGTCAAAGTATCGACTCACATCAATGACGGCTCGGCAGAGATCTTCTTTGTTCCCCGCATGGTCAATACCATCCGCTTCTTTAAATGGAGGACGTGCTTGTAGGCTACTTTCGTTAACTCCTTTTAAGATTAAATAATCACTCACCGATTGATCGAATTTAGTCCCCGTCCAAACACCTTGTATCCCCAAGAATGTGGCGCGTAAATGTGATGGACAATTTGCTGCGGCTTTTTCAATAGCAGCGTCAATTTGTTGGCTAAGATCCGCAGATTCATCAGACATGGAACCGCTGGTATCAATCACCACGACCAAATCTAAGGCAATATCCCCCGTTCCTGTAACCAGCTGCGAAGTTTGGTTAACCATAATACTTGGTGCCCCAAACGAAGCCATATTTTGCATCATACTGTTAGACGTCATTTTATTATCATTTTCAATGTCATTACTTTCTGTATTTTTACCCATATTTATATTCCTGTTAAATTCATAGCATTTAATTTATTGGATTTTCATATTTGAATAATATATTTAGATAATACTTTTATGATGTATTTACTCACCCCTTAATTAATTCAATCGAGGGCGGTATTATTAATTTATTCGCATTTACATTGACATAATAATTAATATCAATGCACTGATAAATATTGATTATTTCAGTTAAAAATCAATATATTAACAAATAAGATTAGTTGAATATTTTTACCCGACATCGTATTTTCAGAAAAAAAAAGACTAATTAATTGAATTATAAAGCACATATTCATGAATCAATCACTACCTTTCAATTATTAATAGTTCCTAATAAATGAGGTAGTATTCATCGCGTTACTGTTCACCTATATTACTTCAAAATTTTAATTGCCAAATTTATTCACCATAAAAATAGTCAATTAAAAACACAAGTTTATAGAGAAATAATTATAATTATTTCCTAACTAAATTATTAATCCTAACTATAACCCTATATGAAATGAAAACATTAATAATGCCAAACCTTACTATTTTTAATTATCGCTCTCCCCAAAACATACCTTAATTACCATCTCACTCAATACATGATGACCAATCACGAAAGTCCCTACAGTGGGCTTTCTTCTTATATACATACAATGGAGACCCCATGAGTTTAAAGCAGCGCAGTTTAGTTCTCTTGCACACCACCCGTTTTGTCACTTTTGCGACACTCAGCTCCGAAAATGTTCCATGGGCAACCACCGTCGAACCCAAAATTCTGTTCAATCCTTTGCGGTTTCTTTGGTATTCCGCACATCAAAGCCAGCATTCCCAAAATATTCGCCATCACTCTCAAGTGAGCGGAACACTGTTTAATTATCATTTGCCTGAGTTTGGTTTGCCCGGTTTTGATGGGGCTCAGTTCACGGGGATTGCACGGGAACTATCGGTTGATGAATCTGAGGATGCTTATCATGAATTTCATCAAAATTCGCTTTTCGATGAGACTCAAAATGCGTTGCCTTCTATTGCCCTTGAGCAACTTCAAGAAAATGGTCATTCACGTTTTTATGCGCTTATTGTTGAACAGTGGTGGTTATTTGATATGGCTCACTGGTTGACGAATCAAGAAAGCCGTCGCATTCCTGTACCGCTGAGTTATCTTAATAATGAATAGCAGGCAGTTGGCAGGCAAAAAAAAACCGGTATCTTTCGATACCGGTTTCTACTAAGCGATTTGCAAATCAGAAATTAGTTCTGATTGTCGCTGGTGAAGCCTGCATTTAACAGTTCAGCTAAGTTCGCTGTTGCTTCATCTGCGCTAACTTGTGGAGCTTCCACAGCTTCGCTTAGATGGCGACGACGGATACGATCTTGGTGGTACGCGAAACCAGTACCAGCTGGGATCAGACGTCCAACAATAACGTTCTCTTTCAGGCCGCGTAATTCATCACGCTTACCTGCTACCGCTGCTTCTGTCAGTACGCGAGTTGTTTCTTGGAACGATGCCGCTGAGATGAAGGATTCTGTTGCCAGAGATGCCTTAGTAATACCCAACAGATCACGTTCAAAGTTAGCTGGAATCTTGCCTTCAGTTTCCAGTTTACGGTTAGAAACTTTAACTCGTGAGTACTCAACTTGCTCACCTTCGAGGAATTCAGAGCTTCCTGCATCCGCGATGGTGACTTTACGCAGCATCTGACGAACGATAACTTCGATGTGTTTATCGTTAATCTTAACGCCTTGTAAGCGGTAAACTTCCTGAACTTCGTTCGTGATGTAACGAGTCACAGCATGAACACCACGCAGACGCAGGATATCATGTGGAGACTCTGGACCATCAGAAACTACGTCACCGCGTTCAACGATTTCACCTTCGAATACGTTAAGTTGACGCCATTTAGGGATCATCTCTTCGTATGGCTCACTTCCATCTAATGGAGTGATAACCAGACGGCGTTTCCCTTTGGTTTCTTTACCAAACGAGATAATACCGCTGATTTCAGCCAGGATCGCAGGCTCTTTCGGACGACGAGCTTCGAACAGGTCAGCAACGCGTGGCAGACCACCCGTGATATCTTTAGTACCTACGGATTCTTGTGGAATACGCGCTAAAGTATCACCGACGTTGATAGCGATGCCGTCATCTAACTGAACAATTGCGTTACCCGGTAAGAAATACTGAGCAGGCATGTCTGTGTTAGGGATCAGAACATCTTTACCGTTCGCATCGACTACACGCAGTGCAGGACGTAAGTCTTTACCAGCACTGGTACGCTCAGCGGTATCCATAACAACGATTGAAGATAAACCTGTTAACTCATCAGTTTGACGAGTCATTGACAGACCTTCAAGCATGTCGGAGAAGCTGATGATACCCGATACTTCACTGACAACTGGCATGGTGTGTGGATCCCAGTTTGCAACGGTTTCACCGCCGATCACTGCTGCACCATCACCCTTCGTTAAGTGCGCACCGTAAGGAACTTTATAGCTCTCTTTAGTACGACCGAATTCGTCGATCAGACGCAATTCTGTATTACGAGAGGTAATTACCAGCTTGCCTTCTGAGTTAGTAACATATTTCGCGTTGAACAGTTTCAACGTACCTGTGTTACGAACTTGGATGCTAGATTCTGCTGCCGCACGAGATGCCGCACCACCGATGTGGAACGTACGCATCGTCAGCTGTGTACCCGGCTCACCGATTGACTGTGCCGCGATAACACCGATAGCTTCACCTTTGTTGATGATATGACCACGAGCAAGGTCACGACCATAACAGTGAGCACACACACCGAAGTCAGTTTCACAACTTACTACGGAACGTACTTTCACGCTGTCAACAGAGTTAGCTTCTAACAGGTCACACAGTTTTTCGTGTAACAGTGTATTACGTGGAACCAGAATATCTGCAGTACCTGGGATCAGGATATCTTCTGCAGTTACACGTCCAAGTACACGTTCACGCAGTGGTTCTTTAACGTCGCCACCCTCGATAACCGGAGTCATCAGGATACCTTCGTGAGTACCACAGTCATCTTCAGTGACAACCAAGTCCTGAGCAACGTCAACTAAACGACGAGTCAGATAACCGGAGTTCGCAGTTTTCAATGCGGTATCCGCAAGACCTTTACGAGCACCGTGGGTAGAAATAAAGTACTGGAGAACGTTCAGACCTTCACGGAAGTTCGCCGTGATTGGCGTTTCGATGATTGAGCCATCTGGCTTAGCCATCAGACCACGCATACCGGCCAGCTGACGAATCTGCGCTGCAGAACCACGAGCACCGGAGTCGGCCATCATAAAGATACTGTTGAAAGAAACTTGTTGCTCTTCTTCGCCGTCACGGTTAATGACTGCTTCAGTAGACAAGTTTTCCATCATCGCTTTAGCAACACGTTCGTTTGCCGCTGCCCAGATATCGATAACTTTGTTGTAACGTTCGCCTGCTGTAACCAGACCAGACTGGAACTGTTCCTGAATTTCTGCAACTTCTGCTTCTGCTTCGGCGATGATCCCAGCTTTTTTCTCTGGAATAACCATATCGTCGATACCAACCGATGCACCAGAACGTGCCGCATAGGCAAAACCGGTATACATGATTTGGTCAGCAAAAATAACCGTTGGTTTCAGACCCAGTACGCGGTAACAGGTGTTCAGCATTTTGGAGATTGCTTTCTTACCTAACGCTTGGTTAACCAGCGAGTAAGGCAGACCTTTCGGTACGATCATCCATAAAATTGCACGGCCAACAGTGGTATCAACTAAACCAGTGTTAATCGTAATGTTACCTTCGCTGTCTTTCACTTCTTCAGTGATACGAACTTTAACGCGGGCATGCAGTGAAGCATGGCCAGAACGGTAAACACGCTCAGCTTCTTTAGGACCGGCTAAAACCATGCCCTCGCCTTTCGCGTTTACGCAGTCGCGCGTCATGTAGTAGATACCCAATACAACGTCCTGAGAAGGAACGATGATAGGCTCACCACTTGCCGGAGACAGGATGTTGTTGGTTGACATCATCAACGCACGCGCTTCTAACTGAGCTTCCAGAGTCAGAGGAACGTGTACCGCCATTTGGTCACCATCGAAGTCGGCGTTATATGCCGCACAAACGAGTGGGTGCAATTGGATAGCTTTACCTTCGATCAGAATTGGTTCGAACGCTTGGATACCCAGACGGTGAAGTGTTGGTGCACGGTTCAGCATCACTGGGTGTTCGCGGATAACTTCATCCAAGATATCCCAAACAACCGCTTCTTCGCGCTCAACCATTTTCTTCGCAGCTTTAATGGTTGTTGCCAGACCACGTAATTCTAATTTGCCGTAGATAAATGGTTTGAATAACTCAAGTGCCATTTTCTTAGGCAGACCGCACTGATGCAGACGCAGGTATGGACCTACGGTGATTACAGAACGACCTGAGTAGTCAACACGCTTACCAAGTAAGTTCTGACGGAAACGACCTTGTTTACCTTTGATCATATCTGCCAAAGATTTCAGAGGACGTTTGTTAGAACCAGTGATTGCGCGACCACGACGACCGTTATCTAACAGTGCATCAACCGCTTCTTGCAGCATACGTTTTTCGTTACGTACGATGATGTCTGGCGCAGCCAGATCCAGAAGACGTTTCAGACGGTTGTTACGGTTGATTACGCGACGATACAGATCGTTCAGATCCGATGTAGCGAAACGACCACCATCCAGTGGTACTAATGGACGCAGATCAGGTGGCAGAACTGGCAGAACGTTCAGGATCATCCACTCTGGTTTGTTACCAGATTGAATAAACGCTTCTAACAGTTTGATACGCTTAGTCAGCTTTTTACGCTTGGTTTCTGAGTTAGTTTCGTTTAACTCTTCACGCAGCGTTTCACACTCGTTCTCAAGATCGAGGTTTTTCAGCAGACCTTGGATTGCTTCCGCACCCATTTTCGCGTCAAATTCGTCACCGAACTCTTCCAACGCATCTAAGTATTGCTCTTCTGTCAGAATCTGTGCGCGCTCAAGGCTGGTCATTCCGCCTTCAACAACAACATAAGATTCAAAATACAGAACGCGTTCGATATCGCGCAGTGGCATATCGAGCAGCAAACCAATACGGGATGGCAGTGATTTTAAGAACCAAATATGCGCAGTTGGAGACGCGAGTTCAATATGACCCATACGCTCACGACGCACTTTAGTTTGTGTAACTTCAACGCCACACTTCTCACAAATCACACCACGGTGTTTTAAACGCTTGTACTTACCGCACAGGCATTCGTAGTCTTTTACTGGCCCGAAAATACGCGCACAGAAAAGACCGTCACGCTCAGGTTTGAACGTACGGTAGTTAATGGTTTCTGGCTTTTTAACTTCACCGAATGACCATGAACGGATCATGTCAGGTGATGCCAGAGCAATCTTGATCGCATCAAACTCTTCGGTCTTGGTTTGCGCTTTCAGAAACTTAATTAAGTCTTTCACAAAATGGCTCCTGTCGGAGTTAGACCTGTCAGGTGAGTGCTCGAAGCCACTCTCCCCAAATCCCAGTGCTTACACGGGCCGGAAGGCGAACCTTCCGGCACAGAACGAATTACTCGTCTTCCAGCTCGATGTTGATACCCAGTGAGCGAATTTCTTTCAGCAATACGTTGAAAGATTCCGGCATACCAGGTTCCATCTGATGGCTGCCATCGACGATGTTTTTATACATCTTCGTACGGCCGTTAACGTCATCCGATTTAACTGTAAGCATTTCTTGAAGAGTATAGGCTGCACCGTATGCTTCCAGTGCCCACACTTCCATCTCCCCGAAACGCTGACCACCGAACTGCGCTTTACCACCCAGCGGCTGCTGAGTAACCAAGCTGTAAGAACCAGTTGAACGGGCGTGCATCTTATCGTCAACCAAGTGGTTCAGTTTCAGCATGTACATGTAACCTACGGTTACTTGACGCTCAAATTTCTCGCCAGTACGACCGTCGAACAATGTAATCTGACCTGAAGTTGGCAGACCGCCCAGTTTCAGCAGTTCTTTAATTTCTTTCTCTTTTGCACCATCAAACACTGGTGTTGCAATTGGCATACCTTTTCTCAGGTTCTCTGCCAAACGCATAACTTCTTCATCAGAGAAAGTATTTAAGTCAACTTTCTGACGCGGATCATCACCTAAATCGTAAGCTTTCTGGATGAATTCACGCAGTTTGGCAACTTCTTGCTGCTGTTTAAGCATAGCATTGATTTTTTCACCAATACCTTTAGCAGCCATACCTAAGTGAGTTTCCAGAATCTGACCGATGTTCATACGTGATGGTACGCCCAGCGGGTTCAGAACGATGTCAACTGGGTTACCGTTTTCATCGTAAGGCATGTCTTCAACTGGGTTGATTTTTGAGATAACACCTTTGTTACCATGGCGACCCGCCATTTTATCACCCGGTTGGATCTGACGTTTAACTGCCAGATAAACCTTAACAATTTTCAGTACGCCCGGTGCAAGGTCATCACCTTGAGTGATCTTGCGACGTTTTGCTTCCAGTTTCTTAGCGAACTCAGATTTCAGTTCGTCGTACTGTTCAGCTAATTGCTCTAACTGGTTCTGTTTCTCTTCATCAGCTAATGCTAATTCTAACCAACGGTCACGAGGCAGTTTGTCCAGTTTATCAGCTTCAATACCACCGCTGATCAGTACAGAACGGATACGAGAGAACAGTGCGGATTCAAAAATACGCAGCTCTTCTGTTAAGTCTTTCTTCGCATCACGTAACTGAGTTTCTTCGATTTCCAGAGCACGTTTGTCTTTCTCTACTCCATCACGGGTAAATACTTGTACGTCGATAACCGTACCTGATACACCGTTAGGAATACGTAAAGAAGAGTCTTTAACGTCTGAAGCTTTTTCACCGAAGATAGCACGCAGCAGTTTTTCTTCTGGCGTTAATTGGGTTTCACCTTTAGGAGTGACTTTACCAACCAGAATGTCTCCGCCTTTCACTTCTGCACCGATATAAACGATACCGGATTCATCAAGTTTAGACAGTGCTGCTTCACCAACGTTTGGAATATCCGCAGTGATCTCTTCAGGCCCTAATTTGGTGTCACGAGACACACAAGAGAGTTCCTGAATGTGAATAGTTGTGAAACGGTCTTCTTGAACAACACGCTCAGAAACTAAGATGGAGTCTTCGAAGTTATAACCATTCCATGGCATGAATGCCACGCGCATGTTTTGACCCAGTGCTAATTCGCCGAGGTCTGTTGAAGGACCATCCGCTAACACATCACCACGTTCAACTGGTTCACCTAAAGATACGCAAGGCATCTGGTTAATACAGGTGTTCTGGTTAGAACGAGTATATTTAGTCAGGTTATAGATATCGATTCCAGCTTCGCCCGGATACATCTCATCTTCGTTAACTTTGATAACGATACGAGAAGCATCAACGTATTGAACTGAACCACCACGTCTTGCAACAGCAGTAACACCGGAGTCAACCGCTACTGCACGTTCCATACCTGTACCAACTAATGGTTTGTCAGCACGTAAAGTAGGAACCGCTTGACGTTGCATGTTCGCACCCATCAATGCACGGTTGGCGTCATCGTGTTCAAGGAATGGGATCAGTGACGCACCAACAGAAACAACCTGTTGAGTCGAAACGTCCATATATTCAACTTGTTCACGGCTGAATAAGCTTGACTCGCCTTTGTTACGGCAAGTAACTAATTCTTCGATGAAACGGCCATCGTCGCTTAATACGGTGTTAGCCTGAGCAATGATGAAGTTACCTTCTTCGATTGCAGACAGGTAATGGATTTCATCAGTTACGATGCCATCACGGACTAAACGGTATGGAGTTTCTAAGAAACCGTACTCATTGGTCTGTGCATAAACAGATAATGAGTTGATCAGACCGATGTTCGGACCTTCAGGGGTTTCGATTGGACAAACACGACCATAGTGAGTTGGGTGTACGTCACGTACTTCGAAGCCTGCGCGTTCACGAGTCAGACCACCTGGGCCTAATGCAGAGATACGACGTTTATGCGTAATTTCAGACAGTGGGTTGTTCTGGTCCATAAATTGAGACAGCTGGCTGGAACCAAAGAACTCTTTAACTGCTGCTGAAATTGGCTTAGCGTTGATCATATCCTGTGGCATTAATGCATCGAGGTCACCCAGAGAAAGACGCTCTTTCACTGCACGCTCAACACGAACCAGACCTACACGGAATTGGTTCTCAGCCATTTCGCCAACGGAACGAATACGACGGTTACCTAAGTGGTCAATATCATCGACTTCGCCTTTACCGTTACGGATATCGATGAGTTTACGCATAACATCAATGATGTCTTCTTCACTCAGGATACCAGAACCTTCGATTTCATCGCGGTTCAGTGAACGGTTGAACTTCATACGACCTACAGCAGACAAGTCGTAACGGTCTTCAGAGAAGAACAGGTTATCGAACAGGTTTTCTGCAGCTTCGCGTGTTGGTGGCTCACCAGGGCGCATCATACGGTAGATTTCTACCAGTGCACTTAAGCGATCGTTAGTTGGGTCGACGCGAACGGTTTCAGAGATATAAGCACCGTGGTCTAAGTCGTTGGTGAACAATGTTTCGATTGTTTTGTGACCAGACTGGCTCAGACGTGCCAACATATCTAATGACAGTTCCATGTTCGCTGCACAAATCAGCTCACCGGTGCTCTCATCGATGTAATCTCTTGCAACAACTTTACCTGCGATGTATTCAACAGGAACTTCGATGTTGCTAACTTCTTCTTTTTCTAACTGACGAATATGACGAGCAGTGATACGACGGCCTTTTTCAACATACACTTTGCCGTTTGCTTCGATATCGAAAGAAGCAGTTTCACCACGCAGACGCTCAGGAACCAGCGTCATCATCAGTTTGTTATCACGGATTTGGAATACAGTTTTATCGAAGAACAGATTTAAGATTTCTTCGGTGTTGTAATCCATTGCACGCAGAATAATGGTCGCAGGTAGTTTACGGCGACGGTCAATACGTACAAACAGGTTATCTTTCGGATCGAATTCGAAATCAAGCCATGAACCACGGTAAGGAATAATACGTGCGTTATACAGCACTTTACCTGATGAGTGAGTTTTACCTTTATCGCTATCGAAGAATACACCAGGACTACGGTGTAACTGGGAAACGATAACACGCTCAGTACCGTTGATAACAAAAGTTCCGTTTTCAGTCATGAGTGGAATTTCACCCATGTAGACTTCTTGTTCTTTGATGTCTTTAACGGTGCCTTCTGGAGCTTCTCGCTCATACACGATCAGGCGCAGTTTTACACGCAGTGGTGCAGAATAGGTCACGCCGCGAATTTGACATTCTTTAACGTCAAAAACAGGCTCACCTAAACGATAGCTGACATATTGCAGCTCAGCATTACCGCTGTAGCTCTGAATTGGGAATACGGAACGGAAAGCAGCTTCCAGACCATTCTGGCCATCAGGATCTTGCTCGATAAACTTCTGGAACGAGTCAAGTTGGATGGAAAGGAGATAAGGTATATCCAAAACTTGTGGACGTTTACCAAAATCCTTACGAATACGTTTTTTCTCGGTATAGGAGTAAACCATAGGTTTCCTCAGCTCGTTGATCAGTGACCCAAATCGTTCGCCTTTGGATTAAGGGCAGAACAGGAACGCGTTTTTGAAGAAATGGAAAATGAATACTTTCCTGAATACCCATTTCTATTACTCTTAAATCATTTCATTGCGTTGCAGTTGCTACCGAGCTACCCGAGCGGGTCGTAGCGCAGAACACAGTATATTAAGTCGTCAAATAGAAAGAAGTATTGGAGGGTTGTTTGTTAACATTAAAACTGCGTGAAAAGCTGTTAACACCCATCACGCTTTACAGCGCAAAAAGGCTGGTGATTAAAAAATCACCAGCCATCAGCCTAATTACTTAAGCTGCGTTCTTGAAATTGAACTTATTTAAGTTCAACAGAAGCGCCTGCTTCTTCAAGAGATTTTTTCAGAGTTTCAGCTTCGTCTTTGCTTGCAGCTTCTTTGATAACTGCTGGAGCTGATTCTACCATATCTTTAGCTTCTTTCAGGCCAAGACCGGTTGCGCCACGAACTGCTTTGATAACTGCAACTTTGTTCGCACCAACAGATGCCAGAACAACGTCGAATTCAGTTTTTTCTTCAGCAGCTTCAGCTGGACCCGCAGCAACAGCAACAGCTGCAGCAGCAGAAACGCCGAATTTTTCTTCCATCATAGTAATCAGTTCAACAACGTCCATTACAGACATTTCTGCAACTGCATCAAGGATTTGGTCTTTAGTGATAGACATAACAAGTGTTCCTAAAATTCAGAAATAGTTTATACGTTAAAAAGCAACGAAGGAAAGGGCTTATGCAGCTTCTTTCTGATCGCGCAGAGCAGCCAGAGTACGAACCAATTTGCCGGCAGCGGCTTCTTTCATGGTTGCCATCAGGCGTGCGATTGCTTCATCGTAAGTTGGGAGAGTTGCCAGACGATCGATATCTTTCGCTTGGATTAACTCACCTTCAAAGGCCGCAGCTTTAATCTCAAATGCTGGATTCGCTTTCGCGAACTCTTTGAACAGACGAGCGCCAGCGCCCGGATGTTCGTTAGAGAAAGCAATTAAGGTTGGACCAACAAACGCGTCTTTCAGTACATCATAAGCTGTACCTTCAACAGCACGGCGAATCAGTGTGTTACGAACAACACGGATATAAACGCCAGCTTCGCGACCTGCTTTACGCAGTTCAGTCATTTTTGCTACAGTTACGCCGCGTGAATCAGCAACAACTGCAGAAAGCGCGCCTTTGGCTACTTCGCTGACTTCAGCAACAATCGCTTGTTTGTCTTGAAGATTTAGTGCCATTAGCTTCTTGCTCCTGGATTAACCGGGAAAACCCGGGACTCACATCACTCAAACACAACATTATGTAAGAGCGCTAAAACACGGTGAGCAGAATAGAAATCCAGAATTAAATTCTAGGTATCTCTGTCACCGTCTACGCAGGTAAATTAAGTAGCTACTAGTAACTAATAAACTACACCTGCGGTCTTGGACGGGGTCTGGAAAGGCCAGACTCCATACCGAAATTTGTGGTTTGCTGAGCATATTTCTATACCCAACAAACTCGAGGCGTCAAATTTTATACAAATTTGACGCAAAGGTAAAGCCTAATTGCCGATTAGCAAATGCTAACGGAATTAAACTGCTGCTGACAGACCAGATTGGTCGATAGCAACACCTGCGCCCATGGTAGTGGACAGGCTGATTTTCTTGATGAAAACACCTTTAGCAGAAGCTGGTTTTGCTTTTTTCAGCGCGATCAGCAGTGCTTCTAAGTTTTCTTTCAGTTTGTCAGCGTCGAAATCAGCTTTACCGATAGTGGTATGGATGATTCCGTTTTTGTCGTTACGGTAACGAACCTGACCCGCTTTAGCGTTATTAACTGCTTCAGCAACGTTAGGAGTTACAGTACCAACTTTCGGGTTTGGCATCAGACCACGTGGGCCCAGAACTTGACCTAATTGGCCAACAACGCGCATTGCATCTGGAGAAGCAATAACAACGTCAAAGTTCATTTCACCAGCTTTGATTTTATCAGCCAGATCTTCCATACCAACCAGTTCAGCGCCAGCAGCTTTAGCAGCTTCAGCGTTTGCGCCTTGTGCGAACACAGCAACGCGAACTGAACGGCCAGTACCGTGTGGCAGTACAGTTGCACCGCGAACGTTCTGGTCAGATTTACGAGCATCGATACCAAGATTGATAGCTACGTCAACGCTTTCAACGAATTTAGCAGTCGCTAATTCTTTCAGCAGAGCAACGGCTTCATTGATGTCATACTGTTTAGTTACATCAACTTTCTCACGGATATTGCGCATGCGCTTAGTCAGTTTAGCCATTCTATTAGTCCTCCACTACCAGGCCCATGGAACGAGCAGTACCAGCGATTGAACGCATCATCGCGTCAACGTCAGCACCAGTCATATCCGCAGCTTTAGTTTCTGCGATTTCGCGAACCTGTGCAGAAGTCACTTTACCAACTTTGTCTTTGTTCGGCTTACCAGAACCAGACTTAACGCCAGCCGCTTTTTTCAGCAGAACTGCTGCCGGTGGAGTTTTAGTTACGAAAGTGAATGAACGGTCTGCATAAACAGTAATAACAACAGGAATTGGTAAACCTTTTTCCAGGCTGTCTGTTTTTGCGTTGAACGCTTTACAGAATTCCATGATGTTCACACCTTGCTGACCCAGTGCTGGACCAACCGGTGGACTTGGGTTTGCCATACCAGCTGCTACTTGCAGCTTAACGTAGGCTTGTACTTTCTTAGCCATGAATATTTCCTCAAATTGGGTAATAACGCCTTAATGGATTAAGGCTCCCCGTTACATTAACGCCCCGCAAAACACCGTTTGCACAGTATGATGCCAAGCATAAAAAACAAAAGGCGCGAAATTGTATGAAAATTTCGCGCCTTTTGCAAGCCTGCTATTCGGAATTGTTAGGCTTTTTCTACCTGTCCGAAGTCTAACTCAACTGGAGTTGCACGACCAAAAATAGAAACAGAGACTTTTAAGCGGCTCTTTTCATAGTCGATTTCTTCAACAACACCGTTGAAGTCAGCGAATGGACCTTCACTAACACGAACCATTTCACCTGGTTCAAATAGCGTTTTAGGACGTGGCTTATCACCAACTTGTTGTAAGCGATTCATAATCGCATCAACTTCTTTATCACTAATTGGTGCTGGACGATCTGAAGTCCCACCGATAAAGCCCATTACACGCGGAACACTGCGTACTAAGTGCCAAGAGTCATCATTCATGACCATTTGAACTAATACGTAACCAGGGAAGAATTTGCGCTCACTTTTACGGCGCTGACCGCTACGGATCTCAACAACTTCTTCAGTTGGAACCATAACATCGCCAAACAACTCTTCCATATTATGGAATTTGATATGTTCACGCAGAGACTGTGCTACGCGACCTTCAAAACCAGAGAATGCCTGAATGACATACCAGCGTTTTTTAGGTAAATCTGACATTTAGAATAACCTCAGGCTTGTAATAAATGAAACTAAACGCACTAGGATACCATCTAATCCCCACAGGATTAGTGACATTACAGCCGTTACAGCAGCAACAATCAAAGTCGTTTGTAATGCTTCCTGGCGAGTAGGCCAAATGACTTTCTTCACCTCGATGCGAGCTTCGCGCGCAAACGCCAGAGTTGCTTTACCTTTTGTGGTCCACAAAGCAACAGCACCAGCAATAGCTACTACAGCCACAACTGCAAAAGCACGCAGTGCGAGATTATATTGACGGAAGTAATAGTTGCCTACGATAGCAACTAATAATAAGGCACAGACAACTACCCATTTGAAGATGTCTGCACTGCGTCCACTTCCTTGAGCTTCGCTATTCGCACTCATAATTCAACCTGTTACCATGAAGTATGTATAAAGCTCGCTTGCCTTACCTTTGCAGTATGGCAATCAGAGCACACCAATAGAATATGCCAGCATACCCAGTAAATTTAATCACCACCCTATTTCGAAAATAAATTTCTTTTCGTGGCAGCGGTAAAATATACCATAACTTCTGAGCAAAACCTTAATAAATCTCATATAACTGCATCGGGCTCTCAATACAGTTAGTAAATCGTTGTTTCAGAGCCTATCTCACCAATAATTATGAAAACGATTGATGAGATAGGTTCTTAGGTTTAAACGCTAACATTTTAAAAACTTGAGTATAAAAAGGGCATCAGTCGATGCCCTTTTTACTAAAGTGGTTCTTTCTTATTCAGAAAGAGCGGTATTATGCAATGATTTTTGCAACAACACCCGCACCTACAGTACGACCACCTTCACGGATTGCGAAACGTAAACCATCATCCATCGCGATTGGGTGAATCAGAGTCACGATCATGTTGATGTTGTCGCCTGGCATTACCATCTCTACACCTTCTGGCAGTTCGATAGTACCGGTTACGTCAGTTGTACGGAAGTAGAACTGTGGACGGTAGCCTTTGAAGAATGGAGTATGACGACCACCTTCATCTTTGCTCAGAATATAAACTTCTGATTCGAATTGGGTGTGTGGCTTGATTGAACCTGGTTTAGCCAGTACTTGACCACGTTGAATTTCTTCACGCTTAGTACCACGCAGCAGAACACCAACGTTCTCACCCGCACGACCTTCGTCCAGCAGTTTACGGAACATTTCAACGCCAGTACAAGTCGTCTTAGCCGTTGCTTGGATACCAACGATTTCAACTTCTTCACCAACTTTGATGATACCACGCTCAACACGGCCTGTTACTACTGTACCACGACCAGAGATTGAGAATACGTCTTCGATTGGCAGCAGGAATGGCTTGTCAATTGCACGCTCTGGTTCTGGGATGTAAGAATCCAGGTAGCCTGCTAATTCAACAATTTTCGCTTCCCACTCTGGGTTGCCTTCCAGCGCTTTCAGTGCTGAACCGCGAACAACTGGAGTGTCGTCGCCTGGGAAATCGTATTGAGACAGAAGTTCACGAACTTCCATTTCAACTAATTCTAACAGTTCTTCGTCGTCTACCATGTCACATTTGTTCAGGAAAACGATGATGTAAGGAACACCTACTTGGCGACCTAACAGGATGTGCTCACGAGTTTGTGGCATTGGGCCATCAGTCGCAGCAACAACCAGAATTGCACCGTCCATCTGCGCAGCACCAGTGATCATGTTTTTAACATAGTCGGCGTGACCTGGGCAGTCTACGTGTGCGTAGTGGCGAGTTGGAGTATCGTATTCTACGTGAGAAGTAGAAATGGTGATACCACGCGCTTTTTCTTCTGGTGCGTTATCGATTTGGTCGAATGCACGAGCGTTACCGCCGTAAGTTTTAGCCAGAACAGTAGTGATTGCTGCTGTCAGGGTAGTTTTACCATGGTCAACGTGGCCGATTGTACCAACGTTAACGTGCGGTTTTGAACGTTCAAATTTTTCTTTAGACACGACTCTATTCCTTATGGAGTTCCCTCTTCACGATAAAGAAGGAACTTAAATTAAAGTAGTTAAATCGATAAAAATCGATTATCTAGCGTTACGAGCTTCGATTACAGCTTGTGCAACGTTGTTTGGCGCTTCATTGTACTTCAGGAACTCCATAGAGTATGAAGCACGACCTTGTGTCTGAGAACGCAGGTCAGTAGCATAACCGAACATTTCGGACAATGGTACTTGTGCACGAACAACTTTACCAGTAGGTAAGTCATCCATACCTTCAATCATACCACGACGACGGTTCAGGTCACCAATTACATCGCCCATGTAGTCTTCTGGAGTTTCCACTTCAACTTTCATGATTGGCTCAAGCAGAACTGGTTTCGCTTTTTTGAAGCCGTCTTTAAATGCCAGCGATGCTGCCAATTTAAACGCCAATTCAGAGGAGTCAACATCATGGTAAGAACCGAAATGCAGACGAACACCCATGTTAACTACTGGATAACCAGCTAATGGACCAGACTTCAGCTGCTCTTGCAGACCTTTGTCAACCGCAGGAATGTATTCCGTAGGGATTACACCACCTTTGATTTCGTTGACAAATTCGTAGTCCATTGGCAGACCATCTTTGTCTTTCTTGTCCAGTGGGTACATATCGATAACGACATGACCGTACTGACCACGACCACCAGACTGTTTCGCGTGTTTACCTTCGATATCAGTCACTTTAGCAGTGATTGCTTCGCGGTAAGCTACTTGTGGTTTACCAACGTTCGCTTCAACTTTGAATTCACGACGCATACGGTCAACCAGAACGTCCAAGTGCAATTCACCCATACCAGCGATGATAGTCTGATTAGTTTCTTCATCACTTGATACGCGGAATGATGGGTCTTCTTGAGCCAGACGGCCTAATGCGATACCCATTTTTTCTTGGTCAGCTTTAGTTTTTGGTTCGATTGCAACAGAGATTACTGGCTCTGGGAATTCCATACGCTCCAGGATGATTGGTGCATCAACTGCACATAAAGTATCACCTGTAGTTACGTCTTTCAGACCGATAGCAGCCGCGATGTCACCAGCGCGAACTTCTTTAATCTCTTCACGCTTGTTAGCGTGCATCTGAACGATACGACCAAAACGCTCTTTCTTCGCTTTAACAGCGTTCAGAACGGTATCACCTGAGTTAACAACACCGGAGTAAACACGGAAGAATGTCAGGTTACCAACGAATGGGTCAGTTGCAATTTTAAATGCTAAAGATGAGAACGGCTCTTCGTCACTTGCATGACGTTCAGCTGGAGTATCTTTACCATCGTCCAGAACACCGTTAATTGCCGGTACATCTGTAGGAGCTGGTAAGTAATCCACGACCGCATCCAGCATCGCCTGAACACCTTTGTTCTTAAATGCAGAACCACAGGTAACCAGGATAATTTCGCTAGCAAGAACACGTTGACGTAAAGCACCTTTGATTTCTGCTTCAGTCAGTTCTTCACCGCCCAGATATTTTTCCATCAGTTCTTCTGATGCTTCTGCAGCGGATTCGATCAGGTTGTTGTGCCACTCTTCAGCCAGCTCTTGCATGTCCGCAGGGATATCTTCGTATTCGAAGGTAACGCCTTGGTCTTCATCGTTCCATTTGATTGCTTTCATTTTCAGCAAGTCAACAACACCAGTGAACGACTCTTCTGCGCCAACTGGTAATTGCAGTGGAACTGCAGTAGCTGCTAAACGAGTTTTTAACTGCTCAACAACACGTAAGAAGTTCGCACCCATACGGTCCATTTTGTTAACGAACGCGATACGTGGAACTTTATATTTGTTAGCCTGACGCCATACAGTTTCAGACTGTGGCTGAACACCACCAACCGCACAGTAAACCATTACCGCGCCATCAAGAACACGCATAGAACGTTCTACTTCGATTGTGAAGTCAACGTGTCCCGGGGTGTCGATGATGTTGATACGGTGTGGTTCATACTGCTTAGCCATACCAGACCAGAATGCAGTAGTCGCAGCTGAAGTGATAGTAATACCACGCTCTTGCTCCTGCTCCATCCAGTCCATTGTTGCAGAACCTTCGTGGGTTTCACCGATCTTATGGTTTACACCAGTATAGAACAGAATACGTTCAGAAGTTGTGGTTTTACCGGCGTCGATGTGTGCACTGATACCGATGTTACGATAACGTGCTATGGGCGTTTGACGAGCCATTTTTTCCTCTCTCGTGGGCGTTCAATTCTTCATATAAAGGGCAGCTGAAAGCTACCCTGAGATACATCACTAAGATTGGTAAGAGATTACCAACGGTAGTGTGCGAACGCCTTGTTAGCTTCTGCCATACGGTGAACGTCTTCACGTTTCTTAACAGATGAACCTTTGTTCTCAGCAGCGTCTGATAATTCGTTTGCCAGGCGAAGTGCCATAGATTTATCACCGCGTTTACGAGCAGCATCAACGATCCAACGCATTGCCAGGGCATTACGACGAACCGGGCGAACTTCAACTGGAACTTGGTAAGTTGAACCACCAACACGGCGGGATTTAACTTCCACAGTCGGACGCACGTTATCAAGTGCTAATTCGAATGCATCAAGTTCAGTTTTACCAGAACGCTGAGCAAGGAGCTCAAGTGCGTTATATACGATTGCTTCAGCAGTAGATTTTTTCCCGTCTACCATCAGGATATTTACAAATTTGGCCAGTAATTCTGATCCGAACTTAGGATCTGGAAGAATTTTACGTTGACCAATTACGCGACGACGTGGCATGGATATGACTCCGTTGTTAATTCAGGTTTGTCCAAAACTCTACGAGAGTATTTTGACATTAAGATTAAAAATGTTTGGCCTTACTTAACGGAAATCCATTAAGCCTTAGGTTTCTTCGCGCCGTATTTAGAACGAGCTTGCTTACGGTCTTTAACACCAGAACAGTCCAGTGCGCCGCGAACGGTGTGATAACGCACACCTGGCAAGTCTTTAACACGACCGCCACGGATCAGGATTACGGAGTGTTCCTGCAAGTTGTGGCCTTCACCACCGATGTAGGAAGATACTTCGAAACCGTTAGTTAAACGAACACGGCATACTTTACGTAATGCTGAGTTTGGTTTTTTAGGAGTGGTAGTATATACACGAGTACATACGCCACGTTTTTGCGGGCAAGCTTCCAGTGCTGGAACGTTGCTTTTCACAACTTTCGAGCTACGAGATTTGCGTACCAGCTGATTAATAGTTGCCATTATTAAAAAAGCTCCTGGTTTTTTTGCTTCGTAAACACGGATTTTGACCTCGTTCGCCAACATGACGATACACGAGGACGCGAAATTTTATTGCCGACTGGCTCAGGTGTCAAGAAATATACAACTTTTAGTGACTTTATAAGGCAAAATGTTGCTTATGAGCTTCAGTTAGCTTTACAAAACCTTGATATGAGATGATAGAAACGCCATCAGCTACCTGATCTTGTAGCCCTCGGGCATGAATATCTGCATCCAAGGCATAGATTTGGACACCGCTATTTTGTAGTTCCTCAAGATATTTGGATTGTGAAACAGCGGCAATCACACCATCTTGGAAAAGCAATATAGCGTCTTCATTGGTGATTAAACGCAATAGCGCGGAGAAATCACATTTAAATGGAGAAGTGGCTAGAGAGTATAGCATAGGCAGGATCCTACTATAGATCAAAATCCGAACACAAGCTCAAAATTTCAGCACAACATCACAGGCAGATAACCGCTCTTGGATCTGCTGGGGTGTTAGGAATTCAGGCGTCACAACCCACTCATTTTGCTGACTAAGGCCTCTTTCCTTTAATGACTCTGAACATAGGTAAATATTTTCAATGTCATAGAGAGGTAAGATTTTGAACGTCGAAATATAGTCTCGGGCTAAAATTTCTTTAGGCTGCTGATGAGCGAGTAATTGGCATACGCCATCTGAAAGGAAGAATACGCTGATTTCTTCTGTCAGCGCCGAGGTCGCTAATAACGCATCCAGTCCTTCGCGCCCACTGGCACTACCATGTGGCATAGTCGTAAAAACAAAGGCGATTTTCTTCACAAGAGACCTTATCTTATAGAGTGACGTCGTTCATGATGTTCAGGTTTAAAACTGGATGGTGCGGTCAGTGGTTAACATGGATTCTGCCAGACTGCCTAAACCGCTCATAGTGAAACTTTCAGATAAATTATAAGCAGATAGCGATAGCGCTTTAGCTTGTTCTTCATCTGTAATACCACGACGTAACCCTGCTGCAACACAGATATTCATTTCACAACCAGACTCTTGTGCTAGCTGGCGCCATGCTTTGACCAGGTCAAATTCATCATTTGCAGGGGAAGTTAAAGCATTGCCATTAAGAACGCCATCTTGATAGAAAAATACCGTCTTCAATAAATGCCCTTCTTTAAGAAGGGCCTTGGCAAATTGATAGGCACTTGCTGATTGTGAAGTGCCGTATGCAGGGCCTGTCACTAACAAACAATAGGTTAGCGGGGTTGTGTTACTCATTCACCACTCTTAAATTGGCGGATATATAAATAGACGGTGTGCTTGGAAATATTCAGGCGGTCAGCCACTTGGTTGATAGCATCTTTGATATCAAAGATTCCTTTTTCGTACAAGTTCAGAACCACTTGTTTATTTTTCGCATTATTAGAAACATTACGGTCATTGCTAACTTCTTCAATGGTGTATTCTAATGTTTGCGCAACTAAATCATCGACTGAAGATGCAAAGTTGACATCTGAAGTCACTTCTTGCTTTTCTTCCGGCACAAAAGACTTAATGATTTCAGAGAATGGCACATCTAAGTTCATGTTGATACACAGTAAGCCGATAACACGTTGCTTACGGTTACGAATCGCAATCGTCACCGACTTCATTAAGTCGCCGCTTTTTGCTTTCGTAAAATAGGCTTTAGAGACATTGGATTCCGCATCCGCCATATCATGAAGCATTCTTAATGCTAAGTCAGTGATAGGGGAGCCAATCTTACGCCCTGTATGCTGACCATTCGCTATTCTCACTGCTGAACATTTGAGGTCTTCTAAAGAGTGAAGAACAATTTCACAATGCTCACCAATTAGCATAGCGAGCCCGTCAACCGCAGCTTCATATGATTTTAAAATTTCGTGGTCAGTCTCAGTAAACGGCTGGTTATCAAGAATATTAATATCACTGAGGTCTTGGGATTGTAATGCATCAGACATTTCAACGTCATCCTTCTAAAGTGTATAAAATTCATCACGTCAACCAATGAGGCATTCATTATTCGACTCATTTGCCTTCATTTTATCGTACATAGTCAACGGATGTGATGATTAAAAATAAAAACGAATCTATTGAAGTTAAAACTCCGAGGCGTTGCCGTCAAGCGAATGAATGCAAGAGAGTATGTTTTATCACAAGTTTTGAAGAATATAAGATTTTTAAATGCAAATTTTTAATCGAGAATGACACAACTCTGCTTTTTTAGCATTGGATTGCGTAACTCAATGAAAAAAGCCCAGAACGAATCTGAGCTTTTTTATTTTTAACGATGTGAAATCTTATTTTGCAGCAGGTTTGATGTCTAATAACTCAACATCGAAGACAAGCGTTGAGTTTGCAGGGATACCTGGAACGCCATTTTCACCGTAAGCTAATTCTGGTGGGATAACTAATGTCATCTTGCCACCTTTCTTCAGGTTAGATAAACCTTCAGTCCAGCCTTTGATCACTGAGTTTAATGGAATAGTCAGTGGCTCGTTACGAGAATAAGAGCTATCGAATTCTGTGCCATCGACTAAAGAGCCTTTATAGTGAACAACAACGGTTTCGTCTTCTTTAGGTTTTGCGCCAGTGCCATCTTTCTCAATTTTGTACAGTAGGCCAGACTTAGTTTTCACTACGCCCTTTTCTTTTGCAAATTTCTCGCGATATTCGTCACCTTTCTTCACGTTAGCTACTGATTCAGCTTTGATTTTATCTTCAGCTGCTTTTTTCACTTGTCCTTCGAATTGACGTAATGTTTCTTCAACTTGAGCATCAGTCATTTTGCTTTTGCCGTTGAATGCATCTTGAACACCAGCCAGTAATTGAGCTTTGTCCAGATTAATACCGATCGATTTTTGCTCTTCTAAAGAATTCTGCATATAGCGGCCTAAAGAGGCACCTAATGCGTATGCGTTACGCTCTTCAGCATTTTTGAAAGCGCTCGCTTGTGTTTTTGCTTCTTCTGCCATAACTTGTGGGGCAGTAAAAGCGAATGCTAATGTTGTTGCTAATAGACTTGCCTTAAACAGTGATTTCATCCTAATCTCCGATAGCTATTATTCGAGCCATACGGCTCATTTTTATTGATAGCTGTTCCTTATCTTAAAAAACAAGCTGTCAGTTAACACAAAAAATATAAGAATATCTTAGACCACATTAACAAAAAGAGGTTTCAACGCCTACACCTTTAAATAAAACTTATCTGTTGATTTGTAATGTTCGGTTATTATGATGTTTTTTTCATGGTGAGAACCCATAAGGAGAGTCTAAAATGGATTCATCAGACAATTTTGAACAGCGTTTAGAACTTTTAGAAAGCAAAGTTGCTTTCCAAGAATTGACCATTGAGCAGCTTAACCAAGTGATTACAGAACAACAAATGCAGCTGTCAAAAATGCAAGAACATTTGCGCATCGTTGCGGAGAGGTTGAAAGCTTCGCAATCATCTCACCTTGCCCGCCCTGAAGAAGAGACTCCCCCTCCACATTATTAATCTCTCAGCTATTCGCCTTGATATGAAATTGGGAGATATCAATATCAGGCAATGCCACTTCTTCGGGCTTATTCAATTGAGGAACCCATTCATAGGGAACTCGATAAGCCCGATAAATCATGTTATTCCATGCGTATTGCTCGTCGGTATAAGGGGAAATATATTCCCAAACAATTTTATTTTCCTTGGTAACTTCAATAATTCGTCCATCCGCGCCCTCTGTAATCAGAGTATTACCATTAAGTAATCGTTGCGCACTGCTAACATGCGGACTATAAAATCGAAAACGATTCGTCGGCATTTTAAATCCCTGCTCATTTGCAGAATGCTGCCAAACAATATCTAAACTGATCGGGTCTATCTCCAAGACTCGAGAATAGTCACGACCCGCATTTTTTAATCCATAAAGCGAGGTTGGCGTTGCTTGCCCATAGCCTGCTTGCCAGCCATTATCAAACAGTAAAATATTCCCCGCCCCCGGTAACCCTTGAGGAATAAGATGGGCATGATGTTGACCAATAACCCCCCCTAAATGTTTAACATTATCATGGGTATAATCAGGCCCAATTTGCCATACAATCTTTCTTGTTTCACGGCTGGTAATTCCAATAATATTCGCTTCCCGAGAGCTCCATATTATATTCTCAGGATGAAAATCAGCATTGCCATTATCATAGTGTTTGTTGGGACCAAGCCAAGATAGGCTATTGATATGTAAATAATCCCCTACATCACCAACGATGAGATTAGGATTACGATAAAAGACATTTTTAGCAGTTTCAGAAAAACCGAGTTCCGAAAAGTAATCACTGAACGCCCATGTCCATACAATATTTCCCTGCCAATCAATCTCAACAAAGACGTCATCCAGTAATGGCTTATCTGATATTTGAGGATTTTGAATATTTCGATGGCAAAGTAATAATGTTTTTCCATTATGAACAGGGGATATCAAGTCAGGCGTATAATACCCGACGGGATTTCCTTCTCGTTGAAAATCATGATGCGCCCTTGCAGACCAATATTGTTTTCCGACATCATCTGTCAATGACTCTACACGATCGAAAGACCAAACTTCGTTATTATCCCAATCCCGCTGAACCAGCCGGGTATATTCGCGATATTTATTACCCTCTTTTGGCTTTTCATAACTCAGCAGATTGCCTTGAGGTAACATTTTGCAAGGCACGCCATCACTGTCCTGCCAAACATGAACTTCATTGCCATTCATATCAATAAGCACAGCGCCCTTATTCGCCGCTGAGAATAATGTATAACCATTCCATGCTTTATCTGGTCTATAAATTGTTGTTTTTGTAGGGTAAATAGAGGGAGTTCCCATAATAATTTTCCTAGATGATTGAGACTATGGCGCGAGATAAACAAAGAAATTAATCTCGATAAACATCATGGGAATTATAAGATAGAAAAATAACCAATTGATTTATAATAAATTTCAGTAATTACTAAATTTAATGACGGGGAATGCTTGAGACTGAATTTTGAGCAAAAAAAAGCCCAACATAAAAAATGTTGAGCCTACTTTCGAAATAAAAAACGAGTTCGTTTTTTATTGAATCTCTCTTTTAGAGATTAGTGGCAACCACAACCGCCATGCTTGTGACCGTGACCTTCGCCACCACCACAGCAACCGCCTTCTGAACCGTGGCTATGACCGCCACCGCCACAGCAACCACCTTCGTGGTCATGGTCGTGGTCGTGACCATCAGCACCATGGACGTGGCCATGAGCGATTTCTTCTTCAGTTGCTTCACGGATAGCCATGACTTCAACATTAAATTTCAGGTTTTGACCTGCTAACATATGGTTACCGTCAACGATAACTTCATCGCCTTCGATGCCAGTGATTTCAACTGGAACTGGACCCATGTCAGTATCCGCTAAGAAACGCATACCCACTTCCAGCTCATCAACGCCCATGAATACATCTTTCGGTACGCGTTGAACTAAGTTGTCATCATATTGACCATATGCATCGTCTGAAGCGACTTCAACATCGAAATGTTCGCCAACTTCACGACCTTCTAATGCTTTTTCCAGACCAGAAATTAAAGAGCCACGGCCATGCAGATAGTCCATTGGCGCATTTGCCGGGGACTCATCAACTAAAACACCGTCTTCTGTTCTTACTTGGTAAGCTAAGCTTACAACCAAGTCTTTTGCTACTTTCATGACATCTCCTACGACCCGTAAGGGAAAAATTTTTGCCAATTGTACCGGAAAACAATTGTGCTGTATTGAGAATTGACAAAATTCTCTTATTCTGGGGTAAAAATTCCAATAACTTGTTCTTGCTTTCTCACATGCTCAGTCGCATCGCCTTCAGCTTGACGTTGTTGATCCCCGCAATTGACACATTCAACCACATCAATTTTATCTTCTCGCCACATCATTAAGGTGTCTTGAGACTTGCATTTAGGGCAGGTTGCCCCAGCAATAAAACGCTTACGTGTTGCTGCCATTTTTCTACCTTACTGTTCATTATTCCAGCTGTGCGGTTGGCGATTTTCTCTTTGCATCTCTTTTTCGAAAAGTTCGTTGAGTTCACGCCGCGCCTCTTTAATACGCGAAATTTGCCCGCTATCGCTATTCTCATTTTCAGGAATGATATCCCTTAACATACGCATATCAAGCCGGCGAAAATGCTGTTTTGCACGATAAGCTTTATGAGGATGCATACCTGTACTAATCAGTGCCTTACTTCCCATTTCTAACGCGCTTGAGAAGGTTTCACGGCTAAAGTCCGTCACGCCGCTGTGCAGTAATTCGTGAGCCTCTAAACGCCCTTTTGCACGGGCAATAATATGCAAGTTCGGGAAGTTTTCTTGGCAAATACGCACAATTTCCATCACCTCTTCAGGAACGTTGCTGGTAATCACAATGGCTTTGGCTTTATCCGCTCCCGCTGAGCGTAGAAGTTGTAGTTCTCGCGCATCCCCATAATAAACGGTGTAACCGTAGCGGCGCATGGTACTAATCGCGGTAACATCTTGTTCAAGCACCGTAATATTCACTTTGTTCGCCATCAATAGACGACCAACCACCTGCCCCATTCGTCCAAATCCCACTAAAATCACATGAGGATTGGTATCTTCCACAAACGGTTTTTCGGTAGAAGTTGGTTGTTGATTATAACGGCGGTTGAGATACGCATCTATCAGCTGCATCACAAGTGGCGTTGTCATCATCGATAGCGTCACCACCACCAACAATAAATCCATTTGCCTTTCATCAATCACGCTAGCTCCGAATGCCGTGGCATAAATCACAAAGGCGAACTCACCACCTTGGCTAAGCACCCCTGAGAATTGCGCTCGGGCGCCTGTACGTAAACGTGCCACAAATCCCAGCACATATAAGACAAGCGCTTTCACAGCGACCAGCACCAAAACTGCCAATAAAACTTGAGGGAGATAAGCCCACAATACTTGTAAATTTAATGACATACCGACGGAAATGAAAAACAGCCCCAGCAGCAAACCTTTAAACGGCTCGATATTGATTTCAAGTTCATGACGAAATTCCGTCTCAGCGAGCATCACCCCCGCCATAAACGTCCCCAAGGCCATTGAAAAGCCAAGGCTTTCCATTATCAATGCGGAACCCAGTACGACTAACAACGCCGCTGCGGTAAAAATTTCATGCACGCCCGATTTCGCTGCAAGCCTAAATAATGGACGTAGTAAATAACGTCCGACAATCCATAACCCTGCAAACGCCACCACTTTCAATCCAATTTTGTACCAATCACTGCTTCCCGTATCACCTGCCAACAGCGGAATCAGCGCCATAATCGGGATCACAGCCATATCTTGGAACAGTAGAACAGAAAAGCCAAGCTGCCCACTTTCTTGGTTGGACATCCCTTTTTCATTCATTAATTGCAGAGCCATTGCCGTGGAGGACATCGCCATTCCCAGCCCACCAACCACTGCTGCCTGCCAAGAAAACTGAGCAAGGATCAGGATACCTGCCATCAAAGCTGCGGTCACAACCACTTGAATGGTGCCGACACCAAAAATCGACCGACGCAACTCCCACAATTTCGAGGGCTTCAGTTCCAACCCAATCAAAAACATTAAGAAGACAACACCCAGCTCCGAGAAATGCAGAATGTCATCCACATTGCGAATAAAGCCCAATACAAATGGACCAATCGCAATCCCTGCCAGTAAATAACCTAACACTGCACCCAAACGGATTTTTTGGGCAATCGGCACCATCACCACACCGGCGCATAAAAATATGATCACCGATTCAAATAGATTTAATTCATCCATTTGAAATGTCTCCCGTATTGAGGGGTTGTCTCATCCATTGCTTATACTCTTCAACCATTTGCTGTAACTGTTGTGGGCTCTGCCGACGGGCAGAATAGATAATGTTCGGCTCCATCCAGTGCATATCACACATCAATGAGGTCAACTCAAATGGACGAAGGATTTCAGATAATGGATAACGATTATAGCCACCATATTGGTAAGCTTCTTCTGGCTCTCCAGTGGTAATAATCGAACGCCAATATTTGCCTTTCAGTTTTTGGTATCCTTGGTCTGTGGCAAATCGGCGAGTCAGAACTTGGTCAAACCACTCTTTTAATAGCGCGGGACAACTATAAGTATACAGCGGGTGCTGAAACACGATGACATCATGCTGGCAAAGCAGCTTTTGTTCTGCGGTGACATCAATAAAATAATCGGGATATGTTGCGTATAAATCGTGGATAGTGACATTGTCAAAATCGCGTACTGCATTTAACAACAGGCGATTAGCAACAGATTCATGGGGGTCTGGGTGAGCATAGACCACGAGCACTTTTGGCGTATTTGACATCTTTCCCTCCTCAAAGGCGTGTCAGGCGGATAATTTTCCGTTACCATGCAGCCTGCTAAATGTACTTTAAGCTTAATATATTTCAGTAATAACTTTATTATTCGAATATATCTAACTCAATAATTTAACATATTTTCAATAGACGGTTTCTATGATTGTTTTCTCTTCATTACAAATTCGCCGAGGTGTACGTGTTCTGCTGGACAATGCAACTGCGACTATCAATCCGGGGCAAAAAGTCGGATTAGTGGGTAAAAACGGCTGCGGAAAATCCACACTGCTGGCACTGTTAAAGGGTGAATTGCAAGCGGAAGCAGGATCAGCAACCTTTCCAAGCAATTGGTCTATGGCATGGGTGAACCAAGAAACCCCAGCCCTTGATGTACCTTGTATTGAGTATGTGATTGACGGCGATCGCGAGTTTCGCGCCTTAGAACATAAGCTCCAACAAGCGAACGAGAAAAATGATGGCCACGCTATTGCCGTCATTCATGGGCAATTAGATGCTATTGATGCGTGGACAATTCAGTCCCGAGCAGCGAGTTTGCTACATGGTCTTGGCTTTAGCCAAGCACAGCTACAGTCTCCGGTAAAATCATTCTCCGGTGGGTGGCGTATGCGCCTGAACCTTGCGCAAGCCCTACTATGCCGCTCCGATTTATTACTTCTCGATGAACCGACGAACCACTTAGATTTAGATGCGGTGATTTGGCTGGAAAAATGGCTTAAGAGCTATTCTGGCACCTTAATTTTGATTTCCCATGATAGGGACTTCCTCGACCCAATCATCGACAAAGTGCTGCATATCGAGCAAGAAACTATGTTCGAATACACAGGCAACTACTCTTCATTCGAACGCCAACGAGCCACTAAACTGGCGCAGCAACAAGCCTTGTATGAAAGCCAACAAGCTAAAGCCGCCCACTTACAAAGCTATATTGACCGCTTTAGAGTGCAAGCCACCAAAGCTAAACAGGCACAAAGCCGAATTAAAATGCTCGAACGCATGGAGATGGTCGCCCCTGCCCATGTGGATAACCCATTCCATTTCTCATTCCGTCAACCGGAAAGCCTGCCGAATCCATTATTAAAAATGGAAAAAGTCAGCGCAGGTTACGGCGAAAAAGTGGTGTTAGAATCCATCAAATTAAATTTAGTTCCGGGTTCTCGCATTGGGTTACTCGGCCGTAACGGTGCCGGTAAATCCACACTAATCAAAATGCTAGCAGGTGATTTAGCTCCATTACACGGTGAAATCTCACTCGCTAAAGGGATCAAACTGGGGTATTTCGCCCAGCATCAATTAGAATATTTGCATGCGGATGAGTCCCCATTACAGCATCTTGCTCGCCTTGCGCCAGAGCAAACCGAGCAGCAATTACGTGATTACCTTGGCGGCTTTGGTTTTAAAGGTGACCAAGTGACGGATCCTAGCGGACGTTTCTCCGGTGGAGAAAAAGCCCGCTTAGTATTAGCTCTAATTGTCTGGCAGCGCCCTAACTTACTGTTACTCGATGAGCCAACCAACCACTTAGATTTGGATATGCGCCAAGCACTGACCGAAGCGTTAATGGCTTTCGAAGGCGCATTGGTTGTGGTTTCCCATGATAGGCACTTACTGCGCACGACCACCGATGAGCTGTATCTGGTTCATGGCGGAAAAGTCGAGCAATTTGATGGCGATCTTGAGGATTACCAACAATGGTTAGCCGAGCAGAACAAAATGGAGCTACAGCAAGCTCGTGATCTGCTTGATAAAGAAAAACCAGCCAGCACATCAACCGTGACGGCGCAAGATAGAAAAGACCAAAAACGCCGTGAAGCCGAATTCCGTCAGCTGACCCAGCCTATCCGTAAAAAAATCACGGAGCTGGAAAAGAAAATGGAAAAACACTCTGCATCATTAGCTGATTTAGAGGCGAAGTTATCCGATGCTGCCATTTATGAGCAAGATAAAAAAGCGGAGCTAACTGACTGTTTGAAAAAGCAGACTGAGCATAAATCAGCCCTTGAAGACGTTGAAATGGAATGGATGGATCTGCAAGAGCAGTTAGAAACTATGACCAATGAGTTTGAAGCGGGTTAATTCGTAATAGTCTTTCAATAATAACCCTTTATTAAAATTAAATTAATAAGGGGTTATTTCAATAAACAACCAAAAAAGATAATCATAATTGGATTTCTTGCATTTGAAAATTTAATTACACATAAAAATCTTATTTAAGGTTTCTTTAAAACATAATCCGAAGCGTTGGCGTATTATTAATAGAATTAAATATTAACATATCGTTAACTTAAAGCAGTTACAGCCATACAATCAAAGTGTAACACTAGAAATAATACTTATTCTTCAATGGATTAAAATCACCACAAAACGCACGAATTGCCATCTATTTTGTCGCTTAAATATCCCCATTATAATGAAGCCAATCCTACAAATTAAAAATAAAAACCTATAAAGATAAGGCATTAGCACTTATCAAGATTCTATGGTTGGTGCAGCATGATTTATATCATTACGATGCTCTATGGCAGAGACACAGCGAAAAAATATTTCTGGTTTATTCTGGCACTCACATTATTTGGTGTGCTAATTGGCGCCTGCTTTTTTCTATTACCTTTTTTTGCTGATCCCCATGAGTTTATGATTTTCCTCTGTATTCCAATTTTATTGGAAGCCATTCGCTCGTTTGTCTGCGCGATGTATTGCCAAGGTGCCACCCGAGGACTGCGGATCAGCCGCGGATTAGTGCTACTGTTTATGGTTTACATTGTCTTGTTTTCTAAAATACATGCGTGGGAAACCGTTCTCTCTGGGTTTATTACTGGCTTATATCTCATGGTCAGTGCTATCTGGAAAATGTCCAATAGCGTGGTTTTAAAATTTGAACGCTGGAAGTTGATGTTCACTGTCTCCATTATTGAATTTTCATTAGGTTTATGGAATTTCATTCCTTGGTCTTTTGACTATTCCTCTCGCCAAGTTTATTGGGATGTCGGCACACTGATTATGATCTTTTCCCTCGACTCATTCTTTGTTTACTACTTTGTTGTGAGCAGCCAAATTTCCAATGCTAATCAGATGGTATTTACGCGCAATAATGACGATTCAAACAGAGAGCGCGGCACATTACATGTATGGACAACGACTGGGCAACTGCCACTATTTTTTAAAATTATCCAACGCTATATTGTTTCCCGTAATTCATTGGGCGTGATTAGTACAGGGCATGTTGCTTTTGAACTGGATGAAATTTATATCAGCCACTATCCAGAAAAAGATATCGACCGCGATACCGCGCAATTCTTGCAGATATTAAAATCCACCGAAGAAAACAATGACACAGGCGTTTTTCAAATCAGTTATCTTGATGAAATGAAAATTGCACCGCCATCCAACTTCAAATTAACCATTGAAGGGATCAGCAAAGAAAAGCTAGACGCATTCTGGCAAGAATACAGTAAAGACACGACCTACAATTTAACTAGTCGTAATTGTTCAACCGTCGTTTCTTTGGCGCTGATAAAAAGTACCGAGGGATATTTTACTGAGAAAAAAGGCGGTTTCATGCTACTGCTTAAATTGCTCTTTAGCCCTGAGCTTTGGGTTATGTCCCAACTCAGAAAACATGCAAGTATTATGACGTGGACACCGGGCATTGTTTTAGATTATTCCCGCGCCATGTCCGTTTTATTAAAAATGTAGCGTGCAGATGAGCAATCTATTACCTCAAAATGAGTGGAGAACGGAGTATCGCTATAAATCCCATATGGATTTTAATGACGAAACTTCAGACATCTCCATCCATAATTTCCGCTCTTTTCAATTTGCCGACAAGAATGAATACATTTGGGATACTAAGCATTACAATCTGTCTAACTTGCAAAGTGTAGATTTAGTACAATCCCACTGGTCTGGCAAAATGATCGCCCATGTTTTTCTGAGCTTCGGTTTTTCCAATGGGGATTATGTCTCTTTTTCTATCGAGACAAGGCGAAAAGCACATCAACAATTTTCAGTTTGGAAGGGATTTTGCTATAACTACGATATTATCTATGTAGTTGCTGATGAGCAGGATTTAATTGGTACTCGCGTTAATTTACGCAATGAGCAAGTCTATATTTATCCCTTAAATTTAGATAAGCCACTTATTACAGAACTGTTTCTCAATTATATGAGCAAACTTAATCAGCTCAAAGAGACCAACGAAAAATACCATTCCATGTGGAATAACTGCACAACCAGCATTTATAAAATCGCCAAAAAAACCTACCCTGATTTTAAATTTAACTGGAAACTGTTAGTCAGTGGCTACGCTTCACAATATTGCCATCAATTAGGCTTTATTGAAGATAAAGATTATTTTAACAAACAACAAATCCCATTAATCCAATTGGTCGATAACCAATTTTCTCAAATAATACGCCGATAATAATGAAAAAAACCTGCCAAACGCTATAAAAAATAGCGAAGGCAGCTTTTAAATGTATGGCAAAAACAGGCTAAATCCATTTGGCTAGGCAGTACAAGAATAAAAAATATTAGACGCATTTCATGCAATTGTTATAGGGTGTCGTTTCACACCTTCACGCACATCACATGGTATTCGCCATCAATTTTTTCAGTACCTTCCGTTTCATGTTCAAAACCAGGGAACTCACTATCCCACGCTTGTAAACTACGCAAATAGCCAATATGTGGGCTGTTGGTTTCTCCAAAGCTTTCGCCGGATAACAACATTGGGATCCCCGGTGGGTAAGGAATAATCGAGTTCGCTGCAATACGCCCAGCCAGCTTATCTAACGGCACAGCTTCAACGCGATTCGCAACAATCTGTTGATAGGCATCACGCGGGCTCATCATGACATTGGGTAACTCTGAATAGGCTTGATTCAGCTGGCTTCCCGGATTATTACGCTGCAAGTAAGCAAACATCTTATCCCCCAAGTCCCGCAGCCCCATCTCACCATAAATTTCAGGTGCTACCTCCACCACTTCAGGTAACACTTTTTTCAGTTGCGTGTTGGCATCATAGTGGCGTTTAAAGGAGAGCAATGCATTGACCAAAGTACCCCATTTTCCTTTAGTGATCCCCATAGAAAACAGGAACATAATTTGGAAATCGGTAGTACGGGTCGGCACAATACCATAATGATTTAGCCATGCGGTCACGAGCGCCGCAGGAACTCCAGAATCAAGCAGCTTGCCATCGTCCCCCATCCCTGGGGCCAAAATACTCACTTTGATAGGGTCTAACATCGCCCAATCTGCGGGTATATTTTTGAAACCATGCCACGTATCTTCAGGGTTCATTACCCAGCAGCTTTGCTCTTTCATCAGCAATTCAACAGGAGCAAACTCAAAATCGTAGCGCTCGCCAGTTGCAGGATCCTTCACCGTTTCCTGATTCCACGGTTTGAAAAACCATTCGCCATCATTTTGGAACTCTTTGTACAGATAGCCGAGTGATTGACGAAAGTCGATGGCTTCGCGGATCACTTCATCGGTTAATGAGCGCCCACTATTGCCATCCATCATATCTGCTGCAATATCGTTCGATGCGCAAATGGCATACAGCGGCGATGTGGTTGCATGCATGTGATAGGCTTGATTAAAGCGATTAAAATCAATGGCATTACGTCCATTACGAACATGAATGAACGAAGCTTGCGACAGCGCATTCAATAATTTATGCGTTGAGTGAGTAGCGAAAATGGTAGGGTCATCCTCTTTGCGCTCTTCATCACGCATCGCAAAATGGTCACGATAAATCGGATTGAATCGCGCGTAGCCATACCATGCCTCATCGAAATGAATTCTATCGAGAGATTTATCCAATAAATTTTGCACTTTGCGCGCGTTGTAGCAAACACCGTCATAAGTGCAGTTTGTTACCACGCTATACGCCGGCTTTTTACCGATTTTATCGGCAGTAAATGGATTATCAGCAATCTTTTTCTGAATAGCTTCAGGAGACATTTCTGCGGGGTAGATCGGCCCAATAATTCCATAACGGTTACGACTCGGGACCATATAAACGGGTTTTGCACCCGTTAAAATTAAACCTTGTTCGATGGATTTATGGCAGTTTCGGTCAATGACCACCACATCGTCGTCCGTCATACAAGCTTGCATAATGGTGCGGTTCGAGCCTGAAGTCCCCACTACAACGGAATAGGATTGATCAGCACCAAAAATCCGTGCTGCGTTTTTCTCGCACTCGCCAAATGCCCCAGTGTGGTCGAGCAACGAACCAACGGCAACTCGCTCAATGCCGATATCTGTACGGAATAAATTTTCGCCAAAAAAATCGTGATAAATACGCCCCGCTGGCGTTTTAGTAAAACCCACTCCGCCTTGGTGCCCTGGCGCTGCCCATGAGTGTTCGTGTACATCACTGTATTTGATCAAACTTTTCATTAATGGTGGAAGCAATTGAGCACGGTAACGGATAATAGCAGCAAGAACACGTCCGGCAATAAAGTCCGCGGAGTCCTCTAAAATCCACGCAAACTCATCCACTTGCTCCATCATTTTTCTATCAAATGCCACTAAGGCTTCTTCACGATCACTTAATAGAAAGACAGGTACATCTTCTTGGCGACGATGTAGTTGGGTGATCAGCCGGTGGGCTTGAGCCTGTTCTTCCTTATCGGACATATCTCGACCGTAAAGTAAGCAGTCAATGCTGGTATTGGAGCGAATATAAGCGAGACCGTCTTCAAAATCACGAATAATCACGGTCTCCACATGTTCATCGTTCAATTCACTCGCAAGTCGAGCAACTGCGTGGCTGATCACTGAATCTTCATCAGTTAACTCAGTATAAACAATGAGAGCTCTCATTTATAATACCCTTTCAAATAGCAAATAATTAAATCATTACTCTATTCTTAACTCAGATTAGGTATTATTGCAAAACTGAGAGCCAATAAATGTATTATTTATTCAGATAATTAGGCGTCCGTGGTTTGCCCACGATAAAGATGGCGAATAATCTTAGCATCCTCAAATGCCTCTCGCTCATGAAGCACTCGCCGGTTATCGATGATCAACAAATCCCCTTTTTCCCAGTAATGTTTATAAGCATAACGAGGCTGCTTGATAAACGCAGATAACTCATTAAAGAATTTCTTCGTTTCTGCCTTGGAAAAGCCCACAATACGAGATTCCCAGTTGGCTTGTTGATCCTCATCAAAAGGAAAGTAGATCAACATCTGTTCAACCCAACCTAAGTCCGTGAAAACAGGATAATTACACCACCCTTCCTGTTCGACATCGAACCAGCCATCAATTGAAATATCAATATTGCAGCCTCTATCCAACGCTCTAACTTGGAAAGTCTCATTTTTAAGTACTTTGACTAAATGGGCAGGAGCTTCTCTCAATGCCAACACTTGATCACAAATGAGTGTTGCTCCGCTAAATTTCATATTTTCGATTTCGTTCGCATACAAAAAGATTTGGTCAACAGGTGATAATAATACCCCGCCATCTGCATGAAGTGGCAACTGAGTACGACCCGTTAATAACCGGTCGTTTTTACCATCCAGCTGCATTACATCTTGGCATTCAGGTTCCGTATCTGTATGTTTTTCCACCCGCTCAACGACTGTACCGAATTTCGTATACATATCTCGAAACGCAAGCGCGTTAAAACTCATCCGCTTAATCACTAAAAAACCTTGTCGCATTAAAAGATTTTTAATGTCATTGGTGTTTGATTGCATAAAATCATTGGCCAACATTTTTGCGCCAAACCCCGTTGACATTAAGGGCTGCCATTGACTCGTCACGTTCATGATGATTCCTCACAGTTGGTATTAAAATAATTCAATAGAGGAATATCCTTACCTAACACACATGTTAAGACAATAATAATATTCAATTGAATATTAACAAATAATGTATATTTTAATTATTAATTTGCACATTATTCAGTTTTGATCATTTTACCAAAATATCCATTTTACGAATTTAATAGAGCTATTCTGTTATTACGCTTATTTTTTAATTAATACATTAGCATTCATGCCAGCTATTACTTGTGAACAGTATTAGTCGTCCAACTTATTAATCATCACTTTGGCATTCATCACCAATGCTTTCGCTTTATCTTCCCGTTTTTGTAACAACGCCATAAACAGCAAATCGGTCAGGGTATTTTGTGCCGTTCTTGACGAAATTGATGAGCTGCGCCATTCGTTCTCTTCCGCCACACTTTCCAACATATAGTCTGACATTTGAGCGAGGGGTGAATCTTTGGAGCGCGTGATAGCGATAACACAAGCACCATTTTGATGCCCAATATTCGCGGCAGTGAGCATATCTTTACGCTTTCCAGAGAAGGAAATAACAATTTGCACATCTTTCGGCGTCAAGGTTAAGGCGGCAGCAATTTGAACGTGATGATCCGGCTCCACGAGAGTGGTAATACCGATTTTCTGAAGTTTATAGCTTAAATCTTTCGCAGTGAGCCCAGAGCCACCAATCCCAACAATCTGCACACGTTGCGCACTGTCTATACGTTCAATAATTTTTTCAAACTGTTTAAAATCAAGGCGTTTCGTTGTTTCTGTGATGGAATAATTTTTCTCTAATGCCAGCTTCTGCGCGACCACCATCAAGCTATCCGTTTGAGTAATACGGTTATGCAACGCACTGTGAGGCTCCCCCAACTCTTGCTGTTGGCGGCCAATGATTTCACTCAACGCCAATTTCAGCGCGGGATACCCCTTTACACCTAATTTTTGACTAAACTTCACAATAGCGGATTGACTGATCCCCAACTGCTCCGCTAACTGCGAAGACGACAGTTTCAGCACATTTTCCGGACTTTCTAAGATAAATTGTGCAATTTTGCGTTGATTTTCCGCTAATCGCGGCAAGAGGTACGTGATGGTATCGAGTAGTGTCATAGTAGCCCTCAAAAAGGTAAAACCTCATCAACAGAATAAATTTACAAATAAATTATTCCTTCAATAAAAACTCAATGCTTGTCATTTAATCATTTAAATTCAAATAAATATTATTTTATCGAGCAATAAGCGACCAAATTTATTCGCTTATATTGGCAAGAGAGAATAGATAGCACCGTGATAACCATCACATCAAAGGAATAAATAATTCCATAGCATACCCCCATGATACGTTTAAGGAGTTATTACTATGTCGATTGATTTAAGCAAGATGGTCACGGAAAGCCGTAACGAAGCCAGTACCCACATTGACCAATTATCTACCATTGAAATGCTTCAAGTAATCAACAATGAAGATAAAAAAGTCCCTTTGGCTGTCGAAAAAACCTTACCGCAAATTGCAGAATTGGTCGATAAAGTTGCGGCAGCTTTCCAGCAAGGTGGTCGTCTGATTTATTCCGGTGCAGGTACTTCGGGACGTTTAGGGATCCTCGATGCCAGTGAGTGTCCACCGACCTATGGAACCCCTCATGAACAAGTTATTGGGCTGATTGCTGGTGGTCACCAAGCCATCTTCCGTGCAGTTGAAAATGCGGAAGATAAACCCGAGTTAGGAGAGCAAGACTTAAAGAATATCGATTTTAATCAAAAAGATATTCTAGTTGGCATCGCCGCTAGTGGTCGCACGCCTTATGTTCTGGGTGCCATGAAATATGCACGCTCCTTAGGTGCAACCGTTGCCTCGATTAGCTGTAACCCTGATAGCCCTGTCTCCCAAGCCGCTGACATTGCCATCACCCCGATTGTGGGTGCTGAAGTTATCACCGGCTCTTCGCGCATGAAAGCGGGAACCGCACAAAAACTGATTTTAAATATGATCACCACAGGGGCGATGATCCGCATCGGTAAAGTCTTTGGCAATTTAATGGTAGATGTGGAGGCGACTAACGCCAAGCTCATTGAGCGTCAGACTAAAATTGTGATGGAAGCAACCGAATGTGACCGCCAAAGCGCAGAATCTGCATTACAACAATGTGATAGACACTGTAAGACCGCGATTTTGATGATTTTATCTGGCTTAAATGCCGATGAAGCTCGTCAATTACTCGCTAAAAATCATGGCTTTATTCGCACTGCCCTCAACATCGCAAAATCCGTCTAATCAGCGGATCTCTATGAGAGAAACAGTATGGCTAAAATAACAAATGAAATGATACAGCAGATCCTGCAACACGTGGGGGGCGGTCGTAATATCAAGCAGTGCGGTAACTGCATGACGCGTTTACGGCTCACCTTACATGATGATCAGTTTATCGATAAAACCGAAATCAAAAAAATCCCCGGCGTACTGGGCGTGATTGAAAGTGACGACCAGCTGCAAATTGTTTTGGGTCCAGGAAAAGCCCAAACAGCCGCGGATTTAATGAAGCAAATGTTAGAAAATGGCGAAGCGGATGAAGCTCATGACGCTAACGCGACCCAAGATCTGAAAGAGATTGCTTCTGCCAATAAACAGCAGATGAAAAAGAAACAAACCAGCGCCGTTCACCGCTTTCTATCTAAATTTGCGACTATTTTTACGCCATTAATTCCGGGCTTTATTGGCGCAGGTCTATTAATGGGCTTGGCGTCATTGCTCACATTATTATCAGCGAACCAAAACTTATTCCCTGCGGATTCAACCCAACTTGCCCATCTCAAAAGCTTAATTGCGTATATGAGTGTATTCGGTAAAGGGTTATTCACCTTTATGGGATTGTTGATTGGTTATAATGCCCAAAAAGCGTTTGGGGGAAGCGGTGTTAACGGTGCCATTATCGCTGCGCTGTTTATTTTAGGTTACGACCCGGCGGCCACTAAAGGCTTCTATTCCGGCATGACAGACTTCTTTGGTTGGTATATCGACCCGAGAGGCAACATTATCGGGATCCTAATTGCCTGTATTTTTGGTGCTTGGGTTGAAAAACAAGTACGCAAAATTATTCCAGCCAGCTTGGATATTATTCTAACCTCAACGATTACGCTGTTAATCGTCGGTGCTGCGACCTTTGTTTTCATTATGCCTATCGGTGTGTGGTTATTCGAAGGAATGTCTTGGCTATTCATGCATTTAAACGGAAACCCTATCGGCACAGCCGTCTTAGCGGGTCTGTTCTTAATTGCGGTAATGTTCGGTGTCCACCAAGGCTTTATTCCGGTGTATGTCGCGTTAGTTGAAGCTCAAGGATTTAACTCGTTATTCCCAATCTTAGCGATGGCGGGTGCGGGTCAAGTAGGCGCCGCATTAGCGCTGTATGTGAAAGCCAAAAAAGGCTCTGTTACCCGTAGTCAAATTGGTGGTGCCCTATTCCCCGGCTTCTTAGGCATTGGTGAACCATTAATTTACGGGGTGACGTTACCGCGCGTGAAACCGTTTGTAACCGCTTGTTTAGGGGGCGCTGCTGGTGGTTTCTTTATCGGAGCGGTCGCGTGGATGGGTTTACCTGTTGGGTTAAATACTGTATTCGGTCCTTCAGGGCTAATCGCTATTCCATTGATGACGTCAGATCAAGGCGTGCTTCCTGCAATGGCAGTGTATGCTGGCGGTGTCTTAGTCTCTTATCTATGCGGGTTCATTTTCACTTATCTATTTGGTAGTAAAAATGTCGATTTGGACTAGAAAATAGTGTGGATTGAAAAGCAAAAAGGCACCTAAGGTGCCTTTTTTCTCGTAGAAAAACTTACTCCAACCAAATTAACGGTACACACGCGGCGGTCAGTATCCCCATCACTAGGTTAAAAATAAACCATGCGCGGCGGCTACGTAAGAAAACTCCGATCAAGGAACCAAAGCCCATCCAAATCAAGCCCGCGATAAAATTCACAATCACAAACGCGATGCTCATCACAATGATGGACTGAGTAAATAACTCGCCTGGAAGACTAAAACTCCCTACTGCGCCTAGCCCCATCATCCATGCTTTCGGGTTTAAGAACTGCAACAGTCCGCCTTGAAACCAAGTAACGCTTTTAGAGGCTTTACTGTCTGTTTTGAGTGGCTCGTAACTGGCAGTGGCTGTTTTCCACGCTAGCCATAATAAATAAACGCTACCAATGATTTTCAGCACAATATGAATTGCAGGATATAATAGTAATAGCGCGGCAACACCGAAGGCAGACAAATATAAAATTGACTGCATGCCCAACATTATTCCTAATAATAATCCGATACTACGACGAAAACCGTAGTTAGCTGCACAAGAGGTCAACAACATGTTGTTAGGGCCGGGTGTGACTGCTGCAATGAATAAAAACGTAAAAAGCGAAAAAATTAGCCCCAGAGTCATTTATACTATGTTCCTCAACCTAAATTTGTTTCTAGATTTGTTTACTTGCATCACAGAAAAATAACAGTATGTTATGTCACTCACAAGCGTTCCACTAAATAAAAAATAAGGCCATGTCAGAAAATTTCCGCCCTATGAGTTGGGCAAAGAACCCACACCTCCAAACCTTATTGCCAAGGATCTTTCGCCGTACCCCGAAAATTATCCCAACATGGCAGCGATTAGAATTGCCTGACGGTGATTTTATCGATCTTGCTTGGAGTGAAAACCCAGAACAAGCGAGCGAAAAGCCTCGTTTAGTGATTTTTCATGGGTTGGAAGGAAATTTTAAAAGCCCCTATGCCCACGGGATGTTAGAAAGCGCCCAAAAACAAGGCTGGCTCGGCGTGATCATGCATTTTAGAGGATGCAGTGGTGAACCTAATCGCCAAAAACGTATTTACCATTCCGGTGAAACCAGTGATGCACGCTATTTTTTACATTGGCTAAAACAGACATGGGGTGATGCCCCCACCGCCGCGGTAGGCTATTCCCTTGGCGGTAATATGCTCGCCTGTTATTTAGCTGAAAACGGTGAGAATGCTGAATTAGATGCCGGCGTCGTTGTCTCGGCACCATTAATGCTCGAAGCCTGCTCCATGAAAATGGAGAAAGGAATTTCTCAGCTCTATCAACGTTACCTATTAAATGGATTGAAACGTAACGCCACCCGCAAACTGGTGCGCTACCCCGGTTCACTTCCTCTTAATTTGTTGCAGCTTAAACAGTTAAAACGCATTCGTGAATTCGATGATGTGATCACCGCGCGTATTCATGGTTTTGATGACGCTGCTGATTATTACCAAAAATGCAGTGCGCTACCTAAGTTATCTCAAATTACTAAGCCAACCCTGATTATTCACGCGAAAGACGACCCGTTTATGGCGCCCGAAGTCGTGCCTGATTTAAGCCATTTACCCGAAAATATTGAATACCAAATGACGGAGCATGGCGGACACGTAGGCTTTGTCGGTGGTAGTTTTAGAAAACCACAAATGTGGTTAGAAACTCGCATCCCTCTGTGGCTAACTGCGTATTTGAATGAGCAAAAATCATGATTATTCCGTGGAAAGATCTCGCACCTGAAACCCTCGAAAATCTTATCGAGAGTTATGTTTTGCGCGAAGGAACCGATTATGGCGTTCACGAAAAAAGCTTGCAAGACAAAGTCAATGATGTGAAACGGCAGTTAGTTTCCGGCGAAATTGTGCTAGTCTGGTCTGAGTTACATGAGTCGGTAAATTTCATGCCTAATAACCAGTTTCGCCCGTAGCGCTGTTTCTCAAAAATAGTGGTCATGGCGTAAAACAGGGAGTCCACTATGTCGAAGAAGCATCCGATTATTGCAGTAACGGGTTCGAGTGGCGCAGGAACGACCTCAACGAGCCAAGCTTTTCGTAAAATTTTCCATCAATTAAATATCCGCCCTGCCACCCTTGAGGGGGATAGTTTTCATCGTTATACCCGCCCTGAAATGGATATGGCTATTCGTAAAGCCCGCGAGCAAGGACGTCATATCAGTTATTTCGGTCCAGAAGCCAATGATTTTTCTCTACTTGAACAAACCCTTATTGATTATGCCCAAACGGGTGGCGGTCAGTCTCGGAAATATTTACATACTTACGATGAAGCGGTGCCTTATGGCCTGCAACCCGGCACGTTTACCCCGTGGGAATCGCTACCAGCCAATACCGATGTGCTGTTTTATGAAGGATTACATGGTGGCGTGGTCACCCCAGAGCATGATGTTGCTCAGCATGTTGATTTACTTGTCGGTGTAGTGCCGATTGTTAACCTTGAATGGATTCAAAAACTTATCCGCGATACCACCGAGCGAGGGCATTCTCGTGAAGCCGTAATGGATTCAGTTGTCCGTTCGATGGGGGATTATATTAACTATATTACGCCACAGTTTTCTCGTACTCATATTAACTTCCAACGAGTTCCTACCGTTGACACCTCTAACCCTTTTTCTGCTAAAGCAATACCTTCACAGGACGAAAGTTTTATCGTTATTCGCTTTAGAGGATTAGAGCAGATCGATTTTCCTTATTTATTATCCATGTTAAATGGCTCGTTTATTTCAGCGATGAATACCATTGTAGTACCCGGTGGGAAATTAGGACTCGCAATGGAGCTTATTATGATGCCATTAGTGGAAAAGCTAATGAAACAGCGAAATGGGTAGTTTGACACTCTCATTAAAGAGATAAATAACAAGATGCTTATCTTAATTATCGATAAGCATCTTAATATCAAGAAAATTATTACGGCGTTTTAATTTCGAAACTATGAGTCACGTTAACCGTTTTTTCTAACATGATAGCAACTGAACAATATTTTTCAGCAGAAAGTTGAACCGCACGCTCTACCACTTTGTCCGTTAATTCACGTCCCGTCACAATAAAGTGCAGGTTGATATCCGTAAAATAACGAGGGGCTTCTTCACGGCGTTGTGAAGTTAATTTCACTTCACAATCAACAATATCCTGACGACCTTTTTGCAGAATAGAAACCACATCAATCGCGCTGCATCCGCCTGCTGCCATTAAAACCATTTCCATCGGACTCGGTGCTTTGTCGCCCGCATTACCATCCATCATGATTTGATGACCTGATGCTGACTCACCTAGAAAAGAGAGCCCTTCAACCCACTTTACGCGTGCTTCCATTTTTATTCCTCTCGAAAATAGTGATATTTATCGTCACATTGTTCCATATATCTAGACAATGTTATATCAGCATTATTAGGCTGAAGCGATACAGGGAAGACTTTCGGCATTGGATATGATACAAACAATGGTCAGTTGATAGGATTAAGATCAAAACTCAACGATTTAATTGATTATATTATACAATTGATATTAATTTACGTTAGCCTAGAGCAGCATTAATAATAGGCATCAATGTGACTTAATATGCTAAGCTAGACACTTTAAAGTCAGCCTTTCCCTACTTTTCGAAAGGTTGCAATAACATACAGAGGATAACGCTAATGGTTCTCGGCAAGCCACAAACAGACCCTACTCTTGAATGGTTTTTGTCACACTGCCATATTCATAAGTATCCATCCAAGAGCACTCTGATCCATCAGGGTGAAAAAGCAGAAACCCTTTACTACATTGTTAAAGGTTCAGTGGCTGTTTTAATCAAAGATGAAGAAGGCAAGGAAATGATTCTCTCTTACCTCAATCAGGGAGATTTCATTGGCGAACTTGGGTTATTTGAAGAAGGGCAAGAACGTACTGCGTGGGTTCGCGCGAAAGTTGCTTGCGAAGTCGCGGAAATTTCTTACAAGAAATTCCGTCAGCTGATTCAAGTCAATCCGGATATCCTGATGCGCCTTTCTGCGCAAATGGCAAGTCGTTTGCAAACCACATCCGAAAAAGTGGGTAACCTTGCATTCTTAGATGTTACTGGTCGTATTGCTCAAACATTGTTGAATTTAGCTAAACAGCCTGATGCGATGACTCACCCAGACGGTATGCAAATCAAAATCACTCGTCAGGAAATTGGTCAAATCGTAGGTTGTTCTCGCGAGACTGTCGGTCGTATTTTAAAGATGCTGGAAGATCAAAACTTAATCTCCGCACACGGCAAAACGATTGTTGTTTACGGCACTCGCTAATTTACCTGTCAGCCTCACCTTTCTTGGTGAGGCTTCGATATTGAAATAGCTTTATACTTCACGTACAAAGCTATTTTTTTACTTATAGTTCAGTTTATATCGTCTCAGTAACGAGTGTCGTTTCTTTATATTATTTCTATTTATTGTCACTATAAAATAATAACTAACACAGTTAATAGTGATTAAATAATGAATAGGAGTAATAAACATGACGATATCCAGTAATTCTTTATCCCCTAGTCGCACAACCGTATTAGATCCAAACCAAGATGTAAAAAAGAATACTCACAGGTCACGTTTAATTGACTCAATTAGCAGTATTATAAGTACTATCGCCTCTTACTTTAAAAATAACTCATCGGTAGAGAGTGAACAATCGAAATTTTATATTTCATTAAATGATCATGGAAAAGATGATTTATTAGATGTTAACTACCGACTACGAATGAATATATCTAACCTTCTAGAAGAAATATCTTTATATGATAGAGAAATATTTTCAGAAGGAAACAAGAAAAATCTATTCCCTATCCTTCAGACTCATGCGCATTTAAAATCAAGAATCGAAGACAGCCTTAAAATAGACGATATCCACAAGCAAAATGTAGTATTTGAAGATATTATGAAGAGTCAATGCCAAGTTATAATTGACTCAATAAAAAAATTAAATGATATAAAATCAACTGAAGCAAAAATTTTCGGAAAAAACCCCATCAATGCCAAATATTTTATTGAAAATATCACAAATGGAATTAATAAATCACAACAGAGACTGGATAAAACCAGTTTAACAGACGAACTTAACAGTAAAATTAAAAGCATTCCTGACAATCATCAGAACGATAGGTTTGAGTTCGACGAAAAGCTTGAGTGGAATTATGAATTAAATGAATTACCATTCGTAGTACAGAGAAATTTAACAAGCACACTGAATAATTTCCCTATGACTACACCTTTTTTAATTGAAGGTAATTTAGATATTCAATCAATAATCAATCATATTGAATTCACTGAAACACTGAGTCAATGGGATAACGATTTCCATCCTAATAATGGTGATTTAAAGATTAATAGCAATGAAAGCGAAAATAAGAAAATCATTACTGAACTAAAAAATAGACTTAAATTACAGCAAGAGCTCACTGAAAGATTACAAAATGATAAAGATGATCTACAGGACAAAATTAATGAAAATAAAGAGGAATTAAAGTTATTAAAGAAAATAATCATTGCTGACACTAAAATAATCAAATTCGCACCGGCACAAGAAAAAAATGGCTCAAAAAGTAATGTATCCATCGATAATTTAACTGAAGTGAAAGAAAATAGCTCAGAGACAATGCCTTCCGAAAAATCCGAGTCATCGAAAATAGACTCAAAGGTCAAACTGAAGAATAAACATAGAAAAAAAAATCTGCGAACTCATTTTAACTACAGCGAGAATGTTGAACGACTTCATAGAGGTGTTCCGACGACCAATACTCATCGCATACCGCACTCGTTTAATCGACCTGAAATCAAAGAAACAAGAACATCAGAACTAAGAAAAGCAATTATACAAGCTGAAAAATAGTCGATTGTGCGTTGTTTACCGCTAAGTTGCAGAAGAGACCATTCTGCAACTTAGCACACAACTTATTTCAATAATTTATTTATTGCCGTTTCTAACTTCGCCATCCCGCTATTAATTTCATCTTCAGAAATAATCAGCGATGGTGTAAAGCGTAATACATTCGTGCCTGCATTCAGCATCATCAGCCCTTCTACCGCGCAAGCTTGCAGAATATCTTTTGAGCGATTCAGTAACTTGCCATTTAGTTCTGCGCCAATTAATAAGCCCATTCCACGAATTTCAGCAAAAATGCCATATTGATCATTAAGCTTATTTAAATGCGCGACAAATAACTCACGACGCTTAGCAACACCATCAAGGACTTCATCGGTATTGATAATATCAAAAGCAGCATTACCCACCGCACACGCCAGCGGATTACCGCCATAAGTGGTTCCGTGTGAACCCACTTCCATCGTATTCGCAATGTCCGCGGTTGTGATCATCGCACTAATAGGGAAACCGCCTCCGAGGGCTTTTGCGGTAGTTAAAATATCGGGAACGACATCATAGTGCATATAAGAGAATAATTTCCCCGTACGCCCCATTCCACTTTGCACTTCATCAAAAATAAGCAGTGCATTATTTTCATCACAAAGCTTACGTACTCCTTGCAAAAATTCTGATGTCGCAGGGGTGACGCCACCTTCCCCTTGAACCGGCTCCAATACCACCGCACAAGTATTTTCATCAATCACAGCTTTAACGGCTTCAAGGTCATTAAAAGGCACATGAATAATATCCGCAGGCTTTGGACCAAAACCATCTGCATATTTCGCTTGTCCACCGACTGAGACAGTAAATAATGTTCTGCCGTGAAACGCTTGCTTGAATGCAATGATCTTCGTTTTATATGGGCTATATTTGGTGATGGCATAACGACGCGCTAACTTGAATGCGGCTTCATTCGCTTCAGAACCAGAGTTCACAAAAAATGCACGATCTGCAAACGTTGCTTTGGTTAATTTTTGAGCCAGTTTTAACGCCTGTTCATTGGTAAAAACATTGCTCACATGCCACAGTTTTTCGCTTTGTTCACGAACAGCAGCGACTAAACTTGGATGGCAATGACCCAGCGCTAAAACCGCGATCCCACCTGCGAAATCAATATATTCTTTACCTTGCTGATCCCAAACGCGACTACCTTCGCCTTTAACTGGAATAAATTCAGCTGGCGAAAAAATAGGTAACATAACCTGATCAAAAGTTTGCCGATTGACTGCGTGTTGTTCTGACATACCCCTCACCTGCTCTTTATCGAATGCTTGAGTGAAAATATAAGCATCAAATATGAATAAAAAATCAATAAAGAGCAATAGGGAAGGGTAAAATATGCATAATTAATTTTGCTATTCGTGAAAATCAACCACTAATATTTGAGAAAGTTACTCAACAACTCATGACCTTGTTCGCTGAGAATACTTTCAGGATGGAATTGAACCCCTTCAATTGGCAGGGTTTTATGGCGGATTCCCATAATTTCATCGATATCCCCGTTATTCAGTGACCATGCGGAGACATCAAAAGAGGCTGGTAGTGTTTCTGCCGCAATCACTAAAGAGTGATAGCGAGTGACCGTTAAAGGCCGATTCAGTCCTTTAAATACCCCTTGATGATTATGGTGGATAGATGATGTTTTGCCGTGCATCACTTCTCTCGCTTTCACGACAGAGGCACCAAACGCTTGCCCAATGGCTTGATGACCTAAGCAGATCCCCAAAATGGGCACTTTTCCGGCAAAATGTTTTATCGCTTCCAGAGAAATCCCTGCCTCATCAGGCGTGCAAGGACCCGGTGAAATGACCAAATGGGTTGGAGCCAATTGTTCAATTTCTTCAATGGTAATTTCGTCATTACGTTTCACCAGCACTTCCGCCCCTAGTTCGCAGAAATATTGGTATAAGTTGTATGTAAATGAATCGTAATTATCAATAAGTAAAAGCATAGTAGCCTATCCGACTGATTTTTATCATTATAAGTTTTTTTGTTTATGCATAATTCGTGGCGGTTAGCAATTAGAACGCGTCCCAAAAACCATAAATTATCACAAAGGGCGGCTATCATAGCACAGCCAAGACAGGAAAATAGCCTATTTACGTCAAGTAACCCACTTTCAGTACAAAATTTCCATATAAAAATCATGGGATTATATTCACAAGAATATAACAACATTCAAAATTTGATAATAATTGCTTTAAATACAATGGAATAAAATAGCAGCAGCCAGACTAAATTAGATTGCCCTTCATGTTGTGTATTTCATGGACAATATGTTTTTTTACTCTAAAATAAGCTCCATATTTAGTGCTAATTTTAGAGGTTGCTATGTATACCAAAACGCTTCTTGCTAAAAAAACATCATCAATTAGCGAATTTAAAAAAAATCCCTCCGCCGCAATGAATGAATCAAATGGAGAGCCTGTTGCCATTTTGAGCCACAACAAAGCGATCTTCTACTGCGTACCTACCGATTTATTCGAGCTAATGGTAGAAAAACTTGGCGATCAACTCCTATTAGAAAAAGCAATCGCACGCATGGATGATGATGAAATAGAAGTAAGTTGGGATGACTTATAATGGAAAAAAATTTTAGCGTAAAACTAACGTTTAAACCCTTAGCTAAAAAAGAATGGGACTCCCTTAATTCATCAATAAAAGATAAATTTAAAAAAATCCTACGTAAAAGAGCAGAGTCTTATGAACTACTTACAGCTCCCAGTAATCGGCTGTCCCTTCAATACAATTGCTATAAAATCAAATTGAAAAAGGACGGATACCGTTTAGCCTACACAGTAAAAAGTGATGATGTTGGTAATGTGCAGGTGACAGTTTCTGTCATCGCTGTAGATAGACGCGATGAGATATACAATGAACTCAATAAGCGCCTAAAAGATTAAGCAATAGCTGAATTTATTTACTAATTAAGAAAAAATGCAAAGAAAGACTTTATGATAAGAGGATGACTAACAAGAATCACCCTCTCTATTCGACGATATTACAGCAAACAGTATTAAGGCTTTTTAATCACTTCCGCAGAAATAATCGTAATAGGTTCAACAGGAACATTTTGATATGGACCTACGTTCTCTGTTTTCACTTTAGAAATTTTGTCTGCAACATCCATTCCTTTAACAACTTTACCAAATACCGCATAGCCGAAATCACGTTGGCCGTGATCTAAAAACGCATTATCAGCAACATTAATAAAGAATTGGCTGGTTGCACTGTCTTTATTTGCGCTACGAGCCATTGAAATAGTGCCACGTAAATTACGTAATCCATTATCAGCTTCATTAGCGATTGGTGCACGGGTTTGTTTTTGCTGCAATTCTTTATTAAAACCGCCGCCTTGGATCATAAATCCAGGAATAACACGGTGGAAGGTTGTACCGTTGTAATAACCTTCATTAACATATTGCAGGAAGTTTTCAGTACTAACAGGGGCTTTTTTACTATTGAGTTCTAACTCAATATTACCTGCGGAGGTGACTAATTTGACGTAAGTTTCACCCGCGGCTAATGCAAGAGAAGTTGTGCTCATTGCACAGATTGCCAATAATGGCACAAAAATTCGTTTCAACATTCAAGATCCCTTTTGTTAATACCCAAAAACATATTAATGCCCAATTCTAGAGCGAAGCGGGAGTAATTGCTAAAGATTTACCTATATTTACGCCAAATAGTTAAATTTCGCTGAATTAAATTAATTGTAGAGTAATTTAATGAAAAAGCCTTCGCTTAATGTCATTCTCAAATAGATATCGCACCAAATATCCCCCTTTTGTTGTTTGTATGCTATTCAGTCGCTATAATCCCCCAGCCTTTTGAGGCTACTCAGGGAGAACCACCAATGGCAATTAAAAACCACAACTACCACATGACAAAATTTGTCATCAGTGCCCCCGATATCCGTCATCTACCAAAAGATACGGGCATTGAGGTGGCGTTTGCTGGCCGATCTAACGCGGGCAAATCCAGTGCATTAAATGCATTAACACAGCAAAAAAGCTTAGCGCGAACCAGTAAAACACCGGGAAGAACTCAGCTTATCAACCTGTTTGAAGTTGAAGAGGGCATTCGCCTAGTTGACCTTCCGGGCTACGGTTATGCCGAAGTACCTGAAGAGATGAAGCGCAAATGGCAGCAAGCTCTCGGTGAATATTTACAGAAAAGAGAATGTATCAAAGGGTTAGTGATTTTGATGGATATCCGTCATCCATTAAAAGATCTCGATATGCAGATGATCGAATGGTCAGTCGCCATGAGCATTCCTGTTCTTGTTCTACTCACCAAAGCGGATAAGCTCGCTTCAGGCGCAAGAAAGAAACAGTTAATGGAAGTTCGCCAAGCATTAGCACCGTTATCTGCGGAAGGCGATATTGAAGTGGAATATTTCTCTGCACTGAAAAAAATGGGTATCGATAAATTACGTATCAAACTCGACAGTTGGTACAGTAACGCCGCAGAATAACCTTTTCATTCCTTGTACGCCCATGCGGCGTACAACGGTCTATGCCGTTAGCGCATCAAAAATTTACGCAAAAAAAATGCTCCCGTCAAAAACTTGACTGGAGCAGCTAATATTCAGCTAAATCCGATTACGTGAAGTAAAAGGTCTGAAAGATAGAACATCTTACCTCTGTACCCTACGCCTGATAATGTACTTTATTTTCCGCTCGAAAAAAAGGCTTTTTGTAGTTTTTTTTCAAAGCTTACTACGATTCAGCCCTGTATATTGCCTAGTAATTCGTTAAAAACGTATTTTTACTACATATTTATGAGATCTAAGTCGCATAATAACAACCTTCGCCATCCCAACGATATATTTAAAATTCAGTGTTTTACCCATGAATTATGTGAAATTTAAAGGGAATAAAACGCCTCCAAATTTCTGCGTAAATACCACTATAAAAAATATCCTAAACATAAAAAAACACCCCAAACATTGTCGCCAACATTCGGGGTGCCTTACATTATCTTTTGCTATTCGCTTTTAGGTTTTATTAAGAGTTTTTTCTCTTTATCTCTTACCCAACCAATACTCTAAATAGTTCATGTTGTGGCAAGGCGGTGAGCGAAGACAGCTTGGGGAGCATACACAAGTATGTGACCCAAGTGGCTGAGTGAAACCAACACAGCCACAACACGAAATATAACGAGTATTTAGTTCGCGGCTGTAGGTAGGCGGCAAACGAGGATATCCCTCGGAGCATACACAAGTATGTGACTAGGGTTGCCGAGTACAGCCAACACCCCTACAGCCCGAAATATGACGAGTATTGCTGATTAATGGGCTTCGTCCCAGTTCGAGCCAACACCCACCTCCACTTTGAGAGGAACATCCAGCGTCATACTCTGCTCCATCAGCGCCTGAACCTTCGCTTGCACCTTCTCTAGCTCGGACTCTTTGACTTCAAACACCAGTTCATCGTGCACCTGCATAAGCATATCCGCATCTGGTTTTTCGGTTTCGAGCCAATTATCTACTGCTATCATCGCTTTTTTGATGATATCGGCTGCGGTGCCTTGCATTGGGGCGTTGATCGCTTCGCGTTCTGCCGCTTTACGGCGCATACCGTTACTCGATTTAATATCTGCAAGATACAATCTACGCCCTTCTAATGTCTCAACATAACCTTGTTCAGACGCTTGCAGGCGGGTATTTTCCATATAACGCAGCACACCTGGATAACGCTCAAAGTAGAGATCCATATAACGCTGCGCTTCTCCACGTGGGATGCCTAACTGGCGAGCCAAACCAAATGCACTCATGCCATAAATCAAACCGAAGTTAATCGCTTTTGCACTACGGCGTTGGTCGCTGGTGACTTCCTCTAACGGAACACCAAATACCTCGGCTGCGGTGGCTCTATGGATATCTTTCCCTTCCGCAAACGCCTTCAATAAGCCTTTATCTTGGGAAAGGTGCGCCATAATACGCAATTCAATTTGTGAATAGTCCGCTGCCATCACTTTGTAGCCATCACGCGCCACAAACGCTTGGCGGATACGTCGACCTTCTTCGGTACGCACTGGAATATTTTGCAAGTTCGGGTCACGGGAAGATAAACGTCCCGTCGCTGTTACTGCTTGGTGATAAGAGGTATGCACGCGATGAGTTTTTGGATTAATCATCAGCGGCAGCTTATCCGTATAAGTAGATTTTAGCTTCGCTAAGCTACGATGCTCTAACAGTAATTTTGGTAGTGCATGGTTTAATGCCAGCTCTTCCAACACTTCTTCGTTGGTTGAAGCAGCGCCACTTGGTGTTTTCTTGATAACTGGCAATTGCAGCTTTTCGAATAAAATCGTCTGCAACTGTTTCGGAGATGCCAGATTGAACTCTTCACCCGCTAACTCAAACGCCTGTTTTTCCAACTCCGCTAAACGCGCGGTGATCACCTGAGACTGCGCCCCTAATGCCGCCGCATCAATCAGCACACCTTTGCGCTCCATACGTACCAACACTGGCACCAACGGCATTTCGATATTTTGGAAAACGTGGGCTAATTTTGGCTCTGCTTCCAGTTGCGGATACAGCGCTTGATGCAGTAACAATGTCACATCCGCATCTTCCGCCGCATAGTTTGCCGCTTGCTCCAATGGGATTTGGTTAAAGGTTAACTGCTTTTTGCCTTTACCCGCTATCTCTTCAAAACTCACGGTTTTATGGTTGAGATGGCGATCTGCAAGGCTGTCCATATCATGGCGCCCCATGCCTGCTACACTGTTCAACACATAAGATTCCAGCATAGTGTCAAACTTGATGCCTTTTAGCGAAATATCGCAATTTAACAACACTTCCGCATCGTATTTTAGGTTCTGACCGATTTTGCCGATTTTCTCATTTTCTAAGATAGGCTTCATCGCTGCCAAAACGTCTTTTAAAGGCAACTGATCTGGCGCATCAAGATAGTCATGCCCGACAGGTAAATAGGCGGCATGACCGGCTTCGATAGCAAAAGACATACCCACTAAACGAGCTTCTTGGGTATCCAGGCTGTCAGTTTCTGTATCAAAGGCAAACAGCGTCGCTTCGCTGAGTTTTTTCACCCAACTATCTAACTGTTCTTTATCGAGAATTGTTTGGTAATTTTCAGCACATAGTGTTGGGACGGCAGGCTTAGATTTTGCCGCAGGCTGGCTTGCTGGTGCACGGTAACTTTCTGCGGCTTTAGTTGGTTTCGCCCCTTTGCCGTCCATCCAGCTACCATTTTCAACATCGGCCAACCAGCGTTTAAATTCATAACGGCTAAACAGTGAATGAAGTTTATCCGCATCCAGTTCCGTCACCTTGAGTTCTTCACACGGTTTTTCTAGCTCAACATCCGTTTTAATCGTCGCCAGTTGGTAAGATAACAGTGCGAGTTCGCGGTTCTCTTCCATTTTTGGTGCGAGGGTTTTAGAGCCACGGAAACCGAGTGGAGCAATCGCATCTAAGTTTTTATAGATATCGTCTAAGCTACCAATACCTTGCAATAATGCTAATGCGGTTTTTTCACCGACACCCGGCACACCCGGAATATTATCGGATGAGTCACCCATTAAGGCTAAAAAGTCGATAATTAGGCTTGGTGGAACCCCATACTTCGCTTCCACTTCTTCAGGACCTAAGATGGTGTTGGTCATGGTGTTGATCAGGGTGATATTCGGTTCAACCAACTGTGCCATATCTTTATCGCCCGTACTGATCAGCACTGGCATCCCTTTGCTGCTCGCTTCACGCGCCAACGTACCGATGACGTCATCCGCTTCCACACCAGGTACCACTAGCAGCGGCAGCCCCATAGCTTCCACCATTTCATGCAATGGTGCAATTTGAGCGCGCAGATCGTCCGGCATTGGCGGACGATGGGATTTGTAGCTTTCAAACAGTTCATCACGGAACGTTTTTCCCTTAGCATCAAAGACAACCGCCACATGACTCGGGGTATATTGCATGATTAGGCTACGCAGCATATTCAACACGCCATACATCGCTCCGGTAGGTTCACCAGCGCTGTTGGTCAATGGAGGGAATGCATGATAAGCACGGTACAGGTAGGAAGAGCCATCTACCAAAATAAGGGGATTTTCAGCAATCTGAGCCATAATCTGTCATCATCTTTTTTATCGGGAATGAATGGGGGATAGGATGCCACATTGTGGCTTCAGATACACCTTGAGATTCAATTTCCCGCTGAGTTATCCCATTTCTTATGCGATAACTTCCTGTGGATAACTTTGTGAGTAAAATTTAGTTATCTAACGGATTCAATGAGTAAGAGAATTGCAAGAAGAAAACAATAAAATAAAATCAATAAGTTAGCTAATGAGGCTTTGATTTATCGCAAATCAGAGGGGATGGTCGAATTGTGGATATTGATAACGGACAATCAGCAAATAAAAAGATAGCGGCACATTGCCGCTATCTTCACAGATTATTTTTTGCTAACTAAGAAGTTCACAACTTTTGAGTATTCTTTAGCATAATCCTCTGCGTTATCGACAGAAATTCCGTTATTACGGATTTGATATTTACCATCGACGAATAATGCTGGCACGCCACGCAGTTTTAAATCTTGTGCGGCATTTTGTTGCTTAGCAACTAACGATTTCACGACAAAGCTATTTAGCGCTGCATCGTATTCTTCACCCGTTACGCCCGCTTTGATAAATGCATTACGGATATCCGCAGGGGTATTGATCGTTTGGGTTTTCTGAATGCCTTCAAACAGAATTGGCGTCACTTTATCTTCAACTTTCAGCACCATCGCCACAGCCCACGCTTGAGTCATTTGAGCACCTAGAGGGCCTAAAAAATCAACGTGATAACGCGCTTTAGTGACACCTTCTGGCAGGTTTTTCTCTACCGTTTGTGGCACTTTGTAGATGCTTTCAAACTGATAGCAGTGTGGGCAATAGAATGAGAAAAACTCCAGAACTTGCGGTAAGTCTTGTACCGGAGGCTTAACATCCGTGTACTCTTTACCTTCTGAATAATTTGCTGCCGCAGCACCAAAAGACATGGCAATACCAATCAAAGCCAACATGATTTTTTTCATAGAAAACTTTCTCCAAAAACACAGTCTTAAATATTAAAATTGCGGGTTCAATTGCAAAGGAGCATCTAACAACCGCTCAGTTTGCTGTGCAAACTCGATAGATTGCTTTTGCCAAAAATCAGCAGATTGGATCCAAGAAAATGCTTTCGGGAAAGCGGGATCTTGCCAGCGACGAAGGATCCATCCTAAATAATGCACCATTCGCATCGCACGTAGCGGTTCAATCAGCTTTAACTCACGTACATCAAAATCACAAAACTCGTTATACGCTTCTAATAACGTATCCAGTTGGATAATCTGCTCTTGGCGTGAACCATTAAGCAACATCCATAAATCTTGCACCGCAGGACCATTGCGTGCATCGTCAAAATCCACCAGCCACGCTTCATCACGCCACAAAATATTGCCAGGATGGCAATCCCCTTGCAGGCGAATAAAAGATTGTTGAGCAGGCCACAGGGCTTTAACTTGGGCAATCAACTTATCCAATGAATCTATCAATGGTGCTTTATCACGCTCAGTAATTAATGAACTGGAGGCGATAATATTTCTCGGTTGGTCGAGATACTCTTCCACACCAAGAGTCGGACGAAATGCAAAGTTTCGCTGTTTACCGATTTGATGCACTCGCCCTAATAAATGACCAACACCCTCAAGCTGGAATAAGTTGTCCGTTTCATATTGGCGTCCTCCGATACTCGGAAAGAGTGCAAACATAAACCCACCAAACTCTAATACCGTTTGTCCGGCAAATTCTAAAGGCGCAGCCACCGATAAGCCTTCATCTTGCAGCTCAAGGGTAAAATCATGCTCTTCTTGAATTTGAGAACGGTTCCAGCGCTCAGGACGATAAAATTTCACCACATAGCGTTGGCGATTTTCATCCTGAAATTGGTAAACGCGATTTTCGTAGCTGTTAAGCTCTGTCAGCCCTGATTCTGGGTAAATCCCCGCTTCCATCAGCGCATCAAGGATCAAATCAGGGGAGATCCCACTAAAGTGGAAGCTCGATTGTTCTGTTAAATCCATGTTCATTTAATCTTTTATGATGCCACGAGCACGTAGAATGGCCGTTTTAAAATCATCTTCGTAATCTTTTTGAATACCGGGGATCACCGCATTGCTGTCGGTGCCACGCATTTTTAGATGATAAATTAATACGTCGTCTGTCAGTTCAGATAAACTGCCTTTAAAACCCGCTTCATCTGCCAGTTTTTGCAGTAATTGCACTAAATTTAAATCTGAATTGTCCTTCCATACTGGATGCAGAAGTTCGATGACTTCATTTAAACGATGGCATTTCATGTTTATTCCTTATCACGAATATTCGATACAAGTTACCAATAATCCTACAAGAGAAAAAGGGAACAGTTGTCAATCTAAGTAAAGTTTAACCGTTTCTTGTATTAATATTCATTGATTTTATAGGAAAATAGAATAGATTTTAGCTGTTACTATACTCAAAAAACTACTTAAGTTCGTTAAAACATTTTCGCTAAGATTTTCAGAGATATTGAACATGTCATTTCGTCAGTCGATTACAGGCGTGATCCTCGCCGGGGGCAAAGGCACCCGCATGGGTGGCCAAGATAAGGGTTTAATTCCTTTATTGGGTAAGCCGCTATACCGCTATATTATGGAGCGTTTGCAACCGCAAGTCGGTCAATTGATGATCAATGCTAATCGCCACCACGCAGAATATGCACAAAGCCAGCTGCCCGTTTTCACGGATTTAACCGCAGATTTTTCGGGTCCTTTAGCCGGTATGCAAGCAGCACTTCATCAAGTCACCACCGATTGGCTGCTATTTGTCCCTTGTGATGTTCCCGAATTCCCAACTGATTTAGCCGAAAAAATGTTTCGCGAAAAAGGCGAGCACCTTGCCTGCTACGCCTGCGATAACGAACGGGAGCACCCGACATTTACCCTACTCCATCGGTCTCTCCAGAAACCCTTGGATGATTACCTCGCAAGAGGAGATCGCAAACTGATGCTATTTATGCGTGAAATCGATGCAAAAGGCGTCATGTTTACCTCTGAAACCGGCACATTTGCTAATTTAAATACGCCGGAAGATAGCCGTAACTGGGAGTTACAACAAAAAAAATCATGAACCAGAACACGTTACCTCTACTCGGGATCACCGCCTACAGTGGCACCGGGAAAACTACTTTGCTCAAGAAAGTTATCCCTTTACTGAGACAGCGCCATGTTCGTGTGGGCTTAATCAAGCACACGCATCACGATATGGAAATTGATACGCCGGGCAAAGACAGTTATGAATTACGCAAAGCAGGGGCAGACCAAACGTTAGTCGCCAGCAATCAGCGCTGGGCATTAATGACCGAAACCCCTGAATGCAACGAAATGGATCTGAACTATCTCGCTAGCCGCTTTGATCCTGCTTCGTTAGATCTGATTTTAGTGGAAGGATTCAAAAGTGAGCCCATCGATAAAATCGCGCTATTTCGATCCGATGTGGGTAAACCGCTAAACGGCTTAATTGACGAGTATGTCGTGGCGGTTGCCAGCGACGAAATTATTGATACCGACGTTCCCCAATTGGATATCAATAACCCCGAACAGGTGGCGGATTATATTGTCTCTTGGTGGCAGAAAAGCCAGTAAGTTACCACTCTAAATGCCTCATTCGAGGCATTTTTCATGCGCTTTTGCGTACAATCAGCTCAGGTTCAAGCTTGATAAGATTCGGTTGATTCTCTGACTGCGCCCAAATGCCTTCAAGTAAGGTAATCACTTGCTGGGCAATGCGATTTACGGGCTGCGCCAATGTGGTGAGTTGATACCCTTCCCACCCCGCCATCGGAATATCATCACACCCCACGATCCTGAGTTGTTCAGGAACTACGATATTCAGCACTTGGCGACAACAATCCATCACACCCAACGCCAAAGAATCTGCGGCACAAAATAAACCATCCAACGATTGTAGTTGCTGCTGATGCTGCAACGCCGCTTCAAAACCCGCTTGATAACGATAGCTCCCCGCAGATAAGCACATTGACTCAGGATAACCCGCTGCCATTAAATAGTTTTTAAAGCCTTGATGGCGCTCATTTGATGCTTGCCCATCTCCACGCCCTGCCAGAAAGCCCAACCGAGTTAAGCCTAAATTTAATAGATATTTTGCCGCCATTTCTCCGGCTAATTGGTTATCTGTTTGTACTGATGGGATCAACCCCGCAGCATCACTGCGCCCCAGTGTAATTAGCGGTAAAGAGAGCTTTAAGCATTGATGAAAATGCTCCGCTGGCAGTGACCCCACCACAGCGACCACCCCATCAATTTGGTATCCCGATAATTGCAAAATCGCCGCATCAAGGTCGCCCGCCTGTTTCACATTCAATAGCATTGGCTGTTTCCCATGCCCTTGTAATGCGCTGGATAAGGCTTCAAACAAATAGGATTCATACGGGTTCGATAAGTCACTGACAAGGATCGCCACGATATTGGAACGTTTTTTCTGATTAGGCGTACTCAGTGTGCGAGCAAAAAAATTAGGTTGATAGCCCAACTGCTTCGCAGCGTCTAAAATCTTTTGCTGTTTCTTCGGGTGAATACTCGCACCTTCGGTAAATGCCCGTGATACCGACGAACGGGAAACGCCTGCCACTTCAGCCACATCCGATGCCGTCACTTTTCGATTTTGCATCATAATAAGCATTCCCCCTGCTGAGCCAACTGAAGAAACGGATATTCGGCAATATGTTCACGCAGGCTATCTAGGTAACGCGGCTCAATATGATAAAGCCGCCATTGGCTATTAGATTTGGGAGATAACTTTTGCAACCGCTGGTGCAGTGATGCCCAAGAGCCATGACTCGGATGAATATCGAGGGTTTCACACTCCAAGAATACCCAATCACTTTGTAACGCCAGTTGTTCCCCTTGGGGTGAAATCTCACCATCCCCTGAATAAAACAGACTACGCCCCGAACTCGCCGTCAGGTGCAAACTGCGGTTACTGACCGAGTGTTGGGTTAACGCTGTTGTCACTTTCCAATCACCAATAAATTGAATCTCTTCACTATTTTGTTGGATGATCTCAAAACCTAATTGTGTTTTCGGCCAATGGGCAAAAGCAAGAAGAGGCGCCAATAGCGCCCATTGTTCCCGCTGAGCAATAATCGTCAGTGGGCGCTGGCGTCGGTACGAATCCATCCAATTGAGTAACGTGGTGAGCCCAAGGCAGTGATCCGGATGAGTATGAGTCAAATAGATAGCATCCAATTCTTCCACATGCATTTGTCCAAACAGCGCTTGAGGCACCGTCGGACCACAATCCACCAGCAATTGGTAGCCTGATTCTTCCACCAGAATGCTGGCATTGATGCGTTCGCTATCATAAGCATCCCCCGTTCCCACTACCGTAATTTGAAAACTAGGCTGCATGGTTTTTCCTTGTTTTAGCCATTTCAATCCGTTGTTCTTGCTCATCAAAAAGGTGCAACGTCGAACGCGCTAAGCTTATGGGTAACCTGTCCCCCAATCCATAAATCTGGTCACTCTCCACCACAAAATGCTGCCCCTTTAATAAACCATTGCCCTTTAATAAACCATAGTAAAGTCGTGAATGCCCAAGAGGCTCCACCACCGTGATTGGCATAAAGGCATCCGGGTTTTGGCTATCCACCACCACTTGATTAGGACGAACGCCTATACACTCCGTTCCAGCAGGTCGCGAAATATCGATTGAATCGAACATTTGGGGTGGGAGAAAATTCATCACCGGTGACCCAATAAATGACGCTACAAATTTATTGGCTGGCTTCTGGTATAACGTTTCAGGCGTACCGACTTGCTCAATACGTCCTTGATTTAAGACCACAATGCGGTCAGCCAAAGTCATCGCTTCAACTTGGTCGTGAGTCACGTAAATCATGGTGGCTTTCAAGTTTTGATGAAGTTGCTTCAAGTAAATACGCATTTCGCCGCGTAATTTGGCATCAAGGTTTGACAGCGGTTCATCAAACAGAAATAACTCCGGGTCACGCACAATCGCACGCCCAATCGCCACCCGTTGACGCTGCCCACCAGACAGCGCCGATGGTAGTCTGTCAAGCAAATGAGTTAATTGTAAATTCTCGGCGGTTTCCCGTACTTTTTGGGTAATTTCTCGCGCACTCATTCCCGCCATCTTCAGCGGAAATCCCATATTCTTTTCCACGCTCATGTGGGGATATAGCGCATAGGATTGGAACACCATCGCCACTTGTCGCAGTGAGGGATGCACATCATTCAACGGTTGACCATTGAGTTTCAATTCCCCCTCGGTGATGGATTCTAGCCCTGCAATCATGCGTAGCAACGTGGATTTCCCACAGCCAGAAGGACCGACAAACACCACAAATTCGCCATTGTCGATAGTTAAATCCACTTGTGGGATCACGCAATGCCCTGCGTAGCTTTTACCAATATTAATCAGTTCGAGTTTTTTCATGATAAGTGCCTACTATTTCAATCCCATCGAGAAACCACGTAATAAATAGCGCTGCATATAGCCCGCCAGTGCCAGCATTGGCAATGAAGAAACAATCCCTATCGCCATCATTTCTCCCCATGCAGTACCGTCTTCAGTCATAAAATTAGAGATAAATAATGGGATAGTGAATTTGTCTGGCGTATGAATAAATAACAGTGAGAATAAAAACTCATTCCAACCGAGGATCATGGAGAAAATCGCCGTCGCGACTAACCCCGGCGCACAAAGCGGAAAAACGATATAGGCCAAACGATGCAATAAATTCGCTCCATCCATCGCCCCTGCCTCTTCAATTTCTAATGGAATATCGCGAATAAAACCGAGCAGCATCCAGATACAAAACGGCAAGGTATACACCTGATAAGACAAAATCAGCCCAATGCGCGTATTCAGTAACCCGACTTGGTTCATTAAGGAATAGAGCGGAATGGCAATCACAATCGGCGGCATCATTTTGATAATCAATACACCGAGCAAAAACACGTTATCGAGCTTAGCAGGGAAGCGATAACGCACTAAGGCGTAAGCACAAAAGAACGCCAGTACCACTGAGACCGCCGTTGCCCCCACCGAGACTAAAACCGTATTGCCCACTAAGCGCAGCAAATCCCCTTCAAATAGCTTTTCAAACGACGATAAGCTCGGTTGGCTTGGCAGTAATTGCGCCCCCGATTGCATAATTTCAGACGGGGATTTAAACGCCGTGCCGAACATCCAAATAATCGGCAGCGTCATGATCAACACCGCCAACCAAACCAACAATGTGTGTATTTTGGCTTTCATGATCAGCGTCCTTTCATTACGTTGCGGGCATAAATCAATGTCATCAGCAAGGAAATCGCCAACATCACTAACGCCGCCGCACTCGCCATGCCTAAGTCGAAGAAGCGGAAACCGTATTTATAGACAAACATAGATAATGTTTCGGTTGAATTTCCTGGCCCGCCCCCCGTCATCACATACACTTTGTCGAATAACTTAAAGGTGTCGATAGAGCGCAATAAAAATGCCAGCATCAGTTGCTTTTTGATCAGCGGAAGCGTGATGTAGACAAAGGATTTCCAGCCTTTTGCTCCATCCACCATCGCCGCTTCACCAATATCTTTAGGAATGGATTGCAAGCCCGCCAAAATGATCAAAAATGCCATTGGCGTCCATTGCCATGTATCTACTAACGCAATGGAATATAAGGCTAAATCTGGATTGAATAACCACTCTTGGGCGGGTAGCCCCACCGCCACCAGCAGGCTATTTAAGAATCCAAAATCATAGTTGTACCAAGAGCGCCAAATCGAGGAACACACCAGCGTGGAGAGCATCATTGGGTAGATAATGATGGGCAACGCAAATTTGCGCCCAGCAAATTGACGGTTAAACAGCAGCGCTAGCCACAGCCCTAAAAGAACTTGAGCGATGGACGCCACAAGGGTAAAAATGAACGTATTCTTGATTGCAGCCAAAAAGAAAAAATCATCGAACAATTCAGAGAAATTCGACCAGCCAATAAAGTGGTAGCTGTCATCGATATAATCCACTTGCCCAAATGCGTGATACAGCACGGATACGATGGGATACAACGTCAATAATCCCAGCATAATCAACGCTGGGAGGAGTAACCAAAACAACTGTTTACGGTTTTCAAATAACATACTCAGCATTCCATAAAGGCGCTAGAAACTAGCGCCATGAAAAACATCACTATTTTTTTGTGCTGCGCTCAATGCGTTTTTGCGCTTGTTCCAAAGCTTGATCCGCGGTCATTTGCCCCATCATCGCCATTTGCAAAAAGTCCCCAAGAATACTTTCCACTTCAGCCCAATTTTGAATACGTGGGCGCGCTTTACCGGCTTCTAATGCGGCTGCTTGTTGTGGATACCAACGGTATTGACTAACAACTTGCGGGTCTGCATAGACGCTATGGCGCGTTGGCGGTGTCCCGAAGTTTAGTGCTAATGCTTTTTGCATTTCAGCGCTGCTAGCAAATGCAAGGAATTGCTCCGCTTCCACTTTGTTTTTCGCATCTACCGGAATCGCCAACTGCCAAATACCCAGCATAGGTGCTGGCTGTCCGGTTTCTGCTGGTGGCGCCATCATTTCCATTTTGCCGACCACATTCGAGACTTTGGCGTTATCAAGATCCGGCACCCAAGCTGGCCATACTTCGATGGCCATCGCGGCGGTGCCTTTTTGTAATGCATCGCGAACTTCATCGGCGTTAAACACATCCACCCCTTTCGGCGCATATTGCTTCATGGCTAAGAAGGTTTCTAACGCGTGTTTGGCCTGTGGGGTATTCAAGGTCGGTTTTCCGTTACTATCGACAACATCGCCACCATATCCCCACAGAATGGGTAAAAATCCCGTCACGATCGGGTTGCCTTTTACTCCGCGATACACCACGCCATTGGCTTTGCCATCTTGGCTAATGGTTTTCGCTGAGTTCAACACATCCGTCCATGTTTTCGGCTGTTGAAGTTTGTACTGATCGAACAGGTCTTTATTCCACGCGAACATTGCCACGTTACCCACCATTGGCAATGCATAGCTCGCACCTTTGCCGTCTTGGCGACCGATATCCACGGTGGATTGAATAAAGTCTTTATCTTGGAGTGAGTCAGGAAGTGGGGATAACCACTTGTTGGCAAGGAATTCAGGTGCCCATGTGTCATCCATTAAAATCACGTCATAGTTACCGGTTTTCTCGCGCATGGAGAGCACGACGCTTTCATACAGCCCTTTACTCGGACGCTTAACTAACGTGATTTCTGCCTTGGGATTATTTTTTTTATATTCGTCGACAACAAACTGCATCGCATCACCATAGCTGCTGTCTCGTCCGGCAATAATTAATTCAGAGGCGCTAGCGCCAAGTGTTGAGGCTATCAGAGCGGATGCCAATAATGTGCGCTTAATCATTTGCTTCTCCTAGTGGATGTCTCTTGTTCTTTATATGAATTTTCGGTTGAGTTTTTTGCACGCGCGTTCAAATTGCCATGGCAGGCTACGGCTGGAAGATGACAGTTAGATGAAGGTGAAGTGAAGGTTTTATTCTGAATGGCAAAGACGATTGGAATTCAATAGCGGCTTTCTTTAGTATGATGGCAATTCTTTGCATAACATCCTAACTGAGAGCCTAATGACTCGCACCCAACGCTTACTCACACTGATTCAGATCCTGAAAGAGAATCGCTATCCGATCACCGCAGATGCCCTCGCCTGTCAGTTAGAGGTGAGTGTTCGTTCCATTTATCGGGATATTGAATCACTACGCGACCAAGGAGCTGAAATTACTGGTGAAGCGGGCATTGGTTATCAGTTAAAAAGCGGATTATTACTGCCGCCATTGATGTTCGATGAGAATGAACTGGAAGCGCTGATTTTAGGTTTACGCTGGGTACAAAGTAATGCTGATACAGAACTCAAAAACTCTGCCCTGCGCACTCTTAATAAAATTAATGCCGTGGTGGGTAAAGAGGCGCAGATCATCCTAAACAGCAATACGCTATTTGCCCCAACAACCCAACTTAATGAAATTGACGAGCATGTGGCTAAAAATTTGCGTTTGAGTTTACGGGAAGAGCGCAAAGCCAAAATATCGTATGTGGATATTAAAGGGCAATCCAGTGAACGGATTATTTGGCCAATCGCGGTGGGCTATATGAAAGATACCCAAGTGTTAGCGGCATGGTGCGAGCTGCGCCAAAGCTATCGCCATTTCCGCCTAGATAGAATCGAATCTTACACTCTCTTGGGGGAGTCGCTGCCCTACCCGAAAGGCTATTTACTCACCCGCTGGCAGCAAGAAGTCTTGTGTGTCACTCCTGACAATTTCTGACACCGCCTTAGCTTATAGTCAGTGCTCTACTTCATTTAAGGAAAAATCACTATGAGCGAGCTAGTTCTATTTACCAATGCAATGTCCCGCGGCAATACCGTTGATTTACTATTAAAAATGATGGACGTTCCCTATAAGCGCATTGAATTAGCTTATGGTGCAGAGATGCACACCAAGGAATATCTTGCCATTAATCCGATGGCAAAAGTGCCCGCTTTAGTTGATGGTGATGTGATTGTGACTGAGTGTGCGGCGATTTGTCTTTATTTAGCCGATAAATTTATTGAAAAGGGCTTTGCTCCTGCATTAAATAGCCCTGACCGTGGTGCTTACTATCGCTGGTTTTTATTCACCGCAGGCCCGATTGAATCTGCGTTTACCGTCCTTAATTTAGGTGTGGAATTAACAGAAGAACAGCAAAAATCGTCAGGCTTTGGTAGCGTTGAACGCACTTTAGCGACGCTAGATGTCTGCCTCGCCAGTGCCAAACCGTATATTTGCGGTGAAACATTAACCGCGGTGGATGTGTATGTGGGCTGCTTTGTGATGTTTTTAATCAAGTATTGCGGATATACCGCAACACCGCCGATGCAAACCTATATGGATAGCCTAGCAACACACCCAGAAATTGCTGCGCTGCTAGCGATGTAGTACCTATTATCATCACCGTGAAATGCAAAAAGGCGCAGAATTAACCTGCGCCTTTTTAATTTCTCACTAAAGAGAGTTAAACGATGCTTAACGCATTGTCACAAACTCTTCGGCAGCAGTTGGATGGATTGCGACAGTGTTGTCGAAATCTTTCTTGGTTGCGCCCATTTTGAGAGCGACCGCGAAGCCTTGCAGCATTTCATCCATACCAAAACCGATACCGTGGATGCCGACAATTTTCTCTTCTTTACCCACACATACCAGCTTCATGCGGCATGGTTGGCGATGAGAAGTGACTGCGGTATACATCGCGGTAAATGAAGATTTATAGCATTTCACTGCATCTGCACCATATTTTTCAATGGCTTCTGGCTCAGTTAAACCCACTGTACCAATTGGCGGATGGCTGAATACAACCGTTGGCACGTTGGTGTAATCTAAATGTTCGTCAGGTTTGTTGTTAAATAAGCGCTCAGACAGACGGCGACCCGCAGCAACAGCGACTGGCGTTAACTCTACCGCGCCAGTGTTATCGCCCACTGCGTAAACGCCAGCCACATTGGTATTCTGATATTTATCGACTTTAATATAGCCTTTCGCATTTAGCTCAACGCCTGCCGCTTCAATATTCAGGTTATCCGTCATTGGCTCACGACCGATTGCCCAAATCAGCGCATCAACAGTTTGCTCGTGACCATTTTCTAATTTTAATGTCAGTGAACCGTCTGCATTTTTGACCACTTCTTTCGGAATGGATTCTGTGTGCAACGTTGGACCTTCTGCATTCATCACTTCCACTAACGTTTCAACAATAAGCGGGTCAAACGCACGCAGTGGAGCATGTTTACGCACAAACAGGTGCGCTTCACTACCTAAACCATTTAGTACGCCAGCCAGTTCAACGGCAATGTAGCCCGCACCGACAACAGCAACACGCTTAGGCAACGCTTCCAGCTCAAAGAAACCGTCAGAAGTCATGCCATATTCTGCACCTGGGATCTCAGGGATCACCGGACGACCACCCGTTGCGATCAAAATATGATCCGCGGTGTAAATCTCGCCATTCACTTCAACGGTATGTGCATCAACAAAACGAGCAAAACCTTTGATCACATCGACTTTGTTATTGCCAAGTACGCGATCGTAAGATTGGTGGATACGGTCGATATAAGCAGTACGACTCTCAATTAATTTCTTCCAGTTGAAATCATTGATAGTGGTATCGAAACCATAGTCTGGACCATAGGCGCGAATAGCTTCAGAAATTTGCGCTGCATGCCACATCACTTTTTTCGGTACACAACCGACGTTAACACAAGTGCCGCCTAACTCTTTAGCTTCAATCAGGGCACACTTTTGTCCGTACATCGCCGCACGGTTCATAGACGCAATACCGCCGCTACCGCCGCCAATTGCAATATAGTCGTAATGTTTGCTCATAACTTGGTTGTTCCCATTTGTTGAATTACGAATACGTTAATATTCTCTTATTATGCTATGTAAACATAAACATTTAAGATAGCTATTGCCTGTTACTGCAATAGCCAAAGTCTATTGTTACTCAGGTACAATCCACTCAACTAATGTATGCCCAGTGCCTTCTGGCACCAGTGTTTTATGTAACCATGGCAGGACATTTTTCATCTGCTGCTCAAGTTTCCAAGGCGGGTTAATGACAATCATACCGGATGCAGTCATACCGCGTTGGTCGCTGTCAGGGCGTACCGCTAATTCAATTTGCAGAATTTTACGGATACCAGTTGCTTCTAGTTGGTTCACCATACGTTTGATTTGCTGGCGCAGAACCACTGGATACCAAATCGCATACGTGCCTGTTGCGAAGCGCTTATAGCCTTCAACAACGCCTTTTACGACCGCTTCGTAGTCTGATTTCATCTCATAAGGTGGATCCATCAGCATAAAACCACGGCGGCTTTGCGGAGGCAATTTCGATTTTAACTGTTGATAACCATCTTCACGGGCAACTGTTGCACGCTCATCGCGAGAAAATTCAGTACGTAATAACGGATAATCACTTGGGTGTAACTCGGTTAAAATCAGTTTATCGTGCTCACGCAGTAAATGTTTCGCTAATAGTGGCGAGCCTGGGTAATAGCGTAAGCGACCGTTTTCATTTAAACGGCGCACAACTTGCATATAGGGCAGTAGTTCCTCAGGTAAATCCGGTTGCTCCCAAACTCGTGCAATCCCTTCGAGATACTCTCCTGTTTTTTCTGAATGTTCGCTAGTTAATTGATAACGACCCGCGCCGGAATGGGTATCCAGATACAGAAATGGTTTCTCTTTTTCTTTAAGAGATTCAATGATCAGACTTTGCACCGTATGTTTGAGAACATCCGCATGGTTGCCTGCGTGAAAGCTATGACGATAACTTAACATGTCGCGTTTATTTCCTGAGGAATTCAGCAGCCACATTTGTGAATGCTGTTAATAGAATCTGTACAGAAGGTCTGTTGAATGAAAAATAGACCGAATAATTTCTTTCGCGCCATTATAGCTAAAATTTGATGGGATTGTCATAGTGACAAAACATGACAAAATTGCACATGACCTTTCCTTACCAAAAAGTTATCCTAAGCAAAATTAAAAACCATAATAGGGAAAACCAATGAAACGAGTATTTATAATATCTTCCATATTGGCTGCATTTTTAGTGAATAATCCTGCAATAGCAGGTAATTCATCCCAAGGGTGTGAAATCAAAAAGCAGAAAATTGAAACTCAGCTCAAATATGCCAAAGCACACGGTAATACCTACCGCGTAAATGGCTTAGAGCGCGCACTCGAGAACGTTAACCGCTACTGTACCTCTGATTCGCTGTATCGCGATAGCCAGGAGAAAATTGCCGAAAAGCAGAAAAAAGTTGCTGAGCGCGAAGCTGAATTGCAGGAATCTATTCAAAAAGGTGACCCTGAAAAAATCGCTAAACATAAGCGTAAAGTTGCCGAAGCAAAGGCAGAGCTTCAAGAAGCCCAAGACCTTTCAGACATCTACAAAGATACCCTTTAATAAAAATTCAAGTTTAATCAAATAGTTAATTTTTATTCTTTATCTCACCCTATAGCTAATTTTGGATAAATAAAGGCATAGGGTGAAATTATCAACAAACTTAGGCTATAGTATAAAAGAATATAGAATGGTGAATTATAAGCATATTTTGATTAAGCAGTGAAAAGGGGAACGCATGTCAGGCATGCAAGATGAGCAACAAAAAGAGACCAACAAATTAAAATCCACTCTAAACAAAAGTCTAGATGGCAGTAAAAAAGCCCTAACGTTCTCAATGAGGGTGGTTGATTTTGTTTGTGCAATTCCATTTATTGCGCATTTAATCCGCACGGCTCAACGTTTTACCGATAGAATGGGTAACCAGTTTGGTGCCGCAATTACCTATTTCTCGTTTTTATCTCTAATCCCTGTACTGATGTTTAGCTTCGCTGCGGCAGGTTTCGTGTTAGCCAGCAATCCTGAATTACTTGAGAAGCTCATTCGTGGCATTTCTGCCAATATCACTGATCCCACACTCGCTAATACCCTTGAGCAAACCATTGATACGGCTATCCGCCAGCGCACCACCGTGGGGTTAACGGGTTTAGCGTTAGCGGTCTATTCTGGCGTTAACTGGGTAAATAACTTGCGCTTAGCGATTTTGGCGCAATCTCGCACCATTTGGGAACGGAATGAATCGGAGCAAGAAAATATCATTTTCCGCTACGTTCGTGACTTTTTCGCGCTAATTGGCTTGCTAATTGCGTTAATTGTCACCATTACACTGACCTCCGTAGCAGGCTCTGCGCAAGCAACCATTGTCAGCACCCTTGGCTTAGACAGCATCGAGTGGCTTAAACCCGTTTGGACACTGATTGGTTTAGCAATTTCCATTACTGCCAACTTCTTATTATTTTTGTGGATTTTCTGGATTTTACCGCGCATGCAGCACCGTCGCCGCTCACTGCTAAAAGGCACCTTGCTCGCCGCGATTGGGTTTGAAATCATCAAATCTATCATGACATGGATTTTACCAACCTTAGCCTCTTCGCCATCGGGCGCAGCTTTCGGTTCAGTATTGGGGTTAATGGCATTTTTCTATTTCTTTGCCCGACTCACACTCTTTTGCGCTGCGTGGATTGCCACGGATGAGCCGAAAGGTGGTGCACAAGACGTTCTCACTCCTTAATCTCAATCATAGGGGAATGATAAATTCATCATTCCCTTCACGCATTTATTCCATCTCTTTCACTAATGTCGCCATCAAATCTTTTGCGCTCATTTCACGGACTTTTGCCACATTTTGTCCCGCCCAATGAGCGGCAAATTCATCACTGCCTGAGTGAGTTGCCGCGGCATTCAGTTGCTTACCCACATCATAAGCGATGGGATAATCTGGCAATTTACTTTCATCATACTGCTGCCCCGCTTGCATAAATTGGTTGAAAATACCTCGGGCAGGTCGCCCTGAAATAGCGGCTGTTAAATAAGTATTATCCGTTGTTTGGCTTTTCAGTTTACGACGATATCCTTCATTTGCCGCAGATTCTGGGCATAACAGAAAGGCAGTTCCTAATTGTGCGGCAGAGGCGCCATGAGCAAGGGCTTGCTTGATATCCGCACCATCCATGATCCCCCCAGTTGCAATAATCGGTAATTGAGTGTGTTTAGCAAGTAGCTCAACCAGCTGACTTGTCGTCAGTTCTTCATCTTTTAATTGCACATCAAACATACCGCGGTGACCACCCGCTTCTATTCCTTGCGCCACAATCGCATCAATGCCTGCTTGCTCAATTAATTGGGCTTCATGTAAGTTTGTCGCCGTCGCCATCGTAAAAATACCGTTTTCTTTCAAAGCATTGATAACTTCACGAGACGGTACATTGAAGTGGAAACTCACGACTGCGGGTTTCATTTCTAAGAATAGTTCCAACATGGCTGGGTTATCTAAAAATGAGAGATAAATTTCATCCAATTGCTCAGGGGCTTGATGGTTAAATTGCTGAAATTTAGGCTGTAAATGTGCCAACCAAGCCTGTTCGTTCTGGCTATTGCGTTGTGGTGTCATATGGCAAAACACATTCACATTAAACGGTTTGTCCGTCAGTGCTTGAGTGGCGGCAATCATTGACCTTGCTTGATCTACCGAGCTCGCACCCAATGCTAAGGAGCCTAATCCGCCCGCCTCACAAACGGCGGCTACCAACGCAGGTGTTGAAACCACCGCCATAGGTGCTTGAATAATAGGATATCGTAGGTTGAGGCGATGCAGTAATACATTGGAATGGCTCATACTTTCCTTACCTTTTTATGCTTACGCGATAGATGAATAGCATGTTAATAAATTGCATATAATATGTATCTTTATCATTCTATCCCAATATTCATCCAATGAACCTAACTGTTTTTCGGAATGTGATAACGACCGCATTTCTCATTACTCTCATAACATTAGCAAACTAAACGCATTTTAAGCGTGTATGTTATAGCAACAAACTGCCTAAGATACAGTGAACTCACGCCTAAGGAATCCGACAATGCAAATCTCTCAATTGGAAAATCTATCTTGTGGTGTCGTCGTTTATTACCATAATCAGCCACAAAACTGCGTTGGAACATTCTGTGCACGAGGTAGCGATCTTGCGGGGGAACCATTAACTGTCGATACGCCTTTACGCATTGCGAGTAACACCAAACCCTTTACTGCCGCAGCAATTTTACGCTTGGCTGAAATGGGAAAGCTATTTGTGGATGACAGCATTTCTCATTATATTTCACCCAAATACAATCAATTACTATCACCAAAATACGACACCGATGCGATTACGATCCGTCACCTACTCAACCACAGTAGCGGGCTATTGGATCATGCCAACGAGGAATACCTCAAAGACGTCTTAAAACGTCCTGATTATCAATGGACACGTTCAAAGCAAATTGAGCTATATGTTCAGCAAGATCACCCATTTTTCCGCCCCTCCGAAGCTTTTATCTATTCTGATACGGGCTATATTTTGCTTGGGAATATTATTGAGCGAATGACGGGGCAAGCATTGGGAGAAGCCGTCCGAGAACTCTTGAAATTTAATGAAATTGGCTTACAGACTGCCTACTGGGAAACATTTGAACTCCCTGCAACAACGGAAGCTCGTGCAAAACAGTACCTCGGAAAACTCGATTGCTCCAACATGGATCCTTCAATGGATGTGTATGGCGGTGGTGGCTTAGTGATGTCTTCGAAACAAATGGCGCAGTTCTTCGAAGCGCTATTTAGCGGTAAGATTTTTACCAAATCAGAAACCTTAGACACCATGTTAAGTGCAGGTTCCCATGAAGGGGCGCAAGGCTATCGGCAAGGGATCATGGTCAATGAGGTCAACGGCATGACACTCTATTCCCACTTAGGCTTTTGGGGTTCCGTTGCGTACTACTCACCGGCAACTCAAACCAGTGCTGCTGGTTTTGTGGATAATCGAGATTCACGGAACGTACTGATTAACGCGATTGAAGCGTTGCTGACGTCTAAATAAAGCGCCATCAACACAAAAAATAGCCCTCATTTTGAGGGCTATTTTTATTCAGTTGACCATTAACGAGTTAATGGTGCTGGAATCGGTAACGCTGGTGCAGGCTCGCCCTCTTGAGGCTCTGCGACTGCGGGAGATTCAGGTGCCGGCTCCACAACCACAGGTAATTTAGGCCATAACACTTGCGTGAATTTCTGGCGAATTTGCTCCGCATCCATAGTCTGTTTTTCTTTCGGCTGCGCTAAGACAATCGCCGCTTCTTGAGACAGTAAACGACGCGCTTCCATGTTTACTTGCTCAAGATTTTGAGTTCCTAAGAACGCTTGTCTGAGTAATTGATACTGCTCAGGCGCGATATCCACGACACCATTTTGTTGTGAAATCAAACGCTGGCTAATTAGCACATCAGTACTGGTACGCGCATATGCCGCAAACAGTTGTGATAATTGAACTTGCTTCTCTTTCATCATGTCATTGAACAGCTCTGGGTCAATACCATTTTGTTTGATTGCCGCCAGCTCATTCAACGCCACGTCTGCCACTGCTGCCATTTTTTCTGGTGGTGCAGAAATCGCTAACGTACAGCTCGCTTTTTGATACTGAACACGACAATCTAAGCCCGGCGTCACACCCTCTTCCGCAAACTTTTGTTTAAAGGACTTCTGTAATGAGCGGTAAATGGCTTCTCGAGCGAGGTCACTTCCCCAATAACGCAGCAACACGTTGGAATCTTTGATTGGCAACCAATCAATATCCCAAATTAGCGAGAGGGTATCTTGCGTTGATTTGTCTTGAAGGATATCAATTGCCTGAGGCTTCACTGACGATAAAACAGCAACTGAAACAGGCTCAGAACGCTTACCTTCTAACGATGAAAACGCTTGAGTGATACTGTCAGATAACATGCGAGAATCCACATGCCCCGCGACATATAATGTCATGACATCAGGTGTGTACCATTTTTGATAGAACGAATTCACACTGGCTAAATCGACTTTACCGTTTGGCTTCTGCCCTGGATCATAACCGAGCATCGCCGACCCATTGAGACGAGCACGCCAAACAGGGTCGTTGGCATTGACTGGTAAGGTAGCCACTGGAATATTGGGAACAGTTAACCCACTCTGTAATGAATTCTCAGTATATTGCGCCCCAGCCACAGACGTTGCCAACCAACTTAATGCTTGTTTCACCAAATCAGGGCGGTTGTTAGGCAGACTTAAACTATAAATTGTGTAGTCGTAAGAAACGACGGCTGGAGGTAACGGCATATCAGGGTCGGTTGCCTGACGCCAAAAATTTTGCAATGTAGCAGCAGGAAAAGCTTCAGATTGATGGAATAGCGCCATTCGAGGGATCAGATAACTGTACCCTTTTTCACTGGCTTTTTCAGATAACGAACCTGTTTTAATGGCTAACCGAAGTTGGATTCGATCATTTGGACGCTGTGGTGTTTGTAATAACTGCCAATTAAAGCCATTCTCGAGCTTTCCTTGCTGCCATGCTGGATCGGGTTGTAAAGGTTCAGCACTAGCAAAACCAGTGACTGATAAAAGTACCACGCCGATGATATATCGCACTTTCAAACCCTGCATGTAGACCCCTATGTTCTTTATATCCTTGTATTTAACCGTAAACAGCAACAGAAAAATTAACGAAAAACGCTAATTGACTCGGTTAAGCGATATAGTTTGGCTTCATCAAAAATTTGATTATCACTATACCCGAAAAAAACATCGCTGCATGTTATTGAGATAATTGGGCGGCGCTCAATACGCTAAGTCGCTAAGTTGATCACTAAAATGCATGTTAAACATCACCATTTATTTGCTGATATTTCGCATTTTGGATACGACAGATAGTGAGTAAGTCGCCCGAATCTTGCTGCTAACAATATGATAGGTATGTGTAATGATATTAGACCACAAACCTTATAACATGTTCATGGCTTAATCTGAATTTTGTTGTTTTATTTGACGATTATAACCTTTCGCCAATAACCCTATCTCATCATCTTGATGATATTGAGAAACTTCCAAATGGTCGACGTACTGATTTGCTTGCAACTCCCCCGCCATTTTACGCAGTGGGCGTACAATCATGCGGCTCACACACCACGTCATCGCAATGGAGATAATCAGCGCTAGCAGCAAATACGTTGTCGTTAGCAACGCAAAGGTGTTGAGTGCAAAACGGTAAACCCGGTTAGAATCCACTTGTAACGTCAAATAACCTTGAGGTTTCGCTTGTGGCGCTACCGTACCATAGGCATACAATGGAACAGTCATCTCAACCGGAATACCAATAAGCGGTAAAGACCATTCTGGGATCGGTTTCGGCGTGGCAAAGCTTAAATTCATTACCGTCGCATTATCCACCGTAACAATGGCTTTTCCCATAATCCCCGAGGTTTTCAGGCTCACAAGTAGCCTTTTGGCTTCGTTTAAATCAGAGCTAAGTAGTGAGTCCGTCAATGGTTTCTGGACTTGAACTACAGCATTGCTCAGTTGATTTAAATAATCTTGTTTGCGCTGTTCTAAGAGGTAAGTAAATTGAATGGACAAAAAAAGTGCAAGAAAAAGCAACGTAATCACAAAGAATACGACCATGCTCTTAAACGTGAGTGAACGTTGGACACGAGTGTTCATTTCCCACAACCTTCCTAATCAAGCTGCTTTTTAAAGAAAAAAATCGGACAAACAGTATACTTGATTTTCCGTATAAAGGTGCAGCTTTAAAAAAGAAAGATCACTTATTTAGGATAAGCTCCAAATTAACCGCTAAAGTGAGTAAATACAGCATGAAGAAACGGCAGAAAGTTTGCTTTTCTGCCGTTTAAAGTGACTAATTTGCGACTATTGCCTGTTTTTCATCTTCATCAACGGCAAAACAAGCGACTAACTGTTCACGGTAATTTTTCAATGCAGGCTGAGATTGCGTGCAAGGACCAAAAGCGCGTCGACAACGTGCTGCAAACGCACACCCCGGAGGCGGATTCATTGGGCTCGGTAATTCTCCCGTTAACTTGATGCGCTCACGGCGTTGGTCAGGATTCAAACGTGGCGTCGCAGAAAGTAGCGCTTGAGTGTATGGATGTTGAGGATTGTTAAAAATCTGCTCTTTAGTCCCCTTTTCCACACAACGCCCCAAATACATCACCATCACTTCATCCGCGATATGCTCTACCACCGACAAATCGTGGGAAATGAACACATAGGAAAGCCCCAACTCTTGCTGTAAATCCATCATCAGGTTCAATACCTGAGCACGGACGGACACATCCAACGCCGATACTGGCTCATCCGCCACAACCACATCAGGGTCTAACATCAATCCACGGGCGATAGCGATACGCTGACGCTGCCCACCAGAAAACATGTGCGGATAGCGGCTATAGTGCTCCGTTTTCAAACCCACTTTTGCCATCATGGATAACACTTTTTCTTTACGCTGCTCTTTCGACAGCGAGGTGTTAATCAATAAAGGCTCTTCCAAAATTTGCCCGACTTTTTTACGCGGGTTCAACGAACCATACGGGTTTTGGAAAACGATTTGGATTTTTTGACGACGTAATTTCTCTGCCGCTTTATCTTTAATCAGTAGGTTCTGATCACGATAATACAGTTCACCATCTGATGGCTGCTCAATCATCGTTAACAGGCGCCCAAGAGTGGATTTCCCACAACCTGACTCCCCAACCACTGCCAGTGTTTTCCCTTTTTCTAATTCAAAAGAGACACCATCAAGCGCTTTGAGTGTTTTCTCCTTCGAGAAAACGCCGCCTTTCACAGAATAATATTTTTTTAAGTCCACCGCTTTTAAGAGCGGCATTCCTTTAGCTTGTTGCTCACTCATAGCGTTGGTCTCCCCATATCATCCAGTGGCATGTGACATTTCACCTGACGGTCACCTATGGTTTGTAACGCAGGCTCCTCTTGGCGACAACGATCCGTTGCATACGGGCAGCGCGGGTTAAGTAAGCACCCTTCAGGGCGGTCATATTTACCAGGTACAACACCCGGCAAGGAAGCTAAACGCGATTTGTTGCTAGCAAACTCAGGTAGTGCGCGCAGCAATGCTTGGGTATATGGGTGTCTTGGATGTTTAAAAATATCCTTCGCTTTCGCAGACTCGACCACTTGCCCAGCATACATCACGATAATATGGTGTGCGGCTTCCGACACTAGCGCCAAATCATGGGTGATCAGCACGAGCGCCATATTTTCTTGTTGCTGTAATTCCAACAATAATTCGATGATTTGCGCCTGAATAGTCACATCGAGCGCGGTTGTAGGTTCATCGGCGATCAACAGTTTTGGACGACACGCAATCGCCATCGCAATCATAATTCGCTGACTCATCCCGCCTGATAACTGGTGCGGATAGACGTCAAGGCGCGACTGCGGATCAGGAATTCCCACCATGTTCAGCAGGTCGATTGCCCGCTGTTTACGGGTGCTTCTATTGCCCCCTTGGTGAACTTTTAGCGCTTCCATAATTTGATAACCGACCGTAAAGCACGGGTTCAAACTGGTCATCGGGTCTTGGAAAATCATGGCAACATCTGCGCCGACAATTTGACGACGCTCTTTTTCAGGGATGGACAATAAATCACGCCCATCAAATTGCAACGATTTCGCCATCACTTTGCCGGGGTAATCAATTAACCCCATAATCGCCAGTGAGCTAACTGATTTACCTGAACCTGACTCGCCTACGATCCCCACCACTTGCCCTTTCTCAACTTGGTAGCTGATGCGGTCAACGGCGCGAAACGGGGTCCCTTCGTCACCAAAGTGAACGGAAAGTTCTTCTACATTTAACAATGCCATTAGATTACCTCATCACTGCTTGAGTTTTGGATCAAAGGCGTCACGTAAACCATCACCCATCAGGTTAAACGCTAATACCGTTAATAAAATTGCTAATCCTGGGAACGTTACGACCCACCATGCGCTTTGTGCGAACTGCAACACATCAGATAACATAGTTCCCCATTCTGGAGTTGGTGGCTGTGCCCCCATTCCCAGAAAACCCAATGCAGCCATATCTAAGATGGCATTCGAGAAGCCTAAAGAGGCCTGAACAATCAGCGGCGCCAGACAGTTAGGTAAAATATTGACGAACATTTGACGCAATGCCCCTGCACCTGCCACTCTCGAGGCAGTCACATAATCACGATTCACTTCCACGAGAACCGCGGCTCGCGTCAAACGAATATAGTGCGGTAATGCCACAAAGGTTAACGCTATCGAGGCATTGACAATCGAGGGACCGAAAATGGCCACCAAGACCAATGCGAGTAATAAACTTGGCAGAGCCAACATAATATCGACGACACGCATAATCAGCGCATCCACTACGCCGCCAAAATAACCCGCAATTACCCCAATCGTTACCCCCATAATCAGGGATAACACCACCACGAGGCAGCCCACTAATAACGAGAGCCTTGCTCCGTACATTAGGCGAGATAATAAATCGCGCCCGACATCATCCGTACCAAGAATAAACTCCCATGAACCACCCTCTTCCCAGACAGGTGGCGTCAATAACGCCTGGCGGAATTGCTCATCAGGAGCATGAGGCGCTAATACACCCGCAAGGATAGCAATTAATACCATCAAGATGATGTAGAACATACCAACAACAGCGCCTTTGTTACGCTTAAAGTAATGCCAGAATTCTTGTAAGGGTGTCATCGGCTTCGGGGCGCTGACAGCTTTCGACTCAGTTGTTTGAGACATGTTTGCGCTCCTTATTTCTTATGACGAATACGTGGGTTAACAATGCCATACAGCACATCAACCACTAAGTTAACGAAAATAATCAATGTTGCGACAAGTAAGACGCCACCTTGAACCACTGGATAATCTCGACGTTGTAATCCTTCAATTAACCAACGACCTAACCCCGGCCATGAGAAAATGGTTTCCGTCAAAATTGCACCGGCGAGCATCACGCCGACCTGCAAGCCGATCACCGTAACAACCGGCAATAACGCGTTGCGCAGGGCATGAATTAAAATCACGCGAGCACGGCTAACGCCTTTTGCTCTAGCTGTACGAATATAGTCTTCCCCTAACACTTCCAGCATCGCCGAGCGAGTCATACGCACAATCACGGCCAATGGAATGGTTCCGAGTACAATGGATGGCAAAATTAAGTGTTCCACTGCATCTTTGAAGTCTCCCGCTTCCCCCCAAATGAGGGTATCAATCAGCATAAAGCCCGTGAGCGGATTCGAATCATCAAGGAAAACGGTGTCACTTACCCTTCCTGCAACGGGAGTGAGATCCCACTGGACTGAGACCAGCATGATCAACATGATCCCCCACCAGAAGATCGGCATAGAGTAGCCTGTTAGCGAAACACCGATCGCCGTGTGATCGAAAATTGAACCACGTTTAACTGCCGCTAAAACCCCCACAGGGATCCCAACAGAAACCGCGAAAATCATAGCGCAAGTGGCTAATTCTACGGTGGCTAAAAAGCGAGGTAAAAATTCTTCCCAAACGCCAATGCGGCTTTTTAAGGAGATCCCTAAGTCACCATGCATTATGCCGTTCAGGTAATGAAGATATTGTTTCCAAAGTGGCTGGTCGAGTCCTAATTCAGCCATTAGATAAGCGTGTCTCTCTGGGGATAATCCGCGTTCACCCGCCATAATCATGACTGGGTCGCCTGGGATCATGTGAACGAAAGCAAAAGTAAGTAGCGTGATACCGATAAAGGTGGGGATCACGAGCCCGAATCGTCGGAGGATAAATTGCAGCATATCCTGAGTCTCTTTAATAATGCCGTCGACGGCTCTTAGTCCGCTTGGCTGGTCAGAAAAACAACGTTTTCATCTGCTCACAAATAACTAAATTTATCTGCATCTTCTGAACGTCAGAGGAGAAAACGCCCTCCGCTGCAAAGAGGCAACGAAGGGCATTTACAGATTAAAAACAATTACTTATCAATGTCTACGTTTTCGAAGTGGTGTTTACCTAACGGATCAACCACGTAGCCTTTTACTTCTTTACGCACAGGCTCAAACACGGTGGAGTGAGCGACGATCAGCGCAGGCGCTTGTTCGTTCATGATCACTTGAGCTTGTTTGTACAGTTCTACACGTTTGTTGTGATCCGCAGTCATACGTGCCGGCTGGATCACGTCTTCAAAGCTTTGGTTACACCATTTGGAGTAGTTAGAACCCTGTTTTTTCGCAGCACAGCTGAATAAGGTCGCGAAGAAGTTATCAGGGTCACCATTGTCCCCAGTCCAACCCATCATCACCGTTTGAGGCTCGCCGCTCTTAGCACGTTTCAGGTATTCACCCCACTCGTAGCTAACCACTTTCGATTTAACGCCGATTTTCGCCCAGTCAGCTTGGATCATTTCTGCCATTCGACGAGCATTCGGGTTATATGGACGTTGAACTGGCATTGCCCACAGGTCAATTTCAAAACCTTCTGGGAAGCCCGCTTCCGCCAGCAATTTCTTGGCTTTTTCTGGGTTATATTCGGTATCTTTAATCGCGTCGTTGTAACCCCACATGGTTGGTGGAATTAAGTTTTTCGCTTTTTGACCCGCACCTTGATAAACCGCTTGGATAATGGCGTCTTTGTTCACTGCCATCGACAGCGCTTGACGGACTTTTTGGTTATCCAGTGGTTTCTTCTCAACGTTGTAAGACAGGTAGCCTACGTTCAGACCTGGCTGCTCCAACAAGGTAATGTCTTTATCTTCTTTCATGCGTTCTAAGTCTGCCGGGTTTGGATACGGCATCACTTGGCACTCATTTTTTTGCAGTTTTGCATAACGCACTGACGCGTCAGGGGTGATAGAGAAGACTAAACGGTCAATCTTCGGTACTGCGCCCCAGTAATCTTTGTTCGCTTTGTACAGAATACGAGAATCTTTCTGGTACTGTTGCAGTTCAAAAGGCCCTGTTCCGATTGGATTCAGGTCAACTTTCTCTGGGGTTTTCGCTTTCATCATTTGATCAGCATATTCCGCTGATAAGATTGATGCGAAGTCCATTGCCATATCCGCTAAGAATGGTGCTTCTGGGCGTGTTAATGTGATACGGACGGTGTTGTCATCGACTTTTTCAACTTTGTCGATGATTTTATCCATGTCCATTCCCATAAAGTATTCATAGCTGCCGCCAGAAACTTTGTGATATGGGTGGTTTGGATCTTTTTGGCGCATGAACGTGTAGATCACGTCATCCGCATTTAAGTCGCGGCTTGGTTTGAAATCTTTATTGGAGTGCCACTTCACGCCTTTACGCAGGTGGAATGTGTACACTTTACCATCGTCACTGACTTCCCAGCTTTCTGCTAAGCCCGGCTCAATTTCAGTCGTACCCAGCTTAAATTCAACCAAACGGTTATACAGAGGGATTGAACTCGCATCATAAGTTGTTCCAGAGGTGAATAACTGCGGGTTAAACCCTTCAGGTGAACCTTCAGAACAATAAACCAGTGTTTTAGCCTGTACTGAGGCAGATACCGCTAAAGCAGCTAATGTTAAGCCTACCGTCAATAAACCTGTCTTTTTCATCGAGAGCGTCATTGGTAATGCTCCTGTGGTGTATGTTGTTTTATCGAATACTGAAATCCATCTTGGATAAGACAGATGCCGTATCTGTATTTTTTGTTATTCACTGTGCAATTAATCAACTGGAATACATTTCGTCAATAGCATTATTCACTGTAACAATTTCGCTTAAATAACATTTATTGGATTATTTCGGTGCAAATATAGCCTTATATGTTACGAAAATGTTTATTTCCTAGCGGTTATAACCAAAGAAACATTACTGGATAGATTTTTATAAGGACGTTAATTATTTGTATATTTGTGATTAAGTGCTGAATTACTGAGCGGAAATAGTGGGCAATACAAAAAACTGCAACATAAAACGCTAAATAGAATTCACATGAAACTATTTGTTAGCTGATTGTTTTGCATGTTTTTTATACTAAAAAAAATTGTTGGTGGATTTATATATCCTCTTACCATTTTCAGGGAATCGCGGGGGAAAATACCAATCACATTATGAAGGCTGGTTTTGATAGGTCGTCTGGTTTTGATAGGTAGACTTGTTTTGTTCCGAGCGCTTAGCTTAAAAGCAATGAAAAGCTTATTAATACGTAATGTGCATTAAATGATACGTAATAGTGGTAACTAAAAGGCGTTGGAAAAATGAGGGACACTGAAACGAAAAAACCCACCTCAATGAGGTGGGTTTTAGAATTTGGTCGGCGAGAGAGGATTCGAACCTCCGACCCACTGGTCCCAAACCAGTTGCGCTACCAAGCTGCGCTACTCGCCGAAAACGGTGTGAATAATACTGCCAAGAATGGGGATCGTCAACCCTATTTTTCGCTAAAACCGTTCGTATGCTGATAAAACCATCAAAATAGTATGGCTTCTTATTTTTACGTCTATTTTTGGGTAAAAAATAAGCGCTAAAAATATTTTAGCGCTTATTTATCCCAATCACTGGGAAGGTCATATTTATTCAATTATTTTCTAAATCAAAAATAACTGACTAAAAATCAGCCTATTGAAGCAGTGAAATATCTGCAACTTTTAAGAATAGCTCACGAAGCTGGCTTAACAGTGTTAAACGGTTATTCCGCACAGCAGGATCTTCATCCATCACCATGACGTTCGCAAAGAATTCATCCACCACTTCACGTAAAGAAGCTAACTCTACGAGTGCTTCTTGGTAGTTACGCTCCGCAAACATTGGCGCTAACTTATCTTGCAGTACCACAACGTGAGTCGCTAACTTCACTTCTTCTGGCGTTTTCAGTACAGACGCTAACACGCTATCAGCGAGTTTCTCTTCTGACTTACTCAGAATGTTAGAAACACGTTTGTTAGCAGCTGCCAGCGCTTGTGCTTCTTCTAAAGAACGGAAGTGAGTCACTGCTTTAACGCGCGCGTCGAAGTCAGCTGGCTGAGTTGGGCGACGTGCTAATACCGCTTGGATAGTGTCGATGCTGTAGCCCAGTTCTTGGTACCAAGAACGGAAGCGACCCAGCATGAATTCAACCACATCTTCCACGACATTTTTGTTAGTCAGTTTATCGCCATATAGACGTACAGCCTCTTGGGTCATTTCCACAAGATCAAGCTGATAGCCTTTTTCAACGATAATACGTAACACACCTAATGCCGCACGGCGCAGAGCGAATGGGTCTTTATCCCCTTTCGGATGCTGACCGATACCGAAAATACCTGCGAGAGTATCCATTTTTTCAGCTAACGCTAATGCCGCAGAAACATTAGTAGATGGCAATTCATCACCCGCAAAACGCGGTTGATACTGTTCTTTTAGTGCAAGTGCAACATCTTCTGACTCACCGTCATGGCGAGCATAGTGCATCCCCATAACACCTTGAGTGTCTGTGAATTCAAAGACCATGTTGGTCATCAAGTCACATTTAGCCAGTAAGCCTGCGCGGGTTGCGTGATTTACATCCGCACCAATCTTGCTTGCAATCCAACCCGCTAACGCTTCTAAGCGGTCAGTTTTATCACGCAGAGTACCTAGCTGTTGCTGGAACAGAACGGTTTCTAAACGAGGTAAGTTGTCTTCTAAGCGTTGTTTACGGTCAGTTTTGAAGAAGAATTCTGCATCCGCTAAACGCGGGCGAACAACTTTTTCGTTACCGGAAATAATTTGCTGCGGATCTGAAGATTCAATATTCGCCACAAAGATAAAGTTCGGCATTAACTTGCCTGCATTATCATAAACAGGGAAATATTTTTGGTCGCCTTTCATGGTGTATACCAGCGCTTCAGCAGGAACTTCTAAGAATTTCTCTTCGAATTTTGCTGTTAATACCACTGGCCATTCAACCAAAGAAGCCACTTCTTCAACTAAGCTGTCGGTTAAATCTGCTTTACCACCCAGCGCTTGAGCGGCTTTTTCTGCATCAGCAATAATTGTCGCTTTACGCTCAGCGTAATCTGCGATTACTTTACCGCGAGTGCGTAAAATTTCTGGGTATTGTTCCGCGTTATCAATTGTGAATTCAGCTTCACCCATAAAGCGGTGACCGCGAATAATGCGATCGCTCTTAATACCAAGAATTTCGCCCTTAACAACATCGCTACCCAGCAGTAATGTCACAGTATGTACAGGACGTACAAACTGAGTCTCTTTATCTGCCCAGCGCATTAATTTAGGGATCGGTAATTTTGCTAATGAACGGCTAACCATATCAATCAATAATTCGCTGACTGGCTGCCCTTTCATTTGTGCGCGATACAGTAACCATTCGCCTTTATCGGTGGTTAAGCGTTCTGCTTGGTCAACAGTGATCCCACAACCACGCGCCCAACCTTCAGCTGCTTTTGTTGGTTTACCTTCAGCATCAAATGCTTGGGAAATTGCAGGGCCACGTTTTTCAACTTCGCGATCTGGCTGAGCCGCGGATAAGTTTTCCACTTTCAGCGCTAAACGACGAGGCGCAGCAAACCAGTTCACTGCACCATGAGCGATATCTGCACCATCTAATTCCGCAGTAAAGTTAGCGGCGAATGATTCTGCAAGAGAACGAAGAGCCTTCGGCGGTAACTCTTCTGTACCGATTTCCACTAGGAAAGTCTGTTGAGTCATGACAGCCTCTTAGTTCTTATGACACATAGGGAAACCCAGCGCTTCACGAGAAGCATAATAAGCTTCTGCCACCCCTTTAGTCAGGGTACGGATGCGTAAAATATAGCGCTGGCGTTCTGTGACTGAAATTGCCTTACGGGCATCCAGTAAGTTAAAAGTATGAGCCGCTTTTAAAATACGCTCATAAGCTGGAAGTGGCAGAGGCGTTTCTAAAGCAAGCAGATATTGAGCTTCTTTCTCATACTCTTCGAAGCATTTGAATAAGAACTCAACATTGGCATGTTCAAAGTTATACGTGGATTGCTCAACTTCGTTTTGGTGATAAATATCGCCATACGTGGTTTTACCCAGAGGGCCATCACACCAAACGAGATCGTACACGCTATCAACGCCTTGAATATACATAGCAAGGCGCTCAAGACCATAAGTGATTTCACCGGTTACAGGTTTACACTCCAGACCACCCACTTGCTGGAAGTAAGTAAACTGAGTCACTTCCATACCATTTAACCAAACTTCCCAACCCAGACCCCAAGCACCCAGTGTTGGGTTTTCCCAGTTATCTTCAACGAAGCGGATATCATGGACAGTTGGGTCAATACCAAGTTCTTTTAATGAACCTAGGTACAACTCTTGGATATTGTCAGGCGAAGGCTTAATGATCACCTGAAATTGGTAATAGTGCTGTAGACGGTTCGGGTTTTCACCATAGCGACCATCAGTTGGTCGGCGAGATGGCTGAACATAAGCTGCTGCGATAGGCTCTGGACCTAAAGCGCGCAAACACGTCATTGGGTGTGAAGTACCTGCGCCAACTTCCATGTCCAGTGGTTGAACAATGGTACAGCCTTGGCGCGCCCAGTAATCCTGTAATGTCAGGATAAGACCTTGAAAGGTTTTGGTATCAAACTTTTGCATGTTAGATCCGCACGCGATACGTGAAATTTAAGAAAGTGACCAGTATACCCTTTGACCGCCAGATATACAGCAATGAATACGTCTGTAACCATTCTAAAAAGAAAAAAAATTAATTTCACCCCTTTAAAACTGTATTTTTATACAGTATAAAGATTCTATTCTTGCTCACAAGCTGAACATTATTAGAAAAAGGATGAAAATGGAAACCTCACTCACTCGCTGTCATTGGGTCAACCAAGATCCCGAATATATTGCCTATCACGATAATGAATGGGGAAAACCCACCAAGGATAATCAAGAATTATTCGAAATGATCTGCCTCGAAGGCCAGCAAGCAGGGCTCTCTTGGTACACTATTTTGAAAAAGCGCCAAGGCTACCGAGACCTATTCCATCAATTTGATCCTGAAAAGATTGCCTTGATGGATGAAAAAGATGTAGAGCGGCTTATGCAAGACTCAAGAATCATTCGCAACCGATTAAAAATCAACGCGATTATTGCTAACGCTAAGGCTTATTTAGCCATGAAAAGCGAAGGAATAGATTTTTCTACTTTCATTTGGGGCTTTGTGAACCACCAGCCTATTGTGAATAAATGGACTGAATCTGCACAACTTCCTGCAGAAACAGAGCTTTCTAAAAGCTTGTCTAAAACACTGAAAAAACATGGCTTCAAATTTGTAGGTTCTGTTACTTGCTACGCCTTTATGCAAGCCACTGGGATGGTTAATGACCACCTTGTAAATTGTTGCCAGTATCGATAAATCAAAATTTATCGATGGAAACTGAATATATAACAACACAAATAAACTAAGCTTGGTCAATAAGATAACCCAAAAAACTAATTTATTACCTATGTTTGACATTTTATATGAAAAAGAACTGTAATTAAGCTATTGAACTCTAGGTGGGGGCGCGGTATGTTGGAAATTCCATTAACAACCTAATAAACAAATGTGAATAAATACAATGAATTTCTCTAAATTTGGTAATAAATTTGCTAAGAATTCAGGCATTTCAGAATTAATGAAAGACTTGAATGAAGGTCTCAGAACCCCCGGCGCTATTATGCTTGGTGGTGGGAACCCTGCTCATATTCCTGAGATGGATAAATATTTCCAAGATCTCCTCGCTGAAATGTGTGCCAATGGGCAATTGACCGATACCTTGTGTAACTATGATGGTCCTCAAGGCAAAGATGCCATGTTGAAAGCGCTAGCAGCAACTCTAAAAGCGAAACTAGGCTGGGATATCAGCGCGAAAAATATTGCGCTAACAAACGGCAGCCAAAGTGCGTTTTTCTATCTATTTAACCTACTTGCTGGTCGCTTTGAAGATGGTATCTCTCGTAAAGTGCTTTTCCCAATTGCCCCTGAATATGTGGGTTATGCGGATTCTGGACTTGATGACGACCTTTTTGTGGCAAATAAGCCGCAAATTGAATTTTTACCTGATGGACAATTTAAATATCACGTTGATTTCAACACTCTTGAAATTACTGAAGATATTGGCGTTATCTGTGTATCTCGCCCAACCAACCCGACAGGGAACGTGATCACCGATGAGGAAGTTCTGCATCTTGACCAATTAGCTAAGCAACACAATATTCCATTATTGATTGATAATGCGTATGGCGTTCCCTTCCCCGGCATTATTTTTAGCGAAGCCACACCATTTTGGAATGAAAATGTCATCCTGTGTATGAGCTTATCAAAACTCGGTCTACCGGGAACTCGCTGCGGTATTATTATTGGTAATGAAGAGTTGATTGGTGCCATCAGTAATATGAATGGCATTATTAGTCTTGCTCCGGGTGGTATCGGTCCAAGCATCGCACTTGAAATGCTACAGCGTGACGATTTATTTGAATTATCTCAAAATGTTATAGGACCATTCTATAAACAGCGCGTTGAAGAAGTCATTAAGATCATTCGCCGCTATATCCCTGAAGATAAATGCCTTATTCATAAACCTGAGGGCGCCATTTTCTTGTGGTTGTGGTTTAAAGACCTGCCAATTAGTTGTTTAGAACTTTATCGCCGCTTAAAAGCACGTGGTGTATTGATGGTTCCGGGACATTACTTTTTCCCAGGACTTGAAGAAGATTGGCAACATGCCCATGAATGTATGCGTATGAACTATGTTCCTGAGCCGGAAAAGATTGAGCAAGGGATTCAAATCCTTGCTCAAGAATTAGAAAAAGCCTATCAAGAATCTGAACGCTAAATCTAGCTGTAGGGTTAAAAAAAGCCCTTTCCATGGAGGAAAGGGCCAAAATTAGCGAGAACTCCATAATTGAAATCGAATATATTTGTACACGACAAATCTTATTCGCGGTTATTAAACCACTTTTTCAATATCAGTTATGGCTAGAACAAAGACCAATTACGCCCTTATATAGACGGATACTTTTTCTCCATATCTTATTCCTTCCTTTATTCACAATCATAATGCCCAAAATAAGATAGCTAATAACTGCGGCGAAATAATGCGTAAAAACATAGCTAAAGGGTATACCGTGGCGTAAGAAAGTGCCGGTGCTCCGCTGGTTGGATGGATATTATTTGCAAAAGCTAATGCTGGTGGATCTGTCATAGAGCCAGCCAATACACCACATAGGCTTAAATAATTCATTTTTCCGAAAATGCGTGCAACTAAACCGGTGATAAACAGAGGAATAAAGGTAATTAATAGCCCATAGCCAATCCATGTGAGCCCATCACCTTGAATAAGAGTTTCAATAAAACTCCCTCCCGAATTCAGCCCGACAACTGCCAAGAACATCACAATTCCAAGCTCTCTCAACGCTAAGTTGGCACTTGGTGGCATAAACCAATACAGTCGTCCAATAGTACCTATCCGTCCAAGGATCAAGGCAACAACTAATGGTCCGCCCGCTAAACCTAGCTTCAGTGCAGCAGGAAAGCCCGGCACAAATATCGGTAACGAGCCTAAAACAACCCCCAAACCTATCCCAATAAATACAGGTAACATCTGGACTTGCTGTAATTTTTGTTTCGCGTTTCCGAGTAAGGCAGTGACTGCTTCAATTGATTCAGGACGACCAACAATATTGAGGATATCACCAAATTGCAGTACGGAATTGTTGTTTGCCATCAGGTCAATCCCAGTCCGGTTCAAACGAGTTACCACCACATCATACTTCTGCTTGAGATTCAGTTCTTTTAAACGTTTACTTAGTACGGCATCATTAGTCACAACCACTCGGACAGAGTGCAATACAGAACTTGAAGTTGATAATGAAGCTTCAACCTCCTCACCAAGGATTAGGCGGACTTTATTTAAGTCTTCTCTTTGCCCAACAACATGCAGTAGATCTCCCAGATGTATTTCTGTCGTCGGTTGAGGCACCATCAGCATTTCCCCACGCTTTAGCCGCGAGCAGACAATATCTTCGCTGCCTAACATAGGAATATCTTGCATCATCAAGCCATCAAGATTGGTATTTCGCACCGCAATGTTCATCGTTTGCAGTGAGTCACGATGCTGAACGTTCGCACTATTAAACTCCGCGGCTTCTTTATCTACCGAGATACGAAAGATAATACGAACGAGCCACATCACCAGCAAAATACCGCAAATCCCCATTGGGTAAGCCATCGCATACCCCATTCCCATTTGTCCGACCAAACTCGGATCAGACCCTAAATCAGATAGAATTTGCTGCCCAGCCCCTAACGATGGTGTATTCGTGACTGCGCCCGAGAAAATGCCCAAAATAATTGGTAGAGGAATGTCTGCTATTTTATAGATAATAGCGGTAACGACAGCCCCTAAAATAACCACCATCAAGGCAAATCCATTGAGTTTTAAACCAGAAACACGCAAAGAAGAGAAAAAACCGGGCCCAACTTGTATCCCGATGGTATAAACGAAGAGAATCAAACCAAATTCTTGAATAAAATGCAGCATGTCATTATTGAGAGACAAGCCATAACTTCGCGCAAAATGCCCAACAATAATTCCACCAAAAAGAACCCCGCCAATCCCTAAGCCCACGTTGCGGATTTTCCAATTACCTATCCATAAGCCTAGTGCGGCAGCTAATGCTAATAAACTGACTGTAAGCGCTAATTCACTCATAGACCGCTATCCTTTTGACGACAATGAACCAAAATACGGGACATACGGAGTTATTACATTTGCAACTGAATCGATTGTGCCAAATAAACACAGAGGAAGTTGTGTGATAGAGCACAGTTCACAGCAATTCAATTATGCATTTTCATACTTTAGTTAAAAACAATTTAATTGCTAATTATTAACATCACCGACATAAAATAATACAAAAAAGAGCTATTATTCTGAGGGTATCTTAAATAATAATAGAGTTGCTCGATTGTGAATTTTTAGTTTTTAGTTATTATGATCTCTGATTAGGCAAAATTCATTTAAATGCAGGTCAACATATATATGCCAAGCTTGATTTTTTTTAGGTCGTTAGCATTTTCCACATTATTGACTCTTACATTAAGTGGGTGCTCCAGTATTATGACTCATGCTGGTCCTACTGATAGCTATTATCCTGGGACAAAAAATAGCGTTGATATGCTGCAGCATGAAGATACTGGCTGGGTAGTTAAGCCGTTGCTGGTTATTGATTTACCATTTACTGCACTCATGGATACATTATTAATTCCGATGGATTATATGCATTCAAACAGTTCACAAGAGGCAGACTCACCAAAAAAACGTGTAGAACAGCTTGATAAACAGCGACTTGATAAACAATCATCTGACAAGCTGCAATCTGATAAACAACCGCCAAAGAACCCTCAATGATTTTCCTATATTAAAGTAGCTTATTGATGCTCTAATCAGGAATATAATACTTAAAATGCAATTAATATTATTAAGTTAATTTAGGTTAATAAATCCTTTATCTTACTGAACAAATTTCCATCTTTTTTAATCTATTCTATTAACCCACCGCTTATTAATTTCAAATCAATATACATGAATCAAATATTGAGCATTTAATTTAATGATTACTTAACCCCTCTTTTTTTGAAGAATAAAAAGATGAATACCCACCTTTTTATTCTTCATGAGTGTTATTCCAGATAAACTTTAATTAGACAACCCTGTTTCAACAATATAAATCTGTCTAAACCCATTAATATCTCGCATAAATGCTACAAATTTATCATTTGGAGAAAAGACAACAGCATCTGCCACAGGGGCTATTTCTGTTCTCTGAGTTAACCGTTCTAAATTTCCGGTCGCCACATGGCAACGTACAACGCTATTGTCATACACAAAGCAGAGATACTCACCAGTCTTATTCCAACTAAATGCAGACTGAATTGAAAACTTGCCAAATGTCACCTGGGTGAGCGCTCCTGTTGCCGTTGCCACCAACCATAATTGCACAATGCCATGATCATCATGCATCAAACAGGCGATTGATTCGCCATTTGGTGAAGAACGCAACCAATGTCTTGGCTGTTTCGCTAACCCTGGAAATTTCCGATGATGCGTATACGTTAAACGCCTTTGTTTCACATCCTTAGGCGGCGCTGGCATGGTTTTTTCGGTACCTTGCAGAGGTTCATCGCCTTGGATTTTGAATTCATTTGGATCTTCGGGTAAATCAACTAAGTAAACTTCAGGGATCACTTCGCCATTTTGATGATGCGTATCTCCAATAAACGCTAATGCACGCCGTTGCCACTGACCTTGTTGATTCATATAACCACGTTGACCAACCCACCCCTCTTCATAGGCTCGGCTAATCTCGTCGCTATTCGGAGTTGGCGCCAAAGTCGTCTTCGTCACAACACTACAGAAAAAATCGCCGCTATATTCTCTTTCATGGCCAATAGGTTCAACAGTCACAGCGCCTGCAGGTACGGCAACAGCCACATTGCGTTGGTCTAATTGAAGATCGAGCTCATGTAAAACATGATCATTATAGGTAAAGCTCAGCCACTTCCCATCAGGGCTGAAAACATGAACATGTGTTCCACCTCTGAGCGCACCCGCCATATAGGGTGACGTAATGCACATTGCATCAATCGGATGTGCATTACCGAGTTGGCAATCATCAACGTAAACACCTCGGCGATGATGGAAATCATACTGCCAAGACTCATCGGGATACTCTGGCCCCTGAATAAAAGCATAACGAGGAGGATTTTCAGCGCTTACAGTGACTACGCCAACATGGGCACCATGCAACCCTCGATAAATTTCTACTTTTTGATGGGTAATAACATGAATTTTTTCTATGGTTTGCCCGGTAAATGAACTGCCACTTGGTCGAACATCATAAGCTAACCACTGGCTATCTGGTGTCCAAACATTAATATTTGTAAGCTGATGACTTTGCGAATCATCAGTAATACACATTTCTTTATAAGGCATTTTATTATTCAATCTGTTATCCTTTGACATCATTTAACACAGGCTATCGGATTACTTTAACTAATCAATTCTTTAAGAGAATAAAAAATCTCAGTCGAGAAGTTTCACAAGTAATATTACCCTTAGACAATCACTATAGTATTGAATAAAACCATCATGTTATTAAGTGTTCTCTATATTATTGGTATTACTGCCGAAGCCATGACAGGCGCTTTAGCTGCTGGACGCCGTAAAATGGACGTCTTTGGCGTGATTATTATTGCTTCTGCGACAGCCATCGGCGGTGGCTCTGTTCGTGATATTCTACTCGGTCACTATCCTCTAGGTTGGGTTGCCCACCCCGAATACATCATGACCGTGGCAGGTGCCGCCATTGTCACCATCTGGATAGCCCCGATGATGAAACACCTTCGTCGGCTTTTCTTAATACTTGATGCAATTGGCTTAATCGTCTTCTCTATTCTTGGTGCTCAAATAGCCCTCGATATGAATTATAGCCCTATTATCGCCGCCATTGCGGCTGTAGTTACCGGTGTATTTGGGGGTGTACTTCGTGACATGCTGTGTAACACCATCCCTCTGGTTTTCCAAAAAGAAGTCTACGCAGGCGTCTCTTTTGCTGCCGCATGGTTATATATCGGCTTGCTGTATACACCGCTCCCTAAAGATATCGTGGTTATTATCACGTTGGTCGCAGGTTTAAGTGCCAGGCTGCTTGCCATCCGCTACCGTTTGGGATTACCTATTTTTAATTATGAAAGCCAAGATTAACCAAAACTGATTTTCCCATCAGCCATTCGTTTAACCGCTAATGGCTGATATCTAGCTTCTGCAGAGTATACAGTTCCTGCAAAGTGTATAGCACCTTCTGAATTTCAGGCTCTGCCAACCAGTACTTTAATGCCTGCTTCCGCTTTTCAGATAAACCCAGCGCCTCCACAGTCTCTTGTTCACTCAATTCTTCTATCGTTGATATCTTGCTTAGATGTTTAATTTCTAAAGGAATTCCGATCCCCTTCAACCAATTTGTTATTGGCTGCATAGATGTTTTTTGTAGCTGGCTAAGCGTATTTGTCGTTTTCTTATTCTTAGGTAATGAATCTTGCCAATGAGGAGAAAGCCAGCCAAGTAACGTTGAGAGTCCATATTGATCTACCCATATCTTCCATGTTTTTTCGCCCACCCCGCGAATCTTTAATTGTTTACCTAGCCAAGCCAGGCGAGCAACAAATTGAGGAGCACAATCTGGTGTGTATGCTAAACAGCTCAATGAATGAAAGTTTTCGAGAGAGGATGTGTTCGGATGCAACCTAGGCTCTCGCCGCCAAATGACTTTTTCCATAGATGGCGTCCCATGTCCTGATAACGTTAGCTGGATTTTATCCCCAACTAACACATCTTTTTGTTTCCAGGAATTGAGCGAGCCAATGCGAATTTTACTCACTTTTTTATCATCGATCGTGACCGGCTCAATGCTAGCAATAACATTTACAGCCCCTGATTTTCCTACCCGAAAAGTTAAATCCATAACCTCTGAAACCACGCTTTTTAACGGGTATTTCCATGCCACACTCCAACTGTTTTGGTTTGCTCGCCAAGCCAATGAAGGCGGCGATGGAAAGCTTTTCAAAACGATACCATCGGTTGCAAATGGCATCGGCGCTGAATAATAGTGGTCACGCCACTTGGCTGCTGATTGATAGTCAGAGATTAAATGGCTATATCGTTGTACCCAATCAAATCCTAGCGTCGATAATTCACTCAATTGACGATTCATAGCGACAGAGTTATCTGGCCATGCCCAGATAAAAATGCCGATATCATCCGTGACCTGTGTAGGTAGCTCCTTGCGCATCAGCCAACCCGCAATTTTACTCCGTGCATTTTTTCCACCATCCGCACTTTGTACATGTCCATTGAGCTTCCAGAATAATTCCCCCTGTAAAACAAGAGATTGCTTCGCTGAAATAGTTTTGGGAATAGCTCGAATAAAATCGGCTTTATCGCGCCAATTCAGTCCTTCACTCCCATTGCCTCGACTAATCATTGACACTAAACGTCCATTTTCATAGTGCAGAGTCACTGCAACACCATCGACTTTAGGTTGCAACCAAACTTCATTACGAGCCTTTATCCATGCTGCTATTTCTTCTGATTTTAATTTTTTCAATCCCGTATGGGGTATGGGATGCTTTATTAATCGTTCAGTTTTAGACTGTAACGGTTGTACTAGAGTGTCAGGTAAATTTTGACAGCGCTGCCCCTGCTGCCACTTCGCCAAAAGTTGGTCATAAACCTCGTCACTCACACCGCTCACACCGCCAATCTGATATTGCCTGTCCCACTCTTGTAGCTGCTCTCCCAGTCGCCGCTGTTCCATTCTTGTTAATTCATTATCTAATGAGCGGCATGCTTTTTGAGAATCTACGGTTTCCGCACCATAGCCTATTGAAATAACAGATTGAAGTAATAGGCAGAACCAACCAAATTTCCAGAGTTTCCTGACTGAAAAATAATGCATAATGTCCCTATTATATTTAAGTTTAATACCATGTTCCGAACTGCTATGTGTTGCATTACATTCTGAGTCAATAAATCAAGGGCGACAGCAGGCAATGCCGTTAATTGCATAGCGCTTCGCAAAACAGATGGTATTTTCATTAAGTTAAATTTATTTTCTGGAAGGCGTTCACAATTTTCCAATAACCAAAACTTTTTTACTCTTATTTCATGGTTAATTGATATCGCTGCATGTTGTCTTAAGTACGTGTATACTATGTAGGGTTTATCACTATCTTTTATGTCTAACCCACAAATATTCAAGAAATCATCATGATACAAGGCACGTTATATATTCTCTCTGCTCCTAGTGGCGCAGGTAAGTCCAGTCTTATCCAAGCATTACTGAAGACACAACCGTTGTATGACACTCAAGTTTCTGTTTCTCATACAACTCGAGCTGCACGCCCAGGCGAAATTCATGGCGAGCATTACTTCTTTGTTTCTGAAGCTGAATTTCTTCAGATGGTTGAGAACAATGACTTTTTAGAGCATGCCTGTGTTTTCGGTAACTACTACGGCACCTCAAAACCCATTATTGAGGAAGTCTTAAATAGTGGCGTGGATGTGTTTCTTGATATTGACTGGCAAGGTGCTCAGCAAATTCGCGCGAAAATGCCAGAGGCACGTAGTATTTTTATTCTACCGCCATCAAGAGATGAGCTATATCGCCGTCTGCGTGGTCGTGGTCAAGATAGTGATGAAGTCATTGAAAAGCGCATGTCACAAGCAGTTGGCGAAATTGAGCATTACAATGAATACGATTACGTCATTGTAAACGACGATTTCAACACCGCACTGAGCGATTTACAATCTATCATGCGTGCTGAGCGCTTGAGATTAGGTCGCCAAGTCCAGCGACATGATGCTTTAATCAGCAAATTACTAGCAGACTGAGAATAGTTTCAGTATCATATCAGGTCATTTTTTTATTTCTTTGGAGTAGCACACTTATGGCACGCGTAACTGTTCAAGACGCAGTAGAAAAAATTGGTAACCGTTTTGACCTCGTACTGGTCGCAGCACGTAGAGCTCGTCAGTTACAAACTGGTGGTAAAGATCCTTTAGTTCCAGAAGAAAACGATAAGCACACTGTTATCGCGCTACGTGAAGTAGAAGAAGGTTTAATTAACGGTCACATTTTGGATGTGCGTGAACGCCAAGAACAGCAAGAGCAAGAAGCCGCTGAAATGCAGGCAGTTTCTGCGATCGCTGAAGGTCGTCGCTAATTACTAAGGTGGGTCTGCCTTGTATCTGTTTGAAAGCCTAAATTTAATAATTCAGCAATATCTCCCAAAAGAGCAAGTTGAATTACTGAAAAAAGCCTATGTTGTCGCACGGGATGCTCATGAAGGGCAGACCCGTTCCAGTGGTGAGCCTTATATTACTCACCCTGTTGCTGTTGCTTGTATTCTGGCTGAAATGCGTTTGGATCATGAAACACTGATGGCTGCGCTACTTCATGATGTGATTGAAGATACTCCAGCGACATTTCAAGACATAGAGCAGCTGTTTGGAACTACCGTCGCCGGCTTAGTCGAAGGGGTTTCCAAACTGGATAAGCTGAATTTCCGCGACAAGAAAGAAGCTCAAGCAGAAAACTTCCGTAAAATGATCATGGCAATGGTGAAAGATATCCGTGTCATTTTGATCAAACTGGCAGACCGTACTCACAATATGCGCACGCTTGGGTCATTACGACCCGATAAGCGTCGCCGCATAGCGCGTGAAACACTGGAAATTTACAGTCCTCTCGCGCATCGCTTAGGTATCCACCATATTAAAACCGAACTCGAAGAGTTAGGTTTCGAAGCGCTGTATCCAAACCGTTATCGTGTTATCAAGGAAGTGGTGAAATCCGCTCGTGGTAACCGTAAAGAAATGATCCAAAAAATCCTTTCTGAAATTGACGGTCGATTAACGGAAGCAGGTGTACCCTGTACAGTCAGTGGTCGCGAAAAACATCTGTATTCTATCTATCGGAAAATGCATCAAAAAGAGCAGCGATTCCATTCCATTATGGATATCTATGCTTTTAGGGTCATCGTTGAAGACGTTGATACCTGCTACCGTGTTTTAGGGCAAATGCACAGTCTTTATAAACCTCGTCCGGGGCGAATCAAAGACTATATTGCTATTCCTAAAGCTAACGGATACCAATCCCTCCACACCTCATTAATTGGACCTCATGGGGTACCTGTCGAAGTACAAATTCGTACTGAAGATATGGACCAAATGGCCGAAATGGGTGTTGCTGCTCACTGGGCATATAAAGAACAAGGCGAATTGGGAACCACTGCGCAGGTGAAAGCCCAGCGTTGGATGCAAAGCTTGCTCGAACTCCAACAGAGTGCGGGAAGCTCATTTGAATTTATTGAAAGCGTAAAATCAGATCTATTTCCTGATGAAATTTACGTTTTCACCCCCGAAGGTCGTATTGTCGAATTACCGACAGGCGCAACACCGGTGGACTTCGCGTATGCCGTGCATACTGACATTGGGCATGCTTGTGTGGGTGCGCGAGTTGATCGCCAACCTTACCCACTCTCCCAGCCACTTTCTAGCGGTCAAACGGTAGAAATTATTACGGCTCCAGGCGCTCGACCAAATGCGGCATGGTTGAACTTTGTGGTAAGTTCAAAAGCACGTGCAAAAATCCGTCAGTTACTGAAGAATTTAAAACGCGAAGACTCCGTTAATTTAGGTCGTCGCTTACTCAATCATGCACTAGGTACAGGCACCAAAATTACGGATATACCTCGTGAAAGTATTGATGCCGAATTAGCTCGCATGAAGCTCCACTCTATTGACGATTTACTTGCCGAAATTGGTTTAGGTAATGCCATGAGTGTTGTAGTAGCTCGTAACTTGCAAAGTAACCCTCAGAGTGCTCAGTCAAGTGCCGTTGAAGAACCAGTGATTACGGAAAACCGTAATAAGCTGTCCATCAAAGGGGCTGATGGAGTCTTAATTACCTTTGCTAAATGCTGCCGTCCTATCCCGGGCGACCCAATTATTGCGCATATTAGCCCAGGTAAAGGATTGGTTATTCACCATGAATCTTGCCGTAATATCCGTGGTTATCAGAAAGAACCGGATAAATTTATGGCTGTTGAGTGGGATACCGAGACAGACACGGATTTTATCGCTGAAATTAAAGTCGATATGATAAACCATCAAGGTGCCCTTGCTAACTTGACCGCCGCTATCAATGATGCGAACTCAAGTATTCAAAGCATGAACACTGAAGAGAAAGATGGTCGTGTTTACTGCGCCTTTATTCGCTTGTCGATTAAAAACCGTATTCAATTGGCTAACGTGATGCGTAAAATTCGTATCATGCCAGATGTTCTACGCGTCAGCCGTAACCGTAATTAGTCGATATCATTAAAAATACGAACTCTCACTATGAATGAACGCCGCTATCGCCGCATTTGCCAAATGATGGCGATGCGGCAGCCCGACCTAACACTTTGTCTTGAAGAAATTCATAAGCCTCATAATGTTTCTGCAATTGTGCGCAGTGCTGATGCAGTCGGGATCCATAAAATTCATGCCATTTGGCCAGACCAACAGGTTAAACTCTCCGTCTCCTCTGCAGCGGGAAGTAATAGTTGGGTAAAAGTCATCTCGCACCAATCCACCGAAAGCGCCATTACTCAGATAAAATCCCAAGGTATGCAGATTTTAGTCACGAATCTGTCAGATACGGCTGTCGATTTTCGAGAAATTGATTATACCCGCCCAACCTGTATTATGGTGGGACAAGAGAAAACGGGTATCTCGGATAAGGCATTAGCCCTTGCAGATCAACATATTATCATCCCAATGGTTGGTATGGTGCAGTCACTCAATGTCTCTGTCGCCTCTGCACTTATTTTGTATGAAGCCCAACGTCAGCGCCAACTCGCAGGCATGTATGACCGAGAAAATAGTCTATTATCTGAGCAAGAACAACAAGAATGGCTATTTGAAGGCGGCTATCCTGTATTGGCTGAAGTTGCTAAACGCAAAGGGCTTCCTCGCCCATTTATCAATCAGCAAGGTCAGATAGAAGCTGATGATGCTTGGTGGGCACAAATGCAGCTTTCTGAAAAAATGAAGAGAAAACAACTCAGTTAAGGAATCAACATGAACCGTGGTCTGCTTAATACCATTTCACTGACTTCACTTCATGGCATTGGTGCCAGCCAGTCAGAAAAAATGAGTAAAATCGGGTTGAACACAGTTCAGGACTTGCTTCTGCATTTTCCACTGCGTTATGAAGATCATACGCGTCTTTATCAGATTAAAGACTTGATGCCCGGCACAACAGCCACTATCACTGGTCACGTTCTACAAACCAAAGTCGTTTTTGGACGTAAAAGAATGATGACCTGCCTGATCAGCGATGGTACAGGCAACCTAACGCTGCGTTTTTTCAACTTCTCTGCTGCAATGAAAAACAGTTTAGCCGAAGGTCGCCAAGTGACTGCCTACGGAGAAGTGCGTCGTGGTAATACAGGACCTGAAATTATTCACCCTGAATATAAAGTCTCTCAAGAAACGGATAATATCGCCCTTCAAGAGAACCTAACTCCGGTTTATCCGACAACCGAAGGTGTCCGCCAAGCCACACTGCGTAAAGTGATGGAGCAAGCGCTCACCATGTTAGAAAGTGGCAATATTCAAGAATTACTGCCTGAAGAGTTCAGTCGTAGCCTAATTAGCCTTCCCGACGCCATCCGACTGTTACACACTCCACCACCGGATATTTCGTTAGAAGAGTTGGAAAAAGGGCATCACCCAGCCCAAAAGCGTTTGATCCTCGAAGAGTTACTGGCTCACCATTTAAGTATGCTTGCCATTCGGGCTGGCAATGAACGGCTCTATGCTGAACCATTAGTTTCATCTGGAAAGTTTAAAACGCCTTTACTGGCAAATTTGCCGTTCTCACCCACTAACGCGCAAAAACGCGTCGTAGCAGAAATCGAAACTGATTTACGAAAAAATGCCCCAATGATGCGTTTGATCCAAGGTGATGTCGGTTCCGGTAAAACACTTGTGGCTGCATTAGCCGCACTGTGTGCCATTGAAAATGGTAAACAAGTTGCCTTAATGGCACCGACTGAAATTCTTGCAGAGCAGCACGCAAATACCTTTAAGCAATGGTTTGAACCTCTAGGTATCAAAGTAGGCTGGTTAGCAGGTAAACAAAAAGGTAAAGCCCGCCAGCAGCAACAAGATGCCATTGCGAGTGGTGAAGTCTCGATGGTAGTCGGTACCCATGCCATCTTCCAAGAGCAAGTGAGCTTTCACTCTTTAGGGTTAGTCATCATTGATGAACAACACCGCTTTGGCGTTCACCAGCGGCTCGCTCTGCGTGAAAAAGGTGAGCAACAAGGGTTCCATCCACATCAGTTAATCATGACCGCTACGCCAATCCCACGCACGCTGGCGATGACTGCTTATGCAGACCTCGATACTTCTGTCATTGATGAGCTCCCACCAGGAAGAACCCCTGTAACTACAGTGGCTATCCCTGATACCCGACGCAGTGATATTGTCGAGCGCGTTCGCCAAGCCTGTTTAGAGGAAGGACGGCAAGCTTATTGGGTGTGTACATTGATTGATGACTCAGAGGTGCTTGAAGCGCAAGCCGCCCAAGTTACCAGCGAAGAGCTGGCTCTGGCACTACCTGAACTCAAGGTGGGGTTGGTGCATGGTCGCATGAAACCCGCTGAAAAACAGAGCATCATGGCGGCATTTAAGAATAACGAAATCCAGTTACTTGTTGCTACCACCGTTATCGAAGTCGGGGTGGATGTTCCGAACGCAAGCCTAATGATTATTGATAACCCTGAGCGGCTTGGATTAGCACAATTGCACCAACTACGGGGACGGGTTGGTCGTGGCTCTGTCGCGTCTCACTGTGTGCTACTTTATAAAACGCCGCTCACTCATACCGCCAAGCAGCGCTTACAAGTTTTACGAGACAGTAATGATGGCTTTGTGATTGCCCAAAAAGACTTAGAAATTCGAGGTCCCGGAGAGCTGCTAGGCACAAGGCAGACAGGGAATGCAGATTTTAAAGTTGCCGATTTATTACGTGATCAATATATGTTGCCAGAAGTGCAACGGTTGGCACGACACATCCAACAATACTACCCTGAGCATGCCCAAAAGATTATTGAACGCTGGCTCCCTGAGCGCGAACAATATAGCCACGCTTAAACTTTTCCTGCCCTAACCTTTTCCCTACCCTAAAATGAAAATTGCCGTGAACACATCCATGTCCACGGCAATACCTGCTTTATTTATACATTTAGTTATATATGTTTGTATTTACTTCAATACTTGTTCTGTACTAGCCACCAATCGTTGGGAAAACTGGTAACCATAAGTAGAACTTAATCACTAACGCATTCACAATATCGATAAAGAATGCCCCCACCATCGGCACGACTAAGAATGCGAGGTGAGATGGACCAAATTTATCGGTTACCGCTTGCATGTTAGCGATAGCGGTTGGTGTTGCCCCTAAACCGAAACCACAGTGACCCGCGGCTAAAATGGCAGCATCATAGTTTTTGCCCATCACACGGAAGGTAACAAAAATCGCATATCCTGCCATAACGCAAGCTTGAACGCCGAGAATGACTAACATTGGGATTGCTAAAGACGCCAGTTCCCACAGTTTTAAGCTCATTAATGCCATGGCTAAGAATAAGGATAGGCTGACGTTACCCATGACAGAAACCGCGCGGTCAAATACTCGATAAAAACCAAGTAAAGACAGGCTGTTACTTAAGATAACACCGACGAACAATACGCAAACAAATTTAGGCAGTGCAAATGCGGTGCCTGATAGTAGCCCTGCAATCCAGCTTCCTGCTAGCAAACAGATAGCGATCAACGCAATAGTTTCAATCAATACCATCGAGTTGATCATGCGGTTGGATTGTGGCTTTTCAAATGCGGTAGGAACATCTTTGTCCTCATCCGCGGTACCAGGTGTTGGGATATTGCGAATTAAGAAACGTGCAACAGGGCCACCAATAAGCCCTCCAAGTACTAAACCAAAAGTTGCACAAGCCATTGCAACTTCAGTTGCACTCTTGAAGCCATAATCTTCAGTAAAGATTTTACCCCAAGCGGCGCCTGTACCATGTCCACCGGATAAAGTGATTGAGCCGGCTAATAGCCCCATAAGAGGGTCTAAACCTAATAATTTCGCAAGTGCGATACCGACTGTGTTTTGAACTAGCAATAAACCGACAACGACAAAAATGAAGATTAACAATGCTTTACCGCCAGCTTTTAAGCTCGCTAAGTTAGCATTCAAACCAATGGTCGCAAAGAATGCGAGCATCATCGGTTCTTGCAGTGATAAGTCGAAGGAGAGGCTCCAATCAAATACTTGCTTAACCACTAACAGGGTAAAAGCGACTAATAATCCCCCTGCAACGGGTTCAGGGATAGTGTATTTTTCAAGAAATGAAACTGACTTTACCAGTTTACGTCCGAGTAATAGCACGAGTGTAGCAGCGACCAGAGTGCCGTAGACATCGAGATGATACATTTATGTACCTCGTCTGTTGTTAATATTATTTAAAACTAATTAGACGTTATTTTTTTCCTTAAAACGCCAAAAGCAGGTGCATGGATTAGAAAAAAAAATCGCGATAAATACAAGTTAAAACATATAAAAATGTGACGCTCTTAGTTTAATATCCACCTTAATTTTTTTGCGCAACCGATTGCTTTTTGTATTATTCTCTTTAAAATGCGCTTTTTGCTAGTGGAATTGGAATAATGAACGCAACGGCATCTGAAGAACAAAATGTTGAAAAAACAGTACAAAACCAAAGCGAACTGATCTATCGCCTTGAAGATAGGCCTCCTTTACCTCAGGCGCTGTTTGCTGCTGGACAGCATCTATTAGCGATGTTTGTCGCGGTGATTACCCCCGCAATGCTTATCTGCCAAGCACTTGGGCTACCCGCTCATGACACCCAGCGAATCATCAGCATGTCATTGTTTGCTTCAGGAATCGCCTCTCTGATTCAGATCCGCGCGTGGGGTCCTGTCGGCTCAGGATTACTTTCCATTCAAGGCACCAGTTTCAACTTTGTTGCACCGTTGATTATGGGGGGAGTTGCACTCAAGCAAGGCGGAGCCGATATCCCTTCCATGATGGCGGCATTATTCGGCACATTAATGGTCGCAGCACTGACCGAAGTTATCTTATCGCGTTTCTTACATTTAGCTCGCCGAGTTATCACGCCGCTGGTTTCTGGTGTTGTGGTCATGATCATTGGTTTATCACTGATTCAAGTCGGTTTAACCTCAATTGGTGGGGGTTACAGTGCACTGAGCGATAACACATTCGGTTCCCCTGATAACCTCATTCTTGCAGGCATTGTGTTAGCCGTCATTATCCTGTTAACTCGCCAGAAGAACCCGTACTTACGCGTTGCATCATTAGTGATTGCAATGGCAGTAGGCTACCTTGCTGCTTGGTGGATGAATATGCTGCCAACTACGCAAGCCAGTGATGCCAATCAATCTCTGATTACGATCCCTGAACCTTTTTATTATGGTCTCTCTTTTGACTGGAATTTACTCATTCCACTAATTCTAATTTTTATGGTGACGTCGCTAGAAACCATTGGTGATATCACAGCAACGTCAGATGTCTCCGAGCAGCCAGTACGCGGACCTCTCTATATGAAACGTATTAAAGGCGGCGTATTAGCCAATGGACTAAATTCTATGGTGTCAGCGGTGTTTAATACCTTTCCTAACTCCTGCTTTGGTCAGAATAATGGCGTTATCCAATTAACAGGTGTTGCTAGCCGCTATGTGGGCTACTTAGTGGCGTTGATGCTAGTGCTACTGGGTCTGTTCCCAGCAGTGGCAGGTTTTGTGCAACAAATTCCTGAACCTGTTCTAGGTGGTGCTACCATTGTGATGTTCGGCACAATTGCTGCGTCCGGTGTGCGTATCGTTTCTCGCGAGCCACTCAATCGCCGCGCAATTATGATCATTGCATTGTCTCTAGCCGTAGGAATGGGGGTTTCTCAACAACCACTGATCCTGCAATTTGCGCCTGACTGGCTGAAAACCCTGTTCTCATCCGGTATTGCGGCAGGTGGTTTAACTGCAATCGTGCTGAACCTGATTTTCCCTCACGAAAAATAATTCCCTACACCGCCGCAAGAGTTGAATACGCCGGCGGTTCTTCTGTATGCTATCCTTGAGTTGCCGATATATTAAACATATCGGCAATTTATATTTTTATCTGATTAATAAGGGAGCAGACAAACGTGAAAGGGTTACTGAGGTTTTTCGGCTATATTTTTCTGCTTCTTTTGATTGTATTTCTTGCCTGTTATATTGCCTTACAAACCCGATGGGGAGCAGGTTACGCCAGCCAACTTCTGAGTAAATTTACGCCTTACGACATTAACGTCGGCATTATGGGACATCAGTTCTCCGATCCAGGTAAATTTATTTTCCAAGACATTAAGATTGAATCAAGCAACAAGCAGCTAGAATTAGATGCTCGGCAAATTGTGGTGGATGTCAATTGGCGGCATATTTTCAGTGGCGAAGCTATTCAACGCTTAACCATCACTCAAGGAGACTTATCTGCAAACTTTACCGAGAACACATCGCCGCTACCGCTTTCTGCAAAAGTCCTACAATTTGAAAATAGCCAGATTCAATTAACTCAAGACAAAAACACCGTTCAAGTCGCAGGATTTACAGGGGGTATAACCCCATGGAAACCAACAACTGAAAATCCATTTGGTTATGGTGATTTTCGCTTTACTACCAATCAATTAACCTTGAATTCTCTCCCTTTTAGAAATGTCGCGGTCACGGGGAAATTACAAGAAAAGGTAACAGATTTTAGCCAAATCAGCGGCTACCTCAATAATGGGGCGATCACGGGCAAAGGAAAATGGTTTGCTGACGGTTCTATCACCATTGATAACCTGTCGATGAATAAAGTGGGCTGGCAGAATGACTTAACCTTTGATGCGCTGTTTGATGCAATAAACAGTGACCGAACATTGCAAATCAACCAATTACAACTAACCAATGTAGATATTCAAGGGCGCGATTGGGCACTGTCGGGTCTGAGCAGCGAAGTCGATCAAATTGCCTTGGTGAGAGGGAGTTGGAGCAGCCCGAAAAGCCATATTAATTTCAATGTCGATCAATTGGTTATCCAAGACCAGCAAATTGATACGCTCATCGGTGAGCTGAACATTGACGGTGATAACCTCAATGTTGATAAGCTCTCCGGCTACTACAACAAAGGTATTTTTAACCTCAGTGCGGTTTGGCAACGTAACGATAAATCACTGACCATCACTGAAGGTACGCTCGCTGGGGTTCTGTATACCTTGCCAGATAATTGGCTGTCGTTCTTTGCTCAACCCGCACCAGCGTGGTTATCCACATTCGCCATTGATAATTTTACCGTCACGCAATCTTTGCTGATGAATATTCAACCTAAATTTCCTTTCGAATTTACCGCGTTAAGCGGCAACATTCGCTATGTTGACCTGATCAAACAGAAACAGTGGGGAATCTGGAAGGGGCAGGCTACTTTCAATGCCGATACAGGTACCATCAACCAGGTGATGATCCGTCGTCCACTTTTAGAAATTGCAGGAAGTAATGGGCGTGCCGCCGCAAGCCTCAGTGGCAGCGTTGACCGTGGTATCGCAAAAATTGGTTTACTGGCACAGCAAGAGCCAAATAAAGTACCTTTTGAATTACGTGCATCAGGCACCAACATTGATTTAAGTGATTTAAACCAATGGGGTTGGTCAGGCTTTTCACCACAAATGTGGGGAGATTTCGAGGCTTCATTACAAGGGGATTTACTCGCATCACCTCTAGTATCAAGCCTCAACGGAAAATTAACCGCTAAGCCACTTCAAGGAAGCGCTCAACTGCGTACTGTGGTTGATGGCCATGTGGCGTCTGGCATCGCCCCCGTAGAGCCATCAGCAGAATCCCAACCCAAGCTAGAATCACACACTGTACCAGCAGAAAATACCTACCCTGTTGATAGGCATGTTCCTGATATGGTTACTCAATAAAGCAGTGAGTTAGTAAGCAATAAAAAAGCAGGCTCATCCCTTCAGATGGCCTGCTTTTTCGATTCTTCACCAAAAACAGTCAGCCACCTAAAAACATTATTCGCTTTTCTCTTTTTTCGTTTCTGGCAGCACCATGTATATGCCGCTAAATACCGCACCCACTTGGTTTTCTGCATTGCTCACATGCACTTCCAGTTTTACCCGCGCTTTACTTCCTCGGGCGAGGCGATCTAAATCCCCACTAAGATGTGAGAGATCTGCCACTGCGGTTGGGCGTCCACTAACGGGTTTTGCGTAGCGAATATTGGCATCTACCAGAACGATTTCTCCGCCTAATTGATGCTCTTGCAGCAGTAGCCAAATCATTCCCCAGCCAGTTAACGTGGCGAGAGAAAACTGACTTCCAGCAAAAATAGTATTATGAGGATTTTGGTTGCCAGCTTCTGGCATTGTCGTCACAAAGCGCTTTCCTGTGTACTGTTCAATACGTACACCCATTTTTTCACTTAATGGAATATGCTTGTGCCAAGCTTGTTGAAGCTCACCGCACCAATCCGGACGATGGAGAATTTGGTCAAGGGTTTCAATCGGTTTGATCATCAAATAGTGTCGAACAGGGGTTTTTAGCTCCCCAGTGACTTCACCACGACGTTCAAAACCCATTTTGGCGAAGAATGGCACGGCTTCTTCTCGAACACTGGAAACGATGCGTTTAACACCTTCGCGCCTTGCAATGGTTTCAAGCGCCATAATAATCAGTTTGCCTAAACCCTTGCCTTGCATGACAGGATTAACCGCGAGAAAGCGAATAGCGCCTTCATTATCGGCATTAATATATAGGCGCCCAATGGCCAAAATACGATTTTTTTCATCAACCACCATTTGATGGTGAGCGGTTAAATCATAACCGTCTTTTTCAGAGCCAAGGGGTTGTTTGAACGGTTCTCGCAGCATTGACCAGCGAAATTGGTAGTATGCAGCGAATTCAAGTTCATCTTTTGGTGTCCGTAGGTGGTACATCTCTCCCCCTCCCTTAAGCGATTTTTCTACACTTGTAGCCAAAAAGTCACGGGGCCATCATTGGTCAGGCTAACCTGCATGTCCGCCGCAAATTCACCGGTTTCTGTCACGATGCCTTGTGCACGGCTTTGTTCAACAAAATATTGATACAGCTGATCCGCTTTCGCCGGTTCCGCACCGCCGGAGAAACTTGGGCGCATCCCTTTCTTGGTATCTGCGGCTAACGTAAACTGCGAAACCACTAATAAGCTTCCGCCAGCTTGTTGAACGTTAAGGTTCATTTTGCCTTGTTCATCGCTAAAAATACGATAGCCAAGGACTTTCTCACAAAGGCGTTTTGCTTTCTGCTCATCATCGTCTTTTTCAACACCGAGCAGAACTAAAAGACCAGGGCCAATTTGCCCTACTGTTTTTTCATCAACAACCACACTCGCGTGAGTGACTCTTTGGATTAATGCAATCATGGGTACTCGATAAAAAAAGGAGTAACGTCGCCGTTACTCCTTATTAAGAACTGGATTATTCGACTTCGGCGCTAAAGTCGTAAGTACGAAAATATTCAGGAACGGTGTCTTTATTCAAGACATGAACACCTTTGATACCAAGTGCTTCAGCCGCTTTTACGTTTTCTTCTACATCATCAAAGAATACCGCATCAGCTGCTTCAAATTCTTCAGATTCCAGAACATATTTGAAAATTTCTGGGTCTGGCTTACGCATTCCTAAATCTTGGGATAGATACAGGAAGTCAGAGGACGCTGCAATTTCAGGGTAGTGTTCTGGCCAATAATCAAGATGCAGGCGATTAGTGTTAGATAACACGACAACGCGATGACCTTGCTCACGCAGACGCTCCATAATATCAATGACTTCTGGTCTTAGTGAGATGAAAATTGAGTGCCAGCCTTCTGCAAAATCTTCAAAGCTTAGGGTGATACCCAATTCTTCACAGAGCAGTTCAGCAAATTCGATATCTGAAATTTTGCCACACTCGTGGAGTTGGAAGATATTGCCAAAAGTGAATCGCTTTTTGATTTCTGAACTTGGGGTACCACTTAGTTCAGACCACTTATCAAACACACGATTGAAGTCGATATCAATAATCACATTACCCATATCGAAGATATACAGCATAAATTGTCCTCTTAGTTATTCATTAAATTTACTTTAATCATTATTGAGGCAACTGAACAGCCCTAATTGAGGATTATTAAGGTTATTTTTTCAATTTATCGATTAAGCAAATTGGCTAGAGGAACTGTGTTTGTGTCTGGATAAACAAATTTTATCCGCTGATATAACTAAATTTGTCTATCGTTCAATTTTCGGGCATAAAAAAAGGTGCCATATTTGGCACCTTCTATTTTAATTCAAAGACTAACGATTAATCTTCTTTAGAACGGCCAGCACGACGGCGATCGTTCTCTGTCAAGTGACGCTTACGCAGACGAATTGACAGTGGAGTTACTTCAACTAGTTCATCATCATCGATAAACTCAAGAGCTTGTTCCAGAGTCATTTTGATAGGTGGTGACAGAGTTGTCGCTTCATCAGTACCTGATGCACGCATGTTAGTCAGTTTTTTACCGGTTAAGCAGTTAACAGTCAGGTCGTTAGAACGTGAGTGAATACCGATGATTTGGCCTTCATACACTTCAGCACCGTGACCTAAGAATAACTTACCGCGATCTTGCAGGCTGTAAAGTGCGTATGCAACTGCTTTACCTTGACCGTTAGAGATCAGAACACCGTTTTGACGGCCGCCGATTTCGCCTGGGCGAACATCGTCGTAGTGGCTGAATGTGGAGTACAGTAAGCCAGTACCTGAAGTCATAGTCATGAACTCAGTACGGAAGCCAATCAGGCCACGGCTAGGAATGATATAGTCTAAACGTACACGACCTTTACCATCTGGCATCATGTCACGCAGGTCACCTTTACGCTCACCTAACGCTTTCATCACGTCGCCTTGGTTTTGTTCTTCAACATCCAAAGTCACTTGTTCGAATGGCTCTTGTTTACGACCATCGATTTCACGAACGATAACTTTTGGACGAGAAACGGCTAATTCGAAGCCTTCACGACGCATGTTTTCGATCAGAACAGATAAGTGCAGCTCACCACGACCAGAAACGCGGAATGCATCTGGATCTTGAGTTTCTTCAACACGCAGTGCAACGTTGTGAACCAGTTCTTTATTCAGACGATCAAGGATTTGACGTGAAGTAACGAACTTACCTTCTTTACCACAGAATGGTGAGGTGTTAACACAGTAGAACATGCTAACTGTAGGCTCATCAACCGCCAGTGCAGGCAATGCTTCAACGTTACCCACTTGGCAGATAGTGTCAGAAATATTCAGCTCACCTAAACCAGTCAGTGCAACAATGTCGCCAGCTTCAGCTTGTTGTGAATCAATACGCTCTAAACCTAAGTGAGTCAGAACTTTACCGATTTTACCGTTGCGAGTCTTACCTTCGCTATCGATAACAGTCACTTGTTGGTTAGGTTTAACAGTACCACGCTTGATGCGACCGATACCGATAACACCTAAGTAGCTGTTGTAATCTAACTGAGAAACTTGCATCTGGAATGGACCTTCCAGATCAACTGCTGGTGGCTCAACGTGTTCCACGATAGCTTCGTACAGTGGAGTCATGTCTTCAGCCATATCAGTATGGTCAAGACCAGCGATACCGTTTAATGCAGATGCATAAACGATAGGGAAATCTAATTGCTCATCCGTAGCACCTAAGTTCACGAATAAGTCGAATACTTGGTCAACAACCCAATCAGGACGCGCGCCTGGGCGGTCAACTTTGTTGATAACAACAATTGGACGTAAACCGTGGTCGAACGCTTTTTGCGTTACGAAGCGAGTTTGTGGCATTGGGCCGTCCATCGCATCAACAACCAGCAGAACGCAGTCAACCATGGACATAACACGTTCAACTTCACCACCAAAGTCGGCGTGACCTGGGGTGTCTACGATATTGATGTGATAACCATTCCATTGGATAGCGGTGTTTTTAGCAAGGATTGTAATACCACGCTCTTTCTCCAAGTCATTGGAGTCCATAACACGCTCATCAACAGTTTCACGTTCACCGAAAGTGCCGGACTGTTGCAGTAATTTACCAACCAGTGTTGTCTTGCCATGGTCAACGTGAGCGATGATGGCGATGTTTCTTAAGTTTTGAATTGACAAGGATTTTTACCGTTTAATTGACAGGAAAGGAATATGCTTTATGAGTTGTTGTAATGCCCAAAGCATACTTTCTACGTTAATTTGCTGTTATTTTACACGTTTTTCCACACAAGTGGAATAAATGTGAAAGCCATCACTATTAAAAAAGTTTTTAGCTAAAAAACATTCAGTTGCGTCGTCGTGCAAAGATGCTCAAAAAAATAGCAATTATCAGCACTAGGAAATCACAAAGTGGCAGGATAATACGCTAAAAAGGAAATATTAGCAGCCGAAAAAAAGAATAAAAAATAAACTTTCTTCGTCTATCACTCATTTCAATGTATTTTTTATTATTTAGATATATCTAATTTGACAATTTAGATATATCGGAATAAAGTGAACTCATCAACGCAATTTAGATATATCGAAATAATAACAGAGGTTCCTATGAGAATACATCAATGCCGTCATGTTTATGCCTCACATCATGACGAACATCAACGAGGACACGGTGGCTGCTGCCACAATAGCGAGCACCAAGAACATCGCCATGGTCATGACCACGGGGAATGTTGTCACGGCGAAGGTCGTCACGGTCGTGGACACGGTGAAGGCTGTCACGGCGAGGGTCGTCACGGTCGTGGACACGGTGAAGGCTGTCACGGCGAGGGTCGTCACGGTCGTGGACACGGTGAAGGCTGTCACGGCGAGGGTCGTCATGGTCGCGGACGTGATGAAGGCTGCCACGGCGAAGGTCGTCACGGTCGTGGGCGCGGCAAAGGCTTACGCCGCCTATTCGACCACGGCGATTTGCACATTATGGTGCTCTCTTTAGTGGCAAAAAAACCAAGCTATGGCTATGAAATCATTAAAGACATCCAAGAAGCATCCAATGGCTTATATGTCCCAAGCCCGGGCGTCATTTACCCAACCTTAACGCTATTAGAAGAACAAGGCTTTTTGGAATCGCAAATTGTCGAGCGCAACCGCAAAAGTTTCTCTATTACGCCTGAAGGCACTGAACACCTCGCGCAGAATAAAGAAACTGAAGCCGTTATCAGCCGTAAATTAGCCAAAGCCCGTGAACTACAGCAAGGCAGCAACTTATCAGAAGATATCGAAATGGCAGTGAGCCGTTTTAAAGCCTTGCTCCGCCATAAAATGGTGCTCAAGCAATTAAATGAAGAACAAACTCATCAAATTGCAGCGATCATCAATGATGCCGTCAAACAAATTGAAGAAGTAAACACGTTATTAACTGACAGTAATGACGAATAAACCTTTTTATATCTCTAAAAATACCAACGGTGTGGCGCCAATCAATGGCACTACGCCGTTTTTGTTTCCGCTTTCCATTAATTGCACCATATTGGTGCGACAAATCTTTTCCTTGCACCAATACAGCGCAGTGATAGACTGTTTTTTAGCCTAATCATTGCCATCTTCTTGTCATCATCCCCATTTACGATGATTTTAAAAGTTGGCACGCTTTTCGCTTATATAACCCTAGAGAGCTTGCAATATTGTTAATGAAATAATCATTAATCTTGCGAAGCCAGATAAACCAACTCATGCACACCTTAATTGCTGCGTAAGTTGATTAGACCCGACCAGGAGAGCCGAGAATGTCCGCTAAACATGTTTTATCGTTAATCGAAGAGCACAATGTAAGATTTATTGATCTGCGTTTTACTGATACTAAAGGTAAAGAGCAACACATCACTATCCCTGCTCATCAAGTTGACGAAGACTTCTTTGAAGAAGGTCAAATGTTTGATGGCTCATCCATCGGTGGCTGGAAAGGCATCAACGAGTCTGACATGGTATTAATGCCTGATGCATCTACCGCAATGTTAGACCCATTCTACGCCGATAATACCTTAATCATTCGTTGCGACATTTTAGAGCCAGGCACTATGCAAGGTTATGATCGCGACCCCCGCTCTATCTCTAAACGTGCTGAAGATTACCTGCGTTCTAGCGGCATTGCGGATATGGTGTTATTTGGGCCTGAACCAGAATTTTTCGTGTTCGATGACATCCGCTTCGGCAACAGCATGCACAGCAGCTACTATCACATCGATGATATCGAAGCCGCATGGAACACTGGCACTAAATACGAAGGCGGTAACAAAGGTCACCGTCCAGCTGTGAAAGGCGGTTACTTCCCAGTACCACCAGTAGACTCATCACAAGATTTACGTTCAGCTATGTGTACCACAATGGAAGAGATGGGCTTAGTGGTTGAAGCTCACCACCATGAAGTGGCAACTGCAGGCCAAAACGAAATCGCAACTCGCTTTAATACCATGACCAAAAAAGCGGATGAGACTCAAATTTACAAATACGTTGTCCATAACGTTGCACACGCATACGGCAAGACCGCAACCTTTATGCCAAAACCATTAGTTGGTGATAACGGTTCCGGTATGCACTGCCACATGTCTTTATCTAAAGGTGGCGTGAACCTGTTTGCAGGCGACAAATACGGCGGGTTATCTGAGATGGCGCTGTACTACATCGGCGGTATCATCAAACACGCTCGCGCACTGAACGCGTTCACTAACCCAACGACTAACTCCTACAAGCGTTTAGTCCCAGGTTTTGAAGCGCCAGTCATGCTGGCTTACTCTGCACGTAACCGCTCTGCTTCTATCCGTATCCCAGTGGTTGCAAGCACGAAAGCACGTCGTATCGAAGTTCGCTTCCCAGACCCAGCGGCTAACCCATACTTAGCGTTTGCTGCTCAGTTAATGGCAGGTCTTGATGGCATCATCAACAAGATCCACCCAGGCGATGCAATGGACAAAAACCTGTACGACTTACCGCCAGAAGAAGCGAAAGAGATCCCAACAGTGGCTGGCTCTTTAGATGAAGCTCTGGCTGAACTGGATAAAAACCGTGAGTTCTTAACTCGTGGTGGTGTCTTTACTGACGATGCTATCGACGCTTACATCGAATTACTGCGTGCTGATATCCAACGCGTTCGTATGGCGCCACACCCACTCGAATTTGAAATGTACTACAGTGCGTAACACGCCGTTCCACTGATAGTCTTTGTTGCCGTGAAGCACTTGCCCCATCTTTGGATGGGGCCTTTTCTCTGCACTGAGTGATAAACTGCAAATATTGGCTTCGACGTATCGGTTAATCAGTAAATAACGTATAATGCACCAAAATAGTGCAGGAGCAATATTACATGAAAGCCGAGCATTTACCTGTCCCCGAACATCTCCTCGATTCCTTAATTAACAGCGTATTAGTGCTGGATTACGATTTAATCATCCATTATGCCAACCATGCTGCCTTACAAATTTTGGCACAAAGCCCCCGTAAGCTCTATGGCACCCCACTTCCTTTACTATTCAACTATTGTTCATTAAATGATGAGCAGATGCTCAATAGCCTCAAAACCGGCCACAGCTTTACCGAAAACGAAGTGACACTGGTGCTTAATAACCACTCTCACATGATGTCATTGAGTGCTCAGCCTCTGTCCGACCAATTTATTCTTGTCGAGCTGTCCCAATTGGATAGCCAGCGACGCCTTAGCCAAGAGTTAGCGCAAAATGCCCAGCAGCTTGCTGCCCGTGAATTGATCCGTGGACTTGCCCATGAAATCAAAAACCCATTGGGTGGCTTACGTGGCGCGGCGCAATTATTGTCTAAGGCGCTGCCCGACCCGCAGCTAAATGAATATACCCAAGTGATTATTGAGCAAGCCGATCGCCTACGTGCCTTAGTCGATAGGTTATTAGGACCTCAATATCCGGGACCGAAAACCGAGCAAAGTATCCATCATAGTGTGGAAAATGTGATGCGCTTAGTCGGGTTAGAAAAACCAGACAATATCACGCTGGTTCGCGATTACGATCCAAGCCTCCCCGATCTGGAATACTATCCAGACCAAGTGGAGCAAGTGCTGCTCAATATCACGCGTAACGCCTTGCAAGCGCTTGGCGATACGGGTGGCATCATCACTTTGCGCACTCGCACCGCATTTCAGGTGATGTTGCAAGGGGAGCGCTACCGCCTTGCCGCACGGATTGATATTGAAGATAACGGTCCCGGTATTCCACTCGCTATCCAAGATACGCTGTTTTATCCGATGGTCAGCGGTCGCCCTGATGGCACTGGCTTAGGCTTATCTATCGCGCGCAGTCTAGTGGATCAACATGCGGGGAAAATTGAGTTTAACAGTTGGCCGGGTCACACCGAGTTTTCTATTTATCTACCCATCAAAAAATAGGAGATAGCCATGCAGAAGGGAAAAATCTGGGTTGTTGATGACGACAGTTCAATCCGCTGGGTACTGGAGCGTGCGCTCAACAGTGCCGAACTTAATTGCACCTGTTTTGACAGCGCTGATGCAGTGCTTGCAGCCCTCGACAATGACCGCCCTGACGTATTGCTCTCCGATATTCGTATGCCGGGCATGGATGGACTTACCTTACTCAGCCAGTTAAAACAGTCACATCCATTACTGCCGATTATCATCATGACCGCGCATTCCGATTTAGATGCCGCCGTTAACGCTTATCAATCTGGCGCTTTTGACTATCTCCCTAAACCCTTTGATATTGATGAAACCGTCGCCTTAGTGGAACGCGCACTAAACCACAGCCGTGAGCAAAACAGCACTGCTAGCGATAAGCCACAAGCTCCCATAATTTCTTCTACTATGATCGGCGAAGCCCCTGCCATGCAGGAGGTGTATCGGATCATTGGACGCCTTTCCCGCTCCTCAATTAGTGTGCTTATCAACGGGGAATCTGGTACAGGTAAAGAGCTCGTTGCCCACGCATTACATCAACACAGCCCACGCGCCAACGAACCTTTTATCGCCTTAAATATGGCGGCAATCCCAAAAGATTTAATTGAATCCGAGCTATTTGGTCATGAAAAAGGGGCTTTTACAGGCGCTTCCCAAGTTCGCCAAGGCCGTTTTGAACAAGCGAACCGAGGTTCTTTATTCCTCGATGAAATCGGTGATATGCCGCTGGATGTGCAAACGCGCTTATTGCGAGTACTGGCTGAAGGGCAATTTTACCGAATTGGTGGCTATACCCCTGTTAAGGTCGACGTGCGTATTATCGCCGCAACGCATCAAAACTTAGAAAAACGTGTGGAAGAAGGATTATTCCGCGAAGATTTATTCCATCGATTGAATGTTATCCGCGTGCAGCTTCCGCCATTACGCGAACGCATTGAAGATATTCCTCGCCTCGCCCATTACTTTTTGCAAAATACCGCCAAGGAGTTAGGGGTAGAAAGCAAAGTTCTGCACCCTGACAGCATTAAAATTCTTCAACGCTATTCTTGGTCGGGAAATGTGCGCCAATTGGAGAACGTCTGCCGTTGGTTAACCGTGATGGCAGCTAGCCAAGAGGTGCTTCCGCAAGATTTACCAAGCGATCTATTTAATAAGCAAGAATCCAACAAGTCAGCGAAAGATCCTGCTTCATCCGCCATCCATTCTCAAGATCCTAACCTTGCATGGTTTGATCTCTTAGAAAAATGGACTGATTCCGCACTGAACGCTGGTCAGCAAAATTTATTTAATGACGCCATGCCGTTATTAGAGAAAACCATGCTCAATTGCGCCCTCAAATATACCCACGGACATAAGCAAGAAGCAGCTCGCTTATTAGGCTGGGGTCGAAATACCCTAACGCGAAAATTAAAAGAGCTGGGTATCGAAGATTAATTTCTAGAAAGCTCACCATCTAGCGGCTATGATTTAATTAAGTTAACACGCGAAAAAACGTGTTAACTTTTCATTGGTTAATATTGATTATCAATAAAATATCATCAAAAAGCCGCACTAATTGAATATCGATGCTCGATAACCATCATCTGTCAATATACCGTCATTGAGGGTTTCCTATGCGCGAAAATCATACAATATCCGAAATTATTGGGCATAAAATAACATTAATCCGTGAATATCATCATTTGTCATTAAAAGAACTAGCGGATGAAATTGGTGTTTGCGAATTTCAACAGCTGAAATATGAAAAAGGAAAGGCACGAATTCCCGTCGATAAACTAAAACAATACGCCGATTATTTTGAGATTAGTTTATTAAGCTTTTTTATATTTAGTGAAGCGGAGAAGAAATTTATTTTACATTATCTTAATAAAAAGTAGTCACTACAAGATATACACAAAGAGACTAATCTTATTTCATGATTGAAATAGGATAATTTAGATCCATAAAAAATAAATCAATGTATAAATACGAACATTATTTTACGTCAAAACCTGCCATCAATATTTTACATTTAAGATAAAATCTCACTCTCCCAACCCATAAAGCGTGTTTTTGTACAATCTCGTACTCTAAAATAAATCCTGACATTTAATTTTTATTTTCAATTCACATTGAAATTGAAATTATTAATATTTCAATTTTCCAAATTAACCTAAATAAAAACCCCACCCGTATAGTGAATTTAAAACAAAAATAAATAACCGTAACTCAAGATGAAATTTAAAATCTAAAAAAACACAAACTTGTTTATTTATAAAAACAAACACAAAATACTTAAGCTTTAATTCACAAGCGAAAAACATTCACAAAATTATATTTTATATCGAACTCAGTTCGGAGAGTTAAAATGAAAAAACAGATTATTGCATCGTTAATTGCAACAGGAACTTTATTAATTTCTGCTAATGGCTTTGCCAAAGATGGTGATATTAATTTCACGGGCGAAATTATCAATAACGCTTGCCAACTAGCAACTGGTTCCGATGCTATTCAAGTGAACTTAGGTAAAGTCTCTAAAACATCATTAACAGGTACTGGTAGTACTGCTGCTGCCACTAAGTTTTCCATTCAATTAGAAAACTGCCCTGCCGCAGTAACCACTGCAACGGTAAAATTTGATGGCGTTTCTTATGAAGGTGATAGCAGTGTTCTGCAGTTAACCAATGCGGGAGCATCTGGAATTGCTAAAGATGTTGGTATTCAAATTCAAGACGTTAAAGGAATTACTGTTCCTTTATATACCGCATCCAGTGAATATGCCCTAAAAGAAACGGTTGTAAATAATTTAGATTTTACCGCACGTTATATTGCAATGTCTGATGCTGTCAGTGCTGGTTTAGCAAACTCAACGGCAACATTCACAATTAATTATAACTAATTTCAATTTAAGGTTTATATGGATATAAGCCTTAGTGATTTATTTTTTGTTTTGTTATAACTCAGTGGTGGCTATATGAAATCAATAATTACTATTTTTATCTTTTTTTTCGCACTTATCAGTACAGCCAATGCTGGTGTCATTATTGGTGGTACCCGCGTCATTTATCCTGAAGGGAAGAAAGACGTGAGTATTAGTGTAGAAAATCCAGATAAAATTCCTTATTTAATTCAATCATGGATTGAAAATGCCAATGAAGGCAAGCAAACGGACTTTACTATTACGCCACCACTTTTTCGTTTAAACCAAGAAAAGACTAATGCATTACGGATATTTCTAACCCAAGACTCTCTACCAAAAGATAGAGAATCTTTATTTTGGTTAAATGTAAAAACAATTCCTGCAACAGAGAAAAAATCAGAAAACTCACTAAAGATCGCGTTCAAAACTCAGATGAAATTAATTTATCGTCCTGATTCATTAACGAATGTCGATTTTAATGAAGAGCAAAAAAAACTTAAGTGGTCGAAAAATAGTAAAGCCATTACTGTTAATAACCCAACACCTTATTACATGAACTTCCAGAGTATTAAATTTAATGGGAAGAGCGCAGAAAATATTTCTTATGTCGCACCGTTTTCAGAGAAAAGCTTCAATATTAACAATCCTGAATTACACGGAACCATTAAATGGGAAGTGATTAATGATTATGGCTCCGCCAATAATCCAGCAGAAATAAAAATATAGCCTTAAGGATAGTTAGGTTTATCTATGAAAATAAATAAAATATGCCTTAGCCTATTTTTATCTCTAGGCTATATTGCGACGTCTTCGGCAGAAACGGACACCTATTTTGATCCTGAATTTCTTGAGCTACCGAATAAAGAATCCGTGGACTTAGAACAGTTTGAGCGTAATGAACAATTACCGGGTCAATATTATGTGGATATTTACATTAATAAGAGCTTGATTGGCTCAAAAAGTGTTAGCTTTTCCACCAATAAAAATAATGAACTGGAGCCTTGCTTAACGCTCTCTGACCTGAAAGATGTTGGGGTTAAAGTCGGGGAATACCCTGAGCTGCGAGTCGCGGGTAACCAATGCATTAATTTATCTGCGATTCCTGATGCCAAAAGTGAGTTTGAATTTGGTTCTCAGCGCCTTTATTTAAGCATTCCGCAGATTGCATTGAACATGAACCCGCGCGGCTATGTGGATCTCGCGGCGATCGACAATGGGATCACTGCCCTGTTACTCAATTACAGCTATAACGGCTCGCGCAGTATCGATCGTAAAAATGATAATAACAGCAGCAATTCCAACTATGTGAACTTGCGCCCAGGGCTGAATATCGGTCCGTGGCGTCTGCGCAACTACACCACGTGGCAAAGTAGTGATGGGCAACGCAATAAGTGGGACACGGTATATACCTATTTAAGCCGTAATATCAATGCGATAAAAAGTCAGCTGATCCTTGGGGACAGCTCATCACCGTCCGATATTTTCGACAGTGTGCCGTTTCGTGGGGTGCAACTCTCCACTGACGATGATATGAATCCAGAAAGCCTACGTGGGTACGCACCAGTGGTACGGGGTATCGCGCGCAGTAATGCGCAGATCACCATTCGTCAAAACGGTTACACCATTTACCAAACCGATGTTGCAGCAGGTCCGTTTGAAATTAACGATCTCTACCCTACAGGGGGGAGTGGGGACTTACACGTTACGATTAAAGAAGCCAACGGTAGCGAACAGTACCAAATTATTCCGTTTGCCTCTTTACCGGTTTTACAACGTGAAGGCTATCTCTCCTATAGCGTGACGGGCGGGCAATACCGCAGTTATGACAGTAGCGTGGATAAAAAAACCTTTGCGCAATTTGCACTAACTTACGGGCTGCCTTGGGGGGTGACTCTGTTTGGCGGAAGCCAAGTCAGTGACAAATATCAGGCTTACTCCATCGGTTCAGGGCAAAACTTAGGGCGATTTGGTGCATTATCTATCGATGTCACCCACGCCAGTTCGACCCTCAGTAATGGTGAAAAAGAGAGCGGACAATCCTACCGTTTTCGCTATAACAAAAACCTGAATGATATTGGCACCAACATCGCTTTAGCGGGCTATCGTTATTCCACTAAAGGGTTTTATAGCTTGTCGGAAGTGTTTGATGGCTATCGAAAAGAAGCATTTACCGCATTACATGAGCGCCGCCGTAACCGTGGAGAAATCACCCTCAGCCAAAGCTTAGGGGACGGCTGGGGTTCCTTGTCGGTAGGTTTTGTGAGTGAAGATTACTGGAATAGCGATCGCAAAACGCAGTCAACAACCATTGGCTATAACAATAGCTGGAACGACATTAGCTATGGGGTGAATTATAGCTATAACAAAAACACCAACCCAAATAACTACGATGGACGTAATAAAGACGATGATCACCAGTTTGCCTTTACGGTGAGTGTGCCATTTAGCCTGTTTGATAGCACTTTCTATTACAACCTTAATGGCACAAACAGCAGTAGCAATGGCTCCTCGGGCAGCATGGGTGTTTCAGCAACGCAACTGGATAATCGCTTGAACTGGAGTGCTCAGCAAAACTTCCCAACCCGCGATTCTGGGGCTTCCGGTAACTTAAATGCCAGCTACCGTGGACAATATGGGGAAGTCACTGGGGGTACGGGTTACAGCACCAATAATTACAACCTGTACTACGGTGCTAGCGGCAGTGTGGTCGCCCATTCTGGAGGGGTAGTTCTCGGCCAGCAGCTGGGAGAAACCGCGGCATTGGTGGAAATTCCAGATGCCGCTAATGTCCCGATATTGAACCAAACCGGTATCCAAACCAACGGGCAAGGCTATGCGTTAGTGCCGTATGTCACCGCGTATCGCAGCAATGGTATCCAAATTGATACCAGTAAATTGCCGGATGATACCGAAATGGAGTTAACCACCCAGAATGTGGCACCAAGCCGTGGGGCAATTGCTAAAGCTAGCTTTAATGCCAATGTGGGCTATCGCGCCATCATGACGTTGCATTTTAAAGATGGTAAACCCGTGCCATTCGGGGCGCAGGCAATTTTCCCAAGCAATAATCAGCTCAATGCGATGGTCGGAAATGATGGGGAAATTTATCTGTCAGGAATGCCGGAGCGCGGTTCATTTACGATTCAATATAACGATAAGCAACAGTGTCAGGTGAATTATAACTTGGCGGGATTAACGAATTATATTGGTTTATATAAAACTGATGCTATTTGTCAGTAATAGGGAAAATTATAATGAATAAAGTAATTTCAATACTGTTCATAACATTTTTTTATTCTAGCTATTCTTTTTCAATTTGTAAGTTTAATCCTTATCCAATAGGTAATGTATATGTTCCAGATCAAACTATTTTTGTTCAATATGATAGCTCTGAGACCATATTAAAAGTGATCGATATTCCAATCACGTCAAATACATTTAGTTACTCAACTAGTGATAGTAATAGCTGTAATTTTACCTTCATGACGGGATGGTTTCGTTGGGCCAATGATTTCCCTAGTTCTAATCAAATAAAGCCAACTAATATACCCGGTATTTCCCTCACATTACAGCTTGTTTTTTCCAGCCCACAAATGGGAAGTGGGGCTTACTCTGTTTATTATTATAACCCCCAGCCCCCAAACAATTTTAGCTTTACTCGTATGGCTTGGAAGTTAACCATTAAAAGAGTGGGAACTGTTAATCAATCAGGCGTATTTCCAGCGGGTCAATTGGCTTATAATAGAGCATATAGTCAAACACTTAAAAAATCATTAGATGCAGGTAACCTGCATTTTAGAAGTAACTTCAGAATTTTAGTTGCAAACTGCGGAGTAAAAAATTCCACATTAAATATCGACTTAGGTGATTGGTATGACACTCAATTTCCTACTGTTGGCAGCACCAGTAGAGAAGTTGATATCCCGATTACCTTAAGCTGCTTAGCCGGAACCAATATTAAAGCAACCGTTACAGGAACTAGTGGTGTTGTTAATGCTGCTCAAGGGCAGTTGGCTTTATCCGGCACAGATAAAGCTACCGGTATTGCCATACAACTCATTGATGCAGATAAAAACCCTATTCCTTTGGGAAGCAAACAAACAATAAAAAATAACGTTGCAGCAGGCGAGCATATCTTTGGTTGGAAAGCGCGTTACATCAAGACCGCAGATAAAGTCACCCCTGGCTCTGCCAACGGCACAGCAACAATTAATATTCGCTATGAATAGAGGCGCCCATGAAGAAAATAATATTCACACTATTAACTATAAATATTTTTTCTCAGCCATTATTGGTTAATGCAGCGGATACTGTAACAGTAAATTTTAAGGGTAATATTAAAGCAGCTACCTGTAATTTATCTGCTGGAAATAATATTGATGTTGACCTTACGAATATAGGTTTAGATTCCTTTATTTCTGCACAAGGCGCCTCACCTTGGAAAACCTTTAATATTGAATTAAAAGATTGCTCCGCATATATCAATAATGTGAAATTAACCTTCACAGGCACAGGGGATAACGCGGATATCAATAGCCTATATAAAAATAGCGGCACCGCCGCCAATATAGCCATTCAATTGCAAAGTGGCGATGGCGCAACTCCGCTAGGCAATACTAAAGTATTAACGGTTCCCACCAATGGGCAATCTTTGGTGAGTGTACCTCTACGTACACGGGCATTTTCTTCACTCGGTAATGGTACTGCGGGCACCTTATCCGCCAATATTACTGCCACCATTACCTATCTATAGGAGCAGCTAATGAAAATATTTTTATTCAGTATATTGGGACTATTAGCGTTACCTGCAATGGCAGAAACCGTCAATATTAAGGTGCATGGCAATGTGATTGCCATGCCCTGCAAAATCGAAAACACCAGCTATAACGTAGAGTTAGGTAAAATAAATCGTTGGAATTATCGTAACCCAGCCCAAAGCCCATGGGTGGATTTTTCTATTAAATTGGTTGATTGCCCTGTGACAACCAAAAATGCCAAATTCAGTGTTAACGGAACACCCGATACCATCGACAATAACTATTTTGTGAATACAGGCAGTTCCACTGGAAGCTTGCTGCATCTCGCGCAAACAAATAATAAAACGACCATTAAAAATGGCAGTATGGTAGATGTGGCTATCAATAGCGCCACTAAAAGTGCCGAAATTCCACTATCTGCAAGAATGGTAAGTTTACAGCCTATGTTTACTGCTGGAGATTTTAAAAGCCATTTAGAGTTTTCAGTTATATATCCTTAATAAAGGAATATGATATTTATATCGTTATCCGTTAAAGACATTCTTAATGCAATGCTCTTATTATGAAAAATATTATTAATGGGATGAAAATAGCACTCTCTAATTGAAATTTTAATTATTAACCTCCATATAAAACGGATAACTTTAATTGATGTGATTTAAGTCAAGATATCAAGTTAACTATCTGATAAACATGTCTTTGAGATAATGGTATTCATTTGCCATCTGTTAGTTTATTTAACATATCGCAAATAATAAAAAGAGGTGAATTAATGGAAAATAGCTATCCAGTCTCCGCTGTTATTGGATATAAAATACGAAAGTTACGTAAAGAAAAAGGGTTATCCCTACTCACTGTAGCTCAATCGATTGGAATTAGTGAACAGCAACAGCTTCGTTATGAACGTGGGAATAATCGAATATCGATTGATCGGCTCAAACAATATGCTATTTATTTTAATACTAGTATTAATGACTTCTTTTTATTTAATGAAAGTGAAAGGAAAAAAATAAAGCAGAATCTTAAAAGATCTCCAAATATATAGTATTTTTACTTAATCAATATTGGTCATTATAATGAAAAAGAACACCTCCAAAATTGTTGGCGCTCGCATTCGCTCATTCAGAAAAGAGCGAAATATGAGCATTCAACAGTTAAGCAAATTACTGGGCATTAGCCAACAACACCATTCCCGCCATGAACTGGGCGATATGCGTATTCACGTTGATACCTTATATTCAATTGCTGAAATTTTAGACATCGATATTATAGAATTAATCTGTGACGGCACTGAACAAGAAGATGGTTTTAATTATATCTGTAAGGCTGATCGCAGTCGTCGCTATCAGGCTGAATCTTTGATTTCACCAGAACAAGATTTTTCACTGTTTAAATAATACTCAAGCCGCCTACCGGTATCTTTTTTATCATTGATACTGGCAGGTATCCTTTTAAAGTCTCTCTCTGACTAACATTAGCAAAAATAAACCCCATTAATGACAGACTAAAATTTATAATCATTTACGCTATTTCGGTATAAATACACATTCTAAGACTAATTTCGATATTCTTATTGAGAATATTAAGTTTTATTTTTCATTTTTAGATAATACATATTTGCCACTAGTAATAAAACCACGCTCTCACCTCAAACTTTACGTTTAAATAATCTCCATATGCGAGATAGTTTATAGTTTAAAATCATCAAATAAGTATTTTTAGTTTTATATTGTTATTTTACTTTAGTTTAAATAAATTAAATTCAATAAAAACGCCTTATTTAAATAATGATACCAAACACTAGCGCATAGTGTGTTTATATGAGAATTAATAATAACAACTTAAAAATATTGTTATTAAAATTCAAAATACCCCTATCTTGTTTATTTATAAAAATAGTCACAAAATACTCGTGCTTTGAGTAGATAAGCAAATTTATATATTCCCTCCAATTAAATTGAATATCGAATTAAGTTTCGGAGAGTAAAAAATGAAAAAACACGTCATTGCATCTTTAATTGCAACGAGCACCTTATTAATCTCTGCCAATGGTTTTGCCAAAGATGGTGATATTAATTTCACGGGTGAAATTACTGATAACGCATGCCAACTTGCAGCGGGTTCAGATGCTATCCAAGTAAATTTAGGGAAAGTTTCTAGAACGGCATTGCCAAGCACAGGTAGCACGGCCGCTGCCACTAAATTTACTATCCAATTGGAAAACTGCCCTGCGGCAGTGACCACCGCAACAGTAAAATTTGATGGTGTTTCCTATGAAGGCAACAACAGCGTACTTCAATTAACTAATCCAAATACCTCTGGTGTTGCAACAGGTGTTGGTATCCAAATTCAAGACGTTAAAGGCTTAACTGTCCCGCTGTATACCGCTTCTAGCCCATACACATTACAAGAAACCGTTGTGAACAACTTAGATTTTACAGCGCGTTATATTGCGATGTCTGACACAGTGACCGTCGGTTTAGCGAATTCAACAGCAACCTTCACAATTAACTATAACTAATGATTAATTAAGGTTTATACGGACATAAGCCTTAATTATTTCTACCCAGTGGTGGCAATATGAAAATAATTATCTCTGTCTGTATCATGTTATTTGCGCTCAGTCAGTCGGCCTATGCCGGTGTGATTATTGGGGGAACCCGCGTAATTTATCCAGAAGGGAATAAGGATGTCAGTATTAGCGTCGAAAATCCGGATAAAGTGCCCTATTTAATTCAATCATGGATTGAAAATGCCAATGAAGGCAAGCAAACGGACTTTACCATTACGCCACCACTTTTTCGTTTAAACCAAGAAAAAACCAACGCACTACGTATTTTCTTAACCCAAAATACACTACCCAATGATAGAGAATCATTATTTTGGCTAAATATTAAAACTATCCCTGCCACTGAAAAGAAAACCGAAAATTCATTAAAAATCGCCTTTAAAACGCAGATGAAATTAATTTATCGCCCGAGTGCTATCAGTAAAGTCGATTTTGTGGAAGAGCAGAAGAAATTAACTTGGTCGAAAGACGGCCAATCGATCACCGTGAAAAACCCAACGCCCTATTATATGAATTTCCAAAGTATCAGTTTTAATGGCAAAAAAGTGAATGATGTCTCTTACGTTGCACCATTCTCCAGTAAGTCTTTCTCACTAATTAGCCCTGAACTGCACGGCACCATTAAATGGGAAGTGATCAACGATTATGGCTCAGCCAATAATCCGGCGGAAATAAAAATATAGCCTTAATGGCAATTAGGTTTATCTATGAAAATAAATAAAATATGCCTTAGCCTATTTATCGCCTTAGGCTATATTGCGACGTCCTCAGCAGAGCCAGACACCTATTTTGATCCTGAATTTCTTGAGCTACCAAATAAAGAATCGGTGGACTTAGGGCAATTCGAACGTAATGAACAATTACCAGGTCAATATTATGTGGATATCTACATTAATAAGAGCCTGATAGGTTCAAGGAGTGTCAGTTTTTCCAATAATGCCAAGAAAGAGCTGGAGCCATGCCTGACGCTAAGCGATTTAAAAGATGTGGGCGTGAAAGTTGCAGATTATCCTAATCTACAAACTGCGGGGAATTCGTGCGTGAATCTATCCGCGATCCCCGATGCCAAAAGTGAGTTTGAATTTGGCTCACAACGCCTCTATTTAAGCATTCCTCAAATTGCGCTGAATATGAATCCGCGTGGCTATGTGGATCTGGCGGCAATTGATGATGGGATCAACGCCCTGTTACTCAATTACAGTTATAACGGTTCACGCAATACCGATCGCAAAAACGATAAAAATAGCAGCAATTCCAACTATGTGAACTTGCGTCCAGGGCTGAATATCGGCCCGTGGCGTCTGCGCAACTACACGACGTGGCAAAGTAGTGACGGGCAGCGTAATAAATGGGACACGGTATATACCTATTTAAGCCGGAATATCAATGCGATAAAAAGCCAGCTGATTCTCGGGGATAGCACATCACCATCGGATATTTTTGACAGCGTGCCGTTTCGTGGGGCGCAATTGGCAACCGATGATGATATGAACCCAGAGAGCTTACGCGGGTATGCGCCAGTAGTACGCGGTATTGCGCGCAGTAATGCGCAGATCACCATTCGCCAAAACGGTTACACCATTTACCAAACCGATGTGGCAGCAGGCCCGTTTGAAATTAACGATCTCTACCCTACAGGGGGGAGTGGTGATTTACACGTCACCATCAAAGAAGCCAATGGTAGCGAACAGTACCAAATTATTCCGTTCGCCTCATTACCCGTTTTACAACGTGAGGGTTATGTCTCTTACAGCGTAACGGGTGGGCAATATCGGAGTTATGACAGCAGCGTGGATAAAAAACCATTCGCGCAATTCACTCTGATCTACGGCTTACCGTGGGGGCTCACCGCCTTTGGGGGTAGCCAACTGAGTGATAAATACCAAGCCTATTCTGTGGGGGCGGGACAAAACTTAGGGCGCTTTGGGGCACTATCTGTGGATGTCACCCACGCCAACTCCACCTTAAATAATGGCACCACGGAAAGCGGGCAATCTTACCGTTTTCGCTATAACAAAAACCTGAATGATATTGGTACCAACATTGCCCTCGCAGGGTATCGCTACTCGACACAAGGCTTCTACAGCTTGGCGGAAGTGTTTGATGGTTATCGTAAAAGTGGATTTAGCCCGCTGTATGAACGCCGTCGTAACCGCGGGGAAATCACCCTTAGCCAAAGCTTGGGGGATAACTGGGGTTCACTGTCTGTCGGTTTTGTTAGCGAAGATTACTGGAACAGCGATCGTAAAACCCAATCCACCACGATTGGCTATAACAATAGCTGGAATAATATCAGTTACGGATTGAATTACAGCTATAACAAAAATACTAACCCGAACATGAATAGTGGTGGACGCACGAAAGATGATGATCACCAATTTGCTTTTACAGTGAGCGTGCCGTTTAGCGTGTTTGAAGACACCTTCTATTACAACTTTAACAGCACCAGCAGCAGCGCCAATGGTTCGTCGGGCAGTATGGGTATTTCGGCAACGCAGCTAAATAATCGCTTAAATTGGAGTGCTCAGCAAAACTTCCCAACCCGTGATTCTGGCGCTTCCGGTAACTTAAATGCCAGTTATCGTGGACAGTATGGGGAAGTGACTGGGGGTACGGGTTACAGCACCAATAATTACAACCTGTATTACGGCGCCAGCGGCAGCGTGGTTGCGCATTCCGGGGGGGTAGTACTGGGTCAACAACTGGGTGAAACGGCAGCATTGGTAGAAATTCCCGATGCGCCGAATGTCCCGATTTTGAACCAAACGGGTATTCAAACGAATGGACAAGGCTATGCATTAATACCCTATGTCACCGCCTATCGCAGTAATGGGGTTCAAATTGATACCAGCAAATTGCCAAGTGATACCGAAATGGAGTTAACCACCCAAAACGTGGCGCCAAGCCGTGGAGCAATTGCCAAAGCCAGCTTTAATGCCAATGTGGGCTATCGCGCCATCATGATTTTGCATTTTAAAGATGGCAAACCGGTGCCATTCGGAGCGCAGGCGATTTTCCCAGATAATAATCAACTCAATGCAATGGTAGGGAATGACGGAGAAATTTATCTTTCGGGCATGCCAGAAAGCGGTTCATTTACCATTCAATATAACGATAAACAGCAGTGCCAAGTCTCTTATAACTTGGCAGGTTTGCCGAATTATATTGGCTTATATAAAACCACTGCGGTTTGCCAATAAGAAGGGAAATAAAATGAAGAAATTAATTATTCAATTCACATGCACTATTGGATGCTTATTTTTATATTCTGGTTACGGCTATTCTGCTGCATGCGCTAAAAACCCTAATTTAAATAATCGAACTGAATACATTCCTGCTAGAACATATACTATTCAATATGACGATAGTAGTACCAAGGTTTTAGATACCATCACATTAAATTATGGAACTGCACCTTTATCCATAACAGCTAATCCAAGTGGCTGCTACAATATTGGGCTACAATTACTCAACAGCCCACCAATAACAAACTCAACTATATCTACTTCAATTTCCGGCATTACTTTCACTGCTGAAACTGCAGCATTAAAAGTAAGCCAACCAATTAGTGTTTGGCAAAATAGCAGTGTGTTAGCCTATATTAATAGCCCTTCATGGATAATTAGAGTACAAAAAACTGGCTATGTTCGAACTGGTGGGACTTTGAATGCTAGAAATATAGGAACGCTACAAGGGCTTGGCAATGAAAATGGAGTAAATACACGTTGGGCTTGGAATTTAACTACAGCAACACTTCCAGCAAACGCAATGAAAATAGTCGTATTAAGTTGCTCGTTAAAAAATAATAAAAACACTTACGATATTAATATGGGTGACTGGTATGACACTCAATTTAAAAATATTAATGATACGCAAGGTACAGTTGCTATTCCAATTGCACTAAGTTGTCTTGCTGGCACCAATATTAAAGTCACGGTAACGTCAGATACAATTGATAATGCTGCAAATGGTCGGCTAGGTTTAACCGGTGCAGATAAAGCGACAGGTATTGCCGTTCAATTATTAAATAATGCCGGAACGCCTATTGTATTAAATCAAAAATTGACTCAACAAGATAACGTATCCCAAGGTGATTATATATTCGGCTGGAAAGCCCGCTATATTAAAACGGCTGCAACCATCACACCAGGTACAGCCAATGCCAATGCTACTGTTAATATTCGCTATGAATAGAGGCTTAAAATGAAAAAATTACTGCTCACCCTACTATTCTTAAATATTTCGATAACGGCTTATGCGGCGGATACTGTCTATTTGAAATTTACCGGAAATATAAAAGCTGCAACGTGCAATTTATCTACCGGTAATAATGTGGATGTGGATCTGACCACCATTCCTTTAGATACTTTTTATAGTGGAACGAAAGCCTCAGATTGGAAACCTTTTACTATTGAATTAAAAGATTGCTCCTCATTTATTAATAGCGTGAAATTAACGTTCACAGGAACCGCAGATAGTGCCGATATCGCCAGCCTGTATAAAAATAGCGGCACCGCTACCAATATTGCCATTCAATTGCAAAGTGGCGATGGAGCTACACCGCTAGGCAATACCAAGATATTAACGGTTCCCACCAACGGGCAGCCTTTGGTCAGTATTCCCCTACGCACACGGGCATTTTCCTCACTCGGCAATGGTACCGCAGGCAGTTTATCCGCCAATATTACCGCCACTATTACCTATTTATAAGAGGCTGATCATGAAAAGAATATTATTCAGTTTACTTGGATTGTATGCCCTGCCGGTGATGGCAGAAAACGTCAATATCTATGTGCATGGTAATGTCGTGGTTATGCCCTGCAAAGTTGAAAATACCAGTTATAACGTGGAATTAGGTAAGATAAACCGTTGGAATTATCGCAACCCTGCGCAAAGCCCGTGGGTGGATTTTTCTATCAAATTGGTTGATTGCCCTGTTTCAACAAAAAATGCCAAATTCAGTGTTAATGGCACTGCCGATGCCACTGATAATAACTATTTTGTGAATACAGGTAGCTCTACAAACAGCTTGCTGCATCTCGCGCAAAGGAGTAATAAAGCCACGATTAAAAATGGTAGCACGGTAGATATTACAATCAATAGCACCACCAAAAGTGCCGAAATCCCATTATCTGCAAGGATGGTTAGTTTTGAATCTATGTTTACTCCGGGGGATTTTAAAAGCCATTTAGAATTTTCATTAGCATACCCATAATACAAATGCCAATTTAGGTAATTTGAAAAGGAGTCAATGATGCCTGAATATTATCCTGTGTCCCGAATTATTGGCAAGAAAATTACCTATTATCGAAAAATGAATGGATTATCCCTTTACGATATTGCCAAAATGATTAATGTTAGCGAGCAGCAACAATCTCGTTATGAACGAGGAATTAATCGTATTAATTTGGATAGGCTTAGCCAGTATGCAGAAATATTCAATATTGATTTATTAGATTTTTTTAACCTGAGTGAACATGAAAATAAAAATATAAAAATACATTTTAATAGATAATCAAATATCGATAATTATCAAATAAAAGACAACAAGAGAAATTTTCATTTATTGACCTAGATCTATAGTTTAACCTGAGAATTAATGCTAGGTTAATAATCATATTGAGCTTATTAGGCTTAATAAATCATCTAATTAAGATTGATTTATTTCCATGTATTCACTTATTCACAGAGAGGCTCAATATGTCTAAAGATTATCTCATATCTAAAATGGTCGGTAGTAAAATTATTTATTATCGCAAAATGAATGGAATCACATTACGGGAGCTTGCGGATACCATTGGTGTTAGCGAGCAGCAACAGTCACGTTATGAAAGAGGAGTTAATAGAATTAATTTAGATAGATTATGGCAATATGCGGATTATTTTGAAATTGGTATAAAAGACCTTTTAGATATCAATGAAAAATAAGTATTTCGATATATTCTATTTATAGAAAAATCTAATTAACTCTCATAATAAATATACCTAGGAGTTAACGATATGGAGAAAATCGTATCAAAATCTGTCGGTCTAAAAATAAGAGCGCTAAGAGATAGCCACGGAATCAGTGGAAAACAACTGAGCGAACAATTGGGGATCAGTCAGCAACATTTATCTCGCTACGAAAATGGCGATGTGAATATTCATGTGGACACGCTCTACCATTTCTCTCTTATTTTCTCGGTCGACCCTGCCTATTTCTTTGCAGAATTTAATGAAATAACTGGCAGCCGCGAGGAGCAAGACCATAAAAAAAGTTACTACGCTGCCGAGTCGGTCATTTTCTGAACGAACGTTTCTGAATTCATACTCGCCACACCCTAGCTAATTTCACAATCGGTGCTTTAAAATTTAAGCACCGATTTATCACCCTATAAATGATCCTTCTTTTTGGATTCTTCAAGTAACCATTGCTGGAAAATCGTCATAGCTGGTGTCATCGGTTTGGATTTTAATCGACTCAGCCAGTAACCCCCGAGAGTCACGGAAATATCAAATGGCTGAACCAAATCCCCTGCTCTGAGCTCCCGCTCAAACATACAGCTTGGTGCGATGGCAACACCGTCCATCAGTAAAGCCGCTTCCACCATTAAACGGGAAGAATCAAAAACAGGCCCTTTCACGCGCCACGGTTCCACATTAGCCGCTAGAAACCATTTTTCCCATTCATCTTTTCGATAAGAACGCATCAATGGAAAATTTTGTAAATCAATGGGATGCTTAAGTTTATGAGCGACCTTTTCGGCACAAAGCACCGTATGCGGCGCAGAAAACAGCGGCGTATTTTCCACTAATGGCCAAAGCCCTTCCCCAAAACGAATCGCAAAATCAGCCCCTTCTCCAGCTAAATTCACCACGTTATTGTGGGTCATAATGCGCAAATCAATATAAGGGTAGAGATCGGAAAAACGCGATAAACGCGGTAGTAACCAGCCCGCTGCAAAGGTTCCCACCACAGAAACATTCAAGACTTCATGATAATGACCATCTTCGAATTGCTGCAATAATGATTCGATTTGGTCGAAAGATCGGCTAACGACAGGCAATAATGCCAACCCCTCATCGGTCAGTGCTAGCCCTCTAGGCAAACGAATAAATAGCTCTAAGCCTAGTTGCTCTTCCAGCGCACGAACTTGCTGACTTACCGCTGCCTGAGTGACATTCAACTCCATACCCGCTCGCGTAAAGCTGAGGTGACGCGCGGATGCCTCAAAGGCTCTGAGTGCATTAAGGGGTAAACGGTAACGAGCATTTTCAGCCATAAGATTTTCTTTTACCTCATCGAATTTTATATCGTTTTAACTAATGCCAAAAAAGCCGCATACTCCGACACCAGAATCACTCTTCCTTTGGTACGTGGCTGCTTTCTGTTTGTCACTCATCATAACTAAAACTTGTATTTAAATGGATATCTGTATGAAAAATCTTTTTCGTCGCGGACGGCTGCTTGTCGCCCTGAGCTTGGCATTTACCTCACTATCTAGCGCGGCATTAACGCAATCAGATGTGGACAGCATTATTAAACCGTTGATGAAACAACAGCAGATTCCGGGGATGTCCGTTGCCATTTCAGTAGATGGTGAACATTTTATTTATCATTATGGCGTGCAGTCTAAACAAACTCAGGTGCCGGTGAGCAACAATACGTTGTATGAAATCGGTTCTTTATCAAAGACGTTTACTGCTACGCTTGCTGCCTATGCTCAAGGGCAAGGTAAGTTAGATTTTGCACAAACTGTCAGCCTCTATTTGCCTGAATTAAAAAACAGCGCATTTGATAAAGTGACTGTGATGAACCTAGCTACTCACACTTCTGGCTTATCGCTATTTGTACCGGACTCAGTGACTAACCGTGCGGAGCTAATCCATTATTATCAGCAGTGGTCTCCTGAAAAACCTATCGGTGAGTACCGTTCTTACTCCAATCTTGGTGTGGGTTTATTAGGCATGGTTACCGCTAAGCAGCTTAATCAGTCATTCCCAGATGCGATGGAAAAGATGATGTTACCGGCTTTGGGCATGAAGCATACCTATTTACAGGTACCGCAAAATCAGCAAAAAAATTATGCTCAAGGGTATAACAAGCAGCATCAGCCGGTGCGTGTGACGCCGCAAATTTTAGATAATGAAGCATATGGTTTGAAGTCTAACGCGAAGGATTTGATCCGCTTTTTAGATATTAATATGCAAGTGGCCAACGTAGCGAAACCGTGGCAAGAGGCGGTGGAAGATACACACACTGGCGTGTATATGACGGATTCTTTTGTGCAAGATTTGATGTGGGAAAGTTACCCGTGGCCGGTTTCATTGGCTCAATTACAACAAGGTAACCGTGATGATATGGCACTGAAACCGCAAAAAGTAGATGCCATTCAGCCACCGATGCCACCAGAATCTCGCTCACTGTATAACAAAACTGGCTCTACCGGCGGATTCGCCACCTACGCGGTATTTATTCCCGAGGAAAAAATCGCCGTGGTGCTGCTTACCAACCAATGGTACCCAATTCCTGAGCGCATCAACACCGCTTACCAGCTCATCGAAAAAGTGAAGCACTAGCCCAGTGAAATATGAAGAATTTTGAATCTGGAATGTTTTAGATAACTATCCTAGCAAACATCCAATGTTCTAAATAGTTCGTGTTGTAGCTAGGCGACAAGAGAAGCTAAGCCCTAGGAGCATACAAAAGTATGTGACTAGGGCTAGCGAATGTAGCCAACAACGCTACAGCACGAAATATGACGAACATTTAAATGACACGGGAGAATTGGCGAACACGCATTTGGCTTCGTAAGTAAACATCAAAACACATACACACATTACGAATCAGCAAACGCCCACGTGGCGTGACTTTAATCCCCGTTTCACTGACTTCCACCAGCCCATCTTCTGCCATCGGTTTCAGCAGTTCTAGGTCTTCTTTGAAGTAGGTTTTGAAGTCAATTGGGTAGAGCGCTTCTATTTGCGCAAAACTCAATTGGAAGTTGCAAATCAATGTTTTAATCACGTCACGGCGCAGGCAGTCGTCGTCAGTTAGCACTAATCCACGCCATAGGGCATGCCCCTTTTCTTCCACTTGCGCGTAGTAAGTTTTTAAATCTTTCTGATTTTGGGCGTAGTTATCGCCTAGCATGCTGATCGCTGATACCCCTAATCCTAATAAATCGCAATCCCCTTGGGTGGTATACCCTTGGAAATTACGATGTAAAATCCCTTCTCGCTGTGCGACCGCCAGTTCATCTTCTGGGCGAGCAAAGTGATCCATTCCGATAAATTGATAACCGCCAGATGTCAGCGTTGCGATGGTATCTTGCAGAATATCCAGTTTTTGCTCCGCCGTTGGCAGGTCTTCATCTTTGATTTTACGCTGCGCTGCAAATAAATTCGGCAAATGTGCATAGTTGAAAACGCTTAAACGATCGGGAGCTAGCTCCGCCACTTTTTTCAATGTAAACGCAAAGCTTTCAGGGGTTTGTTTTGGTAAACCGTAAATTAGGTCGATACTGGTTGAAGTGAATCCCGTCTCTTTGGCGCGTTTAATCAGCGCAAAAATAAACTCTTCATCTTGCTCGCGGTTAACTAGAACTTGCACTTCTTTATTAAAATCTTGAACACCCATGCTTAGGCGGTTAAAGCCTTCGCTGCGCAGATGGTCAATCATGTCGAGTTCGATTTCGCGGGGATCCACTTCGATGGACATCTCGGCATCTAGCGCAAAATGAAAATGTTTTTTCAGCAAGCTAACTAAATGGCTCACTTGTGCCTTATCTAAATACGTTGGTGTACCACCGCCCCAGTGCATTTGAGTCACTGTGCGATTTTTAAGTAACGCAGCACGCTGGATAATTTCTTTTTCAATGACTTGTAAATACTCATCCGCTTTATGTTTTTGGCGAGTAACTAGCTTATTACAGCCGCAGAAATAGCACAGTTTGTGGCAAAACGGGATATGCACATACAGAGACAAAGGACGGTCAGGATAACGCTGGGTTGCCTCAACAAAAGCCTGTTCGTTGTAGTCTTGATTGAACTCTAAGGCTGTTGGATAAGAGGTATAACGCGGACCTGAATAGTTATATTTCTGGATGAGAGAGAGATCCCAAACGATATTTTGCTCTGACATTGATATTCCTTAATTGACCACAAGCTCGAAAGCATCACTGTTAATTATATCTCTTTAGATTATTTTTTAGCTATTTATGTAAAGAGTCTATACCGCAAAGATTATAGCGATGTTAGAAAATACAGATCCGATGCAACATCAAAGAAAAGGAAGATAGGCGAGAAATTAAGCAGAATTCCTCCCGTATAGCACGGGAGGAATGAATAGAGAGGAAATTATTTACTTTTTAAGATGCGCATAATGTCATCAAATTTCTCTTCTTCCTCTTCATCACCGTCTTCGTCCGCATATTCGATACCGAGGATATTCATCAGTTCATCGATGCGGTCTAAGCAGGTATCAACATATTGCTGCTCTTGAGCAGTAATGGTTTCACCATCTTCCAGTCGTGCCAGAATCTCATCTAAGCGATCGTTGCTTTCCAGCATTTCCAGTTCTTTTTCTGGGGTCAGTTTTTCTTTAGCAACAGGCTTTTCTTTCACGACAGGACGCGCAACTGGCTGGTTACTTTCAACCACCAGTGGAATTGGTTTTTTACTGCCAATACGTGGGTCAGCCTGAACATTTTGCCCATTTTTTTGACCATTCGAAGCACCGTCTTGGTTACGGCTACCAGACTTATGCCCGCGATGTTTTTTCTCGCGTTTACGCTCACGGCCTTCTGCGTTGAGCTCTTCTTTCGTCTTACGGTATTTTTTCTTCAGTTTTGCGGTCGGTTTTTTCGGTGAATTCATGGTTTGCTACCTTGATAAAATCAGTTTCTGCGGCGGAATCTAGCAGGATCCCTTAAGCAGCGAAAGCACTACTTTGCAATTTAGGTGAATTTTATCTCACTTTGCATTCGCAACAGTACTTTAATGATTATACCTTAAATAATTTGAGTTGCATGCAAGCAACAAAAAGGGAGAGCCTAACTAGCTGTATCGCCAGAGGATAGAAAATAGAAAATAGAAAATAGAAAATAGAAAATAGAAAGATATCCTGAGTAATATTCTAAATAATTCAAGTTGTGGCTAGGCGTCAATCGAGGTTATCTCAGGGAGCATACATAAGTATGTGACCCGAGTAGCCGAGAGAAGACAACAACGCCACAGCTTGAAGTATGACGAAGATTAGGCGTCGACGAGGATCATTTTGAGTAAAAACATCGCCGCTACTAAAATTACACACAGACCCAGATCACGCCAGCGCCCTGTACCAATCTTCATCGCACAGTACGCAATAAACCCTAACGCAATACCTTCTGTAATCGAGAAGCTAAATGGCATCATGACCGCAGTAATAAACGCAGGAACGGATTCTGTTAAGTCATCCCATTTCACGCGCGTTAAGCTTGAAGTCATCAGAACGCCAACATAAATCAACGCGCCTGCGGTTGCATAAGCAGGAACCATACCTGCCAACGGAGAGATAAACATCGTCAATAGGAATAACACACCGACGACAATCGCGGTTAAGCCTGTACGACCACCCACCGACACCCCTGAAGAGCTTTCGATGTACGCCGTTACGGATGAAGTCCCCATAGCAGAACCTGCCACAGAACTTAAGCTATCCACATACAGTGCTTGTTTCATGCGAGGGAAAGTCCCGTGCTCGTTGGTAATACCCGCTTTGTCTGTTACCCCAATCATAGTGCCGGAGGAGTCAAACAGGTTTACCAACATAAAGGCAAAGATAACCCCAGAAAGTGCCAGATCCAGTGAGCCAGCAAAGTCCACTTGGCCAACAACACTGGTAATGCTTGGTGGCATTGAGAAAATGCCCGTATATTTCACATCACCCAGCGCTAAGCCAATCAGCGTCGTCACGGCGATAGACACCAATACTGCCGCATGGATATTACGCGCCGCTAAAATGGCGATAATGAAAAAGCCTAATGCCCCTAGCCACACATTATGGTGAGTTAGGTTACCAATCGACACTAAAGTATCTGGATTTGCGACGATAATACCGGAGTTTTTCAGTCCCATCATGGCGATAAATAGACCGATACCGCTGGTGATCCCCACTCGTAAACTCAGAGGAATATTGGCGATGATCCAGTAACGAATACGGAATAACGTCAGAATAAATAAGCCCACTGCGCCCCAGAATACCGCGCCCATAGCGACTTGCCATGAATAGCCCATCGCCCCAACGACCACAAAAGCAAAGAAAGCGTTTAGCCCCATCGCAGGTGCAACGGCGATAGGTAAGTTTGCCAGTAAGCCCATTAAAATACTGCCGATGGCTGCGATTAAACAGGTGGTTACGAATACCGCTTTGATATCCATGCCAGCAACGGACAAAATTTGTGGGTTAACGAAAACGATATATACCATCGTCAGGAAGGTGGTGAACCCTGCAACAAGCTCTGTTCTTGCGGTGGTACCGTGTTCTTGTAATTTAAACACACGCTGAAACAGACCCTGCGATTGCGAGGAGCCAGATGATTGATTAGTCATTAAAATGCGCCTTGTCGAAATGTCATGCCCTAGATTGCTAATGGATGCGTGGTGGGCACGAAAAAAAGTTTTTTTCGGCTCATGGTACAACTAAACGATGCAAAAGAAAACGATTGCGTCATTTTAAATAAGTCGTATTTCCTAACTGACTGATACTGTAAATGAATATCGAGAGAAATATGGCGGTTGTCACACCGCCATTGAGGAATTTCGCCGCTTTTGGGCTATTTGGCGTAAATCAAGAAAGCGCAATCAGCTTTTGACGTCGCCAAAACAGCCAACCGCGTTTTGCTGAACGACTACGTGCTGCGCTTTTATCACTGAGTTTTTTCGCCACTTGATTGGCAATAATTTCGACTGACAGGCACATCACAAAGTAGATAAATGCCACAAACAGGAACACTTCCAGCGGATAGATCATTTCACGGTTATTCACCTGTGTTGCTAGGAATGACAGCTCTGCTACCCCCACAATATACGCCAGAGAGGTATCTTTAATTAACGCAACCCATTGGTTAATAAAGGAAGGTACCATCATTCGTAATGCTTGAGGTAACACCACATTCCACAGCACTTGCCAGCGGTTAAACCCGAGAGAAAGCCCGGCGTTCCATTGCCCTTGACCGATAGCTAAAATTCCCGCTTTCACGCCGTGGGCTAAATAGGCTGAAGTGATCAGTGCTAATGCACACACCACCGCCGTCACGCCTGGAATTTCCGTTCCGAAGACAATAGGCAATAGAAAGTAAGTCCAAAAAATCAACATAATGACGGGAATGGCGCGGAAAAAACCTAAAACGGCGGCAAATAAATTCATCCAGAAGCCACGTAGCATCGCCAGTGCAATACCACCCAATGTGCCCAGAGCAATAGACGCGGCGCCAGCCAGTATGCTCATAATTAGCGTTAGGGCTGCACCCTCCAAGGGACCATCAGGATAAGCCCCAAATAGCAGATATTGCCAGTTATCCGTAATGACTGAAAAATCCATCTTATACCCCCTGAGCCAACTGACGCTGTTGTCGCCACTGACCCCAGCCTTCCATTACGGCGATGATTGCGATGTACAGCACTGTTGCTAAACCAAATGCAGCAAATGTTTGTAATGATTGACTATCTACTTGGCGTGATACATAAGAGAGCTCCGCCACCCCGATAGCCATGGTTAATGACGAGTTTTTGACGACGTTCATGTATTGCCCTAACAGCGGCGGTAACGCGATTTTTACGGCTTGCGGTAAAATCACTAAACGCATGGACTGCCATGATGTCAGCCCCAAAGCGAGAGCCGCTTGTTTCTGTCCTTGACGCACGCCTCGGATACCTGAGCGCACTTCTTCCGCAATGAAAGGCACGGTGTATAGCGTTAAACCAACAAATCCGGCTAAAAATTCAAAGGACGGCCAGCCTAATGTTATCCCTAAAATTTCAATTTCATGGGGCGTATTCAGCCATTCCATTGCTGATTCAGGGAGAATTTCTCCCGAGGCAAAATACCAGAAAAACAGTTGCACCAGCAGCGGCGTATTACGGAAAATCGAAATATAAACGGTCACAAACCAGCGTAGCGGCGCGATTTGGCTGTCTCTTGCCGAGGCGGCAATAAAACCTAATAGCGTGGCAGCGATGATCGTACAAATCGAGATCCAGACTGTGAGCAAAAAGCCATAGCCAAACCACTCAAGGTATTGTGGTGCTAGTAGATGCGCAGACCAGAAGTCACCGCTGAAAAATTTGTCGAACATATTTCGCCTCGCTATAACTGACAACCCCTGCAACATGGCAGGGGCGTTTACTCTCACTAAACTGCATGACTAACTTAAGATTTAGGCTGCTCGCTCAATGGGGCAAATTTGAATTCACCACGTGGTTGTGCCGCTTTGGTGTCTGGACCAAACCAACGGTTATAAATCTCGTTCGCTTTGCCTTCTTTCTCCAGTTTCAGCAAGGTAGCATTCACGTTTTCAATTAAACGCGTTTCCCCTTTGCTCGCACCTAGCGCTTGGTACTCTTTGGTTAAGCTAAATGGTGAAATTTCAAAGTCTGCTTTCACTTTTTCTGGCAAGTTACCGAGCAAGCCCACCAGCTTCGCATCATCTTGGGTGATCGCTTGTACGTTACCGTTACGTAGCGCTGCGAAAGCTTGCGGGGTATCGTCGTAAGAGATGACTTTGGTATTCGGGAAACGTTCGCGCAGAGTCACTTCCTGAACAGTTCCTTTGTCTGCACCAATACGCAGTGGAGCGATATCTTCAGGGGTTTTCAGTACGCCTTTACGCGCGATAAATTTTTGCCCTGTTGCAAAGTCAGGAATGGAGAAATCCACCTGTTTTGCACGCTCATCCGTAATAGTGAAGTTGGCACCAATCAGGTCAACTTTGCCGGATGTTAACAGTGGAATGCGGTTAGCTGGGTTGGTTGGACGCAGCTCTAATTTCACGCCAAGATCATCAGCAATCGCTTGGGCGATATCGATATCATAGCCAGCGAGTTTCTTGGTTTTAGGATCAATAAATCCGAATGGGGGATTACTGTCAAAAACAGAAATGCGGATCACTCCCGCTTGTTTAATATCATCTAATTTATCTGCGCTAGCGACATTCGCTGTCAGCGCCAGACCAGCAACTACAAGTGCGGAAGTAAGAAAACGTGCTTTCATTAAATGCCCCTAACGGTAAATTTGTGTAAATCGACCATCACAAGCTATCAACTATTTCTTAGCACTTGAAATAATATTAAATAATATATTTATATCAATTTGGAATATGAATAGACATAAAAAAAGGGGTGAAAATCCATCGGAGCGACCCCTAAAATGTTGCAGATTAAGACTCTTATCGAGCAAGAAGAAAATGAAGAAGATGAACACTGCGGTGGCCAGCACCCCAGTGGTTTAACAGTTACTCTTTGTTGCTATCTTTCGAACTAGTCAGCATTTTTTCAAGGCTGTCTCCACCTACATGGCGGAAATCTTGCCCTTTAACATAGTAGAAAATAAATTCACAAATGTTCTGGCAACGGTCACCGATACGCTCAATGGAGCGAGCACAGAACAGCGCAGTTAAAACACTTGGAATGGTACGCGGGTCTTCCATCATATACGTCATTAACTGACGGACAATCCCCTCGTATTCTTGGTCTACCTTTTCATCTTCACGATAAATACGGATAGCTTCTTCCAAGTCCATGCGCGCAAAAGCATCTAGCACGTCATGCAGCATTTGCACGGTATGGCGACCTAATGACTCCAAGCTCACCAACAATGGCTGGTGCTGCTGAGAGAATTTTTCCAGTGCGGTTTGGCAGATTTTATCCGCGACGTCACCGATTCTTTCCAGTTCAGCGATGGTTTTCGAGATTGCCATAATCAAACGCAAGTCGCTCGCGGTTGGCTGGCGCTTAGCGATGATTTTGACGCACTCTTCATCGATTGCCACTTCCATCATGTTGACTTTATGGTCATTGGCAATCACTTCTCGCGCTAGGGCTTCATCCTGATTATGCATCGCAGTGATAGCCTTGGTGAGCTGCTCTTCAACTAGCCCTCCCATGGTCATCAACTCAGTATGGATATGTTCCAGTTCAGCGTTGAACTGCCCTGATATATGTTTGTTGTGGTTCAGCGTATCCATCGTCGGCTCCATATCAACCGTAGCGGCCAGTAATATAATCTTCAGTTTGTTTCATTTCTGGGGTGGTAAACATCTTGTCAGTGTTATTAAATTCCACCAACTCACCCAAGTACATAAATGCCGTGTAATCAGAGCAGCGCGCCGCTTGTTGCATGTTGTGAGTAACGATCACCACGGTATATTCTGATTTCAATTCGCTGATCAACTCTTCAATACGCCCCGTTGAAATTGGGTCCAGAGCAGAACATGGCTCATCGAGTAACAGAACTTCTGGGCGAATGGCGATACCACGCGCAATACACAGACGCTGTTGCTGACCACCAGAGAGGCTATAGCCGCTTTGGTGAAGTTTATCTTTGGTTTCATTCCACAGTGCCGCTTTTGTTAGCGCCCACTGCACACGCTCGTCCATTTCGACGCGGGACAGCTTTTCAAACAAACGCACACCGAACGCGATATTGTCGTAGATAGACATCGGGAATGGCGTTGGTTTTTGGAACACCATACCGACTTTTGCACGTAATAACGCGATGTCTTGTTTATCAGTCAGGATGTTTTGACCATCCAGTAAAATTTCGCCTTCTGCGCGTTGCTCACCATACAGTTCGTACATTTTGTTGAAGGTACGCAGCAGCGTGGATTTACCACAACCTGATGGGCCGATAAACGCAGTCACTTTGTTCTTTTCAATGTCTAAAGAGATATTCTTCAGCGCGTGAAACTTTCCATAGTAGAAGTTAAGGTCACGAACTTTAATTTTACTGTTTGCAATATCGTTTGCATTAATCATGGCTACTTCTCTCTATCAATTCTTTTATTCGTCTGGGATTAGTGTTTTTTCTGTGCAAACACAACACGGGCAATGATATTGATTAACAGGACACATAAGGTGATTAGGAGAACCCCTGCCCATGCTAATTGCTGCCATTCAGAGAACGGACTCATTGCAAATTTGAAGATAGTCACTGGTAAGTTAGCAATTGGCTCATTCATGTCGGTGCTCCAGAATTGGTTCGAGAGTGACGTAAACAGCAGCGGTGCGGTTTCCCCCGCAATACGCGCGATAGCCAGCAAAATACCGGTAATAATCCCAGATACAGATGCTTTTAATGTAATGGATAAAATCATTTTCCATTTTGGTGTACCCAGTGCATATGCCGCTTCACGCAGGCTATCAGGCACGAGCTTCAACATGTTCTCAGTGGTACGAATAACAATTGGGATTTGCAGTAATGCAAGTGCAATTACCCCCGCCCAACCCGAGAAATGCTGCATTTGAGCCACCACAATGGTGTAAACAAACAGACCAACCACAATTGAAGGCGCAGATAACAGAATGTCGTTAATAAAACGCGTCACCGAAGCTAACCACGATTTGCGACCATATTCCGCTAAGTAGATACCCGCTAAAATCCCTAATGGAGTCCCGATAACAGTCGCCCACAAGATAAGCAATCCACTTCCCACAATGGCGTTCGCCAAACCACCGCCTTCTGTATTTGGCGGCGGAGTCATTTCAGTAAACAGATTGAGGGACATGCCATCAATCCCTTTGGTTACCGTGGAGAATAAAATCCACACTAGCCAGAACAGACCAAACGCCATCGTCAGCATGGAGACTAATAATGCCATTCTGTTGACTTGACGACGCCATGCTTGGCGGCGTGCGCGTTCTTTTTGATTCACTACAACAGGTTCATAATTCGACATAATTAGCGTCCCTCATTCTTAGCAAGGCGCATTACCATCAGCTTGGAAATCGCCAGAACAATGAAGGTAATCACAAACAGAATTAAACCAAGTTCCATCAGCGCTGCGGTGTGTAAACCACTTTCCGCTTCAGCAAATTCGTTCGCCAGCGCAGAGGTAATACTGTTACCCGGCATAAACAGTGAAGGGCTATCGAGCTGGTAAGTGTTACCAATGACGAATGTCACCGCCATGGTTTCTCCCAATGCACGACCTAGCCCCAGCATCACCCCGCCAATCACCCCATTACGGGTATAAGGCAGAACGATGTTCCAAATCACTTCCCATGTGGTACAGCCAATTCCGTAGGCTGACTCTTTCATCATCACAGGAGTTTGTTCAAACACATCGCGCATTACCGAGGCGATGTAAGGAATGATCATAATGGCAAGGATAATACCTGCCGCAAGAATACCGATACCAAACGCAGGGCCTGAGAAAAGTTCGCCAACAATTGGAATGCTCGACATGACATTACCAACCGGTTCTTGGAAGTATTCTGCAAATAATGGAGCGAAGACAAACAGCCCCCACATACCGTAAACAATACTTGGGATAGCCGCGAGAAGCTCAATCGCAATACCTAATGGACGTTTTAACCAGTTAGGCGCTAGCTCTGTTAAGAATAGTGCGATACCAAAACTCACTGGCACGGCGATAATCAGAGCGATTAATGATGTAACGATGGTGCCGTAGATAGGCACTAATGCACCAAACTGTTCTGCTGGCGCATCCCACTCTTTGTTCCACAAAAACGAAAATCCGAATTTCTGCATACTTGGCCAAGATGCGAAAATCAGGGAAATAATAATGCCACCAAGCATGAGGAGAGTGATTAGCGCTGCTATTTTGACTAATGCACTAAAAATCACGTCGCCCGATTTACTAGGGGCTTTGAATGCCGTTATTTTTTCGGCCATGCGCTTTGTTCTCATTCCATGCCTACTTTTCAGTAGGACTTACGTTACTACGGTGAATAAGCGGGAGCTATTCCTCAGCCCCCGCTTACCCTTTTCCAACCCGAGGGGCACTTAGAACAGTGCTTTACCTTGGCTATCTTTTACTTCTGTTTTCCATGCTGCACGTACTGCGGTCACAACTTCTTGAGGTAACACAGCATAATCTAATGCTTCTGCTTGTTTACCACCTTTGTCGTAAGCCCAGTTGAAGAAATCAAGAACCGCTTTACCTTTCTCAGCATCCGCTTGTTGATTGTGAACTAAGATGAATGTGGTAGAGGTAATTGGCCATGCGTTAGCGCCTTCACGGTTAGTCAGGTCTTGTGCAAATGATTTAGACCAATCTACTTTTTTCGCTGCTGCGCTGAAGCTTTCACCTGTTGGTGAAACTGGCTGGCCATCTGCAGAAACCAGCTTAGTATACGCAAGATTATTCTGTTTTGCGTAAGCATATTCTACATAACCGATAGAGCCTGGCAGACGTTGAACAAAGGCTGCAACGCCGTCGTTACCTTTACCGCCTACGCTATTTTTCGGCCAGTTAACCGTTGAACCTGCACCCACTTCATCTTTCCAGTTTGAGCTAACTTTTGCTAAGTAGCTTGTGAAGACGAATGTGGTACCAGAACCATCAGAGCGGCGAACTACAGCGATGTTTTGGTCAGGTAATTTTACGTTTGGATTCAGTTTTGCGATGGCTGGGTCATTCCATTTTGCAATTTTGCCTAAGTAGATGTCGCCCAGAGTTTTACCATCAAGAACCAGTTGATTAGATTCGATGCCTTTAACGTTTACCGCTAAAACCACACCACCAATCACGGTTGGGAATTGGAATAAGCCGTCTTCTTTGAGTTTTTCATCAGTCAATGGCGCATCAGACGCACCGAAATCAACTGTTTTTGCATTAATCTGTTTTACACCACCAGAAGAACCGATCCCCTGATAGTTAATTTTATTACCTGTTTCTTTCTGATAAGTATCTGCCCACTTCGCATAAACAGGAGCAGGGAATGTCGCGCCAGCTCCGGTCAGGCTGGTAGCAGCAAAAGAAGACATTGCAGTCAGAGATAAGGTTGCTGCCATTACGCTTGCTAGTGTGGTACGCATCATTTTCATAATCCCTCCGGGGATGTAAGAAATAATCAAGTATTAAATTATTGGGTGTATGTCACGGTAGGGAAAATAGGACAATTGAGTTACGGCAATATGTCAGCTTTATGACAGTTTTATGACATTTGCAGATTTTATCGACATGATTAAGTGTAGCAGAATGGTACAAAAATGATTATTTACTTATTTTTCAACAAACTAAATAAGAACAGCGAATGTGACAGCTTAGCGTTTGGAATATGACATATTGTCATAAATGAAAAAATTTATTTCTCTTTCTATCTTTCTTTCTATCTTTCTATCTTTCTATCTTTCTATCTACACAGTATATCTCTAAGTATTTCAGCTTGTAGGTAGGCGACAAGCAAAGATATCTCAGGGAGCATACATTAGTATGTGACCTGAGTAGCTGAGCGTAGTCAACACCCCTACAAGTTGAAATACGACGAGATATTTAGTCTTCGCGTTCTTTGAGAGGGAGCAAGGCTCGAATAGCAAACCCGCCACGCTCACTTTTATGGATCTCAATATTCCCTTCGTGAGCATCTATAATCCTGCGAATTATCGCGAGCCCCAGCCCTGTACCTTTGTTGCTACGGGCTTTTTCACCCTGTACGAACGGCTGGAATAGGCGTTGAATGTCTTCTTCTTTGATCCCCGCGCCATCATCTTCAACTTGGAACCAAACATAATCTTCATTTTTACCACTGCTGACTTTGATCCAGCCATTTCCGTAGCGATAAGCGTTGACTATCATGTTGGTAATCGCGCGTTTGATAGCAAGATGGTTACCGTTGAACATCACTGGTCCTGAGACTAAATTGGTTTCAATTTCTCCCACGACGTTGGTTTCAGCAACAACAGCTTCGTTGAGGATAGCGTTGAGGTCGCAGAACTCCATATCCATCTCTTGCCCTGTTTTCAGGTAAGACATGAATTGGCCGATTATTGCGTCGCACTCTTCAATATCTTTGTTGATAGATTCAGCGAGATAGCCATCTTCTGGTCCCATCATTTCCGTTGCGAGACGAATTCGCGTCAGTGGCGTTCGAAGGTCATGGCTGACCCCTGCCATTAATACAGTGCGGTCATTTTCGAGGGATTTTATCCCTGCCGCCATATGGTTGAACGAGCGAATAGCCGCGCGAACCTCTGTGGCACCTTTCTCTTGCATCGGCGGCATAACATGCCCCTTACCGACCTCACCCGCGTGATATTCCAGCTCTAATAATGGCTTGTTTTGATAGCGAATATAGAGCCAAACCCCCGCAAAAATCGTGAGAAAGACCGTGAGTGTATAGCGGAAAACTTGAGAAAACTGATTTTGGCCGATTTCGGTGAGTGGAACGCGCACCCAAATATCTGGTGCTAGGTAGGATGTTAACCACAATATCGGATACTCACGCCCAAGCTCCAGATGCACGCTGGCCTTGCCACCCAAGTATTCCGACATGTTTTCACTTAGAAAATCATACTCTTTTGCCCAGTTTAATCCCTCTTCCATCGCCGCTGAATGGGCGTAAAAGGTAATACCGAGCTCATTGTAGATTTTTTTACGTAATGCGGGTGAAACTCGCACTGAGGTTCCATCTTGTAGAACCATTTTCTCTGTCATCAATGTACGTACTTCATAGGCAAGCACTTTATTGAACTGCTGTAAGCTTGGCATCACAACAAAATTCAATACAACCATGTAGCTGGTCACAAGGCTTGCGAACAGGAGTGCGACAAACAAAAATAACGAGCGAGAAAATGTACTACGTCGTGAGAACCTCAGTCGCTTCATGCTTTACTTCCATCTGGAACAAATACGTATCCTAAGCCCCAAACGGTTTGAATGTAACGTGGGTGCGCAGGATCTTCTTCAATCATACGGCGTAAACGTGAAATTTGAACGTCGATAGAACGTTCCATCGCACTGTATTCACGACCTCGAGCCAAACTCATCAGCTTGTCACGAGATAATGGTTCGCGTGGATAAGAAACTAATACTTTCAACACCGCAAACTCACCACTGGTTAATGGCATATTTTCTTCGCCTTGGAACATTTCACGGGTTCCGAGGTTCAATTTAAATTTACCAAAAGTGATGACGGCATCATCTTGCGATGGTGCACCCGGTAACTCGTTCGCTTGGCGACGCAGCACCGCACGAATACGCGCTAACAGTTCACGAGGGTTAAACGGTTTAGGGATATAGTCATCCGCACCAATTTCTAAGCCCACAATACGGTCAACTTCTTCGCCTTTCGCGGTAACCATAATGATTGGAATTGGGTTATTTTGACTACGTAAACGACGGCAAATAGATAAGCCATCTTCCCCAGGAAGCATTAAGTCCAATACGATTAAATGAATAGATTCCCGTGTTAGGATCCTGTCCATCTGTTCAGCATTCGCTGCACTTCTTACCTGAAAACCCTGCTCGGTGAGGTAACGTTCAAGCAGAGCACGTAAACGCATATCATCATCGACGACGAGAACTTTATAACTTTCCTGCATTTATAGCCCCCAAAGTGTGGAATTTTAGAATTATTCTGCTGATGAAAGTAACAAAAATAATATTCATGCCATTAATTTACCATTAACACTAACTTTAATGAATCATTTTACTCGTTAACTGATTAATGGTTTATAGCTAATCTCTAGCACAAAATACGTGACTTTTCCGCCCGGCGTTGTAACGACCACTTCATCATCAACCTGCTTGCCAATTAATGCGCGAGCTACTGGTGAATCGATAGAAATCCACTGCTTAGCAGGATCAAATTCATCAGCCCCCACTAACCGGAAAATTCTGATATTTTCATTATCATCTTCAAGCTTAACCCATGCGCCAAAAAACACACGCCCCTCTTGTCGAGGATCGGGTTCAACAATTCTAAGCTGATCCAATCTTTTGGATAGAAAACGAATACGGCGGTCTATTTCCCGCAGCCGTTTTTTACCGTAAATATATTCTGCGTTTTCGGAACGATCGCCCTGGGCTGCGGCTTCAGAGACGGACTGCGTCACTCGAGGGCGCTCTTCTTTCCAAAGATATTTAAGTTCTTTGTCTAAAGCATCCCATCCTTCACGGGTAATTAAAAGGCTCTTATTCATCTCATTAAAGGTATATAAATCGGATAATTATAATATTTTATAAAATATAATCTGCGACTTGCCTACCACTAGACAAAAATTCTGTCTGGCAATTCTGTCTACCAGCAAGTATAACTGTGCAGTCTATTTTCACTGTTCTTTGAGTAGGTATTTAAACACGACATGAATGAAACTCTAAGCCAAATTATTGCGGCCGAACTACAAGCCCAACCAAAACAGGTGTTTTCAGCCATTACATTATTGGATGAAGGCAATACCGTCCCATTTATCGCCCGCTACCGTAAAGAGGTTACGGGGGGATTGGATGACACTCAGCTACGTCAGCTAGAGAGCCGTTTAGGGTATTTGAGAGAGTTAAACGACCGTAAGCAAACCATTCTAAAATCCATTGATGAACAAGGTAAGCTTACTCCAGAACTCGCTTCTGCTATCAATACAACGCTGAATAAAACCGAACTCGAAGATCTTTACCTCCCTTACAAACCAAAGCGCCGTACTCGTGGGCAAATTGCTATCGAAGCGGGCTTAGAACCCTTAGCGGATACGCTGTGGAACGATCCAAGCCAGTCACCGGATACACTTGCACAAAGCTATGTTGACGCAGATAAAGGCGTTGCGGATACCAAAGCCGCTTTAGATGGTGCTCGCTACATTTTAATGGAGCGTTTCGCCGAAGATGCTACCTTATTAGCGAAAGTTCGCGACTATATTTGGAAGAATGCGCACATTGTTTCTGTTGTTGCTGATGGCAAACAGACTGAGGGTGTAAAATTTAGCGACTATTTTGATCACCATGAACCCGTTGCTCAAGTTCCTTCACACCGCGCTTTGGCCATGTTCCGTGGTCGCAATGAAGGTGTTTTGCAGTTATCCCTCAACTGCGACCCTCAGTTTGAAGAGCCGCCAAAAGAGAGTTATTGCGAAGAAATTATTACTCGCCATTTAGATGTTCGTTTGAACAATGCCCCCGCTGACCAATGGCGTAAAGCCGTCATTAGTTGGACTTGGCGAGTCAAAGTGTTACTGCACCTAGAAACCGAGATCATGAGCGCCCTGCGCGAGAAAGCGGAAGAAGAAGCAATTAACGTATTCGCCCGTAACCTCAGTGATTTATTGATGGCAGCTCCTGCGGGTATGCGTGCCACGATGGGTCTCGATCCGGGTTTACGTACAGGTGTCAAAGTCGCGGTCGTTGATGCGACGGGTAAAGTCATGGCGACAGATACCATTTACCCGCACACAGGCCAAGCTGCCAAAGCGGCTGCTATCGTTGCCGCATTATGCCAGAAATACCACGTTGAGCTGGTCGCGATTGGTAACGGAACTGCATCACGAGAAACCGAACGCTTCTTTGCTGAAGTACAAAAACAGTTCCCTGACGTCACAGCGCAAAAAGTCATTGTCAGTGAAGCTGGCGCCTCTGTTTATTCCGCTTCTGAGCTGGCAGCATTAGAATTCCCTGATTTAGACGTATCTCTGCGTGGCGCGGTTTCTATTGCTCGTCGCTTACAAGACCCGCTGGCTGAACTGGTAAAAATCGACCCGAAATCTATTGGTGTCGGCCAATATCAGCATGATGTCAGCCAAACTCAGTTAGCCCGTAAGTTAGATGCAGTCGTTGAAGACTGCGTAAACTCCGTCGGCGTCGATTTAAATACCGCTTCCGTGGCACTACTTACCCGTGTTGCTGGCTTGAGCAAAATGATCGCGCAAAATGTTGTTGATTGGCGTGATGCTAACGGTCAATTCAATGACAGAAAACAGTTACTCAAGGTCGCTCGCTTAGGTCCGAAAGCCTTTGAACAGTGTGCGGGTTTCTTGCGTATCACCAATGGGGATAACCCATTGGATGCCTCAACGGTTCACCCGGAAGCCTACCCAATCGTTGAAAAAATCCTTGAAGCTGTACGTCAGCCACTCAAAGAGATCATGGGCAATTCACAGGTATTAAATGGCTTAAGCCCACGTGAATTTACCACCGAACAGTTTGGGGTTCCTACCGTCACAGACATCATCAAAGAGCTGGAAAAACCGGGTCGTGACCCACGCCCTGAGTTTAAAACGGCAACCTTTGCTGACGGCGTCGAAACGATGAATGACTTAACACCGGGAATGATCTTAGAAGGTGCAGTGACTAACGTCACTAATTTCGGGGCATTTGTGGATATTGGTGTTCATCAAGATGGTCTAGTACATATTTCTTCCCTTTCAAACAGCTATGTTGAAGATCCTCACAAAGTCGTCAAAACGGGTGACATTGTGAAAGTCAAAGTGCTGGATGTGGATATTGCTCGTAAGCGTATTGCGCTCACTATGCGCTTAGATGAACAAGCGGGTGAAGGTAGCAGCGCACCTCGCAGTGCGGCTCCAGCGCAAGATAGAAATACCCGCAAAGCCCCTGCTTCACGAGGGAATGCGCGAGGAAATTCATCATCTAGCTCTGCGTCTAGCAACAGTGCGATGAGTGATGCACTGGCCGCTGCTTTTGGTAAAAAGCGCTAAGATATGATGCCCTTGCTGTTTTATCGGTAAGGGCATTTATTAAAATGTATTTAATCATTTCTCCGTACTTAATTTAAACATATTCCATTTTTCTTATAGAAATAAATTAAATAACTAATTCAATTTATTATCTGCATTTTGTCTTATTTAATTATATTAATTAACAATACTAACATCTGCCTTTTCGTTTTAAAAAACTCCGCCAACTAAATCCCTTTTTGATCCACATCATTTAATATTGCCCGAAAAAGAGGCTAAATATAATCATGGTAGATGATTATGATTCTCATTGTTAATTAGATTTAATTTTATCTTCCATTCTATTTCTTTTAAAGATAACCACTTTTATAATAATAATTATCAATATTATTCTTAATAACACTCTCTGTAATTTAACATCGCAGTTTTCATGTTAAATCAACAGAATAAACCGTAATTGGAAGGTACTATGTCCATACTTCCTCAATGCAGTTATAAAATACTTGGCTTTTCACCAGAGATAAGTCCGGCCTATCGCCAAAAATTACTTTCCCTCGGTCTGCTTCCAGGCTCAGTGTTCAAAGTTGTGCGCGTAGCGCCGTTTGGTGATCCCGTGCAAATTGAAACTCATCGCGTCAGCTTAGTATTACGCAAAAAAGATTTAGCTCTGATTAACTTAGATGAAGCTCAAGCGAACTAATTATTTTTGGATTAATTCCAATAAAGATTTTCATTTTCACGACTGGCATACACTATGAAACCATTAACTATCGGCCTTATTGGCAACCCTAACGCAGGTAAAACAACCTTGTTTAACCAGTTAACAGGGTCACGTCAGCGCGTCGGTAACTGGGCAGGAGTGACCGTCGAACGTAAAGTTGGACGCTTCCACACACCTGAACACAAGATTGAACTCGTTGATTTACCAGGTACTTATTCCCTTACAACTATCTCAGAGCAAACCTCCCTCGATGAGCAAATCGCCTGCTACTTTATTTTAAGTGGCGAAGCCGACATGTTGATCAACGTGGTGGATGCCTCAAACCTCGAGCGCAATTTATATCTGACATTACAGCTTGTTGAACTAGGTGTTCCCTGCATCGTCGCACTGAACATGCTGGATATTGCCAAAAGCCAACATATCGATATTGATGTTAAACAGCTCGAAAAACAGCTCGGTTGCCCTGTTATCCCAATGGTCTCTACCCGTGCAACTGGCCTTGAACAGCTCAAACAAGCGATTGATAGCCATCCTCAAAATAGCCAACAAGCCCTAGTGCAATATCCGCCACAACTGTTACAAACAGTGGATATGCTTTCAGAGCAAATTTCTGCTCAGCAATTTAGTCAGCAGCAGCGCCGTTGGTTAGCTCTCCAGATTTTAGAAGGCGATATTTATAGCCGCCAACGAGCTGATATCTCTGAGCAAGTATTTGCTGAAACTCGCCTTAGACTTAAAGATACCTTGCAAGAAGAACCCGAGTTGCTCATTGCGGACGCTCGCTATCAATCCATTGCCTCAATTTGTGACGCCGCGATTAATAACAGTGCCGCTGAGCCGAATAAACTCACTCAAGCGCTGGATAAATTTATCTTGAACCGCTGGCTTGGCGTGCCAATTTTCTTGTTCGTGATGTATCTAATGTTCGTCCTTGCGATCAATATCGGTGGTGCTTTACAACCGTTCTTTGAAGGTGCCTCTGAAGCTATCTTTATTCATGGTATTCAATGGATTGGAGCAACAGCAAACTTCCCTGATTGGTTGACCGTTTTCCTTGCTCAAGGTGTTGGCGGTGGTATCAATACCGTTCTGCCTCTGGTGCCACAAATCGGCATGATGTATCTGTTTTTATCTATCTTGGAAGACTCAGGCTATATGGCTCGAGCGGCTTTCGTTATGGACAGACTGATGCAAGCTCTTGGTTTACCGGGTAAATCTTTTGTTCCATTAATTGTTGGCTTCGGTTGTAACGTACCTTCTATCATGGGAGCAAGAACCTTAGATGCACCTCGTGAACGCTTGATCACTGTGCTTATGGCACCGTTTATGTCCTGCGGTGCTCGCTTAGCTATCTTCGCAGTATTTGCAGCGGCATTCTTTGGTAAAAACGGCGCAAGCGTCGTGTTCTCCCTCTACATTCTCGGTATTGTCGTGGCAATCCTAACAGGCCTGCTACTGAAACATACCCTGATGCGCGGTGAAGCGTCCCCGTTTGTGATGGAACTGCCGGTATACCATGTACCTCATGCAAAAACATTGCTTATCCAAACTTGGCAACGTTTAAAAGGCTTCGTGATCCGTGCGGGTAAAGTCATTGTGGTAGCAAGTATTTTTATCGGTGCACTAAACAGCTTTTCGTTATCCGGCAAGCCTGTGGACAACATCAATGACTCTGCGCTGGCCTCCGTCAGTAAAGTGATCACCCCAGTATTACAGCCTATCGGCGTGCACAATGATAACTGGCAAGCGACAGTTGGTTTGATCACTGGTGCAATGGCTAAAGAAGTGGTGGTTGGGACTTTAAATACCCTGTACACCGCCGAAGCAATTACCAGCGAACCTTTCGATGCCGAATCGTTTGACCTGCTCGATGAGTTAGGTGCAGCAGTCACGGATACATGGGATAGCTTAAAAGAGACATTCTCCATCAGTGCATTATCCAACCCAATCGAAGCAAGTATGGGTGATGCCGAAATGGCAACAGGCTCCATGGGTACCATGGCAGCGAAATTTGGTTCAGATATCGCCGCTTATAGCTACCTAATCTTTGTGCTGCTGTATGTGCCTTGTGTGTCAGTCATGGGAGCAATCGCCCGTGAAACCAACAAAAGCTGGATGACATTCTCTATTCTGTGGGGATTAAACGTGGCTTATAGCCTCGCCGCGCTGTTCTATCAAACAGCCACATTTAGCGAACATCCACAAAACAGCTTGATCACCATTGGCGCTGTGCTGCTGTTTAATATTGTCCTCATCACCGCTCTACGCCGCGTGCGCAGCCGCGTGACGTTTAATATTAAATCCAAAACAGCGCAACAGTGTTCAGGTTGTTCTAACAACAGTTGCCACTAAGGAAAATACGATGGCCAGCTTGCTACAAGTCCGAGATTTAATTGCATTATATGGGCAAGCTGACATTGCGCTTCTGAGTTCTCAACTAAACGCCCCTGCTGCACTGGTGAATGCCATGGCTGAAAAGCTGGTCAGTATGGGGAAAATTGAAAAAGTCGATGTGAGCGCGTGCCTTACGGGTACCAGTTGTAAAGGATGCCCCGAGAGTCACGATTGCTCACATTTTGTCTATAAGATTAAATAGTTATTTTCATTTCAGCGAATTAGCTTCTAATCCACTGATTTAGCTCAATGATTTCGCAAACTGAACCAATGTTTCACAAAACTCATCGGGATGAGAAATAAACGGCGCATGAGCGCTATTACGCATCACAACGGATAATGAATTGGGATACAACTCATCTAATTTCCCTGCGATTTTACGCGGGACCAAGCCATCTAAATAACCATAAACGCGTAAGAAAGGCACTTGTAAATGGGTGAGTTCCTCTCGTAAATCTTCAATACGTAAAGATTCCAGCCCCATATTCAAGGCTTCAACCGATGGCATTGGCAACGCCAATACCACAGATTTCAATGTACGCGCATCCTCACGGGCGCTTTCAGTTCCCAATGTTTGCAGTGCCAGAAAACGCTCAACGGTACGCTGGAAATTTTCAGCCAGCATCTGCTCAAAATTAAGTAAGACTTCGGGCTTGATACCTTGCCACTCATCATGAGCCCCAAAGCAAGGGGAAGATGCCACGGTGATTAAGGCTTTTACCTCATTAGGGTGATCAAGCGCGATACGGCTTGCTACTAACCCACCTAAAGACCACCCCAGCCAAATCGCATTTTTAGGTGCTTGTTCCCACACAACATTGGCCATTGATTGAATGGTCATCGGAGTGAAATCGTGACTACGCCCATAACCCGGTAAATCAACTAAATGGATGCGAAATTGCGAAGCCAGTCGAGGAATAATTGTTTGCCAGACTTCGGCATTCAGTCCCCATCCGTGCAGTAACACAATATCTTGTTTTCCTTCACCCACTGTCTGCCAATATAACGTCGCCATGGTTACACTCTCTTCAATGTTATTTTCATTCTGATTTTTCAATCTAGGACTCGCCTATGCTAGCAATGGAAGGGGTCTGTTGGCTATGCCGGCAGTTATTAAAAATTCCCCAGCAAGGAATATGCAGCTTTTGTATCAAAAACTTACCGCCAATGCCGAAGGTTTGTCCACAATGCGCTCTTCCTTGTGAATATCACCAATTTCCTTGCGGGCGCTGCCTTGTACAGCCACCGCCTTGGCAAAGGTTGATTACCGTAACGCCATATCAAGCGCCATTACGCCAGCTTATCCATCAATATAAATTTCGTTATCAACCCCAGTTAGCTATCCCCCTGACGCGGATATTTTTACTTTATTGGCTGAATGGATATCGCCAACAGCAATGGAAAAAACCCGACTTATTGATAACCATACCTCCCCACCCTCGACGATGTTGGCGTCGAGGATTTGATCACATGGCATTAATTGGTGGTAATTTAACCACATGGTTAAATATTGCCTATTCGCAAAATTCATTATTGCGCTCTCGTGATACACTGGCGCAAGTTTCATTAACACGTAAGCAGCGCCGCAATAACCTAAAAGAGGCATTTACCCTTGAAACTTCGGTTTCAGGTCTACACATAGCTATTATTGATGATGTGATTACAACTGGCTCAACCATGCATGCCGCCGCTCAATTGTTGATTTGTGCGGGAGCGCATACTGTTGACGCGTGGTCACTCTGTCGCACCTTGTAGGATGGGTGTAAATGGGCGTATTATAACCAACTAAAGCAGTCAACTATTATTGAGCAAGAGATTATGATTAATATTACAGAAGCAGCACAGACTCACTTCTCCAAGTTATTGGAAAGCCAAGAGTCAGGAACCCAAATTCGAGTATTTGTCATTAACCCAGGCACACCAACCGCTGAGTGTGGTGTTTCTTATTGCCCTCCTGGTGCCGTAGAAGCCACCGATAAAGAGCTGAAGTTTGAAAAACTCTCTGCTTATGTTGATGAAATTAGCGCTCCATTCTTAGAAGATGCTGAGATTGATTTCGTCACTGACCAATTAGGCTCTCAGTTAACCTTAAAAGCACCGAACGCGAAAATGCGTAAAGTGTCTGAAGATGCGCCATTAATTGAGCGTGTTGAATACGTTTTACAATCACAAATTAACCCACAGTTAGCGAGCCATGGCGGTCGTGTTTCCTTAATGGAAATCACCGAAGATGGTTTTGCTATTCTGCAATTCGGCGGCGGCTGTAACGGTTGTTCCATGGTCGATGTGACGCTGAAAGAAGGTATCGAAAAAGAATTACTGAAAATGTTCGAAGGTGAATTAAAAGGTGTTAAAGACCTGACTGAGCACCAACGCGGCGAGCACTCTTTCTACTAATAGATTCTGCTCACACGCATTTTCTACTGAGTATCGGAGCATCCTCAGCACGCCTGTGGATGCTCTTTCATGACATTTCCCCTAATTTTCCGGTATTTTATGGACCATTTTGAGACACTAACACCCGAACAAGCTTATCAGCACTGGCTAGATGGCACTGCTATCCTTGTCGATGTTCGCGATCCCCAAAGTTTTCGTGCTGGTCACGCGACAGGCGCTTACCACTTAACCAATGAATCACTTCACCCGTTTGTCGAAAAAACAGATTACGAACAAACGATTATGGTGATGTGCTACCACGGTCACAGCAGCCAAGGTGCGGCGCAATACTTAATTAATATTGGTTTTGAATCTGTATATAGCATTAATGGCGGATTTGAGGCATGGTCACGGGAATACCCACAAGCCATAACGGCGCTCTAAACGAGACAACGTATTTATGATCCACATTATCTCTTTTGAAAACCCACGGATGGCTCAAGCGTTTGTCGATTATATGGCTGGACAAAATATCCAACTACAACTCCATCCTTCCAACGACCAACAACATTATGAACTTTGGCTCGCCGATGAGCAGCATACTGAGCAAGTACGCCAAGAGTTAGAAACCTTTTTGCGTAACCCTAATGATCCTCGTTACCTCGAAGCCAGCTGGCAAACGGGTCGCACAGATGCCCAATTTCAGTATCGAAACTATCTGACATTCAGTTATTTAAAACAGCAATCAGGCCCATTAACTATCGCCGTTATTTTGCTGTCTATCGCGGTCTATCTTTGGGTCACCCTGACAGATCCCCGTGTCGTTCTATACTATCTAGGTTGGCCTATTGGTGATCAGCAAAGTGAATTGTGGCGTTGGATAAGCCCAGCGTTCGTTCACTTTTCTATTTCGCACATCGGTTTCAACCTTGCACTCTGGTGGTTCCTTGCCGGGCAAGTTGAGAAAAAAATGGGTACAGGAAAACTGTTCACCATTTTATTAGTTTCCGCATTATTCAGTAACTGGGGTCAATCCCTATTCAGTGAAAACAACTTCGGCGGCTTATCGGGTGTCGTTTATGCACTGGTTAGCTATGTTTGGATCACTGGCGAACGTCGCCCAGAAATCGGTATCGGCATCCCTCGCGGGCTCATGGTATTCTCGATTATCTGGTTATTTTTCGGTTACTTTGACCTGCTTGGTATGGACATTGCTAATGCCGCACATACTTCAGGGTTAATTATCGGATTATTGATGGGAATATGGGATAATAGGCTCAGTTTTAAACACCAAGGTTCCAAATAGAACATTTTATAATTAGAGGCTAATGCTGTGAAACAAACCCAGAGACATGATGCAATTGTTGAACTTGTGCGTCTTCAGGGATATGTCAGTACTGAAGAACTTGTCGAACAGTTTGAGGTTAGCCCTCAGACCATTCGCCGAGACCTCAATGATCTTGCTGAACAAAATAAAATCCTACGACACCATGGTGGCGCAGCCTTGCCTTCGAGTTCCGTCAATACCGCTTACAATGACCGCAAAACTATGTGGTCTGAAGAAAAAGCGCGTATTGCTCAACGTGTGGCAAGCCAAATTCCTGACGGCGCGACCCTATTTATTGATATTGGCACAACCCCTGAGGCTGTTGCTCACGCATTGGTTAATCATAAAAACCTGCGAGTAGTGACCAACAACTTGAACGTCGCAACATTGCTCATGGCAAAAGAGGATTTTCGTTTGATCCTTGCAGGCGGTGAAGTTCGTTCTCGCGATGGCGGAATTGTCGGTGAAGCTACCCTCGACTTTATCTCTCAGTTTAGGCTGGATTACGGCATCCTGGGGATCAGCGGGATTGATATGGACGGCTCATTGCTTGAGTTTGATTATCATGAAGTGCGCACCAAGCGCGCGATTATCGAAAATTCTCGTCATGTCATGTTGGTTACCGACCACTCCAAATTTGGTCGAAATGCGATGGTAAATTTAGGCAATATGAACCTAATCAATACCTTGTTTACCACCCAAGCGCCTCCAGCCAGTATCCTAAAGGTTATCGAACAGCATAACGTTCAATTAGAGCTCTGCTAGCCCCCTGGCTTTAACCTCCCAATGATGGTAGCTTGCCTACCATCAATTCTTATTTTTTCCTTTCTTTTCATTCTGTTGTCATCCCTTTGTCATATTGCCAACTTATTAAACAGATTAAATTTATACACAAAATGTTATTAGCATCACGCGCTTGTTATTTTTATGGATTACAGGTTGGCAGACGTACAAAATTTGATTACAATCAAATGAGCGAAAACGAACATTATAGAAAATGGTTCGAACATCTCAGGGGGATGCATGGAAACGAAAGACTTGATTGTAATTGGCGGCGGAATCAACGGCGCTGGTATTGCGGCTGATGCTGCTGGGCGTGGATTATCTGTACTGCTGCTTGAATCTCAAGACTTAGCGAGTGCAACTTCATCTGCAAGTTCGAAACTAATCCACGGTGGTTTACGCTACCTCGAACATTATGAATTTAGACTGGTGAGTGAAGCACTTGCAGAGCGTGAAGTCTTATTGCGACTGGCTCCGCATATCGCATTCCCAATGCGCTTCCGTCTACCTCATCAGCCTCACTTACGCCCAGCTTGGATGATCCGTATCGGTCTGTTCCTGTACGATCACTTAGGTAAACGCGTTAGTCTGCCAAGCAGCAAGAGCTTAAAATTCAACCAGAATTCTGTCTTAAAACCTGAACTAACCAAAGGTTTCGAATACTCAGATTGTTGGGTTGATGATGCGCGTTTAGTGGTATTGAACGCTCAAGAAGTAGTCCGTAAAAACGGTGAAGTTCGCACTCGCACTAAAGTGACTCGCGCATACCGTGAAAATGGCCTTTGGGTGGTTGAAGCTCAAGACTTACGTACTGGCGAAACTCATACTTGGAAAGCCAAAGGTCTGGTCAACGCTACAGGACCTTGGGTTAAAGAGTTCTTCGATGACGGCTTAAAACTGAAATCCCCTTATGGTATTCGTCTGATCAAAGGCAGCCATATCGTGGTTCCACGCGCTCACGATGAACCACAAGCATATATCCTGCAAAACGAAGATAACCGAATTGTCTTTGTGATCCCTTGGATGGATGAATTCTCAATTATTGGTACCACCGATGTTGAGTACAAAGGGGATCCAAAAGATGTGAAAATTGACGAAAACGAAGTTAATTATCTGCTGAAAGTGTATAACGACCACTTCAAAAAACAGCTGACTAAACAAGATATTGTGTGGGATTACTCTGGTGTTCGCCCTCTGTGTGATGACGAGTCAGACTCTCCACAAGCTATCACTCGTGACTACACTTTAGATATTCACGATGAAGAGGGTAAAGCGCCATTACTGTCAGTCTTCGGTGGTAAATTAACGACTTACCGTAAACTGGCTGAAGCAGCTGTGGGTAAATTAGCGGCGTACTACCCTAACGCTAGCGGTCCATGGACTAAAAATGGTCAGTTACCGGGTGGCGATATCGAAGGTTGTGACCGCGATGGTTACGCACGCGTATTAACCCAGCATTACCCATGGCTCCCAGAAGGCTTAGCACTGCGTTATGCAAGAACTTACGGCAGCAACAGTAAGTTGATTTTAGCAGGTGCAAACTCACTGTCTGATTTAGGTGAAGCATTTGCCGCAAACGTCTATGAAGCCGAATTACGCTACTTAGTCGAAAATGAGTGGGTTGTAGAATTAGACGATGCAATTTGGCGTCGTACCAAATTGGGCATGTGGCTGAACGACGCTGAGAAACAGCACATTGCACAATGGCTTGCAGAGCACACTAAAGTGGCTGTGACAGAATAATCTCGCAAGAGATACGCAGTAAGATAGAATCGTAAAAAACTCGTTGTTGTACCAAAAGCGCCTATCTGTGCCCACAGACTGGCGCTTTTACTTTATTATCTTTCTAAGAATTTGATGTTGTCATCAATTCTGGATTGGATCTGTTTCAATGTCGTGGACGTAATTCTATTAGGATAATGTTCATTTGCGATATCGCTAAATTTGCGAGCAACATGGCATAGGCGTGATATCGTCTCATTAGCTTCTTGCGCAGTGATATCCGCATCATCAGCCAATGCTAGCAAATGCCTCTTTCCAATTTTTAGCGCTTCACCCATCACATCCATTTGATGATACCCTCCAGGCCCTTCACAGAACGTCACATCATAGGCAGGCGCCAAAGCCCATTGACCCGACTGAGACAGGGTGTAAGCGAAATTCTTTGGGTGGTCATCACGATTATTAAAGATGACGTTAAAGGCCACACGTTCAAATGCAGATTTTTTCTCTCTAATATCATTCGTGCATTTATGTGTTGCACGAAGAAAACTAAGATAATCAATGCTGCCTGGAATTGCAAAATCTGCTCCAGTCAAAGCCGCTAAACTTTGAACAGGAATTTTGAAGCCGCCCTGCCTATCAAAACGTTCAGATGCAAATGCAGCTAGCCCATTTTTTAAATTAAACAGCAATGTGTTTGGGGTTGGGATACCGCAACGTCGTAAACATTCCGAATAGACCATTTCAATAGCGCAAACTTCAGGATGCTCATGTTTTGCAGGGAATTTAACTAGCCAAGCCTCAAGATTTGGCGCAGCAACGGTGGTAAAAATATTCGATTTTGGGTCTCGGTAAACAAGCGCTTTTGGTCTAGCACCTTGAGGTGAACCCCCAATTTGCAATAGTTGCTGTAAAAACTGCTCGCCTTCACCATTTAAAACATCTTGTACTTCTTCCGCTAATTGGTCGAGAGGAATATTAATTTGCTCATCAAGAAGCTCCGTGGCAACAGGCTCAAATGACATTGCCCCAATTGCATTATGCCCAACATACACTAAGCGTTCTAATGCACCGATACGAGCCACATTCAGGCCTCTTCGTCGAAATAATCTGTCCATCAACAACATTCCCCAGCCATCAGGTAATGAATCATAGACAGGTCCAGGTAAACCTAATTGATGAGCAGGAAAATCAGTGCGAAGTTGAGTCTCTTTCAGTGGCAGGAGCAGAGGTGAAAGTTCAAGTCCTCTGCGCTTAGCGGCATCGGAGTATTCAAATGCAATAAGTGGGCGACCTGTAATTGCGGTACTAGAAATCAAAGCCCCCCATAACCAATGCTCCCCCCAGCCATTATAATAAACATCAACTTGCTTCAGCATTTCACTTATCCTTTTTCACGCGCTGACGGTTTTTGCTTTCATCATAACGAACAATATCATCGATGCTGTTTAAATTTGGCATAAACAATCCTTCAAGCTCTTTACTGCGCCCAAGCACCATCGCAATACGGATCATGTTCTCAAAACTAACATTTCTCCCTGCCTCTAGGTTTGAAACTGTATTCGCACTCACACCCGCACGTTCCGCGACATCTGCCTGCGTCATTTTTAATGTCAGTCGCTCTAAACGTAATCTTTCACAGAGTTTTTTGACAATTTCACTCGGTTTACTCAAGCTTAAATCCAACATATTGCGCCTTAAGTTAAAATATTACCAATAACACACAATATTATGGATTTAGAAGTCGGTTACTGCAAGTTTACTTTTCATACAACCCATGCTTGCTTCCACCTCGCAATCCTGTTTATAATTCACTCGCAATTTTGCCCCTTCTAAAGTGAGCCTTTCCGACGATGAACTAAGTACTGCCAGAAAATATCCACAATGCCTTGTTTAAGGTCATTATTTTTCTGTTCTTGGCAGACACAGTTTTCATCGCTTCTTTTTCGAAATATGCTTTTTAAAAGAAAATGCTTCGAAAAATGATCGTGCGAAAGATAGCGTAACGTTGTCTGCCCCTCTATTTGGAGGTCTCTATGACAATAGCTAACCCAGCTCTCGCGTGCCATTTTTCACAATTAACCATCGAGTTCGACCAATCCGCGCTCTTTCCGCCATTGAGTGGTAGCTTATTTAGCCAAAAAAATGCGCTGATTGGTCACAATGGTCGTGGAAAATCCGTATTAATGCGATTACTTGCCCGACAACTCACTCCCACTCACGGCAAAGTTGATTGGCATTTACCAATAATTCATGTGGATCAACTCAATCGCTTAACGGGCGACACCCTTGCTCAAGCGCTAGGCATTGATACGCTTTGGCAAGCCTTTTCACGCATTGAACAAGGTCACGGCACCATGACCGATTTCGAGCTAACGGAAGATAATTGGCATCTGCCCGCAACATGGGAAATGTTGTTAGCATCTGCACAGCTAACGGCATCCATGGATGCCCCTATTGAACAACTGAGCGGCGGGGAACGCACTCGCTTAGCGCTATGTCGTGCATTTTTACATCCTGACCACTTTCTTTTGCTCGACGAACCCGACAACCATCTTGATCAGCAAGGGCGCCAATGGCTGAGTGAAAAACTCAGTCAGCACAAAGCCGGCTGTTTAGTCATCAGCCATAACCGACATCTTCTTGAAAAGATGGATGCTATTTTTGAATTAACCGATAAAGGCTTAGTGGAATACGGCGGAAATTACACCCTATATGATGAGCAGAAAACCTTTGCTATCAATGCTATCGAAGCAGAAGGTGAACTGCTCGAAAAACAGATTCGCCAAGAGAAAAAACAGCAGCAAGCCAACCTACAAAAAGCCGCTCAACGACGTAAGCAAGGCGAAAATATTCGCTATGGCGGTTCTCAATCCTTACTGTTGCTCGATATGCAGAAAAACAGAGCCGAAAAAAGACAATCCAATGTGGCAGAGCGTCACCAGCGAGTATTAGGCGAATTACAACATCAACATCAGCAAAATCAAGACAAAGTCAGCCATATTCAACCGCAAAAAATGGTACTCAATTACCAAAGCGAAGGTGGGAAAATGCGCATTTTTGTCTCCCAATTAAAGCTACCTTATGGGCAAATTGCTCCACTCTCGTTCACTGCCTATAGCGGTGAGCATTGGCATATTCAAGGACGCAATGGCTCGGGGAAATCCACCTTATTGAAAGTGTTGGCAAATAAGTTGCAGGCACTTTCTGGGGAATCCCGCATTAGCGGTGCTTTTTGCTATTTAGACCAACATCTGAATCTTTTGGATAAATCGTTACCAGTTGCCGAAGCTCTCTATCAATATCAACCAGCAATTTCCGTAGAGCACTGGAGAACTCAATTGGGTATGTTGCGTATTCGAGGAGATAAATCGTTACTACCATTGTGCCAGCTTAGTGGTGGTGAGCAGCTCAAAGCGACGCTCCTAGCTCTGACGCATAGCCCTTATCCTCCCGCTGTTTTACTGCTCGATGAGCCAGACAATCACTTAGATTTAGATTCAAAACAGCTATTGGAAGGGCTATTACGGGATTACCAAGGGACACTATTATTGGTTTCTCACGATGAAGCATTCGTGGAACAGTGCAATATTACCCATGATTTACAACTAGGTGGTTAATAAAGGTTAGATAGTTAACTGTGCGGGCTGTGCTTCGCAGCCCTTTCTTTAATTCACAAAGGTATTTTTAACGCGGGCGGAAACCAGAAAATAAGGAACCCAAATCAAGCAATAAAAACTGCCATTAAAAAAGCTAGTAATGTAGCTATAGTCGATTTCGAGGTGAAACGCGACGGGAAAAGCGATGCGCGAGGCGCCAATTACCGCAACATAAAGCATCATCGTAATGATAAACAGCCACTTAACCATAGACTTCTTTTTAAACACCGCAATTAACGATCCCACCATTAATGCGATAATTACCCCAAGGCTGAGCTGTACAGCATAAAAACCAGAGGCAAACCCTGACATATAAAAGTCCGATGCTGGATTCGTTGCCAATGACCAAGCACCTTGAACCTCGGCAATATCATTCACCATCATTTTGATCAAATTCCCCAGCATATACAGCTGACCTAACAGAGGTAGAATAAACCACCCACCAATCCCTTGGAGGGATTTTTGAGGTTTAGTATGACTCTGTGCAGGTATTTGAGCCGCGGGTAATGATTCGGGATTAGATGATAAATTCACATCCATAGTGATAACCTTTTTTATTCTTTACGTTCTTTGAGTTTTTCTTCGATAAATGCTTTCAGTACCAACGCCTGATTATGTTGCGTATCTTTGGCGCTATATAACAGCGTGATATCTCCTTGCTGCGCCTTCGCAAATACGGCATGCCATGCTTCATTTTGCTGAAGTTCTTGCTGATATTTCGTCACAAACTGCTCAAACTGGTCAGTATGTTGATGAAACCATTTGCGCAATTCATTGGAGGGCGCAACCGCTTTGTTCCATTCATCACACTGCAAATCCACCTTTTTGATCCCTCGAGGCCACAGCCTATCCACCAGGATGCGATAGCCATCCTGAGGACTACAAGGGTCATAGACTCGTTTACAGTAAATCATTAGCAGGCTCCACGGTCATTGGGGTTCACTAATTAATAAAAGTATTGCGAACACGCACAGAGACAAAAAAGTAAGGCACCCAAACGAAACAACCAAATAATCCTCGTATCAATTCACGAATATCATTGGAATCTATTTCGAGGTCTAACAATTGATTGGCAAGCACCAAATCAAAAACCATCACAGCCAATGAAAAAATTTGAAAAAAGGCATACACCTTAATAATTAATTTTTTCTTAGTGAAAAAGAGATAACAAAGATACAAGACTGTACCGTAAATAATCGCGTTACCAACCATTTCAAAATATATCACTTCTTTGAATAGCGGAATGAAATAGTCTGAACCCGGTGACGTCAATTCACTCCAATATTCAATCACTTCTTGATTATGATGCCAAAGTCTAAACGGCATAAATAGTGCCGAAAAAATCACCCCAAGTAATGGGAGAATCAACCATCCACCGATGCCATTTAATTCAGGCTTAGGTTTTGGTACAGGAGGCATTTCATTATTTACTGCGTTCACCTTCACATCCTTGATTTAATTTATGCAGTTAATCTGCTCATCGATTTGCGCAAGAATTTGCTGAATAGATATGAGCAAGCTAAATTAGCACATGATTATCTGAGTCACCTTTTTGCTAAGCTAACATACTCTAACGGCTAAAAATGTAGCGTTTGACGTTTTTTGTCAAAATTTAACCAAAAATGAGCATAAATCAGAAGAAGACGAACTATGGCATCAACACAATCTGTTTCTATATCACTGCCACCTTATTATCGTATTGATGATTTTTTTGCTTTTCACTTGCGAGATCCGCAAAATATCGCTGAGATTGTTGAAAAAAACACCTTGCGCAAAGGGATTATCTGGCAGGAACGTGCTGCGCAAATTCGCCTATCCATTAACGACCAAGCCACTGACAATAAACAAGCAATATTGCAGCTTGATGTTGATAATGCAGAAACTTCGCCTTCCTTAAATGAGCTACACACGCTTGCGATTCATTTACTCGGATTGAATCAACCCGTTGAGCAATTTGAAGAAAAATACCTTACTCACCCCATACTCGGTAAACTGATTGTGCCACAGCGAGGCGTGCGAGTGTATCAATCAGCCACGACTTTTGAAGCGCTCGTATGGGCCATTATCGGTCAACAAATTAGTGTTCTTGCTGCCATCGCCATCCGACGACGTTTTATTCAAGCTGTTGGGCAACTGCACTCATCAGGAATTTGGTGCTTTCCTACCGTCGCCTCAGTCATCAATGTGGACGATGAAATTTTACGGCAAACGGGTTTTTCTCTTGGAAAAATCATCGCCTTACGCGGGCTTTGTGACGCTATTCAAGCGGGTGAATTAGACTTAGACAACGCCGTTACCCCCGAAAATGTCCATGATGTCACCGAAAAATTGCTGGCCATCAAAGGCATTGGGCCTTGGACTGTCAGCTATGGTCTCCTGCGGGGATTTAATTACCTAGATGGCTCCCTACATGGGGATGTTGCCGTGCGGCGCAATCTACAAACTTTATTAGCTCAAGATGCGCAACCATCAGCGAAAGAAACCCAGCAATGGCTAGCCCAATTTGCACCGTGGCGAGCACTGGTTGCAGCTCACCTTTGGCGCAGCCAATCTGCTGCGGGTTATTAAACAAAAATCCCCAATCCAGTACACCGAATTGGGGATTTATTTATGATACTAATTTTAGGGTGCTACTCGATTAGATAACAATTAACGCAACCAGTTGGTTTTCACCAATTGCACCACTTCATCACCGCGACCGCTCATAATTGCCTTCAGCATATATAAGCTAAAGCCTTTGGCTTCTTGCGCTTCAATTTCCGGAGGCATTGAAAGCTCTTGCTTCGCCGTCAATACATCCACAACAACTGGACCATCATGGGCAAAAGCTTCTTTCAGCGCACCGTCCAAATCTTCACTTTTCTCAACACGAATGCCTTTGATACCTGCCGCATTGGCAATCGCGGCAAAGTTTGGATTCTGTAAATCGGTACCCGCAGTCATAAAGCCTGCAACCTTCATTTCCATCGCCACAAAGCCCAACACGCCGTTGTTATGAATGATGATTTTCACTGGTAATTTCATCTGCGACAACGAAATAAAGTCACCCATCAACATACTGAAACCGCCATCACCACACATCGCAACCACTTGGCGATTTTTATCAACAGCTTGCGCACCAATCGCTTGCGGCATTGCGTTGGCCATCGAGCCGTGGTTAAACGAACCGATCAGGCGACGTTTACCGTTCATTTTCAAGTAACGCGCAGCCCACACCGTTGGTGTTCCCACATCACAGGTAAAGATAGTGTCGTCGTTCGCCAGTTCGCTCAGCTTAGTGGCTAAATATTGTGGGTGGATCAGCCCTTCATGACCCGGCTTAGCCAAATCATCCAACCCTTTACGCGCCTCGGCATAGTGCTTCAGTGCGCCATCCAAATGTTTGCGATTCTGTTTCGCTGTTAAATGTGGCTGTAAGGCGGTCAATGTCGCCTTAATATCCCCGATTAGCCCCATATCAATATGACAATGGGAGCCTAAGCTTCCGGCATTCAGGTCAATCTGAATAATTTTCGCATCAGTTGGATAGAACGGGCGATACGGGAATTGGGTGCCTAGCAACACAACGGTATCCGCATTCATCATCGCGTGGTAGCCAGATGAGAAACCGATTAACCCCGTCATACCCACGCTATTTGGGTTATTCCACTCAATATGCTCTTTACCACGCAGTGCATGTACCACTGGTGCATTCAAGGTTTCTGCCAGTTTCACCACTTCATCATGAGCGCCAGCACAGCCATTACCGCAGAACAACGTGATGTTTTCTGACTGATTCAATGCTTCTGCTAGTTTTTCAATTTCAGGACGCTGAGGCATGATCAAAGGTGCTTGTGGCTGATACCACTCTTCTTTCGCCGATTCTGGTGCATCTTTCAGGGCGATATCACCCGGAATAACGACAACGGAAACACCTTTATTCAGGATCGCTTTACGCATCGCAATACCCAGAACTTGTTGAATTTGCTCAGGGTTAGTCACCATTTCACAATAGTGACTACATTCACGGAACAGTTCTGTTGGGTGGGTTTCTTGGAAGTAATTACTACCGATTTCACTCGATGGGATATGCGCAGCAATGGCTAATACAGGTACACGGTTACGATGGCAATCATACAACCCGTTGATTAAGTGCATGTTGCCAGGTCCACAAGAACCCGCGCACACCGCTAATTCACCCGTTAGTTGCGCTTCTGCGCCCGCGGCAAATGCAGCCACTTCTTCATGACGGGTGCCTAACCACTCAATAGCCCCTTGCTTACGTAAACTATCCGTTAAACCGTTTAATGAGTCCCCAGTGACTCCCCAGATGCGCTTAACACCTGCGTTATCCAGTACTTTCGCAATATAGGATGCAATACTCTGTTTTTTCATAATGGCACTCTTTTTAAGTCGGATTAAATTCAATGTATTCTTGTTAACAATGACATATTTAACAAGCAGTGCTGATTTTCAAATACGCTTAATAATATGTATTCGATTCTAACTAAATCGATTCCCTATTCCTACCAATGCAGTACATTCAAAAACAGAACAAGATATTCATCCGCGAATATCGAAAGAAGACAGCAATATCAGGACAAATATAAAGTCACAAAAAGACGGTGCCGTTTCAATACGAAATGACCCCTGAATGTGGGAATTATTTTTCGTTACAGATTCACTTTTCATACCCATCAACCGTTTTATAAACCATCTAAAAGCAGATCAGATAAATTCCAATAAAAACAAACAAATACCATTGAAAATTCACCAAAAAGTTTCAGCTAAAATAGTATTAATCTTTCCCTCGATTTTACAAATTACCATTTTTGCGATATTATTATTCAAGAAATGACAATTTAAAGGTGATATTTTTGATATATATTCAGAACTTGGCATTAAATATTAAAGCGCAGTATTCTCAATCTACCCCTGCATTATTGATATAGTTATTTTGCTGTAACATTAAATAGCTTATTCGTTACTCTCCATTCAATTAGTTTAGATACTGCATTTAATTATCCATACTAATTTTCATTATTTGCAGATTGTCCGAGCAAATCGGATCGGGAAACCCACATCTTAAAATTCAAATAAGAGGATGGTTCCATGAAGATCAGAAAGAAAAAAGAAAAACCATTAAATATCAACGACATTACAATTATTGATGATGGAAAATTGAAAAAAGCAATCACAGCGGCTTCGCTGGGTAATGCGATGGAATGGTTCGACTTCGGTGTTTACGGCTTCTTAGCCTATGTACTGGGTCAAGTCTTCTTTCCGGACGCATCACCGAGCGTTCAGATGATTGCGGCGTTAGCCACTTTCTCCGTGCCTTTCTTGGTTAGACCCCTTGGGGGCGTTGTCTTCGGTATTCTCGGAGATAAATACGGCCGACAAAAAGTGTTGTCCATGACCATTATTATTATGGCAATCAGTACCTTCTGTATCGGTCTGATCCCATCATACGAGAGAATTGGTATTTGGGCGCCTATCTTATTACTGCTCGCTAAACTGGCTCAAGGTTTCTCCGTGGGTGGTGAATACTCTGGTGCTGCTATCTTTGTTGCTGAGTATTCCCCAGACCGTAAACGTGGCTTTATGGGCAGCTGGTTAGACTTCGGTTCTATCGCAGGTTTTGTGATGGGTGCGGGTGTCGTCGTGCTGATTTCAAGCCTTGTCGGTGAAGCTAACTTCCACGATTGGGGATGGAGAATTCCGTTCTTCTTAGCCTTACCGCTAGGTATTATCGGTCTCTATTTACGTCATTCATTGGAAGAAACCCCTGCATTCCAGCAACATATTGAAAGTTTAGAGCAGCAAGACAAAGCCAATATCCAGAATCCACCGAAAGTCTCTTTCCGTGAAGTTGCATCTAAATATTGGAAAAGCTTGATGATTTGTGTCGGCTTAGTTATCGCCACTAACGTGACGTACTATATGCTGCTGACCTATATGCCGAGCTATTTGTCCCATAATTTGAACTACTCAACCGACCACGGCGTGTTGATTATTATCGCCATTATGATTGGTATGCTGTTTGTACAGCCAATCATTGGTTTAGCCAGTGACAAAATTGGTCGCCGACCTTTCGTTATCATGGGCAGCGTGGGGTTAATTGTGTTGGCTTACCCCGCATTTATGATGATTAATAGCGGCTCTGTTGGCTTAATTTTTGTCGGATTGTTGATTCTTGCGGTATTACTCAACTGCTTTACAGGGGTGATGGCATCGATTTTACCGGCTATTTTCCCTACCCATATTCGTTATAGCGCATTAGCCATCGCTTTTAATATCTCGGTATTAATTGCGGGTGCAACACCAACAGCGGCGGCATGGTTAGTTGAAGCGACTAATGACTTGTATATGCCTGCATATTATCTGATAGTCATTGCATTAATTGGTCTGTATACCGGTATTAGAATGCCAGAAACAGCTAATAAGCCACTACGTGGTGCAACGCCTGCAGCCTCAGATAAAGCGGAAGCAAAAGAAATTTTGAGTGAGCATTTTGACAATATCGAACAGAAAGTTGAAGATATCGAACAACAAATTGCTGAGCTGGAAAAACAGCGTCAATCGCTAATCAACCAGCACCCAAAATTAGATTAACCCTTAAAAAATAGCGAGGAAAGCGATGTCGGCTTGTCACTTAGTTTGGTTTCGCAACGATCTACGAGTCACCGATAATAAAGCGCTTACCTTTGCTTGTGAGGATCCTACTGCCACTGTGATTGGCGTCTATACTGCGACGCCAGAACAGTGGGCAACTCACAACGTATCACCAAGGCAAATTGCCTTCTTACATCAAAACCTTGTGGAACTACAACACGCTTTAGCGAAACGAGGTATTCCCCTGATTTGCCATACCACTGCGACCTTTGCGGATTCCGTGAAATGGTTGCTGGATTTTGCCCAACAGCAAAATGCCACAGGGTTATATTTCAATCACCAGTACGAGTTAAATGAACGCTTGCGAGATGAACAGTTACGCCAGCAAGCGCAACATCTGAATATTTTCACCTATGATGATGCGCTATTACTTCCGCCAGGTTCAGTGACGACGCAAAAAGGGGATATGTACCAAGTCTATACCCCGTTTCGCCGCGCCTTTTTGAGCCAATTGATGATGAGTGATTTTCGCTCGTTTCCCGTCCCCAAACCACGGGGAGCGGCATTAGCCGTTGAAAATACACTTCCACTTTTTGCTCACCAGCCTGTTGAAATTTCACCGCAATTTATTGCCGGAGAACAAGCTGCATTAGCAAAGTTACGGCAGTTTTGCAGCGAGCACGTACAAGATTACCAACGCGACCGAGATATTCCCGCCATTGATGGTACTAGCCAATTATCCCCCTATTTAGCCCTTGGAGTGCTTTCGCCTCGCCAATGTGTGAATCGCTTATTGGCAGAGAACCCGCAGGTTTTTGACTCCCAAGAAAGTGGCTGTTTTAGCTGGCTAAATGAATTAATTTGGCGAGAATTTTATAGTCATCTATTGGTCGCTTTTCCGCGCCTTTGTCGTCACCAACCGTTTATTGAATGGACGCAGCATATTCAATGGAACCCCGATGATGCTGTATTTTCGGCATGGAAAAACGGGCAAACAGGCTACCCGATAGTAGATGCCGCCATGCGCCAACTCAACCAAACAGGCTGGATGCATAATCGACTACGGATGATTGTAGCGAGTTTTTTAGTCAAGGATTTGCTGGTCGATTGGCGCAAAGGGGAACACTACTTTATGAGCCAGTTAATTGATGGCACTTTGGCGGCGAATAATGGCGGCTGGCAATGGTCAGCGTCAACGGGTGTTGATGCCTCACCGTGGTTCCGTATTTTTAACCCAACCACTCAGGGGAAAAAATTCGACCCACAAGGGACGTTTATCCGCGAGTGGCTCCCCGAACTTCGCGATGTTCCCGAGAAGTTTATTCACGAACCCCACACATGGGCTGAATCTCACCAAGTCTCTCTGAATTATCCAACGCCCATCGTTGACCATAAGCAAGCAAGGTTGATGACGTTAGAAGCGTTTGAGGCAGGGAAGCAGAATAAATAAAATTCATTCCCCCAATCCCCAATTTGATCAATCCTAAATAAAAATTACTGGTTATGATAACCAGACAACAACAATAGGAGGCAATAATGCAGGTGATTTTACAGGTTGATTTCCCATACCAAGGCCCATGGGGTGAAGAGATGGCGACGGCAATGGAAGGATTAGCGCAATCCATTAACCAAGAGCCGGGGTTTATTTGGAAGATTTGGACTGAAAACCAACAGACCCAAAGGGCAGGGGGCATTTACTTATTTGCTAACCAAGCCGATGCGCAAGCGTATCTCGAAATGCACAGTGCGCGGCTCAAATCCTTTGGCGTACCAGAAGTGAGCGGGCAAATTTTTAGTGTGAATACCGCACTCAGCCAACTGAACCAAGCGCAATTTATTCAAAAATAGTTTCAATGGAGAGGGCATTTTTGCCTTCTCTTATCCCGTTAAAATTTACTCAGCAAAATCCAATTCATCGACATCCACAGATTGATGAATAACGCGGGAGATAAAAATAAATGGGGTCTGGGGCATGTAATATATGGAATGTTTTTTAAACTCAAATCGCCTCATCCCTTTACATACCCAATGACACTCTTTACCTATCCATGGCGAACTAGCCAGTAACTCAAACGTTTTTTTTAATTCATTGTGATATTTTTTCGCCTGATTAACACCGAACTGCCGTATTGTGTAACGAGCAATTTGATAAATATCTTCTTCCGCAATTTGAGAAATTTTATACATTTAAATCCTTTTCCGCTCTGGCAAAAATGTCATCCATGCTGCTTTCACTTTCCGGTGAATTCAGTCCATCCAATACCATTTTTCTCACATATTCAAGCCGTTGCTCTCTCTCTTCCATCATACGCAATGCGTCCCTTATCACTTCTGATGTATTGCCATAGCGACCAGACTGGATCATATCGCCAATAAAACGGTTGAAGTGCTCCCCCAATGTCACACTTGTTACTCTCGCCATAAACTCACCTGTCATCGCATTGTATTACTCAGTCATACAACTATAGCAATGAATTTCTGTTGCTTCCAGCCAACGAAAACAGAAAGGGCATTTTGCCCTCTCTGATAACTTTGCCCTCTACCACAGCATCAAAAATCCCCGTGGCGACGCTCCACCAGCGTTAAAATACTGTATAGCGCCACGATATCGTTGTGCTGATTAAACACTTGGACATCCCACTCGATAACCCCATTTGGCTTATCTTCGGCTTTTTTCTGGGCTTTTTTGATCTTTTTCTTGCACGTTAAGCGCACTTGGATGGTATCGCCAATTTTGACTGGCTCGATAAAACGCAAGTTTTCCATCCCATAATTAGCGATAACAGGCCCAACTCCCGCATCCACAAACAGCCCCGCCGCTGCTGATACCACAAAATAACCGTGGGCGATGCGCTCGCCAAACATCGATTGCTCGGCGCCAAGTTTATCCACATGCACATAGAAATTATCCCCGCTGAGACAGGCAAAATTCACAATATCCGCTTCAGTTACTGTGCGTCTCGCGGTCAGTAACGTGTCGCCAATCACTAACTCTTCGAAATATTTACGGAACGGGTGCACCACATCAGCAATAGCCTCAGCGCCGCGCATCCACTGCTTACTAATCGCAGTCAACATGGATGGGCTGCCTTGCAGTGCCGTGCGCTGCATATAATGTTTTACTGCTCGCAAGCCGCCCTGCTCTTCACCGCCCCCGGCACGCCCCGGTCCACCATGTACCAACATTGGCAAAGGTGAGCCGTGCCCTGTGGATTCTTTTGATGCCGCTTCATCCAGAATAAACATCCGCCCATGCGCCCGTGCCGTTGCGCGGATCGCCGTCTGCGCTACTTGGCTATCGGCAGTCACCAGCGAACCGACTAAGCTTCCGCCTCCTAGCGCCGCCAATTGCACCGCTTGATCTAACCCGTCATAACTCATTAATGTCGCCACGGGACCAAACGCTTCGGTTTCGTGTACCGCTTGATGCACAAATGGCTCAGCACAGTACAGCAATGTCGGTGGGAAAAATGCCCCTTTCTCGCTATCGCCACCCACCACCTGCATATTGGCAAAGCTACCGCCACACAGGCGTTCGCAGCCATTGGCGAGCAGATAATTCACTTTGTCCTGCACATCTTGGCGCTGTTCAAGGTTAATCAATGCGCCCATTCGAACCCCTTCCGCGGCAGGGTCACCCACCGTGACATTCGAGATGCGTTTTAGTAGGGCATTTTTCACATTTTCCAACTGAGTTTTAGGAACGATAATGCGGCGAATTGCAGTACATTTTTGCCCTGCCTTCGTCGTCATTTCATTAACCACTTCTTTGATAAACAGTGCAAACTCTGGTTGTTCTGGCTGAACATCCAAACCTAAAATGGCGCAGTTTAATGAGTCCGCTTCCATGGTAAAAGGCACAGATTTTTGATTGATGCGCGGGTGAGATTTGAGTTTTTGTCCAGTGCCTGCTGAGCCTGTAAAGGTCACCACATCTTCAAAATCCAAGTGGTCGAACATATCCCCAACGCCGCCACAAATTAATTGAATCGCCCCTTCGGGAACTAACCCGCTCTCCATCATCAGTTTCACCATTGCGTGAGTCAGTTGGGCGGATGCGGTGGCAGGTTTGATAATAGCAGGCATCCCCGCTAACCACGTTGGCGCTAGTTTTTCTAGCATACCCCAGCACGGAAAGTTGAACGCATTGATGTGCAAAGCCACGCCACGGCGCGATGTTAAAATATGGCGGGCAACAAACTGCCCCTGTTTTGATAGCGGGATCATCTCGTCTTCTGACCACACGGTATCATCCGGCAGCTCACGGCTTGCCAGTCCCGCATAGGAAAATAGGGTACCTATTCCCCCTTCGATATCTACCCAACTGTCTGATTTAGTGGCGCCTGTCTGGGCTGAAATGGCATATAGCGCCTCTTTATGGGCAAGCAAATGTCGAGCAACGGCTTTAAGCATCTCTCCGCGCTGTTGAAACGTTAATTTCCCTAGCGCCTCACCACCGACATCACGCCCGTATTGTAGACTTTGCGCTAATGGCAGCCCTTCAGAGGTCACTGCATAGAGTGCTTCATTGGTTAGTGCATGAAAAATCGGACGACCTTCCCCTGTCCCCGTTGCCCACTTCCCCATAATGTAACTTGTTAAATGTTGCATGTTCCATCTCCAGAAAAACGACAATAAACCATTTTTAGATGTTAAATATGTATCACATAAACAATCATAGATGCCAATCCAAATTTAACAAATAAAACACAAACAGAGTCAATCTGAACATTCACAGCAAGAACCACACAAAAAATGATGATTTCATAATATTGATTTATATGAATATAATGAAATCACTTGTGATGTGAGTCGCAAAAACCCCACAAACAGCATTGATCTTATTGTTAACTATTCCTAGCATTAATGTTAAATAAATGTGTTTCATATTTTTATATTAATTTAATTTTTATGAATCACTTTAACGGAAGATAACAATGAACGAGCAAAATCAAATCCACTTCGATGCCAAAATCGAAGCCGACATCGCTATCGAGCCCAAAGATTGGATGCCCGATGCCTACCGACAAAACCTCATTCGCCAGATTGGGCAGCACGCCCATTCAGAAGTGATTGGCATGCTGCCGGAAGCCAACTGGCTCACTCGCGCCCCAACCCTACGCCGTAAAGCCGTTCTGCTAGCAAAAATTCAAGATGAAGCAGGACACGGTTTATACCTCTATAGCGCCGCAGAAACCTTGGGCTGCACTCGCCAAGACATCTACCAAAAGATGCTCGACGAAAAGATGAAATACTCCTCCATTTTCAACTATCCGACGCTCAATTGGGCGGATGTGGGCGTGATTGGCTGGCTGGTTGATGGTGCGGCGATTGTCAACCAAGTGGCGCTATGCCGCGCTTCTTACGGACCTTACGCCCGTGCGATGGTAAAAATCTGCAAAGAGGAGAGTTTTCATCAACGCCAAGGTTATGAAGCCGTCATGGCACTAGCTGAAGGGACTGATGAGCAAAAAGCCATGTTGCAAGACTCTATCAACCGCTTTTGGTGGCCAGTATTAATGATGTTTGGTCCGAATGATTCTGACTCCCCTCATAGCGCGCAAAGTATGGCGTGGAAAATCAAGCGCTTCAGTAATGACGAGCTGCGCCAGAAATTTGTGGATAACACAGTACCGCAGGTGGAAGCCCTCGGCATGACCATCCCCGACCCTGACCTGCACTGGGATGACGCGCTAGGTCACTACCGTTTTGGTGAGATTGATTGGGAAGAGTTCTACCAAGTGATTAAAGGGCAAGGGATCTGCAACCAAGAACGCCTTGATGCGAAGCGAAAAGGTTGGGAAGAAGGAGCTTGGGTGCGCGAAGGCGCAATGGCTCACAGTCAAAAACAAAAAGCCATTAAATCTGCGGCTTAGCCACCAATAAGGAAAAGACAATGAACAATCAAGATTGGCCACTGTATGAAGTGTTTGTTCGCAGTAAACAAGGTTTAGCCCATCGCCATGTGGGAAGTTTGCACGCCGCCGATGACCAAATGGCGCTGGAAAATGCTCGCGATGCTTACACTCGCCGTAGTGAAGGTTGCTCCATTTGGGTCGTCAAAGCTGCCCATTTGATCGCCTCTCAACCTGATGAAAAAGAGCAATTTTTTGACCCTGCGGACAGCAAGGTTTACCGCCACCCAACTTTTTACACCATCCCTGATGGCATCAAAAACATGTAAGGAGCTTGAAATGACCGAAAAACAGCAGCTCCAACATTATGTGTTACGTCTCGGAGACACCCCACTGATTCTGGCACAGCGCCTATGTGAGTGGTGTGGTCATGCTCCAGAAATCGAAATCGACCTTGCGCTGTCGAACATCGGCTTAGATTTACTGGGACAAGCGCGCAATTTCCTCAGCTATGCCGCTGAACTGAAAGGCGCGGGTTACAACGAAGATAAGCTGGCTTACCTGCGTGATGAGCGTGAATTCAGCAATTTGTTGCTTGTTGAGCAACCCAATGATGGCTTCAACGATACCCTCGTGCGCCAGTTTTTTATCGATGCCTACCATGTGCCGCTTTACAGCGCACTGACCCATAGCCGCGACCCGCAGCTCGCCGCCATTGCCGCAAAATCCCTTAAAGAAGCCCTATACCACCTGCGTTTTAGCCGTGGCTGGATGATTCGATTAGGGGATGGCACCGCACTGAGCCAGCAGAAATTGCAGCAATCTATCAACCGATTATGGCGCTTTACGGGCGAATTGTTCCATGCGGATGAAATTGAAATTACGTTAAGCGAGGCGGGTATTGCCGTTGATCCGCGCACACTGCGCAATGCTTGGCTACAAACTGTGAACGAAATCTTTGAAGAAGCCACTCTCAGCCTACCTGAGCAAGCTGCTTATCGATTAGGTGGCAAACAAGGCAGCCACACTGAGCACCTCGGTTTAATTCTCACGCAGCTGCAATTTGTGCAACGCGCTTACCCCAACAGCCAGTGGTGATAGTGATGGAACAGAGAATGCAACTTCAATCCCCCGATATTCATCAGATCTGGCAGCAGCTTCAGCAGATCCCTGACCCTGAATTGCCGGCTCTGTCTATTACTGATCTTGGTATGGTGCGCCATGTGAAGCCGACCGAACAAGGCTGGCAAATTGGGTTTACCCCAACCTATTCAGGCTGCCCTGCCACCGAATTTTTAATCAATGAAATCAAAATGGTTCTCGATAGCGCGGGTTTCTCACCTGTGGATGTAGAAGTGGTATTAACCCCCGCATGGACGACGGACTGGATGAACCAAGATGCCAAACGGCGCTTACGTGAATTTGGTATTGCCCCCCCACAAGGCACCGCCTGTGAGCATCCTGAACATACGGGGGCAATTTGTTGCCCTCGTTGTGACAGCGAAAAGACGGAAAAAATTAGCGAGTTTGGCTCTACCGCCTGCAAAGCGCTGTATCGCTGCAATGAATGCTTAGAACCGTTTGATTACTTTAAATGTATTTAAGGGCACACTCATGACTGTCTTTCACCGTTTAAGTATTGCCGCTATTGACCGTGACACGCCCGATGCCGTGGCGGTCACTTTTCATATTCCTGAATCTCTGCAAGCGCAGTATCGTTACCGCCCAGGTCAACATTTAACGCTAAAAGCCGCGATTAATGGCGAAAATCTTCGTCGCTGCTACTCCATCTGTAGCGCCCCCAATGAAAACGGGCTAAAAATTGGCGTTAAAGCTATCTACGAAGGGCGATTTTCTAACTTTATCAACCAACAACTGAATGTTGGGGATAGCTTAGAAGTGATGATCCCTCAAGGGCAATTTGGCTACCAACCCGATAGCCAGCAACAAGGACACTATTTAGCCGTGGCGGCAGGCTCCGGTATTACCCCGCTGTTATCCATCATCAAAGCTACGCTGCAAACCGAGCCAAATAGCCGCTTTGTGCTGATTTACGGTAATCGCAATAGCCGCTCAGTGATGTTCAAAGAAGCCATCGCTGACTTAAAAAACCGCTTTGCCACCCGTTTTCAAGTGCTGTATCTGTTTAGCCAAGAGCCACAAGAGAGCGCGTTACTCAGTGGGCGTATTGATGCCCAGCAGCTTAGTGCCTTAGGGAAATCCCTGCTCAATTTTAGCCAATTCGACCGCGCTTTCATTTGTGGTCCAGAGTCCATGATGGATGAGGTTCAAGAAACCTTAATTCATCACGGCATGGCACAAGAGCGCGTACACACTGAGCGCTTTAATACCTCTGGCGCGAAATTCAAACCGACCCTTGCCACCAGCGAAAACCGCCAAGTCACCCTTCAATTAGATGGGCGCACCTTAAATATCAATATGGATGGGCAAGATGACAGCATCCTCGATGCCGCACTGCGCCAAGGCGCTGACCTGCCTTATGCCTGTAAAGGCGGTGTTTGCGCCACTTGCAAATGTAAGTTGCGCTCAGGAGAAGTTGAAATGGGCGTGAACTACAGTCTCGAACCTGACCAAATTGCCGCCGGTTATATCCTCAGTTGCCAAGCATGGCCAAAAGGGGATGGCGTGGTATTGGACTTTGATGTGTAGGGATGAGCAATGGAAAATAATTGGATTTTATCTCAACAACATCACCGCGTTCTAACACTGACGCTTAATCGCCCCGATGTGCGCAACGCGCTGAGCACACCGTGCCTTGAATTACTGGTTAAGCATCTTGAACATGCGCAAACCGACGACAATATCGGCGCTATCGTCATCACCGGCAACCCGCGTTTCTTTGCCGCAGGGGCTGATCTTAAAGAGCTTCAGCAGCAAACCGTTGCCAGCGCCATCACGGATAAACGTCCACAAGTTTGGCGCCGTTTTGCGCAAATCAGCAAACCGATTATTTGTGCCGCCAATGGCTACGCGTTAGGGGCTGGGTTCGAGTTACTGCTCGCCAGCGACATCATTATTGCGGGGGAATCCGCCCGCTTTGGTCTACCGGAAATTACCCTTGGAATGATCCCCGGTGCGGGCGGTACTCAGCGCCTAATTCGCGCAGTGGGCAAATCCCTTGCCATGCAGATGGTACTCACCGGAGAAACCCTCAGTGCTGAGCAAGCCAAACAAGCCGGATTAGTCAGTGAAGTGTGCGTGGACGCACTCACCCTTGAACGCGCTCAAGCCATCGCCAAACGCATTGCAGGACATGCGCCTTTAGCCGTGAATGCCGCCAAAGCTGCGCTAGTAAGCGCCCAAGAAACTCACCTGACCGAAGGCTTAAAACTGGAGCGCCAGTATTTTGCCAGCCTTGCGGGTACGGACGATCGCCAAGAGGGGATCGCCGCCTTTTTCGAAAAACGATCCCCCCAATTTACAGGACGCTAATCATGATAAATGACACCGTGATCACCGAAGAGATGATCCTTACAACGCTGGAAGATGGGGTGCTCACGATTACCTTAAACCGCCCTGACCGTCTAAATAGCTTTAACGATGAGATGCATCGCCAGCTAAGCGCGGCCATTAAAATCGCCGAACGAGACGAAACCGTCCGTTGCTTAGTGATCACCGGCGCGGGTCGTGGATTCTGTGCGGGGCAAGATCTGAACGATCGTAATGTCGCTGTCGGATCCGAAGCCCCTGATCTGGGCTTTTCCGTCGAAACTTACTACAACCCGCTGATCCGCCGTTTAGTCGCATTACCAAAACCGATTATTTGTGCCGTGAACGGCGTTGCCGCAGGCGCGGGGGCGGCGATTGCCCTTGCGGGAGATATTGTCATCGCCGCGAAAAGTGCCAGTTTTATTCAATCATTTTGCCGCCTCGGGCTGGTGCCTGATTCCGGTGGAAGCTGGTTTTTACCGCAATTAGTCGGTCGTGCCCGTGCTATGGGCATGGCGATGCTAGGGGATAAAATTAGCGCAGAGCAAGCATTGCAGTGGGGCATGATTTGGCAAGTCACGGAAAATAACCAACTCGCCACCACCGTCAACAACCTCGCGAAGCACCTTGCAACTCAACCGACCTATGGGTTGGGGCTGATCAAAAAAGCGATTCACAGTGCCGCCACCAATACCCTTGATGAGCAGCTCAATTTAGAGCGAGATTTACAGCGCTTAGGCGGGCGCAGCCATGATTACCGTGAAGGCGTCGATGCGTTTTTAAATAAACGTGAACCGACGTTCCAAGGGAAATAACCATGAAGACTTCACTAAGCTCATCAATACAAAATGTCGCTGTGATTGGTGCAGGTACTATGGGCATTGGAATTGCGCAAGTCGCTGCGAGTGTAGGTCTACAAGTGCACATTTTTGACGTGAACGCCCAAGTGTTGCAGCAATCTTTAACAGCACTCACCACCCGTTTACGCAAACGCGTTGAGCAAGGAAAAGCCGACGCCAAATGCACGGAAGAAACCCTTGATCGCCTCCATGTTGTCGACAGTCTTGCCGCCCTTGCTGACGCCGATTTAGTGATTGAAGCAGTCGCAGAGAAACTTGCCATTAAGCAGGCTATTTTCAGTGAACTTGAAGACATTTGCCGCGAAAATACTATTTTTTCCAGCAACACCTCGTCATTATCTATCACGGCGATTGCCAGCGTACTCAAGCACCCTGAACGTCTGGCTGGATTGCACTTTTTTAACCCTGCCCCCGTGATGAAGTTGGTAGAAGTGATCCGCGGGCTCGAAACCGCGGAAAACGTGATTGAAACCCTAAAAGCCCTGACACTGGCATTCAATAAAATTCCGGTGATTTGCCGCTCCACACCAGGCTTTATTGTTAATCGCGTAGCAAGACCTTTTTATGCAGAAACCTTACGCGCATTGGAAGAGCAAGTGGGCAACCCCGCCACATTAGACAGTGTCGTGCGTGATGCAGGGGGCTTTTCCATGGGTCCTTTGCAGCTCACCGATTTAATCGGGCATGACGTTAATTACGCCGTGACAGAATCCATGTTTCAAGCATTTGGCTATGACCCGCGTTTCCAAACTGCATTTGCGCAATTGGCGCTAGTACAAGCAGGACACTTAGGACGTAAATCGGGTCGCGGGTTTTATGATTACACCGCCGATAATCATGATGATCATAATAAACCCGCATCTCAGGTTGATGTCGTGCCTGCCGTGACACAGCCTCGCCAGCTCGACATCACAGCCTATGGAAATTGGCAAATATTTCCTGAACTTAAGCAACTCTTACAGCAAAACGGGATCTGCCTCGAAGAAGTTGAACAAAAAACGCGCCCGTCACCCTCACTGGTTGTTAACGGAGTTATTATTATGTTAACAAATGGTGAAATGACATCCACCCTTGCGCAAAAACTTGATAAGCCCGTAGTGCAATTTGATTTATCCGCCAACTACGTTGCGGCAACCACTATCGCTATCAGTTGCGCAGTACAAAATAGCCACCAGCAAAACCAAGATGCGATTGCCTTTTTTCAGTCCCTCGGCAAGCAAGTGATTGTGCTGCCGGACTACCCTGCGCTGTTAACCCTACGCACCGTTGCCATGTTGTGTAATGAGGCTTTGGATGTTGTGAATAAGGGTGTCGCAAGCGCCCAAGATACTGATCTGGCGATGCGTTTCGGCGTGAATTACCCAAAAGGGCCATTAGCATGGGGCGCGCAAATCGGTTGGTCGCATATTTTGCATACCCTTGAACATTTAACTGATTTCTATGGGGACACGCGTTATCGCCCCAACCCATTACTCCGCCAGCTTGCCGCCGGTTTTCAGTCACTCTCATTGGAGGCATTGCCATGAATTCACTGCCCAACATTAATTCACTGCCCAACGTCACCCTCGCTCAGCAAGCGGCACATGCTATGTACCGCGATGACACTTGCGCCAAAGCCATGGGAATGGTGATTGAAGATGTGGCCGAAGGCTATGCGCAACTCACCATGGTGGTTACGCCCAACATGTTGAACGGGCACAAAACTTGCCACGGCGGGCAGTTGTTTAGTCTGGCAGATACCGCGTTTGCCTATGCCTGCAACAGCCAAGGTTATGCCGCCGTCGCCTCTATGTGTTCTATCGATTTTTTGCGCCCCGGTTTTGAAGGGGATGTACTGACTGCCACCGCAAAAATGCAGCACCAAGGTAAGCGCAGCGGGTTATATGAAGTCAAGATTATCAACCAAGATGGCAAACCACTGGCGCTGTTTCAAGGTCGTTCCCACCGTTTAGGTCACCGTTTAGTTGGAGAAGCCTCATGAATGACGCGTATATTTGCGATGGTATTCGCACCCCGATTGGTCGCTATGGCGGGGCATTATCCTCACTGCGTCCCGATGACCTTTCTGCCGTCACTCTTAAAGCATTGATGGCACGTAACCCACAACTGGACTGGACCCTGACCGATGACATTATCCTCGGTTGCGCCAACCAAGCGGGGGAAGATAACCGCAACGTCGCGCGAATGGCGGGGCTACTGTCTGGCTTGCCAATTTCAGTCTCCGGCACCACCATCAATCGCCTGTGTGGCTCTGGCTTAGATGCTATCGCTCTTGCCGCTCGCAGTATCAAAGCAGGAGAATCGGGATTGATGATTGCCGGTGGTGTGGAATCCATGAGCCGCGCGCCGTTCGTGATGGGAAAACAAGATTCTGCCTTTTCTCGCCAAGCGCAAATTTTTGATACCACGATTGGCTGGCGGTTTATCAACCCATTAATGGAGCAGCAATTCTCCACCGACTCCATGCCAGAAACCGCCGAAAACGTGGCGCACACCTACAATATCAGCCGCGAAGACCAAGATGCCTTTGCTCTACGCAGCCAACAGCGCACCGAAGCGGCTCGTCTTAAAGGTATCTTTGCCGAAGAGATTGTTCCCGTCACCGTGACATTGCGCAAAGCACAGCAGCAAGTGACGGAAGATGAACACCCGCGTCCTGAAACCACTCACGAACAACTGCAAAAACTGAAAACGCCGTTTCGTGAAAATGGCAGCGTCACTGCGGGCAATGCTTCGGGCGTTAATGATGGTGCCGCCGCCTTGATTATCGCCTCCGAAGCGGTTGCCAAGCAGCAAGGGTTAACCCCACGAGCGCGAGTGATTGCGACAGCCACCTGTGGTGTCGAGCCGCGTTTAATGGGTATCGGCCCTCTGCCTGCCACTCAAAAAGTGTTGAAAATGGCAGGGCTGACTATCGAACAGATGGATGTGATTGAACTTAACGAAGCCTTTGCCGCTCAAGCACTGGCTGTATTACGGGGCTTAGGTCTGCCAGATGACGCCCCACAGGTTAACCCCAATGGTGGGGCTATCTCCTTAGGGCATCCGCTGGGTATGAGCGGGTCTCGCTTGGTGATTTCCGCCATGAATGAACTGCACCGCAAGCAAGGTCGCTACGGGTTATGCACCATGTGCATCGGTGTGGGTCAAGGTATTGCAATGATTATTGAACGCGTCTGAATAACAAAACTGCCTGACTTCCCCTACACCTACTCAGGCAAGTATCAATAATAATAAGGATTGGCAATTATGAGCATGACACAACACGATAATATAGACCCGATCGAGTTTGCTTCCCGCGATGAGATCGAGGCGTTGCAGTTCTCACGAATGAAGTGGACACTCACTCACGCATACGAAAATGTGCCAATGTACCGCAAAAAATTCGATGCAGCGGGCGTACACCCTGACGATTTTAAACAGCTTAGCGACATCGAAAAATTTCCCTATACCACAAAGCAGGATTTACGTGAAAACTACCCATTCGACACTTTTGCCGTGCCAATGGATCAAATTATCCGTATTCACGCCTCTTCCGGTACCACAGGGCGCCCGACGGTTGTCGGTTATACCCAACAAGATATTGATAATTGGGCAGATTTAATCGCTCGTAGCCTGCGCTCTGCGGGTGCCACTCGCGGGGATAAAGTCCACGTTGCTTACGGTTACGGGCTATTTACTGGCGGACTCGGAGCACACTATGGTGCTGAGCGTCTTGGCGCGGCAGTTATTCCCATGTCCGGCGGCCAAACCGAGAAACAAGCGCAGCTGATTGTCGATTTTAAGCCCGATATCATCATGGTAACGCCATCTTACTGCCTTAGTATTATCGACGAACTTGAGAAAATCATGGGCGGAGACGCTAGTAAGTGCTCACTAAGAATTGGCGTCTTTGGAGCAGAACCGTGGACAGAATCCCTCAGAACTGAAATTGAAACTCGCTTGGGGATCAAAGCCTTAGATATTTATGGCTTATCTGAAGTGATGGGACCTGGCGTTGCCATGGAGTGTGCAGACTCCGACGAAAGCGGTCCAACTATCTGGGAAGACCACTTTTACCCTGAAATTATCTGCCCAAATAGCCTAAAAACCCTCGGTCATGGGGAGCATGGTGAGTTAGTGTTCACTACCCTTACAAAAGAAGCCATGCCAGTGATCCGCTATCGAACCCGCGACCTTACTCACCTAAAATCCGGTGGAAACCGCCAGATGCGCAGTATCGGAAAAATCACGGGGCGCTCCGATGACATGATGATTATCCGTGGCGTGAACGTTTTCCCGTCTCAAATTGAAGAGCAAATTATGCAATTCAAAGAGTTATCTCCACACTACCAGCTGGAAATCGGTCGCCAAGGCAACATGGATAACCTCTCTGTTCGTGTTGAGCTCAAACACCCTGAACAACTGACCTTTGATGAACGCTGTAATATCTGCCACAACCTCAAACACCGTATTAAATCCATGGTGGGGATCAGCACCCGCGTAAGCATAGTCAACTGTGGGGATATCCCCCGCTCACAAGGCAAAGCCCAACGAGTGATTGATACACGAATTGCCATTTAATCTCCGAGAATGAGGTGTATTCATAATGAATACGCCTCTCGGCAGGTTTCCTCACAATGCTCACACTCTTTGGTATGAAAACAAGACAACCTTCTGGTTTTTGTCTAAGATTTGCCAAGTACCTGATACATTAATTTTAGGGATAAAAGCATAATGGAAACCAAACTCAGCCAATTTATACACTACGCCATCGAGAGCCAACCTATCAGCGGAACATCGCTTATCAGCTCCCTATATGGGGATGCCCTGCACCACCGTGGGGGCGAGGTTTGGCTAGGTAGCCTGACCAAATTGCTTGAGCCTATGGGTTTTTCCGACCGCTTTGTGCGTACTTCCGTATTTCGTCTACAAAAAGAAAACTGGCTGGATGTCGAGAAAATAGGACGCCGTAGCTATTACCGTATTTCAGAGCGTGGGCAAAATCGCTTTCGTCGAGCGGAAAGCAAGATTTACCTCAGCGAACAACCTGAATGGGATGGAACATGGGATTTATTGCTGCTGGAAAGCGCAGATAAAGATGAAAAGATTCGCCTTAAAAAAGAGTTGGGTTGGCTCGGGTTTGGGCAATTTAATAGCGGCTTGATGGCAGCGCCAAGCCGGACACAAAGCGACATTCCCGCCTTACTGGGGGAGTTAAACGCGGCTGATCAAGTCATTTACTTCCGTGCCGATTATCCCTTCAACCGCTCCGAGAAAAAATTAAAAGAGTTGGTGTTTGATGCCTGGTCTCTCCCTGAAATTTCAGAGCATTATCATCAATTTATCAGCTTATTCCGCCCAGTCGCATTATTACTGAAAGAGCATGGAGAACAGGCGATTTCCCCTGAATTATGCTTCCAGCTACGCCTATTACTGATCCATTTTTATCGCCGCGTGATATTAAAAGACCCGTTGCTGCCCGATGAGCTGCTTCCAGCACAATGGGAAGGACATATTGCGCGCCATTTGTGCACCAATATTTACCAGCGTATCGACCAAGGCGCCACCCAGTACGTTACCGGCTTATGCGAAACCACCGTTGGGGAACTTCCACAACCCTCCAGCGCCTATTATCGACGTTTTGGCGGTATTCTTCGGGAGCTAGCAGCCGCATAATCATTTTGCTAAAGGAACCTTTATGCCATTTTATCAAATTGACGGTATTACCCCTGTAGTCAGCCCTGAAAGTTTTGTTCACCCTACCGCCGTGATCATTGGCGATGTGGTGATTGGAAAACGTGTTTATATTGGACCTAACGCCAGTTTACGTGGGGACTTTGGGCGACTGATTATTAAAGATGGGGCGAATGTGCAGGATAACTGCGTGATGCACGGTTTTCCGCAATTCGATACTATCATTGAAGAAGATGGACATATCGGTCATGGGGCTATTTTGCATGGCTGCCATATTAAACGTAATGCACTGATAGGCATGAACAGCGTGGTGATGGATGGCGCGGTAGTGGGCGAAAATTCTATTGTTGGCGCCTGTGCATTTATCAAAGCGGATGCACAATTCCCCGATAACAGTTTGATTGTTGGAACACCCGCTAAAGTACTGCGTAGCCTGTCAGAGCAAGAAATTGAATGGAAAAGCAAAGGGACACTGGATTACCAAACCTTAGTGACCCGCTACCTCAATACGTTCCAAGAAGTGACGCCGCTGACGGAGGAAGAGCCTAACCGCCCGAAACTGGTCTTTGACGATGTTGTTCCCAAGTCCAGACTGTAAAAAACCATTCTGTAAAAACTATTGTGTAAAAACTACTGTGTAAAAACCTGCCATAAAAAAGCGCGTGCCAATCACTCACGCGCCCTTATTTCCATCAATGACTCGCCGTATTTATGATTTATTAGCTTTGCTGCCAAACGGCGGCTTCGCAAACCACACCGTCACAATCAACGCGATAAACACCCAGCCACATAACCAGAAAATCTCATTCGCCGCGATAATCAGCCCTTGGCTAGTGATCTGCTGAGCAATAAAGCCGGAGGTTTGCTCCGTGGTCATGCCATGCGCCGCCATCCCTTGGTACATATCGAGGGATTCTGGGTTGTAATCCGTAATAAATTCAGTGAGCTGGCTATGATGCACTGCCTCCCTATCACTCCACAGTGTGGTGGTGATCGATGTCCCAATTGAGCCCGCCAACGTACGGAAAAAGTTCGCCAAGCTGGAAGCTGAGGCTAATTTTTCAGGAGGCAGCCCCGACAGCGTCAAGGTGGTCAACGGCATAAAGAAACAGGCTACCGCCATCCCCTGCACCAACTGCGGCCAGACAACCGCATCGAACCCCATGGATGGCTCAAACGTATAGGCTCGCCAGAAGAAGCAAATGGCATAAAACACGAAGCTAAAGGTGACTATCCAGCGAATGTCTAAAAAGTCAGAGAGTTTCGCGACAGGTGCAGAGAACAATACCGGTAAAAGGCCTATTGGTGCGAGCGCTAGCCCCGCCCATGTTGCGGTATAGCCGTACACTTCTTGCAGTAACTGCGGCAATAGTACGATCGCCCCAAAATACGCCATATACGCCAAACTGACCGAAATTGTCCCGATGGTAAAATTGCGGGATTTAAACAGTGATAATTCGACAATTGGGTTTTTGGAGGTCAGTTCCCAAATAACCATAAACACCAGCGCAATCGTGGAAATCACGGCAAGAATCACAATCTCATTGGACGCTAACCAACCGAGCTCTTTCCCTTTATCCAGCAATACCTGCAAGCAGCCAACACCGACAGATAACAACGCTAAACCGATCACATTGAATGGCACTTTAACCACTGTCGATTCCATTCCCTTGAGGATGATCGAGCCAACAATGATCACGAAGATCCCAAGAGGGATATTCATAAAGAAGATCCAGCTCCAATGGAAGTTATCGCTAATATAGCCGCCAAAAATAGGTCCAAAAACAGGGGCTAAAATAATGGTCATCGACCAAAATGCCAATGCCATATTCTGCATTTTAGGCGGATAACACCGCATGATGAGACTTTGCGAGAGCGGAATAACAGGCCCAGCAACCGCCCCTTGTAGCACACGGAATAAAATCAACATGCCAAGGCTATCGGAAAATCCACACAGTAATGAAAACAGCGTAAACAGTGCCGTTGCCCACAGGAAGACTCTTATTTCCCCAAACCGTTTGGCTAGAAAACCGGAAATCGCGATAGAGATGGCGTTCGATACCCCAAACGAGGTGATCACCCACGTCCCTTGAGAGACAGACACCCCAAGATTTCCCGCAATTGTCGGGATAGCCACGTTAGCAATCGTGGAGTCCAACACCTGCATAAATGTTGCCAGAGACAGGGCGATAGTCGCCCAGACGAGTTTAGCCCCTTTTAGCGGTTGAATATCAGCCATGGGACTAATCCGCGTTATCGCTGATAATGGTGTCGATCACCTGATCCACATCGTTTAACTTCAGCACCAAAACATCACTTTCAAACGCAGGGGTAGTGCGTTGAACTTCTGACAACACGGGGCCATTTTGGTCTTTAATATCGATGGTCACATTCATGGATAAACCGATGCGCAGCGGGTATTTCGCCACTTGCTCAGGGTCTAACTCCACACGAACGGGTAGGCGCTGCACCACTTTGATCCAGTTCCCCGTGGCATTTTGCGCAGGTAGCAATGAGAACGCACTTCCCGTCCCCATATCCAGCCCTACCACGGTGCCTTTGTAACTTACATTGCTACCATAAAAGTCACTGTTAATCGTGACTGGCTGACCGATACGCACATTTTCAAGTTGCGTCTCTTTAAAGTTAGCATCGACCCAAACAGGCTGAACCGGCACAATCGCCATTAACGAGCTTTGTGGGCTGACTTGGGAACCCACTTGCACATTACGGCGAGAAACATACCCCGTCATCGGGCTTTTGATTTCTGTCCGCTGTAGATTGATCCACGCACTGCGCACGCTATCGGCCGCTTGTTGCACCGCTGGCTGGTTTTTCAGTGCCGTATTACGCAACAATGCGCGGTTGGCGTTATATTGTTGAATCGAAATATCCAGCGCTGCTTGCGCCAGTTGCACCGCTTCTTGAGAGTGCTGTAAATCCTCTTTTGAAATCGTCCCACTGCGACCTAATGCGGCACGGCGCTGATAATCTTTTTGCGCTTGTGCAAGTGAAACGCGATTTTGTTGGATTTGGGCTTGGTACTGATCTCCATTGATATACAACTCTTTAGTTTTGCGCACCGTAGATGCTAAATCATGTTTGGCCTGTTCATAAGCCAGTTGCGCATTGGTTTTATCTAATACCACCAGCACATCACCTGCTTTCACCAAGTCGGTATTCTCAAAGTTCACTTGAGTGACATTTCCAGTGGTTTGCGCAACGATAGGGATCTGCAAACCCGACACATAGGCATCATCGGTATATTCTTGAAAACGCAGAACCAAAAACCAATACACGCCATAGGCGACAAACAACAAAACAAAAATAACCGTGGCGATGATCATCCACAGTGTTCTTTTATTTTCTTGTTTCGTTTTTTGATGCTCTTCAATTGAATTTGTCGGTTGTTCCATAATAACTCTCAAGGGAAATAGGCTTTATTTTAGCAATAAAGCTATCTTTACGAACTCATCGTGATAATGCAATAGCCAACTGTTTTATATTAACTAAATATCCATTTTAATTTTTATTTTCTGTTTTAAATCAATATTCAACCTTGTTTTTAAATTAGAAAATTTAAATACAATCAAAAAAAGATGAGATTATTTAAAAATAATAAAAAATATTCTAAATAAGATAACTGTGAATAGTTAAATAATAGTTGGCGTTTATTTCTTTCATTCCCAAATAGTCACTCTCTCGTTTTTCAGCCTATTTCCTACCTTTTGTACGGTTTTTTACTCGCTCTCGTTCCCTCGCACAAAATGTTAACCGTGATCAAACTTTGCCCAAAAAATAGCTCGCTAATTATTTATTTCCTATCGGTATCGGTGCTAATATTCGCAAACATTATGATTATCATTATCATTTCGTTTCGCTAGGGAAAAACATGAAAACGCACTATCACTACTCTTTAATCGCTGCAGGTGTTTGCGCAGCGTTGGCTTCATTTAGCGCCACAGCAGAAGAAAATTCAGACAAAATGATCGTTACGGCATCGGGTTATTCCCAGCAATTACGCGATGCTCCTGCCAGTGTTACCGTTATTACCGCCGAGCAGCTACAAAACAAACCTGTGCGCGACTTAGCCGATGCAGTCAAAGATGTTGAAGGTGTCAGCGTCGTCGGAAGCGCCAATAAACAAGATATTAATATTCGCGGGTTATCCGGCGAATACACCCTGATTTTGGTGGATGGTCGTCGTCAAAATAGCCGTGAATCTCGCCCAAATGGTAGCGGCGGCTTTGAAGCGGGCTTTATGCCGCCTGTTGAAGCTATCGAGCGTATCGAGGTGATCCGTGGTCCTATGTCCTCCCTGTATGGCTCTGATGCTATGGGCGGCGTCATTAACATTATCACCAAAAAAGTGACCAATGAATGGCATGGTAGTGTCACTACGGGCGCAATTATTCAAGAAAATAGCGAAAGCGGCGATTCCATGGACGGTAACTTCTACCTGTCTGGTCCGCTGATCAAAGATAAACTTGGTTTACAACTGTATGGCGGCGGGGATTACCGTAAAGAAGATGAAATTACAGATGGCCATCATAAAAAAGATAATAAAAGCTTAACCGCTAAATTAACTTTTACGCCGATGGAAAATCAAACTTTCTTACTTGAAGCAGGTAGAACAACACAAAAGAGAGAAGAAAACCCAGGTAAATCTCTCGCTGAATATGAAATGCGTGGGTCATCTAAACAATTCAATAAAAAAACTGAAATTTATAATAACCGAAACCATGCCGCACTGACTTATAAAGGTGAGTGGGACTTATTCCATACTGAATTAAGTGTGTATCAAGAAAGTACAAAAAGAAAAACTAAAACAGAAATCAAGAACCCAACAACAAAGCTTAATGAATATCATTACGAAGCTCGGACTCCAGAAATTACAAACACTGTCGTTGATGGAAAGGTAGTTGCGTTTCTACCTGATAATATCCTTACTGTTGGTGGACAATTCCAGCACTCAAAATTAAAGGATAGTTCTCTTGTAGCAAAAGATACGATGGTGAAAACACAGATGAGCGTTGATCAATCTGCGCTCTTTATTGAAGATGAATTCACAGCAACAGAGAATTTGATTCTAACTGGTGGGCTACGACTGGATCACCATGAAACTTATGGTAACCACTGGAACCCTCGGGGCTATGCGATTTACCATCTAACCGATGAAATCACTATTAAAGGCGGGGTATCACAAGCATTCCGCGCACCAACATTGCGTGAAGTTAGTAAAGGCTATGGTACATCGACTGAAGGAGGAAACGGTATTATCTATGGCAACCCTGACCTCAAACCAGAGAAAAGCCTTAGTGAAGAAATTGGGATAGCTTATGACCATGAATCAGGGTTCAACGCTAGCCTAACACTTTTCAATACCGACTTTAAAAACAAGCTTACTAGCTATTCACTTAATAAGTCCGATCCTGCTCATTCTAATCTCACGCTTTATACTTATGACAACGTCGGTGAAGCCAACATTAAAGGGGTAGAAGTGGCAACGGGTATCCCTATCGCTCAAGACTGGAAACTCAGCTTAAACTACACCTATACCGATTCAGAACGTAAAAGTAATGACGAAAAATTAGGGAACGGAACTTCCCTCAAAGGCTATCCACTGGATAAAACGCCGAAGCACTTAGCGAATGCGAAGTTAGATTGGCAATATAGCCCAGATCTCAGCTTATACACCCGAGCGCATTATGAAGGCGAGCAAGTGTGGGCAGCCCAACGTAATGGGTCAAAATATCCTCGTTACCGTAGCGCCTATACCACCATGGACGTAGGAGCAACCTATCAACTATTCAAGAACACCAAATTAAACCTTGCGGTATTGAATATTGGTAATGAGAAAGCGTCTAGCATTGAAAAAAAATACGGTAACTGGGATGTTGAAGATGGTCGCCGTTACTGGGCGAATGTCAACGTGACATTCTAATCCCTGATTGCGGGTATGATGCTTATCGCTGATTACCCGCTGATCCTTTTTAGTTCGATGGCAATCCCAATGATAAAAAAACGGTTTATAGCGAGTCTCTTGATGTGTATCGCAAGTATGTGTATCGCAAGCAATACTTGGGCGCGTCCCAACCCGAATATTCCTGAATTCGATGCGCGTGTGGCGGACGTATATACGGTGCAGCATCATGACATGCGCAATGGTCAGCGCGAGCTGCGTATCTACAGCGCCGTTCCACAGCATATTTCAGGAAAACGTCCCGTGCTGTTTATGTTAGACGGGAACGGCCTGTACCCGCTCGCGGTCAATCAGGCTGCGCAGCAATTTTCCCCTGAAAAATTACCGATTATTATTGGTATCGGCTATCCCAGCCCTGAGGCATTCCCCAAGAAAGAACGCACATACGACTACACACCGAAAGTTGCTGGCGACGCATTCCAACACGGTGGTGGTTCGGAATCTCTGTACCAGTTTCTCACCTTCACCATTCGCCCATGGGCTGAGCAGCAGTTCCCGATAGATATCCAGCGTGAAACCTTATTTGGGCACTCATTTGGTGGCTTATTCACCCTGATGGCGTACCAAGACCACCCTGCGGATTTCCAGCATTTTGTCGCGGCAAGCCCGTCATTATGGTGGGGGGAAGGAAAAATGGTGAATTTAGATAAGTTAACGCGCCCATCGAAGGCATCGCCACTAGATATCACCCTCGGAGAGTTAGAAGAGACACCGGATTTAAGCCGTTTAACCGATGAGCAAAAGCTAAATTATCAAACGCGCAAAAGTTGGATTTCCCCGCGTGAAGTGTGTGAAGCCATAAACAGCCCTCAACGGGTTTGTGATTTCACCTTATTTGCGGGCAAAACTCATGGTAGCGTCATTCCTGATGCCATCAAGAAAGCGTTGGAAATTGCCACATCCGAGCCATAAAAAACTCAGTCTCCTGCCCAAAGCACGAAACCGAGTTGTTATTGATGAAAACTGACAAGACGACTTAGCTGCCTGTGGTGGCGCTAACGAGGTAATCCACAATATCTTGTAAGCGTCGCCACTTCATCCACACCTCATCCTTTAATGGCTGTTCGGTATATTCCTCTATCGCCGCAATCAATTCCAACAGCTCTAAAGAATCGATATGCACATCGGCAATCAGCTCTGCATCCATGGAATAGGTTTTGTTGATACCTGAATACTCACGAATTTGCTGAAGATGGCGTTCTAGCCATTGCTGCGCAATATCTTGTTGTGTGGTCATGTCATTACCTTATGGAAAACGTTTGGCGTTATCGTTATACCGCTCGACTTCCGCTTGGTTTGCTCTTAACGCACCACGCTCCGTACCCGTGAAAAGCTCATCGGCTTTCGCGATAGAATCTGCAAACATTTGCTCCGCAGGTACCACTTGTGGCGCCGTTCGCAACCCTTGATAAATTTCTTTATCTGCTTGGCTACGGTTTAGTCCTCCTACTGTCGTTACGACGGGTTTAACTTCACTTTCTGATGCATTACTCGATTTCCAGCCAGATTCAGTTCGAATATAGCGATTCTGGAAACCTGTATTTTTTGGCAATAGCCATTGAATATCCGCAATATGTTTTCGAGGTTGCTCAACTTGCTTGGTGGTTTCTAACTCAATGACTGACTGAGTTTCTTGTTCAATTACTGGAGTAGCTTCTTTCTTAACTGTTTTCTCACTCACTGGCGGCTTACTTTCTAAAAATGGTTTTTCGGCAACTTGCGGTTGATATTGGTTAATGTTCGGGATTTCAAGTGTGGTTTTCACACGTCCCGATGTTTGAACAACAGGTGCAGCTAATTCTATATTCAAGACAGATTTAAATGATGTCGGTAATAATGGCTTTTCATTTTCTTCATCATTGGACTGAATAGAATTGATGCTCGTCGTTTCATAAGGAGAGGTATAATAATTATTTGTTGTATTATACGTAGTATAAGTATTATACATATTTTCATTATGGCTAGTGCTGCTAGGCAATAATGGTGTTGACGGTGTTAAAGGCGTTGATGGAGAGGCTCTGAAATGAGGTCTTCCAGCGTCAACATCATCCCCCACAAAATTTTGTGGATTTGATGCAGATCCTTGATGTGCCGATTCACTTGTATTATTCATATCTTTAGCTGAACGAATGTGCTCAATTTTGCTTTCTAATTCTAAAAATACGTTATGTAACTGAAGCGCTTTATCCGCAAAAGATGTTTCTCCATGCTGCTGATACTCTTGAATATAGCCTTCTATTTTCAGCTGGCTTTGATGTTCTAGCGTGCTCACGAGGCTATCATTCACATTACAGCTATCAACATCGGCTCTATCAAAAACTTCCGCTAACTTATCTTTAATTGCAGGGTTCACATACTTCTCAACAAAACGGTCAGAAATAGTTTTCCATTTGTTATCACCAAGGCTTTTAAATACAGATTCCATCTTTTTATCAAAAGCACGTTCTTCATTATTTAAAGTACGCTTAAGTTTCGAATGTTTATTCCCTTGCGTATTGAGTGATTTAATTAAATCTGCCGCAGACTTCAACAACTCGGGCTCACGATTAATTTCATCCTGCGTTAATAAACTTAAAAGAATTAAACTATTCTCTGGGCGATAATTAATCTCTTGTTGAATCAAATTACCACTTGCACCCGCACAGAGTGCCGATGAAATCATGTCCTCTGATATTTTTGGAAATGTTTTGCTTAGCATTTGATGAATAACCGCAGCTTGTTTACTATGATTAGCTCGGTGTAATTCATTACGATCTCCGACAGCCGAAACCTGATTATTCGTTTCCGAATGCACAGGAAAATTAATTTGACTCCCTGTTGAGTTAACAGCCGTAATTTGTGTGCTAATAGCATTATTGCCTGCTAAAAATGTTGCAGGTAACACTGTTTGCGCTGGGCGTCCAACGCCAGTAGTTAAGTTTATATTAGGCATAAAAACTCCTCATAATTGCTTATGATTAAAATTAAAAATATAGATAACTTAAATTACATATTGATCAGGCTATTATTATTTTGATTTAAGTCTTTAATTAATTGAATTAATAACTGAACTAGTGTTTCAAAATGACTATTATCTTGACGAAAAGTCTCTAATAAACGAGAAACACTGCTGTTAACCGAATTCTTTTGTGCATCAAGAGCAGTTTGTAAGCTTTGAAATGACTGAGACATCATATCACCACCATCCCAATCAACTGGAGATCCTTTAATACTTGAGTAAATTTCTCTGATTGGTTTGAAATCGGGATAAATAAGTATTTCATTTCCGCTTTTTTTAACAACAAACCCTTGCCCTGATAATTTTTTTTCCCAAAAACTAAACTCTACATCCACATTTGATCTAGCTTGAATTGTATATAAAGGAGGGGTTTTAATACCATATTCACTGGAATCTAAAGTTCTAAGGTACTCCCTCATTATATTTTTATCGTTGGTATTTGCATCCGTTTCATTTTTCTTACCCAGGTCTTGACCCCACATTTCACAATATTCAGTTAATAATTCTGCTTCCGTATATGAAGAGGAAGAGTAAAAACTTTCATAATCAGAATATGAAATCCCTGAATATTTTGACATTGCTGAATCAAAAGCTATCAGAAAATCTTTGGGTTTAAATTTTATTTTCCCATCTTTCCCTGCACTGACATGCTCACTCATTTTACCTAACTGCGTATTCACTTCTTGCATATATTCTGTCGAAGCTTTAACGATTTCACCGTAGGTTTTTTGATAATCCCCGTGGATTTCTCCAATTAAGTCTTGTGTTGCCGCAATATGACTACGACCATCTGCAACAGGTTGGGAAATCCGCTGGTACTTATCAGATGAATGTTTCATCGCCATCATCATGGAGCGATATTGATCTTTGACTTTATCAAGGTTGCCCGAAACCGCACTCTCACGAAATTGAGTTTCAATCACTTCAGAACCCAATTGTGCGGCAAGTTGAAGACCTTGTTGGTAGGCATCTAAAGAAGGGTCTAGTGCTAACCCTTCCCCCATAACAAGGGAAGAGTCCTGAACATCTAGATGCTTGGCCGCTGATCCATTGACTGGTGTCTGCGGGTTTAAATGTCTTTGTGTGATGATTTCCATCGTACTTAACCTCTCACCACGCTTTGGAAGGTACGTAATTGACCTTCACGGATCTCGCGCAGGTGCTCATTCATCTGTTTAACCAAATCCATGCTTTTATCAATTTGCTTATCTTTATCCGCAGAGACGCTACGTGCTACATCCGCAACAGATTGCTGCATCATTTTATTCGCTTCTTCCCCTTTGACATTAACCTGATTCGCTGATGTTGCCATTTGCCCTGCGTTGTCAGATAAGCGCCCACCTTGCTCAGCAATCCCCATCTTCGTGCGAGTTTTGTTCATGATACGCTCATGTTCATCGCGCTCAGACAGACCCAGCTTATTGGTACGTTGCGCGGCTTCTGCGCCACGCTGGTTAGCCAGTGCTTGCTGTGCTGGTGTTGCTTGGTCAACTAATTCCACACTCACACCCTCTTTATTTTTCAGTGTCAGTGAACTGTTTTTTGAAGATGAAGACAGTGAATTTGCATTCAGTTCATTTAAACGATCCGCTGCTGAACCATTTTGGTTAGCTTTAACCAAATTGTTTTTAATCGATTGATTCTGTTGATGGAGAGATTTCGCTTGGAAAGCTGCGCCAGCTGTACTAATTGCCAAGGCAGTAAAGAACCCCGTCAATGCACCTGTGAACATCTCTTTACCTTCTTTGATGGTCGATTCCGCTGCCGCTTCCACCATTTTCGCGTTGAGCATTAAAAATTCGGCACTAATTCTACGATCCGAAATGTTCAGCTCTTTAACCACTTTACGAACCAGCTTAATCAGCTCCATCATGATATCGCTGCTAATAATGCCAACAAATTGCTGAGCTTTTGCACCTTCTAATGATTTGGTGGATTTTTTATCCGACTCAATCACGTCCAAATTTTTCGGTGCCCCATCGAAGAAACTACTGCCAATCATCACTTGAATGGCAAGCGCAATTTGCTTGTAATCGGTTTCATCTAGCTGCTGGTTATTGGCCAATACCTGATTAAGCACTTTGCTTTCCGCTGCAAAAACTTTTTCTACTGCTTGTTGCGTTTGCTCTGGCGTGACGCGAATAAAGCCGTATACATCATTCAATAACGCATTCTTCTCTACTCCACTTAGCTCAGATAATGCCTCTTGTATTTGTGTTGCTGTCATCATTGATGCAGGTACAGATAATGTAGGTCTATCGATGGCACTATCAGAGAAATCACCAGAAATATCATTCAACTGAATATTTTGGCGCGCATTATTTATTGTAGAAGACTGTGTTTTAGGCATAAGTGAAAACCCAATGCCATTTTGTTGGATCTGTGCAGGTAAATTTAATGATTGAGCGATAGTTGTCATATAAAAATTCTCCAAAGTTTAAGCGAAGCGAGCCGTTTTCAGCATATCGACTTTATTGTTATTTGATTGGTGAAGAGTGGTCATCATGCCGCTGAACATTTCCTCAAATTGCTCATGGCTTTTAGACATAGATTTGATTAATGAATTAATGAGCTCAGTCAGCATTTGGATGCTTTCATTATTGAGCATCATGCCTGCGAGCATCTCTTTCATATCACGCATCTGAGCTGCGGCTTCTAGACGTAACCCGCCTGAAGTTGCCGCATTAGCAACAGAAAGACCTGCGCCGGTTCCTTTCATACCCACTTCCAAACGCGCCATATTGACGCTTTGCGTTTTTCCTGAAGAAGAGACTTTTTCTACTGTTTTACCAATATCTTTTACGTCATCGAGCTTATCAGCGGCTTTCGCAAGTTTTGTTGTATCACTCACTTTCACCATTTGCCCACCAAGGGAAACATAGTCCGAAGATTGATCCGTCGCCTTGGCAAAGTTTTGAACATCATCGAATTTATCGGCTAGCTTGGTGAATTTTGTCAGTTTCACCATTTCATCCGTATTATCTGCAACGGCCTGCCCCATTTTGGTACTTTTCGTTGCCATATTGCCCAGTGCATTCGTAAAACTTTTCGGCATCGCTTTCACAGCACTTTTCAATAAAGTCCCCACATTCTTCGCCAACATCTTGGTGACGTTGGTTACTGTATTGGCAATGTTTTTAACGAATGAAGACATAGAAAGTAGTGAGATTGCCAAGAATGCTACTGCGGCCAGAACCATTCCCACGATGCTGCCAATTTTTTTGGCTTCCTCTTCTGGCACACCAAAAGTGATCAGCATATCCGTGACGACACTGGAAATTTCCGTCGCCAACATTTGCATCAAGCTCCCTTGTCCGGTCTCTTCCAAGACAATATCCGCGACAGACATCGCAATACCAATCGCAGCAACTGCCAACGTTAAAGGCGCGGCTGCACCAAACGTAGCAACCGTGGCAATCACAGAAACTGCGAGCATCACATAACTGAAAATCTTACTGGCGCAAGATGCCGCTTTATTGGCGTCTGCCGCTTTACGTTCTGCTTCGGCAGCTTCTTTGGCTTTTTTATCAGAGTCTTTACGAGAGGCTTCATTGATTTTCATCATCACCTCTTCTTGCTCTTTCATGTTGCGAATTGAATCTTCATTCATCGCTTTTTTCAATTGAGCCGTCAGCATGGTTAACAGCGCAATGGTGTTTTCCCATTTTTCACCATCAACATTCGTTTGCAGTGGTGCAGTCTCTATAAATCGATTTAATTTTTGACGATCTTTATCCGCAATTGCCGCTAGCTTTGTGGAATCGCTCAGCAATGAATCTAATGATGAATTTAGCTGGTCAATCTCATTTTTGAGTACGCTGAGCTCGCTATCGAAGGCTGTAATGTTTGAATTTAACGTTTTTTGCTGTTGGGTAACTTGCTCAATTTCACTCGAAAGTTGCGCAATGTTCGCTTCCAACATCACCTCTCGCTGATACACTTCTTCGGTATAAGGTTTCGGGAGTGAATCTAATTGGGCTAATGCTGTTTGGTTTTCGGCTAACTTGGTGCTTAGCTTGGTCAGCTTTTGCTCATTACTTGTGAATAAAGACTCATTTTTCGAGCGCTGGTTAATGAGATCGTTAGATTTAAGATTCAGCGGCTTTAACTGAGCCTTTTTTTCAGCAATTTTGTCATGAGTATCTTTCAGCTGGTCAGTGGAACCAGCAAATGAGTCCAATAACTCCGCACCTTTTTGGCGTAGTGCAGCCGACTCAATATTTAATAACTGCAATCGGTTATTTAACTCACCAATATTGCCTTCATGCAATAACTGGCGGATGGTTGAGAATGTTTCAATCAGTACCGCATTGGCATTGAATCCTTTAGCTTGCTGAGCTTCTGGTGACATTTTCATTGCCGACATTTTAGGCTTTACTAGCTTTGGAAGATGCTCTGAACGCTGACGTTTCATTTGCTCTGAAGACATCAGTTCACCACATGCCTCTTCTAAGGCTAATACCGCTTTTGCGCTCGCCTCACCTAGCCCCAAAGGGTTATTCCCTTGCAAGAAAGTGTGAATATTATTAATTCGATCATTACCTGAAGCGTGACTTACGCCTGGCATGGTGACTTGACTCATGGTGTTTCCTTCTCTAGGTATTAGAGTTCGATGATTCTGATGACTCTGCCTTTTCGATGTTTGCCTTCAAAGCACTCAAATAAGCTTCTGATTTTTTCTGTAAATCTGCATCAAGACTGTTTTCAATTACGCTTTCAAAACAATGAATTGCCGCACTGCTTTTCTTCAGCATCAAGTTGCACTGCCCAGCGTGGAATAATGGTCGGTAATCATTTTTCGCCAAAACAAAGGCGAGTGCGTATAATTCCGTTGCTTTCTCATAACGTTTGGTTAATTGATAAACAGCCGCCAATCCCATGACATAGTCAGTGTTATAAAAATCGTAAATACTTAAAAATCGGAAAAAGGTTTCCGCTTCTTCTAATTTGCCTTGCTGATAAAATTCATAAGCGTAGGCATAAATGCCATCCATCGTGGTTTGTGGAATACCATGAATATCTTTATACGTTGCCCCATCCATAAGTGCCGTGGTAATTCCGTCGAGTAATGCTTCCATTTCGATTTGAGTACTGTCAGTTTGGGTACTGCTTGTTTCAGTGTGGTTCATATAGTCACCTCGTTATTAATACGTGATATATGATGCAAACTGCTCTGTTGCATCATAATTAATCAAATTTCTCATTTCTTATAAAAAACGATTCAATGCGTGAATAATTAATTCATAGCGCCATTAATTTATGATGAAATTAACTTTTCCAATGCTTCATCAACATCTATTCCTAATTTTTCTAATTCCACGCGGATCAGCCAAGTAATTATTTGCATAACATCCTGCAATCCATTTTCATCAATAAAGCTATTTTTTTTATAATTTCGCCATATTTGGCGAGCCAAAATAATATCTCGTACTACAGGTACATTCTGTTGCTCTGCATATTTAATAACGGCTTTCGCTTGTACCCCGCGAGTTTTTAACATTAAGAAAGGCAGTGGTGCGACATTCGAATCATAATAAATTAACATGGCAATATGTGTCGGGTTTGCCATAACGAATGTCGAGTTTTTAATGTTCGACTTCACTTCCTCTGATAATATTTCTTGGTGTAGCCCTTTACGTGCGCTTTTAATATGGGGGTCACCTTCATTATCTTTGTACTCTTTTTTGACTTCCTGCTTTTCCATTTTTAGGTTTTTAATAAATAAGAAAAACTCTGCAATTGCATCCACTAGAACAATAATGAGCGCCACTGCAAGAAAGACAAATACAAATACAATACAAAGACTTATCCACTGCGTGGTCATGCCATTTATCGTGGTGCGATATAACATGAAAATTTCGTGCCGCCACACCACAAAAAAAGTGGCAGCGGAAACACTAAAAACCAATAAGTACAAAATGGCTTTAATCAGCTCTTTAAGCGAATTTAAAGAGAATATTTTTTTAAATCCGGCAATTGGATTTAATTTTGTAAAATCGAGTTTGATTGCCTCGGTCGCTAATCTAAATCGGCTCTGTAATAGCGAAATAATGGTGCCTGATAAAAAACAGGCAATCAAAATAGGCACCACTATGCTCAAAAATATTTTTGAGAATTGCCAAAGTAAATTGTCGATATGAATATCATATGGGTTTAATAATAATTTTTTCATTAACCCACCCAGTTCATATAAACTGGACATTCCGCCAATAACAAATGCACCGGTGACTAATACAATCGCCGCTATGGTATCCTTACTTTTATAGCTTTGTCCTTTTTTGGCAGAGTCTTTTATTTTTTTGTCGGTAGGCTTTTCTGTTTTTTCAGCCATAGCACAGTCTCATAATTCCGTATCAATAATCACTAAGGTGAATAAAAAATAGTTTTTAATGGCGATATCGAAATCATATTGACCAAAATATCTGGAACTTCATTTTGGAAATAAAGTAAAAATACAATAAAAGCAATAATCGACTTAATTGCCAAAGACAATGAAAATGCGTTTAATTGCGGACAAAAACGGGAATATAGCCCAAGTGCTACTTCCGAAATAAATAGCGTCACAATAATCGGCGCCGTTAATATCACCCCATTCACAACTGCCTTATTTATCCATTCCCCTAACGGTAAACTATTGAATGACGTAAACCCATGAGCAAAGGGCAATAATTGGTAGCTTTGTGCAAATACGTTGGCGAGTTGGTACATGCCCCCTTGCGCCAAAAACACCATACACACGATATAACTGATAAATACCGCTAATTCAGAAGCTTCCGTACCACTTGCAGGGTCTACAATACTACTAATGGTTTCTCCTCGCTGGGTATCTATCAACTCGCCGATAACATTGGCAATCATAAATGGCAGTCCTAAAATCAATGCCAGTACAATGCCAATACTGACTTCGTAAATAAAAACCTCACTGAGGCTGATTTCATCCCAATTTATTTCGCGAGCGGTAAGATAAGGCCACATTCCTAACGCCAAATACGCAACGACACAGTTTTTAATGATCCCACCATTGAGTAATTTGTTACTCAAAAAAGGCAGAAAGAACATCACAGGGGCAATGCGCAACCATGCAAACGCGATTTTCACTAGCCCTTGTTGGAAATTAAAATACAAGGACGACGCTAATGAGAGCATCTCCTGGTTCATCCAAATAACCCTATCGCTGGCAGAGCGGTTGTCATGACTTCAATAGCGTAATTCATCACTTTATCCGCCAGCCAACCTGAAATCATAAACAAGGAACCAAATACGGCTAATAGTTTGATACCAAAAGGTAATGTCTGTTCCTGAAGTTGGGTCACAGTTTGTAAAAGCCCCACTAACAGCCCCACGACCGTCGCCACAATTACGGGGATCGCTGACAATATGACGATCAACAACATCGCTTTATTACTGACATAAATGATTGAATCCATTTTCTATTCCCTTACGTCAATGCTGTGCGAGTTCGAAATACTGCATCACCAGCCCTTTCGAAATCAGTGACCATCCATCAATTGCCACAAACAAAATCAATTTCACTGGCACTGAGATAGTCACGGGACTCATCATCATCATACCGAGTGCCAACAGAATGCTTGAGATCACCAAGTCGATAACCACAAACGGTAAATAGATATAGAAACCAATTTCAAACGCGGATTTAATTTCACTCAATGCGTAGGCTGGCAGTAATGAAAATAGTGTTGGTGCCGCTTGCTCTTCTTGTACCTCGGCTTCCGTTTTACCCTGCTGAATAGATTCGAAGAAATTCACTAATTGAGGATCGGAATATTTCACTAAGTAATCTTTATAACGCCCTAGCCCGTTATCAACGAAGTTGTCGATGGACTCCACATTGCTAAAATCCACGCTTTCGTGGCGCATGTAATTGTTCACATCTTGCAGCACAGGCATCATCACAAAAATGGACAGTAATAAGGCAATACCATTAAGTGCCATCGTCGAAGGGACTTGTTGTACGCCCATCGCATTGCGCACCATAATCAGCACAATCGAGATTTTTAGGTAACAAGTTCCCGCTGCAATAATAAAAGGTAGCAGTGTGGAAAAGGCGATAAGGACTAATAAAGGTATTTCATTCGGAACCGTTGGCATGCTTATAACCTTTTATCGCCTAAGCTTACCAATCGCTTAATTTCTAAGCCTAATTCGTCACTATCACCAATATAGGTCAGCTCGCCTTCTGCGATCAGTTGTTTGTTTGCATACACTTTCACTTCACGTTCTTTATTTTCACCAATTGAGTAAACTGCTCCTGGCTGGAGTGAATCCAATTCCTCTACACTGATGTCTGAATGACCCAATACAAAGGTCAGTTTGACCGTGAGGTCGTGCAAATTAAAAGGACGAACAGTTTCATCAACAAACTCCTCTTCCACCGCAGAATCTATCTGTTCGTCATCTGCTGTCATTAACTGTTCAATCATAAAAATGCCTTCTTGTTGTTTTTGAAAATGGGCTAATACACGCCCTGCAACGGTCATATCTAATTGCAATTGCTGAATACGCAGCACGTCGCCAAGCGCGATTGACTGCAAAATTTTGCAACTGATATGGCTATAACCTAAAATCCAGTCGGTTTGCAGCTTAAGCTGCTCAGCTATCCCGTATTGCGCCTTACGCTCGGTTAGCCCTTCAATAGGCTCTGCTAACAGCACAATGCCAAGTTTCTTTTCTTTCACTGTGAACCTTGGTTGCAGGAGCTGTTCATCATCAATAATCTCGACGCTATGACAACGGAATTGCTCGGAGAAAAACGCCTTTCCGGTATTTTCATAAGTAAAAACTTTGCATAAGCTTTTGGTATCTAAAAGATTCCATGCGTAATGAGCCAACTTAGGCCAACGGTGACGGCACCACTCTTCAGCATTCACCAGCACTTGAGTTTTCTGCTTTTTACTGTGCAGGGTGACTTGAAAATAGCGCTCTCCAACTTTGGGGATATGCATGTCTAAGTCCCATTGAAAACGCTGCTGCCACTCTCTCACCTGCTTTTCTCGGTGGCTAATTCGATGAATGTTTAGCATTAGGACTCCTCGTCTTGCTGATGCTGTTGCTGCCGTTGACGCTGTTGACCTTCCTGCTCTTCACGTCGGATTACCATTTTTTGTTCACCTGTCCATAAATGCTGGTTGTCTTGCAAAGCCTGCTGAACCTCATCGCTTTGCGTTGATGCCACCACCTGATCTTTGTTTGTACTCGCTAAAGCAAAAGAGACCGTTGGTGCATTTTGCCATTGGCTAAAGGTGTAACTCAGTGTGCGAGAAGGCACCGTTTTGAAACTTTCAACTTCGGAAGCTGCCATCAATTCAGCGACTTTGTTTACCATTGAAGAGGCTTGCTGTGTGTGTGTTGAAGTTTGAGAAGCCGAGGTTTGAAAAGTAGAAATTTGAGGCGTCACCGCCAGTGGCTTATCTCCCATCTCTGCACGCACTTGCGTTAAAATGTTTTTGGTAATATCTATTTCATCCGGTTGAATGACTTCTGATTTTTCAATATTGAAGCTTTTCATATCAGGAAAATGTTGAGGTGCAGGACGCTCATTTGGCACAGGACGGCCTTCATGGCTTGCAGAGGCATTCGGCTCTTTGACCTCATGTTGAATTTGCATGCCAGGTTCAAAAGAAGCTTGAGCTTCACTCACTAAATTTGATTGACCATCACGCAAAGGTGATTTCAATACAGCGATATCCACAACTTCAGTCTGCTGCGCTAATGGGATGCTCATCCATTGGGTCTGCTTGACACTTGTCGGGTTATCTGACAAAAAGCGAGCCGCTTTTTGTTCCATAGTTTTTGTTTTAACGATCTTCGTGTCAGCCAATTGACCGATTGATACCGCCGCAACATTGGCGTTAAACGTGATCTGAGGAACATCGTCCTTACTCACCGTTTGCCCTAATAAGTCATTAGGTTGTGTACTTAGCGAATGATTCGCTTCGCTATTGTTTTTATCTGAGCCATATCCTGCAGAGAGAAATGCCATTTTCCCGCCAGAGTGCATGTGCTGGATTTGAGTCGGTAAGTTCAACAGAACGGGGACCGCCAACTCTTCTACTGGTTTTTTGGGCTTTTTATTATTATCAGTTACTTGAGTCAGCTTTTTTTGAACAATATCCTGAGCCGCTTTTTTGACTGAATGCTGCTGACTGCCCTGCTTTTGAAAACCCGGTTTTTGCTGGTTATATTTTTGATGATTAAAACCAAGTGATGAACTTTTAGCTTCCATTACGGAATTAAATGTATTGTCACTGGGCAGTGATTTTATTGTCGACATGAACAAACAGCTCCTCGATTTCATTTTGTTGCTGACGCTCTAATTTTAACCACCGCGCCCTACGTTGTTGCTTGAGATATTTTCGGAATTTCTCGCACTTATTACGCAAAATGAACGTCCGTTCAGTCATTTGCTGCTTCAATAAATGGTACTTAGATAATTCAGCGTTGATGTTTTCTATCTGAAATTCACATTGGGCGATTTCTGATAAAACCACGGCTTTTTGCCGTTGACGTTCCCAAAAATCCATTTGGGTTAATTCTTCCGATTTTTCATACACCCCAACTTGTAGAGTTAATATGACGATCCGTTGGTGGATATCTTGGCGCTGTTGCTGCAACTGCAAAATGGCGCTTTTCAGCTTGCTTTGCTCTAACTGCACTCTTTCGAGGCGCTTTTCAGTCAGCGCTAATAATTGATTAATCATCAGGATGCCAAATGGTGTAATTGGGCTAACATCTCCTCAAAGCCCTCGGATTCATCCATGTTTTGTTGTAAGAAATGATTGATATCCTGCTGTTTATCTAAAGCACGGTCATTTTCTTGGCTTTCACCTCGCTGGTATTCCCCCAATTCGAGGTACAGCTTGATCTGCTCTAAGCGAGATAAATTTTCACGAATATCGACAGCAAATTGGCGATGTTCCGGCGTTGTTACCTTCTGAAAAACACGGCTAATACTGTGCAAAATATCAATCGCAGGGTAATGTCCTCGCCCTGCAAGTTTATGACTGAGATAAATGTGCCCATCCAAAATAGAGCGAATTTCATCGCCAATAGGGTCGGCTTCTTCCTCACTTTCTAATAACACGGTGTAAAACGCGGTAATAGAACCCTGTTTTACGCGCCCTGGACGTTCGAGTAATAACGGAAGTTGCTCGAAAACAGAGGCAGGATAACCACGACGTGCAGGAAGCTCTCCTGCCGCAAGAGCCACATCGCGCAACGCCCTCGCATAACGGGTCATCGAATCGACATACAATAAAACCTGTTTTCCTAAATCACGGAAATATTCCGCCATCGCTGTCGCCAATAAAGCGGCATTACAACGCTCAATCGGCGGGCTGTCGGAGGTGGCATACACTAAAATGGTTTTATCCGCATGGGGGGACTGCTTAAGTTCTTCAATAAACTCAATCACTTCTCGCCCGCGCTCACCAATCAATGCCACGATATGAATATCCCCATGAGCGTGATTGATCAGCATGTTCATTAATGACGTTTTACCGCTACCTGCCGCTGCAAAAATACCGATACGCTGACCTAACCCGCACGTCAGCAATCCATCGATAGCGCGAATTCCTGTGACCATCGGTTCATTCACTGGACGGCGTTTATTCACACTCACCGGAGGATTATCAATGCGTTGCAGCTTGGTTTTTAACTGGGTAATTTCGCTGTTTTTCTGACTTAATGCGCCTTCTAGTTCCCCTGCGGCATTAAAAATATTCCCAACAAGGTGCTCCCCCATTTGGAATACAAATGGGTAACCACTTGGACGAATAACCACTTCACGAGTGAAGCCCTGAGCGCGACCAATGAGGCTTAGAACTGTTAGCCCCTCTTTGAAGCCTATCACTTGCGCTTTGGCGATAACTTTTGGCTGTACCAATGACTGCTCAATAAAGCAGATCTCGCCAATAAATACGCCATTCAATGGAGCTTCAATCAGGCATCCATGAATGCGCACAGGATGTGCGCAAACGTCAAAAAGTTTCATCATCAATTACGATAATTGCAGACGCAATTCGTTAACGCGTTCAAAGAATTCTTCAAAAGAATCAGCAAATAATTGCATGTCATCCAATGAAGCCTCCTTTAATACCGCGGACAGCACCAAGTTATTTTCCATAATGTTGAGTGCAGGTTGCCCTGGATAAAAATTACGTGGTACATATTCCAAAATGCTTTTTAATAATGAAGTGTGGGATGCATCGAGTCGGCTGTAATTACATTCCATTAAGCTGCACCAAATAATTAAATCATCGGATGACAAATCAATATTAATCGCAGGTGTATCATTCATTTCGAGTTGAATATTGGAATGGCAATCAAGCCGCGGGTTTACTAAATCACCGCGCCCCATGGCATTTAAAAATTCATTCAATTTCTCGACAAAACGGTATTTCATTTATGTGTTCCTTATATCGTTTTAATAACGTTGACCTTCACCATTTCGGAAACCTCATTAAATGAGAGCACCTCAAGTTCAGGAAAACGACCTTCTAAGATTTTTTTCACAAACCGGCGGATATCCACAGGTACCAGTACATTGACATCCCTAACAGATAAGTAACTGTTTTCTAATGCAAATTCAGCAGCTTGAATAAGCTCATTGCTTTTTTCAGGTTCTAAATGCAAATAAACACCACCGGATGATTGGCGAATGCCTTGGCGAATGGTGTCCTCCAGTTCGGCATTCACCATTAAGACATTCAAACGCCCTTCCACCGAGAAACGGGATGAGATATAACGCGCCATTGAGCTGCGAATGTGCTCTACCAGCATCATGCTGTCTTTCTCTTTGGGCACCCATTGCACTAAGGTTTCAATAATTAGCTTCATATTGCGCACCGAAATTTTTTCCATTAATAAACGTTGAAAAACTTCCGTGACTTTTTGTACGGTGGCGTGGCGATAACATTCTTTCAGCAATTCGGGATACTTTCTTTCAAGATCATCCAGTAAATTTTTAGTTTCTTGGATCCCGAAGAATTCATTGATGTGGCGTAAAAGCAACGTACTGACGCAATCAATCATTTCCGTTACGTCATCGCGCACTAATAGGCCGAGTTGCTCGACGTTTTCGCTGTATTGGTTGTCAAACCAGGTGCTGACTGAACCATATTCATCGGTATATTTAATAAGTTCCATACCAAGGTATTCCAGCTCATCATTCGCCGTAAGTAAGCGCTGACCATGAAAATAGACATCGTATTCACCTGCTTTTACTTCGTTTATTAGCACCACAATTTTGTTTTCTGGCACGATAGGCGAATAGTTAATGGCAATATCGGGGATGCGATATCCATAACGAATAAACACATCTTTTTTCATGCGAGATAGAAAATTATTATCTTCTAGGTGCTGCTTATATTGCTGATTAACCGAGATAATGACGGGTAAGGTTTCTGGAATATACTCATCGTCGAAATCATCATTCGCACGCTGAGTTTCCCCTTCAGTGGCTTCAGTTTGCAGATTTTCCTCACCCAATTGCTGCTCTTTTCGCTGTGCTTTACGCTTTTTAAAATAGCGAGTGGCAAATAACCCCATCAGCAAGGCTGCAAGGAACAAGAAAATGGCCGTTGGAAATCCGGGTAAAAAGCCCATAAATAGCACGATAAATGCGGTGATCAGGATGGTGAAATCATTGTCAAAAAGTTCAGAAACAATGTTTTCACCCAAGTTTTTATCATTGCCACCCACGCGGGTCACAATAAAGCCCGCACTGATAGAGATAAGCAGCGCAGGAATTTGCGCGACCAACCCATCACCGATAGTTAATAACGTGAAGGTGTTTAATGCCGTGGAAAGATCCATACCTTGCTGAGCCGTACCCACGGATATTCCGCCGATTAAGTTGACGAAAATAATTACGATACCAGCAATGGCATCCCCTTTGATAAACTTCATCGCACCGTCAAAAGAACCGAATAATTGGCTCTCTTTTTCCAGTTCGCCACGTTTAATTTTCACGGTCGCTTCATCGATAACCCCAGCGCGTAAATCCGCATCGATGCTCATCTGCTTTCCGGGCATCGCATCCAAGGAGAAGCGAGCTGCCACTTCAGCAATACGTTCTGAACCCTTGGTGATAACAATAAATTGCACGATAGTCACGATGGCGAATACCACCATTCCTACCACTAAGTTGTCCTGAATAACGAACTCACCGAAGGTATCGATAATGTCGCCAGCATCCGCTTCAAGCAGAATAAGTCGGCTGGTACTAATAGAGAGAGCCAATCTAAACAGCGTGCTAATCAGCAGAATAGACGGGAAGGATTGGAAGTTAAGAACTCGCGTAATATAAAACGAGCTCATAAAGATCAGCACCGAAATCATAATGTTCAGTGCAATCAATAAATCGACCAAGACGGTAGGCAACGGAATAATCAGCATCGCAATAACCATCACCATGATGACTAGCACCATCAGCTCAGGACGATTACGGATCTGCAATAAAAATCCGGTTAAGTTTTTCATGAAATCGTGTATTTCCTGTCAAATTAGGGTTGTCGACGTAAGCGCTGTTCTTGCGCCAACAGTTGATCCATCTGTATTTTTAATTGGTCGAGTAATTCATCACGCGCTTCCAATGAGTAAAAAATGGCAACGGGGATAATTGAAAACGCAATAATTAGAAGCTGAACAAAACGGGCGCGTAGATCCGTGGTCATGGCACTTAATTGTTCCTGAATAAAATTCACCAGCTTGTCATTGAAACTTTCTTGGCTACGGATCCCACTGGTAAATAGTTGGCTTAGCACCTTCTCCAATTGGTTCTGCGGCAAGAGGTTTTGTGACAACTGTTTTTGTGACAAACTCGCTTGCTGGCGAAACAGGCCCGATTGGAGAAATTGCTGACTAAATGTGCGGTCTAGTGACTGCAATTCACGCAGACGACCAATTCGTGTGAAGAAGCTGCCAAACTCACTAATATTCAGGTCTCCAAGTGGCAGTGCTTGTAAGTCACACGCCAAGGCTCTTGCGAGATAGCGCATCATGTTTTCGCGTTGAGCCAGCTCCATTTCTTCTACCCACTGTTCGTATAAATAGACCACTGGACCGTCATAACCGATAAATTCACGGTATAAGGTGCGTAAGTTCCCAGCACTTTCACGCAGAGTTTGGGCAAACGCTTTGGCAATTAGCGCGATATTTGCCCCTGCCTGCGCCGTACGGTTGGTGTCTTCCGTTAGCAGTAACCGCTCTAACTCTTGCAAATGATCAATCTGCTCCTGCTTGAGTTTTTTACGGTTGATAAGCGCGGCAAGCACCATCAGCAAATCGCTAGGATCAGAGAAAAACTGCAATAAAAAGGCTCGTAACTGCTGAGGCGTCATCAACTGACGATTGAGTATTCCTTCAATTCTCAGCACTTTTTCGTCTGCATTGTTTTCTAAGATGCGCTCAGCAAAGCGCATCCACTCCTCTTCTTGCCCTTTTTTCGAAGCGCCTCGACGAACATGACTCGCGGCCAGCATCGCCATCGAAGCGTATTCGCTGGAACTGTCAATCACCCCCGCACCACGCGCAGCTTCATCGGAGTCATCACTGCTTTTCGTGGCTGTACGACTCTTATCTTGTGCGTTCAGTAGCGTGCGATTGCTATAGCTCAGCGGGGTTATTGCCATGAATCCCTCATGTATTGCTGGAGAAACTGTACAGTTCCATGCAGTTGGCTATCTTTTTGTGTAATACGGGCTTTCTCGGAAAATTGTCTCCCATCCCACACTTCGTTTTCATCCAATAAACGCGGCTGGATTAAAAAGATGCGCACCATTTTTTGTTGATTGGTCGAACTATGACGGAATAAGCCCCCCACCCAAGGAATATCACCAAGAAGAGGAATTTTGCTTTCATTTTCAATATATTGGTCGCGGGTATAACCACCGATTAATAAACTGCTATCTTTGGCGATACGTGCCACGGTATTAATGCTGGTACGGTTAACCGTCGGAAGCCCTTCAACGCTGGACGTTTTACCGCTGCTATCGCGGTTCTCTGCACCGTCTTCGATATTCACTTCCATTTCAACACTTTGGCCGGCTGAAATGCGTGGCATGACACTGATCATCGTGCCGTAAGTGACAGATTCGAGGGTTGCGGTACGTTCACCTTGTAGCTTGGCGTAGAAACTGGTGTTGTTATCAAACAGCGCAGGAACGTTTTCTTGGGTCAGTAGCACCGGACGCGAGACAATTTGGCTATTACCATTTTTGCTTAGCGCATCAATTTGTACTAAAAACTTGCTACTATCGGGTAAGGTACTTCGATTGAAAGAAACAGAGCCACCGCCCACGTTAAAAGAACCCACTTCCCAATTGACCCCTAAGTTATCTAACTCAGAACGTGTGATATCGATGATCCACAAGGAAAGCTCCACTTGGCGACGGCGGTTATCTAATGTTTTAACCAAATCACGGACGTAACGGATCTGCTCAGGGCTACCTTTCACAATCAGGCTGTTACTGTCAGGATGGGCAACCAAAGAAAAGCTACTATTTGATGCGCCACCACGTTTGACGGTAACTTGGCGATTTTCAGGACGAGGGCCACCAATGGGTGCATCCATCAAGGCATCAATTTCATCCCCATCGGTATTGAGCTTTGCAGGTAAAATTTCGAGGGTTTCTTCGACGCTACTGCCCCCATTTTTAAACAGGGAACTGATCACCGATAACATGCCGGGAACCGTGATCGATTGACCACGTAATGAGTAACTTCGATCGCTTACAGAGGCATGCTTCAGCGGGAGTACCGCAACATTACCACTGGTTTTTTCTTCTTGTTTGCGTTGTTCGCCAAGATACAGTGCGGCACCTTTAATCAACTCAACATAGAGTGGCGGTCCCGACACAAATAACATCGTGTCGCCACCTTGGGAACGAACAGGAAAACGCGCATCATAGATGCCATTACGTTGAATATAGCTGAGAACTTGCTGGCTACTGACTTTATGAGTCGGAATAATCAGACTACGCATTTCACTATTATCATAGACATAGATACCTGCACCATCGTCATACCAGACTAACGCGATACGACGCGTTAAGGCTTTAAACATTTCATCGGCATTCGCGAGGTTAAAATTTCCCGTCACTTTTTTCTGGGATGCCAATTTACTTAAAATAATTGGCTTATTAATTTGTTCTGCTACAGCATCAAACACTTTACCTACCGCGATATTATTCGCGACAAACGTGTCTGCACTTCTTTCTTGTGTTACCGGCTCTGCAATCATCATTTCTGATTGAGCGGTATTGATATTTACACTCAGTAAAAACAGCGAGATAAAAACCGCTATTAATTTTTTACTGTTCATATAACGTTGCTCCAAGGTGCCTTATTTCTGATGGGGTTAATCCCAATTCTTTTTTCAAATCATTCGTGAAGTGAGAGGCCGAGCAGTAACCTGCTTCTAACCCAACATCTAAAATAGAACTTTCACTTTCAATTAATTGCAAAATGGCCGCCCCCATACGTACGCCCATAATTTTGCGTTTAGCGGTTTTATTAAAGTTTTCTCGGTAGAGTTGTCTAAAATAAGAAGCTGAAATGCCGTAACGGGCACACAGTTGATTAATATTGGCGTTTTTGTCTTGCTGAGCGGCTGAAATTAAAAAGCGCATCATTCCATACGCTTCATAGCGTCTTAATACATCACACCAATCATCAAATAACGGCTGCTTTTTAATGATCAAATCAATTACGATATTTTTAATTAAAACAGGTGCGGATATTTCATCGTCAAATAGAATGAATTCACCTAGTTGGTTTTCATCACTCTCTCTGGTAGCTTTTTTTGCAAGAAAGGATTGCCCCATTGCAGTATCAATAATAGCCAGCGTTTCAACGAGTTCTGATAATTCCATTGTATAGATATCCCATAAGGTTTTATCTTCAATCGTTAATTCATCCAGACCGCAAACAAAGATAGCGGGTTCTTGTACTTTAATATTTAAATTTGTATATCGAGATTTATAACAAAGCGTCGCTCTCGCTTTTACTGTGGTTATAGTTTCTATTGAGGTTATAGTTTCTTTTGGTATTGACAAGACCAATACGTCTTGTAAAGAAAAGCAACTATTTCTATTCGCCAATAATTTAGCAATATCTTCATTCGACATTATAAATAGACCTTATCCATTGATTTTTACTTGATGTAGGTTCATTGATTAAATATAAAAAAACAAATGAATACTCTGGAATAGTTTGGAATTAACCATAAAAATACAGGGTGTGAATGAATAAGATAAATTCAGCTGACTATATTATTTTCTTATATTTAAATGCTGAGCATTGAAGTCAATATGATTCGCTATTTTTTATTAATTGAGATTATCTTATGATAGAAACAAAATACCACACCTGCATAATGAAAATTATTAGTGGTTCGATGAATAGTCAAGAGCTAATGATTAACATCGATAAAAATCTTATTATCGTTGGGCAATATACCAAATACAAAACTGAAATAGATGAAAACGGTTTCACAACCTATTATATTCCTAGCGAACATACCCAGTGCGAGTTTTCTATTGTTTCTCATCACGAACATAGTAATAATTTTGCAATTAATCTTAAACAAGATGGAAAAAGTCGTCACCTCACTGTCACACTGCAAGAAATCTTGCTCATTGACACCTTCCCAATCGTCATTAAGCTATTGAATACTGAATGGAATTACCCCGAAAAAAACCAAAAACCATTGTCATCTAAATCACTATCGCTTACAGAAAATAGATCCACTGCCATAAAACAGAAACCAAAGCTTAATAAAAAATGGCTTTTTGTTTTATTATTAACATTTGTCGTTATTTTTATATTATTCGTAGAATTCCAAATTAATCCAAAAAATAACACTGCAAAACAGATTAAAAATATAGATAATATATTAAAAGGAAGCTATTACCCTATTGTCTATACGCAGAATAAAAATGGCGAAATACTTATTCTCGTCAAATCTCAAAGAGATGAAGACTGGAGCCGTCAAGTTTTACTAAAATCAGATTATCAAGAAAAATACACCATAAAGAAAACAAACCTTCTTGAAAAAGAAATTGAAGACAAGTTAATAGATACTGTACCCAATTTATTAAAGGTTGACATTAGCAACCCTTGTCAACCCGTCATTCGAGTTGTGAAAAACCCACTACCGAATAATGACAATAAAAATATTAATCGCATTTTATCTAATTACTTCAGTTGTTATAACCAAAGCCAACTTGTACAGGTTCCTCTTGAGGAACTCATCAAGAAAGCCGAGTTAGGATTGACTGAAAGTAATGTGAAATGGCAAAAAATAACCAAAGGTAATTACGTTATCTTTGTTATAAGAGATAGTTTAAATGATAAACAGACTCTCTCTTTAATTAGCTTCACCAATTCATTTAGTCAAAAGTGGGGAACCAAGCAAATTCAATTTTCCGTCTCCCTTGCCAATAATGAAATGGCTGGAAAATCGTTTATCACTAATTCCAATGGCATTACGTTATTAGGTAATAATCATTGGTTATTTAACTCAAAACAACCTAATTAATGAGGTAATAAATATGGCAACTCCTGGCATTAGTAATGCAAATGGTAATTGGGATGCATCTGCATTAGAACAAGAATCTACCACAGCAACAGATAATAAATGGGGCATGATGTATCGTAGCTCCGCAGGTATTAGCGAAAGAACTAAAACTATCGCTGATGAATTAAAGTCTATGATTGACAACCCAAATCTGGAAGTCGATAACCCGCTCGTTCTGGGTAAAATCACAGCATTAAGTGGTAACTATAATATGGCACGTCAATTACAAAGTAACGTAATGAAGTCCATTAAAGATGCTGCACAAGCCATTATCCGTAACGTGTAAGCCCATAACGTTTAATTTAAATCAGAGCATCACTGATCCTGATGCTCTATTTTTATAGGAGATACTTATGTTACCTATTAATCCTGTCTCAGTATTATCAAATATCGCTGAAATTGCACCTGTTACTCCAGCGGCTATCCCATTGGAAGATAAAGTGAAACAGTTATTTGCTGAGTACACGACCTCTGTGAGCCAAGAAAAAGCGGATCTTCTGGAGAAAATGAATACCGTTGACCCAAGCGACCCCGCTAAATTATTGGAATTACAAAACCAAGTCGGTAATTACAGCCTCGCCTTGAATATGGTCAGTACACTCACACATAAAAGTGTTTCTGCCATCGATACGGTATTAAAAGCACAATAGACCATGAATATATTAAAGAAATTCCTATTGATCGGGTTTATTGGCTTACTACTCGGCTGTGATAACCAGCTATTACTGAGCAATTTAAGCCAGCGCCAAAGCAACGAAGTGCTTGCGATTTTGCAAGAGCACGGGGTTGATGCTAAGCGTAAACAGGATTCTAAAAATGGAGACTCGATTCGTGTAGCACCTGACGATTTTGTTATTGCGGTGGATCTTTTACGTCAATACAACCTGCCATCCAAAAATCCAGTAGAAATTATTGATGCCTTTCCTGGAGATTCATTGGTTGCCTCACCGCAAGCTGAACGAACGCGATTATTATCTTTGATTGAACAACGGCTTGAGCAGTCTTTACTAACCATTCCTAATGTGGTCAATGCGAGAGTCCATGTGAGCTACCCTATCTCAGGTAATGGCCCCGTAAAACAGGCGCAAAAAGTTTCCAGTCTCGTGACTTACTCAGGTAATGAAGACCCGAAAGTGATGATGAATAAGATTAAGTTATTCCTCAATAATAGCTTTGCCGAAACCACCTATGACAATGTTTCTGTCGTGATAGTCAGTCGCCCTCCGCTGCTGTATCAAACAAAAAATGGCCCAACACCAGCATTTAATCCCGTGATTGCCTCTGCTTTAATCACTGCATTAATCGGCATGCTAATTGCACTTGGGTTGTATCTATACCATCGCAACAATAAACCAAGTGATGAAGAAGAGGTGGAGAAATCAAGCCATGCCCCATTTGAGTAAGCTACTGATTGACCAAAAAAATATTTTCTTAGCACCGGGGGATTATTTTCACTCGGAGTTTGTTGATGAGCATTATCATCAGCTACCCGTTCCGCTACAACAGCTGCAAAACTTGCAGCTTATTGAGCAATATCAATTAGATTTACCCGATGAAAAAACGTTGATATTACCCGAAATACTTGCCGAAAATTGGTCATTATTACCTTCTGTCGCATGGGGTTTGGGGGTTATTCAGCACCCAAGTCCTCTGCCTTGGTGGGGAGAGCTATCTCAATATCGACAATTGCATCAGAAATTTAGCCATCCCTTATGGCAAGACATAACACATTCCATCGATACGCCTCAGCATTTACTTGCGCTGGGCGCTGAGCAGCTTTTGATGTGTTTAAACACCTTTAGTCACGGCTATGCTATCCGCGCAAAATATATGTTTAGCCGCAGCACACAGCAGATGATCCCTCACACGGCTTCCACTCTGCTACCTTGGAATATTATTGAAGAAACTTGCCGCTATGTCAGAGAACACACAACCTAATATTCAGCAGACTTTAATTGAAAATGTGCTGATTAAGTCTCCGGTTTTAGACTCCAATAGATATGCCCAGTCGGTTGTTAAACAGGCACATCAAAAAGCCAAAGCACATATTCAACAAGCTCAACAGTCTGAGAAAAGTATTCATGCTATTGCCTATCAACAAGGCTACCAAGATGGATTAACACAGCTTTTGAATGATTTTATTGGTGCCCTCAATGACAGTGAAGCCCAATACCAAAATCAGGTGAGCCAAACAGAAAGCCAATTAACTCAATTACTCATCGGTTTATTTACTGACGCGCGTCTACAGGAAATTGTGGTAGAACACTTTGCTCAATTACAATCCGAAGCTTGCCATGTTCAATTACACATACCGGCATCATTGCAAGCCAAGATAAGCACTCTATCTAACGGCGTCAAAATATGTGCCAGCCCCGATAATTCAATCACGCTAGAAGTGAATAATGAAATTACACAATTCACGCCAAAACTGGCAGCAGAGAAAATATTACCGCATATTTTTCCGATTTCGACCCGTTGTTTAACGTTGCAACAACATAAACAAGCTTATGCACTGTTAATTCAAGAAAAACAGCTAATTCAACAAAAACGGCTAATTCAGCAAGAAAAAACACGGAGGGAAAAAGATGAAAATTGACTCTAATTTGCTAAATACTTTGTCAGCTTCGCGTACTCATGGCAATACGCCATCGAGTCTATCCGACCTACACACTAAAATGAGTACCCTTTGGAATTCCCATATCAACATGAAAGAGATACAGAACTATCAGGCAAAAAATATCCCCCACATTTCTGAGGATAAAAACACTAAAATACAAAGTTTTATTAGTGAATTTAAACACCAGGATAGTGATAAAACACGATTCGCATTAGTGTTTAAAACCATGGTGAATTTAAACCGTAATGATAAAGAATCATTCATTACTCAAATTGTCCAAACATTAAAGTCTTCATCTGAATCTGACTCTGCTTTATATAAATATTTCACTAAAGCCATTCAACGTTATATGTCGATAAGTTTAATGAATACTCCATTTACTGAGCAATTAAATAAAAACATGACTAGCTTCAATCTTGATGGCGATGAAGATGAAGATTCATCAATCATATAACGCCAATGATTAGATGACATTGTACTATTAGATTAGTTAATTACTTAACGCCTCACCGACGAATATTTATAAGCTTAGAGTGCATTTTTTATAACCTAAGCTTTTTAACTCCCTTCTTTTTAAAAAACATAAAAAAAATAAATTTGAAATTGATATATACACTCACAGATAGTAGTTTAAATTTACATCACCAAAACACATTGTTCGAATTTAAAAAAACGCCTTAATTTTTCATCAACTCATTACCCTACTGTTTTTTTATATTCAACATAATTTTACTGATGATTACGATGTCGATAATTAATTTTATATTGAACTATATCTGTGGGAAATATTATGAATAACATGGAATACAATCAAATAGAGCCAATGGTGCTTTTATGTGGTCAAGTCGTTTATGACCCTCTGAAGAGAACGCTATCTCGTGGAAAAAGAACTGTGAATTTATCTGAAAATGAATCCTGCCTCTTAAAACTGTTGTTATTAAAAACGAATAGCAAGCGAGAGGTGATGCATGAAATTTGGGAAAAGCGCGGAACTATCGTGACTGAAAGCAGTTACTACAAGTTAGTCAGACAATTACGACAATCATTTAAGAAAGTTGAGTTAGATGAAAATCTTATCATGACACTGCCCAGAATTGGTATCTTGTATACTGGCGAAAAATCAGAAATGCCAATTTTATCAAGAGTTAATGAGCGGAAAAACATGTATGCGTATGTTCGCTGTTTTTTTCAGAAAGTATTTAATCGTTCATATCAATAAATTATTCATATAAAAGAAGAAAAATCATGCCAAGAATTGCTATATCAAAATCTATTTTACATTCAATTTTTATTTTAGCGTGTTGTTTATTTCTATTTGCTTGTAATAACCCAATAAATCAAAATCGAAATACATTTAATATTCAAGGTGATGTTTACAGCCAATCTATCGATATTCCTAGTGATGCGTTAATTACCGTTTCGGTTACCCCAATAAATGGAAACAGTTACTCTGAAAAAAGTCATTATGATTATACTATGACAACCAGAAAATCAGCGAGAACGGTTAATTTTTCCATTAATTTACCGGAATCACTATTAACCCAAGGTCACTATTTTGGATTAAGCGTGAGAGTTGAAAAAAAAGGTGAATTACTGATGATGAGCAATCAAATTACTTCATTAAATCAATCTAAATCTGAAAGATTTTCTTTAAAAGTAAATTCTATTTGATTTATTAGATTAAAAAACATCAGTAACCACAGCACTCAAATACTTTAATGCCTAATGAAAAATTGCTAAATGCATAAATCGACACAACAGAGAATTAGTCATCACTAGAATTTATTGGAATTGCTTTTCTTTGAAGAAAATTTCCAAATTATTCAAAAAATAGATCTCAAAAAAATAAATATACTTCATTCAAATATAAATCGAATGATGTTGAGTATTGGCAATTCATTTTAATGACGGCACAAATCTTAAGGATAGTTAGAACTCAGGGATTTTTAGAATACTCATCAAAGAAATTTAATTAACCCTCTATTCTCGGAGTTCCTTAATGAATCGCAAGTCTAAGGATTTTATTCCTTATCATGCTACATTTATTGCGTGGATAAATATTGCAACGCAAATTAGTTTTCCTTTAGCATCAGTTTTTGCACCTGTCGCAGCCAATGCATTTACAGAGCAAAACCATCAACAACGCACGTTTTTATTACCCAAAAAAAATACGCTTACTTTAAGAGAAACTCAGCCATATACACTACAAGCGGGAGAAACAACTCAGAGTATTGCCAAAAAATATAATATAAGTTTGGAGCAATTACGTAAGCTTAATCAATTTAGAACATTTTCTCAAAGTTTCGAGACCCTAAAAGTCGGCGATGAGCTAGATATTCCTATGTCGCCGTTACCAATTTTAGAATGGGAAAACGAAAAACCTGTTTATATTCCACCAGAAGCATCGAGTGAAGAAGAAATTAAACTGGCGCAGTTTGTTTCCAAAGCGGGCCAGTTTTTTACAAAGCAGCCTAATCATGACAAAACCAAAGCATTTGCCCAAGAGATAATCACAACCACAGCAAGCAGCTATCTACAAGATTGGTTTAATCATTTTGGTAGCTCACAAATAAAGCTGGTTGCGGATAAGAAATTTTCATTAAAAAATTCACAAATTGATTTGCTGCTGCCAATTTATGAAAACGAAGAAAGTTTATTCTTTACTCAAGGTAGTTTTCATCGTCAAGAACAGCGCATTGAAACCAACCTCGGCTTTGGGGCACGCTGGTATGGTGAAAATCAAATGGTTGGCGGAAATACCTTCTTTGACTACGATATTTCACGTGGTCATTCTCGTTTAGGGTTAGGTGTTGAATATCGTCGTGACTTCTTAAAATTGTCAGGTAACAGCTACCATCGTCTTAGCAGCTGGCGCAATGCCCGAGAATTAACCGATCATTCAGCTAGACCATCTAATGGATGGGATCTCCGCGCAGAGGGTTGGTTACCTACCTATCCACATATTGGTGGAAAGCTCACTTACGAACAATATTATGGTGATGATGTTGCGCTATTCGGCACCAAAAATTTACAACGTGATCCGTATTCCATCAATATCGGTCTTAACTATACTCCGGTTCCATTAATCACATTCAATGCGGAACATCGCCAAGGAAAAGCCAGCAAGAAAGATTCGCGAATTGGTTTACAACTGAACTACCAATTTGGCAAAAGCTTGAAGCAACATTTGGATCCGGAATCCGTCAATGCATTTCGTTCATTGATGGGCAATCGCTATGATTTCGTCAGTCGTAACAACCATATCGTTCTGGATTATAAAAAAAATGACGTCATCCACTTAAACATAACGGACTCTATCACGGGCTACGCAGGGGAAAAGATCCCTTTACATTTCACAGTGACCAGCAAATATGGGTTAAGTCACATAAAATGGGATGCTCAAGCACTGGTTGCCGCTGGCGGACACATACTCAATGAAAATAGTCAATATAGCCTTGTGTTGCCTTCTTATAAAAATATCAAAAATGCGAACAATTACGCCATTACTGCCATTGCCATCGATAAGAAAGGAAATACCTCTTCCAAAGCTATTGTCCGTCTTTCTGTTACTCAACCAGCGATTCATACCCTAAAAAGTGTCGTTTCATCCAGTAGAATTGATTTAATCGCTAACGGTAAAAGCAGCCAAAAACTGTCGTTATCCATTAAAGATAAAGCTGGAAATGTCATTGATCTCGCAGCTAAAGAAATTACGCTTGAGCGAGCCACAACTCGAAAAATGAAGAGAGCGATGCCAGCTAAAGGGCTAAAAGCAGCTCCACCAGCCAAATACACCGCCATAAGCCCATTTACCCGCTTAGCGGCAGGGCAATATGAAGTGACATTAACCGCAGGCACTAGGCCTGAAAGCTTTGTATTGATTCCCAAAGCCCGTAATGCTGTCTTCCCTGAAATTAAAGTGATCGTTGTTGCAGATACGACAACAATTCAAGCTACAAAGCCCACGACCAATACGCAAACACCTCAATTAGCTAACGGAAATTCGCCTATTGAAGTCAAAACACAGCTGAAAGATGCAAATGGCAACCCTATCATTAATAGTGTGGTGACTTGGAGCTCCAACAAAGATCCGCAAAAAGTGATATTCACCCCTGTGAGCAGCACAACCGATAACAACGGCTATGCCACCACTCTCATCGCCAGCACACAAGCTGGTGAGGTCACGATCACGGCAACACCAACAAATGGCTCTCCACAAGACGTCACACTGACATTTATACCGGATGCCACCACTTCGGTGCTGAAACCGCAAAATATTAACATTACTCAAAATGGTTCGATCGCTGACGGGAAAAAACCCAATCTGGTATCTATCACCATTACCGACCAATTTGGCAACCCATTACCAAATGTCGATGTACAATTCGCAACGGATAAAGGAACTCTCGCCAATACCCTCGTAAAAACGGATGCTAATGGGGTTGCACAAACTGCGATCACCAGTACGCAAGCGGGTGAAGCGAATGTGACGATTACAGTGGATGGCAAAGACATCCAACATAAAGTTCAATTTGTGGGAGATAACTCGACACCGCAAATCGCAAAACCAACCGTCAGCCAGATAACGCAAATCGCCGATGGTAAAAAACCAATTGAAATCACCACGAAATTAGTCGATGCCCATAATAACCCATTGCCAAATACGGTCGTGACCTGGAGCTCAAATAAAAACGCCAATGATGTTCAGTTTGCGCAACAAACCACCACAACCGATGCTAATGGTCTAGCAACCACCACGATCACCAGTACCGTGGCCGGGGACATCATCATTACCGCCACAGCACCGAATGCTACACCACAAGAAGTAACAGTGGATTTCTTACCTGATACCACAACAGCTGCGGTGCAATCGAATGATATTCATGTATCCCAGACAAGCACTGTCGCGAACAGCAACTCGGCAAATACCATTTCTATTACTGTGACGGATGCAAAAGGCAACCCAGTTCCAAATGTTGAGGTTACATTCGCTACAGATAAAGGAGCATTAGCTGATAGCAAAGTGACCACAAACAGCCAAGGAGTCGCACAAACAGCTATTTCCAGCGATAAAGCTGGTGATGCTACAGTGACGATTACCGTAGATGGCAAAGATGTTAAACAGACTATTTCATTTGTTGGAGATAAAAACACTCCACAGGTTGTGAAACCGACAACCAATACCGTTCCACAAATTGCCAATGGTAATAAGCCATTTGAAGTCAAAACACAAATTGTAGATGCCAATAATAACCCGCTGCCAAATACCGTGGTTAATTGGACATCAAATAAGAATGGCAATGAGGTTAGCTTCTCTGAAATCAGCAGTTTCACTGATGCCAATGGTTTTGCTACGACTCAAGTCACCAGTACCGTTTCAGGTGATGTCCTGATTACGGCGGCAACACCTAACGCAACATCACAAGACATTAACCTTACGTTTTTACCGGATTCAACCACTGCAACAATTAAACCTACAGATATCATTGTTGGCTCAATGACATCCGTTGCGAATGGTGTAACAGGTAATCCAATTGCGATCACCGTGACGGATGCTAATGGCAACGTTGTTCCACATGTTGAAGTTCAATTTGCAACCAATAACGGTTCTCTGGCTGACCAAAAAGTGATGACAGATAACCAAGGTGTGGCAAGAACCACCATCACCAGCAAGCAAGCAGGAGATGCAAAAATTACGGTGACTGTCGGTGGAAAATCGTTTGATAAAACCGTTGTATTTACGGCAAATATACAGACGGCGAAAGTCAGTTCAGTCATACCAGAAGTTAAAAATCAGTATCTCGCTGATGGCAAAATGACCGTCACTTATACAGCAAAAATTGTGGATGCGAATAACAACCCTATTTCTAATGTTGATACCGACTGGCTATCTAACTTAAGTGCATCAGAAGTAAAATTTAGCCAAGCAAAAACCAAAACCAATGCCCAAGGGGAAACGACCACTACCATTACCAGCACAAAAGCTGAAATGGTGATCGTGACAGCATCAACAAATGGCGATGGGAAAATGGCCAAAGAAATTCATTTTGTTGCCGATAAAGCCCAAGCTCAAATCACATCGTTAAACGTCAAGAAATCAACTATTGTGGCTAATGGTGTGGATAAAACCGATGTTTATGTCTTCGTGAAAGATAACTACGGCAACCCTGTTGAAGGTGTAGATGTTCAATTACAGACGAACAATGGTGCCCAACTCACCGTAATCACGCCGTTCTCTAAAACAGATATCAATGGATTGGTTCGCGCCACGCTGTCTACCTCCCAAGCTGCCAACAATATTATGGTTGCAGCAGTATTAGCGAACGGCAACCAACAACCGATTTCGAGCACCGTAAAAGCGGTCGCTGATAATACGACCGCGACAGTGACGATTGCATCATCAGCTAACCAAGTGCAAATTCGACCACAAGCCCAAAAAGTATTACTGACAGCAACCGTCGTCGATAACCTGAACAACCCATTAGTTGAAACGCCAGTAACTTGGCTCAGTGATAACAACACGCTAAGTGTAAATACAACCCGTACTGATAATCGAGGGCAAGTAACCGTTGAACTATCGGGCTATATCGCAGGAGAAACGACGGTCACTGCACAACTGCTTAACCGCCGTGAAGCACAGGAAAAAATTCAATTTATTGCAGGAGATGCAAACCCACTAAATAGTTTCTTTGAAATTAAACCACAAACTATTGTGGCGAATAACCGTGAACAAGCAACAGCAACGTTGACCTTACGAGACCAATGGAATAACCCAGTGACAGGGCAAAGAATTGATTGGGATAGTAACAACAATGCCATTACATTCACGGACTCAAAAGAGCTTGCTAACACAGGTGAATACCAAGTTAAAGTAAGTGGTAACCTTGCTGATACCATTGATATCACTGCTAAAAATGGTGCTGTTTCCAAACAGAAAAGCCTCGGTTTAATCGCGGACAGCGCCACTGCGCTCATCAAGGATATTAACATCACCAGTCATGCTACGGTTCCTGCTGATGGCATCAGCCGCATTACCGTACAAGCAACCATTACAGATGCCGCCAATAATCTGGCACCTGCGGGTATTGCGATTGGTTGGCGTAGTGATGTTGGTGAGCTATCACAACCCGTTAGCCATACAGATAATAACGGTATTGCCCAAATTACTTTAACTAGCGCACAAGCTGGAAAAGGCAGCGTAACCGCCATTTTAGGTCAAAATACTAAACAAACCGTTCAAAATATAGAGTTTTTAGCAGGGAGTGTTTCTAGCAGCGCCTCCACTGTTGCTCTGAGCACTCCATCATTAACAGCAGCAACAGGTGAAACTGAAATTACCGTTACGCTAAAAGATGATATTGGTAACCGACTGGGTAACTTGGCGAATAAAATCACGCTAGATTACTCAACTGATTTGGGCTTAGAAAACTCACCGACTTTCACAGAGATAACACCTGTAGGAACCTATCGTGCGAAATTACACAGTACCAAAGCAGGTAATACAGACATTTCCGTCCTTGTTGATGGTTTAACTCTAGGTCAAAAAATGCCTTTAACCGTGATTGCTAACGCACAAAGCGCTCAGGTACGTGGTGATATTCAGATTTCAAAAACAACTGAAACCGTCGGTAATCAAGTCACTGTCAGCGCCCAATTTGAAGATGCTAACGGCAATCAACTCGGCGCAGGTATTCCCGTATTCTGGACGGCTAACGATGGCAGCCAATTGTCGGATAGCCAAACAACCACTGATGCTAATGGACGTAGCGAAGTTACCGTTCAACGTAGTGATGTGGGTTATGCAAATATCACCGTTAACTTAACATCGCAAAATACTAAAACCGCCCCAACTATCTCCTTTACACAAGGTACGATTGATACCAGTAAAACAGTATTCAATATAACCCCTGCCACAATTGTGGCGGGTCAACCTGCGACGGTTGAGCTGATATTAAAGGATCAGTTTGGTAATTTATTAACCAATCAAATATCTGCTATTCAAATCAGTAGTAATAACAATGAGGTAAGAATTGCTCCAGTAACGATGCCATCCGCAGGGGTGTATCACGCAGTTGTGAGCAGTGATAAAACAGGCGCTGCCATATTATCAGCCAATCTCAACGGTAGTACATTATCGCAAACTTTAACGTTGAATGTGACCAGTGACAAGGCCACCAGCGTAATCACTAGCTTAGATACCAGCACCAATAACATTCAGGCGGGTAATGCCCAAGGCGTAGTTTATACCGCCAAAATTGTGGATAAGTTCAATAACCCAGTGCCGCAGGTGAATGTTTCATGGCACTTACAGGGTAAAGCAGAACCTTTCCCACACTCATCAATAACGGATATTAACGGTAACACTAAAATTTCGGTCACCAGCCATACCGTAGGTGCATTAGTGATGACAGCAGCACTTTCTGCAAGTGAAGATAAAAAAGCCAGTGTGGTTAACGTCCTTGCCGGTACCGTAAACATCACTAACTCTACCTTTACGACCACTAAAACTGATATTGGTCCTGATGGACTAGAAAGCACCTTGTTCACGGTTAAATTGCAAGATGATTTTGGCAACGCCTTACTGAATGAAACGGTTGATATTACAAGTAATGTCCCTGCTCAGGATTTTACTATTAGTCCAATCACCAATCACCAAGATGGCAGCTACAGTGCAACAGCCACTGCGACGAAGCAAGGCACCGCTAAAGTCACGGCAAAAGTGGGCAATCAAACCATTGCCAACCCGATTGAAATCAAAGTCGACGCCATTAACCCAACACTGCGTTTCGACAACATGCAACAGCGTCTGACTTACTCTTCCGCCGTAAATAATGGTCAGGCTGTTAAAGGGTTGCCAAACGGTGCTCAGCCTGTTTGGTCTAGTGATAACACCAGTATTGCTACCGTTGACCAGCAAGGAAAAGTTAAACTGAAAAAAGCGGGACGTACCAAAATTTGGGCGCGTATCGATGGAAATGGTATATATAAATCCGCAGCGGCTAGCTATGAGGTGGATGTTGAAAAAGCCAAACCAAACTTGACATTAACCAGTGCAGACACTATTTCCACAATTTGGTCAGATAACCAAGCTCACAATATTCAAACCTCATTCAGTAATACGGATGTCACCACCATTCCTCTCGAATATGTCAGCCAAAATACCAATATCGCCCAAATAGATTCTGTTTCCGGTACAATTACTCAGGTCAAGCCAGGGGTAGCAAAACTGACCGTGCGTTCCAAAGAGACAGATCAGTTTGTCTCTGAAAGCCAAGATATTACCTATAACCTCGCAAAAGCACGTTTTAATGTGAATTTTAGCCAGAAAGAGCAAGAAATCACGGATCAGCGTAATCTTTTTAACCTACAACAAACCAGTGTAGCTATCCCACCTAAAGCAGACATTGAATGGAGTTCAGGGGCTAATAATGTCGTGAGCATTACCCAAAATGGTTCGATTCAAAGCTTAGGCAAAGGCGAAGCCAATTTAACCATGACAGTAAAAGCCAATGATTACTTTGAGCAAAGTAGCGGTGATTATAAGGTCAAGGTGTACACGAAGCCTGCGATTAACGCTAATCTCATCAGCTATGGGAATAACGGCAAAAAAATTGAAGGAGCCAAAAGCTGGTCTCCGGTTTATACCAATGACAACATAGAAATTAGTTGGTCGCTCACAAGTAGTAGCGAATTTGATAGTGCCAAAGAGATTAAAGCTATCATCACCGAACCAACAGGAAATACATTTGAGCACCCTGTTGAAATTAAACCGGGTGTGCAAAGAATTATTATTTCCCCTAAAGCTGAGTATTTAAAATCTACCCAAAATTTAAAGGTCACAATCACTGCCATTGGTAAGTCTAGCCATAAACTCAAGAATGAATTCGAGGTACTAAACACACCAGTCCAAGTCACTTCACCACAAGAGATTGGGCAACAAAAATTTAGCTACAGTCCCAAATATTTTAGAGAAAACAAAACCACCGAGAAATCTAAATGTGCTTACTATACACTAGATCATACCGTCGACCTTGTGATTAAGCCATCGTATAGTATCGACCTTCGAGGTAGTAATTTATTAGCACCTATTTCTGTAAAACATGACATTCTTCGAGGTGAATATGATAACGACCGCAGCTTATCAATAAGCTACCCAACCATCCAATCACCAAACAATAATGGTGAATATCTATATGATAATTCTGATATTTATAGAAAAGTTATCTATCCAAACTGTTATGAAAATCATAAAGGAGGGGGAAACATGTCAACAACCCTTAACTTTATGGGTAAAGAATTTGTTGTTAAGCACTACTTCAAATGGAATGGTACAAATACATAATGATAATTGATCATCACAGGGTGCTTTGCACCCTGTTTTTTTATTACCCTCCCGCTTTACCTCGTTCAACAAATAGCAATTCCTAAGTAAATACTCGTAAGGTATTAGATATTTTTAAAAATATATATAGTTCAAAATATGATTTTTATTACTTTATCGATAGCCGTATAGCGAATATTTATACTACGAAGATTAAAATGGGAAATCCTTTACTACTAAAGTGGCAGACCATTTAGTACAATTTGACTTAAAAAGATTAATTCAAAGTTTTAATGTTAATCATCATAAAAAGCTCTCACTAGCTCACCAAATCTTTGATACTAAAATAACTATCACGCTAGAAACAAAAAAAGAAAATAAAAATAAAAATATTTTTATTTCTATTAAGATGCCTAGAACCTACATATTTCAAAAAGTCACAAAAAAATTGATCAAATAACGATCTTCCTAGATTGATGTCTTTATGGAATAAACCTAAAACCCAAAATAATTAAGCCAAATCGCAGAGATTAAATATAAAAACACAATATTGTTAATGTTTTATTTTCTGTTTTTTTGGGTTTATATATCGTAATAATCGAAATTACAAACAGACTATATTGATCAAAAACAATACACTAAAATTTACATTTGTTATGATATTGCATAAATTTAAATTTAAATCATTGAAAATGAAAAAATAATTCTTAGGATAAATATTTAAAATCAATAATCTTAAACATGCAGATATTTAAGGCGTCATTTTGGGACTAATTGAAAACAATTATAAGGATAGTATATCATTCAGTGAGTGGCACTTGAGGGTCACTATATATTTAACCCAAAATTAAAATGCACAGATTATATTAAGCCACTTTTATAAAATCTGAAAATTCACATTGATTGTTATCTCAACAATATAATTTAATAGAGAATATTTATGAATAGAAAATTTCCTGTCGCTTATGCTGTCGGACAAAAAATCAAGTCATTAAGAAAATCTCAAGGTTATACTGTGTTTCAATTAGCACGAGAGTGTAATATCAGTGAACAACAACTATTCCGTTATGAACGAGGTGTTAATCGTATTGATATTGATTGCTTAGCGAGAGTAACAAAAATATTAGATGTTAATATTAGTGATATATTTTGTGATGTATTTCAAGACAATCAAGATACTAAATACGAAAATAAAATTCAAGAATCAGTTGAATCTTACGCATAGTATGCGTAATTAGTATTCCGTATTAACTTCAACTATTTTTTGATTTAAAAAAGTCCATATATGATGCTCTTGCATAAAAAGTAAAAGCCTATTTTAAGGCTTTTACTTTTTATTTTACTTCGAGCTCTGTTTTACTAATATAGGCGCTTTCCGCCTCTGTTTGCGATTTCACTCCACAAAACTACCCTATACGCAGTTTTATTCACCCATCTGCGAAAAACCATGTCACAGCCAGCTACATTAATGCAGCGATTCGGATTTGATTCTGATCGTTTACGCTTTGCAATGATCACCGCCTGCGCATCCATCCTCGCGCTATTTATTACTGAATATGCAGGACTTACCCACCCTCAATGGGCGGCTATGACTGTATGGGCATCCGCGCAACCTTGGCGTGAAAACTTATTAGAAAAAAGTTGGTGGCGTTTTGCAGGTACAGTTATCGGTGATGGTCGCACTGTTCGCATCCCTCGATTACCCCGCTAGGTTTATGAAAAACATCTTCACAGGACAATCTTTCGGGGCATTTGCTGCGTTGACTTGTACTTGGTTCCTATGGCCATTTGCATCATCATCATGGCAAATGACCTTATTCATTGTGCCCGTCATCATCAGTGAAATTTTAGTTTTTGCCCACAAAAAACTGATTTTAATCGCCTTTGATTACATCATGGTCTCTTTGATCTTACTGCAACCAAGCTACCCTTTTACCTTAAGTTTTCTAGAAAGCCTCGGTAATGCCATCGCCATTATTTGTGGACCGTTAGTCGCGATGGGGGCTTTTTATTGGATTTACCCAACAAATCCGAAGAAACGTTACCAAAATCTTATTTTACTCAGTGAACAACAATTTAAATTGGGTCTTAATAAGATTATTACCGGGCAAAAACCATCAACATCACAGATGAGCCATCGCCTATTTAGCGGGTTAATATTGGCACGTAAAAGTGATTATCCACTTGATAGAACAATACAATTTTTTGCCGTTCGCCACGCTATTTGGCTCAATCTGATGCAAGTTTATAAACAGTTTTCTACCTCTGAATCACACAATCGAGCCCTAAAAGGACTCGTTTTACGTTTGCAGCACCCACAGCCTAATGTTGAAAAAATTCACCGCCTGTTGAAAACACTATTACGTAGACAACAAAACAGTGCTGAATTACGTCAATTGTATAATGATGTTCATCTCTACGTGCATTATTTAGAAACTAACAATTGAATATAAAAAATAACAATCAGCGAGAGATTGAAAACAATAAAATAAATTACCGTTCTAAATTGATTAAAAAAAATAAATCTCTTACTTAAATTATAGAACCCCAAAATATCATCAATAAATAATGAAAAAATCGAGGGTTAATTTAAAAAATATTTAAATTAACCATTAATAACTTCAATCTGTTACAAACGTAAAATTTGTTATATTTTCGTTTAATATCAGTAATTTGATAAATATCATGCAACCTTCTCTTTTTCATACTTCTGTTTGACTTACTCCATTTCTATTTGCATAGTAGTACTCATAATAATTTTTATACTTTTCTGCTTTTTATTTTCAATCCTATTTATTCCAACACATTTAAATATATCTGATTACAATTTATGAAAGAGGTTTTCATGACTAGGGAATTATTTTCTACTAATGAAATGAAATTATTATTTGAAAAATTAGCATCCTTTACTGTTTATCCTGAAAATAAAGGTGTGACACGTTTGGCTTATACACCCACAGACCAATTGGCACACCAATACATGATAGAAACCATGCAAAAAGCTGGGTTTACTGTTCGCCAAGATGCGATAGGGAATATTTTTTGCCGATTACCGGGAAAAAATCCCGATTTACCTGCTGTTGGCACTGGCTCTCACTTGGACACGGTTCCTAATGGCGGTGCTTATGATGGTACGCTTGGTGTCGTGGCAGGATTTTACGCGCTGATGCAATTTGAGCCACAGCAATTATCCCGTTCCCTTGAACTCGTCATTTTCAGGGCAGAAGAATCCAGTCGATTTGGTTTTTCCTGTATTGGCAGCAAAGTATTACTTGGGAAAGTTGATCGTGAAAAGTGGACTCTCAACCGAGATGATGATGGACGCAGCTTTTTCGAGGTTCTCGATAGCCTGGGTTATCCAAGCCACGAAATTGAACAGTGCCAATTAGCTGATAACTATTATTCCGCTTTTATCGAAATGCATATCGAACAAGGTCGGCGCCTTGAACTTGAAGGAAAATCAGTGGGAATTGTGAACGGAATTGCCGCTCCAACCCGCTTCCAAGTTCAGGTTACAGGGCATGCAGATCACTCCGGCGCCACCCCAATGTACCAACGCCACGATGCATTAGTGGCCAGCGCCGCCATTATCAGCGATGTAAATCGAGCGGCTTGCCGTGAATCTGTATGGGGAACCGTCGGTACCATTGGAAAACTCAATGTATATCCAAATTCCATGAACGTTATTCCCGGTGAAGTGAACTTCTTGGTTGATATTCGCGGCATTGAACCAGAAAGTATTGCTCGCGTTGCCACTCACTTGAAAAATTCCATTAAAAAATCTGAACAAGACAACGATGTTTCGATTCAAATTCGTGAAATTTCAGCAGAAGCACCAGTGAAATTAGATAACGAGATTTGTCAGTGTATTGAACAACATTGCCTTGAACAAAACATCGGTTATATGACCATGTTGAGCGGTGCGGGTCATGATTCTATGAATCTCGCCCAAAAATTCCCAACCGCAATGATTTTCACACCATCAAAAAATGGAATTAGCCATCACCCTGATGAATTCACTGATTTCGACGACATCATTATTGCCGCTAATCTATTGAAAGATACCCTGTATTCATTAGCAAAATAAAGCCTTAGCGAAATAGAAAAGCCGCTGGGAGGTTGCTCTCTCAGCGGCTTTTTCCTATCACCAAAAAATTACATTAATGACACCAAACATCCGGTATACAGCTGATAGGCTGTTAACATCTGTTTTTCATCAAAATCAAAATTAGCTTGGTGATGCCCTGCGGTTCTGTCAGCACCGACAACAAAATACAGAGATTTACCCCCGTGACGCTGGACGCGTTTTGCCAAAATAGTGGCATCTTCGCTACCACCAAACGGTCGAGTCGCTACTGCAGTTAATTCCCCATGTTGCCCTACCACACTAGCCAAGGTGTCAATCAACTCTTGGTCATTGGTTAAATCAACCGCTTCTCCCATCACTTCACTTTCCATTTCTAGCTGGAAGCTGTGTGCGGAGCCTTCTGCCATGCGAATCGCATTTTCGCTCATAAAGCGGTTAATCTCTTCATTTTCGCCGCGGACTTCTATCTGCATTTGAGCATAAGATGGCGTCACGTTTCGCCCTTCACCGGCATTCAGTACCCCAACGTTAATGCGCGACATTCCTTTACCGTGTCTTGAAATTCCCAACATTTGCGTTGTAGCATGACAAGCGCCGGCTAGCGCATTACGTCCCAATTCAGGCTCTGCTCCTGCGTGGGATGGTGCACCTTTGAAGCGAAAATCCAGTTTTGTTGTGCAGAGGAAATGGGTTGGGTTAATCACAATTTCACCGCTATTGGCAATGAACCCTAAGTGCGCCCCTAAGAAATAATCCACATCATCCACAATGCCACTTTCAGCCATCGCTCTCGCACCACGAACGCCTTCTTCCGCAGGTTGGAATAACAATTTTACTTTGCCAGATAAGCTCTCTTTATTTGCTACTAGCCAATGCGCGACCGCTAAACCAATCGCGATATGCCCATCATGACCACACGCATGCATTTCACCAGGATGACAAGAGCTAAAATTATCATTTTTTGGGCGATGGGTTTCATCAGTACTTTCTGTCACACCGACACAGTCAATGTCAAAACGCAGTGCGATTGTCGGTCCTGCTTTGCCACTATCGAAAATGGCAACACACCCTGTCAGCTCCTGCATTTCAGCCAGCAGATTTTCATCAACTTGGTGCTTTCTCGCCACCGCTAAACCTTTATCAACCACTTTCTGTTGACGTCCAAAGGCATATTCAGGATTGATCACCTGCGGACCCACTTTGACGTCCAAGTTTAAACGACGCAGTTCTTCAACGATTTTTGCTGTGGTTAAAAACTCAGACCAACCAATTTCAGGGTATTGATGGAATTCACGACGCCATTGAGTCAGTTGTTCTAATGTAATATTTGACATGTTATCTCCTTAAAATTAAAGCATGATGAGCGCAATGAAGATCACCCCAACAATCATGCCAGGCGCAGTACGCTTCACAATTTCCATCGGGTTCACATTGGCTAAACCTGCACAGACGATAGCCGCACCTGCTAACGGTGACATGGTTCTACCCAATGCGCCTGAAATTGCAGAAGCCATCCCCAAATCAGGAATTTCATAACCAAATTGCTGGGCAAATGGTGTTACCGTTTCGTTGAAAGCAAACGCGGCCGCATCACCTGAACCCGTGATAATTCCCATTAAGAATGGGCCCAATGTCCCTCCCCAACGTGCAAATTCAGGAGAGTGGATCAGAAAACCAATAAAGGAATCAATTAAGCCAGATGCTTTGAGACCCGCAGAGAAAACAGCAGCAGCGATGATGATCCCAAGAACATCCCCATAGGCATTCCCCATCCCTTTAAAGAACTCTTTAGTAATGGTTGAAGGGTTAGTACGCGTGATAACTAACGCATAAATTGCCCCAATGACCATCGCTGCTGGCACACTAATTTGATACGCTTTCAGCGCATCCATAAATGGCAGAATTAATAGGATTAATGGAATAAACGGCGCTGTCGCGTACAGATAATTTGGCTGTTCTGCCGCTGCATTTTGTTCTGTGCCCGCGGTGCCATTCACTTCGACAACCGCTTTCATGTTGTACTCTTTTTTCACTAAAGCAACGATAGCTAAGGAAACAGCAGCGATGCCTCCAACTGCTAAGCTGTATGGTCCGTGGCGAGCAATTAAGTCAACAATACTCATGTTCGACATCTGCGCCACAAATGGGTTATGTGACAACCCAGGGCTCAGCATAGAACCTATCGTACCGCACAGCACAGCACCACCAGCAATAGCTGGGTGAATACGTGCAGCAATCAGTAACGGAATCAATGTCGCACCCACCGCGGCAGCACACCCAGCCGCAGAAGGGATCGCGATATTAATAAAGAAAGTCAGTACGACTGCTGCGGGGATCAGGAAAAAACCCAGTCGAGTCAGAACACGAGATAGCACCAGTACTAAATGTTTATCACACTTGGTGTATTTCATAACATAGGCAAAACCCATACTGGAACAAATGGCTTGGATCAGCGGAGCCGAAACCATGCGCTCGCTAAATGCATTTAAGGCATCCATTGGCACGAGGCTAATAATACAGAGTACTAGCCCAGCAGCAATTAATACCATCCGAGTTTCATATTTTTTAATTAAAAGATAAATTGTAGCAACGATAACTAATGCCGCGATAATTTGTATTATCATGACTGACCTCTTTTATTCCCTGGAGAAATAGATAGAACAAATAAAGAAAAGAATGAATTTTTAATTGGTAATTCATTGTGAACTTTAATTGTTTTATTTAATTGAGGGATATCAATTTTAATTCCCTATCTGGAAATTAACCGCCATTTTGTGATCAGCGCGATGTTTACTATAAAAAAATCATTCAAAATTAAAAAATATCCTTTAAAAACATAATCATGATCAACCAGAAAGAAACATTAAATTCCGTCAAAATGACTATAAAATTAACGTTGTTATCATTTTGGTAATATTGAAACTCTTTTTTTACTCTTTACTCATTAAATAATTAAATATTAAATTACGTAAATAATTAGATTTATAAATATCGATTCTCATTTAGATTAAAATCATATTTTACTCAAAAAAATGAGTAATAAATTCCAATCAACAATTTAAATGCGTAATAATAAATAAAATATTAAAATTTGTTTAAACATTATATTTTATTGAATAAATATAAATAAAAAAAACGAATCATTGATACACACACATTCGGAAGTCTTTTATCTTAATTTTACGTTTTTTGTTTGTATCATTGGCTATTCTAACCGCTGGTTTTTATCGTGACTTTATCTCACCCCATCAAGCTGTTTACCGCCTCACGTCCTTTCCAGTTACGCTATAGACTAGAATAAAAAATGAGCAAAAACACAATTCATTAATTCTTTTTAAGCATGTGCGAAACCGTTTGCTTTTTATTTTTACGGCTATAGAATTCGTCAGATTTTTTTGGCCAGAGGAAAGCTACAGGAGGCAATTGTGTCCGGTGATAAAAATTATAGTCATGAGCCAGTACCCATATCCGCAAGAAAAGGCGGGCTCGCATTAACCTTTGTAATGCTGGGTTTAACGTTCTTTTCCGCCAGCATGTGGACCGGAGGCGCTCTCGGTACCGGTCTTAGTTTCAACGATTTCTTCCTCGCAGTTCTCATTGGTAATCTTATTCTTGGTGTCTACACCGCCTTCCTTGGTTTTATCGGTTCTAAAACAGGCTTAACAACCCACCTTCTTGCACGTTATTCTTTCGGTATTCGCGGCTCTTGGCTCCCTTCTTTCTTACTTGGCGGTACACAGGTCGGCTGGTTCGGTGTCGGCGTTGCCATGTTCGCCATTCCCGTTGGTAAAGCAACAGGCTGGGATATCAACTTACTGATTGGTATTTCCGGTATTTTGATGACCGTCACAGTGTTCTTCGGTATCTCCGCATTAACCGTGCTATCCATTGTCGCCGTTCCTGCCATTGCTATCTTAGGAAGCTACTCCGTATATCTTGCTGTCACTGATGCCGGTGGTTTAAGCGCTCTGCAAATGGTAAAACCGGAACAACCAATCGATTTCAACCTTGCACTGGCGATGGTCGTCGGCTCGTTTGTCAGCGCAGGAACCTTAACCGCTGACTTCGTACGCTTCGGGCGTAAGCCGAAAATCGCGGTACTGGTGGCCATTGTGGCGTTCTTCTTGGGCAACTCACTGATGTTTATCTTCGGTGCGGCGGGCGCAGCTTCCTTAGGTATGGCGGATATCTCCGACGTAATGATCGCGCAAGGATTACTCTTACCAGCAATTATCGTGCTTGGTTTGAACATTTGGACAACCAACGACAACGCGCTGTACGCTTCCGGCTTAGGGTTCGCCAACATTACAGGCTTATCCAGCAAGACGTTATCCATTATCAACGGCTTAGTGGGCACACTCTGCGCACTGTGGCTGTACAACAACTTTGTTAGCTGGCTGACCTTCTTATCCGCAGCCATTCCACCGATTGGTGGCATTATCATTGCGGATTACTTAATGTATCGTCATCGCTATGCCACTTTTGACATGAGCAAAATGCGCGATGTGAATATCAGTGCGTTAATCGCCGTGGCTGCGGGTGTTGCCGCAGGACATTGGCTACCGGGAATTGTCCCTGTTAACGCAGTGCTTGGCGGCGCTATCTGCTACGCCATCCTGAATCCACTATTGAATCGCGTACGCGCTACTAATTCGGAGATGACCCGTGCTTAATCAACATATTCAACATATCCACAATGTCCGTTTACCTGAGCGTGAAGGTCTGTGGCGAATCGATATTGAAAATCAACAAATCAAAGCTATCGTTCCGCAGCCCGCAGGTGAAGTACTCGCTAATAGCCTTGATGGTGAAGGCGGCTTAGCCATTCCACCATTTGTTGAGCCACATATTCATTTGGATACAACACAAACTGCTGGGCAGCCAAATTGGAACCAGTCTGGCACCTTGTTTGAAGGGATTGAACGCTGGGCCGAACGTAAAGCGATGCTGACCCATGACGATGTGAAACAGCGCGCTTGGCAAACTCTAAAATGGCAGATTGCTAACGGTATCCAACATGTTCGTACCCACGTTGACGTTTCCGATGCCACTTTAACGGCACTGAAAGCCATGCTGGAAGTGAAAAAAGAAGTGGCGCCTTGGGTGGATATGCAGATCGTTGCTTTCCCTCAAGAGGGGATCATGTCCTATCCAAACGGCGAAGAGCTATTAGAAGAAGCGCTACGTTTAGGGGCGGATGTGGTCGGGGCTATCCCGCACTTTGAATTCACCCGTGAATATGGTGTGGAATCCCTGCATAAGACCTTTGCACTGGCACAAAAATATGACCGTTTAATCGATGTTCACTGTGATGAAATTGATGATGAACAGTCACGTTTTGTCGAAACCGTTGCTGCCCTTGCTCACCGTGAAAATATGGGCGCACGCGTTACCGCCAGCCATACAACGGCGATGCACTCTTACAACGGGGCATATGCTTCACGTTTATTCCGCCTGCTGAAAATGTCAGGGATTAACTTTGTCGCCAACCCGTTAGTGAACATTCACTTACAAGGTCGTTTCGATACCTATCCAAAGCGTCGAGGGATCACCCGCGTGAAGGAAATGCTCGCCGCCAATATTAATGTCTGCTTCGGTCACGACGATGTGTTCGATCCATGGTATCCACTGGGTACCGCAAATATGCTGCAAGTGCTGCATATGGGTCTGCATGTTTGCCAATTGATGGGCTATGGTCAGATTAATGATGGTTTGAAGCTTATCACTGAGCACAGTGCAAAAACGTTGAATTTGCAAAATTACGGTATTGATGAAGGGAAACGTGCAAGCTTACTGATCCTGCCTGCTGAAAACGGTTTTGATGCAGTACGTCGCCAAGTGCCAGTACGCTATTCCATCCGTGATGGTCGCGTAATTGCCACTACGCAGCCAACCGTGACCCAAATTCAACTCGACGATGTCGAGACGATTCGTTACGGTTATCAGCCACATAGCGAGAACTAAGTTTAACCCCAGCACGGGGCTTATTGAGCCTGCAATCAATGAGTCCCTGTGTTTTCCTCTCCTGATGTATCTTCATTTACCTCATTTTTATTGCTAAACCCCAGACTGTTTCTTTACAGTAAAAGTTTCTTTAAGATGAATTAAGTCAAATCAAACGATTGCTGGGTTTCCATGAGAATACTATTAATTGAAGATCACCTTAAAACCCAAGGTTGGGTTAAAAATGGCTTAGAAGAAGCCGGTTTTCTAGTGGATGTCGCTAATGATGGTCGTGATGGGCTCTACTTTGCTTTAGAAAATAATTATCAATTGGTTATTCTCGATATCATGCTGCCGGGTATGAGTGGCTGGGATATTTTAAAAATCTTACGCACTGCGAAAAGTATTCCCGTTATTTGCCTCACCGCGCGGGATGCCGTAGATGATCGCATTAAAGGCTTAGAGCTCGGTGCCAATGACTACCTTGTAAAACCATTTTCGTTTTCTGAATTATTAGCACGTGTTAAAAACCAACTCAAAGTGAATCAACCCACCTCAACAACCATGACGATTGCAGATTTAAAGATAGATCTGACCCGTCATGATGTTGAGCGCGGAGGAAAAAAAATCATCTTAACCCGCCAAGAATTTTCTCTGTTGCTGTTTTTCGTGCTGCATAGCGATGAAATTTTACCTAGAACCTTAATTGCCAGCGAAGTTTGGGGCATCGATTTTGACAGTGATACCAATATCATCGATGTCGCCATCCGTCGATTGAGAAAGAAAATTGATGATGAGTTTGAAGTTAAGCTTATCGAAACCATTCGAGGGATGGGATACCGCTTAAATAGGCCAATAGAATGAAAAAAAAGTCGCTACGCTTTAAACTTATTTCCCTGTTTATCATTCTGATGGTCGCTAATGCTGGCGTCGTGACATGGGTTTTATATCACTCGCTGAAGAATGAGCTGTCTGAACAAGACAATAATTTGCTCGTGAACCGCGCGGAGCAACTCGCTAAATTAATTTCGGGTGGCATCGATATCAAAACGCTACCGATGTATTTCCAAAGCATGATGGACATGCGCCAAGATTTGATCCAGATTTCTGATGCGAGTGGGCACATACTCATCGCGACTAACAGCGAACTTCTGGATACCCAACCACTGCGGCTAGTGAACCTTGAGCAGCTAAATATCCATGCCATCACCCATTGGCAAACCGCACAAAACATTCCCATCTCCGCGGTCTATTTCGCCATGAACTCACCATTAGGACAGCTCCATGTGGTACTCGGTAAAGTCTCCGTCGACCGCAGCGGAGTATTAACCCAATATTTAACCCAAAGCGTGCTGGTGTCTGCCCTCTCAATACTGTTGATGGGATTACTGAGTTTATGGTTACTGAAAAAAGGGCTCTCCGATATTCAATCACTGAGCCAGATCACGATCAAAACGGACGTACATGCGCTGAATGATCCGATCGATATTGATCAGCTTCCACAAGAGTTAAAAGAGCTGGGCGAATCAATGAATACCATGCGCCAACGGCTAAAACATGACTTTGTTAAACTAACCCAGTTCGCCGATGACTTAGCCCATGAGCTAAGAACGCCCATTAATGCCATACGAGTGCAAAATGAAATTACACTCCAACGCTCCCGTAATGTGAGCGAATATGAAGAGGTCATCATTAGCAATATTGAAGAGCTTGATAAGCTGGCACAGATGATCCAAAGCACGTTATTTATTGCTCGTGCTGAAAATAAAAACATCACGTTAAATCGAGAAAATCTCTCAATATCAGAATTAGTGAATGATGTTTATGAACTATTTTCGGCTTATGCAGAAGAGAAACAGATTACGCTTTATTGTGAACCTTCAACCCTCAGGCTTGATGCTGATCCGGTATTACTGAGCCGTGTATTCATGAATGTTATCGCTAATGCGATTAAATACTCTCACCCAAATACTCGCGTGCTCACCCAGATCATTGAGCTTCCCCAGCAGAGAGAAATCCGTATCACTAACCAAGGGAACCCCCTACAAAATAGCGAGGAAATTTTCACCCGTTTTTGGCGCGGAGATAATGCCAGAACCACGGAGGGAACTGGGTTGGGGCTGGCGATTGTCAAAGCGATTGTTGAACTGCATGGCGGCTCAGTAAGCTTTGAACATGTCGCAGGTACCAGCACTATTACTCTAACATTTCCTACTGTCTAAAATTTCCTACAATTAAGTAAGATGACAAATTTGTCATCTTACTGTCAGCCACTTTTATCACGCATTCGGTATAACTGATTTCATTCTTCTTTTTGCTATGGAGCGCACAATGAAAAAGTTACCTAAAATCCCCGGTTCTCAAATCACGGATGAATCCATTTTTTTTATGAAGCGCCGGCAGCTACTCAAAGCCTTAGGTCTGGGGGCAGCAGGTTTAACCGTTGCAGCGACAGCAAATGCGGGCTTATTTTCTTGGCTAAGTGACGATGCGCCAGCAACGCCCGTGACGCCAAGAAAAAACCTCACATTTATTCAGCCTGAAGAGTTTCATTCATCGTTAACCTTGACGCCAGAAGATAAAGTGACTGGCTATAATAACTTTTATGAGTTTGGGCTAGGAAAATCTGATCCAGCTGAAAACGCGCATACCCTCATTACCGACGAATGGACAGTAACTATTGATGGGGAAGTGAATCGTCCTTTGACCCTTAATTTAGATGATATCAACGCCAAGTTTCCCCTAGAGGAGCGTATTTATCGCATGCGCTGCGTCGAAGCTTGGTCGATGGTTATTCCTTGGGTGGGCTTTCCGTTAGCCAAACTATTGGCATTGGTGGAGCCCACCAGCAAAGCCAAATATGTCGCCTTTGAAACTCGTTATGCTCCCGAACAAATGCCAGGACAAAAAAGCCGTTATATCGGCGGTGGCTTGCCTTATCCCTATGTTGAAGGGCTACGTTTAGATGAAGCCATGAATCCGCTAACCTTACTTGCCACTGGCGTATATGGAAAAACATTACCCAATCAAAATGGCGCACCGATCCGCTTGGTTGTTCCTTGGAAATATGGTTTTAAAGGAATTAAGTCTATCGTCAAAATTCGCCTAACCGAACAGATGCCAGATACCACATGGAACCTATCCGCGCCCAGTGAATATGGTTTTTTTGCCAATGTGAACCCGCAAGTTGATCACCCTCGTTGGTCGCAAGCGACCGAGCGTTTTATTGGTGCAGGGGGTTTAGGTCAGGTAACCCGACAGCCTACTTTGCTGTTTAATGGATATGGTGACCAAGTCGCGAGCTTATATCAGGGAATGGACTTGCGGAGATACTTCTAATGCCCCAAGAAAACAGGCTATTAGTGAGATTAACCAAAGGAGGCTTTCATCTTATTGCTCTGCTCCCTTTGGTATGGCTGATTTTTTTAATTGGTACTCAGCGACTTGGCGCTGATCCCGCTAAAGACATCCAACATTTTACGGGAATAGCCGCTTTGCGTTTGCTCGTCGTTATCGCACTGATCCCCGTTATCGCTAAATTATTGCGATTTACCACGCTGTTTCAGACACGAAAATTACTGGGATTATGGTGTTTTTTCTGGGCTGTACTGCATTTGAGTAGCTATTTATTACTGGAGATTGGCGTCAATAATTTATCACTCTTTTTTGAGGAGGTTTTCTCGCGGGTCTACTTAGTGATTGGCGCCACGGCTTGGCTATGCTTATTTTTGATGGCGGTGAGTTCGTTCAACCGCATACGAATGAGCCTAGGTGTATGGTGGAAAAGAATTCACATGCTGCTTTACCCAACGCTATTACTCGCACTTTGCCACTATGCTTTGTCATTAAAAACCCTAACGCCTGAGCCAGCGATTTACTTAGTGTTAGTGGGCGCTGCTTTTGCTTATCGTGTTTGGAGCCAACAAAAACAGCCGATCAAACCTTAGGATAAATTGGCGATCCCCAAGATCGCCAACCGACTCATCAGCGATAAAAAATCAGCTTTTTATCCGCTTCAATATTCATCGAATCCTGCCAAGCCACCAGCGTTAAATGCGCCAGCTTACTCAGCCCCACATAAAATGGAGAATCACCTTTTTCCTGCATTTTGTCTAAATACAGCAAACCCCACGGCAAAATATGTTTCCCTAATAATTCAGAAAGATTTTCAGGTTGATGTTCCGCTACCCAAGCCACCATCATCATCAATAAACCAAAATGGTCTTCAGGTTCGTTTTGGGTTAAATGAATATCAATTTGATGGGCTTGCATCCACTCACGAAGTTGCAAGGTAGACTCACCAAACAGCACATTTTCTTTATCTAGCCAGACTGAACCCCACGGTGGAGAAGGAAGCGCATAAGGGCCAATAAAGAGGCGTTGATAAGCTTCATCAAGGGTTTCACCATCACGTTGTATTGTCGCCATCTCTGCGGCAATCCCTTGTTTTTGCTCTTCAGAGCCGTAATGCCAGTCTGCCACCCACTCACCGGATGCCAATAATTCGATAATATCCGGCACTTGGTCAGGGGAATAATAGAATGCCGCACCAAGGATCCGAGCTGTCACGGAAACATCATTTAAAGCGAGTTCGTTCATGGTGTGTAATCCACTGTTTATGTGTTATTAGTTGTTTTGCTTATTATTGATAACAATTCTTGGGAAAGAAAGGCTTAGCAGAAGGTTGCTAAGCCTTTGAGGTGATGATTAGTTAACTGCCATGCCCACGGTCATATGCAGACCATAGAACACACCGCGTCCAACAATCTCGCCCGCCAACACTAACAGGGTACCGATACCCAAGTTGATGACAGATGGATTACGTTTCGCGATTAACGGCATGATCCAGCAGCCCAGTCCCATCGCTACGGCGACAATTTTAATATCCATTAAGAAACCGAAATCAGGCACTAAATCCGTTGCTTTTTGTACTGCGGTTTCAATGCTTGCCAAGTCAAATCCTTGAGAGATAGCAGCGGCTGCACTCACTAATAATGCTATCGCACTCAATGCAGGGAGGCGACGAATGCATTGCAGGTCAAACCCAGCGACACGCAATAACAGCGCGGCTAAGATAGGTCCACCTAAGAATGCCGTTAGCACGAAGTTGATCATGGTGTAGCTGTTATTCCACGTTGGTACCGTTGGGATTTGGTACACACGGGAAGTCGCCACCACAAAGATAGCCGCAAGAACAGCCACCACCACTAACCACAGTTTACCTAGCGCAGCAGGCATTTTGTTTAACACTGCCAACAACCAATACAAGCCACCAAAGGCAAAGAAGATTGCACCACTGGCAATTTCATTACTCAGTGAAGAAGCCCCTAAGCGATTGAAGGCATTAAATGCACGCAGTGGTGTGCCCATGTGCATCGTGGATAATAAGAAACCAATTCCCATTAATACCCACAAACCAAACATGCTGTAATGCACTTTACGGTTAAGTTCAGGGGATAGTTTTCCACTTAATAAAACCGCTGCCATCACAATAAATGCACCCGCAACACTTTGACCAATAACGGTGAAAAACATCAATGGCCATTCATGAATTCCCGCGCCCATATTAAACTTCCTCCGGGTTAGCCAGATGACCCGTGGTATCACCGACAGGTTTGCTATTGGCATTCAATTTTAAAACGATATTTGGATGAGTATATTCAGCCGATGGTAACGGTGCGATTTCCGCTAAATCACCATATTTGGCGCGCAGCTCTTCAATCGGTGCCATATCCAATGCACGTAATGGGCAAGATTCCACACAAATTGGTTTTTTGCCTTCTGCAACACGCTCATAGCAACCATCACACTTGGTCATATGGCCTTTGACTTGGTCAAATTGAGGCGCACCGTACGGGCATGCCATGCTGCAATAGCGGCAACCAATACAGACTTCTTCATCCACCACCACAAACCCATCTTCGCGTTTGTGCATCGCACCACTTGGACACACTTTAGCGCACGCTGGATCATCGCAGTGGTTACACGAAATAGACAGGTAATAGGCGAAAACATTCTGCCCATAAACGCCATCTTGCTCAGTCCAATCACCCCCCGCGTATTCATAAATACGGCGGAAATTCACTTCTGGAGATAAGTTTTTAAAGTCTTTGCAGGCTAACTCACAGGTTTTGCAGCCAGTGCAACGACTTGAATCGATATAAAAACCATATTGCGTTGACATATCTGGCATCCTTAAGCTTTCACAACTTCAACAAGATTAGAGTGTGATGGGTTCCCTTTCGCCAGTGGCGATGGACGCTGCGTGGTCAGCACGTTAATGCTGCCCGCATGGTCAATACGGTTACCATCTGGGTCATACCATGCACCCTCTCCTAAACCAACCACACCCGGTAAAATACGCGGGGTAACTTTGACTTTGACACGCACTTCGCCTCGGTCATTGTATACGCGGACTAAATCCCCATGTTTCAGGGAGCGTTTCGCCGCATCTTGTGGGTTGATCCATAACTCTTGAGGACAAGCCGCTTTCAATACATCCACGTTGCCATAGGTTGAGTGGGTACGTGATTTATAGTGGAAGCCCGTCAACTGTAATGGGAATTTTTCCATTAGTGGGTCGCCGTACTGCTCAAACCCAACGGAATAGACTGGCAGTGGATGGATCACATCCCCTTCTTCCAGCTCCCATGAATTTTGCAGTTCCGCTAATTGCGCGGAATAGATCTCGATTTTGCCTGATGGCGTGGTCAATGGGTTCGCAACTGGGTCTTCACGGAAGCTTTGATAAGCCACATGGTGACCTTTAGGATCACGTTTTTTGAAGATACCTTGCTCACGGAACTCTTCGAACGTTGGCAACTCAGGTAATGCAGCGCGAGATTGTTCGTATAAATGACGTAACCACTCTTCTTGAGTACGATTTTCAGTGAACTGCTCACCAACACCCATGCGTTTGGCAATTTCGCTGGTCATTTCATAGATATTGCGGCTTTCAAAACGCGGCTTGATCGCTTGGTCAGCAAAAATAACGTAGGACATATTCCCCGCGGAAGCATCCATACAGAAATCCATTTGCTCAGACGCAGTGCAGTCTGGCAGTAAGATATCGGCATATTTTGCAGAGGCGGTCATGTGGTTATCAATCACCACAATCATTTCGCACTTCGATTCGTCTTGCAGGATATCGTGGGTACGGTTGATTTCTGAATGTTGGTTAACTAAGCAGTTACCTGCGTAATTCCATACCATTTTAATTGGCACATCCAATTTATCTTTACCACGGACACCATCACGGGTAGCCGTCATTTCAGGACCACGCAGGATAGCGTCTGTCCACATAAACATGGAAATGCTGGTTTGCACTGGGTTAGTTAAGGTCGGCATACGCACGAATGGAATGCTGTAAGAGCCTTCACGAGCCCCCGTGTTACCACCATGAATACCGATGTTACCGGTTAAAATCGCCAGCATTGAGATAGCACGAGACGTCAGCTCACCATTCGAACGACGCTGAGGACCCCAACCTTGCACAATATACGCAGGTTTTGCAGTACCAATTTCACGGGCTAATTTTACAATGCGAGCCGCCGGAATACCGGTGATGGATGACGCCCATTCAGGGGTTTTCGCTTGACCGTCAGGACCATCACCCAGGATATAAGCTTTGTAATGCGCATTTTTTGGTGCGCCAGCTGGCATGGTGGTTTCATCGTAGCCTACGCAATATTTATCTAAGAATGGCTTATCCACTAAGTCTTCTTTGATCATCACATACGCAATGGCGTTAACGAGCGCCGCATCAGTACCCGGACGAATTGGGATCCATTCATCTTCACGCCCTGCACCTGTATCGGTGTAGCGAGGGTCGATGATGATCATTTTCGCGTTAGATTTTTCGCGTGCTTGTTCAACATAGTAAGTCACCCCACCGCCGCTCATACGCGTTTCGCCAGGGTTGTTACCAAACATCACCACTAATTTAGAGTTTTCGATGTCTGAAGGGCTATTACCGTCTGCCCAGCCACCAAAGGTATAATTCAGACCTGCCGCAATTTGTGCGGTACTGTAGTCACCATAATGATTTAAATAACCACCACAGCAGTTCATGAGACGAGCAATCAAAGTTGCGCCCGGTGGCCATGATTTTGTCATGGTGCCGCCAAGAGTACCTGTACCGTAGTTCAGGTAAATGGACTCATTACCATAATCTTTAATTAAGCGCTTCATGTTATCGGCAATAGCGTCGAAAGCTTCTTCCCAACTGATTCGCTTAAATTTACCTTCACCGCGTTTGCCTACACGCATCATTGGGTAGCGCAGACGGTCAGGGTTATAGACACGGCGGCGCATAGAGCGGCCACGTAAACATGCACGGACTTGATGCAGCTCTTCATACACGTCATTACCCGTATTATCGGTTTCGACGTATTTGATCTCGCCATCTACGACATGCATGCGCAATGGGCAACGGCTTCCGCAGTTAACTGTACATGCACTCCAAACAACTTTTTCATTCCCTGATGGTGTCGATGTTTTTTGCTCTGTTTCCGCTGAAGCGCTAAACGGAAGAGAAAATCCTCCCGCTGCGGCGGCTAAACCTGTCACGGCGCCCGCTTTCACAAAGCCGCGACGGCTAAGAGGAGCAAAAATAGCAGCTTTCTCTTTTATATTGGCCATATATAACTCGCTCACTTAAATTGCAATTGCTTAAAATAATAAGAAGTTTTTTCGCTAAAATTTTTTCGTTAAAATAATGGAATTAAAAAATGCAGTTTGTGCGCCATTAGCGATAAAACCGCCAGCCACATAATTAGAGGTAATTAGAGTTTTTGATTGAGTTAATAATATCAATCGGGGAATTCGAGAGATTGTCTTACATCAATAAATACATTGATAATCAACATCATCAATGTGTTTATGCCGCTTCATTCGCGGTTTATTTCACCTATTCGTTATATAATTAAATACATAAAAAAGAGATTTATAATATATAACTGTCTATATTCAAATGATTATTCAAAAATAACACGCTTAAAGCTTTATTATTTTCTGATTATTTTTATCGATATTCCTGCGAAAAGAACCCTTGATTAAAAAACATCATATTGCGCAAATTATTGTGATACCACTAATAATAAATAATAATCTTAATAAGATTGGTTTCTATTATCATTTCAAACGATTCATCTTTCAAAATACTCATTTTGTTTTTAATTAAGAAAATATGAAAACTTAATTTTTTAATAAAGAAATTCCCTAACCACATAAAAAACCTAGATTAAAAGACTAAAAACTATTTGATTTTTAATTTGGTTTACACCCCTCGGTGGAAATACAACAATTATGATTCCATCACGCAAGAGGACATATGATGAGTGAACACCTTTCCTTTGAAAGCACGCAAGCCTATAAATTACCCATTCAAGATATTAGCTTTTACTTTGCCGGAGAGAATGAAGCTCAAATAAACAATTTAATCGGGCACTATATAAGAAAAAAAAGAAAAGAACTGGGTTTGACTGGAAGCCAAATCGCTAGCCGTGTCGGTGTCAGTCAGCAACAGTTTTCACGGTATGAGGTAGGGATCAGCAATATCACATTACCGAGATTATTTTTAATTATTAGCAAACTTGACATGGATATTGAGACTTTCCTCAACGACCTTGTCATGATCGTTAAACGACTACATACACAAGATTAAAGAGGTAGTGATAGATAATCTTTTTATTGGGTAGATTATCTATCACGCTCATATTTAATCATTTGCAATAAAAAGCATACATATCATTGGTGAAAAAGACATACCCACCACTTTTCTGAGGATAGAGAAAGATATCCATATCTAGGTTGGGGTCCAAATAAGACTGAGACAAATATTTTTCTAACTCCGAAGAGTCCGTATTATCCGAATTCAATAAAATATTTTTCTTAGATTTAATTTTAAGACTATCGCCAATCTTTATAATATCGATATAAACCTTTCTTGCTACCTCACTCTCAATACCATTTTGGCTAAACTTGCCCTTTAAATTCACCCACCCTTCATGATCGCCTAAGGTGTAAGAAATACTCAAAGAGAGTTTTACATTGTTTTCAATAGAAATAGTCCTAAATGAGGATCGACAAATAATGTCATCTGACTCATTAACCTGGTATACAGCAATAGAAGAAAGAATAATTGCTGATGTATAAACAACAGCTTTCAAGATGCTTTTTTTCATTTTTATTATCCAGCCCAATCCATGATGTAATACGAAACACATTCATTATCTTTTAACGAAAATGAATCTAACTCTCTGATGCAATAAATGATTGATAATTTATTAGTGAAATTCCGTCTTATCACATACATATATTGATAATCATCAAATGACTTTGAAATGATTTCATCTGAGAGAAATTTAGATAATTTCGCATTTAAATCCATCTGCTTATTACAGAGTATTATTTTACTATTAATTTCTCCACAATGGGTGTAGTTCGATAAGCTACTACTTTTTTTTTGAAAATCGATATAGCTAAAAAAAATTGTTGTCATCAACACAATTAGAACTAGCATAATGATTGTTCTTTTCACTTCACGATTTGAGAAACTGAGCCACACATTCTTTTTTTTAATATACCCAGAGGGATATTTAGGAGGAGTATTTATGCTGATGTTTTTATGGTTTTCTACTTTTTCCACTTTAGGGATATGGATTTTTTCTATTTTCCCATCATATTTCCTATCAATTTTGTGTTTATTTCTAAACCTACTACTATTTACATTATTTATCGATGAGTTAAGAATATGTATATCATCAACAAGCCTATAGCCTCTTTTAGGAATATTCTTTATTATCTCAAAATTGTGTTCGAGTTCGCTAAATGCCTTTCGTAACAATAAAATGTTTTGATAAAACGTATTGATTGTCACAAACTTCTTTTTTTCACCCCAACCTGCACTAAATAGCTCATCTTGTGAAATAACTTCATTATCTCCATCTACCTTGTTTTTTATTAAAAATAAAAGAATATTCGCAGCTGGCGTTAAGACTTTACGTTTATCTCCATTAAGTATGTATGTGATTTTCTTGTTGGTGTAGTCAAACTCAAACTTGTCATTAATTATATATTTTATACTCGATTTCATAATTTCATTCTTTATTAATATAGTAAAACATCGCCACACTATACTACCCATGCGAGTGAACCGAAAATTGAAATAAATCATAAAAAACTAAAATAAATTTGAAGGTTTTATTGGGTTTTTTAGCACCATGAATCCACAACCTATTGTTAATAATGAATATTTTTAGAATTTCATATAAATAAAAATACTTAAGTAGTTTATTTAGTTTATCCAGCTGAGGAGTGAGAGTATTCTGCATCACAGAACGAGCAGGCTCCAAAACATTCATCTCTTAATGATGTAAATGATTTTTATTATCTATCATTTCGCCTGCACAGTTCCTGACATTAAAAATGGTGAAATTTAAATTTGAATCTTTGGATATGCATATCCAGAGATTCTTAATACACATTATTAAATATAAATACTCTTATGAGGATGATTAAATGAAAAAGATGTTATTACCTTTAATTTGTAGCAGCGTATTACTTAGTGGCGCTGCATTTGCAAATACAGGGGAAGTACAATTTATTGGAGCGGTAACTTCTGCAACTTGTGATATTGATACCGAAGTCGGTGGGTTAGTTAAATCTACAATTGATTTAGGCAAAATGACAACAGCAGATACCAATGGTGACTACGTTGAATTTAGTTTAGTTCCACGTACTGACGAATGTTTGAAAAAAACTAATGGTCAAGTAGGTTGGCAAAGCGCTGGATTTACTAATTCTGGTCTTGCAAATATGAAAGGAACAGCAAATGGTGTTTCTATTCAATTAACCGCAATGAACTCAACCACTCCAAATCAAGATGTAACTTATAACAGCCAAACAGTTGATTTTGGTAATGGAACCGATGCTATTGGAAATATGAATTTCAAAGCAAGAATGCTGGCAACAACAGGTCAAACTGTTACCGAAGGTACCATCATTTCTACTGCAACTTATGCAGTGGCATATAAATAATTAGTTTTATATTTTTAAATTAAGGGTCTTTGACCCTTATTACCGCTTACAAATAGTGATGGATATATGCGTTTAAAACCAGTCAATGCTTTTATATTATCCCTGTTGGTAAGTCCATTTTGTGTATATGCAAACTTGAATATGGACTTCTTACATGGAGGAGTTCAATCTCAAGCAGCAAGTATTTTTGATGACAGTGTTAAATATCCTGAAGGTCACTATATTGTAGAGGTGATTTTTAATCGCCACCCAATGGGAAAAAAAGAATTAATTATATTAACCAAAGATAGAGAAAATCTTTGTTTAAATACAACATGGATAAATGAGCTTTCATTGCCTATTAATTTATCCTTATTTGAAAATGAATTCGATGCAGAAAGAAACTGCTACAACTTAGGTCATTATCCAGGTGTTAAAATTGACTTTGATAATGCAAAACAGGTTTTGACTTTTAATATTCCACAAGTCGCCTTAGATAACTCAAAAAATCAACAAGAATGGGATTATGGAATACCAGGGATCAAAGTTAACTATTCCGGGTATGTCTCTAAAACAACATCCGCTAATACCCAACTTTATGGGGATTTCGACTTATATTCTAATTTTGGTCGATGGGTAGGCTACGTCCGCAGTAGTTATCTTAAAGATTCAGGAACCGAGACTTCAGAAGCTACCATTTCAACTGCCATGAAGTCTATACAGGGAAGTTTTATTGCCGGTAAAACAATAACATCAATGACGATGTTACCTAACTTTGTGTTTTACGGAATGGCATTACGTTCAGAAAAAAATATGCGCCCATGGGAAATGCGAGGTTACGCCCCTGTCATTTCAGGTGTGGTCAGTTCGAACGCAAAAATTACTATTTCACAAAATGGATACGTTCTTAGTTCTCAAGTCGTTCCTGCGGGAGCATATCAATTAAATGATATTTCACCCGTCAGTAATGGTGATTTGACCATTACTGTTGAAGAAGATAATGGAACCAAAACCGTGAGATATGTGCCAGTTGCCACACTCCCATCATTATTACGAGCCAATGAGATGGATTACAACCTCGTCATTGGTGAGCGAGAGCTAGCTGGAAAGCGTGAAAGCCACCCATTCCTTTTGGGCGCTCTTGATTATGGATTTACGTATTTTACGTTGCAAACAGCGGGAATTTTACACAGTGATTATCAAAGTGCTGGAATTGGTCTGAGTAAAGAGTTTGGTCAATTTGGTGCGGTCTCTTTTAACGTGAACGCGGCCAACAGTCACTTTCAAAAACAGACTCCCACATCACCTGATGCTAAGCAATCAGGGATAAGTTATATGCTGAAGTATGCCAATTCACTGTCGAATACGACTAACTTACAGCTTTTAACTTACCGTTATACAGGTAAAGAGTACGTTGATTTTAATGAGTTTAACCAAAATGCGCTGTACCAAAGAAGTAATCGTAAAGAGCGCTATGAAACCATTATTTCTCAAAATTTTGATAACAGCTTTATCAGCCTGTCGGGATGGGTACAAACCTACCGTAATCGTATCCGCAATGAAATCGGCGCTAACGTGACTTATAACACAGCCTTCAAAGGTATCGACTTTTCGGTATCCGCTGATTATCAAAAATTAAATGACCATGACCGTGATAATTATGCCATCTCCATCGGTGTGAATATTCCGTTTAGTGTGTTTGATAAAAACCATTTTTGGACGAACTCTGTGAGCTATGACCGTGATAATAAAGCCAGTTTTAACTCTGGTATCGCAGGGAACATTAATGAAAAAGTGAACTATAGCGTGAATACCAGCAAAGATCGTGATAGTTGGTCAAACTCTGCTTACTTTGGATTTAACCAAGACTGGGTGAATACAGGTGTGGCTATTGCCCAAAACCAGCATCAAACCACAGGCTCTATCAATGCCTCCGGTAGCTTGCTTGCCACGCAACAAACCGGCTTATTTTTAACCAATGTGCGACAAGATACTGTCGCCATCGCCAACATTAAGAATATCGGAAATATTGTTTTTAATGACTCACCGCCTACAGATAGACATGGAAATACCGTAATTGGTGTCTCTCCTTATATTGAAAATAATTTAAAAATCAATACTGAGGAAGTTCCAAACAACGTTGAGTTACTCGATTCTGTACAACGCGTTGTTCCAACAGATAAAGCCATTGTTTATCGCGAGTTCAAATACTCAACCATACATCGATACATTTTGAGACTGAAAAAGAAAAACGGTGAGTTTGTGTCTGCCGGTAGCTCAGCACGAACAGAAAATAACGACTATGTGGGATTTGTCTCCAATGGCGGTGTTTTGCTGTTGAATTTATTAAGTCAGCCTAATGCCATTTTCATTACCTCCTCAAATGATGAGGTATGCACCTTAAATATGAATGGGGTAGAACCCAATGAAAACCAAATCATGGAGATCGAATGCAATGATTAAGCTCATATCCAAACTCGCTATCTTGCCATTTTTGTTAACCTGTTTTAATGCCTATTCCGCATTCACGCTGAATGGCACTCGATTTATCTATGATGAAGGTCGTAAAAATATTGCGGTTGAAGTTAAGAATAATAGCGAAAAAGCCTACGGTGGGCAGGTCTGGATCGATAACCTCAAAGGGGATGATGTTTTCTTTGTTCCTGCACCCAACTTATTTAAAGTCGCAGCCAATGAAAAACAGCTTGTTCGCTTAATTTATATTAATGACAAACTGCCAAAAGACAGGGAATCACTGTTTTGGCTGAATGTTCAAGAAATCCCACCAGTTGCCTCTGCGGAAGAGGGTAATGTCCTTGCTGTGGCATTAAATACGCAAGTTAAGCTCATTTATCGCCCTAAAATCCTTGCAGAAAGCCGTGAAGATGCAGAAAAAAATATCACGTATAGCGGTTCAACACTGAAGAACCCAACACCTTACTACTTTGCACTCACACAAGTTTCCGTCAACAACAAACCGCTGTCTTTATCCGCGGATGTTGAACGCTCAATTAGCTTATTCCCGCCTTTCAGCGAGATGGATTTACAGCGCCCGTTATCCGGTAAAGTCACTGTTGAAGCCATTGATGACTACGGCGCTCGACGTGTGATCGAACTGCAATAAGGACATTATCATGGCAAAAAAAGGGTTTTACCTTGGAATATTGATGCTTTTTTTCGCGTTAGATGCCTCTGCGGCAAGATGCCGAAATATATCCATCAAATATTCATTTCCAGCACAAATCGACGTGACGAACAAAAAAGTTGGCGATCAACTCTATACTTTTGGCGCCCCTGGTGTCCCATTAACTTTAGCAGGGCAATGCTTACGTGCTTCTAGTGGTGCGGGGAATACGACAGGTAACTTTATTTATATTGTTGATAAATATGGCGCATCACCAAATGATTGCCCAAATGGTGGAACCGTCGATAAAACCTCATCCGATGGCATTTTAAGATTTCGATCAACAGGAAGCTGTAGTAACAGTGCTTGGATACTGGTTTTAGACTACAAAACCAGTGGAACGGGCTATACCAATTTAGCCAATGCTGGCGGAGGAACAGACTCTGGTACCGTTTACTTACAGAAAAAACCCCCTGTCGGAAAAACGGTTGTAAACCCTACTTACATGTTAACCAGAAAATTCTATTCACGAATTGGTAATAACAGCCGTACGTTAATGACAGAGAGTGTCGCGTTCAGTGCCCCAACATCGATGACCCTCGTCAATAACGCATCATGTGCGGTCTCAGTCAACGATGTGGATTTTGGCAACCAAACTGCAAGTTCAGTTAACGCAAAATCTGTTGCCGGTAAAACCATCAACGTCGCGTTTACCTGTAATGCGGTACTACCCGCCTATACCTTAAGTTTTTCAGGAAAGGATGGTGTCAACAATGCTGCGAATGGAATTATCAATGTGAAAAGTAATCCATCCGTTGGTTATCAATTCACATGGGGTAATAGTGCATTTAAACCTGTAAATAGTGCCGTCGTTATCAATGGCGCGGCTATGGCACCAAATACCAAGCCAACAACAGCAAGTTTCACGATTCCAATTACCGTCAAACCCGTTCCGTTAACAACTCAAACGGCAGTGGGGGCAGCTAATACCGCCTTGACCATTAATGTAAAACTAAACTAACAGGATTTTTTATGATCAAGAGATCTCTCTTCCTTTGTACTGCATCGTTATTTTCTATTTATGCTAATGCAACAAGCTTTGCGACCAACGTAACAGGCGGGACAGTCACCTCAAATATTAATATGACGGTCAAGGCTTCTTGTGCCGCTTCAGTTGCAGATATCGACTTTGGCGAGCAATCTGTCAGTGACATTAAAAATGGCAAAGTGGTTGAAAAACCGATGACGATTGCAATCACTTGTGATGCGACTTTAGCATCTTATACGATGGCATTAACCTCGGCTGATGGCGTTGATTCCACAAAAAGTATTTTGAAGACCAAACAAAATGCCACTATAGGTTATCAGTTGACATGGAAGACCGCTGAAATGGCTGCCATCAATACTCCTGTTTTGGTTGATGGCGTTGCGAAAGCCCCTGCCACGAAACCCACAACACCTAACGTATCCATTCCTATTAACGTAAAACCCGTTTTACTTGGTACGACGGGTTCACCTGGAGCCGCCAGTACAGCATTAAATATTAAGTTAACATTCAACTAGTTGAGGTGACTATGCGCAAATCTATTTTGCTCATCAGCGTATTGATTTTTACACATATCAATAGCTATGGAGCACTCACCAAACAGTCATCCATGGTTGGTCAAGAGCTGGCATCGCAAATTAGGATGAGTGTGAAAATTGCCACTTGCTTGCCAGCAACGATCGATAATATTGCTTTTGGTGCATTAGATAGCGCAACTGTTTTATCTGGCGAAATAGAGGGGCATACCACACTATCATTAGATTGCTCAGGAACCATAGTCCCACAACGTGTTTCACTCTTATTTGAACCCGCTACCCCTCATTTAACCATGGGGGCATCTGGCTATATTGGCTCTGTTAACAACACTCTTGGTTATTTAGTCGCATGGGAAGATAGCCAAGTTGGAAATATTGGTGCAGGTGTGCCAATGGGAAAAGAGCTTTTACTTAAAAAACCCACCGCTTCATTAATGAAAGTGAAACTGAAAGTAAAACCTATTGCACTACCCATTGGCAGCAATAGTGTGACTCTAGGCAGTGGGAGCACCCACATTACAATCAAAATAAAATATCTTTAATGTGAGCGAATTGATGAATAAAACACTTCCCTTCTGCTTTCTTTTCATGCTGATGAGTGGCTACCCTTTGCATACCGTTGCCGATGAAATTTTACCCGACACGGTTCTGAGCATCTCGCTAGATATCGTCAATATCACTTGCGATATTAATGATGGGAAAGGCTTCAATAAAATTGTCGATTTCGATGTGATCAATGAAACCGATTTACTTGCAGGAAAACAACCTGCTGTAAAAACGCAATTTATTGTGGATTGCAATAAAAGTGGCTTTAAGCCTAATAACATAGATATTAAGGTTTATCCCGGGGCTCAAGGAGCTCTTAATAATGGTGTTGGTGGTGAGTTGAAAACCAACTTATCTGGTGTTGGAATTTATTTATCTTGGATGGATAAGAGTCCTATTGATTTATCTGGAAAAAACCAACGATTCAGTGCTAATGGTAATAACCAATTTGATATTAGCTTTTTTGCCAAGCCATATGCTCAATCACCAAGTGTCGAAAAAGGTATCATGAAAAGCAGCGTTATTATTAGTGCGCTCTACAAATAATAACGATTACTCACAGTTACCCACGGCGTAATATTTATCAAAAATCACAATGTACTTGCGACTTTTCTTGGTTAAACGTGCATCTTGATACGTTTGATTAGGTAGCAAGTAAAGGACGTAAGGCTCGGTATCATCCTCTGCATCACAATTGTTATGCACAAGCACTCTAAAGTAGGTGTTCCCCGTGTTTTTCAAAATGCCTGTATTTTGGTCGAGCGTATATTTAAAATCAGGTTGTTTGGGTCTCACGACAAAGTACGTTTCTAAACTGACCGTTGGGTAAAACAGCGGCTGTTTACGTTGCTCATGATCATTTTGCATTTCAAGCGGCGTTTCACTAATGATAATTTTGTAATAGCGTTCTTGGTTGTCCGCGGTTCCGCGATAAAAAATTTTAAAGAATTCCTGCTCTCCTGGTAATAAAATTTTCTTCAGTGGGGTAAAGATAATTTCCCCATTATGAATGGCTCGCCCTTGTTCATGGCTGCCCGGTTTATCAATTTGATACGCGCTAAAATTATATAAATTGGTCTTTTTCGTATCGTTAATATAGGGCTTAGAAAAAAATTCTTTATCGGAATCCATCGAAGAGATATCCGAGCTAATGTATAACGCGTTAGCACTATGATTGAAAGAAATCATCACAAAAAGAAGCAAGAATTTCAGCAAAGAATTTAATTTCATGTTTAGCCTGTTAGTGCTGAAGAAAAAGGCGATTTAAGATTGAATAAATCGCCTTAAAATGGGTCATATTTAATGAATATCAGGGCCTGTCCAGATAGCTTTTACCGTCACATTCCCGCTTGCCGAAACGGTTCCTAGCCAATCAATGCCATCTAGCGTAAAGAATGAGTTCGCTTCATTCATTGGAAATGATAAATCTAAATTCGTGCGATAAAACGAGCCTAAATCTTCATTCGGTTTTGCCCACGGCGTCTCTTCCCATAAAGCATTTTTGAGGGAAATTTCATTGCTATCGCAACTAGCTCGGTAAGACTCTAAGCTTCCCGTGTGATTTTTAAATGACAAATACGCTGAAAATGGCACTTTGAATTTGTCATCATTTGAGCTAAATAAGCAGTACGATTGCCCTTTTAGCGTGGTACTTGGACCTTCCACTTTAGCGGTGATTGAATCTGCCTGCCTTGGTCCGCTAGTCGTCACAATATAATTAAATTCAATTGGCGGCTCTTCATTACCCACTTTCCCGGTTTTAGATTGGTTCGGGTTAAAGTCGGCAGGGATAATACTGATCCCATAATCTCGCGGTTTAAGAATAATAGTATTAGACGGTGTGAACTCATAATACCCAGATTGAGGTACCGCTGAGTTAGTAAATGAAAACGTAAAAAACTCTTGGCTATTTTTAAAATCAACATTCGACGACACAAGTTGCTTCAAAAATGTATTAGATAAAAATATCGATACATTCTTATTGTTGCCTTTAAAATAATAGCTCGCCGGATAAGTTGTATTGTAATAATACCAACTATTACTCCCGTCATCAGGACCAATCAATATCGTGTTAGCCGCAGGTACAAACGGAATCAATGTATTATTAATTTTTAAACTCAACATAATATTGGCGAATATCTCTCCCTTTGTCTCATGGTCGACAACTTGACAGATGATCCCATTTTGACTTAATACGATACCAACTCGGCAAAATTGAGAGCCTAATCCTAAGGTTGGATTTCCATTACTATCTATAAAAATCTCTTGCAGCGCTCCCGTTGAAGTCAGCTTGATATGCCCAGATTTAGTAATATTGAATTCATGGGATGCAATAATCTGCCCACCTACACTTTGGCAAGTCTCACCTTTGCTTGGGTTATAATCTGTTTTTGTCATGCAAGATCTATAACTATAACTTTCGACGGTTCCCACAGGTAATTTAAGGAAATATTGGTAAGCAGAGTCACTGAAGATCCCTCTCGCATAGTAAGATTCCCCATTAATATTACTTTGCACTATCTTGTATGCACCATCTTTCCCAAGGTATTGCGCAGGCCAATAACCACTGTCGTCATTGCAATATCCCCGCATACACCGATTCCCAGTAAATGGTCTATCTATTTGAGAATTTTCTAACCAGATATCAACAAATTGGTTTGCTTGAATGGCTGTATTCACATACCCCATATAGCCCAAACTAAGCTGTAGCGATTTTGAGTAACGTGTATATTTGTTAGCCCCCGAAAAACGTGGATCCGTTGTTCTTGGTGTAATGAAATATTCGTCATCAACATTATTTTCAATAAAAACATAGCTGTTAGTCACAGTGACAGCGTGCGTTGCCGCGCTTAATAAAAAATTCAAAATAAAAGGAGCAATTATGAATATAAGAAATCTATTTCTCTTCATCGTTAAATTCTCATTATCTTTTCGCATAACTAGATTGCGGCTCACAAGTCACCTCCCCGACCCATAAAGCACCGCGTGCGCCTTGTAGGTTTAAATCGGCTTCGCAGATCGTTTTCTCATCTTCTTGCAATAACGAAATTACGGGATAGCGCACATCAACGTCCATGGAGAACTCCCCATTTTTATCGGTTTTTGTTCGCCCTATATGGTTACGAATCGAGGCATATTTTATGTATTCACCATCCGGTGATTTAAGCCGTCCAAACACCGTGACCAACTGACGAACTTCGGGTTGATAAAACGCGATATTGCCGGGATACAGCGTGACGGATTTATTGCGTCCAGAGACAATGTCAAAACTGTCTTTTGACTTCCCGTCGTTCATTAACTGGATGTCGTAATCTGAATACGGTGACAATGGAATAAAGGTATTTTTTCCGCTAATTGGGTAATTTTGCCCATTCACTTTTGCCACCATGCTACCGGCGCCTTGAATCTCAGAATTAATAATTACCCCTGATTTTCCTTGGTTGCCACTTGGTGTGATCATTCCATTGCTGTAAGCCACCGATCCGCGAGAGGTTAAGTTACCATTCAGTCGGTCGCTATCCGGTCGGTTAATCGTGACGGTACCCGAGTTATATTTCATGTCATAAGAGGCGTAGGCCAGCGTCGAAAAATCCGAAGCGCCATTATCTTTATCACGCACTAACTTAGAGACCGAAATACCCGCATTGGTGATCGGCGAGTTTTCAAAACTCTTGTTGGCATAAATATTGGCTTTCATATTACCGTTCGTGGAAGAGACGCCCGTGCTTAACCACGTAGACAGCGGTAATGAGAAGTCCAGATTTACATATTTTTCGTTGGTACTGTTTTGATTATCATAGTGATAACGCTGTACACCGGCTCTGAGCCCAACCGTTCCATAGCGCCCAGAAAACAGCGTATTCGCATATTCGTAGTTAATTGAATCACTGCCTACGCGACGGTCTTTGGTATTACTGATCGTGAATGAACCCGTCCTATCAATAATCTTGTCGAAGTTAACTGTTGCGCCATAGGAATAGTTATCCGCATCGTAAAGCGGCAAATCCCCTTCGACCACCGTTCGCTCTCGTGATGCCCAAAAGGAACCATAGCCTTCAGGAATACTGACAGAAATTGTCCCAATGTTGCGATGGCTGCCGTGGTTTTCCAGCATGCCCTGCCAAGAAACCGAAATGTAGTTATTAATCGACGCGTTAATGCTCGTTTCTTGAACTAGGAATTTATCAAAACCATAGTTTGACATCTGGAAGCGTATCCCCGACAGCACAGGGAAGTTATAGGCGAATGACGCTCCCGCTAAATAACTTTTCTCTGGAGCTTGGCTATGGCGACCTTCTCCACGGGCATAATTTCTTTTATCGAAATCAACATAGCCCCCGTACATTTCCCAATTCAGTTTGTCGAAGTTTCCTCCGATTGCCCCTAAGGATTTATTAATTGTCTGGTTTTGAGTGGTGACCACTTTCCCATCAACAACCGTTTCGATAGTGACGTCATAAATACCAAAAGGCAGCATACTGGTATCAACTTCAAAGTTACCCATTGGGAAGTTTTGGATATTAAGAAGCTTACCTTGACGATAAATACGAACTTCGCCAGGGCTATTTAAGAAGGCATAAATAGGGGTCAGTGACTGCTGTTTATTGTTGACGACACTCTCGGAGTTATTCCCGATAGTGACCGCATAAATTTTGCTACTGCTCAACGCAGTTAAGCTCGCAATGGATTGTAAATTCCATGTACTCATTAAACCCAATGCGACACGCAGCCCATTAAAGTCACGCTCATACATAGCTCGGTATAATTCAACACTTGCATTGGATTTACCGATGCTATACGCCGATGCATTGATATTAAAATGGTGTTCTGCTGCGGCAAATAACGCGTCTAAATTGAAATAGCTACTGGAGCTATTTTTTGCATTTTTTACCTGACTTTGGAATACACCTAAATCATAGTTTGCCACTGCCGAAAGTGAATTAACGGATGAATCACCTAATACAGAATGCCTTGCGTGAGTTTTCGGTGCAAATGCAGCTTTATCAACATCTAATGATAAATTGAATGATGAAATATTTAATTTCAGCACTGCATTATTGTCGATAACAATACCATTGTTATCATCAAAAATGGCATCCTGTTTATTGTCAATTTTATCAACCAGCAAGCTATTCAGTTGCGGGCCTTGCGTACTGTCAATGAGGTGAATACTGGATAATTTAATTTTACCTTGGTCAATGACAATAACTGCATCCGCGATTTTATCTTCGCTTTGGTTATTTTTAGCATCATCACTTAATCGTAGAAAAACAGGCACAGACATTCCTTCTTCCAATGCACTCACAAATGCCGGAGGAATAATGTAACCACCAATTTTAATACTCTTCATCTCACTGGCATGAATGGTGTTTGAAAAAAAAATGCTTAATATTGATAAAGCAATAACACTCTTACGCATGATTAAAGTCCGTTATTAATTATTTGACGACAATGAAATCTCCTTTGTGCCAAATACCTACGCTAGATTTTTTATTATTAAGATCGACAAACTGTAGTTTCACAGCTAAATGTGGCATGAGGTAATAACGTTCACGACAAATACCATCCACGCTATATTTTTGTTTTTCAGGTAAACATGGCCCTGATGCCACCACACGAAATGAACTATTCCCTATATTGGAAACTTGAGAGTTTGCATATTGGTAATTAAATTTTTCAATCCTTGGTGCAACAACCAAGATGGTGCTAATGGTCGCCGACGTTGTCGCTGAGGCAGATTTTGCACTTTTTGTTACACCGCTTTCGCCAATAGGGTCATCTTTCCAATTTAATCGGTAATAACGTTCTTTATCGTCTTTGGGACCTTGATAAATAATTTTAAAAACATCTTTTGCTTGCCCCGGCAAAATCAGATTAGCGGGGGTTGATAATATTTCGTTCGGATCCGTAACGGGAATTACTTTTCCATTCTCAAGTGGCGAGTCTATTTTCTCGATAGTTAAATTAACGAGCCTTGCCGTATTAACCGTATTTTCAATTTCTTTTGCTAATGAGTCTTCATCTGACGATATGATTTCAGTAATATTACCTACATTAACCGCCAAGCTCATTTTTAGTGGGAGAATAGATAATAAAGCTAATGCTAGTGTTATTTTTTTCATAATTATTAATTTTAAAAAAGATAACGATAAAGATAATATTTCCCTATAGTATCTTTATCGTGAAAATTAGTTATTCACTAAGCGTAAATAATCAATTAAGGAGCTGGTGTGAAAGTACCATCCCAAGTTGCAGTGAACTGAACTTTAACATCACCATCCCATGAACCGTCGGTCAGTGCTTTGAAGTCTGTCGCTGCACCAGCCGCTTCCGCGCTAGCGATAACGAAGGTGAACTCACCACGGTCAGTTGCACGCTCTGAACCATTGTAGATACCATCTGCAGCTAAGTTATCTAAACCTGATGTTAAGCCTTTTGAAGTATCGATTAACACAGTGTCAGTCGTTTTATTCAGATCTTCACCATTCCATTTAACGCCAACAGTTAATTTAGAATCATCTGTTGTTCTCGCTAAAGTGTTAGAAATGATTTTTGATGCTAATTTAAAATCTGTTGCACCTGATTGACCTTGAATAGCGATATCAAATGCGCCATTTTGTTGGTTAAAGCTTTTCTGACCTTCTGCATAGTTAAATGTTAAGCTTTTTAATGGCGTAACAACCAGCATACTTGTCGTATCTTTAATTGCGGTCGCTTGCCATGTTGCTGTCGCTTGAGCAGTACGAGTGTCAGCATTAGCAACTGTAGCAAAGGAAGCAGCAATAATTGTTGATAGCAAAACAGATGCCATTTTTTTATTTAACATGTTGTTCTCTCTATTTAATATCCATGAAGAAAAATTTAATTGCATAGCATAAAAAACACATTCATTGTGTGTTTTATAAAAAACAATCGAATTTCCCAGAGAATATTCTTAATAAAATAACCAGAATTAACTGATTATTTTATTTCTAATTTAAGAGGAAAAATTAGCAGTTATTTATGATGGTTTTTGTTGAGTAATTTCCCCAGGAAGTATATTTACTCGCACTTCCTTTATTACCCATTCTTTTTTCAGAGTCAGTATCTTTTTCGACATATTTAATGACATCGACCCATCGTTTATCTAGAATATTTAAAAAAACATCTAGCTGATCTAAAGTAATCGCAGTGATTCCCATTTCATATCTTGATATCTGTTGCTGGCTGATTCCTATTAATTTCGCCAGTTGCTTTCCCGTCATGTTCTTTTCTTTACGTGATTTTCTTAAAAAAGCTCCCACCTGACCACTAATTATATTAGATTTCATTAACCACACTCCAATATAAAGAAACAATTTATTTAATTTCCATTAATAATAAATACATTAAAATAAGAGTAAAAACGTTTATACCGATCGAACAAGATTATTTTGATAGGTACTACCTATCAAATAGTAATTTATTGATCGTCGGGCTTTATTAAGATACAACGAGTGCGAGTACACCTAATATGATAAGTAGAATTAACTAACTGATATATATTAAATAAAGCGTTGTTCAATTTATTTAATATATTTTTTATTTTTTTAAAATAAAATTTACGTGGGAGGAGTAAAACCCTATAAAAACGAGATAAAATACATCATTTATTACAACAAATTACAATTTGAAACAGCTAAATTGTTTTTTGCAAAATAAAAAACTCACGAGGTGAGTAATATACCAATATAAAAATATATTTCTACAGCTTAATTCGTTATTCCGCAATAATTTTCATTTAGATTACCAACTTAATAACAACTAATCCGCATCATAGTATTTACAATCCAGATTGTATGCCATAAAGGCGCTATAAATTGGACGTATCAGAATGCAGTTCGCGCATATATTAATACATCTAGCTTAATATGTAGCGTTTGCTTATTAAAAATATTCTCTTTTTAGATCATTTGTTGATTTTTTATTCAAATTTAGGGAAGGATATCGCAAATAGTACTGGAAAAGCATTGCCTCTATACGAGAGGCAATGGAATTGGGACGGTTTTTTAATTCAGTCGAAAGCTATTTAACGCCTTTAAGCTGTTTCATGGTTTCATCCACGTCAATCTCATCTTCAGAGAACGTTAATGTTGTTCCATGCTGGGTTTCAATAATTAGCTTTTTCAGCGCTCGAGTTGCCCCCGGCTTAATATTCGTTTTAGGTTTAATGCTGTTCATTAATGCACCAATCGATAACACGGTATTTTCTTTATCAATACGTGTATCTGCTGGAACATCTTCATAATAGATACGGAATGATTTGATAGCCGTCAGCTTAATGCGCTCACCAGCAATATAGATATATTTGCTTTCAGGGATCACTTTAACCGCAAAGGCGGATAAACCTTTATTATTTGTGGTCGGCTCAAACGTAACCGCCGCCCCTTTTTTAATCAGTTCTGGGTTGGCAACTTTAATCACATGAAAATAACGGTTATCCCCGTTTTCATCTTTGAGAAACCCAAAACCTTTATCTTCAAACCACGTTGTGATTGTTCCGTTCATTGCCATACCACCTTCTATATTGACTCAATTTCACAGCGCGCAGTATAAAACACAATGCCTGCCCAGACTACGCCTTTAGTTTTACACACCCAATAACATTATCGTCAGATAGCGCAAAATTGGGTATTATCCATAGCCACTTTTTATCTGGATAACCTGATGTCGACGATTATTGATACCTTTATTGCGCCCCCTTGCCATGATGACATTGAAATCATTGAGCAGGATGAGCACCTTATTATTATCAATAAACCTTCAAGGCTACTGAGCCTCTCTGGAAAGAATCCACAAAATCTCGATTCAGTACATTACCGGCTCGTTCAATTGTTCCCTGAATGCACCCTAGTGCACCGCCTTGATTTTGGTACTTCTGGTGTCATGGTCGTGGCTCGCAATAAAGCCATAAATGCAGAGTTATGCCGACAGTTTAGCCAGCGAACCGTGACGAAAGCCTACAGCGCATTACTATGTGGGCATGTGGAAAATGATCATGGTGTGATAGACGCGCCGATAGCCAAAGATCCGGCTTTGTTTCCCCGAATGTCGATTTGCGTGACTCACGGTAAACCGGCACGTTCCAATTATCAGGTAATTGAGCGGTTTTATCGTGAGCTAGACGATGGACGTAAGTTGCCACTGACGAGGGTGAAATTTATTCCAGAAACAGGACGAACCCATCAGCTGCGCATTCACAGCCAACTTTTCGGTCATCCTATTTTGGGATGCGATCTGTATGGAGGCTTACTGCTTGCAGATATTGAACCTGCGCCGAGACTGATGCTGCATGCCAGTGAATTGAATTTTATTCATCCGATAACTGGAAAACCCATTCACGCACACAGCAAAAGCCCGTTCTAAACAACTACCACATTAAATCGTCAGGAATTTTAAAATCTGCGTACGGATCGTCTTCATCCTGCTCTTCCTGACTCAAGGCGTTATTTAATACGATGCTGCTTTCATCACGTTGAGCGATTTTATCCGCCACACTCGCAGGAATAATTGCGTAAGTGCTCATTTCTGGATTGTCAGTCGCTAAACGCGCAATAGCGAGACGGCCGCTAATAAGTTGGTTTTGTGTTGTTTTATCGACGACCACTTGCTTGATGACATTACTATCTGTGAAGTTAAAGCTGATATCGCCTTTCGCCACATCAATTTTGTTCATCTCAATCAGCTGCTTCACCTGAGCTTTATACTCTTTCGTCAGTGCCGCTTGTTTCTGTTGCTCACTCAGTTGCTTATCGCGCTCAAGCTGCGCTTTTTTATTCTCTTCTACCGCTTCTCTGGCTTCTCTAGCCTGCACACGTGATTTCTTCGCTGTGCGCTGTACTTTCGCCATTTTTTTACTGGTGACGAGTCCCGCTTGGAGCATTTGCTCTTGTAAGGTAAGTTTTGCCATGTGGGTATCTAAGCCTGTTGAATGAAATTGGAGAGATTATACCTGCAAATTCGATTTCTTTTCGGTTACTTTTGCGATTCTTGCTTGATGAGTGATGGAAACATCATGTCATCAATTCCCATCAAAAAATGTCGGTATGACCAACAATAATCTGAATTTGTTTCAACCCCATAAATAAAACCCGCGTCTTAAATGAATGTGTCATTTTCAATACATCTTAATGTGATCTGAATCACAAACATCAACAACTTAAGTAAAATTTAATGTCATTAAATGTCATCGAAATAACATTTCGACATATTTTGTATACTTCATTTTTTTGAATTCATAATTGTTACTAAGCATGTATTGAGCAATGCGAAGCCTATCTGCATGAATTTTATTGTTATTTTTACATTTATTATTATTACACATTAATATTATTGGATTTTTTGAAATGTAACTATGAAAATATATTTATAGCGATATATAAACCTAAAATTAACTACATATAAAGGTAATAACGGAATTTATCTCTGGCACTTTAAGCCACATTACGAGTAGGGATATCGCAACCTTTTGTAATTTATTTATTTTAACAAACTCACAGTGTTGGTAATGTGTAAATCATGCATTGGTTGAAAATATTGCCAAATTTCACCCTATTGTTTTTTACTCCTATTTTGTTTAAAAATAAAAACAGATTCGTGCTTACGCATTTGTTTTATTTAATATGTTTTGAAATTGATTCTTATTTAAGGTTTATGATGAGTTTGAAAAAAATAGAGAGAATTACAGAATCATTTTCTCAAGCTATCGCAGATGAAATTGCAAGCTTAAGAAGGAAAAGATTATTATCAGGTAGGCAATTAGGTTCACTCATTGGAGTTTCACAGCAACAAATCTCACGCTATGAAAATGGCATTTGTGAAATAACGTTATCTACTTTATGTCTTTTGCTTCATTACTTGGGTGTATCTTTAGAATCATTCTTCTTCTTTGTTTCTGAACGCATAGAAGCCAAGGAACCTGAGCTTTACGGTGAGTTTAATTTATTGTTTGAGCAACATGGTGCTCTAATTTCAAAATAAATAACCGTGGATTAACAATACTAAATTAGTGTTAAGTTTAATCTCATTTAAATTAATAGCTATTAGTGTTTCATTTCAATTAAATGAATCTCATTAATTAATAATCCACATTATTAATCAATAAATACTAGTAAATTAAAAATCCACTTCCCATGGATGATTTCTATTTATTTTAATAATTTTTTTAACATAGCTTTATTTAAAGCTATCTATTCTTTTTTAATTAAGGAAATTAAATCAGTGAAAAAATCATTGTAGACGCGCTTGCTTTTCATTCAGTGAGTGCATCTGTTTTTACTGTGAATGTGGGTAAAGGTATCGCCACTATCACAGGTTTCTTGAAGTACGTTTTATTTCGTTTTTTATTTTTTATATATAAAGGAATTTCAATATGGCTTTTAAAAAATTAGCGTTAACAACATTATTCGCTGGCATTTCCTGTGTAAGTTTAAGTGCAATGGCTGCCCCTTCTGCGGAAGTGACTCTGCAAGGGATCCTGACCAACACAACTTGTGATGTCACCATCAATGGCGGTAAATCAGTCTTAAACGTGGGTGTCTTAAAAACCTCTGTGGGTGCAGGTTCAGACTTTACCGCAGTCAATGCAATGTCCTCTACAACCGTTGATATGCCAGTGACTTTAGTCGGTTGCACCAAGGGTGAAAACGGCAACTTGATCATTCAAGGTATTACTTCAGTAGGTAACAACGAACGTAACCTCTTTGTTTCTGACGATTCGAAAACCGTTGGTTTTATGATTGAAAACGAAGCGAATAAAACTGTCACTAATGGCGAAAAAATCGCATTTGGTATTGGTGCAGAAAATACTGACGCGCAATACACCTTCAAAGTGGGTATGGCAACAACAACAGATGCACCTGAAGCAGGTTCCTACAGCGCACCCATCTTAGTGGCTTATATCGTTGACTAATTCCATTTAATTAACTCAGTCGATTGAGGTAAGGCGGGTTCCGTCTTACCTCCATTCAGCCACAAACACTATGAGGATAGACAAATGCGAAATAACCGATTTATGCAAGGGATCTGCGGTGGCTTGCTATTGCTATCAGGTTCATCGATAGCCGGGATCGCTATCGACACCACTCGAATTATCTTTTCAGAAAGTGATAACACCACCGGAAAAAGCGTGGGAATTACCAGCTCGAGCCAATCACTCACGCCTTATTTAGTCAAAACACAAATTTTGCGTGACCCTTATGGCAAGCAAGGAGACACCCCTTTTGTGGTGACGCCGTCCTTATTCCGGTTAGAAAAAGGGTCAACCAATCAAGTCCGCATCATGAAAAAAAATGTGGCGCTTCCGCAAGATAAAGAATCTGTTTTTTATTTTCGTACCATCGCAATGCCGACCAGCGAAAAAGGGCTAAATGCCCCACAGAATAATATTGATGGTGCCGTACAAGTGTCGACGGGAAATATCATCAAGCTGTTTTATCGCCCGAATCATTTAGGCATGACTCAGCCACAAGCAATGAAATCGCTGAAGTTTTCAAGTATGACGAATGGGGTTCAAGTGTCTAATCCTTCCCCGTACTACATCACATTAGACAGCGTAAAAATTGCTAATAAACCCGTTCAGTTGAGCTCAGCAAAGGGAAATAACATGATTGCGCCGTTTAGCAGCATCACTTATTCCCACGTTCAACGACAAGGCGCGGTTGAATGGAAAGCCATTAATGACTATGGCGGAAAGGACGAGTTTCATGCACAAATTCAATAAATTATTCATTGTATTTTTCGCCGTGTTACTTAACGGATGGCACGTAGCACAGGCCGAAAAGACCGAGATTAGAGCGCTCATTACCGATGATGTCGGGTGTGAAATTCGCATTCCTAACTCATTGCAATTTACCCCGATGCGCACATCCGATTTTCAAGGCGCGATAACCACACATCAAATTAAGCCCTTGAAAGCGCAATTTATCTGTGTGGATAAAACGGGAAATCTGACCCCAAAAATTACGTTACAGGGAAATACCCCCTATAACGAAAGCACCATTTTCTTGGATGGAACCCCAAACAGTACAGGGTTTATGTTACGCCTCAGTGATGGCTCCCCGCTCTCCCTGAGTGATTTTTATGACACAAGCAAAGCCTTTAAACGCGGTGAACAGATTGCCTTAACACCACTGACCAAAGATAACCATCACCAAACCGAAGAGACTTTTCTCGTGGGTTTAGTGGGGCCAGTGGATGGGGAGGCTATCCCCGGTGAATTCTCAGCCTCATTGACGTTTAACCTTATTTTTCAGTAAGACCTAAAAATAGGAATTCATCATGACACTGACTAAAACGTCACTCTATTCCCTGCTCATTCCCACCGCATTGTATGCGGCAAGTCTGGGGCAATCCGCGATAGCGGCAACCACGGCCACCACCAAAATCAGTGCCAGCATTGTCGGCGGTGGCTGCCAAATTACCGTGCCCCCAACCGTTGCGATTCATAACGGGGAGCTTATTCCCGCTGAAGATATCACCACGACCAGTGATATCAGCGAAACCTTTGATCTCACCATTCTTGGCTGTAAAGGTTACGGGTTAACCCCCTCGATAACCCTCGAAGGAGATACCGATAGTGCCTCCGGTGAAAATCTGTTTGTGAGTACCGGTAGCACCAGTACAGGCTATGGCATTTTATTATCCACGGAAGGTAGCAGTAATTTTAACCAAAGTGACAACCTGGCAACGGATAAAAAAATCACGGCGAAAACCACCAAAGAATGGAATAAAACCTTTGCCAGTACCTTGAATGGAACCATCCCACTGAAGGCAACCGTCAGCTGCGGAACCTGTACTGCCAATGACTTACAAGGTGGCGAGTTAACCGCCTCATTAACATTTAATTTTTTCTATAACTGATTTTGAAGGCTGTTAATAACAATGATACGAAAACTTTCTTTCTTTAGCGTGATTGTAGGTTTGCTATTACCAGCCAGTGAATTACAGGCAGGCAGTGCCTCAACCACCATTTCCTTTTCCGCTTTTTTTTATGGCGGTAGCTGCGATGTGACGGTGCCGAATACCATCACGTATAACAATGGTGCGCCATTGCCCTACGATGAAATTCCGAACAATCAGCAACGTAACCAATTCACGTTAACCCTTTCAGGGTGCCAGGGTTACTTTTTAGCGCCCAAAATTGCGGTCAAAGGGAACACCTTCACCGCGGATAACAATGAACCGCTGTATGCCGATGCATCCAGTACCACAAAAGGCTATGGCGTCAGGCTATCTACCCCCGGAAATACGCTTTTTAATGCCAATGACAATACTGCGAAATCCGGCAATGAGGTGATTACCATCAAGACATGGCCATCAGGTGGAACCAGCGATGTGGCGAGATTAAATAGCTCGCTTGATTTTACTGCCGAGCTGGCCTGCGGCACCTGTACCGCCAGTGACAATTTACAAAATGGTGAACTCACCGCAACCGTCACGTTTAGCTTCTTATATGACTAATTGGGTAATAAGTATGTTTTCAAATCGTTTCTCTGACTATCGCGCTCTGATTATTTTGTTGATATGCAGCAGTTTTTCGACGCTATCCTTCGCTGCAGAAGGCGGGCTGCGTTTAGCTCAAACGCGCGTCGTCTTTGATGCTGCCAATCCAAATACAAAACTTGCCATTAAAAATAGCAGCCCGCAGGTCTACTTAATCAAAGCTGACGTCCTCAATACGCCAGAGGGGAATGCCCACAAACCCGCGCCCCCGTTTATTGTCACACCACCGATGTCTCGCTTAGAAAAAGAGAGCCAAAATACGCTGCTCATTGTACGTAATGGGACGACGGAGCTGCCGACAGACCGAGAATCCGTGTTTTATTTAAGCTTATTAGCGATCCCTTCCACCACAAAAGCGAGTGCCCCCGAAGGCGAGATGACCAGTGCGCAAGTTTCGGTGGGGATCCGCAACGTTATCAAACTGTTTTATCGCCCAAAAGGGTTACCCATGAGCGTCGAAAGCGCCTCAAGCCAACTGACGTTTCGCCAGCAAGGTCAACAGCTCGAAGTCAGTAACCCAACACCGTATTACATCACATTGGCGCAATTGAGCGTGGGTCAGCACCCCATTGATGTACGAGAACTGGGTCCTATGATTGCCCCCTTCTCCACCCAAACTTACCCCGTCAAAGGCGGTGCTACACACGCAGAGTGGAGAGTGATTACGGATTATGGGGATATGAGCCCCGCGTATCAGGGGACGGTTCAATCAGGAGATATTCGCGATGAACAACATTAATTTATTGAAGATTAAAAAACCTGCGTTATATCGCCTGATTGGCGGGATTGCCCTATTGGCTTCACTTTTTACCCAGACTGCATGGGGAAATAACATCCAAGACCAAATTAATGGGCTGACACTGCATTCAACCCGTATTATCTACCCCCACGATGCCAAAAATGGGGTGACGTACACTATCACCAATAATACGGCGATACCGTATTTATTGCAGGCGCGCCTATTACCGTGGGAAGGAAATTCATCAAGCAAAACGGCGAACGAGAATCCCGAAGCAGCCGATGAAAACCTGACGGCATTTATTGCTTTACCGCCGTTACAACGCTTCGAACCGGGCGAAACACTCACATTGCGCATCCTTCAAAAGCATCATTTACTCGCGCAAGATAAAGAGTCGATTGCGCAATTGTCATTGACTGCAATCCCCGCCCAGTCAAAAGAGACGGCTGAAGGCGCGCAAATGATCCTTGCCGTACAAAATAATCTGAAGCTGTTTTATCGCCCCGCGGGATTACCAGAACATCATCTCGACAATATCGCTGAGCAGCTGCAATTTCAGCGTACAAAAAACACGCTAACCCTGAAAAATCCGACGCCTTTTTATGTCACGCTAGCGTCACTGTCGGTGGGGAAAAACGCTCTGAATTTAAGTTCCTCACGCATGATCCCCCCTTTTGGGGAGGCGCAATGGCCCCTTGAGGCCAGTCATGTCGCAAACGACATTCATTGGCAGCTCATGGAAGACGATGGCGGAACCGACACAATGAGAACACGCCAACTCTCAGCAATGTAACCGCACCATACAGATAAACACATTCACCCGATGCGCATTGACAACGGGGGGATTCTTGCATTCGCAAGATAAAGGAAGACCATGAAAAAAGCCCATAAAATTGCTGAACACCAGCCAAAAAATCCTTTTTTCCGTTATCACCCGCTGGCGTGTGTATTGCTATTTGCAGTCGCTCCAACACAGGCCGAAGATTACTTTGATCCCAGTTTTTTAGGGGTGGTGGGTGAAAACACAGACGTGGATTTATCCGCCTTCTCACAAGCCGGTGGCGTTGCTGAAGGGGAATACACCGTTTCCGTATTTGTGAACCAACAAGATGTGGGGCAATTTACGCTGAATTTTATCAAAAATGCCCACGGTGAAATCGCACCGGAATTAACCCCTGAGCAGCTCGACACCTTTGGGGTCAATGTGTCGCAAATTCCTGTCCTGAAAGACTTACCTAACGGCGAGTTTATTTCAGATTTAGGCGCGCTGATCCCACAAGCGACAACGCGATTAGATTTGTCACGCTTGCGATTAAACATCAGCGTGCCGCAAGTGGCGATGCAATCTCAAATCAATCGTAATGCCGATCCGTCATTATGGGACGATGGTATTCCGGCACTCATGGCGAACTATAACGTCAGTGCAGGTCGCACCACAAGCCGCTATGACCACGGCAAAAAAAATCAAAATACCAACGTATTTGCGTCCGCACGATTGGGCGCCAATGCAGGGCCGTGGCGTCTGCGCAGTAACCTCACCCATTCCCGTTTCGAATACAGCGGGAGCGAGAACCAATCGGCCACGACCAACACCCAAACCTACTTTTCCAATACCACCCTATCACGGGATATTCGGGCATTACGCTCGACATTGTTAGTGGGTGAAAGCAGCACGGGCAGCGATGTGTTTGATGGTGTGCCTTTTAAGGGCGTGCAGCTGACTTCTAACGAGCAGATGCTGCCAAGCCAATTACGCGGCTATGCGCCGGCGATCAGTGGCGTCGCCAACAGCAACGCCCGCGTCACTATCCGCCAAAATGGCAATATCGTGTATGAAGCCTATGTGGCGCCGGGTCCCTTTTATATCAATGATATCCAACAAGCGGGCTTATCCGGGGATTATGACGTCACAGTTACCGAAGCCGATGGTTCTGAGCGCCAGTTTGTGGTGCCCTACTCATCTTTACCCGTGATGCTACGCCCCGGCGGCTGGAAATACGAAGTGGCCTCCGGTCGTTACAATGGCAACTTGACCACCAGTTCACGCCGCTCTGACTTTATTCTCGGTACCGCTGTCTATGGGCTGCATAACGATGTCACGGTGTATGGCGGCGCCTTGCTGGCAAAAGATTATCAATCTCTGAGTGTGGGAACGGGGGTCTCTTTAGGTGACTTCGGTGCCGTCTCCACGGACGTCACTCACTCATCGGCTAAATTTACTTATTCCAACCCCGTAGCTAGCTCTAGCGAGCGAAAAACCGGGCAATCTTACCGTATCCGTTACTCAAAAAGCTTAATGGCAACCGGCACGTCGGTGGATTTAACCGCATTACGTTACTCCACGGAGCATTTCTATAATTTTAGCGAATTTAACAGCCAAGGTTATCGCCTTGAAGAGGGTCTTAGCCCGTGGACTTTACAGCGCCGTCGTAGCAGCTTCCAAACCCAACTCAGCCAACAGATGCAACAGTATGGCTCACTGCATTTTCGCGCTAACCGTGATGATTACTGGGGCAGCAGTCGAACCTTAACGGGCTTATCCATGGGCTACAGTAACAGCTTTAAAGGGGTCAGCTACGGTGTGAACTACAATATCGACCGCGTAAAAGACAGTCGCAATCACTGGCCGGAAAACCGCCAGCTCTCTTTTAACTTAAGCGTGCCGTTCAGTGTGTTTACCCAAGACCATGATTTACAGTCGATTTATGCCACCTACTCCATGAGCCATGACCAAAATGGACGCACGCAAAATAATAGCGGCCTGAGCGGCAGCGTTATGGATGGCAAGCTGTCTTATGGCGCATCACAAAGCTGGGGAAATAAAGGGCAAATCGCCAACACCAACCTGAATGCAGGCTATCAAGGCGATAAAGGCAGTATCAGTACCGGTTATAGCTATAGCAATAATTCTCAGTCAATCAATATGAACGCCAGCGGCGGTGCATTACTGCACGCCGAAGGGCTGACATTAAGCCGCTCCATGGGGGATTCAGTCGCACTGATCAGTGCACCGGGCGCCGAAGGGGTCAGTGTTAATGGTGGTTCTGCTGTCACGGATTGGCGAGGCTATGCGGTGGCACCTTATCTTTCCGACTATAACAAAAACAGCATTGGCTTAGACCCTAGCACGCTGCCTGAAAATGTCGATTTACCGCAATCCAATACCAACGTTTACCCCACCAAAGGCGCGGTGGTGAAAGCCAGTTTCCGTACCCGTATCGGCTATCAAGTGTTAATGACCTTAAAACAGGGGGCCAAATATGTGCCATTTGGGGCGATTACCACCTTAACTTCCGATAACAGCACTGAAAATATCAGCAGCATTGTGGGGGATGCAGGACAAGTGTACCTCACAGGTTTACCTGAAACCGGGGAATTGTTAGTGAAATGGGGAGAAACAGCCGCACAGCAATGTCAGGTGAAGTTCGATTTACGCCATGTTGACGTTTCCACCGATATGCCAATCCGCCAAGTGACATATACCTGCGGTACTGAAAGTAAAACAGAAACGGTGTTACCAGCGAAAGAGCCCGTTAGCTTTACTTCAGAAATACAGACATTAGAAGACCTAGCGAATGAAGAAAATCTCCATTTTCACAATGGACAAACTATGAGTAATAAAAGGATTAATAAAATATGAAATATTATTTTTATAAATTAATTGGGAGTATTTGTTTCTTTTTGCTAGGTCAGCCTCAAGCGTTATCTCTTAGCGGGCCTTCTGGTGAATATGATATAGGAGGTGGTTTAGTATGGAGCGATGCTGTTAATGATACATATCGTTCAGCAACTGGTTGGGGGTACCAAACTCTGATGGATCAAAGCTGTTTTGCCTTTAATATTCGCAGTGCAGATAATAATTCTGTGTTTAATAGTGCAAGCACAACATATACATCCTCAGATGGTAAATATACAGGCTTAAAAATTGCTGAAGACATTCTTTTTATTGTAAAGGATGCGACTGCTAATACTTATGGAGGAGGAGGGGATAATGGTGGAGCCACGTTTAATTCTTATGGAAAGACGACTGCGACGGGTAGAGCAGTGATCCAAAAATCCCCATTTACATATTGTGTTACAGGGACATCTTATAATAGTTTTCCTAACCCGATGGGGGCAGGAAGAAGCCTCTCTTTTAATGGAACTGTTGCTATTTATGTGGGGCCTAATGCACAGCCAGGGAAGTATAGTGTCCCTGCTTTCTATGCTGGCCTATATATGGAAACTGGGATCCCCCTTTCTTCAGCAGGATTTATCACAGTAAAAACGCCGTTATCCTGCTCTATTTCTACACCACCTAAGATTGATTTCGGCAAAGTGAATGTTTGGGATTGGGAAGGCAATACCTCCGGTACACCAGGGGGGAATCGTAAGGATGTTTTAGGGGTAGCTGATGGGAATTTCATGATCAACTGCACTGGAGATAATGGCGCTCATTCTCCCGCTAAATTAACACTTAAGGGAACCTATCAAGGTTATTCAAATGACTTAAAAATGACGATGGATGCCACTGGTGAAGTTGCTCCTGCAACCGTACGAGCGTCAATTAAATCAATCAAATCAGCATGCAGCTCCGACGGAATATATTTTGATCCCAGCACAAACACTGAGCCAGGAAATGTCGTTGATCTAGGTGACCTCACCACTGGTTCACATCAAGTCCCTTACCGTTTTAGCCTCTGTGCGCTTGGAGAAGGTTTTAAAATTGGCGCAGCCTCCGCCACTGCTACCGTCACCATTGACTGGGAATAACCCAGGTGAGTTTTCTGGTCAAACAGTGATTATTCTAAATAATAACTAAAGCGGCTGATCATCACTTAAATTATTTTCCTTCCCTTTAAAAATTAACCATCTCTTTAAATTGCATCTAAAGAGATGGTTACGTTCATTCTCCACTATTTTTCTGAGATAAATTGTTCTTCATAAGCGTCTAGATGATGCTTAAAAAATTTCTCGAACTCTTCTGCTGACTCGACTAAAACCGTTACCTCGATACATTGCTCACCAAACTTGTCTGAATGATCTTCAATCATGATAGATTTACAAAGGATCTCTTCATGGGCATCACTGCAATACAGTTTGCAGCTCACGGTACTGATATTGGATTTATAAAACGGTGTTGGTACTAATTCACCAAAGACAAATCCCATTGGCGGGTCACTTTTTTCAAGTTCGCTCATCCCAATAATTTGATCTTTGTTGATAATTTTATATTTCATTGGGTTATCCCTAAACAGGCTGATTTCACAAAAACTGTACTAACTCCCGCCATTCGTGTTTAAGATTATTTTTAAAATATAACGCACAAAGATCTCTCTTAAATCTTCCCAAGAAACCGCATTCTTTTACTTTTAATACGCAGATATCATTCCACAGTTCATCTTCATCAAAATAGAGCCAAACGGGCGGCACTGGCGTTAGCATATTAGTGTAACAGACAGGTGCAACATATCGGGTCAGCATGCGTTCAACATATTCAATTGGAAAGTGTTTTGCGACAGAGGCGATATGTTGATAATCCGTCAGGTTATCCACAAATATGTCCGATAAAGCGGCGCAGAGGTCTTTGTCGGTAAACTGTCTATTCATGATGATTGTTTTCGCTATCGCCAAATTGCCTTTGTTTGAACTGACTGAGAAGAGTTTTAATCCCACCATATACTATGTTGAACTCAAAGATAAGATAATCAGCAAATAGTATCCCTTTCCCCCTCTAATCCAGAATGATGTATACTTGCCGGCAGGAAATTTATTCACGGTTAATTAATGATGAAAGAAACTGAAAAAACACAAATTAAAACGCTGAGCGACCGCTTAGACCTTATTCGTCACCAAATGGCAAGTATGCAACTGTCGACCCAAGCGGAAAAATACGCCGAGCTCGAGAAAGAAAAAGCGACGCTGGAAGTTGAAATCGCTCGTCTGAAAGAAACGCGTAACAAGAAGCTAAGTAAAGAAGCACAGAAATTGATGGATATGCCATTCAAGCGCCCTATCACAAAGAAAGAGCAAGCGGATATGGGCAAACTGAAGAAATCCGTACGAGGCCTCGTTATTGTCCACCCAATGACAGCATTAGGTCGCGAAATGGAGTTGGATACTATGACCGGTTTTTCTAAGACTGATTTTTAATAAGAAAAATTTGTCTTAGATCGTGTTTTGCCTAGATTAAAAAATGCGCGGTTTCTATATTGGAAAGCGTGCAGTTCTCTGACAAATTGTGTGCTGCGAACAGAACGGACGCGATAACCGACCATAAGAATGGCAAGTAAACTATAGCAATCGACCTCTCTGGAAACCTGGCCATTTCCCTCTAATCGAACTATCTGGAACTTCAGGATGATTGAGTTTTGAGCAAGTCTTTATAGATTAAGACAAACTACAAAAAATGGTATTAATACGAAGGGAGAAAAGTGGCGGAGATCACAGGAGTCGCATATAGATAAAAACAATATGATTTAAAAAGAAATTATTAATATGGATAAATAATTAACCCCCAAATGCACCCCCAAAGCAAAAATCACACCTAAATTAATAATCTAGTTAAGGGGTTAATGAGTGGGTTGTTAACAAGATAATTATACCCCCCTCATGACCCTTCTGTTAAATAGTTTGCCTCCCATTAAAATGTTCGTGCATCTTTTCTGTCATGACCCACAGCGCCTTGTTCAATTTGATATCGCCATCAATACCATTCACAGAACGAGTACGAGCTCGCTTGCCTTTAGCGTTCCTACCAGATAATCCTCCCTTGATTAAATTTTCCTGCAAACGTTGATATACCGTCCAAAGATCATCTTTCTTATCCTCCCAGCGACGAGGCTGCAATACTTGCTCTTCGGTAATAGGTTGATGTTCATCACCAAAGCGGTAGGTTAAAGCTGCTTGTGCTAAGGCTTGCTGTGCTGCTGGAGGTAACATGAGAGATTGCATTTGTTCACGCTTTTCTGCCACAGTATCAAAGGTTTTTAACACCTCATAAGCCCCTTCAATTACCTTGCCAACAACATCGCCTTTATGCGGTACACGCACTTCACCAAAGGTGTCTCCACAAACTAAACCATTTTGACATACAGCTCTAAATAACCCCGGCAACATCTGATAACTGCTTGATCCATCATGGCTATTTAGCAAGATAATTTCAGGTACTTGTATCCCTGTGATTTGATCATGGCGACGTAACCGTAACATGTGCTTGGTGTGTTCTCGACGGCTAACATCACGCACACGAGTCTGGCAAGCAAAGAACGGATAAAAGCCTTCTTTTTGAAGACTATCCAATAAGGTAATGGTTGGGATGTAAGTGTACCGTTCACTACGTGAATCGTGTTTTTCTTCTGAGAAAACACTTGGGACAGTACGGAATAATTCTTCTGTGGTTAACGGGCGGTCGCGACGAATGCTATTCGCTGCACCAAAACGGGAAGCTAAACGAGTCATAATAAATTTCCTTGAAAATAAATAAGATAGGTAAGACTAAGAGAATGAATTAAGGAAGCAGTTAATCGATAAGATGAAAAATAGCTGAACTTTCAGGATGTTGAATGGCGTAGTCACGAAGCTGATAAAAACGGTCGACCAGCAATTCACTTTCAGTTCTAAATGACCACTGGCTATATAGCATCAAACAAACAGCAACACCTGCCGCTTCAGGGCTGAGTACCGCTTCATTGCCATTGTGCATATTGAACAGTGTGAGTTTTTCGGAACCTAAATCGGGATAAATAAAAGCCCCACCATTGGATAAAGTGCAATATTCCCAATACCCGCCATGGTAATCCTCACAGAACTGGCTCATCGTGGTGAAGATAACCACTTCAAAGGTCTGCCAGCCTTTGATGCCTTTAAAATGCGTAGGCCAAAAATCAGTACGTGCGGGCAGTGGTATGATATCCGCTTGAAGGTGTGTATTTATGTCTTGCGAAGGTGCTTGTTGCATCATGTTTTTTCCTATAAAAAGCGAATAAAAAAGCCAATCCACGCGTGTGGTTGGCTTAAGTTAAAGCTGAGGAATTAAGGGGAGGAGGAATGTGAACGATTATCGTGAGGTTCCCTTGTGTTGTCGTATTAAAACGCAGTTGGTCTTCGTTTAATTCTAAGGTGTAAGTAAATGTGATAATCAGTTTGTGGTGATGTAGAGTCGGCGTCCCGCTGGCTCTGACGATAGCGTCGATAAGCATAACGCACTACTGACAAACAGAGCGCAGATTTAAGTAATAAATGTGGCGACATAAAATCAATTCCAGAAAAAGTGATGAAATGCGGTAACTGTCGTCTTGATGTCGACGACAGTTGATGAAGTCAAATTTTAGGTGATGGCGTGATTAATAGCATTTTCCTCCGGTTTGATTGCATATCCACCTCCCTTCTTTATAGATTTGCATTAACTCTTTGCCATCAGGTGTGGCTCTGACATAGCGCATATCTGTTGAATTTCTTTTTTCTATGGTGACAATTAATGAGCCACTTTGTCCTGTTTTCGTTGTATAAGGTGCAGTAACTTTATTTCTTTCAAACGTCATTTTTCCCATGGATTGGCATTGTGCATTTTTACCTGAACCCAATTTGATGGAGATATCGACCCATTCGCAGCCTCGTGTTGGAATATCGCTGTATTTATGTTCACGCGGTTTTGGGCTGGTTTTTGCCACAAATTCCACAGAGTCATCTCGCTGCGTGGGGCTATCCCCCCGTAATGTTAAATAAACGGGGCATTTAAGCTCCCCCACTTGGCACGTTTTGGCGATAAGATGGCGAGAAGGCCAACCGTTAAACCCAATGTATTCCGCGCCGACCTCGTCTTTGCATCGAATTTTTTGACCTTGCATTTGGTTGATGTGCAACGTCATCAAACTGCATGTCAAGGCTTTTACGGGGTTCCCATCGTCACGCACGCGAGAAGGTTGATTGTGTTGCGGTATCGCGGGGGCAATTCCTGTTAATTGATAACTTTGATTTTGCAGCGTGTTCGCTTTGAGTGCATCTTGACTATTCTCGACGCTAAAATCGAGCATTAACTCCGCCATTTCGTCATTAATTTTCTTTAATTCATGGCTTCCCTTCGCATTTAAGAAAAAGGTATAACGTTCGGGATGGTCTTCACGACTGAGGGTGGTCGCTTGAGTCAGTGTGGGAAGCAGTAATGCTAAGGTTCCTAATATAAACAGTGACGTTAACTTCATATGGGTGTCTCTCCTGATAACATAAAATATGAATTAAGGGTGCTCAATACAGTCTTGATAATCGGTATCGGCGAGTGCCTCAGCGAGGCCTTTTGCCGAGAAGGGTTCGGAATCAATGGGTAAGGATGTAAATTGTAAAGTGTCGCTGTCTTTCGTTTGCTTAAGCGCATGGAATAAGGCTTTATCGGGTCCAACCGTATCTTCAAATGCGCTAGGAAAAAAATCATACGCGGTATCGTTAATACGCAGCTGCATGCCTTGGACGAAATAATCAGAGCCAACGGGCTCCGTGAAATCCGGCGCTTTCAGTTGGACACGAAAAGCTTTATTTGTGCAGGTTAACGTGAGGGTTTCACCTGCTTCATTTTGCGTGTTAAGCTCCCAAGCCATCGCGGTACTGCCATACCAATCACCCCATTCTTCGTCTAAAATCAAACTGTGTGCGGCGGGCGATAAAAAGAGTAATGTACTGGTGATAAAGGGTATTCCCCACTTTAGCGGGGAAAGGCGTGTTTTTAATGACGGCGTCATCGTGTCTCCTTGATGATTAAGTTTGATGGGGATGCAATATCCCCTTGATGTATTGAAAGTGGGGTAAAGCCTGTATAAAAGCACGCTCCGTCATGCGTTGTAACAAGGCAGTGTCGGGCTTAAAGTGCCGGGCACTGAGCCCCACATCACGCAGGTGCAGCAACTCAACCGCATGAATAAGGCCATTCATCACACCGCAGACATACCAATGCCCATTAAAATAGGTGAGCTTATACGGTGCGACCCAATGAGTGGTTTTTCCCCCAATCTCATAATGAATAAACCGGTTATCTAAAATAGCTTGTGTAATTAAAGCAAAGCCGCCGTACACGGACGGTAAGGCTTTGGGTGGTGCGTGATAGACCACATACGGGGAGCCTTGCGCGTGCCGACTGAGCAATAACGACAGCAGCTTGCGGTCAAGCACCGGAAAAAGCGGTGTAATATCCGTAATCTGGGCAAACTGCAAAATATCACTGTCGGTACGTAAGGCGGATTGTCCGCCCGCAAGGCGATAGCCTTCCTCCTGTTGTTCAATGTCTAAATAAACTAAACGTTCATGAAAATCCCGCTGTATGGTGCGCAGGGACACATTAAATTCAGCCGCTAAAACTCGGGGTGATAGGGTTTCTCCTTTAAATAAATGGGTCAGGATATACGCCAACCGATGAACTAATCGGTCATGACGAGGTGACGGTTGTGCCATATTCGGTTTCCTACCAGCGATAACACAAAAGGGCTTAAGCGTTGGCTTAGGCCGGTGAAAGGGACTTTTGGCGTAGATACGCCACAATGATGCAAGCGGGTATCGTGACGCGGTACGCAGGACCGGCAATGTCGGCAATGAGCCATGCCGAGGTGAGAGTCAATCCAATAGGACCCGCTAAAAAGGATAACGCGCGATTAGCGACAAATACCGTCCCCCAAGTCGCCACGCCGCCGAGTAGCTCGATGATGCTCATGGCAGCGACGGTAGCAATTTCGAGTGCCGCAAATCCGGAGGTGCGAACGGCAGCTTGCAAAGCAATCATGACCAATTGCGGTGTGGGATTGGTGAGATTCAGTTGTAAATCGTGCGCAAGGGTACGGAGCTGTTCTTCACTGAGTTTATCTAAGCTTTTCTCCATCACCGTCATTAACAGGTTCATTTCCAGCGTTTCAATGTCGCTTTTTGGGTTAAAGTTAACTTTCAGCTTTTTACAAACATCTAGCAGGATTTCGCGATATAACACACCTTTATTGCCGCGCACGGCACTGACTAAACTGTTGGCGCCAAAGGTTTGTAGCTCAGCGCAAATATCTGTCCAATAACGCTGATGGTTAGGATAATAGAGTTGGTATTCTGGCTTGCGGGTTAAACGCTCACTCCAGCGTTTTTTGCCGTCTTTATGGTCATGCGTCAGAACGGAAACTAAAAGGCTTAAGTCGTCATTAGTACAGTTGGCAATAAAGGCTAAATCAGGGTCAATACGATATTTAGGCATAATGTTGATTCCAATGAATTAAGGAGCCAACAGCGTAACAAACCGACCGGACAGGGTATGTCGCGTAAAAAATTATTTTCAATGAAATTGATAAATAGTCAGGTCAAAGTATGTCATTATTAAAAACCGGGGACGTTATGAATCTTTATATTTAAAATTGATTGTCGTTATAAGAGTTTCATGAGGGTGATATAGAAGTAAAAAATAATGAAATAAAATGAGCGCTTACCAAAACTGACAATGAACTAGTCTACATAAAAAATAATAAGTTTTGCCTTCAAATTAATGAAAGCAAAAACTGAATTAAACTTGCATTTTAAATAACATTTTCATCTTGAAAAATTTCTTTATATTTACCTTCAATCAATGCTTCTATCATTTTATTTAAAGGTAACTCAAAATATTCAGCCATATCAACTAGCATATTTTTTTTATCTTTTTCTATATAACAACTTAATGCTGATTGATTTACTCTCTCCGATCTAAGCTTGTTTTGTAAATAGGCTTTTCTCATATTTTGTATTAAATATTTTTTTTGTAATAAGCTTGCCCCCCATAATAATAAAATAGCAATCAAAACTAAGTATCTTTCTTTTTTTGTACTTTTGTAGGAAATGTCAAAAATAGACTGTAATTGACTCAAGGTACAAAATGAGTTGATCGCGTAATCAGGATTGTCATTCGCTTTTGAAAGGTAACCCCAAACCCAGTCCATAGTAGTTTCTTCTTTTTCAAAAATCCAACGTGGAATATTAACAAATCTTAATTGTTGATTATATTCACTTATCCATTGATTAATAAAGAAAAGTTTAACACTACGTGTAATTTGATAAGAATCATATATAAAATTAATAATAGAGATGTTTTTTTCTTTACTTGATGTTGACATCTGTATTGCAGATATTAAATTAGAACTTAATTTTATCCCATTAAAGTTACAATCTATTAAGATAATTCTCGCCCAAATATAATGTACAAATCTAATATCTTTATTTAACCAGTTTATCTCTTCTTCAGATATGAATTCATCTTTTGATTTATTATAAACATATTCAAGCTTTTCTATTGTTACGTTTGAAAATGATTTATAGCTAACTAATTTTTTAAACTCATTAAGATAATACTCTTTATTTTGCTCGACATTTATGATTGGAGAGTAAGGAATCTCATGAAATGGTTTAACATCATTTATCAAGTTATTAGTGAAAAACTTAATAAAATTAGAGCTCGATTCACTTTTTAATTTTGAATAAAACTCTTTCATTGCATTATTTTCTTCCATTTCATTACCTTTTATTAAATTTAAACGTGAAAAATAATACAATCTTGTCGTACTCCTGTCTACCTCTTGACTCATTTACGAATGTTTATTGTCCACTTAATGACTATACATTGAGACAATTATTTCTTTCTATCTAACTGATAAATAGCATTTATAGCACTTAAACATTGAGCTTATTACTTTGTTAATCCAAACAAATTATTCTATAGCTATTTTATATGGGTTATGTATCTAATCCGTTGAAAATTGTTTTTTTGCCAAACGTCGATCATTTGAAAAACTGAAAAATTTCTAACAATTGACACTTCCCCCCCCCTTATACAAATATTAGATTGATGGCCTACATTTTGAATACATAACCGAAACAAGGCTCAAAGAGAAGGCATCTACCTTATTAGCATTTATATTTTTACGAATATTAATTAGACATCCTATGGTAACTTCAGAGTAAGAAAATTATAAAAACCTAAAGTTAAAGCACCTTATCCATGATAAATATTTAAAGTGATGATATTCAATCATGTTGGTATGGTAATATATATATTTAATATATTAAGATAGTATATAATGAGTTTAATCACTCTACATAGTCTTTATGTAGAGTGATTAAATGAATGGTTATAGAGTATCGTATCAATAATCATACTTTAGCAATAATAGGTTTGATAACCCCCTATATTTATTGATTAATGAAAATAAAATGTAATTAAATACATATCAACCATCTTATATGAAACACTAATTACCGTTAAATATAAGAGGTTAGATGATGTCGAATTATACTTGCAATTCTTATTACCAACAAAGAATTAGTCATATGGTCAATAAATCACTAAATGAGTTCAAACGATTATCTGTTTTTAGAATTGATTTACGATTTCCTTATAACGGTATTGATTACAAGAATGATCCCAAAGTAATTACTCGCTTTTTTGAATCATTAAAAAGAAGGATCATGGTTGATGTTAAAAATAAAAGCCATTTATGGGGACGGAATCTAAGGGTTAATGTAGATTATGTTTGGGTAAGAGAAGTAGGGCCGATTAATCAGAAAACACATTACCATGTTGCCTTATTATTAAATAAAGATATCTACCATGGCGTTGGCTATTATCATCAAGATAATAATCTCGCAGCATTAATTATTAATGCTTGGGACAGTGCGCTAGGATTATTTAATAACCCTCAGAAAGGATTAGTGCAATTTTCCAGTTGTCACTACTTAGAACAAGAAAAAATTGGTTTTGAACAAGCCTATATCAATACGATGCAAGCATTAAGTTATCTTGCTAAAGATTACAGCAAACCTTATCACGATAGATTTCGTTGTTTTGGATGCAGCCAATAAGTAATTATTTACATATCTGGGATATGATTTGAGAAGTCATATCCCGATAATTATCTCGATATCACTTCTGCCTTTTCATTTCAAAGACAGGAGCTTCTAAATGAATAATATGAAAGTATCTTTACTAAATGACCAATTCGTTGATATGAAATTTATTACCTGCTTAACTGGATTAACGGACAAATGGTTTTATAAACAGATCCAAGATGGTAATTTTCCAAAACCTATAAAACTGGGGAGGAGTTCACGCTGGCTTAAGAGTGAAGTGGAATCATGGCTAAACGTACAAGTCGAAAAGTCGAGAGGATAGCCACATGCTAACGTATTAAATCGCTAGAGTTTGTTATCGCTCATTTAACACGGCTCATCTAGTTTTTCATCTTACTACGTTACATAACACCCCATTGAGTTCTTTTTTAAAAGACGTAACGTTCTAATTTAAAACCGCTCATTAAAATGGGTTAAGTTGGTTATCAATACCTTCATTAATTCTGGGTATTTGGTAGATTCAGGTAAAACTTCACGAGACAAACTAAATTCATGTCTAAATACTACGAAGTAAAAACAATACGTATTACCCTGAATCGACATCATTTAAGTACGCAAAGAATATTAGCTCCAGTCAAAATAATCGTACTGGTACTGATTAAAGTTATTCATACCCTGAGCTGTTCGTAAGAAAACGAATACGACTATTCTCCTAGAAAAACTAATGGCATTGAACAAAACTTTCGCCAAATTATTGACATCACCCACATAGGTAAAAACTGCTTGGTGAATGCCTGTATGTGTGACAAATGAGTAACAATCCTAAATAAAGAATTTAATGTTTAAAGTGAATAATTCTGGTCACGCTAAAATTATCCATTCCATTGAATACTCAAAACCAGTTAATTTTATTGAAATAATAAAATGACGACTTAACTCATTTAACAAAACAAACATCACAGCCAGAGTTAAAATTTAACTATAATTGACTAATGAATTTATATTTCACCTCAAGTCTATTGATATTTGATTTTGCAAAAACACCTAAATAACACCAATAACCATGATAAACATCCCATCAAGCGCTCAATCACCAGATTAAATCTTATTTATCAAAAAATGCGATTTCATCTTATTGTCCTTCTTGTCAGTTTATGTAAATGTTAACAATAAATTTAACTTAAGATAACTTTCTCAATGAAAGTAAGTTGTCCCTTAGTCCGAACCTTAAGCCCACTTTTACTTAGCTTAGTAACGGATTTGTGGATGCATTAGCAAGGATGCCCTGAACCGACATTTCATCACTGGCGCCGCGCACCGCCTTAATTCATTGAGTTAGATAAATACATTTGTTGATTCATGAATTAGGCTAATATCCATGCAGGAAGACTTATTACCGAGTGTTAATGGAAAACAACACAAAAAAAACCCCCCTCTTCAATGGGGATTGGTTAGCTTATGGCTTATAGCAACCCCCTTATTGGCAGACCCCGTCAACCAAGCGCTTTCTATTGATGCGCGAGAGCAACAACGTCAACAAGAACGTGAACGTATGCTACAACAGCAGAACAACCCCGTTGTGGATACGCGCATTCAACAACCTGATTTAACGCTGCCCGATTATCCGCAAAATGAACAACCCTGCTTTACCATCACATCCATTCGTCTTGATGGTGAGTCCGCCGCCGATTTTCAATGGGCGCTAAAGGCCGTTAACGATGCCAAAGGCCAGTGCTTGGGTAGCCAAGGGATTTTGTTAGTCCTCAATAAAGTCCAAAATGCCATTTTAGAAAAAGGGTATGTCACCACCCGCGTGATGGCACAAGAGCAAGACTTGAATCAAGGTGAATTAGTCCTCACGCTTCAGCCGGGGCGGATTAACGCCATTCGTTTTGATGAAGGCACCTCATGGCGTGGGCGCATGTGGAATGCCGTTCCTGCTTCCTCGGGCGACATTCTGAATCTACGTGATATTGAGCAAGGGCTGGAAAACTTTAAACGTGTACCCAATGTCACTGCCGATATTCGTATCGAACCCGGCCCAGTTGACGGCACCAGCGACTTAGTGGTCAGTTGGCAAGAAAAACGCCCTGTACGATTAAGCTTGGGTTTAGACGATAGCGGATCAAAAAGTACCGGACGCTATTTAGGCTCTGCGACGCTAGCCATTGATGCGCCGTTTGCCCAAAACGATATATTTTACGCGAATATCAGCAAAGATTTGTTTGATAAAGGCCCTTTCGGTAACCGGTCTTATACCTTGAACTACTTTATTCCCGTTGGCAATTGGGGCTTTGCCGCCAATTACAATGAATATAATTATCACCAAAATATTCCTAATGCCAACGAAGTGCTGCGTTATAGCGGCAAGAGCGATACCGCACAATTTACCGTGTCACGGTTGCTGTTTCGCGACCAAACCCACAAAACCACCCTTAATCTGCGTACTTACCGGAAAACCGCCAGTAACGCGGTCAATGACATTGATATTGAGCAGCAACGCCGCCGTACTGCGGGCTGGGAGGTCGGTGTTAATCAGCGCAGCTTTTTAGGCAATGCCACACTCGATGCCAACATCAACTGGCGTCGCGGTACAGGCGCCTACGGCGCACGCCGAGCCCCTGAAGAAGATACCCACAGCGGCAGTGCTCGGGTGGGGATTTTTCTTGGGGACATCAGTTTCAATCAGCCCTTCACGTTGGGCGAACAGCCTTGGCGCTGGAATACCGCTTTACGTGGTCAATGGACTCAGCACGCCCTAACACCTCAAGAGCGCATGTCTATTGGTGGACGTTATACCGTCCGTGGTTTTGACGGTGAGCAAGTGCTGTCGGGTGAAAAAGGCCTGTTATGGCGCAACGAACTGGCATGGAATGCTTTCTCTCAAGGGCAAGAACTGTATTTCGCCGCTGACTACGGGCGTGTTGAAGGCCAAAGTACCAAATACCTTGTGGGGCACCAGCTAGCCGGAACCGCATTAGGGCTTCGCGGCTCAATTTCATCGCGTTTAAGCTACGACCTGTTTGTCGGCGTGCCGTTATATAAGCCGAAAAAATTCGATACGTCAGGAGCGACGGCAGGCTTTAGCCTCAATCTTGAAATTTAATCGCATTTTATTGATTTGATAGTCGGTAGACATTTTCAGTTTTACCCGTGTCTGCACTGTTTTTAAAGGAATACCATCATGAACAAGCATTGTTATCGTTTAATTTTCAGCCGCACTCACGGGGAGTTACGTGTTGTATCCGAGCTCGCTAAAAGCTGTAGCACCGAATCAGGCCAAACGCGTGGCTCAAATGGCGGCCGCCTGTGGGTCACTCTGCGTCGCACCTCGCTGCTGCTGTGGTTAGCCTTGTGGGGTGGCTCAGCCATGGCGAGCAGCATTATTGCCGATAACAATGCCCCTAAAAACCAGCGTCCTGATGTCATCAATACGCAAAACGGACTTCCGCAAGTCAATATTGCGGCACCGAATGGTTCGGGCATTTCCCATAACCAATATAAACAATTTGATGTCGATAACCGCGGCGCCATTCTCAATAACTCGGCGGTGATGACTTCAACACAAACCGCAGGGATGATCCAAGGCAACCCGAATCTTGACCCAAACAAAGCCCCTGCGCGCGTTATCCTGAATGAAGTCAACAGCAATAACCCGAGCCAAATTAAAGGCTTCCTCGAAGTGGCTGGCGGTAAAGCGCAAGTGATTGTCGCTAACCCATCGGGAATTATTTGTAATGGCTGCGGCACCATCAACGCGGGTCGCATGACCCTCACTACGGGTAAACCCCAATTTAATCAAGACGGTAGCCTTGCGGGGTATCAAGTCGAGCGCGGGGTTATTCGTGTTGAAGGCGGTGGTTTGAATGCCGATAGCCGCCACGATACGCAATATGTCGATTTGCTCGCCCGTGCCGTTGAAATCAACTCCGGCGTGTGGGCGAAAGAAAAAATCGCGGTCGTTGCAGGTAAAAATAAGGTCGATACGCAAAATAACCCCACCCCGATAGAGAGCCAAACCCCACAACCTGAGTTTGCTATCGACATGGGGCAAATGGGCGGCATGTACAGCGGTTATATCCACATGGTAGGCACCGAAAAAGGCGTGGGCGTGCGTAACCAAGGCGGGCACATCCAAGCGGATAAAACCTTAACCGTCAGCAGCAACGGTAAGCTGGTTTGGGGAAGTGCATCGCAGCAAGCCACCACCCAAGCAGGCAGTGATATCACCTTGACCGCCAAAGACGCCATCGACCACCAAGGCAAATTGCACAGCGGCGGCACTTTAAATGTGGAAAGCCAAACAGGCTCAGTGAGCAATACCGGCACACTGGCAGCTCTGCAAGATGTAAAAATCAATGCGAAAGGTGATATTCACAGCCAAGGCAACGTGCTCGCGGGCAGTGATAACAAAAGCAATGTTATTAAAGATGCCAATATCACCTTAAACAGCGACGGTAAAATTGACACTCGAGGCACCCTATTAAGTCAACAAAACGTCACAGTAACAGGCCAGTCACTGGATTTAAGCCAGACGCAAGTCGCCGCCTCAACATTGGCACTCACTGCCAAACAAGGGGATATCGCCCTCACTCAAGGCAAGGTTGACGCCAACAACGTCAAACTCCACAGTGCACGCGATATTCATGCGCAGCAAGTGCAAGTCAAAGCGGCGCAATGGAACGTCAGCGCTAACAACGTGTTTAACCAAAAAGGCACATGGGTACAAACAGGGCCAAATGAGAGCCAATTTGCACTCACTGGGCAACTGAATAACCAAGGCGGTGCGATTGAAGCCAACCGCCTCAAGCTCAATGCCGATTCACTGAATAACCAAAACGGCCGATTGGTTGCCTTAGGCAAAAACCAACAAGATTGGCAGGTGAAAAATAGCGTTAATAATCAGAAAGGTGAAATCGGGGCAAATGGGGATTTAACCCTCACCGCAAACTCAATTGATAACCAATCGGGCACGATTAAAAGTCAAACTAAACTGGCCTTGAATGCCAAAGAACAGATTGATAATCGCGCGGGTAACCTTGTCGCAGGAAATGCCATCAACCTGCAAGCAGGCAAATCACTGAACAACCAATCGGGGACGATTAACAGCCAGCAAGTCACCGTCACCACTGACAATCTCAATAATGCGTTGGGTAAACTGATTAGCCAGACGACCCTCGATATTCTCGCTCGCCAACAGATGAATAACGCCAACGGGTTTATTGGCTCAGGTGACAAACTCACTCTCGCCACTCAAAACTTGGTTAATAACCAACAAGGTACGGTGCAAAGCGATACTCAGCTGACCATTGATGCACAGCACGTTGATAACCAAACAGGAAAAATACTGTCTGGGGAGCAGCTTGTTCTTAATGCAACGACTGACCTTGATAACCAAAGCGGAACGCTTTACAGCAAAGATATTACGCTGAATGCAAACAAGATTAATAACCAGCAAGGGCAAGTCGTTGGTGAAAATCATGTTGATATCACAGCAAAAAATGCCTTAGATAACACCAAAGGTAAAGTGATTGCCAATGAGACGTTAACCGCGTCTATCGGTCAGCAACTCGCCAACCATGCAGGTTTACTACAAAGTGGCAATCAAGCAAGCATCTCTGCCAAAGCACTGGATAACCGTGACGGGAAAGTGCTATCAGGTAAAGCCCTTGATATCGCAACCAGCGCGCAAATTGATAATGCCAAAGGCGAAATCAGCAGCCAAAACGTCAACATCAATACCGCCCAACTGGATAACCAAACGGGGAAAGTGATTGCGACCCAAAATCTCGACCTTACCAGCCAAGGCGGTGTAAATAATCAGTCTGGCTTATTAGAAGCGGGCAACCAATTAACCCTCGATACCCAAAGGGATATCGCTAACCTGCAAGGTACGATTCAAGCAGGACAACAGGCGAACCTCAGTGCACAAAGCATCGATAATGCCCAAGGCCAGTTGTTATCGGGCAGCCAGCTCATCGTAAACACGCAAAATGACCTCAATAACCGCCAAGGCAAAGTCAGCACTGGCAAAACATTGCAGTGGCAAGGTGGTCACTTCAATAATACCGCGGGCTTGCTGCAAAGTGGTGGCACATTAACGTTAACCGGTAACCAACTGAGTAATCAGCAAAAAGGCCAAATCCTCAGCCAAGATGCACTGTCCTTCACCCTCCGTGGCGATTTTAATAACCAAGCGGGTATTTTGACCAGCCAAGGCGATACCGCGATTAGCGCTAACCTTGTCAACAATGTCCAAGGCGCAATCAATGCCCTTGGGCGCTTAGATATTCAAGTGGCACAGCTGATTGATAACCGCGATGGCCGCATTTTCAGCCAGCAAGCACAAACACTCAACGCACACAATATTCTCAACCAACAGGGTTGGATGGGCAGCTTAGATTCATGGCTGGCCAAGACTCAGTCATTGAATAACCAAAACGGTGAAATTCAAAGCCAGAAAAATCTCGAACTCACGGCAAACACACTGGAAAACCAGCAAGGTACATTGCAAGCAGGTGGCTCAGCCTCACTCTTGGTTGCTAACGAAATCAATAATACCCAAGGTAAAATCAGTGCCAGCCAAGGCCTCACCGCCACAGGGCAATCCGTCAAGAACCAGAAGGGACAATTACTCTCTGGCGGCATATTGCAGCTTAGCGCGTCGGATGTCGACAACTCACAAGGTGGCTTACTGTATAGCCAAAAACAGTTGTTGTTATCCATTGAAAATGCGCTGAATAACGCCCACGGTAAATTGCAAAGTGGTGAAAACCTCACATTAACCAGTAAAACGTTAGACAATACGTCTGGCAAAATAGAAAGCCAGCAAACCCTGAATATCACAAGCGCAGAGCGGATTGATAATACGGCAGGGTCAATCCTCAGTAATCAAAACCAACAACTGGAAACTAAAACCCTTAAAAACCAGCAAGGGACGGTGAGTAGCCTTGGTGAGCTTGCCCTGAAAGCAAACGAGCTTGATAACACCCAAGGCACCCTGATTAGCCAACGCGCGGGCACCTACAACATCGCGCAGCTCAATAACACACAAGGGAAAATTCACAGCGGTGATACCTTGACGTTAACGGCTGCCGATATCCAAAACCAACAAGGGCAACTGGTTGCCACCAACGCACTGAAACTGATTGCGCTCACCTTGGATAATCGACACAACGGTATTTTAAGCAGCCAAGGTCGTCTCAGCCTGTTACTCAATGCCTTAGATAACCGCGAAAATGGGCTGGTTCACGGCAGTAAAGAAACCACGCTGACCGTTAAAAACATCGAAAATACCCAAGGCCGACTGCAAAGCAATGAAAACTTGACATTTTCAGGGGTGAATAGTATCAATAACCAATCAGGTCAGGTGTTAGCCAATGGCGATATTGCACTGAATACGGATGCAGCGTCCACCTCGGCTCAGCTTGCCCTCTCAAATCAACAAGGTACCCTGCAAAGTGGTTCGGCGCTCGCCATCAACACCCAGTCTGTTAACAATCAGGGTGGGACAATCAAAAGCCAGAAGGCGCTTTCACTGACCGCAGCGCAGGACTATACGCACCGCGCAGGCGATACGCTGACCAGTAACCAATCGGTCACCCTGAATATTGCGGGCACGTTGACCAACCTCACTGACTGGTTATTACCGGGTGATTTCACTCTGTCGAGCCTGAACTTCACCAACCAAGGCTCACTGGTCAGTAAAAACCTCGCTATCTCCACCGGTAAATTGGATAACCTGAATCGGTTAGAAGCCGATAAAATGACGCTCAACGTCGACGCGTTAAATAATAGTGCGACATTGATGGGCGATGAGATCCGCATTAAAGCAAAAACCTTAGATAATCAGGGGAAAAAAGCCGTCATTGCCGCCGCAAAACACATTGACTTGCAGACAGAAAAAAACCTCACCAACCGTGACCAAGCACTGATTTACAGTGGTGATAGCCTCGCACTCACCAGTGCTGACTTAATTGAAAATAACGCCAGTTTTATTGAAGCCGAAGGCGCCGTTTCCATTACCGCGCGTCAGCTCAATAACTTACGCGAAGGGTTAGAAATCCAACGTGATGCAGAAAGCGAAAGTTATAACAAACACCTGTATAACTTCTACTGGCGTTCCTTTGAAACTCAGGCCCATAAAGATCCCAGTGCGATGGCACCGACCACACAGCAGTTGACCTTTCAAAACGATCAGGCCGCGTTGGATAACAAGTATGGCACTATCTTAGACATCGATGCCAAAAATAAACGCGCACAAATGAAGGTGAAACAGCAGGATGGTCAAGTCACCACCCTGTGGATTAATTATTTGGCGCTCACCCCCAATAGCGATGGCAGTTATGCCATGACTTTCTACGAGTCACGTGGCGTACCGGGACGTATTCAAAACCCGCCAACCCCATACCATGGGGCGGTATGGCGCGTGCACAACCAATATCGTTACGAAGTGTGGGATCCGAATCAACACATTGATGTGGCAACAGCAACCGGTATTGATGATTTTAGCTGGATACGCGAACGTTCAGTCACAGGCTCCGTTTCTCGTGACAAACTGATCTCCGAAGGGATCGGGGCGCGCATTTTATCGGGCGGCAACATGACGCTCAATATCACGGATTTACTCAAAAATGATGCCAGCACCATTACCTCAACGGGTGATTTGGATATCAAAGGCAAAGGACGCATTGAAAATACGGGCTATTCCGTGAATGAGCGCCGTAAAGAGTTCTATGTTGACCATTACGATGTCAGTAAAAGCCATTGGTACCCTGAATCGAGCAGTGACACAACCACCGCACTCACCACCATCGATGGTATTATTTCGGGTAATGGCAATGTCTCGATCACCAGTGCCAATATCACCAATACCACCGTCAATGCCGCGCAAATCACAGCGTTAGAAGCCGCGATGAATGCGGCTAAAGCGGAACGTGCCGAATGGGAACGTAATCCACTGGCGTTTGATATTGACGGCGTGAATAAACAAGACCTCAATACCACTGTCACTGAACAGGGGAAATCTGAACTCAATCAAGCAGAGGGCACTTCGCCAATCGACCGCCCTCTGCTTCCTGCTGAACTGGCGTTAACCGAAAAACAGCACATTGGTGATGTGGCAACCTCTATCCCAGATAATGGCTTATTCCGTCCGAATTTAACCCCGGACAGCCCATTCTTGGTGGTCACCGACCCGCGCTTTACTGACAGAAATAAATTTATCAGCAGCGACTACCTGCTTGAGCGGGTTGGCTATTCCCCTGCCGATGTGCATAAGCGTTTAGGGGATGGCTTCTATGAACAACGCCTCGTCCGCGAACAAGTATTAAAACTTACTGGTCGCCCTTCTCTGCGTGAAGAAGATGCCATGGCGCAGTACCAAACCCTGATGAATAATGGCGTTAAAGTTGCGGAAGAATTCAACTTACGTCCCGGTGTTGCCTTGACGCCAGCACAAATCGCCGCCCTGCAACAAGACATTGTTTGGCTAGTCAGTGAAACTCTCGATACGCCACAAGGCCCACAAACGGTGTGGGTTCCGAAAGTCTATTTAGCTAACACGACACTTAGCCTGACACAACAAGGGGCGATGATCAGCGGTAAGACACTGAACTTATCCGCTGACAGCATTGATAATGCCGGAAACCTGTTGGCTGAAAAAGGCCTTGAGGTCGATGCGAAACAATTTATGCACCGTGATGGGGATATCAAAGCGGATACCATCAATATTCAAGCTGATAGCCTCACGTTAAGCACCAACTTACAAGATGCTCTACGCCAAGCAACGATGAGTGCCACCGATATCACCTTAAGTGGCCATGACGTGCAATTGCAAGGCGCTAAACTGGATGCGACGGGGGATATCAAGCTTAATGCGCGCGATAACTTGTCCATTACGGCAGTGAAAAGTACCCATACCGGCAGTATTGATGTGATTGCGGGAGCGATGGGTGAACGCGGTAATGAAGGTCTAGATGCGACTGGTGGCCTTGCCCATATCAGCGGCGAATGGCAGCTCGCGCAAAGTAGCGAACTGAGTGCTGGTGGAAATCTCAGCCTCAATGCTGGAAAGGACATCACCGTCAAAGGCAGCCAAGCCCAAGCGGGCGGGACACTGGATGTCAATGCGGGTGGCGATATCAATATCCTATCGGATAAAACCACCAATAAAAGCCAACTCGATGCACAAGGCAACGGTTCTTCCGTCAGCAATACTCGTGAAGAAGACAGCTTAGTGCTCAGTACGCTCAGTGGTGACAAAGGCGTTTCACTGAACGCGGGCAACAACTTGGTGGCAGAAGGCGCCCAAGTCGATAGCCAAGCAGGTAAAATCAGCGTCTCAGCGCAAGACGTGACTATCACGGCGGCAACCCAAGACACCCATGCGCTTGACCAAGAGCAAACTCGCAATGACAGCAGCAAAGGCTCCCGAGTCGATGAGACCTCATCCCATGAGGTGCTCGGCAGCACATTCAGCGGACAAAACGGCGTCGATATCACCGCGCGTGATAAAGACATCACCGTCACGGGTAGCACCATCCACAGTGAAAAAGGCGAAATCACCCTTGATGCAAAACAAAATGTGACACTCAATACCGCCACGGAAGAAAATAAAAAATATGTTGAAGAGCAGCGTAGCAGTAAAGGCTTCTTAAGCGCCAGCAGTGAGCACACCATCCAAAACGATGAAACCACGCGAGAAAAAGGCAGCTTGCTCAGCGGCGAAAAAGTGACCATCAACGCAGGTAATGACCTGACCGTCAAAGGCTCCTCCGTGGTCGCAGAAAACGATGTCAGCTTAACCGCTGGCAACAATGTGGATATCACCGCTGCGACCGAAACCGACTCGCATTATCTCCTCGAAGAGAAGAAAAAAAGCGGCCTAATGAGCAGCGGTGGCATTGGCTTTAGTGTGGGGAAACAATCCTCTCGCCATGAAGTGGATGAAAAAGGCACCACCCAAAGCCAAAGCGTCAGTACCATTGGCAGCACACAAGGTAATGTCAATATCACCGCAGGCAATAAACTGCATGTGGGCGGGGCTGACCTGATTGCTCAAAAAGACTTAAACCTCACCGGCGATAGCGTACAAATCGACCCGGGCTATGATGAGCGTACCCGTACTGAAACGTTTGAAACCAAGCAAAGTGGGTTTGGTATTTCACTCTCTGGCAGTGCAGGCAGTGCCCTCAATACCGCCGTCAGCACCGCACAGCAAGCTCGCAAAGAAAGTGACGGTCGTTTAAGTGCACTGCAAAATACCAAAGCGGTATTATCGGGCGTTCAAGCGCAGCAAGCTTATGAACTGGACGGACTGAAAACCGATGCTGCGAATGCACACAACCTTGCCAACAACCTCAAGCCGGGTGATGACGGCTACCAAAAAGGTGCGACCAATACGGTTGCCGTCAGTGTGTCTTACGGCAGCCAATCGTCGAAAAGCGAAACCCACACCGACAGCCGCCAATCCCAAGGCAGCACCTTAAATGCAGGGCAGAATCTGTCGATTACCGCAACCGGTAAAAATAAAGACAGCAACCCAGACAGCGGTAATATCACGGTCGTCGGCAGTGAGCTCAAAGCTGGCAAAGACTTATCACTGTCTGCCACACAGGATATCAACCTAGTCTCGGCCCAAAACACCGAGCAGACAAACAGCAAAAATAGCAGCAAAGGCAGCAGTGTCGGGGTTGGTGTAGGCGTGGGTGCAGGCGGCTACGGGGTCAATGTCTCAGCCTCCGTCAACCAAGGCAAAGGCCATGAAAAAGGTAATGGCCTCACTCACACCGAAACCACACTGGATGCAGGCAACAAACTCACCTTAAACAGTGGGCAAGATACCACCCTCAAAGGGGCACAAGTCAGTGGTGAGCAAGTCACTGTCAATGTCGGTCGTGACCTCACCCTGCAAAGTGAGCAAGACAGCGACCGCTATGATGCCAAACAGCAAGAGGTCAGTGTCGGTGGCGGTTACACGATAGGTGGCACGCCAAACATCAATATCAGTGCCAGCAAAGACAAGATACACAGTAACTACGACAGTGTGAAAGAACAAACCGGTATCTTTGCGGGCAAAGGCGGCTTTGATGTCAACGTCAAAGAGCACACCCAACTTGATGGTGCGGTAATTGCTTCGACTGCTGACAAAGACAAAAATCGCCTCGACACCGGCACACTCGGTTGGAAAGACATCGATAACAAAGCCGACTTTACTGCCGAGCACACCGGCGGTTCGATTGGCACAGGTGGCCCAATTGGCAGCCAGCTGGTGACCAATGCCGCGGGCGGGTTATTCTCTAACGCCAATAACAGCGGCCATGCGGAAGGCACCACGCAATCGGCAGTCAGTGACGGCACTGTCATTGTTCGCAATGAAGACAAACAAAAACAGGATGTTAACGAGCTCAGTCGGGATACCGAGCACGCCAATGACGGCAGCATCAACCCGATATTCGATAAAGAGAAAGAACAAAACCGCTTAAAACAATCCCAGTTGATTGGTGAAATCGGCAACCAGACGATGGATATCATCCGCACCGAAGGGGAAATTGCGGGCTACAAAGCCCAAAAGGACCCCGATGCGCTTGCCATCGCCAAGAAACAACTCGAAGCCGCAGGGAAAACCCCCACCGAGCAAGCCATTAAAGACCAAGCTTATAACAACGCCATGGCACAATACGGTACGGGCAGCGACTTCCAAAAAGCCGCCCAAGCAGTCACTGGTTTGCTACAAGGCCTGGCAGGTGATAATTTAGCAGGTGCATTGGCGAATGCCTCGTCGCCGTATTTAGCGACGTTGATAAAACAGCAAGTGGGTGAAGATAATAAAGCCGCGAATGCCATGGCGCACGCAGTATTGGGCGCCGTGGTCGCTGAGCTGAATAACCAATCTGCCGTTGCAGGAGGATTGGGTGCTGGCGGCGGCGAGCTGTCCGCTCATGTGATTATGGATACCCTCTTCCCGGGCAAGAAGGTTTCAGACTTAACCGAAAGTGAGAAACAGCAAGTCAGTGCACTGAGTCAGCTGGCTTCAGGTCTTGCAGGTGGACTAACTACCGGCGATGTGGCTGGTGCGATTACTGGCTCGCAAGCAGCGAAGAATGCGGTTGAGAATAATGCATTGGGTGAGATAGTTGACCAGTTAGTTACTGGCAAATCCCAAGAAGAAAAGTATGAAGATGCGAAGAAACAACTCAAACAGCTAACTGACGAATTTAAACAGAAAAACTGTGCAGGGCTTAGTGCGGATGCATGTTCGACTAAAATAATGGAGCATCGTAATGAGTTACTGAAAGGTGCTGCTGACTTTAGTATCGATTTTGTGCCAGTCGTTGGTGACATCAAAGGCTTCTCTGAAGCGCAAAGTGCAATAGATTATTTAGCAGCAACTGTCGCTTTGATTCCTGTACTAGGAGATGGTGCTGGCAAATACATCAAACTTGCGGACAAAGCTTTAAAAGAAGGGGATGTTGCTGAAGCCTCAAGGCTGATTAATAAGGCAAGTGATGAAATCACTGCCAAGATACCTTCAAATCCGACATCTCAATCATCAAGCGGTGTATGGAAACCAAATGAAGTGGAGAATAGTACGGGTATTAATGTTGGTTCAGGAAAACAAAAAGACGATCAAATATGGACTGAAACTAAAAAAACGGATCCAGTTTCGAATGCTTATGGGCATTGGGATAAACATAAAAAAGAGTTTCCAGAATTTCAAAACTCTAAGCAATATGTTGATGCAACGCATAATTTTGTTTCTAATCCACCAAAAGGTACGTTAATAAAAACCCGACCTAATGGTGATACAATGTACTATAATCCATCGACTAATACTTTTGCCGTTAAAAATGCAGATGGAACACCAAAAACAATGTTTAGACCAGAAAATGGAATGGAATATTGGGAAAGACAAAAATGATAATAGAAGAATTATATCCTTGTCCTTGTTGCTGCAATAAAACAATAACTGACTTAGGTAATTATGAAATTTGTCCTATTTGTGGATGGGAGGATGATCCTATTCAATCTGAAGATCCTGAATTTTCAGGTGGAGCAAATTTCGGTAATTTAAATGATGCAAAGAAAAGGTATTTTGCGGAAAATAAATAGCGAACACCATAACTTTTAAAAGATCGCAGACCTACTCTGAGATCTCCTAAGCCAGCTTACTCCCCCCTTACCCAGCCGGATAATCAACTGTCCAGCTTGGGGAGTGAGGGTAAAATGATTCCCCACCGTAGCCCCTAGCTTACTCAACCCCTTACCACTAAATATCAGTCGTGGGTTGGGGTGTAACTCACTGTATACAGACTAGTTTTTAGCACTTCATCTTTAGTCGTCGGTGTTTTTGCTTTACTACAAAGTACAGTGGAAATATGTCTCATAAATTCAGAAAACGCACATTGGGGATCTTGGGCTAGGTGGCCAAAATGCACTGGAAAACATACTTATAACTAACTGAATATACTAGAGAAAAATGGTTTTATCTGGCTAACTCCCAATGGAATGAGTTGTTGTTGAGAATAATGCCTTTAACTTGGCTGGTCGAAAACAGAAAGACATTGAGTCCAGTATACAAAAACAGGTAGATGGTATTGATCTAGATGCAGTCTATGGTGATGACCAGAATAAAAAAGATGTCTATAGAAAAGGTAGGGAACAAGGAGCTAAAGATGGCTTGAAAGATGGGATATCAGAAAGTATAGAGGGTACTATCAATACTATTCTAAACCCAATAGATGCTGTTGCTGACTTAACAACAGCAGTCTGGAACTATGATAAGAATTATGATGCAATTAAAATATCCGTTACTGAATGGGATCAATTATATGAATATGCGCTAGTTAACGATCCAGAGGTTGCAGGACAGATGGTTGGATCTTTGCAAGGAAAAATGTTAGGCAATATAGGAACCAGTGTTGTTGTCTCAGGCGCAGCAGCAAAAACCATTCAAAAAGTTGCTCAAATGGAAAGCGGTATTAAATGGTTACCCGATGCTCATGGCAAAACCCACGCAACAATAGTAAAAGGTGACACAGCAATACCTGTAGATAAGATTGAATTATACTTAAGAGATAAAGCATCTGGTGATTTAACAACATTAAAAGCAGATTATAATGCACTTAAAGATCTGCAAGTAAAAAATCAAAGTCAGTTTGCTAAAGATCTTAATAATTTTGATAAATTACGAATACTAGAAAGTAAAATACATAATGTTGGAAAATCAAGAGATATGAATAAGGTGTTAAATAATGCAGGTATACCAGACACACCTTTAAATAATTCAATGATTATCAACAAATTACTAAAATCTGCTAATGATGTAACTGCTACAAATAGAAGAACATCCATTGTTATTAATGGCTCAAAAGGAAATGTTAGAGTTTATGGTACATGGACCATCCTGCCAGATGGCTCGAAACGTTTATCTACGGTCGAAGCTGGGGCTTTTAAATAATAAGTACAACTTATGAGCGAAAAAAAATAAAAGTATTGAACAAATATTAGTAGGCATAAATAATTATATAACCTATGGTTATGTAGACCCAAGGTCATTTGATGATCCAGCAAATGATCTACTTGACTATTTATCTGAGTTGACTTCTTTAGATAATAAAAAGGCATTTTTTTATTGTCTAAAAATATTGACTGATAAAAATATTAACGATGATTTCTTGAAGTCTCTCTGTCTAAATAGATTATTATTATCCGAATTTGAATGGAATTACGCATTTGATTTTTTAAATAAAAATGGGGAGTGTTAGAAATTCTGTGTCATTCCAGTAAACTACCTCAAAAAGGAATGACTGATGACACAACCTTTCGATTTTGATAAAGCCCTAAAAGCACTTCAAGAGGGGCAGGCTTTGACCGGTAAAGACGGTATCCTGACCCCATTGATTAAACAGCTAACAGAAGCTGCATTATCCGCCGAATTAGACTCTCATTTACTCAATGACATTGAAGCTAATCGTCGAAATGGGGCAACCAAAAAGACGATTAAAACCCCAACAGGTAACTTTGAACTAGCAACCCCACGCGATCGCAATGGCTCTTTCGAACCGCAATTGGTGAAAAAACACCAAACGACGCTATCTAATGAGATTGAACACAAGATCACACGTCTTTTTGCCCTTGGTATGAGCTACACGGATATTAGCCGAGAAATTGAAGATTTGTATGCATTCAGCGTATCCGCTGCCACGATTAGCGCGGTGACCGATAAAGTTATCCCTGAACTTAAGCAGTGGCAGCAGCGACCTTTGGAGGCGATTTATCCCTTTATCTGGCTGGATGCCATTCACTACAAAGTGAAAGAAGACGGTCGCTATGTGAGCAAAGCGGTTTACACTGTTCTCGCCCTCAATTTAGAGGGCAAAAAAGACGTACTTGGTCTGTATCTCTCTGAAAGTGAAGGCGCTAATTTTTGGCTCAGCGTGTTAACTGACCTGCAAAATCGAGGGCTAAAAGATATTCTGATTGCCTGTGTTGATGGGCTTACAGGCTTCCCTGATGCAATTAATAGTATCTACCCTCAAACGGAAGTTCAGTTGTGCGTCATTCACCAAATTCGCAACTCAATCAAATATGTTGCGTCAAAACATCATAAAGCGTTTATGGCAGACCTTAAGCCTGTTTATCGAGCCGTCTCAAAGGAAGCGGCAGAAACCGCATTGGATGAGTTAGATGCTAAATGGGGGCAGCAATATCCTGTAGTTATCCAAAGCTGGCGCCGAAAATGGGACAATTTATCTGCTTACTTCCGTTACCCCGAAAGCATCCGCAAGGTTATTTACACAACAAATGCTATCGAATCTGTACACCGTCAATTCCGTAAGCTGACGAAAACCAAAGGGGCATTCCCCAACGAAAATAGCCTATTAAAACTGCTGTATCTTGGCTTGCTTAATGCACAGGAGAAGTGGACGATGCCAATCCAAAATTGGAATCTAGCACTATCTCAGTTATCGATATATTTTGAAGGACGTCTCGATAATGTGATAACGTTGTAATTATTAAATTAACGTGACACAGAATTCTGAACGCCCTCTAAAAATGCTCGCCAATTAAGTGTCCCTTGTCTAGAAAAAGCTTTATTTTATTTCTATTGTGCAAAAAATGATCCAACATCACATCCAACACCTGATAGGCTCATCGAGAAACTAATAGCTAGATACCAAGAAGTCAAAAATGATCCTAATGCAGATTTTTATCATCTAACTGAATCGTTTGAAAATTTCTCTCGAGCTTATGGGGTTTAACTGTTGAGAATAACTCACTGAGCGGCACAATCAGGAAAAACTTTTTGCTCAAAACTCTGGCTGGGGCTTTGTGCTTTAATGCCCATAAACACCTTTCCTTACTTAGGTTACGAATATTAACTTGAACATCTATATCGTAACGGAAAGGTGTTTTCCTTAGCATAATCTTCGAAAATAACACGTATAACAAGTTATTTTATGTTTAAAGCACTAACACGACTTAAACTGACTAAAGCCAAAATAAAAGACTCCTAACTATTGGGGATCACTATATTTTAGCTATATTATTTTTATGAAAAAATAATATAATCAAATACTTTTCAAAAACATACTATGTTTTTCCCCTGGATATATTGGTTTCCATAAACAATCATCTTCATCACAAGAAAATAGATATTCAGTTGATGAGAAAATAATTTGGAAATTATATTTTTTAGATAACGCCTTCATATTTTTCATAAACTCATCTATATCTTCATGGTGTATTTCATGCTGTTTTGGGGTATCAAGTATGATAAACTCGAATGCTTTTTGATCACTCATAGCTATAGTTTCAATTAATGATGCTCTATAAGCTAGAATTGCTCTAACTTTTGTACTACCTTTTAACTGTTCTATCGATTCATTTCCTAATATCGGACTAAAATCATCTTTAAAAGATATGTTTCTATTAACATTTGTAGTATTCATTATATCTAGCCATTTAATATATAATTCTCTTAATTGATTCTTTATCTTTATTAATTTAGGTAAATTAGTAAAGTTTTTAGTAATTGATTCTTTTCTATCCAATGCAGAATCTCTTTTATTTGAATATTCAATATAAATAGATTCCATTTTTTCTAATTTTATCAGTTTTTCTTTATCTTGCTGTAATTCAAAAACCCGTGCAGTGATCGTAGATACTGTCTCAATAATAGAAGAAAACCCCTCATCTTCTACTAAATCTGATTTTATTTTTTGTGCCTGTTTTATCAATGAGTCTAGTTGAGATATTTCAAGAATAATACCGTCAATATTCATTTTTCCTGTATTGATACTTCGGTCTATATCCTTGATTTGATCTTTTAAATATAAAAGATTTTTTGCATAACTTTCTGTGCTCTTACTAAAAAGGCCACAATTAGCAGAAGAACAAATTTCCTCAAAAGATATAAATACTCTTTTAGCCTCTTCATTTAAATTCAGTGTGTTTATCTCTATATTAATTTCATTTTTTATTCTATCTAATGATTCACTCCTTTTTTTTAGTTCTCCAATTCTAAATTGTAATTCATTTTTGCTTTTTTTATAATCATATATTAACTTATCCATACCTAAAATAGCATCATTTTTTACTGAAGAGCTATTCTTTAAATTATCTAACTCTTCATTTAACTCATTTATTTGAATCTCTAATTTTTCTTTGTTACCTTGTTCATCATTGATTTCCTTTTTTATTAAATCAATATTTTTTCTCTGTACTACCAATGATTCATCTAGATATTTAATTTCGGCATCCAGATCTATAGAAAGTTTTTTCTTTTCAAATGAGTTTTTTTCTGGTAATTGAAAAATTAACCTTAACATCTCAGAAAACTGATCTTTAATATAATTAGCCGGAGCATTATAATACCTAGAAAAACCACTATCTTGGTCAAGATAATAAATAGGTAAAATTGAAGATAGATATGGATATGTCTGTTTTTTCTGAGTGGTAATTAAGGAAGGAGAATTAATATTCAGTAAATCAAAAATAAATTTCGAATAGTCTAATTCATTATAGAATCGATTTACCACTCCATCAAAATATAAATTCAAAATAAATTCATTAGAAAACTCTCTCTCTGAGATATAGATTTTATCATTAATTTCAAATTTCAGCCTCGCATACTGGCATGACCGATAAATTTCATCTCTAAATTTACAGGGATACCCCAAACAAAATATAATTGATTGAATTAATGGTGTTTTTCCACTACCGTTAGGACCATAAAGCTCAGTAACTTCCTTTCCAAAAATTAATTCGTCTGACTCAAGTCCAATATTTTTCCTTCCTTTAAGGAATAAGCTTAATAACTTCATATAAGTTCACCATCTAGTTTTTTATCTACTAAATTATTTCTATATGCTCGTTTAATTAAACCTAAATTATAAGCTAAATCTGTTTCATAGCTATAAACTCTTTCTATAATTTTATTTCCTAAATTAGTAGAATGGATTTTATTATTGTTGTTAATAAAAATTAAATTTTTTAACTCCAAAAAATTGAGAGCAGCAACTGTTCGTATTCTTAAATTTGCTGACCAACTAAGATGCTGAGATGATTTTTTAAAACCACTCATAGTTTCCTCAATCAATTCTCCAACCAAATTACCAACCTCAGAGAGATCTGCTTTTCTTCTATCGGTAGAAATTAATAATACTATCATTGCAATAAATGGAAGTTGGAATAACGCCTCATTACTAAGCCCAATAGATGAAATATCCATATTTTTAGAGAATTCAATCTCTATTTTTTTATTTAACATTGAGTCAAAAAATTCATCACTATTCATTTCTTATATCCTATAATCTTAGAAAAAATGCCCCCTAAAATAATATCATCATCTATATCAAATAATAATTCATTTTTTACCAAATCTTCCTTTAATTTATAAACAAGCTCCCTGATAAAAACAAAATCAATAATCATACTCCCCTTAGAGAGTTCATTTAAATATTTTTGAAAATAACTATCAATAGAAATAATGTCTATTCCACTTAGAATATGTCTATTCCTTCTAATCCAGACATCCCATTTTATTTTACAATCTGAACAAAATAAAATTTGCTCATCAGAAGCACCAGCACGTCGTAACGTTCGCTCAATAATAGATGCTGATTTAATTGCATTTTGATCACCACTATCAAGTAAATCATGATAAGCTTTACGGGATATACTAAGAACTTCCAATAATTCATCAATACCAATACCTGAATTACTTTCAATATTCTTTTGATTTAAAAGATCAATTTTTGCACTTGATTTTTTATTAACTAAAAATAATAATGATATTATTATTTTGGTAACTTCATTATATTCCAAATCAATTTCGCTATATTTATATATTGAGTCCCTTGCAATAGAGTAAAATGCATCAAATTTTTCTTTCAAGTACTCAACATCTGTTTCTATCTCTAACTTTTTTAAATTAAAACTTATGTCTTCATCACTAAAAATATTTTTTTCTATATTACCGTTATCATGAAAACATTTATTAAATCTATCAATTAATACCTTACTATGTTTTCCACTAAAATTATTACGAAGGTCTAACAATAGAGTATCTATATCATCATCTACATGCGTATTCGTCATAAATACAACTTTATCGCATGTATCAGGAAAATTAATAGTATGCTGTAAAAGTCTACCAATAAAGCTATTACGGATACTCTCATCTGACTGAACCTTAGTTTTTGTTTCTTTTTTCAATATTCCAAAAACATCATTTATGCTCCATATATCACTAAGTTTTCTTTTAGTTTTTACTTGGACAAAAACATATTTAGTAGTGTCTCCAATAACTTTTTCAATAACAAAATCATCCTGAAATTCGCAATAAATTTTTTTAGTATCTTTCCCTTCCAAGATTGAAAAACAAGCCATACTCGCAGCTCTAATTTGAGCATTAAATCTCTCAATTACATCTCGCCCTACCTGCTCTCTTGGGCTGATTTCGTGCAATTTAACCATAGCAGCCATCTTTCCATTACCCAAATTTATCAATTACAACATAATGGATCTAAATAATAATGGAAAGCTTTGCTACTACTTAACGTGAACCCACGCTAGATTCACAATACAACAACACTGTATATAAAACCAGTAAAAAATAATTTATTACAAAAATAGTTATAGTAGATACTCCAACTATCTCCTAGTTGTCATAGTATCCCTTTATTGTCAAAAATTCACACTAACCACATTATTCAAACTCGCCTCCAACTCATCCATGTAATCCGCATACCACTGCATCATTTCTCTGCGTCCATCCATATACTGAGCATGGTTATACGTACCACGGATCGCGTTTTTATCGATATGCGCGAGCTGGGTTTCAATCCATGCGGAGTTATATCCCTTTTCATGTAAGATTGTGCTCATTGTGTGGCGGAAGCCGTGTCCTGTTAGCCTTCCTTTATACCCCAACAACTCAATAACCTGATTTACGCTTTCCTTACTGATTGGTTTTCTATGGTCATTACGGCCTATAAACACAAGCTCATAATGCCCAGACAGTGGTTTGAGTGAATTAAACAGCTCGACCACCTGTTTTGATAGTGGTACAACATGCGGTCGCTTCATCTTCATCACTTCAGTAGGTATCTCCCAAATCCCTTTTTCTAAATCAATATCCTGCCAACGAGCAAAGCGGAGTTCTTGCGTTCTAACAGCCGTTAATAAAATAATTTTAGTGGCAGTTTTAGTGATTATGCTGCCTGTATAACCGGCTAGATCCTTCAAGAAATAAGGTAACTCTTCAGTTGTTAAGAATGGGAAATGCTGTTTCTTAGGTGGAGTTAGAGCAGAAGCCAGATCAGGGGCTGGATTATATTCCGCTCGACCGGTAATAATTGCATAGCGAAAGACCTCACCACAGCGCTGACGGACTTTACGCATCTTCTCTAAGGCTCCGCGTTTCTCCATCTTACGCAAGGTTTCCAGTAGTTCTAAGGGCTTAATCTCTGCTATCGGGCGCTTACCAATATAAGGAAAGATATCCTTTTCAAAGGTATCAATAATTTCATCACGATAACGTAGTGACCAACGATCCGCTTTAGAGGTGTGCCATTCTCGAGCGACTGCTTCAAAGGTACTTTCAGAAGCTAAGTGCTTTTCTAATCGTGCTAATTGCTTTTGTTCACTTGGATCTTTATTTTGAGCCAACAATTTTTTCGCATCATCGCGTTGATTTCTTGCTTCAGCTAATGTCACTTGCGGGTAGACACCAATAGAAAGCATTTTTTCTTTGCCTGCGAAGCGATACTTCATTCTCCAATATTTAGAGCCATTGCGATTAACTATCAGATATAACCCACCTGAATCAGAAAGTTTGTAGGGCTTATCTAGCGGCTTTGCCGTTTTAATTTTTATATCACTCAGAGCCATAACAAAACCTCCGTAAGCCCTATCTATTACAAGAAAATGAGAATTTGGGGGTGCAAGATATACCTTACCTAAATGCACCCCCGATTAACACCCCCAATTGGAGGTTGATGTGGGGTAACCCCAGTTGAACTGGGTTGACTATGAATTGCTTTTATATGTTGAATTTAAAGGGTTTAATTGACTTCAGTGGAAATGTATTGAACTTGAGTGGCGGAAGATCACAGGAGTCGAACCTGCCCGGGACTGCTGGCAGCCCCAACTGGATTTGAAATCCAGCCGCCTCACCGGAGACGACGATCTTCCTCTATTTGGTAGGTGTTCGATTATAAACTGAATTATTTATTTTCCAAGGTATTGTGAGAACAACCATTCAAATTATTGATGCACGCCAATAATGCCAACCATTCTCAAAAACTGATAACAAAAAGCACAAATGTGATATTGAGGTTTGTACAATTGCCCCCATATACTTATTCATGTCTACATACGGCGCGCTGATTTCACAAATAGTCACCCCGCCAACACTTTCATTGTCAGCACAGTAAGCCTTGGCTCCCGAGCGCAAGCCTGCATTCAAGGATGTTTTTTTATGACAAACTCATTATTAGCCGATTCCGCATTACCCCGTTTTGAACATATTGAACCTGCACATATTTTCCCGGCAGTTGAGCATGTTTTAGGCGAATATCGCCAAACCGTTGAAAATATTCTGGCAGCCAACAGCCACTATACTTGGGACAACCTGTGCCAACCATTAGAAGAAGCGAGCGATAAACTCTCCCGCGTTTGGTCCCCAGTAAGCCATCTGCATTCTGTTAAAAATAGCCCTGAACTACGTGAAGCTTATGAGCAATGCCTCCCATTACTGTCCGAATTCAGTACATGGATGGGACAACATGAGCCACTGTATCAAGCTTATAAATCCCTCAAAGAAGACGCTGGATTTAATCAATTAAGCCAAGCTCAACGTAAATCTATTGAGAATACCCTGCGTGATTTTGAGCTGTCCGGTATTGGTTTACCTGCTGAAAAACAGCAACGTTATGGTGAAATCGTCGCACGTTTATCGGAGATCGCCTCTAAGTTTGGTAACAACGTCCTAGATTCCACAATGGGTTGGTCAAAACTCATTAAAAATGAAAGCGAACTGGCAGGTATGCCAGAAAGCGCCATCGCCGCAGCAAAAGCCATGGCGGAATCTAAAGGTGAAGAAGGTTATTTACTGACTTTAGATATGCCAAGCTACCTGCCAGTCATGACCTACGCCGATAATGCAGAGCTACGCCGCGAAATGAGCTATGCCTATAGCACTCGCGCCTCAGACCAAGGCCCTAATGCAGGTAAATGGGATAACAGCGAACTTATCGATGAGTTAATGGCGTTACGCCATGAACTGGCTCAACTGCTTGGTTTTAAAAACTTTGCCGAAAAATCCCTCGCCACCAAAATGGCAGAATCCCCTGAGCAAGTTTTAGGTTTCCTGAATGATTTAGCTAACCGCGCTCATCAGCAAGGTAAAGAAGAACTCGCGGAACTGACCGCATTCGCGAAAGAAAATTATGGTGTTGAAACCCTCGAATCTTGGGATTTAGCCTATTACAGCGAAAAACAAAAACAGCATAAATTCTCACTTAATGATGAGCAATTACGCCCTTATTTCCCAGAGCAGCGCGTATTAAATGGGCTGTTTGAAGTGGTTCACCGTATTTATGGTTTAACGGCTAAAGAACGCCATGATGTTGAAACTTGGCACAATGATGTCCGTTTCTTCGAGCTGTATGATGATACTAATACCCTGCGCGGTAGCTTCTATCTCGATTTATATGCTCGCGAGCACAAACGCGGCGGTGCATGGATGGATGATTGCGTGGGCCGTATGGTGCATAAAGATGGTGCGCTGCAAAATCCTGTGGCTTATTTAACTTGTAACTTTAATAAGCCGCTAGGGGATAAGCCTGCTTTATTTACCCACGATGAAGTCATCACCCTGTTCCACGAATTTGGTCATGGTCTGCACCATATGCTGACCCAGGTTGATGTGGCCGATGTGGCGGGTATCAATGGGGTTCCATGGGATGCCGTTGAATTACCAAGCCAATTTATGGAGAACTGGTGCTGGGAACCTGAAGCCCTTGAGTTTATCTCTGGTCACTATGAAACTGGTGAATCCTTACCAGCCGATATGCTACAAAGCATGTTAGCCGCGAAAAACTACCAGTCGGCGATGTTTGTACTGCGCCAGCTTGAGTTTGGTCTGTTTGATTTCACCTTACACGCGGAATATGACCCAGCAAAAGGCGCGCAAGTGATGCCAACGCTGTACGCCATCAAAGAAAAAGTTGCCGTGGTACCATCACCAAAATGGGGACGTTTCCCGCACGCATTTAGTCACATTTTTGCCGGCGGCTACGCAGCGGGTTATTACAGCTATTTATGGGCGGATGTGTTGGCTGCTGATGCGTTCTCTCGCTTCTCTGAAGAAGGCATTTTTAATCGCCAAACTGGCCAGTCCTTCCTCGACAATATTTTAAGTCGCGGGGGTTCTGAAGCGCCTATGGTACTGTTCGAGCGTTTCCGTGGTCGTAAACCAGAGTTAGATGCGATGTTGAAGAGCTACGGTATTCATGGCTGATAAGATTGCTATCCAATTAATCTGTGAAGAGGGTGCCGATATCGGTACCCTCAACCAACTTGCTGAAAAATGGCAACTCACACATACACCTGACGCCTTGATGGCATTGGTGTTGACCCCCGAAAACCTGCAATTACGCAAAATGGATGAGCCCAAATTAGGCGGTATCTTTGTGGATTTTGTCTCGGGCGCGATGGCACATCGCCGTAAATTTGGTGGTGGACGCGGTGAGGCGGTTGCTAAAGCGGTGGGGATCAAAAAAGAGTATCTGCCCGATGTGATTGATGCGACAGCAGGTTTAGGGCGCGATGCTTTTGTACTGGCGGCTTTGGGCTGTAAAGTGCGAATGTTAGAGCGTCATCCAGTGGTAGCTGCACTGCTTGATGATGGTTTACAACGTGGTTATCAAGACCTTGAAATTGGGGAATGGCTACAATCACGCATGTCATTGATCCACGCATCGAGCATTACGGCATTAGCCGAAATTACTGAAGCGCCGGACGTGATTTATCTCGACCCGATGTACCCACATCGGCAAAAAAGTGCATTAGTGAAAAAAGAGATGCGGGTGTTTCAGTCATTGGTCGGGGCTGATGATGATGCAGATTCTTTACTGGCACCAGCCATTGCGCTGGCAAAACGCCGTGTTGTGGTTAAGCGACCGGATTACGCCGAACCGCTTGCGGGGCAAAAAGCACCTTCAGCAGTCACAACCAAAAGCCATCGATTTGATATCTATCCCTGTATTAAACACAGCGGTTAAAACGTAACGGCGAAGGGCGTTTGTACGGTTTATCACAGACAAACTTGCACGACCGCCCTTTCGCTTACGTTTTGAGTTAAACCTTACACAACGCCTTGTGCAAACATAGCGTCAGCGACTTTAACAAAGCCAGCAATGTTCGCGCCTTGGACGTAGTTGGTTTGTTTGGCTTCGCCACCGAATTCAACACAGTGGTGGTGAATGTCCAACATGATGTGGTGTAAACGCGTATCCACTTTTTCTGCTTTCCAGCTTAAGCGTGCTGCGTTCTGCGCCATTTCCAGACCGGAAGTTGCAACACCGCCAGCGTTAGCTGCTTTACCAGGAGCAAATAGAACACCTGCTTCAAGGAATAGCTCAGTTGCAGGAATAGTGGTTGGCATGTTTGCGCCTTCCGCGACAGCTTTAACGCCGTTTTGGATCAGCACTTTAGCCGCTTCTACATCCAGTTCGTTCTGTGTTGCACATGGCAGTGCGATATCCACTGGAACGCCCCAAGGTTGTTTACCCGCTAAGTAAGTTAAACCAAACTCTTTCGCGTATTCTTCAACACGACCGTAGTTGTTTTTAATAGCTTCTAAGCGTGCAAGTTTTTCAGGGGTGAAACCGGCTTCATCCACGACAGTACCGCTAGAGTCGGATGCAGTAACGACTTTTGCACCTAATTCCATACATTTTTCAATGGTGTACTGAGCAACGTTACCCGAACCTGAAACAGCCACTCGCATGCCTTCAAAACCTAAACCGTGGCGTTTGAGCATCGCGTCAGTGAAGTAAACAAGACCGTAACCGGTTGCTTCTGGACGAATTAAGCTACCACCAAATGACAGACCTTTACCGGTGAAAACGCAAGAGGTGTCATTAGACAGTTTTTTCATCATCCCAGTCATAAAACCAACTTCACGACCGCCTACACCGATATCACCAGCAGGAACGTCAGTATCAGCCCCTAAGTGGCGATAAAGTTCTGTCATTAATGCTTGGCAGAAACGCATCACTTCACCATGGCTTTTTCCTTTAGGATCAAAGTCAGAACCGCCTTTTGCTCCGCCCATTGGTAGGGTTGTGAGTGCATTTTTGAGGGTTTGTTCGAAACCTAAGAATTTCAGGATGGATAAGTTAACGGATGGGTGGAAACGCATGCCGCCTTTGAATGGACCAATCGCAGAGCTAAATTGAACACGCCATGCGCGGTTAACTTGTACCTTGCCTTGATCGTCCATCCAACATACGCGGAACTGGATCACTCTTTCTGGCTCAACGAAGCGTTCGAGAAGTGCTTGATCGCGATATTTTGAATTTTGTTCAATGAAAGGCCAAAGAGAAGTGAATACTTCACGCACTGCTTGTAGGAATTCAGGCTGTGAAGGATCTCTTTTTTGGACAGACTCCAAGAATGAAGATAGTGTTTGCGCCATCTTTGTCTTCCTTTTTCAATGTGGATATTGTTGTGAGGTGCCTCACTATTTCTTATCTTTTTTTTTAGGAAATGTGAGGTCGATTTGTGTTTGCCTATTGAATATATCATTAGTTTATATTCTCAATTCAAGGTTTTTTTTTACTCATTTGAAAAAAAAATTGCTTGACCTGCCAATCACTCCCTTCAGACGATTATTTTGTCACAAAAAAAACGCCTGCATACGCAGGCGTTTTCAGTGAATAATATTTCAATTTACCTGTGACGAATTATTCTTCTTCGTCATTCAGTGGCACAATCAGCATATCCACATGAACGGTATTGATTAACTGGCGAGCCGAAGACATCAGCTTGCTCCAGAAATCTTGGTGATGTCCGCAAACAACTAAGTCCATATCGTATTTTTTGATAGCATCCACTAACACCTGACCTAAATCACCACTACCGCTAAGGGTTTCTTGGATGTCATAACCCGCACCTGCGGAAAGGTCTCTTAGTGAATTACGAGTTTCGTCAGTGATGCGTTGTTGCATATCACCTAAATTCACATCGATAAGGCCGGTGTACAGATCCGAGTAATTAACATCAACATGGATCATAGAGACTTTGGCTCCGTACGGTTTCGCCATAGAAACTGCTTTATCCAGTAAAACTTTACTTTCAGGTGATAAATCAACCGCGACAAGAATATGTTTATAAGCCATAAGTAAACTCCTTCCAAATGCTGATTTAACTGGTGGTTAACGACGTTCACCAATATCTTATGAATATACTATACCTGCTAATCGCGATAACTAAGTGTCGTTTTGATCACATCTAGCAGATTAATTTTTAAGGATTAGAAGACAGAACATTTGATAAAACAATAACATCATTCATTCAATATTAATATATATCGGTTCAAAATTCGAATTACCGCAATGCCAGTAAGTGTAATCAACAATCTGTAAATTAACAGTTTATGATGCCCACTTTTTTGAAGTCAAAATTTGAACCATCTGCACTTTTTTTAAGCAATGAATTGTGTTTAAGTAACGACATGCCCTACAATGAAAATAAATGATGTTAGTGCAATATTTTGGCGGTATTTCCTTTAGTGACAACGGGGCAATTTAGGTTCGTTCTAAGGAGGGGATTATGTTCAGTGTAATTGCATTATTTTGGGCACTCTGCATTTTGTGCATCTTAAATATGATGCGCTATTTTTCTTCTATTCGCGTTTTATTATCTATTCTGAGGGATTCGGATCCTCTACTTTATCAATCCGTTGATGGTAATGGCTTTTTCACGACTCACGGCCAGCTTAACAAGCAATTACGCCTTGTCCGCTATATCAATACCAAACAATATCTTGAGCACTACGATCCTGATGTGATATTCCGTTGTGAACGTATTCGCAAGCAGTTTATGTTGATCAGCCGATTAAGCATTTTAGTCGTTGTGAGTTTGGTCTATATGGTGATAGCCAATTAACCTCACGTTTGTTATCCCCTTTATTCAAGGCAAAAAAATAGTGATGACCGGAAACCGATCATCACTATTCTAGAATGCTTTTGTCTTATCTAACGTTGATTAGATAATCTTCAACGCAATCCAGTACAGTACACCAGACAGAATGATGGAAACAGGAAGCGTCAGTAACCATGCAAGCGCAATGCTCTTAATCGTTTTACTCTGAACACCACCACCATCAACCACCATCGTACCCGCTACCGCAGAAGAGAGAACTTGGGTTGTTGAAACAGGCATACCTGTATAACTTGCCACACCGATAGATACCGCCGCAGTGACCTGAGCCGATACGCCTTGTGCGTAAGTCATACCTTTCTTACCGATTTTCTCACCGATAGTCACCGCAACACGCTGCCAACCGAACATGGTACCCAGTGCCAGTGCTAACGCAACGGCAACGATAATCCATAACGGTGCATACTCAACTGTATACAGCAGGTCATTACTCAGCTTTTTCAGTAAGCTCGCATCTTTTGCGCTAGTTTCTGGTAACTTCGCCACGGCATTCGCAGTATCGGAGATACACATTAACAGGCGACGAGTTTGGTTGCGCTGGTCAGGTGTTAACTCATCATAGCTCTGAATGCCGCTGAGCATCTTCTGAGCTTGATTTAAGATAATTGGCGTACGCGAACTGTCACAATGGAACTCGCCTTCTTCTGGCTTGTTCTCCGCCATCATAGGCGTATTTTCAATTGCGTGGTTTAAGGCTGGTTTATGTGTTTCATAGTATTGTTGCAGATGAACCACCGCATCATGTGTTCTCGCGATATCATAACCGTTTGAATTCATGTTAACGACGAAGCCTGCTGGTGCAACACCAATTAACACCAGCATAATCAGACCGATACCTTTTTGCCCATCATTCGCGCCGTGAGAGAAGCTCACGCCGACAGCAGACAGGATCAATGCAGTACGCGTCCAAAATGGTGGTTTGCGTTTACCATCTTTCTTCTCACGCTCAGCTGGCGTTAAGTGAATACGGCGACGTTTTTTCGTTCCGCTCCAATAACGGCGTAACATGAAAATCATCAGTCCTGCAATCACAAAACCGATAGCCGGAGAAAGAATTAAGGACATGAAAATACTGATCATTTTAGGAATATTCAGCGCATCAACCACCGATGTATCAGTCACTATCGCATTGGTTAAACCAACACCGATAATGGCACCGATCAGCGTGTGAGAACTTGATGCTGGAATACCTAAATACCAGGTTCCAAGGTTCCAGATGATAGCAGCCAGTAGCAATGAAAAGACCATTGCAAGGCCGTGAGCAGAGCTCACGTTAAGGAGAAGGTCTGTTGGTAAAAGATGAACAATGGCATATGCCACGCTCAGCCCTCCCAGCAAGACACCGAAAAAGTTAAATACCCCGGCCATGACAACCGCGAACTGAGCGCGCATTGCTCGGGTGTAAATCACCGTTGCGACCGCGTTAGCAGTATCATGGAATCCGTTAATCGCCTCATAGAACAGCACAAATAACAGTGCTAGAACTAACAATAGACCTGTGTAAAATTCTAAACCTGTAAAAAGATGTAGCATAGACGTTAAGCCATTATTGGTTGGACATGAACGCGGCGCATTATCAGTGACAAACGCTAGCGGTGGAAGCGAAATCTGACCTTTTTTTGATTTAAATACCAATCAAAAAATCATCAAATACAAACTATCCCTTTAATATCATCCAGTTACCACAATTAAAGTTATTCTGAATTTTTGAAACTTTTTTTATGATAATTTGTGAAAATCTGGGGGAAATAGTCTTTTTTCGCGATTTTTCCTAATTATAATACGTCTACCATACTTTTCATTAATTCTTCGATGATCCGCTGCATTACAACCTACGTTAAATCGCGTAAAATAGCGGCACAAATATTCGTAATTACGATAAAAATCAAATATATATAGAGAACCCTGATTGTGAGAAATATTGACGTTATTATTTTAGGTGCAGGCGCGGCCGGATTATTTTGCGCTTCACTCGCTGGTAAGCGCGGTTTAAATACCCTTGTACTGGATAACGGTAAAAAATTAGGGCGTAAAATTTTGATGTCCGGCGGTGGACGCTGTAATTTCACCAATATGTACGCCGATCACAATAACTATCTCTCGACTAACCCTCATTTTTGTAAGTCAGCACTTGCTCGCTATACACAATGGGATTTTATTGAGCTTGTTGGCAAATATCAGATTCCTTATCACGAAAAGACCCTAGGACAGCTATTTTGCGATAATAGTGCGCAAGATATCGTCGATATGCTGAAAAGTGAGTGTGATCAGCCCAATGTCACTATCAAGCTACGCAGTGAAGTCACCCAAGTCGACAAAACGGATGACGGCTATGTTGTCACGGTGAACGGAGATCAAGTAAATACTCACTTATTGGTGGTTGCAACTGGCGGACTTTCAATGCCAGGCTTAGGAGCAACTCCGTTTGGTTATCGACTTGCCGAGCAATTTGGGCACAGCATCATCCCTACCCGTGCTGCACTCGTTCCTTTTACCTTACACAAACCTCTACTTGAGGCACTGCAAGCCCTTTCCGGGGTTTCCGTGGCGGCAACCGTCACATCCGCCAGCGGTGTGCTATTTAAAGAAAATATCCTGTTCACCCACAGGGGGCTATCAGGCCCGGCAATTTTACAAATTTCGAATTACTGGCAACCCGGCGAGTATGTGAGTATTAACTTACTTCCAGAGCTTTCATTGGGGGAATTTCTGACCAATGAGAAACAACAGCGCCCTAATCAATCACTCAGAAATACCTTAGCGACACTGTTACCTAAACGCTTAATTGAGATCTTACAACAACTTGGACAGATTCCAGATTGTCCACTCAAGCAACTCACCCACGCACAGATTGACGCTCTCGATGACTTATTGCATAACTGGCAAGTACAACCCAACGGCACAGAGGGTTATCGTACTGCGGAAGTCACCCTTGGCGGCGTTGATACCCATGAAATTTCATCCAAAACCATGGAATCGCTCAAGTCTCCCGGACTTTATTTTATTGGCGAAGTGATGGATGTGACGGGTTGGTTAGGGGGATACAATTTCCAATGGGCGTGGAGTTCCGCTTCTGCTTGTGCAGAAAACTTACCCCATCAAGCTTAATCGTACACACTTTTATGAAATTATTTAATCCATTGAAAAATAATGGATATTATTTAATTTCAACCAAATCAGGCAGTTGAGCATTGAGTTTAAATAAATCTAAAATTGGTTAAAAATAACTCTTTACAAACGATAGTGATAACTATTATCATTATCACATCTTCCGCAGGCGACTTAACTTAGTCAGTCTCTTGTAGGAGGTACGACATTGCTCACATTGCTTCCAGTGTTTACTTTAGCCAGCGTATGCTGGCTATTTTTTTATCTACCCCTCGCTATTGATGCACATATTCTCACCCGCCCAAACTTACCATTTCATACCGTAAATCATCTTGGTGATACCCCAGAATCTTATTCAAATTTTTTGGATCCTATGGTTAATACCGCCTACTTTTCTCTTTCTACAATTTGGCTAAACTGTCATCAACAAGTTAAGCAAGAGCCCAATGAAAATTGGATATCCGCTTTTAAGGAGATGACTCAATGATCTATTTACGCCAAGCAAATGAACGTGGACACGCAAACCACGGTTGGCTGGACAGCTGGCACACTTTCTCGTTCGCTAACTATTACGATGAAAAATTTATGGGTTTCTCAGCGTTAAGAGTCATCAATGAAGACTACATCGCTGCGGGACAAGGGTTTGGTACTCACCCTCATAAAGACATGGAAATATTAACCTACGTGCTGGATGGTGCCGTTGAGCACAAAGACAGCATGGGCAATATGGAACAGATCCCTGCGGGTGAGTTCCAAATCATGAGCGCGGGAACAGGTGTTCGTCACTCTGAATACAACCCAAGCAATGAAAAAGAGCTGCGTTTATATCAAATCTGGATCATTCCAGATAAAAATGGCATCGAACCACGTTACGAGCAAAAACGCTTTGATTCGACAAGTGGTAAGCAATTGGTGTTATCACCAGATGCACGCGATGGTTCGCTCAAAGTTAACCAAGACATGACCTTATGGCGCTGGGCATTGCCAGCTAATGAGCAAAGCACCTATGACATCGCAGAAAAACGCGTTGTTTGGATCCAAGTCGTTAAAGGCAACATTGAAGTTAATGGGCAGAAAGCAACGACTAGCGATGGTTTAGCCATTTGGCAAGAAAATCAACTAACGATAAAAGCTGATGAAGACAGTGAAATTTTAGTTTTTGACTTGCCTGCTGCGGAATAACTTTTCAGGTAAGTAAACGCTAACACCAATGGGAAAGGCTCTACACGATGATGTTATCTTCAATCGTTGTAGAGCCTTTTTTTATCTGTACTACCCGAAATTACAGTTTAGGACCGGCTTTAACCAGTGCTGCACCTGCTGGGGTATCCGTGTACTTATCGAAGTTTTTCACGAAACGATCCGCTAAGTCTTTAGATTTTTCATCCCACTGAGATTTATCAGCGTAAGTATTACGTGGGTCAAGGATATTAGTATCCACACCCGGTAATGCTGTTGGGACTTCTAAATCAAACACTGGCAGCTTGATGGTATCCGCTTTTTCGATATCGCCACTTAAGATTGCATCGATGATTGCACGCGTATCTTTAATAGAGATACGTTTGCCTGTACCGTTCCAACCAGTATTGACTAAGTATGCTTTCGCGCCTGCGGCTTCCATACGCTTCACTAATACTTCCGCGTATTGAGTTGGGTGCAGAGATAAGAATGCTGCGCCGAAACATGCAGAGAATGTTGGAGTTGGTTCAGTCACACCACGCTCTGTACCTGCTAACTTCGCCGTGAAACCAGACAGGAAGTGGTACTGAGTTTGTTCTGGCGTTAAGCGAGAAACTGGTGGTAACACACCGAATGCATCTGCCGTTAGGAAGATAACTTTTGTCGCATGACCCGCTTTAGAAACTGGTTTTACGATGTTTTCGATGTGATAGATAGGGTAAGAAACACGCGTGTTCTCAGTTTTAGAACCGTCATTGAAATCAACTGAACCGTCAGCCAATACCATGACGTTTTCTAATAACGCATCACGTTTGATGGCGCCATAGATGTCTGGCTCAGCTTCTTTAGACAGGTTGATAGTCTTCGCGTAGCAACCGCCTTCGAAGTTGAATACACCGTCATCATCCCAACCATGCTCATCATCACCAATTAACTTACGTTTTGGATCTGTAGACAATGTGGTTTTACCTGTACCAGACAGGCCGAAGAAAATTGCAACGTCGCCTTTTTCACCAACGTTTGCAGAGCAGTGCATTGATGCGATGCCTTTTAATGGCAGCAGGTAGTTCATCATAGAGAACATACCTTTCTTCATTTCGCCGCCGTACCAAGAACCGCCGATTAACTGCATACGCTCAGTTAAGTTGAAAGCAACAAAGTTTTCTGAGTTCAGACCTTGCTCTTTCCAATTCGGGTTTGTGCATTTTGCACCGTTCATCACGATAAAGTCTGGTTCAAAACCCACTAACTCTTCATCAGATGGACGAATGAACATGTTTTTCACGAAGTGAGCTTGCCATGCAACCTCAGTGATAAAACGGACTTTCAGACGAGTATCTGCGTTCGCACCACAGAATGCATCCACAACAAACAAACGTTTGCCTGATAGCTGCTCAGTCACTAAGTGTTTCAGGCTGCTCCAAACCTCTTGGCTCATTGGTTTGTTATCGTTTTTACCTTTACCTTGGTCAGCCCACCAAACGGTATCACGGGTGACATCATCGCGAACGATATATTTATCTTTTGGGGAACGTCCTGTAAAAATACCGGTATCAACAGCAACAGCACCTAATGTAGTAACGGTACCGCGTTCATAACCTTCAAGACCTGGCTTGGTTTCTTCCTGAAATAACAGCTCATAACTTGGGTTATAAACAACTTCAGCGACGTCATGAATGCCGTACTTTTCGAGATCCTTCAGGGTAATGCTTTTAGCGCTCATTATATTGCTCCTGGTAAACATAGCTATTCTGCCGACGATCATAAATCTTTACGACTAATTAACAGCGATAGTTATCAAAGAATTGAAAATGTATAATTTTTTTTAATTCATAATGAGACTTAGAGCACGTTATAATCCTTTAAAATTATAAAAAAAGGGTGCAAAATTGCACCCTCGTCACATAATTAGGTTGCTAAATCGTATCAGTGAAGTTGCTGATTTTGCTCATTATTTAACCCGACGATATCGGATTCAATAAATACATAGTGCGAGCCACAATATTCACACTCCATATCAATTTTCCCATCTTTGTGCAAAATATCCATAACATCTTCATGGGTTAATGTCGCTAAAGACGCTTCACAACGTTCACGTGAACAAGTGCAACGGAACTCAACAGATTGCGGGTCATACAGCGTGACATCTTCTTCATGATACAGACGATGAAGTACCTCTTTCACATCTAATTCGCTAAGCTCTTTGCCTTTGATAGTCGCAGTCAGTTGCACTAAGTGATCAAAAAACTCGTGGCTAGTCTCTCCTGCAGCAGGTAAAACTTGCAGCAACATCCCGCCAGCAATCGCTTTGCCATCTTGTTCACTAACACGGATAAACAGGCGGGTTGGTAACTGTTCAGATTGGCGGAAATAGGCATCAATGCTCTCTTCAATGCTGTTGCCTTCAATCGCCACAATACCTTGATAACGCTCACCTTGTTTTGGTGTAATCGTGATAACAATAAATCCGTTACCAATCATTTGCTGTAACGTACTTCCCGCGACAACAGGACCCTCAACACGAGCAACGCCGCGCATTTGTTGTAGGTTATTACCATTAATCACAGCTAACTTAACGGGGCCATCACCTTGGATTTGAACGGTAATATCACCATCAAATTTTAAGGTAGCAGTAAGTAAGCTGGTCGCAACCAGCAGTTCGCCCAGCAGCATTTTGACGGCTTCTGGGTAATCATGATTTTCTAGAATATGATGAAAAGTCTCATCGACAGTAATCATTTCTCCACGTACCGCATGCTGTTCGAACAGGAAACGGTGGAGTTGGTCTTGTTTAGCCATAATTTCTCTCTATTACTCAGGCAGTCTATTAAGACGATTCATGGGAATTCGTGTGTTTAAATTTTAGCAGAGTCCGACGCTCTTTTTTATCGGGACGTCTGTCAGGATGTGGCATCGTGAGTGCATTCATCTTACGCGCCATCGCCATCTTTTCACGTTGTTCAAGGCTTTCTACGGTTTCACGGTAGAGTAATTGAGCTTCTGGTGCGCCTTTACGTTGATTGCTGATCTCGAGTACTTCGATAATCCGCTCATCATTTCCTTGACGTACTTTTATCATCGCACCCAGTTCAACAATTTTGCCCGGCTTACTTCTTTGCCCATTGTAATGGACTTTTCCGCCATCAATCATCTCACGAGCAATTGAACGTGTTTTATAAAAACGTGCAACCCATAGCCATTTATCAAGGCGAACTTGTTCAGCGGATGATGGCTTTGTTGAAGATTGATTTATCGATAACGGCTTCATGGTGCCTCCTCACACTTAGTTTGAATGCCAAACCAAAATGAGGCTCCATGGTCAGGGAAGGATAATACTATCTAGACTCGGAAGGATTATCTGCCTCATAGCATTTATCGTAATATTCAGTGATTTTACGCAAACGCCGTTTGTTATTCAAAACTCGAATAATAATTAATGTTCCATTTATCAAGGTACAAATGATTAAGAAGAAAACCAACATTGAACGGCAGACATATTCTGATAACACATCGTCATCCAAGCGTTCATGAACCACCACTTGCAATGTGCCATTGGCATCTGTCGAAATGTTCGTGATAACCCCTTCAACATCAAATGGGGTATTAATCAGAATGCTAGATAAGCGCTTTAACTCATACCATCGCTGAACTTGGTTCATTTCGCTCAGTGAACTTACTGGCATTATGTCTACCAGCGGGTGGTTTTCATCGCTGATCAACAATACCCCACCCGGTGGTGGACTATTGAGTTTACGAACTTCCTTCTCAAGTTCTTTCTTGATGAAATCATATGTGGTGTCTTCAACTAAGTTTTCCAAGGCATCAGCACTTCCTGCACGTAATAAAACATGCGCACCACTTAATTTTCCTGAAGACGCTTTATTTACCAACCCCGGCCAATCATCCACACTACCACCCAAGTTAGACAATGCGCTTTTGAGTTTAATGCAATGATCTTGTTGATCACACAATGCGTTGGTTTTTAATACGATTTCTGAAAAATCGAAAATAATATTCATTCCCGATTTCATGATTTCACGCTGTAATCTTGGGTTAATTCCTGGGGCGTCTTTATCTGGATGTAATTGATTTTTTATGCTATTCAATAAATCGATTGCTCGATTCACAATCTCGGATTGTGGCTCAGTAATCAGGTTAATATTATTCCAATACACACCCGAACAATCGAAAGGCACAAACAACGCTTGGTTGGCATCGTTCAAATTAGGTGGGCGATAACACATCCCCATTCCCTTCGCTGATAATGTATCTCCAACTCTAATTTTACGCGCTGTTAAATCTGAAGGGTCAACAACACTGACTTTTTTCGCACCTTCAATCCACGCAAAACCTAATTTTACTGGCAAACTAATCGATTGATAAGAAAACACCATCGCCAAAACGAGCAATGCACTGAAAAACATCAGCACATTCTTTTTAAATCGTTTATAGGGGTAATAGCGTTCCTCTTCATGAACTGAGAGATATCGACCATACCGTAGCACTTCTCCCGTCGAATAGAGGTCAATATTCGTAGGATGGTTTAGCTCATATTTTAGGTAAGGGAGCCAATAGGTGGGGTAGTGCAAATCTACGCCCCCTATCGAAATGGTGGATGAGTATTTTTTATCTAACTCTCCGTACAATTCCCAGCGTTTGGCTTGCCCATAAATACATTGCACATCTTGATAGGGTCTAGGAAAAAGACGTAAACGGAATAATAAAAACATTCCGAGGATAAAAACCACCGCAGCTAATGTCAGCCCCCATCCTTGAAAAATGGGAATAGAAACAATCGTCAGATAGCCGATAAAAAAACTGAGGCTCACCACAATCGCCCCTAACCACCCGGAAGAATTATGGAGTCGATGCTCCTCTTTACTTTCCTTACGCATCTTCAGCAATTGAATGGTGTTCGGTTCACCTTCATGGATATCAGCCTCAGGTTGAGTCCTAGGCTCCTCTGAAGGGACTTCCCATTCATAGCTAAATTCCTTCAATGAGTGACCATTGAGAGCCACAATTAAAGGCAGATGATCCGTTTCTACAATTTCCATGGCATTTTGTCGTTGTAAGAACGGTTCTAGTTGAGAAGGTAACTGAACTTCAATCGTATCAATAAAATAGCGCCAACCCTGCCCTTGCTCCTGACGCAAATTAAATCGCGTAATCGCATTACAGATAGTGGCAACAGTGGCATTTTTTCGTATTTGCCATACAGCTTGGGAAGGCGAATGAAGGTTTTTAGATGCACTGTGATTAAGATACTGGGTGATAGTCTGGAAATCAGACTCAATCATTTTTTTAAACGCGGGTGTTGCTAGAGAGGGTATTTGATAGACACTAGAACGCCGTCCCCGCCGGAAGAACAGAACGGAAACCATTATAATTAGGCTAGCTATTATCAGAGCCAGTATAATGACGGTGTTTAGCATTTTTTTCTCAACAGAATTGTCTACTTAAAAAGCATAGCAACGTAATGCTATTCACTATATAAGCCAATTCCTATTCTCTTTCAGTTTTTGTTTTATTTTACAATATGTTGTAAATAAAATGTTTTACTTATTAATCAGTGCGATTTTCATAAGTAGATTATACTAACAGCATTTTCTCCACCCTATAATCTCTATCATTTTTTTTTGATATGCGTCATAGTTAAAGACAATGTATGCTTGCCCTCATGGATCCCATTCACCTGATTCGGAAATCGTTATGACAGAGTTAAAAAAACCAAAAATCCTGAATATTCAAGATGTTGCTCAATCTAAACTATTCAGTATCCAATCTGTTGACCTCGAATTTAGTAATGGCGAAAAACGTGTTTATGAAAGAATGCGCCCCGCAAAGCGTGAAGCAGTTCTTATCGTCCCCATCATTGATGATCACCTGATTTTGATCCGTGAATACGCCGTGGGTATCGAAAACTATGAGCTAGGCTTCCCTAAAGGAGCCGTAGACCCAGGAGAAGCCCCTCTTGAGGCAGCTCAGCGAGAACTCAAAGAAGAAATCGGTTATGGGGCTCGCCAAATTACCCCTTTGGCAAAACTCACCATGTCCCCATCTTACTTTTCCAGCAAGATGAACATACTTATAGCTAACGACCTATTTAGCGAAAAACTTGAGGGGGATGAGCCAGAACCGCTCCAACAAGTCAAATGGCCGATTGCACGTATGATGGAGCTCCTCGACCACCCTGACTTCAATGAAGCCCGCAATATTAGCGCGTTGTTTTATGTGGAACGTTACTTAAAAAATAACGCGAAATAACGCCACTCGATATTCAATCTATCCAATACCCTAAATAAGTACACCCCATGCCAAACGGCGATGGGGTGCAGTTTATTTACACTCAAAACAGCTCATTAGAATAGCTCTTGGCTGGCTCCATTTTCCGTTGAAATGGTCGTTCCAACCTCTTGTACCGCGCGCTCTTTCGGCTCAGTTCCTTCGATAAAGTATTCACTACGAGAAGGTCCACCGGATGAGAGTTTACCTGTACGGGTATCGATAGAGACTGAAATAATTCCTTTTGGTGGTTGCATAGTTTTCACTGGAACGCCGTCAAGGGCGGCTTTCATAAAGTCATCCCAAATCGGCTGAGCACTCTTCGCACCTGCTTCACCACCGCTTATTCCTGTACGGCCTAATGTACGCTTGTTATCATCAAAGCCAATCCATGCTGAGGCAACAATATCAGGGCCATAACCGGAGAACCACGCATCTTTCGAGCTATTCGTGGTTCCTGTTTTCCCGCCAATGTCACGACGACCGCCCAGATCACGACCCGCACGCCAACCGGTACCTGACCAACCTGGCTCGCCATAAATATTTGTCACCATCGCATCGCGAATTAAGAACGCCAGCGGTGTGCTAATAACATGCGGGGCATATTGGTCTTCAGGGCTCTGCTGTTCTGCGGTTGTAGACAGTGCCATTGTTGGCTCTTGTTCCACCACATTATTATTCGATTGAGTCACTTCCTCTGTTGCATCTTCGCCTTCAGAGTCACTCAGCGCAATCGTACGCGCCGTATCCCCATAAATGACCGGAATATTTGTACACTCAGGGCATGCAATTTTTGGTTTCGCTTCGAAAATCACTTCATCGCTGTGATTCTCAATCTTCAAAATATAGTAAGGATCAACAAGGTATCCCCCGTTCACCATCACGGCGTAACCACGCACCATTTGCATTGGGGTAAATGATGGAGCACCCAGCGCCAACGCTTCTGTACGGTTAATATTCTCTTTCGGGAAACCAAAACGCGTTAAATAATCCGCTGCATAATCCACACCCATGGCGCGCATCGCACGCACCATCACCACGTTTTTCGACTGACCTAAACCTTGACGTAAACGGATAGGACCATCATAGCGCGGTGGTGAGTTCTTCGGACGCCAGTCTGAACCAGCTCCCGCATCCCAACGGCTAATCGGCACATCATTGAGTAATGACGATAACGTTAAGCCTTTATCCATCGCAGCCGTGTACAAGAATGGCTTAATATTTGAGCCCACTTGGCGCAATGATTGCGTCACGCGGTTAAATTCACTCATATTAAAATCAAAACCACCCACAAGGGCTATCACTGCACCATCATTCGGATTCAATGCAACAAATGCTGCGTTGACATCAGGGACTTGGGCTAACCACCAGCTATCTTTAACCTGACGAACCCAAATCTGCTCACCGGGCTGCACAACTTTATTCACGGCAGATGGCGTACCACCTTGCTGAGTATCTGAAATAAATTTACGCGCCCAGCGCACACCCGCCATCGTAATTTGGATGTCCGAGCCATCCGCCAGCATCACTTTCGCATCGCTGCTACTCGCAGACGTGACAACGGCTGGAACCAATGAACCATAGTTTGGTAATTTTTTCAGTTTCTCAACGATTTGTTCTTTATCCCATGCGGCTTGGCTACCGCTCCATAACACTTCTGCAGGACCGCGATAACCATGGCGAATATCGTAATCTATCAAATTATTACGTACGGCTTCGGTCGCCGCTAACTGGTCTTTACGCACAACCGTGGTGTACACCTTATAACCATCGGTATAGGCATCTTCACCGTATTTTTCATACATCGTTTGGCGTGCCATTTCCGCTAAATAAGGCGCAGAAAAATCCACTTTTGGTGCGTGATAAGAAGCGACAATTTTTTCACTTTTCGCTTGCTCGTACTGATCTTGCGTGATGTATTTTTCTTCTAACATCCGCATTAATACGACGTTACGGCGGTTAACCGCACGGTCATAAGAGTAAAGCGGGTTGAATGTTGATGGCGCTTTCGGTAAGCCGGCAATCATTGCCATTTCACTTAGCGTTAACTCATTGACTGTTTTACCAAAATAAACATAAGCGGCTGCACCCACACCATAAGCACGGTTACCTAAATAAATTTTATTCAGGTACAGCTCCATAATTTCATCTTTGGTAAATAACTGTTCGATACGAATCGCCAAAAATGCCTCTTTTGCTTTACGCATCAAGGTTTTTTCTGGACTTAAATAGAAGTTTCTCGCCAGCTGCTGAGTAATGGTACTCGCCCCTTGCGATGCATGACCCGATGAAGCCATCACAGTCACAGCACGGAAAATACCAATTGGATCAATACCATGGTGCTCATAGAAGCGGCTATCTTCTGTTGCAATAAAGGCATGCACTAACATTGGAGGAATGTCAGTTAATGGCAATGGAATACGGCGCTTTTCACCATATTGGGCGATCAGTTCATTATCTGCACTGAATACCTGCATTGGCGTTTGCAGACGAATGTCTTTCATTGTTGCGACATCAGGCAGCTCACCTTCGACATATTTGTACATGCCATAAATCGAGGCGCTTCCCAAAAAAATGCAACAGAAAACCAGAATTAAAAAATATTTTACGAACTTCACCGAAGAATTCCCATATGCAACTGACAGGCGGGTTTAGATATCACTGCTGCATAGTATAAAGCTTATACAGCACAATAGAAAACGTAATTTAATTGTTAATGATAAGGATATTATGTATGTATTCACCAAAATGGCACATCGGAATTGAGCTATCTCAGCACCACATTCAGTTAGTTGCAGCAAAAAAACATCGCAAACTCTGGTCGTTATGTGAATGTTGGCAACAAGCGCTACCTTTTGACAGCGCATCACATACCCTTGATGAACACCGCGTAATTTTACGCAATATTTTGCGACAATGGCGTCAGAAATTACCTAAAAACTGCTCTGTTTCTATCGCATTACCCTCACTAAGGTCGCTCCAAAAACAGGTCACTCTTCCCAACCAAATGAGCTTGCAACAACCCGAGCTAAGTTGGTATTTACAAGCGCAAGTTGACCAACTTTTTCCCATGCAAGCCCAAGAGCTTGCTGTAGATTATCGGATCATTGGGCAACAAGTTTACTTCAATGCCGCACGCCAATCTGATATTACCTTCTAGCAAGATTTATTACTGGAGAGTGGTTATCACCTACTAGCTGTAGATATTGCCCCCATCGCACTGCGTTACCTTGCTCGACATGCTCAGTTGCCTAACGAATGTTGGCTTGTTTACTATCGCCAAAACGAATGGTTCTGGTCAGGGCCTATCAGCCAACCTGCAAGTTATAGTCATATTCAAAGCGATAACCCGACCCAAGATAATCAATCAGTACACATTAACCAAATTCAATCCTTATTAACGGACGATCCTGAAGCCTTAAAATTACCGATTTACTGCATTAGTGACCACGATATTCAAGGCGTAGAGTATCGATGGGATTTACTGCAAGCTTTTCATCAATACCCCATCAAATTACCCCGCCAATTGGGGAGTTTTGTGATTGCCGCAGGGCTGGCCCTGCGTCATGGGGATCTTTAATATGTATCAGGTTAACTTCCTACCATGGCGAACCGATAAGCTCACTCGCCAGCGACGCTATTTTTTAATGGTGACGGGGCTCAGCTGTATTTTTGTTATCGTTATCTTTGGTTATTTAATCAGTTTGCTTCTAGAGGATATATCGCAAGCCCACTTATACCTTGCGGCTCAACAGAAACATCAACAGCACATTGAACAGCTAAAAACACAATTACAAGCGCAGCAACAACAGCTAGAAAAATTCACATTTCAGCAAAATCAGCGTCAATCCTATGCGCAACATAACCATGCCTTACTCAGCCTATTAAGGTCGCTATCCAATCTCACGCCACCTAAAAGTTGGCTATCCACCTTTCAGCTACGTGAAGGGCGTTTAGAAATCAAAGCACTCAGTTATCGCTTTCAAGACCTGAATTTGCTGTTAACTCAATTTAGCCAAACACCTCAGGTCGATAACGTGCAACTGCGCACGTTACGGCGGGTTGCTACCGTTAACCAACTACACCTTATTGCCGATTATCGAGGTGTCATTGATGAATAACCACTTTGCCGCTTTTTGGTATCGCCCCCTTTGGCAGCAATATCTAACGATACCGCTGATTTTGGTGGTGGGCATTGCCGCTAGCTATACCTTCATTTGGCAAGACAAGCGAAATCAATGGGCAGATTTACAACAAAACAGCTCTGCCTTGCACCTACAAAACCAAGCCAGTAGCCAATTTTTCGCCCAAAATCCGACTCGCGTTTGGCTAGAACAGGAACTCGCTTCGTTCCCTTCTAATGAGGAAACGCCCTTAGACCCTCATTTCTTTGTTCTTCACTTACAGCAGCTGCTTGCGAATAACAATATTGTCTTAAATCAGCTTCAGCCATCGGATCCGTTGAATTCTCATTACCAACTTGAGATCCAAGGGAAATTTAAGGATCTCCTCGAATTTATGCAATCACTCACCCATACGCTCCCACAGCAACATTGGCAATTTTCTGATGTCATTTTGACTACCAAAAACCAGCAACTGACCGCCAATTTATCGCTCACATTTATCAAGGATGAACAACCTAATAAGCAACACTAATTTTTTCGTTCCCATATTAATGTTAATGCTATGCAGTGCTTTCTTCGGGTATGCCCAAACACCCCGAGACCCTTTTGAACCCATATCCCCAACAGAAGAAGATACCCAGCTCTTAGACACCATCATTCCACCTAAAGCACCGGAAATAATTCTCACTGAAAAAATTTTTCCATTAGTCTCTATCGGCGCTCAAACTGTTCATCAACAGATCACGGAGCCTGACATGCGCCTCCTATCCGATAAAGGCATAGCCCACTTTGATGCCACCACCAACAGTTTGATCATTACGGACACCAAAGAACGCTTGGCATTAATTGAAACATGGCTTGTTCAAAAAGATATTCCCCAGCAGCAAGTACAAATCACTGCCCACATCATCAGCAGTTCACGCACCGCTTTACAAGCGTTAGGTTTAGAGTGGGGAATGCTAGGTGAGTCAGCAACTGATGGGCACCATAGCCGCTATAACCGTTACAGCAGCCAATCAGGACAGATGGCATTAAATGTATTACGGCTCGGAGAAGGCTTACTTGAAATGAAGCTTAACGCACTAGAAAAAGAAAATTTATTGTCAATTATTGCGAGCCCCCGTTTGGTGGCATCCCATAAACAGCCCGCCAGCATCCAACAAGGCAGCGAAATTCCCTATGTCACTACCTCCGATAAGAAAAGCCACGTTCAATTTAAAGATGCGGTGTTAGGTATGGAAGTTACGCCAACCATTGCCCGAGATGACAGAGTCGAAATGATATTAAAAATCAGCCATAACTCCCCAGATACCGCTCTCACCGTCAATCCAAACCAACATCTTGCCATCAACAAACAAGAAATTGCGACGTCAGTGACTATCAAAAATAATAACACCCTAATATTGGGTGGTATTTTTCAACAGAAGCAAGAAAAAACGGATTCAGGTATCCCATTTCTTTCACAAATCCCACTATTAGGAAGTTTATTTATCAATAAGACACAACACGTTGATAAGCGTGTTTTACTGGTATTTATTACACCAAAACTTATTAAGATTTAGCGTAAAAAATAACGCCTATACATTCAATTAGTTGAATGTTTAATTCCTCAAAGTACCGTGGAATTATTACTTTTTGTGCCATAAACATACCGGATAAATTTGACGCTGAGGTCGTTTTAGCATACAAGGTTATCCATTGAGTGTTCTAACTATCGGTAGATGAAAGAACAAACTATCAGCCGCTTATAAAATAGCTACAGAAATTTTGCTTTATAATTAACAGCTTCCATTCATTTAGTGGAATAAACAACCTGTTAATAAGCTCGCTAAACAGTGCATTATGTAATGTAGACGGCTCAAATATATAGAAACCCGCAACGAAGAATATGGCACTTTGTTTTCTAAGTGCCATATTTATATAGTTGCAATTCAGGTTGATGTATTGAGATAATTTTCTTATCTGATCTCACATCATCACTTATGAGGTTTCAGTTTAGGTCCCGCCGCTAATTCGATTGGCGGGGCGGGTGATCATTAACGAATAATCGTAGTAATACCAAAAAACATGGCAGAGAAACGCAATATCTTTCTGGTTGGACCAATGGGAGCCGGAAAAAGCACTATTGGTCGTCAGTTAGCTCAACAGCTTAATATGGAGTTCTTTGACTCCGATCACGAGATTGAAAAACGCACTGGCGCAGATGTAGGTTGGGTATTCGACCTAGAAGGTGAAGAAGGCTTTCGCGATCGCGAAGAGAAAGTCATCAATGAACTCACTGAAAAGCAAGGCATTGTCTTAGCGACAGGTGGTGGCTCTGTTAAATCTAAAGAGACACGTAACCGCTTGTCCGCTCGTGGGGTTGTCGTGTATCTCGAAACCACCATTGAGAAGCAATTATCCCGCACACAACGCGATAAAAAACGTCCTCTTTTACAGGTGGATGAGCCTGCTCGCGAAGTTTTAGAAAAATTAGCCGATGAACGCAATCCTATGTATGAAGAGATAGCGGATATAACAATTCATACTGATGAGCAAAGCGCAAAAGTTGTTGCCAATCAAATCATTGAAATGTTAGAAAAAAACTAATTTTTATACATCAGAAGTCATGAATTCAAGGTAAAGCAAGATGGAAAAAGTCACTGTTACTCTGGATGAACGCAGTTATCCAATCAATATTGCACCTGGTTTGTACCAAGGAAAGGATGCATTTTGGCCACTAACTGCGGGTCAGCGAGCAATGATAGTGACTAACGAAACTCTCGCTCCGCTTTACCTACATAAGATTCAAGCCGTTCTTGAAGCCTCAGGTGTCAAAGTCGATTCCATCGTCTTACCTGATGGCGAGCAGTACAAATCTTTATTCATCATGAATGATGTTTTTACGGCATTACTCGAAAAGCACCATAACCGTGACACAACCCTCATCGCCCTTGGTGGGGGAGTAATTGGTGACTTAACTGGATTCGCAGCAGCTAGCTATCAACGTGGCGTACGCTTTATTCAAGTTCCTACTACATTACTCTCCCAAGTGGACTCTTCGGTTGGTGGAAAAACCGCCGTTAACCACCCATTGGGGAAAAATATGATTGGGGCATTTTATCAACCGGCATCCGTCGTGATTGACCTCGATTGTTTAAAAACCTTACCTAAGCGCGAACTCTCTTCTGGCCTGGCTGAAGTTATTAAATACGGCATCATTCTTGATGGTGAATTTTTTAGCTGGTTGGAAAAAAATATCGATGCCTTAATGGCATTAGATAACCAAGCCATGGCGTACTGCATTCGCCGTTGTTGCGAACTGAAAGCGCAAGTGGTCGCTGCCGATGAAAAAGAAACCAGCGGGCTACGTGCACTATTAAATTTAGGGCATACCTTTGGTCATGCTATCGAAGCTGAAATGGGCTACGGCGTATGGCTCCATGGAGAAGCTGTTGCTGCTGGTATGGTGATGGCGGCAAAAACCGCTGAGCTGATTGGCCAATTTACCCCAGAACAAACAGAACGCATCATCGCCCTTTTAAAACGCGCCGAGCTACCTGTTACTGGTCCTGCAAAAATGCAACCTGATGACTATTTACCTCACATGATGCGAGATAAAAAAGTCATGGGAGGCAAATTGCATCTTATCCTTCCAACCACTATCGGCAGTTCAGAAATGCGTTCCGATGTGGATGCCTCAACAGTCATTGCCGCTATTTCGGCTTGTATGCCATAAATCATTACTGAACTAAGTAAAAATCATTAATTGGCTCCTGAATATTTTCAGGGGTTTTAAAATGTTACTGGCAGATATCAACTAAAGCCGTTAAATTATACGCACGCCTAGCACCTATAACGAGTAACGAAGTAAGGTGGTCGCAATCTCATTGAAATTGGAATGAAATTGCTAAACAATCTATTCTTTAAAAGTGAGCAGAAGCAATTGCTTAGTCGTGAACAGGTCGTAATGATAAGAGACATTTTATCTCTATACAGGCGAACTAATTTCGGGAGAGGAAAATGGACGAATTTAAACCAGACAATCAGCCTCAAGTGCAGAATGATTTAAGGCCTGATACATCAGATAGACCAACCGGACGTGCGCGTCCTGCTGCGGCAGCTAAGCCAAAAATTGCGTTATCACGTCAACACATCATGATCGGTGTCGGCGTTTTAGTGCTGCTTCTGCTGATCATTGCAATCAGTTCCGCATTAAAAGCACCAACAGAACATGAGAAATTACAAAATGATAGCGCTAATCAGCGTAATATCGATTTATCAGGTTCTTCATCACTGACCAACTCAGATACTCAATCCACAACGCAACCTCAAACAGGTCAAGCGCAAGAGTTAAATGGTCAGCAAATTAACCCAATGCCAACTCAAGCAGACACTCAGACTCAACAAAATGGTCTTGGTGAACGCATTGAAATTCCGGGTGATGTTGCCGACGCTCTCAACCAAGGTCAAAGCCTGCCGTCTGAAAGCACCACTACGCCACCACAAAATGTGACACCGTTGACGCCACCACAAGTCAAACCTGTGGAAAAACAGCCAACAGTTAAACCTGTCACCCCAGAAAAAACGCAACCAAAAGCGACTAAGCCTGTTGAACAAAAACAACCTGCTCAGCCAAAAACAACCACTAAGCCAGCAACTAGCACAAGCCAAAGTGGTAGTACCGTTGCAGCACCCTCTGGAAGCTATACATTGCAGTTAAGTAGCGCAAGTCGTTCAGATACACTGGAAGCTTTCGCAAAAGAGAATAAACTTGCTAACTATCAAGTGTATAAAACCATTCGTAATGGCCAAACTTGGTATGTATTGATCCACGGAAATTACAGCTCAGTGAGCGAAGCAAAAAGTGCAATTGCGACCTTACCTGCCGCAGTACAAGCGAAAAAACCGTGGGTGCGTAATATGAAACAAGTTAAACAGGATCAAAAATAACAACGTTTTTCCCCGGGCGCATAATGTTGTCCTGAAAGAGCCGCCAAGTGGCGGCTTTTAAACGATTGTAATAATAAGACGGCATGAAAAAAAAACGCGCTTTTTTAAAATGGGCTGGGGGTAAATACCCGCTTGTGGACGAGATCAAAAAGTATCTTCCACAAGGAGATTGCTTAATAGAACCTTTTGTTGGTGCAGGATCGGTGTTTTTAAATACCAACTACGATTCGTACGTACTTGCGGATATTAACAGCGATCTTATCAACCTCTACAACACGGTTAAATATCGCTCTGATGCTTTCATCGAAGAAGCTCAGCAACTGTTCACACCTGAATTTAATACCTCTGAGCAGTATTATTTAATGCGCCAAGCATTTAACAAATCAGATGACCCTGCTAAACGTAGCATTCTCTTTTTGTATCTTAACCGCCACTGTTATAACGGATTATGCCGCTATAACCTAAGTGGTGAATTCAATGTGCCTTTCGGACGCTACAAGAAACCCTATTTTCCGAGAGACGAATTACTGTGGTTTGCTGAAAAAGCCCAGAAAGCGACCTTTGTGACGCAATCTTACAGCAAAACATTACTCGATGCGCAGAATGGCTCAGTCATCTATTGCGATCCGCCTTATGCTCCGCTGTCTGAGACCGCTAACTTTACGGCCTATCACACCAATGCCTTTAGTGCGCAAGAACAGCAGAACCTGGCTTTTTTGGCACATAAGTTGTCATCTGAGCGCAAGATCCCAGTTCTTATCTCAAATCATGAGACCCCGGTGACTCGAGAGTGGTATTATCAAGCACAGTTACATATCGTAAAAGTGCGTCGCACCATTAGTAGAAATATTTTGAACCGTGCCAAAGTCAACGAGCTTTTGGCTTTATATGCGGGAGCGGGAGCATCTAAAAAATCATAGGTGCTGTCAGATAACGACGAATAATCGGAGACAATTATGAAAGATTTTCTCATTGCCCCATCTATTTTATCTGCTGACTTTGCACGTTTAGGCGAAGATACCGCCAAAGTTCTTGCTGCGGGCGCAGACATTGTCCATTTCGACGTGATGGACAACCACTATGTACCGAACCTCACGTTCGGTGCACCAATCTGTAAAGCCCTGCGCAATTACGGTATCACCGCCCCGATTGATGTTCACTTAATGGTTAAACCGGTCGATCGCATTATTCCAGATTTCGCTAAAGCGGGTGCGACTCACATCAGTTTCCACCCAGAAACCAGCGAGCACATCGATAGAACTTTACAACTCATCAAAGAGAATGGTTGTACCGCAGGTCTGGTATTTAACCCAGCAACCCCGCTTAGCTATCTCGATTATGTGATGGATAAAGTTGATATGATCCTACTGATGTCCGTTAACCCAGGATTCGGCGGTCAATCTTTTATCCCACAAACCCTGAACAAATTGCGCCAAGTTCGTAAATTAATTGACGAAAGTGGTTATGATATTCGTTTAGAAGTCGATGGTGGCGTGAAGGTCAATAACATTGCAGAAATTGCCGCAGCAGGTGCAGACACCTTCGTTGCAGGCTCCGCGATTTTTGATCAGCCTGATTACAAAAAAGTCATCGATGAAATGCGCCAAGAATTGAAAAAGGTATCTCAATGACATATGCGGTTTTAGAGAGTATTAAAGCGATTGCGTTTGATTTGGATGGAACCCTTGTTGACAGTGCCGGCGGTTTAGCCGACGCCATCGACAAAACCCTTGAAGAGCTAAACCTACCACCAGCAGGCAAAGAGCGTATCTCCATCTGGGTAGGTAACGGCGCGGATATGCTCGTAGAGCGTGCGCTAGAATGGGCGGGTATGACGGTCACGCCAGAGCTGAAAAAGCAAGCTCGTATCCGCTTCGATGAGCATTATGCGACGACCGTTAATACTGGTAGCCAGCTGTTCCCTGAGGTCAAAGAGACCCTCGCAACCATTGCGAAACACAACTTGCCTATGGCGATTGTGACCAACAAACCAACCCCATTTGTGGCGCCATTACTGGAAAAGCTGGGCATCGATAGCTACTTTTCATTAGTACTTGGTGGCGATGATGTAGTAAAAACTAAACCGCACCCAGCGCCACTCTATTTAACAATGGGTCAGTTCGGTTTACGCAAAGAAGAATTGCTTTTTGTCGGCGATTCCCGTAATGATATTATCGCAGCCCACAATGCAGGCTGCCCAAGCGTAGGGTTAACCTACGGCTACAACTATGGTGAATCAATCGCAATTACCGAGCCCGACTACGTGTTAAGCCACTTTTCTGAGCTACTCTCCGTTATTGATTTATCAAAATAAAATCCCCAATAATTCGAGTCACCAACGGTGTGGCTCGAAACTTAACAGGGTATAAAAATACTACAAGGACATACAAAGAAATGAGTACACCCACTGAAAAATCTAAACAAACCCAGAAACCTATTGTATTCAGCGGCGCACAGCCTTCCGGTGAATTAACCATCGGTAACTACATGGGTGCGTTACGTCAGTGGGTTAAGATGCAAGATGATTATGATTGCATCTACTGTATCGTTGACCAACACGCTATCACCGTTCGCCAAGACCCTGTTGAACTACGTAAAAGAACCCTTGATACATTAGCGCTCTACTTAGCTTGCGGTATTGATCCGAAGAAAAGCACCATTTTTGTTCAGTCACATGTGCCACAACATGCACAACTGAGCTGGGCACTAAACTGCTACACCTATTTCGGTGAACTGAGCCGCATGACCCAGTTCAAAGACAAATCTGCTCGCCACTCAGAAAACATCAACGCCGGTCTGTTTGACTATCCAGTTCTGATGGCTGCCGATATTCTGGTTTACCAAACTAACCAAGTTCCTGTGGGTATTGACCAGAAACAACATCTTGAACTGAGCCGCGATATTGCTCAGCGCTTCAATGCCATTTACGGAGATATTTTCACCGTACCAGAGCCATTTATCCCAACTGATGGCGGCGCACGCGTAATGGCATTACAAGAGCCAACCAAGAAGATGTCTAAGTCTGATGACAACCGCAATAACGTGATTGCGCTGCTAGAAGACCCGAAATCCGTTGTGAAGAAAATCAAACGTGCAATGACCGACTCTGAAGAGCCACCACGTATTTGCTACGATGTTGAAAATAAAGCGGGTGTTTCTAACCTGCTAGATATTCTTGCTGGCGTGACAGGCAAAAGCGTGAAAACGCTGGAAGCCGAGTTTGAAGGCCAAATGTACGGTCATCTGAAAGGCGCGGTTGCTGAAGCAGTTTCTGAGATGTTGACTAACTTACAAGCTCGTTACTATGAGTTCCGCAATAATGAAGCGCTGCTGAACCAAATTATGGATGAAGGTGCGACCAAAGCAGCGGCTCGCGCTCAAGAAACCTTAGACAAGGTTTACGATGCAATCGGCTTTGTAAAACGTCCACAGCTGTAATCTTAATCCGCTATTTAATAGCAAAAAGCCAATTAACTCTCACTGTTAATTGGCTTTTATTTTATCTGTAGTCCACTTACTTCGCGGTGTATAACTTACCGTCTTTAATCAGACCCTGCTTTAATAGCTCGCCATCCTGTCCGCGCTCTTCAAGAACACCTTCCGCGACCCCATTAACAAAACTCGTTTTAAGATGCAGATTATTCTTTGGCGTGTCGTAATAGGATTTATAATCGCCGTTGAGTCGGTCATTGCTATATCCCATCTCGGTATCTAAATTCCCATTAGGATGGTAAGACTTAATGACGCCATCCACTTTGCAATTTTTTATAGGAATAAACATTTTTGGCTGACCATTTTTATAATAAACCGTGATGCTCTTATCTAAGCAGTTATTTTTCACCCACGATTTAAACTGAATGGCACCATTTCCATAACGCTCGATATAGTCCCCGTCAGGTGCCCCTTCAGGAATGTTCAGCTCTGGCATTCTCAAGCTTTCTAGCTCTTTAAACTCATCTAACTGGATGCCATTGTTGTCATACTGAGGTGCTGGCTGAGAAAGGCAGCCAGACAACATGAAGGCAACGGAAAATGCCATAGCGATATTAATAGTTTTCATAACAATCCTTTTAACTGAATCACAGGTTTACTCGGAGATATCATACCTATTTAGTATTCCTGATCGTTCATGTTTAAAATGAATAAATGAAGAGGAACGCTCCGATTTTGGCTAACCCGAAGCATACTAGAAACCTACATTCAACTCATTCCACAATGGTTTGATTGTTCTATTTTCAGAACAATCAAACCTATTTTTGCCTCTACTCACCCTGCTTTGTCTCTTCTATTATTGGTTCATCGAAACGATTAGTGCATAAAACTGATCAGTTTATAAAACCAGTTTGGAGTCACACCATGAAAAAGATTATTGGTATTTATCAATCCCCACGTAGCCACTGGGTTGGTGATGGTTTCCCTGTTCGCTCCATGTTTAGTTATAGCAACCACGGGAAATACCTGAACCCATTCTTACTGTTGGACAGAGCGGGGCCACACCCATTCCCAGCATCAGAAGGGGATAATCGTGGGGTTGGCGAGCATCCACATAAAGGCTTTGAAACCGTCACCATCGTGTATGACGGCGAAGTGGCTCACCACGACTCTACCGGAGAAGGTGGGGTTATCGGACCGGGTGATGTGCAGTGGATGACAGCGGCATCAGGAATACTTCATCAAGAATATCAGTCTGATAACTTTATGAAAAATGGCGGTACTTTGGACATGGTGCAACTGTGGGTCAACTTGCCCGCCAAAGATAAACTGGCAGCGCCGGGTTACCAATTGCTGACTCGCGATGCTATCCCAACCATTAGCTTGCCGAATGAGGCGGGAACACTGCGGGTCATAGCGGGCGACTATCTAGGCAACACAGGCGCCGCACGCACATTTACCGCCCTTGATGTTTGGGATCTGCGTCTGAATAAAGGAAAAGTCGTGGGATTACCAACTAAGACTGGTCGCAATGTTGGGCTAGTGATGTTGAAAGGCAGCCTATTTGTGGATGGCCATACCGCATTGAATGAAGGTGAGTTGATGATCCTTGATGCTACTGATAGCAATGTGCTGTTAGAAGCCACCACCGATGAGGCTTTAGTGCTGCTGCTCAGCGGTGATCCTATCGATGAGCCAGTGGTGGGATATGGCCCATTTGTCATGAATACGAGCCAAGAAATCAACGAAGCCGTAAATGATTTTAATAGCGGTAAATTTGGTCGGATCCCGAATGCCAGCTAACCATAAAGTCCTCTGAATTTTTTCAGGGGACTTTATTTTTTCCCTGCCGCCATATTCTCAGCCAAATAAGTGAGAAATAACTGAACTGCGGGTAACAACCCTTTACGGGAAGGGTACACGGCATGAATGATATCTTCTGGAAATTGCCAATCTGGCAACACTTCCACCAATTCACCACTTTTTAACTCATTTTCTACCACACCTCGGGGTATACGGGCGATCCCTAGCCCTCTTACCGCAGCACGGTATAACGTTAAAATATCGGTGGTGGCTAGCTTGGGAGTGACATGCACAGTTACACTCAGCTCATCACTGTTTTTTAAAGATAGAGTGTAACGCTGTGAATGCTCCGTATTGGCAAGAACTGGGTAATCCACCAGCTGTTCAGGGGTTGATGGTTCCCCTTTTTCACGGAATACGCTTGGATTTGCAACTAATATCCGCCGAGAATACCCCAACACTTTCATCATCATTCCAGAATCATCCAGGGGTAATGAACGTACGCGTAATGCCAAATCCAACCCTTCACTGATCACATCGACGGGGCGGTTAACTGCCAGAATTTGCACATCGATATCAGGGTATTTTTCCATAAAATCAATCAGTAAATCCTGCAAATAGACTTGTAATAAAGTAACGGGGCAAGAGAGCTTAATAGTACCTTTGGGATGTGTTTGTACTGAGCAAATCAGTTCATGGGCGATATCCGCTTCTTCCACGACATTCTTACATTGCTGATAAAAAACTTGTCCAATATCAGTGACATGAAATTGCCGTGTTGATCGATAAATCAGTGAGACATTTAGTTTTTGCTCTAAGTCGGCAATACGACGACTGAGTTTTGATTTTGGGATCCCAAGCGCCGCACCTGCTTGAGAAAAACCACCATGTTCAACGACTTTAACGAAATAATAGAGGTCATTTAAATCGTACTGCATGCTGTTTTCCTCAATCCTAATGACAGTGATAAACCATCAGCCGCGTCGACCAAATAAACGGTGGCTAAACTCTTCAATTTTATGATGCTCTAACCTATTTTGCATCGTCAGGCTCCAACTCGCCGATAGCCCCGCCGCAGACAATAATCGACGATACAACTCTTCATCATACGGCGCATGGAAAGCTATCATAATCGCTTCTTGCATAGAGACATCACTATTACGGCTCAAGAGTTTAAGTGGGGTATCCACACCGACACTACCGCCTTTAATGACTCGATATAACCAACCACAGCGACCTTCGTCCTGCATCACTTGAGCAAAATTTTCCACTCCCGTTAACCCATTGAGTTTATAACAAGGGGAACGCGGTTGAGTGACTTGAATACGTGCGTCACCCCAAGCATAAATATCACCGATAAAAACGTTTTCTTCGGTCATTCCTTGAGTTGACAGGTTTTCACCAAAAGCGGAAGGAAGGAATAAATCCTCTAATTGCGGGTATCGTTGTCGCCAAAATTCATAATGTTCTTGCGGGTAATGACATAACGCTCTATCAGGCCCACCGTGAAAACGCGTTTCTGCTTGTTCATCCCCTTCAATGCCTAAGCTGTTTAAAGTTAATACCCCATCCACTGCTCGCTTATGAATAGCGCTAACTCCACAATGGGCAGTGCTTTGAATGGTACCAATAAAAACTTGAGGATGTATTTTCACCGTTTTGCTCCCGATAACCCCGCCAGAAAGAGTTTTCATCATAAAGAATGACCATAGAGATAACAACGTTATACCGACGGTAAAAACAAAAAACGCGGCTCCTAAGAACCGCGCTTATGAAAAAATCAGTTTGCAAAAAATTACTTGGTTTTTTCTGAGAAGCGTTTTGCTGCTTCATCCCAGTTCACAACTGACCAGAAAGCTTTGATGTAGTCAGGGCGACGGTTTTGATATTTCAGGTAGTAAGCGTGCTCCCAAACATCTAAACCAAGGATTGGGTAACCTGAAGCGCCGGAAATTGCTTCACCCATTAATGGGCTGTCTTGGTTTGCAGTAGAAACCACAGCCAGTTTGCCATCGGCTTTTAATACCAGCCATGCCCAACCAGAACCAAAACGGGAAGCTGCAGCTTTTTCGAACAGATCTTTAAAGGCATCAACGCTACCAAAGTCACGCTCAATGGCGGCTTTCAGTTCGCCTTGCAGTTCAGTACCTAATTTTAATCCTTTCCAGAACAGACTATGGTTTGAGTGGCCACCCGCGTTGTTACGAACAAAAGTACGTTGATCTGCTGGGATTTGGTCTAATTTTTGGATTAACATATCAATATCTAACCCCGCCAGTTCAGGCAGTTTTTCTAAGGCAGTATTGGTGTTATTCACGTAGGTTTGGTGGTGCTTGGTGTGATGGATTTCCATGGTTTGTTTATCAAAATGAGGTTCCAGCGCATCGTAAGCATAAGGTAAAGCAGGTAATGTGTAACTCATATTGTTTGTCTCCAGTGACTTATCTTTCTACCTCACAGACTGAATTAGGATTTCAGTAACTGCGTGTTTTTAACCACGCACCCATTATAGTTATTTTAGTGTTAATGAAAATCATTATCATATCCATGTGAATTCTGTGGATTTTTCCAACAACTATCATCAATAGATTATTCAGTAACTAATACCACTATAATTCGCCTTTGTTTTTCTTTAATTCTAATGTTAGTTATATTTTTGAATTTTTATTTCAATCATGGATTTAGCATCAAATGATCATACTGCAAATCCCATTACTATTAATACGTGATCTTCCGCTCAAAAGAAAAACAAAATAACCATCCATACTTCAGTTAACTGTTTTTTGACATACTATTAACATCTGCAAGGAGATAATAATATGACACAAATAACTAAACATCCCGTTCCTGCTAATATTGCTAAAAATGCCCTGATAAACGAACAACAGTATAACGATGAGTACCAACTCTCGATTCAAGACCCCGAAGGATTTTGGGGCGAAAAAGGGAAAATCGTTGATTGGATTAAACCTTACACTCGAGTTAAGAACACCTCATTCGACCCAGGACACGTCAATATCCGCTGGTTCGAAGATGGCACCTTAAACCTGAGCGCTAACTGTTTAGACCGTCACCTAGCCACTCGTGGCGACCAAACCGCTATCATCTGGGAAGGTGATGACCCAACCCAATCAAAAAATATCACTTACCGTGAGCTGCACCATGATGTGTGCCAGTTCGCAAACGTTCTTAAGAAGCAAGGCATCCGCAAAGGGGATGTCGTCGCTATCTATATGCCAATGGTGGTTGAAGCCGCTGTCGCGATGCTGGCATGTGCGCGTATCGGTGCTATCCATACCGTCATCTTTGCGGGATTCTCCCCTGAGGCTGTCTCTGGGCGCGTTATTGACTGTAAAGCCAAGCTTATCATCACCTCAGATGAAGGCTTGCGTGCAGGTCGCGCTATTCCACTGAAAAAGAACGTGGACGATGCACTGCAAAACCCACAAGTCACTACCGTCGCGAATGTGATTGTTTATCGCCGTACAGGTAATGCACCAAGCTGGGTTGAAGGCCGTGACCTTTGGTGGCACGACGTTATCCAAGGCGTAAGCGCAGATTGCCCACCGGAAGAGATTAATGCAGAAGATCCGCTGTTTATTCTCTACACTTCCGGCTCCACAGGTAAACCTAAAGGGGTTCTCCACACCACGGGCGGTTATCTGGTTTATGCAACGCTGACATTCAAATACACCTTTGATTATCATGAAAATGAAGTCTACTGGTGTACGGCGGATGTGGGCTGGGTAACGGGTCATAGCTATCTGCTTTATGGACCGTTATCTAATGGTGCAAAAACCTTAATGTTCGAAGGTGTGCCAAATTATCCAGCGGTTAACCGCATGGCTCAAGTCGTTGATAAGCACCAAGTCAATATCCTATATACCGCACCAACTGCTATTCGTGCACTGATGGCGGAAGGTGATAAAGCGATTGAAGGTACCCAGCGCGATTCTCTACGTATTTTGGGATCGGTCGGTGAGCCAATCAACCCAGAAGCGTGGGAATGGTTCTACAAGAAAATGGGGAACAGCCGCTGCCCAGTGGTTGATACATGGTGGCAAACGGAAACCGGTGGTTTCATGATCACACCACTGCCGGGTGCAACGATGTTAAAACCAGGTTCAGCAACACTGCCATTCTTTGGCGTTCGCCCTGCATTGGTTGATAACCTTGGTGAGCCGCTCGATGGCTCAACGGAAGGTAACTTAGTCATTGTGGATTCTTGGCCGGGTCAAGCTCGTACCCTGTTTGGAGACCATGAACGTTTCGAACAAACCTATTTCTCCACCTTTAAAGGAATGTACTTTAGTGGTGATGGTGCGCGTCGTGATGAAGATGGCTATTACTGGATCACCGGTCGTGTTGATGACGTCCTGAATATTTCAGGTCACCGTTTAGGGACAGCAGAAATTGAATCTGCCCTCGTTTCACATCCGAAGGTTGCTGAAGCTGCTGTCGTGGGTATTCCTCATAGCATCAAAGGGCAGGCAATCTATGCCTATGTCACGTTGATTTCTGGCGAGGAACCATCCCCAGAGTTGTACACTGAAGTGCGTAATTGGGTTCGTAAAGAAATTGGTCCGATTGCCACGCCAGACGTTTTGCATTGGACAGATTCTTTACCGAAAACGCGTTCCGGTAAGATTATGCGCCGTATCCTACGAAAAATTGCATCAGGTGATACCAGTAATTTTGGAGATACTTCCACACTGGCAGATCCAGGTGTTGTCGAAAAACTGCTCGAAGAAAAACAGTCAATGAGTATCTCGTAGCTATATAAATAGTTGTGTAGATAGCTCATGGCACTACAGGTCGCCTTCGGGCGACCTAAAATTAATACTCAGCATCACTCAATCAGCAGAAAATAGAGTCTGACCGAATACCCAGTTAATTCCTTGGGTAGCCATGTGTCGCCCTAAAATCCGCCTTTGAGCTATCAGAGTATGCCAATAATACAATAACAGAGGAGAACTCTGATGAATGCTACTGCTTACGAAAAGGTCGAGGCGAACCCTCTCTTTCAAGAATTAGTGAGAAAACGTAGTCGCTTTTCATGGTTGTTATCTGCAATAACGTTAGTTCTGTATGTTGGTTTTATCTTTCTTATCGCGTTTGATCCAAGCTGGCTAGGAACCCCAATAACTGAAGGTTCCTATATCACCCGCGGTATTCCTGTAGGCGTTGGGCTGATTGTGATCTCGTTTATCTTAACGGGTTTATATGTCATCCGTGCTAACAGTGAATTTGACCGCTTAACCGCCGAAATCTTAAAAGAGGTAGAAAAATGAAAGTCTTGCTCTCACTTATTCTGTTTTTTACCTCGTCAATGGCGTTCGCTGATGCCCTGACAGGCGATGTTGAGCGTCAACCTGTCAATATTCAAGCCATTGTGATGTTCTTGCTGTTTGTGGGTTTTACGCTTTATATCACTTACTGGGCTTCAAAAAGAACTCGCTCTCGCTCTGATTACTATACTGCCGGCGGAAAAATTACGGGTTTCCAAAATGGAATGGCAATTGCGGGTGACTTTATGTCCGCAGCTTCATTCTTAGGGATCTCGGCTCTGGTTTATACTTCGGGATACGATGGGCTTATCTATTCCATCGGCTTCTTAATTGGCTGGCCAATTATTCTGTTCTTAATTGCCGAGCGCTTACGAAATTTAGGTCGCTATACTTTCGCGGATGTCGCGTCATATCGATTACAACAAAGACCTATCCGCATTCTGTCTGCAATGGGCTCCTTAGTGGTTGTGGCACTGTATCTAATCGCTCAGATGGTTGGGGCAGGAAAGCTGATAGAGCTGTTATTTGGGCTTAACTATCATATTGCTGTCGTGATTGTTGGGATATTGATGGTGCTGTATGTGCTATTCGGTGGGATGCTCGCAACCACATGGGTACAGATCATCAAAGCCATTTTGTTACTCGCAGGCGCAACCTTTATGGCTGTTATGGTCATGAAACATGTCGGCTTCAACTTCAATACGTTATTTAAAGAAGCCGTTGAAGTACATAAAAATGGTATCGCCATTATGAGCCCCGGAGGACTGGTTTCCGACCCAATATCCGCCTTGTCTCTTGGATTGGCCTTGATGTTTGGTACAGCAGGTTTACCTCACATCATTATGCGCTTCTTCACCGTTAGCGATGCAAAAGAAGCCCGTAAGAGCGTGTTCTACGCGACTGGATTTATCGGTTACTTCTACATCCTGACATTTATCATCGGTTTCGGGGCTATCGTTCTGGTTAGCTCAAACCCTGACTTTAAAGATGCAGCTGGCGCCTTAATCGGTGGTACCAACATGGCAGCGGTACACCTCGCCGATGCTGTAGGTGGAAACTTCTTCCTTGGGTTTATCTCTGCGGTTGCTTTCGCCACCATTCTCGCGGTTGTTGCTGGTTTAACGTTGGCGGGTGCGTCTGCGGTTTCCCACGACCTGTATGCGATGGCGATTAAAAATGGTAAAGCCGATGAACGCGATGAATTGCGCGTATCAAAAATTACCGTGGTGATCCTCGGTTTTGTAGCGATTGGTTTAGGAATTTTGTTCGAGAAACAAAATATTGCCTTCATGGTGGGCTTAGCCTTCTCTATTGCGGCAAGCTGTAACTTCCCAATCATCCTACTATCAATGTATTGGAGCAAGTTAACCACGCGAGGTGCTCTTGCAGGTGGTTGGTTAGGCTTGATTACAGCGGTTGTTCTGATGATTTTAGGCCCAACAATCTGGGTGACTATTCTGCATCATGAAAAACCGATTTACCCTTATGAATACCCAGCATTCTTCTCGTTGATTGTCGCGTTTACGGCATCTTGGCTATTCTCAGTCACCGATAATTCAGAGAGAGGCAAAATGGAAAGAGCTCGCTTTAAAGAGCAGTTTGTACGCTCGCAGATTGGCCTAGGTATTGAACAAGGCAAATCTCACTAAACTCACCGATAGAAACAAAAAAGCGACTCAAATGAGTCGCTTTTTTTAATGCTTAGACTTAATTGGCGTAAGCGCGTTTTTCTATTGCTAGCCAATCTTCCACTAAAGAGTAAAAGCTTTGAGGGTTACTTTGTTTTTCAGCCAGTAACGTTTGATATTCCACTTTATCTTTAGGGGTATAACGCGAAAGCAATTGCTCCAACATAGGGCGTTTATCAACAAACTTAGCCCCGATTCTAAAGCTTTTATATAAACCAGCGGCAATCCCAATACTAAGAACAACCACTGAAACAATTGCCATGGCATTGTTCTCTAACCCAAGGTGATTTTTCACCATCACGAGTAAAGAGAAGGGCACAAAAAACATCACTAACAGTGAAAGGATAATGGCGCCATCTTGTCCATTGTTAAATTCATTCTCTTGCTGTTTATTCACAGAAATAATCTGCTCAAAAATCTGGCTATTGTTACTTTTCATTTTATTCATATAACCCACCTATTTGATGAATGCTCATCTTCTTTCAGCTAAATTTAACAATTCAACATCTTAATTGGTTAAAAATAACCATTTTTAATAGTATACGAATAATAAAATTAAACATCAATTTAACAATACTTACCTATTATATTTTACATTAGAGTGGTTATGAGAAGGTATGGAGTAAAAACTAGAGACGGAATAATGTGTTAGATGCTTAAATGATAATCAATTAATTTCTATGAGCGATTATTAATTTTAATCAATCATAAGAATAGTGATTTTTATGGCTGGTTTTTTTATAGCTAGAATACCAAGTAGAAACGACTTTTCGTTGGATCACTGCGGTTCTGATCATCAGATGGAGATATTCTTTGAGTAAGAACAACCCAGTATAGGGACTTCTTGCAATTTTCAGTACCTCAAACGCAAAAAAGCCACCCAATGGGTGGCTTCTCGGCTAATTTAATGTCTGGCAGTTCCCTACTCTCACATGGGGAGACCCCACACTACCATCGGCGCTACGGCGTTTCACTGCTGAGTTCGGCATGGGGTCAGGTGGGACCACCGCGCTATTGCCGCCAGACAAATTCTGTTTATTCCCGTTTAAGTCTTTACCTAAACCAGAACATCAATCCTGAACAAGCTGTGTGACTACCCTTTGGCGTCACTGTCATTGAATCAACTCAATCTCTCATCTCAAAAACACCTTCGGTGTTGTCAGGTTAAGCCTCACGGTTCATTAGTATTGGTTAGCTCAACGTATCGCTACGCTTACACACCCAACCTATCAACGTCTTAGTCTTAAACGTTCCTTTAGGACCCTTAAAGGGTCAGGGAAGACTCATCTCAAGGCAAGTTTCCCGCTTAGATGCTTTCAGCGGTTATCTCTTCCGCACTTAGCTACCGGGCAATGCCATTGGCATGACAACCCGAACACCAGTGGTGCGTCCACTCCGGTCCTCTCGTACTAGGAGCAGCCCCTTTCAATCTTCCAACGCCCACGGCAGATAGGGACCGAACTGTCTCACGACGTTCTAAACCCAGCTCGCGTACCACTTTAAACGGCGAACAGCCGTACCCTTGGGACCTACTTCAGCCCCAGGATGTGATGAGCCGACATCGAGGTGCCAAACACCGCCGTCGATATGAACTCTTGGGCGGTATCAGCCTGTTATCCCCGGAGTACCTTTTATCCGTTGAGCGATGGCCCTTCCATACAGAACCACCGGATCACTAAGACCTACTTTCGTACCTGCTCGAGCCGTCACTCTCGCAGTCAAGCTGGCTTATGCCTTTGCACTAACCGCATGATGTCCGACCATGCTTAGCCAACCTTCGTGCTCCTCCGTTACTCTTTGGGAGGAGACCGCCCCAGTCAAACTACCCACCAGACACTGTCCGCACCCCGGATTACGGGGCTACGTTAGAACATCAAACATTAAAGGGTGGTATTTCAAGGTTGGCTCCACGCAGACTGGCGTCCACGCTTCAAAGCCTCCCACCTATCCTACACATCAAGGCTCAATGTTCAGTGTCAAGCTATAGTAAAGGTTCACGGGGTCTTTCCGTCTTGCCGCGGGTACACTGCATCTTCACAGCGAGTTCAATTTCACTGAGTCTCGGGTGGAGACAGCCTGGCCATCATTACGCCATTCGTGCAGGTCGGAACTTACCCGACAAGGAATTTCGCTACCTTAGGACCGTTATAGTTACGGCCGCCGTTTACTGGGGCTTCGATCAAGAGCTTCTCCTTACGGATAACCCCATCAATTAACCTTCCAGCACCGGGCAGGCGTCACACCGTATACGTCCACTTTCGTGTTTGCACAGTGCTGTGTTTTTAATAAACAGTTGCAGCCAGCTGGTATCTGCGACTGGCTTCAGCTCCATGGGTAAACCACTTCACCTAATGCCAGCGTGCCTTCTCCCGAAGTTACGGCACCATTTTGCCTAGTTCCTTCACCCGAGTTCTCTCAAGCGCCTGAGTATTCTCTACCTGACCACCTGTGTCGGTTTGGGGTACGATTAATGATAATCTAGAGCTTAGAGGCTTTTCCTGGAAGCGGGGTATGAGCTACTTCGCCACCGTAGTGACTCGTCATCAGACCTCAGCATATAGTGAACCGGATTTGCCTAATTCACCTGCCTACATCCTTAAACCGGGACAACCGTCGCCCGGCCAGCCTAACCTTCTCCGTCCCCCCATCGCAATTATCACCAGTACGGGAATATTAACCCGTTTCCCATCGACTACGCATTTCTGCCTCGCCTTAGGGGTCGACTCACCCTGCCCCGATTAACGTTGGACAGGAACCCTTGGTCTTCCGGCGTGCGGGTTTTTCACCCGCATTATCGTTACTTATGTCAGCATTCGCACTTCTGATACCTCCAGCATGCCTCACAGCACACCTTCACAGGCTTACAGAACGCTCCCCTACCCAACAATATTTACATATCGCTGCCGCAGCTTCGGTGCATAGTTTAGCCCCGTTACATCTTCCGCGCAGGCCGACTCGACCAGTGAGCTATTACGCTTTCTTTAAATGATGGCTGCTTCTAAGCCAACATCCTGGCTGTCTGAGCCTTCCCACTTCGTTTCCCACTTAACTATGACTTTGGGACCTTAGCTGGCGGTCTGGGTTGTTTCCCTCTTCACGACGAACGTTAGCACCCGCCGTGTGTCTCCCGTGATAACATTCTTCGGTATTCGTAGTTTGCATCGAGTTGGTAAGTCGGGATGACCCCCTAGTCGAAACAGTGCTCTACCCCCGAAGATGAGTTCACGAGGCGCTACCTAAATAGCTTTCGGGGAGAACCAGCTATCTCCCGGTTTGATTGGCCTTTCACCCCCAGCCACAAGTCATCCGCTAATTTTTCAACATTAGTCGGTTCGGTCCTCCAGTTAGTGTTACCCAACCTTCAACCTGCCCATGGCTAGATCACCGGGTTTCGGGTCTATACCCTGCAACTCATTCGCCCAGTTAAGACTCGGTTTCCCTACGGCTCCCCTATACGGTTAACCTTGCTACAGAATATAAGTCGCTGACCCATTATACAAAAGGTACGCAGTCACACCACAAGGGTGCTCCCACTGCTTGTACGTACACGGTTTCAGGTTCTATTTCACTCCCCTCGCCGGGGTTCTTTTCGCCTTTCCCTCACGGTACTGGTTCACTATCGGTCAATCAGGAGTATTTAGCCTTGGAGGATGGTCCCCCCATATTCAGACAGGATAACACGTGTCCCGCCCTACTCGTCGAGTTCACAACACTAACACCTTCGGATACGGGGCTATCACCCTTTACTGCCGGCCTTTCCAGACCGTTCTCCTGATGCTAATGCTGATTAAGACTCTGGGCTGCTCCCCGTTCGCTCGCCGCTACTAGGGGAATCTCGGTTGATTTCTTTTCCTCGAGGTACTGAGATGTTTCAGTTCCCTCGGTTCGCCTCGTTTGACTATGTATTCATCAAACGATAGTGCAACGAATTGCACTGGGTTTCCCCATTCGGAAATCGTCGGTTATAACGGTTCATATCACCTTACCGACGCTTATCGCAGATTAGCACGTCCTTCATCGCCTCTGATTGCCTAGGCATCCACCGTGTACGCTTAGTCGCTTAACCTCACAACCCGAAGGTGTCTTTTTATCAGACGACACGAAACGTCATGGCTGTGCGTGGTGAACTTCTTCGTTGGGCAGGGTTCGCAATGCTCACGTACTTATGTACGCTGCGCTTGCTGCACGCTGTCCACCTTGAATTTCACACTGCTCGCTCATGCCACTCGCTTGTGTGTTTGAAAAACACGTTCAAGTTGAGATTTTTGAGAGACTCTCACATTGTTTAAGCGATAAACAATGTGCGTTGTTTTCAATTTTCAGCTTGTTCCAGATTGTTAAAGAGCATAATTATTCGCAATAGACTATTTCTAATCTATTCTGAATAATCAGAAAGTTTATGGTGGAGCTAAGCGGGATCGAACCGCTGACCTCCTGCGTGCAAGGCAGGCGCTCTCCCAGCTGAGCTATAGCCCCATAAAGGTAATTCCAGTATCGATTCTCTCACTAAGAAAGAATTTTGAGTTAAATCGAATTTAGGCAAGGCATAACTTGGCGACGTTTACGTCTGGTAAACGAGCTGAGTTATAACGAAGCATCAATTCGATTTTGGTAGGCCTGAGTGGACTTGAACCACCGACCTCACCCTTATCAGGGGTGCGCTCTAACCACCTGAGCTACAAGCCTATCGATACCGTTACTCTATTTCATCAGACAATCTGTGTGAGCACTTCACAAGTACACTTCAATGGTAAGGAGGTGATCCAACCGCAGGTTCCCCTACGGTTACCTTGTTACGACTTCACCCCAGTCATGAATCACAAAGTGGTAAGCGCCCTCCCGAAGGTTAAGCTACCTACTTCTTTTGCAACCCACTCCCATGGTGTGACGGGCGGTGTGTACAAGGCCCGGGAACGTATTCACCGTAGCATTCTGATCTACGATTACTAGCGATTCCGACTTCATGGAGTCGAGTTGCAGACTCCAATCCGGACTACGACGTACTTTATGAGTTCCGCTTGCTCTCGCGAGGTCGCTTCTCTTTGTATACGCCATTGTAGCACGTGTGTAGCCCTACTCGTAAGGGCCATGATGACTTGACGTCATCCCCACCTTCCTCCGGTTTATCACCGGCAGTCTCCTTTGAGTTCCCGACCGAATCGCTGGCAACAAAGGATAAGGGTTGCGCTCGTTGCGGGACTTAACCCAACATTTCACAACACGAGCTGACGACAGCCATGCAGCACCTGTCTCAGAGTTCCCGAAGGCACCAAAGCATCTCTGCTAAGTTCTCTGGATGTCAAGAGTAGGTAAGGTTCTTCGCGTTGCATCGAATTAAACCACATGCTCCACCGCTTGTGCGGGCCCCCGTCAATTCATTTGAGTTTTAACCTTGCGGCCGTACTCCCCAGGCGGTCGATTTAACGCGTTAGCTCCGGAAGCCACTCCTCAAGGGAACAACCTCCAAATCGACATCGTTTACAGCGTGGACTACCAGGGTATCTAATCCTGTTTGCTCCCCACGCTTTCGCACCTGAGCGTCAGTCTTTGTCCAGGGGGCCGCCTTCGCCACCGGTATTCCTCCACATCTCTACGCATTTCACCGCTACACATGGAATTCTACCCCCCTCTACAAGACTCTAGCTGACCAGTCTTAGATGCCATTCCCAGGTTAAGCCCGGGGATTTCACATCTAACTTAATCAACCGCCTGCGTGCGCTTTACGCCCAGTAATTCCGATTAACGCTTGCACCCTCCGTATTACCGCGGCTGCTGGCACGGAGTTAGCCGGTGCTTCTTCTGTTGGTAACGTCAATCGTTGATGATATTAGCATCAACGCCTTCCTCCCAACTGAAAGTACTTTACAACCCTAAGGCCTTCTTCATACACGCGGCATGGCTGCATCAGGCTTGCGCCCATTGTGCAATATTCCCCACTGCTGCCTCCCGTAGGAGTCTGGGCCGTGTCTCAGTCCCAGTGTGGCTGATCATCCTCTCAGACCAGCTAGGGATCGTCGCCTTGGTGAGCCATTACCTCACCAACTAGCTAATCCCATATGGGTTCATCCGATAGCGCAAGGACCGAAGTTCCCCTGCTTTGCTCCTAAGAGATTATGCGGTATTAGCTACCGTTTCCAGTAGTTATCCCCCTCTATCGGGCAGATCCCCATACATTACTCACCCGTCCGCCGCTCGTCAGCGAGAAGCAAGCTTCCCCTGTTACCGCTCGACTTGCATGTGTTAGGCCTGCCGCCAGCGTTCAATCTGAGCCATGATCAAACTCTTCAATTAAAAAGCTTGATGCTCAAAGAATGTTTACTGTCGTTTGATTTCCGAAGAAACCAAATTACCTATTAGTTCATATATATGAATTAACGTGTTAGTCACTCTTCAAGACTTAAAATCAAATATTTTTTTGATAGTGTCCTGTGAGTGCCCACACAGATTGTCTGATAAATTGTTAAAGAGCGGTGCGACTTAATCTTTTGATTATCGACTTTAGGTCGTTGTCGCGAGGTGTCGTATACTACGTTTTTTATTTAGAAAGTCAAGCGATTATTTTCAACTATTTTCTTTCTTCACCTCTGTTATCACGGGGCTTCGAGGTTTTCTTCGAGCCGGTTTGTCGTGACAACGGATGCGCATTATAGGGAGCTCCCAAAATCTCGCAAGTGTTTTTTTACATATTTATTTCGTTCGCGCTTTTTTTAGCCAAATATGACTTAATAGCGTAAATTACTACTGTTTTTTGACTATTTCAGCAGCAATAATTGATTTACTCACGTAACATATCATTGATTAGTATCTGTATGAGATGAATTATGGAATTGAGCAAGCAACAAAATGCCTCACAAAAAAACCTCTCTTTTATTATTGCGCGGAGTCTTGGACAGCTCATATTAAAAGGCACCTACTTATCTGACTCTATTCTTCCCAGTGAATTAGAATTATCAAAGCAGTTTAATGCAAGCCGAACCGCCATAAGAGAAGCCATTAAGACATTAGCGGCAAAAGGCATGGTTTTAGCTCGTCCTCGAATTGGTACACGAGTCATGCCCGCATCGAATTGGAACTTTCTCGACCAAGACTTATTAAATTGGTGGATTAATAGCGAAGAAAAGTCCGTGGTGATTAAGCATTTTCAAGTTGTTCGCCTCGCTATTGAACCTCAAGCTTGCTATCTCGCTGCACTGAATGCCACAGAAGAACAAAAACAGTCTCTGCAATTACTATCAAATGAAATGGTAACCTTGGAAAAAGAGTTCGATAGACCTCACTGGATAAAAGTTGATTTTCGTTTTCATCTCACTATCTATCGGGCGTGCTGTAATCCGTTTTTAATTTCGTTCGCGAATCTGTTTAGGTCGGTGTACCAGCTTTATTTTGATGCAATAACAGAAAATGATGCGATTGAAGTGGAACTTCATCAACAACTTGCTGATGCTATTATTAACGGCAATAGTCGTGAAGCTTACGATCTCTGCTATACCTTATTAACGACAATGAACAAATAAGCTAACAGAACGAATTCGCTCACCAAATTTATCGATAGGTAACGGATGTTTAAAACTGCTAAAAATATGTCGGGTTTGCCATGGATTGCCGCGATGGCTTTCTTTATGCAAGCGTTAGATGCCACAATATTGAATACGGCACTGCCTGATATCGCCAAAAGTTTGCATCACTCTCCATTAGCGATGCAATCTGCCGTGGTGAGCTATACCCTAACAGTTGCACTGTTAATTCCGGTGAGTGGTTGGTTTGCCGATAGGTTTGGTACTCGACGTATCTTTATTATTGCGGTTTCTCTGTTTTCTTTAGGATCATTGCTCTGCGCTCTTTCCCCTTCATTAACAGTGCTGGTTATTTCTCGCGTTATCCAAGGAATTGGCGGGGCGATGATGATGCCAGTAGCGCGACTCGCATTAATTCGGGCGTATCCGCGCAGTGAACTTCTGCCTATATTGAATTTTGTCACTATCCCTGGATTAGTCGGCCCCATCTTAGGACCTCTATTAGGTGGTATTCTCGTCACTTATGCCACATGGCATTGGATATTCATTATTAATATCCCTATTGGTGTACTTGGGATTGTGTATGCATTAAAGCATATGCCTGATTTTAAAATGCCAAAGCGTAAGTTTGATACCCTTGGATTTCTTTTATTTGGGTTTGGCTTGGTCATGCTGTCGGTCAGTTTAGATCTGTTTGGCGATAAATCATTATCTAGCTATATACCTTTAGCGATTGTTCTGGGCGGTTTTCTTTGTCTTCTTCTTTATATATTCCACGCAAGGCGCATTAAGCACGCCATTATTCCGCTCAACTTATTTAAGACGAGAACCTTTTCCATCGGTATTAGCGGTAATATCGCCACGCGATTAGGTACAGGAAGCATTCCATTCTTAATGCCATTAATGCTACAAGTGGGATTTGGTTATGAAGCAGTGGTGGCGGGAATGATGATGGCTCCGCTGGCCATTGGCTCGATTACAGCAAAATCCGCAGTCACAAGAATTCTAACCCGATTTGGATATCGTAATACGCTATTTACTGTCACGGTGATTATTGGGTTGATGGTCTCGCAGTTTTCGCTGCAATCTCCAGATATGTCGATTTATCTGCTTATCGTTCCGTTGTTTGTTTTAGGAATGGTGATGTCCACCCAGTTCACTGCCATGAATACCATTTGCTTAGCGGATTTAACGGATAATAACGCTAGCGCCGGTAACAGTATGCTCGCAGTGACTCAGCAACTTTCGATTAGCTTTGGGATCGCAGTGAGCGCCACCATTTTGAGCTTTTTTGATAACCAGCCAAATAGTAATGTCGTGGATAACTTCCATTACACCTTTATTACTATCGGGGCTATTACGTTACTTTCTGCCTTTGTGTTTCTATTACTCAGTAAAACCGATGGCGATAATTTAATTAAAGGCAAAGGCAAAAAATCTGAGAAAACGCAGAATTAGCGTTTCCTCACTGATTGGCGTTCCACGAGTTTTGGCGTTAAGACTAAAACAGAGGGTTCCGCATCTGGGTTATCCATTCGATAAATGAGTTGGTTAACCGCTTGCTGACCAAGTTCATCCTTTGGCTGATGAACAGTAGTGAGTGGTGGGATCATATAAGAAGAAAGTGCAATATCGTCATAACCAATAATGGAAATGTCGTCTGGCACTTTCATGCCTTTTTGGTAAATCGCTTGGTAGGCACCGACCGCCATCGCGTCATTCCCCGCAAAAATAGCATCTGGGGGATTCGGTAACGCCAAAAGTTTATTCATCGAATCAAACCCACCTGAAAATTCAAAATCGCTAAAGATAATATATTCTTCGTGGATTTTGAGGGATGCCGCCTTCATGGCATGAAGGAAACCTTGATAACGCGCTTGTGCGGGAGATTTATCTTGAGGACCGGCAATACAGGCAATTCGAGTAAACCCCGCATCGATTAAATAACGCGTGGCGATTTCACCGCCGAGGAACGAGTTATCCTGAATAATATCTCCGGCTGATTCAAACGGAGACCAGTCCATCATTACTGTAGGAACGGACGGATAACGAGAAAATACGGCTTTGGATGGACCCTGCGCTTCGGTGCACATAATAAGAAGCCCATCGACGCGTTTTTGCAGAAGGGTTTCTAAGCTATGATCCATTCGCTTGAAATCCCCTTCGGTGTTGCACAGGATCAAACTGTAACCCAATTCGTAGCAACTACGTTCTACACCACGCACGACTTCCGCATAAAACGGGTTATTACTGGCAGTCAGTAACATTCCGATGGTATTGGTGCGGTTCATCTTCAAACTTCTCGCTAAGGCCGATGGCGCATAGTTGAGTTGTTCGATGGCACTTTTTACCCGTGAAGTGACGCTTTCGCTAACATAGCGATTTTGATTGATAACATGGGAGACGGTGGATGTTGACACGCCAGCAAGGCGAGCAACATCTTTCATTGTTGCCACAAATTGATCCTATTGAAGAAGAAACTGGTCTATTTCATTACGCCATGGAACAGAAGGTTGTGCGCCAGGACGTGTCACTGCAATTGCAGCCGCCGCATGGGCAAAGACAATCGCATCTTCATCAGACTGACCTTCAAGTAGCGCAGTTACATACGCCCCATTGAATGTATCACCTGCTGCAATGGTGTCCACCGCTTTCACTTTAAAGCCCGGAATTATTTTCCCTTGCTTGCCTGATTCACTGTACCAAACCCCTCTGGCGCCCAATGTAATCATCACTTTATTAATGCCTTTTTGATGCAGTGCTTGCGCTGCTTTTTGTGCGCCTTCTTCATCATTAACAGCGATGCCCGTTAAATGCTCCGCTTCCGTTTCATTCGGCGTGATCACATCCACCAGCGACAGTAGCGAATCTGGCAACGCTTGTGCAGGCGCTGGGTTTAAAATCACTTGAGTTTGGTGTTTACGCGCGATCTCAGCGGCCATTTGAACAGTTTCAATTGGCGATTCAAGCTGCATCAATAAAGCATCAGCATCGATAATTTTTTGCTGATATGCGGCTAGTCGTTCTGTAGAAAGATGACCATTGGCTCCCGCATTGATCCCAATAATATTTTCGCCTTGCCCGTTTACATAAATGAGTGCAACACCCGTTGTTTCACCAGCAACTGAATCAATACAATCAATCTTAATTGTATCTTTTTGCAGCTGTTTTTTGATACTAACACCGACATCGTCATCACCGACACAAGCAATAAATGTGATATCAGCGCCACTACGACCTGCGGCTACCGCTTGGTTGGCACCTTTGCCACCGAAAGCAACTTGGTAACTATCACCTCTTACTGTTTCGCCAGGCTGGGGAAACTGCTGCACATTGAGAATGTGGTCAACGTTGATACTACCTAAAACAACCAGTTTAGCTGCTGCCATCACATTTATGTCCTTTTGCTGCGCAATTAAATAAACCGCCGCTAAACTCACGGCGATTTATCAATCTTCTTGTTTTATCAAGGATAATTATTTTATATAAAACTATTGTTTTACCACGAGTTCTAATTCAACAGGAACTGTTGCTTCGACTTTCTCGCCTTTTAATACTTTATCTGCGATCTGCACTCCAACAAAACCAATTTGATCTGGGCGTTGAGCAATCGTCGCGCCTAACTTTCCACCTTGAACTGCTTTGATACCGTCATTTGTACCATCAAAACCAACCACTAAAACGTCATCTCGACCAGCAGTTTGTAATGCTCTTAACGCACCTAATGCCATTTCATCGTTTTGTGCAAAAACAGCCTGAACAGCAGGGTGTGCGGTCAGTAAGTTTTGCATAACGTTCAAGCCTTTAGTTCTATCGAAATCTGCAGGCTGGCTCGCTAATACGTTGAATTTATGTTCTTTAGCACCCGTATTGAAACCTTCACCACGTTCACGAGCAGCCGACGTTCCTGAAATTCCTTCTAATTGAATAACTTTGGCATCATTGCCCGTTTTCTTAGCGATAAAATCTGCTGCCATTTTTCCGCCCATGCGGTTATCAGAGGCAACATGGCTCACCACTTCACCTTTGTTCGCAGCACGGTCTAAAGTGATCACTGGAATTTTCGCTTTGTTTGCCATCAGGATAGAGTTACCCACAGCATCAGAGTCTGTTGGGTTGATCAGCATTAACTTAGTACCACGAACTGTTAAATCTTGGACGTTCGCTAACTCTTTCGCTGGGTTATCTTGAGAATCCAAAACAATCAGTTCATAACCCAGTTTGTCCGCTTCTTTTTGTGCCGCATCTTTCATGGTCACAAAGAATGGGTTATTCAGGGTTGAAATAACCAGCGCGATACTCTCTTTGGCCATCGCGTTCACACTGACGGTTGCTGTTAGTGCAAAAGCGGTAAATAAAGTCGCTAATTTATTCAGTTTCATAAGAAAATTCCTGTCGTTATCGGGTAGGGGTCAGAATCACTATTTTTTGTTATCAACAAGTACAGCTAATAAAATCACAACGGCTTTTACGATCATTTGGTAGTTCGAGGAAATACCTAATAAGTTCAAACCATTGTTTAAGAAACCAAGGATCAGCGCACCAATCAGCGTACCAACAATGCGCCCTTTACCACCAGCGAGGCTTGTGCCACCCAGTACCACCGCAGCAATCGCATCCAGTTCATAACCGTTACCCGCCATTGGCTGAGCAGAAGATAAACGTGCAACTTCAATCACACTCGCCAACGCTGCTAATAAACCACACAGGGAGTAAACGATAATTTTAATTTTATCGACATTAATACCAGATAAGCGGGTCGCTGATTCATTTCCACCTAACGCATAGATATAACGACCTAAGCGAGTGTGGTGCAGCATGTACCATGCTGCAGCAAAGACGATAACCATTAACCATACTGGGGTAGGAATACCTAATGGGCGTCCGATACCAAACCAGCCAAATAAATCGGCATTATCGCTAAAGCCGGTATTGATTGGGCTGCCATCGGTATAAACACGGGTTACACCACGTAGTAATAGCATCATGACCAATGTTGCAATAAAAGCTTGGACTTTACCTTTGGCGACGATCACCCCTGTGCATGCACCAATTGCAGCACCGAGCGCTAATGCTCCTGCGACAGCAACAAAGGCATTCACTTCAGCACCGACCATCGATGCAGCCACCGCACCTGTTAATGCCAGCAGTGATCCCACAGACAAATCAATGCCCGACGTAAGAATCACTAATGTCATTCCCACCGCCATAATCGCGTTCACAGAAGTCTGTTGCAGGATGTTAAACAGGTTGTTGACCGTAAAAAAGTTAGGACTTAGGGTTGAAACAATCGCAATTAAGACTAATAGGGCGATTAAGGATTTTTGCTCCATTAGCCATGCTTTGCTGAAATAGCGTTTTGATGGTGCGGTTGTTGAACTCATGCTGTTAACTCCTGAACTGAGCCGTAATTTTTACCGACTGCGGCCGCCATTAAGGCTTCCTGCGTTGCTTCTTTGGCAGAGAATTCGCCGCTGATATGCCCTTCATGCATAACCAAAATGCGATCGCTCATCCCAATCACTTCAGGCATTTCTGAAGATACAAGGATGATACTCAGCCCTTCTTTTTTAAATTGGTTGATTAGTTGGTAGATCTCTTTTTTTGCCCCGACGTCGACACCACGGGTTGGCTCATCGAGGATAAGCACTTTCGGTCGTGTCATTAGTCCACGGGCAATAGCCACTTTTTGCTGGTTACCACCAGATAAGTTGCCAATAATTTGGTCCATGGATGGGGTTTTAATATTAAATAAGCGGATAAAATCCCCCACGGTCATCTGTTCTTCACTGTGCTTTAAGCTGCCGCCAAAACGGCTGAAATAACCTAATGCCGTTAAGGACATATTTTCTTTTACTGACATCCCCAGCACTAACCCATCGCGCTTACGGTCTTCCGAAATATAAACGATGCCGTTATTCAAGCCATCTTGCGGGGTTTTTAAGGTGACGTTTTTACCTTCTAACTGGATATTGCCAGATTTTTTCGGAGCTGCACCGTAGATGATTTTCATCAGCTCCGTACGTCCTGCGCCCATCAAACCTGAAACACCTAAAATTTCACCGCTTTTTAGCGTGAAACTGGCATTGGTGACACCGGGGCCAGAAACATTTTCAACTTGCAGGCGAATATCGCCAACAGGTACATCGACTCGTGGATACTGGTCTTCCAGTTTGCGTCCTACCATCATCTCAATCAGTTTTTCTTCTTCTAATTCACTGACGGGCTTTTCACCAATAAACTGGCCATCACGAAAAACAGTCACGTCGTCGCAAATTTCGAAGATCTCTTTTAAACGGTGAGATATATACACAATGCCGCAGCCTTGGGATTTTAAATCTTCAATCACGCGAAAGAGTGAGGCGGTTTCGGTATCGGTAAGTGCGTCTGTCGGCTCATCCATAATGATGACTTGAGACTGAAAGCTGAGAACTTTGGCAATTTCCACCATTTGTTGTTCACCGATAGATAATTCGGCGATAGTTTGGTGGCTATCGTAATCAAGGTTTAATCGCTGGAGCAGTTTGTCTGATTCGTTGAACATTTTTTTCCAGTCGATTTTGCCGAATTTGTTCACAAATTCGCGACCTAAAAAAATGTTTTCAGCGATGGTAAGTTCAGGAATTAAATTCAGTTCTTGGTGAATGATCCCAATCCCCGCTTCTTGGGAACTTTTCGGACCATTAAACGCCACTTCTTTACCAAGGTAACGGATCGCGCCCGCGTCTTTGTTGTAGATCCCCGTGAGTACTTTCATCATGGTGGATTTACCCGCACCATTTTCCCCCACCAGCGCCATCACTCGACCAGGGTAGACTTTTAAGGCGGCTCCAGAGAGAGCTTTTACACCGGGGAAGGCTTTATCAATGCCGATAAGTTCTAATAAAGGTTGCATAGTCACCTCAGAAAGTCACACCAGAACAAAGAATGATATTAGCGTATGGTGAACATTCCCCTGTTCGGATCACGGCTTTGCTTTCATGAGTACGTTGCTTGAAATGTTCATGACTGCAATAGATGACTTCAATATGATTTCCCTGCGCCGCTTCCAATTCATGAAGATGGGCTAAAATAGCTTTTTCCATTTGCGGATTTATTTTGCTGATTTCTTGAGCAAGTATCGCTTTTTCTACCTGCATTTCTTGGGTGATCACCCGCAAAACAGACATAAAATCCGGTAGTCCTTGCGTCACAGCCAGATCGATACGTTCAGCGCTGGCAGGAATGGGTAAACCTGCATCTCCCAGTGTGATATGGTCGGTATGACCGAGTTTTGCAATCACGGAAGCAACATTTGAGTTAAGCAACATACCTTTCTTCATTCTTTACCACCGTTTTTAGTCTATTTTTTCTACTTTTGAGTTTCGACTCTGCATGAGCGAAACGTTTCGCTTATACAATAATAGTAAAGAACAGTCACAACTCAATGTTCTTATCTTGGTTTTGTGATCACTATCGAAACGTTTCGTTAGCCTATTTTTACGCATAAAAAGCTAACTTATTGAATAAGTTGTCGCTGAATCGTTCCTGCCTAATTAATACTCAGTTGTTCGTTACAAGGTAAATTTGTTGCTCTTTATCCGAAATAACATCAAAGAAAAATCACAAAACTGATTGCACAATGAATAAAAGGACAGCTAACCTAGCAATAGCTTGGTCAATAACCATCTCCCTCTAACCCTTAGACGAGTTATTTAGAGAAAAGGAACACCTTATGCAATTAGCAGAACGGATAGCCCAATTAAGCAACTACCTTGAAGGTGGTTTGTATGAACGTCAGCAAGCTATTCGTTTGTGTTTGCTCGCCACGCTGAGTGGGGAAAGTGTGTTCTTGCTGGGGCCTCCTGGGATAGCGAAAAGCTTAATTGCCCGCCGCATGAAATATGCCTTCCGCCAAGCAAATGCGTTTGAATATTTAATGACGCGCTTTTCTACCCCTGAAGAGATTTTTGGACCGCTTTCCATTCAAGCCTTAAAAGATGAAGGGCGTTATGAGCGTTTAACCAAAGGATACCTGCCCGATGCGGAAGTGGTGTTTTTGGATGAAATTTGGAAAGCAGGCCCTGCCATCTTAAATACCTTACTAACTGCCATAAATGAACGCAAATTCCGTAATGGGGATGAAGAGAAAAATATCCCAATGCGCTTGCTAGTCACCGCATCCAACGAACTACCCGATGCGGATAATAGCCTTGAAGCGCTGTTTGATAGGATGTTGCTGCGAATTTGGCTGGATAAAGTACAAGAGAAACAAAATTTCCGCGCGCTGCTGACAGGCAAATCTCAGCAAGAAGAGAATTTGGTTCCTGATCACCTAAAAATCAGTGAAGAAGAATATCGCGAGTGGCAAAAAGAAATTCCCAAGGTTTCGCTGCCCGATCACTGTTTTGAATTGATTTATCAATTACGCCAACAAATTGATGCCACAGAGAAGAATCTGTATGTCTCTGATAGACGTTGGAAAAAAGCCGTTTATTTATTGCAGGCTAGCGCATTCTTTAATGGTCGAAACTCTGTTTCGCCGTTGGATATTGTGCTGCTCAAAGATTGCCTATGGCACGATATGCAGTCAATGAACCTACTGCCCCAATTGCTCAAGTCATTAGTACAAGAAGATGGTTGGCAACAGCGTAAATTTACGCGAGAAATTGAGCAAGTTTACCAACAGTGGATGTCATCCACCCAAGATCAAAATAACCAAGATGCGTTTAAAGTTTTAAAAAATAACGCAATGTTTGCACGAAAAGCCTCTTATGTGTTGCCTGATAATATTAGCGAAGGGCGCGTAACCCTATTTTTGCATCGCCCATTACAGCTACATAATATGAAAGTGACCTTTATTACCACCGAGAAAAAATCACTGGTAAATTTCCTTAATAAAGGCACCACATTATCCGCTCATCTTAATGGAATTGGTTTCGCGCAAGAGCTAGCCGCTGAAGTGAATAATTTAAACCAAATCCAACTGTTAGACGTTAGCCATCAAGCATCAACCTTATATTTACAAGATAAAAATCCTACAGCGGCGCCGACAACCAATAATAAAGAGTGGCTAGATAAGCTTGATGCTATCCAAAACGAGATCCAAGGGGCGAAATACCAATTTGAGAAGCAGCAACCTAACCTGTTTATCGAGGCGCATTGGCTCGCAGATGTTGAAGAGAGCTTTATTAAACTTAGCGATAAACTGACCCAGCTCCGCCAGCAAATTATGGGAAAAGTGGCTAATTCATTATGATGAGCCTAGCGTCCCTCGAATTATTGCTTTCCGTGAATGAAAGCCAGCTGATTGAAGAGATTATTATTTCTCTTCTCGCCACCCCACAGCTGGCGGTTTTCTTTGAAAAGCATCCTCGATTGAAAAAGGCGCTATTAAAAGATCTTTCCAGCTGGAAAAAAGACCTTAAACAGAAGCTGCAAGATGCGCTAGTCCCTCAGCAACTATCTGAAGAGTTTGGGCTATATCAGAAGTCATTAGGCATCCCCACGGATACGTTCTTCACGCAATTACCCGATGTGATAGCGCGGCTCGAGCAGTTAGATTCCCCGTTTTACCGTGAAGCCTTACAACTGCAAAAGGGCAAAATTGAAAATCGCAGTGCACGGCAATCTTTAATTGTTCAGCGTTGGCGTATTAGTTTGATTTTGCAGGTGACTACATTACATAAAGAGCTCTTAGAGCAAGAAAAAGAGCAATTGCTGGCGGAATTACAGCGCCGTTTAGCATTGAGTGGAAACCTTGAGGATATTCTAGGGGAAAACGAACGCTCATCAGGGCGATTGTGGGATCTTAGCAAAGGGTTTAATAACCCAGCGTCTTATAATGATCAGTTAATCGCTCGCTACAGTGATTTTTTGCGCCAGCAACCCGAGCTTGAAAAAATTGCTCAGCTACTGGGGCGTAGCCAATCAGCCAAATCTATTCTGGATGATAATGTGCTCCTTGAGCCGATGACGGTGATGGAAAAAGTCCCGGAAACTGTACCTGAACAAGTGAATGGCTTAAACCAGAGTGACGATATTCTGCGGCTATTACCGGCTGAGCTTGCGATGCTAGGCCTCGAAGATATTGAATTTGAATTCTACCGTAAGTTATTAGAGAAACAGCTTATTACCTATCGTTTACAAGGGGAAAGCTGGCAAGAACGCAAAGTTTTACGCCCAGTCACTCATCATCAACATGAAGATCAGCCTAGAGGCCCATTTGTGGTTTGTATCGATACTTCCGGTTCGATGGGTGGAATCAATGAACGCTGTGCAAAAGCATTCTGCCTCGCTTTAATGAAAATCGCGCTGGCGGATAACCGAGCTTGCCATGTGATGCTGTTTTCCACCGAAATTGTTCATTATGATCTTCTCTCAGCAGATGGCTTAGAACAGTGCATGCGCTTCTTGCATCAAACATTCCGTGGCGGAACAGACTTAGCGGCATGTTTGCGAGAAACAACAGTAAAATTGGAGTCAAAACAGTGGAGTGATGCCGATGCGGTTGTTATTTCAGACTTTGTGGCTCAACGCTTACCGGACGAGTTAATTCAGAAGATAAAATCCCTTCAGAAGGTGGGTAAATACCGCTTCCATGCGGTATCAGTCTCAAATTATGGGAAGCCCGGTATCATGAAGATATTTGATCATATCTGGCGCTTTGATACAGGGCTAAAGAGCCGACTACTGCGCCGTTTTAATCGCTAATTACAGCATATCTTCAACAGTTTCAGCCATTTCTGGTGACCAAACACCACACTGAACTTGACCGATATGTTGACGTTGCAGTAGTAACATCACTAAGCGAGATTGGCCAATACCACCACCGATAGATTGCGGCATTTCACCTTTGACTAACGCTTGATGCCATTCCAATTCCATACGTTTTTCATCACCTGTTAATGCGAGTTGGCGAGTTAAACATTCAGGACTGACACGGATCCCCATTGAAGAGATTTCAAATGCGTCTTGTAATACAGGGTTCCAAACAATGATGTCACCGTTTAAGCCTTTGAAGCCATCTTCGTTTTCGGTTGTCCAGTCATCGTAGTCTGGTGCACGCACATCGTGGGATTCGCCGCTTGACAGTTTTCCACCAATACCGATTAAGAATACAGCACCCAATTCTTTCGCAATCGCACGCTCACGACCTTTTGCGTCTAAGTCTGGGTAACGTTTTAGCAGCTCTTCGCTGTGGATAAAGTGAATTTGGTCTGGCAGGAACGGTGCCAGTCCAAATTCTTTACTTACGGCAGCTTCTGTTTCTTTTATTGCCTTATAGATTTTACCCACTGTCTGCTTCAGATAAGGAAGTGTACGATCCTCATCTGCCATCACTTTTTCCCAATCCCATTGGTCAACATAGACGGAGTGGATTGGAGTTAAGCGATCCTCGTCCGGACGTAACGCTTTCATGTGTGTGTACAGACCTTGACCTTCGCTGAAACCAAAACGACCTAAGGTTTTGCGTTTCCATTTAGCCAAAGAGTGAACCACTTCAAACGTTGCACCAGGAATTGATTTCACTTTTACTTGAACGGCTTTTTCGCAGCCTGATAAGTTGTCTTGTGTACCATCACCTAAACGGCTCAGGATAGGACCTTGAACTTCGATTAAGCCAAGCTCTTTTTCAAGTAAACGTGAGAAATAAGATTTAACAAAGCTGATTTGTTGCTGATGTTCGATGAATGACTTGTCCATAATTTTACCCATAATTTGTTAGCTGTAATTAGCCGATGTGTAGATTAAGCAACAAAATGAGGTATAAATTCAATATCCATCATTAAAAAAAGCCTTTACTATTTATTTTGATTAAAAAAATGGGTATAAAAATGAATAATCATCAAAACGAGGGCTAAATAATGCCAGAAAATTATCAAATCGATAATCTCGATCGTGACATACTTCACGAATTAATGGTCAATGCACGTACACCTTATGCTGAACTCGCCAAAAAATTCTCGGTAAGTCCCGGAACTATTCATGTGCGAGTGGAAAAAATGAAGCAAGCTGGGATCATAAAAGGAACCCGTATCGATATCAGCGCAAAACAATTGGGTTTTGATGTCTGCTGCTTTATCGGGATCATTTTAAAAAGTGCCAAGGATTACCATACAGCCCTTAAAAAGCTGGATGCTTTAGAGGAAGTCGTGGAGGTTTACTATACGACGGGTCAATACAGTATCTTTATTAAGGTAATGTGCCGCTCGATAGATTCCCTTCAAGATGTACTTATCAACAAAATTCAGACTATCGATGAAATACAATCAACCGAAACGCTGATCTCCTTACAGAACCCGATCATGCGAACGATCACCCCGTAGAAAAAAAATGATATAACCACATTATCCACAGGTAGATCCCAGCTCATTCACAGCGTACAATAGCGCCCTGTTAATGTGAAAGAGAGTGACCATGAGCGTAACAAAAGTAACCTTAATTAGTGGCAGTACCATGGGCAGTGCCGAATATGTAGCGGAGCATATGGCAGAGATTTTAGAAGAACTCGGCTATGAAACGGATATACAGCACGGTCCTGAACTAGATGACTTACCACTTGAAGGGTTATGGCTGGTGGTGAGCTCCACACATGGCGCAGGGGATCTTCCCGAAAATATCCAACCGTTAGCTGAAGCAATTCAATCTCAGTCACCAGACCTGAGTAAGATCAAGTACGGTGCTGTGGGAATTGGCAGTTCGGAATATGACACTTTTTGTGGTGCGATCCATACTCTTGATACCTTATTACAGGATCATGGTGCAAAAAGGATCGGTGATTGCTTCGAAATTGATGTTCAGCAACACGAAATTCCTGAAGATCCCGCAGGAGAATGGGTTAAAATTTGGGCAGACGAACTCTGATCTGTTCAAATTAACCGCAAACAACTGTGGATAACTCCGGTAAGATCATGGTATTAACCGGTAGTTATCCAGATTATAAGTTTTAGGTCGTCCAAGGCCTGTGCATAAGTCCCTGTTTTGATCCCAGCTTATACGCAAAAGGATCACGGATCATTCACAGTATATGATCCTTTACACTTTGATGATCTTTAAAGTGAAAATTCACTTATCCACAGAAACCGTCGATCCTAATAAAAGATCTAATAAAGAGATCTTTAAATAAAAAAGATCTTTATATTATATAGGCGAGAGGCCAGGGCTTGGTCTCTCCATCAAACTTGAGTAGAATTCACTCCTCGAATGCAGAATCCGCATTTTCTAACGTTAAGGTTCACACATGTTTTATCCAGAGCAATTTGACGTCATCGTAATTGGTGGTGGTCATGCCGGTACTGAGGCAGCAATGGCAGCTGCACGTATGGGGCGTCAAACCCTATTACTGACTCACAATATTGATACATTGGGCCAGATGTCTTGCAACCCAGCCATCGGTGGGATCGGTAAGGGACATCTGGTAAGAGAAATTGATGCCCTCGGTGGCTTAATGGCTACCGCAACTGACAAAGCGGGTATTCAATTTAGAACACTCAATGCAAGTAAAGGCCCAGCGGTTCGTGCAACTCGCGCACAAGCAGACCGCGTGCTATATCGCCAAGCCGTTAGAACTGCATTAGAGAACCAACCAAACTTAATGATCTTCCAGCAACCTGTTGAAGATCTGATTGTTGAAAATAACCGAGTTACTGGTGCAGTAACCCGCATGGGCTTAAAATTTAAAGCCAAAGCGGTGGTATTAACCGTAGGTACTTTCCTTGATGGAAAAATTCATATCGGTTTAGAAAACTACAGCGGTGGTCGTGCAGGTGATCCACCAGCAATTACGTTATCTCAACGTTTAAGAGAATTGCCATTACGTGTAAACCGTTTAAAAACGGGTACACCACCACGTATTGATGCAAGAACTATTGATTTCAGTCAGTTAGCTCAACAGCTAGGTGACGACCCAATGCCGGTATTCTCATTTTTAGGTTCGCAAGAGCAACATCCGCAACAAGTGCCTTGCTACATCACGTATACCAATGAGCAAACTCATGATGTGATCCGTAATAACTTAGATCGCAGCCCTATGTATGCAGGGATCATCGAAGGGATCGGCCCTCGTTACTGTCCTTCAATTGAAGACAAAGTGATGCGTTTTGCAGATAAAAACGCTCACCAGATCTTCTTAGAGCCAGAAGGTTTAACCAGCAACGAAATTTATCCAAACGGGATCTCCACCAGCTTGCCATTTGATGTCCAAATGAAAATAGTTCATTCCATGAAGGGAATGGAAAATGCAAGGATCGTCCGTCCTGGTTATGCCATTGAGTACGATTTCTTTGACCCGCGTGATCTAAAACAAACTCTCGAAAGCAAATTCATCGAAGGCTTGTTCTTTGCTGGTCAAATCAACGGTACAACAGGTTATGAAGAAGCGGCTGCTCAAGGTTTATTAGCGGGTCTTAACGCAGCACAACATGCATTTGACCTTGAAGGTTGGTTCCCACGTCGTGACCAAGCCTATGTTGGCGTACTGGTTGACGATCTGTGCACATTAGGTACCAAAGAACCGTACCGTATGTTCACTTCTCGTGCGGAATACCGTTTGATGCTGCGTGAAGATAACGCCGATTTACGTTTAACCGAAAAAGGACGTGAATTAGGTCTCGTGGATGATGTTCGTTGGGAACACTTCAACCGCAAAGTCGAAATGATTGAAAAAGAGCGTCAACGCTTAAAAGATATCTGGGTTCACCCTAAATCTGATAATCATGAAGAAATCGACCAAATTTTAACCGTTCCATTATCGAAAGAAGCGAATGGTGAAGATTTACTGCGTCGTCCTGAAATGACGTATCAAATGCTGACCTCGTTAAATCTGTTTGCTCCGGGTGTTGAAGATCCTCAAGCAGCAGATCAAGTTGAAATTCAAGTGAAATACGAAGGTTACATTGCTCGTCAGCAAGAAGAGATCGAACGTCAACTGCGTAATGAAAACACATTACTTCCTGTTGATTTGGACTATAAGCAAGTGAAAGGCTTATCTAATGAAGTGATGGCGAAGCTGAATGACCACAAACCAACGTCAATTGGTCAAGCATCTCGTATTTCTGGGATCACACCGGCAGCGATTTCAATTCTGTTAGTGTGGCTCAAAAAACAAGGCATGCTGCGTCGGAGTGCATAATATGGATTTATTCAGCAAACTGACAAAGCTATTGGCCAAAACCGATATCCAACTGACTGACAAGCAAAAACAACAGTTAGTCGATTATGTTGGTTTATTGCACAAGTGGAACAAAGCGTACAACTTAACGTCGGTACGTGAGCCTGAACAAATGTTAGTTCGCCACATCATGGACAGTATCGTGGTGAACGATCACCTTAAGGGTGACAAGTTTATCGATGTAGGAACGGGCCCAGGGCTTCCTGGCGTACCTTTAGCTATTGTTCGACCTGATGCTCACTTTGTTTTATTGGATAGCTTAGGGAAGCGTATACGCTTCCTAAAACAGGTTCAGCATGAGTTAGGGCTGACTAACATTGAGCCAGTTCAATCTCGAGTGGAAGAGTACCCTGTTGAAGATGGATTTGATGGCGTAATTAGCAGAGCCTTTGCATCACTCAACGATATGCTGAGTTGGTGCCACCATCTTCCTGCAAGGGAAGGGTGCTTTTATGCGTTAAAAGGTGTGGTTCGTAACGAAGAACTCACACAGCTACCTGAAGGATTTGAAGTTGAGTCCATTACAGAGCTAAAAATTCCAGAATTAGACGAACAGCGTCACTTGGTTAAATTATTCAAAAAATAACGTAGTTTTTAGTAAAATTATTTTATCTTTTAGAGCGGTAGCCGTACATTTACAATGTTACGGCTATTTTTATATATAATTAAAATAAAGATAATTTAAATTCACTTGTTATTTACAGAATATTAACGAATATATATCAAAAATAATCACATTAATGGTAATAATATTCCTAATCTAATATTATTACTAAATCGTTTTAGCATTAATAATGAAATATCCAAATTATTTTTTCATTTTTTTGCCTAAAAAATAACAAATTTAATTATTTGATTTATGGCTTAAAAATAGGGTTCTAACCGGATAAAGAGTGTGGTTATTAATCAAGAGATTAAGATTTGTTGTGATCTTAATCACATAAAGTTATTTTTAGGCGACGAATCGTTAATAAATTATTAATCCCACCTGTCTTAATTCTGCGCTATCTCGAAAAAATTAAATATTTATTCACCTTTTCGCTACTTACTGATTGAATTCATTTCGCCTGCCCGTATAATTTGCACGTTTTTGTCTCTTGACACATTTAAGCAAAGGCAGTTTTATTACAACCCTTAGCGTTTCTTAGGCTGAGAGAGCTGGGAGTACACAAAGTTATGTCTGTTTCCCTTTATGGCAGTAATGCTTCTAAGCAACTGTCTATTCAGTTAATAACTTTTGTAATCCTCAGTGGGGCTTTCTGTGCAAATAGTATAGAATGGGGGGCCTCTGCTCTTGCTGGTGGGTTAGCATGCTGGTTACCTAATATCGTATTTATGCTGCTATCACGCTTTGAAAAAGCAAAAGAAGAGGATGAACCTGTCCGCATTGCCTGGTTCTTTGCATTAGGAGCAGGGTTAAAGGTTGTGACAACTATTACTGTCTTAGTTGTTGCTTTTGGTGTGTTTAAAGCGTCAATAACACCACTGGGTTTGACCTATTTAGCGGTGCTGATTGTTCAGATTGTTGCACCAGCCGTTGTAAAACGGTAAGTATTTTTAAACTACAAAAGGGTAAGAGGCATCATGTCTGCATCAGGAGAAGTGATGACTACAAATGAGTACATAGGTCACCATCTGAGAAACCTTCAGTTGGATCTACGTACCTTTGAGTTGGTCGATCCCCACGCTAGTCCAACGTTTTGGGCGTTAAACATTGACTCGCTTTTTTTCTCCGTAGTTCTCGGGGCTTTATTCCTGTGGCTATTTAGAAAAGTTGCTGCCAATGCGACTAGTGGCGTACCCGGTAAGTTACAGACTGCAATAGAACTGATCATTGGTTTCGTTGATAACTCAGTCCGTGATATGTATCACGGGAAGAGCAAAGTTATTGCCCCTCTGGCATTAACGGTGTTCGTCTGGGTATTTTTAATGAACCTTCTGGATCTACTTCCAATTGATTTCATCCCATACATCGGTGAGCACTACTTAGGTTTACCTGCTCTGCGTATTGTTCCAACCGCAGATGTGAGTATCACGATGTCGATGGCAATTGGTGTGTTTATCCTAATAATCTTTTACAGCATCAAGATGAAAGGAATTGGCGGATTCACGAAAGAGCTCACTATGCAGCCTTTCAACCATCCGGTATTTATCCCTGTAAACTTGATTCTTGAAGGGGTTAGCCTGCTGTCAAAACCTGTATCACTCGGTCTGCGACTGTTTGGTAACATGTATGCAGGTGAATTGATCTTTATTCTTATCGCGGCTCTGCTTCCGTGGTGGTCACAGTGGTTGTTAAGCCTGCCTTGGGCTATCTTCCACATACTGATTATTACGCTACAAGCCTTTATTTTTATGGTTCTGACTGTTGTCTATCTGTCGATGGCTTCTGAAGAGCACTAATTTTATTAATCAATAATTGTATTAACTGAAACAAACTGGAGACTGTCATGGAAAACCTGAGTATGGATCTGCTGTACATGGCTGCCGCTATTATGATGGGTTTAGCGGCGATCGGTGCTGCGATCGGTATCGGCATCCTAGGTGGTAAATTTTTAGAAGGCGCTGCTCGTCAGCCAGATTTAATTCCTCTGCTGCGTACACAGTTCTTTATCGTAATGGGTCTGGTCGATGCTATTCCGATGATTGCTGTTGGTCTGGGCTTATATGTAATGTTCGCTGTTGCCTAATTAACGTTCGGCACACATTAAGAACATTAACTAACTAATAAATAAGAGGTATTGTCTGTGAATCTAAATGCAACAATCCTCGGCCAGGCTATCGCGTTTGTCCTGTTTGTTTTGTTCTGTATGAAGTATGTATGGCCACCGATTATGGCGGCCATAGAAAAACGTCAAAAAGAAATTGCTGACGGTTTATCTTCCGCAGAACGTGCTAAAAAGAACCTGGAACTGGCGCAAACCGACGCAACCGACCGACTGAAAAAAGCGAAAGCTGAAGCACAAATCATCATTGAACAAGCGAATAAACAACGCACTCAAATGATTGATGAAGCTAAAGCGGAAGCAGAAACAGAACGTGCAAAAATCGTAGCACAAGCGCAAGCTGAAATTGATGCTGAGCGTAAACGTGCACGTGAAGAGTTACGTAAACAGGTTGCGATGCTTGCTATCGCAGGTGCCGAGAAGATCATCGAACGTTCCGTGGATGAAGCTGCTAACAGCGACATCGTTGATAAACTAGTCGCTGAACTGTAAGGAGGGAGGGGCATGTCTGAAATCGCTACTGTAGCTCGCCCCTACGCCAAAGCAGCTTTTGACTTTGCTGTGGAAAACCAAGCTGTTGCTAAATGGCAGGAAATGCTGGCCTTCACCTCTGAGGTGACGCGCAATGAACAGGTTGGTGAGCTGCTTTCTGGTTCTATTGCACCAGAAACATTAGCTAAAACGTTTATCTCTGTTTGTGGAGATGAAATTGACGAGCATGTTCAAAATCTAATTCGTGTTATGGCGGAAAACGGTCGTTTAACAACGATGCCAGAAGTATTAGCTCAATTTATCCAATTGCGCGATACGCTGGAATCAACTGTTGAAGTTGATGTTCTTTCTGCGAACGAACTGAGTGAACAGCAGTCAGCTAAAATTTCTGCCGCGATGGAAAAACGTCTGTCACGCAAAGTTAAGCTGAATTGCAAAATTGACAAGTCTGTTATTGCTGGAGTGATCATTCGTGCGGGAGACCTCGTCATTGACGGTAGTGTCCGCGGTCGCTTAGAGCGTTTAACTGACGTCTTGCAGTCTTAAGGGGACTGGAGCATATGCAACTGAATTCCACCGAAATCAGCGAACTGATCAAACAGCGTATTGCTCAGTTCGATGTTGTGAGTGAAGCTCACAATGAAGGTACGATTGTTTCCGTTAACGACGGTATCATTCGTATTCACGGTTTAGCCGAAGTCATGCAGGGTGAAATGATCGCTCTGCCTGGCAACCGTTACGCAATTGCACTGAACTTAGAGCGTGACTCTGTTGGTGCGGTTGTTATGGGCCCTTATGCTGACTTAGCAGAAGGCATGAAAGTTAAATGTACTGGTCGTATTCTTGAAGTTCCAGTAGGCCGTGGCCTGTTAGGACGTGTAGTGAATACACTGGGTCAACCAATTGATGGTAAAGGTCCTGTTGAGCACGATGGCTTCTCTCCTGTAGAAGTTATTGCTCCGGGTGTTATCGACCGTCAATCAGTTGATCAACCTGTACAGACTGGTTATAAATCAGTCGATGCGATGATTCCAATCGGCCGTGGCCAGCGTGAGCTTGTCATCGGTGACCGTCAAACTGGTAAAACAGCTCTGGCGATCGATGCAATCATCAACCAGCGTGATTCTGGCATCAAATGTGTTTACGTTGCTATCGGACAGAAAGCATCAACTATCTCTAACGTAGTACGTAAACTGGAAGAACACGGCGCTCTGGAAAACACTATCGTTGTTGTTGCAACTGCATCTGAATCAGCTGCACTGCAATACTTAGCACCATACTCTGGTTGCGCGATGGGTGAATATTTCCGTGACCGCGGTGAAGATGCTCTGATCGTTTATGATGACCTGTCTAAACAGGCTGTCGCATACCGTCAAATTTCACTGTTGCTGCGTCGTCCACCAGGACGTGAAGCATACCCAGGTGATGTTTTCTATCTGCACTCCCGTTTACTTGAGCGTGCTGCTCGTGTTAACGCTGATTACGTAGAAGCATTCACTAAAGGTGAAGTGAAAGGTAAAACTGGTTCATTGACTGCTCTGCCAATCATTGAAACTCAAGCGGGTGACGTTTCTGCATTCGTACCAACAAACGTAATTTCGATTACAGATGGTCAGATCTTCCTGGAATCTAACCTGTTTAACTCTGGTATTCGTCCAGCGGTTAACCCAGGTATTTCAGTATCTCGTGTTGGTGGTGCTGCTCAGACTAAAATCATTAAGAAACTGTCTGGTGGTATCCGTACAGCACTGGCTCAATACCGTGAACTGGCAGCGTTTGCTCAGTTTGCTTCCGACCTCGATGACGCAACTCGTAAACAGTTGAGCCACGGTCAGAAAGTAACTGAACTGCTGAAACAGAAACAGTATGCACCAATGTCAGTAGCAGAGCAGGCACTGTCTCTGTTCGCTGCAGAACGTGGATATCTGGACGATGTTGAGTTAGCAAAAATTGGTGCATTCGAAGCTGCATTAGTTTCATTTGCACAGCGCGAGCATGCTGACCTTATGAACGAAATTGGTCTGGCGGGCAAATATAACGATGATATCGAAGCTAAGTTGAATAAACTGCTCGAATCATTCAAAGCCACCCAGTCCTGGTAATACTATTCGGCCCGTGAATTTTTATGGGCCGTCTGGTTAATAAGGAGAAGCAGAAATGGCCGGCGCAAAAGAGATACGTTCCAAGATTGGAAGTGTGCAAAACACGCAGAAGATCACTAAAGCGATGGAAATGGTCGCGGCGTCCAAAATGCGTAAAACGCAGGAACGCATGGCGGCCAGCCGTCCTTATGCAGAAACCATGCGCAGTGTGATTGGTCACCTTGCATTAGGTAATCTGGAATATAAACACCCATATCTCGAAGAGCGTGAAGTTAAGCGCGTCGGGTATTTGGTTGTTTCAACAGACCGTGGTCTGTGTGGTGGTTTGAACGTTAACCTGTTCAAAAAACTGCTAGCAGACATGAAAACGTGGTCTGAGAAAAACGTTCAGGTTGATTTGGCTTTAATCGGTTCTAAAGCGGTAGCATTCTTCGGTTCTGTAGGCGGCAATGTCGTTTCACAAGTAACCGGAATGGGGGATAACCCGACCCTTTCTGACCTGATTGGCCCAGTTAACTCTATGCTACAAGCCTATGATGAAGGGCGTTTAGATAAACTGTATGTGGTGAACAACAAGTTCGTCAATACAATGTCTCAAGAGCCAACGATTCTTCAGTTACTGCCATTGCCTGCAAGCGATGACGAAACACTGAAGAAGAAATCTTGGGATTATTTATATGAACCCGATCCTAAGGCGTTGCTGGATACCCTGCTGCGTCGTTATATCGAGTCGCAGGTTTATCAGGGCGTCGTTGAAAACCTAGCTAGTGAGCAGGCCGCTCGAATGGTAGCGATGAAAGCCGCTACAGATAACGGTGGAAACCTGATCAAAGAGTTGCAGTTGGTTTACAACAAAGCTCGTCAGGCCAGCATTACTCAGGAACTGACCGAGATCGTTTCTGGTGCTGCCGCGGTTTAACAGCTAGGTTTACGAATTACGTAGAGGATTCAAGATGGCTACTGGAAAGATTATCCAGGTAATCGGCGCCGTTGTGGACGTCGAGTTCCCTCAAGATAACGTACCAAAAGTGTACGATGCTCTTGAGGTTATTAACGGTAAAGAAAAACTGGTGTTGGAAGTTCAACAACAGTTAGGTGGTGGTGTTGTCCGTTGTATCGCAATGGGTACATCAGACGGTCTGAGCCGTGGTTTAGAAGTTGTAAACCTAGAGCACCCAATCGAAGTACCAGTCGGTAAAGCAACTCTGGGACGTATCATGAACGTTCTGGGTGAACCAATCGACATGAAAGGTGATATCGGCGAAGAAGAGCGCTGGTCTATTCACCGTGCTGCACCAAGCTACGAAGAGTTAGCTAACTCAACTGAACTGCTGGAAACCGGTATCAAAGTAATGGACTTAATCTGTCCATTCGCGAAAGGTGGTAAAGTAGGTCTGTTCGGTGGTGCGGGTGTTGGTAAAACAGTAAACATGATGGAACTGATCCGTAACATCGCGATCGAGCACTCAGGTTACTCAGTGTTCGCCGGTGTTGGTGAGCGTACCCGTGAAGGTAACGACTTCTATCATGAAATGACCGACTCAAACGTTCTGGATAAAGTATCACTGGTTTATGGCCAGATGAACGAGCCACCAGGAAACCGTCTGCGTGTTGCGCTGACTGGTCTGACTATGGCTGAAAAATTCCGTGACGAAGGTCGTGACGTATTGCTGTTCGTTGACAACATTTATCGTTATACACTGGCAGGTACTGAAGTATCAGCACTGTTAGGTCGTATGCCATCAGCGGTAGGTTACCAACCAACGCTGGCGGAAGAGATGGGTGTTCTGCAAGAACGTATTACCTCAACTCAAACTGGTTCTATCACTTCCGTTCAAGCGGTATACGTACCAGCGGATGACTTGACTGACCCATCACCAGCAACTACCTTTGCTCACTTAGACGCAACCGTAGTTCTGAGCCGTCAAATCGCATCTCTGGGTATCTACCCTGCGGTTGACCCTCTGGATTCTACCAGCCGTCAATTAGACCCACTGGTAGTTGGTCAAGAGCACTATGATGTTGCTCGTGGCGTTCAGTCTATTCTGCAACGTTACCAAGAACTGAAAGATATCATTGCAATCCTGGGTATGGATGAACTGTCTGAAGAAGACAAACTGGTTGTTGCTCGTGCTCGTAAGATCCAGCGCTTCCTGTCTCAACCATTCTTCGTTGCAGAAGTCTTTACCGGTTCACCAGGTAAGTTCGTTTCTCTGAAAGACACTATCCGTGGCTTCAGCGGCATCCTGAACGGTGATTACGACCACCTGCCAGAACAAGCGTTCTACATGGTTGGTACCATTGAAGAAGCTGTGGAAAAAGCGAAAAAGCTTTAATCCATCTGACGAGAGGTTGATATGGTAGCTGCAATGACATACTACCTGAAAGTAGTAAGCGCGGAAAAACAGATGTTTGAAGGCTTAGTACAAAAAATTCAGGTGACAGGTAGTGAAGGTGAGTTGGGGATTTATCCGCAGCATACCCCGCTGCTGACTGCCATAAAACCGGGCATGGTACGCATTACGAAGCAGTTTGGTGAAGAAGAGCTAATTTACCTCTCCGGCGGTATTTTAGAAGTTCAACCAACAGGTGTTATCGTACTCGCTGATACAGCGATCCGTGGTAAAGATTTAGACGAAGCTCGTGCAGTGGAAGCTAAACGCAAAGCGGAAGAACATGTCCGCAAAGCACACGGCGATGTTGATTATGCTCAGGCATCAGCAGAACTTGCAAAAGCAATAGCGAAACTTCGAGTTATCGAGTTAACTAAAAAGCTTATGTAATGATAGCAATATAGAAAAAGCCAGTTAGTTTGACTAACTGGCTTTTTTATTTGTGCGAAATATGTAGTAATTTATACAGGAAATAGGTTTACTTTCACCCCAAAGTTGGAGTTTCAGGAAAATATGACTGTGCAAAGAAAAAGTGTCGTGATTTTAGCTGCCGGTAAAGGCACACGGATGTATTCAGACTTACCTAAAGTTCTGCATTTACTCGCAGGTAAACCAATGGTTCAGCATGTGATTGATACAGCGAAATCAATCGGTGCGTCGGATATTCATCTGGTATACGGACATGGCGGTGATTTACTGAAAGAAAAACTGGGTGAACAAAACCTCAATTGGGTTCTGCAAGCGGAGCAACTGGGTACCGGCCACGCAATGCAGCAAGCCGCTCCCCACTTCCAAGATGACGAAGACATTGTCATGCTTTATGGCGATGTACCTTTAATTGCTAAAGACACATTGCAACGACTGGTAGATGCTAAGCCGGAAGGCGGTATTGGCTTATTGACCGTTATCTTAGATAACCCAGCCGGTTATGGTCGTATTATCCGCGAAAACGGCGAAGTTGTTGGTATCATCGAACAGAAAGATGCCAGTGAAGAACAGCGTAAAATCCAAGAAATCAACACCGGTATTATGGTCGCAAGCGGCAAAGACTTTAACCGCTGGCTGAGCCAACTGAACAATAACAATGCCCAAGGTGAATACTACATTACCGATATCATTGCTCTTGCTCATAAAGAAGGTAACAAAATTGCGACCGTTCACCCAAGCCATCTCAGTGAAATGGAAGGGGTTAATAACCGTCTGCAATTAGCAGCGTTAGAGCGCATCTACCAAAAAGAACAAGCTGAAAAATTACTGTTAGCGGGTGTGATGTTGATTGATCCTGCGCGTTTTGATATTCGCGGAACCTTAACTCACGGTCGTGATGTCGTCATCGACACTAACGTGATCATCGAAGGTAACGTGACACTGGGTAATAACGTTCAGATCCAAACTGGCTGCGTACTGAAAAACTGTGTAATTGGCGATAACTCAGTTATCAGCCCATACTCAGTGATTGAAAATTCTGAATTATCCACGGAATGTACTGTTGGACCTTTCGCACGTTTACGCCCTGGTGCTAAATTAGCAGCGAAATCTCATGTGGGTAACTTCGTTGAAATGAAAAATGCCACGCTGGGCTTAGGCTCTAAAGCGGGTCACTTAAGCTATCTGGGTGACGCTCAGATTGGTGATAACGTGAACATCGGTGCAGGTACCATTACGTGCAACTATGATGGCGCGAATAAATTTAAAACGGTTATTGGTGATGATGTGTTTGTGGGTTCAGACACACAATTAGTCGCACCAGTCACTGTAGCCAATGGCGCAACCATTGGTGCTGGTACCACAGTTACCCGTGATGTTAATGAAGGTGAACTGGTGGTTAGCCGCGTGAAACAGACTCATATTAAAAACTGGCAGCGCCCAGTAAAGAAAAAATAAGTAAATAAAACATAAGTAAATATAGAGGAGAGATATTCAAGTCTCTCCTATGATTAGCTATGAATGAATCAGCTATCTAAGAATTAGCAGTCTAAGCAATGTCGGTCAGTTTTTTTAATATAAAAATCGCTACAAAGTAGCAAATAGATAAAACAATAAATTCCCCGTTTCTACAAGGCTGGGGAACAGCGAAAGCTGAACAATAATCAGGTTGCGACAATAAGAGGGGAAGACCCCCTTTATTTAGGAATAACTTAATATGTGTGGAATTGTTGGTGCTGTCGCACAACGTGATATCGCGGAAATTCTGTTAGAAGGTCTTCGCCGTTTAGAATACCGTGGTTATGACTCTGCGGGTATGGCGGTGGTTGATCATGAAGGCCATCTGCAACGCTTACGTGAAGTCGGTAAAGTGCAAATGCTGGCGGAAGAAGCAGAAAAGAACCCGGTTTCTGGTGGAACTGGTATCGCGCATACCCGCTGGGCGACTCATGGTATTCCAAGCGAGCGTAACGCTCACCCTCATACCTCGGGTTACATTGCCGTTGTTCATAACGGAATTATCGAGAACTATTTAGAACTGAAAGAAGAGCTGAAAAAACTTGGCTATATCTTTAGTTCAGACACTGACACTGAAGTGATTGCGCACCTTGTTCATCATGAACAGCAGCAAGGCGGCACATTATTGGAAGTGGTTCAGCGCGTGATCCCGCAATTACGTGGCGCTTATGGCACCGTGATTATGGATAGCCGCAACCCAGAATTATTAGTCGCAGCACGCTCTGGTAGCCCGTTGGTTATCGGTCTGGGTGTTGGCGAAAACTTCTTAGCTTCTGACCAACTGGCATTATTGCCTGTGACTCGCCGTTTTATCTACTTAGAAGAAGGGGATATTGCGGAAGTCACTCGTCGCACTGTGCGTATTTTTGATAAGCAAGGCGCGCCAGTTGAACGTGAGCAAATCGAATCGAATGTTCAATACGATGCAGGTGATAAAGGCGCATACCGCCATTACATGCAAAAAGAGATCTATGAACAGCCGATGGCGATTAAAAACACCCTCGAAGGGCGTTTTAACCAAGATAACGGTATCGACCTTAGCGAGTTAGGTCCAAAAGCTAGCGAAATCCTGTCCAAAGTTGACCATATCCAAATCGTTGCTTGTGGGACTTCCTACAACGCTGGAATGGTTGCGCGTTACTGGTTTGAATCACTGGCGGGTATCCCTTGCGACGTGGAAATTGCGTCAGAATACCGTTACCGCAAACCGGCACACCGTAAAGGTAGCTTGATGATCACCATTTCCCAATCAGGGGAAACGGCGGACACACTAGCCGCTCTGCGCTTGTCTAAAGAGCTGGGTTACTTAACGTCTCTGGCAATTTGTAACGTTGGCGCATCTTCATTAGTCCGTGAATCTGAATTTTCGCTGATGACCAAAGCGGGCGCGGAAATTGGCGTCGCTTCAACCAAAGCATTTACAACCCAGTTAACGGTATTGTTGATGCTGGTGGCGTATATGGGACGCCTGAAAGGGGCAAACCCTGAACTGGAAGAGCGTATTGCTCATGCGCTTCACGCACTGCCTGCACGTATTGAAAGCATGCTGTCTCAAGACAAAGTGATTGAAGCGTTAGCTGAAGATTTCTCAGACAAAAACCACGCGTTGTTCTTAGGTCGTGGCGATCAGTTCCCTATCGCCGTTGAAGGCGCACTGAAACTGAAAGAGATTTCGTATATCCATGCTGAAGCGTACGCAGCTGGCGAATTAAAACATGGTCCATTAGCGTTAATTGATGCAGATATGCCCGTTATCATCGTTGCTCCGAACAACGAACTGTTAGAAAAACTGAAATCTAACATTGAAGAAGTTCGCGCACGTGGTGGCTTGCTGTATGTGTTCGCTGACCAAGATGCTGGTTTTGTAGCAAGCGAAAACATGAAAATTGTTTCCCTGCCACATGTGGAAGAGTTAATCGCACCAATTTTCTACACCGTTCCTCTGCAACTGCTTTCTTACCATGTTGCGTTAATCAAAGGAACTGACGTAGACCAGCCGCGTAACTTGGCAAAATCAGTGACTGTTGAGTAATCTCACTCTGATTTAAAAATCCAGCCGTGGTCTGACAAAATAGATCTAAATTACTCAAAAAAAGTTATAAAATAGAAAAACCCAGTTACACTGGATAAAAAGTATACTGGGTTTTCTTATGGCAAAATCTCAACAGTCCCTATCAGAACACCAGATTGTCCGCAGGATAAAGGACGGACGTGGTCAAGGTTTTGGTAAGAAATACCAACCTTGGTTGTATGTGCAAGATGTGCTGTCTGAAGGCCGATCCCATCGGATTTATTATCATAAAACTTGTCGTGTTCACCATTTATTATCAGACCTTGAGCTTGCAGCCTTTCTGGTCTTTGAGTGGTCTCCTGATATTTTCAGATATTCGTGAATAATTTCTGCTTCGACGCGAGGATACGCAAGCTATCGCTGCTGAACATGGATTAAGACATCCAGCTGTCCGTGGTGTTGATCAAGTCATGTCTTCTGATTTTTTGGTTGATACAGACAATGCTATGCATCGCCAGTTTGCTGTTCAGGTAAAACCTATGGAAGCATTATCTGATGTGAAAATCATTGAAAAACTGGAGTTAGAGCGGCGTTATTGACAGTCAAAACAAATCCCCTGGTTCTTAATTACCGAACATGAAATTGATCCCATCATTAGACAGAATATTGAGTGGTTGTATCCAACCAAAACGGGAGGGGGGAGTTGATTCAGGGCTACTGTCACAACTTCCGTTGCTATATGGGGCTTTCAGTAAAGCGCCAGAGAAAAAGGTGATTGATATTTGTAAACAAATAGATACTGTTTCCAGCTTGGAATTAGGACATACCCTTCGTGATGTGCGAACGCTCATAGCAAATGGATTCCTGAAATTTAATATTCACAAAGTCTTTAGGACTATCTCAGCAGCTGAACTGGTTTTTTGCCAATTCAATGATATGGAGGCCCTGCTTCATGTGGCAAATCAATGAAGTGCTTCAATTTGATGGGAAGCTTTATCGCATTTTGGCCGTTAATTCCGGAGCGATTATGTGGATTTGTTTGGATTTGGACACGGCTCGGCCAGAGCGTAGAACAGAGTTGGAACTCATTTCTTATTTTGACGAAGGGCGTCTGTTCCAACACGTTGATCCTTTTGCTTCAATCAATCTTGAAGAGCCGCTGGTTGGCTCAGTTGCTTTTAATTAGCGTGAACAGGGGCCTTTGATTATTCAGCCCATTATTGTTTATGAGCTATGTTTTGAGCCAAAAATTCGAGCCCAGCGTGTGGAACAAGTCAGAAAGTCAGGTATGGCCTCAATAGCTACTATCTACAAGTTATTGCGACGTTACTAGCAACGAGGGCAAAAACCAAATTCACTATTGCCGGATTATAAAAATAGTGGTGCCCCAGGGAAAACGCGTGCAGTAAGTGGCCAGGTAAAGATTGGGCGATCCAGAAAGTTTAGTGATGATGAAGGGATTAAAGTCACGCCAGATATTGAACGCCTATTCCGGCTCACTATTGAGAAGTATATTCTCAGCGCTGATGGTTTAAAAACAACGGTTGCCTATCGGTGTTTTTCCGATCTATTCGAACAGTATTATCCACAATTTAAAGGGAAGCTAGAAAGTTGGCGGTTTAGCTTTGATCCCCCTGACATGAATAATTGGCAATTTCACGTTAAAGGTCGTTATAGCGGCGATAAATCAATGTACTTGATTGAGGAAATCATTGGTGTTGTGTTTGATGTTGATATTCCAAGCAGTATTGCATTTATCAATCCGGACTTTTTCAAGCGAGATACCAAAGATCAATCAACCAGAGCGGGTTCTGAAGGTGTTAACTGGCTGAATAATGAAGACAAGTTTGAAATAGATGACGATCAGACCGGTTCGGATCAGAACGAGACCTTGGCTTTGGAAGGTGATTTATCCTGGATTCGTTTTACTAAGCCATTTGATGTCTATAAACAAGAACAGGTGAAAGACAGCAGTAAGCTGGTCATGAATGAACTTGACGAAAAGGAAGCGGGTCGAGAAGTCAGCACCGATGAGCCGCATCAGGGTGGCACTTTACCTGCCGCAGATGTCGGCGGCAAACAGGATATTACCGATAGAGAGCGACAGTTTGCCAGCCGTTTTAAAAGCTTTGATCACATGTTGCAAGTGTTAGTCAGCAAGCATAAATGCTCGATTCTTCAGCAAGAAACATTGCCATTACCAAAAGTAGGTAGGAGTAAACAGCATCAACTGGAAAATGGCTCACCTCGTGCCATCAGAGCCGTACGCGTTCGATACCAATCGAATGAAGCTGTTTTACTTGAAGTTGATACTTCGGATGGGATCAAGATGTTGTCGACCAAAATGATTTTCAGCTCAGATGCACGGGACTGGATTGAGCATTTTACTCAGATCCGAAGAGGTATTGTTTCAAAGTCGATTTCTTGGCCAAACGACTTGCTGGACACTCTCTTTGGCGAGCAAAATCATATCGGTATTCATCACCCCAAGCACCAAGGGGCAGTGGTGGGTAATATACCAGTGGAGTCGATTGAAGGTTGGGCGTTCAGGTGCTTGCAGTATTTCACTTAATCAAAACGAGTAAAGCCCGACTTCTACTCTCATAATGTGACTTCAGCTTGCAAAATGCCATGTAAATCTAATAAATGTGGTGTTCTTTCGGGTATCTATCGGAATAGATGGCCAAATAACCCATGCCATTACAAGATCATCACTTTCACAAGTGAAAGTGTGTTTTCAGCAATCACGCTTTTATCTCCTCTCGAATAATTTCATTTCAACTCTAATTTTTATCCACTGACTGGCATTCATGTTATAGTTGCCCTTACGTTCAGAATGCCTACATGGATAGGAACATAGGAACACATGATCAAATGCCACCTCGCCCGCTTGATGGGAGAGCGCAAATTAAGAATAGCGGATGTCATTCGTGAAACAGGCTTAAGCCGCAACACAGTGACACTTCTGTACAAAGAAAAAGCACAAAAAGTGGACTTAGAAGCCATCTACAAGTTGTGCGTGCTATTTAATTGTCCAGTTGGTGAGCTCCTAGAACAGTCACCAGAGAATAATCAATAAAAACAATAATGAAGGTCTGATATGAGCTTCACAGAAGATTCAAGAGTAAAAATACCAACGATCTTACACCTCATGCGGTTGGGTTATGAGTACCTCTCCCTGAAAGGAACACTCTGGGACAAGGATACAAATATCTTCCCGGAATTATTTTCCTCAGCGGTCAGTCGTATAAATCCTGACACGACACCTGATGACGTTGCCCGTTTGCTTGAAGAAGTGAAACTCTCTCTGGATAACGAAGACTTAGGCAGAGCTTTTTTCAATCAGTTGAAGGCTCGATCTGGCTCTAGGTTGATCGATTTCGAGAACTTTTCAAACAACAGTTTCCATGTCGTTACTGAGTTAACCTACAAGAACGGAGACGATGAATTTCGTCCCGACATTATCTTGTTAATTAATGGTATGCCGCTGGTTTTTATTGAGGTGAAAAAGCCTAACAACCGAGATGGTATCATCGCGGAAAGAGAGCGCATTAATAAACGTTTTCAAAACCCGAAATTCAAGCGCTTTGCTAACATCACTCAGTTCATGATTTTTTCCAACAACATGGACTACGTCGATGGTGATCCAGAGCCAGTACAAGGTGCGTTTTACGCGAGCAGTTCATATGACAAGCCAGTGTTTAACTATTTTCGTGAAGAAGAGGTGTTAGATCTTACTGCACTTTTAAAACCACTGACTGATGATCAAGAACTGGCAGTCCTCAAAGACAACAACTTAGAAGTGATCCGCAGCAACCCTGAGTTTTTGAGCAACAAAGAACCCAGCCGTCCAACCAACCGAATCTGTACCTCTTTACTCAGCAAAGAGCGTTTATGCTTTGTTCTACGCTATGCATTGGTCTACGTATCAGAGAGTGATGGCCTGCAAAAACACATCATGCGCTACCCACAGATGTTTGGGACCAAAGCTATTGAGAGAAAGCTAAACGAAGGGGTTCGTAAAGGGATTATTTGGCATACCCAAGGAAGCGGTAAAACCGCATTAACCTATTACAACGTTGGGTTCTTAACGGATTATTTCCAAAAACGAGAAATCATTCCAAAGTTCTATTTCATCGTCGATAGACTAGACTTGCTGCAACAAGCACAGCGAGAGTTCACTGCACGCGGTTTGATTGTTCACACCATAAACTCCCGCGAAGCGTTCACGTGTGACATCAAAGCCACACAAGTGATTCACAACCACTCAGGCAAAGCCGAAATAACCGTCGTCAACATTCAGAAGTTTAAAGACGACCCCGACGTTATTTCAACGCAAGACTATAACGTCACCATCCAACGCATTTACTTCCTGGATGAGGTTCATCGTAGTTACAACCCGAAAGGTAGCTTTCTGGCCAACCTGACTCAGTCTGATACCAACGCTATCAAGATAGGCTTAACGGGTACACCCTTATTGGGTGAAGACTACAACTCACGAGTTCTTTTTGGCGATTACATTCACAAGTATTACTACAATGCTTCCATTGCCGACGGCTATACACTGCGCTTAATTCGTGAAGAGATCGCGACCAATTACAAAATGACGCTTCAACAAGCGCTGGAAGAAGCTGAAGTAAAAATGGGCGATGTAGACCGCAAAGAAATATACGCCCATCAAAGTTTTGTTGAGCCAATGCTGGACTATATCATCAGCGACTTCGAAAAGAGTCGCGGCACGCTAAATGACGCAACCATAGGCGGTATGATCATTTGCGATAGCTCAGACCAAGCAAAGAAAATGTTTGAGCTGTTTAATGTTGTGTACGCCTCAAAGTCCCTATTCAGCAGTGACAGCGCGGAACCTCAGCGAGCAACATCGGTAGCAGAACCGATCCCGACTTACGTTCAAACGGCAAGCATGGAGCCAGCCAAGCAAGCCCACAAAGTGAGCAATGCTGCGCTTATTTTGCATGATGTCGGCACAAAACAAGAACGCAAAGATTGGGTTGAAGATTTCAAAGCAGGAAAAATCGACTTACTGTTTGTTTACAACATGCTACTAACAGGCTTCGATGCTAAACGCTTGAAGAAACTCTACCTTGGCCGCGTGATCCGCAAGCATAACTTGCTACAAGCACTCACCCGCGTCAACCGCACATATAATGACTTCCGTTATGGTTATGTGGTTGATTTCGCAGACATCCGAAAAGAATTTGACGCGACTAACAAAGCTTACTTTGACGAATTACAGTCAGAGCTGGGCGATGAAATCGAAAGCTACTCCAAACTATTCAAATCACAGGAAGAGATCAAACAAGAGATAGAACATATTAAAGATGTGTTGTTCCGCTTTGATATCGACAACATGGAGACCTTCTGTGATCAAATCAGCCAGATACAAGACAGAGAAACTGTCTTAGCACTTAAAAATGCCCTAGCTGATGCTCGAAGCCTGTATAACCTTATTCGCCTGCAAGGTGAGTACGACTTCCTTGATGAACTGGATTTTGCCAAGCTAAACGTGCTTTACCGCGAAACCAGCAATCATTTGGACTTGCTCAACCTCAAGCAAGATCTTGAACAAGGCACAGATACCACACACCTGCTTCACCGAGCCTTAGAAGATGTCATCTTCAAGTTCGTTAAAATCGGTGAAGAAGAACTGGTTTTGGCTGACCAGTTGAAAAACACTCTTCGCCAAACACGCGAAGCACTGGCAAATAACTTTGACCAACAAGACCCGAAATTCATCAACCTGAAAGATGAACTAGAGCGATTGTTTAAGAAAAAGAATCTCAGTGAAGTGACGCAAGACGAAATGGTCGCCAACATCGATGCACTCAACAAAATTCACCAACGAGTGAAAGAGTTGAACCGACAGAATAACCAATTGCGTCAGAAGTACCTAGGTGACACCAAGTATGCGCGTTTACACAAGCGTTTATACGAACGCCAACAAGAGCGACGCGATATTACAGACTCTGAAAGAAAGATTTTTGAGGCACTACTCGGAGTCAAAGAAGACGCCGATAGTCAGGTGCTCGACAACACGTCCGTTCTCGATAACGAAAGCTATTTTGAGCGGCATCTGCTACCAAAGGTTCATAACCGCTTTATCAAACAACAGAGCATTCCCTTGAATACGGAAGCAGTTCGTTATGTAAACCACCTTGTCGTAGCAGAATATTTAAAAGAATTTAATACAGGTAGCCAATCCTGGTAAGAACACCAACTAAGGCAGTACACAAACCATGGTCGAACTCGAATTTAGAGAAAAAACAACAGCCCTTATCGATAGCCTGAAAAGCATATGTGCAACCAATGGCTTAGGCAACAGTACCGCGGAATTTGAAATCATCACTCAGGTCTTTTTGTATAAATTCCTGAACGATAAGTTCGCCTATGAAGCAAAGAAAATAGACGAAAAAATCGCCAGCGCGGCAAAATGGGAAGAAGCGCTGATTCAAATGAGTGAAGAGGATCTAGAGATGCTCCAGATCCAGATGGGCGGTGATACTGCTCGTCTCAAACCACATCATTTCATCAGTCACTTGTTCAACCAGCAGGATAAGCCTGGGTTTGCTCAGCTGTTTGATGATACTTTGATGGACATTGCCATCAGCAATAACGAAGTGTTTGCGGTAATGACGGACACAGGCGAAAAAGTACAACTTTTTACCCGCATCAGTGAGAACGTGACCGTTTCCAAGCGTGATGCCTTTTGTAAAGCGATCATCAACAAGCTGATTGAGTTCAGCTTTGAGCGTATCTTTAACCAGAAATTTGATTTCTACGCCACCATCTTTGAATACCTGATCAAAGACTACAACAGTAACTCTGGTGGTAAATACGCTGAGTACTACACCCCTCATGCGGTAGCACGCATTATGGCCGCCATTTTGGTGCCTGAAGACCAGCAAGGCACCGTACGCAATGTGAGCTGTTATGACCCATCAGCGGGCTCTGGCACCCTTCTTATGAATGTCGCCCATGCCATCGGTGAAACGCGTTGTAGCATCTACACACAGGATATTTCGAAGAAGTCATCAAATCTACTGCGTTTGAACCTGATTTTGAACAACTTAGTGCATTCAATCCCTAACGTGATTGAAGGTAACACCTTGCTGCATCCACACCACAAGGAAAATGGTGAGCTACGCAAATTTGATTACATTGTCTCTAACCCACCATTTAAACTGGATTTCAGTGATTTTCGTGATGAGCTGGATAGCAAAGAAAACAAAGACCGCTTTTTTGCTGGTATTCCTACTATTCCTAAAAAGAAAGTGGAATCAATGGCTATTTATCAATTGTTCCTTCAGCACATTATTTTCTCATTAAAACTAGGTGGTAAAGCAGCGGTGGTACTGCCAACAGGGTTTATTACCGCTCAATCAGGTATCGATAAAAAGATCCGTCAATACTTGGTTGATAACAAGATGCTGGCGGGCGTGGTATCTATGCCATCGAATATCTTCGCTACAACAGGTACCAACGTCTCTATTCTGTTTATTGATGACAGCAACAAAGACAAAGTGGTGCTGGTTGATGCATCCAACCTGGGTCAAAAGGTCAAAGAAGGAAAGAATCAGAAGACGGTTCTGACACCAGAAGAAGAACAGCAGATTATTGATGTGTTTAACAACAAATGGACAGAAAAGGACTTCTCTATTGCTGTCTGCTATGACGACATCACTGCAAAAAATTATAGCTTCAGCGCTGGTCAGTATTTTGAAGTCAAAATTGAGTACACAGATATAACCCCTGACCAATTTACTAGAAAGATGGATAATTTTGCTAGCAATCTCGAAGAGCTATTTAGTCGATCTCATGCCTTAGAGTTAGAGGTAAAAAAACAGCTAGCGGGGCTAAACTATGATTAATCAGTATGAAAATTTATCTTATTTGTCCCCTTTTAGCGGAAAAACTATTCCACTGAAAGAGCTATGCTTATCTATTACTGATTGCCCTCATTCAACGCCAAAATGGTCTGAAGAAGGTATGATTGTGATCAGAAATTTTAACATTAAGAATGGTGAGTTAGATTTATCATCTCCTTCATATACTGATCATGGATCTTACCTAGAGAGAAATAAAAGAGCCACACCAGAACCTGGCGATATAATCATCACTAGAGAAGCGCCAATGGGCGAAGTATGTATGATTCCCGATGGAGTTGAGTGTTGCTTAGGCCAGAGAATGGTATTACTAAAAGTTGATGAACAAAAAGTATCTAATCAGTACTTGTTATTCGCTCTTCAGTCTGAGTTCGTGCAAAAGCAAATTAGTAAAAGCGACCGTACTGGTTCAACGGTTAGTAACTTGTGTATTCCTGATCTCAAAGAAATTGAAGTTCCTATATTCGAAAACTCTAAAGCTATTGCCGATGTTCTAAAAACAATAACCTCTAAGATAAGAGTTAATAATCTAATCAATTCTGAACTAGAAGCGATGGCGAAAACGCTTTATGATTACTGGTTTGTGCAGTTTGATTTCCCAGATGCGAATGGGAAACCCTATAAAGCTTCTGGCGGTAAGATGCTTTATGACTTTGTTTTGAAGCAGGAAATTCCAGCTGGCTGGCATGTTAATAAAATATCTGATTGGATTCATTCAGATAAAACTGGTGATTGGGGAAAAGAAACCAAGCAAGGTAACTACACACTTCAGGTTGATTGCGTAAGAGGTGCAGATATTAACGGCATAAATGGTCAAGGAAATGTCGATGCGCCTAACCGATTCATTCTTAGAAATAATGATCACAAACTTCTTGCTCCATTTGACTTTGTTATCGAAATATCAGGTGGTAGCCCCACTCAATCTACTGGTCGAATGGCTTTTATTACAGAGCATGTTTTAGAAAGATTTAATTATCCTCTGATATGTTCCAACTTCTGCAAAGCAATAGACCTTATAGATAAGCGCTATTTCTATAACTTCGCATACCAGTGGCAAAGCCTCTACGAAAATGGTGTTTTTTTTGGTTGGGAAGGCAAAACTAGTGGTATCAAGAATCTTTTATTCGACTCATTCGTCAGTAATTACAACGTAGTGATGCCTCCTAAAGATTTAGCTGAGAAGTTTTTCCAGTTTGTTTCTCCTTTACAAGAACAAAAACAGAAAAAACTTAAAGAGAATGCAGAGTTAGAAGGCCTGAGAGATTGGCTTCTACCAATGCTAATGAACGGTCAAGTAACAGTAAAACCAAGCACTGAATCCAAGGAGACTCAGCATGGCTAAAGATCTCACAGAGTCTTTGCATGACCGACAAAATATTCTGAATAACCGTTACGCCCTGCAAAAAGCAGAGCAACACCTGGCATTAGGCGGTGTGCAGTTTGACGGTGAAACAGTATTTACCAAACAACAGGTGATAGAACTGTTTGATATCAGCGATGCCACCGTAGAACGTTACTTGTCTGCGCACGGAGATGAGTTAAAAGCAAATGGTTACACCCTGCTAAGAAGCGCTAAGCTAAAGCAGTTCAAAGAGATAGCTGTTGGTACCCTCATCAGTGAGGGTACCAAAACTACGGTGTTAGGGATTTTCACTTTTCGCGCCATTTTGAATCTGGGCATGCTGCTCACTGACAGTGAGCGCGCCAAAGAATTACGCTCTCGTGTACTCGATATTGTGATTGATGTACTCGCCGAACGCGCAGGGGGTCATACCAAGTTTATCAACCAGCGCGATCAAGATTACTTGATGGCGGCGTTCCAGGAGGAAAATTACCGCAAACAGTTTACCGACGCCTTGGACAAGTACGTAGACGGCAATAAGTGGAAGTATGGCCGCTTTACTAACCTGATCTACCAAAGCATTTTCCATGAGAATGCAGCGGAGTATAAGAAAATACTCAAGCTGGCCGAAAAGGATAAGATCCGTGAAACCATGTACTCTGAAGTACTCACGCTTATCGCCAGCTTTGAATCAGGCATCGCTCATGAGCTAGAGCGCCAGAGCATCAGTCTAGGCCGCCCATTGACGCAAAAAGAAGCAGAGCTGCTGTTTACCAGCTTTGAGCAACATCCACTCTTTAGGCCATTGATAACCGATGCCAGGACTAAAATGGCCAGCCGAGATCTGTGCTTTAGAGATGCTTTGCATGAAAAACTGGAGGCCTACATTAAATCTGTACCAGAAGCAGACTTTGAACGTTTCCTTGGTGAGAAAAGCAAGTCTCTTGAAGACCAGCTCAGCGATCCTGAAACGCTTGAAGTGTTTAAACGTTTGAAGGACCGCTAATATGACTGGTGAATCTCACCCTAGGTTTTTCTACTTCGATGTGACGTATGCTGTTAAAACTCATGGCTGGATCATTGATAACTCTGGTGGTTTAACTGGCACAAAAGATATTGGTCAACTTGAAAGCCCATTAGAGCATATGCAAAACGACTGGTATTACCCAGAAATCGAAGACAAGTTGACGCACTTAGTGTTTTCCATCAATAAAAACCACGCCTTCAACGATGGTAATAAGCGCTCATCACTAGCACTCGGTGCCTACTTTTTAGAGCTCAACGGATTTGACTTTATCGTGCAGAATTTCGTTCGTGAAATGGAGAACATCGCCGTTTGGGTTGCTGATAATGTTATTGATAAAGAGCTACTGCATAAAATCATTAGCTCAATTTTGTATGATGATGAGTATTCTATAGCGTTGAAACTGGAAATTTATGAGGCCGTGCAACGAGCCGAGGAAAACAGACAGCTGTAAGACATGCTCGGGCTGCTACAAAGCCATGCAGATGAAATTTGAGTTGTTCGGTTATTCTGAACAGCCGTCTGACCTCTAAGGAGGCCATGACTATTTCAAGCAATTTGACAGTTACTAATTCACCATTGGTTAATTTAGAATTATTTTGTCACTTTTTATATGCAGCTACTTTAGCTATAACAAAATTTTTTAGATCTTTTTTGTCATTTCTCTACAAACGTAACTCCAAGAATACGGCTTACAAGCTGATTTACTTTATAACTATTTTGTCATCCCACATCCAGCCGGTGTCTTGTCAAAGTACACCGGCTTTTTATTGCCCTTCTATTATTATTCGCCATTAAAATTTCCCTACTGAACTATAATAATCCGATGCTAATTAGTTGATTGGGTATGCATCTATTCGCTATCAATTTCACGTATACTTAATTTTCTTGATGCAGTATTGAGCAATAATAAACAACAATAAAAATCAGCAGAAGGTTACGTGGATGGCAGAGATTGAATGGTTGAGTGCGGTTGTCATCGCAATCACGATAGGGTTTTGGGCGACAGGAAAACTACCAGAATATTTAGTAGCATTACTGTTTTTAGCTGCAGCGGCATGTTTACATCTAGCGCCAACCAATGTGATTTTCTCGGGGTTCACCTCAGAAGCATTTTGGCTCGTTTTAAGCGGCTTTATTCTTGGGTTTGCCATCAATAAAGTGGGGCTGGCGGAACGGATCGCGCAGCATATCTCGGGTCGTTTCACCAAATCCTGGCTCTCATTGATCATTGGTGTGGTGATCCTCGCGTATGGATTGGCATTTATTATGCCGTCGAATATGGGACGAATTGCGTTATTGATGCCGATTGTGATGGCAATAGCAGATAAAGTCGGGCTAGAAAGTGGCAGTCGAGGGCGCATCGGATTAGCGCTGGCGGTGGGTTTTGGTACCTTCCAACTTTCTGCAACTGTACTGCCAGCGAACGTTCCCAACCTCGTCATGGCGGGGGCGATAGAAACCACCTACCACCTTAAACTTTCCTATTTGAATTATCTGTTCCTGCACATGCCAATCTTAGGGCTGATTAAAGGTGCAATGGTGGTGCTGTGTATCTATTTTCTATTTCCTGCCAAATTGCAGCAGGTGGCTGAACAAAAAACCTTACCGCCAATGAGCCGCGATGAGAAAAAGCTCGGTGTTGTGCTGGCGGTCACGTTGCTTTTCTGGATCACGGATACCACACATGGTATTTCACCAGCATGGGTGGGATTAGTCGCGGCATGTTTCTGCTTGCTGCCTAAAGTCGGTTTTGTCACCAATGATGAGTTTGTTAAAGCGGTGAATATCCGCACTTGTATTTATGTCGCAGGGATTTTGAGCCTAGCAACATTGGTGAGTTATTCCAACGTTGGAATGGTGGTTGGTACTTACTTACAAAAGATGCTGCCACTGGATCCAAATAGCCCGTTTATGGATTTTGGTAGCTTAGTAGGACTGACCAGTGGATTAAACTTTGTGGTGACAGCAAACGGTGTTCCTGCACTGTATACCCCGTTAGCGGAGTCTCTCTCTAATGCCACGGGCTTACCGTTGATTGCTGTGCTGATGGTGCAGGTGATTGGTTATTCGACACCTTTATTGCCTTATCAAGCATCTCCGATTGTTGTCGCGATGGGAATGGGCAAAGTGCCGTTAATGGATGGGGTAAGGTTGTGTCTTATCTTGTTTATTTTGACCTTTTTCCTTTTGGTGCCGCTGGATTATTTCTGGTTTAAATTGCTGGGCGTGATCCCTTAATCACGATTTTGGTGATTAACATAAAGTTAGCAGTTTTATAAAGATAATAAAAATCCGGTAGAGGGTATGCCTTACCGGATTTTGTTTTTTTAATCGATAACCATCTTATAAGAAGGCTTTATACGGCAATTCAGGTTCATTTTTAAAGATGTCTTGGAAGCCTCTGAAATGCTGATAATGCATGCGTCCTTTATCGGTTGGGTAGGTATATTTCCCGCCAACTTGCCAGAAGAATGGGGAAAATTTATATTGCAGACGCTCTTTTTTCATATTCCACAACACTTCAATTTCCCGAGGGTCATTTTGGAAGTTAGCCCAAATGTCGTGGTGGAATGGGATAACCGTCGTGCAATCTAATGATTCGGCGGCACGCAGAATATCGGAAGAGGTCATTTTGTCAGTCACGCCGCGCGGGTTTTCGCCGTAAGAAAGCAGGGCAACATCAATATTGTAGCGGTTGCCGTGCGCCGCATAGTAGTTGGAATAGTGAGAATCCCCAGAGTGATACAAAGAGCCGCCTGTGGTTTCAATCAAGTAGTTCACCGCACGTTCATCCATACCGTCCAAAATCGCTTTGTCATAGGAAGAAACGCCTTTTGGTAAGGTCACTAGCGCGGTACGGTCGAAGGAATCTAACACGCGAATTTTCATATCGCCAACTTCAATCACATCCCCCACTTTGGCCACAATGCAGCGATCTTCCGGTACGCCCCAGCCAGTCCATAGGTTTACACAGGCTTGTGGACCAATAAATTTAACGTGGTCTCCGCAGTTTTGTAGCACGGCTGCCGCAACGTTGACGTCAATATGATCCGCGTGGTCATGAGACGCTAAAATGGCATCGACATCTTTAATCGCAAAGGGGTCGAGAGGAAAAATCGCGGTGCGCAAGTTAGGCTGCAGGGCTTCAACACCGCCCATGCGCATCATTTGATGCTGCTGATTCATCAGTGGGTTTTTCTGGGTCTTTTTACCAGTGCCACACCAAAAATCGATGGAAATGTTGGTGTTACCTTCGCTTTTCAACCAAATACCTGTACAGCCCAGCCACCACATAGAAAATGTGTTGGGTTCTACGACGGTTTTTTCGATCTCTTCATTGAGCCAGGTTCCCCATTCAGGGAATGTGCTTAAAATCCAAGATTCACGGGTAATTTCATTTACTTTACTCATAGCAACACCTTTCCTATCCAGAATTTCAAATGTAAGGGATTAGCGCCTTATTAATGAAAATAAGGCGAAATACAGAATAAATTTGTTAATTCGTTGAATTAGATAGTTAATCTAATTATACAAGGATGACTTGCGTGCCTTGGGCTTCGATGGCTTTGATAATTTTCGGGTCGGCGTTCTTACCAGTGATGAGATAGTCAATTTTTTCGGCAGGACAAAATAGCATGCCCGTTCGACTTCCCACTTTTGAGCTATCCACAACGACAACCAGTTTATCAATACGATCGAGCATCTGTTGCTCCGCGACCGCAGTCAGCATATCTGTTTTGTACAACCCTGTTTCGGTTAAACCTTTCCCTGAAGTGAACATCCAGTTGCCGGCATATCCCATCAATGTGCTTAATGCAGGATTGAGGAAAATACCTTGTGTTCGGTTATATTGCCCGCCAATGAGAACCACATCTTCATGTTCTTCTTCAATCAAATAACTGGCGAGAGGGAAATAGTTCGTTACTATCTGAACCCCTTTTCCACACAGTTGCTGTCCTAGCAAAAATGCGGTGGATCCACAGTTGATAACAGCGCTATCTCCCGGTTGGCAAAGTTCTGCCGCTTTCATAGCGATTTGTGATTTTTCCTCATAATGATCGGTGCTGTTGATATTCAGCGGTGACCATCTGAGTCTTTTTTCTTCAATGCGCTCTGCACCATTACGTATTTTTTTGAGTTTGCCTTGCTCATCCAGCTTGGCGATATCTCGGCGAGCAGTTGCAGGCGAGATATCAAAATGTTTTGTGATAAAAGATACGTTAATGATTTGATTTTCTTTCAATAAAGACAATATTTCATGATGTCTTTGTGTCTCATTCATGTGTAGCGCCTTATTTCTGTATAATCATTTTTCGTCTTTAGTGATGATTATTATAATCACGATTCCATGATAACTTTTGACTCAAAATGATTAGATTTGATTCTATATGATTATAATGAAAATTGTCAACTCACTAAATTCAAAAATTACCCATGCCAATTTAATTCTTTAACTATATGTAAATATTGATTTTTACTATATTTGTTGTGATCAGCTCAACAAATGTAGGGTTTTTTACTGGTCAAAAAGTGTCACTTTAAATAATCATAAATGAGCAAACGGTGATTACTTATGATTACAAAATGTGTTTGAGTGATTGAATTGATGAACTGTTTGATTATAGCGTGAGAATGCTTGTCTGTGATCAGGGTAATGTAATTTTAAATAAGATAATAATTCACACTAAATTTGATTTAGGGGTAAAAATATGGATTTTCTGTATGACTCATTCTATATTTTTTACAGCCAAGTGATGACCAAAGCCCCGTTATTACTGGGATTAGTGACATTGATTGGCTACTGGCTTCTAAAGAGAGATGGCACAACCATCCTGAAGGGAACCATAAAAACGATTGTCGGCTTTATGTTAGTGCAAGTGGGAGCCGATACATTAGTCTCCAGCTTCAAACCTGTCATTGCAAAAATGTCAGAATATCATCATCTTACCGGTTCAGTTATCGACCCTTATACCTCAATGATGGCCACCATGGAAACCATGGGGGATAACTATTCATGGGTTGGGTATACGGTGTTGATTGCATTGGCGATTAATATTCTTTTGGTACTTTTCCGCCGTATTACGGGGATCCGAACCATTATGCTGACGGGGCATATCATGTTTCAGCAAGCGGGATTGATCGCGGTATTCTATTTTGTGCTGGGCACCAGTATGTGGGAAACCATTATTTACTCAGCCGTTCTCATGGCGCTGTATTGGGGAATTTCATCCAATATTATGTTCAAGCCAACGGAATCAGTCACGGGTGGGGCAGGGTTTTCAATTGGTCACCAGCAGCAAGTCGCATCATGGGTTGCCACTAAAATTGCCCATAAACTCGGTGATAAAAACGATAGCGTTGATAATCTTAAACTACCGAAATGGTTGCATATTTTCCATGATAGCATCGCGGCCACCGCGATTGTGATGACCGTTTTCTTCGGCATCATTCTTCTTTCCTTTGGGTTAACTAACTTGCAAGAAATGGCAGGGAAAACCCATTGGACCATCTATATTCTCGAAACTGGTTTGAAATTCGCGGTTGCCATCCAGATTATTGTTACCGGCGTGCGGATGTTTGTTGCCGAGCTTTCTGAAGCGTTTAAAGGGATTTCCGAGCGCGTTATTCCTAACGCGGTACTCGCCATTGACTGTGCGGCAATTTACGCCTTCTCTCCTAATGCCATGGTATTCGGCTTTATGTGGGGAGCGTTGGGGCAGTTTACTGCGGTGTTGATTATGTTGGGATTAAGTTCCCCGATCATGATTATTCCTGGATTTATCCCGATGTTCTTCTCCAACGCGACAATTGGGGTATTTGCCAACCATTTCGGTGGCTGGAAAGCAGTCATGAAAATCTGTTTCGTGATGGGGATCATTGAGGTGTTTGGGTCTGCATGGGCGATTTCATTGTTTAGCCAGCAAGGAACGGATTTTAGCGGTTGGATGGGCATGGCTGACTGGGCGTTAGTTTTCCCACCAGTGATGCAGGGGCTTTCCTTCTCCAAATATTTCTTCTTTGTCTTGATTGGACTGTCGTTTGTTTACATGTACTTTGCGTCGAAAAGATTGCGTGCGGAAGAAGATGCGCAAGCCGCTACGGCAGCGGAGCCACAAGCAGAGCTGAGTGTTGAAAATGCGCTGAGTGAACCAACAGAACTAACTATTTCAACAGGCGCTAGACCCGTCAGTATTCTTGCGGTGTGTGGTAATGGGCAAGGTTCATCAATGATGATGAAAATGAAAATTGCCAAGTACCTTGAAGGCAAAGGCATCCCTCATGTGATGGATTCCTGCGCGGTTTCTGATTACAAATCCAAACTGGCGAATACAGATATCATCGTCTCTTCCAAGCATCTCTCTTCTGAAATGGATGCGGGGGAAGGTAAATTTGTACTGGGTGTGCAGAATATGTTGAATCCGAACTCATTCGGCGATGAATTACTGGCGATTATTCATAATAACTTTAGTGAGTCGAAATAAATCCAATAACTAAATTTGTCATGGGGATTCAGTGATGTATGCCCATGACGATAGGAGAGCAATGTCATGGGTTTCAAACAATCTCTAATGGATAACAACTCCATTAAATTACATGCCTCAGCGGATAATTGGCAGGACGCGATTAAGATTGGCACCGATATGCTCATCGCATCTGGGGCGATTTTGCCGGATTACCATGACGCCATTATTAGCAGCGTCAAAGAGTTAGGCCCTTATATCTGTATTGCACCTCATTTAGCCTTACCTCATGCGCGCCCAGAAAATGGCGTTTTAAAAACCGCATTTGCCTTGGTGACATTAAAAGAACCGATTGTATTTGATGGGGAAAGTGAGCCTGTGGATGTCCTTATTACCCTCGCGGGAAGTTCTTCTGATGAACATATGGAAGGATTAATGGAAGTGACTCAAGTACTGGATGATGAAGAGAGCGAAACGGGGATTGATCTCGATAAAATTCGCCGCTGCACCAGCGCAGACGAGGTCTATCAGGTGATTGATGCCGCATTGGCTTAAGCTGTTATTCACCAGATACCCGATTTAATCTAAAACACTAGGATAATCAAATGACTAAACCTTTAATTCAAATTGCATTAGACCAAACAAATCTGAAAGATGCGCTGGCGGTTGCTGATAATGTGGAGTCTTTTGTTGATGTGATTGAAATTGGTACTATTTTGGCTTTTGCGGAAGGTATGAATGCGGTTTCAACATTACGTAAAAATCATCCATCACACATTATTGTTTGTGATATGAAGACCACGGATGGTGGTGCGATTTTATCGAAAATGGCGTTCGAAGCCGGCGCGGATTGGATCACGGTTTCGGCAGCGGCGCATATTGCCACTATCACGGCATGTAAAAAAGTGGCGGATGAATTTGGGCGTGAAATCCAAATTGAACTGTATGGTAACTGGACATTAGACGATGCTCAGCGCTGGGTAGATTTAGGGATCAAACAAGCGATTTACCACCGTTCTCGTGATGCTGAGCTCGCTGGCGTGGGCTGGGGACCTGAAGATCTCACCAAAATGCGCCAACTTTCTGATTTAGGCCTCGAATTGTCGATAACTGGGGGGATTGTGCCGGAAGATATTCATCTTTTTGAAGGTATCAAAGCCAAAGCCTTTATTGCTGGGCGCGCATTGGTCGGTGAAAAAGGAAAAGCCACCGCAGAAGCTCTGCGTGAACAAATTGCTCGTTTCTGGTAATTGGTATTGATAAAAATCCCCTCGAAATTACCGAGGGGATTTTGTTTTTGGGTTTATAAGCGTTTACTTGGCAGTAGCATTACGGCAATACCGCCTATTACCGTCACCGCAGAGAACGCGGCAAAGTTCCAACTGCTGGCGACCCCAAGGCTGGCAATATAAGCGCCAAACATGGGACCAGACATGGCACCTACACGGGAAATACTCATTGTCCAACCTGTTGCAGAAGCTCGCACACTGGATGGATAGAAATGGGCGACATAGCCCGTCAAAATTAATGGCGCAGAAATACAACCAATCCCCGCGAGGCCCACAAGTAAATAATTCATATAGATATTTTGCTTGAAGACCATCAATCCAATACCCATTGCACCTAGCATAAAGAAGAATGCAACTGTACCGCGAGCGCCACATTTATCGGCGACTTTCCCGAGGAATAACCCGCCTAGAGCAGAAGATAAACTGAACACCACTAAGAAAGTTAAGCTGGAGCCGAGATCATAACCTTCTTTACGCATAATGGATGGCAGCCACGTATTTAAGCCGTAAACGATGAAGCCACCACAGAACAGAGCGACCCAAAAACAGCAGGTTGCTCGCAGGTAATCTTTGGAAAAGATAATCGCGACAACTTCTTTTAAGCTACGGGAAGCCTGCTTTTCTTGCTTCACGGGTTCGTGATAGGTAACTTCAAGTTTCTCCGCCAGTTTTCTCGCTTTTTCGTGTTGCCCTCGGTTATTCAGGTATTCAATAGACTCCGGTAACAAGCGGGACATTGGCCAAATTAATAATAAGGGCAACGATCCAACCATCATCACACCACGCCAACCAAATTGGCTAAGAATCGCAATCGCCACTAACGCAGCACATAAGATACCCAGAGAGTAGCCTGAGTACATAATGGCATAGTTAAACGACCGTTTTTCAGTTGGTGAATATTCAATAGTGAGAGCCGCGGCTACGGGGATCACGCCCCCAAGTCCAATTCCGCCGATAAAACGCATTAATCCAAAAAACCAAGGTGTTGGCGCTAAAGCGGTGGCTAACATGGTGGACGAAAATAGCGTAACGCAGATTAGTAGCATGCGTCGTCGACCATATAACTCGCTTAACGTTCCGATAATAAAAGCACCGAAGAACATTCCCACGAGGGTATAACTGCTCAAGGCGCCTAATTCAATAGGGGTTAAATTCCACTCTTTATATTCAGAGAGTGTGGGTAAAACTGCACCCATCACCCCCACGTCATAACCTTCAAATAAAATGCTTAGCCAGCAAACCAGCATGACTTTAAAGGTCGTGCGTTTTGAGGAGACAGATGTAATTTCAGATGTTTGTATTGTCATAAATCACTCTCTAATCGTTATTCGACCGATATTTTTTAATGGCAAGTACGTATATTTTTAAATCTGAAAAGCCGACATTACACTTTACTTTTTTAAGTTAAATTACAATAGAAATGTTAATTAAATGTACAATAAATGCAGGAATAGGATATTTATTGCAGTTTTTGTTTTTGGATTAAATATTAATAAAACTTAAGTTTACTCACGATTATTGTTTTTATTTTTAAGAATGAAAATGTTTTCCTATATTAATTTTATGGAGAAATTAAAAATAGCAAAATTCTTTTATCTAATTGATATTTATTACTTTAAAAATAAAGTAACGCAAGGTTATATTTATAAAAAATAAGATATTCGCTAGATTGTTAATATGTTTATAGCCTGATTTTTTATTTTAAATATTAGTGTTAAATATTGAACAGATTAAGTGTGAATATCCAAAAAGTGTAATTTAATATTTATTTGACATAAAATTAACATATGAATAATATTCGATGAGTTTGATTTTTGAACAATGCCAATTGCAGGTAAATCGAAAATAGAATCGGAGAATTATTATGATAAAGCCATATGGTGTAGTGGGTTTAGTGCCAACAACGTGGGGAATAAAAACGCGTAGCGATATTATGAAAAATATCGACCATCTTGAGGAGCTATCTCACGGTGCGCTGTGGCTATCTTCATTGGATCTCCCTGTTCGTTTACTTGTACTTCCGGAAGGTGCTTTACAAGGTTTCAACGATGAAGCACTGGATTTACCGATTGCTGAATTTCTAAAAGATGGCGCTATTGATATTCCAGGCCCTGAGACTGACCGACTGGGTGAATTAGCGAAATCTCAAAATGTGTACATCATGGCGCAGGCAAAAACCCGCGATCCAGATTGGCCGGGTATTATGTTTAACGTTGGGTTTGTTATTGATCCCAAAGGGAACATTATCCTGAAACACCATAAAATGTCTTCTTTGTTGCCGTGTGAACGTTCGGCATCGCCTCATGATCTGTACGATGAGTGGATAAAAAAATATGGGCGTTCATTACAATCTTTCTGGCCAGTCGTTGATACTGAAATTGGCCGATTAGGGGTAATGATGGCCATGGAAGGAAACTTCCCTGAAAACGGTCGTGGTCTGGCATTAAATGGGGCAGAAGTGGTGTACCGCGCTTCATTACCAACGCCATTTACTGAAAATGACCTGTTTGAAATTTCTAACCGAGCCCGTGCGTTGGAAAATAATTTCTATGTTGTGGCGCCGAATATTGGCTCAATGTATATGTTCCCAACCACACAAGCGCCAATTGACTGTGGTGGCGGTCGTTCACTGATTGTGGATTACAAGGGTAAAATTGTGGGTAAACAAGAAGATACTAACGGTTCAACCTATGTTTATGGGGTGATTGATATTGAAGCGATGCGCCATCACCGAGCCAATGCTTCGGTCAGTAATTGGCTGAAAGATATTCGGACTGAATGTGCTCAACTCATTTATGAAACGCCAATTTACCCGAAAAATACCTACTTACATGAGCCTCAAGGCAATCATAAACACTACCGAGAAACCATTTTAAATAAGCAAATCGAGAAAATGATCGAACGAAATGTATTTGTACCGAGTGTGTATGATAAGCAATAACGACCGCGATTAATCAAAAACCAACAGCGTGTATTACGTTGTTGGTTTTTTTAATTCTAAGCTAACGGGTATCGCTATTTTCTATAACGTTTATAGATTTCAGTGGTACCGACAGACAGGGTGCGATTTAGCTGTTTAGGCTGCGCAGCAAAATCAGCATCAATTAAAAACAGATTTTTTTGCCTATCTTTTCTTACGTTGCCTTCGGAGCCATGATCAAAAAGAGTGCGTCCCCGGGATTCAACAAAACCAGAAGCCTCCTTGCCTGTTATCGATCTCCCATCAATAAACTTAGTGACTAAAATGGCATTGCCATTTGCGAGCGTAGTAGATCGTGCAAAGTTAATATCTTGATTTACCTCATTTAATACTCTGGCGCAGCGATCGTATTTCGCATATTTATTGTATTTAAAGTTTAAATCGCGATGAGGAATTTTAATCGCAAAGTTACCCACGCGATAGGCGGTTCCATATTCCCCTTTACCAAGATAATGACGCATGTTGAGGGTGAGCGTGCCATACTCCTCCTCACCAAGTTCATTGTGTTTGCTGATAGAGCGAGCGCGACATGTCGAGTGATTTTTGACTAAAAAGATAGGTCGATGATCAGCGCCGAACGCATCATTTTTAAAGATGATATTGAGATGATGCAACTTTTCTGTGAACTGGTCTATTTCGCTTGGTACTGTTTTTGCGATTGTAGGCTCAATATGTACGATCGGTTCAATGTGTACTTTGTTTGGCGCTAAATTCGTATTTTTTTCTATTTTTTGCGGAGAAGGATTCTCTGGTATTGTCAGCTTTACGAAACTTTGATGGGAAGGGATGATTTCTGTATTTTTTGCTTTCTTGGGACGTTTTAATAATGTATTAAACAAGTTGGTATTAAATAACCTGTTTACTCTCTCTATAAACCCGTTTTTTTTATTTTTAGGTTTCGCCAAAGCGGATTGGTTTTGTTCAATATGTGGTTGCAGTATTTTACCTGTATACTCATGACTTATTTGCTTCATTGAATACTCTCCTTTTTAGATAAAAATATAAAAAAGAGAGTGTTAGATATATCAAAAATGGATTTTCACCTAAACTTTAAACGTATTTTCGATATCGCTGAATATTGATTGCCATTCTGCATCATCAATATCCATCAAACCAAAATGGCGCAAAATAAAAGTGCCTTCAGTGGCTAAAAATAACAATCTAGCGCGTTTGCCACTTTCGGTTGATAAATCTAAATTAGCAATGCGTTCTCGATACCATTTACGGGTGCTTTCTAAATACTCAGGTGTTTGAAGCAGAGAAGCCATTAATGCGGCACCTTTGGCGATACTGGTTTTATCGTGGTCCGCTGTGGCTTTTATGTGGGCAATCACTCGACCTTCAGGACTGTTATCTTGGGCTATTGCTTTACTGAAAATTTCATCGTAAGAGTGGCTCCAGCGTTCAAACATGGCATCAATTAAGGCTTCTTTGTTACCAAAGCAGTATTGGACTCCCCCTTTAGAAATCCCCATTGATTTGGCGACTGCATCAATCGTCAGTGCGGTAGCACCTTGATTAATGACAATCTCTTCTGCGGCTTCTAGCACTTTTTCGCGATCAATTGTTCGTTGACGTCCCATTTAAAAAAACCTCTTTTCAATACGTACGTATGGAATTATATTATAGCACGATCATCCATCAAGGTGATCAATTAAACAAGTTGAGAAGATTTTATGATAGCAGATTATAAACGTTGGATTATTCTACTCTTAGTATCGAGTGTTTTATTTCTCATCGTCATTGATGTTACCGTGCTATATACCGCACTGCCTAAGCTCACCCATGATCTAGGTGCAACAGCATCTGAAAAATTATGGATTATGAATGCTTACCCGCTAGTGGTCGCGGGGCTATTGCCTGCTGCGGGAATGTTAAGTGATAAAGTGGGTCATAAGCGGATGTTTATACTAGGGTTGCCCTTATTCGCATTGGCCTCTCTGTGCGCGGCATTTTCACCGAGCGCATTAAGCTTAATTTTGTCTCGTGGATTTTTAGCGGTGGGTGCCGCGATCAGTATGCCAGCGACATTAGCCATTGTTCGCCAAGTCTTTTTAGACCCGAAAGAGCGGGCGCTGGCGATTGGTATTTGGTCTGCGGTAGCATCGGGTGGGGCTGCAATTGGGCCATTAGTCGGCGGTGTGTTACTCAATCATTTCTGGTGGGGCTCCGTCTTTTTAATCAACGTACCGGTGGTGCTGTTGGTGATCCCATTTGCGCTTTCTTTAATACCAAAAAGTACGAGAAATTCGCAGCAACCGATTGATTATTTAAGTTCTTTGTTTGTATTGGTGGGGCTGATTGGTTCAATCTATGCCTTGAAAGAGCTTGGAAAAGCCAATATTGATTGGTTCACGTTACTCATTGCTGGGGCGATCGGCATTGCCTTTCTGGTTATTTTTAGCCGTCGACAATTAGCGTCAGAATCGCCCATGATTGATTTTAAATTACTCAGCGACCCTCGATTTTTTGCGGGCATTCTGATGGCGATTTTATCCATCGTGATCATCGTTGGTGTCGAGCTACTATTAAGTCAGCGCTTGCAGTTGGTATTAGGTTATACCCCATTCGAGGCGGCGTTATACATTATTCCGATCCCGATTGCGTCTGTGTTAGCGGCTCCGTTAGCGGGTATGTATTTGCATAAAGTCGGCGCTAACCTAATGATGATTTTAGGATTTATTTGCACATTAGTGGGCGTCATTGGGGTTGCGTGGGTATTCAAAACCTCAACCGGCTTGGTATTACTGTCATTCTTATTCTGTGTTGGGTTCGGATTAGGTGCCATTTTTACCACAGCATCAACGACCATCATGTTAAATGCGCCAGATGAAAAAGCAGGAATGGCAGCATCCATTGAAGAAGTGGCTTACGAGCTAGGTAGCGTGCTCGGGGTAACATTTATGGGTGGCTTGATGAGTGCGGTTTATACCGCCAAGCTGGTATTACCGGCAGGTTTTACGGTAGCAGACAAAGTCTATGATAGCCTTGATGAAGCGTTAATTGTGGCTGAAGGGTTACCGCAAGATAGTGCAAGTCTCTTAGTGAATCAGGCGAGTATGGCATTTGATAACGCATTTATGTCTGTCATGATTGCCACGATAATTGTGCTGGTGGTGAGTATTGTTGTGTTGCCGTTTTTCTTCCGCCAAAAGCGTACCGTCTAACAATATTGTTCAAATAACCTTGTCTAAAAATTAAGAAAAAAGTGCGTCGAATAAAGGCGCACTTTTCATTAATTATAAAATCATCTAATAAGTATATCTATCTAACACCCTTTAAAATGGTCTCTCTGCCACGTTTTACTTACTCTGAATTTTCAATCTGGTGAGAATGAAAACAGAGGGGATTTATGCAACTAAACCACAGTGATAGCTTAATTTTCCGTGATAATTACTTGAATAAAGACAGTTGGATCGCGGCGAATAAAGTCATGACAAAGAAGATTTTGACGGAACTTACTCATGAGGGGATTATTACACCCGAGCATATTAGCCACGGCGACTATGTACTGAATATCGAAAGCCAAGGCGTTTGTTATCACTTTAAAGCAAAAAAATATTTACTAGCACATTTAGATATCAGTCTTGCATCCATAAAAAAATATAAAGATGGGCTGGAAATTCCCGTAGATGCTTTAGATCTTTTTATTGAATTACTCGAATTTATTCATATTGATAAAGCGATATTACCAACCTATGTTGATGGATTATTATCGACGTTAAACGGTTGGGTATATAAGCGAAATGGGAAGCGTCTTAGCGCTGACAAACTGATATTCGCAGATTATCAATCAATAGAATCTACTATGGATGAAGGACACCCCGCGATTATTGCTAATAGAGGGTGTTACGGATTTGATTTCATTGACTCGTTGGTATATTCGCCAGAATATATGGCTAAGCAAAAAGTGGTTTGGATTGCGGTTCATAAAGACAAAGCCACATTTAGTGCAATATCCTCATTAAGCTATCAGGATATTATTCAATCAGAACTCTCCACAGAAGAAATCAGTTATTTTAATGACATAGTCCATCAACAGGCCGTATTGAGTGACGATTACTATTGGATGCCGGTGCACGAATGGCAATGGCGCGAGAAAATTTTAATTCGATTCTCTGCTGATATTGCGAAGAAAAATATCATTTTCTTGGGAATGAGTGTGGATGAGTATTTTGCTCAACAATCAATTCGAACGCTCTTTAATGTCAGCGATCCCAGTAAACGTTATATCAAGCTAGCCGTCTCAATTTTTAATACCGGATTTATGCGCGGGCTTTCCCCCTATGCAATGAAAGTGACCCCAGGAATTAATGAATGGCTAGATAACTTATGCTCTCAAGATAACTATTTGGTTGAAAAAAACTTCAAGTTACTCAAAGAAGTTGCGGCAATAGGATTCAGGGATACGCTATTTGAAAAGGTTATCACGGAAAGCTCGCCACAAAAGCATATGTTATCTGTATTATGGCGAGAATCTGCGTACGATAAAATTGAAAAAAATCAGCGTATAATGACTATGGCGGCATTATTGCATGTAGATAAAAGAGAAACGTCTTTTATTGTGGAATTAATTAAACTCTCTGGCCTTTCTGGGCATGAATGGATAAAAGCGTATCTTGATTGTTATTTATTACCTCAATTACACCTATTTTATGCCCATGATATTGCTTTGATGCCCCATGGCCAGAATGTGATTTTGATTATTGAAGAGAACAAACCGATCGGTATCTTGATGAAAGATATTGCGGAAGAAGTGATTTTCTTTAATCCAGAAGGTTCATTGCCTGAGGCTGTGTCACAGTGCACCCATATTGTAAAAGATAACCTTAAAATTGAGCATTTTTGGACCGAAATATTTGATTATTTCTTCCGTTATTTGGCTGTAATTTTAGATAAACATGATTGCTTGGCGGAAAATGATTTTTGGCAGCTAACGGCGGATGCCATTTTTGAATATCAGGCATTGTACCCTGAATATAAAGAAAAATATGAAAAGTTAGATTTATTTAAACCCACATTTAAGCAATATGCGATTAATAGACAAAAAATGATTCACGGGCCTGAGTGTCTATCTCTACGGGAATTTAAAACCAATAAGGAATTTTCGAGAGAACTTCCTAACCCATTATTTTTATTTAAAAAATAATCAACAAAATAGAAAGATGCTCGTGATTGAGCATCCTTCAGTGGTCTGACTATTTAACTTTGCGAATTAAAACTGCAGCCAAGAATGGGCTAATAGCAAACAGGGCAAATAACCAGACAGAGGCTTGTTGAGCACCAACTAACCCACCAGGATTAATCAATCCGCTATTATTGACCACCACGCCCACTAATGCCGCAGATAAGGCAGTTGCATACAATTGTATCGTAATCACTGAAGAGGATGCTAAGTTTTCTTCCCCTTTAGGTGCCGCATTAAATACTCGCAGAACTAAATGAGGCCAGCAGATGCCAATTCCTAATCCAACTCCCATCATGGCGAGTAGGTAAAGAATAAATAATGGAATGGTGTTAACTAAATCCAGATTAGGGGTTAGAACCGCTAGAATTATCAGCGATACCAAGATGATAACGGGACCCGCTTTAAGGATGCGTAAAACGATCGCGCCCGTTTTATTGGCGCTGAGTAAGGCACCTACTGTCCATCCCGCCGCCATCACGGCAGTTAAATAACCCGCCATCAACGGTGAAAACTGGTGAATAGTTTGCAGGAAGTAAGGCACATAAATTTCGGTGGTCATTCCCCCCACCAGTAAACCCATCGTCAGGAAAATAACCCCAAGCTGAGTTTTTAGGGAGTAAGCCCCTGTGGGGAGTAAATGCTTTCCACTTTTACCATCAATAAGCGCAATGGTGACGAGCAAGGCAATGCCAATGAGTAACCCGATAAGATTGCTGAGCAAGCTTTCCGATAAACTGCCAATTGAGATAGCCAGCACGGAAATAACTAACAGTGAAATCGCAAGAATGGGAATTTTTGTTGTTTGCGCTTGCTGAGATTTTTTCCCTGGTAATTGGTTGATAACTATCATTGCCAGCACAACCGACACGGGCAATAAAGCCCAAAAAGCCCAGCGCCAATGACCCCCTTGAGCAAAAATACCGCCAATGGCAGGACCACACAACGTAGCTATCCCCCACATACCGGATATCACCCCCATGGCGCGAGACCACAAGTTTGGCGTGAAGACAATACGGATCAGCGCGTAGCTAAGCGCGAATAACATCCCGCCGCCAAGCCCTTGTAAGGCGCGCCCGCCTAATAAGGTGAGCATGGACGGTGAGGATGCACACCAAATGGCGCCCAAGGAAAACAGTAACAGAGCACTAAGGTAGGCAAGTTTAGGTCCTAGGCTGTCCAGTACTTTACTGGATAATGCAGAGCCAATAATGGAGGTTGCCACAAATAACGTGGTGTTCCACGCATAATATTCAAGACCGCCAATATCATTGACGACACTCGGTAAAATCGTGGTGACAATATAAATATTGATAGCATGAAGTGCGACGCCACCTGTGAGGGCTATCGTCAATAATGCATTAGTGCCGCTGAGTAAATCGGCCCATTTTCCTTGAGGTTCGGTGCCTGTTTCATTGAATTCGGTGACAGTTTTGTTGCTCATACGCAGACCTGCTGGACGAAAGAGTAAAGAAAAGGGTATTATCCAAGTATTGTCTTGGATAATAAAATTACACTATGAATAAAGCAAGTAAATACTTTGATAATCTAAATCTCACTCAAGCAGTGGATAAGGTGCTGTTTTGCATCAAAACCAAAGGACCCGTTTCCACAGCAGTGATTGCCCATGACCTGGGTTTAACGGGGGAAGCAGCACGCCAGCATATCCATAAATTAACGTCACTGGGTCTGGTGGAAGGTGTTCAATGCACCGCACAATCTGGCGCTGGGCGTCCTCGGCAAAATTGGGTATTAACGGAACTGGGACATCAACGTTTTCCCGATACCCATGCTCAACTGGCTTTGCAGCTCATTGATTCAGTGAAAACCATTTTTGGTGATGAGGGGTTAGAAAAGCTGATTGAACAGCGAGAAGCGGAAAGTCGCAGTAAATATTTAGGGCGCTGCCAAGGGCTGCCATTAGAACAATGTTTAGCTGCACTCGCCGAGGTTCGTAGCGAAGAGGGCTATATGGCGAAGGTTGAGCAGGAAGGCGATAGCTGGTTATTTATCGAAAACCATTGCCCTATCTGCGCGGCGGCAACCGCGTGCCAAAACTTTTGCCGTTCTGAATTGGCACTATTTCGCGAAGTATTAGGGGAACAGGTGAATGTAGAACGGGAGCAATACCTGCTTGATGGTGCAGGGCGCTGTGTATATCGGGTTACTTTGAAAGGGTAGTCGGCGGCGTCGCTTTTAATTTTTTATTGGCTAACCACGCATAGGTAATTCCGGCGATGGCGCCAGCAATATGGGATTCTGTCGATATTTGCTGGTGAACAGGCAGTAACCCGCTCGCCATCGCACCAAAATAGAACAGTACCAATAGGGCGATAATGATATCTAACAGTTTGCGGCGGAAAAAACCTTGGGCAATCAATAAGCCCCAAAGCCCAAAAATCCAGCCGCTAGCGCCAATATGCAGCGCATTTCTACCCACTAGCCAGACAATCAAGCCACCAACCACAATAATAAACGCGCTGGCATAAGCATATTTTCGAATGGAATCATGCAGCAGCAGGGCGCTTAAAACCAGTAATGGCGGCAGATTACTCAGAAGATGTGCCCAATCGCCGTGGATCAGTGGGGCAAAGATAATCCCCACCAGCCCGTGCAGCGTTCTTGGTTGGATGCCGAACCCAACAAGCGCGTAGCCACTTAAACTATTGGCGATTTGAATAGTGATCAGCAAACCCGCAAGGGTAATCAGTAATTTAATTCGCGGGCTTAGCCAAGTTTGCATTATCGATGTCCGAGAGATTGTACACTTTCAACCAGTTGGGCGAGCTGAGTCACAACGCGGTCGCCCACATCGGCATTATCACCACCTAATGCTTTGTTACGCAAGAAATCTTTCTTGATTTGCTGCCAGCGTGCTGCATCTTTCTCATTCAGCCTTCCGCGTAATTCTGCCAGCTTCAATAAGTTCTCTTCAGCACCTGTCGTTAATAATTGCGCTTCCCCAAGATAATGGTCATCCAGCAATCTCTCCAATTCATCATCATTCATAACGGAAGAGACTTTCTCGCTGAGCTTATTCATATTTCGGTAGCTGCCTTGCAGGCGGAATGCCGGCTCGGTTCGATATTTATCGGACTGTGCGGCACTGGCAATATATTGCTGGTTTACCTTCAGAACCACATCGCGCAGGCTGAGTAATCGGGAAATAACCGCCGTAATTTCATTCACTTCTGCATCGGAATATGGGTAGCTGAGTGCATTAGTGGAAACCGATTTGCCCATGGCTTTATCCACCAGCAAATACAGGTCGTTTAAATCTCGTAGTGCGAGAGGTGCTAATACTGGATTTGAGGTCAGGCTGTTTTCTATGTAGCTCAATGCAAAGGCATCATCCATCCCACCGAGCACTTCACCCAGGTTATAAATATCCGCACGGTTGGCGAGCATATCAGGGATACGGAACACTTCGCCAGATTCGGTATACGGGTTACCCGCCATGACAACACAGAATTTTTTACCGCGCATATCGTAGGTTTTGGTTTTGTTTTTCCATACCCCTTCGATGCGACGAGTTCCATCACACAGGGAGATAAATTTCTGTAAAAACTCAGGGTGAGTATGTTGAATATCATCTACATACAGCATCACGTTGTTGCCCATTTCGAGGGCTAGGTTGAGTTTTTCCAGCTCTTGTCTGGCGGTAGCATTCGGGGCTTGTTCTGGGTCGAGGGACAGCACATCATGCCCAAGCGCAGGACCATTAATCTTCATAAAGATCAAACCAAGGCGGTCAGCCGCGTACTCCATCAGGGTCGTTTTACCGTAACCTGGCGGGGAGATCATCAGTAACAAGCCCATTAAATCGGTACGCTTGTTTTCGCCTAGAGCGCCAATTTGCTTCGCCATGTTGTCACCGATAATCGGTAAATAGACGTCATTGATCAGCTTGTTACGCACAAATGAGCTCAGTGGCTTAGCTTTGAACTCATGAAGTTTTAGGCGGCTGCGCTCTTCACTCACAATGCGCTGACGCAGTGCTTGGTATTGACGGAAGGCTGGAATAAATTGCTTGCGCTGTTCGCGCATTCGACTGAAAAAGTCATCCAAACTTAACGAGAGAGTTTGGTTGTGGATTGTCGGGTGATCCCCCAGTAATCCAGTAACTTTAAAGTATAAATCGGCTTCGCTATAACGTGCCGATGCTATTTTATCTAAGATAATAATGGCGATGGCGCCTGGAATGTATGGACGTAAATGTGCAAATTCGTCAATCGAACACAGCCCTTGCAGCCAATTTTGCAATAGCGCCCAGCGCTGAGCATAGCGAGTGCCAAGGTTTTGCTGTGAATGATTGAAATCCAGCCACATATGGGCTTCTTCTAAGCGCGTTTGTAGTGCTGTCACTAAGTCCCGCGCATATTTGCTGTACACCAATTCAATCGGCGTTCTGGCTAACGCAAAACTGAGGTATTCCGCAGCTTGAGCTTGCTCATGAGCTTGGCAATTAATTGGATTATCTTGCAGGAATAAGCTGACATCTGCCTCGATCTCCGCTTGAAGATCTAAAAGGGCATCATCGTTATTGAATAGCTGGCGGATATTCATCGCGGTTCTGGCTCGTTCTGGCCATTGGGCAGGGTATTCGTTGCTTTGAATGTGATGCCAAAAAATCGCCGCAATGGCGCGAGCTGTTGGGTTGAAACGCAGTAAATCCGCGCTTTCACCAATCGGGAGCAGCTTTTTCAATATCGCGATAGCGTCGTGGTCGTGGATCCCTTTTTCGTAGCCTTCTTTGTAGCGTGGAGCCGCAAAATCACGCACCAGTTTGTCGATTTTTTCAGGGGCAGACAGCGTACTTTTTAGGGTATCGAAATTCAAACCATCTTGGCGTTTTGCTGCGGCATAAATGATGGAATACGCGAGGTATTCAGCGCGATAAACGGTATCAGATTCGGATTCGAGGTTGGCTGTCCAATAAGGCTGCAACTGTGCAAGTTCGGCGTTCTCAATGGGTTCTTGGAAATCCGTTCCGGTGAGGTATACCCACAGCTGGTTATCTTTTGGCAAGATAGTCAGGTCAAGCTCTTGGGTGTTAACACTGAAACGGTGGCGACCCAGCTTAATAATGTTGCCGCCATCTTCGAATATATCGGTTTTATCCCGCAAAATGCGAATGGCTTGGTCGCGAGAGGCTTTAAGTCTGGCGTCGATATCATCAGCTTTGACGTTATCGTTGATTTCTCGTAGTTTCTCGATGATTTCACGGGTTTTTTGTGCGAGCGGGTCGGTAGCAAAAAACGCATTCAGTTCATCTTGGTTTTGCAAGCGTACAGTACGGCGTTGAAGGCTTTCTAATAAGCGGTCGGCGGCCGTTAATAAATTCTGCGAACGGCGCTGGCGGTCATCAATCAGGACTTGTTTATGGGATTCAAACGTTTCCAGTAATTCTTCGCGTTTTGCCAGAATATCATCAAGAAATTCATCATGATGGCTAAACTGGCTTTCTAGCTCTTCTAATTGAACCAGTAATCGGGATAACTGATCATCACAACGTTCTGGGTCAGTCGCGAGGGATAATGCGTTGGTGATGCCTTGGCTAAATAGGCGGAACTGCGCCCCAAATTGCGCCACGCTCTCAATGCTAGTTTGGGATTTGCGTTTTTGTTGTAAGCGGGCGCGGGACTGGTTTAACTGGGCATAAATGTGCGAAATGGCATCGATGATATGGGTCTGTAAGGTGACATCATCAAAACTCAAAGAAGCCATTAAATTAGAGAGCATGTCCAAATCCGCTGACATTTTTTCCATGTCATTCATTGGGACATCTAACTGCGCGCTGGTTTGAGCTTTTTCAATTAACTCTTCAAAGGCCGCAAGCTGAGTTTTAAACGGTTGCAGAGCTTTGTCGCTGGCAAGAAATTGCGCAGTACCTTGGGAAACGCGTTGCTGTGCTTCGGTGATTTCATTTTCCATCTCACTGAGTTTTGTGAGATCCATATAGCGGAATTCTCGCAATGAAATCAGATGCCCTTGTTGGGCATTTAAGGCGTTTAGCCCATCTACAAATTGTTGAATATCCGTCCATCCTTCAGGCAATGTGAGGGACAGTAAGGAGCGTTGGCGAGTGACCGCCTCATTCATTGATTTGACGGATTGCTGGCGGATGCTTTCGACTTTCTCGTATTCGTCGAGTACCAACTCACTGGTTTGGGCGATCTCTTTTAAGAGTTTGCCAATACCTAAGCATTGGTCGTCATTAAACCAATAGAAAATATCCAGCAAGTTTTTAGGTTGCTGGCTAAGTTGTTCATAGCGGGAAACGGAAACTTGGTTGCCTTCAATCTCTTTGGCGACATGGAGAATTTCGGAGATCCCACGGACTAAATCGGCATTACCGATACGCCCAAGAAACCCACCCCGTGGCGGCTGCTTATCGGCAAATTCGTCAGAATAGAATGGGGTTTGCCACACCTGCATAGGGTGAACGCGAGTGGCTTCGTCACCTTCCCCTTCGAACAGCACCATTTTGCCATCTTCGAGCATGGCATAACCATGACCGATTAATGGTACGGCAAGCTTACGTTCAATTAAATTGTAATTGAAAAGGGCGATACGACCTTGGTTCGGGGAATAAAACACATACAGCACATCTTCCCCGTTAGGTGAGCGGCGCAGACGACGAAAACGCATGCCATCCATTGGTTGCTCGAAGGTTTTGTACTCCCCGTTTTGCAGGTAGTAACCCCCTGGGAAGATAATTCCGTGATCTTCCGGCAACTGCACGCACGCTTGCCCTATGGCATCAATACGGTGAACGGTTTGATTCAGAATGTTGTAAACCAGATAGCGCCAGCTCTCTTCGCGGTATGGCAAGATTTTGAGTAAAATTAGGCTGCCAGTCTGAGCATATTCAATTTGGGCGTCATCGAGGGATTGGTTTTTATCGAGTACCGCTTCGCGGTATATGCCCAACCCATCTTCGGTATTATTTTCACATTTGATGGTTAGGTCGCCGCCGATGGTTTCCACAAAGACGGTATCGAGAATATTAATGTGAGGATAGCGTCCATTAACGGTATTTTCCCGCGTAGTACGTACCCATTCGAAATCATTGGTGGGGGGTAGGGCGATATCACGTTCACCCCGGTTATCGATGTATTCGATGCGGGATTTATCACTGGAAATTGACCAGCGGAAAACACGCACATCGGTTAACCGATCACCAATTTGAAAACTGGCTAACAGCTTGCCATCGCGCTCGACTAATTGCAGTAATTGCGTGTTTTTGTAATAGGTATACAGCTCAGTAAAATCCTGAACAAAGCGCGTATCATTGAGGAATGTCTCTTCGTAAGGGACAGAGATTACATCAAAATCACCTTCATTTTCAGTGAGCTGATATAAGGAAAAAACATCTTCAATGTGAGTTTCTTTTTTCAGACCCAGAAAAACGTTATAGCCAAATAGCAGCCAGTCACCGACACGGACAATGTCTCTCGCTTGGCAGTTATTTTCGGTACGAATACGGATACGCCCGATAATGTCCATCTGGCTTTGACCAAATTCAGTCAACCGGCTGTCGTTGAGTTGAGCTGCTTTTTGGTGAAGTTGCTGCCCTTGTTCGGTTAAGCGCTTGCGTAATATTTCGTACGCACCACCTTCCGCGACGGCACTGTCGAGAATTTCCTGTTCGCGATTCACATCTTGGGTTTCTGACATGTTTAACGAATTTCCTTGGTCTTAAAAAAAGATACGCTCATAAACCGCCAAGTTGCCTATGTGCTGCAACTTGGCGGGATGAGGTATAAAACTTACTTGAAAAGCCTGAATATTGATAAATTAGCTTTGGTTATCATCGTAAGACACGGGTTTGTTCACGATGTTTTTCGCTGTTTGTGGTGCACTTTTTGCAGCCATAAAACCATTGATTAAATCTTTGACTTCAGGGTGTTGCAGTAAGGACGCGATATCAATTTTCTTCTCTTCTGTGACGCGATTGACTAACTTTTCAAGGTTATCTTTGGCAAAGCTACTTTTATCCATAAACCCATCAACGGCTTTACCCAAGCTCAGCGCTTTAGAGAAGGTGTTAAAGAAGTCACCATCACCGCCCACAATTTCGATGTTGGTTTTGCTCAGTGCCGCAGCCAGGACATCCGCTTGCTCGCGAGCAATTTCTTTGTTCGCTTCAATGGATGCCATGGATTGCTCGAACTCTTTCTCAAGGCGCATACGGAACTCTTCATGTGAACGAGCCGTATCACTGAGGTGATCCATAGATTGGAATTTATCAGTCAGACCGTCAGCTTCCGCTTTCAGACGCTGGCGAATCACTTCGGCTTGCGCTGCCCCTAATTGACCTTCACCGCGAGCTTGGGCTGCCAGTTTTTCTTCCAAGACTTTTGCATCTGCCAAGCCCAGTTTTTCTTTCGCGTTGGCTTGTTGTTCTTCACCACGAGCCTGCGCTGCCAATTTTTCTTCCAGAATTTTCGCTTCGGCAAAACCTTGCTCGCGTTCGGCGTTCGCTTTAGCTTCCATCACTTGCGCTTCGGTTAAGCCTTTTTCTTTCAGACCACGAGCTTCGGCTAACAGTTTTTCCGCGGTGATATTGGCTTGAACCAGACCTTCTTTCTCTTCAGCTTCGGCAGTGGCTTGGCGAACACGGGCTTCTGCTAAGCCTAATGCTGCATGTTCTGCTTCAATCCCTTCCGCTAAGCGTTTTTTGGCTTCAGCTTGTTTGGCGGAAGCTTCCAGTTCTGCTTGTGCCATAGTGCTGATTTCTTCTGCACGGTGCTTGGCACTTGCTTCATCGGCTTCGGCTTTTTTCACCTGGCGGACTAAGGCTTCTTCGGCTTCCGCTTGGGCGTTGATTACGGTCACTTGCTTCATACGCTCAGCTTCTGAAACTTCGCGAACTTCCTTGATGCGTTCCTCTTCCTGCGCGACAGTTTTTTCGACGGCGACGCGCTCGCGGATCACGTTAGAGATGTTTTTACGCTCTTCTTCTAGCGCTTTTTCTTTTTCAATACGTTGCAGTTCAACTTCACGTTCACGGGCGACAATTTCGAGTTCGCGAGCTCGGCTTACTCGCTCTTCTTCGATAGCCACGGCACGGGTGCGGTTCTGTTGAGCCACTTCCACTTCACGCATGCGGTTTTCTTCACGAATTTCAATTTCTTGCTGAGTTTGAATACGCGCTTGCTCTGACTTGAGGCGCTCTTCTTCTTGAACGCGTAGGGTTTCAGCTTGTTCTCGTGCACGGATATTATCAATTTCGCGTTTTTGACGGGCTTCAGCATCGGCTTGTTGGCGCTCTAATGCTAAGCTCGCCTCGCGGGTTTCCACGTTTTTCTTTTTGATTGCTAACTCTTGGTCGCGCTCTTTTTGGTTAGTTTCGATATTGTGGATAGCAGTAATTTCAGTGATTTTGCGAATACCTTCGGAGTCAAAGATATTATTCGGGTCGAGAGCTGATTTTGGTGTTTGTTCTAAATAGTCGATTGCCACGTCTTCTAGCGCATAACCATTAAGGTCTTTACCAATCACATCGACAATACGGTCACGGAAGCTTTGACGGTCTTCGAACAGTTTGGCTAATTCTAGCTGTTTACCTACTGTTTTCAGGGCTTCTGAGAATTTGGCACTGAATAGGGCGCTGACAGCTTGATGGTCAGAGGCGCGCTCAACTCCGATAGCTTTTGCTACCTTTAACACGTCTTCGGTGGTTTCATTAACACGCAGATAGAAGGCAACGGTGATATCAGCACGTAAGTTATCTTGGCAAATCAAACCGTCTTTACCACGGCGATCCACTTCCAGTGTCAGCAACGAAATGCGCATAAACTCTTTTTTGTAGATAACGGGATACACTAACGCACCCGTAAAATGCACTTTAGGTTGTGACGACATGTCGTTGACAATCAGAGCGGTACCTTGAGGGACTTTGATGTAGAAGGCTTTAAATAAACCAAAGAACCCAAGAATGATGATGATCACTCCCCCAACAACCGTTAAAAAAGGCATGTATTCAGCCAAATCCATATTTCTTCTCCATGGGTTCTGACGATGTCGTCATTCTTTATTAATTAGCAAAGTAGGTAGTTTATTTTTTGTGTTTACTGCCTGAATTCGTTTTCGGTGACAACTTGGTAACTGTGGGATTGAGGGTCATAACTGATGATAACGACGCGATCCCCGCGTTTAATATTTTCAGAGCTAGGTGCTCTAACCTGTAAAATTAGCCCCGCACCGCCATCTTCTAAGGTGGCTTCCCCATTTTGTTCTGTGACCGTCCCGGAGCGCACCGTTGCCAATTTCCCCATTAGCTGATGAACCGTTTTGGGTTTATTAATATTAACCAGTCGGCTACGGATGGGTTTTAGGCAAATGGCGGTTAAGTGCAGGGAAATAAAGGCGGTGATCACTAGCGACGTGACTCCAACGGCGTAACGCAGCAAGGTCATATCAATAAAGCGTAGGAATAAATGCGCAGCAAAGTAACTAATCAGCCAGCCGAAGAGGGTGAATAGCGTCAAGATAATGGTGACGGGAATTCCGGCTAAACCAAGTTTTGTCAGCCAGCCGGCAAAGCCAGTGAGATCGAGGCCGTCAGCATCTAATTCGGTATCGATATTAAATAAATCAATATCTAACAGACCAAAAGCGGCACAAAGCCAGTAAAACAGGACAATAATCAGTAAACCGCTAAAGATAATGGTCGGGAAAGCCAAGCAATTTTCTAAAAACAAATTCATTTATTTTTCTCTTTAGTTAAGTGGCTGAATGTGACTTTAGCGGGTATCTGTCTGTTACGTGTATGGCCTTTAACTGTGTTTTTATCGCGAATTTATCTAAAAGTGAGCAAAACCACGTTAATCATAAGCTCTTTTCGCGTTAACAACATAGGACTAGTCTAAGTCTAGTTTCTAGATTATCTCGCTGATTTCTATGGTTAATTTTTTGTAGTTAATCTGAAAAAGAAAAAAGATTTAACTTGTTGATTATTAGCCAATTTAATTAAAAATAATAAAGATGATAATTATTCTCAATTATATTTTGGTGATTTTGAGGTATTGGTCATCCCTACTTTCGATAAGTCGAAAGAGTAGGGATGCGATTACAGAATCATGCACGAAAAGAACAGTGCGCGGACATTAAGTGCGGAAAATTAATCGACGAGGTTTAAGAATGCAGCACCACGGGCGCCGCCAGAGGCACCATAACGGGCTTTTTCGATAGCCGGCATTTTCGCAATACCATAAAGATATTGAGGTACCATTTCCGGTAATAGGCGATAAATTTCATCAAATTGCGACAGACCGCCGCCAATCACCACTAAGTCAGGGTCAAAGACGGTGATAACTTGCCCCATAAACATCGCCAGCACCATCATATAGCGTTCAACATGCTGTTTCGCAGTGATATCACCGTTGTGATAACGTTCAATAATCTCGATAGCAGAGCGTTTCTCACCAGTAAATGCGGCATAAATACGTTCGAAACCGGGACCTGAAAGGTAGGTTTCAAAACAGGCTGTTTGACCACAACCACAGACAATTTCAGGTACGGTGTCCCCGAGATATTTTGCGGCACGAACACTCATGTTCATGTGTCCGATTTCCCCAGCAATGCCATTTTTCCCTGATAAGACCTTACCGTTGATGACGAAACCGCCACCAACACCAGTGCCCAGAATCAAACCTAACACGCTAGGGTAACGCTTGAATTCAGGATCCCACGCTTCTGATAAGGCAAAGCAGTTGGCATCATTTTCAACTTTAACTGGGCGATTTAACAGTTTGGTTAGGTCATGAATGAAAGGTTTGTATTGTGCGCTTGGGACATTGGTCGTAAATACCACGCCTTCTGCGTGATTGACGATCCCTGGAACACCAATGCCAATTTTACCTTGGCAGTTAAACTGCGCATCGGCTTCAGCCGTTAAATCACGAAAAGCATTGAGCAACGCGAGATAGTCATCTTTGGGGGTTGAAACACGTTTTTGCCACACTTGATTGAGCGCTTGGTCGAACACTGCTAATTCAATTTTGGTGCCGCCCATGTCAAAGCCGTAATACATTTCATCTTCCTCAAATTGGTCTATTTCATTAAATAGAAATGTATCTATTTGATAAATAATGACAGAGAGTCAGTAATGGCTTAAGTATACAAAAGTTTCCCAAAAAATGATTGCGGGATGATTTTAATTCGATTATTGTCATATCCCATGAGTGTTATATTATAACATTACATTGTTTTTTGTTTACATTAAATTGTTATTGGGAGTTACCGTGAAAGTCCTCAGCTCATTAAAAACCGCTAAGCAGCGCCATCCTGACTGCCAAGTTGTGCGCCGTCGTGGTCGTATTTACGTGATTTGTAAAACCAATCCTCGTTTCAAAGCCGTTCAAGGTTAGTATTCCGTTATTCTCTGTTTCTTCACGTCCTTGCTTTCGCCGTGGCAATTCATACTCCTTGCCATGGCGTTTTTTTATGTTTTTACAAGCTTAAAGTTTCACAAGTTCAAGGTTTTACAAATTCAAGCGTACTGTTTTTGATCTGCTCTCTTAACCATAAGGTTTTTGAGTTATAGGAATTACGTTTGTGCCACAGCATCAAAAAAGGGATTTCGAGCTGCTGGTAGAGAATGTCATCAACAGGAAGAGGAAGGCAGACTAAATCAAGGTTAAAATCATTAACATAGTGTTGGCAATAGCCCGGGGAGCTTGTAATAAGGTTATGGTCGGGGCGAGAAGCCATTAAGAGGGATTGTTCAAAGGTCGAAAAGGATAAATGGATTTGGCGATGTAACCCCATGGTTTCCAGTAAATCATCGAGCGCCCACGGAATACGGTTACCAAATTCGGTACTGATATGGGGATATTTCAAGTAATTTGCCAACGTCCATTCTTCTTGCAAAATGGGGTGGTCACTGCGGATAAACGCCAGAGGTTTATCGGTGAATAACACTTCGAAATTTAGAATATCGGGTAGTTGGCTTATCGACTCTCTAGATAAATGAAAACTTTCACGACCGACTAACCCAATATCGGCATCCCCCGCAATCAGTGCTGCCAACGAGTTATAATCCCAATCTCGTACAATGACCTCGGATTCTGGGTATTGATTGAGGATATTCAGGGATAAATCATGGAGCATGATTAAGTTTAACGGTGCTTCCATCATTAAGCGGAAAGTCATGCCTCGTGGTTTTTCGGTATCACGAATTTCAGCAATATAGTGTGAGAGATTTAAAAACTCAGGCAGTGATTTTTCAATGCGTAGCATGAGTGGGGTAGGAAGCAGCCCTTGCGGGCTGCGGATAAATAGGGGGTCATCAAACCATTGGCGCAGTTTAGACAACGACTTACTGACCGATGATGGGGTGATTGCAAGGCGTTTAGCTGCGAGGCTAACACTGCGCTCTTCCACCAGATATTGCAGAATAACCAGTAAATTTAAGTCTAATCGATGCAGTTGCTTATTCACATGTAGCGACCTGTTGGTTGACTTGCGTGGTGGGCACTCTTAGCAACACCATGCCAATCATTCCCGCCGCAAGCAAGATAATTAACAACATACTGATTGATGGAACGCCCATCACACCCATCACCCAAATATACGCTGAGGCGCAGCTTAATTGTGAGATGGCCAATACAGAACTGGCAATACCCGCTTTTTGGGCAAATGGTGACAGTGCTTGGCTCATAATGATGCCGAACTGCATTGAGAAACCAACACCGCAGAAGGCGAAGACGATGTACAGCAGCGCCAAATGTGGGAGAGCCAGCAGATAGATGAAGAGCAGGATGCCATTAACTAGAAACAGGCTTAGGGCTGTGTTGAGCAAGGTATGGCTATTAAATGTCGAAATCAGTTTTGGCATCAAGAATGAGGTTCCCATACTCACCATCGCCAGTAAGGTCATGGCGGTAGAGTATTGGCCGGTTGTGAAACCGAGGTTTTCCATCAAGATAATTGGGGCGACGTTCACGTAAGTTAGGATCACGCCCATGCCGAAGCAGGAAATAATCAAGCGCGTGACAAAGAAGGTGCTAAATAGCTTTTCTTCTGTGGCAGGCTGGGTATTCGATTGTGCTGTTGGTGATGCTGAAGAAGGCTTAGTTTCTTTAATTGAGATTAAGCAAAATAGCATACTGATAACCGCATAACCCGCCATAAAGTAGAACATCACCGACCAATGGTGAATCAGCAAAATGGCAAATCCAATGACGGGCGCTAACACGGGCGCGATGCAGGTCACGCCATTCATTGCAGCGAGCACTTTGGTGCGTCGCTGAGGCGTCAACACATCACGCAAAATAGCGAAGGTCACGACATAACAGAAACCTGCGCCAATTCCTTGAAAGAATCGCGACACTAAGAAGGTATCAATGGAGGTGGCATTTCCGGCGATCACAGAGGCGATGGCAAATACCATCGTACCGACTAAAACGACAGGTTTTCGACCAATATGATCGGCACACCATCCGGCAATTAACATGGTGGATGCCATACCCGCTAAATAGATAGAAAATGCCACATGGAGCTGGCTTTCATTGGCATTTAAATCGGCGGCAATATAAGGAATACCGGTTAAATGGAGGTCAACGCCCAAAGGATAGATAAGGACGATCCAGAAACTGAAAAGGACATATTTGGTCATGAGATACGCTACTTTGTGAGGATTAACTCGCTAATCTTAATGGGGTTGAATGATGGAATGTATGGATTAATTGGAAAATAGTATTTTCCAAAATGGAAATTATCAACCAATAAGTTTTTACTAATTATTAGCGTCATTACTAATCTTCTTGCTATTAGTGATGAAATTCACTTGCACACTGGTTCATATTTTGTCACGTTTAATACGGTTGATTGATGATTTCTGAATTTTATCTTTCCGAAAAATTTCCCGCTTCGATTGGCAAAGTGAAAGTCGAGGGTAGAAATTTTTTGGGTGATGTATGTAAACAGACAGGGTGAAGAGAATGAAAAATGTAGGGTTTATTGGCTGGCGCGGAATGGTCGGCTCCGTATTGATGCAAAGAATGGTAGAAGAAGGGGATTTTAACGTTATTCACCCGGTCTTTTTTACCACCTCCCAGCATGGGGCTGAGGCGCCTGTTTTTGGTGGTCATCGCAGCACGTTGCAAGATGCATTTGATATCGATGCACTGAGCGCACTGGATATTATTATTAGCTGCCAAGGCGGCGATTATACCAATGAAGTGTATCCAAAATTACGTGAAGCGGGCTGGAAAGGCTACTGGATTGATGCCGCGTCTGCACTGCGTATGAAAGACGATGCGATTATTATTTTAGACCCAGTGAACCATCAGCATATCCAAGACGGCTTAAATAAAGGCATTAAGACCTTCGTCGGCGGTAACTGTACGGTGAGTTTAATGCTGATGTCGTTGGGCGGTCTGTTTGCGAATGACTTGGTTGAGTGGGCTTCCGTGGCTACGTATCAAGCAGCATCCGGTGCGGGTGCACGCAATATGCGTGAGCTGTTGTCACAAATGGGTTCTTTGCACGCACAAGTGGCGAAAGAGCTGCAAAACCCGGCATCGGCTATCTTAGAAATCGAGAAAAAAGTCACAGACTTTACGCGCAGTGGTTCCATGCCTACGGATGCGTTCGGTGTTCCGCTAGCGGGCAGTTTGATCCCGTGGATTGATAAAGCGTTAGAAAATGGTCAAAGCCGTGAAGAGTGGAAAGGGCAGGCGGAAACCAACAAAATTCTGGCAACCGGCAGCAATATTATTCCGGTTGATGGCTTATGTGTACGTGTGGGCGCATTACGCTGCCATAGCCAAGCGTTCACGCTGAAACTGAAAAAAGATGTGCCACTGAACGAAGTGGAGCAATTACTGGCTTCCCATAATGAGTGGGTGAAAGTGGTGCCGAATGACCGTGAAATCACGATGCGTGAACTGACTCCTGCGGCAGTGACGGGCACTCTGAGCACGCCAGTAGGGCGTCTTCGTAAGTTGAATATGGGTCCTGAGTACCTCTCAGCCTTTACCGTGGGTGATCAGTTACTGTGGGGGGCTGCGGAGCCTCTGCGCCGTATGTTGAGAATTCTGCTGTAGTTCGCTTTTCTTAACAGGCAAAAATAGGAATGGCACCAGAGTGATTAAACGCTCCGGTGCCATTTTTTATTATGTTAATGTTTGTGGTGTTGATGGATTAAAACGACACTAACAATTTGGCATCAAGATTATTTTCTAAATACCCCTTAGCAGTAAATTGGCTGTAATCCATGGACAGTTTGAAATTGTCTGTCAGCTGAAGGCTGGAACCCAGTTTGATAGCCATGCCATTTTTCGGCGCATTAATCCCCCGATAGTTAAGCGGTGGTGCAAGCAGGTCTCGGTGGGCGAATCGGAAAGCCATTTCACGCTCCCGCTTGTCATATTGATGCCGCCAGCCGAATTCCCCGTGTACATCGATTGAGGATGTATTACCCACTTTCCATTGGTTATCTAAACGTATTCCCAGCGTTGTGGTCGTGGCATCGAGGGATTGGCGACCTGTCACCAGCGAGGCTTTTTCCCCTTTTTCTTTAAATCCATGGCTTTCGGCATTGGTAAAGGCAAAGTTTGCAAACGGTTCGGCGTTGATGAATGCCGATTTCCACGGATAAGCCGCTTCTATAAACAGGTGGTTGGTTTTGCCTTTGTAGTCGGCGGTATTGTGATCGGAATAAATGGATGAAGTGACTGTTCTATCGGTCTTGATGGTGTGCCATGTGTGTCCAAGCCCTGCTCGTAAGGTGATTGGCGCCAATTGCAGGGAACCGTAAGCGGCTAAATAATAGTTGTTACTATGGCTATGACCAACTCTGCCAGAGACGGAATTTTTGGTAAAACCGGTGCTCATTCCAAAGATAACGTCATCATTGAAGAAATGCTTATCAGCCCCTAAGAACACGCCATAATTGCTGTTTGTAAAGCCGGAAGCATTTCCATCGCTTTGGGTTCTGTCCCAATGGTAGGGAATATTTACCCACACATTGCCACGGTTATCTCCACGCTCTTTGACGATGTTTTCCGATACGCGAGTTTGTTGCAGCAGCGTACCGTGATATTGGCGATGGTTATTCAATTGGCTAGCTAGGGTATCGATATGAATTTGTGGGGATAGAGTGTGAAGAAGGTCGTAAACCCCTGCTGTGGTTTTGCTGAGAATTAAGTGTTTATACAGGGTGTTATTCAATGGAAGATCTTCAAGGACGTGAGCGATGGCGGTTTGGTTTGGCGTTTTTGCAAATGAATCAAAAGCCAGCTCACTACGACCGACATTGAGTGTAACCAGTTTCATCGAGGGGGAGCGAGGATCAGTACCATAATTCAGTGTAGTACCAATAAACAGGTAGTTAGGTTCGATGCTATCAAATTTCCCTTGGATATTGGGGGCGCGAATAATGTTGTATTCGGTTCGAAATCGCCCCTGAATTTCATCTTCATTTGGTATACGTTCATTGAATGGCGGTGATTCTTCAGCGAAGAACACTTTGACCTTACCGCCGTTAATAGTCACAGTACCGCCAGCATGTAGGGCATCAAACTCCTGTGTGCTTGTTGTCTGAAGACTCACATGAAATTCACTGCCGGGTTGGAAGGTAGCAGTATTATTCACCGTCATACGCCGTGTTGGGTCTTTAAGATTATCTCCAGGGGTTAAGATAGCACCGCTATTAACCACTAAGTCATCAACCGAGCCAGAAGCAATAAATCGGGCTCCTTGGTTTAATGTCACCATATTTCTGATGCTGTGACTGAGCGCTAATGTGCCATTGGTGACGTCAACTGGCGCATGTAGAATGTAACCGACTTCAAGCCCTCCGCCATTGATATTTACGGGGCCTGTTAAGTGGTTTTCTTGTGTTAAAATCACGTGGCCTTGCTGTATCTCCAGCCCCGCAAAACGGTTCGTACCCGTTAAGGTTAAGGTGCCTTCCCCTTGTTTGATTAACCGCCCTTTGCCATCGATGTTATTACTCCAAATATCGGTAATGCCGACGTTTGCAACGTCGTCTTGAGTTACCCGTTGATTGACGACCCAATCTTCAGCGAAATGCGTAGGCCCTTTATAGGCTTTCGGTAAGTTAATCAGCCCCCAGTGGCTTTCGGGTTGATTTTGTTTAGCTCCCCAGCCCGCTAAAGAGTTAGTGGGATAGGCGGTGCCTGCAATAATTTGCTGCCATTGAGATTTATTAAGATAGGCAAAGCGAGAGCGTAGCAAATAGGCGGCGTCAGCAGGGACTTGATCAACGCGAAGTGCCTGAGATGGCTGCTCACTTTGCTTAGCGTAATAACCTAGGTTTTCATTAAAAGAGGGGAGTGAGCCTATCGGTGGTTTGCATTTTTTTTCATTGATGGTGCATTGAGTGTTCAGTTCTTGGCGTACTTCTTTGGCTTGGCTAATCAGTGCATTGGCGGTTTTATCCTCTTTCAGTAAATGGGCGAGAAGATAATAATTGGCGGCGCGCGAGGCAATGGTATCGGTTGGGAAATGTGCGCCGACAATCACACGGCTTTCCCCGTAGCCGATGGCTCTATCAAAAAATTGAGCTCCTTTTTCTGGAAAAATTGTGGCAAATACAGCCGCTTGTTTAAATCCATTCCAAGTATGTCCGCTTGGGTAAGAAGAGCCTGTAATATCGACATAGTTTAGGAGATATTCGCCTTTATCATCGAAAACTTGATTTGGGCGACCACGTAAATAATAGTCTTTGAGAATAAAATCCATTGAGCGAGCTCGGTTTTGAATTGGGTCATCTGCAAAGGTGGCTAAATGGAATAAATTATTTAAACGGTTATAGGCTTTAATTTGTTTAAAATCATTATAATTAAATCCCTTTTGATTAAATACGTATTCTCGGTAAATATTGAAAAGATATTCTGGTGTGCTTTGTTTATCTTTTTCAGCGTTCTTTTTGCGCTTTCCTGTTAATTGCGTTGCTTGCTGGCTAACGTCTTTATCCCATTGTGCCGCTTGAGACTGCGGGGCTGGGTACGGCGGGATGATTTGGTTTTGTAGTTCGTCAAATCGCTGATTTCGCTGATCAATGATGAAGTTACTGGCATCAATATACTCGGAGTTTGCAAAGGTAATCTGGGTGTTAAATAGAGCAAATAAACTGAGCGATACAGCAGGAGTTATTTTGTTCATTATAGACCTATAGATTTTTAGAAAGTGTAAAATCTATTTCATCTTAATGTGGTAATTTTTATTTTCTATAAATGGAAAATAAAATAAGACAAACTTTGTTTTTATTCTTTATTCTATTAATTAGATTCAATTAGTTATTTTATTTAATTAAATTTGAATTGGAATTAATAATAAATAGATGTTTAGGATTAAAATTAAATAAAAAAATAACCCCATACCGAAGTATAGGGTTATTTAATAACTTCTCTGGAAAATCGATTAAATATCGATGTTCGCGGCTTTTAAGGCGTTCTCTTCGATAAAGGCACGGCGAGGTTCAACCGCATCCCCCATCAGGGTAGTGAACAGCTGGTCAGTTGCAATGGCATCTTTGACCGTTACACGCATCATGCGGCGAGTTTCAGGGTTCATGGTGGTTTCCCAAAGTTGTTCTGGGTTCATTTCACCAAGACCTTTATAACGCTGTACGGATAAACCACGACGAGATTCACGGCTTAACCAATCTAATGCTTGCTCGAAGTTGTCGATATTCTGGCGACGTTCACCACGTTGAATATAAGCGCCTTCTTCGATTAATCCACCGATGATGTCACCTAATTCGGTGATACGGCGGTATTCGCTACCATGAACGAAGTCGAAATCGAGGTTGTAGTCGCTATCAACACCATGGGTACGGATACGAATAGTTGGTTCGAATAGTTGACGCTCGCGGTTTTCATGAATGATATAGCTGTAAGAGCTACCCGCTTGCTCGTTCTCTTCTAAACGTGCCACTAAGGTTTTTGCCCACTCTTCAACTTGCGCGCTATCTTTCAGTGCTTCTTCAGTCAGTGTGGATTGATACACTAAGCTGTTCAGCAGCGCTTGTGGATATAAGCGCTCAAGACGGCGGATAATACGGTGTGCAGCATTGTATTCAACAACCAGTTTTTCCAGTTGTTCGCCTTTCATTGCTGGGGCTTCTGCGCTTAAGTGCAGCTCAGCGCCATCCAGCGCGATAGAAATCAGATAGTCGTCCATCGCTTCGTCGTCTTTAATGTATTGCTCTTGTTTACCGCGTTTTACTTTATACAGTGGCGGCTGAGCAATAAAGATGTGACCACGTTCAACGATTTCTGGCATTTGACGGTAGAAGAAGGTCAACAGTAACGTACGAATGTGCGAACCATCGACGTCGGCATCCGTCATGATAATGATGCTGTGATAACGCAGTTTATCTGGGTTATATTCATCACGACCAATACCACAGCCTAATGCGGTGATCAGTGTTGCGACTTCTTGGGAAGAGAGCATTTTATCGAAACGCGCTTTTTCCACGTTCAGGATTTTACCTTTCAGTGGCAAAATTGCTTGGTTCTTACGGTTGCGACCTTGTTTTGCAGAGCCGCCCGCAGAGTCCCCTTCCACTAAGTACAGTTCAGATAATGCAGGGTCACGTTCTTGGCAGTCTGCCAGTTTACCCGGCAAGCCTGCTAAATCTAATGCCCCTTTACGGCGGGTCATTTCACGCGCTTTACGTGCAGCTTCACGCGCACGAGCAGCATCAATAATTTTGCCAACAACGATTTTAGCGTCGTTTGGATTTTCTAATAAATATTCAACTAGCTTCTCATTCATCATGGTTTCTACAGCGGTTTTCACTTCTGAAGAAACGAGTTTTTCTTTGGTCTGAGAGGAGAATTTTGGATCTGGCACTTTCACAGAAATAACGGCAATTAAGCCTTCACGAGCATCGTCACCTGTTGCGTTGACCTTGCTTTTCTTCTGGTAGCCTTCTTTTTCCATGTAGTTGTTCAGGGTACGGGTCATCGCAGCACGGAAGCCCGCTAAGTGGGTACCGCCATCACGCTGAGGAATGTTGTTGGTAAAGCAGTAAACATTCTCTTGGAAACCATCGTTCCATTGCATGGAAACTTCCACGCCGATGCCGTCTTTCTCAGTGGAGAAATAGAATACGGATGGGTGAATTGGGGTTTTGTTACGGCTCAGGTACTCAACGAATGCCTTGATCCCACCTTCATAGTGGAAATGGTCTTCTTTGCCATCACGTTTATCAATTAAACGGATGGAAACTCCTGAGTTTAGGAATGAAAGTTCACGTAAGCGTTTTGCCAGAATGTCGTATTCGAATTCGGTGACACCTTTGAAGGTATCCATGCTTGGCCAGAAACGTACGCGAGTCCCTGTTTGGTCAGTTTCACCAACCACAGTCAGAGGACCTTGTGGCTCCCCGTGCTTGTACACTTGCTCGTGGACTTTACCATCACGGCGGATCACTAATTCAAGTTTTTCAGATAAGGCGTTAACAACCGAAACACCTACACCGTGCAGACCACCGGAAACTTTATAGGAGTTGTCGTCAAATTTACCGCCAGCGTGCAGAACAGTCATGATGACTTCTGCAGCGGAGACACCTTCTTCTTCGTGGATGCCCGTAGGGATACCACGTCCATCATCTTGGACAGAGACGGAGTTATCGGCATGGATAGTGATGACGATATCGTCACAGAAACCAGCTAAGGCTTCATCGATAGCGTTATCCACAACCTCGAAGACCATGTGATGAAGACCTGTTCCATCGTCGGTATCACCGATATACATGCCCGGGCGCTTACGCACCGCATCCAGTCCTTTTAATACCTTGATACTTGAGGAGTCATATGTATTCGACATCAACGTTTCCTGCTCTTTCTATTCCTGAGGTTGAACTTCTATTTTGCCTTGCTCTACACTAAACATCTTACTGTTGGCATCAATCATATCATTGACTTGCGCCGGTGTAATAGCACTTACAAACACTTGTGCTTGCGTAGCTTTGAGTCGAGCCGCTAATAATTGCCGGCGACCAGAATCAAGTTCTGAAGCAAAATCATCCAGTAGATACAGGCATTGTTGCCCGCTCTGTTGGGTGAAATATTCACCCTGCGCTAACCTGAGTGCACACATTAATAATTTCAGTTGACCGCGAGAGAGCATATCTTCAACGGGAATGCCATTGGCTCGAATTCGCAGGTCAGCTTTATGTGGCCCCGATGCGGTGTAGGTTAACGCTCTATCGCGCTCAAACTGCCGCTCTAACTGTTCTGAATAATCAATTTCTTTGTCCCAACCACGCTGGAAAGAGACTGAGAGTGAAAATTCGGGTAAAAATTGTTTGCAGGTTTGCTCAATATTTTCTGCGATACCTGCAATATACTCGCCGCGCCATTGGCTAATTTGTTCGGAAATTGGGGCGAGTTGCTGATCCCAATGGCGAATTTGCTCATAACGAGTCACTTGTCGTAAAGCCGCATTCCGCTGCTTTAACAAACGTTTTAAGTCCGACCACGTTGAAAAAAAGAGGGCTTCATTATGAAAGCATCCCCAATCGATAAACGCACGTCGATATTTTGGACCGCCATTCAGCAAGGTAAACCCTTCAGGGGTAATGAGCTGCATTGGCAATAACTTTGCGAGTTCCGCAATTTTATGCCCGTCGGTACCATCAATTCGGACTTTGCTGTCGCCTTCACGGTTTTTACTCAAACCCAGCGACAATGTTTTACGTTCGGTGTCTGAGTGTCCCAGTTTACCATGTAAAATAAATTGTTCTTGGTCATGACGGATAACTCTATTCGCCTGAATGCTGCGAAAGGCTCGTCCATGTCCAAGTGTATAAATTGCTTCCAGTACACTGGTTTTGCCACTCCCATTAGGTCCAATTAAAAAATTGAACCCAGTTGCAAGGGAGAGATCGGCGTCTTCTATATTACGAAAATCGCGGATCAATAAACGCGAAAGGATCATACGGACTGATTACAAACGCATTGGCATAACAACATAGACCGCAGAGCGGCTTGCTGAGTCTTCAATTTGTACGCTAGAAACGGCATCCGTTAAAAACAGTGTGACATTTTCGCTTTTCAGCGCGTTCAAGACGTCGAGGATGTAACTGACGTTAAAGCCAATTTCCATCTCACCACCTTGGTAATTAACATCAACAATCTCTTCTGCTTCTTCCTGCTCAGGGTTATTCGCCGTGATGCGTAATTGGTTTTCACTGAAGAATAAGCGTACGCCACGGAATTTTTCGTTAGATAAAATTGCTGCGCGCGAGAAGGCTTGTTTGAGCAAATCACAGCGGGCTTCTAAGGTTTTATCTGGATTCTTTGGCAGAACGCGGCGGTAGTCAGGGAAGCGACCGTCAACGAGTTTAGAGGTAAAGATAAAGTCGCCAACATGAGCGCGAATATTGTTGCTACCAATTTGTAGCTGCAATAACGCATCGCCGCCATCGAGTAGGCGCATCAGTTCCATAACGCCTTTACGTGGGACTATCACTGAATGGGATGGCAACTCTTGACCAATATCCATTGAGCAAACTGCAAGGCGGTGACCGTCTGTGGAGACAGTTCTGAGCATTTGCCCTTCTGTTTCAAACAGCATGCCGTTCAGGTAATAACGAACGTCTTGGTGCGCCATTGAAAACTGGGTCGCTTCAATTAAACGTTTCAGTATGGATTGAGGCAGAGAGAATTCGACTTCACTTTGCCAGTCATCTAAGTTCGGGAAGTCAGCAGCAGGTAAGGTAGATAATGAGAAACGGCTGCGCCCAGAACGCACAAGCAGTCGGTCATCATTAAGCTCGACTTGGATTTCAGAACCTTCCGGTAAACCACGCCAAATATCAAAAAATTTGCGCGCAGGCACCGTGGTGGCACCAATTTCATGCTCACGAGTGAGCGGAACATTGGCCATCATCTCCATTTCTAGGTCGGTCCCCGTCAGTTGCAGGGCACCATCTTTTACCTGAAGTAAAAGGTTTCCTAAAATAGGCAACGTTGGACGTCCACCTAAAGGGCCACTAACCTGTTGTAACGGTTTTAATAACTGCTCGCGTTCTATAATAAATTTCATAGCAATTAAGATGATAATGTTCTGATTAGATTTGAAAAATCTTCTTTGATGTCATGGCTTTCTTCTCGTAATTGTTCAATTTTACGACAAGCGTGCAACACTGTAGTGTGGTCACGACCGCCAAAAGCATCCCCGATTTCAGGTAAACTATGGTTTGTCAGCTCTTTCGCCAGTGCCATTGCCATCTGACGCGGACGAGCGACAGAGCGAGAACGACGTTTAGAAAGTAAATCAGCGACTTTGATTTTATAGTACTCAGCAACAGTTTTCTGAATATTATCAATAGTTACCAGCTTTTCTTGCAGTGCTAATAGGTCACGTAACGCTTCTCGAACAAAGTCGATAGTGATAGCGCGACCAGTAAAATTCGCGTTAGCAATAACGCGGTTTAATGCACCTTCTAACTCACGCACATTAGAACGTAAGCGTTTTGCGATGAAAAATGCCACTTCACCGGGCAGTTGGATTTCGTTTTCATCGGCTTTTTTCATCAAAATAGCCACACGGGTTTCTAACTCAGGTGGTTCAATCGCAACGGTTAAACCCCAGCCGAAACGGGACTTTAATCTATCTTCTACGCCGTTAATCTCTTTAGGATAACGGTCGGAGGTCAAAATAATTTGTTGATTGCCTTCAAGCAGGGCGTTGAATGTATGGAAAAACTCTTCTTGTGAACGCTCTTTGTTAGCAAAAAATTGAATATCATCAATCAGCAAGGCATCGACAGAACGGTAATAGCGCTTGAATTCTTCAATGGCGTTATTCTGCAATGCTTTGACCATATCTTGTACAAATCGTTCAGAATGCATATAGACCACGCGAGCGTTGGCCTTGTGCTGCATTATGCTATTACCCACGGCGTGTAATAAGTGCGTTTTACCTAAACCTGTTCCACCATAAAGAAACAGTGGGTTATAAGCGCCGCCAGGGTTTTCAGCAACTTGCCTCGCTGCCGCGCGAGCCAGTTGGTTTGATTTACCTTCAACGAAGTTATCAAACGTGTGTTTTGGGTTCACATTTGAACGGTATGACACGTCTGGTTGAACTTTAGCTGAGTTGTCCCAACTTGGCTTTACGGGTGCAGATGGTGCGGCGAACGCAGGCATTTCATTATTCGTGCGTACTTGAGGGCTCACCGGCGCGATGGTCATCGGTTTATTGCCTACTTCAAAGTGTAGAGCAGGGGCATCAGAACCGCAAAAGTCATTCAATAATTCATTGATATTATTGATGTACTTATCTCTCACCCAATCAAGGACGAAACGATTCGGGGCATACAGTGCCAGTGTATTATCGTTTAATTCAGCTTGAAGAGGGCGTATCCACATACTGAATTCTGTGGCAGGTAGTTCATCCTGCAATCGGGCAAGACATTGCTGCCAAAGCGAAAGTGACAC